>NZ_JACWFE010000022.1 GCF_019749375.1 Bacillus sp. S/N-304-OC-R1
TTTAAGTGTCTACTCTATAGGGTACATTTTAAACAAAGGACAGCCCCTTCTTACCAATTAAAAACTACTTCTTAACCATACTATCTCTAAGCTTCAATGCTTTTTCAGGATAATCTGTCATGATTGTATCAATTTTTAAATCAATTAACTGGTTCATTTGAATTTCTTCATTCACAGTAAAAACCCTAACTGGAAAGCCCATTTTAGTACTTTCCTTACTCATATCTGTAAATGAAACAGGAACGTATACATGGAGTCCAGACGCCCCTAGACTTTTCGCGTAATTCCACGGCTCATACAATAACTCCATAAATAAAATGGCTGTTTCAATACTTGGATTTAACTGATGAACCTTTTTTACACAATAGTGATTAAAGGAAGAAATAATTGTTTTATTATTGTAGTTATATGCATCAATTATCGTTAATACTTTTTCTTCTATTCCTATATAAGGGATAACATCATTTTTAATTTCAACATTTAAGACAATTTCTGTATCTTTTAATAAATCGAGCACTTCATTTAATGTTGGGATTTTTTCACCTGTAAAATCTTTTGAAAACCAAGAACCTGCATCAAGTTTTTGTAATTCTGCTAAAGTAAAATCCTGTACTTTCCCGTTTCCATTCGTCGTACGGTCTACAGTTTCATCATGTATAACGACTACCTCACCATCTTTTGTAAGGTGGACATCCAGCTCAATCCCGTCCACACCAAGACGAACTGCCTCTTTAAATGCAGATAATGTATTTTCAGGATGAGTCCCCTTACTGCCTCTATGTGCAAAAATTAGCGTGTTATTCATGTTATCACCCCAAAAGATATGTCTAGTAAGAAGATGAACATCTTCTCACACAGCTATTTTTAGCTCATTAAACAATCCTAAAAATAAAAGGGGCAACCCTTTAAGTAATACTTATCTTTTGGGTGCCCCTATTATTTACCCTGCTATATTCTATAAGATTTGTTTCATTATTTCTTCTTTGTTTTATTCGCTATTTCAATTGCTCTATCTGTACCTTCAGCAGCTTGGTTTAACACTTCTTGAGGATCTGCACCTTGATACAGATTCTCTAGAGCCGTAACAATTTGTTGACGTGATTCAGGGAATACAGAAATTAATGCTCCTTGAGTAGCAAAAGATGGCTTTGTATCTTGAAGCTGATTAACTGTTACTTTAAATTGAGGGTATTTTTCCCACTCAGTTTTTACAATATCTTGATCATAAGCAGCTGGGTTGATAGCGAAGTACCCTGTACCAACATGCCATTTCGCTTGTACTTCTGGAGTTTGTAAATATTTCATAAACTCCCAAGCTGCATTTTGCTTTTCTTCATCGATTCCTTTTGACATCCATAATGATGCACCACCGATTGCAACACCTTGTCTTTCAACTTCATCTGGATATGGGATATAAGCTACGCCTACTTCAAATGGAGAATTATTAACAGCGTTAGCTACTCCAGCAGATGAATCCATATACATTGCTACTTTTTGTGTTTGGAATGCTGCACGGATATCATCCCAGTTAGTTCCAAAGTTGCCGAATGTACCTGCTTTATTCATATCATCTAAGAATTTAAATACTCTTAAACCTTCTTCACCGTTAAAGACTGACTTTGTTGCATCACCTGAACGGCCATTGTCTTCATTTACATATAAACCACCTTGAGTGGCAACCAATTGCTCAAAGAACCAGCCATAAGTTAACATGGAGAATCCACTGCGCTCTTCCTTTTTAGTTAACTTTGCAGCAGCGTCCTTAATTTCGTTAAATGTTTGCGGCGGATTTTCTGGATCTAAACCTACTTCTTTAAAAGCATCTTTATTATAAAGAAGAACTGGAGTAGAAGAGTTAAACGGCATAGAATATAGTTTGTTATCAACCGTATAATAATTTAAGATATTTTTTTCTAATTGGTTAATATCATAATTATCTTTGTCAATAAATGTTTGAATTGGCTCAATATATCCACTATCAATCATATACTTTGTTCCAACTTCGAATACTTGTGTAATGGCTGGAGCATCTTTTGTTCCGCCGACACTGCGAAGCTTTGTTAAAGATTCTTCATAACTGCCTTGGAATTCTGCTTTAACAACATATTTATCTTGAGAGTTATTGAAATCCTCAACAATGCTATCAAGCGCTGCTTGTCCAGCCCCGGACATTGCATGCCAGAAGTTAATCTCTACCTTACCTGATTTTTCTCCCGAAGATGATGATGATGATCCTTCTGATGATGTAGACTTTTCATTATTAGAACATGCAGTCATGACTACTAAGCTAATCATTAGCATTAGTGTGACCAAATATTTCGTATATTTCTTCATTTGATTAAAACTCCTTTATTATTTTGTCCTGTAGTTTACAGGCAGAACCTATCCCTAGTCCTTTAACAGTTTTAGTGCTTAGATTAGCATTGAAATACCATTACTTTATTGCTCCTTGTGTTAGGCCTTTTTGCAGCTGCTTTTGGCCTAGGAATAATAGCAATAAGGTAGGAATAATTACGATGATAACCCCTGCCATGACCACCCCCCATTCAGTTGCAACTTCTTGGGACTGAAGCTGCTTTAATCCTATTTGAACAGTTCTAACTTGGTCATTATTCGTTACTAACAGCGGCCATAAGTACATATTCCAAGTTGTTAAAAAGCCATACGCACCTAAAGTAACGAGACTCGTTTTAGAAACTGGCAAAATAATTCTCCAAAAGAATGAAAATCTGCTTAAGCCGGCAACCTGTGAAGCCTCATGGAGTTCTTTTGGAATAGTTTTAAAATGCTGACGAAGTAAAAACGTGCCAAATGCTAATGCAAAGAATGGAACGGTTAGACCTTGATATGTATTTGTCCAATCTAATTTCAGAATCGTAAAGAAGTTTGGAATCATCGTTGCTTCCCACGGAATCATCATAGTAGAAATAAACAAGAAGAATATAAAGTCTCTTCCCTTAAACGGAATAAATACAAAAGCGTATGCGGCCATACTACAAACAATTAACTGACCGATCATAACTCCCGTTGAGACAATGAAACTATTAATTAAATATTTCATTAACGGTAAGCGATCAAATACTTTTAAATAGTTTTCAAAGCTAAATGATCTCGGTAATAACTTACCTTGAAGGATTTCTCCCCCTGTCATAAAGCTGATCATAAAGGCATAAATTACAGGGAAAAATAGAAGGAACGCTGAAAAAATTAATAGCAAATACAAAGTGATTTTTTTCATCATTGGTAATGCACCTTCTTTTCTCCTAGCTTAAATTGCAAAATAGTCACAATGAGAATACAAATAAATAGTACAACTGCCTGTGCGCTCGCTGTACCAAACTGATAATTAACGAAAGCCTCACGATAAATCGAGTACACAATTAGATTAGTTGCCTGTGATGGGCCACCTTTTGTTAAAATATCAATCTGTCCAAACGTTTGAAATGAGTTAATTAACGAAATTGTAATAATAAAAAATAATGTTGGTGACAGCATAGGAATCGTGATTCTTCTTAGTTGATACCAATAACTTGCTCCATCAATCTTTGCACTTTCATATAGATACTCATCAATATTCTGGAGCCCTCCCAATAGGATTAGGAACGTAAAGCCAGTATTGAGCCAAATTGTTGAAATAGAAACCGAAACTAACGCCCATTCGGGGTCTAAAAGCCATTGCACCTGTGGGAGATGTATTAAACTCAATATTCTATTAAATACACCGACACTAGGATGGAATAAGAAAAGCCAAACAACTGACGAAGCTGCTACCGAAATACCCATCGTAGAAGAATAAATTGTCCTGAAAAAACCTATTCCTTTCAACTTTTCATTGGCTAGCAGTGCTAAAAATAATGCTAAAATGATTCCTGTTGGAACCGTATAGATAACAAATAAAACAGTTGCTTTAAAGCTCTGTCTAAAGCTTGCCGACTCGAGTAAATATTTATAATTCTCCACTCCAACGAATAGGGCTGCACTTCCCTGTTGATCTGTCAGGAAAAAACTTAGATAGATAGTGCGAAACATTGGGTAGAAAACAAAAACAGAAAATAATAATATAGAAGGAAATAGGTAAAGCATCGCAGTCCTAAAATTTAAAGATCTCTTCCATAAACTCAAATTTTGCTTAGTGCTGACGACATGACTATTTAATTCTGCCTTCATCGTAACACCTCTTTGTCAAAAACATGGTTTTCAATGTTAGACGGGCTTTTAATAATCTCCTTTGTTTCACTATCAAATAAACAAATAGAATCGTAGTCAAATTTAATAGGAATAACATCGCCAATTTGAATATTCCATTGGCCATTCCATTTGGCTAACCAATCATTATTGCCAATTTTGAAGGATAAAATGGTTTCATTCCCTAAAACTTCGACGTTAACGACTTTAACTTTATGTACTCCCGTTTCCCCATTGTTAGGGGCTTTTAAGTGCTCAGGGCGTATACCAACAATTACACTTTTAGTTTTGATTAAACCCTTATCCTTAACTGGAATAACTATTTTCTCACTACCTCCAATTAAAATTTCAGACTTAGTTTGATCAAAAACTCCGTCTGCAATGTTCATTGGAGGTGAACCAATGAAAGTAGCTACAAACGGGTTAGCAGGATTATTATAGATGTCAATTGGTTTTCCAATTTGCTGTATATCCCCCCCATGAAGGATCATAATTCTATCTCCCATTGTCATAGCCTCTACTTGATCATGGGTTACATAAATCATAGTAATTCCAAGACGTCTTTGAATTTGTCTAATCTCTGAACGCATATGAGCCCTTAGCTTTGCATCAAGATTGGATAGTGGTTCATCCATTAAGCAGATTGGCGCCTGATTTACAATTGCTCTTGCTAGAGCTACACGCTGACGTTGTCCACCAGAAAGTTCCCTTGGCTTTCTTTGAAGATAATCCGTTAATCCCAACATACTCGCAACATCTTCACAACGTCTTTTTCGTTCGACTTTACTAACTTTTTTAACATGCAAACCGAATACGATATTTTCTTCAACTGTTAAATGTGGGTAAAGAGCATAATTTTGAAACACCATAGAAATGTCACGTTTGCTTGGCGGTAATAAATTTGCCTCTTGTTCACCAATTTTTAGAGTTCCTCCCGTGATATCTTCTAAGCCTGCAATCATTCTTAGCATTGTACTTTTTCCACATCCGGAAGGACCTACTAAAACGAAAAATTCTCCAGGTTCGATTGTGACATTAATATTTTTTATGACATCATTCTTTTTGTCATAGGATTTTGAGACGTTTATAAGCTCCACTTTCTTCACTTTCATCATCCTTTCTTCTTTTACATCGTGACCTATCTATAAAACGCTTTCAATAACATTTATGCTAATTTTTTGTAAAAATTATGATAAGACTATTCACTTTTCATAGATGGAATATTAATATCATCTACTTGTACACGAATAACCCCTTCTAGCTTATTTAATTTCCCTAAAATTAAAATAATTCTTTCTTTAGAGGAAACCCTTGTCCGAATATCTAAGGCAATTTGCCCTTCCTCTAGAAAGTAATATTCATCAGACATGGTTATTCCTTTAATTTCAGCATTCTCATATTTTAATAGCCTATTTATGGACCCTAATATTTTTGCATCCTCTTTAACCGTCAGACTAAAGGTTACATATTTTTTAGGGTAAAGAAATTTTGATTCTAGGCCTCTTAACACGTAAACATTTAACAAAATAATACCCGTTGTCACAAAAGCAGGGGTGTAATAACCGCTTCCAATACAAAGACCAATTGCAGCTACTACCCACAGAGTTGCAGCGGTAGTAATTCCTGAAATGATTTGGTTATGGTGTTTAATAATAGCACCTGCCCCAAGGAATCCAATTCCACTTATCACACCATGTGCAAGTCTTGCTGGGTCAAATCTCGCATTCACATGATCAATCGTTTCTGCGAAACCATAGATCGATAGAATCATAATTAATGCTGATCCTACAGACACTAACAGATGGGTCTTAAATCCAGCCTGTTTATTTCTTAAATCCCTCTCCCATCCTATAATTCCGCCTAGTAAAGCAGCAAATAGGAGGCGCTCAATAATGGCAGCAGTTGAAATTGTAATAGCTATTGTATAGCCCCCCTTTTCTATTGTCTAGCTCCAGCGCCTACCCCCTCGAGGTCATAAGCCATTCTGTCGAGAAGGTAAAGTGCAACCTTCCCGCCAGACTGTCTTATACTTGTCGGGGGTGATCGAGGCGCTTCTGCTTTTCTTAAAAGTACAAGAGGCGCACAAATATGCTTAGCAAAAAACCTAAGCAAAATATGTGAGCCTCCGATTCTCCATCACGAATATTAACTTATTAATTATATTACCTATACAAATAAGGGAATGTCAAACTATTTTTCTATTATTAACTAACTTATAAAATTATTTACAAATAAGAAAAATTATTTACAAATAAACGATAAAATTATTTATTAGATAGACTAGAATTTTTCTTTATCCTCCCATTAAAAGGAGGAAAAGTAATTTGATACGGATTATGCCTTTGAAACAGCTATAAACTTAGGTGCCGATTATATTGAAATAGATTTACAAATGACAAAGGATCTTGTTCTTATCGCCTTGCATGATTCAACAGTGGATAGGACAACAAACAGTCATGGAAAGGTTAGCTCCTTAACTTATAAAGAATGATATTGTTCAAAAAATAAATCACTTATCTGCAGGTGTACATGCGAATAGCAACTCACGATATAGTTCTTCTAAGTGATTTTCTTTTTCTTTCTCACTCCATGAGAAATAATCAGCCATGAATTCTAAAACCTCATATTTATATTTACGAACTAATTCAATATCAAAAAGCAAATACCCAGTGCGTCTGTACCAAAAATCTAATGGGGTCGCTGCCATTTCCTCTTCTAAAGCATATAAAAGCTTTGCAAACAAAGGCAATGGCAGTCCATATTTCTCTGCACTATCTTTATTCATATCGATTAAATTAAAAACACGATTTATATTAGAACCGAAAAAGGAGCTTAAATCTGTTGTTTCCTCTTCTGACAAGCCTAGGTTTATTCCGGTCTTTATTTGATTCTTAATAAATTGAGGAAATCCCTTTGATCCTCCAACACGGCCACCGGATATTGGGTATTTTTTTGTTCGACAAGTTGGGAATGTCTTATTTTTCTCCCCTTCAATCTTTTTAACGATCAAATCGACGACCATTTCAGACATTTTTCTGTAACCAGTTAACTTTCCTCCAGCAATAGTAATTAATCCAGTCTCTGATTCCCATATTTCATCTTTTCTTGAGATTTCTGATGGCTTTTTTCCTTCTTCAAGAATTAGAGGGCGTATCCCTGCCCAGCTGGATTCTATATCATCTGTTATTAACTTTACGTCAGGGAACATATAATTTACGGCATCGATTATATATTCTCTATCTGCATTTGTTGCTCTTGGTGAAACTAGATCATTATTAAAGAAAGTATCTGTTGTTCCTACATATACCTTTTTACTTCTAGGAATAGCAAAGATCATTCTTCCATCTGGTGTATCAAAATAAATAGCCTGTTTTAAAGGGAATCTCTGTTGGTCAATGACCAGATGGACTCCTTTAGTTAGCTGCAGGGTTTTCCCCTTTTTTGAGCCATCTTTCTCACGAATGGTGTCAACCCAAGGACCTGTTGCATTAATAACCTTTTCAGCAAAAATATCATACGTTTCCCCAGATAGCTGGTCGTGTACTGTAGCCCCTATTACTTTTCCATTCTTATATAGTAATTCTTTCACTTTAGTGTAATTCACCATAACAGCATTTTTTTCAAACGCAGCTTTTGTAACCTCAATGGTAAGGCGGGCATCATCCGTTCTGTATTCAACGTAAAACCCTCCCCCTTTAAGCCCTTCCTTCTTAATTAAAGGCTCCTTATTCAATGTTTCTTGAATGCCTAACATTTTTCTTCGCTCTGATTTCTTTACTCCCGCTAGATAATCATAAACCCTTAACCCAATGGAGGTGCTGAATTTCCCAAAGTTTCCGCCTGCATGTAAAGGCAATAGCATCCATTCTGGAGTGGTCACATGTGGGCCATTTTCATATACGACCTCTCGTTCTTTCCCAACCTCAGCGACCATTTTCACTTCAAATTGCTTTAAATATCTAAGCCCTCCGTGGACTAATTTTGTTGATCGGCTAGATGTTCCAGCACCAAAATCTTGCATTTCTACAAGAGCTGTTTTCATCCCTCTCGTTACAGCATCCAGAGCAATACCAGCTCCAGTTATTCCTCCCCCAATGACTAAAACCTCAAATTCATTCGTCATTAAGCTTTGCTTCATCTGATTTCTATTCTTCTGTGAAAACTCCATTTGCAAGCGCCCCTTTTCTAAATAAAAAAAGAGACCACAAAATTACACTATCGAACGACGATAATGAATATTGTGGTCTCTCCATTTCTCCTACCAATTATTAACTTATTTTTAGATTATCATAGTTTTTGCCTTTTTTCTAACCTAAAAGTAATTCAAATATTTCTGAAAAAAATCCCTTTTAGAAAATTCCATTACTTAATCATATACTTCAGTATATATATTTATGTTACTGAAATGCAATTGTAGCTTGAACAGCCTTTTTCCAGCCGCTAAGTAATTTTTCTCGCTCCATCTCATCCATGGCAGGTTCGAATTTCCGATCGATGGCCCACTGTTTTGTTATTTCATCTTGGTCCTTCCAAAAACCTATTGATAAGCCAGCCAAGTAAGCAGCCCCTAATGCAGTTGTTTCATTTATTTTCGGTCTTTCCACAGGGACATTTAGGATGTCTCCTTGGAATGCCATAAGAAAATCATTTTTGACAGCCCCACCATCTACTCTTAATGTTTTCAGCTTCACATTGGAATCAGCTTCCATTGAGCTTAGAACATCTCTAGTCTGGTAAGCTAAGGACTCTAATGTACCACGAATGAAGTGTTCCTTTGTTGTCCCTCTCGTTAAACCAAAGACGGCTCCCCTTACATTACTTTCCCAATACGGAGTGCCTAATCCTACAAATGCCGGAACGATGTAAACTCCTTCTGTAGAATTAACTCTTTTAGCATATAGCTCGCTATCTTTGGCATCTTTTATCATGCGAAGGCCATCACGCAGCCATTGTATAGCTGATCCTGCGACAAAGATACTTCCTTCAAGGGCATATTCTACTTTTCCATTCATTCCCCATGCGATTGTTGTCAATAAACCATGCTCAGATTTTACAGCCGTTTCACCCGTATTCATTAACATAAAACAGCCTGTTCCGTAAGTATTTTTCGCCATACCTTTCGTAAAGCATGCTTGACCAAACAAAGCTGCTTGCTGATCACCAGCTGCCCCAGCAATAGGAACTTCCTCACCAAAGAAATGGAAACTCGCGGTTTTTGCGTAAATCTCGGAAGAAGGACGTACCTCAGGGAGCATCTTTTTAGGAATATCTAATATTTCTAATAGTTCGTCATCCCATTTTAAATCATAGATATTATACATAAGTGTCCTTGAAGCGTTTGAAAAGTCGGTAACATGGGCTCTTCCGCCTGATAATTTCCATATTAACCATGTATCTATAGTTCCAAATAATAATTTCCCATCCTGAGCTTTTTCCCTTGCTCCATCTACATGATCTAAGATCCACTTTAATTTTGTCCCCGAAAAATAAGCATCAACTATTAAACCCGTTTTGTTTCTAAAAAGATCTTCATACCCTAACTGTTTTAGCTCATCACAGATTTCAGCCGTTTGTCGGGACTGCCAGACAATGGCATGATAAACAGGCAATCCAGTCTCTTTATCCCATACAACCGTTGTCTCCCTTTGATTCGTTATTCCAATGCCAGCAATTTCATTTGGTTTTATTTCTGTTTTAGTAAAAATCTCTGCGATAACAGAAAGAATGGATGTCCAAATTTCATTTGCATCATGCTCTACCCAACCAGGCTTAGGAAATATCTGATTAAATTCCTTTTGGGCAGAAGTAACGATTTCCCCTTGATGATTAAAAATAATAGCTCGAGAACTAGTTGTTCCTTGGTCAAGTGCTAGTATGTATTTCCCCATCTCCAATTTTCCCCAATCTTAATCTACTATATTAGAAGATTACCTATTCAAAACAATAATTGTCAATATTGGGAATTTAAATGAATACCTTCCATAAGTCTGTCTTTGAAGTTGTTATAGCAGTGGCTCCTGCATCAAGCGCGTTTTGAACCTCATCAATAGTTCGTATTAATCCACCTGCAAATATCGGGGTATTCAACTCTTCCTTTACCTCTTTTATCATCCAAGGCATAGAGCCTGGCAAAACTTCTATAAAATCGGGTTTAGTCTTTTTCACTAAATTATAACTATTCTCTAAAGCATGGGAATCTATTAAAAAAATCCTTTGAATGGCAATTACACCCTTTTGCTTTGCCTTTAAAATTACACTTTTCTTCGTAGAAATAAGCCCATAGGGAGAAAACTCCTGACAAATATACTCAGTGGCATAATCATCATTCTTAATCCCATGAATAAGATCCATATGATATATAATTTTTTTATTAAAAGACTTTGCCATTTTACTCACATTTTTCAATTGTGCAATATGTAGATCTAAAAATACTCCAACCTCATATGAACTGTTTAAAAACAATTCAAATTCCTTCATATTTGATGACACAGGCAAGATTTTTTGATTCATTAATCCATCATCTCCACACCTAGAGTATGGTTCAATCATAATGTAAACGCAATTACTTTTACTATAAAATAATCAATTTTTCCCAAATAGGAATTTATTTTCAATCTACTAATCTCCTAATCTAACTATACAAAATAAATACGAAGAGCGATGCCTTTATCAAAACGGCATCGCTTTTTTTAACTGTTTCTAAAGGCAATTTTTTTATGCAGAAAAGGTCCTTAATTTTTTTCCATGACAGCAAAGTAATTTTTCTCATCATCTGCGAAGTTAAACACTCTGCCTGATGGCATAGTAATAATTTCGCCTACTGTGACATTATTGTCGGTTAGATTTTTATACAGTTGATCGAGATTTTCTGTAAAAAACATTAGTGATGGAGTTCCGAGATTCAACTCCGGCTGCATCTTGGCAATTAAATCCTTATTGTGAAGAACAATGCTCGTTTGCGCCCCGTTTGATGGTGCAAGTTCAATCCATCTCATTCCTTGGCCATTATCCTGGTCAGAAAGAACGATAAACCCAGCTTTTTCTGTCCAAAATTTCACTGACTCCTCTTGGTTATTAACATAAAGCATAATTTGGCCGACTTGAGTAATCATCAGGCATCTCCCTTTCAGAAATTGATTTTAGAGATTTAATAATATGGTGACTTAAGACCATAGCTAGGATAGTATTCTTGTCCCTATTGTATAATATTCTGAATCGGCAAGCGAATTGAAGTATGGAATGCGCTATTTCTTGTTATGATGTCATGAGAAAATTAAATAGTCTTTTACGCTGGGACAATGGACCTGTCCCTTCGTCCCGTTTGATAATCTATTCAAAGATTGGGTAAGATTATCATTATTGAGGTTGTGGAAGTGCGGTTATTAGAAAGGATATTGTGTATGCATCAGTTTAAGGGGAAGGTTATTCAGTATTTAAAAATTCTTTTTCCTCTCATTTTGTTAGTTCTTGCGACAATTGAGATAAGGAAGTTTGTGCTGGATCTTGATATACAATTGCTTCGTCATGAGGTTAGTCAAATCCAGCTTTCGAAATTAGTTGGTGTATTATTGATTACGATTGGAATGATTTTTCCTATGTTTTTCTACGATTTGGTAATCGTGAAATTACTAGGAATTCAAATTCCGAAAAAGAAGTTTATAAAGCAGGCTCTTATCGTTAATTCCTTTTCAAATTTAATTGGTTTTGGCGGTCTTGTCGGGATGATGCTTAGAACCTATTTCTACCAAACCGATGAGATGAGTAAGGGAAGATTATTAAAAATCGTTGCATCTGTTTCTTTGTTTTTCCTTACAGGCATCTCTTTTCTTTCATGGATTGTTCTAGCTGGTCACAAAGATATTCCTCTCTTAATGAATATAAGATGGCTCTATCTAGCGGTTATAGGAGTTGGGCTGTATCTTCCTGTTTTAATGATGATTATTTTTATCAAAAACAAAAAGGATTCTGATTCATTTATAACCTTTCGGACAAGATTTCTGTTAATTTTCGTATCTGTCCTTGAATGGGCAGCTGCTTTTTTAGCTATTTGGCTTTTAGCCTCTGTCATGAATATTTCTATTCCGATTAATAAATTTTTCCCTATTTTTGTTGTAGCTGCATGTGCTGGAATTGTCAGTATGATCCCGGGAGGCATCGGATCTTTTGACCTTGTTTTCATTTGGGGGACACAATATGTAGGGATTCAGGATGAGAAGGTTGTTGTACTGCTTCTACTTTATCGAATTGGCTACTTCTTTATTCCGTTCATTGCCGGAGCATTTCTTTTCTTAAAAGATTATTGGGACAAATGGAATCGCGCATGGGGGAATTTGCCTAATGGGCTTATACAGCGAATCAGTCACTGGCTTTTAACTATTTTGGTGTTTGTTTCAGGGCTCATTTTACTTCTTTCAGCTGCTTTGCCAGGGATCATTGAAAGAATCAAGATTGCCGAAGATTTTATATCACTACCGATTATTAGTTTGTCTCATCAGCTTTCTGTTGCAACAGGATTTGTTCTTTTAGGGCTATCAAGAGGGATTCAATATAAAGTAAAACGTGCGTATCATTTGACGATTGTTGCTTTGTCAATGGCTGCATTATTTTCTCTATCTAAAGGATTTGATTATGAGGAAGCAATTTTCCTGCTAATTGTAGCTATACTTCTTCGCATATCCAAGGCACGATTTTATCGGGAAAGCTATGTTTTAACTTGGGGAAAAATGATTTTTGATGTTTTCATTATTGTATTGATTACAGCCATGTACTTGTTAATTGGATATTTGAACCTGCCAGCCTCAAAATTTAGTATTCCAGCAAGATTTGTGCCCTACATGATTACCGATTATCAGGATCTCTTTTATAGTGCCATCATTGGGCTCACGATCGCTTTCTTCATTCTCTTCATTGGCCATTTCGCAGGGAGAGCGAAGAAGTGGAAAATGGAATCTTCAAAGGATCAGGAAGAGCAAATTCTTGAGCATATTAACAAGTACGAGGGAAATGTTTTAACGCATTTAATCCTTCTTCATGATAAATATATCTTTTGGAATGAAAAAAGAAATGTCCTTTTCTCCTTTCAAATTTATGCAGATAAGCTTGTTGTACTAGGTGATCTCGTAGGGGACAATTCTGAATTTCCGCATGCCATTGAGGAATTTTTGACTGTATCTGATTTATTTGGCTATGCACCTGTCTTTTACGAGGTTAGCAAGGATATGCTGCCGACCCTTCATGAAAATGGTTTTGATTTTTTTAAGCTTGGTGAGGAAGCATTTGTTGATTTAGATCAATTCTCATTTACCGGTAAAAAAATGAAAGGGGCACGTGCAGTTAAGAATAAGTTTGAACGGGAAAATTACACCTTCACCATTCTCGAACCGCCATTTCATACCGAATTACTTCAGGAGCTTAAGGAGGTTTCGGATGAATGGCTTGCTGGAAGAACAGAAAAGGGATTTTCACTTGGCTTTTTTAATGAACATTATCTTAACAAATCGGACATGGCTATAATGAAAGACCCTGATGGGAAAATCCTTGGTTTCGCAAGCTTAATGCCTGTTTATGATCATAACCAAACCATTTCAGTTGATTTAATGCGTTTTAAACCAGATGCACCATCCGGAACAATGGATTTTATTTTCTTATCGCTATTTCAATGGGCACAAGAAGAAGGGTATAAGCACTTTAATTTAGGAATGGCTCCACTATCCAATGTTGGGCTTTCCAGGTTTTCCTTCTTTACTGAGAAAATTGCTGCACAAATCTTTTTACACGGACAATTTTTCTATCATTTTCAGGGTCTAAGGAACTTTAAAGAAAAATACGCCGTTTCATGGGTCCCGAAGTACTTGGCATTTAGAAAAAAGTCATCTCTTCCCATTACAATGGCACAGGTAACATTATTAATTAGCAAAACTAAAGCTCCTATGTAATCCGTCATAAAATATGGCTGCTGCCAAAAATAAGCAGCCATATTTTTTATTGTCACTAGAAATTGTCCAGTTATTTGAAGTCTTATATAATATTAGAAAAAAGATTACGGGAGAAAAGTATGACTCCTTATATAATTCAATATTTTTTCATCTATTTATTCATTTCTTTAAGTTCTATTTTCATAGGATTATTTATTTATTCACTTCCTAAGAGAAAACATCCCTATCTTCTATATTTCGGGCTATTCCTTGCGGCGATTTTAGTAAATTTGATTGGCATTTGGCAGCTGCCTGCATCCGTTAAGTTCCCATCATTCATTAAGTATGCTTCCTATAGTGCCGGTCCGTTCTTTTTATTATTTTATGAACAAATTTTTGGCCAAGGTTTTAAGAAGATTAATCGGCGTTTATGGCAGCTTCATTTATTATGCTGGGCGATTATCATGTTCTTCTCCTTGCTATCTATTATTGATCTTGAAGATCTTTTTTTGCCATATAGTCTATTAAATATCAGTTCGGTTTTATACATCGCCATCGTGACAATTACAAAAGCCTATTCTGGAAACAAGGATGCAAAAACTTTCACCTTTGGACTCATTTGCTTTATTTCAACCTTTTTTTATGATCTTACTCAAGCGATTAAAATCGCCAATTATGCTCCATCCCAAACTTTCATTTGGGGATTGTTAATTTTTACCGGCTCTTTGACAGTTATTTTACTGAAGCGATTCAGGGCAAAGGGGTCGGATTTTATTTATGAGGCTTTCACCTTTCAGCACAATCCGCTTGATCTTAAAATGAAAGCTGATTCAATGGTTATGCACACGCTCAAAAATGAGATTAACCGTTTATTGTATTTAAATGAACGCAGCAAAAGGCTGACTCAAACGTTTGATGCATCCAGTGCTGACCCTCTTAGAAAAAATTTCGATGCGATAGACGAAACTCTTCATCATATGAATAATATGATCCAGGCTATTAAAAAAACAGATGATATTCGCTTATCACTCCAAAAACAATCCATAAACGAAGTGATATTAGATACAGTGAATAGCTTCAAGATCGGACTTGAGCATAATACGATTGAATTTATTATAGATTTACCTATACACATTGAGGCGGAGGTTGACCCATTGCATTTAAAAGAATGCATCATCAATCTACTATCCAATAGTGCGGAAGCCATCGACCATCAGAATGGAAAAATACATATTCAGCTTCAACAAAAGGATCAAGATGCAATCATCGAAGTTAGGGATAATGGAAAAGGAATTCATCGGGAGCATTTAGATGATGTCATTACTCCTTTATATACAACAAAAAAATCAGTGTCCCATTATGGAATTGGGCTTTACTATGTTTATTTTGTCATTAGCAAACATGGCGGAACACTATCCATTCCGAATTCGGAAATTGGAAAGGGCACAACAATACGGATTCAGCTTCCAACCAAATCGAAAGCGGAATCTTTCTGGAGTGTGAGAACAATTGGAAAAAATAAAAGTCATGCTGGTTGAAGATGACCCCAGATGGCAAAGAGATATAACTGATGATCTTTGCTTAGAAAGGGATCTTGAGGTAGTAAAGGTCGCGTCTTCAAAGGAAGAAGCGGTCGAAGCTGCTAAGCATTTGTCCATTGATGTCATTTTAATGGATATTAATTTAAGTGAAAGCAACTTAGATGGCATTGAGGCTACCTCAGAAATCACTAACCTTGGAAAAGGGATAAAAATTATTATGCTAACGTCCCTATCCGAGAAAGAAACCATCGTGAAAGCAATCGAATACGGTGCAATCAACTATGTAAATAAATCGAGTATCCAGGATATTCTACAATGCATTCGGGAAGCCTACCACAACCAGGTTTCTCTACATCCCGACGCAACAAGTGCGATTCTGCGAGAAATCCGCTTAAAATCATTAACTCCAATGGAAAAAAATATTTATAGTTTGAAAGAAGAAGGATATACAAGACCGCAAATGGCGGAATATTTCCATACAACATTAGATACGATTGGAACACATATGAAAAACATTTCAAAAAAACTTAAACGCCGGAAATAAGGGAGGGGAGAAAATATCACCCTCCCTTTTTTTCTTGTTTCCTCCTTACACTAAAAAGCAGAAATACTTAGTTAAGGAGAATCAAAATGAAAAAACTTGCTTTTTTAATAGTTAGTTGTTTGTTTATGATAGTAGTCCCATTCTTTTCATGTACAACTCACGCAGAGCAGAATGAACAATCTGAGAAAATAAATCAAATTGATCACTTTATCCAAACCCAAATGAAAGCAGCTCATATCCCTGGTCTTGCAATAGGCATTGTAAAGGGCGATCAAATTGTTTATCTGAAAGGGTACGGAAATGAAGTATCGCCTCAAACCCCATTTATTTTGGGCTCAACCACTAAATCCTTCACAGCCATGGCCGTTATGCAGCTAGTTGAAGAGGGCAAGGTGGATTTAGATTCACCCATCCAAGCATATCTCCCTGCCATAGATACACCAAAAATTACTGTAAGGCAGCTTCTTAATCAGAATAGCGGAATTTCTAGCTCTGAAAAAATGCAGATTAATCAGGAAAATATCGGTCGAGAATTCCAATACTCTAACCAAAATTACAAGCTGCTCGGTCAAATTATTACTTCTGCTTCTAAAATACCTTACGAAGAGTATATTAGGAAAAACATTTTTTCACCGCTAGACATGGCTCACAGCTACACTTCACAAACCACTGCAAAGGAGAACGGATTAGCAGCTGGCCATCGAACATGGTTCGGAATTAATCTTCCTAACGAATTGCCCTTTAACGATGATTATCTTTCTGCAGGATTCCTCATTTCAAGTGCAGAGGACATGACCCATTATTTAATTGCCCAAATGAATAATGGCCAATATTCTAATGTAACAGTCTTATCGGGCTCCAGCGTTAAAGAGATGCACACGCCAAGCGTGAAAGCACCTATTATGGGAGAGGACAGTTATTATGGAATGGGCTGGTTCATCCGGCCAATTAACGGGGTGCCAACAATTATGCATTCCGGGGAAGTTCCTAACTATCATTCCACCATGATCATGATGCCAGATGAAAACTACGGCATCATATTATTGGCAAATATTAATAACTCGATCTTAATTTCAGGATTAATAGAGAAGATTGGGTCAGGGGTTGTTGATCTATTAGCAGAAAAGGAGCCAGAAAGCATCCCTAAATCCGCCTATTATCAAGCCTATTTAATGATTGATGGGGTGATATTAATCATTATCGTTCTCCTATTTTTCCATATAAAGAACATTTCCACCTGGCATTTCAAGTTAGTAAAAGGGGAACTAGGTATATTGAAAAAGTTTATTTATCCCTTATCTATTAATTTTTTAATACCCTTGTTGATTCTAACTCAATTACCAGGTTCCTTGGGCTTTACATGGTCATTCCTGTATGATTTTATCCCTGATATTACAAGTGCAGTATGGTTCATTGCCATTGTATTGCTTACCGGGGGCTGTATAAAGCTCTTTTTAGGTGCTTTATTTTATAAAACTAATAGCAGTCTTAGTTCAAATATCTGAAATCCTGCCCAATGTAAAAAATAATGAAAAGTAGGGTAATTCATCTCCCCAACACACCGCTAAAAATCATGAATATGATAATAGCAACCTAAGAACGGGGTGGATGTATGGATACATTTGAACTGCCGGCTTTATTAGCTGGTCCTATAGTACGCCGGGTTGAGACCCATCAGATTGTGATTTGGATGGCAACAAGCAAACATTATGCTGTTCATCCTGAGCTTTTTACTATTGATACAGATTCCAAGCCTTTTATATATGAGCCGGTTCCTATTCAAAACGAGCAAAATACAGTAAAGCTAGGCAAAAGTCTGTTTGTTCATTTGCTAAAAATAATCCCTGCTAATGGACTTTTTCCAGCTGATCAGCTCCTAGGATATAATTTTACTTTCTCAAATAACGGGGAGTGCTTTGATTTACACGATCTTGGATTGCTTACGGCTGAAAACTCCTGGTCCATCGTATATGGTGATTTAAAGTATCCAAGCCTCTTTATAAAGGGCTCCGATCAAAATAGCCATTTCCTTTATGGCTCCTGCCGAAAGGTCCATGGTGAGGGGGATGACACCCTTATTTTGGGAGATGCTCTTGTTGAGAAGAACCATATAGATATTGTAAACCGGCCTAATTCACTCTTTTTAACAGGAGACCAAATTTATGCTGATGATGTGCCAGATCCATTGATCCGCATCATTTCTAAATTTTCAGAGCTTCTCATCGGAAGAAGGGAAAGTCTGCATGAATTAGATCACCGGTTAAGCCACGAGCCATTTAAGGAATCCATAAATCAGATAAATGGCAGGCAATTTATTATGGAGAACTTCTGCCAATTCACTTCTGGTTCAGCCCATAACCATCTTATCGAATTTGGGGAATATGCTGCGATGTACCTGTTGTCATGGAGTCCCGTGCTTTGGGAATTGGCTCAGGAGTATGATCTATTCGAATCATTCCATGATGCTTTTGACAACAATCATATTTATTTCCGCTTCCCTAACACAGATTATTATCAAAAAGAGCATCTCCAAGAGAAAAAACTTCTAAAAAATCGCTATTTCGCTGAGCAAGAGCTTATTACATCATTTCAGCATTCGTTATATCGGGGAGCAAGACTGTTAGCAAACATCCCTGTGTATATGATTTTTGATGATCACGATGTTACAGATGACTGGAATATCTCAGATGGATGGAGAAGGGCTGTAAGGCAATCTGCTCTAGGAAGGCATGTAGTATCGAATGCCTTAGCCTCTTATTGGGCATTCCAAGGATGGGGCAATAACCCTGACGCTTTTGATGAATGTTTTGTTTCTATTATGAAGGACTACATGGACGGCCTAATAAATGGAGATATGAAAAAACATCATGACAAGTGGGTACAGCTTTTGTGGAGCTTTAATCATTGGAAATTTGTCGCTCCTACCTTCCCTAAAGCGCTTTTTCTAGATACCCGGACACAAAGAAAATTTGATCTTAAACCTAAGCCTGTAAAAATCGGCAGCATCATCGAGGAAACGAATCCGCCGCCACAGCTAATCAATAAAATAGAATGGCAACAAAATATTAAACATCTGCTTTTTAGCAGCGGCTGGAAAAAGAATAGCCCTTTAGTGATTGTTTCAGCTACACCTGTATACGGAATGGGACTTATAGAATCTTTCTTACACAATTATGTATACCCGCTTAAAGTATTAGGTGTTAATGTAAATACAAAATTTGATTTTGAAGCATGGAAGTATAATGGGAAGGGCTTTTCAACCTTTCTTAACCATGTTTCCAAGTGGGAGCCAAGTCCGTGTATTATCCTTTCAGGTGATGTCCATTATGGATCAGCTGTTCATGCTGAGATAGAATTTAACGATGGACGTAAAATGGCAATCAAACAATATACTGCAAGCCCTATAAAAAATATGAGTTTTACAAAATTGTGGGGACTTCTTATGAAGATCGCTGTGAAGGCTAATACGATCAATCGGACAAATAAGGATATTTATCGCTACTGTGATCATTCCTACTGTATTCATCGTCTCGATGAGAGGCAACAACCTGACAAGGACAAATATGTATGGATGGACAAATTAAGATATCAGCCTGTTAGCCATCACTCCATTATTGAAATACAAAATCATCTTGGTCACCTTACGTACTCCGACCAATCATGTAAAAATGAATTATTAAAGTAATCGAATAAGCCATGCAAATGCATGGCTTTAAGTAACTTTTTACTCTGGTTTGTTGGTAGGATCACCAACTTCATAAGGTCTTCTTGAAGAATTCTTCAAATCTGATAAGTCGGATTCCTCACCAAATTCAGTTCCATAGCTGACCTTCCCATAGTTTTGACGGTTCCTATCTGTAGCTGTATCTTTCTCTTCCCATTCCTTAAACAGAAGGGTTAAGCAAACTAAGCCGCTCAATCCTACAAGGCTATAAATTACTCTAGACAAAAAGGAGTCTTGACCGCCAAATATAGCCGCTACTAAATCAAAATCAAAGAAACCAATTAGACCCCAGTTTATAGCACCAATAATCGTTAGCGTTAAGGCGATTCGCTGCAATGTTCTCATGATTATTACACCTCCTTACTAGGCAGTTTTGAAGCTCTTCTAAATAAATCTTAGTTCCTAAGATTCCTTATTATCATTTGTATTCAGTTCACCTTTCATACAAAAAGCATGGTTAAATTATCACATTATTTAAAAACGAAAAAAGGCTGGCATTATGCCAGCTCTTTGTTCATTACTGATCGCCATTAAAATTGTACACATAACATGCAACGCCATGAACCTGCTTAAATCCCTCTTGGAGATATAGGGCTTTTGCTCCTTCATTATCTGCATTTACACAAAGAATGGTTCGGTCATAGGATTTTTCTTTGGCGAATTGAAGTGCTGCTCTTAAAAGGTTCCTTCCTAATCCTTTTCCTTGATATTCCGGCAGGATTGCCAAAGGCCCAATATTCATGATTGGGGAATCTTCGAATTCATCTTTAGCCCCTCGAACAATTCCTACAGGCTTTTCTTTGTGATAAAGTATTTTCATGCCGCCTTCTAAATAGCTACTGGCAGAAATCATCTTTGAAACCATTTCCGCAGTAATGGGCGTTTCACTTCCTTTAAGATTAGCAAATCCCTTATTTCTAATTTTGCACCAAACTTCCTCATCACTGCCTGGCCTAAAAGGCCGTATTTCATAGTCTGCAGGCAGCGAAACATTAGGAACACCCAGGTCATCCCTTACAAGCAGATAGGAATATCTTTCAACCGTAAAGTTTATCTCTTCTGCAAGTTTCATCTCGGTTTCCTGCTCCAGCGGGATAAAGACAAAAGCTTGTTCTAACTCTGAAGTATGGTTTTTAATTGCATTCAACAGCTCTTGATAATATGCCGGATCTTCTATTTCAGAATAAAAAATTCGAAAACGGCCATTTTTTCCTCTTCGATGATAATCATCCATAATTAGAGAAGCCGCTGCATTCACATTTCCATTTTGATCGGTTATGACATAAGCAGGATTTTCATTATCAGGTTGAAAATTTTTTAAATCCTCATCATACAGAAAAGATTCATCCACTTTATGTCTATGATTCGCGCAAAAGGCTATAAAATCTCCTAATTTCTCGTTACTTACATATTCCGCCTTCATTTTCATTCCCCGCTTTTTAATTGACTTTGGGCTGTTTCGTTTAGATTGTTGTTAAAAACCGCAGCTGACATACACTTCGCTTTCCGCGGGCGAACCGCAAGCCTCCTCGCTCGTACCTCCCTGCGGGGTCTTGCATAGCTCGCTTTCCCGCAGGAGTCTACGTGTATGTCAACTGCTGATGAGAATTTAATAACTTATCTTCCGAATAAATTACAATCTTTTAGAAAACAGCCTAATTTTAAAAAAACGGCCATACACATCTATTTTGTATATGACCGCTTGTATTAATAATAAAATTTCGTATAAAAAGTAGTGCCTTCTGAACTAGTTTCAATATCTATGACTGCATTATGACGCGCTGCAATCGCATAACATACTCCTAGCCCTAAGCCTGTTCCATTATCCTTCGTTGTAAAAAATGGCGTTCCAAGCTTTTCTAATATTTCAGGCGTGATCCCGCTTCCTTGGTCCTCAATGGCGAGCACAACACAATTATGTCCTTCTTTAAATGTTCTAATTGATAATACTTTTCCTGGGCCCATCGCATCTAAACCATTACGGTACAGATTGATTAATAATTGCCTAATCTCATTTCGATTCAACAAGAGTTCCGGGATATCATTCGTGTCCACATGAATAAACTTATTTTGACTAGCGGCGTCAATTTTAATTAATGGCGTGATATCATGGATAATTAAGTTTAAGTCTAACATCTGTAAATCGGATGTCCTTGTATTTCCCATTGAAAGAAATTCAGTAATGATGGAGTTGGCACGATCTAGCTCTTCTATCATGAGGTTAAAGTAAACATGATGCTTTTCAAACTCCTGATCTTTTTTCAATAATTGCAAAAAGCCCCGTACCGTCGTCATTGGGTTTCGAATTTCATGACTAATGCCTGCTGCCATTTGCCCAATTAAATCAAGACTGGATAACCGTTTTAACTCCTTCTCATATTTCTTTTTCCCTGTGATATTTTTAAATAGACAGCAAATTCCATCATCAAATGGATAGGCCATTACTTCGTGCCAAGAATCATCATAGATAGAGTTTATTTCAAATTGAACAGGAATTCTTTCTATCATGGCCCGGTGAAACTCTGTGTACATAGGTGATGGGATTATCTCCGGGTAGACTTCCCAAATATTTTTGCCCAATAGCTCTTCTATTGTTTTGTTCTTCGGTAAGTATTGATGTTTATTAATATAACTAAATTTCCATTCTTCATTTAAGGCAAAGAATCCGTCCGTAATACTTTCAATAACACTTGTTACTTTCTCATTAGCTGCAGCGAGTTCCTTTGTTCGTTCCTCTACTACATGTTCAAGCTGATCCATATAAAGGAGATTTGAAAATGTCGGAGCTGTAGCATCAACAATTGACTGGACTAGCTGAATTTTAGAAGAGGTTAGCTCTTTCCGGTCCTTTGCGGAGGAGCTAACAACGACAACAACACCTAGAACATCGCCTACTGAAACTAAAGGAATTAAGAGCAGCGCTTCAATAGCCATGTCTTTACAAACCTTATGATTGAATCGCCCGTCAGCCAGCACATCTGGAACATGGATAACCTCTTTTGTCTCCACAACCTTGTTAATTAGCGCTTGATAATTCAGGCTAATACTTTTAGATATATCACTGCATAACTTTTCAGACCATTGACTGGATTTATTTACTCTTGTAAATTGAATTGTTTTTTTATCAGTAGCATCCAGAAAGTGAACAGCCATTTTTTTACAATTTAATATTTTATCTAAATAGAAAAAACATTTTTCCAGGCTTTGCTGTAAAGACAAACACATTGATAATTCTCTTGTTAAATCAAGCAACAGCTGCTTTTCAGCGATATGATTTTTCTGTTGTCTAATATTATTTGCATTTTGAATAGCTACCGCAGCCATATTTACATAAGCTTCAACACTTTGAATTTCAGATTCCGTCAAATCCATTGGAATTCCATAATCAAATAAAAATACTAAACCAAAAAACTCCTCCTCATATGAAATAGGGAGAACTAATAACGATTTTATCTTAAAGGCATTTACCACTCTCGGATCTGGGCGATGATCCTTTGATGTATCAGGTATGTAAATGGTTTGTTTTGTTTTTATAACTTCTCTCGCCAGCAAGTCTACTTTAGGATCAATAATCTGCGTTTCAATGGTTATACCATTTATCTCTTCAGGTTTTCCTGCAAATCCCCTTAACGTTCCATCTTCTTGGGGCAGATAAACTCCTACAGCATCACATTGTACAATTTCTTCTGAGATGGCAGTTGTTACATGCTGTAATACTTCACGCAGTTCTAGCTTCGTATTTATTATTTTTGTTATATTCGCTAGGCGAGAGTATCTCGTCTGTTCCCTAAACATATAAACGATCTCCTATCATAGGCATACTAACAATTACCATCATGTTATACATGTAATCCTTTTTCCTCTTATTTTACATATATTTCATCAATATTAATACAAAGAATACGTTACTAACTAAATGAAACAAATATGAGGAGAGCAGCATTAACTAACGTTATAAACACCATTAAAATTTATAATTTTCTAATAAATAAAAAAAGTGACATTATATTAATATAATAGCCACTTTGCGTTTGGAATAAAATCACAAACATTGCAACCCGGCTGTCATAGTAAAGTGAACCTTAGACCCGTAGCTTTGCGTCTTTATCTTTCGATAAATTTGCCCTATATTAACATTTTAGTTTATGTTTATTATAAAGAATATTTTGGAAAAATTATAGAGTTTTTTACCTAAAAAATATTATTACTTTTATACTAATTGTATTATAAAAAAAAGAGAAAGGGCCTTTGCCCTTTCCTAAATCATTTAATACGCTTCTAGCTTCACATCATCACCGATTTCAAGCGGTGGTTCTGTTACAGCAATAATATCATCAATTGTATATCCTTTTGCTACTTCTATCAGCTTCAAGCCATTTTCAGTAACATCAATTACTGCACGATCGGTAATAATACGGTTCACAACGTCCATGCCTGTTAAAGGCAGAGAGCATTCATTTAATATTTTGGGCTGACCATCTTTATTGACATGATCCATTATCACAATAATTCTCTTTGCCCCATGGACGAGATCCATGGCACCGCCCATTCCTTTAATCATTTTTCCTGGAATCATCCAGTTGGCAAGATCACCTTTTACAGAAACCTCCATTCCGCCGAGAATCGCGAGGTCAATATGGCCACCGCGAATCATGGCAAATGACTCTGCACTCGTAAAGTAGGAGGCGCCTTTTATAGCGGTAACTGTTTCTTTTCCGGCATTGATTAAATCAGGATCTACTTCAGCTTCCGTAGGATAAGGCCCTATACCGAGCAAACCATTTTCCGATTGTAAAACCACTTGCTTACCGTCCGGGATATAATTTGCAACCATCGTTGGGATGCCAATTCCTAAATTGACATAGAAGCCATTTTCAATTTCCTTTTCTGCACGCCTGGCAATCTTTTCTCTCGTTAATTCTTTATTGGACATGTTTATCTCTCCTCTCTATTTACTTTGAATTGTTAACCTTTCAATCTTCTTCTCTTGTTTTCCAACAATTAATTTTTGAACATAAATACTTGGTGTATGGATATGGTCTGGATTAAGTTCACCGATTTCCACCAGCTGCTCAACCTCAGCAATCGTCACTTTTCCAGCAGCCGCGATCATTGGATTGAAGTTTCTTGCTGTTTTGTTATATACGAGATTGCCCATTTTATCTCCAATATGCGCACGCACTAATGAGAAATCTGCTGTTAACCCTCTTTCTAGCAAATATGCCTTCCCATCAAATTCACGTACCTCTTTCCCTTCTGCAACAGGCGTTCCTACCCCTGCTGGCGTATAAAATGCTGGAATTCCAGCACCTCCTGCACGAATACGTTCTGCGAGCGTCCCTTGAGGCACTAATTCTACTTCTATTTCACCGGAAAGAACTTGCCGTTCAAATTCTTTATTTTCACCGACATAAGAGCCTATCATTTTCTTTATCTGTTTATTTTTTAATAGCAGGCCAAGACCCCAATCGTCAACACCGCAGTTATTAGAAATAACCGTTAAATCCTTCACTCCCATTTCAACGAGAGCAAGGATTAGATTTTCAGGAATTCCGACTAATCCGAAGCCCCCGACCATAATCGTTGCACCATCTGTAATATCTTTTACAGCGTCTGTAAACGATGTAAGAATCCGTTTCATAATTCTCATCTCCTTGTATCTTTTTTGCTTTCAAAAGCGGTAAAGCGCTTACATATTATATTTTGAGAAAATTCACAATACCTATATAATTCACTTTACATGGATCATTTGTATAAGTAAAATGAATAAACGGAATAGAAACTATGAATAAAACGAATAAATATTTGATCTGAAAGGAAAAATAAACAGCCTACCAAACTTAGTAAGCTGCTCACCTATAGGTATGAATACAGGTTGAAAAGTTTTAGAAATACATTGCATCCGAATTATTTGTTTGGACGTAATTTTCAACCTAATAAAATTGGGACAAGGTATCTGTCACCTTGTCCCATCATATTCGTCCTTCTTCTTTTAGTATTGTAATTAACGCATCCACAATTTGTTCGTCGTAGTGAGTGCCTGAGAGCCTTTGTAGTTCATCTATGGCAAACTGGCAGTTGAAGCCTTTTCTATAGGCACGATCTTCGGTCATGGCATCAAATGTGTCACTTACGGCAATTATTTTTGCCTCGAGTAAAATTTCATCGCCCTTTAATCCTTTAGGATACCCTGTTCCATTCAGCCTTTCATGGTGTTGCTCGATGATGGTTGAAATTTCATGGTAGTATAAGTCCTTCACCATTTCTGCACCATCTATTGGATGACGCTTTATAATGGCAAATTCCTCGTCTGTTAGTTTACCAGGCTTATTTAAAATCTCACCTGGGGTATTTATTTTTCCAATATCATGGAGTATAGAAGATATATATAAATTTTCTAATCTATCTTTTGACAGCAGTAATTTTTTAGCAATTTTCACAGCATATTCTGAAACTCTTTCACTGTGTTTGAATGTATAACGATCCTTTTTCTCTACTTCGTCTACAATATTTTTGAGATTCGTAATACCTTCACTTAACTGAAAGAAAGTTGGTTCAGTAATCACCCATAAATAAACTACTTCGGTTAGTGTTGTAAAGTAAATTGGTTCTTCTAAATTAATTGCTGAATAATAATCATGAGGACCGAGTTCTATTTTCTCTCCATTTAAATCGCACACCATTTTACCCTTTATTATGTAGAAAAACTCCATGACATTTGGATTTTCACTTGGATAAACATAAAATAAATTATCTTTTGAAATTGTCTGAATCATAATTTCAGCTCCATCCCCTCGAGCTAGCAAACTAATATCAAACTGATCCAAAGTAACTTTTTCTAAATTTTCACCTTTTCTCTTTATTGTAAATGTCACCTATATCACCTCAAAACTTTGTCATTACGGGGGCAAGGCATCATCAATAAAATACTGGCCTCCCCCCTGTCTATACAGCCTCATGCAACATTCCGGTTATTACCATTACATCTTTACAACTCGAACAGGATCAATCCATACCCATTGATCAGCGAAACGAACCAGTGTCCAGCTGCATTCAGCAATGACCCCTTTATCCGCGGCCTTTTTAATTACCTCTGCTGACATTTCTAATGTTTCGTTGTAAACATTATCTATCACCTTTTGTAGTTCTTTTGCATATCTTTCTGTTTTCTCTAATAGTTTCTCTTGTTTTTTATCTAATTTCTCTTCTAACTTGCTGAGCTTTTTGTTTAACTTTTCAGTATTTTTATCTCCTGAGGCTATTTGAACTGTAAGTTCTTCAATATCTAATTGAATTTCATTAATTTTCTCTTCAATTTTTGCTTGCTGTTCTGCGATTTGGTCCTCAATTTTTGCTATTTTCTCTTCCAATTTCTTTTCTTTCTTTTCTTCCTTTGTAGCTTTCTCTAATTCTTTCAAAGCTTTTTCTTTCTCTTCCTTTAACTTGAATACTTTGTCACCTTCTTCTATTTTTCGCACTTCTGTTAAGTATTCAACTTGGAGTTCATCTGCCTTTTTTACTGCTTTTTCAATTTTTTTGTCTATCTCTTTATTTGTCTTTTCAATCATTTCTAATGCCTTTTGAACATCTTCATCTTTAGCAGCAAGGGCTGGTGACCCTACACCTAAAAATAATGCTGCTGAAAATAAAATAGATAATATTTTTTTCATCTCTAAAAACACTCCTTTTTTATTAGTTTGAGAACAAAAGTGTTTGTTAATAGACAGAACAAATTCCCACCGTAAAATAGCAATTCCATTCCGCCTATTAAAAAAATAGTAAACTAGACCTATATATAGTATATTTTAAATTATTTAGAATTTTGTCAAAATAAGTAAATATTTTCGATAAGTTATCGACATAATTCACCATTTAATTGAATATTTAACGGAGTAAAATGGAGAATTGCGGACTCTAGTTAAATAAAGCTGGAATGAGAGCTTGCCTTAGGAACCTGTTCCGATCTATCCCGGTTAATATAATATAGGTTCAATTTCATTAATTGGGTTTACTTAATCCATTTTGTTTTTTTACATACCTACTAATTCTATTAGTGTTAATGGACTCATACATTAGTATTAGGACTAGATAGATATATTTGACTGGGGAGAGGTTTTTGGCAAAGGTAAAAACTCTGAAGGAAAATCATTTAATATTAGCATTATTATTTGCTGGATGGTCACTTGGTAATTTAGATCGATTTGTGATGAACTATGCTGTCATTAACATTAGTAAGGATTTACATCTTAGTGCAGCTTCTACAGGATTTCTCCTCAGCAGTTTTTTTGCTGGGTATGCTCTCATGCAAATTCCTGGAGGCTGGTTAGCTGATCGATTTGGTTCAAGAAAAGTTTTATTAACAGCTATCATTATGTGGTCAATCTTTACCGCTTTAACAGGTGCAGCTTGGTCATTAACCTCTATACTTATTATTCGTTTTTTATTCGGTATTGGTGAAGGGGGCTATATGCCTGCTGGGTCAAAGCTCATTGCTCAAACTTTTCCTTCCTCGGAAAGAGGAAGAGCGATGTCAATTGTTCTTTCATCAGGGGCTTTTCTAGGAATTCTTACACCTATATTTGCGACAACAATGATGGCAACTATTGGGTGGCGTGCAATGTTTTGGATTATTGGCGGAATTGGAGTTTTATTAGCTACTATCTTTTGGTATTACATAAAAGACCCTCAAACGGTTGTAGAGGATGACCAAGAGGAATTACACACTAATGAGCCAAAATCCTTGCTTCAGCTTCTAAAACACCCCTTTGTTTGGAGCCTATTCATAGCTTCATTTAGTGTAAATGCGATAAACTGGGGGCTTTTATCATGGATGCCAACCTATTTAGTTAATGTTCGGGGATTAGAACTGCTTAAACTAGGCTGGATTGCAGCCATTCCAGGGCTGGCTGCCATTATCGGAACATTTGGCGCAGGTTATCTTTTAGATAAATTACCGAAGGGCAAAGAATATATTTACGGTATTGTTAGTTCAGCTTGTGTTGGTATTTTGTTATATCTCATGTTTAAGGCAAGCAGTGTCACTGAATTCATGGTTTACCAAACGATCATCATGATTTTTGGTGCTTTTCTCATCATCTTCCTCCCAACGAATGTATTAAAGACTGTACCAACAGAAATAGTTGGCTCCACAATGGGTTTCGTCAGTTTCGGCGGACAGCTCGCTGGTTTTGTTACCCCTATTGCCATTGGATTTATTGTTGAGGCGTCTAAAGGCTCATTTGATGCAGCATTCTGGCTTCTCATCGGGTTTGCTATCATTTGTACGCTATCATTTATATCTTTTTTTATAAAAAGTGGACCCTCCTCTGGAAAATAAAGAAGGCATGATTTCGTTGTAGATCGAATCATGCCTTATCATTCATTTAGTTTTTCATTAATTCCTCGTCTCTTTTAATCGTAGCATCTACACCCTTAATGACGGTTGAGATGAAAGCATGATCTTCTAATGCTACTAATCCGGCAACGGTTGTTCCGCCGGGAGAGCAGACTCGATTGATGAGCACCCATGGATCCTCGTCACTTTCAAGGATCATTTTTGCGCTTCCTAAGACGGCTTGTGCAGCAATTTTATTCGCCAAATCCTTTGGCATGCCATTTTTCACTGCTCCACGAGCTAAGGAATCAATAAATAAATACGCATAAGCGGGTGAGCTTCCAGCTATGGCAGTAAAGGTACTGAAATGCTGTTCAGGTAATTCAATGGCCATTCCAATCGCATTAAACATGCCTAAAACAAAGTTTACTTGCTCCTGACTGGCAGCTTTATTTCCGCATACAGCAGCAGCACCTTCACCAATCATGACATTCACATTTGGCATCACTCTAATAATTGCGAGGTCGTTTTCTGCCTCTATCAAATTTTGGATTTTTTCAATTGATGTACCAGCTGCAATGGAAACGATTAGCGGATTCTTGTCTTTGATTAATTCCTTCATCGGCGCCAAAACCGTCTCAAACTGATTTGGTTTAACAGCTAACATTACAATGTCCGCCCGCTTCACGACCTCCTGGCCAGATTCACAGGCATTTGTCTTCGTTTCACATACAAACCCATTCATCTTTTCCGTATCGACATCAAATACATAAATGTCTTCTGCTCTTGTATGCTCTGTTTGAATCATCCCTTTAATGATCGCACTAGCCATATTTCCTGTCCCAACAAATCCTACTTTCATCTTAAAAAACTCCTTAGAATCATATTTGTGAAACTTTTAAGAGCTCTATTTTTTAAAAATTATTATAAATATATAGATGGAAAATAACTACATGGCTAAGGAAACGTTCCTTATTTATTCAAACTTATAAGTCGAAAAATGAACAATTTTTCAATTGTCATTCACATACAATCACTTCACGAGTAAATGAGCCTTTCTTTACAACTGCACGATCCACAATAATGAATCCTGTATGTTTAAGAATGTCATCAATCGGTTCAACCGTCACAACTAAAACCTTTTTTGCGAATCGGCGGGCACTTAGGAGCATTTCTGTCTTTTCTTCTAAAGTGATAACTGAACATAAATTATAGGGCAGATCAATCATAGCCACATCATATTCACTAGTGATGTCACGAATATCCGCCAATTTTACTTCTCCAGAAAACCTGAAATGGGCGATATTCTCTCTGGCTCCGCCAAGAACAAGAGGATTTCTGTCGCTCCCTACTATATCTATTCCCATTGATAGGGCTTCAACGAGGACAGTCCCTATTCCGCAGCAAGGATCAATAGCTTTGACCCCACTTGGATCGGGAATAGCGATATTGACAATAGCTCTTGCCACACGTGTATTCAGCGCTGTGGAGTAACTATGTGGCTTCTGCTGATGCTGAAACCATATAGGCTCACCTTCAACATAGTCTCCGAACATCCATCTTCCATTTACGACGATGACGGCAAATATCCGCTGTGGCTGGCGGAGATCGGCTACACCATTTATGTGTAATCCTATTTCCCTTTCCATTTTACGCCTGTCCTCAAATCCCACCTTTTCAGTTTTTGAAGAATAGCGGCTTTTTACAAATAACACTTTATATGTTTCACTCACTTGAAGATCAGCCAACTGGATAAGAAGATGTTGAAGACTGTCTGCTTCATATAGGACAGAAATTCTCTCCTTCATAAACGGACTTCTGCTCGGGTCGATTTTTATGCAGCTTTCCACAATTCCAGCTGCAGGCTCCACTCCAAATAATGTACGCATTTCTAAGGCGCATAACGATTGTTCCTCCTCGTAGCAGGAGTATGTGTATATATGTTTTCTATGCAAGTTACTCATCCTTTAGAAGTCTCTGTTAGTTTTAACTAATGCTATCATATCCTTTAATGAAAAACCTTACTGATAAGACTATTATTCTTTTTTACAACCATCCCCTAAATAATTGTATATTTTTCCTATTTAATAAAATAAAATGAAAATAAAGTGTCCTTATAAAAATATACCTGGAAGAAGGAAAATAACGTATGCTGCATTTAGAAACTATTACGAAAGATAACTGGCTAAAGGCGATTTCGCTGCGAGTAAGGGAAGATCAAACAAAATTTGTTGCATCAAATGCGGTGTCTCTTGCCCAGTTAAATTTTCTTGAAAATTTTAACGCAAAAGGAATTTATCTTGGAGAAGAAATGATTGGTTTCACGCTCTATGGAATTGACGAAGACGACCACGAATATTGGATTTATCGTATGATGATTGATCAGAAACATCAAGGGAAAGGATATGGAAAGGAAGCTGTCCAGCTCGTAATAGACGACATTAGGAATAAAAAAGAGGAACGCCACCAAACTATTACCCTCTCCTATGAACCTACCAATGTACACGCAAAACGAATATACGAAAAAATGGGCTTTCAAGAAGTTGAAGGACTTATTATTGGGGACGAACAAGTATCCCGCTATACGTATTAATATGACAAAGCTGATAAGGTCAATTTAGCCATATCAGCTTTGTCTTTTTACATGCAAATAATGGAGATAGTTATACTCTTGACTTAATGGAAGAAAATATGCAATTATATATCATGTTAAATATTTCGCATACGAAATATTCGCATGGAAAGTAATAAATAAAGGAGTGTGATGGTATTGAAAAATGCTTTTAACAATGAAGTACTGAATTCCTTTTCAGATATAAATAGGCTGATTTTTAAATTAGCGAAGTCCGATGCAGAACGAAATGATTTAACGGTCGTTCAGCTTAAAACATTATATAAGGTTTCTTCTTTTCCAAATATTGGATTAGTCGAATTGGCTGAGCATTTAAAGCTGACCAACAGTACGGTTAGCGGAGTCATTGATCGCTTAGTGCAAAGTGAGCTTATTCAGCGAAATGTGTCTCCAGCTGATAGGCGAGCTATTACGATCCATTTAACGGAAAAAGGGGAACTAAAGCTTAAACAAATTATTAAAGAAGAATCAGATTTAGTTCAGAAGCTTATTGAAATTAAACAGAAACTTTCAGAAGAAGAACTCAATCAACTTTTAGAAATTCATAAGAAAATTGCAGAGATATTATCATAATCGCTCATGCAACTTGAAAGACTAAATGGATAAGCATTGTATTTATAACTACAAATATCGGAGGAAACAAGCATGAATACAAAACGGATGTTATTAATCAATGTTGTATTGCTAGTCCTGCTCGTAGGCGGCGGATTCTTTGGTTACTATTATTACAATCAATCAGTCAATTATATTTCTACTGATAACGCGCAAGTCGCTGGACAGCAGGTGAAAATTTCTGCTCCGGCAAATGGTGTTTTAACAGAGTGGAATGGGAATATAGGAGATGTGTTTAAAAAAGGAGACACAATTGGAGTCATCCAATCTATTGGGGAAAATGGTCGAGTGGATATCCCTGTTACAGCACCGGATAACGGAACCATTGTTCAATCAAATGCGGTCGAGAACTCTTTTCTAGCTGCAGGTACACCACTTGCGATCAGCTATGACTTAAATAATCTTTGGATTACAGCAAACATTGAAGAAACTTCCATTAACGAAGTAAAGGTCGGTCAAGAGGTTGATATCAAAGTAGATGCTTATCCAAACTTGGAAATCAGCGGAAATGTTGAGCAAATTGGGCTAGCAACTGCTGGTACATTCTCATTATTGCCAAATAATAATACATCAGGAAACTATACAAAACAGACTCAAGTAATTCCTGTGAAGATTTCGTTAGAAAACCATGTTGAAAAATTAGTTCCTGGGATGAATGCAACTGTACGAATTCATAAGTAGGTGATGAAATGACCATATATTTAACCGGTTATATTCTCGTAGCGATCATCCTTCTTGTGACAGTCAACTATATGATCCGCAAGCAAGACAAAGGCAAAATAGTTCGTACAGTGAAGGAGGATCTCGTTACAGATGTAGCAGAAGAAACACAGACAAGTTCATCCGAAAGCATCGAACATGAAGAAGTAAAGCAGGCAGAAACTTCAGTGGTTAAAGAACAGCCTGCACATGACAGCAATCCTGCTGATCAGGAATTTCACAGAGGAAAACTGATTGCTGCCATGATGCTTGGGGCATTTGTTGCTATCCTAAATCAGACATTATTAAATGTGGCCATTCCGCATATTATGAATGATCTAAACGTAACAGCTAGTACAGTTCAATGGCTTTCAACAGGATATATGCTCACAAATGGTATTTTTATTCCCATTACAGCATTTTTGATTGCGCGGCTTGGTACAAGAAAATTATTTATAAGTGCGATTTCCGCCTTTACTGTAGGCTCATTAATTTGTTCATTATCAGCAACATTTTCTATGCTCATGATTGGCCGGGTTATACAAGCAGCAGGGGCAGGCGTGATCATGCCACTGCTTATGACTGTTTTCTTAACGATATACCCGCCAGAAAAACGCGGTGCAGCAATGGGTCTTTTCGGAGTTGCCGTTTTATTCGCGCCGGCCATCGGTCCGACATTATCAGGCTGGCTAATCGGCCATTATTCATGGCGCATCCTATTCGATATTGTCATTCCTTTTGGAATCCTTGCCCTTGTAATGGCTTTTTATTGGATGGTGGATGTAACAAAAATAACAAAGCCTAAATTTGATGTACCTGGGTTTGTATTCTCTACAGTTGGCCTTGGGTTCTTATTATATGGATTTAGTGAGGCTGGAAATAACGGCTGGGATAGTGCGATCGTAATCAGTACACTCATTATCGGAATCATTGGGCTCATTGCTTTTGTTACAAGAGAGCTTACGACTGATGAACCTATGCTTGATTTAAGGGTTTTCAAGTATGAGATTTTCACTTTGACAACAATTATCAGTATGATCATTAATGTGGCAATGTTCGCGGCCATGCTCCTGCTCCCAATTTATTTACAGAATATCCGTGGGTTTAGTGCTCTCGATTCTGGCCTTTTGATGCTTCCTGGAGCCATCGCAATGGCGATCATGATGCCTATTTCCGGGCGTCTATTCGATAAGTTTGGTGCTCGCTGGCTTGCTGTCATTGGCCTTACCATTACAGTCCTTACTACATGGCAATTTACGAAGCTTACAATGTCTACATCCTATGGATTTATTATGTTTTTGTATGTGATGCGCATGTTCGGTATGTCCTTCTTATCTATGACTGTGACAACTGAAGGAATGAATCAGCTGCCAACTAGACTTGCTGGGCACGGAACATCGGTTTCCAATACAGCAAGAACAGTTGCCGGCAGTCTGGGAACAGCCTTCTTGATTACTGTCATGACGACTAGAAGCAATTTCCATACAGCTGGCTTCGCAAATAGTATTACTAGTAATAATCCTTATATTGCTGACTCGCTAGCAGGCCTAGGCAGAAGTGTGGCAGCTCTAGCTGGATTACCCCCTCAAGCCGGACAAACGCTTGCTACAACTGTTGTCTACGGCGAAGCTGTGAAAACAGCAACTATTAACGGAATCAATGATTCATTTGTCGTAGCGACCGGCATTGCCTCTTTAGCCTTGCTCCTTGCCTTCTTTATTAAAAGAGCAAAACCGCCCGCTAATGAGAAAAAGTAAAATAAATTTAATGAAAGACGGCTCAAACATTGGTTTGAGTCGTCTTTTTTTCTGATTAGGAAGTGAAGATCTTAGTTATTTTGCCGATATAACTATATACATTTTTTTACTTAAATTAAGCATTATATGGATTTGAGTGAGATCTACCTAGGAGGAACATCATGAGTGTAATGGAACAATTAATATTATCGGAAATGAGAAGTAAAAACAAACTGATGCTGTTTACATATTTAGCATCAACGATTTTGGGGCTAGTTGGCGTTCTTGCCTTAAAACAAAATTTTTGGCTGACCTTCGCGTATATTTTTCAGATCGTCTTTTATCCAATTGCCTACATCCTTTTAAATCGATTTAAAAAAGAAAGTGTATTCCCTTATCTCATTGTCACTTGCATGAATGTATTTAATATCAGTATTGTGATCCTGAACGGTGGAGAAATATCCTCTGCTTTATCTGTCTTTTTCTTTGCTATTTTCTCAGCTGTGCAGTTTAAAGGGAGAATTTTTGGAATTGGGTACAGCTTTGGAATTGTTACACTTATTTTAATTAGGCTTTATCCGAATAAGGATTTCACTTCTGCAGCGCAAACCATTAATACGTTCCTAATTGTCTATATTTTTATCGGAGTTCTTTTAGGCGTTATTATTTATATGAGTAAAGTCCAATTTAAGAAACTGCAGGAATACATAAACCGTACAGAAGCTGATTCGAAGGCAAAAGAAGAACAAAAGAATCATTTAGAGAGAGAGCTTTTAATTATTGTAGAGAGCATTGGGAAAATTAACGAAAAGATTAAATATAGCTTAGATTCACAAGATGAAATAAAAATAGCTATTAATGAAGTATCGGCAGGCAGCCAGGTTCAAAGTGAACAGATAACAAAAATATCCGAAAATGCCTATAATAATTTAATGGCTATTCAGGCTATGAATGATATTACAGCAGCATTGCTTAAGGACTCTGAAAAATCTAGCACCCTCGCTGGAGAAGGGCAAACGAAAGCCAATCAGCTCATGGGTGAAATGGACAACCTCCAAAAAGTCATTACCCATTTAAAAGAAAATTTTACAACGCTAACACAAAAAATTGAGGAAACCAATCATTTTGCTAAGAACATACAACAAATTACAGAGCAAACAAATTTATTGGCCTTAAATGCTTCAATCGAAGCTGCTCGTGCAGGTGAAGCTGGAAAAGGATTTTCCGTTGTAGCAAATGAAATACGTAATTTAGCAGATTTAACAAAAGATATAACGATCAAAATTACCGAAAATCTAAATGAAGTCAATCAATCAAATGAATCCGCACAAGTGAATATGCAAATTAGCATTGATACATTAAGTGAGAATGTGGATTCTACAAAAGAAGTAACGGCTACATTTAGCGAGCTTGATCATATGTTAGAATCGCTAAACCAACAATTCCTTAAATTTGATGGATACTCTAAAGAAGTCATGAGAAATAGTGAAAATGTTGAAACGTCAACTACTGAATTTGCTGCCATTATTGAAGAAGCAACAGCAAGCTTACAGCAAATCAATGCATCTATTGAGAGCATCACAGCAGATAATCATTCAATTTCTTCGTATATACAAGATACAGCAAAAAGTGCTGATAATATTAAGAACTCTTATTAAAAAGCACAGGAACTGGTTATAGCTATAATTAGTTCAGCGCTTATATTGCCAATCATACTTGCATACAATGGCCTCCAGTTTTTTACTAAGTAGTTCCGATAACGTGGAGAAAACCCAAAATCACAAGTTAAATAACATACGAATTAACAATACAAATAAACACTGTAAATAGCACACAAAAAAGCTTGAGAAACCTCCAAGCTTTTTTCACTTTAAGGTGGAATGTTGCTTATTTAATTAAAGCTCCGATTTGTTGAAGGGGGGAAAATCTATTTATGCTACAGAACGTCCCTGACCTTTTAAATAAAATGTCTTGTCCTTAATTAGTAACCAGCAAAAGTAATATAAGCGGAGATTTTCCTGTTAAATGTAGAATAGAGCTCGTTTTGGGGTAAATAAGGGGGATTTTTCCGTTTATACAAAGAAAAATCCCCGTTTTTTTTATTTTCGAGTAAATAGGAGGAATTTCTCCGCCTATTTAAGCTTATTTTTTAAAAAATTTCTAATTAGGAGGAATTTTTCCGCCTATTTCTCAGAATGGGGCTTAATCTGGTTCCCAAACTGATAGAAAATATTGCAAATCCATACTATTACAATGTTTCTCCACAAAAACCGAACTACTTAGTTTTTTACCGGAAGCCTTTTGCTTTATAATTTACTTTTTAGCTAATCCTTTAAATACTTCTACAGCTGTTTCGATGATATCGTCCTTGAAATCATATTCATAGCTGTGCAGATTCGGATAATTTTCTCCGTTTCCTACATAACAGTAGGAGCCTTTTGTAAGCTTTGTGAAGTGACCGAAGTCTTCGGACCCACGGAATGCCTCTGCTAATTCAGCCATTGGAATGCCTTTTTCTTTACATACCTCGCGAATCTTGTCAGAGCTTTCTTTATCGTTTGCGGTTTCCGGGAATTCATCCTGGTATTCGAACGCAACCTTTAATCCATACTTCTCCGCTTCAGACTTTGCAAGATCTTCTAGATTTTTCTGCAGTTTGTCCATTTCTTTCTCGTAAAGAGCACGAATGGTCATTCTTAATGCACCCTTACTTGCATTTACACCGAATGCTTTTGCACCGATATCCACTTGGACAACTGTGCAGAGAACATCTCCCTCATTGTTCTCTTTGGAAGTGAATTCAGGAATTGCATCAATCACCTTTGCAATTGCAAATGAAGGATTGATCCCCTTTTCAGGTTCACTCGCATGAGAAGGAACCCCCTCCATAAGGATAGTCATTCCTTTAGATGCAAAGTGGGCAGTTCCATCAATGACATGAACGACATTATGTTTAAAGCCGCTCATATTATGGTAAGCAAAAATTTCATCTATATTGTTTTCTTTAATAAACACCGCACATTCAGCAGCACCGTCACCTGTTTCCTCTGCATGCTGGAAAAGGAAGAAGATATTATTGTCAGAACCCTTCTGATCAATTTCCAAAGCTAAGCCGCAAAGAGTAGCAGAATGTCCATCATGGCCACATTTGTGAGAAACTCCTGGGAACTGGGAACCATAAGGTAATTCGATCGTTTCTTCAATAGGAAGAGCATCAAAGTCTGCACGGAAAGCGACATTTCTATTTCCTGCCTTAGAATGATAGATCGCATAGAACCAGCGTCCTCTATCAACAATCTCAAGACTTGTATTTTCTTTTAGAAAATTTATTAAATGCTGCTTCGTCCATACTTCATGATTTGATAATTCGGGATGGGCATGAAGCTCATGGCGAAGTTGAATAGCTAACTCAAGATTTTTCTTTTCCAATTGTGTTGCCTCCCTTAATGTTATTCACTGCTGTTTTTAATAAAATTTGTTAACGCAAAACCCGTTGAACGTTTTCAATATGTTTTATTTAAAAGCGTTTTCAAATGTTATTTATGCAATTTTCGTGCCACTTATTAATTGTTATCAAATCAACGTTTATATTATTTTAAAGAAATAGGCATGAGATAAACTGTAAAAAAATTTTTACTAACGATAATTTTTTTTACCTCGAACGGCTACTCCGTTTTGAATTATCCTTTTCGATACGAGCCTTACTCTGTTGTAAGGCTTTTTTTACTTAGAGTTACTCTCGACTTATTAAAAAAGGTCCGCTAAATAGGATTGAATTGAACTAGGTAATAGCTGAAAGAATAATCCTTCATATTTAATATCAAGCAGACCAGCAATAATAAAAAGAACAATAATTAAAAGAACGATAGACTTTTTATACTTTTTAATCAGCTTCTTCAAACGGTGTGCTCCTCTCCTAATAAAACCTTCATATTCAACCTGTTCATTATATTATTAATTGACGTACAATCTAGTTTTTTGCTTTCCTTAAAAAAAGTTTATTATTGCGTAGAAAAAATCCAATAACATATTTTAAAAACAATTGAAATTATTTGATATGAATGTTATTTTTACCATACAACTTTTTGCAATTGATTCAGGGTGAAAATCCAGGGGAAGGGTGGAATTCGAAGAAAGAAAAGATAAGGACTTTCATCACACGGATAATATGGAGTATCTAAATGAAATTAATATCCTACATAACTAGAAAGGTCGTTTTACTATGAATTATAACCCTATTCTCTACATCATCATCCTTGTCGCTGCTTTTATTTTTTATCGTCAGGTTACCTCAATGTTCAAACCTATTAAAGGCAAAGGTACCCGGATCATTGCCACACTATTTTTGTTATCACCCGGATTTACACTAATTATGAACCCAAAGGCAGATGTATCACCAACCGCTATGGCTGTCGCATTATTGATAGGATTTATCCTTTCTATTCCTTTGATTCTTACAACTAACTATGAGCGTCGAGCGGACGGAAGAATCTATGTTAAGAAAAGTCTGCCTTTTGTCATTTTGTTTATATTGTTATTCGCAATTCGCTGGTCGATTCGCGGAATTATTGATATGGATCCGGATTCACGAATGGCGCTCTTCTTCATCAGTGCATGCGGATATCTGATCCCTTGGAAAATTACTAGTTACTTTAAGTTTCGCGTCGCCTATTCCTCCAACTCAGGAATACCTACGGATAATTCCGCACTATAAATAGTATTGCTCTCCTAAAATAATGTACGAATAAGGGACTCCATGAAGTCCCTTATTTTTTTTCAATCCTTATACACAATAAATCCTTCAATCATTTTAGATAATTTTTTTATATACAGGGTAAATTACAGTAAAAGAATTGAAGGGGTGCGGATAGGTGAAAAAAATCAGTTGGATTTTTATGATGTTATTGCTTTTGATGTTAGCAGTTGCCGGTTGTTCCGGATCAGACAAAGCAAAGAACAATAATACTGACAACACTGGAAAAAACATTGCAAAAACTGAAGAGAAAAAGGGGGACAAGGGTGAGGATAGTAAACAGGACCTCAATAAGGAGCAAACAGGGAATATCTTATCTGGTTCCGAACATAAGTCGTACCAGCATATGAAGTACCCTGCGAAAACTGCTCCAAAGTTTTCTTCCACAGAACTGACACAGCCGCCATCTGGAAACTGGGTAACGAATGGCGGAGATATTCATAACAGTCGATATTCCCCATTAGATCAAATCAAGGCAGACAATGTAAAGAACTTAAAAGTAGAATGGGTCACAAGCCTTGGCTCTGGTAATGAATTTAAATATTCAGGTGAAGCTACGCCACTTGTCTACGATGGAGTCATGTTCACCATTACGGGTGCTAATGATGTCCAAGCAATTGATGCCAAAACAGGAAAAATGATTTGGGAATACAAACCTAAGCTGGCTGAAGGACTGAATACGGTTTGCTGCGGTTGGACAAGCCGCGGTGTTGCACTAGGAGAAGGTTTGGTGTTTGTTGGTCTTCTTGACGCGAGACTCGTTGCTTTAGACCAAAAAACAGGTGAAGTCGTATGGGAAACTCAGGTTGAAAGCTGGGAAAAAGGCTATACGATTACAAGTGCTCCTCTTTATTATGATGGCAAGGTCTATACGGGAATTGCTGGCGGTGAATACCAAATTAGAGGGTTTGTAGCTGCTTATGATGCCCAAATCGGCAGACAGATTTGGCGGACTTATACACTTCCTGCTCCAGGTGAAAAAGGAAGCGAAACTTGGCCAAAGGACAGCCGAAACTGGCTGACAGGCGGCGCACCGGTATGGCAAACCCCAGCCATTGATCCGGAGCTCGGCATGATCTATTTTGCAACTGGGAATACATCCCCTGACCTGGATGGCAGCAACCGTGAAGGAGATAATCTATTTGCCAACTCTGTACTTGCACTTGATGCAAACACAGGGGAGTATAAATGGCATTTCCAAGAGGTGCATCATGATATTTGGGATTTAGATCCGGCTAATCCAGTTGTGTTATTTGATGTAAAGATGAATGGCAAGATGCGAAAAGGAATTGTACAAGCCGGGAAAACAGGCTGGCTGTATATCATCGACCGCACAAACGGGAAACCGCTCATTGGCATTGAGGAAAAGCCTGTTCCGCAAAATAAAAATCAAAAAACATCTCCTACCCAGCCGATCCCAATCGGAGACGCCTTTGTTCCGCAAAAGATTACAGAGGAAGATGTTAAACGCGATCTACCAAAGGATTTTAAGGGAGAATATGGAGATATCTTTACACCATTCTGGGATAAGCCGATCACACTAAAACCATCGCCTCAAGGCGGGGCAAATTGGCCGCCATCAGCTTATAACCCGAACACGGAGTATTTTTACGTGTTAGGAAATGATAATTATTTTGCTTATGCTCATTATGGAGAAGATGAAGATGAGCGATTCCAGGAAGGAAAAGAGTATATCGGAAGCGTCTGGCAGCCGGTAGAAAACTCTCCTCATCTTGGAACGGTAACAGCCCTTGATATTAAAACAAATAAAATTGTTTGGCAAAAAAATTGGGACTCCATTGCTTACAGCGGTATTTTAACAACAAAAGGAAACTTGATTTTTACAGGACATAATGACGGACGAATTATATCCTATGATGCAACCAACGGCAACCAATTATGGGAGTTTAAAATGGATGCAGGTGCAAATGCACCGCCAATCACATATGAAGTCGATGGAAAGCAGTATATCTCAATCTTTGCTGCCGGAAACACACTGGCAGGAACGACACATGGAGATAAAATATATACGTTCTCATTAGATGGAAAATACGGATCTTTAAAGGATATTCCTAAGGATGCAATCAATGTATCACCGACCAAGGGTAAAGAAACAAAAACCCAAAAACAGCAAGCTGCAGAAAAAGGGAAAAATCAAGGAAAAACAAGTACAGCAGAGGGAGAAGGAATCTATAAAAACAATTGTTTAGCCTGTCACGGCGACAAAGGTGCTGGGGGGCATAATGGGCCAAATTTACAAAATACGAAAATGGACCTAAAAGCCATCATCCATCAAATTGAAAACGGCGGAGGCGGAATGCCGCCATTCAAGGATACATTATCAGAGGAAGAGATCAAAGCAGTCGCCGAATATGTAAGAAGCCTTGGCGGAAGTTAATGATTTATTTGAAAATAAAAAGGGTAATCGTCCTATTATAGGATGATTACCTTTTTAAATCATGTATTAATTCGCAGAGGCCTTTTCAGTTAAAGAAATATGAATTAAGCGATCATCCTTATCTGATGGATTGCCACGTTTATCACGATTACTTGTGATAGTAAATAACCCATCTTTATCAACAAGGACATCCCTTAATCTGCCCCCCTCAGTATAAAACTCCTCTAATTCTCTACTCGCGACATCGTACGTAAATATTTTTTTGCCTGCTAATGAAGCTACATAAAGCTTTCCATCATTGAAAGCCATTCCGGAAGGAGCCCAAGTCTTATCACCTGATTGAACAATTGGCTTTACCATGTCTTTTGCTTCTTCGTCCCCTTGAATTAACGGCCAGCCATAGTTCTTCCCGGCTTGAATCAGGTTAATTTCATCATGCCCTGATGCTCCATGTTCAGAACTATAAAGATTCCCTTTATCGTCCCAGGCTAACCCTTGAGGGTTACGGTGACCATAAGAATAAACGTATGAATCCTTAAACGGGTTATCACTAGGAATTTCTCCAGTTAAAGTCATTCTTAGAATTTTCCCAGCTAAGCTCTTAAGATTTTGTGCATTTTCTCCTACTCCAATATCACCAGTAGTTGCGTATAACATTCCATCAGGTCCAATTTTGATCCGACCGCCGGTATTCACATCACCACCAGGAATTCCCTCCAAAAGGACACCGTTTTCTTTCCACATATTCCCTTCCAATTTCAGTGATACAATTCTATTCAGGTTTTTACCATCTTTTTGGTAAGAATGATATGCATAAGCCATGTTTGATTTCTCAAAATCAGGCGCAAGTGTAAACCCTAGAAAGCCACCTTCTCCTTCATGGTAAATCTCCTTAGAAACCTTCACATTTTGTACGTCTACTAAGCCAAGATCTCCATTTATTTGAATCACTGAACCTTCTCTTTGACTTAAGAAAAACAAATTGCCATTCTTGTTTATCGTCCATGGGATATACAAATGATTGGCATTTAGGTTCCCATCATCCGAAACTGAAACTTCGACCGCCTTTTGCGATACCTCTTTTGCTTCCTGTTGTATGGGATCTTGTTTGTTATCGATATTGCTTGCTTCATCATTATCGTTTAAAAGAAATATACTCCCAATTCCAGCTGCTAAAACTAGTCCCAAAACACTATAACTTACTGACTTTTTCAAAGTACCACCTCAAACATAATAATTTTCCCTAACAGCATCGACATATTTCAGATTATTTAAACTTCCGAAAATTTAATCAGTTTCTTTCATACCAATTATGGGCCTCTGTCGTTGCTCTTCTATGTATTATGATTGTTTGGTTCAAGTAAATAACATAGTTTAGTCAGCTGCACAATCAAACTCCGATAAATCTCATAATTTAAAAGTATTCTGCAAAAGGAGGTGATATCATGGTGACAATTCTTGATTACCAAGCAACAGAGCCTAAAAGCAGGTTTAGACCAGCGAATGGATTTACAATTCCAAGATCTCCATTTAGAGTTACTTTAGCCTCGATTCAAATAAGTATCCCAGCCAATGTGTCCAGAAACAATCGTGTTGAGCTAATTTCAACTGTTGGTGTACAAGGAATTACAAACATTTCCCAAATTTTGTTTAGAATTTTTCGCAACGGCAGAGAAATCTTTAATACTCAAAATGGAGTAGAATCAGCTGGTTCAGAACAGAACTACTCCTTCACATTCCAAGCTATTGACTTCAATGTACCAGCAGGCGTCAACGTCTATCAGGTTACCGCTGAAAATGTTACACCTAACACTCAAGCAAACGTTGTTGGTCCGATTTCTTTTAGTGGACTAGCTGTCAAAAAAACAAGATAATGGCCACCAAATTTTCATTGATTGATATGTAAATAGCAAAGAGAGCACCCTAATTTATTAGGGTGCTCTCCTTCTTGATTTTATATTAAATTTTTGTTAGCACAATTCCAGCTAGTGCGGATATAACTCCGATGATTTGATACATTTTAAGTCTTTCTTTATATAACAAACAGCTGCTGAGAACGACAACTAAACAACTTAAGCTGACGATTGGGAATACAATACTCGCCACTCCTGTATCAAGTGCAAAAAAGTAGCTGCTATAACCAATAACACTAATTGAGCCAATAATGGCACCAAATTTCAGCTCTGACCGCTGCCATTTTTCCTTCATAACAAAGCTATTAATAATTAAATAAGCTGCTCCGCCGCCATACATACAAACAAGCGTGTTGATTGAATCAAATTGTAAGTGTGTAGACGTCTTCATAAGTACACCGAGCACACCAAATGACCCAATTGATAATAAAACACGGTACATCCACGGCTTATAATCCAGTTTAACCCCACTGCCTGGTGCATATTGAATGACTGCGGCAGAAGCAAGGATAACAATAATGCCAACCCACTGAATGAGTGTAATATGCTCGTGAAAAATAAGTGCTGCACTTAAGATAGGAATTACTGTATTGGTGCTGATAAGCGGCGACGTTAAACTCGCAGGTCCTTTTTCGAACGCCTTTGACATTTGAATATTGCCGTTCGCATTCAAGATTCCGATAATCGCCCCAAGTATGATTGTTAAGCTATTAAATGGTGCAAACCCTATGACGGTTCCATAGCTTAACATTAATAAAAACGCAATCAGATAAAAGAAAAACTGCATATGTACTTTTGATAGTCCTTTTCCTGACGTAACCTTGAAAATCATATTGTTGATCCCAAAGCAAAACATCGTCAGTACTGCTGCTACAATCCACATTCAAAATCCTTCTCTCTCTTTGATACAATCATTTTAATATAGATTTCCGGTACTTCAAATGATTTTTTTGATTTTAAAAAAACTTAGTATTAAATTGTTAAATTTTATAAAAAATGGTTGCGTTTTTTAAAAAACAACGTAAAATAAATGATATATAACACTTGATATGTATCAAATGAAATTTATTGATTAAAGGAGTACAAAATGGCACCTAAGTCTAAGTTTAAGAAGGAACAAATCATCGATGCCGCTTTTGAAATTGCAAGAACAGAAGGAATAGACAGTATTACAATCCGAAAGGTAGCTGATAAGCTAGGCAGCTCCATCGCTCCGATTTATGTAAATTTTAAAGAGGTAGACGAATTAATCGAAGAGGTAATTAAAAAGACATACGCGGTTAGCAGACAGCTTCTGAATGAGCAAAATACAGGCAATCCTTTTCATGATATAGGAGTCGCAAGTCTTCGGTTCGCTAAGGAGTACAGCGTCCTGTTTCGAGATCTTGTTATGAAGAATTATGATCACATGAATAATCAGGAGCAAGATATGGGGCTTCTTGTGGAAATGATGAAACAAGATCACCTTCTCAAAGGACTTACCGAAGATGAACTGATGACTATTTTATTAAAAATGAAAATTTTCCAAACAGGTTTATGTATCCTGGTGGCTAATGGATTACTGCCAAAAGAGTTTGATGAGGAAAAGATGATTCACATTTTAAACAGCACTGCCAAGGATATTGTAACCGCCGCACAATTGCGTGCTGGGAATACTGAAAGAACAAATATGGTTGAAAAAACAGGAGGTTCGTGATGGAAGACAAAATTGTTATCATTACTGGAGCAAATTCCGGAATTGGTAAAGCAGCATCCTATAAATTTGCGGCAGAAGGATATCGTGTTATTATGGCTTGCCGTAATATGAAAATTAGTTCTGCGGTACAAAAAGAAATCATTGAAACTACTAACAATGCGAATGTTGATCTGATGGAGCTTGATGTTTCTTCCTTTGATTCTATTCGGACATTTTGCACAGCCTTTAAAGCCAAATACCCGCGGTTGGACATCTTAATACACAACGCCGCCTACTTAAATCATGGGGTCAAAGAGTATAAGCTTAGTCCTGAGCATATTGAATTGTCTTTCGCTACGAACACATTCGGTCCCTATTTAATGACTCGTTTATTAGTAGATCATCTTGCAAAATCAGAAGATCCAAGAATTCTAAACGCCTGTACGACAAACATCAAAAATTTCTTCGACCCGAAAAGAAAGATCGAGTTCGACAATTTGCGTGGAGAACTGAAGGACACGCGTCCCTATAGCACGTATAAAATGTACGGAGACTCGAAAATGGCGTTATTAATGCTCACCTTCAAACTGGCGGAAGAATTTAAAAGCATGGGGATCAAAGTCAATGCCATTCAAATTAACAGAGTAAAACTATCAAACGAGACGATTCAAAAAATGAATTCGATTTGGAAAGTGTTTGCTCGGATACAAAATCTCACGAATCCTCTGCCAGCCGGCATGGCAGATAACTATTTTCATATTTGCACCTCAGATGAATTTAAGAATGTAACCGGCCAGCTGATCAATCATAAGCGAGAGATTGTTAAATCATCAACAACTGAAAAAGGCTTTACACAATTGAAGAACATATTCGGTTCAAGCAGCTATCCTCAATACGCAATAAATCCTCTAAATGTTGATCAGATATGGAATATGAGCAATGCGCTAACCGAAGATGTTTTATGAAAACCATGCTTGATTGAGAGTTCGAATTCCGTCCTCAATCTTATCTAATTCAATTCCACAAAAACCGAGAAGAAATTCTTTTGGTCTATTTTCTGCAGGCTCTATCCAGGTAAAGGAGGCTGGGACAATTCTGATACTGGCCTTTTTTGATAGTGCAATGAGCTCTTCTTCAGATTTATTAGTATCTATTTGCAATAAAACATGAAACCCTGCATCTTTTCCAATTAATCTAGCACGATCTTGAAAGTATTTCTGAACAGATCTTACTACTAGGTCGTGCTTTGTTCGATAAATATTTCTCATCTTACGAATATGTTTTTCTAAATATCCTCTCTCGATAAATAGCTGAAGCACCTTCTGATGAAGTCTGGAAGAAGATTGGTCAACTAACATTTCATTTTTATGAAAATGATAAGCTTCTAATAATTTTTCTGGCAAAACCATATAGTTCACACATATTGCTGGAGCTAGAATTTGTGAAAAACCTCCCAAATAAATAACATTAGCATTTTCCATTAATCCTTGAAGGGAGGGAATCGGCCTTCCATGATAGCGGAATTCACCATCATAATCATCTTCAATAATAAATCCATTTACTTCCTTTGCCCATTCAAGTAACTGCAAACGCTTGGAGATCGGCATCGTCATGCCTCTTGGAAATTGGTGAGAAGGGGATACACAAACAAGTTGAATGTCCTTTTCATAGATTTCCTGAATATTAATACCATCCCTTTCCAAAGATATTGGAAAAACCTTATAGTTATGGTTTCTGAATACAGACGGCATGGTTAAATACCCCGGATTTTCTACCCCGATGCTTGTTGTATAGGACTTAAACATAATACTTAGCAATGAAATTAATTGAAATTGATTGGCTCCTATTACTATTTGCTCGGGAGTGCAGATAACCCCTCTATATTGATATAAATACTTAGCTATTTCATACCTTAATTCCTTTTCCCCTTGTAAATCACCATAGAAAAGAAGATGTTTATGCTCCTGTTGAAGAACTTCTGCATATAATCTCCTCCAAATTTGAAACGGAAAGATAGAAAAATCATTCATAGAAAAATGAAAGTCATATCGATAATTCGTTGCATCAAACTTAGGGTAGTTTTGTGATGACCTTGCATTCGTATTCTCTCTATTAAGACTTAATACTGGGTCTGGCAGATTCAAAACAATATACCCGCTTTTTGGCTTACTTTCAATAAACCCTTCTGCCATCAATTGAAGATAGGCATTTTCCACTGTTGTTGTACTAACACTAAGAAAGTTTGCGAGCTTCCGAATAGAGGGAAGTCTTGAGTTCTTTGGAATTTTGTCTGAAATAATTTCATTTTTAATATAATGATAGATTTGTACATAAAGTGGCACATCACTATTCTCATTGAGAAGGGGAATGATCGGCATTTTTCATCTATCCTTTTAAATATTGTAAAACTGTATATTTTTATATATACAGTTTTTTGTTATTTATATTATAAGTCATCAGGAAGGATTATTTATTCTATTTTGTAAAAAAGAACCACTCAAAACACGTTCTCATTTTTGAAAGGGAGGTAAGAGAGAATGAAACAGCTAATTTTGAATGAAATGAAGTCTTTAGAAATTGAAATTGTCTCGTTATTATCTCAAATGATCCAAATCCCAAGTGTTAACCCACCAGGGGACTATGAGGAGATATGTGAATTTCTTTATCGAAAATTAACAAGTTATGGCTTAGACGTTAGTGTTTTACCGGTCCCGGAAGAAATCGTAGAACAAAAAGGGCTACAGACGAAGAGGAAAAATATCATTGCAACTTTGAAGGGAATCGGTTCTGGTCCTTCCCTTATTTTAAATGCCCATTTAGATACTGTTCCAGAAGATGATCATAATAAGTGGACATTTCCGCCATTTTCGGGAATGATTCATGATGGGAAAATATTTGGGCGAGGGGCAACAGACTCAAAAGGGCGACTGGCAGCTTATATTGGTGCAGCATTGGTCCTTAAACGAGCAGGAATTCCACTATATGGTGATATTATTATTGCTGCAACTTGTGATGAAGAAACAGGTGGGGAATTAGGTGCAGGGTACCTAACAAGCAATGGATTATTGAAAGGCGATTTTGCACTAGTTGAAGGTTATAGCCAAGAAATCATTCATGCTATGGCCGGCATGACACAATTAGTTATTAAATCAATTGGAACACCTGCCCACTCCGGATTTAAGTGGAATGGAATCAATGCAATTGAAAAAATGGCAAAAGTCATTAATGGATTAGAAAAGTTACAGGCTGAGCTTATGAATGAACCATCTATGATTAATGGAATGAAGTACACGACTATTAATGTTGGAATTATTTCTGGGGGGACAAAGTCTAACGTCGTTCCAGGAGGCTGCGAAATTGAGGTGGACTTAAGAATCATTCCAGAACACTCTATTGATTCCATCGTGGAACGTATCGAGAACATGATATCCAGCTTAAAAGAAGATGACCAAGATATGAATATTATATTGCAGAAAAAAGGGGAAGCTGAAACAACACCGACAATCGTCGAGCGCAATCATCCGCTTATTGAAGCTCTCCAAGAAGCGAGTAAAGAAATAAATGACGTTGAGCTACCAGTAACTGGGGTAATGGGGCAATCCGACTCTAGATGGTTTATCCAAAATGGCATTCCTGCCATTAACTATGGACCTGGGACACAAGCCAACCGCGTACATGGATTTGATGAATTTATGGAAATTAGCAACCTTCTTAATACAGTTAAAGTCATTTCATTATTTTGCATAAATATGGTCAATAAAAAAATTGAAAAAGAGGTTAAAAGATGATTACAACTAAAAAAATTGAATTAGAGCCTTTTTTAAAACCATTATCTATTTCTGCTTTTTCAATAAATAGTCAAGAAACTGAAATATTCTTAAGCATGAATAAATCTGAGAATTATAATCTTTGGAAAATGGATTTAATAAATGGAAACAAGTTAAGCCAGCTTACTTCCCATAACCAAAAAACTTTCGAAATACATGTTACGCCTAATAAAGAGACTAATCAGGACAACATCTATTTTACAAGTGATCGAGATGGGAATGAGCTATCCCATATATACTCTATTTCAGCCAATGGAGAAAATTGGAGGAACATCAGAACTGATAAAGATAGTATGTATTTTATCGGAAAAATTTCCGATGATGGCAATAGACTCTATTACTCATCAACAAAAAACAATCCACTTTATCTCTCAATCTTTACCTACGATTTAATAAGCAATGAAGAAAAGTTATTGCATAAAGGAAGGGGAGCAGAAACTAGACTTTTAGATGTAAGTCCCAATGAAGAAAACATTGCCTTCTTTGTTCGGAAAAACCATAGCAATATGAAGCTTTATATAAAAAACAGGGATAGGGAAGCCGAAGTTATTTCAAACCCTGCTGAACCGTACCGAGTTTCTAGTCTTATCTTTACTTCTGATGAAATTGCCTACTTTACTACTAACTATATGGAGGAATTTACATACCTCGCTAAATACGATATTGATTCTGGACATTTTGAAAAGGTAGTTGGAATCGACAATGAGGATATTGAATATTTACAATTCAATCCCTCCACTTGTTCACTTTATTTCCAAACAAAGTCCGGCCCGGTCGATAAACTTTATTCCTATCATATAGAAAATCAATTCTTGAAAAATATTACTCTTCCAACTGATACAATCCAGCAATTTATAATAACTGAAAAAGAAAATATATACATTTGCGGGTCTTCTCCGACAATACCTAGCAGTCTTTATAAGAAAACTCCATTCGATGATTGGGAGTGTATACTGGAAAATTCCGTTCCTGATGTACCAGCTAAAAACTTGGTCGATCCAGAACGTATGACATACAGATCATTTGATGGGGTAGAAATCGAAGCAATGTTCTATAAAGCAGATGAAGCTAGGAGTAACAATCATACTATTATTTATACACACGGTGGTCCCCAATTTAATGAACAAAATAGTTACTTTGGGCTTTTCCAATATTTACTCCAACAAGGCTTTAGTATTTTTGCTCCTAACTTTCGAGGAACTCCTAATTACGGAACATCTTTTCTAAAAATGATTGAAGGAGATTGGGGGGGTGGACCACGTTTAGATATCCTTTCTGGAATAGATCTGCTCATAAAGGAAGGGAAAGCAATCGAGGGGAACATTATTGTTTTAGGCTTTAGTTATGGTGGGTATATGTCACTTCTTTTATTTGGACGCCATCAGGAAAAATTCAAGGCATGTGTAGACGCTTTTGGTCCTAGTAGTTTATTTACGTTAATTGAGACAAGTCCACCTCATTGGAAAGAACGAATGGATTCATGGATTGGTAACCCTATACGAGATAAAGAGAAATTAATTGAGCAATCACCAATTTCATATGTAGATCATATGGGTAAGCCCATACTTATTATTCAAGGCGAAAATGATCCACGAGTGAAGAAATCTGAGTCAGATCAAATGGTTTTGGCTCTACAGAACAAAGGTATAGATGTAGATTATCAAGTATTTCATGATGAGGGACATGGCTTTTCAAAAAGAGAAAATGAATTAAATGCTTATAAACGTATGAGCGATTTCTTACTTCGAATAACTGATGAGCTAAATTAATACAAATGAGGGCTGTCGTAAAGTCTTTCTACGACAGCCCTTTTCTTTTTTATAAGCACAATGTTTACTATTTTGAAGAAACTTTTACAATTGTTGATTTGCTCTTATTTCCAGATTCATCTTTAGCCAATACAGTTAGGCTTGTCCCTGCTTTTTGGGCTTTAATTTTCACAGTGAATTTTCCTTTTGAATTTGCTCTTGCTTCCCCTAATAATGTTTTCCCATTATAAACTTGTACAGTAGCATCTTTTTCAGTTGTACCTGTAACTGATTTAGATTTTATTGTAACTTTATCTACTTTAGGAGCAGCAGGTGCAGTGAAATCTGGCATTTTTGTTAAAGAAGGCAGCCCAGAGATATAACCAATTCCGCCTGTTTTATTAATACCAATTTGTTTATCAACAGCTTTAAGCAGCTCATCTTTATTAACAGCTGTAATGGACTTGCCATCTACTTCATCACCAGGATGCTGAAAATTACTGAAAATGTATGAGAATCCGTTACGGTCATCAGCAGCAAATAATCCAGTTGCTTCCGCTCCTGCTGGAACTGATAAAATACGGGCTAATTCCTTCGTATCAACATTATAAGCCCAAACGTAGTTATTTGTGTGGGCACCACTATCTTCACCAATAAAGAGTGTTCTCATTGCTTCAGAGTAGCTTAAGTTATCTGGATTTGCTATCTTTTCAACATTTGCTGTATTCCCATATGCGTCAGCAGCAGGAAGGTCTTCTCCTACTACCAATCCAAACATAGATCGTGCTACATAAGAGCTAGGAATAGCCTTTCCTTCGCTGTCCTTTTGACCGCCTTGTAAATCTAATTGATAAGTGACGCCAGCTTTTATTTTTGGTAATTGAATATGGTCAACTGGATCTTTTCCTGTTGAATCTTTTTCCATAGCCTTACTTTGATCGGAAATAGCAATATATACTTTTTTATCCTTTGCGTTTAATGCGACGCCTTCCATTTTGTTAAATTCAGTCGTTGCGCCAAGCATGGCTGCGTATCGGCGAGTTTCAAGGAAAGCTGCTGCTTTTTCTTTACCTGGTTTTAGTTTTAGGTACTCAACTTTGCCTTCATTTGAGTATGTTTTAATCGCTGTATAACCTTCTTTAGGAGCGTCTGACGTTTCAAAAATATCATTGAATGTAATGCCGCTATCAATAATATCCTTCACTTCTTTATCCGTTGCATGTCCTAAACGGATCCATTGTAAGTCTCCTGAACCGCCATTTTCTGTACCTGTTTGTTTAAATGCAGCTGCATATAATGTACCTGATGATAAATCCTTTTCTTTGTCAGCTACATACATAAACATTCCTGTATTACCGCCATCATCCCCATAAAATACAGTTTTGTTATCAGGCATGACTTTCGCTAATTCATGTGAGAAGCGTCCTGTACTATAATGCTTTACAACGGATGTTTTCCCGTTCTTTTCTACTGTAATTTCAGGAGTGTAGCCATAGAAATAAGGATTAGCCTTTGCTTTATCACCAAAATAGAATTGAGAGAATGTTTCAACTTGGCTTCTTACTTTCGAAGCTGGGTCTAAGAAAAGACGTGCATCCGGTTCGTACTCTTCAGAACCTAAATGTGTATTCCAAGGAGATAATGATCCGTTACATGGAATCCAAAGTCCATTTACTGCTGAAAAGTCAATTTTATCAACTTTTACAGTTTTCAGTTCACCTGTTTTTTTGTCCTGTTCCAACTCAGTTAAAGACATAGAAGCTGGAACTAGACCGTATGCTGATTTACCGGCTGCATCAATAGTTTGATATTCATAATGTGTCACCATATAAAGTTTGCCGTTAATAGGCATCATTAAGCTGTTTGAATCCGGAGCATCGGAGACAAAATATTTTCCATCTGTGCTGCTAGGATCTTTAATTGGATTTCCTTTTACATCAATTGGGGTACCTGCTGGAATTTTTTCACCTTTAACTGTTGCAACTTTATCTTCGGATTTAAATAGGTAGTTGTAAGACAGCGGAAATGTTTTTATTTTTCCATTGTTATATTTCACATCAACAGTTGCATTTGTATACGTTTTAACCATTTCATCAATGGTAGCTGGTGCCTTCATTCCATTGAATTTAATAGATTCGATTTTAATATTTTTCTGAGCAGCCGCAGCCGCTGGTGTAATCGCTGGAACGGTAATTGCTAAAGCAAGTGCTAAGGAAGCTCCTTTTTTCACAAGTTTCTTATTAATCATCTAATAAATCCTCCTAATAGATTTATAGTTTACAATTCAATTAAACCGAATAATTATTAATGCAATATTAATTTTTTGTAATGATATTTTTTATTATTGAATTAAAAAAGAGCAGAATGCTAATTAAATTCAGCACTCTACTCTTTTACTTATTACAACAGGCAAATATCCACTATTCATTCTTTAATAGCACAGAAAGCTCCATTAATTTATGCGGCTGTTGAATACGATATTGATGTCTCTCCTTCTTCAAGTATCCCTTTTCACAAAATTGTGCAAGCACATGCAATAAGTGACGATAAGAAACACCTAAAAAATCACATACCGTTACATGTTTTTCTTTATAGACCTCTTCATCTGCCGTTTGTAAAATAAAATCCGCAAGCCGATTTTCAAGTGGGAAGGCAAGACTTTGTGAATACTTTTCAGCCATTTTTGTTGCTTTCATACTCAAAAATTTCGTTAGTTCACGGAGAAATGTCGTATCCTCAAGCATTTGTGTTCGGCATGGATGAAACGGAATTGCAAAACAAATGGTCTTCGTAGATGCTTGAATTCCTTTTGTATAGTACACCTCATTTAATAACTCCATTTCCCCAATAAACTCTTTCGCATTGATAAAATTGAGTAAAGACACCTTTCCATTTTGATGCGTTACATAGATTTTGACTTTGCCCTCAATGACGTAAAATAAATAATCGGGTCTCATCCCTTCGCGAATAATCCATTCATCACGCTTATATTCGCGTACTTCTATGTACTCTCCTATCGGAAAGGAAAATAAATGCGAAATGGAGTATTCCTCCAAATAACGCTTCCCCTTCTGTTTTTCATAAATTTCCATTATTCACACCCTAAATATGAGATATCTCATATTATTGTAAGCATCCTCCTGTTATGATGCAATTATTGGAGGGATTGACTATGAATACACAACGCTGGATGAGCACTCGTTTCTTCAGCTTCTATATGACTTGGGGGATATTTCTCCCCTATTGGACCGGGTGGCTAATACATGCAAAGGGAATTACAGTGTCAGAAGCAAGTTTGATTATGAGTTTAGGAATGGCTGCACGAGGACTTTCAACATTATTTGCCTTTCCTTATTTTTCAGGGAAATTTAGCAGCAAATCCTTACTAAATGGCATGTCAGTCGCAGCTCTGCTAGCCATTCTATGTTATATCCCGGCAAACTCCTTTTCAAGCTTGCTGATCATTACGTTACTTTTGCATTTATTTTATCCTACATTGATGCCTGCATTAGATAGTGCAGCTAGTGTTCTCGTACAAAATAAGCAATTACAGCATTACGGTAAGAGCCGCTCATGGGGATCACTTGGATTTGTCGTTGCCGGCATGATCATGACGTTCTTTACAGGGGCATTTGGGGATGATGTGATTTTATGGGTGCTGTTAATTGGTACATTGATATTTGTAGGTCTTGGCTTTATGCATGCACCCGTTGTTTTATCTGGTAAACCACAAGCTAGTCAGACAAAAACTGGCGGCCTTCTTAGCTTATTTAAGATCAAACATTTCGGTTTAGTACTCGTCATTGTGATTTTATTACAAGCAGCACATGCTTCTTATTACAGCTATGGGTATATTTATTTACAAGATATTCACGCACCAAAATTTTTAATTGGAATCATTCTTAACATTGCGGTCATTGCTGAAATCCTTTTCTTTTTCTTTGCGGACCGAGCTTTCCGTAAATACTCTATAGGCTCCCTGCTGACCCTGGCAGCATTGGGATCAACATTACGTTGGATCTTAGTATTTGCCTTTCCTAATGTCATTATGTTCTCTATCGCACAAACATTACATGCATGCTCTTTTGCGATGGCACATTATGCCTTTATGCAATACTTAATTAAAAATATTCCACATGAGCAAATTCCGAAAGCACAAGGAATATACTCAGCCTTGGCACTTAGCTGGAGCACTGCAGTGTTCACTCTTTTCGGCGGGTATTTATATGAAATAGAACCAAGATACGCGTTTATCGGAATGATTATTTGTACGATTCCAGCAATGCTCGTTGCCTTTTTTTACAAGAAATTGGAATGTGGAAAAGAAGTGCAAGTTAAAAATTTCGCTAGCTAGTAAAATAAATAGCTAGTTTCCAAAATGCACTTCCTATTAGTTATTCAGTTTCAACAGAGCATCATTGTCGACAAAGGTGGCAGTGTTAAATAAAAACAGAACGTCCTTAATGCCATTTTCGGACATGTATTTACTAATGCTGCCATTATAATAACGAATATCAATCACGTGAATTTCCGGCACATGATTGGTGAGGAAGGGAATGACACTATGTGCATAGGAGTCTTTAATGACTAGCAGCTTCTGCTGTTGTATGCTTTGCGGCTCAAGACTTGTTGTAAGCTTCATTAAAGCGTGTACACCGCCTAAGAAATAGGAATATTGATCCTTCTTATCAAGAAAGCTTGCATCATACATGCTCGTTTTCATTTCATCATGATCCGCGATATACATCTTTGTATGTACAGGTTTGCGAGGGATATAGGCCTGGATAGCATCGGGGAGTATACCGCTATACTGACTCCTTGTATGGTAGCTTCCTAGAAACGAATGACTTACTGTTTGAATTTGGAAATCATTCTGTTGAAAATATGGCCACCCCTTCTGTTTTGCATAGGAGCTATAAGCTAAATAAGCGCCATATGTTGACCAATGATGATCAGTTCGATAATAAATAGGCTCAGCAGCATGCTTGCTAAGAAAATCAAAGCCATCCATAAAGGTCAGCCCATTCCACATATGATCAGCTACAAATTGATTCACCTTTTTTTGAGAATACGTCGGTGCTAACCAAGGCAATCGTTCGGGATAAATGCCTGTTGAGGTAGGTGCCAGCATGAAGGTCATGCTCACCTCCGGATGATGCATGGCAAATTGATTGATAGACTCTGTGTACTGCTCTATTTGCTTATAATTGGGCTCTGAAAATTTTTCAAATAAATAGCCATCTTTTCCTTTATAAATTCCGTTATTTTCTTGTTGAAGTCTCGATTGTTCCACAGTGGATTTCACCCACAACCATTTGCCTCGAAAAGGAAAATGATCTGTTAGGAAATTTTCCGCATCTTCGGCATATTTCTTCGATAATATGTTATTCCAAGATAGCTCTGGGGCTCCTTGCAAATATCTGTTTTCTAAATCGGAGAATCGCTGAGGGGGCAAGATAAGAAAGATCACAGAGATTAGAAATAGTGTTCCAACAAAACCTAAAACGAATAATCGATCTGTCATGATGTACTCCCCCTAGAAGCGAAAATATAAGAATGGGTTAAAAGTGTCGTCAACCAAGTAAGCAATGGAAAGAAAAAAGAGAAATCCATACCAAACGAGTGAAAAGGATGACTCTGGCGGTTGCTTCTTCCGTATTGAGGCAATTATCAGGACCACGAGCAAAATAGCGTTCGTATAAGCATAGTACACTGTGCTATCATTCCAAATCGGCTGATGATTGAGTCCCGCCATGGCCTGCAAATAATGGACGATCAAGGACGGCTGATCAAAAGCGAACAAAACCCAACCTACTAAAATAAGAAAAATTGCATAGATGTGCCTCACCCAATGCGGTAAGCGCTGTAACAGCTTTAACCCCCACCATTTTTCAATCATCAGAATAACGCCGAAGTACAGCCCCCATAAGACGAAATTCCAGCTTGCTCCATGCCATAATCCTGTAAGCAGCCAAACGATGAGGATATTACGCATTTGGATAGCTAACCCCCGGCGGTTTCCCCCAAGCGGAATATAGACATAATCTCGAAACCAGCTACTGAGCGAAATATGCCATCTTCTCCAGAAATCAGTAATGCTTTCTGCAATATACGGCTTGTTGAAGTTCTCTCTAAACCGGAAGCCGAACATGAGGCCGAGGCCAATGGCCATGTCAGAATAACCGCTAAAGTCAAAATAGATTTGGAAAGCAAAAGCGACAATTCCAATCCAGGCTGTTAACGCAGGTAGCGAATCAAGATTTGAATGGGAAATGGTTTGCCAAAGAATACCGATATTATTGGCAAGAAGAACCTTCTTAGTCAGACCAATAATGAACCGGCGAACACCCTCTGCAAACATTTGGATATTTTCCGAGCGTTCCTTAAGCTGTACGGCAAGCGTGTTATATTGGACAATCGGACCTGCTACCAGTTGAGGAAACAAGGCAACATAAGTTCCGAAGTCAACCCAATTCCGCTGGGCTCTAGCACTTCCTCTATATACGTCAATAATGTAGGACATAGATTGAAACGTATAGAAAGATATTCCGATGGGGAGAGGCAGTTCTGTTGAATGAATATGTGTTCCGAGCAATGCGTTGACATTCTGTATAAGAAAATCCACGTATTTGAAATACGACAGAATCCCTAGGTTAGCGATAATGGATAATGTAACGATGAGCTTGCGCTTCCGGGGAGAAAGCTTCGGTCTATCGAGCAACAGACCGAAACTGTAATCCAGCATAGTGGATATCATCATAAGTACGATGTAAGCTGGTTCTCCCCACGCATAAAAGAGTAGGCTAGTTATAAATAAAATAAAATTTCGAAACCGGCGCGGCAAACAATAGTAAAGCACTAAAACAACCGGCAGAAACCAAAATAAAAAGATTAAGCTGCTAAATACCATGATCGTTTACTTTTGATCAAAGAAGCTATCGTAAACTTTCACAAGCTCGTCTGCTTCCTCTGAAATAACTAATAAAATATAATTTCCTTTCGTGATGAGCTTATAGTTTTTGGCATTCTCATATTGATCTGGCAGATACATTTCGAATTGCTTTTTCACATCTTCCGCTCTTTGTTTCACTGCTGATTCAACTTCAAGAACATCCTTCGCATCTTTCACTTTCAAAATGGCGATTTCATTGGTCTTGACGTTCATCATCGGAAATCTAATTTCATATTCCTCAAGCTTCGCCGGGTCTAAATGATAGAATGTTTTCACTTCATCAGCTTTCAATTCTATTTGAGCAGGCTGCGGCACCTTCTTCACCATCTGCTCCACCATTTCTTTCACAGGCAGCTTCGACTCGATCGCAGCCTCCTTATTGCTGGAACAGGCTGTCACTACAACGCCTAATACGATCGTTAACATAAGAACGATTATTCCTTTTTTCATAGTTATGTACTCTCCCTCTTCTAGTTGAAATTTCAAGTATACTGACGAGAGGTTATTTAATAATGTTACATAAATTTTTACGCAGTAAGGTCAGCGCGATTATTCAAAAAAGGGCTGAAGTACAAAACTCTTAAAATATTAATGATATTTCATTTCGGAATTATAATGGTTTCGCCTGATATTCTGAAGCAGCCATACTATTTTTATGACTCCAATAGTAATAAAAGAAAGTAGAGTAATGAGCAGTACACTAACTAAATCTGCCTGCACAAAGAACAAATATCCCCATGACGGTATTCCAAGCCATTTTGGTGCTGCAATTAATATTGAAACCGGCAAGAATAATTGTAATCCTGTTGAGATGACAAACCATTTTGTAATCGAAACGTGCGTTGCCTTTCTCTTTTTCAACTTAACAATATACAAAATAAAACTTGCTATTATGAGAGCTACAATTACATCAAAAATCATATAGTATTGTTCAAAACCTTGCTCCTCCCTATTCATAGGTTCTTTACCTATTAACAAGGAAATGACACCTTCTGTACTAATATGGGAGTCTCCAGGAGCAAAATTGCCGTTATTCGTATTAGATAAAACTATAACCCCCATTTCTTGCTCTGGAAGTATATACATATCCGTTCTTGCAGCAGAAAATAAATCGCCTGAATGACCGATTATTTTTGTTCCCTGAACCGTTCTCTCCCACCAGCCCATTGCATAGTTGCCAAAATATTGACCATCTAGAACCATTTTCGCTACTTTAGCCGGTGTCTGCAAAGTTTGAATACCTTTATCAGATAGAATCGATTGTCCTTGAAATTCCCCTTTATTCATATACATTAATAAGTATTTCCCCATATCCTCAGCGCTTGATATCATATATCCGCTTGCAAGAAAGTTCGGTAAATCACTTATCATTGTCCTCGTTGGTACTAGCATGCCGAACCATGAGGTGAAGTCTTTCGAAAGTCCATGTTTCCTTGCTTCCTCAACAGATGTGTAGGAATTATTCATTTGTAAAGGTGACAAAATTTCTGTTTGGATATAATCAGCAAGAGATTTACCTGTTACATGCTCAACAACTAAGCCCAAACTAACATAGTTCAAATTAGAGTACTCGAATTCTGTTCCAACTGGGTGAGATAGCCCGACCCTTTTCATCAATCTTACCGTTTCCTCTTGTGACTTGTTTAGTAGCTCAGTCCCCAAGACCAACTCTCCGTCAGATTGGATACCACTTGTTTGATTTAATAGATGCCTAATCGTTATGCCCTTTGATAAATCATTGTCTTTTAGTTGGAACCACGGTATATAGTTTCGCACTGGTGCATCTAGATCAATTTTCCCTTGATCAACTAATTGCATGACTGCTAATGCTGTAAAGGATTTGCTTAAAGACGCAAGTTTCATTGGTGTTTGAACAGACAATTCTGTCCCAATATCCGCCTTCCCAAAAGCCTTTGAGTGAACTATTTTATCTCCTTGAACGATTACATAAGCTAAACCAGCTATAGCTTGCTTATCCATCTGATCTTCTAAATAAGAATCAATGCGCTCAAAATTTATCGTTTTATTCTTCGCTACCACATTTATATTTACTCCGCTGATAAAAAATATAATCATGCATAAACATAATACTTTGAATTGCTTCACATGAATCCTTCCCCTTTACATATCGTCTAGCAAATTATCCGATATATATTGGGTTCAGAGTAGTGACTGCAGTCATAACATAAGGGCATTAAGAATGTTTGTGACTGCAGTCATACCATCCCTTCATCTACTGCTTTTCTAGCTACTTTTAAGCGGTCATGTAAGTCAAGCTTTGCATAGATGTTCGAGATGTAATTCTTAACAGTTCCTTCAGATAAGAATAAATGAGAAGAAATCTCTGCATTATTCATTCCTTCTGCCAAACAGCGCAATACTTCTGTTTCTCTTTCTGTCAAACCGTATCTTTTAGCTGCATTTTCTTCGGTCATTTTCCTTTTGCTTGGTTGATTCATCTGATCAATTAATAAATTGGCTATTTCCTTTGAGATGAATGTCCCGCCATAAGAAATCAGTTTAACCCCGGATATCAAGTCCATTGGATCAATAGCCTTTAGAAGATAACCCTCCGCTCCTGCTTTTAATGCTTCCGTCACAAATTGAATTTCTTGGAACGTTGTTAAGATTATTATTTTAATATGTGGCCACCTGTTTTTAATGATCTTCGTTGCCTCAACTCCATTCAAAACTGGCATACGAACGTCCATTAACAAAGTATCCGGATGTTCTTTCTCACAAAATTGGATAGCCTGTTCACCATTCTCTGCTAAACCAACAACCTGAATGTCTTCATCTAATAGAAAGATATCTTGTAGTCCTTCACGAATGATAGCTTGGTCATCCACGATTAGTAATTTAATCTTATTCATTAGAAATCCCCTTGAATTGGTATTTTGCATGTAACTTCCAAGCCAGAACCGGATGCGGCAGCAATATGTAAATAGCCATTTAACGAATGTAGTCTTTGTTTCATGCCATTTAATCCAAAACCTAATTCGATGTCCTCGCCCCCTTTTCCGTCATCTCGAATTGTTAAAGCTATCGATTCATTTCCATATTCTAATGTGACATATATGTTTTGAGCTTCTCCATGCCTTTTAGCATTCGTCAGACCTTCTTGCAGACAGCGCATCATTGTATGCTGCGCATGATAACTAGGATCCCGCTCTTGTCCATAGCACTTGAAATGAACGATTGTACCTGTATGTACTTCAAAATCATTTGCCAATGATGTCAATCTGCAAAGTAATGATTCTTCCTCTTCAGAGCCTGGCATCATGTGAATCGTTTTCCTAATTTCATCAAGACCTTTTCTAGTCAAATCTCTTAATATCTGCAGCTTATTCAATGCCTTTTCAGTATCTGAAAGCTTCAGATTAGCAATAATGCCATCAATCCCTACAATAACAGAAGTAAAAGTATGGCCAGTTGTATCATGCAGCTCACTAGCCATCCGGTTCCGTTCCTCTAACAGTGTTAAACTTTCAACCTTTTTTGCATACTGTTCCAAAACCGCCTTCTGATCTCTTATTAATAAATATTGCTTCTGATTTTCCCTTAATAGAAAGTAAATTCTATTAAATGCATAACCAACTCCTAATGCAATGATATTGTTTAATATATGTGTAAAAAGCACGATCAACGATTCACTTTGCAAATAAAAGCCGGCAAACGGGATCATCATTAAAAGTCCGGTCACAGCCAGCCATATTAAACTGCGAGAAAAATATAATCCAAGACTAATAAAGGGGATTAATATTAAAGAAGAGTCCGACCCGACAATTAATAATAAATAAACGTAAAGACTTCCTGATAAAAAAAACTCTAATAAGTAGTAAGTTAAGTATGATCGCGCAGCAGGCAACAAAAATATTTGGGGTAAAATATAGGAGAGTGTTAACCATAATAACAAAAATTCAAATGGGATCACTGTTTCGTGAAATACTCCATTAGAAGCAAAAATGATAATCCACAATAACACCCACATTACCCGTATTCCACTAAATACTTTATCAATCCAATTCAAATCTTTCAGTTTATCTTCCATACCTTCCTCCATGTCTTTCATGGTTTCTTTTTATTTATCTTAATCCTATTTCTGGATAATGACTAGGTCCTAATACTCTTATTCATAGAATATAAAATGAATAGCCCCTGGCTAAATATCATAGTTTCAATGCTAAATAATAATCTGATAAAATAAATAAAGGATTATATTTGAATTTTCGTGGGTGATAATATGAAAATTTCAGTAGAAGAAATAAGCAAAGAGCTTGGAGAAGAAATCCTCATTAGGTGTCATGAGGTAGATGAAGAAATATATGAAATCGTCAACAAGCTAAAAACCGAGGACCTCAATATACTCGGATATCAAAATGATAAAGTTCATCGTATTAAACTTAGTGATATCTATTATTTCGAGGCAGTTGACGGTAAGGTTTTTAGTTACTGCAAGGACAGCGTTTTTGAGGTCAAACAAAAGCTTTATGAGCTAGAGAAATTACTCAAGGAAAAAAACTGTTTTCGTGCATCGAAATCAACGATTTTGAACATAGCCAAGATCTCGTCTATTTATCCTTCCTTAAGCGGCCGATTCGAAGCAGTGCTTGATAACGGGGAACGTGCTGTTGTATCCAGACAGTATGTACCTGTACTGAAAAAAATGCTTGGATTGTAAAAGGAGGGATACTTATGAACCTGACTGAATTTGTACAAAAGACTATGAAGAATTTCTTAATCATCTTCGCATCGATCATCATAATCATGACAGTTTTGCGGCAAATGTATTATCCCGATTTGCCCTTTGATTTGAAGTCGATTTATATCATTATGGCATTTGCATTTTTAGGTGCATTGACAGGATTTATTTTGTATTCCCCTCATGATGAAACTAAGAAGAAAATGCGTATTAAAATGGCCATTCATTTTTTTACACTGGAGATTTTATTGATTTCCCTTGGCAGCATTTTCGGTATTGTGAACAATGCATTAGAGGCAAGCATTCTGACACTGCAAATTGCCGTAATTTATTTCCTAGTTCGCCTGCTGTCATGGCAAAAAGATAAAAAGGAAGCCCAAATCATCAACGAAAAATTAAAGGCATTGAAGAAAGATGCGTAAGATGCAGTCAATTAAATCATAAAGCTGAAGGTGTTCGGAACAAATAATTAGGCGGTGCTTACCGCCTTTTTTGCATCTTATTTGCTTATAGCTACAACTTACCGTTTTTCTATATACATCCTTTCTCCTTTTTTTTATGATAATTTCACAAACATAATTCAAAAGAGAAGGTGCATTACATTGGGAACTATACTATTAGTTATCACGTTGATTTTAGAGATTGCTTTTTCTGCCTATTGTCTCGGAACGAAGCAAAACCATAAAAAAATGAAAAATTGGATAAGAATTGCTATATTTATAGCATTTATCCTGCTTACCCTTACATCCGTGGTTGAGTGGAGCTTCCGCTGGATATTGCTGGCTGGGCTGCTTTTCATATTAGCGGTCATAGCGACGGTTTCTCTTATCCGTAACAAAACAAATACAAAAACATTCAAAGCTTCTAAAGTTGTTTGGAAATCTATCATGATGATATTCGTATTCGTGTTTGCACTCACTCCTGCTATTGTATTTCCTCAGCACAAGTCACCAAAAGTGACAGGTGAATATGAAGTTGGAACGGCTGCTTACACTTATACCGATAAAAACCGTATCGAAGAATTTACCGACAACGGTGACAACAGATTTGTAAATGTAGAATTTTGGTATCCTAAAAACGCTCATGAAACATATCCTCTACTCGTGTTCTCTCATGGGGCATCTGGGATTAAGACAAGCAATACCTCTACTTATACAGAGCTTGCAAGCCATGGCTATGTAGTCGTTTCAATCGATCACCCTTATCATTCCTTCTATACCGCTTCAGAGGACGGAAAGACGGCTTTGATGAATGACGAGTATAAAAGTGAAGTCGCCAATGCCAACAAAGACGGTGTGTACACGAACGAAGAAGTGTATGGACTTATTCAAAAATGGATGAAGCTGCGAACAGATGATATGAATTTTGTGATTGATACGATTCTTACAAAAGCCAAAAGTGACAACGACCCTATTTATCAGCTTATCAATACTGAGAAAATTGGTGTATTCGGGCACTCAATGGGCGGCGCTGCAAGTGTTTGGCTAGGCAGACAGCGCAGTGATATCGATGCTGTTGTCAATATTGATGCTCCGTTCTTTAGTGACCTTGTTTATAAGAAAGACATCAATGATTTTGTTGCGAGAGATGAAGATTTCAAGACACCTCTTTTTAACATTTATTCAGACGATGTTTGGGACCAGCTCGATAGCAACTCTACTTATGTAGCGAACAAAGCTGATAATGAACACTTCAAGGATGCTTATACAGTACATTTTAAAGGAGCAAAACATTTAAGCTTAACAGATTTACCGCTTTTCTCTCCTATCCTTGCAAACGTTATTCAAGGCGGAAAAGCAGACATTGAGCAATATTATTGCATTGAAACGGAAAATGAACTTATTCTTCAATTCTTTGACTATGAATTAAAGGGTATTGGCCATTTTGCTCCTGAAAAGACATATTGATTTTAATCTAGTAGTTATTAAGTAAAGCTTCATTCAGTGGGGGCGCCTTCATCCCCCGCTGTTTGTTGCATGTAATCCAAGCTGGTGTAAGTACTCAACCCCGCTTGTCGTAATTTTTGTACCGGATCTTCCCCGACCTTTCGTAATGAGGCCTTTAGATTCAAGGTAATCCAATCGTCTGCGAACTTGCTGTGGCGATAAGAAAGGACCCTCTTCCTCGGTAACCATTGAAATATGCTGTCGACTTGCCGGTTTACCATTATCATTACAATGTTTAATTGTTTCGAGGATTAATTTATATTCATGTATTTCTAATAAATTATTAGGAAGTGAATAGCACGTTACGCTCTCTTGTTTCTTACTTTTTTGAAGGCGATTGTGAGGAATATCTTTCAGTTCAATCTTATTTCCATCACAGATGGTGAGCATATAATCAATCGTGCTTTTTAATTCACGGATATTGCCTAACCATTCATGTTTTTTCAGCTGTTCTAGGAGATTCTCTTCAACCTTAACCCATTTCCCACTTTTCGTGATAAAGTGATTGACCAATAACGGAATATCTGTTATTCGAGCTCGAAGCGGAGGGACAGAAAGTGTAAGAACGTTCAAGCGGTAAAATAAATCTGAACGAAATGAGCCCTCTTCTGATTTTTGTTGAATGTCCTTATTTGTTGCTGCAATTACTCGAACATTTACGGGTATGACTTTACTTCCACCGATTCGCCGTAATTCTTTCTCCTGAAGAACTCGCAATAAATGGGATTGGACAGTAAAGCTAATATCGCCAATTTCATCCAAAAAAATCGTTCCATTATCCGCTAATTCGAATAAGCCCTTTTTTCCTCCTCTTTGCGCACCGGTAAAAGCCCCTTCCTCGTAGCCGAACAATTCACTTTCAAGTAAATTTTCACTTAAGGCGCTACAGTTAATAGCAATAAATGGTCCGTTTTTTCGCATTGAATGAAGATGGATTGAGTGAGCGAATAATTCTTTTCCCGTTCCTGTCTCCCCTTGAATTAATATGGGGTGCTCAGAGAGTGCTAGTTTTTTGGCAATTTGTTTCGTTTCTATGAGGAGCGGGTGTATCCCAATGATGTCATCAAAGTCGTATTTGGCGTAAAAGCCTTTGTTTTTCAATTCTCTTTGAGCCATTTTTCCAACTTCAAAAGCTTGATGAATACTTTTAAACGTTGCCACAATGGTGCTTTCCATTTCCATTTGATGACGGAAAACAACAAGATCCACTCCGTAAATCGTAAAAAATTTACTTTTTTCCTTACCATATAAGATAAAGTCGATAAGCTCTTGTTGAACGAACACTTCCTTCAATTGCTTATTGATGGCTTCATCTACAGGAAGCTGAAACAAGGCTCCTAAGCGCCGGTTAAAAACGGTGACTTGATGTTGTTTATTGATCGCTAAAATGCCGTCATCGACAGTGTTGACAACGTTTTGAATATGCAGCTTTATTTGCTTTGCATTTTGTTCCGCAAATAATAGCTCCCTCTGTAAATCAATGATGTTACGAATATATCTTTCTGAAATCATTGACGAGATTTTTTCACCTAAACAAAAATACTCTACTACTTTTAAAATGGTTGCCATATCAAATAGCCGAACTCCAATATCAATTACATTATTAATAGATGGCGGACAAAGATGAGTTTCACCAGGAGAGATGGCAATATCGATATTTTCATAAAAAATCTGGTCCTTCTTAAATGGGATGAACCGTAAATGATCAATGCCTAGCTGATAAAGCGATTCAATCACTTCAATCGTAGCGGAATCATCATCATTGACAATAAGAACTTCGGAATTTACCGGGATTTTTAACAGCTGGCCGATAAATCGGTGATGGATTGTCCGTTTTCCAACCATTATTTCTTTACCAGTCATCTGACACGCCTCATTCGCTTCTAGTCTTGTCACCTCGGATGAGAATAAAAAGAAATCATCTGACAATTGCGTGGGGAGTCCTTCATCAGAGGAGTAGGCTTCAATTTGGACATAATCTCCTAATAACTGATGCAGCTGTTCATGTAAAACTCGTTTTGTTTGCTTGCTTCCTGTGATTAAGGTGAGTGATTGTTTAATGATAGAGCCCCCCTTTTAGTTGCTTTTGGTTCTATTATCTTACCAAAATAGACCAAAAAAGACCAATAGTGGCTTTGTGATAATTAAATATTCTGAATTTATTAGATTTATAAATTGGCACACTATTTGCATATTAATAAAATGTACAAAAAAATTAAAAAAGGAGATGGTTTAATGAGTCAAGTGAACAAGGAGCTGGAACCTCTTGCCGCACCTAAAAAGAAGCCGTTACAAATCAATGCCTTTGCATTATTATTCGGAGTAGTTGTAATAGCGATGATTTTAACGTGGGTTTTGCCAGCGGGGGAATACACCAGAGTAGAAGTGGATGGCAGAACAACGGTCCTAGCGGATTCATTCACATGGACAGAATCTTCACCAGTTAATCCATTTGATATGATAAAAGCCATTCATAAAGGGATGGTGGAAGCCGGCGGTATTATTTTCTTTGTATTAATCATTGGCGGATTTTTTGGTGTATTTAGTGCAACTGGGACCATTGATGTCTTAATTGCGACAATGGCGCAAAAACTTGCGAAGCGGGAGAAACTGTTAATTCCTATTATGATGCTGTTCTTTGCAGCCGGCGGATCATTAATGGGGATGGCGGAAGAGGGGTTAGCCTATATACCTTTATTAATTCCGCTCGCCATCGCCCTTGGTTTTGATACGATCACAGGGATGGCGATTGTGCTCCTCGGTGCGGCAGCAGGTTTTACAACAGCTGTAATGAATCCATTTACAGTAGGAATTGCGCAGGGGATTGCGGAACTGCCATTATTCTCAGGGATTGGCTTACGCTTAATTTTATTTGTTGTTGTTTATCTTGTTTCTGTAATTTTTGTTTATCGTTATGCAATGAAAGTAAAACGAAATCCTGAATTAGGTTTTTATGGGAACTACGATAAGTCAGCTGCCGACAAGCTGCTGCAATCAAAAGTGAATTTAACAACAAAGCACAAGCTTATTCTTAGTGCATTTCTATTAACCTATGTAGTACTCGCCTATGGAGTTATCAAATACGAGTGGTATTTATCCGAGATTGCGGCATTATTTATTATTTTAACGATTGTGATTGGTATTATTGGCAGACTTTCTATTGATAATCTTGTGAAAAACTTTATGAGCGGTTCAGCTGCTTTAATAACGGGTGCGTTAATTATTGGGGTATCGCGTGCTACGTTAGTTGTCTTAAACCAAGGACATATTGTCGACCCGATGCTTCACGGTGTTTCAGAAGCGATTAAGCATGTACCGGGAACATTCAGTGTTATGGGCATGTATAGTTTCCAAACGGTCATTCACTTTATTTTAGCATCAGGAAGCGGCCATGCAATGTTAACGATGCCAATCATGACACCGCTCGCTGATTTGCTTGATATTACAAGACAGACAGCTGTTCTATCGTTTTCATTTGCTGATGGAATCGGAAATATTATCTTCCCAACTGCCGGGACTTTAATGGCTGGATTAGCCATCGCCGGGATTCCATGGACGAAATGGGCAAAATGGGTTCTGCCATTAGTCATTATTCAATTTATTATTGGCTTAATTGCAGTCGTTGTAGCACATTTTATCAATTATGGTCCGTTTTAAGATGTGTTCATCTAGAGTGTAACGTAGGAGGAGATTATCATGATTACTTTAATTAAAAATGGGGAAGTGTATGCACCTCATTATTTAGGCACGAAAGATCTTTTACTAGTTGATAGTAAAATCGGTTATATAAGAGAGCTGATTGAACAGCCCGACAATTTCGTTCCGATTACGGTTATCGATGCTACGGATAAAATCGTTGTTCCCGGATTTATCGATGCCCACGTTCATATCATTGGGGGAGGCGGCGAGGGCGGCTTCAAAACCCGTACACCGGAGTTGATGTTAACAGATGTAACCACTGCGGGCATTACGACGGTTGTCGGTCTTCTTGGTACAGACGGGACGACAAGAAGAATGGAAAGCCTGCTAGCAAAAGCAAACGGCTTAGAGGAAGAAGGCGTGACATGTTATATTCATTCAGGTTCATACCAGCTTCCAGTAAGAACAATCACGAACAAGATCGAAGAAGATCTCATTTTTATTGACAAAATTATCGGGGTAGGCGAAATTGCCATTGCCGATCATCGGTCTTCTGAACCAACGGTCGATGAAATCGCAAAAATTGCTACCGCTGCCCGAAATGGCGGATTATTATCAGGCAAGGCCGGCCTTGTTGAAATTCATGTCGGGGATGGGAAAGACATGCTTTCTTTACTCGAAGAAGTGGTTGAGAAGACGAATATTCCCATTTCGCATTTTCATCCAACCCATATTAACCGGAATGAAGAACTGTTTGAGGCAGGCATTCAATATGCCAAAAACGGTGGTTACGTTGATCTAACAACGAGTTCCGTCCCGCAGTTTTTTGAAGAAGGGGAAGTGAAATGCAGCAAGGGGCTGAAGCAAATGCTTGATGCCGGTGTGCCACTAGAGAATATTACTTTTTCGTCTGATGGCCAAGGCAGTCTGCCGTCTTTTAACAAAAGGGGAGAATTAGTTGGTCTTCAGGTAGCAGAAGTCTCCTCTTTATTTAAGGAAGTAAGAGATGCTGTCATCCAAGAGGGGATTTCGTTAGAAACGGCACTGCAAGTCATTACATTAAACCCAGCGAATGTGCTTAAGCTTTCAAACAAAGGCCGCATCGAGGAAGGAACAGATGCTGACATCGTTTTACTAGATAAAGAGACTCTCGAAATTAATACGGTCATCGCCAAAGGGAAAGTAATGGTCGAGAATAAAGTGCCGGTTGTAAAAGGGACATTTGAATAGGGATTTTACACAAAAAAGTGAGTGTCATCACTCACTTTTTTATCCTATTTACGAAGTGCTTCAAGTACTTCCTGAACATCATAGCCAACTTGAAAATCGTATAATTCACTAGTTTTTCCATCAATCGCCTTTATAAACTCATTAATTAATTCATTCCAAAAATGGTTATTTTCAATTTTAACCTCTAGGAACTCTTCGCCAGTCTTTCCAGCTTTCAATCTCATTAAGTCAATAAGAGATAATGTACCTTCCGTACCATAGGCTGTAAGATTTAGATGCTGTTCTTCTACACCTGCTGTCCCACTAATGCCATTGAACATGATTGGAACTCCATTTTCTAAGCGCATAGTTGATATGATTCCCGTTTCAGGAAGATGAGGATCTTCGGGAAATTCCAGTTCACTCTTTACATCTTTAATTGGACCGAAAAACCGTTGAATCAGTTGAATAAAATGTCCTGCTACTTCGAATACAAAGCCACCTTGTTCACGGGTGTTAATCCAACTATTTTCTTGCCAATGTCTTGGCCATGTTGGAAACTTCATTTGAAGATCAACTTTACGCAACTGCCCTATATATCCGTCGAGCAACAACTCCTCAAACTTACGTGTATTATGTAAATAATTTAGAGGAAAATTCATTGCATGAACTATATTGTATTCTTTTGCTAAGCGTAACATATTTTCTGCTTCATCCAATGAGTTTGCTAACGGCTTTTCGCATAAAATATGTTTTCCGGCGCGAATGACATCTACTGCAATATCATGATGCCATTTTGGCGGAACGGCAACATACACCATGTCAATATCTGTCTGTTCCAATAATTCCAGATGATTCGTGAATCCTTCAACATGAAAAAGAGAAGCGCATTGATCAACTTTTTCCGAATTAATATCACAAATAGCAACAAGTTCTACCAATGGGTGCTCCGCAAAGACTTTCACTATACCTTTTCCTAAAGCCCCAATTCCAATGATAGCTGCCTTTTTCTTACTCATCCTTGATTCACTAACTCCTTGCTTCGAAAAAAATTAGCCCAGTAATTTAAGTTATTTTCATTTGAAACTTGGGCAAGCCTGCAGACAGTTAATGCAAAGTCAACATAGTCCTCGCCTTTTGCGGTTACAATATGGCCATCAACGACTACACCTTCATCCACAAACTTACCGCCTTCAAATGTATTAAATAATTCCAAATCTGACGTTACCGTTGTAGTAAACTTTCTTTCTTTTAAAATTCCGGATTCCCCCAACAATAGTGGGCCATAGCAAATAGCACCTATTAATATATTTTTCTCGTCCAGCTTTTTTAGCAGCTCTTGCAGTTTCTCATTTCCAAGAATAGAAGGAGAATCGCCCCCCGGAACGATAAACGCATCTACATCGTTGGCATCGACTTCATCAATCGTAACATGAGGTTTCATAATAAAGCCCTCTGCGCTATGAATCTCTTGACCACCCAAAGAAACAGTCACTAGCTTGTCAGAACGGCCTTTCATCCATCCAATTAAATCTGCTTCAAAGTGAGCATATCCATCATAAATCAATACATATAAGTTCATTTCTTTTATCCCCTTTAAAAAATAAATTCTTTCTAAAGTTTAAATAAAGTTTGGATACCAAAAAAGACCCAATTTGTTATAATTTTACTAGCCCAATTTTTTAACAAAGAGAGAGGTTTTTCTATGGATCTATTTTCAACCTTAGATATCGAAAATAGTAAGTATCCATATAAATATCAAACCATCTATCATTTTTTAAAAGGATTGATTCTAGATGGGAAGGTAGAAGTAGGGATGAAGCTTCCTTCGAGCAGGGAAATGGCGAAAAGATATAGTGTTAACCGAAATACGATAAAACAGGTTTATGAAATGCTTTTTGCAGATGGATATGTCTCTTCTATTGAAGGAAGTGGAACATTTGTCGCTTATTCTCCAAAAAAATTGCGTTTAATGGAAAAATCGAATAAGAGTTTCCGCCTTTCAGATTGGGGATTACGGATTCCTACCGATGAAAGAAGGCCCTCAAAAAAAGGGGAAATAAATTTTAGTGGCTCAGGTTTTTCGCCAGATATAAGCCTGTTTCCAGTAGAAGAATGGAAAAATGCACTTTACCAGGCAACGCGAGACGTCGATTTCTTAATGAAGTCTGAGGATTATCATATACAAGGCTTGCTCACACTGCGAGAGGCGATCGCTGCTTATCTATATCGTACGCGCGGAATGTCCTCAAACCCAAGGGATATTGTGATTATTAACGGAGTCATGCAAGGGATCGGGATATTATCCCAATTATTAATAAATCCAGGCGATCAGGTCATTGTTGAAGATCCTTCCTTTCAATCGATTCAAGCGAATTTTATTGCTGCCGGTGCTTCCTTGATTCACGTACCAATTGAGCCAAAAGGAATGATGGTAAGTGATTGGAACAGCCGGATGGTTTATGTGACCCCTAGTCATCAATTTCCAACAGGGCATATCATGAAGTTAGAGGAACGCTTAAAGCTGCTGCAATGGGCCAAAGAAAACAACGCCATTATTATTGAGGATGATTATGATAGTGAGTTTCAAAGAAAAGGCCGGCCTATTGAGCCCTTAAAAGTATTAGATTACGAAGACCGAGTTGTTTATTTAGGAACCTTTGCGAAAAATATTCTTCCTTCATTAAGAATTGGATATGCGATCCTCCCTTCCGATCTTGTTCCTGAATTTTTAAAGGCCCGTAATTTATTCGGAGAGTACACAACCTCGATAATCGAGCAAATGGCGGCTGCCAATTTTATTAAAACAGGAAGGCTTGAACGCCATCTGCGCAAATTGAATCGTTCCTATACTCAAAAATACGAGGTTTTCAAACATTCATTAGCACACTACCAGTTTGATGCGTTTGATTGGATAGACACCCACGCCGGACTGCACTTATTCGGCAGCTGGAAGCATTCGCAAACTGAATATCAGCAATTTGAAATGGAATGTGCAAACGAGGGAGTAACTTGGGAACGTGCTGATTACTATTACAATCTGCCTCCCTCTCAATCAAAAGTAATCTTCGGATTCTCTCATCTAAGCGAGGATGACATCCAAATGGGAATTCGAACGATGAGCGAAGTTTTTGGGAAAATACGTAAATAGTTGAACTTAAAGTTAGGATTCATTTCATGCTATACTGAGACTAATATTTGTATAAAAATCCGATTACTGGCTGAACTATATAAATATAAATTGTGTATAGTTAGCCTTTATTTTTTTCGAGATAACCAATCAAAGCCAACATACTTAATTATGGTTGTGCAACATTCTTAAAATAAAGTATAGTTAATTAATCTAATAAACAATCCTCTATTAAGGTTGTGATCATATGCGTATTAATAAATATATAAGCGATTCTGGCGTAGCCTCTAGACGGGGTGCAGATAAATTAGTTGCCGAAGGAAGAGTAACGATAAACGGCAAACGTGCAACAATCGGCAGCCAAGTAAATCCCGGAGATCATGTTGTTGTTAACGGCAATCCCATCCGGGTAGCAAGGAATCATGTCTATATTGCTTTAAATAAACCTGTAGGCATTACGAGTACAACAGAAAAAGGCGTAAAGGGCAATATCGTTGATTTGGTCAACCATCCATTAAGAATATTTAATATTGGCCGCCTTGATAAAGACTCAGAGGGCTTAATACTTCTTACGAACGATGGCGACATTGTTAACGAGATTCTTCGTTCAGAAGGTAAGCATGAGAAGGAATATGTTGTTTCTGTAGACAAGCCCATTACTCCTGAATTCGTAAAGAAAATGTCAGAGGGCGTCAAAATTTTAGGGACAAAAACACTTCCTTGCAAAGTAACACAATTATCTAAATTTGATTTCCAAATCATTTTAACTCAAGGTCTAAATCGTCAAATTCGCCGCATGTGCGCTGAATTAGGCTACGAAGTTTACAGACTGCAAAGAATCCGAATCATGAATATTCATCTAGGCAACCTCCCTCCTGGACAATGGAGAGATTTATCTAAAAAAGAGAAAACTCAATTATTTAGAGAATTAAACTATGAACCGCAGGAATGGTAAAAACTAGGTAACATAAAGATTTAAAAGAATTATAATTGAATTCTTTTACGAGAAAAAAATAAATTAAGTGCTTCTTTCCAAGAGAGAAGCACTTAATTTATTTTAAATCAAATACTGGATCAATCTCTGCTCATTTTCTCTCGCATCGTCCAAATGAAATGTGTGAGAGGATTTATCCGACCATAGCAGCCTTTTTCCTTTTGGAGCATCGAGTTGTTCGAAATATTGCTTGATCAGTTCTGGCATGACATGTTTTTCTTTACTTCCGTGGATAAACATGACGGGCACTTGTAATGACGGGACTCCTGCAAAGAAGTCGAACGTATTAATATCGTTCAACATCTCTTCCGTATACGAAAGCTTAAATCCTCGAACAAGAGAATTGTAGATGTCCATTAGAGAATAGTCCTGTGACCGCAGCATAATTTTAAGACCTGAAAAAAACGTAGTGGACTTTTTATCTCCTGCGTCATGGAACATTGTTTTGTATTTTAATTGCCATTTTCGGATAACAGCCCATTGCTCAAAGCTTTCCAAATATGGAGGCTCTCCAACGGCAATTAGCTCCTGTAACGCTTTTTGATTATTCTTCTCCCTTGCTTTTTCCAGCAGCCACTTGTAACTCAGCTTGTCATTTTCAACCCAGTTCGTAATTTGTGAGAAACCGGTATAAGTATAGTATTTCTCAGGATACAATGATGCGAGCGACAGTCCGATCACACTCCCCCACGAATGGGCTGCAAGGTGGACTTTGTCTTGGTTAAACCGATTCCTTAAATAATCCGTAACCTCATTACCATCTTGAATGAATTGCTTCAAGTTCATCGTATTGTCGGGAATATCCTTAGAGTAGGATTTTCCTGTTCCACGCTGATCCCAGAAAACAACCGTAAAATGTTTAACCAATTCTTTTGTCGTCATGACCAAAGCGTAATCAGATCCTCGGTTGGATACACCAGGAACAGGCATGCTTGGACCCCCGTGAATAAAGAACAAAATAGGCGATCCGGGCTTCTCTGTCTGTATCAATAGACTTTGTTTTATCCCGCCAATATCAATGCTCTCCAAACTGCTTATTCCTTGCTTTGTTATCTCAAAATCCTTGCTGTGAAATAATTTCATAAGCCACCTCTAAATTATTTTTTAATCTTATGAAAGAAAAATAAAACGTGATCCTGCAATTGTTTTTCTATGCTTGAAGTGTCCCGTCCATCGAATTGCATGATTTGATACTGCGTAATGAGCGAAAAAACGGGATATTGATATTCAACAGCAAGTAGCCTAGCAGGATGATTATGGATATAGCCCAACTCTATAAATTTTGTAAACACAATTTCTAGAAATTTAATGTTTTGCTCATAGAGATCATCCAAGATAATCGTGCGTGCTCTAGGATGACTAAACTGCAAGGTGCTGATAATACGCGAGATTTTGGAAACTTTGGGACTGTCACATATATATGATTTGAACTTTTGCAAGCCTTGCTGTAAAAAAATCTCCGGAGGCGTTATAGCAAGAAGGTGATCCAGCACTTCAATCGGAGGGCATACCTTTTGAATTTCTTCTTGATAGATGTCAAAAATACAGTTCAATAGTTCTTCTTTACTCCTAAAATGATAGTATAAAGAGCTTTCTTTTATTCCTACTGCTTGTGTAATGTCCCGAATCGAAGCAGAGCTATAACTTGAATGAGAAAATAAATCAATTGCCGTATCCAATATTTTTTCTTTTGTTGAATTTGATTTTTTCATCGTTCCATCTCCTTGAGTAAGATTCTAACGAACGTTAGGTAAAATGTCAATAGTTGTAATACCAAAAGTGAAACCGGATATCCGTTAACCTTTTGCTTCAAATGATTCACCATCAGTATCATAAAATACAATAATGGGAATTATGGTAAAAAACGAATATAATTCTGAAAGGAGAACTACTCTATGATGTATGATGTAGTGATTATCGGTGGAGGACCTTGCGGTTTATCCGCTGGCCTTGCTCTGAAAGAAAAAGGCATTAGTTATGTCATTATTGAAAAAGAAGCAATCGTTAATTCCATAGTTAACTGTCCAACCGATATACGCTTCTATAGTACTTCTGATCGATTAGAGATTGGCGATATTCCATTCTTGTCCCAAGAAGTACGGCCAACACGAACAGAACTGCTTAAGTATTACCGGCTTGTAACAGAACGGCAAGATATTAATATTAATTGTTTTCAAAAGGTAGAAAGTATCACAAAGGATAATAACTCCTTTACAATAAATGCCACTGATCGTAAGGGGACCATTATTTCCTATCAAGCCAAGAAGATTATTATTGCTACAGGAATTTACGACCATCCGAAAAAAATGGGGGTTGAAGGAGAAGGATTACCTAAAGTAATGCATTACTACAAAGAAGGACATTACTATTACGGCCAGCAGGTAACCGTAGTTGGAGGAAAGAATTCTGCCATCGAGGCAGCAATTGATCTGTATCGTAATGGGGCACAAGTCACGCTTGTCCATCGCGGAGAGTCTGTTTATCAAGGAATTAAGCCATCTTTACTATTAGATATTCGGAATTTCATTGAAAAAGAAAAAATTAAATTTTATCCTAATTCAAGCGTTGCGAAAATCGATGAGTTAACTATTAGTCTACATACTCCAGAAGGAAATATTACTATACCAAATGACTATGTATTCTCACTGATTGGGTACCAGCCAGATTTAAATATGCTTCAAAGCCTTGGAATCCAAATGGATCCTTCCTCCTTCGTTCCAGCTTTTAATTCAGATACGTATGAAACGAACGTTCCAAATGTCTATTTAGCTGGTGTTGTAACGGGAGGGGTTACCAATCGTGTATTTATTGAAGATGGCCGTTTTCACGGGTTAAAAATTGCTGAAGACATTGAAAGGCGCTTGAATGCGTAATAGAGTTTTCTTTGAGAATAGACGCACGTTAGATACGTCTATTCTCATTTTCAAATTCAATGTGTTAAGAACATAATCCTGTGTTACAAAGGGCGGAGAGAACAAAGCATAAAGTTCTAATCTACATAAGCTAAGATTATCCGATTGTTACATTTTATTGTGCCCCCTAACGATCCAGAGGGGAATATCCGAGTCTATGAAAAGCTAATGCCATTTGATAATATCCCCTATTATTAGGATGAACTCCTCCCCTTGCTAGAAACTCTTTTTCATTCCCTTTAAAGACACTATAGATATCAGCTACTTCAGTATATTTATCCTGACCAAAACGGCTAATCATCGAATTAAACGCTTCAATCCCCTTCTCTGCTATAGAAATTTCAGGAAAGGGATTATATAAATTCATTATTCTTATAATATATTGGTCTTGTTTATCTATTTGGTGGATTCTTTCTAATATTTTGGCGTAATGAATTCGTGATTGTTCAAGAGTCTGAGAAAAAGTGTCTTCATTTTTATTTTTTAGAAATCCAAATGCTGCATTTATTAAATCATCCCCTCCAGCTGTTATCGTGATAATATTTGCAAATTTTAAAGCTTCTGTAACAGGCGGAGAACTAATCATTGTTAGTACATCCCCAGTTGTTGCTCCCGACTTTGCAAATTTGCAATATGGAATGGACGTATTTAAAGTTTCTTGACTTAGACAACTGTAATATTCAACAAAACCGGGGTCAAAAAGCGGGACACCTACACCAACTGTAAGGGAGTCACCCAACGCTAGATAACGTAAATGATTGTAACCCATAGGTCACCTCAATTTCATAAATAAATATATTGTTATCGTATTCACGTCATCCTACAAGTGAAATAAAAATGATTAAGATATATTTAATTTCGAACGTATCAGCCACTATTTCTTTTAAATAGATGTTGATTAATCAGCTATTTGTTATATCCGCCGTTCCTCTAGAAATGTACAAACATAAATTAATCAATATGATCCAAATAAGCAGATGTGAAAGCGGTGATAACACTTGTATCAAAAAGTGGGAAAACTAGAACAGTACAGACTATTAAACACTAGCCAACTAACCACCCGATGCCTTCCAACTACTGCTGAATATTCACTGAAAAATTTGGAGCTATTCTTATCAAAATTTGACGTCATCTACATTAAACACGATACTTCCGGCCAAGGCAGAGGGGTTTTCAAGGTCACTAAGGGGCAAAATAAATTTCATACACTAAAAGGTTTTTCGATGCAGGGAAAGGCGGTTAACCAAAAGCTCACAATTGAACAGATTCATAAGTTAATACAACCATTTGAAAGGTTGGGAAAATTTAATCCTTATATCATTCAGGAAGGGATCCAAAGTGTTCTAAAAAGTGGGCAGCCTTTCAGTGTTCGTGTTCATGTTCAATTTGTCAATGGCCAGTGGAGGGTTGCCGGCATGTATGCAATGATTAGTACTGAACAGCTAAAAGAAAATGGTATAGCGAATAACTATCGAGGTTCGAAGGTTTTCACTACTCAAGAACTGATGCAGCACTATCTTAAGTTAAAACCGACAAAAGAAAGAGAGCTATTAGCAAAAATAAGGGGAATTTCCATTCGCGCTTCTGAGGCAATGGCAAAAACATACCCTTCCAGAGAGTATGGAATAGATGTTGGGCTGAATGAATATCTAAACCCTATGATCTTCGAGGTGAATACTACGCCAAGTATTCGAGGATTTTATCATATAGATCCAGAACTTTGGCGCGATATTGTAAAAGTTCGAAAAAGCCTCTGATTCTGTCATTTGTTTATACCCCACCTTTCCCTTGTACTGCAGATTAAGAGTAAATCTCTACCAGGATCTACAAAAAGAGGATGTCCCAAAAGAATGACTTTTAGGGTCAGCCCCTTTTTAAGTTCCCAATAAAATCAATCATTTTTCATAAAGTTCTGCTTCTCCAAGTAATTCAGTACTGTTTGTGAAAACTCGATGTGGGATTCTTGCGTATATTTAGCAATCGAATAGACCTGAGCTAGATTCTGTAATCCCAATCGTTCTGTCATTTCCTTTAGTCTAGGAATGTCCATATAGCGTTTCCAACCCTTTTCATTTCTTTCTTTGTAGATTTCTAGAATTTCCTCATCTGAATAATCACGATACTGATCATAGTGAACAACTCCATGCCTTGGCAATCGATCACGCGGAGCAGGGTTTTCTGCGGGATATCCTAATGAATAACCCACAACTGGTACAACATTTGGCGGTAAGTTTAGTAGTTCACCAATCTGATCACAATTGGCAAGCGTTGAGCCCATATAACAAATACCTAGCCCAGCATTCTCTGCTGCTAAAGCACAGTTCTGTGCCACCAAAGTAGCATCAATAGCCCCTATCATAAAGCTCATAAAGTTATCAAAATGTACAGGTGCATCATTGAGCGAAAGCCATTTTCTCATTCTATTAAAGTCAGCACAAAAAGTTAATAGTACTGGTGCATCAACAACCATAGATTGTTCCATATGAGGGGCGTAAAGCTTCTGCTTAAGCTCTTTGTCTTTTGTGACGATAATCGAATACGTTTGCATATTCCCACTTGATGAAGCGCGGATGCCTGCATCTAATATTTGCCCTAAAAGCTCTTGACTTACTTCCCTATCTTCATATTCCCGAATGGATCTGTGTCCAAATATAACATCATTTAATTCCAAAGCAATCTCTCCTTATTAATCACGCATGTAAGAGCTTGTACAATTTTTTGCATAAAAAGTTCAATTCTATTCATTTGGTTTATACCGTCTCCTACTTCTGATATAGAAATATAAATAGACTCTAACTACTATTATAACATGGATTCTAAATTATCTGACAATACCTTAAAAGGAGTGTATTGGGAGGTGTCTGTAGGTTGAAGGCTAACGGGGCTGACTCGCAGTACAATAACAGTTTCAAATGAGGTTCCTGCCCCCTGATTGGTTAACGCTTGAATATTAGGGAGCAGGCAAAAATCAAAAATGTTCTTTAGCATTTTTCATATCTTAAAGACAGCCTTGCCCACCACTTTACGTGAATTGATTCTTTCGAAGGCATCTTCAAATTCTTCAAGTAAGAATGTTGAATCGATTGTTGGCCGAATATCAGCTTGCTTAGCCAACTTGAAAAGCTGAGCTAACGATTCACTTATGGCTTCATTAGAGTATTCCCAAAGATTAAATCCTGTCAACGTTGCCTGTTTGATGACAAGGTTAATAAGATTAATGTTTGCTTCATTTCCTGCAGAAAAGCTAATGGATACAACCCGGCCATAGGGTGCAACTGAAAGAAGCAATTGATTTGTCATTTCCCCGCCAATTGTATCAAGGATAAGATCGGCTCCATGGTCTCCAGTTATTCGGGCAATACCATCCTTAAGGTTCTCCTTCGATAAATCCACAACATGATTTTCGGTTGCATCTTTTATTTTTTCTGCTTTTTCTGTTGAAGAAACAATCGCAATTGGTTTTGCCCCTAGCGCTTTGGAAATTTGTATCGCAGCATAACCAACAGATCCAGCCGCCCCAGGGACTGCAATCCATTCTCCTCCCATTATCTTGCCCGCTCTTGTTAGAGCTAAGTATGCTGTCACATAAGAACTTGGGAAAGAAGCTCCTTCCTCAAAGCTAAAGTCATCTGGAAGCCTGAACAAATACGACTCTGGAACGACAATATATTCTTGGTATGTGCCATCTTTTCCCCTGCCTAAATTGTCACCAAATATCATGACACGACTTCCTTTTGGGAAAGTCGTTCCCGATTCAACAATACCGGCGCCTTCATTGCCTAGAACAAGTGGTAGCTCTTTCATGAATGGAGAACCCTCTGTCGCCATTTTAAGTGCAAAAGGATATAGCGGAGCAGCATGAATTCGTACGAGTGCTTCACCCTGTTTAGGAACAGGGATATCTATATTTTCAACAGTGATGGTTGGATTATCACCATATTCTTTTAAGACTAATGCTTTCATCTAATGGACCCCTTAGTGGAAAAATTTTTTAATCAAACGAAAATTTCTTAGCATTTGTTATTTATCATATCCATGAATTAATTACTCCCATACACTGGGGTCAATTACGAACTATTTACATTGTCTCCATCTAGCACTTTAAATAAGTTTCTAATGAAAAATTGTATAAATTTTGAAAGTAAACTAGAATATTAATGTTCAGAAACTTACATAAAAGGGGAAAGTTATGAAATTATTAATGGGGATTGGTTTATATGTTGTAATAGCATTGGTCGCTATTATTTTATTACTGCTCCTTCTCAGGGCATTTAAGCAATATCAGATTAATAGGGAATCTAAAGAGAATATTCAAAATGGAGGGATCAGTGAAATTAGGAAATTACCCATTGGTGGAATATCTCAATATATTTTAGTAGACGGACAAAGTAAAGAGAATCCATTCATCATTTTTCTACATGGAGGTCCAGGACAGCCATTTCCATTTGGGGTAAGTTCACGAAATCAATTCCCAATCATTACTGAGAAATTTAATGTCGTCTATTTTGACCAAAGAGGTTCAGGGAAAAGTTTTGATAAACATATTGATATGAAGACAATGAATGTTGAACAATTCATCTCTGATGCGAATGAGGTTATTGATTTTGTTCGTAAGGAATACAAACAGGACAAGGTGTACTTGGTTGGAATGTCCTGGGGGAGTATTATCGGATTGCAATTAGCAAATCGCCATCCGGAAAAATTCTATAGTTACATTGGAATGGACCAAATAGTAAATATTAAAGAAGGTCAAGTTCTAGGGAAGCAATGGCTGAAGGATATGGCGAAAGACGATAAGAAGCTTCTAGACCAAATAGAGTCCTTTGGAGAACCACCCTATTATGGGGAGCTAGAGTCCAAATATAGTGACATCGTTAATAAATATAATGGATTTAACTACAAGGATGAACATACGAAAGGTGCAAATCTTATTAAATTAGCTGGAAGATCGCTTGTTTCTCCCGACTATAGTTTGAGAGATATTTATGCAAGTTTTATTTCTGGGGCAACCTTTAGCTTAATAAAAAGCAAGGAATTGCAAAAGGAAATTATTAATACGGACTTTAATGAATTGACAATTTTTAAAACTCCAGTTTATATAATTCAGGGAAAACACGATAAGGTAGCAAACTTTGATTTAGCAAAAGGTTACTTTGATCGGCTTGATGCTCCGAAGAAAAAATTTATCTCTCTGGAAAACTCAGCACATATGCCAAATGAAGAAGACTTTGAAGTTTTAATCCAATCTATACTCCAGTTAAACGAACATTAATGTTACTGAACTACGCTTGTAAACATCCTTATAGGGATCATAAAACACAAAAGGGAAACCCACTCATAAAAAAGTGGGTTCTTTTTCCTGTTTATATTTTATATGAGCGACCTAGTACTCGGAGCCATTTTCTTCAATTCGTAAAACAATCTTTCCCAATTGCTTAGCTTACTCCAATTCTTCATAGGCTTCCTTGTATTTAAAAAACCACTTATTTAATCTGCAATTTTTTTCCTATTTAAACTTCAAAATAGATATAATTTTATTTTTTTAAAACTATGTCCGGTTGTTTTTATAAAACAAGGACAAAATATCCATGACAATCACAAATAATAGAGGTTCCTATGGAGGAAGAATGTACATAATGTTTAAATTCATCAGGAGGTAACATATGCGATATGGTATTTCAATTTTAGGTATTCTCGTTGTATTGTTTTTGGCTTGGTTGGCTAGCTCTAATCGAAAACAGATAAAATTTAAACCAATTATCATGATGCTTGTTATCCAAATTATTTTTTCAATATTACTGTTAAATACGGAATATGGCCTCATCACCATTAAGGGAATATCTGCTTTTTTTAACACACTGCTCGAATATGCAAGCGAAGGGGTTTCCTTTGTGTTTGGCGGTATGGCGAACAAGGGAGAGTCTCCATTCTTTTTAAATGTATTGCTGCCAATTATATTTATTTCTGTCTTAATTGGCATTCTTCAATACCTGAAAATTCTGCCGTTCCTCATGAAGGGAATAGGATTTCTATTAAGTAAAGTGAATGGAATGGGTAGACTTGAATCATATAATGCTGTTGCTTCGTTGATGGTCGGACAATCGGAGATCTTCCTTGCTTTAAAAAAACAACTAGGGCTGCTTTCAAAACAGCGTTTGTATACGCTATGTGCTTCGGCGATGTCGACCGTATCCATATCCATAGTTGGTGCTTATATGACGATGCTAGAGCCAAAATATGTGGTCACCGCTTTAGTTTTAAATTTATTTGGAGGTTTTATTATAGCTTCGATTATTAATCCGTACGAGGTCAAACCAAGTGAGGATATATTTGAAATACAGGGGCAAGAAAGACAATCTTTTTTTGAAATGTTGGGAGAATATATCATTGATGGATTTAAGGTTGCGATTATCGTCGGGGCTATGCTGATTGGGTTCATTGCTTTAATGACAGCCATCAATCATTTGTTTGCGTCAATATTTAGTATTTCCTTTCAGCAGCTCTTAGGTTATCTTTTTGCTCCATTTGCCCTTATTATGGGGATTCCATTATCAGAGGCGGTTCGGGCCGGGGGGATTATGGCGACTAAACTGGTGACCAATGAATTTGTTGCAATGTTGGATTTGTCAGGAGGCACTCATCACTTTAGTGCCCGTACACATGGAATTCTTTCTGTATTCTTAGTTTCCTTCGCCAACTTCTCATCTATTGGTATTATTACTGGGGCGGTCAAAAGTCTAAATGAAGAACAGGGGAATGTCGTCGCAAGGTTTGGGCTGAAACTCTTATATGGCGCTACGCTTGTGAGTATACTTTCAGGGATCATCGTTAGTTTTGTTTTATAATTTAAATGCATCTACAAAAGGGAAAACCCACTCCTTCTAAAATGAGTGGGTTCCTTGCTTAGTAATAGGAAACTGACACAGATGACTTAATAACCATTTACAAAGTCGGTGATGGTTAGCCTTTCGTCATCTGTAAGTTCCCTTTTTACGTAATTTTTGTATTCCTCAACTATTTTCTGCTCATCACCACCGCACATTTCTGTATACTTCGCAATGGTTCTAAGCATGGCCACTTCCTGATTATATTCCTCTTTTGATATCGGCTTTTGATGTGAAGGTATATATGTATCTGCATCAAATAATTCTAATTCATCTAACAGTCGAAGTGTTTCCTTGATGGTATAGTTTTCTTTTTCAGAAAAAATATCAGGATAAATGCAGTCACCGAGAAAGAGAATCTTTTCTTCTTTGATATATACGACTACTGAATCTGCAGCGTGATCCCCTCCAACGTGTTGTACGATACAGGTTACGCCACCAAGGTCAATTTCCACTCGTTTTTCAATCGTTATATCTGGCAAGACAATCTTGATATCTCGGTGATCGGTAAATTCCTGCTTAATGGCCTTCGCACAAAATTCAATTTCTGTTCCTTCTTTCACGCGTGCATCAATAGCCTCGTCTGACCATGAAAGCGGGATAAGCTTCTCCATTGCTTTTTTTGTTTCTTTGGAAGCAATCGAAACGGAATTAGATAACGCTGAAAGACCAAAGATATGATCCCAATGCCAATGAGTAAGAACAACTATATCGGGATTTGGAACTCCCTTTTTTAAAAGTTCATTTACAAAATAATCGGCATGGTCTTCCGAGTTGCCTGCATCAATCATTAATGTCTTGTTATTGCCCACTACCATTCCTAAAATGGGCCGGTCGGTCTCCGATATGGGAGTGATATACCAAAACCTCTTACCTATTTTGTTAATTGAGTGCATAATGGGATGCCTCCTTTCTTTATACTATTTTTAGTTGAATAGCGGTTATTTACTCATAGGGGGCATTTTAGATTTCATATTAATGTTTCTTGTTTACTTGTAATCATTTTTTGGTCCTTTATCCATTAAGACCTCTACCATATTTGAAGACCCCATCTTAAGTTTTGGCCTAAGCTCTGAGTTTGGCTTACTATATAGTTCTAATGGACTTATAATAACTCCATCTGGCGTATTATGAAGGATTCCAGGTACGCATGTATAAATTCGATCATTATTATTTGCATTCTTGGAGGAGATCGTAACGGAGGTTCCGTTATGATTATCAATACTCATGGATACCTTGTATCTGTAGAATGAGCCTGTTCCATTTGACTGAGCAGAATAAACAACAGGAACCACTGCGAGAATATCATTCGTTAATCTTAATTTAATGATTTCTGTCTTCGTTGATCCACCGCTTCTCCCAATATCCCCCATATGTTCCACTGCTCCGTTCCCATACCGGTAGAGAGGAGGTGTTCCTTTAGCTCCAAACGTAGCTACATCTATCTGCTTACCGTCCTTTGTATAGACTAAAGCATAAATATCATAATCTGTCCCAGTCTTCCAAGATACTGTGGCCGTAATTTCTGGTGTCTTCTCAATGATAACTGGCTTTTGACCTTTTTCGAGACTTACTTTTCCCTTTACTTTTTCAAGGCTTATCGTTGACAACGTGTTTTGCCTATTACTATTTCCAGGAACAGTTTTGGCCATCTCAGGTTCTTTTAGAGTTTGTTGTTGAATAGTTTTAGGTGCTGAGGGCTTGCTTTGCTCGTCAGGTTCAACCTCAACACCGTAATTTTTACATAACCCTTCAAGCCCGGAATCAAATCCGCGCCAGATGGATCTTACCTTTGTTTGGCCATTCCTTAGATATAATTCCAATACGACAATTCCATTTTCATTTTTGAAGCTAGATGGGGTTAACTGGATAATATTATGATCTGTACAGATCTCTGCCTTTAAATTCTTTACATTTGAAAAACCCGTGCTATTATCCTCAGTAAGCGTAATTGCTATTTTTGTAATGCCGACAGGGACTTTACTCATATCAAAGTCCATTTTATGAACTCTTGTATTTCCCACTGTTACAGCTGGTATTAGGGTAGCCACTCCAGAAGAACTTGTTGGTTGATTATAAAATATAATGCCGCTATCTCCTTGTACCTTATCTGAATCCGTTAAAAGGAAAGCGGTTAAGGAAATATCTATCGTATTAGAAATTTCGTAGCTAACAGTAACATTCCCTTTTGGAGAACTTAAAACAGTGTTTGCTCCCATCTGAAGAAATTGACTCATTTAAATCACTCCCTGCTCCTCTATCCATCTATCATCTAACAATGTTTTATTAACGTATCACTACTTATTAGCTTCATGTACCTTCAACTGCTTGCCTTTGATTGTTGTGCTCTTCATCTTTTTCAACACAATCGGACCTTTATCATTTAAAATTTCAACATATGAAACATTATCTAATATTGTAATGATACCAATATCCTCCACTGTTACTCCGTCGATTTTTGCAATCGTTCCAACAAAATCTACGGCTCTAAGCTTCTTTTTCTTCCCGCCATTAAAGTATAACTTCATGATTCCCTTGTTTAATTTATCACTTTTTGCTTGTTTAATTGTTGGTTCCACATCCATTTTTGATTCAAAGGCGGGCTTCTTATTTGAAACTTCCTCTTTTGAAGGAGCGGCCATTTTTGGAATCTCAAAACCAATATATTCTTCAATTTCACTTAAAAACCGATCTTCAAATGGTGTTACAAAAGTGATGGCTTTCCCTTTTTGACCAGCCCGTCCTGTTCTTCCCGTACGGTGGACATAGCTCTCTTTCTCTAACGGAAGGTCATAGTTGATGACATGTGTGATGTTATCAATATCAATTCCTCTAGCGGCTACATCTGTAGCAATCAAATAGCGAAATTCTCCTCTTCTAAAGTCATTCATCACGTCAAGCCGATCCTCTTGTATCATGCCTCCGTGAATTTTATCACAGCTATAGCCTAAATCGTCTAACTCATCACACAAAGTATCTACTCGGTCTTTTGTTCGACAGAAGATGATACAGCTATCTGGGTTTTCAACAATCGTTACATCTTTAAGCATAGAAAATTTATCGTCTTCTGCCACTTCAAAAAGAGAATGATCAATTTTTTCAGTCGTAAGTCCCGTCGCCTTAATTTCAATATCAATAGGTGTTTTCATATAGTTAAGTGAGAGGTTTTTAACCTCCTCTGGTAAAGTAGCTGAAAATAGCATGGTCACTCGTTTTCGAGGTAACTCTTTGATAATGGCTTCTACTTGTTCAATGAACCCCATGTTTAACATTTCGTCAGCTTCATCGATAACAAGATATTGAATCTGATCTAAGGCAAGAGTCCCTCTTTCAATATGATCTAACACACGGCCAGGTGTACCAACGACTACATGCGTTTTTTGCTTTAAATCTGTTTTTTGGATGGCGAAAGGTTGTTTTCCATAAACAGCTGTTGCTTTTATCCGTTTAAATCTGCCTATATTTATGAAATCCTCTTTCACTTGCACAGCCAGTTCTCTAGTTGGTGTCAAAATTAGCGCTTGAGGTTTATTTTCTTGCCAATGGATTAATTCACAAATGGGAATCCCGTATGAAGCCGTCTTCCCACTTCCTGTTTGTGATTTCACGACAAGATCTATTTTCTCTAACACAAGAGGGATTACTTTACTTTGAACGGCAGTTGGATTTACATATTCTAAGCTATCCAGCGCGTTTACTATTTCCTTACTTAATTGATAATCTTTAAAACTTTCTTTACACATAACGTAGCCTCATTTATTTTGGATTATTTACCTTATTATTTCCGTAGTGATTATTACCTTATTCAAACTACCATTATACGCGAACTTCGCTTTGTATAGGAGTTCTTGCTAAAATAGATTCTTTTGGCAGGTCAAGTGCTTCGTATTAAATTGATAAGAAGTCTTGTGCTTATAGTAATAAGCGAAAGAAAAATAAGCGGAGGTTTTCCGGTTAGATATGGAATGGAGCTCTTTTCGGGGTAAATAAGGGGAGGTTTTCCGGTTATGTAAGGTAATATCCACCTTTTTCACTTTTATTGAGTCAATAGACGGAATCACTCCGTCTATTTAAGCAATTTTTTATTTTATTTACTAAATAAGCGAAGGTTTTCCGTCTATTTATCAAATCGGGTGCTTAACCTGATCCCCTATCCGATAAGAGCGGATTCTCTTAATCCCAGATGCGGGAACCAACATCTTTTTATCGACTAATTGAGAAAGCACCTTTTTTATCGTCTTGTCACTTAGCTTCAAATACTTCTCGACTTCTATTGGGGATATGGCTTCTCCTTTTCGAATCGCTAGCCGAAGGACTTCTTTTTCGACAAGGGACAAAGAGGTATGGTCCAGTTCATCACCTAGCCATTGGCCAATTACTTGCTGAACAATCTGTTGGCATCGACGAGGCTTCTCTTTCACTTGGTCATAAGAAAAGCGTATCACGGTCCATCCGTCAATCACCAACTGATTTTGACGTTCCAGATTGTCGGAAAATTGCCATCTGCTTATATTCCTTAGGTGCGGGCCATACCCGTCAATCTCGAGGCAAATCCGGATGGCGGGACGAATATAAGCAAAATCCAAAAACCTTTTGCCATCCTTGAAATCATCGACTTCATATTCAGGATGAAGGTACTTGAAATGGTGAAATAATGGCCACCAAACTTGCTTCAAAAACAATCCTTCAGCCTGATTGTGACCTTCTTGTAAGCGCCGCAACCGTTCACCGGTTCTTGCCTGCAAGTGAGCGTTTAAAAAGGCCTGGTATTCTTCTTCAAAGCCCATAGCACCACCCTCTTCTTAATCAATGGTCATATCATTAAAACAAAATTCAGTGGATGAACGTTTACAAATTGGGAAACCTTTCTTTCCTCAATTTCTTCTACTATCAAATTTTGCATATATACTATCCAAACATAATTTAGTTCACTAAACTTAGGAAAAATTATTTAGATCATTAATGTGCGAGGAAAAATAGAGGTTTAATGTGGCTTCAATGGCAGAAATAGACTTGCGGAGGAGCTAATTAATATAGAATTTTTAGAGAAGAATTTGAGGTTAAACTATTTTAAGTTTAGTAGAATTCTTAAATTTGTCAATCATTTTTAAATATTCACAATATAATTTCTATTCCCTTTAAGAAAACTGTTCTAGTCTTCTCGACCTTACGTAGAGGCATTTGTCTAAAAACCTCATTCATGGTATGGTTCAACTTATCATTACTAACAAACATCTGAAACAAACTATCCCTTTTCATTTAGATTTTCCGCTTTTTGTTGATATTCAAGAATTTCACAAAAAACACCTTCAAAAAAGGATGTGAAAGAAGCATTCTTCACATCCTTAACTTATTATTGCAATCTTTCTAACTCTTGATAGTCTTTCATAAATCGACCATTATCCGCTACGGCTGAATGGTACAGCGCTTTAATGGCTAAATTTTTCTCTAAACCCATTTCTACTTTTATCTTCTTTAGCTCATCATGCAATTCGCGGTGCTCATTGATTAATTTCGTCATAATTATTTTATTATATTTCATATTGTCACATCCCTAGTGCATGATTTTAATAAACACGACTTTTAAATAGTTAAATTCAGGAAAATTATGCGGAACAGTAAAATCTTCTGGTAACTGATGCTCTTCTAAAATTTTGTAGCGTGTATTTGTTTCGGTAAAAGCTTTATCAATAAAGCTTTTAAACTTTTTCATGTTAAAGCTGGCATTATTGGTTGATGCAATAATGATCCCGCCATCATTCGTTATTTTTAGCGCATCTTTTAACAGCTTAGGATAGTCCTTGGCTGTACTGAATGTCATTTTTTTCGTACGTGCAAAGCTAGGTGGATCCAATACAACAACATCAAATTTCAAATCATGACGTGCCGCATAGCTAAAATAATCAAAGACATTCATCACTTTGATGTCCTGTGATTCATAATCGATCCCGTTGACCGCAAATTGTTCAATCGTTTTTGGCAGGCTACGCTTTGCTAAATCAACACTCGTTGTCCCTATAGAACCGCCAAGAGCGGCAGCTACAGAAAACGCACCTGTATAAGAAAACGTATTTAGCACCGTTTTCCCTTCTGAATACTTATCACGTAATGCTTTTCGAACATTGCGTTGATCTAAGAAAATTCCTGTCATGGCCCCGTCATTTAAATCCACTGCAAAGTTCATCCCATTTTCCAAAACGATTAATGGGAATTCACCTTTTTCACCTGACACGTAATCATCTTGCTCCACATATTGACCATTTGTATCAAAGCGTAATTTCTCATAAACGCCGCGCGTATTCACTACTTTGTCTAGTGCATTATATATGTCTTCACGGAAAGAATAAACCCCTTCACTATACCAGCTCACCATATAAAAGCCGTTAAAGAAATCAATGGTTAAGCCACCGATCCCATCTCCTTCACCGTTAAAAACGCGGAAAGCAGTTGTATCTTCAGATGCATAAAGATTAGCCCGTTTCTGTGCTGCCTCACTAATTTTTTTCACAAAAAACTTCATGTCGATTTTTTCTTTTTCTTTACGAGTTAAAACCCAGCCGATTCCTTTATTTTGCACTCCGTAATAACCCGTTGCGATATATCCACCATTTTTATCGACTAGGCGTAATAAGCTTCCTTCTTCAATCGTCGCATCAAACGTTTCAATCGCATCTTTTAAAATTAACGGATAGCCATTTGTAATATCTTTAATTGAGGTCGATTTTATTTGTATATCTACTAACTGTCTCATTTAGTCATCCTTACTATTAGTTAATCTATTCATTATGCCATTTTTCATCGGAATAAGCGAAAAAAGAGTGGGCAACTATTTAAATAATTTACCCACTCTCTTTATAAGTAATGTCTGCTTTACTATTATTTATGATAAGGTTATCTCCTCTTATCTCATTCAAGTTTTACGCAATGCCTAAGTAATCCAAGGTTCTTAATTTATTTTTTTCCTACTTGTAATGAAATTTCTCTAAAGATATCCGGCCAGCTATCTACATTTCCCATCGATTTACCCGTTCGTAAAATGACAATATTATTTTCTGGAGACATATATAGGAATTGACCATACTTTCCCATTGCAAAAAAGTCTAAACCACCTTTATTATTCGGTGTACTATACCACATGTATTTATATCCTATATTTTTATTTTCTAAAAATGATCCTTTATATTCATCCCTATTTAACGGGAAGTCGCTTAATGTTGACTGTTTTATCCAATTTTCATTTACTACATGCTGTCCATTCCACTTTCCATTATGAAGTAACATGCTTCCAATCTTCACAAAATCAATTGCATTAAAATTAATACCGCTCTCCATCTTTTCAAAACGAGTTTCTTCACTGTCTAGACTCCATGAAGCATTATGTTCAGCTCCGATTTTGTTCCAAATTTTCTGTTCAAAATATTCCGCTACAGATTTTCCCGTACTTCGCTCCAGGATGATTCCAAGTAATAAAGGGTGATAATTGTTATAATGAAACTTACCTTGGTATTTTTCCGTTAAATTGTTATGAGTCAACGCTAAATGACGTAAATCAGGCATATAATACGTCTTAGCATCGTCGCCAAACCAGATATTACCTTCCTCGTAGCTAATATTTGAACGCATCGAAAGTAAATCCTTAATTGTAATACTTTCCATACCTGTTCCTTTTAACTCGCTTATATAATCGGCAATAGACTGATTTACACTTTTAATAAAACCATCTTCAATCGCCATTCCAATTAATAGCGAATCTATTGATTTGGCCATTGAGAATGATGTATTAACCGTATCCTTGGCATATCCGTTGAAATATTCTTCAAGCACTACCATGTCATTATGGACAATGATAAAAGAAGTCGTGTTTGTTTCCTGCAAAAAAACTTCCAATGATTTTAATCTCCGTTCACCTCGATACATATAGTCAATGGACATAGATTTTAGCGATTCTTCTAAATTGTATTTGTAATAATAGGGCTGAGAGCTTTTTGGGATAATCCGCTCTGGAAATACTTTGTAATCCATTACATCAGAATTTCCATTTACAATCGTTCGAAAAACATATTGTGGAGAAAATATTAATGAGGAAACTATTACAAGAAGTACGGAACCTATCAGGGAAATTGTAAAAAAAATAAGTAATAGCTTGATAGTTTTCTTCTTCATTTTACCTCCTTATTATCAAAAAATAATGTGTTGAAAAGTTATTATCTAATTCATTTTATTAAAAAAGGGGACAATATCTTCACATCGGAAAATATTGCCCTCATAAGTAAAATATATTATTAACTTTAAGTTAAATATGCAATTGGACTTGATTATAAAATAAATAAACTTATTTACTTTTGATAAGGTTCATTGCACTAGTTTAACCGTCAGTTTTTTCACAAAACTTTACCCTATGCAATGAAATGAGACACAAGAATCATCCCCTTGTTTCCGTGACAGATCGCTGTTTTCGATGATAAAATACAGGTGTGATTTGATTATAAGGGATGGTTGTTCTGATGGAGATATTAGCAAAAACCGCAGCGTGTGAAAATGATTTGGAGCAACAATTTATCGAATGTAATGAGAACCTATTATTCGAGCGAATTAAGCATGTTTCCTACATGCTCATCTTCACCTATCCCTGTTTTTTTATTGTAGATTTTATCCTTTTGGCTAAACTGAACAACCCGATTTATAAATATATCCTTTCAACCGTTCATATCATAGGGCTATTGATCTCCTTTATCTTTTTTTTCCTCTATCGCCGTAGCAGGGACAACGCCAAAAGGCCGATCATTCTCACCTATTTATTTCTATATTTGTTTCTAGGCGCCGTCTCTTCGATCAACAGTCAGCTTAATAACGGTAATATCTATGCATATATTATTATTCTCTTAGCAGCTGCTGTTATTTTCCCGATTCAGCCGCGGCACCAGGCTGGCCTCATCACAGGAATTCATCTGCTTTTTATTACAGGGTTGTTCCTGCTTGAAAAAAATCACTTTTCGTTCCTATTTAAGATGGTGAATTCTACAGGTGCAGCTGTCATTTCATTTACGATTGCGTATGCTTTCTTTACATTTCGGAAAAGTAATTTTACAAACGAATGGAAGTTAAAGAAGAATGAAGAGAGCTTTCGCAGATTATTTCACATGAATCCTAATCCGTTGGTCCTTTTCAACCTTAAAACTGGCAACATTTTGCTCCTGAATCAGCAGGCCATCGAATACTTTCATTTGAAAAATAAAGACAGGACAAAGCTTGATGGATGGTTCATGCTAACTACGCCAGAGGAAAAACAAACGATAGTAAAATCACTCGAAGAACACCAGAGTTTAAAAAATTATATGGTCAAACATAAACAAAAATGGTCAATGCTCAATTTTGAACTGGTCAACTACTTAGGGGAGCGCTGTGTACTGATTGGAAGCACTGACATTACAGATTTGAAGGAAACGGAAGAAGAGCTTTATCATCATGCATCGCTTGACCCGCTTACCGGGGTCCTCAACAGAAGGCGAGGAATGGAAATCCTATCACAACACCTCATGGACGGAGCATCAGAATTCATCGTCTGCTATATTGATATAAACAATTTAAAAATGGTAAATGACAGGTACGGACATTCTGCAGGCGATGACCTGATTAATGCCTGCTGCCAAACAATCAAAATCCATATCAGAGAGAAGGATGTCCTTTTCCGCCTTGGCGGTGATGAATTTATCATTCTATTTTTCGAACAACAAATGGACGTTGCACAGGCAATCTGGTCCAGCATTCAAAGTGACTTTCAGAATGTGGTTATAACTGGCGAAAGGCCCTATCCAATCTCTGCCAGCCACGGTTTGTATCAATATAAACCTGGAACCAACTTTAGCCCTGAAGAAATCCTTGAACTGGCGGACCAGGAAATGTATAAAGAAAAGTCTAAGCACAGAATAAACTAAATGGCCATAACTAGACAGTCACAGCCAGAAAAGTCCCTCACTAAAACAGAAAAGTAGTGAGGGACTTTTTCTTCTTTATAAATTTATACTACTTGCACAACAATACCTTTTATATTTCCCTAGTTTCTTCCCTTAGCCATGCTCTCTCTTCTTCATTTAAATAAGGAGCTAGCTTTGTGTATACCTCTTGATGATAATTGTTTAACCATTGTTTTTCACTGTTTGTTAACATTTCTTTACTAATACCTGCTAAATCAATCGGACAATATGTGATTGCTTCAAACTTCATAAATTGACCAAACTCTGTTTTCTCGTCTTCAACTACTACCATCATATTTTCTATTCTAATTCCATATTTTCCTTCAAGGTATATTCCTGGTTCATTCGTAATAATCATGCCTTTTTCTAATTTTACATGATTATTATTCCGTATGCTTTGTGGCCCTTCATGAACATTCAAGAAAAAACCTACCCCATGTCCTGTCCCGCATTTATAGTCCAGACCATACTGCCAAATTGGCTGTCTTGCTAAAACATCTAAGTTAGAACCTGTTGCTCCGTATAAATATTTTACTGAGCTTAATGCAATAAATCCTTTTAACACCAAAGTAAAATCTCTTTTTTGTTCATCGGTAAGTTTTCCTAAAACTATCGTTCGTGTAATATCTGTTGTTCCATCATAATACTGTCCGCCTGAATCTATTAAAAAAAGACCTTCATTCTTAAGGGTATATTGCGTTGCTTTATTGGCCTTATAATGCATCATCGCAGCATGTTCTTTATAACCTGCTATCGTATCAAAGCTAGGACCAACAAATCCTTCCTGCTCTCTTCTGAAATCTTCTAATCTTTCTTCTGCCGTAATCTCTGTAATTTCTTCTTTATCTACAAAATTTTTTAGCCATTTTATAAATTTCACCATGGCTAAACCATCTTTTATTTCACACCATTTTAAATTTTTTATCTCTACTTCATTTTTAATAGCTTTTAAATTAGTCGTGATTTCAGGACTTTCAATTTTCTCTGTATGACTGTTAATGGCATTATATAAGCTGATATTTGTTTTATTCGCATCTAAAATAACTGCCTCTCCTCTTGGAAGATTTTCTAAGAAGGTTTTTATTTCTTGATGCTCTTTTAACTCGATTCCTTCAGCCTCTAGTTCTAATTTAACAAAAGAGGGAACCTTGCTAGAATCAATAAATAAATAACATTTATGCTCTGCTACGATTACATTAACTATTGCAACTGGATTGTTAGGCACATCGGCCCCTCTTATATTCAAAAGCCATGCAATGTCATCAAGGGAAGATAAAATATAATAATTTGCTCCCTTATTTTTCATTTCTTCTCTTACTTCATTTAATTTTTCTACTCGTGATTTGCCTGCATATTTTACGTCATGAGTAAAAATCGGTCCTTTAGGGATCTCCGGTCTATCTTCCCACAGATCACCAATTAAATCTTGGTTCATTTTTAATCCGATTCTCTTTCCCTTTAGATCTTCTTCTATCTTTTTAACCATATTGATTGAAAAAACATTTCCATCAAAGCCCACAATGCTTCCTTCTTTAAGAACATCTGCTAGCCATTCTGAATAAAATGGTACCCCTGGATCCGCCATTCTAAATAATCTGATTCCTGAATTCTCAAGCTGCTTTTCTGCTTGAATATAATATCTGCCATCTGTCCATAACCCAGCATCCTCTAATGTAATAACGACAGTACCCGCAGACCCTGTAAACCCTGATATCCATTGTCTACTTTTCCAATGTTCCGCTACATATTCACTCTGATGTGCATCAAAACTGGGAATGATATAAGCATCCATTTGATTTTCTTTCATTAGCTGTCTTAACTTTTCGACCCTATCCTTGATATTCATTACTAATACCTCCATTTTCCTTAAAACTAAATTCTTTAATTTCACGACCATATAGCCATATGGCTAATACTATACTAAAAATATTTTATGGTATGATGTTTAGGTTGTATATATACTATTTAACACAATTAAGAAAAGAGGTATTTATGCACCCTACAACATTATCCAAGCAACATTGGCTGCTCATCTTCACACTTTCATTATTAACGTTTGTTCTGGGAACAAGTGAATTTGTTATTGTTGGCATTTTAACAGATATTTCTTCAAGCCTTCATATTACAAATGCTAAAGCAGGCACGCTCGTTTCTGCGTTTGCCATTACGTTCGCCATCGCTACGCCACTAGTGATGTCCGCAACAAGCCATTTTCCAAAGCGTAAATGGATGTTGTTTTTAATAGGAACTTTTATCGTCTTGAATGCTTTGTGCGTAATTTCGACAAGCTACATCATGCTCCTTGGACTTCGGATTTTGAAGGCAATTGTAACAGGAGTATTAATCTCTCTAGCTATGATTGTTGCAAGTGAAACGATGCCGATTGAAAAAAGAGGACTTGCTATATCATTCGTTTTTGGTGGTTTCACACTTGCCAATGTTGTTGGTGTGCCAATTGGTACTGTCCTCGCTGGATGGTACGGCTGGAATGCCACTTTCATGCTAACTACTCTCCTAGGTGTTTTGGCATTTTGGGCATCCTTTTTCATGTTGCCTACTAAACTTAGCCAAATTCGTAGTTCGATACAGGATCAGTTTTCTTTATTAACCAATCCTAGAATTTTGATGGCATTTTTCATCCCCGCACTTGGTTTTGGTGCAACTTATACTGTCTTTACGTATCTTGTTCCTATCTTGAAGGGAATTGGCGCACCAAATCAATCAATCAGTATTATTTTATTTGGTTACGGATTTATCTCGATTTTCAGCAACATCCTTGCTGGAAAAATTGCCAGCTACAATGCTATCGGTCGTCTTCGTTTTGTTTTTCTCATTCAGGCAGTTGTTCTGACAAGTTTATTTTGGACGACAAATCATTTCATTTTAGGACTAATAAATATTGGCTTCATGTCATTAATGGCCATTCTCTTAACAACATCTACTCAGCTTTACTTAATAGACCTTGCCGGAATTTATCAGCCTAAAGCTACAGGACTCGCTGCTTCACTTATGCCAGTGGCAAGTAACGTAGGTATCGCCTTTGGTTCTGCTTTAGGTGGAATTGTATACCATCAAGGAAATTTAATGAATGTAGCATGGGTCGGTGGTTCAGTTGCTGTCTGTGCAAGTCTGCTAACTTTCTACAGTTATTTTTTAGACCAAAAAAAGAAATCAGCAGAAAAATAATAGGAGCAATTATAGATTCTTTAGTTGAAATACAATTGAAAAAAAGAAGTATCAAGGACGTTTAGTTAGTCTTTGATACTTCTTTAATAAAGTAGACTATTTGCTTTCTATAAGTAATACCTCATATGAATCCCATTACTTATACTAAATCTAAAGCTATTTCCACCATCTTTGTAAAAGAAGTTTGTCTCTCTTCTTGTGTTGTTTGTTCATGTGTAATCATATGGTCACTTACTGTTAAGATTGTTAATGCTTTAGCTCCAGCACTAGCAGCATTTAAATATAAACTTGTCGTTTCCATTTCTTCCGCTAATATTCCCATCTTAGCCCACTTTTCTGTTGCAGTTACATCAGCATTATAGAAAACATCACTAGATAGTACATTTCCTACATGAGCCTTATAATTCTTTTCATCAGCTATTTTCTTAGCTTTCTCTAATAATTCATAAGAGGCTGTAATTGGAAATTGACCTGGAAGATTAAATTGATGTGCAAAATTTGAATTTGTTGCTGCTCCCATAGCAAGAATAATATCATATAACTTAATATCATTTTGCATAGCCCCACATGAACCTATACGAATTAAATTTTTTACTCCAAAAATATTAATTAGTTCCCATGAATAAATCGCCATGCTTGGCGCCCCCATACCGGTACCCATAACAGAAACATTCTTTCCTTTATATTCGCCTGTGTATCCCAGCATGCCTCTAATTTCATTAAAAAGAACAGGTTTTTCTAAAAAGTTTTCAGCTATAAACTTTGCACGAAGTGGATCTCCTGGTAAAAGTATAGTTTCTGCTATTTCTACTCCATTTGGCTTAATATGTGGTGTTTCTTTTAATTCATTTTTCATTTGATTCTCTCCTTAACATCTTTATATTATTGTTAAACTATATCTTTTGTAATTTAAGGATTTTATATTTATATGTGACTTTTCTTTATTTAAATTTATGGTCTAGACATTGATAGCTCCCTGCTATAAGAGCAATTTACTTTAATTAGAAACATATCTCCAACGTCAAAGTAAAGCGCAGGTTGAAACAAAAGGACTTATCCCCCAAATTAGAGGAGAAGCTCCCTTGCTCTTGTCTATTTTTGCTCTTTTTCAATTCTATACAGTCTTAGATTAAGGTCAATGACGGCAGATACATCATAATAGGACATATGGTATAATCAAATCCGAGAATTCTGAATAACGAAAAAAAGAGGAGGAAGGCATGATTAAAAATGCAATTTATATTGTGTTCGCACTGGGAATCTTAAGTGGCTGCACAGCAACGACAGTGGAAAATAAAAATAAATCAGAAGAGGCTGTCGAATCCGTTAAAAATGGAATAGTAGATGGAAAAATACCAGAAAAATTAGAGTCCTATTGGCCAACAACGGATTGGAGAACGAGTTTACCTGAACAACAAGGAATTAGCTCAAGCAAACTTGCAGATTTATTTGAAAGTCTGGAAAAGAAAACAAATCTCTTAGCTGGATTGATTATTATTAGGAATGGTTATATTGTTGCAGAGCATTATCCGAACCCTGCATATAAGCAAGATACTAAACATGAAATTAATTCAGTCACGAAGAGTATCATGTCTGCTGTGACGGGAGTTGCTATTAATGAAGGGTACATTAAAAGCGTGGATGATCGGATATTTGATTACTTTCCTAACCGAACAGTGGCAAATATGGACGAACATAAAAAAAACTTAACGGTAAAGGATTTTTTAATGATGACGTCTGGTTTGGATTGGGGAGAGCTTGATAAGGAGAGATACAAACAACTTTGGGCTGATTTTGAATCCACTAAAGATACTGTACAATTTGTGCTTGATAAACCTACGGATCCAAAGTTAATTGATAAGTTTGATTACAACACTGGTTTATCACATATATTATCAGCTATTGTTCAACAAACCACAGGTAAGAAAACAGCTGAATATGCCCAAGAGAAAATCTTTAACAAAATTGGTATAACAACTGCGGTATGGCGTGAAACGCAAGGTGTGAATAAAGGTGGATATAGCATGGAAATGACTCCTCGAGATATGGCTAGATTTGGATATTTATATATGAATGAAGGTGAATGGGATGGTGAGCAAATCATTCCGAAAGAGTGGGTTCAGACGTCCATGAGTGAATTAGTTCCTACAGGAGTCACTGGAGGGGAACATTATGGCTATTATTTCTGGATTACTACAACTAAAGATGGTTATAAAGAAATATCAGCCATGGGAGATAGAGGGCAATATATTATTATGGTTCCTGAACTAGATCTACTTGTCATTCAAACATCAGGAGCTTATCTAAATACTGATATTTACGAAGATTATATCTACCCAGCCGTAGTGGCTTCAGAACCGATTCCCGTCGATGCAGAAGGAAATAAACGCTTGAAAAAATCAATGAAAAATAGTTTTTAATAAAGGATTACAGGGTATAGCATTCTTTAAAACTGCTGATTTTTTGAAGCAAAAAGACAAACCGGAGCCATCTGCGGGTGAATAAGGGTAAAGGGCTGTAAGGAAGCGACCTGATTTCATTTCCTATAGGTTCAAACGAAAGAAAAATAAAGGGAAGGTTCTCGATTCAAAACACGAGAACATCTCCCTTTCGCCAACATAACTTATCATGTTATGGTCTTAATAAAATTTTCCCTGTGCTTTTGCGGCTTTCTAGAAAACGATGCGCTTTGCCGCCATCTCGCAGTGCAAATACCGTAGGCTCAGATACCGTTACTTTCCCCTCTTCCATCCAGCGGAATAACTCGGCTGAACGTGCTGCCCGTTCCTCACGGGAAGTAAGGACATTCCAAAGATCCCCACCAGTCAAAGTCTTTGACGAATCCATCAACATTCTTGGGTCAACTGGAGAAGGGTCGCCCCCTGCCATTCCAAAAAATACGACCGTTCCCCCAATGCGAGTTGCTGCAAAACTGTCTTCGAGCGTGGAACCTACTGAGTCATAGACTACATCCACACCTTTTCCGCTTGTCGCCTCTAGAACCTTTCTCTTCCAATCATCCGAGTACAAGAAAACCTGATCCGCTCCTGCTTTCTTAGCTGCAGACGCCTTCTCAATAGAGGAGGTTAAACCAATGACCCTTCCACCGAGGAGCTTTGCAATTTGGACGAGCAGCTGACCAACGCCCCCTGCTGCCGCATGAACCAGAATTGTATCATCCTCCTTAACCGCATAACTATCTTTTGTTAAATAGTGGGCAGTCAAGCCTTGCAGCAAAACGGAAGCCGCCTCTTCAAATGAAATGGTCTCTGGAAGAGGAATAGCCTTTTCCATCGGAACAGCCACTAGTTCTGCGTTAGCATATGGGACATCAGCAAATGCAACAGGGTCGCCAACACTGATTCCTTGGACATTTGCTCCAGTCCTTTCAACGACTCCCGCACCTTCATAACCTAAAATAAATGGGGGATTCCCAGCTAGATGATAGTTCCCTTTTCTTCTATAAATATCTGCAAAATTCAATCCAATTGCTTTCATTCTTACTAATATTTCATCCGGCCCGATAATCGGATCCGCAATTTCAAGATATTCTAGTACTTCCGGTCCTCCGAATGTATTAAATACTAGTGCTTTCAAATGGACGACCCCCTCTTATATATTTTTTCGATACATTTTAATATAATTTAATTACGATTGAAAATGCAAATCAGTCTCTCTCCTTTTGGAAGGATAGGGTGATTGATAAAAACCTCATTTACTTATGATACGGTTCACCGCACCTACTATACCAGCGGTTTTTTTATCAACTGCTGAAAAACATATTAAAAATTCATGATTAATAATGAATTTTTATGACCATTTATACATTAATGGTTATTCTACTTCTCGTAACAGAAGGGCTTCCTTCGCCATAACCGCAAATTCAATTGTTTCAAGTGTTTTGCAATAATTATTTAAAATCTCCCCGTTGAAATTTGCTTCTTCATGAATATAATCCAGAACATGCCAATCCTCAAACCAGTCTCCACTCTTCGTTTCTTCATGGGGGGTTTTCGGCCAGGCATATTTTAAAGACGGACTGTACAGCCGATTAGCGCCCTCTTTTATCAAACAATTCTTGATCCGTCTTTTATAGAGGGAACGGGGTAAAGATTCATTTACATCATTAAACAAATCAGGACAATAATCTTTCCTTGAGCCGGTATGAGGGCATTTATGTGCCCATTTCAAGACCCCCGCCAGAATTTCTTCGCGCTGAAAAAGAATGGAATATAAATTTTTACCGAATAAAATTCTTTCGTGGAGCGAAGTGAAATGCCGTGCAGTGGCGCCGACAAGTGAAGTTTTCTCTATTTTTTCCCCCGCATAGTAGGGAAAAAGAATGTTATTCATTCGCAAAAAATCATACATTTTGAAACTAACCGAACCGGTTACGGTTTTTTTGAAATGATTATTTTGAATCAAATTGTTTTCCAAATAGCTTTGTTCGTTTATCACCAACGCAATTGCCAACGTATAGCTATCCCCGCTGCGCCAAAAATAACGCCATATCGTCTCCATGAAGGTAGAAGTATTAAAAAAAGGTAAAAGGTGAAACATTTCTTTGCTCCCCCTCACACTCAAATCATAAACCGAAAATTGAGGATATACATCTTGAAATATCAACCAACTGCCGCGTTCCAAAAAGGAAAAAAAAGCTTGCTGATCTCTTTCGGATAGAAGTTTTGTCAGCAAGTCCCCTTTTAAATCCGTCATGTTCCAACCGACGTTTCGCGATATCATATGTCCAAGAAGGGCCCAATGTACTTCAGGATACTGTAGGTAAAATTGTAAATAAGCTTGTGTCCTTGTTACATTGTTTTGGTTAAGTTGTCTCGTCTGTTCTCTTATAAGCTCAATACATTTTTTATCATTTTCTGATAAACTGGGCGGATGACAGGACGATTTTTTCTTCATCTTTTTTTTCAAATCTTTTTTTACATCGGATAAAGAGTCCAGCAAAATGGCATCATCCTTTTCAAAGCAATTTGACTGCTTCATTCCTACCCATCAAAGGAACATATTCATCTTGCTCACGGAATATGAATTTAAAAAATAATATTTTTGGGAGAGGATCAGTAAAATGAGGGATCGGGTATATAAGGAAATGAACAGAATCGCCAATCAATTGGTCCAAGACCAATCAGGGGACGGGGCCTGGCATTATCCTTTCGAGACCGGGATCGCATCGGACTGCAGTATGATCATCTTATTACGGACATTGGAGATAGAGGATGAGGAGGAGTTCATACAAGAATTGGTGAAACGTATCGCCGGAAAACAGCAGGAAGATGGGTCTTGGAAGCTGTTCCATGATCAGGAGAAAGGAAATCTAACCTCCACTGTGGAAGCCTATTATGCTCTTCTTTATTCTGGTTATCGTGATCGGAAGGACAAGGACATCCAAGCAGCCAGAAGGTTTATTCTGGCTAACGGCGGGGCCAATGAAGTCCACATGTTTTTAAAAATCTTGTTAGCCCTAACAGGACAATATCCATGGCCGCACTTCCCCATTAATATAGAAGTGATGCTATTACCAGACTCCTTTCCAATCAATCTCTTTGACCTTTCCGTTTATGGAAGAGCCAACCTAATCCCTTTTTTAATTCTTGCCAATACAAATTTTCGCAGGAGAACTAAAAAGTCACCCGATCTCTCCGATTTGTTTCAAAAAAGAGAAGTTCGTTTTTTTTCAGACGATCAAGAAGATGAGGCCCGGTCAGTAATCAAATTAATTAAACAAGGGATTCAGGCTCTGAAATACCATGGAAACCTTCGCGAATTAACATTATACCGGGCAGAAAAATATATGCTGGACCGGATTGAACCGGATGGCACCTTTCTTAATTATTTCAGCTCCACTACTCTCATGATTTATGCCTTACTGGCGAGGGGGTATTCGAATACACATCCAGTGATTACTCGTGCTGTAAAAGGTTTAAAAGCGATGTCCTGCCGGATCGATGGAGAACTTCACTGCCAGTACACGACTGCTTCAGTATGGAATACAACCTTAATCAATTATGCTCTGCAAGAAGCAGGTATTCCCTATTCATCCAACACGATCCAAAAAGCAAATCAATATATTCTCTCCCGCCAGCATCTCAAATACGGAGATTGGGTCATTCATGAACCGAACCTTTTACCAGGAGGCTGGGGGTTTGCAGATATGAACACGATCCACCCAGATATTGACGACACAACAGCTGCACTCCGGGCGATACGTATTTTGGCCATAGAGCAAGTAGATTGCCGTCAAGCATGGGATCGTGGAATAAACTGGCTCATTTCCATGCAAAACAGTGACGGCGGTTGGGCGGCATTTGAAAAAAATGTGGATAAAAAAGTGTTGAACTTGTTGCCGATAGAGGGGGGAAAAGATTTATTGATTGATCCGTCGACGGTTGATTTAACGGGAAGGACTTTAGAGTTCTTCGGAAACTATACCCATTTGGACCAACACCGTCCCATGGTGAAACGTGGGATTCGATGGCTGTTGCGGCAACAAAATGCAGATGGTTCCTGGGTTGGGCGATGGGGCGTGTATATTTATGGCACATGGGCGGCTGTAACGGGAATGATTGCGGTTGGGGTTTCTCCGAATCATCCAGCTATTCAAAAGGCTTTAACCTGGTTACAGAAAATTCAAAATCCCGACGGCGGGTGGGGAGAATCGTGTAAAAGTGATATCAAAAATTGTTATGTGCCATTAGGTGAAAGTACCCGTACTCATACCGCCTGGGCCCTTGACACACTCATCTCAGCTGCAACCGGCGTAACACCTGAAATTGAAAACGGTGCAGCTTTTTTAGTAGATAAAAAAGAAAAGGATTGGACGGCGACCTATCCAAAAGGAAGGGGAATGGCCGGATCCTTTTATATCAATTATCATTGTTATGAATATGTATTTCCATTGCTTTCCCTTGCCCATTATCAAAAATTAGTTGGCGGAGAGCTCCTAACAAATTTGTCATACAAGAACTTCACTTAAGAACTTATTTAATCAAAAAATCTCCTTTTTGTCATACTTTTATCTCTTGTCCCATAAAATGGACCAACCACTGTATATGGAAATATTGCAGAAGACGAAATCTAACCAACTAAAAGGAGGCAGTCAAAAGATGCTAGGAACTCTCCACCAATTTTTCGATCTCAAAACAATCATTTGGTTGCTTCCCATCATTTTTATTTTCCATGACTTAGAAGAAATCATAACCATTGAATCTTCCATGACTGCAAACAAATGCAAGTATTCGAAAACTAACTTCGTCAAACTAACATTAAGAATGAGGGAGAAACTAGGTTCAACTGCTGCCCAGCTTGCTGTTTCAGCTACATGGATTCTGCTAATTACCTCATTCATTGCCATAATGACCGCTCATTTTTCATCTAATGGTGGGGGCTTTCTTTTATTTACAGCCATGCTTAATTTATTTGTTTTGCAGGCATTCATGCATATTATTCAAACTATCATGTTTAGGGGCTACACACCTGGCATCATCACTTCACTGTTTCTTCTTATCCCCTACTGCCTCCTTACCTATTATTTTTTAGCTGAATATGGACAAATAGACTTGCCTTTAATATTGACTAGTCTCCCGGTTAGTCTGGTCTTGATCCCAATTAATCTAGTTGGCAATCTTTTAGGCCGTTATTTTATACGATAATTGTGCCAGACTTTTTTATAATGTCACTTGACCCTCATAATCATTAAGATGTGCTTAAGTCCGTTTATTTCTTCCATACTTCCAATATTTGAAGCTTGTAATATCTTAGTATGCAAGGGAAAACAAGACGTCCCTTGGCAATGTGGACAGAATCTAGAGAAGCCAGTAATATATAGAGGAAGCTTAAAAGATTAGTTCTAAGAACTAATCTTTTATTGTAATTGATAATATAAAAATTCGCAGTTATTTAGATACGGTTCACCGTAACGCCTCTAAATGAGGAATAAAAAATGGATCCCCATATGTATGAGAGATCCTCCCTTTTACTCGTTTCAATATATAAAAACGATACATTAGACAAAAAGACCATGGAGTGCTCCTAGTAAGGTAAAAATGATCAAATGGTCACCAATCGCAATTAAAGAGTTTCTCTTATTTACGAGTCCAAATAATGTATTTTTCAAATAAACAAGTGAAATAAGAATGCCAATAATACCTCCAACAGCAGCACCTTCTAACAAACTATTTGAACTAGTAACTTGAATGAGTATTGCAATAAAAATGGAACTTATAAAGGCAACAATTACTGAAATCACATATTTTAATGCACCTTTGCTTTGATTTTCCTTCCCTATTAATATGGAATAATAGATCGCCCCATAAATCATATACAAGATTCCACCAATAAGAATAGCAAGATAATTTAACGCACTTAAATCAATTGACATACATTTACCCCCGATTTATTTTGGCTCTATGGCTAAAGCGATTGCACTAATTCTGCAATTAAGATTGAATGTACCACTCACTTCGTCAATGTGCACAAGCTCAATCGGGTTTCCCAAATATTTGTACCCACTAATCGGTAACCAATAGCTATACAATTCTGAGTAACATTCAATCAACATACTTCTTTCACTATACTCAACAGGCTCATCAAAAGAATATAATACATATCTCCCACCATTAAAAGTATAGGCCATTTCGTCGTCTAGTCTTATCTCTGTAAGATTAGAAATGGCTATGCGGCAATCATAGCGACTTTTTTCTGGCAGTGTGATGTATGGGTTACTCCTCGGAACACCGAACATCATTGTATCCTGTTCAACTAGCCCTCTTGCATTCGACCATCGATAGAGTTCCTCCCACACATCTGGAATTCCATTCTTGTAAGAACCAATATTATACCTATTTACTGTTGTGCACATTGGAAATTGAACAACTTGTACTTTTGTTAAGTCTAGCCATTTGAATCCATTATAAGAGCTATGTTTATTTCCTGCTTTATTATTTGTGCTTACAAGTTTAGATTTCTTGCGATTATGATATTCACGTGGAAATCGTTGTAAATAAGCACCCTCTCTCCAGCCTTTTGGACTCGTTTTAAAATAGGCATTAAATGAATAAGAAAAAGCGGACAATGATGAATAGCCACTCATTAATGCAATTTGTGTGATTGGTAATTGTGGTTCATAAATTAATAAATGTGCCGCATTCTCCAAACGAATCCGTTTTACATAGCCAGCCGGAGTTTCGCCAATAATCCCTTTAAACAATCGTTGAAAATGAAAAGGAGAATACGTAGACACTTTGGCTAATTGTTCAAGTCGGAGAGGATCATAAATATGTTCTTCAATATACTCCACTACTTTATTGATTTGCATATGCTGAACTTTATCGTAATCCATTGATTTACTTTAACTCCTTTACAAGCTACTAGATCCTTATGTAATTTCAATTTTAACAGATGCACCCTCATTTGACATCATCTGGTCTATAGGCATAGTCATCACCCAAAGTATGTTGGGCTTCGTCAAAGATACCCATTTTTCACTAACCAAAAAAGTCAACTCAGAGTGAGCTGACTATCTATGTAGTAATGAAGGATTTCAACTCGAATCCGCTAATACAAATGATACCTATCAAACTGACACTTATTTCAGCTATCAGCCGTAGTTTGCCAATGACATATACCATTAACATAGGCGTCCTCACCATCATTCCAGATTAGTATACGAAATTGGAAACCCTTTAGACTACTTGCAAAACGGCTTTTACAAAGCTAAAAGAAACGGGGGAAATGGCGCTTTTCGAAGCCATATAGACGAACATCATAGTTTCATAATTGAGAACTTGACATCAAAAAAGCAGCTAATCTATGTTTCCGGAATATATCTACATTCGTTTAGCATATCTATAAATTTTTAATGCCTCATTTACTTATGGTACGGTTCCCCGTAATAACAATAAGCACATAATTGATTTTGAGAGTAAAATTTATATTAACATTTAAAGCCTACACCACTCCCTAAGCTGGAGTGGTTTCTTTGATAGGACTTCTCTTTTAATTTATTCTTTCTTGATTAGATACTATCTTTCAAAAGAGAAAATCACTATATTTTATCTCGGGAAAATCCTTTAATTCCTCTTCAAACACTTTCCACCACCGATGATTTTCGTCAAATATTATTTGACTTTCTAATTTTTTTACAATTACTTCATCTTTATTTTTTAGACCATCTTTAAAGAACCATTTTAGATAATGGTGTATATCTTGGGAATTTACTTCACAAATTTTATCCCAAAAATATTTTTCAACGTAATTTTTTTCCTCAGGGGTACCTTTTTGTATTTTATTTACTATCATAAATGTCCAATCATTAACATTTTCAAATTTCTTTAAATGTTCTGTTGTAATCCAAGTTCCCAGTGAACCAAATCTGCATGTTTTATTTGAAACATCATATTTACCAGACTTAACATTTTCATAAAGTATATTCTCTATCCTAATTTTTACAACCCTTTCAACTTTACCCCAATATTCATGTGGTAATATATGTATAATTGTGCGAATATCTTCATCTGAACTTGTATACTTTAATTCATCACTAACTACTTTATATACTTGTATCATATGATTCTCTTCCAACTTTTTAAAAAGAGCTTTCATAAAATAACTTAAATTATATATATCCCCTTTTTTCCTTTGTAAAATTACTGATATGGCAATATTTACTCTCTGGCGTTTTGGGATTTCATTTACTAATAAATCAGAATATTCTTCACTTCTTACATAATATTTTTCAAATACTCTTTTTAAAAACGTTGATTCTTCAAAATTAACTTTAGATTTACCAATAATTATTAATAAATACCCAATAAAATATATTATAGAATCTGCTTCTTCTTTAGTATCTATATATTTATCATGACTTCTCGGATTTCGAATTGCTGTATACAAGCCTCTAAGTATATCTTGCATCCCTTTTTGTATATTTTTTTCTGACTCAGTTTGTAATTTATTTAATTGTATCTTAGGATTTTCTCCACCAAAAGCTTGTCCTATTAAACTTGAACCGTCACCTTCTAAACCAGTTTTATTTCTAATTGTATCTGCTAATAAATGCATAGCATCTAAAATAGCACCAGAGTAATTTTCATTTTCATAATTTTTCTCTATAATCTCCCATAATTCTTGTTCAATACTTATTTTCAAGTCCATTAATTCTCACCCTATCCCCTATTGTTGGAGTGTAAATATGTATTTAAGTAGAATTTTAATGTTACTTTTAAAAACCTATACGTGTATACGTTATACTTTATTTAACTTTATATAATGTCATATTTACAAACAAAAGTATATTTACATAATTATACCATTTTTATTGCAATTTATTAGTCAATGTTGGGCTTTAGATGTATTACCACATCCCAAAGTACTACATCTCTATCAAAATACTGTAAACCATCCCCCTCTAACAAAAAGAACACCCACTATTATTAGTGAGTGTCAAAACAATTTCCTTTTTTAAGTTTTTTCTTTTCTCTATAATATAGCTTTTAACTTTCTGCTTTTCTTTTCTTGTTGGTGAAATAGTGTTGGCTATTCATTTTAGCAGTAACCCATTCTAAATTGGTAAAATGATTGTTTTTTTTATTAAAATCCTTATGATTTACATACTTATTTACTATCGGATTTGGATTTTCTACAAAATAAAATGCAACAAGTCTATGCAGGTACAAAACTTTATTTCCAACAGTCACTTGTACATAACCCTTATAATGTTCAATAAACTTATTTGCATTATACAAATAACTTAAGTTCCAAATTACTCTTCCATAATCACTAACATGCATCATATACTTTATATCCGCATCCCAATCCCCATCATATATAAATTGCCATCTTTCCCCCTCTATAAATTTCCCTCTTCCATTTCTTATTCTTTTAGTAAAAGAGTCTTCATTGAAAACTATATAGTCCGTGTCCACTTAATTATTACCTTACAATACTAATACTTCTCTTTTTTATTTCCCTATATATTGTAGCCTTAGATACATTTGTAATTTCTTCTATCTCTTTTACTTTATACTGCTCAGTGTCATATAGCTTCAAAGCCTTCTCTACTTGCTTATTATCCTTCTTAGGTCTACCACCTAAACGCCCTCTTGCTCTAGCACTCTCAAGACCCGCTCTAGTACGTTCTGAGATTAAGTCACGTTCCATTTCAGCCAAGACAGCTAACATCTTAAACATCGCCTTTCCGACTGCTGTAGTCGTGTCTATACTGTCTCTAATACTGACTAGTTCAATTCCTCTTTCTTGAAGTTCCTCTGATAGTTCAATCAATCTCTTTGTAGAACGACCAAGTCGGTCTAATTTATAGACAACTAATACATCACCCGCTCTAGCATATTCAATTAATTGTTTAAGCTGTGGTCTATCATCCTTCATTCCACTCATTTTCTCTTCATAAATCTTTTCACACCCAACTTGTTCTAGTGCGTCCAGCTGAAGGTCTAATGATTGCTCTAAAGTACTTACTCTCGCATATCCGATTTTCATATGTATCACATCCAGTATCATTTGTTACTTTAATTGTATCAAAAACGGTTAATCAAGTAAATATTGAGACGTTGTTTTTGAAACGAATTTTGATACTGACATTTAGCTTCAATTCTATTATTTTCCTAACTTTTTATTTTGTCTCATAAACATTCGTTTTTGATACACTCAGCTTTATTCAACCCTATTTAAGGTAATTTTTCTACATTATGAATCTTAAGTTAATAAAGGATACGAATGATTGTTAATGACAAACAGACGTTTTCATGTTTTATTCCATTCGTATCGTAAATTTTTTTACCCTATTTTTTTCTTAGAACACATCGTACTTACACTGTAACAGCCAATTCTCTCTCAGCTTTATGAGTCAACCAATTAAATATGCTTTCCTTCTTATTTTGATATAGCCGTTCAAAGGGAATCCGTTCTTCTTTTACTATTTGTTTCAATTCACTCTGAACCTTCCTGCCGTATCTAATCCATCTATCTTTATAAGCTCTTTTCAAGTGAAGACCCTTTTTTAAATTAATTAAACGATTAATATTCCATTTAGTTGTTTCCATACTTTCAGCATCTTCTATCACATTATACTTTGATAGCTCATTCATAATAAAATCGTCATCTATGTTATGAATCGAAGGTGCTATTGAAATTTTAGGTCTAATACGGAATTCAAATCTCGTTTTATATAAATGTTCAATATCTGTTTTCCTCGCTTGCTCTTTTTTGTTTCTATCATAGACAGCTAACTTGGACTTGCTGTAATTAGAACCAACATAATACCCACTCCAATCACTCCTGCTAAAAACCTTGGAATTTCCATGTGGCTTTAAAAAAACGTGTCTACTGTAATCTAATTTTGAATCAAAGGCTATATCCATCCGTTTTACTTTCCAATCAAATGCAAATAGTGTCTCTCTAATGCTCTCTGGCATATTTATTAATGTTTCATTTTGAAGAATCAACATTACGTTATAATATTTATAAGAATACATATTTCTTGGATTTAAATTTAAAACAAAAAAAGGCTTTTTACTTGTTATAGCGCTATAAAAGTAATCCGTTCTTCGATTGAATGTAAAATAATTTTTTAACTTCTGCTTCTCTATTAGTGTAAGTTTCGCTACTAAAGTTAATGTGTCAATACTAAGTTGAATATCATTTTTTGTTTCTATCTGTATCACCTTCTATATAATTTTCCGCTATTTAATCCTAATAGTTCATTACTAAATTCTAAGCAATACCTACAAAGTTAATTGCTATTAATATAGGATATTTATTTTCGGTAAATTTTAATTTCGGGTACCTCTAACACACCTTCTAACTGTGCAGGAAATTCTCTAATTACATTTCCCTCTTCATCATATTCATTCATTATTACATTAAAAACTGCCATATATTCTTGCTTTTTTTTAGGTCTTGTATTTCTTTTCGCCTTTGTTTCAACATCCGATTGAAAAAGATAATTACCTTCGTATAAAATTCCACTATCACAATACTTACTTATCACATCTCTACTGCATTTTAATATTTTCCCTTCATAAGCCATTGCAGGAACTTCTCTAAATGTTCTTTGTTTTATATTATAAGATGTGATAGGAATTGCTTTATCCTTTAACATATGTTCAAAATGCGGAAGAAAATTTATATTTTCTAGACAATAATCACCATTAGAATCTATTCTATCTATGGTAGGTCTATAGTTAGCATCTTTACCTTCATGCAAAAAATGTTTAGTCTGCTCTACCCATCTATCCCATAACTTTGGTTTCTGTTGTTGAATTAAACTCACTAATTCTATGCCAGAAGGCAAGTCATATTTAATTCCCTTCCTTATATAACTTTTACCTTGTTCCGTTCTTTTCTTAGCCGATATTCCGCTCCTAATTAATAATTCCTTTGCTTCTTCAATTATTTCCATTCTTCCTCATCCTCATTTCCATCAATGATAAATTTTATTGGTGTTTCTCCACCCCAATAATTTGTTAGTTCATCTGTATCAATATGCTCTTTACTCAGAAACTCCAATAAGATATCTGAAACAATCTCAACTATTGAAAGTCCAGTTTCTGTCTTAGATTTATCCATTCAACTCATCCTTATTTCTTTTGTTTCTATCATATTAATTATTTTTTATATCATTGTCAATGATATTTTTGATTTATGATAAATGATATGATAGAATAACTGTAATAACTAATTAGGAGGTATTTTATGAATAGTACTGAATTTGGAAAGGAAATAAAAAAAAGAAGAGAACATTTGGGTCTACGTTCTATGCCGTTGGCTGAGAAAATTGGAAGAGGCAAAGCATATGTTTCACAATTGGAAACAGGAGCAATAAAAAATCCAGATTATAATACTTGTTTTAAATTATTAAAAGAACTTTCATTTCCATTAGAGAAAATTGAGGATTACCTATACTCGTTTGGAATAATTTCTGAACGACGAAAAAAATTTGAACTTGAAAGTAGCATCAATAGAGACAAATCTAATGAACAAGCTCTCAATGATTCCGATGAAGAATACATTAAATATCACTATCCTTGGCTCTATAATGATGAAGCTTTAATTTCAAATCTTAAAAGGAAAAATGACTATCTATCATACGTATTTAATAATATAATTGAAACCGATTTTTCCAGAGCTGATGCTGTACTAACAAATATCAATAATTTAACCAAAAGCAAGGCTTCGTTTGATTTCTTTTGCTCTCTGTTTCAATATGATTTTTTCTCCATTACTACAGAACAAAGAAATGAACTTATAAAAATTATTGAAACCGTGAATCTCGACAAAAACAGTATTTTTGATTATAAGGGGGAGTGAAAATATAGATGAAGGTGGCGCTATATGTACGTGTATCCACAGAAGAACAGGCAGAGGAAGGGTATTCAATCGAAGGGCAAATTAAGACTCTTACTGACTACTGTAATAAGAATGACTTTGTAATTGCTCAAATCTATAAAGATGAAGGTTTCAGCGGAAAATCCACTAATAGATTAGGACTACAATCATTATTATCCGATTGTACTAATGCTATTTTTCAAAAAGTATTGGTTTGGAAAATATCACGCCTTTCACGTAAACAATTGGACTTTTTAAATATTATCGAGATTTTCAAACAAAATAATATTAACTTTTTTAGTCTTAGTGAAGCTATTGATGATTCCACCCCTACTGGAACAGCAATGCTTCAAATGATGGGGACATTTGCAGAACTAGAACGAAACCAAATCGTTGAAAATGTAAAAATGGGAATGCATCAACGTGCTAGAGAAGGAAAATGGAATGGTGGGTCTATTCTAGGATATAATTGTGAAAATAAAAGGCTTATAATTAATGAAAATGAAGCTATCATTGTTAGACGTATTTTTCACTTATATATATCTGGTAAAGGTTACAAGGCAATTGCACATCAGCTTAATCGAGAAGGCTATAAAACTAAAAGAAAGAAAGAATTTTCTATTACATCAGTACGTACTATTCTATTAAATCCTACTTATGCAGGATTTATACGCTTTGGTCAAGTTAATGATTGGTCTAGCAAACGAAGGAGCGGTACAAACAAAGAACCTATTATTGTTACAGGGGAACATGAGCCATTAATTTCATTAGAAACATGGCAAGCTACACAATGCCTTATAGAAAAGAAATCTCACAATCCAGCTAAATCCTTTACAGGTCATTTTCCTTTAACAACTTTATTGAGATGTCCTAGTTGCGGGCAAGGTATGATAGGACACCATTCAAAAAAATCTAAAAATAGTAATGAATATATACGTTACTATCAATGTGGGAACTTCCACTATAAAGGCTCTGCTGTTTGCAAATCTAACCTAATACAAGCAGATTATGCTGAACAATATGTATTCAATCAACTTGAAAAGATAACTTCTGACAAATCATATTTATTAGATATCACCAATAAGGTAAACAATAAAGTAACCAAATTAAAGATTCCTTTAAAAGAACAATTACAGTATATAGAAACAGAAATAAAAAACATTCAAACTAACATTGAAAAATATCTAAGTCTCTTTGAAGGAGACAAAATAGATGGTTCTATTCTTAAAAATAAAATTGCTACTTATGAGGAAGAATTATCTGAATTGGAATCTAAGAAATCTGAAATAGATTATCAGCTTAAACAACCAACTGTAAAAGAAATATCGTTCGATAGAATATATCATGCTTTATTTAGTTTTTCTAAGGTCTTAACCACTGTAGAGCCAGAAAAACTCAAACATTTCTTACACAACATCATTAAAGAAATCACAGTTAATAAAGGCTCTTCACCTAAAGAAAGAAGTATCAAAGACATTGTTCTGTTCTTTGATACTTCTATAAAAAACCCAAACCATGTGATTACTTATGGTACGGTTCCCCCCGATTTATCCTATAAGCCCGATAAACTTGCTCCAACAAAATCAGCTTCATCAACTGATGCGGGAACGTCATCTTCGAAAAGCTCAATTTCTCATCAGCCCGCTTCAACACATCTTCACTCAACCCCAGCGAACCGCCAATAACAAACGCCACCTTGCTCTTCCCATACGTAGCCAGCTTGTCCAGCGTATCAGCCAATTCCTCTGATGATTTCATTTTCCCTTCTATCGCTAGCGCAATGACATGAGCATCTGGATTAATTTTACCTAGAATCCGCTCGCCTTCTTTTTGCTTGACTTGCAGCATTTCGGTTTCGCTTAATTCTTCGGGGGCTTTTTCGTCAGAGACTTCGATGATTTCCATTTTGGCATAGGCGGATAATCGTTTTAGGTATTCATCAATTCCCTGCTTTAAATATTTTTCTTTCAGTTTTCCAACTGTAATAATCGAGATATTCACAAGTCATCCTCACTTTACAAACAAGATATCCACAGAAGTTATCCACATATCCACATTTTCTATCCACATATTGTGTGGGATCATTCGTTCGCCACAAGATATACTGCCTTATTTCGACAGAATTCACAGGCTGTTGATAACTTTTCTTCATCCTCTATCTTTGTTAAAACTGGAAAGGTTTCGTACTCATCAACAATTGTATCTATTGCTATATCAACATGTTCGTCGCAGCTATATATTAATTGGCTATTCTCTTGCATTTAAAAAACCACCTATTTCTCTAAAATGATATTGTGGATAATCATTCATCCACCATATTTATAAGTTATCCACATTTCATCTTAACAAAACAAAAACAAATACGAAAGCTTCCATGAAAAAAGTTATTCACAATACAAAAAAACAGGAAAGCTTCTATTTTCGCTTTCCTGTTCTAATCACTTATTAGAATGTCTCTCCACTTAGCTTCACTGTCGTTTCTTGTAGCTTTCCATCTCGATAGAACTTTACGTTCATTTGGTCGCCGACTTTCTTTTTATTATACAGATGTTTTCGAAGGTCTACGACATCCCTTATCTGTTCTCCGTCCATTTCTACAATGACGTCTAGCTCCTTAAGGCCAGCTTGAGAAGCAGGAGAATTTGGAACAACCTGTCTTAGGGCTACTCCATAGTTTACATCTCTAGGAAGCTTCAATGCCTCTTGCTGGTAGTAGGATGGAATTTCGTTAACAGATTTTAAATCAACACCCATATACGGGCGTTTAACGTCTCCGAATTTTTCTAGATCATTAATAATAGGTAGAGCAGCATTGATTGGAATGGCTAGGCCAATTCCTTCAACTGCATTTTGGGCAATTTTCATGGAATTGATTCCGATCACTTGCCCCTCAATATTGACTAATGCTCCACCGCTGTTACCAGGGTTAATCGCTGCATCTGTCTGTAATACTTCTGCATTCCAATCAATGACTCCGTCCCGGTTAATATCAACTGGAATTGTCCGCTGTAACCCCGAGATAATTCCTTGTGTGACAGATCCTGAGAATGTTGGACCAAGTGGATTTCCAATCGCTATTACTGGTTCTCCGACCTTTAAGGCATCGGAGTTTCCGAATTCAGCTATCTTTTTTACATCTTTCGCGTCAATTTCTAATACAGCAAGATCTGTCCAAATATCACTGCCTCGAAGCTCAGCTGGAATCTTTGTCCCATCGGCTAAAGTAACCTCTAGTCTACTTGCATCCTCTACTACGTGATGATTGGTTACAACAAATGCTTTATTCCCGGCCCTTTTATATATGACTCCTGATCCTGTACCAGCAGGTTCATCAGCACCCTCTTGACCCCAAAAGCTTGTCGTTTGAATATTGCTGATTCCGACAACCGCATCACCTGCTTTATCTACTGCCTTCGTTACATCGGAAGTGACATTTAGGGATACGTTTTGCGTTTTCACATTTGCATGATTATTAGTGGCACTTTCTTCTAATCCCTCGCCAGGCTGGACAGAATAAGGCAAAATATTTAAATCCGATATCATTGGGATGATAACAATAACAAGAATGGCACCTAGAATTGCACCAACAAGACTTGCTAAAAAATAGCCGCCCCTGTTCCCCTTTTGCCTTTTGTAACGGTTCTCATAATCTTGATCATAGTACCCCACACTGGACCATTCCTTTCCTTTTATTCATTTAGACTTAAGTATAAGTACTAAAAGGCGGAGTAAATATAAGTGCTAATTTCTATTATTCCACCTTAATAATTATTATACTCACACCATTTTAAGATTCTATTGAAAAACTAGCGGCATCAGCAATCTTACGAATTTGTTCATAGGTTAGCACCATTTTTTTCAAAAAGAACAAATGCGCAAGCGCCTTGCTCACCCCTGACAAGCACAAGACGATCCTCACGGAAAGGTGTTGTTTACCTTTTTGGGAGGATTGGCTTGTGACCTCGAGGGGGTAGGCGCTGGAGCTGAACGTAAACAAAATTATTCACAACGTTATACAAAGCGTGCGAATTTATATTTTCCTAAAAAAAAGGAATGAAAAGCTCTATAAAAAGCTCTTCATTCCTAATGATTTCTGTTTAAACGGCTGTTAGGGCCGTTGGGGTTTTAGGGTCCGTGTCATACAGATCAAACTGTTCTCCGACAATTATACCCTTGCTTTCAAGCGTCTGTGATACAGACATTCTAGCTAAATCCTTCATATTATTATCCTGGCTCAAGTGAGCTAAATAAATGCGCTTTGTCCTGTCACCTGCCACTTCGCTCATGGCAATTGCCGCATCCTCATTGGATACATGTCCAACATCGCTTAATATCCGTCTTTTAATGCTCCATGGGTAACGCCCCATTCTCAGCATTTGGACATCGTGATTGCTCTCAAACACATAAGCATCCGCATTCGAGATCAGTCCCTTCATCCGATCGCTTACATAGCCTGTATCCGTAATCAACACAAGCTTACTCCCCTGATGGTGAAATACATAGAACATCGGGTCAGCTGCATCATGTGAAACCCCAAAGGACTCTATATCAAGGGAACCAAATGATTTAACCGATTCCATATCAAAGGTGAATTTCTGCTCAACGGGTACCTGTCCAATCAGGCTATCCATAGCGTTCCAAGTCTTCTCATTTGCATAGACAGGCAGTTTATACTTTCTTGCAAGGATTCCGACACCTTTAATATGGTCACTATGCTCATGTGTGACTAAGATGCCGGAAAGCTTCCCCATTTCGCGGTCAATCTGTTGAAACAAGGTCTCCATTTGTTTCCCGCTCAAACCTGCATCCACAAGAAATGAATGCTCCTCCGTTTCAACAAAGACTGCATTCCCTGTACTACCGCTAGCGAGTACGCTGAATCGCATAATTTCTCACTCCACTATATTTTTCTCTTCGTTGTTTAATTGGATGATTTGCCCCTCGAAGGCATGGACAAATAAATCTTCATTGCCATTAATAACAAACCGCCAAGCAGGAGTCAGAACCTGTGAAGTACTTGTTTGCACAAAGGTAAAATATCCAAGCTCCACATTTGTGATCTTGCTCTTTGGCCTTAACGATCCATTTTCATATAGCGTTTCAATGGCTTTCAGAGGCTGTATAATCTTTTCTTCCTCTGATAACTCCTCTATGTCCTCTAACATCGTTTGCTTATAGGAAACAATATCGTTTTCTTCATTTAACAAGATGGTTAGTTCTCCACTCATATTATGATAGAAAACCTTATTATCAAATTGCTGATAATACGTAATCGCATTCTCTTCCTTCTTCCAAAAACGATATTGATCCCCAAACAAAATATTATTTTTTACAAATGAATTAATATCAGCTATTTCAAATTTATCATTGAGATCATATGGCTTATCTAGAACAAATGAAAGTACAGTACCGGAATTTACTTGCCCTTGCCCTTTCAGCTTCGTCTTCTTTAATGCTTCAATATCTTCATTAGTGAAGTTTTTCGGCTTGGCGCTTAAGTACCTATCCTTTACGTAGTTTTTTGGCAGCTCAACGTATTCAATTTCATCCGCCTTCAAACGTTTTTCAAACGATGTTTCTGTGCTGTATTCATACTGACTGGAATCCTTTAGCTTAAAAAACTCATACATTAAGTAAATATCAAGGACAAGAAAGGTCAAGATGAATATGGTTTTAATCCTACTCCAATCCATGATTTGCCCCTCCTATTGGCTCGTCCAAGGAAATATGAATCCATGTGCCATTATATAGATAAAACCAGGAGGGCTCTAAGTAGACTAGCCTTGAATCCTTTTCCATGGAATAGCCAAGAACAATGTCCTGAAGTTTGTCCATTTCCAAGCCTTTATTTTCAAGATACTGAATAACCTCATGCCCTGAAGGAAGACTCGTTTCGGTCGTTTCCATTCGGAGGCCAATTAAGAAGTTACTCCGGAAATATTGATAAATTTCATTTTGGCCCCATGTTTCACGAATTTCAGAAATTCCGCTGCCCTCGCTGAAAATTGGATACCCCTTGTCATCGTATAAACGGAAAAGCACTTGATGATTCAGTTCATCCATTTCTACAAAGCGATAATTATCTGTCCATCCTCCATGCTCATTAACAAAGTCAATGCTTCTCTTAAGAAGTCCTCTGGATGTTAATTGACTATCACTGCTGCCAACCGGATTCACATAAGAAAGTGTGTTCCGCTCCAAATTCACCCGCATTAAACTCGAGCCATTTGTATATTCCTCAATAGTTGAATGCTTGTTTTTCTGAACGACGGATGGATCTTTAAATAGAGCATTTTTAAATTTCTCAGAATCTAGCGGAGTTGATAAAAACTGATATTGAAGCATTTTAGTCGATTCTTCCGGTAAGAAAAATACCATGCCGTTAGAATTTTTATAAGGAAAGTATTTTGCATAACTAAGACTATATTCTGCATTATTAAAGAACCCATTTTTAAAATTCTGGATGAATGAAGCTGGAACTTGGCTTCTGTACGCCTGATTTTTTTCAGTTGAAATAAAATAAACAAATCCCTGATCCTTCTGAACTCCCTCTGTATCAATAACAATTCGATCAAAATAAAAATTAGGGATCTTTTTCTCTTTCATATCAATAATCGTACGGTAAAAGTCAATCGGAATTGAATCTTGATATAAAATAACTGCATTTCCGGCATTATGAATGAAAGAAGAGAAGTTTTTCACTTCATTTGATACGTTGACAAAATCAGTGAAGTTCCATCTGCTTATTTCAGTAATAATCTTATCAATTTCTTCCGAACTAGTTGTTCCTAAATGCTTATCTTTAGAATAATGGAAAATAACCCGATCGGGCTTAACAATTTCCTCCGCATCCTTTTTGGCACTAATCGCTACTTCTTGGACCGTTTTTGTCTTTTCCATCGTTTCTAAATTAGGCTGATACGTCCAGATGCTCCATGTTAAAAAAACACTAAAGAATACTAAAATGACCAATATGAGCGATTTAATATTTTCATATGTCATTCCCAATCATCCTCTTCAGTACGGTCATAAGGCAGGCTGAAAGAAATGGTCGTTCCCTTTCCTTCTTCGCTCCTTGCCCATATTTCTCCGCCGTGCGCTTCCACCATTTCCTTCGCGATTGCTAGACCGAGACCTGTGCCTCCAAGCTTTCTTGTCCGAGCTTTATCCACCCGGTAAAATCGTTCAAATATCTTATTGATATTTTCCTTCGGTATGCCAACTCCCTCATCCGATACACTGATGATCACAAAATCATTTTGTTCTTCAATACTGAAGGTGACTTTACCGCCCTCCGGAGAATATTTAAGCGCATTCGAAATGATATTATCAATGACTTGAGTAAGCTTGTCCCCATCAATTTCCACAAATGCTGAATGGCCTGGAAGCCTTCTTTCAAAGGTAACATTCTGATGCTTGGACATTTCAAAGCGGTCTATAATTCTGTTATAAAAAGAAATAATATCGATCCATTCTTTATTCAAGCGGTAATCCCTGCTGTCCATCTTTGAAAGCTGCAGCAAGTCATTAACAAGACGAATCATGCGCTCAGTCTCAGTCTGTGTAACATCTAAAAACTTGGGAGCAATTTCTTCATCCTGCCATGCACCTTCTGCTAAAGCCTCTAAATAGCTTCTCATTGTTGTCAGTGGTGTTCTAAGCTCATGAGAAACATTGGCAACAAACTCTCGGCGTTCCATATCAATCTTTTCCTGCTCGGTAATATCATGAAGAACGGCAATCAGTCCATTAACAAAACCTGTTTCCTTTTGAATAACAGACACATTTGCCCGTAGTATCAAGGTATTGGAGGGCTTACTGAAATCCAAAATGACAGAATCTCTCTCAGAAAGTAATTCTTCAAACGTGTAATCATCTTCAAGACCAAGAAGTGAAACAATTGGAGAAGATAAAACTGTTTCACGTGAAACATTTAGCATGTCAGCCGCAGGCTCATTAATGAGGATGACTCTCCCTTTCCGGTCCGTTGCAATCACACCATCTGTCATATGGGAGAGGACAGATGAAAGCTTCCGGCGTTCTCCTTCAGTAGTTGCCTGAGCTTCTTGCAGCTTTTTCGTTAAATTATTAAAGGTCATCGCTAATTGACCAATTTCATCATTGCCATAAATTTTAACCTTGCGCGAGAAGTTCCCCTTTGCCATGGCTAGTGCCTGTCTTCTCATATCAGACATTGGGCGAGTGATCGTTTGTGCAAGAAGAACTCCTAATATAGCTGTAATCGCAAGGGCAATCGCTGTCCCTGAAATAAAGATACTATTGATTTGCCTCATCTGTTCGAAAACATTTTCTATTTTTGCAACGAGGTAAATGGCGCCTCGTACTTCCCCATTATGCTTAATAGGCGTAACCAGCACCCAAATACGGTTTCCTGTGTGGGAATCGATGAGATCCTCACTTGCCTGCTGGGAGGTAGCAATCGTCATTCTCGTTAATGTATCCGTTGTCCTTTGGCCGACAACGCCTTGATTATCAGGGTCAGACGTACCAAGAATCTTTAAAGTATCCCCTTCAATGACTCTAACCTCTGTAATATCCTCTGAATAATAATCTCTTAACAGCCGGTAGACATCTTCCTCTAGAGTCGGGCCATCATCATCTGGCTGCCGCTCCTTCGTCATCTGTTCTTCCAAATAATAGGCAAGGAGATTCACACGATCCTGAATAGTCGTTTTAAAATTCTCCTTAAGTGTAAATTCTAATTGTCTAACAAAGTAGACTCCTATTATTTGCATGGCAATTAATATAAGCAACACATAAATGATGACAAACTTGAGATGAATAGAACGAAAAAAACCAACTTTTTTCATTGAATGTTCTTACTCCTGTTCAGGATTTCGCAGATAGTACCCAACTCCCCTTCTTGTCACAATCCATGTTGGATGACTTGGGTTATCCTCAATTTTCTCACGCAAGCGTCGAACCGTTACGTCAACTGTGCGCACATCACCATAGTAATCATAGCCCCAAACAGTCTGCAGGAGATGTTCCCGGGTCATAACTTGCCCTATATGCTTAGCTAAATAATGAAGAAGCTCAAATTCGCGATGAGTAAGCTCAATCGTTTCCCCGCGTTTTGACACAATATAAGCATCTGGATGAATCGTTAAAGTACCAACTGTAATTTCATTGGTCTCATCTTCTTCAGCCGTATTCGCAGCAATTTGCTGGTGACGTCTTAAATTGGCTTTAATTCGGGCAATCAGCTCTCTCGTACTGAAAGGCTTTGTGACATAGTCATCTGCACCAAGCTCTAGACCAATGACTTTGTCAATTTCAGAATCCTTTGCTGTAAGCATAATGATCGGCATATCGTATTTTTTCCGGACTTCTCGGCAGACTTCAATACCATCCCTTTGTGGAAGCATGATATCAAGAAGGATAAGGTCCGGTTTTATTTCCTCTACTTTTTCTAACGCATCATTTCCATCATAAGAACAAAATACTTCAAAGCCTTCTTTTTTTAGATTAAATTGCAAAATATCTGCAATTGGTTTCTCGTCGTCTACTACTAGAATTTTTCTTTCCATCTAATTCTCCTTTACGTAAGGTGATTTATTTTGATTCACTAGATTATCTTCATATTCATATGTTTTCAATTTTACTTTAACATGTAATAAAAGTGAATTCATCTATTTAGAAAAAACACTATATAGAGCAGGATGTCTAAGGCAAGAATGGATAATAATCAAAAACCCGCCTATAAGTGGCAATTGTATCTAATCAACCAGAAAAGTCTCTAGCAGAGACTAGAGACTTTTTCTTGTATTTATTAACGAATATAATTTAGTGGATTTTGCAGGCTGCCGTTTTTATATATTTCAAAATGTAGATGAACCCCTGTAGAATCTCCAGTTGAGCCCATGACTCCAATTTTTGAACCTTTTGATACAACTTGCCCTGAGCTTACATTAATCGAAGATAGATGGGCATAAATTGTACGATAGCCATTCTGATGGTCAATGACAATTTTATTTCCAAAGCTGCCATCATATCCTGCTGACACAACAACTCCATTATCCGCTGCTTTAATCGTATGGTCACTTGGTCTGGCAATGTCGATTCCTTTATGCATTCTTCCCCAGCGATATCCTACATGACTGGAAACATATCCGCCAACTGCAGGCCAAATAAAGCTGCCATCACCACGAGATGGAATTACCTTTGTCCCTTTAATAACAATATGCTTAACAGGCTCTTGAAGGATTTCCTCACTCACTACTTCCTTCTTCACCACTTGGCCATTCTGAACAGAGACTCGATAGGTTGCAGCACGTTTTCCATCTTTACCTTCCTGCTGTACCTTTGTATCTCCTTTGAACATTTTGTCACTTTCTACTACTTCTTTTTCAAATGGAATAACTTCTTTCTTGAAGTATTCTTTATCAATAATAACCTGAACAAATGGCTTTAGTATTGTTACGTTTATTTCCTGGTCAATTTGCAGAACGGAATTCTCTGTTAGCCCAGGGTTAATGTCAAGAAGCTGGTTGATTTTCAGGTTATGAGCATGAGCAATTCCGCCTAGCACATCTCCATCTTTTACCTTATACTTTACTTCTTCTAATGAGCCCTTTTCCAAAAGCTTTACAGTATCCTCTACAGAAAGGATATTGACTGGCTCTGTTTTTTCAGTTTTAACTAAAACTTCTTTTGAAAGTTTAACGTCCAATATACGAGTTTCATCTTCCTTTAACGGAGGCAAAGTATTATTATCAGAAGCCTTTCTAGCTTCAATTGCAACTAACTCTTCTTCCGAAACGTAACGCAGTTTAAGTTTTTTAATAACTTCATTTGCTTGATTAGTATTTTGAACATATGCAACTGGCTTTCCATCAATAATGATTGCGGAAGCCTCAGCTTGAACCTTAACTTCTTTCATAACTTCCTCTGCCACTTCTGTGTTATTGGCCACTGAATTTGCACGGAACACTTGCTCAGGCACATATGTTACTTCAGAGTTTAAGGAAAGTTGTACATTTTCTTTTGCAGATTGTGCTTCTTTTAGTTTGGAATCAAGTAACCCTTCAATTACATTTTTATCTGTAACTGTTCCAATATATTGTTTATCTACGTAAACATAGTAAACAGTCGTTAGCTTATCTGTATCGGCATGTGCTGAAATTTCTGCAGCAAAAGAGATCGCAGCAACTGTTAGGAACGTTAATGCGGTCTTTTTAAATGCCTTTTTGAATTTATTATATGTATGTTTTTTTATCTTCGTGAAGTTAATTGTCGAATCTTGCATTGTTACATCCTCCTAGACTACGGCAACACACTTTCATATAGTGCTATGTAACTATTATTCTAAATTACTAAAAATTTTCACTTCTATACTTTACCATAAAATCCATCTAATAGACTATTTGACTTCATAATGTAACATAATTGTATAATTGATGACAATTAACTGCCAAAAGGTTTTAAAAATAAAAAAGGATTATGTCGAATTGGAGAGGATAAATAGGAAAGAAAGCTTATCATGACTAGGATTTTACTACTATTTTTGTAAAAAAGGAGGATAAAAACAGAGTTACATAGTTTTAAGGTTAGCACAGCCAAAATATTACAGTAATGTAACAAAAAAAGAGCATAACATAGGTCATACTCTTTTTAGAGGATGGCTCAGGACGGAATCGAACCGCCGACACAAGGATTTTCAGTCCTTTGCTCTACCGACTGAGCTACTGAGCCGTATATATTACTCGTTCCTAAACTTTGATTAGCCTAAGAACCTTTGTTCCAAAGTCCTTTGGTCTTTGTCACAGATTTAAAAATTTCCTATTCTTGGGTGGCTGATTCTCTGTAGGCAAATTTTTAAATCTGCTCTACCGACTGAGCTACTGAGCCGTATTTAGTATTGTTTTCTAAAATAGTTTGTAGTCATAAGGTGCTCCAAATCTCTTTGTGATTTGTCGCAGATTTTAAAGTTTGCTATTCAAGGAGGATTAGCTTCGTGGCTGCAAGCTTTAAAATCCTCTACCGACTGAGCTACTGAGCCGTATATAGTACAACATCCAGTAAGGAGGCCGTGCTTGCCAGCCGCTTACTGGATGTTGTTTGCCTTGTCTAGCTACGGTGCCTAACCCCTCTAGGTCATAAGCCCATCCCTATCAGAAGGAAAATGCACCTTCTGCCAGGGCTCGTCTTATGCTTGTCGGGGCTAAACAGGCACCTCCGCTTTTCGTATGACCCGTACGGGATTCGAACCCGTGTTACCGCCGTGAAAGGGCGGTGTCTTAACCGCTTGACCAACGGGCCTAAAAAAATGGTGAGCCATGAAGGACTCGAACCTTCGACCCTCTGATTAAAAGTCAGATGCTCTACCGACTGAGCTAATGGCTCGTATAAAAAAAAGATTCCTCGATACTATCTCTAGTCGTACTGTGCTCCAAAGTCCTGTAGGCTTTGTTGCAGATTTCAAAGTTTGCTATTCGAGGAAGAATAGCATTGTTGCTGCAAGCTTTAAAATCCTCTACCGACTGAGCTAATGGCTCGTATAAAATCTGTTCGTTTATGACGACGCTTTTTATAATATCATAGGGAGATAATATTTTGCAATGAATTTTTTTAAAAAAATTTTGTTTTTTAGCATTGAGATTTATTATATTAGCCAAATAGGCAGTTACCTCACTCCCATCCTCTATCTGCACATACACTAAAAATGTAACTATTGGAGGAGGGATTTTACAATGGAAAGACAATTTTTAGGCGGTATGCCTCCTGGCATGGGGTATGGCGGTTACCCTGGCTATGGTACGGGTTATGGGGGCTATCCGGGACACGGTGGTGGTTATGGAGGTTATCCGGGCTATGGTGCGGGTTATGGAGGCTATCCCGGCCATGGTGGCGGTTACGGAGGTTATCCGGGACATAGCGGCGGTATGACTGGATACCCGGGTTATGGGGGCGGCCATGGAGGCTATCCGGGACACAGCGGTTATCCAGGACATCAACAACCTGGATACGGAGGTTATCCATCCCTTCCACCTGGATATGGCGGACAGCCAAGAGACTAGAAATAATTTAATTTCGGGAATTTGTGAAAAAAAAAATTATAGGGAAAGGGGAATGGGAGTAGATCTCCATTTCCCTTTCCCTATTTGAATGATTATTAATTTTGTCGCCACGGGCTTCGAACAACATTTGTCTGAGTCCGATCTGGTCCTACAGAGAAAATGGATAACGGGATACCCGTTAATTGAGAAACTCGTTCAATATAATGTCTTGCGTTGGAAGGAAGCTCATCTAATGTTTTGCAGCCGGTAATATCCTCATGCCAGCCTGGTAGCTCCTCATATACAGGTTCACATTCTGCTAGAACCTTTAAGCTTGCTGGGAATTCTTCAATCACTTCTCCTTTATAGCGGTAAGCTACACAGATTTTTAGCGTTTCAATTCCCGTTAAAACATCAATTGAATTTAGTGAAAGATCTGTTAGACCGCTAACTCGCCTTGCATGACGCACAACCACACTGTCAAACCAGCCTACACGGCGTGGACGACCTGTCGTCGTACCATATTCCCGGCCAACTTCACGAATTTGATGCCCAATTTCATTTTCAAGCTCTGTTGGGAAAGGGCCATCTCCTACACGAGTCGTATAAGCCTTACATACCCCCACAACATGCTTAATCTTTGAAGGGCCAACTCCGGAACCAATCGTCACTCCACCAGCAACTGGGTTTGACGAAGTCACAAATGGATATGTTCCTTGGTCAATATCTAGCATGACCCCTTGGGCTCCTTCAAATAACACTCTTCGTCCTTCATCAAGTGCATCGTTCAAAACGACTGATGTATCACAAACATAATGTTTAATCTGCTGCCCATATTCATAGTATTCATCTAAAATCTCTTCTATTGTAAAACCTTGAATTTCATAAATTCGTTCAAATAAACGATTTTTTTCCTCGAGATTACGTGCAAGCTTTTCTTCAAAAACTTCCTTATCTAATAAATCAGCAATCCGAATTCCTATACGCGCTGCTTTGTCCATATAAGCAGGGCCGATTCCCTTTTTCGTTGTTCCTATTTTATTCGCGCCTTTTCGCTCTTCTTCGATTTCATCAAGTTTAAGATGATATGGAAGTATTACATGAGCACGGTTGCTAATTCGGAGGTTATCGGTCGCCACACCTCTTTCATGCAGGTAAGCAAGTTCCGTTACAAGTGCTTTTGGGTCAACAACCATCCCATTTCCAATGACACTGATTTTATCACGATAGAAAATCCCCGAAGGAATTAAATGCAGCTTATAGGTTTCACCATTAAACTTGATCGTATGGCCTGCATTATTTCCTCCTTGATAACGAGCAATCACTTCAGCGTTTTCTGATAGGAAGTCGGTAATTTTCCCTTTTCCTTCATCTCCCCATTGTGTCCCTACTACAACTACTGATGACATAAAATAAGCACCTCCGAATTTACAAATCACTTATTCCCGATTGTTCAAAGTCATTTTATCAATTTTTTTTGATAAAAGTCAAAAAACACGAACGTTTATATTAAAATATATATTATTGTTCGCAAAACTATGAAAATATGAAAATAAAAAAAGAACCAGTCATCCAAAACTGGTTCTCCCTAATTATATTTATCTATGCACCTGGAGGGATCGATGAGTCATCAAATCTTCGCTCTATGTTAACGAACTTATTATACTCTTTAACAAAAGCAAGCTGAACAGTACCAACAGGACCGTTACGCTGTTTCGCAATAATGATTTCGATGATATTTTTATTCTCAGATTCTTTATCATAATAATCATCACGATAAAGGAATGCTACAATATCGGCATCCTGCTCAATACTTCCAGATTCACGGATATCGGACATCATTGGTCTTTTATCTTGACGCTGTTCCACTCCACGGGAGAGCTGGGATAAGGCAATGACTGGAACCTGCAGCTCACGGGCTAGTTGTTTCAAGGAACGAGATATTTCAGATACTTCTTGTTGGCGGTTTTCTCCTGAACGCCCGCTTCCTAAGATTAACTGCAAATAATCGATCAGAATCATCCCGAGACCATGCTCCTGCTTTAAGCGGCGGCATTTTGATCGGATATCCGTAATCCGCACACCAGGTGTATCATCTATGAAGATACCTGCATTTGAGAGGCTTCCCATCGCCATCGTCAGCTTGCCCCAGTCCTCATCTGTCAGGGATCCTGTACGCAGTCTTTGAGCATCGATATTACCTTCTGCACAAAGCATACGCATGACAAGCTGCTCGGCACCCATCTCTAGACTAAAAATGGCTATATTCTCACCAGTCTTTGTCGCCACATTTTGCGCAATGTTTAAAGCAAAGGCTGTTTTCCCTACTGAAGGACGTGCCCCAACAATAATCAAGTCGTTGCGTTGAAATCCGGCCGTCATCTTATCAAGCTCGGTAAAACCAGTCTCAAGCCCTGTAATGTCGCCCTTCCGGTTATGCATGACTTCGATATTATCGTAAGTACGAACGAGGACATCTTTAATATTATGAAAAGCTCCCGCATTTTTCCTTTGGGAAACTTCAAGAATGCTCTTTTCTGCTTCTCCTAAGAGAACATCTACCTCATCTTCACGGGAATATCCATCGGTGGCTATTCCTGTTGCAGTACGAATCAAACGGCGAAGAAGGGACTTTTCCTCTACAATTTTTGCATAATATTCAATATTAGCCGCTGTAGGAACAGATCCGGCAAGCTCACTCAAATAGCTGACTCCGCCAGTGTCCTCTAGAAGCTTTGCAGCTGCAAGCTCTTCCGTCACCGTAATTAAGTCAACTGCTTTTCCCTGATCATTTAGCTTTAACATCACATTGAAAATCTTTTGATGTGCTGCTCTGTAAAAGTCCTCAGGAATCAAAATTTCAGAAGCTAAAGTGAGGGAAGATGGCTCTAGAAAAATAGCACCTAATACCGCCTGCTCCGCTTCTATGTTTTGTGGTGGAAGGCGATCGGCAAATAAATCACTCATCTATTCAAACCTCCTTTATTTTTGTCCAGAGGGAAATTGAAAAGCGCAAGCCACTGGAGCTAGACACTTCTCAAACTTCAAAACTTATATTAGAAACAAATTCATTTTGTTTATATTTTTAACTAGAATAAAGCTTAGAAAAAATGTGACCAGCAGAAACCGATCACATTTTTTCCAACTCTTCTATTTTATCATGTTTATGCGCAAATGGAACTTCCAAAATTAGTTTGCTTCTTTTACATGAACCTTTAATGTAGATGTCACTTCAGTGTGCAGTTTCACTGGAACATTTGTATAACCTAATGCACGAATAGCATCTGGTAGTTCAATTTTACGCTTATCAATTTTGATATTATGCGCTTTTTGCAGCTCTTCCGCAATTTGCTTACTAGTAATGGAGCCAAATAAACGGCCGCCTTCTCCAGCTTTAGTTGAGAATTCCAATGTAATTTTATCCATCGTTTCTTTAAGTTTCTTGGCTTCTGCTAATTCTTCTGCAGCCAGCTTTTCTTCTTTCTTCTTTTGCGCACTTAAAGTACTGATATTCGCTTGAGATGCCTCAACAGCAAAGCCCTGTTTAATAAGGAAATTTTGTGCGTACCCGTCAGCCACGTTTTTTACTTCACCTTTTTTGCCTTTTCCTTTAACATCTTTTAAGAAAATAACTTTCATTCCTTTTTTCTCCCTTCCATATATTCATCTATGGCAACATGCAGGCGTTCCTGTGCTTCATCTAATGATAGATCCGTTAGCTGTGTTGCCGCATTCGTTAAGTGCCCTCCGCCATTCAGACTTTCCATGATAACTTGAACATTGATATCCCCTAGCGACCTGGCACTAATGCCTACTATATTTTCAGATCGTTTCGAAATAACAAAAGAAGCGAGAACGCCATCCATTGTCAACAGAGTATCGGCAGTTTGTGCAATTAACACTTGATGAATTTCTTCATCTGTATTCCCTTTGGCAATTGCAACCCCTTCCCGATAAAAATAGACATTTTCAATTAATTTTGCCCGTTTAATAAAGGTTTCTACATCTTCCTTTAAAAACTTCTGCACAAGAACTGTGTCCGCGCCTAAAGAACGTAAATAGGATGCCGCATCAAAGGTTCTAGAGCCTGTTCTTAGGCTAAAGCTCTTTGTATCAACCGTTATACCTGCTAATAACGCTGTAGCCTCAAGCATTTCAACCTTTCCGTTTTTCGGCTGGTATTCGAGAAGCTCCGTTACGAGCTCTGCCGTTGAGGAAGCGTAAGGCTCCATATAAACAAGCAGCGGATTATGAATAAATTCTTCTGCACGGCGATGATGATCGATGACGACAACGTGGTCGATCTTTTGTATTAGCTTTTCCTCAATGACCATTGACGGCTTATGGGTGTCAACAATGACTAAAAGTGTATCATCTGTTGCCATTTCTAGAGCCTGTGCGGGGGTAATAAATTTCGTAAATAAGGATTCATTCTTTTGTATTTCAGCCATGAGCCTTTGAATGCCTGTGTCAATATCCTGAGGATTAATGACAATATATCCTTCACGCTGATTCATTTGAGCAATTTTCCGAATCCCAATAGCTGCCCCGATGGCATCCATATCCGGATTTTTATGCCCCATAATAATGACTTTATCACTTTCGGTAATTAACTCTTTCAAAGCATGAGCAATCACACGAGCACGAACTCTAGTCCGCTTTTCAACAGGATTGGTTTTTCCGCCATAGAACTTAACCTTTCCGTTCGTCTGCTTAATAGCAACCTGGTCCCCTCCACGTCCGAGAGCTAGATCCAGACTGGACTGTGCAAGTAAGCCAAGCTCAGGCAGAGAGGAAACCCCTGTCCCTACACCAATACTCAAAGTTAATGGCAGGTTTCTCTTTGCTGTTATTTCCCTAATATCATCTAGAATTGAAAATTTCCCTTTTTCAAGCTGGTGGAGAATTTGCTCATTAAAGACAGCAATAAATCGATCTGATGATACCCTTTTTAAGAAAACACCATTATCAGTAGCCCATTTATTTAAGATCGATGTGACAATGTTGTTAAGGCTGCTCCTCGTCTGATCCTCCATCCCTTGTGTCAGTTCATCATAATTATCCAAGAAGATAATGGATATAACGGTTCTTTCCTCTTGATACATCTTTTCAATTTCAGTTTGTTCTGTTACATCAAAAAAGTAAAGCAGGCGCTCTTCAAGCTTCAATATGACTCGAAGCTTACGATCATGAAGCGTAATTACTTCTGTTTCCACTTCTTGTTTTATTAAGGGAATCAGTAAATCCGCTACATCATAAAGTGATCTTCCAACTAGCGTATCTTCATCAAAGCAAGAGGCAAGAAAAGGATTTGTCCATTCAATATAATAATCATCATTGATGAGCATGATCCCAATTGGCATTTCCATTAATGCCTCTTCGCCGACTTTTTTCACCCTGTAGGACAAGGTTGATATGTATTCTTCTGTTTCCTTTCTGCGCAAATAATCGACCTTGAAGACAAAATAATAAGGAAAAACAACAAGAATAAATCCAATTAAACTAAATAACCAACTATAATACGCCAAACTAATGAGAAGCACCACTGTTATGCCCATCAACCCATACATTGGATAGCGGATCGAGCGCTTTTCTAAATATGATGGCATGTTTTCAGCTCCTACACAGTAGTGTTTAGAGCATGTCCATAAATTAGGACATACATTTATTCACTCTTTTCAAATCTTTTTCTTAATTCAAACCCTAAATCAATTATACCTAATATCCTTACAATAGAAAGAAAAATTGGAATCAGAAACGTAAAGACCATTATGAAAATTGGCACAGTCTTAGACATTCCTTTTTTATGACAGAAGAAAAAAACTAATGATAAACCTTGAAGTATTAATAGCAATTGAAGAAGGAAACCCAAATTGATTAGAGCCGTGTACCAGTAGCTGCCCACTTCAGGATTTAAGACGAATGAAGCTAACATTGCTAATAAATAATACCATAAAATACTTTTAGGTAGGACCATCTCCCTAAAAGGTTTCCAGCGCCCAATCTCGATTCCAAATCGCTTTACAATCGGGAATGAGACGAGTTCGATTAATAACACACCAAAGAGGGCAATTAAAACAAATAAACTTGGTGTTATTGTTTCTAGCAGCTGCAGCGATTGTTCAAATTGTTGAATTACTTTCTCCCCTGATCCTTGCCCAATCGACTCGATGAGGCTTCTTGACTGCTGCAGTGAATCTCTTAGCACATCAATTGAATCTTTAATAAAATTTATCTTAAAGAAGACAATAGAGGCAGCATATTGGATCAAAACAGTTGCAAGAAATACAAGAGTAGCAGAGATAAATGAACTAATTCTGCTTCTTTTCTCTTTAATAAATTGACCGATCACAATACCTGTCAGACCATATGTAAATGTCAGAGGAACGGCAAGTAGTGTACCAACAATCAAAGAAATCAAAATGGCTGCGATCAAAAATACGAAAGAAAACATTCGAGTATTCTTCGCTCCAAACAAAATAAATGGTACAGCCAAAAACAAATTACTGACTAATCCTAGAACTGGCACATACATCGTAATTAAAATTAATACGGCAAAGGCGGCCAGCAAAACAGCCCCTTCAGTCAGCTTATGTACATTTTTCATTTTTACACCTCTTTTAACAGAACACCCATAAGCTCTATTTTATCTAGTATTAAAGTCAGGTTCAACTAGGAATCAGAAGCTTTACGACCTGCTCTTTCACCGAAAAGCTTAGAAATGTGCTTTTTTCTATTATACATCACCATAAAAAATACCCCGCAAATCGTAGTATAGTGTCTACCATTTACGAGGTAATATTATACAAAGCAAGTTTTAACCTTTAACAATTTTATCGCGAACTTTATTCGAGATTAATTCAACAATTAAAATCAATACCATTAATCCAATTAAAATTGAGCCAACTTCAGACCATTTATAACCATTCATCGCAAAAATCAGCGGAGCACCAATACCGCCGGCACCAACTAATCCAAGGATGGCTGCGTCACGTAAATTCATATCATAACGGTAAATAACAACTGACACAAACATCGCTGATAACTGCGGAATAATACCGAAGCGGATTTTTTCAAAAGGTGTACATCCGATTGATTCAAGTGATTCGAGTATATTTACCTCTAAATCTTCAATGATATCAACAAAAAGCTTTGAAAGCATACCTATTGAAGTTAATGCCATTGTTAATACGCCGGCAAACGGCCCAGGACCAGTAACACGAATAAACATTAAACCGTATACAATTGCAGGAATGGTCCGAACAAAAATTAATAATAAGCGAACTAGAGAAGCAACTGGTTTTGGGACAATGTTAGATGCGGATAAAAAAGCAAGAGGAACAGCAAGAATTGCCCCTACAATGGTTCCTAAAAAGGCAATTGCCATTGTCTCTACTAATAAGTACGGAACCCCTTTAGCATTAAATGTAAAGAGCAGATCTGTATTAGGTGTTACAATTCCTCGTAGAATGTTCTTAGCGATCGCTACGCCATTACTAGTAAAATTGGACAAATCGACTGCGGTTAAAGACCACATGATAAAGGCAATTAAAATACATGCGGTGATCACATTTTGTACAGTACGCTTAGGTTCATTTAAGAGTTGTTTCTCAATTGTATTCATCGTGATCACCCCTTACATTAATTTCTTTCTGAAGTATTCGCTAATCGTTTCAATGATAAATACTGCTACTACAAGTAAAAGCAGAATCATTCCGACATTAGCATAATTTCGCCAGCCAAGGCTTTCGTTAAGCAGGAGACCGATACCACCCGCACCAACGTAACCTAAAATGGCAGCATAACGTACATTTCCCTCGAAACAAAAGATTGCATTAGAGAGATAGTTTGGCAGAATTTGCGGCAAAACAGCAAAACGGAATGCTGAAATATTTGTATGCCCCATTGAATGCATCGCCTCAAATGCCTTTAAATCTGCATTTTCAATTTGCTCATATAAAAGCTTTCCGACATAGGCAACGGTGAAAATGAAAATAGCTACCGTTCCAGCCATTGTTCCAATACCAAAAATAAATGTTGCGATTAATGCTGCAACTAGGGTAGGCAATGTACGTAATATGCTCAATATAAGTTTGCTCACTGCAACAACAGACTTATTTTTAATCATATTAGATGAGGCTAAATAGGCTAGTGGCAATGCGAAAACGGAGCCTAAAATAGAGCCTAATAAAGACATTTTAATTGTGTCAAAGAGTGGTTGCCAAAGTTTATTCAGATACTTCCAGTTCGGTGGAATCATATCACCGATAATGATCCCTAACTGTCCGATTCTTTTGAATAACACCTGCAAGTCAAAACCTGTTATTTGAATAGAATAATAAAAACAAATCAGCAAGCCTAAAATAATCCAGGGAGCCTTTGAACGTTTAAAAGTAACGGATTTTCCATTTGGTAACGTAACAGATTGAGCTTTAAAAATGTTCAATTAGCACTCAGCTCCTCTTCAAGCTTACCATTGTATATGTGCTCTAAGATTTCTTCCGTTACTTCACTTGCTGGTCCATCATATACAATTTCACCACTTCGAATTCCAACCACACGCGTTGCATATTCTAACGCTAAATCTACGTGATGAATATTTATGATAATGGTCATATTTAATTCTTTATTAATTCTTTGAAAGTCTGTCATTACTTGCTTTGCAGTGATCGGGTCGAGTGATGCAACAGGTTCATCTGCTAGTATAATGCTCGGCTTTTGCGCAAGGGTCCGCGCTAAAGCTACACGCTGCTGCTGACCGCCGGAAAGATGATCGACACGGGTAAATGCTTTATCCAAAATATTCATTCGATCAAGCGCTTCCAAAGCTTCGATTTTTTGTTGTTTTGTATATAAGCCCAGTATCTTTCTCCAAACAGGCATATCAGGGACAAATGATACAAGAACATTTTTTAACGAAGAAATACGATTAACGAGATTAAACGATTGGAAAATCATCCCGATTCCTCGGCGAAGCTTTCGAATCCCTGTTCCCCTTAACTTTGAAACCTCAACACCATTAACCATAAGAGAACCAGTCGAAATATCGTGCATCCGATTGATACAGCGAAGAAGAGTAGATTTTCCCGCTCCGGATAGCCCGATAACTGCAACATATTCCCCTTGTTCAATCGTTAAATTAATATCCTTTAACGCTACGTATCCATTGTCATATTTTTTGTTTACGTTTTGGAATTTTATCATGCAGAAATCCTACCTTTGCTGAAAAAAAGGGAACACTCAACATGTTCCCTCTTTATTTCATTGTATTTAGTTAGAACTTAGTTCTTGAACTAGCTTTTGAGCCTTACGCTCGTTATCGTAATCAGAGTCTTTTGCGATTTGATAACCATCATGGCTATAGATTGCAATGACTTCTTTACCTTTTTCTGAATTACCAATGTTGATGAACGCTTTTTGTAGAGCAGCTTTCAAATCATCATCCATAATGTCAGAGTTTTTGCTAACACTGATTGTATCGTTGTAAATAGCTGGCATTACACCAATTACATCTGTATCATCCCAGATAGAAGTTGAACGACCGAATTCAGTAGTCCATTTATCAGCAAAGTCAATACGAGCATCAGCATATGTTACTAGCACGTCTGTTTGACCTGAAGCTAGACGAGCAAATGCACTTCCGTATGAATCAGCTTGAACAACTTTAGACAAATCTGTAATTGTTTTTCCGTAGTTTTCATCTAACCATAGAGCTGGGTAAATATAACCAGCTGGAGAAGATGATGACATAACATTCCAGTTTACATTATTTAAATCTTCGAAAGTAAGCTCTCCACCGTTATTTACTTTTTCAGCTAGCGCTCTACCTTTTTCAGATGGACCAGCAATTAGTAGTGCACGGTAAGAGTTTGCTTGTTTATCAGACTTTTCTGTAGGCTTGTTTTTATTCCAATCAACTGGATTTTCAGAATCATTGTTTAGTCCAGCACGAGTTGCAGTTAAAATAACTTCAGCACCATCATCATATAGGACATATGTACCACCAGGAATTAAACCAATATCTGTTGTACCAGCAGATAATGCTTCCCCAACAGCTTCATAGTTTGTTCCAACTGTGATGTCAACTTCACCAACATCATAGCCTTGAGCTTTTAATTCTGTTTTTAATAGATCTTTAAGTGGCTCAGTTGCTGTGATAATCTCATCTGGATCACGAGATGGAACGAAAGCGATAGATAGTTTATCTAATTTCTTTCCAGTTGCATTGTCACTGCCTTTGTTATCTGATTTGCTCTCACTTGAACCACATGCAGCAAGAGAAAGGCTCATTAAAAGAACAAGCACTAATGTAAATATTTTTTTCATGACTAACCTCCTATTTTTTGCAATACTAGACTAGTATAAATTATTTTTGTTAAAATCGGAAATAAATATGTTAGTTTTTTGTTTTTTTTTTGTAAAAAATTATATAAAAAAAATTTAATGCATAAATTATTGAGGTGTACGATGAAGAAAATTTCTGTTTTAGTTACAAGTGATGTCCATGGATATATAATGCCAACTGACTTTTCAGGTGATACTGACCTGCCATTAGGATTAGGCAAAATGGCAACAGTCATTGAGGAAGAGAGAAAACGAAATAATATCCTGTTAATTGAAAATGGGGATTTCATTCAAGGAAGTCCTTTAACCTACTACGAACAAAGCTTTAAAAAAGGAACGAATAATTCAGTAATTCGTTTAGCCAATGCCATGGAATACGATTTAGCGGTATTTGGAAACCATGAATTTAACTATGGCTTGCCTGTGTTAAATAAAGTAGTGGAGGAATCTAATCATCCTTGGCTTGCTGCCAATATTAAACGGGAGGATGGAAGCTATTTCACTCGGCCCTATCTTATAAAAGAAATTGATGGTGTAACTATTGCGATAGTAGGTGTTACAACGCAGTTTGTTCCTATTTGGGAAGAGGCTGAAAGGATTGAGGGTCTAGTATTTGAGGATGCCTTTGATGCTGCTCAAAGAGAAGTGAAATGGTTACATGATAATCATCAAATTGATGTCATGATCATTGCTTATCATGGTGGATTTGAGTCAGATTTATCATCCGGAGAAGTGCTTGAAAACACTAGGGAAAATGTCGGTTATCAAATATGCAAAGAAATTGATGGTGTTGACGTTGTGGTTACTGGCCACCAACATCGTGAGCTTGCCCAGCATCTCTTCGGGAAGGCCATTGTGCAGCCTGGTACAAAAGGAGTATGTCTAGGGAAAATTGAACTGACAATCAATGATAGCGGGAAATTAGAGAAAACCGAACCTTCCCTTATTTATATGGATGATGTTCCATTAAATGAGACGATAAGTCAATTAATTGCGCCTATTCATAGTGAAACGGAGAAATGGCTGGATCAGAGTATCGGAAAAATAGAAGGAGATATGCTCATTGGCAGCACATTTGATGCTAGATTAAACGGGCATCCTTATGTTGAATTTATTAACGATATTCAGAATAAAGTAGGAGATACCTCCATTTCATGCATGGCAATTTTTAGTGATAAATGCCGTGGCTTTAACCCGGAAGTAACAATGCGGGATATCGTAACGAACTATATCTATCCAAACACATTAAAAGTTTTAGAAGTAAAAGGGAAATATATTATTGAAGCACTTGAGCAGTCAGCTACGTATTTTAAATTAGAAAATGGAAAACCAGTTATTTCAGAAGCTTTTCAAATACCTAAAGAACAGCCATATAACTATGATCTTTGGAGCGGCATCGATTATACCCTTGATTTACGTGAACCTGTTGGAAAACGTGTAGTCGAAGTAACTCACAACGGAGAACCATTACAGCTTGATGAAAAATATGCAGTAGTTATGAATAATTATAGAGCCACTGGTGCGGGGAATTTTGATTATTTTAAGGACTGTCCAGTTATTAAAGATATCCAAACCGATATGACAGAATTGATCGCTGATTATCTGATGAACCATGGAACTATTCAAGCTAAACCAATGAGCAATATGAAAATCCTATATTAAAACCAAAATGATTTTGCTATAAATATATTATATTTTTTCATTGTATTAGCGGGCCAAAAACATACAAGTTTTATGCATGACTTGTATGTTTTTAGCCCTTTTCTGTTTTAAAAATTTTGAGGAAAAATTGACATTAATAGTCTCATTAAAAGAAAAAAACACAACAAGAATCATCTTGTTGTGTTTTTAATCATTCATTATTCACCTGCAACATATGGCAGTAATGCCATTTGGCGTGCACGCTTAATAGCAACTGTTAATTTACGTTGGTATTTAGCGTTAGTACCAGTTACACGACGAGGTAAGATTTTACCGCGTTCAGAAATGAACTTTTTAAGAAGATCTACATCTTTGTAATCGATGTGAGTGATTCCGTTTGCTGTAAAGAAGCAAACTTTACGACGTTTTGCACGTCCGCCTCTACGTCCTCCCATTGCCATGGTTATTTCCCTCCTTTAATATTTATTAATACCGTTCAAATAATCATGTTAGAATGGCAGATCATCATCTGAAATGTCGATTTGACCACCGTCATTAGCAAATGGATCATTATCTACCCTTGTATAACCCTGATTATTTCTGTTGTATTGTTGTTGTTGATTCTGATTGTTGTTATTTCCAAATGGGAAATCCTGATCTCTTGGAGCGCTATAATTTGCACCTTCACCTCTAGAGCTAGAGCTATTCCGAGGCTCAAGGAATTGAACACTTTCTGCCAATACCTCTGTTACATATACACGCTTTCCATCTTGTCCATCATAGCTGCGAGTTTGAATTCTTCCATCAACACCAGCAAGGCTGCCTTTTTTCAGGAAGTTCGCTACATTTTCTGCAGGCTTTCTCCAAATTACACAGTTAATGAAGTCCGCTTCCCTTTCCCCCTGTTGATTCGTAAACGTACGGTTTACAGCAAGAGTAAATGAAGCGACCGCTACACCATTAGGGGTGTATCGTAGCTCAGGATCCTTTGTTAAACGTCCAACAAGAACAACGCGGTTCATCATCAGAATCAACTCCTTTCTTCCAAATGTTTCACATGGAACATTTTGGAGATTAAAAATTTATCTATTATTTCTCATCTTTAACAACGATATGACGGATGATGTCTTCGCTGATTTTCGCTAAACGAGAGAACTCGTCAACAGCTGGAGTTTCAGCGTTAACATGGATTAATTGGTAGTAACCATCGCGGAAATCATTGATTTCGTAAGCAAGACGGCGCTTACCCCAATCCTTTGTTTCAGTCAATTCCGCACCATTTTCAGTTAAGATTGAGTTAAAACGCTCAACTAGAGCCTTTTTAGCTTCATCTTCAATGTTTGGGCGGATGATGTACATAATTTCGTACTTTCTCATCACTTTTACACCTCCTTTTGGTCTAAGCGGCCCTTACATAAGGGCAAGGAGCAATTGTTCATTACTCACAAGATGAAAGTATAGCATAAAGTAACTGTTTTTGCAATGTGCGATATGTTAATCAAAAACCAATTACTACTGAAGATGCCGATTAAAATGCTGCCTTATCCCTTCCCCAAGCAGATTAAACGTTAAAGTTGATACCACAATCGCTAGCATTGGATAGAAAGGAATCCAGAAAGCGGTCATCAAATCCCTCCGCGCCTCTCGAATCAGTGTTGACCAATCAAAGCTTTTATTCACAAACTCACTTGCCCCCGCCGCTTGCTGCACAAGCTCCTGTGAAAGAAAGATGTTAATTATAGCTAATTGACCAATCAGTATTGAAACACGTCCTGCATCAATGAAGAAATTTACAATGATGCTCGGAAAAAGGTTTGGAAGGTAATAAGATGTCATCATTTTTAACGGGCTAACTCCAACAGTAATCCCCGCTTCAATATATGTTTTTTTAGAAATGTAGTTAGCTTCCTGTTGAATGATTAAGCTAACTCTTCCTACTTCTATGAGTGCGATAATAATAATGGTCAAATAAAATCGATGTTCATGTAAAAGCAAGAAAGGTAAAGTAAGGGCCAATGCAATGGTAAAAATAATTGGGAAACTAGAAAACACTTGATTCCACCACTTAATCAACCATGAAATGAACCCTTTATTTCTCATTCCAAGAAGGCCTAAAGGGATTGATACGATATATCGAATAATGACAATCGAAAAAATGAGGGTAAACGTATCCTTTGCTCCTATGACTAATAGACTTAATAAATCTCGCCCATCTCGGTCAGAACCGAGTGGAAATTTTTCTGATGGAGGAAAGGGGGCTGAAATAATTTTACCTGGACCTGGGAAAATAACCCGTTCTGCCTTTAATTCAGTATCGACGAAAGGGAGATACGGCCCAAAAAATGTGAAAAACGCTAAAATTCCTGCCATTAATATACCTATAAATAAATAATAGTTTCGCAAAAGTATTTCCCCTTTTTTTATGGAATTCGGAAGCTTTTCTTTATGAGAGCTCCTAATAATTGAGCCATTACGACAAGTAGCAGAAAACATAAGCCAATTCCGATAATAACGCCAGGTTCCATACTGCGGAATGACCTCATCGTGACATTTAAGCTAAAACCGAGAGCTGTGAACAAGCGATAAGCCATTCCCTCATAGCCAATTAAATACTCAACAATCATTAAACTAGATAATAGATGGACCATAAGAGAAGTCATGTGAGCCGAAATGGTATTTAGACAATTACGGAAAATATGCTTATTCACTACTTTTGACATTGGAAACCCTTTTGACTTTGCAACTTGAATATAATATTGTCCATCTTCATTTGATAGAGCCGTAGAAGTAATTCGGGCCATATACATCATAGGATAAATGGAAACAAGAAGGGCTGGAACTATAAACCCATACCAATTTGATTGGCTAAAGAGACGTAAGGACGGAACTGCAAAGATTACGAGCCATTGAAGACAAACGACCAAGAAAAAATCTGGAATAGATTGCAAAAGCCAAGTCAAACCATTACCAATTACATTTGTCTTTTTGTCCCTATTTCGATAATCAAATATCCCTTTTCCTACTCCTATTAGAATGCTGAGAATGAAAGCCGGAATAACAAGTTTCAAGCTTTTTGGGAAAAATCTCTTTAGTTCATCCTCAACAGTTAATGTTTCAAAGCGAGTACCTCCCAAGCTTTTATCATTCCATACATTTTGGAGGTATTGAACGATATTATCTTTGTATTCATGGAAATAAAACTGATACTCTATATTTATTGTCGCTGCTCTTCCAACAGCAGAAACGGTTGGGTTTCTTGGAAACATGACAACTAATAGCAATCCAGCAACAATAATTGCATAAAACAATAGATTTTTAATCAGTATTCTAGTTACATTCATAGAAGATTTTCCTCTCCTTTTACTATTTTTATCCAATTATATCAAATTAATTACAAATTTTCTATTAATTTGATATATTCGTAATATACTTGCAATATCATTACCCTTTTATCCTTATTTAAGAGACAAAAAAACACTGCAGATCTTACTCTGCAGTGTTTCCTTTTATACGTTAAAACGGAAGTGAATAACATCTCCGTCTTGTACTATATACTCTTTTCCTTCTAAGCGAACCTTACCAGCTTCACGAGCTGCAACCATATTTCCACCAGCTAAAAGGTCATCATAAGAGACTGTTTCTGCTCTGATAAAACCTCGTTCAAAATCAGAATGAATAACTCCTGCACATTGTGGTGCTTTCATCCCTTTCTTAAATGTCCATGCGCGTACTTCCTGTACACCAGCGGTAAAATAAGTCGCTAAGCCTAGAAGGCTATAAGCTGAACGAATTAACTGATCAAGACCAGACTCCTCAATCCCTAGCTCTTGAAGGAACATTTCCTTTTCTTCTCCTTCAAGCTCCGCAATTTCCGATTCAATCTTTGCACAGATTACAATAACTTCAGCATTATCATTTTTTGCAAATTCTTTTACCTGCTGAACATATTCATTAGCATCTGGATTGGCAACATCGTCTTCACCAACGTTTGCCACATAAAGAACAGGCTTGATCGTTAATAAATGAAGTCCCTTTGCCACCTTCATTTGCTCTTCAGTAAACTCAACTGTTCGGGCAGGCTTGTCCGCTTCGAAAGCATCTTTTAACATTTCTAGAATTTCCATTTCAAACATGGATTCTTTATCTTTTTGTTTGGCCATTTTACCTACACGGGCAATACGCTTCTCCACTGATTCTAGATCAGCTAAAATTAATTCTAAGTTAATCGTTTCAATATCGGAAATAGGATCAACCTTACCTGCCACGTGTGTAATATTATCATCTGCAAAGCAGCGGACTACCTGGCAGATCGCATCTACTTCACGGATATGAGATAGGAACTTATTCCCTAAGCCTTCACCTTTACTCGCACCCTTAACAATTCCGGCAATATCTGTAAATTCAAAGGTTGTTGGAACTGTTTTCTTTGGCTGAACAAGCTCCGTTAATTTATTTAAGCGGATGTCAGGAACCTCTACAATCCCTACATTCGGATCAATCGTACAAAATGGGTAGTTTGCTGACTCTGCTCCCGCTTGGGTAATAGCGTTAAATAATGTTGACTTTCCAACATTCGGCAAACCTACAATACCAGCTGTTAATGCCATCCAAGTCACTCCTCAAATGAATAAAATATCTATTAAAAATCATTTACTATCAACACAATGAAGTCCCTCACAATTATAGAGATTTACAAAGAAAAGCGCAAGCGCCTCATTAGCGCAGTATGAACTGTCCTTATCCCCGTAACTGAACTCCCATGTACGCGTTTTTCGATCAGCCCCTACTAAAACCCGCACATTGAAACGCCCCATAGACAAAAAAAACGCAAGCCTCATAGCCGCGCTTTCTCATTCTTCCTCATGCTTAACGAGAATCTTTTTGATCTTTCTTGAAAATTCTCTTCGTGGAATTAATACACTATGGGAGCAGCCTTCACATTTAATTCGAATATCTGCTCCCATGCGGATAATTTTCCAGCGGTTTGTTCCGCAAGGATGCTGTTTTTTCATTTCGACAATATCATTTAAATTAAATTCCTTTTGTTCCACTATTAGCCCCCCATTTCTTTTTTTGTTTTCTTAAGCTCCTCTTCATTTCTCGAATACATGACAAGACGAGGAAACGGAACATCGACGCCATTCGCCTCCAAGCACTGCTTAATTTCTTTTCTTAATTGACGCGCAATATAGGAATGTTTCATAGGCAATGTTTCAGAGGTAACCCTGATGGTGACATTGGAGACGTCCAATGTTTGCACGCCTAGAATTTCAGGCGTTTTTACCATTTCTGCATACTTTTCCGGTAGTTTTTCCATTAGCTCCTGAAGGACCTTTTCCGCTTTGTTGATATCACTTTCATAAGCAATCACAACATCTACGACTGCCACACTATTATTTAAAGAAAAATTAGTTACTTGGTTAATTGTACCGTTTGGGAGAATATGAACTTCGCCCGTCCAATTTTTAATTTTAGTTGTCCGAAGTCCTATTTCCTCAACGGTTCCTGTAAATTGACCAACTTGGATATAATCTCCTACTGAAAACTGATCCTCAAAAATGATAAAAAATCCTGTTATGATATCCCGGACTAAGTTTTGGGCACCAAAGCCAACAGCTAAACCAACAATCCCCGCTCCCGCTAACAATGCCTTCACATCAATCGTTAATGTTTCTAAAATCATGATTAAAGCAAAGAAAAATGAGACATATGTAAGAATATTAACGAGCAATTTCAGTAAGGTTGCTTCACGGCGTTCTGAAATCCGAATAAGAGAACTGCTGTGATTCCTTAATTTGAAAATCCGATGAATTACCGTTTTTCCAATTTTTATAAAAACACTTGTCAAAATAATAATAAAAATGATCTTTATTGCCCCTTCTCCAATATCCATCCACATTTGTTCATTAGAGAATTCCGCGATTTTCTTATTAATAAATGTTTCAATGTGTTTTATCTTTTTCACCTTCTTCAAGGTTTATTTAAGTTATGGCATCTATTTGGGGCAAGCCAAACATAGATTTAGAGTAACAGAAATAAAATAAGTTACGGCAAATTTATTTTAACAATTTATCCCCTAATTTTGTACCCCTCCACAGCAGGATTTAACCCTATTCCTGTTGTTATGTATAGATTATTAAAATTTTCCGTATACTGTTACTACTCAGAAAAGCATTATACCCTTCTCTGCAAGGAAGTCTCGTATTAATTCATTTTTAATTTCCTGTTTCGACAAAAGGAGTGGAACCAATGAATTTTAAATCACAGCTATTCGAAAAAAAAAGCAATCCTTCAAGGATTATGCATGATGAAGTAAATGCTTCTCATCAGCTCGCCATGCAAATTAATGAATTATTGCCGGCAGGCTTTAAAAACCGTCCAATTGTGTTTGTTTGTATCGGAACTGACCGGTCAACAGGAGATTCATTGGGGCCACTTGTTGGAACACTTCTAGAAGAAAAAAAGCTGTCCTCCTTTTTTGTATACGGAACGTTAGAAAATCCGATTCATGCTGTCAATATGGCAGACAAATTAGAGGAAATCAATAAAAGGCACTTTAATCCTTTTATTATTGGCATCGATGCCTGCTTAGGGCGATTGAAAAGTGTTGGTGTCATTCAGGTTGGTGATGGCCCGGTGAAGCCGGGTGCCGGTGTAAATAAAGAGCTTCCTGACGTAGGTCACATGCATATAACCGGAATTGTCAATGTGAGCGGATTTATGGAGTTTTTCGTCCTGCAGAATACAAGACTTCACCTTGTACTGAATATGGCAAAAACGATCGCTAATGGAATATATAAAGCCAACTTGCTCTACAAACCTGGACATGAGCTATCCAAATTGGAGCTGGACGCAGAACAAGAACAAGTAAGATAAGGAGAGGAAGCGATTTCCTCTCCTTTTCAATTAGAATACTAATTGATAATAATAAATAATTGTGACAATCAAGCCTACAACAACAATACCTGGAAGAAGATTAGCAACACGGATTTTTATAATCCCAGAAAGATTTAATCCGATGGCAAAAATCATCACTCCTCCGGTAGCTGTCATTTCTTTTATAAAGCTATCCATCAGGACAGGTGGAACAAATTGATCAATTTGAGTAGCAAACAGCGCAATTAACCCTTGATAAACCATAACAGGAATAGCTGAAAAAATAACGCCGATTCCTAAAGTAGTTGTTAATATAAGTGCTGTAAATCCATCAATAATCGATTTTGTATAAAGCACATCATGGTCCCCTCTAATACCGCTATCTAGAGCGCCAATGATGGCCATTGCCCCAATAACAAAAATAAGTGTGGCTGTAACAAATCCTTGTGAGATGCTGCCTTGTCCGTTTGAACCAATCCTTCTTTCTAACCAATCCCCAAGGGCATTAAGCTTGTTTTCTAGAGCAAAATATTCTCCAATAACAGCCCCAAATACAAGGCTGATAATGACCACTAAGAAATTTTCTCCTTTAAAAGCCATTTGAAGGCCTAAAACCATAACAGCCAATCCAATGGCATGCATAACCGTCCCCTTCATATTTTCTGGGATTCGGTGAAGCAATTTGCCTAATAGTGTGCCGACTATTATCAATAATCCATTTACGAGAGTACCTAGTAGAAACATCATTTTCACCTATTTTAGTTAAAATTTCGATATACGAATGAATTTATAGATACACTACCATGAAGAATAGAGCGATGACAATCTTTTTTTAAAATTTCGTTAATTTATCATTTTAGACGACTTAAACAAAATTCATGATCTAAAAAAATAAACCATCTTAATGATGGCTTAAGAGGAATACTTATTTGACTCTAGCAATTCTAAAATTCGGTCTAAATCGTCTTTAGAAAAGAATTCTATTTCTATTTTCCCTTTATTATTTAATTGTTTAATATGAACGGTTGTGCCAAATCTTTCTCGTAAAAATGATTCCTGCTCCCGAATGAAAACATCCTTCTTAAGAACGGGCTTCTTTGTTTCACGTGGAACATTATTAAGCTGCTGAATTAATTGTTCTAGTTGACGGACATTTAAGTTGTCTTTCATCGTTTTCTCAACTAAAGCTATCAGCTTGTCTTTATTTCTTAACCCTAATAGAGCACGTCCATGCCCCATCGATATTTTTCCATCAGAGATTAGTGCCTGTATTTTTGGCGGCAAAGAAAGTAAACGAATATGATTTGCGATATGTGGACGGCTTTTTCCGAGACGCTTTGCCAGTTCTTCCTGGGTAATTTTTAATTTTTCCATCAGAAGCTGGTAAGCGGCACCTTCCTCAATGGGCGTTAAATCCTCACGCTGCAGATTTTCTAATACAGCTAATTCCATCATCTGCTGTTCAGTTAATTCTCTTACAACAACTGGAACTGTTTCGAGCTTGGCTGCTTTTGCTGCGCGATATCGTCTTTCTCCAACAACAATTTCATACCCTTTTAAACTTTTCCGTGCAATGATTGGCTGTAGAATTCCATGCTCAAGAATAGATTGAGTTAACTCTTCAATTGCTTCCTTCTCAAATATTTTTCGTGGTTGATAAGGATTAGGCCGCAGCTCTTTTAAATTTATTTCCCTTACGGATTCCTCTTTGGTTTCCATGTTTGAAAAAAAAGCATTAAGCCCCTTCCCTAAACCTTTAGCCATTCGAAACCACTTCCTTTGCTAAATCTAAATACACCTCGGCACCGCGGGATTTAGGATCATACGTAATAATAGGCTCACCATGACTTGGCGCTTCACTAAGCCGGATATTTCTCGGAATAATGGTTTGGTATACTTTATCCTGAAAGTATTTCTTAACCTCTTCGATCACTTGAATTCCCAGATTTGTTCGGGCATCAAGCATTGTGAGTAATACACCTTCTATTTTTAAATCATGATTTAAATGTTTTTGAACGAGGCGGACTGTGTTAAGTAGCTGGCTAAGTCCTTCAAGAGCGTAATATTCACATTGTACAGGAATAATTACAGCATCAGATGCTGTTAATGAATTTAACGTTAGTAAGCCAAGGGATGGCGGACAATCAATAATAATATAGTCAAAATTCTCTTTGACTTCCTCTAAAGCCCGTTTTAGGCGGACTTCTCTTGAAATCGTCGGCACTAATTCGATTTCTGCTCCAGCTAGTTGAATCGTTGCAGGAATAGCATATAAATTCTCAACGGAAGTCGGACGAATCACCTTTACTGCCTCAACATCATCTACCAGCATATCATAAATACATTGATTAACATCCGCTTTTTCTATTCCTACCCCACTTGTTGCATTTCCTTGAGGATCAATATCTACAAGCAGTACTTTTTTCCCTATGTATGCTAAACATGCACCAAGATTTACAGAAGTAGTTGTCTTTCCTACCCCGCCTTTTTGGTTTGCAATCGCAATTACTTTGCCCACGATATCACCTACTTTCTTCTACAAATCATTTTATTTTAAACTATCAGGCAATTTAATTGTTAAAATACTGACAAACTATTATTAAAGCAATCATGTATTCTATTTTACCATGAAATAGTCAAGAGAATAAATTTAATTACTAAAATGTTAACCTTCAATTATTCGAGTAAGGTAAAGTAAAACCGTCTGTTAATTTGCGATTAAGGGGAGGACAAAATGATTAGGGGGAACTCCTAAAAGTTGAATTTTGGCAAAAAAAAAGAGAAATCAAACATGACTCGACTGTTTAATTTCTCATTGACCTCTATTTATATGAAGTTATTTCTTCTTTGGAATTTTAATCGTAATTTGATAGAAATCATCAAACTCTTCTTCTTGCGAATCTAAATTAATGCCACTATCGGAAACCATTGATAAGGATTGACGGATCGTATTAACAGCAATTCGCATATCCTTGCTGAAGGCTTTCCTTTTCGGCTTTGGCCTTGCATTATTTTGCTCTAAAAGACGAACAACTCGGTCTTCAGTTTGCTTTACATTAAGATTTTTTTCAATAATTTCTGTTAGCAGCTTTACTTGCTTTTCAGGGTCTTTCAGCGGAATGAGTGACCTTGCATGGCGCTCTGTAATCGCCTTGCATAATAAAGCATCCTGAACTTCTTGCGGCAGCTTTAATAGCCGAAGCTTGTTCGCGACGGTTGATTGCCCTTTCCCTAGACGTTGAGCTAACGCTTCCTGGGTTAAATTATGTAACTCTAATAGCTTCCCGTATGCTATTGCTTCTTCAATTGGAGATAATTCTTCTCTTTGCAGATTTTCAATTAATGCAACTGAGGCTGTTTCAGTATCATTTAAATTTTTGATAATAGCAGGAACTTCCTCCCAGCCAAGCTTTTTCATTGCCCGCCATCTGCGTTCACCTGCGATAATTTCAAACTGACCATTTTCAAATTCACGAACGACAATAGGCTGAATAATCCCATGCGTATGAATCGTACGAGACAGCTCTTCAATTCTATCTTCATCAAATACCGTTCTCGGCTGAAAACGGTTAGGAACAATATGATCAATGGGGATTTTCTTAATTTCCTCATGCTCCCCCATTTTCTCAATATCAATTTCTTCCTGTTTTTCTAATTCAACTTGGTCTCCCTTTTCGCCTAGGCCAAAAAAGCGTGAAAAAGAATGCTTCATCACCCTGCACCACCTTTACGAAACTCCCTATTACATATTCTCTATAAAATTGACAAGTCCTGCCGAATATCAGCAATAATTAAGTTTTTCAATGAAAGTTATCTATTATTACATTTATTTTTCTACAGCATACACATATAAGGCTTTGTCTTTATGAGAAACAATTATAATAATTATGCCATAATTTTTTAAAAAGTGTAATCCTATTCGATAGGAGTCTTGTTCGGAGTACCAGGTTTTCTTGGGTACTTTTTAGGTGTAGCCTTTTCTTTTTCTATGATTAATATATTCCGTTCACTATCTTCTTGAGGGAGTGTAAAAGAAAATGACTGCTGCAGTTTTCCGCCCAAAATGGTAATGGCTTTCTTCCCAACATCTAATTCTTCTCCAGCACTAGCGCCCTTCATAGCAATAAAGGTACCGCCAACCTTAACAAGCGGCATACAAAGCTCACTGAGTACAGATAATCTCGCCACCGCTCGAGCCGTCACGACATCATATGCTTCACGATGCTCTTTCTTCTGGCCAAATGTTTCTGCACGGTCATGAATTAATTGGACATTCTCTAAACCAAGCTCCTTCGATAAATGCTCTAAAAAGCCAATTCGCTTATTAAGAGAGTCAACGATCGTTACCTTTATTTCCGGAAAAGCAATTTTAATTGGAAGACTTGGAAAACCCGCTCCTGCCCCTACATCGCAAATATGTAATGGCCTGTTAAAATCAAAATAAAATGCAGCGGTAATTGAATCATAAAAATGCTTTAAATAGACCTCAGGCTTGTCCGTTATCGCCGTAAGGTTCATTTTCTCATTCCATTCCACTAATAAAGAATAATATGTCTCATATTGATCTAATTGCTTTGGCGAAAGGGATATTCCCTTCGCCAAAAGCGCATCTTTAAATTGTTCTATATTCATTCGCTATTCCTTTCTCAAGCTATGAATTTTTAAGTGCTTAGTCATTTGTAACCTTTGCAATCCTTCCTTGTTCAATATAAACAAGCAGGATTGAAATATCAGCTGGGTTTACACCCGAAATTCTAGAAGCTTGTGCAATAGATAATGGCATAACCTCTTTCAGGTTATGTCTTGCCTCTTTTGCAAGACCGGTAATCGCGTCATAATCGATATTTTCTGGAATCTTCTTATCTTCCATTTTTTTAAGACGTTCCACCTGCTGAAGGGACTTATCAATATAACCCTCATATTTGATTTGGATCTCCACTTGCTCTTCGACTTCGTGATCCAGCTTCACTTCTCCGGGAGCAAGCTGCCAAATATGTTCATATGACATTTCCGGTCTTTTTAGTAAATCAGATGCGCGAATTCCGTCCTTTAATTCGGTTCCGCCAATACTTTTAATTAATTCCTGAACGTCCTTTGAAGGCTTGAGGATAATTCCTTTTAGGCGTTCAATTTCTTGTTCAATCGCTTCTTTTTTTGCGATGAATTTTTGATAACGTTCTTCACTAATTAGCCCAACCTTGTAGCCAAGCTCTGTTAATCTTAAATCTGCATTATCATGACGAAGCAGTAAACGGTATTCAGCACGAGATGTTAACAAACGGTATGGCTCTTGGGTTCCCTTTGTAATCAGGTCATCAATCATTACCCCGATATACGCATCCGAACGGTTAAGGATCAACTCGTCCTTGCCAAATACATTCATAGCAGCGTTAATTCCGGCAATCAGCCCTTGTGCGCCTGCTTCTTCGTATCCGGACGTACCGTTTATTTGGCCCGCAGTATATAAGTTCTTCACCTTTTTTGTCTCTAATGTTGGCCATAGCTGTGTCGGTCTTACAGAATCATATTCAATCGCATATCCTGCACGCATCATTTGAGCGTTTTCAAGGCCTGGTACACTGCGAATTAGATCATGCTGCACTTCCTCAGGCAAGCTAGTTGATAGTCCTTGAACATACACCTCTTGCGTATTTCTTCCTTCCGGCTCTAAGAAAATTTGGTGACGCGGCTTATCATTAAAACGAACAATCTTATCTTCAATTGAAGGACAGTAACGCGGCCCCTTCCCTTTTATCATTCCTGAATACATAGGGGAACGATGGAGATTAGCCTCGATAATTTGATGTGTTTTTTCACTAGTATATGTTAGCCAGCATGGCAGCTGATCGGTAATAAATTTTGTTGTTTCATACGAAAATGCCAGCGGTTCATCATCGCCAGGCTGTATTTCCGTTTTGCTGTAATCAATCGTATTGCTGTTTACACGAGGAGGCGTTCCTGTTTTAAAGCGCTCGAGTTCAAAGCCAATTTCCTCTAAATGCTCTGAAAGCTTAATAGACGGCTGCTGATTATTCGGCCCGCTAGAATATTTCAGTTCTCCTAAAATAATTTCCCCTCTTAAAAATGTACCTGTTGTAATAATAACGGCTTTTGAGTGATAGACTGCACCGGTTTTCGTAATAACCCCTTTGCATACGCCATCTTCAACAATAAGCCTCTCAACCATTCCTTGAATAAGGGTAAGGTTTGGTTCATTTTCAAGTGTCTTTTTCATTTCATGCTGATACGCAAATTTATCAGCCTGGGCTCTTAAGGCACGAACAGCTGGCCCCTTCCCTGTATTCAGCATCCGCATTTGGATATAGGTTTTATCCAGGTTCTTTGCCATTTCTCCACCCAATGCGTCAATTTCTCTCACAACCGTTCCCTTTGCCGGACCTCCGATTGACGGATTACATGGCATAAAGGCAACCATATCTAAATTGATCGTTACGACTAATGTCTTTGCGCCAATGCGGGCAGACGCAAGGCCAGCCTCACAGCCTGCATGACCAGCCCCGACCACAATGACATCATATGTTCCAGCTTCATATGGCATGATGCTGCCTCCTTTTTATATTTCATAAGCTTGTGCTTTCTTTTTGTCTATCTCTAGTATTCAAGGCAATTCCGCTTTTCTTATTGTCTAGCTCCAGCGCCTAGCCCCTCGAGGTCATAAGTCAATCCTCTTAGATAGGTAAAGTACACCTTTCCAAGAGGCTCGCCTTATGCTTGTCGGGGCTGACCAAGGCGCTTCCGCTTTTCTTATTGTCTAGCTTCGAGTGCCATCGGCTCGAGGTCTTAAGCCATTCCATCATGAAGGTAAAGTACAACCTCCACGACGGACTGTCTTAAGCTTGTCGCCGATAAACAGGTACTCTCCGCTTTTCTTATTTCCCCAAACAGAATTGCGCGAATAACTGATCGATTAAGCTTTCATGTACACTGTCACCAATGATTTCACCTAGGAGCTCCCATGTTCTAGTAAAGTCAATTTGCACGATATCAATAGGCGTACCCATTTCAACAGCCATTAACGCATCTTCCATTGCATGTAATGCCTGATTTAACAATGCGATATGACGTGAATTTGAAACATAGGTCATATCTCTTGCTTCTATCGAGCCTTCAAAAAATAGAGAGGCAATAGCTTCTTCGAGTTCATCTACTCCCCTATCCTCTAATAAGGATGTTGTTACGAGCTTATGGTTCTGAGTTAGGCTCCGAACACGCTCCATATCAATCTTTTGAGGCAAATCTGTTTTATTTACAATGACAATAACATCCATGCCTTCAACAGCTTTAAATAAATTTTCATCTTCTTCTGTTAAGTCATCCGAATAATTTAGAACAAGCAAAATAAGGTCCGCTTCTTTTAAAACCTGGCGGGACCTTTCTACGCCGATTCGTTCGACTATATCCTCTGTTTCTCTTATCCCTGCTGTATCCAATAAACGCAGCGGCACACCCCGCACGTTCACGTACTCTTCAATCACATCTCGAGTTGTCCCCGGAATATCAGTAACAATTGCTTTATTTTCCTGAACAAGACTATTCAATAACGATGATTTCCCTACATTAGGACGTCCAACAATAACAGTTGATAAGCCTTCACGTAAAATTTTTCCCTGTTGAGAGGTCCGAAGCAGTTTTTCTATTTCCTCCTTCACGAAGGAGCCCTTTTCTAATAGAAGCCCATGCGTCATTTCTTCTACATCATCATATTCAGGATAATCTATATTCACTTCGACATGTGCAAGTGTTTCCAATATTTCTTGACGAAGCTTCCGAATAAGCTTCGAAAGTCTGCCTTCCATTTGACCGAGGGCTACATTCATAGCTCGATCTGTTTTAGCACGGATAAGATCCATAACGGCCTCCGCCTGAGATAAATCAATCCGTCCATTTAAAAACGCTCGCTTCGTAAATTCACCTGGCTCTGCAAGTCTTGCTCCGTAACTTAATACGAGCTGCAGCACCCGATTGACAGATGCAATTCCTCCGTGGCAATTGATTTCAACGACATCCTCTTTCGTAAACGTTCTCGGAGCCTTCATAACCGAAACCATGACTTCTTCCGCAATTTCCTGCGTTTTTGGATCGAGCATATGCCCATAATGAATCGTATGAGATGCTACTTCTTTTAGTCTTTTTCCGCCTACACCTCTAAACATATTATCAGCAATCGCAATGGCTTCATCTCCACTCAAACGAACAATGGCAATTGCCCCTTCACCCATCGGCGTCGAAATTGCAGCAATCGTATCAAACTCCATTAAACTCCACCTCTTTTCATCCTAACATCCATTATCTATAAAAATGATTTCATGTAATTTCTACAAAATAATAGAATATCATATGCCTTTTTATTAGAAAACAAGTTTGCCTTTCTCATTCTTCATTTCAACTTGTCCACAGAATCATTTATTTAATTTTTCATCTTTTTATCCACAGCCAACTAATTGAGTATACTATATTTTAGCTTATCCACATGTGAATAACAATAACAGCCATCACGAAACAAATTCTAAAATGAACAAAAAAAGAACCCAATCATAATGATTGGGTTCTCATCTTATTTAACTGGTGTAATCACAAGATGACGATACGGATCGTTTCCGCTTGAAAATGTTTTAATTCGTTTATTATCTGCTAGAGCGGTATGAATAACCTTTCTTTCATAAGAAGGCATCGGCTCTAATTTAACAGCTTGACCTGTTCTTATGGCCTTTTGCGCAAGCCGCTCGGCTAATTGGATAAGAGTTTCATTGCGTCTTTTCCGGTAATCCTCGGCATCCAACAATACATTAATATATTGTTCTGAATATCGATTGATAACTAACTGTGTTAAAAATTGCAAAGAATTTAAAGTCTGGCCCCTTTTTCCAATAAGAAGAGCAATCTTTTCTCCTGTTAAGATAAACTCAATGTTCCGGCCGCTTCCAATTGTATCAATTTCAATAGCTGCGCCCATTTTTTCGCTTACCTCTATAAGGAACTTCTTCCCTTCTTCAATTGGATCCATCTTCATAACAGCTTTTACAATCGCTGGCCGTGAACCAAAAATTCCAAATAAACCCTTTTTACCTTCATCGACGATTGTAATTTCTGTACGTTCTTTTGTTGTCTGCAACTGAGCTAGAGCCGACTTTACTGCTTCCTCGACGGTCTGTCCTGTAGCAGTGACCTGTTTCACTTTTTAGCTCCTCCTGCTTTACCGGCTGCTGCTTGCTTCAGCTCCGGACCTTTAATAAAATACGTCTGAACAATCATGAAGATATTACCTACTACCCAGTACAATGAAAGAGCAGCTGGGAAATTAATAGCAAAAACAACAATCATAATTGGCATAAGCCATAGCATCATCGCCATTTGCGGATTTTGATTAGCATTACCTGCCATCATCATTTTTTGCTGAATAAAAGTAGTTACACCCGCAACCAGAGGCAATAAGTAGATTGGATCTGGCGCACCTAGTTCAAACCATAAAAAGGAATGAGCCTTTATTTCCTGAGTACGTGAAATTGCATGATAGAATCCAATCAGGACTGGCATTTGAATCACTAACGGAAAACATCCAGCTAATGGGTTTACCCCATGCTGTTGAAATAATGCCATTGTTTCCTGCTGCAGCTTTTGCTGGGTTTTTTGATCTTTTGAGCTGTATTTCTCTCTTAATTTTTGCATTTCAGGCTGTAATGCCTGCATAGCTTTTGAGCTTTTTGTTTGCTTAATCATTAGAGGCAGCATGAACAAACGCACGATAATGGTTACAATAATAATAGATAAACCAAAATTGCCTCCAAAAAACTCAGCAACTTTTATGATAAAAAGTGAAAGCGGATAAACGATATACTCGTTCCAAAAGCCTACACTTTCAGATGTAATCGGTTTATTAATATCAGTACAGCCTGATAAGAGCGCCATTAAGAAGATTAAACCGACTACAAGTAATATTCTTTTCTTCAAACGTCTTTTCCTCCTAACTGCTACGAAAATTAATATGTATTTCCAAGCTTGTCTCCTTCTAAATAGCTAAACTAATTCAGAAGATTATGGAAAACCAAATTAAATATATTTTACCATTTTTACTAATGCATGTCTTTAATGAAAAATCTTATACATTAGGCTGTTTATCATTTGTCTTTGGTTTCTGTCTAATTAATACTTTGGATAGTTTTAAAACATGAATTAAACTGTTTTTAATTTCAAGAAATCCCATATCTGCTACAGGTTTCCTTGCAATAATAATATAATCAAATTCATGTTTTAACTCATGCTCAATCTCATGAAAAGCCTGACGAACATATCGTTTAATTTGATTTCTTGTGACAGCGTTGCCAATTTTCTTACTGACTGACAGACCAATGCGAAAATGATCCTGCCCAGGCTTGCTTAATGAATACACCACAAATTGGCGATTTGCAAATGATGTGCCTTTTTTAAAAGCATCTTGGAATTCTTTATTCTTCTTCACTCTAAATTCTTTTTTCATCGTCCTATATCCTCTCAAGAAATGATCCAGTATCTAGAACAGCTTTGAAACTGGACAATAGATAAGCGGAAGACTATGTTTTCTAGAAAATCTATTAGATTATGGAAAAAAAGACCACTGACGTTTCAGTGGCCTAAGCAGATAATACTTTTCTTCCTTTACGACGACGACGAGCTAGGACGTTGCGTCCGTTTGGAGTACTCATGCGACTGCGGAATCCATGAACCTTGCTTCTTTTACGTTTGCTTGGTTGGTAAGTTCTTTTCATTATATGACACCTCCCTGAGGAATAGCTGTTAAAGACAGTCTTTATAATTATAAAGATGTAAATAGTTAATTGTCAACTCGCGTTTAAAAAACCCACTTAGAAAGTTTAACCTCTTTCGAGATCATTGTCACTAAAAAATTTTTGCTTAAATACACAAAATTCCCATTCCGTATTATAACGAAGATTCATTTCAAAAAAAAAAGCAAATCCTCTATTACATCGAGAATTATGCCACTCTCTCTATCTTTTTTTAGCTGTGGATATTTTTTCGACATATTTTTTATTATCCACAACACATATTGACAGCTTTTTCACACAAACACCCCTTGTGGACAATTTAAATCCACATCTACTTAAGCTTGTGGATAAAATCTTAAAAACCATTGCACCTCTTAGGAATATCTGTTATCATATTTGTGTTTTCACACTTAATTAATCATTGTGTACAACTGCATTATCCACAGATTGTGGATAACATGTGGATGAGTTATTCTCATAGGTTGTAAAACCTTGTCCACAGCTAGTGGATATTGTCGAAATCCTTCTTTCTTTCCTTATTATATGTTTTTCCACATACGAGACATTGTATATTTATTAATACGTAGGTTGTACTGGTTGTATAACCTATATTTTTTTGGCGCCTATCATTCTTTTATACTTAAAAAAGTGATTGTTGGCCTAGTACGTTTTATCTAATCTTATTAAATTTTCTTTAAAAGTAACCGGTAAAGGAGGGCTATCAATTGGAGAACATTGCGGATCTTTGGAATAATGCTCTAGCCAACATAGAAAAGAAAATAAGCAAACCTAGCTATGAAACCTGGCTGAAGTCGACAAAAGCTCACTCTCTCCAAGGTGACACTTTAACGATTACTGCGCCTAATGAGTTTGCACGTGATTGGCTAGAGGAACGTTATTCCCAATTGATCTCTGGAATTCTCTATGACATTACTGGAGAAGAATTAGGGATAAAATTTATTATTCCTCAGAATCAAAACGATGAAGGGCTTAATTTTCCCAATTCGCCTAAAAAAGCGGAAAGAGAAGATGATCATCCTGAGCTGCCATTAAACATGCTTAATCCTAAATACACTTTTGATACATTTGTTATTGGTTCAGGAAACAGATTCGCACATGCTGCATCATTAGCTGTGGCTGAAGCTCCGGCAAAAGCATATAATCCCTTATTTATTTATGGGGGAGTTGGACTCGGGAAAACTCACCTTATGCACGCAATTGGCCATTATGTATTAGATCATAACCCGTCTGCAAAGGTCGTTTACTTATCATCCGAAAAGTTTACTAACGAGTTCATTAACTCGATTCGGGATAATAAAGCCGTTGATTTCCGCAATAAATATCGCAAGGTAGATGTGCTGTTAATTGATGATATTCAATTTCTAGCCGGAAAAGAATCAACACAAGAGGAATTTTTCCATACCTTTAATACTCTACATGAGGAAAGCAAGCAAATTGTTATATCCAGTGATCGTCCACCGAAGGAAATCCCAACACTTGAAGACAGGCTTCGTTCTAGATTTGAATGGGGACTTATTACAGATATTACACCGCCTGATCTAGAGACAAGGATTGCCATTCTTCGTAAGAAAGCAAAAGCGGAAGGCCTGGATATTCCAAATGAAGTAATGTTATACATTGCTAATCAAATTGATTCTAATATTCGTGAATTAGAGGGGGCTCTTATTCGCGTTGTTGCCTATTCCTCTTTAATTAACAAGGACATTAATGCTGATTTGGCAGCTGAGGCACTTAAAGATATTATTCCAAGCTCGAAACCAAAGGTCATTACAATCCTTGATATCCAGCGAGTTGTTGGAGAACACTACAATGTGAAATTAGAAGATTTTAAAGCAAAGAAAAGAACAAAATCAGTTGCTTTTCCGCGACAAATTGCCATGTATTTGTCTAGAGAATTAACCGACTTCTCATTGCCGAAGATTGGAGAGGAATTCGGAGGAAGAGATCATACTACTGTTATTCATGCACATGAAAAGATCTCTAAACTTATTCAAACGGATACTCAATTCCAAAAGCAAATTAAAGAAATTCATGAAATACTAAAAATATAATGTGCATAACATTGATTAGCTTACACACAGTCTGTCCACATGTGGATAGGCTGTGTTTCCATTAAAAAATTGAGTTATCCACATGTTAACAGGCCCTACTAGTACTTCTAGTATTTTTTTTATAAAAAATAATATAACTAACAAAATAAAAAATGCTTATACGGAGGATTAAGAAATGAGATTTATAATCCAACGGGATCGATTAGTTCAAAGTGTACAAGATGTCATGAAGGCAGTAACGAGCAGAACAACTATTCCGATTTTGACAGGGATTAAAATTGTTGCCACAACTGAAGGTGTTACTTTAACGGGAAGTGATTCTGATATTTCGATTGAATCATTTATTCCTAAAGAAGAATCTGGTGATGAAATTGCGGAAATTAAGCAAACAGGCTCTATTGTGCTTCAGGCTAAGTTTTTTAGCGAAATCGTTAAAAAACTTCCTACAGACACAGTAGAAATTCACGTTGAAAATCAATTACAAACTGTTATCCGTTCTGGAAAGTCTGAATTTAAATTAAATGGGCTAGATGCTGAGGAGTATCCGCTATTACCGCAGATCTCTGAAGAAAATGTATTTAAAGTCCCAACAGACCTTCTAAAAGCGATGATTCGCCAAACAGTATTTTCAGTGTCCACCTCAGAAACACGCCCGATCTTGACAGGTGTAAACTGGCGGGTGGAAAATGGGGAATTAACCTGTATTGCAACAGATAGCCATCGACTTGCTTTAAGAAAAGCACTAATCGAAACTGAAACGGCTGAAAATTACAATGTTGTTATTCCTGGAAAAAGCTTGAGCGAATTAAGCAAAATTCTCGATGATCATAATGATCCTGTTGAAATCGTTATTACGGAGAATCAAGTTTTATTTAAGGCGAAGCATTTATTATTTTTCTCAAGATTACTTGAAGGAAATTATCCTGATACATCAAGACTTATTCCAACGGAAAGCAAAACAGATATTGTTGTGGGTACGAAGGAATTTTTACATGCGATTGATCGTGCTTCTCTATTAGCAAGAGAGGGTCGAAATAATGTTGTAAAGTTTACGACGATAGAAGATGGGGTAATTGAAATTTCTTCCAATACACCAGAGGTTGGACATGTTGTTGAAGAAGTGCAAAGCCAATCAATTGAAGGTGAGGATTTAAAAATTTCCTTCAGCGCCAAATTTATGATGGATGCATTAAAGACACTAGAAGGTTCAGAAATAAAGATTAGTTTTACAGGTGCGATGAGACCATTTGTCATTCGTCCGATTAATGATGATTCCATTCTGCAGTTGATTTTGCCTGTAAGAACGTACTAAATAAAGTGAAGGGCTGCCAGCGATAGCTGGTAGCTTTTGCTTTTCAAAATTAGTTTTCTTTGTGTAAAAGCTAAATATTTAGTAAAATAGAACTTTAGAGTACATTCTAGAAATTGTTTTGATTTTATGGGGAAAATAAGTGAAATGAATGGTTTTCCTTTTTTAAAATGTGAAAAATCAAACAATCGAGGAAGTGAAAACATGACAGAAATAAAAATAGATACAGAATATATTACATTAGGCCAATTTCTTAAATTGGCTGATTGTGTTCAGTCTGGCGGTATGGCCAAATGGTTTTTAGATGAGTATGAAGTATTTATCAATGGAGAACAGGATCAGAGAAGAGGAAGAAAGCTCCGAGTGGGAGATGAAATTAAAATCCCGGGACTTGGTTCATTTGTGATCACTTAATTTATAGGCCCACTGCGGCTAAGAGCCATACTAAAAGGATGTAGGTCCATGTATATTGAGCAATTGCAATTAAAAAATTATCGGAATTATGATGAGCTTGAAGTCCAGTTTGAAAATAAAGTAAATGTCATTTTAGGAGAGAATGCTCAAGGAAAAACAAATGTGATGGAATCAATCTATGTTTTAGCCATGGCTAAATCACATCGCACCTCAAATGATAAAGATCTTATTCGCTGGGACCAAGAGTATGCTAAAATAGAAGGTAGGGTCCAAAAGATAAGAGGGCCATTACCGATGCAATTAGTAATTTCAAAAAAGGGAAAAAAAGCAAAATGCAATCATATTGAACAGCAAAAATTAAGCCAATATGTTGGAAATATGAATGTTGTTATGTTTGCACCAGAAGATCTTCATCTGGTAAAAGGCAGCCCTCAGGTCAGGCGGCGCTTTATCGATATGGAAATTGGGCAAGTCTCTCCCATCTATCTTCATGATATTAGCCAGTATCAAAAAATACTGCAGCAGCGGAATCATTATTTAAAGCAGCTTCAAATAAAAAAGCAGACAGATCATACAATGCTGGACATATTAACAGAGCAATTTATTCAAACTGCGGTAAAGATTGTTACAAAGCGCTTTGAATTTCTTCATCTGCTGGAAAATTGGGCAAAGCCGATTCATGAAGGCATATCCAGAGGGCTTGAATCGCTGAAAATAGAGTACAAGCCATCAGCAGATGTATCAGAAGAGCAAGATTTGTCGAAAATGATAAACGTATACGAAGAAAAATTCCTTAAAATAAAAAATAGAGAAATTGAACGCGGCGTGACAATGTTCGGTCCTCATCGGGACGATCTTATTTTTCATGTAAATGGGCGCGATGTGCAAACATTTGGTTCACAAGGACAGCAGCGGACAACCGCTTTATCAGTTAAGCTGGCTGAAATTGAGCTTATTCATTCGGAGATTGGCGAATATCCTTTATTACTACTGGATGATGTCCTTTCTGAGCTTGATGATTATCGGCAATCTCATTTGCTAAATACAATTCAAGGTAAAGTGCAAACCTTTGTCACAACGACAAGTGTTGATGGAATTGATCATCAGACGCTAAAAGAGGCAGCTGCTTTCAGCGTAGAAGCCGGAAGTATGAAAAAGATTCAATGAGGTGAGCATTTGTACATCCATGTCGGTGAAGATATTTTAGTTCGGTCTAAGGATATTGTGGCTATTATAGATAGACAAAGTGTTCACTCTTCTAAAATGGTAGAAGAGTTTTTAGAGCGCCAAAAGCACTCGGTTATTAACCTCTCCAAAGGGTCTTACAAATCAGTGGTAATTACGACGAAGGAAATTTACTTTTCCCCACTGGCTTCAGGTACATTGAAAAAACGTTCCACAAAATCGGCTATTTAAACAAAAAGATAATAGTTTGGCAAAATCAATTAGGCCAGGCTTTTTTATAGATGATTGATAAAGTAATGCAAACGAAAGTGTAGGTGATCGGTGTGTCAATGGAGCAAAAGGCAGTGCAGGAACAGTCTTATGATGCCAATCAGATACAGGTTTTAGAAGGTCTTGAAGCAGTTCGTAAGCGTCCAGGAATGTATATTGGTTCTACAAGTGCGAAAGGTCTCCATCATCTTGTGTGGGAGATTGTAGATAACAGTATTGATGAAGCATTAGCCGGATATTGTTCAGAAATAAATGTGTGCATCGAGAAAGATAATAGTATAACGGTCGTTGATAATGGACGCGGAATTCCTGTAGATATTCAGGAGAAAATGGGACGCCCGGCTGTTGAGGTTATTATGACTGTTCTCCATGCTGGAGGAAAGTTTGGCGGTGGAGGCTATAAAGTTTCCGGAGGTCTGCATGGTGTTGGTGCTTCTGTTGTTAATGCCCTTTCCACGGAATTAGAAGTATTTGTTCACCGTGATGGTCATATTCACTATATTAAATTTGAACGTGGTGTAACATGTGGGGATTTAAAAGTCATTGGTGAGACAGACCATACTGGAACAACTATTCACTTTCAGCCAGATCCTGAAATTTTCACAGAAACGACTGTTTATGACTTTGAAACACTGGCAAACCGGATTCGGGAATTAGCTTTCTTAAATCGAGGTCTTAAGATTACAATTGAGGACAAACGTGAGGAAGGCAAAAAGCTTGAATACATGTATGAAGGCGGAATTAAATCGTATGTCGAGCATTTGAACCGTTCAAAAGAGGTTTTACATGAGGAGCCAATCTATATTGATGGCGAGCGGGAAGGCATTACGGTTGAAGTGTCTATTCAGTACAATGATGGCTACACAAGCAATATTTATTCTTTTGCCAATAATATTAATACGTATGAAGGCGGTACCCATGAAGTGGGCTTTAAAACAGCCTTAACAAGGGTTATCAATGATTATGCTAGAAAAAACGGGATTTTTAAAGAAAGTGATGCTAATCTTTCAGGGGAAGATGTCCGTGAAGGATTAACTGCGATTATTTCCATCAAACATCCTGATCCACAATTTGAAGGGCAAACAAAAACAAAGCTCGGAAACTCTGAAGCCCGTGCAATCACAGATACTGTTTTTTCTGAAGCATTAGAAAAGTTCTTATTAGAGAACCCTACTGTAGCTAGAAAAATCGTTGATAAAGGTCTTATGGCTGCCCGTGCAAGACTAGCAGCGAAAAAGGCCCGTGAATTAACAAGAAGAAAGAGTGCATTGGAAGTTTCGAGCTTGCCAGGAAAATTGGCAGACTGTTCGTCTAAGGATGCCGCTATCTCAGAGCTATATATCGTTGAGGGTGACTCTGCCGGCGGATCGGCAAAACAGGGGCGTGATCGTCATTTCCAAGCGATCCTCCCATTGAGAGGGAAAATCCTCAACGTAGAAAAAGCAAGACTGGATCGTATTCTTTCAAACAATGAAGTTAGAGCGATGATCACTGCTGCTGGTACGGGTATTGGTGAAGATTTTGATATTTCGAAAGCTAGATATCACAAGATAGTCATTATGACGGATGCCGATGTCGATGGCGCCCATATTCGAACTTTATTATTAACGTTCTTCTATCGCTATATGAGACAGATTATTGAGGCTGGATATATTTATATTGCACAGCCGCCATTATATAAAGTCCAACAAGGTAAAAGAATTGAATATGCATACAATGAACGTCAGCTGGAAGAAATCATGGGATCATTGCCAAGCAATCCAAAGCCAAATGTTCAGCGTTATAAAGGGTTAGGGGAAATGAACCCAGATCAGTTATGGGAAACAACGATGAATCCTGAAACGAGAACTCTTCTTCAAGTAAATCTTGAAGATGCAATTGAAGCGGACGAGACTTTTGAAATCTTAATGGGTGACAAAGTTGAACCTCGCCGCCAGTTCATCGAAGAAAATGCATTGTATGTTAAAAATCTAGATATTTAATTAAGCGAAAGGACCCTCGTGCCAAAAGCAGGGACAGTCCTTATAACAAGAATCCAATTTTTGGGCCAGGATAGATAACTAATATTCTATCCTGGTTTTATATACGTGAAGTCCAAACGGTTACTTTGGTAATTAGACTACCTGTTTAAATAAAAACTATTCATCCTGATTTTTTTCGCGATGAAAGCCTAGGAAAAAGCTTTTCACTTAAAGGAGGTTCTTTACATGGCTGAAACTCCGAAGCCCCAAGTAAGAGAGATAAATATTAGCCAAGAGATGCGTTCATCTTTTCTTGACTATGCGATGAGTGTAATTGTTTCACGTGCTTTACCGGATGTCCGCGATGGCTTAAAACCGGTTCACCGCAGGATTTTATACGCAATGCATGATCTTGGCATGCATTCAGATAAACCTTATAAGAAATCAGCACGTATCGTTGGTGATGTTATTGGTAAATACCACCCGCACGGTGACTCTGCTGTCTATGAAACAATGGTGCGGATGGCGCAAGACTTTAACTATCGTTATATGCTGGTGGACGGACATGGGAACTTTGGTTCTGTCGATGGAGACTCCGCAGCGGCAATGCGTTATACGGAAGCTCGTATGTCCAAAATTTCGATGGAGCTTCTAAGAGACATCAATAAAGATACGATTGATTATCAGGATAACTATGACGGTGAAGAGAAAGAGCCTGTAGTATTGCCTGCAAGGTTCCCGAATTTATTAGTAAATGGTACGTCTGGAATAGCTGTAGGAATGGCAACAAATATTCCCCCTCATCAGCTTGGTGAAGTAATTGATGGGGTATTAGCTATTAGTAAGGACCCTGATATTACAATTGCTGAATTAATGGATATTATTCCTGGCCCAGATTTCCCGACTGCTGGAATGATTCTAGGCAGAAGCGGGATTCGAAAGGCATATGAAACGGGAAGAGGCTCTATTACATTAAGAGCCAAAGTTGAAATTGAACAAAAGTCAAATGGCAGAGAAGTCATTATCGTTAACGAAATTCCTTATCAAGTAAACAAAGCAAAGCTGATTGAAAGAATTGCTGAGCTTGTACGAGATAAAAAGATTGATGGTATTACGGATCTTCGGGATGAATCTGACCGTAATGGTATGCGTATTGTCATTGAAGTCCGCAGAGATGCGAACGCTAGTGTTTTATTAAATAATCTATATAAGCAAACTGCCATGCAAACAAGCTTTGGGATCAATTTACTTGCATTAGTAGATGGGGAGCCTAAAGTATTAAACTTGAAGCAGTGCTTAGAGTATTATTTAAATCACCAAAAGGTCGTTATTCGCCGAAGAACAGAGTTCGAATTAAGAAAAGCGGAAGCCCGTGCACATATTTTAGAGGGTTTACGAATTGCACTTGACCACTTGGATGAAGTTATTGCATTAATCCGCAGTTCTCAGACTACCGATATTGCAAGAGAAGGATTAATGACTAAATTTAATCTTTCAGATAAACAAGCACAGGCTATCCTTGATATGCGTCTTCAACGTTTAACTGGTTTAGAACGAGAAAAAATTGAAGATGAATATGCAAGCTTAGTAAAATTAATAGCTGAATTGAAAGCTATTTTAGCGGATGAAGAGAAGGTTCTTGAAATTATCCGTGAAGAGCTGCTTGAAATAAAAGAAAGATTTAACGATGAGCGTCGGACAGAAATTGTTTCCGGAGGCATTGAGCAAATTGAAGATGAAGACTTAATTCCACGTGAGAATATCGTCATTACCCTGACTCATAAGGGGTATATTAAGCGTCTCCCTGTATCGACTTACCGTGCACAAAAACGCGGTGGCCGTGGAATTCAGGGGATGGGGACAAATGAGGATGATTTTGTCGAGCATTTAATGACAACATCTACCCATGATACGATTCTATTCTTCACGAATAAAGGGAAGGTTTATCGAGCGAAGGGGTACGAAATTCCTGAATTTAGCCGTACAGCTAAAGGGATTCCAATTGTGAACCTCCTAAGCGGTATTGAGAAGGATGAATGGGTAAATGCGATTATTCCAATTGAGGAATTCGTAGATGACTGGTTCTTATTCTTAACAACTAGAAAAGGAATTTCTAAGCGATCTCCTCTAACTTCATTTGGAAATATTAGAAACAACGGTCTAATTGCTATCAATCTTCGAGAAGATGATGAATTGATTTCAGTTCGTCTAACAGATGGAACTAAGGAAATTATTATTGGAACTCAAAATGGGCTGCTTATTCGCTTCCCAGAAGGGGATGTTCGTTCAATGGGACGTACTGCGACTGGTGTTAAGGGAATTAGCTTAAGTGAAGATGATGAAGTAGTAGGCATGGAAGTATTAGAAGAGAAATCCCAAATTCTAATTGTTACGAAGAATGGTTATGGTAAACGCACGCCTTCTGAAGAATACCGTATTCAAGGAAGAGGCGGTAAAGGGATAAAAACATGTAATATTACAGAGAAAAATGGCCCTCTTGTCTCGATGAGAGCTGTTACCGGTGAAGAAGACTTAATGTTAATTACAACTGGCGGTGTCCTTATTCGTATGGCAGTGAGTGATATCTCCTTGATGGGACGTAACACTCAAGGTGTAAGACTGATTCGTTTAGATGAAAGCCTAGATGAATATGTTGCAACAGTTGCCAAGGTTGAAAAAGAAGAGGATAAGCCTGAGGAAGAATTAACGAAACCATTAGAAAGTGCAGAGTCCCTTCCAGAAGAAGATGTTGTGGAAGATGACCAGGAATAGTCTGTTTAAAGGAGGAACACAAATTTTGTGTTCCTCCTTTTTAATACAATGGAGTATAATGGTAAAAACGACTCACAACATTTGGGGTGGAAGATTGTGCGTGTTCATATTAATGAGTTGCAAGAAGGATGTATTGTAGCAGATGATATTTTTAGTCTGACAAATCGGCCCATTGTAGCAAAAAAAACAATACTAACTCATGAGTTAATAAATATTTTAAAGATGTTTCTGATCGAAGAAATTCCAGTAGAAAAATTAAAGGTGGATGGGGCATCATTTATTCCTGATGAACCGGTTTATGATCCAAGAGATGAAATTAAAGACACTGCCAATAGAAGTAGTGAATCTCTTGAAGATATGTTTTTAAAAGGGGTACAGGATTATAAAAAAGAGTTTAAAAACTGGCAATCAGGCATGCAGATTGATATTTCAAAAATAAGAAATATTATGCTTCCATTAATTGAAAAATCAGAGAGTCATCCATCCGATTTATTTTCCTTACATCACCTATCTACTAATGATGAATACATGCATCAGCACTCAGTAGCAGTTGGGCTATTAAGCGCCTTCATTGGAAGGAAGCTAAAATATACTAAAGGGGACATTGTGCAGCTAGCTCTTGGGGGATGTCTTTCTGATTCAGGGATGGCAAAGATAAAGCCTTCCATTCTTTTTAAGAATTCTACATTAACCTTGCAAGAATTTGAGGAAATCAAAAAACATCCAGCTTATAGTTATAAAATGGTGCAAAATATTTCTCTTTTAAGAGAAACAACTAAGCTTGGCATTTTTCAGCATCATGAACGATTAGATGGAAGTGGCTATCCATTTGGGGAACAAAATAATAAAATTAATACATTTGCCAAAATTATTGCTGTAGCAGATACATTTCATGCCATGACTAGCAATCGACTTTACCGAAAAAAGCAATCTCCTTTTAAAGTGCTAGAAATGATGCTTCAAGACATGTTTGGAAAATACGATATTGCAGCAATGCAAGCAATCGGATCAGGCTTTATGACATTTTCAATTGGCAGCACTGTAAAACTATCAGACGGACAGATTGCTGAAATTTTATTTATTGAAGAAAAATTCCCAACAAGACCGTTAGTTAAAATCCAGCAAACCGGGGAAATTCTCCATTTAGAAAAGTACCGGCAATTGTACATAGAGGAAGTATTAAAATAGACCAGAACGGTCTATTTTTTATTTCACGTACTAAAAGAATTTCCAGGGAGAAATAACAGACCTTATTCTAAAATAGTACTTGAAAAATCAGTACACGCTTGTTATACTAATTCAAGTCAGTAATTTTAAGAAAGCATATCAATTATTTTTTTAAAAAAAGTTATTGACTATACAACTTCAAAATGTTATATTAATAAAGTCGCCTATGAGCGATAAAATAGTTCTTTGAAAACTGAACGAACAAAAAAACGTCAACGTTTTAGTCTTTTTACTTAAAAAAGACATTTATGAGCTAAAATCAACTCACAATTTATTGGAGAGTTTGATC
>NZ_JACWFE010000023.1 GCF_019749375.1 Bacillus sp. S/N-304-OC-R1
TTAAGTGTCTACTCTATAGGGTACATTTTAATTAAGGGCTACACGTTTTTAATTATTGTACGGATACTTCTACCTCTGTATGTTCATGAAGACCTTCATCATTCTCCACATGAACTCTCACGATGTAATCTCCACTTGCCTTGAAAGCATAGTCAGTTTTGTATTCCCCGTTAGTGCCTTCTGTCATATTAACCCAATCCGGATTAGATCCTTTTTGAAAAATTTCAAGTCTTACATTCGCTTTTACAAGCGGCTCATTTTCTTTTTGCAAATGTACTGCTAATGCTATTTGCTCATTTGCTTTTATTGTATCTGGTGTTTGCAGGTGAATGGAAACATCTCCGTGATGGTGATGGTCTCCTTCTGTGCCTTCACCATGTTCCTCATGATGATCCTCTTCTACTTGTCCAATCTGAATCTGCTTTGTTGGCATCGTGTGCATATCCCTTGCGGTTACGTGTGATTGAACATGATACAATCCATTTTCAGGAAACGAATAAGTCGCAACATATTTTCCCTTTTCTTCATGCTTTGCTTCTACCAGCTTACTGGAATCCTTTTCGCCTTCCTTCCAAATTTCAAACTTTACTTCTTTCGCATCCTCTACAAATTCTTCCCCTTGCTTAACTGTAACAGCTAAAGGAACCTCTTCCCCTGGATTCGCTTTTTCAGGTAGGGTTAAATCAGCTTCTATAATGGCAGGAAGCTCCGCCTCTTTTCCATCATCTTTTTTGCTGTTTGTACCACAGCCTGCTAGTAATAATAAACCCGCACATATAATCGCTATCCATTTTTTCACGCATTATCCCTCTTTCATATAAATAATTCCTTCTATCCAAAACAATAGATGTTAATTGTGATGAAATAATGAAATTTTCTCGTAAATAAAGAAAACTCTATATAAAAAGAACTCTATAGTATAGGAACACTTTTATCATAGCAAAAAAATTCAATAAATGTTGTAAAAGAAGTTTTCCCTTTTTCATATTTTCTATCCGAAATCCTTCCTTCTATTCCTATTTGTACGAGCATACATTTGACAGATGGGGGGATCGTGATGAGAAATAAATCAGCAGCACAAACAGTTTTTATTTATGTACAAGGATGGATATTGAGTATATTATTTATCTTTATTTTAGTCGGCATCGTAACATCAAACCCTGCATCCTTTACCTCTGAACATGTGAATTCACTATTAAAAAATATTAAGGCAGACCAGCTCTTTATCCATTTGCTTAAATCAGAGAATCATTATTTTTATCCGGAAGATTCATCTTTAAGTCTTTCACATTTATCCCAAAATGCCTTCAGGCTCGCCACCAATATAAAGCCGACTGATATTCGCACCTTTCTGGGAAGAGAGCTTCCTGGTTATTCGATTTTTGATACGGGGATTGAGATAGCTGGGGAGGGGACTGACTATACAAATCTGCCGTTCGAATCTGCTCCGCCAATTGATTTTCTTTTAAAAGAAAAAGAAATTGCCAGTGAAAATCTCCCTGAGGAGGATACGTCAGATGCCCCACCTCCTATCGATGGTAAGAAAAGCGTATTAATCTATCATTCACACAGCTGGGAGTCATTCACACCATTATTAAAAGGAGTAACAACCCCTGACGAGGCGGTTAGCTCCAATGAACGAGTAAATGTAATTGCCGTTGGAAGGAAACTAAGTGAAAAATTAACTGAAAAAGGAATAGGCGTAGAGCATGTTAAATCAAATATGGCTTCACTGCTGAGCCAAAAGAATTGGAATTATAACCAATCGTATCTCCTTTCTCGAGAGGTCGCTCAATCAGCAATGGCTTCGAATAAGGACTTAAAGTTTTTGATTGATATCCATCGAGATTCCCTAGGACGTGAAGTAACAACAAAAGAGCTGAATGGAAAAAAGTATGCACGGATGTTCTTCGTTGTAGGGAAGGAACATAAAAACTATCAGAAAAATTTACAGATTGCCACTGAGCTTCACAAAAGCCTAGAAGCGAAATACCCGGGTATTAGCAGAGGAGTATTTAAGAAAGGAAAAAGCGAAGGAAATGGCATTTATAACCAGGATTTATCAGACCGTGCCTTATTAATTGAAATTGGCGGAGTCGATAACGACTTAACGGAACTATATAATTCAATTGATGTGTTTGCAGATGTTTTCAGTGAATTTTACTGGAAGGCAGAGATGGTAAATGGCAAAGGTTCTTAATGCTTCATTCTATTGCTTGCTTTGGACACTCGGTTCAACACTTCTATTCTATCTATTATTTGGGCTATCTCTGTTAACAATTGTTTGCTTTAGTTCAGGAATTATTTTGTCAATCATTAATTTTGTCGAGGACGAAATGAAAAAGCACGAAAGAATGAATGGGGAATAACTGGTATTCGTGACCCTGTTTCTGCTTTAATAGATAATAGAAACCTATATTGGAGTGATTAGATGAAATTGGCCATTATTACAGGTGCCTCAAAGGGTCTTGGTGCCTCCATTGCGGAAAGAATGATAAGCGAAAAAATTGGAATTATTACGGTCTCTAGAACAGAAAATGAAGGCTTAAAGGAGAAAGCTTCTGCTAATCAAGTTTTCTATCGTCACTTCCCTTGTAATCTCGCTGTGACTGATGAAATCGAAGCAACCTTTCAAACTATATTATCATTGTTAGATTCTGAAAAGCCAGAGTTGGTCTATGTGATCAATAATGCTGGTGTCATTGAACCCATCGCAACAGCAGGATCTCTTAATCATCAAGCTTTAATCCAGAATGTGACGGTTAACCTAGTTGCACCAATGATGATTACGAATATTCTATTGAGTAAGGCAGCCGCTAAGTTACGTATTGCTAATGTATCCTCTGGAGCTGCGGAAAGGCCTATTCAAGGCTGGAGTGCATACTGCAGTACAAAAGCAGGGCTAAATATGTTCACTGCAACAGCTGCAGTGGAGCAAGCAACAGCTGGAGCGCCGCATGAAATGATTGCTTTTAGCCCCGGAATAATGGATACAGATATGCAAGGAACCATTCGCTCCTCTTCCAAAGAAGCCTTTCATGATTTGGAGAAATTCAAGGAATATAAAGAAGCAGGCATGCTCCGTCCTGCCGAAACAGTTGGCAATGCGTTAGTCAGCCTGCTATTAAGAGAAGAGATCGAAAATGGAAAAGTCTATCATGTGAATGATTTACTTTAAAAAGATTAGAAAATATGAATAAAAATTGCTAGAGTGGACAATACTAAAGCTACAAAGTGTATTTCCCCCTTATTTATTGCTTCCTTATTGGAGGCATTTTTTTTGTGACTTTTCTTCTGGAGATGAGGGAACTGTTTGGGATTTTGAGTGTAATGCAGTTTTAAGAGCTATATCGGACACGATTGGGGTTTTTCTGTTAGGCTTGTCCAATAACTCATTTTATTGGACACGTTTTGAAACTTTTCTATGAAACCTGTCCAATAACTCATTTTATTGGACACGTTTTGAAACTTTTCTATAAAACTTGTCCAATAACTCATTTTATCGGACATGTTTTGGGACTTTTCTATGAAACCTGTCCAATAACTCATTTTATCGGACATGTTTTGGGACTTTTCTATGAAACCTGTCCAATAACTCATTTTATCTTGGGACTTCCTTATAAAACCTGTCCAATAACCAGCTTGATCCGTAATCCTCCATTTAACTATTGCTTTACTCGTAAAAAACACATAAAAAAAGCCCCCATAAGACACAATAACAATGTATCTCCCAAAAAGGGACTTAAATAATCGATTAAAGGGGCAAAATCATGACGAAAAAGTATAACAAAGGAAGCAACAATCAAAATGCGCCGACTGCTAATCAGGCGGACATTGTGAGCGGTGACAACAGCAAAGGGAATAAACGGAATAAAGATCAGCAAAGTAAAAACAATTAAAAACAGTTTAATTAGTTAGAAACACATTATGATTATGAAGCCAAATACGATCATTAGACTATGAACCTAATGACCTATTTGGCTTTTTTTTTAAAACCACAACATCCATCATCATTATTCTTCCCTCATCCCACATACATTCGAATCCGTTAAAAAATTTCACTTTTGTTCCTATTTTATCCAACAATAAGCCTTAAGTCTTAGATATAATTAATTCTAGGGATCAATGATTTCTTGCTGATCATTTCGTAATATGAGTATAAGAGAAGGAATTAATAAGAAAGCAGGGATTTTCTTTGAAAAGAATATTAGTTATTTTTTTAATTTTGATTGGGGTTTATGTATTATTTAACTCGAATATCATGAATCTATTTTCATTTGGAAAAAGTGAAGCCGAGGAGAAAGTGACCAAAAATATCGATTCAGTGGAGATTGATGCATCTTCAATCAAAACCGTTATCCTGCCGGAGAAGAGAAGTGATATTCATGCAGAACTTGAAGGAAAAGGAGAAGTGTCTGTTAATAAAAGCGGGAACAGTATTCAAGTAAAGTACAAAAGAGCTTTTTTTGAAGGATTCTCCTTTTTTAATAAAAATACTGTTTTGAACATTTATATTCCTGAAGACTTTGACCGCAGAATGAATATTAATGTTGGATCAGGATATTTAATTTTTGAAGGTAAATCAGCTAGCAAACCGATGAACCTTAAAGAGCTTGATATTAATCTTGGTTCAGGAAAAATTGATTTAAAAAATTTAAACATCGGGGAATTCCGCAATGATGTTTCTTCAGGAATGGTTACCATCCATTCTCTGAAAACGAAAGAAGGCACTATTGATGTAAACTCAGGGATCGTAAAAATTCGCAGCTACGAAGGAAAGCTTAAAGCAGATATTTCTTCAGGACAATTAGATGTACAAATGGACAAAATAACAGACGATATTGATGCAGAAGTAAGTTCCGGTCATTTGAAGCTTGATCTTCCAGAGGACGCTGATTTCACACTAAAAGGAAAAGTAAGCAGCGGTCTAATTAAATCCGATATTCCTCTTAAAGACAAAATACAAGATAAGAATAAAATTAGCGGACAGTCAGGCACTGGGAAATATCAAGTAAAGGTTTCTGTTTCAAGCGGATTGGTCAATATTCATTAAAAGAAAAACTGGATGAGCGCTCATCCAGTTTTTGCTGTTATAATGTTTGAAATTTCTCTCCCGCCGATCCCTGTTCAGCTATAAGCGGACACATAGTAATGCTGTAATCGCAAATCGCTTCAACATCATTTCGATCATGGGTGACGATCATACAAGTCATTTTTGCCTTTTTTAAAATACGCAGCAGTTCTTCCCGTATTGATTCTTTCAAATCGGCATCTAGGTTACTGAATGGTTCATCCATTAATAAAATTTTCGGCTTTGGCGCAAGTGCTCTTGCCAGCGCTACCCTTTGCTGCTGTCCCCCGCTAAGCTCATGAGGATAGCGATCACCAAAGTCCTCCAAATGGACAAGCTCAAGCATCTCCTCTACCCGATGCCTTCTATCCTTTCTTGCTATTCGTGATAAACCAAATAAAATATTTTCCTTAACTGACATGTGAGGAAAAAGGGCGTAGTCTTGAAAAACCATCCCAACTCCTCGATCCTCTGGCTGAACAAATATACGATCATTCACTACTGTTTTGTCTGCAATCTGAATGATTCCGCTCCGAGGCATTTCTAAGCCAGCTATTAATCGCAATAATGTACTTTTCCCGCTTCCACTCTGTCCTAACACCCCGACAATTTCTCCTTTATTCATTGAAAATGAAAAATCGTCAATAATCGGTGTACTTGATCGAGAGTAGCCAAAGCTTAATTTTTGAATGTCCATTACCTTCATCGCTGCACCTTCTTATCAATCATTTGAAAAACAACTACAGACAAAACGCTAATCCCAATAATCATCAACGAAGAGATGGAAGCTTCGTATATTTGTTCATCCTTCGCATACTGAAATGTTTTTGTTGCCAGCGTGTCAAAGTTAAATGGTCTTAATAATAAGGCTAAAGGAAGCTCCTTGCAAATTTCAACAAATGTTAAAATAAAGCCGCTGACGAGTGCTCCCTTAATTAATGGAAAATCCACTTTGAAAAAGGTTTTCGTTATGCCATGGCCCAGCATTCTCGATGCTTCAGAATATTTCGTGCCGATTTTTTCAAATCCTACTTCAATAGCGTTAAAGCCGGTTGCCATAAAACGAATCGCATAACCAACAATGAGCATAACTAGAGATAGACTTAATATTAATGGAGCAGCTCCTAATCCCATAAATGAATAAACAGGGGCAAGCCATTTATCTAGCGTTATAAACATCGCCAGCACCCCAATCGCAATAATGGCTCCAGGAATAGAATAGCCAGTCGTTACGAGCTTAGCTAAAATATAGGACCCCGTCTTATTTCCGCGGCTTACATTCGCAACCACAACAGCCAGAATCAAAATAATGAACGTTGCAATCGAAGCCACATAGACGGTTTGAAAAAAGAGCATATAGAATGTTTCATTCCACACCTTGTGAAATGTCAATTGCGCCCATGAGATTAACTGGATTAATGGAATTAAAAATCCGAGCAAAAACACAATGCTGCAGTAAGTAAAAGCTGCAGCTGCCTTAAATCCCTTGAGCCTCATCGGTACAAGCGGTCTTGATTTATTATTAATATTGTATCGCCGTCTTTGTCTCAACAATCTTTCCAAAATGAACAAACCAACAATTATAACCATCAACCAAGCTGCAAGCCTCATGGCCGAATCTATATCATACATACCGAACCATGTTTGAAAAATAGCCGTAGAAATCGTATGGATGCCGAAATAGCTTGTTACTCCATAATCACTTAGCACCTCATAAACCACTAATACTGCCCCCGCTACAATAGCTGGCCTGGATAGCGGGAGTACTACCTGTATAAAGATGGCTAACGGCTTTCTTCCTAGCAGTCTTGCGTTTTCGAAAAAAGAAGCACTTTGGCTTTCAAGAAAAGCTCTCGTCATAATATAAACATATGGAAAAAGGAAGAACGTAAAAATGAAAATGGCCCCACGCAAGGAGGAGAATGATAAAAGTTCTGGATCAATCTGATAATTAAAATGATTACGGAACGTGGACTGAATCACTCCCGTATAGCTGAACATCGTTCGATACGTATAGGCTGCGATATAAGGGGGAATCGCAAGCGGCAATAGCAAGCCCCAGCGAAAAAAACGCTTAAGTGGAAAGTTATAGGCTGACGTTAGCCACGCAAGCGTAACCCCCAAAAACGCAGTAAAAATCCCTGTCAAAACTACAAGGATTATCGTGTTTGCTACATATGTTGTTAATAAATACCTGCGAATCTGAAACCAGTTTTGATTTGGCTCCTGAAATAATGAAAAAAAGATAAACAGGATGGGCAGCAGTATGACCGCCGCCCCCAAAATACTGATGACCCACCAGCTATTAAAATCTTTTTGTAGTAATCGTTTGAATTGGTTTATACCCATTATTATTTCCAACCTGTTTTATTAAAGATCTCGATGGCTTTATGATTATGTTCTCCTAAAGTATCAAAGTTAAGCTCTTGCATCTTAAAATCACCCCATGATTGAAGCAGTTCAGGTTTCTTAGCATTAGGGTTAACAGGGAATTCATAGTTATTTGCTGATAAATATTCCTGTGCTTCAACACCTGTCATATATTCAATTAATTTTGTTGCATTTTCAGGGTGTTTACTATGCTTCGTTAATCCAATACCGCTAATATTAACATGAGTTCCATTTGTTTCTTGGCTCGGGAAGAATACACCAATGCTCTCTCCTACCTTTTTCTCTTCTGGATCCTCAGAGTTCACAAGCAGGCCCACATAATATGTGTTCATGATTGCTACATCACCGGTACCTGCTGCGATAGCTTTTGCCTGGTCACGGTCACCGCCGTCTGGCTGACGAGCAAAGTTGTTTACAATTCCTTGTGCCCACTGTTCAGCCTTTTCTTCTCCATTCAACTCAATGAAGGAAGCAAGTAAAGATTGGTTATATAAGCTAGTTGACGAACGAGCTAACACTTTCCCTTTCCATTTTGCATCCGTTAAAGCTTCGTATGTAGAAAGCTCATCTGGAGAAACACGGTCTTTTGAGTACACAATAACACGTGCTCTTGTTGACATACCAATCCAGTTATCATCTTTATCCCTTAGGTTTGCAGGGACATTTTTATCAATAATGTCAGAGTGTACAGGCTGAAGAACATCGTTATTCTTCGCATTAGCTAATACTCCACCATCAACAGTTATAAATAAATCAGCCTGAGTGCTTTCACCTTCTCGCTTTAAGCGTTCGATCAGTTCTTCCGCTTCACCTTTAACGACATTCACTTTAATGCCAGTTTCTTCAGTGAATCGCTTATACACTTCATTATCAGCCTCGTAATGTCTTGCTGTATAAATATTAACTACTCCATCTTCCGCTTTTTTAGGCTCTTTAGCTGTTTTCTCACCTTCAGAACCATTATCACTTGCCCCACATCCTGCTAAACCAACAGTTAGAAGAGCACTTGCTAAGAAAGGCTTGAGTAATTTCGAAAATTTCATTCCTGTGTCCACCTTTTGTTTTTTTCTTTTTAGTGATAATGAGAATTATTATCACTACTACGACCTCATTTTACTAGTGATTCACTTCCTGGTCAATAACTATTTTCTTAATTTGTAAGATTTATGAATTTGATAGCATAAAAAAAAGCAGCCCTAAGGCTGCTTTTAAACATTAATTCGTGCTCCTCTTAAATGGCCACCAATTTGCTTCTCCAAAGTTTTTCACCATAACAGGAATAAACAGCGGCAGCATAACAACTGCATATAAGAACAATCCAACAATGATAATAGCTGCAATCTGAAGTAATGAAAGCATTCCTGAAGGCATCATAGCTGCAAACGTTCCACCTAGGATAACCGCTGCTGAGATAATGACAGTTCCCATTTTTCTCATTGAAAGCAGCATCGCTTCTGCCACTGATAGATTTTTATATTCATTGAATCGGTCCATTAAGAAAATACTATAATCGACTCCTAATGCAATGAGAATGACAAAGCCGAAAAACGGTACGGCCCAGCTAATGCCGGAATAGCCGAATATGTTGACGAAAATGGCCTCATTAATAGCCATAGATGTAAAATACGTTAATATGAGTGAACCAATGATATAGGCTGGCATAATGATTGAACGGAATAAAAAGACTAAAATGATCGAAATTCCGGCTAACATTAAAATGACCGTGCGCGAGTAATCCTGTTCAGACATAGTGTTTAAATCAGCATTCGTACTTGTTACGCCGCCAACTGCCACTATTGCATTTTCTAATTTTGTACCTTTTGTCGCTCTTTTCACTGCAGACTTAATATCATCGATTTTGTTAATGGCTCCATTGGAATATGGATTCTCTTTAAAGATGACATCCATTGTCATAACTTTACGATCTTTAGACATATAAACATCTAGAACACGTGCAAATTCTTCATTATTCATAACATCTTCAGGCAAGTAAAATCCATCTTGAGTTCCAATGCTAGATAATCCGGATAAATAATTTTGCGCGGAGCCAAGTCCTTCAGATACTTGATTTAAGCCATCTGCACTCTGGTCTAATCCGTCTGTTAATTGACCAATTTGGCCGCCTAAATCTCCGAACCCTGTAAGAAGTTGCTTTTGTCCATCGTTAATGCTGCCTAATCCATTTGTCAGCTTTGGTACATTGCTGACAATTTGTCCTTGGCCATCCGCTAATTGTTGGAATCCTGCTTGCTGCGCTTCAATGCCTGCAATTAATTTTCCCAAGCCTGCCGCAAGATCTCCTTGGCCAGAAACTGCTTTTTCAAAACCGCTATTTGCTCCCGCCATGCCGGCATTAATTTTTGTTAATCCCGCATTCATTTCATTCATATTTGCAGAAAGACCTGTTAATTGCTGCTGAAGACCAGTAATCGTTTGTTTCATCGTCTGATACTGCTGGTCTGCTTCTAAGTCTGTATATTTCTGCTCTAAATAGCCGTACATGGCAGTATTTGCTTGCGTCATGCCATCAGCTAAGCCTGCTAATCCTGTACCACCCTTTTGATAATTTTCTGTAAGGCCATTTAAATTGCCTTGTAATTCTTTATAACCGCCAAGCAATTCCTGGTAGGCTTTAAGCAAATCCTCTGCTCCTGTTTTTGATTGTTCTAAGCCTGCTTTTATTTGGTCAGAGCCTGCTGTTCCTTGACGGATGCCATTTTCAATCTTCGCAAGATTTGTATGAATAGCTTGAAGTCCTGTCTGGATCTCATTTGTTCCGGAAATTAATCCTTGTATTCCGTTTGTTGCTTCTTTTAATTTCGGCTCTGATTTAGCTAATTCACTGCCTGCTTCACTTAAGCCTTTGCTAATTTTATCAAGTCCATCTTTACCGTCCCCAAGGCCTTTCTCAAGGGTTTCAGCTTGCTTGGCAACGAAGAAATCCTCAAGAGGTTCACCAGTAGGACGTGTGACAGAACGGACCGTATCGACAAGATCAACCTTTTCAAGTTCTTTGCTGATACGCTCTGCTAGACCAATATATTCGGTTGAATCCATTCTTTCATCATTTTTCAATACGACCTTAGTTGGCATTGATTCTCCAGGACCAAAGCTGTCTGCAATCCTGTTGAAGGCCTTTATCGAATTCACATCGCCGCTAATTTCTTCGAGAGAGTTATAGGATAATTCCCCATCATAGGTTACGAGAAATGGAACACAGATGGCTGCCACAATAATTAAGGCCAGAAAAGGACGTGCCAATGAAAACTTCCCAACTGCCCCCCAAAGCTTGCTTTCCCCATGATCGGCTGTTTTCTTAGATGGCCAGAATATTTTCCGTCCTAAAACGGCCATGAAGAACGGCACAATCGTAAATAAAGCAATAATTAGAATCGCTACACCAATCGCAACAGCCGCGGCTGATTGGTAAAGAATAAATTGTGAAAATCCAATCGCTGCGAAACCGATCATCACGGCAATTCCGCTGAAAAATACAGTACGGCCCGCATTACGGTATGTCTCTACAATCGCTTCAGCTATGCTCTCCTTCTGTGAAAGTTCTTCTTTAAATCGGCTTAGAAGGAGGATACAATAATCTGTTCCAATTCCAAAGAGAACCGCAACAAGGAAGATCTGCGTATAGTTGGATAATGGAAAATCAAATTTATCTACTAGAAATCCGACAATTGACTGTGAAGCTAAATAAGTAAATCCAACTGTTAATAATGGAATAATCGGCGCAACAACGGATCTAAATACAAGCAAAAGCACAATCAGAATAAATGCAACTGTAATTCCTTCTGTTTTCTTTAACCCTTCTTGTGAGCTCGTCATTAGATCTTCATTGATCAGCCATTGACTCGTATAATAATGTTCTACTTTTATATCTTTTAACGTGTCGTAAAGAGCCTTTCGCAATTCTTTCGGCTCTCGGTCATTCCAGCTTATTGTAACTGATGCAAGGATAGATTTTCCGTCCTTTGACACTAGCTGGTCTTTCAGGCTTGCCTCATAAAAATGAGTAAGTATCTCAGTAATGCCAAGCTCCTTTTCTTTTTCTTTTAAAAGGTTAATGGCCTTTTCTGCTTCTTGAATATCTTCTTTGGAAAGCTTTTTATCATTATGGAAAACGAGAGCTACGCTCGTTTCATCACCGCCGCCCTCCTGCTTGCGAACATCGTCCATAATTTTTCCGGCAAGAGAAGATGAATATTCATCAGGCACTGTAATCTGCCCTTTATCCCGAACTAAATCTGCCATATTAGGGGCAGCAAAAAGCATGCCTGCTACAATAACTATCCAAGCAATCATCACTAGCCATTTATTTTTTATGATTCCATTCACGGTTTATTCCTCCACCTGTGGATTCTTACTTTCTATTAAAATTTGATTCAGCTTTTCATAGGTTTTTATAAATTGAGTAATTTCCTCTTGGTCGAACTGGGTAATAAAAGACTCGACAAGCTTATAAATGCGTTCTTCCGTTTGATTGAACAGCTCATTACCTTTATCTGTTAGCGTTAAATAAACAACACGTCGATCATTCTCATCTCGTGTTCGCTGAATCAGCCCCTTTTCAAATAGACGGGTAATGATAGCGGTTATCGCACTTTTTTGTACATTGAACTGCTCCGCTAGTTGTGATGACGTGCAGGATCCAACATTACTGATATACCGTAATGTGTAGTGCTGATCATTCGTTAAATCACTGCCAATTTGCTCCTTTACGAGGCACTCAGCCTTTCTTTGGACTGAGAATGACAGCTCTATATATTTATTAATGAGCTCTTTAATTATTTTATCTGTCATGAAATTGATTACACCCCCATCTATTAATTCTACTGTTTAATTGTTCAACTGTTTAACTATTAACGTATTTAACTTTAATGTCCTGTATAGTGATTGTCAATTATTTTCTTTTTTAGAATAAAAAAACCTGCAGGGAAGCTCCTGCAGGCTTTTTATTCTTATTTAAGATATCTTCTTGCACCGGAAAATTCAGATTTATATGGTTCTACATTTATGGAGATGATTTCAACTGATCTTGAGAAATTTGGCGAGTGTATCATTTTTCCGTTTCCTATGTACATCGATACGTGGTGAACTGCCCCTTTTCCCTTATTATGTGCAAAGAACATTAGATCACCAGGCTGCAGATTTTTCTTTTCTACAGCTATTCCCTGCTTCGCCTGTTCAGATGAGTCTCTTGGAATCAAAATACCATGCTGTTTATAGATACTATAAGTAAAGCCTGAACAGTCAAATCCATATGCTGAATTACCTGCCCAAAGATAAGGAATATCTAAAAACTTTTTACCCGTATCTACTAAGTCCTTTTGGGAAGGCTTTGGGATACTCTCATAATTATGGAATTGCTTGATGTTCTGTTTTTGAAAATACTTTATTTCTTTTTTAGGAGTAAGTACCTGAAGCCAATCCTTTTCTTCCTTCACAATCGGCAGTATAGTATTAAAACTGATTTCCATGAATTTGCTCTTTGTCGAGGCTTCATTGTATAGGTTTGCCTTGTTTACGGATACGAGGGCAATGGAACAATCTTGGTTGTTTAGGTCATATTCGGATATATGGGATTTAGGGACCCACCCTGGATAGCCGCTTTTATTTTTTGATGTCTCTTGATCATTAACCGCAATTTTGTACCAATTTCCACTGTTTTTTAAAATGGTCACCTCTTGCCCATATAGAGCTTGAGATTCAATTTTTCCTAGTAGCCAAAGCTTCTGCTGTTTCGTCATATTTTTTGTCCAATTGGCAAGATCCACTGGAGCAGAAATGACAGGCTGATCAATCGCCCTTGTCATATTTGGTTCCTTCCATAGAGTGGTTACAGCCACATTGACAACATACTTCTTTGTTTGAGCTGGTTTATAGCAGATTCCATTATCAGCAGGGGAGGCAAATGTCGTTTGTGTATGTAGAAAAACTAGAATTAAGGTTAATAGAATCCCTGTTACATACTTTTTCAAGTTAATCCTCCTATGATGTTATTTAATATAGAATACCATTTTTTAGTAGAATTGTATTTGTGTTTTGAGAAAAAATTTTTGAAGGAAATTGCCAGTAAGTTTTTTAGTGTTTGCGCCGGATATTTGAATAAGCAGGACTCTTTTTAAAAGTAGATTTATCGGACAGCCTTTGGGATTTCATTAGGATTTTTGTCCAATAAATAGGGTTATCGGACAGCTTTTGGGATTTTACTAGAGTTCTTGTCCAATAAAATGGTTTATTGGACAGGTTTTGAGGTTTTACTAGAGTTCTTGTCCAATAAACTGGTTTATCGGACAGGTTCGGGGACTTTACTAGAGTTCTTGTCCAATAAGCGATTCTCTTAAAGTTATACGACAGGGAGAATACCTTTTGTTGCTATGACCATAGATCAAAAAGTAATCGCAAAAAAGCCTGATCCCTAAGCGGAATCAGGCAATAAATCCAATTATACGGCTATGTCTTTCTCGAACTGGCTATTGTAAAGGTCTGCGTAGAAACCATTTGCTTCGAGCAGTTCTTGATGAGTGCCCTGCTCGATGACTTTTCCTTGATCCATGACTAAAATCAAATCCGCATCGCGAATAGTTGATAGGCGATGAGCAATGACAAAGCTTGTTCTTCCTTCCATTAAACGGTTCATCGCTTGCTGAATTAAGGCTTCTGTACGGGTATCGACACTAGAGGTGGCTTCATCGAGAATCATAATAGGCGGATCAGCCAATACGGCGCGAGCAATCGTGAGAAGCTGCTTTTGACCCTGAGAAATATTTGATGCTTCCTCATTTAGGACAGTATCATATCCCTCTGGCAGAGTACGGATAAAATGATCAGCATACGCTGTTTTCGCTGCTGCAAGGATTTCCTCATCGGTAGCGTCTCTCTTTCCATAACGAAGGTTTTCCTTAATAGTTCCATTAAAGAGCCATGTGTCTTGTAGAACCATGCCAAATGTGGAGCGCAAATCCCCCCGTGCCATTTCACGAGTATCAAAACCATCTATCGTAATCTTTCCGCCATTCAGTTCGTAAAACCTCATGAGCAGGTTGATTAAGGTTGTTTTTCCAGCACCGGTTGGTCCGACGATGGCAACGGTCTGGCCAGGCTGAACATGAAGATTCATATCCTCAATTAATAACTCTTCCGCATAGCCGAAATCCACATGCTCGAATGCAACCTCCCCTTTAGGGCGCTCAAGCTTAGCCGTTTTCACTTCCTTGACTTCTTCCTCTTCGTCAAGCAATTCGAAGACGCGTTCTGCTGCTGCCACTGTTGACTGAATGATGTTCGCGATATTAGCTGTTTGCATAATCGGCTGAGTAAACTGACGGGAGTAGGTGATGAATGCTTGAATATCTCCAATTGAAATCGCCCGTTTTGTAACAAGAATTCCCCCGACAATACAGATTAGCACATAGCTTAGGTTGCCAATAAAGGACATCATCGGCATGATGATACCTGAGATAAATTGTGCTCTTCGACCGGCATCATACAATTTTTCATTAACTTCATCAAATTCTGCTATCGCTTTTTCCTCATGGCCAAAGGCTTTAACAACCTGATGACCTGTATACATTTCTTCAATATGGCCGTTTAATTGACCTAGTGACTTCTGCTGATTAGCAAAATGCTTCTGTGATCTTTTTAAAATCGGTCCAATAACAAAGATTGAAAGCGGCAAACTGACAATCGAGATTAATGTCAGCAGCGGGCTGATGGTTAACATCATAATAATGATTCCTACAATAGTAACCACGGATGTAATAAATTGCGTCAAACTTTGCTGAAGTGTACTGCCAATTGTATCAATATCATTTGTGACTCGGCTAAGTATCTCACCGTTTGGACGTCCGTCAAAATATTTAAGCGGCAGTTTTTCAAGCTTTTTATTAACGTCCTCCCTTAAGTCATAAACCGTTTTTTGGGCTACACTCGACATAATGAATTGCTGAATATAGCTGAACAGACTGCTTGTTACATACAATCCTGCTAAAAGCAGCAGCAAATTTCGAATCGTTGTAAAATCAATTCCGGCACCTGGCACACCCTTTAATTTTCCATATATCCCTTCAAATAGCTCCGTTATGGCATTTCCCATAATCTTCGGTCCGGCAATCATGAAAACAGTGCTCATAATAGCAGCCAAAAATACAGCTAGTAATTGGTTGCGTCTCGGTTTTAAGTAGCCGATCAAACGTCGGAATGTTCCTTTAAAGTCCTTTGCTTTCTGACCAGCCATCATCATATTTCCATGTCCCATTGGACCGCCGCCGTGACGAGGTTGATGCTTCATTTGTGAACTCATGCGATTTCCTCCTCTGAGAGCTGGGACTCAACAATTTCACGGTACACTTTATTGTTTTCTAACAGCTCTTTGTGCGTTCCCATGCCGACCATTTTCCCTTTATCTAACACAATGATCCGATCTGCATCCATAACAGAGCTAACCCGCTGTGCTACGATAATGACCGTAGAATTTTGGGTTTCATCTATTAAGGCATGGCGCAATTTTGCATCTGTTTTGTAATCTAGAGCTGAGAAGCTGTCATCGAAAATATAAAGATCTGGTTTTCTCACAAGTGCTCTCGCAATCGATAAGCGCTGCTTTTGCCCACCGGATACGTTGGATCCTCCTTGCGAAATCATCGAATCATAGCGATTTTCCATTTTATTAATAAACTCTTCAGCCTGAGCAATCTTAGCCGCATGCTCAATTTCTTCCTGTGTGGCATCTTCTTTTCCGAAGCGGATATTTTCTGCTATCGTTCCGGAAAATAACAAAGCCTTCTGCGGTACGAAGCCGATTTTTGAACGAACTTCTTCGTGAGCTGCCTCTTTCACATTTACACCATTGATTCGAACAACTCCGCTTGTCGTATCATAGAAACGCGGAATTAAGTTTACTAGCGTTGTTTTTCCCGCTCCTGTACCGCCAATAATAGCAGTGACCTCCCCAGGTTGAGCTTTGAAGCTAATATCAGCTAAAGCCGGTTCCTCTGCTCCGGGATAATGGAATGTTACATTCTCAAACTCTAATGTTCCACGCTCCTTATTAGCTGTTTCCTTTCCTTCATTGATTAAAGTCGGCTTCATTTCAAGCACCTCATTAATCCGTTTTGCTGAAACAGCAGCACGAGGAACCATCACAAACATCATCGATGCCATAACAAGGGCAAACATGATCTGCATCACATATTGAATAAACGCCATTAAATCACCAATATGCATACTGCCATTGTCAATGCGAATTCCGCCAAACCAAATAATCGCAACAATCGTTAAATTCATAACAAGCATCATGACTGGCATCATGGCAGCCATTACTTTATTTACTTTAATCGAAACTTCTGTAATATCTTTATTAGCTTTTTGCAAACGGACCTGCTCTTGGTTTTCCTGGTTAAAAGCACGGATAACCCGAATGCCTGTCAAATTTTCACGCAATACTAAGTTCAATTGATCCAAACGTTTTTGAACTAGTTTAAAAAGTGGAATCCCTTTTCTCATAATAAGAAGAATTGTTCCAACAAGAATGGGGATAATTGCTACAATGACAAGTGATAATTTAGCATCTTTGGAAACCGCCATAATAACGCCGCCGACAAACATAATCGGCGCACTGACGACCATTCTTAACATCATGATAACGACCTGCTGAATTTGAGTAATATCATTGGTCGTTCTCGTAATTAGAGATGCTGTGCCAATCTGGTCAAATTCCTGAAGAGAGAAATTTTCTACATGAGTAAATACTTTCCTGCGCAAATCCCGTCCAAGCCCCATTGCAGCTTTAGATGAGAAATAACTTGCTGCAGCGGAGGCAAGCATTCCGATTGCGGCTATTAAAAGCATGAATCCGCCAATCTTCCATATATAAGGCTTGTCGCCCAATACAACTCCCTTATCGATAATATCTGACATTAATGTTGGTAAATAAAGATCAGCCATCGACTGGATAAATACAAGACCAAACACAGCCAGGACAATCCACTTATAAAAGGTAAGATTTTTCAGTAGTTTAATCATTGGATCCTTCTCCTTGTTCTAAAGTCATTTCCTCTAGAAAATTGGCAATCTGATTGAGAGAAGCCATTAATTCGTTATATTGCTGATCAGAAAGGGTATCTGCCGCTGCTTTAAATGCCTGCGTCATACTCCCCTCCTCTGTCTTCAAGTGATTGTATAGCTTTTTTCCTTCTTCACTAAGAATTAACTGCATTTCTCTTCGATTCTCTTTAACGGGATGACGATCAATATAGCCCGCTTGAACTAGTCCATCTACCGCTTGGCTTAGTGTGCTCTTTGGAAACTGCATAATCTGACCAACCTCTTTTTGCGTCATTTCCCCACGCGAAGCAAAGGTCATAAATACTGCATATTGCGGAACCGTCAGATTATTTTTGATAGCTGTTTTTTGCACAACCTTCTTTAAGCTTACATTCACACGCCAAAAATTATGGAAAAGCTCACTGGAGCGCTTAGAAGAATGTTGATCAGATTTCATTTACATAACTCCATTCATTTTTGGATTGTTCATAAATGAACTGTTCTAGAATGTTATAAATATACTCCTGTTTTTACCGATAGTCAATCAATAAAGTTTATAAAAAAGGCGACCCCAAATTGGCTGTTTCAAGTATGAAATTTAACCTTCTCCTTTGACAATGATCGATAGAGGGAAACATAGATTGCTTAGTTGTTATTGACTTAATAAGACGCTCCATGTAATATACATCTAAAAATTCAAACTTTTACATAATAAAAAATAAATAGATATAACTGTTTAACCAGTTAATGATTGTGGGGAAAAATCATGAGTTCCAGTAGTGCAGCATTAATAAATTCAAGAAAAAAAGGAATCTTTCTAGTTCTAGTCGGTGCCCTCATGTGGGGAGTATCTGGAACGGTTGCTCAGTTCCTTTTTCAGCATCAGGGATTTAGTCCGGAGTGGTTAGTAGTAGTTCGTCTCTTAATTTCCGGTACGATTTTACTCTTGATTGCCTATAAAAAAGAAAAAAAGAGAGTTTGGGCAATTTGGAAAGTAAAGCATGACAGCTTTAGCATTATTCTCTTTGGAATTCTTGGCATGCTGGCTGTTCAATATACATTTTTTGCCGCAATAAAACATGGAAATGCTGCAACGGCGACCGTTTTACAGTATTTAGCACCAGTCCTTATCATGTGCTATTCTGCTTTCCGTTCAAAACGAATGCCTACCATAATAGAAGGGCTTGCATTAATTTTGGCGATATCCGGTACATTTTTGCTCGTCACACAAGGAAGCTTCCATACGCTTTCTATCTCAGGTCTAGCTTTATTTTGGGGACTGACATCCGCTATTGCATTAGCCTTTTATACACTGCAGCCACTTAAGCTTCTTGCTAATTGGGGCTCAGCGATTGTTGTCGGCTGGGGCATGCTGATTGGCGGCATTTTCTTTTGTTTTATTCATCCACCATGGATTTTTGTCGGCCAATGGTCACTTCCCGCCATCTTTGCAGTTATTTTCATTGTGATCTTTGGTACGATTATTGCCTTCTTCTGTTATTTGGAAAGCCTTAAATACATTAGTGCTTCTGACGCTAGCTTGTTAGCCTGTGCTGAGCCTTTAACAGCAGCATTTTTAGCCATTATTTGGCTTCATGTCACTTTCGGAATGGCCGAGTGGCTAGGAACAATATGTATTTTAAGCACGATTGCCCTGCTATCCGTGAAGAAAGAAAAACAATCTGTTCAGACAAGTAATCATGTGAAAATGAATATTAATCAATGAAAAGGATCAGCCGCCAGTAATATTATGGCGGTCTCCATGAAATATTCCACCTTTCTCTTACATAGATGACCTATTTGTTTATCTTTCTTTTTTTGCCGAATTATTAAGTTGTATAATTGGACAAAAAAAAGAAACCATCGGAATGTTTAAATTCAGATGGTTTCTCATATACTTTATTCTTTAGCCAGCATTTGATTAGGTGCTTTCATATTATAAATTGGCAGTATGACAACAAGACCGATTATGAAAAGAATAGCAGCAAACTCAAACATCGTGACAATGGAAGTTATTTCTTTTAATACTCCAGATAGACTCATCGTCAATACCATGGAGCCTGTGAAAAGTGGACTGAGCGTTCCATTTACCCTTCCGATAAATTCTCCTTTTGTATTTTGAAGAATCATCGTGTTAATTCCAATTTGAATGCAAGGGAAAAATAAACCATTTAAAAACTCAGCTGCAAGTGTAATTGGCAATACCGTTGAAAATCCGATTACACTCATTCCGATTGCATTCGCAAGCATCCCTATAACTAAAAGTCTTTGAGGCGCTACTGATTTCGCGAATAGAACAGAAACCGCTCCTCCGACGATCATCCCAATTCCATTTGCCATTAACAGCCATTGCAGACTTTCCTTAGCTAATTCCAGACGCTCTGTTACTAAGAAAATGGCTAATGGATGAATTAATCCGATGGCAAGTCCGGCTGCCATAAAGCAAAGTCCTAGCAGCTTCAGTTCCTTTTTTCCTAAAACATATCGAATTCCGCTTTTCATTTCCTCTAGTATAGTAGACTCTTTCTTTTCAGTATCCATTTGATGGTCAGCTGGAATAATAGCAAGCATAGCCGCTGAAAGAAGGAATGCAACACCAGTTATCGCAATAGAAACGTCTATGCCGAACTGCTGGAAAACGAATGTTCCAAGTACAGGACCAAATACCATAAATACAGCAAAAATGGTTTGGTAAATAGACATGGCCGATTGAATCAATTCTTCACTTAAGTGCATCTTAAATAATTTCATCCCTGACGGCTGAGAGAACTGGGATAATATCGCAGAAATTAAAGTAGCGAAGAAAATAACCTTCCAAGAACCAAATACAAGTGTGACTAAAACGGCAAAAACAGAAACCGCGCTTAGAATATCACACCAAATCATTGTCCTTTTTGGACGCCAGCGGTCAGCGAATGTCCCGCCAATAAAGGAGAAAATAAAGATCGGAGCAAATTCGGCTACCGAAATCATCGAAACAGCAAAGGCATCTCCGTTTGTTTTATCCATGACAAATAATAATACTGCAAAATTTCGAACCCATATTCCTATTTGAAGAAACAAGGCCGAAAGAAAGATCGCTTGAACAAAACGATTTTTGAATAATTGTGACATAACATTCCTCTTTTCTATATCGGTTACACTAGGGTTATGCAAACGCAAAAAACCCCTATCCGCCATTATCTGGATAGGAGTTCATCTAAACCATAGAAAAAGACATAGTACAGCAAAGTACTAATACAATGATCATTTTTCTAAAAAAGTATAGACTAATCCCATTCAAATAAGACCTTCGTTTATTTACGAATGTACATTGAAAACGGGATTAGTAGATCATCGCCCTATGGTCACCCTCTCGTGTAATAGTGTTACTATCTTACACAATTTTTTTTGCTGTTTCAAGCTATAATTTACTATTTACCAAAAAAAGTGAAATTGTATTTTGTTTATTTTCAGCACTTGACATGAAACCAAATGGTTTTATATAATTCAGAAAGCGAAACCAAATGGTCTTATTTTAACGAAAGAAGGATGAATAACATGGAAAATACATTACAAGATATTAAAAAAACTGTAGTATTTGACGCACCAATTGAAAAGGTTTGGAAAGCTGTATCGTCATCAGAAGGCATTGCATCCTGGTTTATGCCTAATGACTTTCAAGCAGAAGTGGGATACGAGTTTCATATTCAATCGCCTTTCGGTCCGTCCCCATGTAAAGTGTTAAAAATTGAAGAGCCTCACCATTTATCTTTTTCTTGGGACACAGACGGCTGGTTTGTTTCGTTTGATTTAAAAGATCTAGGGAATAGAACAGAATTCACAATGGTGCATGGCGGCTGGAAACAAGCGGATCACATTGTTCCTAAAGCAGGAAGAAGTGCTTCCGAAGTTCGCGATACAATGAACGGCGGCTGGGAAGGACTTGTTAACCAAAGACTTCGTAAAGTTGTTGAAGGGTAATGTCAGCTCTTCAAAAATACGACGTTTTTCAGGCGATTGCTGACCCAACACGGAGAGAGGTACTTAAATTGCTTGCCGAAAAGGAAAGAGCCATTTCGGAGATTACCTCCCATTTTCCCATGAGCCGCACAGCAATTGCTAAGCATCTTCATGTCTTATCAGATGCTGAGTTAGTAAAGAGCGAAAAGGTAGGCAGAGAAAAGCGATATCGCCTGCAGCCTGAATCGTTTACAGAATTAAAGCAGTGGCTCGCCTATTTCGACCAGTTCTGGGATAATAAGCTGTCGATGCTGAAATACATGGTTGAACAAACTGAAAATAATAGTTAGAAAGAGGATTCAAATTCGAATCCTCTTTTTCCCTTGGAAAATAGTTGTTTTTTAGGAAAGTGTAACCTCCTTTATTTTTTTTCGTCTTATTGAACGAGACCTAATACAAAGGAGAAGATACTTCATGAAAAAGATAGGTGTAGTGGCAGCAGGAATTTTAATATCCAGTTTTGCAATAAGTCATACAGGACTTGCTCTCGATAAACCGGTGGAATTGAGCCAGATTGCCAATGACGAGCAGCCGAAAGAAATGGAAAGCACACAATTCATCATATTTTCTGGTGCAGTAGAAAAAATTGAAATCGATGGAAAAACAACGAGGTTTCATGTTAAAAATGATCAGGAAGGACTAGAAATGATTTTCCCTGTAAAAGATGAAGTCCTTTTTTTCAATAGTGCCAATGGGGACAGGCTTGAAGCATCAGCGATAAAGGAAGGCACAAAGGTAGATGTTTTTTACGATAAAAATAAACCTATGCCGCTTATATATCCTGCAACGATTACCCCTGACTTCATAATGGTTCAAAGCGAAAACTTAGGATTTGTAAAAGTCGCTAAGTTTGATGACAAGTTTATTAGCTTAGACAATGAGCTGAAATTACATATTTCAGATGATACGCCGCTTATGAACGAAAAGGGTGAAACTCTTGTTAAGGACGAGCTTGCAGGAAAGGAATTAATTGTCTTCTATTCGGAAACAACAAGAAGCATTCCAGCGCAAACGATGCCTAAAAAAATTATTGCGCTCCAATTTACTGATGAAAGGTTAAAAGAGATACATCAGATCATCGATGAAGATCATTATTTTAAAGGGGACATTAAAATGATTCCTCTAAGAAAGGCTGCAGAGCACCTTGGCTACAAGGTAGAAAAGAAGAAGAATCAAATTTACTTGAAATTACAAAACAGCACGTTTCAATTATCAATTGGAGATAAAGTCTACGGATATAATCGCAGCATAGGGCAACTACGGACAGCACCAGAAATGAAAAATGGTAAAACCTATGTTTCCGATGAATTTGTTGAAGAGTTATTAAAATAAGCTAACTAATGAGTTGGAGCCTGCTTTACAAAAAAGCTGGCCCCCCTCTTTTAATTGCTAGTCATTCCCGTGTAAATAAGAATAGCATCTCTTAGAAATTCGGCAGTCCCCGGCTGATCTTTATCATAGTAAGCTGTAAATCTTTCATCATCCACATACATTTGCGCGAGACCAGCATGAGCCTCTTTGCTGTATTCCTTCCAATAGTAACATAGCCATTGCTTATGCAAGTCTGCTGCATTTTGAGCTAGCTCGCCTGAAGGATCACCTGTAGCAAAAGCTGCTGCTAAAGTTTCAGTAATTTGATTCGCTAAATTAGTGACCTTTTTATAATCCTCTTCACTCATATTCATGAGCTTGGCATTGGATTGTTCAACCTTGTCGTCACCGTATTTTTCGCGTATTTCCTTTCCGTATTTCGCCTCATTATCTTCAATCATTTTCTTTTTAAATCCTGTAAATTTCTCTTGATCAGACATAATAATTCTCCCTTCTGTTTGCTCAATAGATTTTTCCACGTTCGTAATCAGCAAATCTAGCTGATTTCTTTTTTCCAGGAGTTTTTCGCGATGCTCTTTAAGCGCTTCAGTTTTATCAAATGATGGTGAGGTGACGATCTTTTTTATATTGTCTAAGCTAACATCGAGTTCTCTATAAAAAAGAATTTGCTGCAATCGGTCGACCTCCGCTTTCCCGTAAATCCGGTATCCCGATGAGTTGACTCTGGCCGGCTTCAGAATACCAATCTCATCATAATACCTTAAAGTCCGAGTACTCACCCCCGCTAATTTCGCTAATCCCTGCACTGTATATTCCACTCGCTCACCTCCTAATTCAACTCTACACATTAACGCAGCGTAAAGGTCAACACCCTTTTTTAAAAAAATTGCAAATAAAAAATGGAGAGGCCGACTCTAGGCAAGAGTCAGCCTTTATATACACCGTTCTTAATAATCTTCAGATAATCATTCAATTCCTGAACAAGCGGGTCGGGTTCATCAAGAAAATTATATTGGTTAGCCTTTTGAAGAGCCCGATACTTATTCCCTAACTGCTCTACAATAAACATCGTCATATTGACAACTGTTTCGGCAGCCACACCCTCTCGAAGCCGCTCAGTTTCAATGAGCTCCTTTAAATAAATATGCTCTAGCATAAATTCCCTTTGATATAGTTCCAGATGCTTTTGCATTAATTTTTCCAGCTCGGCTTTAACCGCAACAGGCGGATTAAAAAAAGCATCTGTTACGAGCTGTGTCTCCCGAATCCACTGACCTGTGATTTGACGTTTCAAAAGATAGATCTCTTTTACACGTTCAAAAAAATCGTTTGAACTCAATTCTCTTAAGGCCTTCATTGTTTCTTCTGTCAGCACATCAATAGCACAATTAACAAGATACAGATAAAGGTTTTTCTTGCTTTTAAAATAGTGAAACAGAATTCCCTTTGAAATTCCCGCTCTGCCAGTAATCGTATCTGTAGAGGTTTTATCATAGCCATTTTTAACAAATTCTTCGATGGCTACATTTATAATCAGCTCTTTTTTCTCCTGGGGCTGCTTTTCAAAAACTGAATACAATCAGGACCCTCCTATTTCGTTCTCTATACTGCAATATCCTTTTTTCGGTATATGATAAAGGAAGCGATTATACTTAGACTGATGATTCCAATCATGATCACAATATACATTGTCTCTAATACATTATCATTAATAATATTGGCGGCATCAACATATTTGAACGGACTGAAAAATTTAAGAATATCCAAATCATCGGATAATCCTGACATGATATTTAAAAAGTAAGATATGATGACAATCGCTAATGATAATGATAGCACGTTACGCGTTTTTCTCATCACCGAGGATAACAAAAAAGCAATAGTTGCAAACGTTAAGTGTAATAACATGGTAGCAATTGATAATAGGGCAAAGGTTCTCCATGGCACGGATTCCCCTTCGCTAAATTGAAAACCAATGATGCTTGCTCCCGTAGATACAATATTTAAAATCACGATATTGACAATCACGGCAAACAGTTTTTCTCCTACAATCTGGCTTCTTGATACTGGCTTCGATAATAGAAATTCAATTGTTTTTTCATTTTCTTCTTTTGCGAGAATGTTTGAAGCGAGCATTGCAGCATAAATGCTCCCTAAGAGAGTTGTCATCATGTAAACCTCGATGCCGTAAAAACCGATTAGTGTACCTAAATTTAGCTGGTCCATGCCAAACATTTGCTTCATCGATTGGGGATAAGCATCTAACAAACTTTCTAGTGAATTTTGGCTCTTTGCAAATTGAGGGAAAATACTTAGCAGCCAAATAACTAAACCAGCTAGCACTAGACTCCATATAATCAGTGATTTTTGTCCGCGTCTAAATTCTCTTCTGAAAATCATCATAACCTCTCCCCTCCTATTCATAATAGTGCATAAACACTTCTTCTAATGTTGGCTCTTCTATCAGTACATCTTGAACTGGCAAATCAATTAAATGATAAAGAAGCGCTTTTATGTCTCCACCATATAGCAGCTTCATGTCATTCCCGTTCACTTCTCTTTTGATGATCCCTTCTAGATCAAACTGAAGCTGTTCAGGCTGTTCCACTGTAATGGTAATATTCTTAACTTTATTTTTCGTTAAATGCTCAATGGTCTCAACCGTTACTAGTTTTCCTTCCTTGATGATTGCAACACGGTCACACATTTTTTGAACTTCACTCAATATATGGGAGGAGAAAAAAATCGTTGCTCCCTTATTTCTTTCTTCAGCAAGTAAATCGAAAAAGTGATTTTGTATTAAAGGATCAAGCCCGCTCGTTGGCTCATCCAGGATAATAAGCTTTGGTACATGCAGCAGAGCCTGAACGATTCCGACCTTTTTGCGATTTCCAAAAGACAAATCCTCAATTTTCCGATTAAGATCCAGATCTAATCGCGAAGCTAAATCCTTCATTCTCGTCATGTTCAAATTTTTATGAAATCGCGCAGAATATTTTAATAAATCTATTGCCTTCATATCATCATAATAGTGAACCTCTGAAGGCAAATACCCTACATCTTGCCTAATTTCCTGCGAATATTTAATAATATCCTTGCCAAAAATAGATGCACTTCCGCTTGTTGGATAAATGAAATTTAATAGAGTTCTAATTGTTGTGCTTTTCCCGGCCCCGTTTGGACCAATAAAGCCGAAAATCTCCCCTTCATCAATCGAAAAAGAAACATCCATAATCCCCCTATTTTTGTTATAGGATTTCGTTAAGTTCATCAACTCTACAATCGCCAATCCAAGCCCTCCCTTGAGTACAACCCAATTGACTAACTAGTCAATTTCATTTTAATCCCAGTTGACCAGTTAGTCAACTTGTTTAGGAGAACAAAAAAAGAGCTATCATAAAAGCTCATCGCTCTTACAATAACTCTTTAATCGTTATGCCTCTTTTTTTGCTACTTCGACACGGTCCTTGCCCATTAAGAAAACAACAATCGCTGATATTATGATTGGAATAAGGGCCAATAAGAATGTAAATGTAATAGAAGTTGACAGTGAATCAATAATCTTATCTAAAACAAAGCTAGGAATTTTTGCACGTTCACTCGCTTCAAACAATTGACGTGAATCCCCGATATCTCCAAATTGATTGCCGCCCCCGCCCATTCCTTTGAAAGCATCAGCTAATTTCTGTGTAAAAACTTTATTTTGAATGGTGCCGAAAATGGTAATCCCAATCGTCATTCCAAACGAACGTAAGAAGGAATTAGTTGAATTGGCTGTTCCTCTGAAATGCGGCTCCAAATTGTGAACAGAAGCTGTTGGCAGCAGGGAAAATGAAAAGCCCATTCCAAAACCGACAATAATCATATAAACAGTTAACAACAATCTAGATGTATCAGGCGTTAACGTGCTAAGGAAGTACATCCCTGCAAAATAAGAAATGACGGAGATGATCATTAAATTGCGAAAACTTGTTTTCGTTTGGAAGATCCCTCCGATGGCACTGCCAGCTACTGAGCCTAACATCATTGGCATTAAAATTAATCCTGCATTAGTTGCTGACCCTCCATATACTGCTTGAACGAAGATCGGAATAAAAACGGTTAAGATAATAAAAGTACCGCCGTATAAAAAGGCTAAAATTTGTGAAGTAGCAAATAAGCGCCTCTTGAAAAGCCAAAATGGCAATATCGGTTCCTTCGCCTTTAGCTCGAAAATGAAAAATGCAATAAAACATAGAACGAAACCGCTAAATAAACCAATCACTTCAACGGAATCCCAAGCATATTTCTTTCCGCCCAGTTCTAAAGCAAACATTAAACAAATGATTGCCGCAACGAGAGTAATCGCCCCTCCCCAGTCGATTTTCTGATCTTTTAATTGAGAGGATTCTTTATAATAGCGAACAATAAGAATGAATGAGAGAATTCCAATCGGAACATTGACATAAAATACCCAATGCCAGCTAATATATTCTGTAATATAGGCTCCTAATAATGGGCCAAGCACACTGGAAGCGCCAAATACAGCACCAAGTAATCCTGTCATTTTCCCACGTTTTTCAGGAGGGAAAATATCGAACACGATCGTAAAGGCAATCGGCATTAATGCCCCTCCCCCGATCCCTTGAATCGCACGATAAACACTTAATTGAACCATCGTTTGGGCAATTCCACATAGAGCTGAGCCTATTAAAAAGACGGTTAAACCAAAGATAAAAAATCGTTTACGTCCGAACATATCTGATAGCTTTCCGAAAATCGGCATCCCTGCCATAACTGCAACCATATAAGCGGAAGTTACCCAGACAAATTTATCAAAGTCACCAAGATCTGAAACAATTGTCCCCATTGCCGTTGCGACAATCGTATTATCCATCGCGGACATTAGAATACCAAGCAGCAAACCAGCCACGACAAATTTAATATTGCTTTCCTGTGAAATCATAGGAGCTCTCCCTTCGACTTATAGTTTTACTTTTCCTATTTTTTACCAAAATATTTTTTAGTTTCTTGCCTATTATAATTGAAAGCTTTTCTTTTTTCTATCCTAATTTTCAAAGTAGTTTATGTAACTTTATGCGATAAAAAAAGAACATAGTCATATTATAGACCTGTTCTCATTATTATTTCGCTATCATAAGGCCGGTTAATGCTGAAGCAGGAGAATCTTCTTCCTTTGCCCACTCTCAGCTCTATCCATTGGAAGGTCAATAACGACCTCTGTCCCGACCCCTTGTATACTCTTAATATTTATTTTCCCTTTCATGCACTCGATAATTCTAAAAACTACCATCATCCCTAGTCCTGTACCGTTACTGGTCGTTGAAAAATAAGGTTCTCCTAATTTACTTAAGGTCTCCTCGCTCATTCCTGTTCCATAATCAATGATCGTGATTTTGCATATATAATCCTTTCTCTCAGCCTTTACCTTAATTAGTCCTCCAATTTCAGAAGCATCTATGCTATTTTTCAAAATATTTACGACAGCCTGTACAAATTTAGAATAGTCTCCAGAAACATGACAAGGATAACAACTGCTGATTTCTAGCTTCATTTTTGACTGCTCAGCAAACGGCTTTACAATGTTCACTGATTCCGTTAACACCTTTTCAATTGATATTTGTTCTATAGTATCAGGATATGGCTTTGCAAAAGTGAGATAGTCTGTAATAATCTTATCGATTCTATTAATCTCTTCCGCTGCAATGTCAAAATAAGCTTCTCTTTTTTCATCTGGAAGGGACTGCTCCTCTTTCAGCAAATGCATCATTCCCCTTACAGTCGTTAGAGGATTTTTTATCTCATGATTAACAGATGCTGCTAAATGGCCAACAATATCAATCTTATCAGCATATAAAATTCTCATCCTGATTAAGTAATTTCTTTTAATGGCTTCAAATGAAAGGTTTACAATTATAATCCCTATAAGATTTGTTAATAAGAAGCTCCACCAAAGATCAAAAGGAAGTGATTTATTTTGCAGGAGGGCGACACTTAATAAAATGACAGTGGAAAATAGAGTGATAACAAAAGATGCTAGAAGCACTTTATTATGTGTCCTCAATCGAAAATAATAAGGTCTTATCAAAATCGTTAATACTGTAAATAGAGGAGTAGTTGTAGCTGTTATTAATAATCCATTAGTTCCACCGTGAAAAAATCTAATAAAAATCGTTTCCAATGAAAGAATAATTCCCACAAGAGGACCGCCATAAATGGTTCCAAACCATAATGGAATTCTTCTTAGATCAAACTGCATTCCATTCTTATTATAGAAGGAAAAGACCATACATAGGAGGATTGCTGCTGCAGATGTAAATAAAATAGCATATTTACGGACAAAAGGACTATTAGGTTTACTTTCCACCCAAAATTGATGAATCGCAAGGGTAATCAAAATAACTAATAAATTTAAAAGTAAGTTGCTGCTTTCATCAATCATTACACTCATTCCTCCCCAATAATGTTTGTCTGTAATGCTTGATCCACGAATGATCTAAAAAGGGAAAAAGTAGGAGAAATCAATTTTTATTATAAAAATAATAACATACATAGAAAAAAATGCCTATAAAATATTTATGAATAAGTTTGAATTTAATAAACTATTAAATTGAAGAAATTAAGAGGATTTTTAATAACTTATATAGGAAAAAAATACCGGAGATCCGGTATTTTTGAGTTTAAAGAAATTTATAAATCAGTGCAATGACCCCTGTCAGGAGCCAAACCCAAGCCCCAGGTCATATGGGAGGAGGAAACTTTCCCTTCTCATTTGGGGCTTGTCTATTCAGTCCTCAAAAACCAGATTACCAATGATTTTGGTTTTTCGTCATAGAATAGCACTTCCTTATAAGATATCCAGCCAGATCTTAACTGCAGTTGCTAAGATGAGTAATGCTAATATGACCTGTAAAATTTTTGTATTCACTTTTTTCCCTGCCATTGCACCTAATGGAGAAGCTATTAAACTAGCAACGACCATAATTAGTGCGGGGATATAATCTACCTGGCCCGTTGTAATTTTTCCTACTGTCGCCCCAATCGAAGATATAAACGTAATCGCCAGTGAGGAAGCAATCGTCATTCGAGTTGGGATTTTTAACACAACAAGCATAATTGGAACTAACAAAAAGGCGCCTGCCGCCCCAACAATACCTGCTCCAAGCCCAACAATAAGAGCAAGCACAGCAGCCAGCCACTTATTAAATTTCACCTGATCCAACGGAATGTCGTCAATACTCTTCCTCGGAATAAACATCATTACAGCAGCAATTAAAGCCAGAATTCCATAAATGACATTTATTCCGCCTTCTGACATGAGCTTTGATCCAAATCCGCCAATAAAGCTTCCTATTAGTATACTAACACCCATATAGCCAATTAACGTTTTATTTAAGTAACCGCCTTTCCGGTAAGCCCATACTCCACCGATGGTTGCAAAGAACACTTGTACAGCACTGATGCCTGAAACTTCGTGGGCACTGAAGGCAGCAATCCCAAATAAAGGCGGGATGTATAAGAGCATCGGGTATTTTATAATCGAACCTCCTATTCCCAGCATCCCGGAAATATAAGATCCTATGAATCCAATTAGAAAGATTGTTATGATAAATGCAAAATCCATTTGTAACACCCCTTAAGAAAAGGGAACCTCTATGGCTCCCTCTTCAGTTTAGTTATTCCCCTTTTTAATCCAGAACTTAAACACGCCGTTTTCCTCTTCTTGCTTAACTAATTCATGGCCGCCTGATTTTGTCCAAGCTGAAATATCATTGACCGAACCTTTATCAGTTGTATGAACTTCTAGGATTTGACCAGCTTCCAGCTCATTCATCGCCTTTTTTGTTCTTACGATTGGCATTGGGCACGCTAATCCTTTTGCATCTAAAAACTTTGAAGTTTCCATTGTCATTCCCCCTAATTTTGGTTGAGTGTATTAGTGTTTAGATTATCTGACAGCACAACGGTTTGGACCGATTTCCATTTCACGCTGCTCTTCTTCTGATGGAGTGATTTTCCCCATATTCGTTTTGCGAATTTCTTGATATGCGTTTGGCTGCGGTGGTAGGTTTTCAGTTACTAGCTTTCTGAATTCAACTTCATCTGCAATATTTAAGCCATGGTTTTTCGCGAATAGTGTGCCAAGCTTTTCTGCGACACTGCCGTCTTCATTTATTTCATCAATGATCATGAAATGGGCAGGCAGAACGACTAGCTCTTCAGATAGTTCTCGATAGCGCTTATACAAGCTTTTACGTAAATCTCCTACCCAGTCCTCCGCAAGCCCCGCTAAATCAGGTCTTCCGATTGAGTCAATGAATAGAATATCTCCCGAGAGCAAATATTTTCCATCGACTACAAAGGATTTTGAACCGATAGTGTGGCCAGGTGTGTACAATGCATGAACATTGATATTTGTTCTTCCGATAGTCACAACATCGCCATCTTCAAGCGGTTTATATTCAAACGTCACTTCAGTTGCATCCTTTGGAGGAAGCCAGTAAACTGCATTAGATTTTTCTGCAATTATGCGGCCCCCAGAGATATGGTCTGCATGAAGGTGAGTATCGAAAACATGGGAGATTGAAGCGTTCAAACTTTTTGCGAAATCAAGGAAAACATCCGTCATTCTTGTTGCATCAATTACAATTGCTTCTCCATTGGATACAACCATATAAGATAAGCAGCCTTTTCCAATACGGACAAATTGATAAATTTCTCCGCCATCTTTCAGATCACCAATTTTTACTGGTTCCAAATGTTCACTCCATGCTTTCATGCCACCCTCTAAATAAGAAACAGTTAAGCCAGCTTCTGAAAGCATTTCTGCTACGAAAATAGATGAGCCTTCTTTTGCACACACGACTAAAATATCTATATTAGATGGAACCTTATCAAGAATATCTTCTACTCCATCAAGCAAATCAAAGTAAGGAATATTTAAGTGTTCAAATTTCTCACCTTCAATTTTCCAATCTTGAAAATCCTCGGGATTGCGTACATCTAAAATAAACAATTCTTCTTTAATAAAGATCTTCTTCGTAACCTCTTTTGAAGTCATAACATTTACAGCCATCTCAATTTACCCCCTATGGTATTATTTTAGTTTTTAAAAAAGGCTTTTTTCCTAAACTTTGTTGTTTTTACACTAAATAGTGAACCGTTCCTTTCCGCTTCAGGCACTTGCTTTCCGCGGGGAGGAAGTCGAGCCTCCTCGCCGTCCCGTCTGCGGGGTCTCGACCTTTCCTCTATTTCCCACAGGAGTCAAGTGCCTTCCGCTCCAATCCACTATGTGTTTTAAATATTGTCAAAAAATCAACAATCTTTTAGAAAACAGCCAAAAAAATTAAAACGTTAATGTGACATCAGCATCTTTGGGAAAGTAACTGCAGCAGCCAAGGGGCTTTACGCCTCTTTTCCCCCTGACGTCTGCATTTTTATTAGTTTTGTAAGGCCTTCATAATTTGTTCAGGATCGTATCCAATTACCCACTTGCCATTAATTTCTGTTTGCGGTACTCCCATTTGACCAGTGATTCTCATAAGCTCTTGCATCATAAGTGGATTTTGTTCAACATTTACCTCTTTAAAAGGAAGGTTTTGTTGGTTTAAAAAGTTTTTGATCATCACACAATAGGGACATCTTGTTGTTGTATAAACAGTAATGCCATTCATTTTTCAGCACCCCTTTATTTGTTTTCGATTCCTGCAGTTTGACCAGACCATTCACTCATCCCTGGCACAACATTAAATACTTTACTAAACCCTTTTTCAGCAAGCTTTTGTGCCGCTAAATCACTGCGGTTTCCTGTTCGGCAAACTACAAATATTTCACTGTCTTGATTTAATTCTGCTATATGTTCTTCCAATTCACCTAAAGGAATAGAGATGGCCTCTGGGATATGGCTAAAAGAATATTCAACAGACTCTCTGACATCTAAAATTACTAAGTTCTCACTCTTATTCAGATTATGTTGAAGCTCCTCATTCGAAACAACGTAAGGATGTTTTCTTATCGCTAATTCTTCGCCAGATGACTTTCTTAAATAATGTTTTAGAACATCGCCATTCACAATCGTTCCTAAATATTGATGACCAGCACTTTTTGCCCATGCCTGAATATCAGCTTTGGATCCCTTATCTGTTGCCTGAACCTCTAGCACTCCACCAGCCTCGATGGTTTTGATTGCCTTCTTTGTTCTTACAATTGGCATAGGGCAAGCAAGGCCTTTCGCATCTAATACAAAATCTATTTTGATTTCATTCACATTAAAGCCCCCTTTTTTACCCGTAGGGGTATCAATTATCTTAAAAAAATTTATTCTTTTTCTTCTTCCCAATCGAGCATTCCACCTGCCATATTGATTACTTTAAACCCTTGGCTTTCAAGGAATTGACAAGCACGACCGCTTCTCCCTCCTGAACGGCATACCAGTACATACTCTTTCGATTTATCAAGCTCATGCATTCGGAATTCAAGTAATCCCAGTGGAATATTCAAAGCGCCAGGGATTTTTCCCATTGCGACTTCATCCACTTCACGGACATCAATAAGATTTAATGACTGGCCCTTTTCAATTAATTCTTTGATTTCTTTCGCAGATAGCTGTTCCATCACAGTCACTCCTTTTATTTCCCATTTTCGGACTCCCTTTAGATAAATAGATTTACATTGCCGTTTTCTGCATCTGCCAGATAAGCTGCAACGCCTGCATATTCCACATTATTAAGCAGCTCTTCTGCCTTAAGTCCAAGAAGATCCATTGTCATCGTACATGCAACAAGCTTAATATCTTGTTCTTGAGCCATTTCGATAAGCTGCGGCAAAGTCATCGCATTATGCTTCTTTATGACATTCTTTATCATTTTAGGACCAAAGCCAGCAAAGTTCATTTTGGAGAGCCCCATTTTATCGGCCCCTCTCGGCATCATCTTTGCAAACATTTTTTCAATAAAGCCCTTTTTAATCATCATATCTTCATCTTTACGTAAAGCATTCAAACCCCAAAATGTATGAAAAATGGTTACTTCATGATCATATGCAGCTGCTCCATTTGCGATAATGTACGCTGCCATTGCTTTATCATAATCCCCGCTAAACAGGATAATATTTGTTGTTTTTTTATCAGTCATTGTAATCCTCCTTTTTGTAATTACCATTACCCCTATGGGTATAATGTTATTAAAAATAAAAAAGAGTGTCAACCCTTTTTTTATTCACCGACTTTTAACAAGTAGATTTACAGCTTCTTTCACTAATTCCTCTGTATTTTCACCTGCTTGTTCTGCATTTCGTACACATTCAACTAAATTGGAACTGACAATTACCCCAATAGTACGATCAATAGCCGATCTTGAAGCAGAAAGCTGTGTAATGACATCTTTACAGTCTTTTCCTTCTTCCATCATTTTTAAAATACCACGAAGCTGTCCTTCAATGCGCTTAATTCTATTTTTCATTTGATCATTATAGTTCATTAGGTATTCTCCTTTCTAAAAGGTGCATTCTATTTACAATCACAGCCCGTTAATGAGTATCCTACGATTTTAAACCCTCTTTTTCTTAAAAAGCGAATGCTCATATTTCTTTCCAAATAATCTGAAGCGACTACGTGAATATTTTTCCGAGATATATCTGAATAACTCCTTTTCATATAAGCATAGGGAATGTTAATCGCACCAGGTACAGGATCTCTATATGATTGATTATAATCCCTAACATCCACAATTTCTATCGTATCTATATTATGATTAAGTGTATTTGTACACTTAACATTTCCTACTGGGTAATATCTTAATATATAAACTTGCTAGTATGATGCAAATAATAATAAATAGCATTAACATGTTTAACCTTCTTTTTGTTTGGATTAACAAGTTTTATTTTATACCCTGGTAGGTATATTGTCAACATTACTAGTTTTTCCAATACTTCTTAGGGAATAGGAGGAGTTTTTGGCACGATTTATTTGGGGTTGGCGCTAATCCATCCGAACATTCTCTTTATTTTTGCCTTTTTGAGTAAGACATGGAGGACATAGTGGTGACTTTCTGGATATATCCGCGACTTTTCACCATATATCCGCCACTTTCCGTATATATCCGCTACTTTCACCATATATCCGCCACTTTCCATATATTTCCGCTACTTTCACCATATATCCGCCACTTCCCTACATTATGAAAGCCAACTAAAAAAAGCCCATGAAATCATGGACTTTTCCAAATTAAGCGATAAAATACGCAATAATCGATAAAGCAATAGATGTGATTCCCATCGCAATCAGCGGCTTTAAGGCTTTTGTCCTCAAGTCACGAAGGCTGACATTTAACCCTAGACCAACCATGGCTGCAGTTAAGCACCAAGTTGTTAAGCTTGCCACTCCATTCATAAACCCGTCGGAAACTGGAATATGTGTACCGAGTACATAGCTGCCGATTACACTCATAATGATAAACCCAATTAAGAACCATGGAAATTCTATTTTTGCATTGTTTTCTCCACCGTTTTTGTTTTTCATAATATACATGAAAATAAAGCAAAGCGGCACAAGCAAGAATACCCTGCCGAGTTTTGCTAGTAATCCGATTGCCAGTGCGTCTTGGCCGCCAGGTGCTGCTGCCAATGCTACATGCGCGATTTCATGTAAGCTAATGCCAGACCAAATGCCATATTGAATATCAGTCATTGGCAAAATAGGACGCAAAACCGTATAAATAATAGCAAAAATGGTCCCGACTAGAGCAATAATTCCTACTCCAATTGCTGTTTCCTCATCCTTTGATTTAATGATTGGAGCGATAGCTGCAATCGCCGCAGCTCCACATACCCCCGTCCCTACACCAACAAGCAAGGAAATATTTTTATCTGCCTTCAATAACCGAGCAAGCCATACAGTTAATAAAATTGCAAAAATAATCACGCCAGCATCCTTAACCATCAAGCCAAGTCCATCACTTAGCACAGTGCCGATATTTAATTTTAAACCATACAAAATGATCGCAAAGCGTAATAATTTCTTAGATGAAAACGTAATGCCTGATCGAAACATTTCTGGATAACCTAAAATATTTCTGTATAGAACCGCAATAACAATGGCGGACGCCAGCTGCCCAACGTGGTCAAATCCAGGCGCTTTTGCTAACAAAAATCCCAAAAAGGCGATAAAAAATGTAAAGGCAATTCCACCTGCCCATTTTCCAAATCCTGATGATTTCTTTTTGGGCTGAATCGGCTCTTTCTCTTCCGTTAATGCCCTTGCATGAGCTCCCATGTGATCACCACCATAATAATTTTGTAACTTAAGCATAATACTTTTTATACTATAAGGAAAATAATGATTTATAATAACGATAATAAGTAAATCAATATAATAGAAAATGGCGGGATGAACATGGATCAGCATTTATCGGTTTTCGTCATGGTCGCAGAAAAAAAGAACTTTTCTCGTGCCGCTGAAGAATTGCATATGACTCAGCCAGCAGTCAGTCAATATATTCAAGCATTAGAACGTTCCATGGGAACAACTTTATTAGAGCGCAGTAATAAATATGTACGGCTAACGAAAGCAGGTGAAATTGTTTATCACCACGCAAAGGAAATTATCGGGCTTTATTCCAAAATGCATTATTTGATTGATGACCTGACGAATAATCCAAGCGGCGCGCTATCTATTGGTGCAAGCTACTCATTTGGTGAATATATTTTGCCTCATTTAATTGCTTACATGCAAAAAAAATATCCGTTAATTAATCCGTCCATTACGATTGGGAATACAAAGGAAATTGCTGAATTAGTGCTTGGACACCAATTAGATATTGGAATTGTTGAAGGAGAATATAAAAACAATAGTTTAGTTATCGAGCCATTTGCAATTGATACAATGAGTATTGTCGCTTCCCCCAATAATAAATTGGCACTAGCTGAAGGAGAATTGCTGCCTTCCCATCTAGAAAATGAATCGTGGATATGTCGCGAAAACGGCTCAGGCACACGTGAAGCAGCTGAAAAAATGTTTTCTGCCTATCATATCAAACCTAAGAAGCTCTTAGTATTCGGCAGTACACAAATTATTAAAGAATCCGTAGAAGCCGGGCTGGGCATCAGCTTGTTATCGGATTGGACCATTCGCAAAGAGGTTTCCCTTGGCACATTAAAAATAGTAAAGGTAAAGGGCCAGTCCATTACTCGTGAATTTTCAACCGTTCTCAGCTCTCCATTTCAGACAAAAGCGTTACAGGTCTTGCTGGAAATGATCAGAGAAAATACAAAAATGGACAATGATTTATTTAGTGGACAGTCTTACAAGCTTTAGGGCTAAGGTTCAGAGATTCCCCCCATTGTTAATCTAGCAATTTTCTCTATAATAAAGGTGAGGTGAGCATCGTGGCACGTGAACGGAAATTTTCAATAGATGAGCTTTATAAAACAACAAAGGAACTGCTGCTTCTTCATGGGTATGAAGGCTTTACCTTCAGCATTTTGGCAGACCGGTTAGAGGTTTCAAGAGGAACCTTGTATAAATACTACGAAAATAAAGAAGAGCTTATTACAGACTACATGCTTGATGAAATGGATCAATTCCTGTTAAAGCTACAAAAAATTGAGTGGCATGAGGGATTCGAAGGGCAATTCAATCAATTAATTGAGCTTATCTTTGAACATGCAGACATTCATAAAATCATTATTATTGCTTTACAAATACCCGCTAACATCACGGAAAAAGTGAAATTGAATAAGTCAAAGCTCGATGTGATGCATCTTGATATGTACAAGCATCTGCAAGGTTTTATTAATTTAGGACGGGAAGAAAAAAAGTTAAAGCCGCATATCGCAGACGGCTTAATTCTTGGCTTTATTTTTCAAACGATTGCCATTCCTAATCATTTTGGCATTCCTCATTCTGAATGGGTGAACTCTATTAAGGAAATCATTAGTCATGGAATGTTCTCAAAAAACTAATTGACACTTTTGTCACCTTTAAATCATAATAAAGATGACAATGGTGTCATTTTATTTTTCTCCAATGTGACAGTTGTGTCACCTTTTTCAAAAAAACTTAACTAGAAAGGAATGAAAGCATGAAAACCTTTTTGCGATTCATTACTGACCGTGTAACCACAAAAAAAGGGATGTGGATTACCCTTGCTGCCTGGTTCATTCTGGCGATGGTTTTAGCTGTATTTGCTCCTAGCGCAAAGGAATATGAAGTATCTTCCATTGATGCACTTCCAAAAGATGCTCAATCGGTTATTGCTAAGGAAAAAGTAGATAAGTATTTTAAAAACAATGATGGCCTTCCAGCCATATTAGTTTTTCAATCTAAGAATGGGGAGATCGGGCTGCAGGAGCTTGCCGCCCTACTAGATAGGATCAAGCAGGAAGATATTAATGGATTGAAGCAAATCATCCCTTTATCTGCTCTGCCTCCCCAAGCGGCTGCCGGATTCTTCTCAGAAGACAAGAGCACAGCTGTTATTCCGTTGAGCTTTGATTCCTCTTTAGAGATTAAAGAGATTAGGACGTCTGTAGAACAAATCGAAAAGATTGTGAAGGCCGAGTCAGATTTTACGTTATATGTGACTGGTCCTGCTGGTATTGGGATTGATACGCTTGATTTATTCTCTAGAGCAGATGTTGTGCTGATTCTTTCAACAGTTGGATTAATTCTAGTTCTGCTCGTGATTATTTACCGCTCGCCTTTATTAGCGTTAATTCCACTCCTTGCAGCCGGTTTTGTCTATGAGGTTGTGATGCAGACGCTTGGCTTAATGGGTGCTGCTGGACTAGTCATTAGTAACCAGACATTATCGATCATGTCGATTTTATTATTTGCAGCAGTAATTGATTATTCTCTATTTGTATTCTCACGTTACCGTGAAGAGCTTAAAGGCCATGAAAGTAAATTTGATGCGATGAGAGCGGCTATGCGTGAAACGGGAATGCCTGTTTTCTTTTCTGGCGGTACCGTTTTAGCAGCTATGCTTGTTTTATTCTTTGCCCAATTTGGTGATTACAGAAATTTTGCTCCAACCTTTGGAACGACAATGGTAATTATTATGATCGCATCTATTACGCTTGTTCCAGCTTTATTTACGCTGTTCGGCAGAAAATCCTTCTGGCCAAAAATTCCGCGTGTTGGCGATCCTGTAATTAAACAAAATTCCACCTGGAGCCGTATTGGAAAGTTTGTTGTAAGAAAACCTGGACTTTCTGTTGCTGTTATCGGAATTCTCCTGCTTGTCTCAGCCGGCAATATGTTTAATATGCAATATGAGTTCGACACAATGAAATCCTTCCCTAAGGATATGCCATCTAGACAAGGATATGAAATCCTTGAAAAGAACTTCCAAAAAGGTGATCTTGCACCAACGACTTTATTATTTGAGAGTGAAGAGCCTGTCACATCTGAACAGCAAGAAGCATTGCAAAAAACGCTGGAAGCCCAGCCTTTAGTAAGTAATATTCGTGTCAATGGCATTACAGAGAACAAAAAGGTAATTAACTATAGCCTTACTTTTGAGCAAGGACCATATGATGTCGAAACGATAGATGCCTTAAAGGATATGATTGAAAGAGCTGACAAAATTACGGCAGATAGCAAGGTCGAAGGTAAAATTTACTTTGCTGGTGAAACCGCATCTAAAGTCGATGAACGATCTATTAATAATCGGGATTTAATTCTTATTGTCGTGCTTGAGACCCTTCTCATTCTTGGCATGCTTGTTATCTTAACAAAATCCGTTAAGATGTCTATTTACATGATGGGAACAATTTTAATTTCCTTCCTGGCAGCTTTAGGATTAGGAATGTTCCTTACGAGTCTATTCTTTGATATTAGTACGATCAGTGACCGTGTTCCGCTCTACTCCTTTGTTTTCTTAGTTGCGCTTGGAATTGATTATAATATTATTTTAATATCTAGATATCAAGAGGAGAGAAGAAAGCATTCTGTTAAAGAAGCGGTGGAAATTGCTGTTGCTAATACCGGAGGGGTAATTTCTTCTGCTGGTTTAATCTTGGCAGCTACTTTTGCGGTTTTAATGACACAACCAATACAACTGCTATTTGTTTTTGGGTTTATTGTTGCGGTCGGGATCTTATTAGATACTTTTTTAATTAGAGGCATTTTACTTCCCGGATTAATTGTTTTGTTTGAGAAAGAGAAATCTGTTAAGAAAAACACGGCATCATAATAGTTTTTAAAGGAAGCAGAGCTGGTCATCTGCTTCCTTTTCTTGGATCTAATTATTTCGTCTCACGATGGAGGGTATGTCTTTTCAAACGAGGAGAATATTTCATTAACTCAATTCTATCTGGATTATTTCTTTTATTTTTCACAGTAATATAATTCCGATCTCCTGTTTCTGTGCATGCTAATGTAATCTTTACTCTCATTTTCTATATCTCCTTCAAATTAATATTAAGCGATAAAAGGCGGAAGTGGATCCCGCAATTCATTCCAGTCTATGTGCATCTCACTATTTGTTAGTAAACATTTATCTAAGGAAGCTTCAATTTCTTCCCGATTCATTTCAACCCCGATAAAAACTAATTCAATCATTCTATCACCAAATTGGTCATCCCATTTCTCTAGCAGCTCAGGCTCCTCTTTTAAAATCTGTTCCCGCTCTGATTCAGGATATGCTGCCAGCCATTCTCCTGCACCTTGAAGGATGATGGATGGTCCAGCCTGTGACAATAACCCGGTCATATTATTTCGAGTAGCTAACCAGAAAAATCCTTTAGCCCGAACGATGTCTTCTGGCCAGTTTTCCAGCCATTCTGTAAATCTCTCAGGATGAAATGGTCTTCTCCTCCGATACACGAAAGATGATATGCCATACTCCTCTGTTTCAGGAATATGCTCTTCATTTAATTCCTTCATCCAGCCAGCTCCTTGACTAGCCTCTTCAAAATCAAACAGGTTAGTATCTAGAATCTCATTTAATTCCACGCATCCAAAAATGCTATCAATTATCTTGGCTTCTGGATTCAGCTTATTAAGAACGGCCTTAAGCTCTTGAACACTCTCTGCATCTACTAAATCGATTTTATTAAGGAGGATGACATTAGCAAACTCTATTTGATCAATTAACAGGTCCACAACCTCACGTGTATCAAATTGATCCATAGCCTGCTTACGATCCAGCAAGCTTTCTCCTGAAGAAAAGTCATGCCAAAATCTGTTGGCATCCACGACTGTTACCATTGTATCTAGTGTGCAAAATTGAGATAAATTAATACCCAGCTCATCATCTACATACGTAAAAGTTTGGGCAACTGGAATTGGCTCTGAAATGCCAGTTGATTCAATTAATATGTAATCAATATCTCCTGCTTGCACAAGCTTTTCAACTTCTATTATTAAATCCTCTCTAAGAGTGCAACAAATACATCCATTTTGAAGCTCTACTAATTTTTCATTGGTTCTTGAGAATCCGCCTTGTTTAATCATCGTTGCATCTATATTGATCTCACTCATATCATTCACAATAACCGCAATCTTTTTATTCTCCCGATTGCATAGAATGTGGTTTAACAAAGTCGTTTTCCCGGAACCCAAATATCCGCTAAGAACAGTTACTGGTATTTTATCCTTCATACCTTCACCTCGTTTTCATTATTAATCGTAATGATTACGATTTAAATAATAGTACATTGTTTTTAATTATGCAACTTGTAATTGAAAAATTTTTTTATTGTTTTCAGGAGAAATAAAAAGGTAATTGAATATTTCATATTTCTATTTAATTTTTCATACAATTACTGTAAAATATAAAGCGTAATTATTACGATTAACAAATGTTATTGCATCCCTATCAAAAACTTAGAAAAGGAGTTTATTATGCCTCGGCTTTTTCGTTCTCATATTATTGATTTGACTGGAATATTAATCATCGCCTTTGCCCTCTATCTGATATCATTTGGTTCGAGCTTTAAAGATTCGCTTTCGTTTTCTTCATCGATCTTAAACCTTAATACCATTTTTATTAGTATTTTAATAGAGGCCTTGCCCTTTGTATTAATAGGCGTTCTAATTGCAGGAATTATTCAGATTTTCGTTACAGAAGAGCATATTAGAAAATGCATTCCAAAGAATAAGACTTTAGCGGTCATGATGAGTTGTATCATCGGGGCATTATTCCCTGCCTGTGAATGTGGAATTGTGCCCATCGTTCGAAGGCTCATAGGAAAAGGTGTACCTATATATGCAGGCATCGGTTTTATGCTGACTGGACCCCTTATTAACCCGATTGTCATCGCCTCCACCTATATGGCCTTTGGTAATAATGCTGAAATTGCAGGATTGCGCATGGGACTAGGATTTATAATTGCCGTGATAGTAGCTTTTGCAGTTAGTCTTTTTTTCAAAGGAAATCAATTCAAATCATCTGTTCAAACCCTTCACTCCTATACAACAGAGAAAAATGATTTTTTAGCTAAATTATGGGCTATGCTTACTCATTCCATTGATGAGTTTTTTGATATGGCGAAATATTTAATCATGGGAGCCTTTTTAGCTGCTTTTGTTCAAACCTACTTGCCGGCAAAAACACTGTTGGAAGCAGGAAACGGTCCCCTCTCATCCATTGCCGTTATGATGGGACTAGCCTATGTATTGTCCCTTTGTTCTGAGGCTGACGCATTTATTGGCGCATCCTTTAGCAGCATTTTTCCAACCTCATCTATTTTGGCCTTCTTAATTTATGGACCGATGATGGATTTAAAAAATACACTCATGATGCTGAGTGTTTTCCGTTTTAAATTTGTAATGGCTGTAGTAGTCATTATCACGCTCATTGTCTTTATTACAATATTCTTAATGTCCAGCTTTGTTTAGGAGGAGGTAGGCTTTCATGAATTTTAATTTTCAGCAGACCATTAGAGCATTCATTCTACTGACCTTTTCAATTTTCATATTAAAGCTTCATTATACTGGTGAGATGACGAAATATATTAATCCTAAATACTTAGGGTTAAGTCTGACGGCGGCTATTATTTTTATCGTTTTGTTTTTCATTCAACTGACCAGAATTTGGTCTGAAAAACATATTCATCACAAGCACTCCCACCATGAAGACGACTGCTGTCATCATCAAGATCATGCCTGCCATCATGATCATGGCGAGACACCATTCAATTTCAAAAAGCTTGTTTCCTATATGATCATTGTTTTTCCTTTATTGACAGGTTTCCTGCTTCCGCCAAAGGTGCTTGATGCCTCTATCGCCAATAAAAAAGGCGGAATGGCGATTATCACGAATCAAAAGGAAGCATCTGAAAATAAAGGAATCAGTGAAAAAAATGAGGAAGAATTAACTGAGCCATCTGAAATACCCGAACCTAAAAATCCTTCTGAAAATTCTCTCGCTCAAGAACATTTATTGGATCCTTTCTTAGCAAGCCAGGAGGAAATGTCAGAGGATGATTATGAAGAATTGCGCAAAACATTATCAGAAAAGCCGAATGTGGTGATGGAGGAGTCGGTTTTTTCAACATATTATGAGGATATTCATATGGATATCCAGAAGTATAAAGGCAAACAGATTGAATTAACGGGATTTGTGTATAAAGAAGATGATTTTGAACAAGATCAGGTGGTCCTTGCCAGGTTTTTAATCACTCATTGTGTCGCAGATGCGAGCATTGTCGGTTTTCTTTCTGAGCATCCTGATGCTTCCTCCATGAAAACAGACACATGGATAGAAGCAAAGGGTATACTAGATGTAACTACATACGATGGAATTGAGCTCCCTCTGATAAAGATAACAAGTTGGAAAGAGATACCCGATCCTCAAAAACCTTATATTTATCCGATAAATGTGAGACTTTTTTAATTACGTCCTCATGCCGAAAAAACACTTATGATTGTTTTTTCGGCTTTTTTGATAGTTCTTAACAAAAAATATCATATGAATGACAAAGGAATTTTCGGATAAAAATAATAAAATCAATTCATATGAACGAGGACAATTATGAATAAAAAATGGTGGATTTTACTGTTCTATATTTTTATAGTAGCAGCTGGACTGTACTATAAAAATTTCATTTTAGATTGGGTTCACAAGAGTGATTCCTCGGATCTCCCCGTCATGTTCGTACTCTCTTTCCTATTAGCCGCCATCCCTTTTATTCCTTTTACTATTTTTGCTGGTTTAATGGGGGCTAAATATGGTGTCGTAATAGGGACTCTTATCAATTGGACTGGTGGTGTAACAGCCGCGGTTCTTTATTTCTTTTTATCAAGGATTTTTTTTCGGAATTTTTTCATGGGCTACGTGGAACGTGTAAGAGGAATTCAAAGACTTCATACGATGCTTGAAAGAAATGCCTTTATTGCCATTCTCCTTATGAGGTTAATTGCTATCTTTCCGCCACCAATCGTGAATACATATACAGGAATCAGCACGATTCCATTCCGTACTTTCTTATTGGCTACTGCATTTGGGCTCATCCCCCCAATGTTCATGATAGCTTTCAGCGGAGAGCAGATTTTCACCTCTATTTTTCATCTATTCATAGGGGTACTACTATACTTATTATTTCTTATTTTTATCGTGTTGATCTACAGACAGTGGTTTGCCCAAAGCTCTAAGCAGAATTAATTTCTTGGTAACTCTCTCCATGGCTCTTCTGCCATCTATTACTTGTAATAGTGGCGAAGTTTTTCATGTATAATTCGAGTCATGGAAGGAGTGATACAATTTGATGATATTACTTTCTGCTGGATTAGCGTTCTTCCTTTTTTATCTTTTTAAAAAGGCTAATAAAAACACAAAGGATATTGTGATAAATAAAATATCTGTTCATAAAGATTTACAGAATCAACAGCATCCAAAGCTCCATATTCTTCACCTTTCTGATTTACATCTAGAAAACATTTCAATTTCTCCTGAACAACTTTATGAAAAAGTAAAAAATGAGTCTATAGATTTAATTGCTTTAACCGGTGATTTTCTTGACCGTAAACGTACAATTCCTAAGCTTATTCCATATTTAAAAGTATTAAATCAATTGCAAGCAAAATACGGAATGTATGCTGTACTAGGGAACCACGATTATGTTTTACGGAATCAAAATCTTAAAAAACTAATCAATACACTTGAAGAATATAATTGCAAGGTTATGAAAAATGAAAATGACTCGATCATAGTTAATGGTCATCGGGTTAACCTTATTGGCATCGATGATTTCAGTACAAAACGAAGCGATTTAAGTAATTCCTATAAAGGAATTGCTGAAGGAACTAATTTAGTTTTAACACATGATCCAAATATTGTTCTCCATATGAAGAATTATCATTTCGATTATTTACTTGCCGGGCATTTTCACGGCGGTCAAATTTGCTATCCTAAAGCCTATCACCTTGTGAAAATGGGCAAGCTTGCGAGAATGAATATCGTGAAAGGATTTCATGTACAAGATGGAAAGCCTTATTATATTAGCGAGGGGCTTGGGCAAACGGGCATTAATATCCGTGTAGGAAGCCGTCCGGAAATTACGTTTCATGAAGTAACAATACCTGCAAATGTTTCTCAAGCCATTAAAGCTGTATAGAAGTTCTTAGCTTGCCGTAAAAAAAATAACGTGTAAAAGAGCTTGGCTCCAGCCAAGTTCTTTTTAATTTCTGTACAGTTTGATTAATTTTTCAGTGGACATAAATAGGTAATTGGGCTTTCTGCTCTTTATCATGCACCAAGAAAAATTTGGATTTGATAAAAGCTCTATCGGTAAAAATGCTGCCCATTTAAACCATTTATAAATAGGATTAGAAATATTTACTACTTCAAAACCAAGCCGTTCACAGCCTTTGTTTAAAAAGGTAATTCCCACAACCCCCTTTATCTTTGAATAATGACAATTGTTTCGAACGTATTTTTCTAGTTCTGGCAATGCTTTTTGTACGTGACGGTAGATAATTTTTGCTTTTTTAAGTTCACTTTTGATGTCCTTCAATTCCTTCAGTAATTTGACGTTATGAAGATGGATTTTGACTAGAGTATCATTTTTATTTATTTTTGTACCATCAGAAAGTACGGTAGCTCTTCCTTTATATTTTGTAATCCGAATTCTGAAAATATTACTGTCTGCCCCTTCATACGAAATGTTTTTAAGCCGAGTAAAGGAAAAATAAATGGGATCAAGCATATTCCAAATGGACAGAACGTAACTTCTCATACTTCTTGACACTCCTTTTTTGATTTTTCCTGCTAATGTTATTTTTCATCTGAAAAGGCAATATTATTTGTGGAAAAATCCGCTTGCGATTGGCAATCAGAAAATAGAAAAGCCTTTGTCCTGCTTCAATTAGACAAAGGCTTTTCATTCTGCTATTCGGTTAGTTCTAATTGTTTATAAAGCTCATTCCGTCTCACTTCAAGCTGCTTCATGTCATGAAAGAGATCCTGCATTTTTTGCAAGTCCGACTCCTGGTTTAATTGCTTATCCAGCTCAGACAGCCGGTCCTCAACTTTTTCTATTTCTTCTTCAAGCTGATCAATCTTTCGATGAACATTGTCTTCTTTTAAAGGAGGACTACTTTTCATTTTTTCAGTAACTTTGGGGTGAAGCTGGATGTCCTGTACATTCTTAATCTTTTCTCTCGCCCAATCATAATTCCCATCAAATCCGTAAACTGCTTTTCGCTCAATCCAATAAATTTTATCAAACAGCCGATTAAGGAAATATCGATCATGAGCCACCGCTAAAATTGTGCCCTTAAAGTCTTCGAGGACTTCCTCCAATACTTCCCTTGATTCAATGTCCAGATGATTCGTTGGTTCATCAAGAATTAACAGATTGATTTCTTGATACATTAATTGCGCTAAGCGAAGCCTCATTCGTTCTCCCCCGCTTAGCTTGGAAACCTTTTGAAACACTTGGTAACCGTAGAATAAAAAGCGGGCCAAAATATGACGAGCTTCCCCTTCTGTAACTTGTACTTCGTTACGAAAAGCTTCTATAACGGTTTCATCTTTCATCTCCATAAAAACCTGCTGAGATAGGTAGCCGATTTTCACATTACTGCCTACCTTCACCTCTCCATGATCTGCTTTCAGTTCCTGGAGAATCAGCTTTAATAATGTCGATTTCCCTGATCCATTCTCTCCAACTATTGCCACACGTTCCCGGTAGGTAATGTGCATTTGAACTGATTGGAACAGGAGCTGGTCACCGAAGGATTTTGAAACATTCTTCATGAATACCACGTCTTTACCGCTACGGTCACTCGCTTCGATTTCAAGCCCCATTTTTTTGCGGTTTAATTGAGGCCGATCTAGTTTCTCCATTCTTTCAAGCGCTCTTTCCATATTACGAGCCCGTTTATGAAGCCCCTCATTTGGAGGGTTCGCACGATTAGCCCACTCTCGCAGCCTTTTAATAGCCTCTTTCATTTTCTTTATTTTTTTCTGTTGCTCTTCGTAGGCTTGAAATTCAATAAGCAGCCTTTCTTCCTTTTCCTTTACAAATCCAGTGAAATTCGTCTGGTAACAGTGAATTTCTCCATCCTCTAAATCATATATTTTGTTCACCACTTCATCTAAAAAATAACGATCATGAGAAACAACAACGATGGTCCCGCTATATTCTTTTAAGTATCCGCTTAACCACTCGACAGCCATTAAATCCAGGTGGTTTGTTGGTTCATCTAACAATAATAAGTCAGGCTGCTTAAGCAAAATAAAAGCAAGTCCCACCTTCGTTTTTTCTCCTCCGCTTAATTTTCCAAAAGGCTTTTCTAATAAAGGGCTGATATTAAGGCCATTAGCCACCCGCTCTATGTTTGCTTCCATTTCATATCCGCCATTTAATATAAATTGATCTTGCAGATCGCCATACTTTTCCACTAATTTTTCAAGCTGGTCAGGGTTCGGCTCCATTCCCATTTCCTCTTCGAGTTCCTTCATCCTCTTCTCAATTTCTGTGAGTGAAGAAAATGCACTTAGTAAAACGCCTCTAGCAGTAATATGATTTGAATAGACTGGAATTTGTGCCAGATAACCAATTTCTGTTCCTTTTTTCCAATGAATTTGACCTGAATCCGGCAACTCGCTTCCTGCTAACATTCTAAACAATGTCGTTTTTCCACTGCCGTTTCTTCCCACTAATCCAATTCGGTCTCTATCATGAATTTCAAAAGAAATATTCTCAAATACTGTATTTCCACCATACATTTTTCCAATTTGATTTACACTGCATGCTATCATTTTGTTTCCTCCTAATATTCAGCTCCTCTCCAACCCAACTGACAATTCGCAAGTGACTTCGATACAATCATTCATTTTCGAACAACAAAAAAAGCCATAGGACGACACTTCCCCCATGGCTTGCACAAACCGATATCGATCAAAAAAAGGAGAGCATGAAACGCCCTCCTAATTCCGTCATTTAAAATGTGGGTTAGAGATGAGTTCACTGTTTAATATTTGCTATTAAGTTGCTAAAAAAGGGCAGACTGATCCCGTTAACAGCAATACAAGCAAAAATCGCACGGTAAATGTAAATGAATTCCATCCAAAATCCGCGCGTACAAACAGCTTGACTCATTCTTCCCCACCTCCGTTTCACTATTATTAATTTCAGTTTAATCTGAAAAAGAAACATTTTCAAGTAAAAAATGACAAAACAGTATAATACTTGTTTACTTATACAGAAAAATCTTTAATTCATTTTTCTTATCAATTGTCGCTAATAATACATCCTGAAGCTCTACATTATGATTTGCTTTTAATGCTGAGATCAGCCAGTTTTCGTCTTTTTCTATCTGTTTCAAAACAGGCATTTCAATATTCCCATCCTTCACAACGGTTATGGGAAAATCAAAAGGGTCCGTTATAATATTTAAGTCTCCTCTAGTAACCGTTTGGTTGTTAGGACTTACAAAAAATGAAATGGTCCCATCAGGCTCCCATAATGCCAAGGAGACTTTTTTTAGATCATCGATTTTTTCCTTTCTTGCCTCGGATAATATGTAATCTACTGATAATCTTGCTTTCTTTAAGTATTTGTAAAGAAATTGTCCATTTCTAACTAGAGGCAGCGGGTCAGGTGAAACAAATTTTCTGATTCTCACTGATTTTAATGTAAGGAAAACACTTACTATATATAAAATAACAAGTGCAGTCATAGTCGTCATGGACCCTTTTAGCCCTAATTTTTCGTCAGACAGTGGATGGGCAATAATATTGCCAATGACAATCGCTATGGCAAAATCAAGGAAATTTAGCTGCGAAATGGAGCGGCGTCCCATAACTTTTACGATAATGATCAAAAAACCATACGTGACAACAGATCTTAATATCCATTGCATCGTAGTCAATGTTTCTTGACTATAAAAAAAGTCCATACCCTTCTCCTCCGGACATTTATATATTTGCTATTGATAACATGCCCGAAAAATAAAAGGGTAATTACTAGTAGACTTCGACTAGCATGGATGAAAAAATGCATGTTGAACCATACTATATTTGATTTCAATTACTTCACTCAGAGAAAGATGGTTTATTGATATAGGCCACCGCATTCCGACTAAATCTGCTAAGGACCTACATATATAATCAGGCGACTTTGCTCTGGGAACACCCAAAAAAAGAAAACACCAAGGACGGTGTTTTCTGAGTTTATTTTGCAAATCTATGCTTTCCAATCATTACAGTCGTTTGGCGAGAAAAGACCCATTTGCTTGTTGATGTTTTTGGATTAAAGAAATATAACGATCCATTTCCTTGACCTCTAAAGGCTATCGCTTCGTCTACTGCTTTTTTAGAAGATTGGTCAGGTGCACTATTAATAGCTCCATTTTGAACCGGTGTAAAGGCGTAGTAGCCACTTACTTTTTGATAAATAACTCCTGAAACTGTATCCGGAAAAAGCGGGCTGTCTAAGCGATTTAATACGACGGTCGCAACGGCTACCTTACCAGCATAAGGCTCGCCCTTCGCTTCAGCATGCACAAGACGAGCAAGCAACTCTTTATCCGCAGCTGAAATTTGAGTATTAGGAATACGAATTTGCTCTCCCGCATAAAGCAGATCTGTTGTTTTGTTATTTGCATTCTTTAAACCAAGCACAGACACTCCATATTGATGAGCAATTGTCCAGTAAGTCTCCCCTTGTTTCACATTATGTGTATTAACTGCTGCATCCGATTGTCCTGAAAATCCAAAGAGTGATAGAGACAGGACTCCTGCTATTAATAATTTTTTCATTTTTTTCATGCTAGTACCTCCTATTACGTAAAAAGCTATCTAATAAAAGGCTAGCATATGTAACATAGTGAATCCTTGTCCAAAATGTGGCACTAAAGAAGAGGGCCATTTATCCCCCTATGGCACATAGGATAGACTGATCGGTGGTAAAAAATAGCTAAATGCTATAATAAGATTTTTCTCACTGCGTATCCATCATATGGACTAAATATGACATTCATATTTCAAATCCGTAACAGTAAGTACTTTTACTTAAATACTACATAATTAGCAAAGAAAAGCATTACTATTTGAATGTAAAAGCTCATAGAACACTAGATTCTATGATATATATAGGAGATTTCGGGATATATCCGCGACTTTCCGGATTATATCCGCGACTTCCGGATTATATCCGCGACTTCCGGATTATATCCGCGGCTTTCCGGATATATCCGCGACTTCCGGATTATATCCGCCACTTTCCAGATATATCCGCGGCTTCCGGATTATATCCGCGACTTTCCGGATATATCCGCGACTTCCGGATTATATCCGCGGCTTCCGGATTATATCCGCGACTTTCCCGATATATCCGCGACTTTCAAAATACACCATCAACCCCCAGAAAATATCAGCAATTTTTTTACTCTATCAGGCCATTCTTTTAATTTTCTCCATAATTACAAAGAGAACTTTCCAACTTCTTTCTGCAGTTCTTCCGCCATCTTGGTTAGAGAAGAGGCTGATGAAACAATTTCCTCCATGGATGCCAGCTGTTCTTCAGTTGAAGCCGCTACATTTTGTGATTCATCTGCAACTGTTTTAGATCCTTCAGAAATACTTTCAATTGACGTAACAACTTGTTCTGTACTTGCGGAAATTTGTTCTGAGGCTGCAGAAATCTCTTGAACTTGGCTGGAAACCTGGTCAATATTTTGCTTAATTTCTTCAAATAATTGTCCAGCCGTATGAACAACACGAATTCCTTCGTCTACCTCATTAACACCAATTTCCATAGATTCCACAACTGAATCTGTATTATTTTTTATTGTTAAAACCAATTGCGCAATTTGTCCAGCCGATTGAGTAGACTGCTCAGCCAGCTTACGAACTTCATCTGCCACAACCGCAAACCCGCGGCCAGCTTCACCTGCTCTTGCTGCTTCAATAGCTGCATTTAGGGCAAGAAGATTTGTCTGGGATGAAATATCTGTTATGACTTCAACAATACTCTCGATTTCCCGTGATCGCTGATCCATTTCCGTTACCGATTTGGACAAGTTTTCCATTGTCTTTTGGATCATATCCATCTGATGAACAGTTGATTGGATAGCATGATTTCCCTCTAATGCCTTTTGCGAGGTTTGTACGGAAAGACTTGATGTTACCTGAGCGCTTGAAGCAATTTGCTGCACACCGGATGACATTTCATTTATTGCCACAACACTTTCATTAACATTTCTTGATTGAAGTTCAGCACTAGCTGTTACCTCCTGAATCGTTTGCGTAATCGTTTCAGTAGCTTGACTTGATTGATCAGCACTTGCTGTCAATTCTTCTGCTGAGGATGCAACATGTGCTGAACTTATGCTAATTTGCTCTACCAATTGTCGGAGATTTCCAGTCATTTGATTAAATGATTGAGCCATCTCCCCAACTTCATCTTTATTCTTCACACGAATATTCTCAGCTGTTAAATCACCCTGTGCAATTCTCTTTGCTGCAGCTGCCATTGCTACGACAGGCTTAGATATCATTCTCGAAATAATAATGCCAATCACAATAGCTAATATAAAAGCAATTATGCTAAGGATAGTAGTATTCGAAATGGCACCATTAACTATTTTCGAGTTCTCCATACTCGCAGTATCCATTGATGACGATTGCTCATTAGCCAGCTTTTCTATTGCCGGATCAAGCTGCCTTCCTGAAGGCAATACCTTGGTCATATAATAATCAGTTACTTCCTCTGCAGGCTTATTATTCTGAATCATCAATATCATTTGATCATAATTCTTCTTATAATCATTATTCATTTTTTCTACTTCTTTTAATTCTTCTTCAAATTCCTTAATTTTAGTTAATTTTAAAGTATCATTCAATATATTATTTGTACTGTCATAGGCAGCAGTTAAACGATCCAAAAAATCCTTATCCTTTGTAAGCATATATCCACGCAAATTACTATTTTCTTTTGAAATGGCAATCTGTAATTTTTGTACATTCGATAATATGACTGCTCTTCTTCCAATTAAATCAGAGTAAGCTTCATCTACCATTTTTAAGTAATATGAGGAGATGACGCTTGTAATTCCTAATAAAATGGCAATTAGTAAAAATGATCCAATTAACTTTTTACCAATGGTTAATTTCACAATAAACACTCCATTTAAAATATTTTTTAGATGAAAGCATTAAATATTCGCTTTCTATCAGGTATATCCCTAATATGAAATGGCACCATAATATTTTTTGCTGCCAATATCCACTTTGAAAAAAATCAAAAAAATGATTATTCTAGTGAAATAGAATAACCAAGGGTTTAAGTTACTAGTTAACCATAGTAATAGAAATGTTGTTTTATCGACTTAGACCCTTAGACTTAATTTTCTGTACAGTTTTATAGACATTTTCCTACATTTTACTAATTTATAATTACTTTAATCTAATAATAAATATATTCCTTTTTTCCCAAATTTTCAACAAAATTCAACATTTTTCTACACGTTTTCTGAAATTTCGTTCTTTATACCCAAATATTTTTAAATTAATGGAAAACAAAAAATACCCTTCATTAAAAGGGTATCTAAAAATTACCGCAAATTTACTTTTTGAAGACGAAGTGCATTTAAGACAACGGATACTGAACTAAATGCCATCGCTGCTCCAGCGAGCCAAGGTGCTAAAAAACCTAGTGCCGCAACTGGAATTCCAAGTGTATTATACGCAAATGCCCAGAAAAGGTTTTGTCTTATATTCCGGATTGTTTTCTTACTCATGAAAATAGCATCAGCAATACTGTTAAGGTCTCCACGAATTAGCGTAATATCAGCTGCTTCCATCGCAACATCTGTCCCGGTCCCGATCGCCATGCCAATATCTGCAATGGCTAAGGCAGGTGCGTCATTGATTCCATCCCCGACCATCGCTACTTTTTTGCCTTGTGCTTGAAGCTTCTTTACTTCTTCAGCTTTTCCTTCTGGGAGTACTTCAGCGATTACCATATCCACTCCGGCCTGCTTCGCAATAGCTTGTGCAGTCTGCTCGTTATCCCCCGTGATCATAATGATGTCCAGCCCCAAACCTTTTAAGCGGCTAATAGCCTGAGGGGATGTCTCTTTAATCGTGTCAGCCACTGCCACAATTCCGGCATAGCCACCATCGATGGCAGCGAGCATCGCTGTTTTTCCTTGTTTTTCAAGGGAACTCATCTCTTCTAAAACATGCTCAATATCAATGTTGAATTTTTTCATTAATCGTCGCGTACCGACTAGAAGGTCTTTTCCATTCACTTTTGCTTTAATTCCATAGCCAGGAATTGCCTCGAAATCCTGTACATCCACCAGATTGATATTTCTCTCTTTAATTCCCGATACAATTGCCTGAGCTAACGGGTGTTCAGATTGCTTTTCGGCGGAACCTACTAAAGTTAAAAACTCATGATTATCAATTTCAGTTATTACATCTGTTAATACTGGATCACCGTTTGTAATGGTTCCGGTTTTATCAAGAATGACGGTATTAATTTGGTGAGTCATTTCCAGATGCTCTCCGCCTTTAAATAGTATGCCGAATTCAGCAGCCCGCCCGGAACCAGCCATAATCGATGTCGGAGTTGCCAATCCTAAAGCACAAGGACAAGCAATGACGAGAACAGCAATTAATTTTTCAAGTGCTTCTGCAAAATCCCCTGGTGCAACGAAGAAATACCACACTAAAAAGGTCAGTATTGCAATTCCTACAACAATCGGTACAAAAATACCTGAAATCGTGTCTGCTAAACGCTGAATCGGTGCTTTAGAGCCTTGTGCATCCTCTACGACTTTAATAATTTGTGCCAAGGCCGTATCTTTCCCGACCTTCGTTGCCCGCATTTTCAAAAAGCCATTCTTATTGATGGTTGCCCCAATAACAGAATCGCCAACCGTTTTATCAACCGGGACACTTTCTCCTGTAATCATCGATTCATCAAGAGCAGATTGTCCCTCAATAATTTCCCCGTCCACTGGAATTTTTTCGCCTGGTTTTACTAAAATAATATCCCCAGCTACTACGTCTTCGAGAGGAATTTCTTTCTCTTGACCGTCTCTCTCAACGATAGCCGTTTTTGCCTGCAATCCCATCAGCTTTTTAATCGCTTCTGAAGAACGGCCTTTCGCTTTTGCTTCAAACAGCTTTCCTAAAATGATAAGTGTAATTAGGACAGCACTTGTTTCGAAGTAAAGTCCTTCTACTTCTCCATTGCCCCCAATTGTCCCAATTGCCAAATACACACTGTAAAAATAGGCAGCGGACGTTCCAAGTGCGACTAATACATCCATATTTGCGCTCTTATTTCTTAAAGCTTTATAAGCCCCAACATAAAACTGCTTACCTATGAAAAATTGTACAGGTGTGGCTAATGCCATTTGGATCCAAGGGTTCATAAATGCCTCTGGCACATATAAGAAGGATGTAAAACTGAAATGCCCAGCCATTGCCCATAGAAGAGGAACCGATAAGATTAAAGAAATAATAAATTTCCGTTGCTGTGTTTTAATTTCTTTCAGCCTGTGATCGACTGTTTCTTTTTCATTTTTTGCACTTTTAACGCTAGCTCCATAGCCAAGCTTATCCACTCTTGTAATAAAATCTTTTGTTGTAACTATAGCTGGATTATATTTGATGGTTGCCTTTTCAAGAGCAAGGTTGACAGTTGCGTGAAGCACTCCGTCCATTTTATTAAGACTCTTTTCTAGCCTTGTTGAACAGGCTGCACATGTCATACCTGTAATTTGAAATTGACTTTCTTGTATTTTTTCACTCATCTCATCCGTTCTCCTTATACCTATAAGGGGTATATTTTATTGAAAAGAGAACGTGCTATTGCTAGCACGATTCTTCTTTATTTTACATCATAGCCTTGATCGTCAATGGCTTCTTTAATTTGATCTAAAGTAGCTTTGTTTGCATTATATTCAACGTCAACTGTTCCGTTTGCAAGGTCCACTTTCACATTTTCCACTCCAGCTAGTTCTCCGACTGCACCTTCTACAGCTTTCACACAATGACCGCAAGACATGCCAGCTACTTGTAATGTTACTTTTTCCATTATTCAACAGCTCCTTATTTTTTCATTAATTTTTGTATGGTTACGAGTACTTCATCTAACACTTCCATATCCCCTTCTTGAAGACGATCCACGACACAGCCCTTTAAATGGCCCTCAAGGAGAATCTTTGCCACACTGTTTAGAGCAGATTGAGTCGCAGAAATTTGAGTGATGACATCATCACAATAAGTGTCTCTTTCGATCAATCCCTTTATCCCGCGGATTTGTCCTTCAATTCGGTTCAAGCGAGTAACTAAATTTTTCTTAACCTTATCTGAATGGTGACTTTTTCTTTCACTTTGTGTTGAGCAACAGCTTTCTTCATCCGAACAAAACAGTTCTTCATCTAGATTGGATTCCATAGGATCCCTCCTTAATCCAAATTATATTATACCCCCGTATAGTATGTAAAGAGAAAAAATACAATTTTATGCAAAAATTCATTAACCGAAAAACTAATCATTTGAATACAAATCTAATAATCCTATTTAAAAAAGGAATGAAATTGAATAAACTTGTGATAATTAGATAAAGAAAATTTAAATGTACTTGTGATCCGGAAAGGAACATGCAATGGCTGATAATTTATTGGAATGGATTCCTTCTACTCCATTTATAGCTTTTATGTTTAGTATTCTTTTAAATATCCTCATTGCCGTATCAGGTGTATTGCCTAGTGCTTTCATGACAGCCGCTAATATTGTGATTTTTGGTTTCTACTGGGGTGTAGCTGTTTCAATTGCAGGTGAAGCGGCTGGTGCAGTTGTCAGTTTCCAGCTATACCGTAAAGGGTTATTAAAGCTAGCATCTCGATTTAAAGAACCAAAATCAAAGCAATTGCTCAAATTAAAAAATACTACCGGTTCCGAAGCCGTATTCCTTGTGATTATCTTAAGAATTCTCCCTTTTATCCCATCAGGGGCTGTAACATTAGCTGCAGCTTACAGCAAAATGAGCTTACTTTCCTTTAGTATTGCAAGCACATTAGGGAAAATTCCTTCTCTCTTGATTGAAGCATACTCAGTTAGCCAATTCCTTGCATTCACATGGGAAATTCAGCTAAGTATTATTCTTTTTCTTTTTGTTAGTGTGGCTTTATATTATTTAATAAAAAAAATTAGGATTGGTAAATAAACCAATCCTAAGCTTGAAAAAGGTATATCTAAAGTTCCAATTCCTCAAGCATTTTATATGCTTTTCCCCTTGTAAAATTATGCGACTGCCAAGACTTGCTCTTCAAATACTCTTTTTCCATTTTCTGCTGTTGTAACAAAGTTTTTAATCCTGGAATATCTGGCTTCCTTTCATAAATCTCAATTAGCCCAATGAGTCCTGTTGAAGATAAACTATTTAAATACTGGATATCTATTTTTCCTGTTGTCTCATAACGGGCAATATTTTGATCGACAACGATCCTATCGATATTAATCATATTAATGCCGGCGTAATAAATAAGCGCAGCCAGGAAATAAAACCTGAACAAGGAAAGCTTTTCAAGCCAGATTCTTACAAGTGTATAGGCAAAGATGACCATTAAGAAGAGCATGAAGGAATGTGCCAGTACCCGTGTAAAGGTAAAGCCGTAAGCGTCCTCATACATGGTCAATCTCATGAAGGCTGACGTCAGCATAACCCCGCTCGATAGAACAAGAATGGTGAGGGCAAGGCTGATTGTCTTTTTCAAATAGCCAGTTGCATGTTTTGTTAAATGAATAACAGCTGTAACGACCGATAAATTGATTAAGGTCACAAAAAGCAGTTCAAAGAAACCTCGGCGTGCATATTCCGCATATGTGTACCCGTCATCCAGCGTGCCGCTAAAGAAATACTTAAATTGGACAGCAACAAACAGGATATACACTAAATCTAGAAGGATCAAAACGGTCAAAGTAATGACGCCATCCATACGAATTGGCTTTAGGTCAGATTCCTTTTGGATCATGATTATATTTTTCTTGAGAAGAACTTGCAGAAACCCAAAGAAACCAAATGTATAGATGAGAATAACAATAAAGCGGAAAAGATACTCACCTTTAAAGTTGAACAAATCAGGAATCTTGCTTAAAAGCCGCTCAAATTGTGTATCAGCTGAAATCAGCAAATTCAGGATAACAAACAAAATCGGAACAGAAAGGAGTACCCCAATCAGAACCTTTTTCCAAACCTCATTTCGCTCTTTATCACTGTTCCGCTGGCCTAATTTACTTGCGAATTTTATAAAAATCGCACTATAACGAATCCCATCAATTAGCCGTTTAAAAATGTATAATATAAAAACCAGCCTGCTCCATTCAAGCTTTTTCGGGGCAGTAATCAAAACTAAGTGAAAAATCACTAGAGCTGGAATAATGAGTATATTCAATGCATAAAAAACACCCGCATCATACAAATAATAACTCACCGCTAAAAGCCAGATCACAATTAGTATTAAATATCCGAACCGTTGATGTGAAAAAGAATATTTTCTAAACCTCCAGAAAACCATCAAATAGAAAACAGTAATAAACACGAAATAGGAAACTCCGATTTGGTCATTGAAAAATGCCTCCTCCGCAACAATTGCTGTTAAAAAGCAGAGGAAAAAGAACAGCCAGTCTCCTCTTTCAACTTTAAAATCCATGTTGTAATCCTCCTTATATAAAGATTTTCTATATACATAGATATTCTATGTATATAGGTAAAAAAAAGCTCACACAGAAGCTTTTTTTCCCCACCGATAGCTAATTAGGCAAAGCGGGTATAAAAGTAATGTTAAGAAGATGCAAATTCCTATAAAGGTTTCTGTCAATAACGGGCTAAACCATTCACGTGGAATGATATGGAAAACGGTTAACACCATAAGAGATAGATTTGGAATAAGGGCTAGCAAAAAAGTTCTTCTCATTAGCTTCCTGCCTTTATGGCCAAAGCCTCTGCCAATTTCATACCCAAGCAGTGCCCAGAAAAGCATATAGATTAGTGCAATTAATATCGGGAAGGAAGTCAATTGATTCCATAAGCCAGTAAGCCATCTCCAACTTAGCAGATTATGCGCAACAGTAAGAATAGAGCCTCCGACAAAGAAGAAAATATTCACCCCAATAAATAGCCATCTCATATTGCTTGGTGTTACAGAAAGCTCTTCCTGCCACATTGCTGCTATTTCTTCTGGTGTACCAAACCTTGTATATACCTGTTCCCTAAGCGCTTCTTCATCGTTAAGGTTAATCAGTTCCAATAGGAGCTCATCTAGATGATCCTCATACTCTGTTAAGATCATTTTTTTCTCCTGATGATTTCCAAGACGCTTTTCAAGCTCGGTTAAAAACTCAGCCTTCAGCCGATCCATGCTTTTTTCTCCCCATTACCTTGTTCATAACAGAAACAAAGTCATTCCACTCTTGTGTTTTTTCAAGAAGCATTTCTCTGCCGGCTTCAGTAATACGATAGTACTTTCTAGCCGGTCCCTTCTCCTGCTCCTGCCAATAGCATTCAATGTATTCTTGTTTTTCAAGCTTATGAAGAGCCGGATACAGCGTGCCTTCTTTAAAGGAAAACTCATTTCCGCTGCGTTTTTCCAATTCCTTCACTATCTCGTACCCATACATGTCCCGCTCGTCTAACATTTGCAGCAGCAACAGTGATGAACTTCCTTTTACTAATTCACGATTAAACATCTTTTCACCTACCTAGAATTTTTAGGTATATAGAAATTCTACTTGTTGAAAAGTTAAATGTAAAGCACTAAAAATTATTTTTTAACATTTCCATTAATGTTTGCAGCTTTTTTTTCCTTTCACCTCTTGCTTGAATGGCTTGATCAATCGTGACGGTAATAAATCGGCATTTGGATAAAGGTCTAGATTGGGCTATTAAATCAAGGTCCTGACTAATGACAGTCCCTATTGTAATAAACCCGCCTCCTGTAGTGGCATCATTCTGCAAAACAATCAATTCTTCTTCGTTCGTAAATAAAACTGATCCTATTGGATAGGCAATATCAACAACATTAGAAAAACTATTCCCGGCACCAAAAGGGGGATGCTGCTCAGTAAATGACACCTTTGGTCCTTTATAACGGTAGGCAACCCGGTTAGATTCATGAGAGACTGTCCATTCAGAATTAAGAAATGTTTTTAATGCCAGATCATTCATTAAATATCCAGTGATCCCCATCATCACTCTTAATTCTTGAAAATCACTAAAGGATGGGATAAATTCTAATGGCAGCGATTTGCCAACCTGTTTAAGTGCTCCAGGTAATGTTTCATTTATTTCAATGTTATCTCCTGCTGTTAATCTTCTTCCTTCAAATCCTCCAATCCGGCTTAATTCATATGTAGATTTACTACCGAGGACATCAGGAACGTTCACTCCTCCAGAAATGCATAAATAACTTTTGACCCCTATCGGACATGCTTTTAATTTCAGCACATCCCCTTCCTTTACTTGATGAGTATGCCAAAAGGAAAGAGGCTGATCATTTAAATATGTTTCCATTGGTGCACCAGTTAAAGCGATAATGTAATTTTTATGAAAAACAAATTCCCCGCCAATCAACGTCATTTCAAGAGCTGCGTAGTCTTCAGGATTTCCAACAAGAAGATTCCCTATAATAAACGAATATTTATCAGCAGCTCCTGATGGAGGAACGCCTAAATGATATTTCCCCATCCGTCCCATATCCTGCACTGTTGTCCATAATCCGGGATCCCTTATTTCAATCATTTAAAAGTCCTCCATTAACTCCTGAATGTATTGCTTTCCTTTTTCAGCATATTCGAGTGGGGATAGCTCAATTTCTTTCATTTTAAAGCGATATTTCCCCATTTTTACTTCATTTGTAATATGGGTATACTCGGATTCATTGATCGGACGGTACTTCCAAATATCTCCTGGTCTAGCTAAAAAGGATGTCTCTTTTAAATCCTCCAGCTGCTTATTTTGATCAAATACGGGAACAGCCGATCTGCCAATAAGCTGATAGCTGCCAGGACCGCTTACAGGATAAATGACATTAAAAGCCCCTCCCAGCCCTATCCCTCTTTCGGGCGTCTCTGTGCGTGGACTATTGTATTTAGGAGCTTGAATAATTTCTTGAGGCTGTAATCCTAGAGGAAAATGCCAGGCCGTTCCCGGAAGGAAGCCGACCATCGTTATTAAGTAAGGGGTATCAGAATGTGCTTTAATAAATGCCTCTTTGTCTGAAAAGCCATTTACCTTCATGACAAATTCGAAATTTGATAATTCAGGCGCCGGGTGTCTGTTGCGAAAGCGGTAAGAAAATTCCTCCGACATGGGATCGTCATACCACGCCGGTATCTCTACAATACGCACTGAAAAGTGGAGCTTTGTCGGATCGCTTTTCGTTAAATCTATGTCTTTCAAGTAGTCTAGTAAATCTCTTGCTGAAATAATGTCAGGATTATATCGGACTAAATAGGATGAATTTGAGGAAACAATATCAATAATTCCTGGTATGTCCCTCTTTCTCAGTTCATCTGTTACAGCGAGGGCTTTAAAATTACTTTCAATTCTCATATCACGGGATATTTCAGCATATATGTATTCATCCCCGCCAAAATTAAAATGAGTCTCAGGCAGATTAAACATAGCGGCCGCTCCTTTTATTATTTTAGCTTTTTAATCCTTCTGCTAATGGTTGCAGGACTAACTCCCAGCACTTTCGATAATTTATCAGCTGTGCGATACTTTTGCATTCCCTGTTCGATTAACTGGGCTTCCAGCTCCTCTACTGCTTCTTTCAGGGGCATGAGTTCTAATACAAACAGCTGCTTTTTCTTCTTTTTCACATCTCCGTACAGAACTTTAAGGATATGTTCCCGCTGAATCCACTCCCCTTCTGTCAGCAGAATTAACCGTTCCACAATATTTTGGAGCTCCCTCACATTACCAGGCCATGCATAGGTTTCTAACACTTCAATGGCTTCTGGAGTAAAGCTTTTTTTTATATCATACATTCTTTTAAATTTCTCTAGAAAATGAATAGTCAGAGGGAATATATCTTCTTTCCGTTCACTAAGGGCAGGGATGCGAAATGGAATGACATATAATCGATAATATAAATCCTCCCTGAAATCTCCTTGATTCACCATCTCACGCAAGTCCTTATTGGTCGCAGTAATGATTCGCACATTAATTGGAATCGGACGTGTACCGCCGATTCTTGTTACTTCTCTCTCCTGAAGCACTCTTAATAGTTTCACCTGCATATTCAAAGGGAGTTCGCCAATTTCATCGAGGAAAAGTGTACCATTATTGGCCAGCTCAAATAGCCCTGGCTTTCCATTTTTATCTGCTCCAGTAAATGATCCTTTCTCATACCCAAACAGTTCACTTTCTATTAGATTTTCCGGAATGGCTCCACAGTTAATTCGAATAAAGGGCTGATTATTCCGTGGACTGGCTGTATGAATTTTTTGGGCAAATACTTCTTTTCCAACTCCGGATTCACCTTCTAGCAGAATCGTTGAATTGAATTGGGCTACTCGTTTTATTTCTGTAACGAGCTGTTCAATTTTTTTAGAACGATAAACTAGCCTCTTTTCTTCATTGCTTTTTTCATGACGATTATGTAAGGTTTGATCTGCACCCTCCTCCTGTTGAAGAGAGCTGCTTTGTTGGGTAATATCCCTAGAAAGTACGACAACCTTTTCTAATTTCCCTTCGTGATAAACAGGTGTGGCTACTGACCAGACCCTAATACTGCCATCGGAATCTTGAATAGCCGTTACCTTTTTCTTTTGCTTCTTACACAGATCAAACACATTGGGCTGAAATATTTTTCTTTTCGAAAAATCCGTGATATTTTTTCCGATAATTTGATCAGGGGTATCCGCTTTCCAAAAATCCTTCAGGAACATACCGGCTACTCGGATTATTTTTCCGTTCCCATCAATTACAAGTATTTGTTCTTGTGAAGATGCATAAACCGCCTGCAAATCAGAATTCAAGTTCCGAACAAAATCTAATTCCTGAACTGCCTCCTCAAAAACCTTTCTCTCGAAAAAAACATGGACAAGCCCTGTTATTTTCCCTTCTACCTGCAATGGATAGAAATTACCGCTAATTTGTTTGAAATTTACCGAAGAATTTACACTTACAAGCGTCTCTCCCTCTATAACCTTATCCAAATCCTTATCATTTGTTAAAAGAGTTTTATAGTTTCGAAATAATAGGAACGAACTTGAAATACCTAGGATATTTTCTGCCGTTTCATTAATAAATTCGATTTGATAGCTCGTATTGGTCCGGACAATACCAACGCCAGCTCCATGCAATAGCAGATTTATATCCTTTAATCGGAGCTCGTTCATATGATGTCTTGCCTGCTCTATCGTCGTATAACCAACAATTTCATCATTTGTATGAACCCCAATGATTAATGAAACATTATGATAAAATTCAACTGGTGAAAATTGAGGAACTTTTAAAATATCATTTCGATAATGGATTAATTGTGTTAAATCAGTAGTTTGGGCAATTTGATTTAATAGCAGCTCTTTTGTACAATATCCGACTAAAGAGCCTTTATCAGTTACAAAAATAATGTCTGCATCCTGAATTGAGAAAAGGTGAATTACAGCATCGATTGTACTGTGAACATCAACAAAGATTGAAATCGGTTTTAAAATATCCTTCCAAATAATCAATCTTTTCAACCCCTCCTGTTAAAACGAGCCTCATATATGCCCATTATACTGATTCCAGCCTCAGATAGGAAATAATTAGTTGAAATATATAAATTTTTCTATTTATTCAGACTTATCGCTTCATGATAGACATCAGGTGTATCAATATCGAATAAAATACCGCTGTCGTCCACAGGTATGGATTGCCTCATAGATATTTTATTCATAATTATCTTTGCACCGCGATCTCCTTTCAACTCCATAAAAACCTTCTTATCTGGATGGCCAAAAAATACAGGATGACCCGTTATTCCATTATATTCGGGCTGAATAACAAAGCTCGTGTCATATTCCTTTAGCATTTCTTTACCTGCTTGGTAAATTGATTGTATTGTCCTGTTCTCTATAAAAGGCAGGTCTCCGAGAAACACCATCATTCCTGAATGCTGCTCTCCCACTTGTGAAATGCCAGTTTTTAACGAAGATCCCTGACCAGATAAATATTCCTCGTTCACTACCCAGCGAAAACGCGGATCGTTTACTGTAATAGCTCTTTGTATATTAGTAGCTTCACAGCCAACTACTGTTATAATCTCAGAGAATTCCGCCGAAACTGCCATTCCAATAGCATGTTCTAAAAGCGGCTTCCCATTTAATTGCAGCAGCTGCTTTGGCATTCCCATTCTTGAAGAAGTCCCTGCAGCAAGTATGATTGCACAAATCGATGGATTCATCTGATTGTCCGTCATACAGTTGCCTTTTCTGCTACAGATTTATGAATATAATCAGAGTCTTTCAGGAATCCTCCCTCATGGCCATTCTTCCTAGCCACAACTTCCCCTAATATACTTAGAGCAATCTCTTCCGGCGACACAGCACCAATATCTAACCCAATCGGGCTAAACATTCGATCAAGCTCATGCTTTTCAAAAACGACACCGTCTTCCTCAAGCGCGTTTAGCATTTTAATACGGCGGGAGCGCGGGCCAAGTACCCCAATATAAGGAGAGTTAGAACGCAAAACAAACTTCAATGTTTCCTGGTCCCTTTCAATATGATGATTCATAACAACAATATACGTTCTCCTGCCGATCGTAACTTTTTCAGGAAACTCGTTTGTTTTAACAATAAGTCTATTCGTACCAGGGAAACGCTCCTCAGTATTATAAAACTCCCTCTGATCAACTACTGTTGTTTTGAATCCAAGTGAAACGGCGTATTTCGCCACTGGAATTGCATCATGTCCCGCACCGAAAATCATCAGCTCTGCAGGAGGAATGTACACATCAATAAATACATGGATGTTCCCTCCATTCGGCAAAGTAAACACACGTGTCTCTGACTTCGGATTTGACTCATTTAACTTCCTTCTTGCAATTTCAATTACACGCTGGTTGATGTCTTCATCTCCAAGATCACCAATCACAGAATGTTCTCCCGAAATAAATAATCTGCTAGGTTCATCCCTTGATGGGGTATAACCAACTGGCAAAACTGTCGCCAGGACACTCTCCTGCTCATCTTCAAAACTCTTTAACCATGCTTCAAATGGTGATCGATTTAACATGCTATCCCTCCGTCAATATTATTTGACTATGGTGTTAAAGGCTTAATCGGTTCAATAAAGATTTTTACTGTACCAGGGCATCCAAGTCCAAGCCCCCATACTAAATCTTCATCAAGATCATACGTTTTCAATATAGGCGCTCCCGAATCCATAACAGATTTCGCCACTTCCGCCACATCGGCTTCAAGACAGCCCCCGGATATCATCCCCACCCTATTATTGTTCTCATCCACAAGCATTTTTGCCCCTTCTCTTCTATACGCTGAACCTCTAACACTTACAACCGTCGCTAATGCGGACTTTCTCCCTGAATTCCGCACTACGTTAATCGCTTCCATAATTAATTCATGATCTGTCATCCTTTTCCCTCCTGTATTTGAAATATAAAAGGGGCGTTTCTTATTTAAGATGCGCCCCTTATTCTATTAAGCTATTTTTTAATAAAAGACTGACTTTAGCGCTCTTTCAGTGTAAACCTTACAAAGGTTCCTTCTATATTCTTCAGAGGAAAATAAATCACTTGCCATTTCACCGTCGACAGCTGCTAATTGTGCTGCGTCTTTGATCAATGCTTCTGATAAAGTTTGACCTAATAGCTTATCTTCTACTGATGTTGCCCGGAATGGCACATCCCCGACACCTGTAATGGCAATCTTAATGTAGTCAATGACATCGTTTTCTCCTACTCCCGCAACCACAGCAACTCCAATGACTGGATAGCCCGAAGCAGGATGGAAGAATTTATGATAGGAAGATTTTGTATGGGCTGGAGGAATAGCGAATGAGATACTAGTTAGGACACTATTTTCAGGCAGCATTGTAATAAGCGGCCCTACGATAAAACTATCGATGCTCATCGTTTCAGAACCGGCTTCCCCTTGAAAAGCTACTTCAGCCTCTAATACGTAAGCGGCAGCCGGCAAATCAGCAGCTGGATCGGCATGTGCGATATTGCCGCCAATTGTACCTCGGTTTCGAACCTGTAAATCGCCAATTACACTTACAATTTGGGATAATACAGGGATATGTTCTTTTACAATCGGATCATTCGCAACTTGAAAATGAGTGGCTAGTGCACCGACTACGACGCGATTGCCATCCTTGTGAATTTCTTTCAACTCCGCAATACGGCTAATATCGATTAGGGCTCCAGGTTCTGATAGTCGAAATTTCAAGAGTGGAACTAAGCTATGTCCACCGGCAATGAGCTTCCCTTCTCCATTGAATTCGTGCAGCTTCTGAACAGCCTCATCAATGGAATGTACGCGAACATAATCAAATTTAGAAGGTATCATTTCATTTCCCCTCACTTTCTGAAATGGCTCGCCATACTTTTTCAGGTGTAAGCGGCATTTCAATATCTTTAATCCCATATTGCTCTAAAGCATCCATAACAGCGTTCATAATCGCAGGAGTCGATGCAGTCGTACCCGTCTCCCCAATTCCTTTTGCACCAAGCGGATTCACCGGAGATAGCGTTTCTGTAAACGCTGTTTCAATTTCAGGGAAGAAACGTGCCTTAGGCAATGCATAATCCATCAATGTACCTGTTAAAAGCTGACCATCCTCGTTATAAACTGTCCCTTCCCAAAGCGCCTGGCCAATCCCCTGAGCGATACCACCATGAACTTGACCTTCAGCTGTAAGCGGGTTAATCACACGGCCAACGTCATCTACTGCAATATAACGTTTGATTTCAATTTGACCTGTTTCTTTGTCAACCTCCACAACCGCAATATGTGTACCAAATGGATAAACGAAGTTTTCAGGGTCAAAAAAGGCTTGTGCTTCAAGTGAAGGCTCTAATCCTTCCGGAAGATTCCATGCCATATTTGCTGATTTAGCTATTTCTTGGAACGTTCTCTGAAAGCCTGGAGCACCATTGGCAGAGAAGATTCCATTTTCAAATGTGACCTCTTCAACGGATACTTCAAGTTCATGGGCAGCAATTTTCTTTGCTTTTTCAATAACGCGGTCAGTCGCCATCGATACGGCGGTACCCCCTACAGCTACCGAACGGGAACCGTATGTCCCCCATCCCATTGAAATCGCCTTCGTATCACCAAATACAAGTTCAATATCATCCATCGGAATGCCCAATTTTTCCGAAACAACTTGACCAAAGGTCGTTGCATGTCCTTGACCATGTGGAGAGGTTCCGCAATAGACTGTTACTTTTCCAGAAGGATGGACGCGAACGGTTGAGTTTTCCCAAACGCCACCTTGGAAGCCAATTGCCCCTGCTACTTTAGATGGCCCGAATCCGCATAATTCAACATACGTGGAGAACCCAATGCCAATGAGCTTTCCTTTCTTGCGCAGTTCCTCCTGCTCTTCCCGGAACTTTTTATAATCAAGCATTTCTAACGCTTTTGCCAGCGGCTTTTCATAATCTCCGCTGTCATATAGAAGCCCCATAGCGTTTGTGAAAGGAAACTCTTCTTTTTGGACAAAATTCTTTCTTCTAATTTCTAATGGATCCATTCCAATTTCTTTTGCGAATAAATCGATAGCCCGTTCAATTTGATACGTCGCCTCAGGCTTACCTGCTCCTCGGTAGGCGTCTGTCGGCGTTGTATTTGTATATACACCGAAAGTTTCGCAAGACGCATATTGAATTTTATATGGCCCTGTTAACATTAATCCAAAATCAATTGTTGAAACCCCTGGCCCCATTGTTGATAAGTACGCTCCAACATTATGGGTATTCTTTACACGGACAGCCGTTAGCGTGCCATCCTTATTACCATAAAGCTCCACATCAATCACTTCATCGCGTCCATAGTTGGAAGCCATGAAATGCTCATTTCTTTCCTCAATCCACTTGACTGGACGACCTAAATCACGAGCCGCATAGCCGACAAGAGCTTCATCCGGATAAACACCAATTTTTCCGCCAAAGCCGCCTCCCATATCTGGAGCAATGACATGGAGCTTAGCTTCAGAGATCCCCAGTACTTCTGATAAAACCATGCGGTGAATATGAGGGTTTTGGGAGGTGCACCAAAGCTTCAATTCTCCGCTTCCTGGATTGTACTGGCCGATGGCTGCACGTGTTTCAATCGGACTCGGTGCCACCCGCTGAATATAAAAGCTTTGTTTAATAGACACTTCGGCATTTTCGCAAACCTCTTCAGGCACCGCTCCAACTTTCCAATGGAACGCAATATTATTTTCAATATCATCATGAACGAGGGGAGCATTGGCTTGCACGGATTGCTTCTGCCCGACAGCCGGTGCAAGAGTTTCATATTCGACGTCAATTAAATACATAGCATCTCGAACCGCATAGCGCCCTTCCGCAATAATAAGGGCAACTCCATCACCAACGTAGCGAACACGGTCAATGGCAAGCGGATATTGCGGTGCTTCTTTTAAATCACAGCCCGGCACGAGCCAAGATGAAGGAACACGGCCAATCTTACCTTCTAAATCTTTTCCCGTATAAATAGCCACAACGCCGGGTGCCTTTAATGCTTCTTCGACATTGATGCTTTTAATCATGGCATGAGCATGAGGGCTCCTTAGAATAGCAGCATGCAGCATGCCAGGGAGCTGGATATCATCTGAAAAATAACCGTTGCCTGTTATCAGCTTAGGATCTTCTTTTCTTTTTAGCCGAGCACCAATTACCTTTGTCATGACGAATGCTCCTCTCCTACTAATTGAACTTCCGATTCTCTCATAAGCTGTGCTGCATGTTTAACAGCTTCCACAATGAATTGGTATCCGGTACAGCGGCAAATAACTCCTTCAAGACCAACACGGATTTCTTCATCGGTCGGATTAGGATTTTGCTTTAAAAGACCAACCGCTGCAATCATGACACCTGGTGTACAGTAGCCGCACTGCAAGCCATGTTTTTCCCAAAAGCTTTGCTGAATCGGATGGAGGTTATCAACTTTCCCTAATCCTTCAACTGTCGTAATCTCAGAGCCGTCAGCCTGAACAGCAAGCATTGTACATGATTTCACAACATCTCCATCCACCATTACCGAGCATGCCCCACATTGACTCGTATCGCAGCCAATATGAGTACCTGTTAACCCAAGATCATCACGGATATAATGCACAAGCAGCGTTCTCGGCTCAACCTCCGCACATCTTTCAACACCATTGATTTTCACCTTTACGTTTACATTTTCAATCGCCATTCATTGCACCTCCCAATTGATTGCTTGACTACTAGACTGCCTGTTTCGCCTCTTTATCAATCTCTTTAAAAAATTGGCCAATCACTACTTTTGCAACGCCACTCATCACTCTCTGACCAACAGACGCTAGAATGCCTGTCAATTTTACTTCTGCACTGCAATGAAGAACCGTTCCCTCTTCTGTTTCTGCTAAAGACATTTCTGCATCAGCGTCAATCTCACCTGGCTTGCCTTTTCCAGTAACAAGCAGCCGGTATGATTCAGGCTCTATTCGATCAACTTGACGAACATCTCCTGTGAAAACTCCTTTTACTGGACCAATACTAATGCCTAGCTCGGATTCAAAAACGTTGTCCTCCACTTCTACAAATGACTTACAGCCTGGCAGCGATCTTTTCAACACCTCCTTATCTTGAATCGTTCTCCAAAGCACTTCTCTAGGAATACTCTTGAATGTATATGAATGCTCAATTTTCAAAGCGATCACTCCTTTAAAACCATTTTGATACCTGATTTTATTAAATATTCGGGAAATTAATTCTGTACCTTCACAGCATTAGCCCTTCCTATAAAAGGAAGGGAAACTATAACTGTATAAAGATAGTAGTTTTTAAATTATGTTTTTTATTGAAACAATCTCCACTCCGCTCTCTTTAAGGGCTTCCACAATCTTTTTTGCTAAAAGAGGAGCACCTGGAGTATCTCCGTGAATACAAATCGTTTCTGCTTTAATAGAAGCATCCTTCCCGTCGTAGGTGATCACTCTCTCTTCTTTTACCATTCGGACAACCCGCTGTGCCATAGTGTCATAATCACTGATTTCAGTTCCTCTTCTTGTTAGGACAATCGATCCGCTTTCCGTATGCTCCCGATCAGCATAAACTTCTTTCGCTACCGGGACGCCCATTTTTATTGCTTCCTCAAGCAATTCAGACTGATTAAGAGCAAAAATAATCATCTGCGGATCCATTTCATGCAGAGTTTCTAATATGGCACGTGCTAATTCTTTATCTTCTGCTGCTTTCATAAATAGCGCACCATGTGGCTTACAATGCTGGATGCTAACTTTTGCTGCAGAACAGAATTCTCTTAAGGCACCAACTTGATACATAACATAATCTTTAATTTCAGATGGCGTACAAGTCATGTGGCGGCGGCCAAATCCTAAAAGATCCGGAAATCCCGGGTGTGCTCCAATTCCTACATCATATTTTTTCGCAAGCTCTACCGTCTTCTTCATCACATGCGGATCTCCGGCATGAAAGCCGCATGCTATGTTAGCAGAAGTAATGTATTTCATCATTTCTTCATCATTGCCTAACTCATAAAGACCGAAGCTTTCTCCCATATCACAGTTTAAATCGACCTTAAACATCGCTTCACCCCTTAAGCAGTTCTGCTTTTTGTTCTGCTAGAAATTCAGTTGTATAGTCCCCGCTTATAAATTGGCGATTTTTCATGATCTCCTCAAGCAGCGGGAGATTTGTTTTGATTCCTTCTATCTCGATCTCTTCAAGGACTTTCTGCATTTTAGCTATGGCATGGTCACGAGAAATCCCATGCACGATAACCTTTCCAATCATTGGGTCATAAAAAGGAGTGACTGTACTGCCGTTCATAAATCCGAAATCATATCTCGCTTCATCTTCAGGCAATTCTAATTTAGAAATAACGCCTGGACTTGGGAAAAAGGTTACTGGATCCTCGGCATATACTCGGCATTCAATCGCATGGCCTTTTTTATCAATCTGCTCCTGTGTAAAAGGCAACTGTTCTTTAGCCGCAATCATAAGCTGAAGCTCAACTAGATCCAATCCGGTTATTTTTTCCGTTACCGGATGCTCAACCTGCAGGCGTGTATTCATTTCAAGAAAATAGAAGTTTTTATGCTCATCAAAAATAAATTCCATTGTACCTACATTTCTATAATTGATTTGCTTAACACCGCGAATAGCTGCGTCCAGCAATTCATTTCGAAGCTTATCATCTAAAAATGGAGAAGGGCTTTCTTCTATTACTTTTTGATTCCTTCTTTGAACCGAACATTCCCTTTCAAATAAATGCATGACATTTCCATAGTCATCGGCAATTACCTGAACTTCAATATGGCGCGGCTTTGAAATCCACTTTTCTAGAAAAACCGTGCCATCATTAAAGAAGGAACTCGCTTTCTGTTTGGTTGAATCGAAGCCCTTTATTAGCTCAGCTTCATCATGAATAAGCTGCATGCCAATGCCACCGCCGCCAGCACTTGCTTTTAGCATAAGCGGATAGCCAAGCTCGTTCGCTATCTGAACAGCCTCGTCAATGGATTCAATGCTTTTATCTGTACCCGGCACAACTTTCACGCCTGCTTTTTGCATTTGAATACGTGCTTCAAGCTTACTCCCCATCAGGCGAATCGTTTCTGCCGCTGGCCCAATAAAGACAATATTCTCTTCCTCACAGCGCCGTACAAATTCGGGATTTTCTGATAGGAATCCATATCCCGGGTGAATCGCATCGGCATTTGTTTCTTTTGCTGCCTGAATGATTTTTTCAACGTTCAGATAACTTTTCTTCGCCTGGGCTGGTCCGATGCACACTGCTTCAGTAGCTTCACTCACATGAGGGGCCTCTGCATCTGCCTCAGAATAAACCGCAACTGTATCAATGCCGAGCCTTTTACAGGTGCGAATAATTCTCCCCGCAATTTCTCCTCTGTTTGCAATCAGCACCTTTTTAAAATAGGCCATTTTCTCCTTCTCCTCCTCTTTTCAACAAATTCACTGTTCAATAATGACGGCTATCTCTTGTCCTGCATCGAGAAGGTCTTCATCTTCAACAAAGAATTGAGCTAATACTCCCTCACTCTCTGCTTTAATTTCATAGAAATTTTTCATTACTTCAACAAGACCAATAACATCGCCGGCTTTTACGTGAGCTCCTTCTTTTATATACACATCTTTATCAGGAGCGGGTTTGCGATAAAACACCCCTGGAATTGGTGTCAATACGGTTTTTTGTTCAGCCATTTTTAATCCCTCCTACATTTCCTAATACTTCCTGCTTCATTTTATTGAGTTTATTTTGATAATCTTTTCGAATTTGAAGTGCCTCATGAATATCGACTGCTTTAAACCGAACTTTTTCATTTGTTTTGATTTGTGCCATTTTATTAAGGTCCGTACTGATAATCGTACAAATCGTCGCATATCCTCCGCCTGTTACGGCATCGTTCAATAGGGCAATCGGCTCGATGCCGTCTGGAACTTGAATGGATCCAATCGGATAGCCTAAATCCACCACATTTGACGGATTGCTGCCTGCCCCAAAAGGCTGTTCACGTTCAACGAAATTCAAGCGTTCACCTTTAAAACGATAGCCAACCCGGTTTGCTTCTGGAGTTACTGTCCATTCGATAGAGAAAAAGCGATCCTTACTTTCCTCTGTCAAACGATAACTGCAAAGACCGAGGACAACACGGATTTCATTTGTTTTTGAAAAGGTTGGAATGAGTTCATCATTAATACGGGTTCCAGCTGGGATTGATGTTTCCTTCTCATTCCCAATCTTCAATTCATCTCCTGCTTGAAGAGCACGGCCCTCGTAGCCCCCAATCCCGCATAATGTATAAGTGGCGCGGGATTCCATGATTAGGGGAACATCGATTCCGCCTGCAACAGCTAAATAAACACGAGCGCCTTGTTTAATAAAATCAAAGGAAAGTACATCTCCAGCGTTCACTTCAAGCGTTTCCCACATCGGAACCGGCTCGCCATTAATTTTTGGCGGCATCTCCCCTCCTGTGATGGCAACGGTTACATTTTGCTGGAATTCTAAAACCGGTCCCATATAGGTAATTTCAAGAACAGCAGCACTTTCTTTATTGCCAACGAGTAAATTGCTCGCTGTATAAGAATATTTATCCATTGCGCCTGATGGAGGCATCCCTACTTCATAATGGCCAATTCTCCCTGAATCTTGAACGGTCGTTTGAAGCCCGGGATTGATTACTTTAATCATGCATATAACCTCCTTAAAACTGAATCTGAAAATGCTTTTGGATTTTCAAGTACTTCTTGAGGCTTAAACGTAATTTCCTTTGTTAAATAACGAAATTCTCCGCTTTCTACTCGTTTGCGAATGTCGTTATATTCTTCCAAACTGACACTTCGGTATCTGAAAACATCCCCCTGTCTAGGGAAAGTCATTGAATCCTTAAAGTCATGTAACTTTGATTCTTTTTCAAAAATCGGTGCGGCCGCAATTCCAAATAATTGATAGCCTCCTGCTCCTTGCACTGGGTAAATAACCGCAAAGGCTCCGCCAAATCCAAATGCCCTTTCTGGTGTGTAGGTTCTTGGACGAACATATTTCGGTGCTTCAATTTGCTGTTCACGAGGCACCATTTGATAGCACCATGGCAGACCAGGCACAAAGCCAATCATCGATACAAGATAAGGACTGTCCGTAATGGATTTGATTAATTCTTCTTTGGATGTGAAGCCGTTTGTTCGAGCCACATATTCTAGGTCTGTGGCGTTTGGATCTTGATGGCGGTCTCGAAAGCGCATGAGCGCCTCATGTGTCCAAGGATCTTCGAACAGGATTGGAACATCCACAGCTCGTGCTGTAATTTCAAAGCTCTCTAAGGAAACCGCTTGCTCCAATTCTTTCAATTTTGAAATTAGCTCATCGGGGTGAATAACATCTGGGTTAAATCGAATCATGTAGGATGCATTGGAAGGACAAATATCTAAAATTCCCGGCAGATTTTCCTCTCTTAACGTCTTCGTAATCGCCATTGCTTGAAAATTCGTTTCCAAGCTCATTGCTTCTGAAAGCTCAACAAATATAAACTCATCGCCGCCATATTCATAACGGGTCAATGGACTTCACCTCACTGAATGTATTTATCTGCTAATCTTGCAAATTCCATGCCAATTTATTTTTTTGTAGGTTTTGAGATTATTGGGTGGTTGACGATGATGGGGGAGGTGAAATCTTTCAAAATTGAAAGATTGTGTTTCAGTTTTGAAATCGATTGGATGGTATTTTTCGATATCCCATTTGATTTTATCGATATGTACTGGAGGCGGCGGATATAATCCGGAACTGGCGGATATATTCTGGAACTCGCGGATATATTCCGAATCTGGCGGATATATTCTGGAACTCGCGGATATATTCCGAATCTGGCGGATATATTCTGTATCTGGCGGATATCCGGTCAAATTAGAGCCCATTCACTTTCAAAATGGACTCATATTTTTAAAATCCAACCGATTTCTCTTCAAAAGCAGCCGCTTTTTTCAAACTTTGGCCTAAAATACTGTGAAACTAGCAATAATCTAAAAATCAATCAAAAAAAGACTGCCCCATCTAATTAAGATGTGCAGTCCTACCCTTTAATTTCTATTAAAAACGACTAACTTCTGCTCCGTCATTTCTTCAATTGCATATTTTATCCCTTCTCGGCCGACTCCGCTTTCTTTCACTCCTCCATATGGCATGTGATCGACTCGGAAGGTTGGAATATCATTAATCATAACGCCCCCTACATGCAGGTCCTGAGCTGCAGTTAAAGCAAGATGAATATTATCCGTATAAATTCCTGCCTGTAGCCCATATCGGGAATCGTTCACAAGTTCAATTGCCTCCTCTACTGATTTCACTTTATTAATCAGCACAATTGGCGCAAATACTTCCTGACAGGAAACCTTCAAACTCGGATCAGCCTCCAATAGAACAGTTGGCATCAATACATTCCCCTCTGATGTTCCACCGCAAGCCACCTTCGCCCCCTGCCGCTCCGCTTCTTTTATCCAATCAAGAGCCCGCTGCACATCGTTCCGTGTAATTAGCGCAGAAACATCTGTCTTCGGATCAAGCGGATCGCCGACTTTCAGCGCCTTTGTTGCCTCAACAAATTTTTCAACAAAAACTTCATATAACTCTTCAAGGATATAAACCCGCTGCAAAGAAATGCAAACCTGTCCCTGGAATCCAAATGCTCCTGCTACACAGCGAGCAATGATCTTATCTACATCAATTCCTTTATCAATGATAACAGCTGAATTAGATCCAAGCTCTAATGTAACTCGCTTCAGTCCAGCCTTATTACGTATTCCAATCCCAACTGCAGGACTTCCTGTGAAAGAAATTTTTTGAACGCGATCATCCTTCACAAGCTTTTCTCCAATCACCGAGCCACTGCCGGTTACTACATTTAAAGCACCCGCCGGCAGTCCTGCCTCCTGGAATAATTCAGCAATGAAAAATGCAGATAAAGGGGTTTGACCTGCTGGCTTTAAAATGACTGTGTTACCTGAAGCAATTGCGGGACCTACTTTATGAGCAACTAGATTCATTGGGAAGTTAAAAGGGGTAATCGCCACAATCACGCCAATTGGTTCCCTAACGGTATAAGCCAGTCTTCCCTCGCCGCCAGGTGCCGCATCAAGCGGGATCGTCTCTCCATGAATCCGTTTCGCTTCCTCCGCAGCAAATTTATATGTTTGAATCGTTCTCGCTACTTCTGCCTTTGCAGCCGAAATGGGCTTAGCAGCCTCTGTGGCAATAATTTCAGCAGCTTCATCTGCCCGCTTTTCTAGCAAAAATACAACTTTTTCTAGAATTTGCGCCCTCTGATGACTTGGCATGACCGCCATCGTTTTTCTTGCATTAAATGCGGCTTCTAAGCCCATATCTACCTCTTCAACTGTTGCAGCAGGAATCTCAGCTATTTCCTTTCCGCTATAAGGAGAGCTCAGCTGTACATAGTGACTTGCCTCAATCCATTCTCCGTTCATGAATAATTTTTTCTTCATTCTTACCTCTCCTTTTTCTCTCATTCTTCAGCTCTATTCTATTTTGAAACTTCCTTCTCTATTACACCAATGGCATCGTGAATAATTTCAATCAGTCTGCCCATCTCCTCTTTATTTATTGTCAGCGGCGGTGCAAAGACAAGCGTGTCCTGGTTATCGAACACGACTGATCTGCAGATGAGCCCTCGTTTTGCTGCTTCTGTAACAATCATTGGAGCTAACGGAGTTGAAAATCTTTCATTTGTTACCTGATCCTTCACGATTTCAATTCCTCCCATTAATCCAAGACCTTTTACCTTTCCAACAATCCGTATCTCTCCTTGAATCCATTTAAACCCTTTTAACATCTCATTTCCCATTAATTCTGCATTTTTTATTAAGTTTTCACTTTCAATGATATCGATATTTTTCAAAGCGACCGCACAGGCCATTGGATGCCCGCTATACGTATAGCCATGAAGCAGTGTGCCAGTTGATAGCTCAGTAAAGTCTTGATGAATTTTTTCCGAAAGCATGACACCGCCTAGCTGGGCATATCCGCTTGTAACTCCCTTCGCAAAACACATCATATCTGGCACTACACCGTAATGCTCAATTCCGAAGTATTTCCCTGTCCGGCCAAATCCGGTAATCACTTCATCTGTAATAAACAAAATGCCATACTCATCACAAATACTTCTGACTTCTTTAAAATAACCTTCAGGGGCTACATGCAGCCCTCCTGCCCCCTGCACTGGCTCCGCAATAAATGCTGCAATCGTCTCCGGACCTTCCGCTTCAATAACATTACGCAAATCCTCTGCTGAAAAATGATCGGCGTAGCAGAAATCAGGATCAAAGGAGTTCGTAAAATCACGAAATGGCTTCAATCCTGTTGCACTTGTTGATCCCATCGCTACCCCATGATAGGATTTCGTACGCGAAATAATCTTTTTTCGATTCGGCTGTCCTTTTAAAATCCAATAATGACGGGCAAGCTTGTATGCTGTGTCATTTGCTTCTGAACCGCCGGAAGTAAAAAATGTTGCGCTTAAATCCCCAGGAGCAATCTCAGCAAGTTTCGCTGCCAAACGAATGGCCGGCTCATTGCTAAAGGTAGCAAAGCACGAAGAAAAGGCTAGCTTTGACATTTGTTCCATTGCTGCTTTCCCTAGTTCCTCCCTTCCATGCCCAACATTCACATTCCAAAGGGAAGACATTCCATCAATAAAGGTATGCCCTGCCATATCTTTGAGATGAACCCCCTTTCCTTCTGTGAAAATAAACGATGGCCCCTGTTCCTGCTGCTGTTTAATTGGTGAGGTTGGATGCAGAAAATGCTTCTTATCCAAATCCATTAATTCTTGAATGATATTCATATCTTTAATCATGATTTCATTCCTCCTAGAAAATATATAAAACGCCCTTATAAAGATTAAATGCAAATTTTATGCCAACATGCTATTAACTTTTATAATCGAAAACTCTATAAAAAAATCCGAGCCCTATTTAGACTCGGATCACAGTTATTAAAAATTCACATCCACATCGCCATCTTTGGCCTTAATTATGAGATGATTGCTTGAATTCACATTATGGGCAGCCTTTTTCTCATACTCATTTTGGTTGACCGTTATATCTCCAAAATTACTTTCAATATTATAGTTTATTTCAGATTCTTTATTTAGCAGTTGAACCTCAATATCCCCAAAATTTGAATGAATCTCTGAGCTGCCTAAAAGTAAACCATGAAATTGAAGATCGCCATCATTACTTTTTATGGAAAGTCCTTCACTTGTAAAGTTTCGGAAAGTCATATCGCCAAACTGATTATTAATGAGGGTTGAATTTGCATCAATAGTATCTAAAATGACATCTCCATCCTTCGTATCAATAGATAGTTCCTTAGCTGATACATCATTTCCTGTAATATCGCCAAATTGAGAAACAATCGTGAGCTCATTCGTTTTAACCTTATTGAAAGTGATATCACCATCGTTTGAATCGATACTGATCTTTTCACTAGAGATTTCGTCCATATCAATATCGCCAAATTTATTATTTAGCGTTATGTTTTCGAATGGAACATCCTTTGGTACATAGATTCTGATAACCGTATGCGGAAGGCTTGTAAGTGTTAAATTAACGAAAAACTTTGCTTTATCCTTCTGCTCTACTTCTTCAATAGAAAGTTCATGATTATCAACCTTATGTTTAATTTCCATGTCCTTTGGCCGCTTGATTTGCAATTTATATTCATTAGAAGGGATAATTTCAATATCTATATCATTAAGATTTGTATCGATCTTTGTAAAAGCAGTTAAAGAAAACTCTTCAGAAATAGTATCCTCGGAACTTAGTACCTTAAAGCCATCCTTCGTATTTGTAATAGCAAACTTTGCACCTGAAGCGACGCCAATCGTTGCCAGAACGATTCCAATGACGATCATACAGCTTGCAATCATTGTCAGCATTTTTGCATGCTTCTTCAATTAGATCGCCTCCTTACGTCTTTTAATCATCTTGTCAAAAAGTTTTTTGATCCATTTTGCCAAAGCAGCACTCGTACTTTTCGTTACCGATACAAGCGGCGAGAATAGTAGAATGCCAATTCCTGAGACAATCAGACCGCTCCCAATAAAGAAAAGAGCTGTTGGCCAATGCTGAGCAAATACCGAAAGCCCGCCTATAATACTGACAATACCCGAAAGGCTTAAAGCCAGCACGAGTATAAAAAATGTTAGGATAAAGGATCCGCAAAGAATAACTAAAGAAAAAATTAAAGCAACCACTGCAATCAGTAATGGCAAAGCAATCGGCGAAGCAAGAATCGCAAGGATAATAAACCAAATCGCAGATATCCCCTTTTTGGTGGATTCATCGCCATTCTCTAAACCCTTTACTGCAAAATCAGCTAATATTTGAGAGGTCACATGAGATGGGGATCCTAATTTTTTTATCACAAGCTGAATATTTTCCTCTCCCGCTTCATCAAAATACTCATTGTAATAATCTAATGCGGCTTCTCTTTCATCCTCCGGCAGTTTTTTTAATTTCCGATTCAACGCCTTTAAATACGTCTCTTTATTCACTGTTCAATCCCCCTAGTAAAACCGTATCAATTTTTTGTTTATAAACCATCCAATCCTCTAATAACTCATTATATTTAGCCCGGCCGCTTTCTGTAATTCGATAATATCTCCGGTTTCTCCCCTGGAATGGCTGATCATAAGTCGTTAAATACTCAGCCTTCTGCAATCTGCGCAGTACCGGATAGAGCGTGGATTCTGAAATATCCATTACCTCCCGAACCTCCTGAGTTAGTGAATAGCCATATGCGTCTTCTTTAGCTAATATGGCAAGCACACAGGCATCAAGCAGCGCGGATCCAAGTTGGAATGACATAAATGCACCTCCAATTGTATATTATATTTTAGCCTATATTATACGGCATATAATATTAGTGTTAGCTATATTATATGGCGTATAATATAGTGTGTCAACAAACATTAAATTTTATCGGGATTGATATTAAGTTTGTTGGGAACAATGAACATGTAAAAATAGCTTAAAAGGATGAAAAAAATTGGATCTTGTTCTCATTGTTATCCTTCGAACTTTCGTTTCTTTCTTGATATTACTGATTGCCTCGGTATGGATTGGAAAACATATTAATTCACATATTAACCATTATAATTTTGCACTCTCTGTTACGATTGGTTCCTTTATTGCCAACATGGGGTTTGATACATATTTAAAGTTTATTCCAATGACAGCCGCCTTTCTTTCACTTATTGCTGTCTACTATTTCGTATTGGTCATTACTTCAAAGAATAGGCGATTAAGAAAGTGGCTATCAGGTCAACCGACCGTCATTATTGAAAATGGGAAAATTCTTGATCAAAATATGAAGAAAGTTAAATATAATTTAGATGATCTGAATCAGCAGCTACGTGAAAAGGAAATCTTTGATCTCAATGAAGTAGAATTTGCCGTTTTAGAAGTAAGCGGCAAAATGTCTGTTATGAAGAAAACAAGGTATCAAAATGCAATGAAACAAGATATAAACCCGATAATTCAAAATAAAACAGTAAACCTTCCAAGAGAGCTGATAATGGATGGAAAAGTAATTGGGAAAAACTTTACCACTCAATACACAGACGAATGGCTCCATCATGAAATAAAAAAAAGACATCTTCAAGTACAAGATATCCAATATGCAGTCATCTCCTCCAACGGAGCTCTCTTTATTGATTTATTTGACGATCATCTTGTTTCGCCTTCTGATATAGAGTAGCTGCAGAATGAAAAGGTATTTTTTCTAAGCATTAACAAAAAGGATTAAAAGCAGATGGAAACCAATAAGGAGAGCGTATATGGATATAAACTTGATATGGCAAACCATAGTCATTTTTGCATTAGGAACTTTCATTTTGCGAATTGGCGGAAGAAGATCCATTTCTCAAATGACCATTCCTCAAACTGTCATTATGATTGCAATTGGGACTTTGCTCATTCAGCCAGTAACAGGAAAAGGATTCTGGACAACCTTTGTCGTTGGGGGCATACTGGTTCTTTGCTTAATTTTCACAGAGTACATCCAATTAAAATTCGATGGAGCCGAGACAGCCATCTCAGGGAAAGCTGTCCTCGTTATTGAAAACGGCACAATAAATGAGAAAAACTTACAGAAGCTGAGACTGCCTGTTGATAAATTAGAGGCACGTCTTCGTCAAACCGGTATTACAGCAATCACTGATGTAGAGTTAGCTACCGTTGAATCAAGCGGAGAATTAGGATATGCATTGAAGAGAGAAAAACAGCCCGCCACAAAGGAAGATATTCAAATGCTAATACAATTGATTCAAACCGGGAATCTCTCAAGCAATATAGACAAATCCCCAAAACATAATATTTTTAATGAAATCATTAATACAGATGAGTCTCATCCGCCAGATTATTTACAATAAAAAGACAGTATCATACAAGAGCAAATCAAAAATGATTGGCTCTTGTTTCTTTTTATCATATACTTTCCCATCGAGAAAAAATAGATTATACTGAACTAACTACCTAATCAAAAGGAGGATTTTCCCATGACAGAAAATCAGCAGCCGGAAGCACCTAAAAAGAAAATTAGCTTGCAGGAAGCAATGAAGCAGCAGCTTGAAAAGAAAAAGAGCCAGGCAGCAGGAGCAGGTAAAGGAATAATGAATGGCGACCAAGCAACGAAAAAGCTAAAAAGCCAGCAAACAAAGAAAACGAGTAATACCCGCAGAAAAATGGGCGTCTAGGAGCCAACAAAACCTAAAAACAAGGAAAGAAGCATTCAAGGGGACCCTGAATGCTTTTCATTTTTACCTGCTTATTTCAATTAATTCAATGACCTCTTGGTTTGGCCCTTCAAAGAAAACAGTGGTCCAGCCATTGTCTAATTCCAGCGGTCCTTCTGAAGGAAGGTAACCATACTTCTCTAATTTTTCGATCCAGTCCCCCACACCCTTAACCTGCCATGAAAGATGAATAGAACTAAAACGTTGAAATTCTTCTTCCGGTTCGATTAATTCAATTCTAACGTCTCCCTTTTTGAGAAACATTATTTTTTCCCCTGGCAGTGTTAAACATTGTTCTGCTTTGAATTCAAAGATATCCTCATAGAATGAGATGGCTTCATCTATATTTTGTACTAAAATGCCTGCATGATGCCACTTCATTGTTTTTTTCCCATCGGCAGAATTATATTCATATCGCCGAACTCATGCCATAAATATCCGCTTGCTAATGCCTCATTGTATGCCTTCATTAATAGCGGTTCTTCGATAAAGGCTGTTAGCATATCTAAATGACTCGCTTCCGGCTCATGAAATCCTGTGATCAATCCATCAACTGATTTAAGCTTGTAACCTTTTCGAATATAAAGATTCGTAAACCCTGCCTTTGCTTCCACTATCCCTTCCTCATTAACAGCTGTTTCGAGTGCCCGAACAACAGTTGTTCCTACAGCTATAACGCGACCTCCATTCGTTCTTGTCCGGATAACTGCTTCTGCCGTTTCCTTAGGTATACAATACTCTTCTATATGATTACTTGGATTTGGCCAACGGTCATTTCCGTAGTAGCTTAATCCTGTATGAAGCTGAAGGAAAGCAATGTTCACACCCTTTTCTTTCAGCTTATTTAACAGCTTCCATGTAAAGGCTCTGCCGGCAGAAGGCATTTCAACAGATCCCGGAGCTGAAGCATACACAGTCTGGTACATCTCAATAGGCCAAGGTGTTACTATATATTCATAGTGAAGTGGCTCTCCATATTGATAGAATACTTCGTATAACTCAATACCACTCTTGGAAAAAGCAAGATTGACTAATGGCGCCTCCGCTCCTAATCCTGTTATTGTAGCTGTTAAACCTTCAGGCAATGTAATCTTTTCCCCAACTTTACATAGCCCTTCCGCAATTAGAGCTTCCCACTCATGATCGGATATTTTCCGAGATAATCTGATTTCAATCGTTTGCTTTCCCCGTTTCCCTTTTAATACCGCCGGGATAGTGCGGCTATTGTTTAAAACTAGCAAGTCTCCTGCTCGAAGAAAGGAATCGAGATCGTAAAAGAATTGATGGTGGCTCTCTCCGGTTATTGAATCTAGCGTCATTAAACGGACTCCGTCTCGCTGAATTCCTCTGAATTCAGCTGGAGCATTCGCATTTAAATCATCATGAACCTTGAAAGGACGTGCTGCAAGCATTATAATTCCTCCCTTAATTCCTGAAAAATAGACTGAGCCTCAAATCTTTTTCCGTTCACTTCCAATGATTCATTTAATGCAAGGTATACAAATACATTGGCTACTTCATGCGGGTCAGCAAGCTCGTAATCACAATCCGGCACTGCAATGGCATGCATCTCTGTATCCATTTCACCAGGGTCAACCATTGCGATGCTAACACCTGTATCCTGTAGTTCATCACCCCATGTTTGCGTTAAGCCTTCCACTGCAAATTTGGAAATCCCGTAGGCACCCCATTCCGCATATCCTGTTTTTCCTGCTTCTGACGTTACGTTAAGGATCCTCCCTGAATTTCTGATTAACATGCCGGGCAGTACACGCTTTGTGACAAGAAATGGGTTCATAACATTAGCAAAAAGCACTTCTTTAAATTCATGATCCGGATAATCAGCCAACAACGCCGGACCCGGTCCAAAAATGGAGGCGTTATTGATTAGAATATCTACTCCTCCAAAGGCTTCCTCGACGATCGATACGAACCGATTAATATCCTTAACATTCGTTGTATCTGCACTCACAGCAACAACCTCTGCACCTAGTTCTCTTACTTCCTGTTCTACTTTTCGAAGTCCTTCTTCGCCTCTCGCGCATAGAGCAAGACGAACTCCCTGTTTAGCAAATGCTAATGTCAATGCTCTTCCTAAACCTTTAGACGCTCCTGTTATCATTACAACTGTATTTTTGTTCATATGAATCTCTCGCTTTCTTTTTGTTATCTTGCTTTTATTTTAGAAAAAGAAAGCGCTGGCGGCATCGGAAGGTTGGATGAAGACTTTTACAGAAATGGATTGAGAGAAATCTACGACTTTTGGATGAGTCAAACAAAAACCCCCTTGGCAGACTTTTAAAAATCCACTCAAGGGGGCGTAACCTAACTTTTTACTAAGCTTTTCGTTTTGACAACTTCTAAATAATGCAGCTGATGTCCGTCTGTCTCAATCACTCTAAATGTGTATCCTTCTGCCTCGATTTCAGTTCCTACCTCTGGGTCCATGTTTTGTGTCAGGAACCAGCCGCCAATCGTATCCACATCTTCATGAGATAAATCGGTTCCTAATAATTGATTAACATCTTCAACAAGCAGCTTAGAGTCGAGTATATAATGACCTTCATTTAATTTTCTAATCTCTGGAACTTCATCTTCATCAAATTCATCTCGAATTTCGCCTACAATTTCTTCAATAATATCCTCAACTGTTACTAAGCCTGAAGTGCCTCCGTATTCGTCCATCAAAATAGCGATATGTGTCCGTTTCTGCTGCATTTTTACAAGTAAATCATGTACAGGGATTGTTTCAATGACGTGAATAACTGGATTAATGAACTCCTCCAATTTCAATTCCTCATAACTGATTTTCCCTTGTAAACTAGCTGTCAGAAACTCTTTAACATTCATAAATCCACGGATTGTATCCTTATCTCCATCAATAACAGGGTATCTTGTGTAATTTTCTGTCTGGATGATATGCATGATTTCCTTAAAAGAATCGTTAATAGAAATTGTAACAATTTCTGTTCGAGGCACCATAATTTCCTTTGCGATTCTTTCATCGAATTCAAAAATATTATTCATATACTTTAATTCATTCTTATTAATCTCACCGCTTTTATAGCTTTCGGACAAAAGAATGCGAAGCTCTTCCTCGGAATGTGCCATTTCATGCTCCGAAGCGGGCTTCAAACCAAATAAGCCAGCAAGAAAACGGGATGAACCATTTAAAAACCAAATGAATGGATACATGACTTTGTAAAACCAAATAATAGGCACAGCAGTAGCCAATGTTATGGCTTCTGCTTTTTGTATCGCTACAGTTTTGGGAGCAAGTTCACCAATGACAACATGCAGAAATGTTACAAGAGTAAACGCAAACCCGAATGATAATATATGGCTAAGTGATCCATTTAATTGAAAATACGCAAATATTGGGTGCAATAGCCTTTCAATTGTCGGTTCACCAAGCCACCCTAATCCTAATGCAGTCACCGTGATCCCTAACTGGCAGGCTGATAAATATTCATCTAAATGAGAAACGACTTTTTTAGCTGCTGCTGCTCCTTTTCGGCCTTCTGCTATAAGCTGATCAATTCTAGAGACTCGAATTTTCACTATCGCAAATTCTGTTGCTACGAAAAAAGCTGTTATGGCAATTAAAAGAGCAATTAATAATAGATTTAAAGTAATCAATGAGTAGTCTTACATTGAAGTAAGACGTACACCTCCCAAGGTTGTATAAACTTCTTTTCTAGATTGATTTTCCTGTTAATAAGTAATTATATCTATCCATTATTCATTCGCCAATCATTTTGCATAGTTCCACGAAAGGATGGAAGAAAGAAGGCTAGCTCAAAATATCCTTCAGCTAGCCTAAATTTCAATTATTTAATTTAACAATACGTACAAAATTTAAAACGAGAACCTTAACAATGGAATAAGCCGGTATTACAAATATAATCCCAATGATACCCATAAGATTTCCAGCTGATAAAATCAATACAATGATCGTTAATGGATGAATGTTTAACGTTTTTCCCATAATATTAGGCGAAACGATATTCCCTTCTATTTGCTGAGCGACAAACATGACAATAGCTACATAGAGGGCCATGATTGGATCTTGAAATAAAGCGACAAAGAATGCAGGAACAACTGCAATATAAGGTCCTAGGAACGGAATGACGTTTGTGAACATTCCAAATACCGCTAATACAAGAGAATAATTTAAGCCAATAATTAAATAACCTATGTATAACAGCACCCCAACTATAACACTGACAAGAATTTGCCCTTGAATATAAGTAGATATGGTTTTGTCAATTTCATGTAAGATTTTCTTAACATGTTCTTTTTTGGATTGCGAAAAGAAGGAAACGACATTCGGTGCAAGTCGATGACCATCTTTAAGCATGTAAAATAAGATAAAAGGAACAAGTACAAGGTAGAATAGCGTATTTATAAAACCGCCAATAATCCCAAATACCCCAAAAATTCCATTTGCGATATTTCCTGCATTGGAATGAATTCGGGATTCTAATTCTGCATTAGCCTTTATCAATGCATCTTGAACAAAGTTTGGAAAGGTCGTCCAATTCTCCTGCACATATTTAATCGCATCCGTTGTCGCTGAAGCCATTGCAGGCAGATTAGCGACAAAGTGTTCTAACTGATCATTAATAACCGGTCCCACTAATTTTATGACTCCGAAAACAAATAAAACGATGGCAGCGTAAGCAGCTAAAATCGCCAGCCATCTTGGCGCTTTTTTATTTTCCAGCCAAGCTACTAAAGGGCGGCATATGTAATATAATATGCCTGCTACAACAAAAGGCAAAAATATCGTTTTAATTACGATAAGAAATGGAGTTAATAGAAACTGATTTTTACTTAATAGAAATACAATCAGTAAAAATAAGATAATGGCCATCATATATCTAAACCATTTTTTATCAAACATCGTCATACATTCTCACTTCCTACAGTTGGACAATTTTTTCTCTCTCTTGAATATTATAATTTATTTATAGAAATTCCAAGAATAAGCCACAACAAAAAAGAGCCCACAGGCTCTAACTGTAACTGCTTATAAGCTTCTCTCCATGATTGAAGATACTTCCTGAAAGCCAAGATTTCGATAGAGCTGCTTAGCGCGGTTTCCATTAAATACGTTTAACTGCACTCTTCTATACCGTTCATACTTCAATTGCTTTAAGGCAGCATGGCATAATTTTTCTCCTATTCCCTGCCCTCTGTACTGCGGTAATACATAGAGTTCTGTAATAAATCCAACCATTTCATCTGTATAATAATCGAAATTCTTCCCTATCCCAATCCAGCCATAAATGACATTGTTATTCGTATAAATAAGATAGTAACCGCCATCCATTAAAAATTGAGAAACGATCTGATGTGCTTTTCCTGGAGTCGCATCAACATATCCAACAGTAGCTTCCTTCGTAACTTCGAGTGAATGACTTAATATTTTTTGCGTCTCATACTCAGTCGCTTTTCTGATTATCATGCTTTCTGCTCCTCTATGATTAAACTAGACACTTAAATACGCGATACCCTAATATCTCTTTGTACGTCGTTGAATAGTGAAAATGCCTTTCTAAAATTTCATAAAACGGTTCATCGATATATTCCGAAATAGAAAAGTCTGTGGCATCATCTAAATTTTGTATTTCTCGATCTAGTTCAAACCTTTTCACGCTTATCTCTTTAAAGCCAGCGGTTCTAAAAAGCTGATACCATTCGTCCTCCGTCATCATATTGGAAAATCCATAAAACTCTTTTATTGAATTTAATTTTTCTTCAGAAGCCGATTGATCGAGTACCATTTCAATCGCTAATAATTTCCCGTTTGGCTTTAACACTCTTTTAAATTCTGATAGTGATAATAAAATATTTGTAAAAGCTATAACTGATTCTGAAAGTACGATATCAAAGGTTTCGTCATCGAAAGGTAAATTCTCTGTACTTCCCTGCTTAAGCGTAACCGGAAGCTGCAGATCAGTAAATCTTTTACTTGCCTTTTCTAGCATGATTTGACTGAAATCTAAAGCAGTGATATCACACTGGTATTGTTTGGCCATGTAAGCAGAAGTTTGACCAGTTCCACACCCGGCATCAAGAATTTTCGTTGTTTCATCAATCTTTTCTTCTGATAATATGTTTTTCGTTAAATGAAGTCCCCCAGGATGAGCACCGCCAACACCAAATAACGCTAAACAATCGAGATAGGTATGTTCCAAACCTACTCCCTCCCTAATTTTTTTAAAAAGCAAATTCCCTTCCCATTTAAATAATCTGAATAATTATCTTACTTAATTAATGACACCGGAACTTGGCATCTAATAATTGCATATCGTATTTACATAACGATGTAAGGGAAGGGTATCCGAGATGAGCATAATAAGCACTGATAAATGGCTAATAAAATCATATGACCGGCCGATAGAAATGTGCAAAAAGCTAGAAGATTACTTTGAAGGTGCTTCCGCATCTGAAATATATGAGTATTTATCAATGAGTGGGATGTATCATCCATTAGAGAACGGAAAAAAAGTGATACAAACTTTAAAACAAAATCGAGTGTGGGAAGTAGTCGAAGAGGAAAAACGAAAACTGCAGAAAGAGTGGGACGGACCGAACATTCCTATATTCATTTTTCCATCCCATACAGCCGACCCGGAATTTAATCGGGTATTTAACGGGAAGGCAGGTTTAGCCTATCATGACAAATTATTTTTATTTATCGCTGGCCATAATAGTGAAAAGGAAATTAAATCATTATTTACACATGAATACAACCATGTTTGCCGATTATCTAAATTTCAAAAACATGAGGATAATTATGTTTTATTAGATACGATTATTTTGGAAGGAATAGCGGAAAATGCAGTTAGAGAAAGATTTGGGGAAGATTTTATTTCAAAATGGACAAATAATTATTCAGATGAGGAACTCGAAAACTTATGGAAAACCTTCGTGCTTCCAAATAGGAATATTCAAAAAAACCATCCAAAACACGAGCAGCTTTTATATGGAATAGGAAATTACCCAGAATTGCTAGGGTACTGTGTAGGATATTACTTAGTGAAGCAATTTTTAGTAGAAAAAAACCTGACTACTAAAGATCTAATGCCGATGGAACCTGCTAAAATTGCTCGCATTCACAACTAAGTCTTAAAGTTAAAGGCCGAAATAACTTCCTATTTCGGCCTTTAAAAAATATTAGGTTTAAACATTGGTTATTCTCGATTACCTGACCAAAACCAGTCCCATGGCCCCCTTCTATTTGGTTCATTTATGTCTTGGTTTTGATTCTCCCTATGCTCATGCTCATGCTCATGACCATGCTCATGCCCATGCCCATGATGTCTATCTTGATTTATAATTTGTACATTATCGGCATAAATGACTAAATCCTTTACCCTAATTTTTTTCTTTCGTTCCTCCACTGTAGTCCTCCCTTTCTTTATAACTGTGCTATATCGTATTCATTCAAATCTAAATTGTATAGGCGTTTAAGAAAGTTTCCCTAAAATAAATACCTAGCTTTTTAGAGTGCCATTTCTTCAGATTACTTAGACTTCCATGTTTGTCCTAGTAGATTTGTCCTTTATGTTTATCCGACAGTTACATATGATGTCATATACTCTTAAGAATGGAGGGATAAACAATGTCAGTTGGATATTATCATTCAATGTGCCACAGGCATATAGGAAGAGCAGTTGAAATCAGAACTCATGATGGAAGAATTCACAGGGGGATTATTCACCGTGTTCACGGAGGCAGGGTGTATCTTCAACCACTTGGCCGCAGAAGAAACTTAGGCGGATTTCGCTGGGGCTGGGGCTGGGGGTTCGGGGCTGGAATTGCTTTAGGTGCCATTGCTGCATTCGCTGTACTGCCTTTCTTCTGGTGGTAAAAGCAATACAAGCCCATCCAGTTTTTTGAAAAATAAGGGACAGAAACTTGTTTAAAATTGGACTTAACGCCCTCTCATAAAGTTTTTTTCTAACATACTTTATAAGTAGCTTACTGAAAGGGGGGAGATTTATGTCTAATGCTACAGGTTGTGGCAGCGGTTTTGCTCTAATCGTTGTGTTGTTTATCCTGCTCATTATTGTCGGATCTGCTTTTATCGGCGGTGGTTATGGAGGCTACGGCGGCGGATATGGTGGTTACGGTGGTTATGGCGGTTGGTGGTAAGATTAGATGGTAATTCGAAAATGATCTAAAAGATTACTTTACTCCCCTAAATTCGTGGTTCTCTATTAGGGGAGTAAACCTAATCATTTTTTAAACAACTACATACCTTTGTTATTCCTCAGTGTATTTACTTTCATTCGAAAACATATAAAGCCCAAAGGTTTTTCTAATGGATAAAATGATTCCCATAATTATCATATTAGAGAACAGGGAGCTTCCCCCTGATGTTAAGAAAGGAAGTGAAATCCCCTTAACAGGCATAATGCCAATAACCATTCCAATGTTTTGGAATATTTGGGCTGTTAGACTAAAGGCAACTCCAGCGCATATATAGCTTCCAAATGGGGTATCTGATGAATGCCCAATAATCACAACTTTGTAAATGAGCAGAAAGAACATAGTCACTACGATGGAGGCTAAAACAAATCCCCCCTCCTCTGCAATCGTTGCAAAGATAAAGTCCGTATGTTTTTCCGGTATATACACATTTCCCTGCAGCAGCCCCTTCCCAAACATTTCTCCACTTCCGACAGCTAAAATAGAACGATCAGCTTGGTATGACTGATCACTGTTTCCACCAGGATCTAGCCATCCGATAATACGCTCCTGCTGATGTGGCTTAAGCAACGGGATTAACTGCTTATAAATGACATCAGTTTGATAGACATACAAATAGACGAGTATTCCTAAAACTAAGAGAACCGAAACAATAAAAAAAGTAATGATTCTTTTTTTTATTCCTGACAGAAACAGCATGCTTCCGATCGCAATGAAATATAAGAAAACCATCCCTGTATCCGGCTGCTGATAGACAAATAAGGAAGGTGGAATGGTCACTAACATTAGCTTTCCTATTAGCAGTAAATCGGACTTCGTTGTTCGATCCTCATTTTGAGAATTATGTTTGGAAATTAGCTTAGCACTAACAATGATCAAAGCAATTTTAAAAAATTCAGACGGCTGTAAAGAACCTATGAAAGGAATAATAAACCATCTCTTTGCACCTAAAATAGGATAAGCTATGGATTCAGGTGAAAATCGCAATATGACAATCGACATAAATAACGCAATATACAATGGCCAAGCCATCTTCTCAATTTGATCAACATCGAGCTTGGCAACTAAGATTAGCAGAGTAAATCCTATCAAATAATTAATCACTTGTTTCATAGCAAAATTTTGAGATCCATACTGACCTGTTTGTTGGCTGCTATATATAAAAATGATACTTAATACAGAAAATAAAATAATAATTAATAGGATTGTACCGTCTAATCGTCTATACCAATTTGTTTCTTCATTCATTTTTTCCACCGCTATTTGTTTTATTTACCGAATCTTAACCGTCTTGCTACGTTGACGCGGTTTATTTTTTGGGACTAAAGGAATTTTGTTATAAATATCAATAACGGTCCGGGGGATCGGCTCCAGCATCGGTGAAAGTTTATACACCACTATACTCGTTAAGATTCCGACAACAATACTTCCAAGTACATCAAATGGATAATGATGCCCTACATATATACGGGATATGCCCGTTAGAGCCGCAAATATAACTATGAAAATACCAAGTTTTCGATGGCGTAGCAGGATGGCAATGGCCAATGCGAAGGCACCTGTTGTGTGGTCACTTGGAAAAGAAGCATCCGCTGCATGAGGAATCAGCATATGAACATGATGCGTGACAAACGGACGCGGTTCAAAATAAATGTGACCAATGATAAAATTGATTAACAATCCGAGTGCTCCTGTAAGAGCAGCATAGATAACTGTATATTTAAATTTGTCATTTCCTAAAACCCACATGACAAACAATACGAAAGCAAAGATAAGCAGTGCCTTTTCGGTTACAAAAACCATCATCGGGTCTAGTAGCGGATGATGCCCTGCTAAGTTATTAATAGCTTGAAAGATTTCATAATTCATGTTAAATCCTCATCTCTTTATGTGTTTATTCTACTAGGAAGTTGAATTATCCCGCTATTTTTAATGCGTCCCCATTTATTAAACCTTCCTCATCCCCCCTTGTAACACAAGCTTTACCGCGATGGCATCATCTAAATAACCAATAGGAAGAAGATAATCAGGAATCACATCGACTGGCAGAATGAAATACAGCAGTGCACTTCCAAGCATGGCTAAATGCTGCGGTGCCACTTTCATAAACCGGAATTTGTCATACATCTCCTGCAATTGACTAATAAATGGTCCCACACTGCCTAACCTCTTTACCTTTTCCTCGAACCCATTCAGAATGGTTTCTTTCCCTTCTGCTGTCTGTGAAAATTGCTGATACGTTTCTAATTGGTTTTCAACACTCTCTATCGAGAATTTTTCATTTAATATATTTGTAGATTCGAGAATACTTTGAATGCTCTCAGCCGACAAATGAATATCATCTGAATACGCTTTTTCCTGTGATTGTTCCTGAAGATATCCTGCTGCTGAAAACAACGTAGTACTCGAAACTTTAAGGCATTTGGCGAATTTTTGCAGATGCTCTGGAGTTGCTTTCCGTTTACCGTTAATAATTCGTGAAATTGTTGCTGTATCAATATCCGTTAGCTCACTAAGCTTTCTCATGGACAAGGCTCTATTTTTCAATAGGTTTTTCAGAACCGAACCAATACTAGTATTATTCTCACCTTCAAACATACTCCACTTTCCTCTCATTTATAAATATCCTACGTACAAAATTGAACTAGCTATGAAGTAAATCGAGTATTATCATATAATCATTATTTATGCACTATAAACCGACATTGACATTATGTCAATTTCATTTCAACCATTCTTGCAAAACCTGCATTATAGATTTAGAAGAAGACAGTCGCCGCAATAATAACTAGAATGATTCCGCTTATAATTGTGCCAAATTGGCCTAAAGAATAAGAGCCAATGCGAACTGCAGACAGCTTGTATCCTAACTTTACGCCTATCAGAATACTGAAAAAACTTCCTATTGCAGCCGTTAAAGAAATCGCCTGCGGTGATAAACGGAGTAACCCTGCACCCAAACTATTAGTAAGAGCATTTGAAGATAAAGCAATACCAAGAAAGGCTGCTTCCCCCCAGCCGATTTTTTTTAATCGGTCTAAGTCTGCTAGTTTTTCAGTATCTATTGTTTTCTGTGTGCCTGCATATGATTTTTCAAGCCCCTCATTGTCAGTAACTTTCACTTTTTTCCGTGGCGCTGCTAATAGAATAATTCTTATGCCAATAATTAAAAGTAAAAAAGCACCGATAAAAATGGGATATTCACCTGGAATCGTCTTCGAAATCCATAGTCCAAATGTAATTCCCGCTAGGCTCATGACATAACAAATGGCTGCTATCAATAGGTTAGCAGTTATACCAATTTGTATTTTTCGCACACCATATGAAATGCCAATTCCTAAATTATCTATACTAGAAGAAGCTGCGAATGCCAAAATGATTAGCCAATACAATGTATATCACCTCTAATTTTTTTACATTGTATTAGACAGATGGATAAATATTGTTTGTCTACCTCAAAAACATTGACAATAAATCAACAACATTAATAATAACAAAAATTTTTCCATCCAGAAACAAAAAAGGGGGCTGACACGAATAAAACCCCAGCCTCCCAAATGTCCTAGCAATTGAAAAGATTAACAGAAGCATTTAAATATGCAAAATAATCTTAGCCATCGTAAAATACAAAATTAATCCTGTGCCATCAACTAAGGTTGTAATAAAAGGGCCGGAAACAATGGCTGGATCTACTTTTAATTTATGCAGGATCATTGGCAAAACGGCCGCTACCATCGATGCCCAAATGACAATGAAAACAGCTGATATAGCCACAACAGCTCCGATATTCCAATTGACGCCCAGGAAGAAGGCGCGAACTAATGCAACGGCTCCCATCGTACAGCCCAGAAAGATCCCCGTAGAAACTTCCTTTCTAAAGACCTTAAACATATCTTTAAATTCAACTTCCCCTACTGCTAAAGCACGGACTAACGTTGTGACTGTTTGAGAGCCTGTATTTCCGCCTGTTCCAATAAGCAAAGGGACAAAGAAAGATAGAGCAATTTGCTTCGAAAGGGTGTCTTCATAATGGCGAAGCACCGTGCCTGTGTAAGCTTCTGCCAAAAACAAGATTAACAGCCAGCCAATTCTCTTTCTGAAAAGGGTCCAAATGGAGTTTTTGAAATACGGCTCCAATAAAGGCTGGCTCCCGCCAAGCTTCTGGAAATCTTCTGTTGCTTCTTTATGAATGACATCAATTAAATCGTCAACAGTCAGGATTCCAATCATTCTTAAATCATGCGTAACAACCGGTATGGCGACAAGATCATAGTTTGATAAGACAGAAGCAGCTTCCTGCTGATGCATATCAACGGGCACAGATATTGGCTCTCCCTGAATAATCTCTTCAAGTTTCGTACCTGATTTAGCAAGAATGATTTCCTTAAGAGAAACAACACCTACGAGATTTCCATGAACGCCTAAAACATAAATATAGGAGACAATTTCAGCGTGTTCACCTACTCTTCGAACATGCTCAAGAGTATGGTCCACTGTCCAATTTATACGTGCCGCAATATAATCAACTGTCGCTAATCTTCCCGCCGTATTTGGTTCATAGCTTATAAGCGTATTAATTTTTATACGATAATCATCTGGCAAATAGTTTAAAAGCTTTTTAGCTTGATGAGGATGAACAGCTAAAAGCAAATTAACAATCGTGTCACTCGACATCTCATTTAATATTTCTGAGGCAAACTCGTCTTCCAATCGATGTAGAATTTTATATTGTAGCTCTGGTTCTAAATATTCTAGAGTCTCTGCCCCTAATGAACGTTGAACAAAGGAAAACAGTAATAATTGTTCATTTTGATCTAATTCATCCATTACTTCAGCAATATCAAAAGGCTGATATTGCGATAAAAAATCCATTATTTCGGATTGGCTATGTTGATTAAGGAGTGATCTTAATTCCTTTTCAATGATTTTTTCCATTTCACTCCCTCCAATCTTAAGAAGATAAACATGCTTTTATCATTAAGAAAAAAGATTACACGCTTTAGTATTCTCTACCTTCAGGCAAGTATTTCAGTTTTTTGTGTCTATAGCGTCAATATTTCTTTGTTCTTTCTTTTCGATAGCTCGATTAGCATGATAAGAAAGATTTACTAAGATTCCAGAAGATATCAGCATGATGATTAACGAGGAACCACCATAACTGATAAATGGAAGCGGAACTCCTGTTATCGGGAGAAGGCCGCTGACTGCTCCTAAATTAAATATGGCTTGTATCATGATTTGGAATGTTAGACCGATTGCCAGTAATTTAGGAAATGATTCAGTGGACCTCTGGGCAATGCGCATCCCTCGATACATGATAAATAGGTAAGAACCGATTACGAATAACAAGCCTATTACACCAAGCTCTTCAACAATAATTGACATAATAAAATCAGTATGTGCCTCTGGAAGATAACCGAGTTTTTGAATGCTGTTTCCCAGCCCGCGTCCCCATAGCCCACCAGAAGATAAAGCAAAATAGGAGTTAACTAATTGATAGCCATTCCCATCAGGATCTCCAAATGGATTAAGATAAGAAAGAAGTCTTTCTAACCGATAAGAAGCTGTCATGGCCAAAGTAGCAATTCCACATAAAGCCACAACGCCTAGGAAAATTATATGAATCTTCCGCGGCCCTGAACAAGAAAGGATGAATCCGCAAGGGATAAGGATTGCGGTAGCAGTCCCTAAATCCGGCTGTTTTAAGATCAGCGTAAAAACAATCCCTAAAATAAACAGCGGAGGCATAACACCCTTCCAAAAATGATGAATGTACTCCTGCTTTTTCGCATAAATATAGGCAAAATAAACAATCATCGCGAGCTTGACCGCCTCAGTTGGCTGAATGATGAATGAGCCTATTTTCAGCCATCTTTGCGAATAATTTCGTTCCACCCCTATTCCTGGAATCAAAACAGCGATCAAAAGGAATATTGAGATAACAACAAAAATCGGGCTTAGCTTTCCATAGATACGATACGGAAGTATAGCAGTGATGACAAAAAATACTAAACCTATTCCCAAAGATTGCATTTGTTTGATAAGGAAGAATCGAGGGGGATGATGTTCTAGCATGGCTAGAGGATAACTTGCACTAAAAACCATCGTTAGTCCAAATAAACAAAGTAAGACAATGGCAAGCACCAATAAATAATCATACTTTTTCAAACGGCTCAAAGCCATCTTTATCACCTTTTCTTTAAGAAAAACGCAAGGCGCCCATTTATCGGCGACAAGCACAAGTCGAGCTGACCGAAAGATTGTTCTTAAATCTTTTGGATAAATTGACTTGTGACCTCAAACCGATGGCGCCAAAAGCTGGACATTTCTCAAACTCTAATAATTAATTTTTAAAATAAAAGCCTTTATTTCTCATCAAGGAGAGAATAAAGGCTTCATTATATCACGCTATTTAGCGTTTAGATCTCACCTTAATGAATTTCCCATTATCGCAGTTTCATATTAAGATGATGTTGTCATTTTGTCAACACAATTGCATATTTTTTCAGCATTTTATCAATATAATCAAGGAAGCACAATTTAATAACTAGTAAGTTCATCCTGATCTTCCAACTGATCCTTTTCCAACTTTTTCTTGCGATTAAAGACAATCTTAGATAAGAAAATACTGATTTCAAATAAGAGAATAAGCGGGATAGCCACTGAAATATGCGAAATAAATTCAGGCGGTGAAATCATAGAAGCAATGATTACCAAGATAAAATAAGCATACTTTCTGATTTTGACAATTTTAAAAGGATTTAAGAATCCTAATGTTGTTAAAAACATTGAAACAAGCGGTAATTCAAAGGCGATACCAAAAGGCAAAGTCATGTAAATTAAAAAATTGATATATTTATCAGCTGTAAAAGTAGTCGTCATTAAATCTTTTCCGAGACTAAGAAGAAATGTCATGATGTTAGGAAAAATAAAGAAATAGCCAAATGCTAATCCGCCAAGAAAAAGTAAAAACATAGGTGGGATATACATTAAGGCAATTTTTCGTTCGAAAGGTTTTAAACCTGGTTTAACAAATAGCCATAATTGCCATGCGGTAACAGGAATCGTACCAGCTACTGCTATCACCGATGCGATATGGAAGTAAATCCACATAATATCACTCGGCCCTAAGACAATCAGTTTGTAATCCAGATTCCCCATGAAAAAGAGAAAAATATCCTTCACAAATACGAATCCGATAATAAGAAATACAAAAAAAGCCACTGCCGAAATAATGATTCTTTTCCTTAATTCTTCAAGATGATCAACTACATTTAATTCCTGGCCATTCAAAATATCACACCTTCCTATTTATGATTGAATCTTAAGTTGTTGGAATCCAGAAATAAGCATTTATTTTTACTTTAAAATTATATAACAACATTGAGCTGATAACCACATCACAATTTTTCTGAACATTATTATCAAAACTCATGATTAGGTAATATATATTTTAACTTCCAATAGGTATAAGTATATATTTTCAATTAAATCCATTTACTTACAATTATTTTTATACTATTATTAAACTTAAAAATTACTAATAATAGGAAAAAGAAAGGTCATTTTAAAGTTAAGTAAATCATATATAAATTAAGCGGAATTTATTTCTATAGGAGTAGAAAGATGCTGAATAAAGTAAAAGAATTACAGCTTTTTAATCGTATGAATAAAATCCTTAAAAAACATTCAATTGAAGTTATACATAATATTCCCGGTAGAATCCGGCTTCGGTCCGTTTTCTGGAAAAGCAATACTGAATTAGTAAATAAATTAATCAAGCACTTTGAAAATGATCCTGCCATTTACTCCATTAGTTACACTGCGGAAACTGGAAGTTTACTAATAACCTATGATAGTAGTCCGATTGATCATATGAAGCAGTTAGAGGCATGGATGGAACAAATTGAGTGGCTTTCACAAAAAGTTAGATAGTAAAGGGAGAGAGAACATGATTTCTTCATTAGTGGGACTGGGTGCATCGCTATTAGCTCCCAAAATATTTTCATATATTAATGATCAAAAGGTTGAAGTTGTTCACGCGATGCCAGGAAGGGTTCGGCTCAAATGCGATCAATGGAAGAATGAAATTGTTGCTAAACATCTGGAAACAACATTTGAACAGCTTGAAATCGTTAAGCATGTTAGTGCTTCACCGATTACTGGAAGTCTACTAATTGAGTTTGTAGTACCTGCTCTTAGTCCTCAAGAATTTGATGAACTTCTAAAACTAGCTGTCAACACCTCGGTAAATGCTTTTCCTTATGTAGATGCTCAACTGATGAAAACCATGAAAAATACCGTATCGACAGTTGATGGACTAATAAAGAAAAGAACATCTGGAAAAGCAGATGTTGATTCTCTGCTTTCTTTATTTTTATTAATTTTTGGCATTTCAGGTTTTTCTGCTAATCCCGCTTTCTCAAGCAGTCTATTATATTGGTCCTATACGATTATTACGAAAGAGAAAGGAAAAAACCATGTACCTTAAGCTATCATTAATCCATTCCATTCCTGGAAGAACACGACTAAATATAGGGACAGAATTGGAAAAGGGCAAGGAAATCGAAGCTTTATTTCGGGCTATTCCTTCCGTTTATTCAGCCTCCTATACGGTTGAAACTGGATCATTGCTGCTATACCATGATGACCAATATTTATGGAAAGATATCGATCGAACACTTTCTATAGTTCCCACCCCGTCTGCAAGTGCGCAAAGTGAGGTACAGGAAAAATCGAAATTCCCAATCATTGAAGTTCTTGTGTCCTTAAGTGCATTTGTGTTTGAAATGGTTAAAGTATCACCCGCTTCCATTCAAGGAATTAATAATCTTGCAAGACCATCATCAATTGCAGTTTTATTATCATCATATAAAATTCTAAGAAATGGGATTTCCGCAATTTTTACTAATAGCCGCCCGAATGCAGACACTCTGACCTCTGCAGCATTGCTTGCATCAATTGTGAAAGGAAACCCAAAATCAGCACTGATTATTTATTTAATGTCCACCATAAGTGAATGGCTTACAGAGTTTACAGCTTACAAAACAAGAAATTACGTAAAAGAAATGTTAAATGTTAACGTTGATTCTGTATGGAAAGTAGATGAATCAGGTAACGAAGTAAAGGTTCCTATTGAACAAGTGAAAGCTGGCGATCATGTAGCTGTGTTTCAAGGAGAGAAGGTAGTTGTTGATGGCACGATACTTGACGGGATTGCAACAATTGATGAATCATCGATTACCGGTGAATACATTCCCAAAGAACTGACGAATGGTGATCGCGTTTATGCTGGGAGTGTTGCTATAGAAGGAAGTATAAGGATTCTTGTAGAAAAAGCTGGGGACGATACAGCGATTTCCCGAATGATTCATCTTATAGAAGAGGCACAAACAAAGCAAGCCCCTATTCAATCGATAGCCAATCGTCTGTCCGAAAAGCTGGTTCCTGTTTCTTTTATTCTAGCAGGCTTAATTTATCTCATAACAAGAGATTGGAATAAAGTATTGAATATGCTAGTCATTGACTATGTTTGTGGTTTGAAGCTTTCTACGGCAACAGCCATTTCATCCTCCATTGGTGTTGCCGCCAAAAACGGCATTCTATTAAAAGGCGGTCAAACCATCGAAAAGCTTGCCCAAATTGACACAGTTATTCTCGATAAGACAGGAACGATCACAGAGGGAAGACCTAATGTGACAAAGGTTATTCCTTTATCAGAAATGACAGAGGATGAAGTATTGAGTATTGCCGCTTCGGCAGAAGAGCATTCTTCACACCCCATCGCCGAGGCCATTTGCAACAAAGCAAAAGAACGAAACCTATCCATTCCAATGCACGAAGAAATTGAAATGATTGTCGGAAGAGGAATCAAAGCGATTATTGAAAATAAACTTGTATTAGTTGGGAGTAAAGTATTTCTATCCAATTGGAATATTTCTTTAGAGCCTCTAAATAACATAAAAAGCCTAGTGAACCCTGATGAAAATATCGTTTATGTTTCTTATGATACTGAACTGATTGGAATTATTATACTAGAAGATCAGATCAGAGATGGGATGAAAAAAGCCATCAATCAGTTAAGAAGACACGGAGTAGACGAGGTGATTATGTTAACAGGGGATCGCTTCCACCCTGCCAAAAAAATTGCAGATGAACTTGGAATGGATGCATTTATAGCAGAGGCGCTTCCTGAAGACAAAGCAAATTTTGTCATGAACTATAAAAACAAAACCGATCATTTAATGATGGTTGGTGATGGTGTAAACGATGCTCCTGCTTTGGCCTATTCCAATGTCGGAATTACACTTGGGACAAAACGAACAGATATTGCGGTAGAGTCGGCCGATGTAATTATTACATCCGATGACCCGCTTGCCTTAGCAGAAGTAATAAAAATGTCTCAAAAAACCATGAAATTAATCTATCAAAACCTTGTTGTTACGATATTAGTAAACAGCGGGGCCATTCTTTTAGGGACGATCGGTTATATATCACCAGTCATTGGAGCTGCGATACATAACGCAGCAACAATCGCAGTTGTGTTAAATAGTGGAAAAATAATTCTATTAGGAGGAAAACGGAGTGGAAATAAAATATCGAATCGCTCACAGTATTCCTGGTAGACTACGATTAATCATCCCAGCGCTTTCCGATAAAAATGATTATTTGAATATTGAACACATGTTTTCCGCATTAAACGGAATCAAGAAAGTAAGAATTGAACCAATTATTCACTCAATGGTTATCGAGTATGAACCACATTCCATAAGCAGAAATGTGATTTTACGGTACATCTCCCTATTTTTTCGCCAAACACAGTTTGACCCCCTTGATCGCTTAATGGTGCAAGTAACACCTGATATAAGAAAGGACTTTCTTCGATCGCTAGGGGCAGGTTGTTTAATATTAATAGCTTATTTACGTAAAGGAATTAGTCCAGTACCAGATTTTTTTGACTATGCAGCCGTAATTTCCACAGCCTACACGGTTTTGTCCCATGGAGAAAACAAAATGAGACATCCAGATGTAATAACAGGAATTATAAGCATGTTCTCTTTAGGACCACAAAACATACTAAAGGTTGCTATGGTTACATGGGCAGTAAACGTTCTTGAAATTTTCAATGATATGAGAAGAAGTCAAAGACTTCTTTAAATATAAATTTAAATACTTAGGAGGAATTCTTATGGCTTTTAACAGAGATTTTTTAATGGGGTTTGTATCGGGTACTGTAGTTGGAGCCGTTGGTTATCGTTTATACGAACAAAACAATGGGCAGCTAAGAAGTTTAGTTCAAAACAATGTCCCAACCTTAAGTTTTCAGTCACCTAAAGCAGATCTTACAATCGAAGATTTAGTTAGTCAAAAAGAAAGATTAGAAGATTTAATTGCTGAGAAAAAAGCAACCGCTGTAAGATAAGCGAAGCAATACATAGAGCATCCTCTTAATGGTTGCTCTTTCTGGCTTAATAAAAAAGCACTGACTAGGAGATATTACAATCCTTGTCAGTGCTTTTTTACAACTCATTTGCCTTTGAAAATAAATCAAAATCACATCGACAGCTCCGTAAGAAAAATCATCGTTAATAAGCCAATGACAAAACAAAAAGTCGCTGATCGCTCATTTCCATCTCCGTGGCTTTCTGGAATTAACTCCTTATATACTACAAATAGCATAGCCCCTGCTGCAAAAGCTAATCCGTATGGAATCAAGGCCATGTATGAATCTGTAAGCTGTAAGCCAATAAAAGAAGCAAAAAGTTCAATAAAGCCTGTAAAAGCTGTATACATTAGAGCCTTTAGCTTTGGAACATGATTGGCAACTAAGAACAGGCAAACTAAAAAACCCTCTGGGATATTTTGCAAACCGATGGAAAACGAAACTAAAGACCCTAAATCCTCATACTGACTGGCATAGCTAATCCCTACCGAAAACCCCTCTGGAATATTATGTATAGCCATAGCAGCAATTAAAAGAAGCGGTCTTGCTTGATAAGATGAATGATTAACATGTTCTAGTTCAATATGCGGAAGACTCGCTTCTAAAAAGGTCAGTGTAACTGTCCCTAGTAAAATGCCAATCGTTAAAACAAACATATTCGAAAGCTTTAAGGTTGATGGAATGAGAGCATAAGTTGAAGCTGATACCATAATTCCTGCACTGAATGCTAATAAATTATCCTTCACACGATGTGATACATTGCTTAATAGCAATGCAGGCAATGCCCCCAAAATGGTACCAAAAGCACTCATAACGATCCCGAAATGAATTCCCACAACAAACCACCTTTTACAGAAGAGTATTAATGGATTATATGTACAAGTTCTGTAAAAAAGACTGGTATTTTAACAGAGGGATTTTGTGTTTGAAAATTCCCCACATCATATTCAAAAATTCTTTTGCCCTTTATTTGACTCAATGTTATTCCTCCCTCATATCTGTAGTTGAATATGTAGAGATAATAAACCACTTATATGAACTGAATATAAACTTTTATAAAATTTCAAACATAACCTGCCGTCGATTCTCTAATGCCTCTTATCCTATGAATAAAGTATTTTTTTAATAAAAAAGTGAAGCCTAATTGCGCTTCACTTTTAATGTCTAACATTTGACAAACAAATAGATTACCATGCTATTTCCCCACTATTTCTTTTATTGATATAGAAAATCATACCTTCAATGATTAGTACCACGAGCAAGGAAATCCCAAATAGTGGCATAACAACTCCTAATATCACCACGAAAACAATGAAGCTAAGTGTAATCTTGCTTGATACTTTTGGCGGTGCTGATAATGAACTCTCTTTTTTTCGAGATAACCACGTTTTAAATCCCCAAAAAATGACGAGTAAGAAAGAAAGACAAATAGCTAAGTTTAGTATTTTATTTGGCCAGCCAAATAAATGTCCTTCATGCAATGGAATTCCCCATGTAAACCATTTCGCTAGAATACCATATTGATCATAGCCTACTTTAGAAATTAATTTTCCGCTATATTGATCAAAATAAGTAGTAATTTCATCATATGGGCTAACATCTAGGCCAGTTACCCCTGTATTACTGCCTTTCGATACTGTGTATACACCGTCTTCAGTTGAAGGGTAAATAATTGAATATGGTTTAGAAATATGCTCCGACTCAATCTCTTTCATTAACTGTTGGACGCTTATGCTGTTGTCTGATATTCCTGGCATATTAGCCATATCTCCATGATGTGAGTGAGTTTGATCAGATGTTGGTGCTTCATTTTTACGAGTAGCCCAAGGAATCTCACTCATGTTTGAAGTTGGCGGCTGTTGTGATAATGTTGGGAATCCAATAGAAGGATGCTCTTGAGCCGCTGAATATATAAAATTACCCATAAATACTGACCAAGGCAAGCCGGTAAAAATAATAACAATCATAGGAATGGTAATAACCGTTCCCAATAATGCATGCCATTTTTTATTTTTTTGTCGCTTCGTCGGGTTCTGTTTTTTCTTCAATGCCCTTCCCTTGAGTGTCATATAAATACCAGAAAACATTAAGAAGATTGCCCAGCATGAGGCTAATTCAACTAAATAATTGACAAAAGTGCCACCTACAAATAGTTGACTATGAACTTCTCTCATGACATTTGAAAATGTATATTTCGCATTTTGACTGCCTATGATTTGATAGTTTTTATCTAAAAATACATATTTCTGGTCGCCATCATTATTTGTCATCGTTAAGCGAGTATTATACGGTTTATCCAGTACAATAACCTTCGAGACGGTATAGCCTTTGTAATGCTCAGTTGCTTTTTCAATCCCTTCATCGATCGTTAATTGTTCTGTTTTGTTACTTTTTCCAAAAAATAAATGATCGTATGCCTGATTTTCTACATTTGTATAAAATAGATAGCCAATCCCACTTAATGTTAACGTAATTAGCAGTGGTGTAATAAATAATGCTGCATAGAAATGCCAACGCCAAAAACGATTATAATTGCTTTTTTTCATTACGAAACCTCCAATTTGAGTCTAATGCAGTCGAATTATATAGTGTGTTGGATGTTGTGATTTCCCGATTTTACTTATGCGAATGGCAGCAGCCTGCATTATTCATATCAATCGTTATTGCCTGAATTGCTTCTGTAAAATTATATATTTTACCGCCAAATCCTAATTGGAATTGCTTAGCTTGTTTCATCGATTCAAAGGCAATCACTTGTGGTTGGCAACAATTTAAATCAATATCGGCATATAGGAGAAAGGTCGCTGTTTTCGCACTTATTGTTGTATCTTTTAAGAAATCACGGCAAATTATTTGTGAAACAGTATCTTCTATTGCTTGAAATCGAAGTAGACCACAATGAGGACAACATGTTTGTTCTACTTGTTGATTCTTTCTAATTAATTGCACAGACATTCTTGTCATAGAGTCTTTATGGCAATAGCAACATAGATTAGAAGAAATATAGTTTTGAGCAATAAGAGTAATACCATTTGATGTTTTATAGACTTTTTTCTGATCAATTAAAGGTTTTAAATCACGGTATACTGTCATTTCTGACACTTTAAATCTTTTACTGATATCTGAAACACGTAATGTTTCTTCTTGTTCTAACCATGTTAAAATTTGTTGCTGTCGTTCAACAGGTAACAATGTATCCCACCTCCAAGTTGCACTTGTTTGATTCTTTCTATCACTAAACATTAATAATATAGTATTTTTTTATAAAAAGAAGTCGTTTTGTGATAAAAAATGTGAAAAAATGTTGAACGATAACAAAACTAACAATAATTATTTATAACACTCAATTATGAGAAAAGAATGAAATATTATTGAAAATCCTAATTTAATTTTTCAATAATAAAGTGAATCTTCATTCAGTGGGGGTTTTTCGACGCACAGGTCGTGATAGTGCAGACGTTGTAACAGGACGTCACATATTTAATCTGTCTTCATCCCCAGTGAATGTTGAAACTAGGCTGAATAAATTTAATCGAAATATCGAAAAAAGCAGTGGGGCATGTTCCCCGCTGCTCTAGTTTTTTTCATGATCAAACATTAATAAGGAGGTGATAAACCTTTATTAACCAGTTTCGTAGGTGTTTTCTCACATATTCATAGTGATTTACATAAAGCTGATGATCTTCTTGAGTCCATCCAATACAAAAAGCGCTTTCCTATGATAGGAAAACGCAATAATGAAATAATTACTAAAATAGACAAAAAACCTACAAATGGAATTAATATTATTTGTTTAATCCTTAATTATTTTGCTCAAGGTAATGATAGACTGCCATCATCTCTCGTTTATTCAACTCACGAATACGATTGAAAATAGGAATTTCTTCAACAGCCTCAAGATTTGATCTATTATCAACAACATCACTTACTTTACCAGTTAACCATGTTTGTACGTCTATGCCGTCGACAATTTCCTTACGTCCTTCCTCATTGATGCCGCTTGCATAACAGCTAACACATGGAACTGATAATTTAAACACGCCATCATGGAGATTATCTTCGGAAATGACTTTTTTCCCTTTACAGAATGGACATGGATGACTTGCTTTAATTTTATTAATTTGGGTCACGATTTTCTTATAGCCAAACGCTTCATACACATACGTTAGTTTTTTGTATTTTCCATTGGTGAAATACTTATCAATAATGGTTTCTCTCGTTTCGTCAATACCGGCAAAATCACAAATTGTGATCCGATTTTTGCTGCTAATCTCTTCGATATTGCCTTTAATACTGCCCCAGAATGGTAAGACATTTTGTAAGACCATTTCAAAACCGACAAAGCTTGCTAATTCCAATTCAAACATTTTTAGCGCGACTTGTGTTTCCCTAGGAAGTAAGGATACATCTTCCGTAAGTACCATATCGCCGCCGACAATCGCTTTCAATTTTTCCAGTTCCGGTAACTTCCCTACAATTTTTATCACTTGATCGAGCGGTTTTCCGATAATTTCTCGAATATCCGTGTCTCCAAATGTAAGTTTTTTATGGTGGTTTAACACTGTTCCTTCACAAATCGGACAGGTAATCTTCTCTTTCGATTCTTTTATATGCTCTTTAATAATCGATTTGGAAATGACGATATACATCCCAATGATCTTATTAAAGCCATCCCATGTCCTCCGTGTCTTGCCTGCCTTATCATAGAATGATTTTTCCCAATACCCATATAAAAAGGTATGCTTTTCTGCTTCTGTCATTTCATTGTAGCTTTTAGTGATATCTTGTCCAAGTTCATTCTTAATTTCGTCGAAAAGGAATTGTAATTTCGGATATTGATAAACTTTTAATACTTTCATCACGTCTTCATGTAATAAGCCATCCCAGAATGGTACGGTTTTGTCTTTAATGACAACATCAAAATCAAATTTTTCAACAACCCGGCGACCTGAACAGTATGGGCAATGATTTTCTTGATGATAGAAATCAAAGCTTCTTGTATCTTTGTTAGTCGGATGAGCAGCTACAATATGGTTAATCAGGCCACCCATTTCATAAAGAAAACTATACTGACTGTACAAGTGTCTTTCAAGATCAATAGCGATGACAGGTGCGATAGTATCAGATTCATATTCACCATAAATCAAACGGGCCATTGATGATAAGCTTTTTAAAATGCCGCCTTTATAGATGTTTTCTGCATTTTTGAAGTAAGCAATATGGTTTTCTTTTAAGTAGTGAATACCATTTTGTGCCTTTAGAGTTGATGAAATAGGCGATGGAGCAGCAATTTCCTCCCTATTATTAAGACGATAATAATCATCATGACTGATCACATCAAGATGTCGTACAGGCTCAAGCTGTCTTTTACCAAAATCAATAATAAAATCAGAGCTTTCCAGCATATAGGCATTATGTTCAATCATGACGATGGAGACAGATTCATCCTGCAGAATGCCCCTGATACTATCAATAAATTGGTTTAATATATTTTGTGATAACCCTTTTGAAGGTTCATCAAAAATAAACAGCGTATGGGGATTTCTTGTGTTCGAAAACAGTTCTGAAACTAAATGAACACATTGAAATTCCCCCGTCGATAAGGACTGAGTTTTTCTTTCCAGCGTCAAATAACCAAGTCCCAATTTAATCAATAAGCTCAAGCGTTTATGAGCGATGTCTTCATTTGGCAGTTCATCAATAATATCTTCAATTGAGCGCTGAAAAATATCATCAATATCTTCACTATATTTTGTGAGCTTCTTTTTAATATCTAGAAATGTCGCAACAGTTGATCGGCTTGTAATCGATTGGTTTCGATCCTGACCTACCATGACCAGCTTATCTTTTGGATATCGATTTAGAAAATCTTTGGAGATACACTCATTAACTAGTGTTGATTTCCCACAGCCGGACTCACCTGTAAAGGTAACTAGTCTATTTTTAGGAATCTGAATTTCATCCATTTGAATATTACGGCAGTAAAGATCATGAAATTGATAGTATTCAGTTGGCACTTCCTGATTTCGATCCAATAAAACAGGCTTTGGACGAGGTGATTCTTCGACAATTTTTCCGCCGTATTTCCCGCTGCCAGGTCCAAAAAACAATTGCTCATCCGTAATATCGAGCACTGTGTCTGAATGATCAATAAGCCAAATTTGATTCTTGCATCCTAATTGTTTAATCTGCTCTAAAATTTTCACTAGAGTTTCGTGGTCAAGACCAACAGAGATTTCATCAATAATAATCACGGTATTTTCACTTGCTGCCATGAATTCCGCCAAGTAAAGCCGAGTTAATTCTCCGCCAGATAATGTTCCCATAATGCGATTTAATGTTAAGTAACCAATATTCATATTGATTATGTGTTTAAGAATAAGTTGTTTCGCTTCACTAATATGTAATTCCTCTGAAAGGGTAAGAATCGATTCAATGCTTAATTCATTGATATCGGAAATACTATGTGGTTTTTCAAACAATTCGATTGTGTGTTGCTCAACCTCTGGACTATAGCGCCTGCCCTCACACTTTTTACATTCAATATTTTTCGTCGTACCGCGTCCTTTACAAGCAGGACACCAGCCTAATTCATTATTAAAGGAGAAAACTTCTGGCGAAAGATGAAATTTTTCAGCTAGCCGCTCACGAATTTCTGTAAAAACGCCGGTATGGGTGCCAATCGTTGAACGCGGATTGGAAGAAATGGATGATCTCCCGAGAAAAAGGACTAATGGCATCTCTTCCATCTTGATGGCACTAAAATTCGTTTCCATTATATTAGGAAACAGATATTGATATTCAGCCTTTGGCAATAAAGAAACGAGGCGCTTCTTGGACTCTTCCCCAATCGTTTGACAAAACGTGGTTTTCCCAGATCCGGACAAACCAGCAATTCCGAGCGTCTGATCTTCCGGCAAAATGGCATCTAAACGGTTAATATTGTTGGCAATTAGTTGATTTATTTTCATCTATATCCTCTCCAATCCTTTATATCTAGTATTGCCATGTTAGCATAGCTTCAAATAAATTTGTAACAATATTTGTACTATAAAAGCAAACGGCTCAGTCTAATACCGAGCTGTTTGCTTTTCCTATACGTAAGCCTAATACTACAATTCAGATATTTGGCATTGAGTACCCCAGTCACCAATGCGTTTAACCCCCTTTTCTATTTTTCATTTCAAATATTAATATTTATATTGCTGTTGTAACAACAATAGTGTATGTCGCATAGCATAGACTATATAGTGTATATCATACAGTAGTATGTGAAACGAGGTGTATGATGAATAATTTACTGACTTCCTTATTGACGGAGCTTAGAAGAGGGACGTTGACATTAGCTGTACTAAGTCAATTGCGCACTCCACAATATGGATATTCACTTGTACAGATATTGGAAAATTCAAGTATTAACATTGATCAAAGCACCTTATATCCCCTGCTTCGCCGTTTAGAAAAACAAGGACTCGTTACGAGCAGCTGGGACACTTCTGAGAGTAGGCCACGAAAGTATTATGTTTTAAGTGAATTTGGATTAGAGATTTTTACACAATTAAAAAAAGAATGGCTACAAAATTCAAAAGAGCTCTATGAGTTGTTAAAAGGAGAGGAAAATGAATGAATCTGATTGATGTGTATATTCAGGAAGTGACTCGAAGACTCCCTGAGAAAAATCGTGAGGATATTGCACTTGAATTACGCTCAACCATTGAGGAGATGTTGCCTGATCATTATAGTGAAGAAGACGTAAAATCTGCTCTTCAAAAAATGGGTGACCCTGTTGTTCTAGCAAGCGGGTATCGAGATCAGCCAATGCATTTAATTGGCCCACGTTATTTTGATATATATGTTTCATTATTAAAAATGATTTTACCTATTGCAGCTGTGGTTGCTTTCATCTCAGTAATTGCCGAATATATAAGTGGCTTTAATGATGAAGAAGCAATTATTAATGTCGTTCTAGACATAATAGGATTTGGGATTTGGAGAATCATTGAAGTAGGGATTCAGACATTTTTCTGGTTTACGATTGTTTTGGCTGTTATTGAACGAGTTGATAAAGACAAAGATAGCCTGCCATTATCTGCAGCATTTAAAAAATGGACACCTGATGATTTAAAAAACATCTCTTATATTCCAAAGCAAAAAGCAATATCAAAATATGAAATGTTTTTCTGCTTAATGTGGACTGCCATATGGGCTACACTGTACTTCTATGCTAACCAATTAATCGGTATCTATGAAGGTGGAAAAGACGGATTAACACTTGCTGCACCTGCATTCAACCAAGAAATATTACTTCAATATTGGCCAATAGTTGCAGCTATAATAGTATTTGAGATTGCATTAACACTATATAAATTCATTAATGGTCAATGGACTAAAAGATTAGCAATTATAAATGCTATACATGAATTAATCGTAACTGTGACCCTCACCATTATTTTACTAACCCCTAACATACTGACTCCAGAATTTGTAGCTTACAAAGCCAGTTTTATATATTTTGATACATGGCTTATCGCCGTAATCATCATTATCTTTATTATTTTTGCAGTGATTAATGCCGTTAACGGTTTCCGTAAAGCTAGAACAACGGAAAAGGAATAATGAATATGGAGATTTGATTCTATTCAAAAAGAAAGCAGTCTGATCTCATATTTATAGAATCAAACTGCTTTCTTTATTTTTAATTTTTCTAAGAGGGGTGGTTACTTTATCTCTTTCTTTTCGAATTTCTCCATTTAATAATAAAGTAAATTAGAGCAAGAATGATGGCAATAATAATAGCCGGTGTCACATAGGGTTTAGCTACATTATTAATTTGGTCCCATTTCGAACCTAATTTCATTCCAAGGTAAAGGAATAAAATCGACCATGGAATAATCGCTAGAACTGTGTAAAAGCTAAATTTCGAAAATGACATTTTTGCAATACCTGCTGGAATGGAAATCGCATGTCTGACAACAGGAATAAAACGTGCAGTAAAAATAACACCCGAACCATATTTACTAAACCAATTTTGTGCGACATCAATATGGGAAGGCTTGATAAGGAGGTACTTCCCATATTTATCAAGAAAAGGTCTTCCTCCATATTTTCCGATCCAATAAAGAAACCATTGTGCAATAACACCGCCAATCGTACCTGCTACAACAGCCCCTGCAAATGATATTTTCCCTATTGAAACCAAGTATCCGCCATATGCTAATACGATCTCACTTGGAATGACCTCAACCATTAAACCTAATGCAATTCCTAAATATCCTAAATTAGAAAGCAAATCAAATATCGTTTGAATGAAATGTGACATAAAAGTTGAATCCTACCTATTCTCTTAAAAATTATAGCCTGTCCTTTGAAAGGAATACCACACTTACTCGTCAGGAATTTTATTACAGTTCACGTTACTTTTATTAGTAGGTTAATTTTAAATTATTTCTCCCAAATTTCAATCCATCTTCCTTCTGGATCAGAAATCCAAAGAAATGTTCCAAACTCACTTTTTTCAGGATTTTTTAGAAGGGGTATTCCAAGTTTTTCGAAATGTTCCATCCAAGCTTCGATATTTTCAACTTGAAAATTTAGCATCACACTTTGCTCAACTGGGAAATAATCACTATCTTCTTTAAAAAGAGAAAAAATCGTTTCATTATCAGTATCTGGTTTGATGACCGCACCATTCCAATCTTCCATCGAAATTCCTAGTGCTTCCTTATACCAATTTTTTAATGAAGCAACATCTCTTGATCTCCAAAAAACCCCACCGAAACCTTTAACTTTCAAAGTCTTACCCCCAATCAGTATATTTAATTTTGCAGTGTTTACTTGAATAAAAACGAAGTTGTTCGAAACATTCCTTAAAATTAGCACCCCATTATTTGGAATTCTTATTTATTATTTAGGAAGATTAAGCTGCCAAGACACCCCAAAACGATCATTTAGCCAGCCAAACTTCTTACTGAAACCATAATCGCCAATTGGCATAAGGGCTTCTCCATCAGCAATCAATTTTTGATAAAGATTGTCAATTTCCTCCTCTGTATCACAAGTAACATAGATTGAAAATGAAGGTGTGAAGGAAAACTGATGTTTTACATTACTGTCGATACACATAAATTCCTGACCTTTTAAGGTAAAATAAGCTTTCATCACTGTTCCTTCGTCACCAGCTTGATTAGCCCCATACCGAATAATATTAATAATTTGAGAATCCTCAATAAGAGAGGTATAGAAATTCATTGCTTCTTCCGCCTTGCCATCTTGAAACATTAAAAACGGTGTAATTTTTGACATTTTTATCCACCTTCCAATTAAATATGTACTAAATTTAATATAGTATATTTTGTCTATGAATTAAACTGCTCCTTTTACACAAGGAGAAAAGGTCATCCTAAAAACCTTTTTCCAACCTGTGGCCCCCTTTTAGTTCGGTAAGGGTTTAAAGGGCTTCAACCCTTCTTGGACCTCATACGAAGCCATTATTAACATCTTACATATTTTCGTTTGAAACCAACCCTCCCTCTATCAATTTCTTTTTGAATACTTTCATAAGCATTTAGGAAACTGCTTTTTTTCTTGTCTCGTTTGACTTCAACTATACCTACTTCCTTTGAAGTCTCAATCGCCTTTTCATGTAGCGGCAAATATGATATCCCCACAGTGTATAGAAAATTATTCATCGAGGATTTCGTTCGTTCTGGCGAATCATGAATCGTATTTTTCACCATATCAAGCATATGAGCAATCTTGCTCTCGGAAAATTCATTGTCTTTTCGATTTCCTAAAAGCCAGCAGTAGCAGCTCCAGCCAGCTGACATTCTCAGTTCATCACCGCTAGCAATCCATTTATCCGCAACATCTTGTGCAATATCCGACTCTGATAAAGTTACTGCCACTACATAATCGGACAGCATATAATAATAAGCTGCCTCTATCCAACGTTCAAAATCCGAGTCAGTCATGGCTTTTGGGTCTGCGATAATGCCAGCAAAGTACATCGCATCATAATTACCTGTTGCATAAAGCTCTTCTGCTAAAAGTTGATTTATTTTTATTTTCTTAGCAATTGGTTTCATCGCACCTGTAGCCACACCAAAGAGCGGCTCATGTGCACCATTAGATATGTACATTTTTTTCGTTCGTTCCTTGCCGAGGGCTTCAAGTTCTGCCATCACTGTTTCAAAATCCAAATTTTCGCACTTCCTTCCTTAATATTAATACCTATTTAATTGTAAAAACCTAATTTGCATCTTTTTTCAAATCTTCTATCTCTCTCAATTTTACCATTAATCCTATTCAAGTATCCTGCTCCACTACCTTAAAACATACTTTCACAATCTCGAAAAATAATTATATAGCCCTAAAGAAAAATATGCGCTGATCCTTTTTACAGAAAAGGGCACTTTCCTTGAAGGAATATTATTTAGGATAAGCTATCATTAATTTAGATCTTTGGAAGGTCTGAAGCCTATTAAAAAAACAGCCAAGGAACTTATTCCTCAGCTGTCTATTTTTAATCATTATATTCCATAGAAGTTCCATCATTGAAGATGATTTCCAACTCAAATTTAATATAGTTTGCCGGGAGGTCAAATGTCTTTAGAATTTGATCGATAGCATCCTTTTTATTCGTGTCTTTAGAAATAGTCAGTTTTTCTACTTTTGAATAAATTCTGTCGAATGCATCTTTACCCCGTAAGTGTACATTATTTAAATCATCATCAACTTGCCCTCCAATCAAACCTGAGTTGTCGTGATTAATCTCAACTTCATAGTCTTTCTGCTCCGCGTATGATACTTCTAAATCAAATTCACTAAAATTCAAACTTTTCATTTTTGACTTCATTTCATTTTGGTCCTGAGTATTTTGTAGATAAGAATTATTTATATTGGTTGCTTTACCATTATTATTATTATTATTATTATTATTCTGAGTAGCATTATTTTGATTTGTTTTATTATCGGTTTCATTTGTTTGCCCGCCACAAGCGATTAATAACGTAATACAAAATACAGATGAGAAGATAAATAAAATTCGTTTCATTTGTTGCCTCCATTCCAAGTACTATGTAATCTGAAAATAGACAGAAAAATAACTATCTAGTGAATAAAAATAAACTCATCCCCTCCGTCATCGTCTTTCCTTCTTTGCAAAATTAATTTACACATTAAGAGGATGTCCAAAATACTAGGAAAAAATGACTAACGAATCATTTCATCAACTTTTTTACTTCTCTTTTAGTTATCCATTCGTGTTTATCACAGAAATTAGCATTTACATGTAAAAAAGCACGCAATCCTTCTTACAGAAAATAATTTAATTGGCCCTAAAATAGAAAAAGAGCACCTCCCCTTTTTCAGGATAGTGCCCCTTTGCAAAAAATCACCAGCCACCCTTATCTACATTCCGCATTTCTCTTTTAACTCAATAATATTAATTACATTTTAGGAGCTGCCATACCTATCATAGCCCATTCCTCTTTTGATGGACCATAAAGACCCGGGATAGTTAAACCTGCTTGACGCATAAGAATGGTCATTTGTCCTCTATGGTGAATTTGATGTTGAATCATAAAAAATAAAAGTTCTGAATTTGACATTTTCTGACCAAAAAAATCCTTTATTTCGCCAAGACTACTATCAGTCCATTGATTTTTTACAGCTTGAAACAAAGCAGTTCTTGCTTTTTGATAGCTGTCAGAGATGAACTTTGCTGAGGTTGGGACAGGATAATCTTGATTAGGAGAGTCAAAGGTAAGGTCTGTTTGAGTTGCTATAACATTAATTGCTGTTACAGTATGCCAAGCTATTCTTCCTAATGTCCAATTTTCCGGTGTTACTTCTTGGGATAAGGATTCGTCTGTAAGTTGATTAAGAATTTTCTGAGTGGCATCCGCTTCAAAGTTCCATAATTTAAGGAAACCATCTAGTGTTTGAAACATAATCATCCTCCTCACTTAAATACTTTTAAAATATATTCTCCATTTTTCAAAAATTACCTGTTAAGTCAACAAAAACGTAATCTTCCGCTTACCCCATCATCCACCATTTTCTAAACATAAGTGTTTTCGAGTTCTTCCAATGAAAAAAGTTATAATTGATATCATTATCATTATTCCATATGACAATATATCCCAAGTATCAATAATTGGGTGATTAATAAACTTTGAGATCATTGCACTTACTATAATACCAACAGGAATCCCTAACATAATTGAAACAGAAACTGTAATCCATTTCCCAGTCTTCATTGTTAAAAATAAAAAATATATCATCCACATATAAAAAATACCAATTAGTGATATAGGAATTCCAATGGGTAGCATTAATTTTGTCCCACCTATTATATGATTTAGGATCAATAAAAATGGAATTATAAAAATGCTTAAAGAAACAAGAGCCTTTCTTACTTTATTCCTTTTAAACTGAAATAAAGGAATAATAATAAGCCATAAAAATAATATGCTTGTAATTGGATATAGAGACCAAGTTAGTTTACCTTTAACCGAAAGATTACAAATGATACAAATCAGTATACCTAGGAAACAAGTAAGAGAAATCACCGTTTTTATTATAAAGTTCACCGATGCTTTGTTGTTCATCAAAAACCCTCCATCACTATTTATAGCTTAATAATAATGAAAGCTAATAAAGGAAGGGAGGGTGATTTTTTCTCCCCTCCCTGTTCTTGATAAATACAAATGAGGAATTTGTCCCCCACACGCGATTGTTGAATTGATTACTTATATCATTTTCCTTCTAAGAAAAAGCCAGTATGATTGCTGGCATTTTCACTTTTACTTATTTAAAAAGGCTTTTCTAACGTGGAGAAAATCTATAATCGCTGCACAAATAACATAAGATTTCGTAGCATTGATGGAACAAGTAAATAACAGTATAAATAGAACAGAAAAGCTTGGGATTATATTTAAAGGAGAAGTTGTTCATTAGCCGCTAAAGCGAGTGTGTTAAATAAGCGAAGAAATTTCCCTTAAGTTAGAAAATAGTACCAAAAACAACTTAATAGACGGAAAGATTCCGACTATTTACTCGAAAAACGAGATAATGAGTAAGATTGCTTTGCTTAATCGGAAAAATTCCGCTTATATCCCCCGAACCGAGCTCTATCCTGCTGTATAGCCGGAAAATTTCCTCTTATTTTAATTATCTCTGGTTACTCAAAAAAGACATCGGTGTTAATCCAACGATGTTTAATCAATGTACTGCGGGAAGTAGAGGAAAGGTCGAGACCCCGCAGAAGGTACGGCGAGGAGGTTCGACTTCCTCCCCGCGGAAAGGAACGGTTCACTGTTTAGTTTTATACTTTCCCATTTAAAATGAATAACCAGTTATTTTCCATCCAATACTACCTATGTAAATGTTAAAAATATAAGAGAGGTAGAACATATATGGGAAATGTTATCTTCATTACAATAATAAAAGGTATTTGTTTGTACATATTAGCATTATTTTTATCCCGAAAAATAGGTACAAAACTTATATCAAAAATGACCTTTTTTGATTTTGTTATGAGTGTTTCAATGGGTTCAATAGTCGCAAATGCCATTATTGATAAGGAATTTGCAACACTATCCGCCACTACTGCCTTAATATTACTTGCCATTTTGACTATATTCACTGGTTACTTAAGTTTGAAAAATATCAGATTAAGGAAGTTATTTAATTCTGAACCGATTACTTTAGTTGAAAATGGAACTATTGTAGACGAAAATATGAAGAAAATAAAGTTGACCATAAGTGAATTAAAGATGAAATTAAGAGAAAAAAATGTCTTCAATGTAGCCGATGTGGAATTCGCCTTAATGGAAACAGATGGAAACGTATCTGTATTACCAAAATCAGACAAAAAACCACTTACCCCTTATCATATGAATATAAAAACAACAAGTTCAGGTATTGAAAAGGATATAATCATTGATGGAGCGATAATGGAGGAAAATTTAACAAGTGCTGGATTGGATAAAGTATGGCTAATATCTGAGCTTAATAAACAAAAAATCAAAGATTGTTCAGAGGTTTTTTATGCTGGATTAGACAATACTAAAAAACTATATGTATCTAAAAAACACAGTACCAGCAAAGAAACCCACGGGAAATATGGCATTGAATGATTCGTCTTAGCTTGATGGTCATGAAGAAAAAAATGAAATAACATATAAAGGAGGTGCCAAGTTAAATAGCCAAAAATGAAAACAGGCACTTATCCTTTTTGAAGGATAGCGCCCTTTAATGCATTAATTTATAAATATGATTTCAACTATAAAATCAATTATTTCTTCTTTCACAAAGCACCCTTGAGTTTAAGGTGAAATATTTAACAATTATCGTCTATACTTCAATTCGACAGATTAGCCACAGTAGTCTTCACTTCGTTAATTGCTTGCTTACTCCAGAACAATGTAATAACTATTCCCAGAGATAATATTATCGTCGCAAAGTAGTAAGGATAGTTAATATCTAAATCAAATAGTATTCCTCCTAGAATTGGACCACTAATGTTCGCTAAACTTGTAAACATAGAGTTCATTCCACCAACGAATCCTTGTTCGTTCCCAGCTATATTTGAGAGGTATGAAGTAACTGCTGGTCTGAATAAATCGAATCCTACAAAAACAATAAATGTAACAAGTAAAATAGAAAAATATGAATGAACAACAGTCATTAAATAGACAAGTAATCCTGATAATATTAAGCTATATCGAATCAGTTTAATTTCACCCCAAATTCTTGTAAGCCGATCAAACAATATGACTTGTGAAAAAGCACCAAAAATTGCACCGCCAGTAATAACAATAGCTATATCGGATGGTTTAAATTGAAATTTATGGTCCACAAATAAACTAAAGAACGATTCAAAAGCTGCTAAGCCAAATGAAGCAATAAAAATTAAAATAAACGCGACAAAATATTTCGGCTCAATCATGCGTCTGAAACCATCCCTACTTCCTGAGGTCTCTTCATAAATTTCTGTTTCACGATCTGGCTCAGATATAAATATAATCGTTAGTATTGCAGCTATTGTACCAAGTGCTCCTGCAAAGAAGAATGGTATACGTGTTCCAAATTCCGCTAAAAATCCACCGATACCTGGACCAATAATAAATCCTGTACTAATTGCAGCTGACATATAACCTAATGCTTTGGGGCGAGTTTCCAAATTTGTAATATCAGCGATAAAAGCAGTAACACCTGGCATAATAAACGCAGCACTTACTCCACCTAAAATACGAGAAATAAATAACATATCGATTTCTTTACCAAGTCCAAATAATACCTCTGATAAGCCGAAAATAAATAATCCTAATACAATCATAATTTTTCTACCCAATTTATCTACAGCTTTTCCTGCAAATGGCGAAACAATCAATTGTGCAATCGCGAAAGCAGCTGTTAGATAGCCTACCGTTTTTCCGTTTATCCCCAATTCATTCATCAGTGTAGGTAAGACTGGAATGATAAGACCAATTCCCAAAAAGGCTATAAATAAATTCAATAATAATAATCCTAAAGTCATTTTATAAGTCTTCATTTTATTTATTCTCCTTACAAAACTCAATTTATCAAAAACCGAACGTATTAATTTGATTTATTTACAGCTTTATCCTAGTGTATATAGTAACTATATAGTCAAGAGTGGTGATGTGAAAAATGAATAAAAAAAACATGAAATATTTAACCACAGGTGAATTTGCAAAGCTTTGCAAGGTTAACAAACAAACACTCTTTTACTACGATCAAATTGGTCTTCTGTCCCCAGTATATAAAAATGAAAAAGGCTATCGTTTTTATTCAATCAACCAAATAGATTTATTCTTTGTTATAGATTTATTAAAAGATCTGGGTATGTCGCTAAATGATATTCAACAATACACGCAAAATAAATCTCCTGAAAGTTTTTTAACTTTAATGTATCAAAAGAAAGAAGAGATTGCGAAAAAGCGGCAGGAAATTCAATTAAAGGAAAAACTTATCGAAACAAAAATAACATTAATGGAAGAGGCCTCTCAACTTGACTTTCATCAAGTTACGCTTAAACATCTGCCAGAAGCCACACTTTATCTAAGCAGAAACATTGAAAATATTAATGATGAGGAATTTTTAGAGGTGATTTCAGAATTTATTGGAGAATTGAACGAGTTTCAGCTCGATACTGGATATCCAATTGGAGGAATAACAAAACGGGAGCAAATTTTAAAAGGGGAATTCTCTAAATATAGTTATTTATACATTGAGCAGCCACATCCAAAAGAGGGATATCCGTATTTCCAGGCTGTAAAGGGTGATTTTCTCATTGGGTATCATATTGGGGATGATAAAACAATACATCATACATATAAGAGACTTTTTTCTGAAATGGATCGCTTAGATTTAACTTTAGGAGATTTTGTTTTTGAAGAGTATATTTATGATACTGTTGTAAAGAACAAAAAGGAACATTACGTTACAAAGATTATGGTAGAGGTAATAAATAATAAGAGATAATCATACTTAGTGCCGTGTCTAATATTTAAGTTAGCTAAGTTGGCGAATTTTGGATATTTTTCATGTTACAATAAAATAAATAATATTATGGATTTTTTATACCTTTCATTACGTAATGTAAATAATTAAGGAGTGATATTTTGTGAAAAAATTGATATTTATTTCAGTTCTCCTTTTATCACTTCTCTTTGGTTGCAAAGGCTATAAAGAAACAGCTTTTGACCCATCTAAATTAAATGTAATAAATACTGCTTGGGATGAACAGGGGAATGAAACATACATCCAATATGAAACACCAACTGTAAGTGATGGTATAGAAGCGCTGCCGTTTAAAATAAAATTACCCCAGACGCTACCTTTTGAAACCGATGGTTATAAACCTACTATTATAGATGATTTAGAAAATGACGGAGAAAAGTTATTGGTCACTTTTCGTGCTTATTCGAAAGAAGAGAATCCGGATCATCCGATAATTTTTAAAATAAGAGTATACAATTTCAATATGTTCCCACCCCAACCCAAATATTATGATGAAGTGAAATTAAAAAATGGTGTTATTGGTAAATACTCGTCAACAAATCTTTATTTTCAAATAGATAATATTGAATATCATATTCATATTTTTGGTTTGCCTGATGATGAGAATTCTCGAAAGGAGTTAATCAATATCGCAAATCAAATGATTTAAATTATACAATTTAAGAACCTAATAATTGAAATGGAACAATGACTGTGGAACTTTCCTCCTTCCTTTTTCTCGCAACAAAATAAAATAAGTTTTGAATTTTAATCGGAGTTCTGCTCAAATTGTCATTACAAACCCTAAATAGAATATATGTTCTATTTTTCTTGTACATCAAAGATCAAAAGACTATACTTAAATCATATACATATATTGGGGGGGTAAAGATAATAATGTCTGAAACTTTAAATTCTTCAATTGTACTAGTTGAGTACAACGATACATTCGATGAACAACTATCCAACTTCCACTTACCTAAAGAGCAACTTCAATTTACCAGCATGCCTTTGGAAAAAATCAACAATCCTAATGTTTCTAACAACGCTAAGCATGTTTTAATTCTTGAAAACGGTATTCCTGTAGGTTATTTTGCTTTAGAAGATGGCGATAAGCTTTTAAAGTACAGTAATAATATTAATGCTCGTTTGCTGACAGCGTTCTCAATTGATTCAAAAAATCAAGGAAAAGGATTAGCAAAGATCGGTCTTCAGCTATTACCTGAGTTCGTTAGAAATAATCTTCCTGGAACTGACGAAATTGTCCTCGGTGTCAATCAGAGAAATACGCCTGCTTATAATCTTTATTTAAAAACAGGGTTTGTAGACGAAAACGAATTTTATGAAGGCCCAAAAGGCCCTCAACATATTTTGCATATGAGAGTCTAATCAAGAGAGACTTTATGAGTCTACAAAGTTCATCAACATTTTGGCCCTTTTCATGAAGAAAGGCGCTTTCCTTTTTTAGAAAAGCGCCAGTTCGTTGAAGATCTCCCCGCTATTAAATTTCAATAAGTATTGGAACGATCATTGGATTTTTCTTAGTTTGTGTATAAACGTATTCTCGAATTGATTTTTTCAGTTGTTTTTTCATTGCATTCCTTGAGTTTCTATTGGCTTCTTGTAGCTCGTTAACCGTTTTTATAGTGAGTTCATTTACGTTTTTACGCAGCTCTGAAAAGTCTCGATGATCTGTAAATCCGCGAGAAATCGTTTCGGGTTCAGCCATCAGCTTTCTATCCGATTTGCTAATCGTTACAATAATCATGAACATTCCGTCCTCAGAAAGCTGTTTTCTGTCCCGTAATACATATTCCCCAATATTACCGACATCCCCGCCGTCTACGTATGTATTTCCAACTGGTACGGTCCGTGTTTGGCTCGCAATGCCACCTTCAATCTCGACCACATCGCCATTATTAATGATAAACGTGTTTCCTTCCTCTACTCCAACGGATTCAGCTAACAAACGGTGATGATGGAGCATTCTAAATTCACCGTGAATGGGAATAAAATATTTTGGTTTCATTAATGTAAGCATCAGTTTTAAATCTTCTTGATAACCATGGCCGGAAACATGCATGCCCGATGTACTTCCAGTTCCATAAATCACTTTAGCTCCAAGTGCAAATAAGTTATCTACGATACTCGTGACATTACGTTCATTCCCAGGTATGGGACCTGCCGCAAGGATAACCGTGTCTTCAGGAAAAATATCGACACCGCGAAAGTTTCCAGTGGAAAGGCGGGCAAGAGCAGCCAATGGTTCTCCTTGACTCCCCGTGCATAAAATAGCCACCTTTTCAGGAGCCAATTCATTGATCTCATGCGGGGCAATTAACATTCCATCAGGAACGGTTAAATAACCACGGTCCATCGCAACCTCTACAACATTAACCATACTTCGCCCAAGTAACGCAAGTTTTCGATTTGTTTTACGTGCTGCATTTACAACTTGTTGAACACGGCTAATATTTGAAGCAAAGGTAGAAACAATCACTTTGCGCTCGGCTTTCATGAAAGCTGCTTCCACATGGTCACCTACCATTTGTTCAGATGGGGTCAAACCGGGACGCTCAGCATTGGTACTCTCAGACAGCAGAAGTAAGACGCCTTCTTTGCCGATTTCAGCCATTTTATGAATATCCGCATGTTCATTATTCTCTGGGGTTAAATCGAACTTGAAGTCCCCCGTATGTACAATATTTCCTTCTGGTGTGTGAAAAACGATTCCTAAGCAATCCGGGATACTATGAATTACTTTGAAAAAGCTTACACTTAGTTCTCCGATTTTCAATTTTGAGTTTGGGTTGATTTCAACAAGTTCACTTTCTCTAAGAAGTTTATGTTCCTTTAATTTAATTTCAATTAAACCTAATGTGAAGCGCGTAGCATAAATAGGCACATTTAATTTTTTTAAGAAGAACGGGATCCCTCCGATATGATCTTCATGTCCATGAGTAACAATTAAAGCCCTAACTTTATCTTTATTCTCTACTAAATAGGCTATATCGGGAATAATCAAATCAATTCCTAATAAACTTTCATCTGGAAACTTATTTCCACAGTCGATAATCACGATATCGTTTGAATATTCGATTGCATACATATTTTTCCCGATTTCATTCAAGCCGCCCAAAGCGAAGATAGATAACGCATTTTCTTTTGTACTCAAATTTACACCCTCCCACTTTAAATATAACCTTATTATGCCCTTTAGGTTTTCCCTTTATCAGCGGGGAGAATGCCCGAGTTTCTTTTAAAAACTTTAAGCACATTCTTTAAAATATCTATGAAGTAAAATTTATATCTGCTCAGTGTTATACAATTAAATAGATATGAGCGCTTATCCTTGTACGAGGATAGCGCCCTATTGTTGAAAGATCATAAGTACATGTCTTTATGCCTTGTTAAACTATCGCCTCCGTTTGTAACATTAAGCTTTATGCGCTTATTACTTTTTGAAGGTCTTTTATTAACATATTATATACATCCTCTATTTTTAGGCTTTGAGGATTCTTTAGTTTAGCTGACGCAACCCATTCTTTAGCTATTTCAATTATTAAAGGATAATCCTCTGACATTAACTCATGCACAGGTTTCCCTTTTTCATAATTAATACTAAGATCAAAATAAACCGTTAGAAGAATGGATAACTGCTCTAAGTATTTTATTGGTCCCTCTATAACTATTGGTTTTTTATTGAGATACGGTGTAGTACCCCTTAAATTTGTACTGCCGCCATATTTATCTTTTGCGGCATACTTAAGATTACGGATTCCACTCATGTAAAAAGCACTAAAACAAAGGGGACAAGGTTCCAAAGTTGAATAAAGAACATACGAATTTACGTTTTTATGTATTCGATTATCTAATTTTAATAAAGCATTAACCTCCGCATGTGCTAATTCATTGTTGGATATTACCATATCAGATAATTGTCGAAATGTAGCACTTTTACCTGTTGAAATTAAATTACCCTTATCATCAATTACAATGGCTCCAACAGGTCGAGACCCTTCTTGAAAAGACTCCCATGCTGCTTGAAAACATTCTTTCCATTCGTTCGTAAATTCACTCCAATTTATTCTAATCACCCCAAAAAAATAAATATATATTTCCTCTATCACCATTATTCGTAGTAATTCGACAGAGCTCTACTTAATCCTTCTCATCATTTAACTAAACATACCCTTTACTTCTATTGAAAAAGCGATTTCTCGTTATTGAAGAATCGCCTCGTTACTTCAATAAGAATGGACAGATTTTAACACTCTGCCAATAAAATTAGCAGAGATAGGTTGTTGTTCCAATTCCCTCGACCAAACTGAGAGCTGACCAATGTGATGGATTTCGTGTGCAATAACATGGTGCAGTATTTCATCTACAGTGTATTTATCTTCATCCCAAGGAACACTTACAACCTCCTCTTTTAAATCATCTAAATTTGCTTTTAAAAATTCAGCTATTTCTTTTCGGAATGTATCAGAAAGATATTTAACTTTTTCAAGTGAATTATAATCAGCAAACCGTACTACCACATCTTCCTTTCCTTGAATACCACGAAGCCAACTATATTCCACATCAGCAATATGAAAAAGGGTATTGGTAGCCTTAGTTAAACTAATGGGGTTGAAGAAGGAAAAAATTGATGGTTGTAGAATTCAAATAGAAGCCTAAAATCAAAAGTACTTAAAGGGGAAGATTTGATGGGATTTAATTTTATCAAAGTTCAGGACGTGCTTGAAAATTACAAGTCTTCGATTTACGAAAAAGATGTTGAAAGATTCCTAACCATTTATGCCTCCGATATCCATATTTATGATTGCTGGAGTAACTGGGAGTGTAAGGGGATTTCTCATTTGAGGGCAAATGTGGAAGAGTGGTTTAATGGGTTGAAGGTTGATGGTGTTTTACTTAATGTTGATTTCAATGACTTAGTTGTTGAAGAAAACATGAATCTTGCATTTGTTTATTGTTCCGTTACTTTTGCTGCTCAAAATGTTGAATCAGGAGAAAAACTACGCCAAATGACAAATCGTTTCACGTTCGGTTTAAGAAAAGTAAATGATTCCTGGCTTATAACTCACGAACATTCATCATTACCAATAAATATGGAAACTGGAAAGGCTATATTTAATTTAAAGTAAGAAACATGAATAAAATAGTTTAAATATGGGGGCTGCCCATTGTTGGACAGCCCCCATTCAGCTAATTAAATTTCTAGTAAAACTCTTTATCATGTTACATCTTTGCTTTAGAGGAGGTATCTCCAATTTGAAGTAATATCAACCTTTGAAACCTATGAAAATACTGCGATTTTACGTGCTATCGATTCTGTTAAACGCGATGCTACTTTGGGAACAGCCCATTTAATAATTGGTGTTAACACCGCACCCGATAGTCCGCCTGCATGGACTTCCACCGTACAAGTCATAATTGTTTTACCATTAACATCTTCTGCAGTAAAGTGACCGCTTCCTGTAAAATTATCTGATAAACCTTTTAGTTCAAACTTAATATTTGAAGGTTCATTCCATTCGGTAATATCTACCTGCGCTTTTATTGTTTTTTTAATACCTTTCACATTACCTTCAAATGACCAAATAGATTGCTTGTCATTAATGATTTCATGTTCTTTATAGGCTGGTACTGTTGTTGCCCATTTTTCAAGATCACTGACATAATCCCAAACTGATTGTACATCTACTGGAATTTCTACTGTATGTGTTCCCGTTGCCATTATGATTCCCACTTTCACTATGTATGAATTGTAAATTTATTATTTCTACAAATAATAATTATTACATAAAAGAAATAAACTTACATCACTAATTATACATAGCTTTCTTCTAATAATTTTACTATTTTAAAAATCAAATCTTCTAAACCTCCAAAACCTGGCTCTATCTATATAAAAAGAGCGCATCTTCTATTCTCGAATTTAGCCCATAATAAAATATTATCTTAATCACATGATAACAAATTAATAATCTTCAATGCTCTCCTATTGGAAAAATAAAACCTTTATGAGAAACACTTCAAAAAATGGTATATTTGAATATGTGCGTATATTAATTAAGGAGTGTTTTTATGATTAAGAAAGCTACTAAAATATTAGGAGTTATGATCTTGTCTATTCTTATCATTGCAAGTATCATAATAGCCTTAAAAGTAGATTTTTCAAATCCAGCAGACTTAGAAAAATTTGTACAGAACAAAATGAATAAAACAAATGTACCTGGCGTTTCGATTGCTATTATAAAAGATAATAAAGTTGATAGATATATCAGTTATGGCTATGCGAATATTGCCGAAGGGAAAAAAGTCAATCAAGATACGGTATTTCAAATTGCCTCACTTTCAAAAGTAGTTACAGCTACCGCTATTATGCAATTGTATGAAAAGGAGAAATTAAATCTCGATGATGATATAAACAAGTATCTTCCATTTTCAGTTACGAATCCAAACTTTCCAAATGAACCCATTACAATAAAAATGCTACTCGACCATACTTCTGGAATCCAAGACAATTGGGATGTAATCGACAGTCTTTATACGATAGATAGTGGGGGCGGCGACTCCAAAATTTCGATTGGTGAATTTTCTAAAGAATATTTAGGGGTAAGTGGAAAGTGGTATTCCGCAGAAAAAAATTTCACAGAAAATAAACCTGGAGCAACGTTCGATTATAGTAATGTAGGATTCGGACTTTTGGGCTATATTGTAGAGCAAGTTAGCGATATGCCGTTCAATCAATATACAAAAAACAACATTTTTCTACCACTGGGAATGTCAGAGACAGAATGGCTGCACAAAGATGTGACAACCGAAAACTTCGCATCACCTTATGATAACCAAAAAGAGCTGCCTAGATATTCTTTCCCAACCTACCCTGATGGTACATTGAAAACAAACGTAGTAGATTTCAGCAAATTCTTAGTAAGCTTGTCGGATGAAAGCAAGACCATATTAAAACCAGAAACAATTAAAGAAATGCTAAGTCCCCAATCAAATGATGGAAACCAAACCTTAGGCTGGAGTTATTCATCTTTAGATGACATTTTCATGAAAAAATTAAATAACGGAAGTATCGTTGGCCATACAGGCTCAGATCCTGGTGAGTTTTCAATAGGACTCTATAATCCGGAAAAAAAGAACGGTTTGGTCATATTTATGAACCAACAAATGGGATTAAAATTACAAACGATAAATATATATTATATGATCAAGAGAATTGTAGAAGAAGCTGATTTATAAAATAAATTAAGTTAAATAATATTTCATTTATGATAAACTCCAAAGAGCCGATTCAAGAAATAATCTTGAATCGGTTTAGTTTTCATGAAAAAAAAGACGCATTCGTTAATTTAACTTTACATTTTATTTGGTGCAGAAATACCTAATAAACTTAGAGCATCTTTTAATACAATGGCTACGCAAAAAGCGAATGAGAGCTTCATTTGTTTCCACTCATCATTGACTAAAATTTTTGTATGTGCATAATACTTATTAAATGCACGCGCCAACAGCAAGCTGTATTTCGCGATTTGTGATGGATCGGCTTGTTCATATGATTTCTGAACAATGACTGGGTACTGTTCAAGCAGCTGAATTACTGGCCACGCATATTCACCTAAATTCTCAAATTGAAGTTTCTTCTCTATAAATTCACCTTTTTCAAGTAGCGATGATATTCGCACAAATGTGTACTGCACATATGGACCTGTTTCTCCCTCAAAGTTCATCATTTGTTCTAAAGAAAATTCAATATCATTTAATCGATCATTTTTTAAATCATTAAAAATGACTGCTCCAACTCCGACCAGTTTCGCAACCAATTCTTTCTGTTCAAGTGCTGGATTTTTTTCTTCAATATTACGCTTTGCTGTTTGAATTGCTTCTGCTAATACATCTGCAAGCAGCACGACTTTTCCTTTACGTGTCGACATTTTCCTACCGTCTTTTAACATCATGCCAAATGGAACGTGATGTAAGTCTTTTGACCAATCATATCCCATTTTTTCAATGACTTTAAACAGTTGTTTGAAGTGAAGTGATTGCTCATTTCCTACAACGTAATATATTTTTTTCGCATTATACTGTTTTTTACGATACATTGCTGCAGCTAAATCACGTGTGGCATAAAGAGTTGCCCCGTCCGTTTTCGTAATGAGACAAGGAGGCAAATCTTCTAACTCCACAACATAGGCACCATCTGATAAAGTGAGTAAGCCTTTTTCTTTTAGCTCCTCAATAACAACGTCCATTTTGTCATTATAAAACGCTTCGCCAGAGTAGGAATCAAAACAAATACCTAATAAGTTATAAATGGAATTAAATTCCTTTAGTGACGCATCTCGGAACCATCTCCAAAGTGTAAGAGATTCTTCGTCTCCATCTTCAAGCGATTTAAAGCTAGCACGTGCTTGTTCGTTTAAAGACTCATTTGTTTCAGCCATTTCATGAAACTTCACATAGATTTTTAATAACTCTTGAATTGGCGAAGCTTCGATTGCCTCTTTGTCTCCCCAAAGCTTATATGCGACAATCAATTTACCAAATTGAGTGCCCCAATCCCCTAGATGATTAATACGTACTGCATTGTATCCATTTTTTTGGGCAGTATTTGCTAATGCATTCCCAATAACTGTTGAACGTAAGTGCCCCATAGAAAATGGCTTTGCAATATTCGGAGATGAATAGTCGATGACAACATTCTCTTTTACGGGCTGCTTCGAACCATATTTATCCTTTTCAGATAAAATGGTTTGCAATACACTTTCGGTCACCATTTGTTGATTGATGAAAATATTAACATAAGCTCCCACTACGTTTACTTTTTGGATCCACTCACTTTTTAATTGGATGGATATTTCAGACGCAATCAATTGAGGTGATTTTTTTAGCTTTTTAGCTAGCGTAAAGCAAGGAAACGCTACATCACCTAAATCTATGTTTTTTGGCTTTTCAAGTAATTTTTCGATTTCACTTGCAGATAGTTCATTATTTAAAGCAATTGAAATCAAGGCTGCGATTGATTTATTTATCATCACTTTTCCCTCCAAAATAAAAAGCTCCCGTCTCTAAATAAGAGACGAGAGCATAGATTCCCGTGGTACCACTCTGGTTGCCACAAATTGTAGCCACTTTCTATTGTTAACGAGGTGACTCCCCGATGTTCTCTACTAAATGCTTCAAGAAATTTCTCAGAAGTGCGTTTCATTCATTCTTCCTGCATTAGGCTCACACCAACCCTAACTCGCTTTCCATTTCAAATGAACTACTCTCTTCATCATTGAATTTCCAATATTGTAATTTTATTCATAGTACACAATTTAAATATACGTGTCAACATTATATAGTAGCCTATCCTTTTTATTAAACTACATACAAAGAGTTAATTTAGTGCTTCACATCTATAAGTAATTTTATCTCTTTTATTTGTTCTATATGTCGCTGTTCATGTAAATATATCTGTTCGATCCATTGATCAAGAGGTAATTCACCTAAGGCAGGGTGCTTCACTGATTTTTCTTCCAATATGGCTTTATCTTCTATAGTACTAAGAAAAGCCATCAATTTATTCCTCGATTCGTTTAACAAATCAATAATTTGCGGAACTTCAAATAATTTTTCATCTGGTTCAACGATTTTAGGAGCTTTAATCTTTTTTGTTCTATCCAATATTAAGTGAATATTTTTACGTTCTTTGCTAGTACGATCATTGTCTTTTAATCCCCATGCAATAGCCTTTATAGATGCCTCTTCCACTAAAACTAGATGATGGCAAACTTGTGCTATACTCCACATATTCATATCAGGCTTACGATTAAGTTCAGTATCACTTAATAAAGTAATTTCCTTTACTAAATTATTTCTCGTTTCATACAGATTATCATTTACTAATTTATTCATGAAATTTCCCCCTTTATCAGATAGTGCTTACGTACATCCTTGAAATTTCTTCATTGTTCATTTGAACTCCTCATCTAAAATAGCGTAATAATATTCATCCCACCATTCATTACCTTTTGGAATACATTTTTTAAAAAAGCCTTCCCTTCTCATTCCAATCTTCTCCATAACTCGGTATGATGGAATATTCTCTGGCTGACACGTAGCTATAATCCTATGTAAGTTCATTTCTTTAAAACCATATTTCAAAATGGCTTTTGCTGCTTCAGAAGCATACCCTCTGTTCTGATACTTCGGATTAAAAACCCATCCAATCTCATAAGTATGCTCACCAAAATACTTATAAAAAACAATGTGCCCTATAAGAATATCTTCATCTATTAATACTACAGGGAATTTTTCAGCGTTATCACCTTTGTTTTTATTTACAAATTCTTTTGCATCTTCTTCAGTAAAAACCTCTTCAGGTATATACTTCATAACATTAATATCTGACGTATACTCATATACAGCTTGCCAATCCTTGAATTCAAATTCTCGTATCAATAACCTTTTTGTTTTAATGTGCATTAAACAAAACCCCCATCAAAAATACTTCCCTTATATATTTGATTTAAAGTTAACAATAACCTCTACAAAAACAAATTTCTGATCAATAATCGCCGAATATTTTAGGAGGACATTTCTTATTCTCATTTTCTCCATACATAGGTTTGGATCTATTTCAAACTTTGTTCCATCTCAATGAAATCTGGATTTTCCATGAGTTCTGGACCAGCAAATCCTAGGTATAAATAAAGATCTCGGTTCGGAACGTTCGTTGTTGCCTTTAAAATTTGATTCGTCTCCTTCGAGTAAATAAAACGGTCATCATCTGGATTTTTTAATGAATGTGAAGATGGGAATTTAAATCCTTCATAATCAGCAAATAAATGGTAAAAGTACTTTTTGTCTACTTTCATTAATACTATTTGGAATAATTTATCTTCTCTTAAATAATACCTCGCAACCCCATCATAATCCATGACAAAGTCCGCTCCGCTGCCATCCTCTTGCTCTATAGAATATTTTTCTCCTAAAAGCTCTATTACACTTTCTTGTGAGTCGCCTAAAGCAATTCCATGAATATATAAATTACCTTGCTTTAAAAAGAATGTGGTTTTTTTCAAAATTGAATGCATTTCTATTTGAGATTGTTGTTCTGTTGCAGTAATTTGTTCATTTTCAATCAATATTTTATATAGGACTAAAAACATTATGCTTATTGCCAAAACAAGGGTTAACACGACATAACTCCGTTTATGTTTAGGTGTCTTTGATGTGTGTGTAAGCTCATGCATGACATTGTTCATAACACGCTTTTTACTTTCAATTAATTTTCTCACTTCTCTATAAAAATACTTATTCATTTAAAAACACCTCCCATTGTATCCCACTCAATTGATCTCTTAATAGTTCCCTTCCACGGATAAATACTTCCAGTACAATGTCCTCCGCAGTGTGGAGATCCTTCACATAACCATAAGCTATGCGAATCAGGAGTTCTGTATATAGAAACTATTTCTTTTATGTTACGAATAGTAATTAATACGACACCTCTTTCTGATTCTCAAACCATTATAATTTGAATATATCAAAAATTTTAAATAAAATGATTGTTAATTACAGATTAATTAAATTGAAGCAAATCACTTATTAATAAACCCGTAACGAAGGAGAAGTAATAAATGGAATACTATAAATATCTGAGACAGTTTGTAGGGCATAGACCCATTATTTTACCTGGTTCTGTTGTTATCATTTTAAATGAACAAAATGAAGTGTTATTGCAAAAAAGACACGATGGATATTGGGGATTACCAGGAGGCTTAATGGATATAGGAGAAAGTTTTGAGGAAGTAGCAAAAAGAGAGGTTTTTGAAGAAACTGGATTAGTAGTTGAAAACTTAAAATTACTTAATGTATTCTCCGGTTCCGAATATTACTTAAAAGTCCCAAATGGAGACGAATTATATTCAGGAACAGCTGTCTATTTTACCAGGGACGTAAGTGGAGAAATGGTGATTGATTATAGCGACTCAGAAAAAATGCAGTATTTTTCAATGAATAATTTACCCAATGAATTAACTGATAAGTATAGAGGGTTTATAAAACAATATATAAAAAAATATACTTAAATAACTAGGCTTTAGTTTGATAATAAAACAGCTACAAATGTTAAAGTTGAACTTATGTACTTTTACATAATTGACCTTTGGTTTTATGATCAATCTTTTTTAAAAAAACTACTCAAGTAAAGCCATCTTCATAGGAAAATGGCTTTTAATTATCCTCTATTAAACTCAGTTAGTTTTTACTGCCCTCGAGGTATCATTTTTCTTTAACTTCTTTATTTTACTATCTATCTTTAACAAACTCACCACTACAGACAATTCTTATATATCTTTTGATCTCTGTAGACTTTCTAATAAGGACATTCCTATTTTTTCATCAGCATTTCCACCTAATCTATAATTGGCCAGAACTACGGAGGCAACTTTCTTTTCTTTATCAATCCCTAAAAATGAACTAAAGCACCCTGTTCCACCGCCATGAAAAATAACATGATTGTTTTTCTTTAAAAGCTGCCATCCAAGACCCATATCATGCTTTTTATCTCCATTTCCATGTTTTTTATGACAAAGAGACAAATATGGTTTATCTTCGTCCATATTTATTTTTGCATATTTTAGTAAATCATCAGCAGTTGAACTGATTGCCCCTGCGGGTGATAAAAGATTGTCTTTGTCCCATTTCCAATTTCCGCAATCATTATTTTTTCTGTCATAGCCAGGTAAATTATTATTTGATGTTCCTAAATAGGTATCTTTTAATCCCAATTCATTTTGCAGAAACTCATTCATCGTATCCCAATATCCCCTGCCTGAAACACTACCTAATACATCTCCAATAAGGGACATACCGAAATTTGAATATTTCCATGAGTAATCCTTATCTTTCACTTTACTTTTTTCAATCAGCATTTTCATTTTGTTTAAGTCCATTTGTAACGGATTAGTTTTACTTAAATCACCACCGCCTATCATCAAGCCTAAAATGATGCTTAAATATTCCCTATTATTCAACGGCAATGTTTGAGAATATCCGGAAGAATGAGTAGCAAGACGGAGTAATGTGGGGTAATACTCATCTTTCTTAAGTCCTTCTACATATTTTTGTATGGAATCGTTTAATGAGACCTTGTTTTCGGATACATATTTTGATAGCAAAGATGAGGTAAAAGTCTTTGTAATAGACCCAATTTCATAATGATATGTTTGGGATGAATGGAGTTCACCATTTTCATTATAAATTTTTATGACAGAATTATTGTCTATTAAATAGCCAACAGTTAATTTTAAATGTTTTTTTCCTCTACAGGCATTTTTAATTAATTGTAATGTTTCATCGCTGATTTCAAACATAATGTTTGCTCTCCCTTATCCTTCAATTAAAAATATTTCAAAGGATTGACATATATTTTATTAGACTATCCGATTTCATTTATTAATGGCTTGAGTTCTTCGTCTCTCAAACTCCTTCATTACTCTCAATTCTATTTCACTTGTATCCTCATCCATTTTTAAGTTACCTTCTTCTTCAAATCCATCTTGTTCTTCACCGTCGAAACTATAAAGTTTCTTTAGAAGATCCCACATTATTTCTAATTCTTTAGTTGATAACTTTTTAAACAGATCTTCTAAAAGGAAGATCCCCTTTTCTGTAACAACAAGCATTACCTTTTTTCCGATATCAGTAATTTTCACATTAATGGCACGTTTATCTTTCTTACTAGGAACTACGTTAACGTATTCCTTATTTTCTAAAATTGTTATGATCTGTTTTACACTCTGTTTTGTAATACCTAATTTTCTAGCAATATTATTTAACGTCGTTTCATCTTCAGGTAAGTGCGCAATTGCCACCATTGCCATGTACTGTCTTGATGTTAATGGTTCAAGGAATTTATCACCTTTTACCTGAATTTTATTTGCAAGTGAAAATAAAGTGGCGTAAGTTTGCTGCATTAAAAAAAGCTCTCTATAGATATCCATTTCTGCCCTCCACTTTAGACATTATACTGTCTAAATAAGATTATCATATTTTGGATTTTAGTCAATATACTGTCTATTTTTTTCGTAAAAAAACGGTTCATTTGTCCCTTAAAAATAAATTAAGAAGTAATTCCTGCTGCAGAATTACTCCTTTACATTTAATAATCAAGCTATGGAAATGAACTTAAAATCATTCAATTTCGCTATAACTAAACGTTATTTTTCAGCAGAAAAATTACTTCTTAAATAGAAAACCTTCAATTTTTTCATCGCCAGTTAACATATCTTTAATTTTTAATTGATTATTTCTTACTTCTTCCTCTCCAATTATGATAACGTTACGTACTTTCTCTTTATTTGCTTTATCTAAGGCTTTACCTAACTTCTTGTTCCCCATTTCCAATTCCACCGTATACCCTTGTTCTCTTAAATAACATGCTGCTAATAATGATTCCTTTTGAGTATTAATTGGTATAATGTAAAAATCGACATTCGATTTTTCTAGTGTGTTACCCTTCGATAATTGTATAGCAGTATAAATGACATCTAAACCAAATGATATCCCCACTGTCGAGAATTTCTCATTTGTACCCATGAGTCCACCAATTGCATTGTCGTATCTTCCACCACTGCCAATGCTTGACTTGATGATTTTGTCTGTTAAAAAAACTTCATAAATAGTGCCAGTATAAATCTCTAGCCCTCTTGCTAAGAATGGATTAAATACACATTGGCCATTCACACCTAGGAAAGCTAAATAAGTTTCCAGTTCTTTCAATTCTTCCAATCCTTGTTGGACTTGTTTATTTTGTTTTGCAAAAGGCTCAAAATAACTATAATTGTTATTATTTTTATCGTTCAAAAACTGTTTAATGGATTGGATACTGGAAGCTGAAAGACCTTGTTCATTCAGCTCCGATGTTACCGCTTCTAATCCTACTTTTTCAAGTTTATCGAGAATTAAAACAACTTTATTTATTTTGTCATCCTCTGTATTAAACACTTCTAACATACCCATTAATAATTTCCGATTGTTATATTGAATCATTACCTTTAATCCAAGTTTACGGAATATATCTAATGCCATCATCATTAATTCTGCTTCAGCAATTTGTGATTTCACTCCCGCAATATCCACATCGCATTGAGTAAATTCACGAAAACGTCCTGCCTTGATTGGACCATCTCTGAATACTTTACCGATTTCATATCTCTTAAACGGCATTCTCAATGTTGGATTCATAGCAACAACTTTTGCAAAAGGAATAGTAAGGTCATATCGTAAAGCTAGATCCCTTTCACCTCTATCCGTTAATGTGTACATTTCTTCTAAAATTTCAGCACCTCCTCCATATTTTGAAGCAAGCAATTCAGTGTAATTTAAAATAGGGGTTTCCAAGGGGTTATACCCGTATTGGATAAAAACATCTTCTAAAGTTCTTCTAATATTTCTTCGAACTATTTCTTCATTTGGTAAATAATCTTGTGTACCCTTCACGTTTTGATAATCCATTTTCTTCATATACCTTTACCTCCAATTTTTTTTATACATAAAAAAACCGCACCTGATTAAAGTGTTGAACTTAATCAAATACGGTTTCATGATAAATAGCCTTCCTAATTGACGATTTTTAAAATCGAATAGCAAGGCTACATGATGTGATGATGTAATTGTGAGAACGAAATAATAATTTCAAAAGGACGCATTCTACCCACCTCTAATTTCCATTAATATACTATACGGTAAAGCAATTTTCAATATAATAATCCAGTTCTTCCGAATTGAAGTATTCACCAATTTGGTTCTCTCGTGAAAAAAGAACACTAGTCCTTATTTTTCGGATAGGCGCCCTTTAGTTGAGGATCAGTAATCATTCTTGGAACCCTCACTTTGGAATTGAATATTCAATTTTACAGATCCATTTATAATAAAATAAGATAATAAGCAGCAAAAAAGGATTGACGACTGCGGAATACCACAATTTCCACCAGCCGTGGTTAAAGTACCCCCATGGTTCTGGTAACATTGTGACGGCTTCATAAAGGGTAATCGCGATTACCCAATAGAACATATAAAGAATGCGCTTATAAAGGGATCGTTCAAAAGGATACCAATTTAAAAAGATTATATTCACAGGGGGAATTAATAAGATTAATGCAGGAATCGACTTGAGATCAATTTCCTTTTCAAAGTACCAATAGCCATGATACTTTCCATCAATATATGTATCCGTTATTACTTGTAAGGCTACAGTAAATGTCCAAATATGTACCAGTTGATTCTTATTCAAAAGTTTATTTGTCACAAATGCTATTAGGTTAAAAAGGATAACTGCAAAAATAAGCCCAATCATCACATAATTCCTCTTTTTAACATAGCTTTTCTATTCATCCTTACAAATATTCAGCCACACTGGCCCAATAATGATAATGAGCGCTTATCCTTAATTTTCAAGGATAGCGCCCGTTAGCAAATTTGACTTAAATAATGTCATTACTGTTAATTAGTTTGTTCAGGAAACTCAAATACTTGCCGCAGCTCAATTTGACCTTCACCATGTCCTTGTGGATCCGGCATCCGCATGGCCCACTCGATGGCTTCTTCCCTCGACTTCACATCAATTAGAATGAACCCGGCAATCAATTCATTCGTTTCCGTAAATGGGCCATCCGTGACCACCGGCTTTTCCCCTTGTTTCGGGTACGAAAGGCGAATCCCATTTGAACTTGGATGAAGTCCTTTAGCCATAATTCGCACGCCTGCCTTCTCTAATTCCTCATTGTACTTCGTCATGGCTTCCCTAAGCTCCAGGCTTGGAAGATTTCCGGCTTCCGCATTCTTCGAGGCTTTGACAATGATCATGAATAGCATAATAATTTCCCCCTTCTTTTTTAGAGGCAAATCAAATCCCCTAATTGAACTAATTATAAATACATTGAACCGGTATCCTCAAGATTTTCTGCATAGAGGATGTCTGCCCCAATTTCAATCCATCCATAATACTTGCTGAATTGCGCCCGAAAAAAAACGCTTGGAATAATATCCAAACGCATTTACCACTTATTATTGCTTTTATGTATATTTCTGTGTACATAATCTCTATTTTTGTTGGAGGACCACTGTCCTAAAAAGGAAGCTATAATCATAAAAACTCCACCAACCGCAAAACTAAGAGTATATTTCCCTAAGAAAAATAATACGAAAGAACCTACAAGAGTGACTATCATTACAATGATAATCCAAATCGTTAATTTTTCTTTCTTATTACGATCCAATTGATTTCCTCCCTTGATCCACTAACATTTTAATGCTATTTCACTTAATTTCTTTGGTAACATATTTACATTTGTTAATACGGAAAATTCCAAAAAAAGTTTCAATGAAAATTCCATATAATTGATACCTTTACTACAATTTGGCCCTGAAACATAAAAAGAGCCCACTTCATTTTTGATCTACATAATAATCCACATCAAAAAAATTAATTGAGTAACTTAGTCATTATAAAGTCTACTTGTTCTTCATCGCCCATATAAAAAGAGTGGGCTCCAGTTTGAACAAACCCCAACTTTTTATAAAAGCCAATCGCATTTTCATTTTTTTCCCATACGCCTAACCAGATTTTCTTTTTATTACGTTCCATCGCCATTTCCATAGCTTTATTAAACAGATACTTACCAAGCCCGTGTTTTTGAAATTTATGCTTTATATAAATTCTCTCAATTTCAAGTGCCTCATCACCCATATCTTCAGACTGGGCATCCTCTGTGTTGACCTTTAAATATCCGGCGACTTCATTATTAAAAAAGACAAAAAAGAATCCAGAAGAAATATTGGATAATTCTTTTTCTAATTGTTTTAAGTTAAACGCGTTCTCTAAATAAGTATTCATATTTTCGGGCGAATTCTGATCCTTAAACGTCTCATAAAATGTTTCACAGCTAATTTCTTGAAGTAGTTGTAAATCTTCAACCGTACACTTTTTTATTTTCATTTTTAAATAGCGCTCCTTTATATAATCAATAGTTTCTCTTGTTTCCCTTTTTGACAAAGTCCCAGTCTATTTCTATATTTTTTCTCACTCTTTGAAGAAGATGAAAAATGGTTTCCATTTCCTCATCGGAAAATCCAGCTAAGGCAACTTTATTGGAATAATCATTTTCTCTTCTAATGAAAGGATAAACATTTTTTCCCTTCTCTATTGGAAAGAGCTTTTTAATTTTTTGATTGTGTGGATCATCTCTTTTTTCAATAAAGCCATTCATTTCAAGTTTTTTTATAGCACGGGCTGCTGTTGTTCGATCTACCTTTATCATTTCAGCCAACTTTTCTTGAATGATTCCAGGGTTTTCACATATTCTTACAAGGTACAAATACTGCCCTTTTGTCAAGTCATATTCCTTAAATTCAATATTACTTATTGAATCTAATGCCCTTGCTATCATTCCAATTTCTCGAAGAATTTCCTTCATAATTAACTCCTTAAAACATTATTTTGTTGCAAATGCAATAAAAACAATATATATTTAATTTAACCTAACTTTGTTGTATTTACAACAAAAATTTACGTTTATGAGGTCGATTAAAGTGAAATATGCTACCTATGTATTAGGAATTTTAATATTAACCTTTGGTATTTCATTCACAATACAATCAGACCTTGGAACTTCCCCTTTTGATGCACTTTTAGTAGGACTGTCTAAAAATGTGGGGCTTACTGTAGGAAGCTGGGAAATCATAATAGCTTCATATTAATAGGTTGTAATTCTATGTTAAAAAGACAAAGACCAGAAGTTTTGGGGTTGCTAACAGCATTTATAACGGGGATTGGTATTGATTTGTGGCTTTATTTAGTTAATGATTTGATAGAACCTGAACATTTTTTCACTAAATTTATTTTCTTAGGGATAGGATTGATCATCATAGGGTTAGGAACTGCCATCTATTTACATGCCAATTTTGCACCAATTCCTGTTGACCATTTAATGCTAATAATTCGAGAATTAACTGGAATAAGCATTATGTTCTCTAAAACGTTGATTTATTTACTTTTCCTGGCAATGGCTTTCTTATTTAATGGACCCATTGGTATTGGGACTATCTTTACCGTTTGTACGGGCGGACCAATTCTAAATTTCTTTATGCCATTGGTTACTAAATTTATTAAGACTAATAGAATAACTGCTGGTGATAAAGACAAGACTCATTCTGCTTAAAGGGGTGTACATTTAATTTAAAGACCCTTACATAAAGAAAGAGCGTAATTCTTAATGTGAATTGCGCCCGATAATTCTAAAGGATTACTCCTGCAACACATTTGCATCCCCGCCTATTTTTGTTGGCAGCGTTGCTGTTATTAGCCCTTGAATTCTTGCTGGAGAATTGCTTTCGAACTTGAATTTTTTATCATCCAAACAATCCAAAAAAGTCAGTCGTAAACATCGAAAGTAAAAATATTGATATTTACACTAATTGAATAGCCGAATAAATATACTCATTCCTGTTTTCTGCATATCTCCCAAAACTGAACTATTCTTTATGCTAGTCTTTTACTTTCCTGTTAGAAAGTTTGAAAAGCAGTCATACTAGTTCTATTTTATTTATTATTTACTTGAAAAAGCTCATAATAACGTTCTTTATCTAGGCCTTCTAATTCCAAATCAAAATCAAACCACTTCAATGTTTTTTGACTCATTTTTTCAATAATAAAAGGTATATCGTTTTCCATTGCAATTCTCTTGATTTCAATAGTCTGCTCTAAATTAGACTCTAACATCATTGGAAAATGATAAACTACTTTATTTTTTTGATTACTGGGTTGAAAGGTCACTTTCCAAACAAACCTTGTCTCATCGGTGGTATTAGATAAACCTGCATAATGGACATAAGGTTCCACATAGACACTGTCTATCTCTTCATATGGAATAATATGCTTTTCGCCCTTCCAGTTACTTGATACTAATCCCTTTTCTTCATGTATTCCTCTATAATCTGAGAACATGAGATAATTGAATCCAATTAAAAGAATAATGGTTCCAATAATCATAATATTTAATAGCCTATTTCGTTTTAATTCTGGATTAAGAAATCGACAAGCAAATAGGGCGATAAGAATTATAAACACACCAAGAGACAAATCGCCTAGAATACCCGATGCGGGTTCATAAACAATAAAGTGTTCATCTACAAATGTATGTCTCTTAAAATCATCATAATTTGCTTGTAAATAGATTAATAGAGGAAGAATAAAAAAGAAAAATATGTAGATGGATACCCAACGTTTTCCTCGGTGCTTAAATTCATACTTTGAAGTTCTGATTATTAGACCACTGATAAAAAGAGGAAGACTAATCATCCAAAACATTAGATTGGCAATAATAATATCCTCCTGATAGTAGATAGCACAGCTTAAGGCTAGTATCAAACTAAAAGTAATGATTATGATCCCACCGTGTTTTCTCATTCTACCACCCCATGTTTACCTCTAATTAATTTATTATTTACTTATGTGATTAGAGTATCATATTCCTTAGTAATGTTACTCCACAATCTCTCTTTTGAGGGAAAACCTACCAAAAAGGGTTAATGAAACACACTTCCTAAAATCTCAGCTATCACATTTTTAATAGAAACAATTGGAAAATCATAACTTAAAAGCTATAATATAACCAATATTTACAAAAAGGTGAAAAGCAAACTAGTTGAAAGACTAGGACGCAAAGCCGACGGGTCTAAAATCAATTGATTAGGACGGCTGGGTTGCCTCTAAATGAGAGGGATAGAACGAATGAGTTATATAAACAAAAATACTCAAGTATTAGATGAAACATCGGTTTTATCTGCGATGGAGTCCAACTTAGCAATGATAGAATTCAACTTAAACAGAAGAGTCATATGGGTAAATGAAAATTTCGCAAAGACATTAGGTTATTCTGTTAATGAAATGCTAAAGATGTCGCATCAGCAATTTTGCACGCAGGAATTTAGAAATAGTAAAAGGTATGAAGAATTATGGGCTGATCTTGGTAAGGGAGTAAAATTCCAAGAAAAGATCGAAAGAGTTGGTAAAGAGAATAATCTCCTTTGGCTTGAAGCTATATATATTCCAGTTCGTAACGAAGAGGGAAAGGTGAATGCCGTTCTAAAAATCGCAACAAATATAACAGAACATGAAAATAATACAAGAAAAATTATTTCTCAATTAAAAGATATGCCTGCAGAATTAGTCAATATCGTTGTCGCAAATACTACAGAAAAAATACAAGCTATTGATTCACTTAATAAGCAAACTGAGCTCATAAGAGAAATATCTAAAACAATACGTAGAATTTCATCACAAACAAATATGCTAGCGCTAAACGCAGCAATTGAAGCTGCCCGTGTAGGAGAACATGGAAAAGGTTTCAAGGTGGTAGCTGATGAAGTACGAATATTGGCTGGTAATGTCGATCATGCAATAAAAAGTGTAAATACCAATGTAGAAATCATTTCAACAGAAGTAGAAAGAGTTAGTAAAATAACAAATGACTTACAAAAAAAAATATTAGACACCCAGTCTGCATTTAATAAAATCATAGAAGAGTTTGAGAACGTTGCAAAATAATGAATGAAAACTTTTGATCAACTGATCATTTAATAACTAGCCCATTTCAAAACGCTAGATTCCGGGTAAAGATAATACTCTACAAAAGGATTTTAAATTGTTTATTTAAATGTAATTAGGAGAATTCGTGATTATGTGATACACTTTGTTTACCATTTGATTTACTGTTTATATGTGCCCTACTCATTCGTGAGTAGGGTTTCCTTTTTTTAAGATAAATAAAAAAAAACAGACTCTATAAAGAGCCTGCCTTGGTTTTATTATTAAGCTTTACGAACGTTAGCTGCTTGAGCTCCACGTTGGCCTTGCTCAACATCGAAAGTCACTGCTTGACCTTCTTCTAAAGTTTTGAAACCTTCGCCTTGGATAGCTGAGAAATGAACGAATACGTCTTCTCCACCTTCACGCTCGATGAATCCGAAACCTTTTTCGCTGTTAAACCATTTTACTTTACCATTTTCCATTGTTGTTGCCTCCTCGTGTGCAAAACACACATTGTATTACTATCCTTGCTCTCAGTGATCATCAAGACGAAAAGTTTTACTTATACTATCCTTTACACCGAACAAAAATAATTCCTTTTTAGAATAGCATTTTTTTAATTTGTTTGCAAGGAACCTGATTCATTAATAAATGCATCCTATAGCTGATTTGATAGCATACTCCCCATAAAGCAGGTCAAAACCACATTTTTTGTGGAAACAATTACATTATCCAATCCAAAGCGTTGAGATTCTCGCAACAATTTCAATTATCCTTTTTATTAACTTTGATATAAAAAACTGTTAAGATAATAAAGATAATAAACATCAAAGAGATTGCAGGTGATTAACATATTAGAAATTAAGACATCTACGTTAAGTGATGGAGAATTTAATCGAGGCGTATTTGCAACCGTTGATATAGTGAAAGGTGAGCTGATCCATGAAGCCCCAGTCCTACCATATCCTAATAAAGAGCATGAATTCATTGAAAAAACTTTGCTAGCAGATTATGTGTTCGAGTATGGACAAAATCATACAGCTATTTTGCTCGGATACGGAATGCTTTTTAATCATTCGTATGAGCCTAATGCCACTTATGTGATTAACTTTCAAAATCATACGTTTGACTTCTATGCCTACACTGATATAAAAGCCGGGGAAGAAATCCTGATCAACTATAATGGAGATGTTGATGATAAGGAACCGCTATGGTTCGATAAAGACTAAATTTTAAGTAATGATTAATAGTTGACGACAGGAAATTAGACTTATAAATATGATACTTACAATTGTACTTACAAATTTAACTCTATTTCCTGTTCATCTATTTTTTGATTTTTATCGTTTGAATAAGGTTAAATTCGCCATTATCATGAACTTAAAATTATTTACGGGGAGAGGTAAAGATGAAAATTTATGTTGATGCAGATGCTTGTCCAGTAAAAGATATCATTATCTCTGAAGGTACGAATGCACAAATTCCTGTTATCCTCGTTTCTAGCTTTTCTCATTTTTCGAATGCGAAACAACCATCAGGAGTAGAAACCATTTATGTTGATTCTGGAGCAGATGCTGCTGATTATCGGATTATGAAGTTAGCAAAAAAAGGCGATTTAATTGTAACACAAGACTATGGTCTTGCTTCGCTAGGTTTAGCAAAAGGGTGTACGGTCCTTCACCATAATGGCTCTAGCTATACAAATGAAAACATTGACCAATTATTACAAACACGTTATTTGAGTGCCATGGCTCGAAAAAGCGGAAAGCGTACAAAGGGACCAAAACCATTTACTTCAGAAGATAGAGAGAAGTTTAAGGAGCTTTTTAAAAGAGCAATTTCACACTAAAAAAGAACTGTGCATTTTTAAGAAAAACCTAGTAACAAACAAATATTAAACTAACCTAACCCATTTGCTGATAAAGAAAAAAGCAAACTCCTTTAAAGGAGCTCGCACACGTTAGGCAGTAATATAATTGTATTCACTATTTTTCGGTAAGAAACTTCAACTATTACTCTTGGACTCATTTTCAACATTCGTTTTTTTGGTACCTTTACTAACATAAGGTTTTGCACTCTTTTTTTTATTTGCACTAGCTTGCCAACGATTCCATCCCTTCTTGCCTGTTCCTCTCCCTGTTCCACCTTTTCCTTTAGCCTTACTCATAAAATCACTCCATTATTATTCTAGGTTGAGTTCCCTATCTAGTTAGTTTTAGTCTTTTAACTCGGTTATTAACCAAGCATATTGCAATAAATAACAACTTTTCAGTCACCCATACTATTGTATAGAAAAACTAAACTAATATCGACTGCACGGAATTTCCCTTTTTTCACTAACCTGACTGTTACTTCAATAAGAAAAAGCCATTCTCCTTATTGAAGAATAGCTAACGTTAGTTTAATAATCAATTGAATTAGCGATTTCAACTAATATTTCTGGTGTCACTTTGTTTGCTATCCGTATATTAACTACAAGCAAATATTGCTTAAAGAAATATCTTCTATTTATATAAGACTAGTTCGCCTTCCCCATTTAATTATATTTGATCCAAGCTTAGCAAAGTCAGTTTAACGCAAATTAATTTGCTGTTTTTAATTAGTTCAATCATTACTGTCAGGTAATCTATATGTTCAAACCCTCACCGGAATTTTTGTAAATCTGGAATACTTGCCTCTACTTATGTTCGTGGTGGGTGGTACTTCCATTTACCAAAGGATGGTTTCTTTTTGTTTTTCTTGACATACAAAAGGGCAATCCCTCAGCCAATTTTTAGGGTTTTGGGACAGTACCTCTAATCCATTAACTGATAGAAAACCTGTTCAATTTTGCCTCAGTACCAAGCATGACATTGTTAAGCAAATTCCCTCGGCTCTCTTATCCCCTTCTGAAATAGAGGCTGCGTAAAAAGTTCTTGCTGTTCACGCGAGCAATCACCTGACTGCGACTTCTCGGCAAATTGCAGCATTGAGCTAAGCCGCTAATCCAATTTGCGATTTCTTGATGCGGAAGTAACTCTTTGTCAATCATCGTATCCACGATGTTGACCAAACGCTCATCATCCTCATCGCTAAAAATATGTTTACCATTATGAAGCATGCCAGAAATAGCAACAAGAACCTCGTGCAGCATTGCGACGCTCCTCTCCTTGCACTGCACCAGTTCGACAAAAACATCCGCACCGTGAGACACGCTGTGAGCCCAGCCTCCTACTGTAAGGTAACCTCGCATATCCTTCTCCTCTTTATAATAACGGAGCATAGAATGCATTAATTGCTCAATATCCGCTTGATTTAAAAATGGATTCTGTCTGTGGCGTTGCACAATCAAAGCGATAGGCAAGGCAGAGAACGTTCTTGTAAAAACTGACTGATCATCTTCACTGCCAATATTATAGAACAAATGGTTCTCATCCCTCTCATCATTCGTTCATTCGCCTCTCCGAGATCATGAGTCAGTGGAAACTCTACTTATTCCTACTCCCATGCCTTGGATGCATTAAATTTAGACTTCAATTCATTGCACCGGGGAACTTATCAGGATGAAGGCCAAATCCAACACTGAAATGTCCAGGAAGCTTAAACACTTCACCAGGAAGAACAGATACTTCCGTACTCTAATAAAGTTCCATCAAATCAAATAAGACAGCCTTAATCATTTTACATCCTCTCCCAAGAAACATAATTCTTTATCATTAACCTAAATACCTTCTTCAAGTATCTGTTTCAGATATAATAAGGACGCTCATTCATATTAATGAATGGCGCCATTAATAGAATACCTTAATATTATCTCAATCATAAAATCAATTATTTCTTCTTTACTAAAGCTACCTGTTAATTGAAAAATCAAATAAACATAACTTCCTCTATCACATAATTTAACTCCCTTGGGAAATACTAATTTTAGTAATAGTTTTAATTTTTTAGAGTTCATTATTAATGTTAATAGTCGTTTTAACATGGCGATTTTATATAACTTTCAAGGAGATATTAGGGGAGCAATCGAAGCAACAAATTACCTATGGCTAATGTCCTATCCCTGTCTATATATGTTTGCTATGTGGGATGCTTATAAAGATGCTGAAGGAGAAACACAAACCTATTCATATCTTCCATTTGTATTTGGAGCATATTTTATAACAATTGGACTTATGTATTCTCCCTCATTTAAATTAGGGGAAATATTACTTGGGCCTGTATGGCTTCCAATTTTGTCTTTAATTCCAGGCTTATTGGTAGGGTACTTTGTAAGGGGTATCTTAATGTGTATTAAGGTTTAACAACAGTGATTATAAAATAAACGGAGGCTTATATTATGACTCAACAACATCCTTTAACTTCAAGTGAATTAGGAACATTATGGATGACCTATCAATCAAAAACAATGATCCTGAGAATGCTTGAATATTTTATAGCACAAGCAGATGACACTCAAGCTAAAGAAATTATGCAAAATTCTCATCATAAAATTATTAACTATGTAGAGAATATTAAAAACATCTTCATAAATGAAGGTGCTGTCATTCCTGTCGGATTTACAGAACAAGATGTTAATATTGGTGTTCCTAAGCTATATGATAACAGGTTTGACATTATGTTCCTTCGTCTTCTCAAAGAAATAAACATGGGATTACATACGCTCCATATTAATATGGCATATCGCAAAGATGTCGTTCTTCTTTATAAGGATTTAACTTCATTTACTCAAGGCGTTTACGATCAATGTGTGGACTATTTGCAAGAGAAAGATGTTTTACCACGACCTCCTGCTGTAACTATGCCAAAGTCTGTGGAGTTTGTAGAGGGAACGAATTATATGAGTGGTTTTAATTTATTTTCTGAAAAACGTGCTTTGAATACGATTGAAGTAGCACATTTATATCACGCAATTGAATCAAATATTATTGGAATGCAATTAATTACGGGCTTCGCACAAGTAGCAAATGAACCAGAAGTAAAAAAATACTTCATAAAGGGAAAAGAATTAGCGAAAAAAATTGTGACTGACAATACTCAATTATTTCTTCAAAGTGATATTCAACCACCTTCAACATGGGGGGCAAATGCAACGGACTCTAAGGTAGCCCCTTTTTCAGATAAACTGATGATGTATTGTACCAGTCTTTTTTGCAGTTTTGGTTTAGGAAGTAATGCTTTAGGAACAGCATTTAGTTTGCGAAGTGACCTCCCATTAAAAATGATTAGTGAAGCAAAAGACATATTAACTTATGGGCAGGAGGGTGGGAAACTCATGGCGAAAAATGGTTGGCTTGAAGAGCCTCCACAAATGCAGGATAGGAATCAATTAACTAAATAAACAATATGCAATTACTAAAATAATACAAGCTCTCCTTACTATTAGGAGAGCTTTATTATTTTACTTATAAAAATATTGATTAGGGGTTCGTTTATCTTACACACTTTATTTCTACTCCTTCTTACACTAAACTGCCCGGTAGTACAATAAGTTCAATTAATCAACATTGCTTTTGTTTATAATTCCGCCCAAGTTGGTGGTACCAATAAAGCATAAAATTTCCTAAAATAAAATAAAGCATAAGCTTTCCAAACGGAAATCTTATGCTTTACGTCACACAATAAATAAAAAACCACCAAATATGTATTTGGTGGAGACGGAGGGAGTCGAACCCTCGTCCAGAAATATCGGCACTTAAGCTTCTACGAGTGTAGTCGATATATTCGCGCTTCGCTGATCCTTCTGCCTATCGACAGGCGTCCGGTCAGCTAGTCTGGTTGTTCTCTTCCTTCATCCTCAGACGGTGGAATCCGGCGTAGCCCACTTAAAGTGAGTCCCTTACCCTACCACATGGGCAATGGAGGGAGGAACCGCTAAGCGCTATTAAGCAGCTAAAGCGAAGTTGTTTTGTTGTTTGCCAGTTATTGGCTTTGACGTTTTAACGAGGCCGATCCCCTCGACTCGCGACCTAAGCTCGAACTATCCCTGTCGAATCCGTAGCGTCCCCATTGTAAAAAAATCGGCGGCGAATCTCTGCGTCAACTCACTCGTCGGTATCCTCACGTACCAACTACGTACGTTCCGGTACCTCCTTGATCGTTTCCTTGACCTTCTTGCCGCTTTTTTTCCAATGAAGTGAAGTATTATTCATACTGTCCACTTCCGGAATGCTCAAGGAAGCTTGAGCTAAAGTATTGTCACGTCCTCGTGACAGTTATTATTATAGCACACGATACTGCAATTTCATAATGTAAGTTTTTGTAAAACAATCCTACATCTTCTGTCTATCACGGAAAGCACGTTCAACTTCACGCTTAGCTTCTTTCTTCTTCAAGTCTTCGCGCTTATCGTATTTCTTCTTCCCTTTGGCAAGCCCAATTAAAACCTTGGCAAAACCATTTTTTAAATACATTTTCAATGGTACGAGTGAATAGCCGATTTCCTTTGTATCACCAATCAATTTGTTGATTTCTTTGCGATTAAGAAGCAGCTTTCTTGTACGGAGTGGATCATGGTTATAACGATTTCCCTGTTCATAAGGGCTGATATGCATGCCGATTAGGTAAACTTCCCCCTTTTCGATTCTTGCATATGAATCCTTCAGGTTCACTTTGCCTGCACGAATTGATTTGATTTCTGTTCCTTGAAGGACAATTCCTGCTTCGTATGTTTCTTCTATTGAAAAATCATGATAGGCTTTTTTATTCTGAGCCACCATTTTCCCTGCGCCCTTTGGCATGACATTTCCCCCTTTATCTTTTTTTACTGTCGGTAAATGTCGTTTAGCTAAGGAGGCTAACCGGCAGAAAAAAAACTGTAATTAAGCTAAAGTCTATTTTAGCAAAATTCTTCAGTATCCTCAACGGTTGGGCAAATGACAAACATCCAGCAGCCACATACCTGCCTGCTAGATGTTTGTATATTTATTTAGTATTTAAATTTCGTAATTAATTCATTCAATTCTTCTGCCATCTTCGTCAGTGCTTTTGCTGAATTCGAGACTTCCTCCATCGAAGCCAACTGTTCTTCTGTTGTTGCCGCAACTTCCTCAGAAGTTGCTGCATTAGCTTGAGCGATCGTCGTAAGCTCTTTTGCAATTTCTGAAATGTCCGCTATGCTTGAGGCAATTTCTTGGGTGAATTCAGAAACCTCTTCCATCCTTGGAGTCACTTCTTTTGTACTCTGGAGGATTTCATTAAATTTCTCTATTGCCTCTTTTGACACCTTTACCCCCGCTTGTACATCATTTGTGACACGTGCCATTACATGAACTGATCTTTCAGTATCCCGCTGAATTCCTTGGACAATATTGTATATTTCTTTTGCGGAGGTACTGGATTGCTCGGCAAGGCTGCGGACCTCACCGGCAACAACAGCAAATCCTTTTCCGTGTTCACCTGCTCTTGCTGCTTCGATGGCTGCATTTAATGAGAGCAAATTCGTTTGTTCCGCAATACCCGTAATGACATCTAAAATTGAGCTAACTTCTTTTGATCGGTCATACAAGGACTTAATTGTTTCATTCGATTCCTTTACAGCCTCAGAAATGGAATTCATCTGGCTCATTGTATCTTCAACAGCTTTTCCGCCTATTTCAGCTTGTTTCGTCGTATGATTCGCTAAATCCGAAATTTCAGCAGATAATTCCGCAATATGTACTACATCTTTAGAAACTTCCTCTATTGATTGTGCATTTTGTTCTAGGCTATAAGTTTGTTTCTCTGCATTTCCAGCCATCTCTTGAATAGAGGATGCCACTTCTTCTGTTGCACTTGAAGTCTGCTCAGCACTTGCTGTCAGTTCCTCAGAAGATGCAGCAACCTGTTCAGCATGCTGTTCAATTTGCTGAATGACTGTTTTTAAGCTAATCTGCATATCATTAAATGCATGACCAAGTTGTCCAACTTCATCATTGGACTTCACTTCTATTAATTCTGTTAAGTCCCCTTTGCTTACTGTTATTGCTTTTTCCTTAAGATTTCTAATCGGTTTAATAATCGATTTAATGATAAATAATACAGCGATGGCTCCAAGAATAAAGGCAGCAATGATAACAACTAGAGTTGTTCGTAAAATCGGTGAAGCCGCATCACTAACATCAGAAAGATCAACTGCACCTGCTATCTTCCATCCTGTTAATGTGTTCGTTGCAAAGGACATTATTTTATCAGTTCCACTAATATTGTATTTAAATTTCCCATTATCTTGCGCATATACTTTATCGAAAAATGCTTCCTTTACTTCAGTGCCAGGTTTATAGGCTGGATGGGAAATGTATTTTCGATTTTTGTCGAGTAGTCCGGCATATCCACTTTTCCCGATTTTTACTTGATTCATTAATTCTTGAATATACCCTAATGATATATCAATTCCCACTACCCCTGATCCATCCTTAGCCGCTTGGGAAATGGCTATAACCATTTCACCGGAAGTGGAAATATAAGGCTCAGATATAACTGCCTTACCCTTATTCGCCATTGCGTTATTGTACCATTCTCTTTTGCGTGGATCATAGCCTTCCGGAATTGGAGACTTTGGTTCTTCTATTAGCTCCCCATCCTCAGTTCCTACATACATTGATATAGTTTCTGGATGAAATTGCTTGTACTGATATAATTGCGATCTTAAATAAGGATTGCCATCATTTTGATACTGTTCTCGAAGTACTCCTCCAGAAATTATATCCATATCATGAACGATCGGCTGAATAGCACTATCGATGGATGAGTTTAACAATTTTATATTTTCTGCAAAGCCGTCTAATTTTGCTTGTATAACCGCATCTTTTGCTGAACTATACGAAATTAGACCAATCGAAATTGTAGGAATAATAAGTATTGTGGCAAAAGCCAAAATTAATTTGGTTCTTAGATTACTGAACATCTTGTTGCCTTTTTTCACTCTCAGGACCTCTTTCTACACTTAATTATTCATTTATGTCGAAAAAATTGATCATTTAAAAAATCATAATCAATTTGGATTTTTACTCACTTAGTATAATTAAACATCATTTCTAACAAGGAACATCTGAGGTATTATTTTACAATAACGAATTATAAATCAGAATTTTTTAGTAATCAACACACTTCTACAATTTGTTACATTTTTCCACAAATTTCACCATAAAAAAAGAGCACCCATTTGGGCACTCTAATAAGCTATAGAAACGATAGCCATCTTAACGTTTTTTACTCTTTCTCGTTGCTTTAGGCGCATTTTCATAAAACTTTCTTTTCTTGCGGGGACTTTTACCTGAGCCGTTCCCATTTTTATTTTTCCCTTGACCTTGGCCTTGGTCTGACTTGCCTTTGCGCGCCTTTCGCTCACTGCTGCCAGTACGGATAATCTTAGGCATTTCGCGCGATTCCCGTCTGCGAGGAGTTCCTTTCATGCCGACAATTTCAAAATCAATGGAACGCTCATCTTTATTGACTTTAATTACACGAACCGTAATTTCATCCCCAATTCGGAAGACGTTTCCTGTTCGCTCACCAATCATCGCAAGTTGGCGCTCGTCATAGCGATAATAATCATCTGTCATATAGCTAACATGGATTAAGCCTTCAATCGTATTTGGAAGCTCGACAAACATGCCAAAATTCGTAACCGAGCTAATGATGCCATCGTATTCCTGGCCAATCTTATCTTCCATGTATTCTGCTTTTTTCAGCTCGTCGGTTTCTCGCTCTGCATCAACCGCTCTTCGCTCCATATTAGAGGAATGCTCAGCAATATCAGGAAGAAGGGCATTCCATTTTTCACGTGTTGGTGCATCCAGCTTCCCTTGGATTAAATAGGTGCGGATTAACCGATGCACAATTAAGTCCGGATAACGGCGGATTGGCGAAGTAAAATGTGTGTAAAACTCTGTTGATAACCCAAAGTGTCCCAAACTTTCAGGATAGTATTTCGCCTGCTGCATGGAACGGAGCATGACTGTTGAGATAACCATTTCCTCCGGCTTTCCTTGCACTTCTTCAATAATCTCCTGCAGCGCACGCGGATGTACCGAATTGGCTGTCCCTCTTACTAAATAGCCGAAGTTCGTAATAAACTCGAAAAATCTTCTGAGCTTATCCTCTTTCGGATCCTCATGAATACGATAGATAAATGGAACTTCCAGCCAGTGGAAATGCTCTGCAACTGTTTCGTTAGCAGCAAGCATAAATTCTTCAATCAGCCTTTCCGCTGTAGAACGCTCACGCAATACAACATCGGTTGGTTTTCCATCATCTTCTACAAGTACCTTTGCTTCTTTGAAATCAAAGTCAATAGCACCGCGTTTCATCCGCTTTTCCCTTAAAATTTGCGCAAGCTCACCCATTAACCTGAACATTGGAATGAGCGGCTCATAACGCTTCAGCAGCTCTTCATCCTGATCCTCTAGAATACGATTTACATCTGAATACGTCATTCTTTCCGTTGTCTTAATGACGCTCTGGAAGATCTCATGGGAAACGACCTCTCCGCTTGGAGTGATTTCCATTTCACATGATAACGTCAGTCGATCTACTTTCGGATTTAAGGAGCAAATTCCATTTGACAGACGGTGCGGAATCATCGGAATCACTCTATCTACTAAGTAGACACTAGTTCCACGATCAGCCGCTTCCCTGTCGATTGGAGAGTCCTCTGTCACATAATGAGTGACATCAGCAATATGGACACCAAGCTTGTAGTTGCCGTTTTCCAATTTCGTAACTGTTACCGCATCATCTAAATCCTTCGCATCTGCACCATCAATCGTAACAATGGTCTCGTTTCTTAAATCACGGCGATTTTCAAGGTCACTTTCTGCAATTGTTTCTGGTGTTTGGTTTGCCTGATCCATCACTTCATCCGGAAATGCCATTGGCAGGCTATGCTTATGTATGATCGACAGGATGTCAACGCCTGGGTCATTTTTATGACCTAAAATTTGCACAACTTCCCCTTCTGCACTTTTTCGTCCTTCAGGATATGTTGTTAGCTTCACGACAACCTTATGTCCTTCAACAGCACCTAAAGAAGCACTTTTCGGAATGAAAATATCACTCGTGAACTTCTTGTCATCTGGGATAACAAAGCCAAAATGCTTGCTTTCCGTATACGTTCCAACAATTTGCTGAATGCCCCGCTCTAAAATGCGGACAATCGTTCCTTCTCTTCTTTGACCTGACGTTTCTGAGCTGACGCGAGCCAGTACAATATCACCATGCATCGCATTATTTGTTTCTGTTGGCGGAATGAAAATATCATCCATGCCAGGCTCTTCAGGAATAACAAATGCGAATCCCTTTGCATGCCCTGTTAGCTTCCCGCGAACGAGGTTCATTTTTTCAGGCAGGCCGTAGCGATTGCTTCTTGTTCTGACGACTAGCCCCTTTTCTTCCATTTTCACTAAGGCTTTGACGAAATCCTTGAATTCAGATGAATCCTTAATTTCGAAAGCCTCCTCCATCTCCTGCACGGTTAACGGCTTGTAAGCCTCATCCTTCATATAATAGAGGACTTTATCTATAATTTGTTGAATATTTTCCATTTACTTTTCCCTCCCTTTTGAGGTTTGTTTCTATTATTCTTCCCAATCGAGCTGTTCTAAAAACTGATAGATGTCTTCATGGAGCATTTCTTTTTCTTTATCAAATGTAATCACGTGTCCAGATTCCTCGTACCATTTTATCTGCTTTAAATCAGTTTCAACCGCGTTATAAATAATATTGGCACTATCCGTATTAATCATATGATCGTGACGCGCCTGGACAACGAAGGCCGGTGAATACACGGTATCAACATGGTTGCGCACATCTGTAATTAAGTTTTGCAGAGCTTTTAACGTTTTCATTGGTGTTTTTTGAAACTCTGCCATTTCCTGCTGGATCGTCTCGTCACTTTTTCCTTCCAGTCTTTTATATTCCCGCGCATATTGCAAAATTCCTTCATACATCACTTCTTCGCTTTTTATATACATGGGCGAACACATTGTCACAATTCCCTTTATAGGTACAGTGTATCCCAATTTTAGTGAAAATACGCCGCCTAGGGAAAGACCACAAACAGCAATTTCCTGATGACCTTTATTTTTTAAAAACTCGTAGCCATCCACAACATTTTTCCACCAATCATCTGGCCCAGTATGGACAAGCTCTTCCGGCGGAACGCCATGCCCTTTATAAAGAGGTGCATGGCATGTATAGCCTTTTCCTTCAAGAAAACGGCCTAGCATCCGGACATCTGCTGTTGTTCCAGTAAATCCATGAAGTAATAAAACAGCTCTCTTTCCACTGCCAAATGTAAATGGCTTCGGTGTCACAATTTTCATCTATGTAAAACTCCTTTTTATTAATCAATCGTTTGTTTAAATAATTTCATTTCTATTTTTAGCAAACCTGCCGGGAACAATCCAATGAAAAGCTTTTATGTAGACGAAAAAAAACCTGACCTTCATAAGGCCAGGCTGTTTTTTATAGCGCAACATAAGATACTAAAATAGTTAGAACAAAGAATAGTACAGCAAGAACAACTGTAATGCGGTGTAAGATTAAATCTAAACCGCGTGCTTTTTGTTTTCCAAAAAGCTGCTCCGCTCCACCTGAAATGGCACCGGAAAGACCAGCACTTTTACCAGATTGAAGAAGCACTACAAGAATGAGTCCGATAGAAACAATCGCTAATAATACGATTAATACTGTATGCATGAAGGCCACCTCCTGAAAACGCACAGCTACAATATTTTAAATTTATCATATTTTCGTAAGATGTACAATAGGATTGGCAAGTGATTTACATGTATAAAAGAGGAATTTTCTAAATTGTAACGAAATCATATGTAAACTAAAATAAGGAGTGGAAATTTTGATTGCTAAGGAACGAACGATACCTATTAAAATTCTAGCCAGTGAGGCGTTATTGAGAAGGCTTCCCGCAGATTTTGTGATGAGACCACTCATTGAAAAAGATTTGGCCAAACGAAAAGCCGGCTTTCGCGGAGAAGTTGCGACTGATTACTATGTTCACAAACTCCCCAAAAAAGAATTCACGATTCTCCATGACCTTCGCCTTTCTAATGGGCAAGACTACTTCCAAATTGATACACTCATCATTTCCCCTACATTTGCACTCATTCTCGAAATAAAAAACATTTCCGGCACTTTATTTTTCGACTCAAAATTTAAGCAGCTCATTCGTTATAGAAATGATAGTGAGGATGGCTTTTTGAATCCAATCTCCCAAGCTGATAGGCAGAAAAGGGAATTATTGAGCTGGCTCCTTCGCTATAACGTTTCGATTCCTATTGAGTTTCTAGTGGTGATTAGTAATCCCTCTACTGTCATCAAAAGTGACTCCCAAAATTATTTCGCTTTTAAAAATGTGCTTCACGCCCATGGAATGACTGAACGAGTAGGAAAAATAAAAGCATCTTATAAAAAAGAGGTATTAACAAAAAGAGAAATGAATAAGCTCACCAAAACTTTATTTAAAAGTCATACCCCCGAGACTTTTGACGTCCTGAATCATTATAAAATTTCCGCCAATAGCCTTGTGACCGGCGTTCAATGCACAAAATGCAAAGAGGCTAGGATGAAACGTATTTATGGCAGCTGGCAATGTACTGTTTGTGGGCATAAGGAACGAGGTGCACATAAAAGAGCGTTGTTAGATTACTATCTATTGTTAGGTAATAAGATAAGTAATCAACAATTTCGTAGTTTTTTGCAGCTTTCTAATGAAGATATCAGTCAAAAACTATTAAAATCGATGGAATTACCTCATTCCGGGGAAAATAAAGGAAGAGTTTACTACTTAGATATAGGTTTATTTCAAGATATCCTCTAGTTTTGCTAATATATCCGCTACTTTTTCATTATATCCGCCAGTTCCTACACGATATCCGCTACTTTTTGAATATATCCGCCAGTTCATCATAATACAATAAAAAGGTGACTGCCCCAAAGCAGCCACCCTCAATCTGATATGCACTTATAAACAAAATTAGAAGATTATGAAGAAATAAGACTAAGGATGTCTTCACGTCTTTTCACGAAGTCCAGTTCTGTCCGATACATTCGGCTTTTCCCTTCTTCGATTTCATAGGGTAAATCGCTGTACATTTCTTTAAGAATCCGACCTGGCCTTGATGATAGGACAATAATATGCGTTCCTAACAATAATGCCTCCTCCACATCATGTGTAATAAAGAAAATCGTTTTATGCGTCTCTTTCCATATTTTCCTAATATTATCTTGCATTTGCTCCTTCGTCATCGCATCTAATGCACCAAATGGTTCATCCATCAATACAATGCGCGGATCATTTGCTAACACGCGAGCAATAGAGGCTCTTTGCTTCATACCCCCAGAGAGCTCATAGGATTTCGATTTCTTAAACTGTGAAAGACCTACCATTTCTAAATAATGATCCACAATTTCTTGTCTTTCTTTCTGTGGAACTTTTCTCATTTTTAACCCAAAGCCAACATTTTCTTCAATATTCAACCATGGATACAGCATTTGTTGCTGGAACACAACTCCACGATGTCTATCAGGTTTAGGTGAAATGGGCTCGTTATCGAGGAGTACCTCTCCTGATGTAGCTTGATGGAAGCCTGCTAAAATACGTAATAATGTTGTTTTTCCACATCCGGAAGGACCTAAAACACAGACGAAACTACCTTCTTTTATTTGTAAATTTATATTTTGCAATGCCGTAACGACTTGTTTATCTGTTTGATAAGTTAATCCTACATTATTTATTTGAATAACTGTAGATGTGGATGTGTTTTCTGCAAGAGCATTCCTATTGTTAATGGGACTCACCTCTTAATCTTTTTGGAGAAACTTTGGTTCAATGGCGTCTTCATATACCTTAAGATCAGGAACAGTATTTATTGCTTTTTGCGTTTTTAAAAATTCTGCAGTGTCTTTTAATGCTTTGGCAAAAGCTCCTTTTTTATCGCTCGTTCCAAGATAATCTTCCGAAGCCTGTTCTTTGGCATCTAACCAAATCAATTGATCCATGAAAAATGTTGTCTCATCCTTCGATACATTTAACTCATTTTTCATCGCTTCAGCCGCTTCGTCTGTTGATGAACGATATAATTGGACGGCTTCATCTAATATTTTGATATATTGTTTTAATACATCTGGATGATTCTCTATAAAGTCCTTTGTCGCAATCCCTACATCAGCGGTTAAAATGCCATCTTGTGCAAGATCACGGCTTGTTAATAGGATGTCTCCATCTGCCACCATTTCCCCTAATGTTGGATACCAGACATATCCGCCATCAATTTGTCCTTGTTTCCACGCAGCTAACATGTCAGCTGGCTTCATGTCTAATATAGTTATTTTATTTTGATCAATTCCTTTTAATTTTAGGGCGGATAACAAACTGTAATGTGTTGTAGAACCGAAAGAGACGGCAATTTTTTTACCAACAACATCTTGAAGTGATTTAATTCCACTGTCTTTTTTTACAACTAATGCCTCATTATCACCAATTACATCGTGAAGCCAAATGACTTTGTATGGTAAGTTTTGCGCTACCCCTGATGCAACTGAACTAGAACCGATTAAGCCTGCATCAATTTCCCCTGCAGCCATGGCCGTATTCACATCAACAGCCGCCTCAAACTGAACCAATTTCACCTTTACACCCTCGAATTTCTCCTCAAACATTTTCGTTGCTTTTGCTAACAACTCCGCATTTGGAATGACTTGATAGCCAATTCGAAACTCTACAGTACCATCAGCGGATTTTGATGTTGATTTGTTTCCACAGGCGCTAATCATAAATAGTGCGACAACAACCATCAAACACATAAACCATTTGCTTGTTCTATTCTTCATCCTATTACCCCCAGTTATTTAATCTTTTCCTTTCCATGGAATCGCTCTCACTTCAATTTTACGAAGAATTCGATCAAGCAGGATTCCAGTTACCCCCATCAAAATAATGCCAACATACATAATGTCACTGCGTAAATATTTACTTGCATCAAGCACTAACCAACCAATACCCGAAACAGCAGCAACCATTTCAGAGGCAACTAGCGTTGTATAAGCAAATCCAATCGCTGTTCGCATTCCCGTAAATATTTCCGGTAAACAGGACGGGAAAATAACGTAGCGGAACGTTTGCCATTTATTTGCACCTAAACAAGCAGCTGAATGGATCCGGTCTTCCAAAACACCTTTTACGCCGGATACTGCGGCAATATACATAGGAGCAAATGCGGCAAGATATAGTAAAGCAACTTTTGAAAGATCTCCTATTCCAAACCATAAAATTAATAATGTGTAGTATGACAGAGGGGGCAAGGGACGATAAAATTCTAGGATGGGGTCTAATGCAGCTCTTACTTTTGATGAATAACCACTAATTAATCCTAAAGGAACTGCTGTAATTAATGCGAAGAAGAAGGCAACAGATAATCTGTATAAACTATCAAGCAGATGATATGGTAAGCTATTCCCTTTATAACCATTAACAAGTAAATCGGTAAAGGCAGCCCAAGTTTTTGCTGGAGATGGGATAAAGACTTCGGAGAAAATATTAAGTTTGGTGACTGTATACCATAGCAAAAATATGAAAACAACTGAACTCCACATGATGCCGGTTTCTTGCATGATTTTCCACTTTCTCTTTTTTCGTATGATAGCCGGTTTCTCTAGTGGTGTAAGTTGAAATCCATTTTGTTCCACTTTATTATTCATATTTCCATTCATAAAATGTGCTTCACTCTCCCATACAATAATCTAAATTGTTTTTGGTTTTCTCTACATCATTGATTCAATCCTTTTGACCTATAGAAACCGCTTCCATAGAGTTTAAAAAAAGCATTGAATGTAATTTGAATTATATTAGATGAAAAATAGGTGGTCAATGTTTTGTGAATATTACGATTATTCTAAATTTAAATAGGAACTATGAGTAAACTTTATAAGTACAATTAGTAATGATTAAATTATTGATGGCACTGCAATTCTTTATACAAGTTTTTTAATCGTCCCTTTGACAGTTGCTTGATTTCTTGCCAATAGTTTTTTTAGTACAAATGAATAGACAAAAGTAAATACTACTCCTTTCATAATTGAAGTCCAACCAAAAAACGAGAATCCGAAACTTAACACAATAAAATTAATACACCTTATTGCAATAGCTATATTAATTTTATTATTTCGATGATGTAGAATAAGGGCAATAACATCAACCCCTACAGTTGTTGAATGAGAAGATATACATAAGTAATACCCAATGGCTATTAATATGGAAGCTAATATTATAGAAGCAATGATGTTTAAATCTATTGTCATATGAAATGAGTAAAAAAAATTAAAGAAGACAATGTAAAATAAACTACTAAAAATAGAATTTAAAAAATATTCCTTCCCAAGGAAAATTAAGCATAACACTAATAAAAGTAATGTCACTATATTTGCAAGCATAGCTATTCCGCCCCCAGTTAAAGCATTTACTATTAACGCTAAACTGGTAACCCCGCCATTTATTATTTCATTTGGGACGACTAAAATAGCATAAGCGATGGTTATAAGAATGTTTCCTATCATTATTTTCAACAGATTATGCACAGTTTTTGTTTCCTTTCTATTAGGATAAAAAAGTAAAAAGCTTATATTTTCATAATATAAGCTTTTTACTTTATGGATTTTCCTTCCTATCTTTTGAAGTATTATTAAATCTTTTGTTTATCGGTATTTAAAATTGGAGAATTCATAGATAATTGATCACTCTCTTTTCTCCGCCGATTTATAAAGTAGGATGCAATAACGATTGTGCTAAACAACGATGTAAAAATAAACTGTGGACGCTGTGAATCAATAAATGCCATTAGTATTAACACAAAAATCATGGCGAAAATGGTAGCATAGGTTAGATACGGGAAAAACCACATTTTTATTTTAAATTTGTCTGAATTTTCCTTTTCCATTCTTTTTCTTAGACGAAGATGTGAAATCGCAATGGCTAAGTAAACAAGAATTCCAACCCCACCTGAAGAGTTTACTAAGAAGAAAAATATTTTATCTGGGGAAACATAACTGAAAATCGTGCTGATAAAGGCAAAAAGGGTACTAGCGATTACAGCAATAACAGGAACCCCATTTTTGCTTAACTTTGATAAAATTTTTGGGGCATCACCTTTTTGTGCGAGAGAAAATAGCATACGAGAGCTCGTATAGAGTCCTGAATTTAGGCATGAAAGCAGTGCTGTTAAGACCACTATATTCATAAGTAAAGCTGCAGAAGGAATCCCTATCATTTCAAGAACTGAAACAAATGGACTTTTTAATAATGATGCTGAATTCCAGGGTAGAAGGGTGACAAGAATAGCAATTGAACCGATATAAAAAATCAGAATCCGCCATACTACACTATTTAATGCACGTCTTACAGAGTTCACCGGATCTGAGGTTTCACCAGCTGCAATCGCCGGTATTTCCACACCTACGAAAGCATGAAAAACAATTGCAATACCAACAACCACCGAACCTACTCCGTTCGGTATAAAACCTCCGAAGTTTGTCAGATTAGAAAGGCCCGGAGATTTGATACTTGGTACTAGTCCAAAAATGATCGCTAATCCCAAGCCTAAAAATAGAATAATACTAGCTATTTTAATAATGGAAAACCAATATTCAAATTCTCCAAATGATTTAACTGAATAAATATTGGTCATTGTTAATAAAACAATTAATCCGAGACCAATCAACCAGACTGGAATTGATGGGAACCATTCATGGATAATTGCAGCCCCTGCTACTGCTTCAAGCGCAATGACAATAACCCAGAAGAACCAATATAACCATCCTGTCGTATAGCCTGCCCACTCGCCAATGCCGTCTCTTGCATATACAGCAAAAGATCCTGTATTAGGATTAACAGTTGCCATTTCCCCAAGCATCCGCATAACGAGAACAACGATTAAGCCAGCAATTGCGTAAGATAAAATTGCCCCTGGACCTGTTTTTCCAATAATAATTCCGCTTCCTACGAATAATCCAGCGCCAATTACACCACTTAGGGAGATCATAGACAAATGTCTTTGTTTAAGTCCGGCCTTTAGCTTCTCGGTTTGCTGCTCCAACATATCCACCAGCTTTCTATTTTTTTAGTTTTATACTATATAGCCTATTAGGATGACAACGCTTTCACCAAACATTGAATTCAGGACATCAGATCATCCGTACCAGTTTGGATAACAAGAACCTTAATAAAATTTAATCATAGACAACTTTAATTTTCAATAAATTCAAACTATAAATAATATTTAGTATTTAAAAACCGTTTATTAATATTATTAATAGTTCTATTTCAGCCTGCCGTTTACTTTGGCTGCCGAGCCCATCCTACTTTTTGGATTTAAACTCCTTTTCTACACCCTTAATTTTCCAAATAAGAGATTAGTGGTATATATGCAACTAATTTATGTCGCGATTATCATTAGTTTCTTTTATAATAGGGAATAAATTTAGAAGATTAGGTGGGATATAAATGAATTTAGAACACCTTAAGGTTTTTTACATGGCCGCAACAAAAAAGAATTTTTCAGAGGCAGCGAAAGTCCTTCACCTTTCACAACCATCTGTCAGTTTACATATCAAACATTTAGAGCAATATTTAAATACAACATTATTTGACCGTTCCACGAAAAAAATGGAGCTGACACATGCCGGAACCATCTTGTTCAGTTTTGTAGAACAAATAATCCAGCTTGTTAATCAACTGGAAAAAGATATTTCTCTTCTATCTGACAGCATCCACGGCGACCTTCGTTTAGGTGCAAGTCTAACCATTGGTGAATATTTACTACCTTACTTTCTTGGCGATTTTATCAAGCAATATCCTAATGTTCATTTAAGTCTGCTAGTAGACAATTCCAATCAGATTATTGAAAAACTGCTGGATGGAAAAATTGATTTAGGATTCATTGAGGTGGCAATACCCCGAAAAGAAATTGATAGTCTACCATTTTTAGAGGATGAACTTGTCATCATTTCATCTGTCAGGCACCCCCATCCTGATCTTGCAGAAGATACAATTCAACCGGAGTTACTGTTTTCACTGCCAATCATCGCCAGAGAACAAGGGTCAGGCACCAGGCAGGTATTGGAATCCAATTTATTAAAGCATCAGCTAGAACTGGATCAATTAAATATTATTATGGAGCTTGGGCATACCGAATCAATTAAATCTGCAGTCGAATCTGGTTTAGGGGTTTCCATTATTTCCAAAACAACCATACAAAAAGAACTTGACCTAGGGCTATTGAAACAAACAAGAATTAAAGGCATTTCGTTAAAACGTAATTTTTATTTAATCAATAGAAAGCAAGTCCTGTCCCCAGCCAGCGATGCGTTTAAGGAGTTGTTTATTACTTCTGTGAAAGAGAATGTTCACTAGAAAGTTTGAAAGAATTTACTGCTTAAAAACTAAGAAAAGGTGACTGCCCTTGTGCAGTCACCTCCAACTAGTTACTTCTTCAAATTATAAAAACTCTTCAAACCATCATATACTGCTAAATCGCCAAGCTCGTCTTCGATGCGAAGAAGTTGGTTGTACTTCGCAATACGGTCTGTACGAGACATTGAGCCTGTTTTGATTTGGCCAGCGTTAGTAGCAACAGCGATGTCTGCGATTGTTGCGTCTTCTGTTTCACCAGAGCGGTGAGAAACAACAGCTGTGTAGCCTGCGCGCTTCGCCATTTCGATTGCGTCGAAAGTTTCAGTTAACGTACCGATTTGGTTTACTTTGATTAGGATGGAGTTGCCAACGCCTTGCTCGATTCCTTGAGCAAGCTTTTTCGTATTTGTAACGAATAGATCGTCTCCAACTAACTGTACTTTGCTTCCGATGCGCTCAGTTAATAACTTATGGCCATCCCAGTCATTTTCGTCTAAACCGTCTTCGATTGAGATGATTGGGAATTCGTTTACAAGCTCTTCATAGAAGTTAACCATATCTTCAGACGTTAAGCCGGTACGTCCTTCGCCAGCTAAATCGTATTTGCCAGTTTCTTTATTATAGAATTCAGATGAAGCTACATCCATTGCAAGCAGAATGTCTTTTCCTGCCTCATAGCCTGCGTTGCGGATCGCTTCGATGATAACTTCTAATGCTTCACGGTTTGATCCTAGGTTTGGTGCAAAACCGCCTTCATCACCAACAGCTGTGTTTAAGCCTTTTCCAGATAAAACCTTCTTTAATTCATGGAAAACTTCAGCGCCCATGCGGATTGCTTCTTTAAAAGTAGGTGCGCCAACAGGCATGATCATGAACTCTTGGAAGTCTACGTTGTTGTCAGCGTGAGATCCGCCGTTAATGATGTTCATCATTGGTGTTGGAAGCTGCTTCGCGTTGAAGCCGCCAAGGTAACGATATAAAGGAAGACCCACAGACTCAGCAGCTGCATGAGCAACAGCCATCGATACGCCTAAAATCGCATTAGCGCCTAGCTTTCCTTTATTTTCAGTTCCGTCTAATTCGATCATTGTGCGGTCAATGCCCACTTGATCTGTTACATCCATGCCGATTAACGCTTCTTCAATCAGATTGTTTACATTATTTACTGCTTTTTGAACACCTTTTCCAAGGTAACGTGATTTGTCGCCGTCACGAAGCTCAACTGCTTCGTATTCACCAGTTGATGCACCAGATGGAACAATTGCACGTCCGAAGAAACCAGACTCTGTCATTACTTCTACTTCTACTGTTGGATTTCCGCGTGAGTCTAATACTTCACGAGCGTATACATGTTGAATATATGGCATTTACATTCTCTCCTTTTAAATAGACCTTTTATATTTTGGATTTCGACTACAGGCTAAATCTCGACTTTCACTTCGATTTATCAATAACCTATTTTAAAAGCAATGTTTTTCCTGTCATTTCTTTCGGCTGCTTAAGTCCAAGCAAATCTAGCATAGTTGGTGCCAAATCACCGAGAATGCCGCCTTCGCGAAGCTCAATACCCTTTTCTGTCACAATCACTGGCACCGGATTTGTCGTATGAGCCGTCATCGGCTTTCCTTCAAGGGTTATAACTTCATCTGCATTTCCATGGTCTGCGGTAATAATGACTTTACCGCCTTTTTCAATAATGGAATCAACTACTTTTCCTAAACACTCATCAACCGTTTCAACCGCTTTAATCGTTGGCTCCAGCATACCGGAGTGACCAACCATGTCCGGATTGGCAAAGTTCAAAATAATCGCATCGAATTTATCCGCTTCAATTTCTTTTAAAAGCGCATCCGTTACTTCATACGCACTCATTTCTGGCTTTAAGTCATATGTTGCAACCTTCGGCGAATTAATTAAGATCCGTTCCTCGCCTGGAAACTCAGCCTCACGCCCGCCGCTCATAAAGAACGTAACATGAGGATATTTTTCAGTTTCCGCAATGCGTAGCTGCTTCAACCCATTTTGAGAAATAACCTCTCCAAGAGTATTATCTAAGTTCGTAGGTTCAAAAGCAACATATCCATCAACCGTTTCGCTGAAATGGGTTAAGCACACGAAGAATAGATTCTCGGGATGCTTAGGTCCGCGATCAAATGAACGGAAATCCTTATTCGTAAAGGTATTCGAAATTTGAATCGCCCGGTCAGGACGGAAATTATAAAAAATGACTGCATCATTATCTTTAATCGTCGCAACTGGTTCCCCGTTTTCCTCTGTAATGACAGAAGGAATGACGAACTCATCATAGATTCCATGACTGTAGTTGTCTTCTACTAAATCAAACGCATTGGTGTAAGTTGGACCCTCTCCGTACACCATGGAACGATAAGATTTCTCCACGCGTTCCCAGCGCTTGTCACGGTCCATCGAGTAATAACGGCCAGAAATTGTCGCAAACTTTCCAACGCCATATTCTTTCATTTTTTCTTCCGCTTCTTTAATATAGCCTTCTGCTGTTTGTGGGCCAACATCGCGTCCGTCTAGGAAACCGTGAACATATACGTTCTTAACTCCCTCTTCTGCAGCTAAATGAAGCAGTGCATACAGATGTTGAATATGGCTATGAACGCCCCCATCTGATAGCAAGCCCATAATATGTAGATTAGTCCCATTCTTTTTCACATGATCCATCGCTTTTAAAAAGGTTTCATTTTTTTCAAACTTGCCTTCGCGAATGGCCACATTCACTCTAGTGAGACTTTGGTAAACAATCCGGCCAGCTCCAATATTCAAATGACCGACCTCTGAGTTGCCCATTTGTCCTTCCGGGAGACCAACTGCTTCTCCGCATGCAGTTAAGGTTGAATGCGGGTAAGTATTCCAAAAGCGCTCATAGTTCGGCTTTTTCGCCTGGTACACCGCATTTCCTTTATGCTCTCCTCTTAAGCCAAATCCGTCAAGAATGATTAAAGCTACTGGAGATTTACTCATACTCTCGCACCCTCCAATAATTGCAAGAAGGATTGTGGTTCAAGGCTTGCTCCACCTACTAAGGCTCCATCAATATCAGGCTGAGCCATATATTCTTTAATATTCGCAGGCTTCACACTGCCGCCATATTGAATGCGAATCGCATCCGCAGCAGCTTGTGAGAACTGTTCCTTCACTACTTGGCGAATATGGGCACAAACTTCATTCGCATCCTGGGCTGAAGATGATTTTCCCGTGCCGATTGCCCAAATTGGTTCGTAGGCAATAACAGTCTTCTTCACTTGCTCTTCAGATAACCCGTTTAACGCATTTTCAACCTGTGAGCCAACAAATGCATTCGTTTCGCCATTTTCACGCTGTTCTAAAGTTTCACCAACACAGACAATCGGAGTTAGATTGTATTTAAAAGCAGCCAATGTCTTTTTATTCACGGCTTCATCGGTTTCATTAAACATTTCACGGCGTTCTGAATGTCCGAGAATCACATATGTTACGCCGATATCTTCAAGAGCCACAGGGCTAATTTCTCCTGTAAAAGCACCGCTTTCCTCAAAATGCATATTTTGAGCACCAATTCCGATCCCATACCCAACTAGTGCTTCAAGAAACAAAGCCGGAGCACATACGACTGTTTCTACTTTGTCCTGATCCGGAATTGAACCGTCAATTTCTTCAAAAAATGCTTTCGCCTCTGAAAAGGTCTTATGCATTTTCCAGTTTCCTGCAATAATTGGTTTACGCATGCTGGCACATCCTTTTTGTTAGAAAAATGGTGAATCCCATGATTCTATTTTATTTATCATTTAAAGCAACAACACCCGGTAAAGCCTTTCCTTCCATGAACTCTAGAGAAGCTCCGCCACCTGTTGAAATATGATCCATGCGATCAGCAAGGAAGAACTTTTCAACGGCTGCTGCTGAGTCTCCACCACCGATGACAGAATAAGCTTCGTTCGCTTCCGCTAAGGTTTCCGCAACTGTTCTAGTTCCATTAGCAAATTTAGACCATTCAAATACGCCCATTGGTCCATTCCAAATCACTAGCTTTGAGCCATGAATAACATCGCTGTATAGATCAGCTGTTTTTGGACCGATGTCTAGTGCCATCCAGCCTTCAGGAATTTCATTAATCTCTACTGTTTTAGCATTTGCATTTTGTGAAAATTCATCAGCTACAACGGCATCAATTGGCATATAGAATTTCACGCCTTTTTCTTCAGCCTTTTGCATAAAGGATTTTGCTAATTCAATTTTGTCTTCCTCTAATAGAGAATTCCCGATCTCATAGCCTTTTGCTTTCACGAATGTAAAAGCAAGTCCGCCGCCGATAATTAGATTATCTACTTTATCGAGAAGGTTTTCGATTACATCAATTTTATCCTTAACCTTTGCTCCACCGATAATAGCTGTGAAAGGACGCTCAGGATTAGATAGTGCTTTTCCAAGAACACTCAGTTCCTTTTCCATTAAAAGGCCGGATACAGCTGGTAAATAGTGTGCAATTCCTTCTGTAGAAGCATGGGCGCGGTGTGCAGCACCAAATGCATCATTCACATAGATGTCTGCAAGTTGGGCAAACGCTTGCGCTAATTCCGGATCATTCTTTTCTTCACCAGGATAGAAGCGGACGTTTTCAAGAAGAAGCACATCTCCTTCTCCTAATGCTGAAATTATATCCTTTACTGTATCTCCATAAGCCTCATCCGCTTTTTTCACTTCTTTACCAAGTAACTCGGATAAACGGCTAGCCACTGGAGTTAGGCGTAATTCTTCAACCACTTTTCCTTTTGGACGGCCAAGATGACTGGCTAAAATAACTTTAGCGCCTTGCTCGATTAAATATTTAATCGTTGGAAGGGCTGCACGAATACGTGTTTCGTCTGTTACTTTTCCATCTTCCATTGGCACGTTAAAGTCGACACGGCAAAAAACGCGTTTCCCTTTTAGCTCCACATCTTTAACACTTTTTTTGTTCATAGAAAATGAATCCTCCTAATTTTCCTAATAAGCTGGCTTCTATTTTGTATAGGCAATGATTTTATTCTGCGCTTTTAGGAGATTATGTAACAAAAGCCTTAAACTCCTATAGGTAAAGCATGTTATGTATCCAGCAAAATCATTCACAAAAAAACGCCTACAACAAAAAGAAGAGTGGTTGAACCCCAGCTCCTCTTTTTCCCTCTATCATTATAGACGTTTACTGTTTTAAATTCCAATAGGTTTAAATCTTTTTTATGAATAAAATCAAGAGGAAATTTCTGTTTTTTAAATTCCTTTTTGTGCAATGAAATCAACTAAGTCGACTACACGGTTTGAATAGCCTGTTTCATTGTCATACCATGAAATAACCTTTACCATATTCCCTTCTAATACCATTGTTGAAAGGGCATCAATCGTAGATGAGCTTGGGTCGCCATTATAATCTCTAGAAACTAGCGGAAGTTCACTGTAGCTTAAAATTCCCTTTAATGGGCCTTCTGCTGCTTCTTTTAGCGCTGCATTTACTTCATCAGCTGTTACTTCCTTTTCAAGCTCTGCAACTAAATCAACTAGTGATACGTTTGGCGTTGGAACACGAACAGCTCCTCCGTTAAGTTTGCCTTTTAATTCAGGCAATACAAGAGATACAGCTTTTGCAGCTCCTGTTGTTGTCGGAATCATGCTTTCTGCAGCTGCACGTGCACGGCGATAATCCTTATGAGGCAAATCTAAAATTTGCTGATCGTTTGTATATGAGTGAATGGTTGTCATCATTCCGCGTCTTATTCCGAATTTATCATTCAGCACTTTTGCAAATGGTGCTAAGCAGTTAGTCGTACAAGACGCATTCGAAATAACGTGGTGATTTGCCGGATCGTATTTGTCATGGTTAACTCCCATAACAATTGTTATGTCTTCATTTGATGCAGGTGCAGAGATTATAACCTTTTTTGCCCCAGCTTCTAAATGCTTCGCAGCATCCTCGCGTTTTGTAAAACGGCCAGTTGATTCAACAACTACATCAACACCTAGATCACCCCATCCAAGCTTAGCAGGATCACGTTCAGCGATAACCTTAACTTTATGTCCTCCTACAATCAGGTATTCACCATCTACTGTTACTTCTTCATTTAAAGTGCCATGTACAGAATCGTATTTTAAAAGATGGGCAAGCATATTCGCATCCGTTAAGTCATTTACTGCCACGATTTCTACATTCGGATTATTTAATGCTGCACGAAAAACAACTCGACCAATTCTTCCAAACCCATTAATACCAACTTTTACTGCCATGATAATTCCTCCCAAATCCTTTATATTTTATATGTTAATTATTGATTTAATAACTCGTTAGCTGCTCCTTCATCGGTAATCAGAACCGTTGCTGCTGGAGCCTGTTTCATGTAAGAAGCGATCGCTTTTGCCTTTGAAGCGCCTCCTGCTGCAGCAATAATATTCGGGATATTCGCCAAATCCTCCAGCTGAAGTCCAATAGTTTGTACTTTATGAACTACCTTGCCAGCCTTATTGAAGTAATACCCAAATGCTTCTCCTTCAGCTTCCTCATCCATAATGATATTCAGGTCTTCTTCCCTTGATTTACGACGCTCTGCCATTGTCATAGCGTCCCCAATTCCATGCAAAACCATGCTAGCTGACTTAATCAAACATAAAACTTCTTTAATCTCCGGTTCCTTTACGATGGAGTTGTACATATCTCGACTGACCTGATCCGGAACGTAGAGAACTTTATGTTTAGATTTTGTTCCATCTGCCATCGCAGCACATATTGTATTTGCCTGATTTTTCACATCCTCGCCGATCCCGCCTCTTGCCGGAAGGAATAGTAAGTCAAATTCTGAAAAATCAGGGGTTAGCATATTAGCAATTGCAGCCATTGTGGAGCCTCCAGTAACAGCAATCGTATCTTTCCTGTTTACCTTCAATTTCATGTATGCAGCTGCTGCTCGCCCTAGCTCATTTTTAACCCATGGAAATTCATCGCTGTTACCAGGTACAATAATTACCTTTTGAATCCCAAGCTTTCTTTGAAGCTTATCCTCTAAAGCATGAATACCTGCTATATCTCGCATCGCTTCTCTGAGCTCTTCAAGAAGATTTTTACCATCTTCAGTTAAACTCATTCCAGCACTCGTTACCGTTAAAAGGTTTTGATTTTTTAAGAACTCCACTTCACTTCTGAGCACTCTTTCGGTCAGATTTAAACTAACCGCTAAGCTCCTTCTTCCTACAGGCTCCATTAACCCTATGTAATGGAGGATTTGATGCCGTTTTTGCATAACAGCAAGCAAATCAGGTAATAATCTTTTTTGAATATCGATAAGTGAGTACATTTCTTCTGCCCCTTTAGTCTTATATGGACATTATATGTCCCTCGTAGTCATATTGTGTCCCATAAAGGGTAAAAAAAATCACCCCTGCTCAAATTTATTTTAACAGGAGTCATTTAAGAGTACAACTATTAAGCTTTTATTTTTTTCTGAATTCTTCTTCTAGAGTAACGGTATCAATTTGCCCGTATTGAACCTCTTTCCCGTCAATTTCAACAACCGGGATCATCAGTCCATATTTTTCTGTCAGTTCGTCACTAGTATCAATATCTATTTCTCTATAATTAAAATCGAATTCTTCTTGAAGGTCCATTACAATCGTTTTCGCTTTATCACATAATGGACAGCGATTACGTGTATAAAGCACAAGCGTACGTTCGTTCAATGCTATTTCTCCTTTATTATCAATCGTATCGTTTGCGTTTAGAGGAAGATGGGATGCCTAGCTGATCACGATACTTTGCAATCGTTCTCCTTGATACAACCATACCCTCCTGGTCTTTCAGCATCTCAACTAAATCCTGATCTGACAAAGGCTTCTGTTTATTCTCGCCTTCAATCAGTTTCGTTATTAATGTTTTAACTTGTGTTGAAGACGTGTTTTCTTCAGAAGTCGTTTTGATTGTGCTTGAAAAGAAAGATCTTAATTCAAAGGTGCCAAATGGTGTTTGGGCGTACTTCTCCCTTACAGCCCGGCTAACCGTAGACTCGTGAATATCAAGCTCATCAGCGATCTCTTTCATGATCATCGGCTTTAAGTAAGTCGGACCTTTCATGAAAAATTCCTGCTGCTTCTCTACAATTTTTAATGCTACCTTTGACAGTGTTTCTTTTCTCTGCTCAATACTTTTCATGATCCAATAATAGTCCTGCTGGTTTTCCTGCAAAAACCGTTTGACCTGCTTATCTTTATGAGAAGAAAACTTTTTAAAATAATCATCATTAAAACTAATTTTCGGTAAGGCTTCATCAAAGACACTCACAGAGAATGAGGTACCATCCCAATCTATAATCACATCCGGAACAATATATGCAGATCTTTCATGCTGAAAGGAAGAGGCCGGCCGAGGATTTAATGTTTGAATTAAATCAAAAACCTCTTGGATTTCAGGCAGTTTTATACCTAGGTCCTTTGAGATTTCCCTCCACTTCTTGTCCGCAAAGCGTTCAAAATGTTTTTCTATTATTTCTTCAGCTAAATTATTTCTATTCTCCAGCCTTTGCAATTGCAAAAGGATGCATTCCTGCAAATTTCTTGCACCTATTCCGGCTGGTTCCGCCCCCTGTATTTGCTTGATGGCTTTCTCCACTTCTTCGGACGGAATTTGAAAACGAGCAGCCACCTCAGATGGTTCCCCATGCAAGTAACCGTTTTCATCAATGCAATGAATTAAATAATCAAGAACCTTTTCCCCGTTCACAATGGAATGTATGAGCTTAAAGTCAAGCTGAGACTTAATATGCTCATCTAAGTAGGGCTCTATTTTTCCGATTTGCTCAATCCAATTTTGTTTGTCTTTTTCAACTTTTTTCTTGGTTGGCTTTGCTCGGTCAAAGCGGGGGTCCATCGCTTGAACGTTCCCGGATTCAATTTGCAATAAAGGATTTTCCAATGCTTTATTCTCAAGGAATTCAGAAAGCTCCTGCGCATTATATTGTAACAATGCAATCGCCTGAGTCAGCTCTTGAGTCATTGTTAGCTTTAATGTTTGCTGCTGCCATAATCCAGCCTGTAACTTCATCTCATATCCCCCCTCTCATCCATTTTACATGAAGGAGAACAAATGGTGAATGGGAATATACTGGCATAGTTACTGCTTTAACCGGAAAAAGTGAAGCCATAACTGGCCAAACCATTGATAGGTCTAGAATATTTTTTATTTTCCGACCTCGATAGGGAGAAGAAATTTCTTTTTTTCTTATTAGTTATAGGCATATTCACACAAAAAAACTCTTGCTCAAAAATGAACAGGAGTTTTTGCTTAGCGCCCTCGGCAGGAATCGAACCCACATCTTAAGAACCGGAATCTCACGTGCTATCCGTTGCACCACGAGGGCAAATATAGGATAAGGTATTTTTTATGCTACGATTACATATTATATAATATTTTTTCACAGTTTGCAAGCTGACCTTTGTTTAAAATCTGGTGAGGCGGGTATGATGGAAACGAGAGAATTTTCAAGCAAACAGTGTCGAACGATTACTTTGTCCATCAAAAGTGAATTGTTTGACCTTTATTGACCATCAGTGTATCATAAAATTACATAAAGAAAAAACATCTTTCGTCTAACAGACTTTGAATGTTTATCTTACTTTAAAGGAGGAATTTACAAATGAATTTAATCCCTACAGTTATTGAACAAACAAATAGGGGAGAGCGTGCTTATGACATTTACTCCCGTCTTCTAAAAGACCGTATCATTATGCTTGGAAGTGCAATCGATGATCATGTGTCAAACTCCATTGTTGCTCAATTGCTTTTCCTTGAAGCGGAAAACCCTGAAAAGGATATTACATTGTACATTAACAGCCCCGGTGGAAGCATTACAGCAGGTATGGCGATCTATGATACAATGCAATACATTAAAGCAGATGTATCAACAGTATGTATCGGTATGGCTGCTTCAATGGGTGCATTCCTTCTGGCTGCAGGTGAAAAAGGCAAGCGCTATGTGCTTCCAAACAGTGAAGTAATGATTCACCAGCCACTTGGCGGAGCTCAAGGTCAAGCGACTGAAATCGAAATCGCTGCTAAGCGTATTTTATTCCTTCGCGACAAGTTAAACCAAATTCTTGCAGACCGCACTGGCCAGCCGCTTGAAGTCATTGCACGCGACACAGACCGCGACAACTTCATGACAGCTGAAAAAGCTCTTGAGTATGGTTTAGTTGACAAAATTATTACTCGTTTAGATGAAAAGAAAGATAAATAAGAACATAAAAAAACAACTCGCCAAGTTTCAATTTAGTGCGAGTTGTTTTTTTGTTAATGCTCTTGTTGGATATATTCCGCAAGCTCTTCGATGGCTTGGGCTTCATCCCTTCCATCACAAATTAATGTAATAACAGAACCTGAGCTTACAGCCAGGCTCATTAAGCCCATTATACTTTTTGCATTTACTTTTTTGCCGTCCTTTTCAAGGAAAACATCTGATGAAAAACGATTTGCCTCCTGAACGAATAATGCTGCTGGTCTTGCCTGTAATCCTGTTTTTAATTTAACTTCTACTTGTTTTTCTAGCATTTTTCTCTTTCCTCCCCTATAAGAACCTTCATTAATGGTTAAATCGATTCTCCTGCTCTCAATTTTTCAGCTATCTCGTCTATTTTCCTCAACCGATGATTGATTCCTGATTTACTAATGTTACCGCCTGAAACCATTTCACCGAGCTCTTTCAATGTAACATCTTGGTATGTTACACGTAGCTCTGCAATTTCTCTTAATTTATCTGGTAATATATGAAGGCCGACCGTTTCGTCAATGAATCGAATGTTCTCCACTTGACGCAGAGCGGCACCGATTGTTTTATTTAAGTTCGCTGTTTCACAATTTACGAGACGATTGACCGAATTACGCATATCGCGTACGATTCGAATATCCTCGAATTTAAGAAGCGCATTATGAGCCCCAATTACACCTAAGAAATCAGTAATCTTTTCAGCTTCCTTTAAGTATGTGATAAATCCTTTTTTTCTTTCTAGTGTTTTACTATTTAGGTCAAAAGTATTCATCAATTCACAAAGAGAATCATTATGTTCTTTATATAGTGAAAAAATTTCAAGGTGATAAGATGAGGTCTCTGGATTATTGACCGAACCGCCTGCCAAAAAGGCTCCACGTAAATAAGATCGTTTACAACATTTCTTTTTGATCAGCTCTTCAGAAATATTATGTGTAAACACGAATCCATCGCTGAGGATTTTTAACTCATCTAATATTTCTCTTGCTTGCTCTGATAATCGGACTATATAGACGTTATTTTTCTTCAGTCTCATTTTTTTGCGAACAAGAAGCTCTACTTGAACATGAAAGTTCTTTTTTATCAAGACATAGATTCTTCTTGCTATCGCTGCATTTTCAGTTTGGATGTCCACAATTAACTTTCTGTTGGAAAAGGAGAGCGAACCATTCATCCGGATGAGCGCTGATAGTTCAGACTTTCCGCAGCAATCCTTGACTTCCAGATTCGTTAACTCCTTTTTCGTTTCTGAAGCGAAAGACAATTCCTTCACCCCTTCTAAAGCGGGCAGCACCTTTCACTTTTAATAAGTTCATTGGCGCTAATCCTTCATTATTTTTTATACTGTTTTTCCATTTCGTCCATTAGAATAGAGTATAGCATTAAAGCCACCTCTTTAGTATCATGACGAATTGCCCCATCTTTCAGGCTGACAATTTCTCCATGAATAACTTCTAGCCCTAGGGCATGAAGACGGTCTATATCAAAAATAACTGGCTGAGCCATTTCTTCATTATAACGCTCCCGAACCTCAGCGGGAATATCCTCATTATTCACAAGAATCGTATTAATAAAAGAACAGTTCATATGGTCGTAAATCGCCTGAACATGATCACTTGCTGAATAATTATAGGTTTCTCCAGCTTGTGTCATTAAATTACAAATATATACCTTTTTGGCCTTAGCTCGGCAAACTTCCGCTCCAAGCTTTGGAACGAGGAGATTTGGCAAAATACTTGTATATAAGCTGCCTGGACCGATGATGATTAAATCCGCTTTTCGAATCGCTGAAATCGTTTCGGGAAGCGGTTTAATATGTTTAGGTGTAAGGAAAACCTTTTTTATTTTTTTCCCAGAGTATGGAATTTTGGATTCGCCAGAAACGACTGTGCCATCTTCCATTTCAGCATGCAGCACAACACTTTGATTAGCAGCGGGCAATACTTTCCCTCTTACATTTAACACTTTGCTCATTTCCTGAATCGCATGAACAAAATTACCTGTAATGGAAGTCATCGCTGCAAGAATTAAATTACCGAGCGAATGTCCCGATAATTCGTTCGAAGTAGTAAAACGGTGCTGAAACATCTCTTCAATGAGCGGCTCTACATCTGATAGAGCTGCTAATACGTTGCGAATATCACCTGGAGGAGGAATATGCAAGTCACTTCTCAGCCGACCGGAGCTTCCTCCATCATCGGCTACGGTCACGATCGCTGTGATGTCTACCGGATATTTCTTTAATCCCCGAAGCAATACAGGCAGCCCTGTCCCTCCGCCAATGATGACAACTCTCGGCTGTCGGTTCATTTTCATTCCCCTTTATCCTTTCTCCCCTGAATATCACGATGCGTAATTCGCGTATGATAGTCATCTTTAAAATAGTTTGCAATGTACTCAGTTAAAGCAACAGAGCGATGCTGTCCACCGGTACATCCGATCGCAATAACGAGCTGCGCCTTTCCTTCCCGCTTATAATGAGGAAGCATGAATCCCAGCAGGTCAGTTACCTTCTCTAGAAACTTTGTTGTTTCTGACCATTTATGAACATAATTATATACCTCTTCGTCAAGTCCCGTCTTTGGGCGCATATGTTCAATATAGTGAGGATTCGGCAAGAATCGGACATCAAATACGAGATCAGCATCAATTGGGATGCCATGCTTAAATCCAAATGACATTACATTGACAGTGAACATCGTCGTTTTATTAATAGAGAATTCCGTTAGAATTTTTTCACGAAGCTCTCTAGGCTTTAACTGGGTTGTGTTATAAATAATTTGCGCTCTCCCTTTTAACTCCTCCAATAGTTCACGTTCAAGCTTGATTCCTTCTAGAGGGAGTCCTGAAGGAGCAAGCGGATGAAATCTCCGTGTTTCTTTGTATCTTCGGACTAGTGTCGAATCTTCCGCATCTAGAAACAGAATTTGCGGGGTAACCCAAGAAGTTTCGGATAGATCATCGAGTGCTTTAAACAGGTGATCAAAGAATTCTCGTCCCCGTAAATCCATAACCAATGCTACCTTATTCATTTTATTCCCTGAATCTCTCATAAGTTCAAGGAATTTTGGCAGCAGCGTCGGCGGCAGATTATCGACACAGAAAAAGCCAAGATCCTCAAAGCTTTGGATGGCTACTGTTTTTCCTGCACCTGACATCCCTGTAATAATAACGATTTGCGTTTCATTCACAGCACCCGTACTCATTCTATTTCCCCCTGACACTTACGAACTTAACTAGGATCTAATCGATAACTAATTAGCTCAAAATTTGGTGTATATGTGAAGGTCCCATAAATAATGCCTTTGCCTTGAACCATATAGTCCAGAATATGATAATCCCCTGCAGCCATCGGCAGGTTCTTTATTTCCTCAAAAGGGTGCCAGCGGAGTTTTCCCTCTTCTGATTCATCCAGATTTAAGCCATCCGCTTCCGTGGCAAGAAAGGTAAACATCATCCATTCCGAAAGAACCTTGTCGCCTTCCTTCATAATAAAGGTAAAAATCCCTTTAATATTCGGGTTGCGCAAGTAAATGCCTGTTTCCTCTCTAAATTCACGAATACAGGAGTCCCGCACCGATTCTCCCGGCTCCATCTTGCCTCCCGGTGCTACCCACCAGCCCCGTCTTGGTTTTTGTAATAATAGCACTTGATTATCCTTTAATAAAACACAGTTGGTGACTCGCTGCATCATTTCACCTCATTTTTTCGGTCTAACTTCCATATTTTTATAGGTCTGCATATGTCACTTCATTATACTATTTTTGTTATACGGTAACAACGAATTGAAAGTTTCAACATTTGGATAAAGTGCAGGTTTCAAAAGCAATCGCATTCTCTAAAGGAATATTCTAACAATTTATAATCACAAAAAAAAGAGCACAGACGAATCTGTGCTTAAACAAGGGTTATATCTTTAAAAGGGGGTCAATTTCTATTTATATGATACCTGATTTTTATTTCACTTCTGTTACAGGAGAATTAAAACGCAGTTACGTTTTGTAAAGTTATTTCTTGCCCCCTTGGCATTTGTTTTTGTTTCTATCTACAAAGCAAAAAGCCGCACAATAGCGGCCTTTTTCATTACGCTTTTACTTTTAGTTTTTCTCTTAATTCCTCGATATAGTGCTGAGCTGTTTGAGCAGCGATGCTTCCGTCGCCAGTCGCTGTGACGATTTGACGAAGATGCTTTTCGCGGATATCTCCAGCAGCAAAGATACCTGGGATCTTTGTTTCCATTTTTTCATTTGTTTCGATATAGCCGTTTTCGTTAGTAATACCTAGATTTTTAAATGGTTTAGATAACGGAAGCATACCAACATACACGAATACACCGTCTGTTTTCAGCTCTTGCTCTTCACCAGTTTCTGTTGAAGCTAATGTCACGCTGCCGACTTTGCCATCCTTTTCGTTAATTTCCTTAACTGTATGGTTCCAGACAAATTCGATTTTTTCATTATCGAAGGCACGCTGTTGCAGAATTTTTTGCGCACGAAGCTCGTTACGACGGTGAACAATCGTGACTTTAGTAGCGAAGCGAGTCAAGTATACACCCTCTTCAACAGCGGAATCTCCGCCACCAACCACAACAAGCTCTCTTCCTTTAAAGAAAGCACCGTCACATACCGCACAATAGGAAACACCGCGGCCGCTTAGTTCCTTCTCGCCTGGTGCACCAAGCTTTTTGTATTCAGCGCCTGTTGAAATAATAATAGCACGAGCCTTATATTCCTTAGAGCCTGCTATGACTGTTTTATATTCTTCACCATCAATGATTTCTTTAATATCACCATAAGCGTATTCGGCACCAAATTTTTTAGCGTGCTCGAACATTTTTGTTGATAGATCTGGTCCTAAAATATGGTCAAATCCCGGATAGTTTTCAACTTCCTCTGTATTTGCCATTTGTCCGCCCGGAACTCCACGTTCAATCATGAGAGTGGATAGGCTTCCCCTTGATGTATATACAGCAGCAGTCATCCCAGCAGGACCCGCTCCGATAATAATAACGTCATAAATTTTTTCTTCAGACACGTTGTTTCACTCCTTCATTAACAGTAACCACATCTGGCGATTGTTGTGATTAACTTTTCCCAGTCAAATCAGTATTATTATGGCCTTTCTACCATCATCCTATAAAAATTACCGGTGGATGTCTAAATATCTGCTCATGATGAAGGAAGTGCTTTTAAGAGCTTCACATACTTGCTTAATGTAGAAGTAGAAATTCCATATTTATCTGCTATTTCCTGCTGTGATATTTTCCCTTGTCTCAATTTGAGCCATGTATATTCAACTGCCGCTGCCCATGCTTCATTATTTTTTATAGGTTGATTTTGGTTAACGGCTTCTACAAATATTGCAAACCATAACAAAAATAAGCCTGCCTCAACCGTGCCGATCGGATGATACGTATTGTATAAAATAGCAGCAATATCATGAACCGGAACAGATTGTTCATGTCCCTTACGGATAGAAGCTAAGTATTCCCGCTCTAAATGTGAGAATTTGATGTTTTGATTCATTTCCTTAGAAGCAAGAATGTCTTCTTTACCGTCGGACATAGCCGTTAGGAAAAGAGCAAAAAGTCGTTCCTCAATATGATCACTGTCTAATTTTTTTAATATAGAAGCATTGTGATTCTCAAATCCGTTAATCGTTGTTTTTTCCTCATTCCAAGGTTCAAAGCCAGCTTTATCAGGATTATATTCAACCGCTTTTTCCCAGGCTGATTGAGCAATCTTTTCTCTCCCCGTATAATAAGCGGCATAAGAGAGCCAATAATAAAAAGCACCGTCTCCGTCAAAGCCTTTCTTCTGAAGCTTTCGAAGCCATGTGAAAGCAGCCTCATATTCACCAATTAATGCAAAGGTTGCTCCAAGCTTAAACTGGTGCTCAATCAATAATGGATTGATTTTCTTCAGCACTTCTTTAAGCGCCTTCACTTCTTTATAGTCACGCTCGTAAAAGGCGAAAACAAGCTTATTGCATAGTGCATGTAAGTTTCCGGGATTCTCTTCAAATACTTTTTCCAGAATATCGGCTGCTTTTTGAACTTCTCCTAGATAAAAATAAGCTAGGGCTAAGTTGTTATAAGCTGACCAGTATTCAGGATATTCATCTATAACTGAATTAAGGATTTCGACCGCTTTTGGAAAATGACCAGATTCGAGTAATTCTCGCGCCTGCTCCTGCTTCGTAATGAGATCATCCTGTTCATAAAGCTCTTCATCCATCTCCTCAGCTTCGATTGTCAGCAAATCGAGAAGATCAATCGTTTCATCAGCAAATTCGCCATCCTCATCTAATTCTAAATATAAATTAGCATGATGATAAGCATCCTTAAAGAAGCCTAAATAGGCGTAATTATTAGCGAGAAAATAGTGGCATTCCACCATATCCTCATCAAGCTCTTCAAGAATTTTGTGCAGCAAGCTATTTGCATGCTGATAATCGCCCATTTCGGAACAAATCACTGCCAGCTGGCATACAATCATTGGCTCATCAGGCTCTAGCTGCATGGCACGCTGTAAATATTTCTTTGCTTTATATAAATCCCTTTTATGGTAAGCCTTTAAGCCTTTTGCAAAATAGTACTCACCTGTCGGGTTAAATAATAGTACTTTTCCTTTAGTTTTTCTTGCTTTAGAGTCTTTACTCATGAAATCCTCCACCTTCGTAGTAACTCAAGTAGTATATCATAATACCAAGCTGTTGGAGAAGGGATTGGAGTATTTTACGTGTTCTAAAGTACTCACCGTAATTTACTGGTACAACAAAGAGAACCCGTGCATACAAATGGCAATAACGCAGCTGGTAGGGGGATTTTGGAAAACGGTATTTTTTTTGTAAATTAAAGTAATTTTTATTCTTATCTGTTATTTTATTTTTATATGAACAAAACATGAGGTGTGACAGCATGAAACGAAATGTAAAGATACAAGGAATTGGTTCTTATTTGCCAAAAAGAATTGTAACTGCTTCAGAAATTGATAGTATGATTGGCGCAAAAGAAGGCTGGTCGGAGTCAAAGTCCGGAGTCAAGCAGCGGCACTTCGTTACAGACGAAACAGCTTCATATATGGGAGCGGAAGCAGCGAAGCTGGCTGTTCAGGACGCAGGATTAACTCTTTCCCAAATTGATTGCATCATAAGCGGAAGCGGAACGATGGAGCAAGCCATTCCAAGCAATGCTTCCTTAATTCAAGAACAGCTGGGCTTGCAGCATTCCGGTATCCCCTGCTTTGACGTGAATTCAACATGTTTAAGCTTTGTGACCGCTTTAGATATGATTTCATATGTGATGGAAGCCGGAAGATATGAGCGCGTTCTTTTAATATCGAGTGAAATTTCTTCGGTCGGCATCAACTGGAAGCAGGATGAAAGCAGTATTCTATTTGGAGACGGGGCAGTTGCCGTTGTTTTATCGCGATCAGATTGTTCTTCAGGAATTTTAGCATCTCACATGGAAACATACAGTGCCGGGGCGCATTTATCTGAAATCCGCGGCGGCGGAACGAAAATCCATCCTAGAGAGCATAGTGAAGCAACGAAGCAGGACTTTTTATTCTATATGGATGGCCGTGCTATTTTTAAAATGTCGTCGAAATTAATTCCTGGCTTTATTGAACAATTATTCGGGCAAACCGATTTGTCGATGGAGGATATCGATATGGTCATTCCTCATCAAGCAAGTGCGGCTGCGATGAAAATTATTAGAAAAAAATTAAATGTACCTGATAGCCGTTTCATGTCCATTATTGAAAACTACGGAAATATGATTGCAGCTTCCATTCCTTTAGCTTTATACGAAGCTATTAAACAAGGAAAAATACAGCGTGGTGACCGTTTGTTGTTATTAGGTACATCTGCTGGCTTATCTATTGGAGGAATGATCCTTGAGTATTAAAAGGAGAAAAATACTGATTACAGGAGCACGCGCCCCCGTAACTTTGCATTTATGCAGAGTTCTTCACGAAAGCGGGCACGAGGTTTATGCGTCGGATAGTGTCTCATATGCTTTAACGAAAGCATCTAATACAATCAAGGATTTTTTTCTCTTTCCTTCTCCTAAGTTTCAGACTGAGAATTTTATCTCTTCACTAATAGATTACATTCAAGCTCGAAAAATCGATCTCTTAATTCCAACATGTGAAGAGAGCTTTTACATTTCGAAGTATAAAGAAAAGCTGTCTCTTTACTGCGAGGTTTTTGTAGGTGATTTTGACAAAATGATGCTGCTTCATCATAAGTTTGACTTTATCCAATATGTGAAGGAGCTTGGGTTCCATACGCCCAAAACGATCCAGTGCAGTGCTGACAATGTGCAGCAAATCTTTGATGGAGAGATTGTTTTAAAAAGAATATATTCACGATTTTCAGATCATGTCGTGTTTCTTCATAGTAATGACTATGAACCTGGTTCTTTTGACTCTTCTTGGATTGCTCAGGAAAAAATTGATGGCGTACAGTACTGCTCTTATGCGATAGCAAGAGATGGAAAGCTGCTTGCCCATTCTGTCTATGAAACTTCCTTTACGGCAGGTATTGGGGCAACGATTGCTTTTAGCTATACAGAGCGAAAGGATATTGAGCTCTTTGTTAGGGCGGTTGTTAAGGATTTGAAATTTACCGGACAAATTTCGTTTGATTTTATCGTCAATAGAGAGGATCAGGCTTTTCCAATAGAATGTAATCCCCGATCTACGAGCGGACTTCATCTGTTTGATCATCAGATTGCAGAGAGTTTTTTCGGCGATCCCGGAGGCACTTTGTATCCGGATAAGGAAACGAAAATGGCGATCAGCCTAGCTATGGTTGCATACGGATTAGATAATTGGAAGCGACAGCCTTTTTCTAAATGGCTGCGCACCTTGTTTACATACCGGGATATTATATGGAGTTTCCATGATGTTCGTCCTTTTTTCTATCAATTCTTTAGTATGTTTTCACTTTGGAAGGAAAGCAGGAGGAACGAAAGAAGTATGATTGGGCAATCAACATCAGATATTAGTTGGGATGATGATAGAATATGAAGGTTTTAGTAACAGGCGGAACCGGTTTTTTAGGTCAAAAGCTTGCTTTGCGTCTGAAAAATATCGGCTATGATGTGACAGCCATCGGGAGAAACCAAGCGATTGGGAAAGGACTGAAAGAGCAAGGAGTTCGATTTATTCCCTGTTCACTTGAGGATAGGGACAGTATTTTGGCTCTTTGTCAGGGACAGGACTTCGTGTTTCATAGCGGTGCCCTCTCTTCTCCATGGGGGAAATATGAAGATTTTTATAAATCTAATGTGATTGGGACGCGAAATATAATTGAAGGCTGCAAGAGTGCGAATGTGAAGCGTCTAATTCACGTATCAACCCCAAGCTTATATTTTCATTATGATGAAAGATTAGATGTAAAGGAATCCGATCCGCTGCCCGAAACATTCGTCAATCACTATGCCAGAACAAAGCATTTGGCTGAACAAGAAATTGACCAGGCGTTTCGAGATGGTCTACCTGTTGTGACCATTCGACCAAGGGCAATCTTTGGACCTGGAGACAATGCGATCCTGCCTCGATTAGTGAAGGTTTGTGAAAAAGGCATGTTTCCGAAGATCGGCAACGGTTCTGTAGAAGTGGATATTACGTATGTGGAGAATGTCGTTGACGCTTTAATCCTTTGCATGAACTCCGGTGAGCATACGCTTGGGCAAAAATACAACATTACAAACGGTGTGCGTGTGAATTTGTATGAAATGATTGAAGATGTCATGAGTAGGCTAGGAAAATCGTTTTCTTACAAAAGCATTTCCTTTCGAAAGGCTTTCTTTATCGCCAAAGTGCTTGAGTATTTCTCAACAGTATTTCTTGGTGGAAAGGAACCTATTCTTACTCGCTACACCGTAAGTGTCCTGTCAAAATCACAAACTTTAAATATTGAAAGGGCAAAAAAAGAATTGGGCTATGAACATCGAGTTAGCATCGAAGAAGGAATACAGCATTTTGTAGATTGGTGGAAATCAAATGAGCATTAAGATGTTAAAGCTGTACGAATGCGGCTATTGCACGCATCCTGAAAAAATTGTCAACCCGAATAGGGGGTTTAAATCGATCGCTTTTCCGGCTATCGTTGGATTACTGGAGCATTCTGAGCTCGGATATATTCTATTTGATACAGGGTATGCTTCACATTTTCTCAAGGCGACAAGAAAATTCCCCTATTCGGTTTATGCGAAGCTGACCCCTGTTTATTTTTCTGAGGAAAAATCGATTAAAAATCAATTATTGGCGGATGGGATATCACCTGATCAAATCGGTATCATTCTGCTTTCACATTTCCATGGAGATCATACGGCCGGGCTGCACGATTTTCCTCGGGCAAAGGTTTATACTTTTGAAGCTGCTTATAAGGATATTCAGGAGGATAGCAAATTTAAGGCGTTGACAAAAGGATGCTTAAAGGATTTGCTGCCGGCGGATTTAGAAGAAAGGTTTACCTTTCTTGATCGGTTCTCGCCGATTGCTTTAGATGAAAGCTTCGGAGAGTTCCAGGAAGGTTTCTCTGTTTTTGGCGATGATTCTGTTATTGCTGTTGATTTAACGGGACATGCGATCGGGCAATTTGGGATTTTTATAAAGTTAATTAGCGGGAAGCGTGTCTTCCTATGCGCAGATGCGGTTTGGGTGAGCGAAGCCTTTGAAGAGCTGATTTATCCCCATAGTATTGCTAATTTGCTTATTGCGGACAAAGCGAAATATAGAAGTAACATTATGAAGCTTCATGAATTAGCAAAAGCTCGTCCCCAGATTGATATTTTGCCAACTCATTGCTCCGTTACATGGGAAAAAGCCAAGAGGGGTTTTGTTTATGAATAAAATGGCCATCTTAAAGCAATATGCTGTTACAAAGTTCGGACGGAAATTTTCATCCAGACAATCGTTAGAAGATTTTCAAAATCGGAAAATTAAGCAGCATCTGGCGTATGTTTTGGAGCACTCCCCTTTTTATCGGGAATTTTTCAAAGAGTATGAAGAAGCGTTACGGGAAAACCGCTGGAATGAGCTGCCGATGATTGACAAGTCGATCATGATGGATCACTTTGATACATTTAACACGGTTGGGATCAAAAAAGAAGATGCCCTTCAGGTTGCATTTGAGGCGGAGACATCGAGAAATTTCACACCTAAGATTGGCGAAATCTCTGTTGGTCTCTCGTCTGGTACGAGCGGAAACCGCGGGGCTTTTCTTATTTCTGAACAGGAGAGTGCACTGTGGGCAGGAACCGTTTTAGCGAAGCTTTTGCCTGGCAGTATTTTCGGAAAGCATGGAATTGCGTTTTTCTTAAGAGCAAATAATAACCTTTATACGTCGACGCAAAATGGGCGGATTGCTTTTCACTTTTTTGATTTATTGGATGATTTTGAAGAGCATATTCGCAAGTTAAATAAGGTACAGCCTTCGATTGTCATTGGCCCCCCTTCTATTTTACGAAAAGTGGCGGACTGGCAGGCTAGCGGAGAAATTCGAATTCAGCCTAAGAAAATCGTTTCTGTTGCTGAGGTTTTAGAAGATATCGATCGGACTTATATAGAATCGGTATTCCAGCAGACTCTTCACCAAGTATATCAGTGTACGGAGGGATTTTTAGCAGCGACCTGTTCACATGGAACATTGCATATCAATGAGGATCTTGTTGCCATTGAAAAGGAATACTTGGATGAGGGCGTTTTTGTTCCGATTATTACTGATTTTAGCCGGTCGACTCAGCCGATTATTCGATATCGATTGAATGATATTTTAGTTGAAAGGATGGAACCTTGTCCTTGTGGGTCTCACTTTTTAGCTCTTGACAGAATTGATGGACGCTGTGACGATATTTTTTACGGGAAGCATGCGGAAAACGGTGAACTCCATCCTCTATTTCCTGACTTTATAAGGCGGGCGATTATGTTTTCCTCTGAAGAGATTTTGGAATATAAAGTGATTCAGAAGAGTCTAGAGCAGCTTGAGGTTAAGGTGAAGGTTAGCGGGAATGAAGAAAGAGTTCAGAAGGATATTGTGCGTGAGCTAACAAAGCTTTGGGATGAGAAAGGCTTACTGATTCCCCATGTGAATTTTACGCCCTATGATATTCTTCCATCCGATAAAAAAATGAAACGGATTGAAAATGGGATGAAGGGTCCTGTGAATTTATGATTCGGCTTCATGATAAAAGCACGTTAGAGCAAATAGATTGGGACAGTAAAAGAGATGGAGCTTATGTCCGGGATTATTTTTCCCCGATTTTACGAAATGGGGTTGAACATTATATAAAAAATGTTCGTGCTGAAGTGTATTTATTAGAGATAGATAATCTTGTTATACCCGTGACGGTAAATGACAAGGAGTTTGACACTTCCTATGTTTGCTCCCCTTATACGCATTATATTTCCTATGCCAAAGAGGAGCTTTGGGAGCTAAACATGCCGCGGATAGAAAAGCCTTTATCTAAAGTGATTGATGGGATTGGGTTTATTTTTCGGCAAACTTCAATTAATAAAATTGTTTCCGTGAATAATTGGTTTCTTTCTACAAATCTATATTTTCCGTTGAGTTCGAAACAAATCCAGCGTATAACGGCGTTTTTGACGGAACGATTTCCAAAGCATACAATTCAATTTCGTTCGATTTCGAAAGCATTGTATCCAGAAATGTTTGAAGGATTTGAAAGGAATTCGTATCAGCGCATCATGTCGCGGTCTGTCTATCTTTTCCTTCCTGAGCGTTTTCGCGAAATTAGCAAAAAGCGGAAAAGGGATTTTTACCGTGACCAAGCACTGCTAGAGAACAGTCCGTATAAGGTTGTTGAAGGGACAGAAGAAATGATCCCCTGGATTAAAAGTCACTATGAACAGCTCTATATTGAAAAATATTCTGAGCATAATCCGCAGTTTACTTTGGACTTCTTTAAAAATTTGCTTGATCATCAATTAATGGAATTTAAACTGCTAAAGCAGAATGACTCCTATGATGGGGTAATCGGTTATTTTTACCGTGATGGCATTTTGACTACTCCCATTTTCGGCTACGAAATGGAAAAGGGTCAGACTAATGGTCTGTACCGGATTCTATCGTATTTAATAGCGAGCGAAGTTCTTGAAAAGGATTATATCGGTCATTTCAGTGCAGGTGCGGGTAATTTTAAAAGAAACCGCGGAGCACTTCAGGAAATTGAATATACGTTTTTCTATAATAAGCATTTACCTTTCCGATCACGATGGATTTGGTCTTTTTTGAAGCGCTTGATGGACAGTGTTGTAGAACCGATGGCGAGAAAGATGAGGTTTTAAGCGTCGTCCCTATCCTTTCTAGTCAGAATTATCCATTGCAATAAGGATGGGCATGGTCTATAATTCTTTATATTAAAAAAATATTCCCATTCACCGATGGGGTAGAGGTTGCGGTTTATATGAGTAGAGTGGACGAGATTCAATGAGATTTTTGACTCCACTTAAAAGGATAATCCGCCGAAGTATAGATAAATCATTGTTTGTCTATGCTGGGGAAGTTTCCGAACAGGGACTTCACTGTCACGTTAATCGTGGCGAGCTATCTTCGGAAGGATTTATCGGACTTTTAACAGCCGTCGATCTTTTTCGATGGCTGTTTTTATTTTTTAAAAAGGAAATACTTATGAATAATATAAAAAAGGACGTGTTAAGGTTGGCAAAAACATCTACATCATCGAACCCAACTCAATTAAAGAGAACACTTAAAGCGCGCCACCTTACAATGATTTCGCTCGGAGGATCGATCGGGACTGGTATTTTCTTAGCTAGTGGCGGAGCGATTCATACTGCTGGGCCTGGCGGGGCGTTACTTGCCTATGCGGCAGTCGCTATTATGGTTTACTTCCTTATGACGAGCCTTGCTGAAATGGCAGCATATATGCCCGTTGCGGGATCATTCAAAGTATATGCAACGAAGTTCGTCGATCCTTCCTTTGGCTTTGCGATTGGCTGGAATTATTGGTATAACTGGGCCATTACGATTGCGGCGGAGCTTGCTGCTGTTGTATTGATCATGAAATTCTGGTTTCCAGAAAGTCCTTCATTTATTTGGAGCGGACTTTCCCTCCTCCTTATGTTCGGCTTCAATTACTTGTCAGTTAAAGGATTTGGCGAGGCTGAATTCTGGTTCGCACTTATAAAAATTGTCACGGTTCTTATCTTTATTATTACTGGATTTTTTATGATTTTTGGAATTATGAACGGCGATGCCATTGGTTTAACTAATTTCACTATTGAGGATGCTCCTTTTAATGGCGGATTCTTTGCGATTTTAGGCGTATTTATGGCGGCGGGCTTCTCCTTCCAAGGAACAGAATTACTCGGCGTAGCTGCTGGAGAAAGTGAAAATCCTGAAAAAACAATTCCAAAGGCCATTAACACGGTATTTTGGCGAATTCTTCTTTTCTATATTTTTGCTATTTTTGTCATTGGGGCGATCATTCCTTATACAGACGAACGATTATTAAGTGAAGCAGTTTCCGTAAGTCCTTTCACGCTTGTTTTCGAAAGAGCCGGACTTGCTTTTGCTGCATCGGTTATGAATGCTGTTATTTTGACAGCGGTACTATCTGCGGGTAATTCCGGTATGTATGCCTCAACTCGAATGCTTTGGGATCTTGCACGAGAAGGAAACGCTCCTAAATTTTTAGGAAAGTTAAATAAGCGAGGCGTACCTGTTAATGCATTAATCGCTACTACTCTAGTCGGTTCTCTTGCCTTTTTATCTACTTTCTTTGGTGATGGTCAGGTGTATATTTGGTTATTAAACGCTTCAGGTATGGCTGGATTTGTCACATGGCTTGGGATTGCGATTAGTCATTACCGTTTCCGCAAGGCTTATATTGCTCAAGGCCGCGACATGAATGAACTACCATATCGGGCAAAATTCTTCCCGTTCGGTCCATTGTTTGCATTAGCTCTATGTACGATTATTATTTTGGGACAGAACTTTCAAGCCTTCACTGACGGAAAAATTGATTGGCAGGGCTTATTTGCTGCCTATATTGGAATTCCACTTTTTCTAGTGGTTTGGCTTGGCTATAAAATGAAGCATAAAACGAAGCTAGTTCCTTTGGAAGATTGTGATTTTGAGAAGGTTGATTGAGAGAAGTATGTTTGCATTGCTTAATTTCTCCAGGAAAAGTTAAAACATAAAAAAGGGCGTCCAACTAGTCAGATTTGCAGTTGGACGCCCTTTTTTGTTACTAATTTTATAACTTTTCTAAAAAAACAGCCATTCTTCAACGTTTTGCACTAGAAATATCTGTGGTATTCTCAAAATATCAGCGATTTTCCGAATATATCCGCCACTTTCCTGATATATCCGCTACTTTCTGAATATATCCGCTACTTCCTAGATATATCCGCCACTTCTCAGATATATCCGCTACTTTCCGGATATATCCGCTACTTTCCGAATTTATCCGCTACTTCCCGAATTTATCCGCCACTTCCCAGATATATCCGCCAACTTCCCTGATATATCCGCCACTTACCAAATATATCAGCGACTTCTTATTTAAAGTATGGTCTTTCACAGCTATTCCCCAATTAGAAAAGCTTGGTTATTATTCTTCTGATTTCTTCACATGCCTTTTATCGAGAACACTCAGTACTTCCTTAAACGGAAGATCTTGTTCTCTCAATAAAACGAGCAAATGATATAATAAGTCAGCAGCTTCCCATTTCAATTCTTCTTTGTCGCGGTTTTTCGCAGCGATTATCACTTCTGCTGCTTCTTCCCCAACCTTTTTTAGGATTTTATCGACGCCTTTTTCAAATAGGTACGTTGTGTAGGCACCTTCTGGCATTTCTTTTTCCCGTTCTTTAATGACCTTTTCCAAAGATAGCAGAATACTGTAGTCGGATAGGCTGCCAGAGGATTCGCCTGACTCATAGAAACTTTCCTCAAAACAGCTTACTGCCCCAGTATGACAAGCCGGCCCTGCAGGCTCTACTAAAACAACAATTGCATCTTTGTCACAATCAAATTTCATTTCAACGATTTTTTGTGTGTTCCCGCTCGTTGCCCCTTTATGCCACAGCTCTTGTCTGGATCGGCTAAAAAACCATGTCTCGCCAGATTCGATCGATTTTTCAAGAGATTCCTTATTCATATACGCAAGCGTTAGTACTTCTTTTGTTGTCGCATCCTGAACGATTGCCGGGATGAGGCCTTTTTCATCAAATGTTAATTCTGCGATATTCATCGGACAGGCACTCCTTTTTCCTTCAAATAAGCCTTCACTTCGGTTACGGATGTTTCTTTATAGTGAAAAATGGACGCGGCTAGGGCAGCATCTGCTTTCCCTTCCATGAAGGCATCGGCAAAATGCTGGGCATTTCCTGCTCCTCCAGAAGCAATGACGGGAATCGTTACCGCTTCACTGACTGCTTTTGTTAAAAGGAGATCAAACCCGTTCTTCTCTCCATCCGAGTCCATGCTTGTTAACAGGATTTCTCCGGTCCCAAGCTCCGCTGCTTCCTTTGCCCACTCGATCACTTTCCAATCTGTCGGCGTTCTGCCTCCATGAGTGTATACACGCCACGTCCCAATTTCTGAATCATATTTAGCGTCAATTGCCACAACGATGCATTGAGAGCCGAAAAACTTCGCTCCATCCTCAATTAAACGGGGATTGTTTACAGCAGCTGTGTTTAGAGAAACCTTATCTGCACCGGCTCGGAGTATTCTTTTCATGTCTTCCAGCGAGTTAATTCCGCCTCCAACTGTAAATGGAATCGCAAGTTCAGAGGCTACCGAGCGAACAACCTCAACCATCGTTTTTCGGCCTTCAACCGATGCAGAAATGTCTAGAAACACAAGCTCATCTGCCCCTTGCTCATCATAAAACCTTGCAAGTTCTACAGGATCTCCTGCATCACGAAGCTGAACAAATTGAATTCCTTTTACAACGCGTCCTTCTTTTACATCCAAACATGGAATAATTCGCTTCGTTAGCATGACCCCTTCACCTCTTCTAGCGCTTCCTTCACTGTAAAACGCCCTTCATAGATGGCTTTTCCGACAATTGCACCGGTCACTCCGTCTCCATAAAACTCTTTTAAACTAGCTAAATCAGTTAGCCCACTAACTCCGCCAGAGGCAATGACACTTTGACCAGTCTCCTTTGCCAGCAATCGAACTGCCTCAATATTCGGACCGGAAAGCATACCGTCTGTAGCAATATCGGTAAAAATAAAAGTTTCTGCCCCAGCATCCGCGAACCGCTTCCCTAGCTCAACTGCTTTTACTTGGGATGTATTTAGCCAGCCATGTGTGGCAACAAAGCCGTTTTTAGCATCAAGTCCGACAGCAATTTGGCTGCCATATTTTCGAATCATTTCGATAGCAAAATCGGGCTTCGATACAGCAATACTTCCAATAATGACACGTGCAACGCCATTTTCTAGATAGTGCGCAATATCTGTTTCCGTCCGAATACCTCCGCCAATTTGGATTTTAGCGTTAAGATTTTGTGCCGCTTTAATTACAGAGTCGTCATTAACTCTTTTCCCGTCCTTTGCTCCATCCAGGTCAACCATATGTATCCAGCTTGCCCCTTCATCAGCAAACTTTTTCGCCATATCGTAAGGAGAATCTCCATAAACGGTTTCCTGATTATAATCTCCCTGCAGCAGTCGGACACATTTTCCGCCTCTCATATCAATTGCTGGATAAATGGTAAAACTCATATTCCGGTCATCCCTTCCCGTACAATTTCCGTAAAATTGCCTAGCAGCTTCATGCCTAATGCACCGCTTTTCTCTGGATGAAATTGCATTCCAAATACATTCCCTCTCCCGACAACAGCAGGCACCTTTACATCATAGCTGCACTCGGCAATTACTACTTCTTGATCTCCTGTTTCAACATAATAAGAATGGACGAAATATACATAACCTTCTTCGATAGATTGAAGGATTGGCGACGACTGAACAAGGCGCAAGCTATTCCAGCCCATGTGAGGCACTTTATATTGAGTTCCCTCAGCTGTTACGCCAGGAAATCGTTTGACAGATCCCGGAAGCAATTGAAGTCCTTTCGTTAATCCGTTCTCTTCGCTTTCATCGAATAGTAGCTGCATGCCTAGACAGATTCCAAGCAGCGGCTTTCCGAGCTCAACATAGTCTTTAATCATATTAGTTAATTCTAAACGGTTTAACAGCTCCATCGCATCCTTAAAGGAGCCAACTCCCGGAAGAATAAGTCCATCCGCCTTCAGCAATTCTTCTCTTTTATCAGAAATAAAGTAAGGAGCACCAAGTCTTTCAAGTGCTTTACTGACACTGAAAAGATTGCCCATTCCGTAATCAATAATCCCAATCATTTACAACAGCCCTTTCGTTGATGGCACTCCTTTAATGTTAGGGTCAATCGTTGTTGCCTCATTCAATGCTCGTCCTAATGCTTTAAAAATGGCTTCAACTATATGATGCGTGTTTTGGCCATAGTGCACGATCACATGCAAATTCATTCTTGCTTCAAGTGCAAGCTTCCATAAAAATTCATGCACAAGCTCCGTATCAAAGCTGCCTACCTTTTGGCTTGGAAACTCCGCTCGCATTTCAAGATGAGGCCGATTGCTTAAGTCAATCACAACTTGCGCTAAGGCTTCATCCATTGGGACAAACGCATTTCCATAGCGCTTAATTCCTTTTTTATCACCAAGCGCCTCCCTTAGCACTTGTCCAAGGCAAATACCAATGTCCTCTGTTGTATGGTGATCATCGACCTCAATATCACCTTTTGCATCCACCGTTAAATCAAATCCACCGTGCTTTGTAAACAAATCAAGCATATGCGTCAAAAACGGAACCCCCGTTTCCAGCTTGCTCTCACCTTGCCCATCAATATTAAAAGCTAAATATATATCAGTCTCATTCGTTTTCCGTTTCACTTCAGACGTTCTCATCTTAATCTCTCCTCCTGGTACTTAGGATCGGGTTCAAGTGGGACATGGGGACGGTTCTAATGTCCCTTAGTGGGACACAGGAACCGTCCCGGTGTCCCTAAGATGTCCCTACTTCTTCAACCGTATGTCAATTGCGCGGGCATGGGCTTCGAGTCCCTCTAACCTTGCAAATGCTGAAATTTTTTCGCCGTTTGCTTTTAGGGCTTTTTCGCTGTAGAAGACGATGCTGGACTTTTTCTGGAAGTCTTCGACGTTAAGCGGGCTGGAGAAGCGGGCTGTTCCGTTTGTTGGCAGTACGTGATTCGGGCCAGCAAAGTAATCGCCGACTGGTTCGGGACTGTAACGCCCTAAAAAGATCGCTCCAGCATGTCTAATTTTCCCTAGAAGCTCCATTGGGTTTTCTGTTACAATTTCCAAATGCTCTGGCGCCAAGCTATTGATCGTTTCAACCGCTTCTTCCATTGTTTCGGTTACGTAAATGGCTCCGAAGTTTTCAATAGACTGCGAAGCGATTTCTTTACGAGGCAGAGCAGCTAATTGCTTATCCACTTCAGTGGAGACAGCTTTGGCTAGTGATTCCGAAGGTGTGACGAGAACACTGCAGGAAAAAGCGTCATGCTCGGCTTGTGATAATAGATCTGCTGCCACTTCATCCGGTCTCGCTGTATAGTCTGCCAAAACAGCAATTTCACTTGGACCGGCAATCATATCGATATCAACATCTCCATACACCTCTCGCTTCGCCAGGGCGACAAAGATATTGCCAGGACCGGTAATTTTATCGACAGGAGAAATGCTTTCCGTTCCATAAGCTAGAGCTGCAATCGCTTGTGCTCCGCCAACCTTATATATTTCTTCCGCTCCTGCCTCTTGAGCCGCAACAAGAACCGACGGCGGCAGCTTTCCTGTTTTTTTATCAGGAGGGGATGTGATTACAATTCGTTTCACACCAGCTACTTTAGCAGGCAGTACATTCATAAGGACCGACGATGGATATGCGGCTGTTCCCCCTGGCACATATAAACCAACTGAATCAAGCGGGGTAACTTTTTGTCCAAGAATCGTTCCATTTTCATCTGTTGTCATCCATGACGGACGGAGCTGCTTCTCGTGAAAAGAGCGAATATTTTCCGCTGCCTCTCTTATGATGGATAGAACTTCATCATCAATTTGTTCATAGGCTTCCCGTTTTTCTTCTTCAGTAACAGTCAGTTCTGTTAAGCTGATTCCATCGAATTTTTCCGTAAATGCTTTTAGAGCAGCATCCCCATCCGCACGAACCTGTTCAATAATGCCCCTCACAATCGACCGCTGTTCCTCAGTTCCGCTATCAACAGATCGTTTAATCGATACTCCATCTTCAATTTTTAATATCCGCATTTCTTTCACTCCTTAGAGGGCATCAAGGTTCTGCAATTTCGTTACTTCACTTAAGCGCTCGACAAGCTCGCTAATCCGTTCATCCTTCATTCGGAAGCTCGCTGGATTCACAATCAGTCTGGAGGTAATGTCGACGAACCGTTGGTATTCAACCAAGCCGTTTTCCTTTAAAGTTCGTCCCGTTGAGACAATATCGACGATTCTGTCAGCAAGGCCAATAAGTGGTGCAAGCTCAATCGAACCGTTTAACTTAATAATTTCAACCTGCTCCCCTTGTTCGCGGAAATAAGCGGCTGCCACATTCGGATATTTCGTCGCCACCTTTGGAGCTACGTTATTCATCTTTGTATTTGGCAAGCCTGCCACTGCAAGATAGCATGCACTAATTTTCAAATCGAGCAGCTCATACACATCCCGCTCTTCCTCCAGCATGACATCCTTACCGGCAATCCCAAGGTCTGCGACACCATGCTCCACATAAGTCGGAACATCCATCGGCTTGGCTAAAATAAAACGAAAGCTTTCCTCCGGCACATCAATAATCAGCTTTCTTGAGTCATCAAATTCAGGAGGGAGACGAAAGCCTGCCTGCCGAAGCAGCTCAACCGCATCCTCGAAAATTCTCCCTTTCGGCATTGCAATCGTTAAAACATCTTTCATACGTCAGTCTCCCTCCCCGCTTTACCGACTAAAAAGATAATATCGTCATATGAATTCGTGCATTGATCAATATCCTTCACACCGCTAATATCCTGAAGGACCACCCTATTTCCAAGCTTTCTTAGGTCCCTAGCAGTTTGAAAAGCTTCCTTCCGCCGCTCCTGGCTAAATAAAATACATGCTGATGGTACGCTTACTTCTTCATCATTTAATGCTTCTAATAATCGATCTAATCGGATAGCAAAGCCCGTTGCCCCTGTTATTTTTCCGAATTTTTGCAGAAGCAGATCATATCTGCCTCCATTTGCAATTGGAAAACCGACATTTCCTGCGTACACTTCAAAAAGAATCCCTGTATAGTAGCTCATATGACTTACGAGCGTTAAATCAAACTTCACTTTCTCCTGGAGTCCGTAGTCACCGATCATTTCAAAAAGCTGCTGAAGCTGTAGAACATCTTCTCTGCCCGAGTCATTCTCAAGCAAGTCAAAAGCCATTTCTATGACCTCATTCCCGCCTCTCAGCTTTAAAAAGTCGAGCAGCCGCTGTTTATCAATGGAGGAGAGAGCCAGCCATTTGACATGCTCGCGATAGCCAACATAATTTTTCTCATATAGATATCTTGTTAGCGCATCAACTCGTTCTTCTGTCCCTAAAATTTGCAGAAAAAGCTTGCGGGCAAATCCGATATGGCCAACAGAAAGCTGAAAGTCTCCGAGCCCAGCTTCCTGGAGAGAGTTAATAATTAGAGCAATCCCTTCAGCATCTGCACTAATCGTATAATCTCCGATGCACTCTACCCCAATCTGTTGGAATTCGGCTGGCCGGCCTCCCTCTCTTTGCTGGGCACGAAACACATTGGCCGAATAAGCAAGACGGATCGGCAAATCATTTTTTAACAAACGCGAAGCCGCAACCCTTGCGATTGGGGCTGTCATATCTGGGCGCAGCACCAGTGTGTGTCCCTGCTGATCCAGAAGTTTGAATAATTGCTGATCTAATATCGCAGAAGCAGTTCCTACCGTTTCATAGTATTCTAGTGTTGGAGTTTCAATAAACTGGTAACCCCAGCGCTCCATTTCTTCTTCAATTAATGCTCTGACTTTGCGCTTTCGATTGTACAAATCAGGTAATGTATCTCTCATTCCTAACGGCTTCTCAAACATAAACAAGCGGCTCAATTCCGTTCACCTCAAATTCTATATCAACAAAATCCTTTAGTTCGCTAATATGGTAGTAAGATAAAGTTGTATGTAATTTTACCCCTAATTTAGGTATTCGTCAACCAAATTATTTCGGAGTGTTCTGAACTTTTCGGGCTGCTTTTTATAAACAAGCTCTTTTAAACGTTGTTGTTGATTTCCGCTGCAGGCACTCGCTTTCCGCAGGCGGCCCGGGAGCCTCCTCGTCGCTAGCGCTCCTGTGGGGTCTCCCTTGGACACGCTTTTCCCGCAGGACATTGAATAAACTTCCTTGAATTTACACCGCACGAGAAAATGCGCATGCATTTTGGAGGAGTCTCGCACCTTCCGCTCCAATCAACAAGCGCAAATATCAACTGACTGCTTTAACACTGACAAAAATAAAAAAAGCCCCGTTAGCTTTTTGATATGCTCCCCATTAGGTAGACAGATT
>NZ_JACWFE010000024.1 GCF_019749375.1 Bacillus sp. S/N-304-OC-R1
AGTAAGGAGCTAGTTTCGTTCATGATAACTCGGCTAACGCCTGGTGGTCTCCCGCTTCCCTCCATTCCCGCAGGAGTCAAGTGCCCTCCGCTCCAATCAACTCTGATATTTAAATTAATATCTACTTATAAAGCAACAAACTTTTCGAAAACAGCCTTTATTTAATACATCTTATGGCATCTGCTTAAAAAAGGTTCCTTTATCTCCTCTAAAAATATAGGTAATTGCCCCATGTTCATCTGTTCGCAAAATGTTAATTTGTCTATCCGATAAATTATTTAATACCTCTTTGTTTGGATGTCCATATCGATTATTTCTTCCTGCTGAAATAACGGCCAGCTTGGGACTGATCTTGTCTAATAGCAATTCAGAAGTTGACGATTTGCTCCCATGATGTCCTACCTTTAATACGTCTGCTTTCAAATTATGATATCGCCTGACCAGCATTTCTTCCCCGTTTTTCTCTAAATCACCTGTAAATAGCCATGTTAGTCCCCCAATGGTTGTAAATAGCACAATCGAGCCATCGTTTCTTTCTCCAGTCATCTCTTTCTGTGGAGAGAGAACATGAAATTGATGATTGCCAGCTGTCCAGCTGTCACCTGCTATTGTAAATTGGTAAGGTATTTGTTTCTTTTTGGCGTTCAATAATATCGTCTTCTCCAAATCAGAAAGCTCTTTGCTTTTTGGCAGCATTATTTTCCTTACACTAAGCTCTTCTATTAAAGCAGTAGCGCCTCCTATATGGTCCGTATCCCCATGTGTCAAAATCAGCTTATGAATAGTAGTAATCCCTTTGCTTTTTAAAAAGGGGATAACCACATCTTTACCTACATCATATTGATTCTTTTTCGTCTTCCACTCATCTGTCTGAAATCTCAATGTTCCTCCCGTATCAATAAGATAATTCCCTTTTCCATGAGGCAATCTAATGAAAATACTGTCCCCTTGACCAACATCTATAAACGTGATTTCTCCAAAAGGAGAGAACAAATATCCAAATCCATGCAGCAATATAACGATGATAGGAAGGATTTGTATCTGCACCATCCTTTTTATCCCTTTTATTCTCTCCCATAATGAAAAATAGAGAGGAATCACGAATAAGTACATAGCGAGAATAACTTTATTTGGCTTTCCTAAAGTAATGACTGCATAAGGAAACCTTGCTAATTGTTTTGCGAAATAGTCCATCCAATTGACGATGAAATTTATAATCACGACAAGAAAATGAATATTTTCTCCTAATAGCAGATGTAATAGAAAAATAATAAATATAGCAGGCAGGATGAAAATAGAAAATAAAGGGACAAATAGGATATTGGCGAGGACAGAGATGAGGGAGACTTCGTAAAAATAGAAAAGCATGATAGGTATAGCTGCAAGCTGACAGATAAACGAAACAGCAAATAATAAAGAAATCGGATGATTAAAGCGTTTTATAATAATGGGAGCTGATAGGATTAGAGCAAAGCTAACTCCAAAGGATAGCTGAAAACCTACGTTATAAACGACTTGAGGAAAGATGAAGGTATAAAGAAGAAAAACAATCCCAATCACATCAATGGTCATAAGCGACTTATTTCTTCCCCATTTTTGGAATCCTAAAAAAATGACCATCATAAAAACTGCACGAATAACTGATGGAGCAGCACCCGTAATGAAAGCATAACAAGGTAAAAAAATTAATAAGGCTGAGGTCATTTTCTCTCTTGATATACCAGTACGGATACCGAGAAAATAAATCATCCCCACAAGCATCCCAACATGAAGTCCAGATATTGCCAATAAATGAACGATGCCGAGCTTCTGATAAGAGGTTAGTACATCCTCTTCAATATAATTTCGATCACCAAACAGCAAAGCAATTGCTAAAGGCGCAGTTTCTTTTGGGAAATTGCTCTGCAAATAATTGGTACCGGTTTCCCTAAGTTTAGCGAAAAATGAAAGGGGAGTATTTTTTTGAGGTATACATTTTGAGGAGTTTAAGTATTCTGCTTTTAGTATCCAGTAAGTTTGATTTCGATTAAGATACTCTTTATAATTAAATGCATTTTGATTGGTGGAAGTAAATGGCTCTTCTAATAATCCTCTAACTGAACAGACGAAACCTACTTTTAAATTTTGTACAATGTCTGCCTTTTCTTCCGCTGTTTTTATTTTATAGTTTATGATAATTTTTTCATTCGATTTTATTTCTTTTGCCCTTGCGGAAAATGTATCTCCATCTACCTTTAGATTTTCCTGAAGATAAACTGAAAAATTTGTTTCATTTTCTTGAATTCTACTATAATTTGCTCTTTCAGCAAATTCACTGCGTACGAAAAACATGATGAAAATAAGGCTGATTGCTGCGAGCTGCCTCAAAGAATACCCTTTCCTTGCAGCAAGGAAATATGTTAGCAGCATCTGACCTAATAAAAAAGTAAAATGAACAAAGCTCGTTAATATTCCTAGCAGTGAGGCAACGGCGAAATAAATCCATTTGCCTTTCATATAAAGCTCTCCTTTATCTACATTTTTATTTTAAAAGGTATAGGAAAAAACCCTATACCTGCCCACTTGCTTCTTCTTTAGGAAGATGAATAACTTCCACATCCCTCAAAAAGTGTTCATTATATTTATTTGGGTAAGCATGTCGATATACAACCCTTGTAATTCCTGACTGAGCTAATGTTTTTGCACAATTTTCACAGGGCTCATGAGTAATATAAGCTGTCGCCCCTTTTAATAAACTTCTGTCAGCATGGAGGACTGCATTAAGTTCAGAATGCAGTGTCCGAATGCATCTCCCTTGATCATTTATTAGGCAGCCAGCATCCTCACAATGCTCATGGCCGTGTATTGAGCCATTGTAGCCAGTAGATACGATATGCTTATCTTTAACAATTACACAGCCTACATGCAGTCTTGGGCATGTTGAGCGTGAACCAACTTCATTGGCAATGTCTAAAAAATATTCATCCCAGCTTTTTCTTCCCACAATCCTAACTCCTTACTGTTAATTGTTTAAGTCTTAATGTCTTATATGCCAAGTTTAAGCCTCATGTTTTTGCTGGTCAATACTGTTGAGTGCTATTTTACTTTAATACTATCTTTTAATTTCTCAAAGGTTTTTTCGCCAATACCGCTAATCGATTTTAAATCCTCAATTACTTTATAAGGTCCATTAGTCTCACGGTATTCAATAATAGCAGAGGCTTTAGCTGGACCAATACCAGGGAGCGTTTGTAATTCACTTTCATTCGCCGTGTTCAAATTAACCTTCCCATCATTTTTTTCCTGTCCAGCACCTATATTTCCTACTCCGGCCGGCGGTTCTCCTGCTGCACTCTCAGAGATTTCGCCGATTTTTGGAACGTATATAACCATTTCATCTTCCACTCTCAGAGCAAAGTTTATTTGGGTCTCATCTGCGTTTTCGTTTAATCCACCAGCCTTGGTGATTAAATCGATAACCCGATCATTTCCAGTTGCTTCATACACCCCTGGATTTTTCACTGCTCCTTTTACATCCACTAATACAATTTCTGTCATTAAGATATTCTCTAGGCTTTCATCGTCATTATCTTCACTTGTCAGCAGCCATTCATTTTCCTCAAACACTTCACCGCTTTCCTCCACAGGCTGAAAAATAAAATAAATGGCGGCAATACAACCAATTAATCCTGAAATAATATAAATTTTGTACTCTTTTATCAAGGGAATCATCCATATCATCCTTTCGTTTTAGCATATTCTAATAGGGAAGTTCATATTGTATAGGAGAAAGTTTGCTTGTGAAGGAGGGACAATCAAATGAAAATCGGAATCATTGGAACAGGTAATATGGGGAGAATACTGACTGAAGCATTAATTGATGGAAAAGCCATATCTCCTTCATCAATATCAATTACGAATCGTACTTTGAAAAAAGCAATTGATATTAAGGAGAATTATCAAGAAATAAACATTGAGGAAAATGGGAAGGATGTAGCGGAGAAATCCTCGCTCATCTTTATTTGTGTTAAGCCTCATGATGTTCATAGAGTCATAAAGGACATTTCCCCCTTTCTAACAAAAGAGAAATGTATTGTTTCGATTACTAGCCCAATCAGTGTTGAACAACTTGAGAATATCACTTCATGTTCTGTAGCGAGAGTTATACCAAGCATTACAAATCGGGCACTCTCAGGTGTATCATTGTTATCCTTTGGTGCAAATTGTGATCATGAATGGAAAACAATTTTAAAAGAAATGTTTAATCAAATTTCTACAACAGTTGAGATAAACGAAAATATAACAAGAGTTGCTTCTGATATTGTCAGCTGCGGACCAGCATTCTTCAGTTATTTAACTCAGCGGTTTATTCTCGCTGCAGTGAAAGAGACAAAGATTGACCAGGAAACTGCAACAGTATTAGCTGAGAATATGCTTATTGGAATGGGCGATTTAATGAAGAAGGGTTTTTATACGCTGCCTACTCTTCAAGATAAGGTTTGTGTGAAGGGCGGAATTACAGGTGAAGGCATTAAGGTGCTGGAGAGTGAACTAGGTGATGTGTTTGAACATGTATTCCAGGCAACACATGCAAAGTTTGAAGAGGATATTAACCAAGTGAAAGAACATTATATAATCCGTACCTAGATTTATTCGGCATAAAAGAGGAATTTCCTCCCTACCCCCGTAATTTTTATTCAAATAATAAGGCCAGCTAAAAAGCTGGCCACTTCTCTTAAATTTGCTCATTTTTTCTGCAGATAAAAAATATCCGTTCTGAATCAGCTTCTGGAGGATTAGCCTCAAAATCACCGATCACTTCAAGTACGTCAAAGCCGGTTTCAAGTAGCCAATTCTTGTATATTTCAATTGGGTATGTCCTTTGAAAATGGAGCTCATCATAGCGATGATACATATTTGTCTCTCTATCTAAAACAAAAAAACTTAGATCATGTTCAATGCTTAATGGATGCTCTCCTTCAAAGCAATGCCAAATATAGCTAATTTCTTCATCATTCACAGCAAAGGTTTGATCTTTAAATATGTCACTCATCTTATAAATGGAATGAACATCAAATATAAATAGGCCTTGATCGGACAAATGCTCGTTTACTCCCTTAAATGTAGCAACAACATCTTCCTTAGACTGTAAATAGTTAATGGAATCACAAAAAATACCAATAATATCAAATGCGCCTAATCCTTGAAGTTCAGCCATATTTTGCTGATAGAAGCTCGGATTTAATCCTTTTTCTTCTGCCTTTGCTTGGGCTACTGTCAGCATATCTTCTGAAAGGTCGACTCCGGTAACATTTAAACCTTCCTCAGAAAATTTTATAGCAAGCTCACCCGTTCCGCAGCCAATATCAAGAAGCTGCCTCGAATTTACTTCGTATTTTCTTGCCTTATCTAAGACTAGTTCTACCCATCTATCATAGGGAACATCCCTCATTAATTCATCATAAAGATAGGCAAACTTTTCATAGCTCATTGATTTAACTCGCTTTGCACATTTTCAATTGGTGCATCGCCCCATAAGCGCTCAAGATTATAATAGCTTCTTTCATCCCGATGAAAAATATGAGCAACCACATCACCTAAATCAACGAGTACCCATCTTGCTTCATCAAAGCCCTCAATCCTTTTAATGCTATAGCCTTTTTCCTCTGCTTTTTCCTTCATTTCCCTAGCTATTGCTTGAACCTGCTTATCTGAATTTCCATGACAAATTAAAAAATAATCTGCAATCATAGAAATGCCCTTCATATTAAGTAATATAATATCTTCAGCTCTCTTATCGTCAGCAGCTTTTACCGCAGTTGACAGCAATTCTTTTTCGTTCATTCAATCAGTCCTCCCGACCGCATAATTAAGTCATTATAAGTGTTAAATGTATCTGGAAACACAGGCTGCCCCTTTTTCATTAAAAAAAGGATGGTGTTTTGAATAGACTTTATGAGCGCTTTATTTAGGCTTTTTTGTGCCATTTCACGCACTTCATCCACTCCCGGAAAATGTCTTCCAGGTTCAATATAATCAGCCAAGTAGATTACTTTTTCAAGTAATGTCATGTTTATTCTTCCAGATGTATGGAATCTAATTGCATCTAATATTTCGACATCCTCGATGCCAACCTCTTTTTGAACAAGAAAAGCCCCTACAGGAGCATGCCAAAGTTCACTATTGTATAGGAGAAGTTCACTAGGCATTCCTTGCTCAACAATAATCTTTTTCATTTCCTCTTTTGGGCGAAATTTTGCGTAATCATGGAAAATCGCGGCCATCTCTGCTTTTTTCGAATCTGCACCATACTTCTCCGCAAGACTTATAGCTGTATCCATAACCCCAATCGTATGCTGATAACGATGATCGGTTAATTGTTCTTTCACTATTTTTAAAGCAACGTCACGATCCATATAGGTTATTCTCCTTAATATAGTTCCTGACAGAATCGGGAACGAGGTACTGAATAGTCTCGTTTTCCTTTAGCCGCTTCCGTATAAGACTTGATGAAATCTCCATATTTGGAACATCCCTGAATAGAATTGGATATTGGCTTTCATGTTTATAGGAAGGACGATTAACTCCAATAAATTGGACAAGTTTTATTAGCTCATCTATATTCTTCCATTTAGGCAAATACTCAATCATATCTGCACCAATAATAAAGAAAAACTGTTTATCAGGATGTCTTTCCTTTAGGATTTTCATCGTGTCGTAAGTAAAGGAAGGTCCGGACCTTTCAAGCTCAATTAATTCAATTTTAAATTTAGGATGTCCACTAATCGCAAGCTTCAGTAAATTTACTCTGTCCCCATCATTAATGGCATGTGATTGCTTTTTATGAGGAGGCTTCTGATTCGGCATAAACCAAATTTCATCTAAATGAAATGCATTTAATACTTCGTTTGAAATAATTAAATGCCCAAGATGGGGCGGATCAAACGTTCCTCCAAGTATGCCGATCCTTTTCAAGCTTATCCCTCCCAGCTTTCAATTATGGCAGTTTAATTTGTTTATTTTCCCTAGATTCTTTATAAAGAATAATTGTATTTCCAATAATTTGAACAAGTTCTGCTCTTGTACCTGCTACTAATTCGTTCGCAACTGTATCTTTGTCTTCTTCACAGTTTTGCAGCACTGTAATTTTCATTAATTCTCGTGCTTCAAGTGCGTCATTTATTTGTTTAATCATATTTTCATTGACACCGCCTTTTCCGACTTGAAAAATCGGATTTAGATGATGCGCCTTAGAACGTAAGAAACGTTTTTGTTTTCCTGTTAACATTTGTTATCCTCCTAGTTGTGAGAGAACGATCTGTCTCATCCGTTGAGTATCAGGGAAAATCCCTGTCCATTTTTCAAAAGCAAGTGCTCCTTGGAACACAAACATATTTAAGCCATTTTGAGTTCTTGCGCCATTATTTTTTGCTTCAAGCAAAAACCTTGTTTCAAGCGGATTATAAATGATATCACTTACGAATGCCCCGGCCTTTAAATTATGTATTAAAAGCGGCGTTTCTTGAGCAGCAGGTGCCATCCCTGAAGGTGTTGTTTGAATAATTAAATCATATAATCCAAGCCTTTCTTCTGCTTCGCTAATTCCATATGCATTAGATTGGACGGAAAATGGACATTCATTTGCAATAAGTTCGGCCTTTGAAACGGTACGATTGCAAATGTCTAATGCAGCAACGCCTTCTTTAGCTAATGTAAAATAAATGGCTCTTGCAGCACCGCCAGCCCCTATCACTAATACTGATTTATCATGTAAGCTTGGAAGTTCCTCGGACAACCCTCTAACAAATCCGCTTCCATCTGTATTGTAGCCTATAAACTTCCCGTCCATATTCACGACTGTGTTAACGGCTCCTATAGATTTAGCAAGCGGATCTAACTCATCTAAATGCTCCATAATTGTTTCTTTGTGAGGAACTGTTACGTTAAATCCTGAAATACCGATTGCCTTGAGGCCCTTAATCGCATCTGCTAAATTCTCTCTCTTTACATGCAGAGGCTGATAATGGGCATCTATCCCATTAGCTTGAAATAAATCATTATGCATCGCAGGTGACATAGAATGAGCAATCGGATCCCCTATTACAGCAAAAAGCTTTTTCACGTCTCTCTCCCCTTAAACGATACCAATTAAATTAGTGATTTTCTTAATAGTGCATGAACACCTTTTGGAACATAGGCAGCTACTTTAGCCCCCGGTTCATTAACTGTAATCCAGCCAAGCCCAGAAAACACGATATCTGTTTTTCCTTCTTTTATTGTAAATTCGTGTTTAACCAGCTCAGGAAATTGATCTAATTCGTCTTTTCTTGGCGGAGTTAATAATTCACCTGCATGATTTTTATATAATTCATCAGCATTTTCTAACTTAGTCCGGTGAATTTTTAATTCATTTGAAAAATGGCATACAAATGACCTGCGACCCCCAGTAATATAATCAAAACGGGCTAAACCACCTATAAAAAGAGTTTGTTCTTCATTTAACTGATATACTGCAGGTTTAATTTCTTTTTTCGGTGTAATGATTTTTAAATCTGACTTATCGACATAATGTGCCATTTGGTGATGATTAATAATTCCCGGTGTATCAACTAGCGCTTTCCCATCAGATAACGGAATTTCAATAATATCTAGCGTTGTGCCAGGAAAATGTGAAGTGGTAATAACATCCCCTTCTCCTGTTACTTCCTTTAAAATACGATTAATAAATGTTGATTTACCAACATTCGTACAGCCAACAACATAAACGTCCTTGCCATCTCGATATTCATCAATAGCTGAGGCCACTTCAGAAATATTTTTTCCCTTTGCAGCACTGACAAGGAAAACATCCTCTGCCTTTAAGCCAAGCTCTTTAGCTTCTTGCTTCATCCAGTTAATTAATTTATTATGTTTCACCGATTTAGGAAGCAAGTCAACCTTATTTCCAACGAGAAGAATTTTATTCTTACCGACAAATCGGTGAAGGCCAGGAAGCCAGCTTCCGTTAAAGTCAAAAATGTCGACAATTTTCACAATAAGCGAGTCACTTTTGCCAAGCCCATTTAAGATTTTAAGGAAATCATCATCTGTTAAACTAACATCCTGCACTTCATTATAATGCTTTAAACGAAAGCAACGCTGACAAATAATTGCTTCCTTTTGCAATGCCGATTCTGGTGCATAACCTAATGAAGCGGGATCATCTGTTTGAATTTTCACGCCGCACCCTATACAAATATATTGTTCACTCACTAATTAATCCTCCCACTGTATCATGCCTTTTTTTCTAAACCAATTTAAAATTTGTCTTTCGACTTTTCGATTAAAACGTGTAAAGAAACCATCTGTCTGTGCAACTGGAACTACAAGTATTGTACGGAATCCGCTGCGGTTTCCACCTAATACATCTGTCAATAGCTGATCACCAATGACGACCGTTTCCTCTTTCTTTAGCCCCATTTCTGATAAAGCACGTTTAAAAGCCCGTCCTAAAGGTTTTCTTGCTAAAGGAATGAACGGAATATCTAAAGGCTCCGAAAATGCTCTCACTCGGCTATCGTTATTATTCGAAACAATTGTGATCTTAACATTGCTGTTCTTCATTTCTTCAAACCATTTAATTAATTTCGGTGTTGCGTTTGGACGATCCCATTCAACAAGAGTATTATCTAAATCAGTTATAATCCCTTTTATGCCATTTTCCTTTAATTTTTCTGGTGTAATTTCAAATATACTTTTTGCATGCTGATCCGGTAGAAATTTCTTTAACACGTTTAATAACACCTCTATTAACTTCTTCTTAATTAATGAATGACATTGAAAATTGCTATTTTTATGTATAACTCCATTAATCCGTTCTCATCATAACTAATTTTATGTTCTCTTTCAAACCTAGGCCATTTTGAGTAATTTGAAATATTTTTCGACAAAAATTCTCACAAGAAATTCTGTGGATAACTTTATACACATTAATCACAGCATTTTATCTACCTATACTTCCTTTATTAACAACTTAACCACAGGTTATCCACTAGATATTGTGGATAACAGAACGGTTGTTCTAATGGAAAAAGTTTGCTAGAGTTAGGTTACAACATTAAATCTTACATTATATGTATAAAAAAGCTGAATAGAACTATTTATTTTATTAATGGAGGTGAATGGACATGCGAAAGCTGTCAGACGAATTATTAATTGAATCGTATTATAAAGCAATTGAGCTAAAATTAAGCCATGACTTTATCAACTTAATTAAAACAGAAATTCACCGACGTTCATTATCTCATAAATTAAAGATGTCATCCTAAATTAATCTTGAATAGGGGGGACATTCCAACAACAAGATACTTCTTAGTCATGATCCTGCAGCATTACAGCGTCCTCCCAGCAAGAATTTTTTCTCTACTAAGACTATTCTTCTCACTTCATTTGTTTAAAAAAGCCAATTCTCTCTCCTACCTTTATGTCGTATGGAGTTTTAATTGTTGATAGCGGAGAAAAACTATTCTTCTCAAATAACAGTACTACTGTTGACCCAAATGAGAAATACGCCATTTCATCCCCTTTAATTAATCGATCACCTTCATGAATAACTTCTATTGAGTTAACAAACATTGCACCAACCTTCACAATTGAAAGGGTACCACATTCATGCTCAACCTCTGTTATTATACGATAGTTTTTTGATAGTGCGCTCTTTCCGTATTTTAATCCATATTTATTTACAGGATAAGATTTTGTTCCTAATATCCATTGGTCAATAACATGTCCTGTAACTGGGCTGTGAATACGATGGTAATGACTAGGACTTAAATAGAATATCATATAGTACCCGTCTGTATACTTATCTAACTTCTCATTCTTGCCAAGCATTTCGCTAATTGAGTAGTTCTTTCCTTTTACAGTAATAATATGCCCAGGCTGTATCTTTCCTATATCTTCAATGACTGCATCAACTGGACTAGTTGCAGCTTGAGCATCTTGATCGATTATTCGCATCCCTTTTTTAAGTGATCTTGTAAAGAATTCATGTAGAGTTGGATATTCTTCTAGTTTTTTCTCCATTTCATCCTGATTAATATGATATGCATTACAAAATGATGAGACAAAATTCTTACTAGCTTTAGATCGAGCAAATCTTTTTAATAAGCTTGATGTGATTTTTCCATTTGTTAGCTCTATTAACAGACGATAGATTGTTTGTTTCACCTTTACACCTCCAAATACTGTAAATATACCCTTTACTGAATGTAATAAAAAGTTTAGAATTAAATATTAATAATATAAGAAATTATTATGTGCTCGATAGCCCAATAGCACTAAGTTCTACAAAAATACATATTACGTATGTAACTAAAAGGAGTGTGGTAAATGTTTTTATCAGATATATTTGATCAAACAATAAAAAAGTTAAAAGCACAGACTGCAAATGTATTAACTTTAACCAATTTATCACTAGGCGGCTTTGCCCTTATTTTTGCCATAAAAGGCAATTTAAATTTAAGCTTGCTGCTAATATTTGTTGCAGCACTTGCCGACCGGTTGGATGGCATGGCAGCTAGAAAGCTTCAAATCGAATCAGAGCTTGGCAAACAATTAGATTCCATGAGTGATATTATATCATTCGGAGTTGCCCCTGCACTATTAATATATCAAGGAATTTTATCCGACTTTGGAGCTCCAGGATCCTTCTTCACTATTTTCTACATTGGCTGCGGGGCATTTCGTCTTGCCCGATTTAATATTAGTGAAAATAATGGCTATTTCACAGGACTCCCAATTACTGCAGCTGGCTGTCTTCTTACTCTTAGTTTCCTTGCTATCCCTTATATTCCAGGACCAGTCTTCTTATTTATAACGATCATTCTATCCTTATTAATGGTCAGTCCTTTTAAATTGAGGAAAGTTTGAATTTTTTCAAAAGCTAGACCACACCCATTTAAATTCAGGTGTGGCCTTTTTATTTATTATTTAGTTAACTCAAGAAACTCATTAATATCATTCACACATAATTGAACTGCTTTTTCCCAAAAATCATGTTTTGTTAAATCTTCATTCAAGTGCTTCTTAGCTAAATCTTCTACTGTCATGGATGCGGTGTCCTTTAGTAAAGCAATATACTTTTCTTCATAGCTCTTTCCTTCCTCAAGTGCACGTGCATAAATACCAAGTGAGAAGAGGAAACCAAATGTATATGGGAAATTATAAAATGGAACACCTGTAATATAAAAATGAAGCTTCGACGCCCAAAATGTTGGATGGTATTCTCCCAATGCTTCCCCATAAGCTTCTTTTTGAGCCTCTTCCATCAATAGGTTTAACCTTTCTTTGCTTACTAATCCGCTCTTGCGCTCTTCATAGAAGCGAGTTTCAAATAAGAATCGCGCATGGATATTCATTAATAATGCAACTGTTCTTTGTATTTTATCCTCAAGCAGCGCAATTTTTTCTTGCTCAGACTTCGCATTTTTAACAGATGCATCAGAAACGATCATTTCAGCAAGGGTGGATGCGGTTTCTGCTACATTCATTGCATAATTTCGATTCAATAGATGCAGATCCCTCATTGCATACGTATGAAAGCCATGGCCAAGTTCATGCGCCAATGTTGAGACATTAGATGGTGTTCCCGAATACGTCATAAAAATTCTTGATTGACTGCTTTCAGGAAAATACGTATGGAAGCCTCCAGGTGATTTTCCTGGTCTGTCTTCTGCTTCAATCCACTTGTCTTCAAACGCCATTCTTGCAAAATCTGTCATCTTTTCACCGAAATGCGAAAAGTTTTCTAATATAAATTCTGCTCCTTCTTGATAGGAAAGTTTTGTTTCAGTTTTAGTAAGTGGAGCATCTAAGTCATACCAAGTTAACTTTTCAACTCCAAGCAGCTCAGCCTTCCTATTAAGGAATTTCACTAGAGGCCCCTTATTATTTGAAATAACCTCCCACATGGCATCGAGTGTTTCCTTGCTCATGCGATTGATGGCTAAAGGCTCCTTAAGAACGTCATCCCATCCACGCTGCTTATAAACATTTAATCTAAACCCTGCTAAATGGTTTAACACTCTTGATAAATATTCGGATTGATCCTGCCATGCCTCTTCCCATTTATTAAAAATGGCTTTTCGCACTTCTCTATCGGGATTAGAAAATTTATTAGCAGCCTGCCCTACAGATAAAAGTTTTTCTTCTCCATCTTCTTGAAAAGGAATTTTAATTTTTCCGACAATCAGATCATAAAATTGGCTCCAGCTATGGTAACCATCTACTCCTAAGGCATTGATCAGACTTTCTTCTTCTTTAGATAATTTTTCAGCAGCTGCTTCACGGCGCTCAGTTAGTACAAATGACAATTCACAAAGACCCTTTTCCTTCACCATTTCCACCCAAACAGCGCTATCATAGCTTGTCAGTTTCTCATCAAAAACCGTTAATGCATTTTGGAAGCTCGCACTTAACTGTGTAATTTTTGCCCGATGTTCAGAGGCTTTCTGATCACTTGTATTTTGGGCCTGTAAACAGCTGACAAATGCTGCAGCCTCACGCATTTTTTTTGTTGCAATTTGAAAATGTTCAATTAATGAAGTGAGTGTTGTACTATCTGAAATCGTATTTGTTGTTTCCCAATTATGTACTTTTGAGCTAAATTCATTTATTTTTTCTTCAGTATTTTGTAAATGGCTAATAAAAGCTTCAGAAGAACTTCCACCCTCAAAAAAGACATCTAAGTCCCAGTTAACTGAATAAGTTGTTGTCGTCATCCATCTTCCCCCTTTTTAAATACTACAATAATAGTATAGGTTAACTTTTCAAAAATTTCTATTAATTAGGTTGTGCAAATATAAAAAACAAGGATAGCCGAATGACTATCCTCATACTTGATCGAATTTAAATTATCTAGCGCAATAAAACAAGCCTCCAAAAACTAATAGCAAGATTAGGAGAACAACTGCTAACGCTAGCCAAAACCCGCCCCCGCCATAGTATGGGACAGGAGGTGGAGGATAAGCATAAATATATGGGTATCCAAATGGCACTTTTCGTCCTGCCTCCTTTTTCATATCCTATTTTAAAATATGAATTTTAGTAAAAAAGCGTATAGGCATTAGTTTATCAATAAAAAAATGAATAAAAAAACGCAAATATACTATCAAAGAAGACAATTTTTTTATTTCGGTTCAATTCCTTTGCTTCTCCATTAATATATCCGTTAATATGGGAAGGGATTATTTCATAATTATTAGCAGTTGGAGTGATAACATGGTGTTTTCAATGTGGCATAAGAAGCTTCTTTCTATTTTAGCAATTATTTTTTTATTAGCATTATTTGGATGTTCAACCCACGAGCAAAAAGAAACGAAACGGACTGAAATCAATGAGAAGCATGCTGATCCGAGCTTTGAAATTAAAAAAGCAGAGCCTCAGCGGCTAGAAAACATTTTTGGAATTGGCTACCCTGGCAATGATGAAGGTCTCTATATTGCTTCTCAAAATGGCATTAAAATATTTTCAAATGGCAGCTGGTTAGAAGGAACCACCCAAAAACATGAATATATGGGATTTCAGACAACTTTGGATGGTTTTATTGCTAGCGGTCACCCTGAAAAGGATTCAAAATTACAGGATCCATTAGGTATAGTAAAAAGTATTGATAAAGGAGCTTCACTTGAACAATTAGCTTTCTATGGAGAAAGTAACTTTTATTTTTTATCTTCAAGTTACAACGGTAAAACGATGTATATAATCAATCAAGAAAAGAATTCAAAGCTAAAGCTCGGAGTCTATATGTCGGAAGACGAGGGAAAATCATGGGAAAAGGTAATGCTTAAAGGGCTCGATTCAAATACACTTGGAATGATTGCGGTTCACCCTGAAAATAACATAATGGCTATGTCTACCAGAGAAGGTATTTACTATTCTGAAGATAAAGGACAAAATATAAAGAAAATCACGAATCCAATTATGACAACAGCTTTAGCTTTCTCAGAGGATTCCCTTTACTATTCATCAGCGGAAAATAATAAGGTTCTTTTCTATAAAATGGATCTTCAATCTTTTAACGTTAATTCAGTTAATATTCCTTTTTTGAGCTATGATAATCCGATAACCTATATAGCTGTAAATAATAAAGATCAGAACAAACTATCTTTTGCCACTTATTTAAATGATGTATACGAATCTGCTGATGGTGGACAAACTTGGAAATTGGTCTTGAAGAACGGAAGAATAGAATAATAAAAAAAGCACAATCACAGCAAATATTTGCTAGGATTGTGCTTTTTCTCTTTTAACTATTTTTTCGTTTTTCCTTCTCTTTTTCTGCACGGTAGAACTCATGAAACATTTTCATTAAAGCACGTTTTTCAATTCTGGAAACATAGCTTCTTGAAATCCCTAATTCCTTTGCAATCTCTCTCTGTGTTTTTTCTTTTTGAAGATCTAAGCCAAATCGTCCAACAATGACTTCCTTCTCACGTTCATCTAATACTCCAATATATTCCTTCACCTTTTCCAGCTCCATATTAAGCTGAATCGTATTGATAACATCCTCTGAGTCTGATTTTAAGACATCAATCAGTGATATCTCATTCCCTTCTTTATCCTGACCAATTGGATCGTGAAGAGAGACATCTTTTTTCGTCTTTTTTAATGCACGCAAATGCATGAGAATTTCATTCTCAATACATCTTGCTGCATAAGTAGCAAGCTTTGTTCCTTTCCCTTCTGAGTAGCTCTCGATCGCTTTAATTAAGCCAATCGTTCCTATTGAGATAAGATCCTCTGAATCTTCTCCCGTATTTTCGAATTTTTTTACTATATGAGCCACAAGCCTTAAGTTATGCTCAATCAGCATATTGCGAGCATGTGTGTCGCCAGCAGCCATCAACCGCAAATACTTTTTTTCATCAGCAGCCGATAGCGGTTGAGGAAAAGCATTGTTTTTAACATAAGAAACAAGAAACACAATTTCTTTCACTAAGTAGCCAAGTGCAGTTAAGATTCCAGACATTCTTTCCACCCCCGCTTTCAAACACTTTAGCCTTAACTAATTCCTATGTCTAAAAGGAGTTGTTTTTGTCTGTCCAATTTATTTATTTTCTTAGGAAATATTTCCTTCATTTAATTTGTTCATTTATTTAATTTACGAATTATAATTAGCCGTTAAAATAATAGACACTGGTCTTATATGATAAAATATACATTATTCAATATGAAAGCAGGATCGAAATATGACAGCTCAGCGTGCCATTTTATTACTAGTATTTGTCATTGTATTAGTCTCGACAGTTTCGGAAATAATTTTTAGAGGATTCTCAGGAAAGCCTTTGCTGCTCTTTCTTGCGACTACCGCAATCATTATTTTCCTATGGGTTCGACCTGAAAGAAAATAATTTCATACGTATCAAAAAAGGATTAACCATTCGGTTAATCCTTTTTATCACTTATTCAAAGCTTACTGTGTCAACGCTTACTTCAGAAAAGATAATGCAGCCAACTGTGCAGCAAATTACTGCTGCTATCACAATCGTGAACATGTTTTAGCACCCCTTTTAATTTCCCATTATCTAATATAAAATTTACCATATTAACACCATCAAAATTTACAATAGGTGTGAACATTCTGTTAAATAAAGTTATTTAAATAGGGTTTAAAAAATATTATTGGCACTTCTTTTTCCGGAATGAAAGCGTTAGTAAAAGAACATGTAATGACATACGTATTCCTCCTAACTCTTTAGCTAGGTGGTATCATTCTCCACCCATAAAATTGCTTGCCTGCCTTGCATAAGATAAAACATCCTAATTACCACCTTTCTCTCCAAATTTTTTTAAATTAAAATGTACGGTATAAAGTATATTGGCGATTACGATTTTCTTCATGAATCTTGTGTACCATTTCATTATGCATAATTTCTTCCATGGTAGGTTTTCGTTTCTTAATTGTGATCGTTAAGAAAAAAATATTAAGTGTCATATTGTCTCACCTCCTCAAAAGCCAGTCAATTTTGACAGGCGTGTGTTCAAGTTCCTTTAACATAGGCACAAAAAAGCCGCAAAGAGATACTCCCTGCGGCATAAGTTACAAAAAGACCACAAGGAAACGATTCTCCCTGCGGCCTGGACGGTTATGTTAAAAGATTAAGCAATCCATTCCTTGTCGGTCGAATTCGTAAAGTATAAAGTTTTAAAAGCACTGTCAATTCTAATAGACATGATCATCTCATTCGACCTCCTTTTAGGAATTTTTCACTTACAAAGGTAATTATATCCATCCACTAATCATTTGTAAACCTTTTTTTGGCATAAATTTTAAAAAATTTTAAAATAGTGCACTATTACTTTAAAGCATCTACGATTTTCATCACTAGATCTGCAGAATGAAGTGCTGCTTTTTCTAAATACTGTTCAAATGATACATCCGACTCCTTACCGGCAATATCCGATAAAGAACGAATAATCACAAACGGTTTCCCAAACTGATAGGAAACTTGCGCAATCGCAGCTGCCTCCATTTCTACAGCCTGAAGATTTGAAAACTTATTGCGAATAAATTCTACTCTAACCGGATCATTCATGAAGGAATCTCCTGTTGCAATTAATCCTCGTACAACTTGAATATCATTAATTTCGCGGGCACATTCCTCCGCAATTTGAACTAATTTACTGTCTGCTTCAAAAGCTGCGGGCAATTGAGGCACTTGCCCGTATTCATAGCCAAATGCAGTTACGTCTACATCATGGTGACGTACTTCTGAAGAAATCACAACATCTCCCACATTTAATTCCGGAGTTAAACCGCCTGCTGATCCTGTGTTAATGACAACGTCAGGATTAAATTTTTCTAATAAAATGGCAGTTGATAAAGCTGCATTCACTTTTCCAATCCCTGAACGAAGAAGAACTACTTCTGCACCGTCCATTTTCCCTGTTGTAAACTCGCAGCCAGCAATAATACTTTGTTGCTGCCCATCTATTTTTTCACGCAGTAATCTCACTTCTTCTTCCATTGCCCCAATAATTCCAATTTTCATTTATGAATACCTCTTTCTATATTTGTTTCTCTTTATACATGTTCCCAATTTACCATTCTCATATAAACCTATCAACAGAAATCTTTCACTTGTGTTAAACATTTTTATTATGCCTTGTCACTGGCCGCCCTTGCTTATCTGCGATAAAATACATACAAATCAATATAAAGGAGACAATAAAATGAATTTTCAGTTAGATTTAATCCAAGATAAAATTGAGTTTTTCGAAGCCTATGATTTAAAAACTCTTGAAAAAAAAATTAACACCCAAATTGAGCACAACAAAGCAATTTTGCTTCAAGTCCACCAAGTATCACACCAAATGATCACCGACGAAAACGGTAAACCATATTATTCAGCAGTTGTACATTTTAAAGCAAAAAAATGAGGAAGGCAAGAATGCCCTCCTCTTACTCATCAATCAGTTTACTTTATCTACCTCTTCTACTTTAGTCGGCTTCCAGCCCTGGCCATCTACCCACTCGATATAGACTCGGTACTTTTCCTGCTGATCCTTTGAAGAAATGGTTCCTACTGATTTATTATGTCCGTTATTACCTAAAAACCAAACTGTCATATTATCCTGACTAATACCAGTTGCATAAGAAATAGCTTGCAGCATTTCAGCCCAGTCAACAGAATCAGCATCGTATACAGATGTATGTTCACCTGCTTGTGATGTTCCAATTGGCTTCCAGCTTGAATTCTCTATCGTCTTTTTTACATTGTCTCCTTCTCCACCATCAGTCACAACTGCATCCTCTTCATTTGCTGGAGCTGGGTCTTGTTTTTCAGGACTATTGTTTGTTGTATCATCTGAACTGTCCTGATCTTCACTTTCAATATTTGTTTGAGCCGTCTCTTGTGCATCAGAATCTGTGTTGTTATTGTCTATTTCTGACTGGTCATCACTTGATGATTCATTTTCCTGAATCTGGTTATCCTTTTTATCATTTGCTTTTCCAGCTGTATTCTCATTATTGCTCCCTCCGAAAAAAATCACGGAAGAAACAATTATTATAAGCAAAATAACTAGACCAATTAACAAATTTAATATTAAATTTGTTTTTCTTCTTTTGCCTCTAGATCCAGAGCGGGATTCCCTGCTTGGCGGCAAACTATACTTTCCTTTCAAAAAAAATCTCCTCCCCACTTGCTTCTTCAAAAAAAATATTCTGAGTGAAGTAAAGCTAATAAAACGAACATTACCATTCAATCATGAAATGATTAATTTGTCCATGCATGTGAACTTCCAAAAATATCAGCTTGGGTTTCACTCTCCTAACATACAATGACGGATATAAACTGAGGAAAGTTTCACTTTAGCATAAATTAGTGGGTATAAAAAGAGACTATTCCTTTATTTTTTGATTATGATCATAGTCATAGATGCCTTTGACTAAATCTGCAAACAGACCATTTACACCACCACTATCCGAAGTTACACCCAAATTAACTGTCACAAGTGCATATTTAGGATTAGCATATGGAAAATAACCAGCAAACCATTTGTTATAAAGAGGATGCCCATCTTCCATTCTCCCTGTCTCTCCTGTTCCTGATTTCCCTGCCACCTCGTATGGAAGGGTTTGAAACCATCTTCCCGTTCCATTTTCATTAATGACCACTTCTCTTAATAGCTTTTGAAGCTTCATGGCTGTATAAGGAGATATAGTCTCACCTTCTAGACTTTGCTTATTAAACTCTAATAAGGAGGTACGATTCTTATATTCTATTTTGGAAGCGACACGAACCATTTCTTTTTTCCCGCCTCTAGCAATCGTTGCCATCATGTTTGCGACCGCTAAAGGGGTGGCTCGAACTTCATGCTGCCCAATCCCAGTTAATCCTACAAAATTTAGATCTTTCTTTTCATTCTCTGACAAAAAGATTCTACCCTTATCTTCTTCCTGAAGCTGTTTGAAGTCACTAAAATGATAAATGTCACCTTTCCAGCCCACTGGCCCGGTTAATGATAGTTTATCTGCATATTCTTCTAGAATATTTGGGTCTATTTCCTTCAATTCCTTTGCTAGTGTAGCAAAAGTATTATTACAGCTTCTCGCAAAACTATCATTGAAATCAAGCATCCCATATTGAAACTGCAAATCTGGTTCTCCATTGATTTTCTTACTGCAATCAAAGGTTCGAGCAGGTTTTGCCAGATCATAATCGATGGCAGCTGCAGCGACGACTGTTTTGAATACAGAACCCATTATTTGCTGTTTCATCATTACATTTACTGCTCCCCCTGAAGACTCATTAAATGGGTCTTTGCGATTAATAGAGGGTCTTGAGACCATCGCTGCTACTGAATTTGATTGAATATCCAGTAGGACAATTCCTCCTTTTTTGATTCCATACCGGTCAGCCAGCTCTTCAGCTAAGCTTTGTAAATCTGAATCTATCGTCGTTTTAATATTAACTGGGTAAAAAGGATTTGCTGGTTCTACATACTTCACATTTATTCCAAAAAGAGGTCCACCAGTAGCATCGACATGATAGACGAGCTTTGATTTGCCATCAGGTAAAAGAAATTCGTCAAAACTTTTTTCCATACCAGTTAATCCAATCATTGTAGAGCTGGACAATTCTTTATTCGGGTAACGCTTACGCAGCAGACTGGCATTCTCTCCAGTAATTCCGATTAAATGCTCTGCAGGGTTCTCTGTTAAATGATATTTTTTTTCAACAGCGAATACACCTGGAATTTTCAAATTATTTATTTCATCCATTTGTAACTCTGTTAACACAAAAGGCTTGGGATCTCCAAAAGCAAAAGGATCTTTTGAATTTTCCACTGCATGACGTAAAGAATACTCCGAAACTCCGATGATCTCTGAAATTTTTTTACTATCCCAGTCCATTTTCTTCAAAAAGGGAAATAAAATTAGGACTGGAAGACTTTTATGTGTAATCGGACTGCCATTTTTGTAGAGAAAGTTTCCTCTTCCTGTATCTAGCACCATTTCCTGTGATCGCTGACTTACACTTGCCTCAAGCAAATTTATTTGCCTATTCGTAAAGGCCTCTGTTGACACTAATTGGAGCTGTACAAGCCGCCCGAGTAATACAGAAAACATTAACAAACAAATACAAAGCCAAGCTATTGCTCTTTTTCTCCACATAAATAAACACCTCGTCAAAAGTTTTGACGAGGTTTCATTTTTTCAAACTATTTACTTTTATTTAATTGTTACAATACGTACGTCCATTTCTCCTCCAGGAGTTTGAACCTTTACTTCATCGCCTACTTTTTTACCAATAAGGCTTTTCGCAATTGGCGAATCATTAGAGATCTTGCCTTCAAATGGATCTGCTTCAGCACTTCCTACGATTGTATACGTTTCTTCTTCACCATCCGGCAGTTCAATAAATGTAACAGAGCTTCCTAAAGAGACTACATCTGCACTTAGTTCTGCTTCAGAAATAATCTTTGCATTTCGAATCATGTTCTCAATAGTTGTAATTCGGCCTTCAACAAATGCTTGTTCTTCTTTAGCTGAATCATATTCTGAGTTTTCTGATAGGTCTCCAAAGCTACGTGCTATTTTTATACGCTCAACTACCTCTTTGCGCTTAACAGACTTTAAATATTCTAATTCCTGTTCAAGCTTTTCTTTACCAGCTTGTGTCATTGGGAAAACCTTTTCAATTGCCAAAACCTTCACTCCTTCAAATATTCACAACTGTATTAGTCGTGTTCTTTCTGTATTTTTATGTACGCCCCCATGCTAAGAAAGCAAAGAAGCATGTAGATATTTTTGCAGGCTACCTGCAGTATTCTTGCTTGCGGCAAAATTCTAAATGACTTAATCGCGCAGTTTTGCTAATTAATATAGGAGCGCGACCTTTTAAAGGGCGCGCGCTTCATTTGTCCATTATCTGGGACCTTATTATATTTTCTATGCTATTGTGTCATAAAAATGACTTTTGTTCAAGAATTGTTTGAATTTTTGTTACCATTAAGTCAATTGCCACATGATTATGTCCGCCTTCAGGGATGATAATGTCAGCATAGCGTTTTGTCGGTTCAATAAATTGGTTATGCATTGGCCGTACGACATTCACATACTGATCAATAACTGAATCCATTGTTCGTCCGCGTTCTTTAATATCTCTGAACAAACGGCGAATTATACGTAAATCTGCATCTGTATCAACAAAAAGCTTAATATCCATTAAGTCACGAAGACGTTCATCCTCTAACACAAGAATGCCTTCTAAGATGATAACATCCATTGGCTCAACTTCAATAACCATTTCAGATCTAGTATGGATGGCATAGTCATATACAGGCTTTTGAATGCTTTCATATTTCAGCAGGCTTTTGATATGCTCAATAAGTAAGTCATTATCAAAAGCTAATGGATGATCGTAATTTGTTTTTAACCGTTCTTCAAAAGGCAGATGTGCTTGATCTTTATAGTAGTAATCCTGTTCAAGCATTAAAATGGAATGCCCATTAAAGCGGTCATAAATTGATTTTGCTACACTAGTTTTACCGGAGCCTGAACCGCCGGCAACACCGATCACAACAGGTTTGCGAGTCATGCAGATTAAATCTCCTTTCGCATCATATTGTGAGGATAAACCGGCTTATCGAGCTTGAACTGTACAATTTGCAGCGGATGGCGGGCTGCGTCCAATTCATTTCCTTTTTCATCCCAAATCTTATCAATCACATGTGTGAAGTTTTCAATTTCCGGACCGAAAAATTCGACTTCTTGACCAGGTTTAAAATGATTGCGCTGCTGCAATGTCACGATTTGTGTTTCCGGATTATAATCTAACACTAACCCTACGAAATCAAAATTCGTCTTTTTGCTATGATTTCCAAACATTTGCTCCTTATACCCAGGAATTCCTTCGAAAAATGCAGGTGCTGTTTCACGGTTCGCACATTTCGCTAGCTCATCTAGCCATTCTTGTTTAATTTTGAAATTTTCCGGGTCAGCACAGTACGCATCAATAACTTTACGGTAAACACTAACAACCGTTGCAACATAATGGATAGATTTCATACGTCCTTCAATTTTCAAACTATCAATGCCTAGCTCAATCATTTGCGGGATTGATCCAATTAAATTAAGATCCTTTGGACTCATAGCAAATGGAGCATCACCCTCATTATAGAATGGTACTTCATTTTCATCTTCTAATTTATATAAATCGTAGTCCCAACGGCATGATTGACAGCAGCCGCCACGATTTGAATCACGTGCTGTCATGTGATTACTTAACGTGCAACGTCCAGAATATGCAATACACATTGCACCATGAATAAAGGTTTCGATTTCAATATCGACTTTTTCCTTCATCTCACGGATTTCTTCTGCACTCGTTTCACGGGCAAGAACAACACGTTCTAACCCTTCTTCCTTCCAAAACTGCACAGCCTTCCAGTTAGATAATGATTGCTGTGTACTTAAATGAACTTCTATTTCAGGAGCAACCTTGCGGCATGTTTCAATAATAAGCGGATCAGCCACAATAATTCCTGCTACTCCTGCTTCTTTTAAACCTAATAAATAGTCTTCAAGGCCGTCTATATTATCATTATGAGCGTAAATATTTGTTGTAACATAAATCTTCGCACCGTACTTCTTGGCGAATTCTACGCCTTCTTTCATTTCTTCAAATGTGAAGTTGTCTGCATTTGAGCGTAAGCCGTATTCTTGTCCGCCGATAAATACGGCATCAGCGCCATAATGAACGGCAATTTTTAATTTTTCTAAGTTACCAGCTGGAGCGAGCAATTCAGGTTTTTTCACGATGACCCTCTTACCGTTAACAATCTGGGAAATGTTATCCTTCACCGCTGTCATCATACAGCTCCCCTTTCAAATTGGTTAATACGATTAATACACCGTTTCTTTAAAGAAAAACCCTGTATCCAATGGACGATTTACAGGCTGAATTTCTTCAATTGCACTTAATAGATCATCTTTGATTTCATCATACTGATCCGGATCTTCTACACAAAGATCAATTGCTTTTCTGTAAAGCTTCGTAACTTCAACAATATATTCAGAACTTTTCAATATCCCATCGATTTTAAAAGAATCAATTCCTGCATCAATCATATCCTGCAGTTCATCAATGATACAGATATCATTTGGGCTCATAATATGTGTTCCATTCTCATCTTCAAAGATCGGATATTTGTTTTCTCGTTCCTTATCATGCAGGAACATATTATGCTCTTGCTTACGGTTTTCAACTTCCATAACTTTACCTTGATATTCATAATAATTGCCAAGAAGGGAGCGCTTAGACTGAAACATGGCTGTCATGCCATGAACCTGAACTTCAATTTCGACTTCAGCGTTTTCTTTAATTTCAACAATGGCATCCATATTTATTTCACGGGCAAGCACCGCACGTTTGGCACCTTTTCTACCCCAATAATTACATGTATACCAGTTCGTCCCTGTTGTTTCAGTATTCCAATGCAGCTTCATTTTAGGAGCCGCTTCACGTGCAGCCAATAATACAGCTGGATCTCCAAAAATAACAGCATCTGCGTTTGCTTCTTGTAAAAACTTAATATATTCAGGAAGCTCTTCTACTTTTTCATTATGAAAAAGCGCATTCATTGCCACATATACTTTTTTTCCTTTTTCATGTGCAATCTCAATCGCTTTTTTAACATCCTCTTTTGAAAATTCACCAGCTAAACGCAGACCATAGCGCTGTTCCCCAATAACAAAAGCATCTGCACCAGCATCAGCCAATGGAAGAATATCTTCAACACTTTTTGGTGTTACTAATAATTCTGGCTTTGTCATCTTTCTTCACCTCTTTTTCGAAATCGCAACCCCATCACCTACCGGAAGGATCACCGTGTAATAATCCGGATGATTCATTAACCATATATTAAAATCATTAATTTTCTTAACGAGACTGCGGATTCGCTTATTTTCAATATTAGTCTCACAAACAAGCCCTTTAAAAAGGACATTATCTGTAATAATCATCCCATCATTACTTAAATACTGAGAATATATTTCAAAGAATTTCCTGTATTGACCTTTTGCAGCATCAATGAAAATAGCATCAAATGGAGCATACGCTTGAATTACAGCTTCTACCTCCAGTGCATCACCTTTTATAATGCTAATTTGTTCTTCTTTACCTGCTTTTTGTATATATTGATCCGCTAGCTCATAACGGTCTGCATCTCTTTCGATTGTAATAATTTTGCAGGAAGGAACAGCCTGAGCCATTCGCAAGGCAGAATAGCCAATTGCAGTACCAATTTCTAATATAGAAGATGGCTTTCCAATACGCAAAAGCTGGAGCATAGCTTCAATACCCGCTAACTCCATAATGGGTACACCATTTTCACCTGCAAATTGCTCCATTTCTTCGAAGAGCTCATGTCTTCCAGGAATAATATTCTCTATATATGAATGCAGCTTTTCATTTTCCAAGCTGCCATCACCTCAAATCCATTTATCTTCCTTGCTTGCAAAAAGACTTGGTTCAGTCAAGTTTCAAAACATAAAAAATAGCGTTCACAGAAAGGAAAGTAAAAGGTACAGTCACCTAGCACCTTCATCGGAAAAAACCGGCTCCAAGCTTGTCCGTGGTTCACGCTATCGTAAGCAATATTAAACACTTGAACTATTTTACCACAAAAAAATGGGGAATGCGAATTTGATTCCCCAAATATAGTCATTTAGTTAGTATTTGTGATATATTTTGCCTTTTTTTGATTATGCTCTTGTAATGTTTTCGAGAAAAGAACTTCTCCGGTTGATGTAGCTAAAAAATATAAATAATCTGAATCTGCTGGAATAAGAGCCGCTTCAATAGAGCTTATCCCTGCATTAGCAATCGGTCCTGGCGTCAATCCCGGATATTTATATGTGTTGTACGGAGAATCGATTTCCAAATCTTTATAAACAACTTTAGATTTATGTTCTCCTTGTGCATACAGGACTGTTGGGTCAGTCTGTAACGGCATACCCACTTTTAATCGATTGTAGAATACACTCGAAATTTGATCCCGATCCACCTTTTCTGTAGCTTCCTCTTCAATTAATGAAGCCATAGTTAATAATTGGTGAACTGACATATTTTGTTCTTCCATTTCAGCTCGGTAATCCTTCAGTACACTAACTGTTTTATTTAACATGACTGTTACAATCTCTTCAATTGATGGATCCTCTTTATAAAATGAATATGTTGCTGGGAACAAGTACCCCTCTAAAGGATATTTAATATTTTTATTAAATATTTCCTCTGTCAGTAAATCCGGGTATTTAGCCATAAGTGTTTTAATAAATTCTTTGTCATTTAGCTTTTTGAAGACATCTTCTGCATTTCTGTTTGTCTTCTCTGCAATAATCGCAGCAATTTGTTCTAATTGTTTTCCCTCTGGAATAGTCATTTTAAAAACAACTTCATCGACAACTTTCCCTGTTTTTAAGCTTGTAATAATTTCAGGTAAAGTCATAGAAGGACTCATTGCATAGTCTCCAGCCATAAACCCTGTTTCATTTTTAAGTTTCACATAGTATTTAAATACTCTTGCATCCTTTATAATACCGTTCTTCTCTAATATTCGGCCAATACTCGAAGCTGACGAACCGATTGGGATTTCTATTTGTTTTTCCTTATGGTTATCCGGATCTGCAGGCTCTACCGCAGATTTGATATAGAAATAGCCTCCTCCGGCTACAGCTCCGACAATGATAAATAAGATAAGAGCAATAATAAAAACAATTCTTCTAACCACTCTTGCTTCACTTTGCCTTTCAAGCATCTTTTGACGAATAAGATCTTTTTTAGCTTTATTCTCTTCCATTGACAATTATGGTTTCCCTCCTATCAAAAAATACTGACGTGCAGTATAAATAGAGATTTTCTTAATCCGTTACTCGGCTTATTATACTATATTTTCTTTTTGTCGTCGCAAATTAATACACAATCCGATATTATCCGATAGTTTTCAATGAAAAAGTAGGCATAAAAAATGCTGGCTATGAAATAGCCAGCATTTTTGCTTATTATTCTTCCTCTTCATCAAGGAATGTATTAAGCATTTCTTCAATTAGATCCCATTCTTCCTCTGTTTCAATTGGCATTAATTCGCCGTCTTGTTCATTCTCGCTTGGGATAAATGCCGATGCGTGAATTTCAGTATCTTCATCATCATCGTCGCCTGCACCTACAGGATAGTAAAGTACATATGACTTTCCAAATTCCTCAGAATCAAATGTGAAAAGCACTTCACACAATTGCTCGTTTCCGTCTTCATCTACTACTGTAATATTGTTTTCTCCGTGGTTCATTCTGTTCACCTCATCATATTTTGACTATCTATATAGCCTTGTAAAATCATTACGGCTGCCATTTTATCAATGACTTGCTTCCGTTTTTTCCGGCTGACATCTGCTTCTAGAAGAACTCGTTCAGCAGCCATTGTTGTAAGCCGTTCGTCCCAGAGAATAACAGGCAAACCAAAAAGTTTTTCTAGTTCTGACGCAAAAAATTGACTTGCCTCTCCACGCGGTCCAATCGTGCCATTCATATTCTTTGGCAAACCGACAACAATTTTACTCACTTCATGTTCTTTAATAATCTTACCAATTTGTTCGAAACCAAACTCATTTTTCTCTTCATTAATTTTGATGGTTTCTAAACCTTGAGCAGTCCAGCCTAGTGCATCACTAAGCGCAATGCCGACCGTCTTTGAGCCGACATCCAGTCCCATTGTCCGCATATATTATCCCTTTCGCTGCTGTTTTAAATATGATTTAACTAACTCTTCAATGATTTCGTCACGTTCGAGTCTGCGAATAATATTGCGCGCATCTTTATGGCGGGGAATGTAAGCAGGATCCCCCGATAACAAATAACCAACTATTTGGTTAATAGGGTTATACCCTTTATCCTGCAGAGCTTCATAAACTTGTAAAAGGACTTGATTTACATCATGTTCCATTGGCTCTTCAGGGAAATTGAACCTCATCGTATTATCAAATGAGCTCATTTCTTACACCTCGCTTTTTTAATCGAAAACTAATCATTATCGCTTTTTTTCTAGAGAAACTCTTGGCAACTTACGAATCATTTTAGAGATTATTTAAAACAGGAACATCCAAAATTAAATCCCTATTATTATCCAATTATTGAACATATTCGACAGGTTACCTTCATTTTACACTAATTCGTTAAGATATCAAAAGGATTTAACCCATTCTTCAACAAAATTCAGGGCGCTCTCTAGTTTTTCTGGATCTTTACCTCCGGCTTGTGCCATATCTGGACGTCCGCCCCCACCGCCGCCACAGCGAGTTGCAACTTCTTTAATAATTTTTCCTGCTTGATATCCTTTTTCAATTAAATCTTTTGTAACCCCGGCAATTAAATTAACCTTATCGTCATTTACACTTCCGAGGACGACAATCGCAGAACCGAGCTTATTTTTCAAGTCATCGGCCATATTACGTAGATTATTCATATCAGAAGCGGCAACCTTAGCTGCGAGTACTGTTACGCCATTAATCTCTTTCGCTTTAGAAACAAGGTTTCCAGCTTCAATATTACCCAATTTTGCTGCCAATGATTCATTTTCTCTTTGAAGCTGTTTCATTTCGCCTAATAGGCCTTCAATTCTAGATCCTAAATCTTTTGGATTTGCTTTTAATTTTGCTGCAGCCTCTTTTAATATGCTAATTTGATCGTTTAGCAATTGATATGCAGCTTCCCCTGTTACAGCCTCAATTCGGCGTGTGCCAGCCCCAATACCACTCTCTGATTGGATCTTAAATAGTCCAATGACAGATGTGTTCGGAACGTGACATCCACCGCAAAGCTCTAAGCTGTAGTCCCCTACTTGAACAACACGAACAATTTTCCCATACTTTTCGCCAAATAGTGCCATAGCACCCATCGCTTTTGCTTCTTCGATGTCTTTATAATCAATTTCTAATTCAATGTTGCGCCAAATTTTTTCATTTACGATAGTTTCGATTTTCTCAAGCTCTTCAGCTGTAATCTGGCCAAAGTGCGAGAAATCAAAACGTAAGCGGTCTGGCTCAACTAATGAACCCGCCTGGTTAACATGATTGCCAAGAACATCTTTTAATGCCTGATGAAGCAGGTGAGTTGCTGTATGATTTTTAATAATCTTTGAACGGGATTGTTCATTGACCTTAGCTTGAACACGGTCATTTAATTTCAGTGTGCCCGCTTCAACAATTGCCTTATGAAGATTTTGGCCATTTGGAGCCTTTTGAACATCTTTAATGGCAACTCTTAATCCTTCAGCTTCTAAAATACCTTCGTCAGCCGTTTGTCCGCCGCTTTCTGCATAGAAAGGAGTAACATCCATAATTAGCTGTACTTCCTCACCCATTTGCGCTTCATTTATTAACTGACCATCCTTAACGATCGCAACAATTTGTGAATCTGCTACAAGGTTATCATAGCCAGTAAATTGACTTTCAACTTTAATTTCTCCTAGTACTCCACCTTGAACCTGCATGGAATCAACATCTTGTCTTGCAGCTCTTGCACGTTCACGCTGACGGTTCATTTCCTGCTCAAAACCGTCATGATCAACCTTCATTCCTTCTTCTTCTGCATATTCCTCGGTTAATTCAACTGGGAATCCGTACGTGTCATATAGACGGAATACATCTTCACCCTGTATCGTGTCGCTGCCTTTTTCCTTTTCCTTCTTGATAACTGCTGATAATATAGACAGTCCTTCATGAAGTGTTTCGTGGAAGCGCTCCTCTTCATTTTTAATAACCTTTTGAATAAATTCCTCTTTTTCTTTTACTTGCGGATAAAAGTCCTGCATTATTTCGCCCACAACTGGAACTAATTCAAACATAAATGGACGATTAATATTAATTTGCTTTGCATAGCGAACCGCTCTGCGAAGTAAGCGTCGCAATACATATCCACGGCCTTCATTGGAAGGTAATGCCCCATCACCAACAGCAAATGCTACTGTTCGAATATGGTCAGCAATCACTTTAAAAGCAACATCTGTTTCTTTATTATTTCCATACTTTACACCCGAGATTTCTTCTGTACCGCGGATAATTGGCATGAAAAGATCTGTATCAAAGTTTGTTGGAACGTTTTGAACAACAGAAGCCATACGCTCAAGACCCATTCCAGTATCAATATTCTTCTTTGGAAGCGGAGTATATGTTCCATCCGGATTATGGTTAAATTCTGAGAAAACAAGATTCCAAACTTCAAGATATCTTTCATTTTCGCCGCCTGGATATAATTCAGGATCATTTAAGTCATCCCCATACTCAGGTCCGCGATCATAGAAAATTTCTGTATTCGGTCCGCTTGGGCCTTCTCCAATATCCCAGAAGTTTCCTTCTAATCGGATAATTCTTTCTTCTGGAACACCAATTTTTTCTCTCCAAATATCGAATGCTTCATCGTCTTCTGGATGAATTGTTACAGATAATTTTTCCTCTTCAAAGCCAATCCATTTTTCATCAGTAAGAAATTCCCATGCCCATTCAATTGCTTCCTCTTTGAAGTAGTCCCCTATTGAGAAGTTACCGAGCATTTCAAAGAAAGTATGGTGGCGTGCTGTCTTTCCAACATTTTCAATGTCATTAGTGCGGATCGATTTTTGAGCATTTGTGATTCTAGGATTTTCAGGGATAACACGGCCATCAAAGTATTTTTTTAATGTTGCAACACCGCTATTGATCCAAAGCAAGGAAGGATCCTCATGTGGAACTAGAGATGCACTCGGTTCAATAGAGTGTCCTTTTTCTTTGAAAAACTCTAAAAACAAACGGCGAATGTCAGAACCTGATAAATGTTTCATAAACGTTTTCCTCCTAAAATTATATCTTAAATGTTATTAACACATTTTTAAAACGCAAAAAAGCCCTCATCCCAATACAGGGACGAGAGCATTACTCGTGGTACCACCCTGATTCAAAAGCTCCGCACTTCTTAAGTGCTGGAGATAGACTTTTGCCCACTCCTCCAAAGCTTCTTCTCTCAGTTCCTTAACGCGGATAAACGGCAGGTATTAGCTGCACTCAGGATTAGCATTCTGTTATCCTTCATCTAGGAATTCTTCCAGCCATGGAATTCCCTTTCTTACGCGAAACGCAGAAGTGCCTTGATTAGGACTACTCTTCGCTCAGATGGTCTATAACATACTCGTTCCTTCTTCGTATTTTCTGAATTATTTTGCATAGCGTCTGTACGCGTCTGCTTTCTTGTATAGTCGCATTATATCGATTTGTTTTCGTGTTTGTCAACATTTCGTTTACGGACGAGAAAATTTTGAGTTTGGTCCTTTAATAAAATGTGATCTTGCATGCACAAGACTTACCTTTATTACGGCCAAAACAGGAACCGCAATAATTAACCCTATTACTCCGCCCGCTTCGCCACCCGCTAATAAAGCAAACATAATTACAAGCGGATGCATATCGAGGCTTTTCCCAACGATCAAAGGTGATAGAATATTTCCTTCAAAAAATTGCAGCACAAAAACAATGATAACTGAAATAATAATCATTTTAATAGAGATGGTTGATGCAATAATAACTGCGGGTATTGCACCAAAAAATGCACCGAAATAAGGAATGACGTTCGTTAAGCCGATGATAAATCCAAGCAATAATGGATATTTCATGCCGACAAACCAAAATATCAGTGCAGAAATCGCTCCTATAGCTATACAAACAAGAATTTGTCCTCTTATATAGCTGCCAAGTGATTTATCAATATCACGCAAAAATAAGATTCCTTCCTGCCTCCACTTTCTTGGAGTCAAATACCATACAGTCCGTTTCATTAGGTCAAAATCCTTAATCATGTAAAACGAAATAAACGGGATAATGGCAATAATGATTGAATAATTTAAGATATTTATTAATATATTCACGCTTTTCGACAGCAAATTATCCAGCGCTGATTCGAGTGCTAAAATCCCTTCATCAATTCTATTTTGAATGCCTTCTGGCCATGTTGAAGTTTTTTCCTGAATCATCTCCACCCATCCGCGATATTGATTCGCAAACTGTGGAGCATTTTCCGATAAATCCTCTAATTGATGCATAAAAGCAGGAATTCCCTTATAAAAGGCTAAACCTACCCCGCCAAAAAATAAAATATAGATGCCAAAGACTGCAATTCCCTTATGTAGGCCACTATCATTAAGCTTTTCAACAAAAGGATGAAGCAAGTAGGAAATAAAGGCTGCAATAATAAATGGCAAGAGCACAGCAAAAATAATTTTTAAAATAGGCAGCCATAACTCCTGGAGCTTTAAAAAAACAAATAAAACAATAAAAAGAAGAAGGAGAAACCCTAAGCGGTAATACCATTTTAACCGAATATCCACGTTCACCCTCCTCATTTATTTTTTATTTTAACTTGGTATCTTGAAATTTATTCATGAAAAAGGGCTAACACAGATTAGTGCTAGCCCTGCTAATTAAAATAAGCTTTTCATTCGTTTTTGCAGCTTTCTTCTCTGTCGACCTGACATAAGGTTATTTCGCTGCGCAAGATTATATGCTGCCATTCCGGCCCCAAATGCGATAACCGAAGTTAACATACGATTCATATCCATCACCTCGTTACAAATTTTGTCCATTTCCTTTTATAATGAATAGGGTAATTGCAACGTGGGTTTGCATGGTAATCAGGATAAATAACGGCGCTCTTCTTCTGCGAAAAGATCATCAAGAGAGCTTAATGTTCCGTCTTCCTCCACTTGATGAGTGTTAATGATACCTTTTGTAATAGTTAGCTCAATAAAACAGCCCCAGCAATAATATTGACTAATCCCAATCTTTCCAATATCCTTACTTTGGCAATTTGGACATTTTAACATAGAGCAGACACCTCATTCTTTAACTTTTACAATGATGGCGTCCTTTCCAATTGCAGGGGGAATCTCTGTTTTAACGACACGTTTTCCTTCCAGCATATCTGAAAAAAAGCCATCTGAGAGTTCATACCCTACGATTGTCCCCAGTTCCTCTAGGAAATATACATCTTCAAGCAGACCTAACCGCTCGCCTTCTCTAGTCATCATCATTTTTCCTGTTAGTGGGTTCTGGGTTTCAAAGGTGTACTGGGCTGTTTTTTTTATTGGTTGCAGTACATCTTCGCTTTCGACCATAACACCATCCCAGCCAAATGATGAAACCTCTTTTACTTCAAGCAAAAATGTCTTTTTAAAAAGAGCGCCTTTCCGAACAATTAAACCTGTCACAATTCCACGCCTTGAAATACTTAAATCAAACACTTCACCAATTTTTGTTCCGCTATTTATTTCAATAACCGGAAGTCCCTTTAATAACGAAAATGTCCGCAAGTATGTCCCACCCTTCTGGAACATTATTAGTTTGCGTGTTTTTTCATAAAAAAATGAGATGATTCAGTTACCAATCCGGCCAGTAAATAATAAAAAAAATCGTTATTTCTTGTTATATCTTGGTTTGTTGAACCTCTCATTTCTTTCTCCGCCATCAGAAAGCTCCTCAGAGAATTCAAAATCAGGCTTATTTTTAATGAGTTTTGATGATTTAATTTCAACTGCTGTCATATTGTTGTTAGGTGCAGCTTGCTCATTCCATTTTCCCATTTTGTATCCTCCCTAAATCATTTGGTGGATTAAAAAAGAACAGTCTTATTAGACTGCTCTTTACTAGCTTTTTTCCGCCTCCATAAAATCATACGGAGTGATATTTTCCATCCCAATTAATGGATCAGCTTTCATTAATATTTCTTCATATGATAAAGTAGCTTCTTCCTCAGCTTCCTGATTCTCACTTTGTCCTTCTTCAATAATCGATTCCTGTAGCTTTTCTGTCAAAGTAGTCAAGCGTGATTGCTCATCCGCTCGTTCTACCCCAAGCTTCAAAGCGTCTTCTTCTCCGCACAAAATTAAAAATTGTTTACTCCGTGTAATAGCCGTATAAAGTAAGTTTCTTCTTAGCATCCGGTAATAGCTTTTGACAACTGGAAGAATTACGATTGGAAATTCGCTCCCCTGTGACTTGTGAACAGAACAGCAATAAGCAAGAGTGATTTGATTTAAATCCTGACGCGTATAAGTTACTTCTGTTCCATCAAAGGAAACAATAACCATATCCTGTTTTTCTGTATTCTCTTTAGCGTAAAAAATAGATACGATTTCACCCATGTCTCCATTAAAAACATGACTTTCTGGCTGATTGACTAGCTGAAGAACTTTATCCCCAATCCGGTATTTAACATCTCCAAATTCAAGCTCTTTTCGATTTCCATCCGGATTCGGATTAAAAATTTCCTGGAGGATTTCATTTAATTTATCGATTCCTGCTGGCCCTCTATACATCGGCGCCAGCACTTGAATATCCTTGGCTGTATATCCTTTTTTCTTTGCGTTTTGCACAACTTTTTCAACTACAGTTCCAATTTGTCCAGGGCTGCATTTAAAAAAAGATCGATCAGATTGCTGAGCAGTTACATTACTTGGCAGCCTTCCTTTTTTCATTTCATGCGCTAGCTCTATTATGGAAGAACCTTCTGCTTGGCGATAAATATCAGTTAGCCGCACAGTGGGAATTCGTTCAGAACGAAGTAGATCCTTTAATACCTGTCCAGGACCAACAGACGGCAGCTGGTCCTCATCACCAACTAAGATTACTTGCATGTTTTCCGGAAGGGCTTTAAACAACTGATTAGCCAGCCAAATATCAACCATTGACGTTTCATCAATAATTAATATTTTTCCTTCCAATGGATTATCCTCATTACGGTCAAATCCTTCTGTGCCATTCCAGCCAAGAAGCCGATGAATGGTTACTGCCGGCAAGCCAGTAGATTCTGCCATCCTTTTGGCTGCTCTTCCGGTTGGTGCCGCTAATAAAAACGGAAAAGGTTCTTCCTTTTTGTAATCCTTTGGATCTAACGAACAGCCATGCAGTTCTCCATATAATTCAACGATCCCTTTAATAACCGTTGTTTTTCCCGTGCCTGGTCCCCCTGTTAAAATAAGCATAGGAGACATTAAAGCCGTTTGAATCGCATCCTTTTGAGTTGGTGCATATTGAACCTTTAAACGTTCCTCTAAATTCCCTAAAGCTAGAAGAAATTCAGATTCTGGAAACTGATTGTCATATTGTGTTTGCTTTAGAATACGCTTTATATTTGTTACAAGACCTTTTTCAGAAAAATAAAGAGAAGGTAAATATAATCTTTGTTCTTCAACAATGATTTTTCCCTCTTCCTCAAGCGAGATAATTTCTTTTGAAATATCTCCAAAATCAATTTCATCACGCTTATTTTCCTCTAATAGAGTTTTCGTACTTACAAGAAGCTCTCTAGCTTCTATATAAACATGACCAGCCTGCATACTCTCCATTTCAAGTATGTATAGACAGGCTGCTCTTATTCTGGCCGGATGATTACCCGATATCCCAAGCTTATAGCCAAGCTCATCAGATCTTCCAAAACCAATTCCATCAATGTCTTCTACAAGCTTATAAGGGTTGTTTTGGATGATCTCGATCGTTTGCTCTTTATAGACCTGATAAATTCTCATCGAAAGCTGAGGGCCGAAGCCATACTGATTTAAGGCAATCAACGCTTGCTCAATGCCTTGATGCTTCATTAGTGTATCGTATAGAGATTTAGCTTTTTCTGAAGGAAGCTTAGGAATCTGATCAAGCAGGGAGGGCTCATTTAATATTTTTGTTATGGCATTTTCTCCAAGAATCTCTACTATATTTTCTGCCGTTTTTACCCCAATCCCTTTAAAAAGCTCACTGGATAAATAATTGACAACGCCTTGTTTTGTATGAGGGATATCTTTTCGATAGTGACTTGCGTGAAGCTGCACGCCAAATTTTGGGTGTTCTTTCAAATCTCCATAAAAAATATACGTCTCTTGTTCATGCATTTTGGGGAAATATCCAGTAATTACCGCCTCTTTTTCTTCATAATGATGATTTGTTTCATCGACGCGAATTCGTAAAACTGTATATAAATTTTGCTCATTATGAAAAATTGTGACAAGATGCCGGCCCTTTATGTATTTCTTTTCTTGCTCTGTAAATAAATCTAGAGACCCTTGCACGCCCTGCTGATCCATTGAGAAACCTCCTTCCTTTCATGTTCAGTTTATTTCTTATTGTGCAGAACCTTTTTCAATTAATTTCAAGCCATATCCTGCGAGAAGATGGTCAGGCTGTATGTCTAAAGCTTTTTTGAAAAAATGAAGTGCTTTTTGTTCGTCTTCCTTAAATCCAAAAGCAACACCTAAATTATAGAAAGCGTCTGCGTGATTAGGATCAATTTCCACACATTTTTCCAGTTGTATAATCGATTCATCAATAAAGTTTTCCTGAGCCAGGCATAAGCCATATTGGAAAAAGGCTTCTGAATCACTTGGATTTAATTCGGTGCTTCTTTGTAAATATGGCAAAGCTAATTTCCCTTGTTCGAGGGCTATTAATGTTAAACCAAGCATAAAATAATTATCTCCGGTTTCCAGTCCCTTTTTCATAGCTGTTTCGAACATTTTTTTTGCTTCGTGAAAATTCTCCCCATCATAAAATAAATTTCCAGCGCTATAAAAAGCTGCAGCTGCATTCTCATCCAATTCTATTGCTTTTTCAAAAAACTTTAATGCCTTTTCTGTTTCTCCAACTGCAGATAAAACATTGCCGAAATTAATATAAGATGTCGGATCTGATGGCTTCTCATCAATAGCCTCCATAAAAATCTTCGCGGCTTCTTCCCATTTTCCTTCTTGCATATATTGAATACCTAATTGGTTTTTGTCCATTTATCATCCACTCCGTTTCAATTAAAAAGTATAGCATATTATTTAGCGATCTTTCAGTTTCTAAATGTACAAAAAGGGCTCTTCGACTCTGTTTAACAGATACGAATGAGCCCTATTGTAATGTTGTTTGTTTAACCAACATAATCTAGACGATTTCCATCTTTATAAATTTCATCGATCGTTCCGCCGCCAAGACATTCATCACCATTATAAAATACAACTGCCTGTCCTGGTGTTACTGCTCTAATTGGTTCATCAAAGATGACCTTAACTTTATTATCTTCCATGAGCTCAACAGTCACTTGGTTATCAGGCTGACGATATCTAAATTTAGCTGTGCATTTAAATGTTTTAGGCTTCTCGTTATTTGAAACCCAGCCAACATTCACTGCGGTAATTGAGTGTGAATACAGCTTCTCATTATGGAAACCTTGTCCAACATAAAGAACATTTCTCTTTAAATCTTTTCCAATAGCAAACCAAGGCTCACCTGATCCGCCAATTCCTAATCCATGGCGTTGACCAATCGTATAATACATCAGTCCATCATGCTTCCCCATTACTTTACCATCGAATGTTTCCATATTACCTGGCTGAGCAGGTAAATAGCTGCCAAGGAACTCCTTAAAGTTTCGCTCTCCAATAAAACAAATTCCTGTGCTGTCTTTCTTAGACGCAGTAGCAAGATTTGCTTGGAGTGCGATTTCTCTTACTTTTGACTTTTCAATATCCCCGATTGGGAACATAACCTTTTCAAGCTGAGCTTGTCCAAGCTGATTCAAGAAATAAGTTTGGTCCTTATTCTCATCTACCCCGCGCAGCATTTTATATTCGCCATCACGAAAAGCAACACGTGCATAATGTCCAGTTGCCAAATAATCCGCACCAAGCTTCATTGCATGCTCTAGAAATGCTTTAAACTTAATTTCTTTATTGCACATGACATCTGGATTCGGTGTGCGTCCAGCCTTATATTCATCAAGAAAATAGGTAAACACCTTTTCCCAATACTGTTTTTCAAAGTTAACAGCATAATAGGGAATACCTATTTGATTGCAGACCCGAATCACATCATTATAGTCTTCTGTTGCGGTACAAACTCCGTTTTCATCCGTATCATCCCAGTTTTTCATGAAAATACCGATAACATCATATCCTTGCTGTTTTAATAGCAGAGCAGCAACAGATGAATCAACGCCGCCGGACATTCCAATAACTACACGGGTATCTTTAGGGTCTTTTTTCATGTCATTTCACCACGTTTCTATCAAAAATTTCTATGTTGTAAGTCGTTTGACTATTTTACTCGTTTCCACAGCAGCCTTTTCAATTTGATCCAAAGTATTAAAAAGACCAAAGCTAAATCGAATTGAATTTTGAATTCGTTCATCATCCTTGCCGAACATCGAAACAAGAACATGTGAAGGATCGATTGATCCAGCTGTACATGCAGATCCGCTTGATGCAGCAACCCCAGCAATATCAAGATTAACTAGCATTGCCTCTACATTTGTACCGGGAAAGCTTAAGTTTAAAACATGAGGCAAGGAATAATCAAGTGATCCGTTTCGCTTAAATTCTACTCCATTGTCTGACAGCACTTTCATAAAAGCAGATTTAAATTGACCATACTCTTGCTTCTTCTTGTCCATCTCCTTCTGAGAAATGCGGACTGCTTCTAAAAATCCTGCGATAGATGGCACATTCTCAGTACCAGCCCGTCTTTTTCTTTCTTGCTCACCTCCGAATAAACGCGACGCAAGCTTAATATCACTATTGGCATATAAGAATCCTATTCCTTTTGGCCCGTTAATTTTATGTGCAGAAACAGACATTAAGTCAATTCCCAATTCATTTACATCAATTTTCTCAAGACCAAAAGCCTGGACAGCATCACTATGAAACTTAGCAGGATGTGAAGCGAGGATTCCACCAATTTTTTTAATTGGCTGAATCGTTCCTACCTCGTTATTTCCGTACATGATTGTCACTAAAATCGTATCGTCTCTTAAGGCATTTTCGAAATCATCAATTGAAATTCTTCCCTCTGAATCAACAGGCAAGTAAGTGACTTCAAATCCTTGCTTTTCGAGCTGCTCACAAGTATGAAGGACGGCATGATGTTCAATTTGTGTGGTGATGATATGCTTTCCTAAATGCTGATAGGAATAAGCAACCCCGAAAATTGCATGATTATCCGCTTCTGTACCTCCACTTGTAAAAATAATTTCATTTGGCTTTGCCCCAATGCTTTGTGCTATTTCTGAACGGGCTTCATCAATAATATGACGAGCTCCGCGACCAAAAGAATGAATGCTAGATGGATTTCCAAATTCTGAATTCATAACCACCATCATTTTTTCAATTACCTTTGGGTGCATTGGAGATGTTGCTGCATGATCGACATATATCCGCTCCAAATAATTTCACCTTCTTAACATTCTTACTGCTATTATTTTCTGCCTATGTTCCATTCATAACCTACAAACTAGTTATTAAATATAAAACATATAACTGTCCGTATTTCCATCATCTGTATAGTTTGCTAAATCTTCGAGAGTCGTATTGTCCAATACTTCCTTTACTGCATCACGAATTCTCATCCAAAGATGTTTCTTAGCAGGCTCTTCATCCTCAATTCCTTCTACAGGACTAATCGGTCCTTCTAAAACACGGATAATGTCACCCGCTGTTATGTTAGCAGGAAGATCTCCTAGAATATAGCCGCCATAAGCTCCCCGAATACTTTTCACTAATCCAGCATTGCGCAAAGGAGCAATGAGCTGTTCTAAATAATGTTCAGAAAGATCATTTGTTTGGGCAATTGATTTTAAGGAAATCGGTCCTTCTCCATGCTTCTTCGCCAATTCCATCATAATCGTTAAACCATAGCGGCCTTTCGTTGATATTTTCATTAACTTACACCTCGATTTTTTTCATTCAAAGCAGGTATTGACTGTTTTGCCTTCATTCTAGCTAGGAACCGGTCGGTAAATGCCTGACATTGCGGCAAGGCAAATCCGGCTAATGGTCCAATTGAAAGTCCAATAACCACTGTTCCCCAAAATACTGGCCCGCCAAGCTGCCATCCAATAATCAGCACGATGATCTCCATACAAACTCTTACTTGCCCTACTTTCCAGCCTGTCTTGGAAGTAAGTGCAATCATTAGACTGTCCCTTGGCCCCGCACCAAGCTGTGCAGAAATGTATATTCCCATGCCATAGCAGGAAAAGATAATTCCACATAAAAACATAATCATTTTCCCCACTAAAGAAGCAGGAGTTTGCATAAAGGGTAATAATAAATATAAATCAATAAATACTCCGACCAAAATCATATTTAAAAAAGCGCCCATTTTTGGGAACTCTTTAGAAATAAGTGAGGATATGGTCAAAATGACAACCCCGACAATAATCGACCAGCTGCCAATTGTTAGTCCAACCTGATAATATAAGCCAACGTGAAGAATATCCCAAGGAGTTGCACCTAGATCAGCAACAATTAACAATACAATTCCAAGACTCATAACTAAGAGCCCTGTTAAATAAACCATGAATCTAGGTCCTACTTGACCTCTTTTTGTCTTATTCATTTGTCCATATCTCCCCGATAAAAAAACTTATTCTCAGTATATAGATAGACTTTTGTTATTATAGCATATTTAAAGGTGATAATCATTTTGTGATTTCTTTTAATATGGTATGTTAGTTAATATTGAACGAAGCCAAATGCTTAAATGATTTGGAGTGAAATAGATGAATATAAAACCACTAGCCTTTCGGATGCGTCCTAGAACAATTGAAGAAATTATCGGTCAGGAGCATCTTGTTTCAGAAGGTAAAATAATAAATCGCATGGTAAAAGCGAAGCAGCTTTCTTCAATGATCCTATACGGCCCCCCTGGTATCGGAAAAACATCTATTGCCAGTGCAATTGCCGGAAGTACACGCTTCGCATTTAGAAACTTAAATGCGGTAACCAATAATAAAAAAGATATGGAAATTGTAGCGGCTGAAGCAAAAATGTCTGGAAAGGTTATCCTTCTCCTCGATGAAGTCCACCGGCTCGATAAAGGCAAACAGGATTTCTTGCTGCCTTATTTAGAAAATGGAATGATTACACTAATTGGCGCAACAACTAGTAATCCCTATCATGCAATTAATCCTGCTATTCGCAGCCGCTGTCAAATTTTCGAATTAAAGCCTTTATCCATAGAAAATATAAAAGAGGCTTTACTGCGCGCTACCCAGGATAAGGAACGGGGATTAGGAGAGAAAAATGTTCAAGTAACGGATGAGGCATTAACCCATTTTGCAACAGCCTCTAATGGAGATGTTCGCAGCTCCTTAAACGCTCTAGAACTAGCAGTTTTGTCTACTGAGCCTAATAGTGATGACATTATTTTCATTGATTTAGCTGCCGCTGAAGAATGTATGCAGCGAAAAAGTCTAACTCATGATAAAGACGGGGATGCTCATTATGATGTTCTTTCCGGGTTCCAAAAGTCTATTAGGGGAAGCGATGTCAATGCTGCTCTGCACTATTTAGGCAGGCTGATAGAAGCAGGAGATCTCCAGAGCATTAGCAGGCGGTTATTAGTCATTGCTTATGAGGATATTGGCCTTGCCTCACCTCAAGCTGGTGCCAGAACCCTTGCAGCGATTGAAGCTGCCGAAAGAGTTGGCTTTCCAGAGGGGCGGATTCCGTTAGCCAATGCCGTTATTGAGCTTTGCCTTTCCCCAAAATCAAACTCTGCCATCATGGCAATAGATTCAGCACTTGCGGATATTCGGAAAGGATCAAGCGGAGAGGTTCCTGATCATCTAAAGGATGCCCATTACCAAGGAGCAAAGGAGCTTGGCCGCGGAATTGATTATAAATACCCTCATGATTATGAAGGCGGCTGGGTAAAGCAGCAGTATCTGCCTAATAAAATCAAAAACAAGGTTTACTACCATCCTAAGAAAACCGGCAAATTCGAACAGGCTTTATCTGTTATTTATTCAAATCTTCAAAAATAAGCAAAAAAGATGAAATCAGCTATTTAGTGATTTCATCTTTTTTCTAGTTTGTAATAGCTATGCAGCAACGTCTCTTTTCTTAAATACATAGAAAGCTATACACTGGAATATAGCAAAGTACAAAATTAACATGATAATTGAAAACCCTAATGACATTCCTTCAACCAAAGGGGATCCTTCAAAATATTGCAGTAAATCTGTGTTTGCAAACAAAATATATTTTGCCCACTCATATTTCATAGAGACAAGCATTGTAACCTGTCCTCCCATGAATAGAAGGAAGATCGACAAGCCAATCGCCAATGAACTATTTCTAAAAGCTGCTGAGATCATGAAGGCCATAGTAGCTAGCATGAGCATATTAATCGATTTTAGACCGTAATAATTGATCATATGGACAAACATGCTTTGTTCCGTTACTTTCCCATTATAATAGTTTAAATATGGAGTTGACTCCTCTGGCATTCCAAAAAGAATTGCACCTAATCCTGCTGAATACATAAACAACAGTACAAGTAAAAACATACCAAAAATCAGGACTGTTAAATACTTAGAAAGCAGTATTTTCCCTCGTTTTATTGGACGAATTAATAGCAGCTTTATTGTACCCCAATTAAATTCACTTGCAACAATACTTGCTGCAATAATAATGGTGAATAAGCCTACAAATTCAATAGATTGTGAAACATCGTCAACAAATCCCCATATTGAATAATTTTCATTAGGTGAAATATCATGCTCAATCCGATAGGTGTTAATAGCTATTTCTCTTTCGTAACTATCTCTCATATGCCTTGTTAAAGAAGGGCCCATTTCATCTAGCTGTTTCTGATTGCTTTCATTTTGAATCTGCAGCCCCCTTTTCCATTCTGAATTATGGGGAACTGATAATTTTGTCTCCTGATATTTTATAAATCCGCCTGCAACTGTTGTGACGAACAAAAGGATGCCGATCATTACATAAGTTCCAGGACGCTTAAATATTTTCATCAATTCATTTTGAATCAATCTAAACATGCTAGATCACCTCCTGTGAAGTTACTTCAAGGAAACGATCTTCTAATGTTTTCGTCATTTCCTTTATTCCATAAATGTGAATCTCTTTTTGAACAAGCTCTTTCACGATGGATGGCACAGCCTCTCTTTTTAACGGAAGGGCAACTCCTGTTTCGGTTAACTGTACTTGAACATTTGTGAGCAGTCCTCTTAATACTTCACTTGCCATTTCCTTTTGTCCAACTTCAATTTCATATACCTTCTCGTTTCCTTGGACAAAATCATTAATAAGCTGAACATCGATGAGCTTCCCTTTTTGAATAATCCCAATCCGGTCACACATCATTTCCATTTCTGATAAAAGGTGACTTGATACTATAACAGCCATTTCCTTTTCCCTTGCCAGTTTTCTTAAATGATCTCTGATTTCCCTAATCCCAGCCGGATCTAAACCATTGGTCGGTTCATCAAGAATTAATACCTTTGGATCATGGAGCAGGCATTGTGCCAGCCCTAATCGCTGTCTCATTCCTAATGAATAAGTTTTCACCTTATCATGAATTCTGTCTGTTAAACCAACAAGCTCTACTGTTTCATTTATCTTTTCTTTTGTGATGCCAGATGACATTCTTGCGTAATGAATTAGATTTTGATAACCGCTCATAAATTTATACATTTCTGGATTTTCAACAATCGCCCCTACATGAGTAACTGCTTTTTCAAAATCTGTTTTAATACTATGGCCAAGAATTTTAATATCGCCATCTGTGATCCCAATTAATCCGACAATCATTCGAATCGTTGTTGTCTTTCCGGCGCCATTCGGACCAAGAAAACCAAATACTTCTCCTTTATTCACATCGAAAGTCAATGAATCGATAATTGTTTTGCCTTTAATGACTTTTGTAACATTTTGAATTTCAACTACTGCTTTCATTCCTTCCCCTCATTCCTTAAATGTCTTTTTCATCCACTCAATAATAGAAAGACCTTCCATCTCCCTTAATTCCTCCACATCCCGGCGCCCAATTATTTTGCCATTCTGTATAGCTAGGACTTCATCAAGCAATGGCTCTATTTCATCAATTTCATGTGTCGCAATTATCACAATCTGATTTTCATAATCAATATAAGATAAAAGTCCTTTAACGATTGATTCCCTAACCATCGGATCAAGTCCTGAGAACGGTTCATCCAATAATAAAACGGCTGCCTCCCTTGAGAGTGCAAGGACAAGCTTTAATCGTCCACGATTCCCCTTTGATAACTGTTTAATTTTTTTCGTTGGGTCAAGCTTCATGAATTGAAGTAATTCTTCAGCACGCTCCATTCGGAAATCTTGAAATTGTGATGAATAGAAATCAATCAGATCCTTTACCTTAAATGACTGATAGAAATGGTCCAGTTCTGACATGAATGCCACACTTTCGGCAATTCTCCGATCGGATTTTTTCCCATTCACAATTACCTTTCCGCTAGTAGGATGCACAAGTCCGCCAATCATTTTTAATGCTGTTGATTTCCCGCTGCCATTAGGTCCAAGCAGGCCATAAATTTTTCCGGCTTCAAGCTTAAATGAAACATCATCCAGACCCATTTCGCTGCCATATCTTTTCGTGACATGCTGAAATTCAATCATCCCCATCTTCCCGCTTTCGTTTAATATAAAATTCTAATCCTGATACCATCTCTTCTTCTGAAAATCCGAGCTCTTTCATGTTAATAAAAAACGCTTCAATAATATCCATTTGCAGCTTTATCTTTAATTCTTTTATTAAACTTAAATTTTCAGTCACAAATGTCCCTTGCCCGCGCTTCGTCTCCACGATTTCCATCCTCTCTAACTCGCTATATGTCCGTTGAATCGTATTTGGATTAACACCGGTTTGTATCGCCATCTCACGTACAGAAGGGAGTTTGTTTCCAGGCAATAAATCTCCTCTGGCGATTTGCTGGTTAATTTTTTCTGCAATCTGCATATAAATGGGCTTCGATGCTTGGAATTCTTCTCCCACAACTACACCTCCACTTTCCGCTCTACTAGCCAAACGGCTGCAAGAAAAACAAGAAGTGATACGACAGTATAAATAATTCCGTTCATGATTGATATCTGGGCAGTGTCCACTAGACCAGCTGAAACCATTGCTTTCCCTGCTTCAAACTGAAATGTTTTCATAGAATTTAACTTGATCACACCGATATTTTTTAGTTTTTTATAAAACGGTAAATTTTGAATAAAATAGCTTGCCGAAGTAAGTAAAACCCATAATCCGATGACAATCGGCCAGCGAAATGGTTTGGCAGCTGGTATGGCTTTTAATGAATGAAATAGGGACCAATAAAACAAAAACCAGATTCCAAAATAGAGGGAAGTAAGACCAAGTGCAGCTCCTATCAAATTCAAATTCGGAAAAGGTTTTTGAGCAAATTGATTAAAAGTCTCAGCAAATATTGAGTGATTAATTTGCCAATCCGCCATTAATAGCGCAACCGTAAATGAAATTAGGAAATAAATCGTTCCTGCTGTCAGCTTTGCAAGAAAAAGCATCCAACCGTGATTGGGGTTGTGCAGCCAGAGCTGTGTACGCGCTTCAATGCTTAATGAATTTATTAAATATCCAGGCAAATAGAAGACATGGCCAACTACAACCATGATCGATATGATAGGCATAACCACTGTTTCATTGAGGTAATGTGATAATCCCAAACCACCTAAATAAGATAATATCAATATTCCTATTCCAACTAGAAACCAGATTCTCGTTATCTTTATTTCTTTTATTAATAATCCTTTAAATGCTTTCAAAATTCGCCCCTCCTTGTATGAGTGTTTCAGTGTTCTAGTCAAATAGTACACGGATACAGAGTAAAGAGTCAATACTTTTTCGCCATTTTTAGTAAAAATAGGCATTTGCATATTTTCGTTTTGATCGGTGAGGATAAAGCATATAATTCTATGATAGAAAAGGGGTGAAAGGATGAAGGAAAGAGGTGCTTTGTGGACGGAATATGAGGAGAATCAATTGATTGAAATTGTAAATGAGTATGTATTAAACGGAGATACAAAGACTTCTGCTTTCAAAGCGGCAAGTGAAGAATTGGGAAGAACGGCTAGTGCCTGTAAATCGAGATGGAATTCTGTCTTAAAAGAGAAAACAGAAACAAGTGATACTGCCCCTAAAGAATCCTCAAAACATCAAAAGCCTGAACTTTCTCAGATAAAGAAAACAGATCAAGAGCCAATTTTATATTTAGATGAAGTGATAACATTTCTTGAAGACTTTACTGTGGGGAATCCGAACTGTGAGTTAGTGAAGGAGAATCAGCAGCTCAAAGAAGAATTCCATTCCTTAAATAAAAAACACAAGCAGCTTTTGAACACATTAGCAGCCAAGCAGGAACAGTTTACAATCGAAATGGAAAAGTATGAAAGCGTCTTAATAATTCTAATGCAGGCTGATCAATTATTGAAGCAAGAGCCGATTAGGATGGTGCATTAATGGTGTCGGATAACTAGGGGGCACAGCTTTTATGATGGACAGTGCGGTTTTCATTTTAACTTGCCGGTCAGCTCTGTTATGACGGACAGCTTGACTTGCTTTTTGACTCGACTTGTCCGTCATCCCCGTCATGACGGACACCTCGACTGACTTTTCAGCTCAACTTGGCCGTCAGCTCTGTCATGACGGACAGCTTGACTGACTTTTCAGCTCAGCTTGGCCGTCAGACTCATTTTGACGGACAGCTTGACTAACTTTTCAGCTCAACTTGGCCGTCATCCCCGTCATGACGGACACCTCGATTGATTTTTCAGCTCAACTTGGCCGTCATCTCTGTCATGACGGACAGCTTGACTGACTTTTCAGCTCAGCTTGGCCGTCATCCTCATTTTGACGGACACCTCAGCTGGCTTTTCATCTCAGCTTGGCCGTCATCCCGGAGGACAAGCTGAGTCAAATGAATTCCCTTCGAATTCAAACAAAAAAGCCCAGCAAATGCTGGACTCATAACCTTTATTTCTCATCTTTCACTCGGCTCACTTTAATATCTTGAAGCAGCTGTCTAACAACATAGCTTGCCATAACTAAACCTGCTACGGATGGAACAAACGCATTGGAAGAAGGCGGCATTTTTGCTTTCCGAATGACAGCATCATCTTTTCCTACTTCCTTTCTTACTTCTTCACGAATGACAATTGGACTTTCATCAGAAAACACGACAGGGATTCCCTTACGGATTCCTTCTTTTCTCAAGCGAGTACGAATCACCTTTGCGATCGGATCTGTATGGGTTTTGGAGATATCTGCAATTTGGAAACGAGTTGGATCCATTTTATTCGCAGCACCCATGCTTGAAATCATCGGGATGTTTCTCTTTAAGCATTCTTTCATTAAATGAATTTTATAAGAGATTGTATCAGATGCATCAATGACAAAGTCTAATCCATATTCGAAAAACTGCTCATATGTTTCTTCTGTGTAAAACATTTTTAGAGCGATTACCTCGCATTCTGGGTTAATATCCATAATCCGTTCTTTCATTAATTCAACCTTTGGACGGCCAACTGTTGAAAGCAAAGCAATGATTTGTCTGTTTACATTTGTAATATCCACATCATCTTTATCGACAAGGACTAAACGGCCGACACCTGAACGAGCTAGTGCTTCGGCAGCAAATGTACCAACTCCGCCAATTCCAAGAACAGCAACTGTGCTGTTTTTCATAATGTCTAGACCTTCTTTGCCGATGGCAAGCTCGTTTCTAGAAAATTGATGTAACATATATTCTCAACTCCATACCCCATTAAAAATTTCGATTTCTAAAAATAGTTCTTCTTTTGTTTTTCCCGATATTGAATATACCATACTTTTTAATAAAAATAAGTATTTCCATAGGAATTAAGAGATATAATTTTTTCCCTTTATTCAAAATAAAAATCCATCCCTGTCGCGGAATGGATTGAATGTTCATGTGTAAGGAAAGAGTCCCAATCGTGCCGTCGCTTAGATGCCTTCGTTTTGAACCCGCACTCAGCAGGTGGGTGTCCTGTTTCTGCTTTTGTAAGTCCTCAAATCGACGAGGCATTTACGCGGCAATAGAAAACTCGGACTCCCGAAGGATAATATGTTCGGTCAAAATGTCAGGTTACACAACGAACACATCAGGACTCTTAAAGATTAATTAAATTTTATCATATCTAAATATCTCTTTCAAGCAAGCAAACGTAGGACAATTCTCATTTTTTTACAGAAAAAACGCATACTTACAGTAAGAAAAAGGAATCAGTTGTGCAATTCTAGTTACCTTTTACTTTGCTTAAATTCAAGGCTAAATGAAGATCATTTAGCTGAGCTTCACTAACCTCGCCAGGAGCATCTGTTAATAAGCAGCTTGCACTTGCAGTTTTCGGGAACGCGATTGTATCACGAAGATTTGTTCTGCCAGCCAATAACATAACCAATCTGTCTAAACCAAGTGCAATTCCGCCATGCGGAGGAGTTCCATATTCGAATGCTTCCATTAAGAAACCAAATTGTTCATTTGCTTCTTCCTCTGTGAAACCAAGTACTTTAAACATTTTCTCCTGTACCGCTCTTTCAAAAATACGAAGAGAACCGCCGCCAAGTTCATAACCATTTAGGACAAGGTCATAAGCTTGTGCTCTAACTTGGGATGGATCTGTTTCAAGCAATTCTAGATCCTCTCTAAATGGCATTGTGAATGGATGATGAGCAGCAAAATAACGGCCAAGTTCTTCATCATATTCTAATAACGGCCAGTCAGTAATCCATAGGAAGTTAAACTTGCTTTTGTCAATCAGATCTAATTCTTTTCCTAGCTTTAATCGAAGTGCACCTAGAGCATCAGCGACAACATTTTTCTTATCTGCCACAAATAGCAGCAAGTCACCTGTATCAACTGAAAGTGCAGCATATATTCCTTTTTGTTCTTCCTCAGTAATAAATTTAGCAATTGGTCCCTTTAAGCCATCTTCTTCAGCTTTTAACCATGCAAGACCTTTCGCACCGTATACAGCTGCGTATTCAGTTAAAGCATCTATATCTTTGCGTGAATATTTACTGCCGCCATTTTTCACATTGATAGCCTTTACTTGTCCACCTGAAGAGACAGCACCTGCAAACACTTTAAAGCTTGAATCCTTAACAATTTCAGATAAATCTGTTAACTCCATACCAAAACGTGTATCCGGTTTATCTGACCCAAAACGGTCCATTGCATCCTGATAAGTCATTCGAGGAAAAGGAGTTTCGATATCAAGGCCTTTGACATCCTTCATCACTTTTTTCATCATATTTTCCATAAGCGCGATGATCTCGTCTTGGCTCATAAAGCTCATTTCCATATCGACCTGAGTAAATTCAGGCTGACGGTCAGCACGCAAATCTTCATCACGGAAGCAGCGAGCGATTTGATAATATCTTTCAAATCCGCCTACCATTAATAACTGCTTAAAAATTTGCGGTGATTGAGGCAGTGCATAAAATTCACCCGGATGAACACGGCTAGGCACTAGGTAATCACGTGCACCTTCTGGCGTGCTCTTCGTTAAGATTGGTGTTTCAACATCTAAGAAGCCCTCGCCATCTAAGAAATCTCTCATTGCCTTTGTTACTCCATGGCGCATTTTAAAAGTTTCAAACATGACAGGTCTTCTTAAATCAAGATAACGATACTTTAGACGAACATCCTCATTAACATCTGTCTTGTCATCGATGATAAATGGCGGTGTTTTTGCCTCATTCAAAATAGAAATTTTATTAACTAGGACCTCGATGCGGCCAGTTTTTAAATTTTCATTGACCGTTCCATCTTGACGGGCTACAACTTCCCCTTCAATATCGACAACAAATTCACTTCTTACTTTCTCTGCAACGGCAAGTGCCTCTTGTGAAACTTCCGGATTAAATACAATTTGGACAATGCCAGTACGGTCACGTAAATCAATAAAGATTAGACCGCCTAAATCGCGGCGCTTTTGAACCCATCCTTTTAAAACAATCTTTTCGCCGATAGCGGCTTCTGTCACTTCTCCGCAGTAATACGTTCTCCCAAACATTTCCTTATTCCTCCTACATCTGCTTCTTTAATAGCTCCGCAAATTTTTCTACAAAAGTACTAAGATCTAATTCTGTTTGCTCTCCTGTTTCCATTGATTTAAGGTTGATTTTATTTTCTTTAAGCTCATCTTCACCTAAAATCGCCACATATTTCGCATTGGAACGGTCAGCAGCCTTAAATTGGGCTTTTATTTTTCTATCTAAATAATCTCTATCCGCTGAGAATCCTGCTAGACGAAGCTTTTGCAGCAGCCCAACTGTGTAATCTTTAGCTTCTTCCCCAAGAGATACGAGATAACAATCGATTTCTTCCTTAAGCGGAAGCTTTACTTGTTCTGCCTCTAGTGCTGCAATAAAACGTTCAATACTCATTGCAAAGCCAATTCCTGGCGCTTCTGGCCCTCCGATTTCTTCCGTTAGTCCGTTGTAACGTCCGCCTCCGCATAGTGTTGTGATTGCGCCAAATCCTTCAGCATCACTCATGATTTCAAATGCTGTATGATTATAATAATCAAGTCCGCGAACTAGATTTGGATCAACTATAAAATCAATTTCAAGATTTTTTAAATATTGCTGAACCTTGTCAAAGTAGTTTTTCGAATTATCATTTAGATAATCAATAATCGACGGAGCGGAATTCATTAGCTCATGCTCTCTGTCTTGTTTACAATCAAGAATTCGCATCGGATTCTTTTCTATTCGATTTTGACAATCTGAACAAAACTCACCGATTCTCGGTTTAAAATGATTTACTAATGCTTCACGATGTGCACTTCTGCTTTCTTTGTCACCGAGGCTATTAATAACCAGCTTCAGCTTTTTCAAGCCCAGCTCCTTGTATAAAGAAATTGCTAAGGCAATCACTTCTGCATCAATTGCAGGGTCATTGCTGCCAATTGCTTCTACGCCAAATTGAACAAATTGGCGGTAACGCCCTGCCTGTGGACGTTCATAACGGAACATTGGCCCCATATAATAAAGCTTTACCGGCTGAGTCGCATCTCCAAACATTTTATGTTCAACATAGGAACGAACTACAGCTGCTGTTCCTTCAGGTCTTAATGTTAGGCTGCGTTCTCCGCGGTCTTCAAATGTATACATTTCTTTTTGAACGATATCTGTCGTATCTCCAACGCTTCGTAAAAATAACTCTGTATGTTCAAAAATAGGTGTTCTAATTTCACGATATTGAAATCTTTTACATAGCTCTCTTGCCTTTTCCTCAATCAGCTGCCATTTTTCAATTTTTCCAGGGAGAATGTCCTGTGTTCCCCGTGGAATTCGGATTGACGTCATTTATTAGTCCTCCTCTATCAATCAAAATTATTATTTTTTAATCGGCTCTTTTCGCATTGATTGTTGTTTTTGTCTTTGTAATTTGCCCGTTAATTTCCGCTGCGGGCACTTGCTTTCCGCGGGGAGGGACGGGAGCCTCCTCGGCTAATGCCTGCGGGGTCTCCCGCTTCCCTCCATTCCCGCAGGAGTCAAGTGCCCTCCGCTCCAATCAACTCAGATTTTTAAATTAATTTTCTCACTAATAAAGCAACTAACTTTACAAAAACAGCCTTTTAATAAAATAAAAAAGCCCCCGCCTCCTTGTATATAAATACAAGGGACGAGAGCTTGTAATTTCCCGTGGTGCCACCCTAATTGAAAACATAATAAATATATGCCTTCCTCTTTTACAGTTAACGCCTGTGAACGTTCAGCTCCTACTAAAGGAAATAGCCTTTTTCAGAGAGAAACCTACGAAGTGTTCTTTCATTAAATCATCATGGAGAAATGCTTTCAGCCTATGACATTTCTTCTCTTTCCATGTGGGGCTTAACTACTGTTCTTCATCAACGGTATATCATCAATTTATTTTTAAAAATATATCCTAATATTTATATTATCATACGTATCATGATTAATAATGTCAATAGGGTTCATTAAGATCGTTCTAAATGTTTTTTCAGCTTCCTCACATCCCTAATGGTTAAACCAAATTCGGATGCTAACTCCACCATATTATGACTTTGTTCTTTTTGAATGAAATCATGAAAATCTACACCGAATAGCTGGTTTTCTCCTTGCTGAACAGACATTCCCTTGTCTCCGAATCTCATTTTGGATCACCCTTTATACAATTAGTCTCCTTTATTCTCTCCATATTTGACTAAAAAATTTCTCTATCTTTTTAAAATAGAAAAATTAAAAGCAAGATGATTATAAAAGGAATTCTCCGTTTTTAAGCGAACTATTATAAGTGGCTAACTTCGAACTAAAACTCTTTTTTACGAGATAAGAGTTGAAAATGGCTTGACTGAGAGCAATATTTTTGTTTTTCTTTAAGATGAAGAATTTGCCAGACGTCATTTAAAAAGTGCTATAGAAAGGAGTGTGCTAATGCTTAGAAAGAATCATTCTATCATGTTCCTTTGCCTCATTCTTTTCATAGGATTGGCAACTCCCCTGTCATCTGTTCATGCAGAAACAGAGGCAGTTAAAGTTGGAACTGATCAATTAAACATTCGCAAAGGACCAGGGCTAAGCTACCCTATAGTAGCAAAAGCGAAAAAAGGAGAACAGTATCCATTACTATCAGAAAAGAACGAGTGGATGGAAATTCAGCTTGGAAACGGTGTTCGCGGCTGGGTAGCAAATTGGCTTGTTACAAAAGTAAATGCGAATCAAAGTACTAATCATTCAGCTGACACACTTGGGAAAAATAAGACTGCGATCATCTCTTCAGATGGTCTCCGAATAAGAAAGGGACCAGGGACAAGCTACGCTGTAATTGGAACCGCTAATAAAGGAGACAAGTTTACTGTACTTAGTCAAAATGGAGATTGGGTAAACCTTCAAACCCCGTTCGGCAGCGGCTGGGTTTCCAATGATTTTGTTCAGTTACAAACTACTAATGCCAGCAATTCTAGCGGAAAGTCACAAGGAATCATTTCCGTCAATTCCTTAAATGTTAGAAGTTCACCATCTCTTAATAGTTCTATCATTGGAAAATTGCAATTAGGAGATAATGTCAGCATCCTATCACAAACGAGTGAATGGACAGAGATTTCCTTTGCTGGAACAAATGCATGGATTAGCAGTCAATACATTCAACATAGTAACTCTCAATCAAGCCAAGTAGCCGAAACGAAAGACAATAAAACTATTAATACTGGGAAAACAGGGAGAGTAACGGCCACATCTCTTATTGTTAGAGAATCTGCTTCTCTTAATGGAAGGCCCATCAGTTCTGTACAAAAAGACGAAACACTTCAAATTATTGAAGAAACGAATAACTGGTCAAAAATTGAATATGCAAAAGGTGCCTACGGCTGGGTAGCAAGCTGGTATTTGGACAAGTCTGAGTCCAATCCCCCTGTTTCCAACGGACAAAAAGTAAAGGATAGCACTCTGACCATTAGTCATAATGGATCAAACATAAGAAAAAGTCCGAGTACCCAATCTGATGTCGTCTATATAGCAAATCAAGGGGATATTTTTGACATCATTAGCATACAAAATGACTGGTATGAAATTCGCCTTGCAGATGGGAACAGCGGTTATATTGCCGGCTGGATCGTATCAGTAAACGGATCGGCTCCGACAATCGAAAAACCAGGATCTGTAACCGGTTTAAAAAATAAAATGATTGTCATTGATCCCGGTCATGGCGGGAGAGATAATGGAACAACCGGTGCAAGAGGAACGCTCGAAAAAAATTTAACTTTGCAAACAGCTTATAGTTTATATGAAAAATTAAAGGCCACCGGAGCAAATGTTATTTTAACTCGCAGCAATGATACATATATCCCATTGTCGTCAAGAGTCTACACATCGCACTATCATAATGCCGATGCATTTGTTAGTATTCATTTCGACAGTAGTACAGACCGTAGTGTTAACGGATTGACTACTTATTATTATCATGACTATCAAAAGAACTTGGCAGCTAGTGTACATTCTTCAGTTACCGTAAAAAGTAATATAAAAGACCGCGGTTACCGATTTGGTGATTATTATGTTCTTAGAGAAAATAAACGAAATGCCATTTTGTTAGAGCTTGGTTACTTAAGTAACCCAACTGAAGAAATTCTTATTTCTTCCGGTCAATATCAAGATACAGTCACAACTGGCATTTATCAGGGGCTAGCAAAATATTTCCAATATAATTAAATTGAAAAAGGTCAGACATATTCATACTTTCGTATGAACAATGTCTGACCTTTTATTATTTACTATCAACAATTAAGGTAACTGGTCCATCATTGATTAGCTGTACATCCATCATGGCACCAAATTCCCCTGTTTCAACCTTAAGCCCTTTTTCTTCAAGATAAGCATTAAAGGCTTCATATATTTTCAAGGCGTGATCAGGTCTAGCCGCATCCATAAAGTTTGGTCTGCGGCCTTTCCGGCAATCCCCATATAGTGTGAATTGTGAAACTGATAAAATGTCTCCGCCTTTATCTAAAATTGATAAATTCATTTTTCCGCTTTCATCTTCAAACACTCGCAGATTCGCAATTTTATCAGCTAGAAAGGCAGCATCCTTCTCATTATCATCATGGGTAACACCAACTAAAAGAACAAAGCCTTTTGGAATGCTTCCTACAACTTCTCCATTAACCGTAACACTTGCTTCCTTGCTTCGCTGTACAACAACACGCATAACAAATACTCCTTAATTCATAATCCTGCGGACTGCATACACATCAGGAATCTGTTTAATCCGTTCAACCACTTTTTGGAGGTGATTGACATTGTGAATAGCTATCGTCATATTTATGGTTGCTGCTTTATTCCGATCAGAACGTCCAGATACAGCAGAAATATTTGTCTTTGATTCATTCACTGCCTGCAGAACTTCGTTTAATAATCCCCGTCTGTCATAGCCGGTAATTTCAATTTCAACACTATATTCCTTGCGATCATTTAAGTCAGTTTCCCATTCAACAGGTATTAATCTCTCTTTAGCCTCGTCATTTACGATATTCGTACAGTCAGCCCGGTGAACGGAAACACCGCGGCCTTTTGTAATAAAGCCGACAATATCATCCCCTGGTACTGGGTTACAGCAGCGGGAAAGCCTTATAAGTAAATTATCAATACCGGAAACTCGAACGCCAGATTCCCGCTTTTTAGCAGTAGGAAATGATTTCAATTCAGAAACAGCATTAGTAATATCTGCTTCCTGCTCCAAATCACGCTTTCTCCGGTGTTTTTCTGTTAAACGGTTGGCTACCTGAAGAGCAGTTACACCATTGTAGCCGACTGCGGCATACATGTCTTCCTCATTCGTAAAGTTGAATTTCTCCGAAACACGTTTAATATTGTCTGGGGTTAGAATCTCTTTTAGATCGAAATCCATATTACGAATTTCTTTCTCAATTTGTTCTTTCCCTTTTTCAACATTTTCATCTCTTCTTTGTTTTTTGAAGAATTGACGAATTTTGTTTTTTGCTTGGGAAGTTTGAGCAAGCTTTAGCCAATCTTTGCTTGGACCATAGGAATGCTTTGAAGTCAAAATTTCAATGATATCGCCAGTTTTTAGCTTATAATCAAGCGTAACCATCTTTCCATTAATCTTTGCACCTATCGTCTTATTACCAATTTCTGAGTGAATGCGATAGGCAAAGTCAATGGGAACCGATCCCGATGGAAGCTCAATAACGTCGCCTTTTGGAGTAAAGACGTATACCATATCTGAAAACAAATCGATTTTCAATGATTCCATAAATTCTTCAGCATTTACTGAGTTATCCTGAAACTCTAAAATCTCACGGAACCAGGAAAGCTTATTTTCAATCGAAGAAGCTTCGTTTACACTTTTGCCTTCCTTATAAGCCCAGTGGGCAGCAATCCCGAATTCAGCGATTCGATGCATTTCAAATGTTCGAATTTGTACCTCTAACGGATCTCCCTTTGGACCAATAACAGTCGTGTGAAGAGATTGATACATATTTTGCTTTGGCATGGCAATATAATCCTTAAACCGGCCTGGCATCGGCTTCCAGCATGTATGAATAATACCAAGCACCGCATAGCAATCTTTTATACTATTTACTACAATTCTTACCGCAAGCAAATCATAAATTTCATTGAATTGCTTGTTTTGGAGAGCCATTTTTCGATAAATACTATAAATATGCTTTGGTCTTCCTGATATTTCAGAACGGATGGAAACCTCGTTCATCCTTGTACGCATTTCAACTATGACATCTTCAAGATATTGCTCCCGCTCAGCTCTTTTCTTTTTCATTAAATTAACAATTCGATAGTATTGCTGGGGATTTAAATATCTTAATGCAGTGTCCTCAAGCTCCCATTTAATTTTTGAGATTCCGAGACGATGGGCGAGAGGTGCAAAGATTTCCAGTGTTTCATTTGAAATACGGCGCTGTTTCTCCACAGGCAAATGCTTAAGTGTGCGCATATTATGAAGTCTGTCTGCAAGCTTAATAAGGATCACACGGATATCCTGAGCCATTGCGACAAACATTTTCCGGTGGTTTTCTGCCTGCTGTTCTTCTTTTGATTTATATTTAATTTTTCCAAGCTTAGTTACACCGTCAACAAGCATCGCTACTTCTTCATTGAAGGCTTCCTTGATGCCTGCTAGTGTAACGTCTGTATCCTCTACAACATCATGAAGAAAACCGGCTGCAACCGTTGAAGGATCCATTTCTAAATCCGCTAAAATACCTGCAACTTGTATGGGATGGATGATGTAAGGCTCACCCGATTTTCTATATTGTTCACGATGGGCATGCCTTGCATAATCATATGCTTTTTGTACAAGTGCCACATGCTCATCATTTAAATATAATTTTGTTCTGTCGATGACTTGTTCAGCGGTCAGAACATGATCGTTCGCCATGGGATCACCTTTTATTATTAGTTTTCATTTGTCGATTTGTCATTTTCCGTTTAAAACTGTCATAACAAAATTAGAATGATTGCTACTATTATCGAAAAAAAAAGTGAATATGTAAAGGGTTACCGATTATTTTCCTGAAAAATAAAAAGTTTGTCGAATTTTGTCTCCGTTAGGTAATCATTACCTTTGTTATTTATTTTCAATTTTTATATAAGAATAGGCACATTGAATAGAAGTTATTCATATCCACACAGGAGAAGTTTATCATAATAAAAAGAGCGCTAACATATGAGCGCTCAAATCGTTATTAGTATTCCATTAATGTTAGAATATCATATTTTCCAAGCTTTTCGCGGCCGTTTAAATAAGATAATTCGATTAAGAAGGCAATTCCAGCAACAACGCCTCCTAATTGTTCAACCAATTCAATAGTAGCTTCAATAGTACCGCCAGTTGCTAGTAAATCATCAGTTATTAGGACTCTTTGTCCTGGCTTGATTGCATCTTTATGGATAGTTAGGACATCCTTGCCATACTCTAAACCGTACTGGACTTTAATTGTTTCTCGAGGAAGTTTTCCTTCCTTTCTAACAGGAGCAAAGCCTACTCCGAGCGAATAAGCTACTGGACAGCCGATAATAAATCCGCGAGCCTCTGGACCAACTACTAAGTCGATTTGCTTTTCCTTCGCGTATTCAACAATTTTGTCTGTAGCATATCTATATGCATCACCATTATCCATTAATGTTGTTATATCCTTGAACTGAATACCTGGCTTTGGCCAGTCTTGGACGATTGTAATATATTGTTTTAAGTCCATTCTTTTACTTCCTCCTCAAGTTTCACCGACCCATGGATTACTGAATCAAAAAAGCCTTTTAGCTGCTGATAGGTTGAATATAGCAATTCGCTTTCGACCGAGTATTGTGCACGCCTATGCTCATAAATTTGTGAATCAGTTAAATCACGTTTTTGTGAAGAACTATTAATAGAAATTAATCCATTGTTTATTTTAACAAAATCTAATTCAAAAAACACCTGTAACATGAAGTCAATTGATTCTCTGCTCCATCCTTTGTGCTTGGCAATATCATCTTTATATTGCTGCAAATTAAATGGTCCCTTTTTCATAATAAAAGCATAAAACCATTTAAAATGATCACGCGTTGGCAGAGTACTGAAAAAAGTGCTCTCTTCTTTAAAAAAATGAGTGTATATCCTAGATGGGATTTTCCCTGAAAATAACTTGCTCAATAGATCCTTGGAAGGCGGCAGGTCGGTTAATATAACGTTCTCATTATTAATATCTAGTGCAGCAGCTTCCTCATCTGAACTTACTGTTACCATATTTTCATTTATATATGTTTTAAATTTCGAAGCATTTTCCTGATTAAACACAATCCACTTACATCGATCTTTTGGAATTAAATCAAACAATTGCTCAAAACGTTTAATCCCTCTAATATCAAATAACTGCCAATCTTGAATTGCTAAATCTTGCAAAAAGATTTGTGGCTTTCGTATATTATTCCACTCATTAATTGAAAGTTCCCCTATAACGGATATCTTGGAATATGGAGAAATATGATCAAATAATTCACCTAAACCGAAACCAACACCATCAAGCATACTGCCTTCATTTTCAATCGTCAGTTTCAAATGATTTTGCTCTGAACCAATTTTTCTTATATTTGAAATGCTCGCATCCTTAATTAAAATCTTTGGTTTAGGATTGTCCATCCCGTATGGGGCAAGCATTTGCATTTCCTCTATTGAGGCAAGATGAATTTCACCCATTTGTATGATTCCGTCAAGTGTCGTAACAGGAATAAAATCTTCTTCCTTCAATACATTCTTTGCTGCATGATTCAGTCTATTTCTAAGCTCATCAACATGCTCCAGCTTCAAAGTCATCCCTGCTGCCATCGGATGCCCGCCAAAATGAGGCAGAATATCTCTGCATTCTGAGAGGTTCTTAAATAAATCAAAGCCTAAAATACTCCGTGCAGATCCCTTTGCTATGCCCTTTTCTTGATCAAAGCTTAGAACAATGGCAGGACGATAAAATCTCTCAACCAGCTTAGAGGCAACAATCCCAACAACTCCCGGATTCCAGCCCTCTTGACCAACGACAAGAACGGCATTTTCAGTAATGGGGTATTTTTCTTCTACCTGCTTAATTGCCTCATTCGCAATATCATGTACTAATGCCTGTCTTTCTTTATTCATTTGTTCTATTTCTTCAGCTATAGCTTCCGCCTCATATATGTCATCTGTTAAAAGCAGGTCAACAGCTGGATCTGCACTGTCCAATCTACCGGCAGCATTTAAACGAGGTGCAATAAGAAAACCAATCGTTTCTTCTGAAATAGAACTGGCATCCACTTTATTTAACTTCAATAAAGCTGTAAGACCAACATTTTTTGTAGTCTTTAGCTTTTTTAAGCCTTTTTTCACGAGTAAACGATTTTCACCTTTCAGGGAAACTAAATCCGCAATCGTTCCGATAGCTGCAATTTCCAGCAGATGCTCAGGCAGTTCCCCGAATAGCGCATGTGCTAATTTAAAGGCAACCCCCACACCTGCAAGCTCCCGAAAAGGATACACGCTGTCAGGAAGCTTTGGATGAATAATAGCTAATGCCTTAGGAAGTTCAGGTCCTGGTTCATGATGGTCTGTTATGATTAAATCTAAGCCAAGCTCAGCAGCTGCATCTGCTTCTTTAACAGCCGCAATTCCTGTATCTACAGTAATAATCAGCTTAATCCCTATTTCTGAAGCATATTGAAATGCTGGAATATTAGGCCCATACCCCTCCGTAAAGCGATTAGGTATATAGAACTCGACATTGGCTCCTAATTCTCTTAGAGTTTTCATCATAACGGTCGTACTCGTTACACCATCGGCATCATAGTCTCCAAAAATTAAGATAGGCTCATTATTGTCAATCGCCTTCTTAATCCTTGATACAGCGATGTCCATACCTGTTAATAAAAATGGATCATGAAATTCTAGTTTATGATCAAATAAAAAATCTTGAGCTATTTCTGGTGATTCTATTCCTCTATTTACGAGCAATGAAGCAACGAGAGGAGTTATATTTAAATGTTTGACAAGAATATTTTGCTTCTCTTCGTCTGTTTCCCGAACAATCCACCTTGTTTTTGAATGTAACATTTGTTCACCTCTCAACTTTTTAATTATACAAGAGCCCATTAGCTGTTTCAATCTCAGTGTAAAAAAAGAAAAAACAGCGAGGACTCTCGCTGTTTAGTCATTTACATTATAGGGGTTAATATGGACAAATACATTATGAACATTGTCCATTTCCATTAATCTTTCCTTCACATCTTTTCCGACCCGATGACCTTCTTCCACAGTCATGTTTGGATCTACCGAAATCTTCAAATCAATAATAACGTAATGTCCATGTTCTCTGGCATGAAGCTGATTTATTTTTTTTACCTCTTTCACACTTTCAACTGTTTTTCTTAGTTCAACCGTATCTTCCTCATGCAGAACATGGTCAAGTGTATTGTGGATCGATTCTTTACCTAAAGACCACGACATTTTAATAACCATCAGTGACACAACGACACCGGCTACAGGATCTGCATATTCAAGCCAGTGTATTCCCATTTTCCCGCCAAGTATAGCAGCACCAATTCCTACAAGTGCTGCAAGGGATGAATATACATCCGAACGATGCTCATAAGCATTTACAATTAAAGCATCACTATTCAACTCACGACCTAATTTAAACTTATAGCGAAACAGCCCTTCCTTTACAATGATGGAAAAGATTACAGCCGCAATGGCAATTGTTTTTGGAGGTTCAATTGGTTTAAAAAATGCAGTGAAAGACGATTTACCTATTTGAATTCCAACTAATAATAATAACACGGCAACAATTATAGCTGCTATAGATTCTGCTTTACCATGTCCATATGGATGGTCTTCATCCGGAGGCTGTTTAGCTGCTTTTAAGCCTAAATAGACTGCCAATGATCCAGCAATATCCGAAGCCGAATGAACAGCATCTGCAATTAAGGCGCGGCTTCCTGAATAGACGCCAATTCCCCACTTAACAAGTGCAAGAAGAATGTTAATGACAATACCAAGCATGGCGGCAAATTCTGCCCTTTTAAAGCGATCTTGATTACTCAAATTGAAACTTCCTTCCTCAAATGAACTTACCGTTAGTTTATCCTATTTTCATTGAATATGAACAAAAAGTAACAATGAGAAAGCCTCAGGAAAATCCTGAGGCTTGAGAAAGTGAATATCATTATACTTGAGGTTCATCACTATATTTTCGTTTTTCTTTAACCGTTTTAATAACGCCTTTTTCTTTTAACTCCTTCGCTTTCCAATCACCCCATAACTGCGCAGCTAGGAATATTGAAGAATATACCCCTGCCACAGTTCCAATTAATAGAGCAATCGAGAAGTTGCGGATTGACTCACTTCCAAATATAAGCAAGCCCAAAATCGCAATAATTACAGTTAAAACCGTGTTAATTGAACGGCCCATAACTTGACGCAGTGCAGTATTTACAACATCGTGAATATCTTCAACAGATTTCAGACGTTTTTTCTTCTGCATGTTTTCACGCATTCTGTCAAATGTAACAATCGTGTCATTAATGGAATACCCGACAACCGTTAGTACTGCAGCAATAAAAGTAATATCTACTTCTAGACGCGTAATACTAAAGAAGGCGACAATTAGGAAAGCATCATGTAAGAGCGACACGACGGCAGGAATTGCCATCTTCATCTCAAAACGAACAGCTACATAAATAATAATCCCAATTGAGGCAATGACTAATGCAATCATTGCATTCTTAGCTAATTCCTTCCCAACAGTAGGTGAGACGGTGCTGACACTTGGGTCTGCTCCAAACTCTTTATGGAAGCTTGCCTTTAAGTCAGCAATCTCTTCTTTTGTTAGGACTCCTTTTAATCTCGCGACACCAATTTCTTTATTATTTCCAGAAATGACGATATCGTCAGTTTCGATATTAAGCTTAGCTAGTTCTGATTTCACTTCTTCTTTTGTTAAGGAGTCTTTAGATAAGATTTCAATTCGCGTACCACTTGAGAAATCAATACCCAAATTTAATCCAAAAACACTAACTGTTATGATTCCTAATGCCATTAAAACAATAGATAAACCATAGAATTTTTTACGGGATTTAACAAAGTCAAATTTATCGAATTTCGTCTTTAAATCATGAGTATCAAGGTTTTCTGCAATATCATGGATATCTTTCTTATTGACGCCAAACCAGCCTGGACGCTTATTGAATAAATTACTGTTTACCCATAGACCAAGGAATAATCTTGATCCGTAAACTGCTGTTAAAAAGCTTACTAAAATACTGATAATAAGCATTGTTGCAAACCCTTTAACAGAGCTTGTCCCATATGCAAATAAAACGACAGCAGCTAATATAGTTGTAATATTCGCATCAAAGATGGATGCAAATGAATTTCGGCTTCCTGCTTGGAATGCTGATTTTACAGTTCTTCCGACTTTTATTTCTTCTTTAATTCTTTCATATGTGATGATGTTGGCATCTACCGCCATACCGACCCCTAATATTAGGGCTGCGATTCCCGGCAGTGTGAGTACTCCATTCATCCAGTCAAAGATTAACAGAATTAAATAAATGTATACGGATAGAGTGACAGTCGCAATAAATCCTGGGAAACGATAATAGAAAATCATAAATAAGTAAATGACTGCAATCCCAATGATTCCGCCAAGTACTGTTTTTTGCATCGCCTGTTCCCCGAATTGAGCGCCAACAGATGTAGAGTATACCTCAGTCAGCTTAACAGGCAGTGACCCTGCATTTAACAGGTCCGATAAAGTTTTTGCCTCTTCCATTGTAAAGCTTCCTACAATGGATACAGTATCTTGATTAAATACTTGACTCACTCTAGGTGCAGATAAATAGCGCGGGTCTGGCTTACCAGCTTCTGCTTTGAATGAATCTTTTCCCTCTTCAAAATCAAGCCAAATCACTAATAAATTGTTCGGCTCTCCCATATTCACAATTTTTTGAGTTACATCTCTAAATTTAGTTGCACTCTTTAACTTTAGAGAAACACTTGGCTTCCCATTTTCATCAAAAGTTTGCTTAGCTCCATTTTCTGCTAAATCAGAGCCATCCATTAGTTTATTGTCATTAACATCCCGGAAAGATAAATTCGCTTCCGTAGATAGTATTTCACGTGCCTTGTTTTGATCTGTTACACCAGCAAGCTGGACACGGATACGATTATCACCCTCAACCTGAATATTAGGTTCACTTACTCCTAGTACGTTAACCCGCTTATCCAAGGCTTTAGCAGTGCTGGCCAAAACATTTTTATCGATTTTTTGGCCTTTTTCAATTGGTGAAACCTCATACAGAACCTCAAATCCGCCTTGAAGGTCCAATCCTAGCTTAATGTTCTTTAAAATGTTATTAGTTGTTGTACCCATTAAACTTCCAATTAATAAAACAATTAGAAAGAAGGCAACAATACGACCGCGTTTTACCATTATGAAAAAGTCCTCCTTAAATACAAGCCAAATGGCTTACAGCATAAAACAAGATGTTACTATTTTAAACTTAATTACTTCATAGAACAAAATAAAAAGCGACAGAAATACCAATTCCCATTATGAAACAGTTTGCAAAAGCTGTCAATTTAAAGAAAAGCGGAAGCGGTTTAAAGTTATTTTAAGAGCTTGCGAAGCTCATCTTCGTCACTAAAAGCAAAGTCTGCCCCCTTAAAAGCTTCGACCGTCGCATAATTGAAAAACTCGCCAACCTTAACAGAAAATATATCTTGAACTAATTCAGATATTCTTCTATTCTCATCTGCTTTTCGCCATTTTTTTCTTTTTAAAAAGTCCCAAAGCTCTTGCTCTGTCACTCGATCGTAACCTAATAACGAAAATTCCTCCTGCTTGCTTTTCAAAGCAGGCTTTAATTCATTGCGAAGATGATCATATGTATGGCTGATTTCCACTGCAGCCGCCTCCCTTAATTAAGTTAAAAGGAAAAATTACACTTTGCTTGTCATGCTTTGTCCACTTCGTTGCATATAGTTAATTGTATATGATAACACCTATTTTGAGAAGGCAGGGAGCCCAATGTCGAAGTTTTTAAAAGGAACATTGATTTTATTGGCAGCTGGACTTGTAACAAGAGTGCTTGGGTTTATTAACCGGATTGTCATTGCTAGGTTTATTGGAGAAGAAGGCGTCGGTTTATATATGATGGCTTTCCCGACATTTATTCTTGCCGTCACGATCACACAGCTTGGATTGCCTGTAGCCATATCAAAAAATGTTGCGGAAGCTGAAGCTCGAGGAGATCGGGCTAAAGTTAAGAAAATATTAGTTGTTTCATTAGCAACCACGATCACTTTATCGATTATTTTTACACCAGCGTTAATATTCTTAGCACCTATACTTTCCAAAACACTATTTACTGACTCGCGAACATATCTTCCGCTGCTGGCTATTGCACCCATTGTACCAATAATTGCTGTTTCGTCAGTCATTAGAGGATATTTCCAAGGCCGCCAAAATATGAAGCCTGCAGCAATTTCACAAATGCTTGAGCAGCTTGTGAGAATTACATTAATTGCGGCACTCACGAAAGCTTTTCTTCCATATGGAATTGAATATGCAGCTGCTGGGGCGATGTTAGCTTCTGTCATTGGCGAGCTCGCTTCATTAGTCTATTTATTAGCAACCTTTAAATTAAAAAAGAAATTTCGGGTTCGAAAGCATTTCTTTCAATATGTAAAAACAGGAAAAAGCACTTTTAGTGATTTGATGGCCATTGCCCTTCCAACAACCGGGAGCAGAATGATTGGATCTCTTGCATGGTTTTTTGAACCGATTGTTGTTTCACATAGTCTGGCCATTGCCGGCGTAGCTGCCATTGCTGCAACAAAACAATACGGGGCACTGACAGGCTTTGCACTGCCTCTGTTAATGCTTCCATCCTTTATTACCCATTCTCTTTCAACAGCCTTAGTGCCAGCTATTAGTGAAGCTAATTCAAGAAATAATAATCGGCTCATTGAATACCGCCTCCAGCAGGCACTGCGCTTAACCTTTTTGACGGGAGGATTAGCCGTTGTTATTTTATACGTGTTATCAGAAGAACTCATGAGCGTGATGTATGGTTCAAATAGCGGGGCTCAGTTTATTAAGCTAATGGCTCCATTTTTCATCTTTTATTATTATCAAGGTCCCCTTCAAGCTACATTGCAGGCATTAAATTTAGCAAGAGCTGCCATGATCAATAGCCTAATCGGGGCAGTTGTTAAAACTGCCGTCATTTTTATTCTGGCAAGCCAGCCTGCGTTTGGAATAAATGGAGTTGCAATGGGCATTCTTGTTGGATTTGTACTTGTTACATTGCTTCATTTTGCTACTGTCTTAAAAGCAATCTCGTTTACGTTCTATATTCGGGATTATTTAAAGACCTTTATTGTGATGGGTATTTCCGGTTGGGGGGGATTTTGGCTTCTTGACGTATTGAATTCACAAATGTCTCTCGTCATACGAGTTCTCATTATCTCTATAGCTATCTCCATTATTTATTTGATCCTTACTTTTTTTCTTAAACTTGTCAAAAAAGATGAAATCATCCGAATTCCATGGATTGGCCAGCCGCTAGCTAAATTTTTCCGCTAAAAAGGAAGTAAGAGACAGCCTAGTGCGTCTCTTACTTTTTTTCATTCTTTAAATCAATGTAAAACTGACCGTTTTCATAATTGCAAAGTGAAATATTTTGAATATCTGTATATCCTCTTTTTCGCAGCTGCTGGCGAAGCCAAAAATTTGTTTGATTAATTGCTGCCAAACTCGATTCTTGGATTTCACCATCCAGAATTAGTGGTACAGCTAAATTACCAGACTTCTTTTTTTCTTTTTTAACTACTGATAGCTCTCCTGTTGTCTCTAATATAGCAAACTCAACATCTGTAATCGCTCGAATATCTTTTCCCCTTAATTGGAGCAGCAGATCATCAAGGTTATAACGATGCTTTTTCATAGCCACTTCATCAATCTTACCTTTATTAATAATAATGCTCGGTTTTCCATCTATGACATCACGAAGCTTTTTACTTTTTAATGTTCCAAAAGCAAGAGAAACTTGAATAGCCATAAGAATTAGCATGGGGATAATATTGGTAAAAATAGGTGTTTTCGGATTTTCTATTGCTAATACAGCCATTTCTGCAATCATGATTGATACAACAAAATCAATTATGCTGAGCTGACCCAGTTCTTTTTTACCCATAATCCTATAAATACCTAAGATTAACGCATATAAAATAACTGTCCTGAAAATGATTACGGAATAGTCCATTATGCATTCCCCCCTCAAGATAACATTCTTTTTTATTATGAACTGCCATTAGCCAATCATGTGATTCATTTTTTCCCATTTTCCTTAAAACAGATTTTATTAATGGAAATTTTATTCTATTTTTAGTTTGTATGAATATGCTTGTACTAGCAGCATTGACAAATATTCAATCTGCTAATTTCACAACCATTTGAAGGGAGAGGGGCAATATAGAGGAATCAAGAAATGTTGGCAGTGCTATACTTTTTGGAATAATAGCCGTTTTTTTGCTTGCCATTATTAGCAGCTTAATCTTCTCACTATTATTAAGATTTACATCTCTTCAGGAGTCATCCTTAAAATTCATAATCACTGCCATTTCATTTGTTTCTTTGTTTATTGGCGGATTTGTTTCAGGCGGGAAGGGAAAACAAAAAGGGTGGCTGCTTGGCGGATTAACAGGGCTCATCTATTCCATCATTATTTTTCTCTTTCAATACTTAGGAAAAGATAGCGTTTTCGATGTTGAGCAAATCATCTACCATACTTGCTTCATGCTTACAGCGATGATGGGCGGAATACTTGGTGTTAACATGTCCAGTAAAACGAGAAGTGCATAAGAAAAGCGGAAGCGCCTTGGTCACCCCCGACAAGCACAAGACAAGCCTCACGGAAAGGTGTCCTTTCCTTTCTGGGAGGATTGGCTTGTGACCTCGAGGGGGTAGGCGCTGGAGCTAGACATTTCTCAAACTCGAGAAGTTATGCTTTAATATCTTAAAAAACAAAAAAGAAGCGGAATGTTTAATAACCCCGCTTCTTTCTTATTAAGATTTTGCAAGCATATCGCCGCCAGCAGATTCCAGAACTTCGCGAACTGCTGCACGATCGTATGTAAGACGGCTGCCGTCACCACATTTGATGACAACTTTCCCTTCATCGATTGCATCGACAAAGCCATGAAGGCCGCCAATTGTAACAATCTTATCTCCCTTTTTCAGGCTATTCTGCATTTGCGCAACCGATTTTTGACGCTTCTGCTGCGGGCGGATTAGCAAGAAATAGAATAACACAAACATTAATAATAATGGTCCAATTGTACCTAACATTTCCATTCTCTTTCCCTCCTTTCAAGTGAAAAATTTAGCTCAAAAAGTCCGGGTTGTCCATCTTTTTGAAAATGCATGTTTAGAAATTTTTCGCATTCGGTTTATTAAAACCATATTTCTCGAAAAATTCATCTCTAAAGTCACCAAGACGATCTTCTCGAATCGCTTGTCTGACCCCTTCCATTAATTTTAGCAGAAAATAAAGATTATGGTAAGTTGTAAGTCGAATTCCGAATGTTTCATCACAACGGATTAAATGTCTAATATATGCACGGCTGTAATTTCTGCATGTGTAGCAGTCACAATTCTCATCAATCGGGCCGAAATCTCTCGCATATTTTGCATTTTTCACAACTAATCTGCCTTCACTAGTCATTAATGTACCATTTCTAGCAATTCTCGTTGGCAGAACACAGTCAAACATGTCAATACCGCGAATCGCGCCATCAATTAAAGAATCTGGTGAACCGACTCCCATTAAATATCTTGGTTTATTAGAAGGAAGCAGTGGGGTTGTAAATTCAAGCACACGATTCATGATATCCTTTGGTTCCCCAACTGACAATCCTCCAACTGCATACCCTGGAAAATCAAGTGAAACTAAGTCCTTTGCACTTTGTTTACGCAGCTCCTCAAATTCTCCACCTTGGACAATACCAAATAAACCTTGGTCATTAGGACGTTTATGAGCCTTTAAGCAGCGTTCAGCCCAGCGTGAAGTTCTTTCAACTGATTTTTGCATATATTCAAATGTAGCTGGAAATGGTGGACATTCATCAAATGCCATCATAATATCAGATCCGAGTGAGTTTTGAATATCCATTGCTTTCTCAGGTGAAAGGAAGAGCTTATCTCCATTTAAATGATTACGGAAATGGACGCCTTCTTCTTCAATTTTTCGAAATTCACTTAATGAGAACACCTGAAAACCACCTGAATCCGTTAAGATTGCACGGTCCCAATTCATGAATTTATGAAGTCCGCCAGCTTCTTCCACAATTTCCTGACCTGGACGTAGCCATAAATGATACGTATTGCTTAAAATAATACCGGCACCCATTTGCTTTAAATCTTCCGGTGACATTGTTTTTACCGTTGCAAGCGTACCTACAGGCATAAAAACTGGTGTCTCAAAAGATCCATGCGGCGTATGAACACGGCCAAGGCGTGCCCCTGTTTGTTTACATGTTTTAATTAATTCATAGCGAATTGCTGTCAATTCCGTTTTCTCCTTCCATGGTGCTACCCATTCATATTATCAGCATCGCATCTCCAAAGCTAAAGAAACGATATCGTTCTTCAACAGCCTTGTTATAAGCGTTTAGTACATTTTCTCTGCCAGCTAGAGCACTGACTAGCATAATTAGCGTTGATTTAGGCAGATGGAAATTAGTAATCATTCCATCAATTCCCTTAAATTCATAACCTGGATAAATAAAAATATCTGTCCAGCCGCTGGCTTCAGCAAAACGCCCATCATGCTTAGAAGCAATTGTTTCCAGCGTTCTTGTTGAGGTGGTTCCAACGGTAACAATTCTTCCGCCTTCTTCTCTTACTTTATTTAAGAGATTCGCTGTGCCTTCTGTCATTTGATAAAATTCAGCATGCATATCATGCTCATTTATATCCTCAACACTCACAGGACGAAAGGTTCCCAGACCAACATGAAGAGTAATAAAAGCAATATGCACACCGATGCTTTTAAGTTCTTCCAGTAATTCTTCTGTAAAGTGAAGCCCTGCAGTAGGAGCGGCAGCTGAACCTCGTTCACGAGCAAAAACGGTTTGATAGCGTTCGCGATCCTCTAGCTGTTCTTTTATGTATGGAGGTAGGGGCATTTCGCCTAATTGCTCGAGAACTTCATAGAAAATCCCTTCATAGTGAAATTCAAGCGTTCTTCCGCCATGATCTGAGCTGCCAATGCATACAGCTGACAAGAGGCCATTGCCAAAAATAATTTTTGTACCTTCTTTAATACGTTTAGCAGGCTTAACAAGCGTTTCCCACACATTTCCTTCCTGCTGTTTTAAAAGAAGTACTTCTATTTTAGCACCTGTTCCCTCTTTTTCTCCTAAAAGTCTTGCAGGCAATACTCTTGTATCATTTAAAACAAGACAGTCACCTGCTTGTAAATAGCTCTTCAAATTTCTAAACGTATCATGTGTGAGAGAACCTGTTGATTTATTAAGCACCATTAATCTGCTGCTTGTCCTCTCTGCAAGAGGAGTCTGTGCAATTAATTCCTCTGGTAAATGAAAATCAAATAAGTCTACCTTCATGCTGTCACCAACTCTAAAATTATTCTTTCTTCACTGCTTTTGACTCTAATTCTTATTTTAGCGAAATTTCCCTAGAAAATAAAAAATCGCTGATAAAATAACACTTAACAAAATAGATGTTACGATTGGGAAATAAAAGGTTGTACTCCCCTTTTTAATGATAATATCTCCTGGAAGTTTCCCAATATTAATTAATTGTGATAAGAATCCAATGACAAAAATAATTGCCCCTATGATCATCAGCCATTTTGATAATCCAGTCAATCCCCGGGCACCTCCAACTGTAAATGACGATATACCATTTCTGTTACAATTCTTCCTCTTGGCGTTCGCTGCAGAAATCCAATCTGTAATAAGTACGGTTCATACACATCCTCGATCGTATGAGCTTCCTCCCCAATCGTTGCAGCAATAGTTTCTAGTCCGACTGGGCCCCCGCGAAACTTCTCTATAATTCCTCTTAATAATTTATGGTCAATATGATCAAGCCCTAAACGGTCAACTTGCAGAAGCTCCAATGCTACTTTTGCCTGAACTTCATCGATTTCTCCATTTCCTCTAACTTGAGCAAAATCTCTTACTCTCCTAAGCAGCCTGTTCGCAATCCTCGGAGTTCCTCTTGATCTTCGAGCAATCTCAGCTGCCGCTAAAGAGTCAATTTCTGTATCCAGCACTTCTGCTGTCCGTGTTACTATCTCTTGAAGCTGGCTTTCATTATAATATTCAAGCCTGCTTAGTACACCGAAGCGGTCCCTTAACGGAGCAGACAAAGAACCGGCTCTTGTTGTTGCACCAACTAACGTAAATGGCGGAAGATCAAGCCGGACAGATCTTGCACTTGGACCTTTGCCGATCACAATATCTAAACAGAAATCCTCCATCGCTGGATACAAAACCTCTTCTATTGTTCTTGGCAAACGGTGAATTTCGTCAATAAATAACACATCTCCTGGCTCAAGTGCGGTAAGAATCGCCGCTAAATCACCGGGTCTTTCGATAGCGGGCCCGGCAGTGGTTCGGATATTTACCCCCATTTCATTAGCGATTATCGCAGCCAGGGTTGTCTTCCCAAGGCCTGGAGGACCATAAAGCAATACATGATCAAGTGTTTCCTGCCGGAGCTTGGCGGCCTTTATAAAAACCTCCAAATTTTCCTTAACCTTATCCTGACCAATATATTGCTTTAAGTTTTGAGGACGCAAACTTTGTTCAAATGATAAATCTTGAACATCAGCCTCACTAGATATTAAACGTTCTTCCATAACATAATCACCACAATTTCGTTTAGTTGAAAACTAAACTATTATTTTAGCAGCCTTTGCAGCGCCTTTTTTATGTATTGGTCGGTTGATAGTTTTTCCTTTTTTAATTCCGGAGAAATTTTGTTTATTTCTTTTTCTGAATATCCGAGTGCCTTTAAAGCAAGAACCGCCTCTTCAAACTCTGGAATATGGTTCAATAATTGAGACTGTAATTTATCCTGTGAAAACAAGTCAGGAAAGTAGTCTGGAACGATGTTTTGCAGCTTCCCTTTTAAATCAAGAATCATTTGTCTTGCCGTTTTTTTGCCCACACCAGGGAATTTTACTAGAAATGCCTCATCCTCATTTTCAATGGCTTGAACAACCTGTTCCGGTTCTCCTGAAGCGAGAATGGCTAAAGCACCCTTTGGCCCTATTCCTGTTACGTCTAATAATTTTATGAACAGTGTTTTCTCTTCTCTCGTATGAAAACCGTATAAAGCAATAAGATCCTGCCTTACATGGTAATAAGTAAATACCTTTGCCTCTTGACCTAATTCCTTTGAAAAGCTAAATGGGTTGGGAGTTGAAATCTGATAGCCAATACCGTTATTTTCGATAACAACAAATTCTGGGCCAATATAGTCAACCCGCCCTTTAATAAATTCATACAATGCCTTTTCGCTCCTCTATTTTGCTGTACAACATTGTATCATACTTTAATCATATTCGTAGAAAAAAGGACACGAAACCTTTTATAAAACCCAAGAAAAAAGTGACAGCCACCCTTATAAGAGGATCCTGTCACTTTCTATTAATTCGCTTGCTTTTCGACTTTTGAATAAGACTTAAAGGTTTCCAGCACTTCAACATACTGTTCCTTCGTTTTTATCGGAATTCCCTTCTTTAATTCTTCACATTTTTTACTCTCCAGCCTGCCTAAATCAATCTGAAAAAAGGATTGAATAATATTAGAATTTTGTGGTCTTCCATTGAATATCGTTAATACACCTTTGTCAGTTATACCAAAATAGCCATTTGCTTTTAGCAATGGTGAAATATCATCGATATACTTGCGGAAAATCATCTGATCTTCATCCATATCAATTAGCTGCCACTGATCATATTTAGCCCAAAACTCCTCCATAGACCAGATCGTTTCTGTCACATTTTCTTGACTAACCTCTCCATCTAAGTACATACGCTCCAGTAAAACACTTATTTGCATAGGCTCTTGATTAGGTGTCAGCTCATTTTCGATATTTCCCTCTGCATTATTTTCATTTGCAAAGCTATGCACAGGGGAATTCAAGATGATAAATAAGACAATAAAACATAGCGAAAAGACCCAATTGGTTCTCACAATGATCACCTCATTTAAAATACGGTGTATATTATTTTAGTTTCTGCTCATTAACTATTGTGACCATCTTTTTCTAGCTTATCCGGTTATAATTAACAAATTTAGTACCGAATGAAAAAAATAAAAAAGCTATTAACTAAATATTTAAACTATGCTTAACACAGAAGAAGCTCTATAATGAGGAAAAGTTATTCTAACTCATTTTACTTAGGGGGATCACGTATTTTGGAAAACCGAGACATTCCTAAGAAGGAAAAAAGCATTGTATTTATTGGATTTATGGGAGCAGGAAAAACAACCATTGGGAAATTAGTAGCGGAAAAACTGGACCGTTCATTTATTGATACCGATGAAGAAATAGAAAATGAATATGGAATGCCCGTATCCCAAATTTTTCAGCGATTGGGTGAAAAGGAATTTAGGGAAAAAGAAAAAGCATTTATCACCAACTTGAGTCAAAAAGGTTTACAAATTCTATCTCTTGGCGGAGGAGCTTTTCTCCAAGAAGAAATTAGAGAAGCATGTTTAGCAAATTGTATTGTGACCTATATTCATATGTCTTGGGAAAGCTGGGAAAATCGGATTCCTTTAATTATGGATACCCGCCCAGTGCTGCATGGTAAATCACTAGACGAAATCAAAGAGCTTTTTGAAAAAAGACAAGAAATTTATGCTCATCATCATATTAAAATTGAGACGGACAACTTAGAAGCGGAAGAAATATGTAATCAAATAGTAGATATGTTGCTGTCTTATTGGGAACAGAAATAAGCATCCACCTGCTGTTCCTTTATAAAAAAACAAAGGAGCGGAGAGACTTGAAGAAAAGTATAGCAGTAAAAGATATTTTGATTGGAGAAGGCTCGCCTAAAATATGTGTTCCTATCATCGGTGAAAATCTAGATCAGATTATAGATGAGGCTGTCCAAATAAAAACACTTGGTCCAGACCTTGCTGAGTGGCGTGTTGATTTTTTCCAGGATGTTGAGGATATAGATAAAGTAGCAAAAGCTTTAAAAAAAATTCATGAAATCCTAACACCTATTCCGATAATCTTTACTTTCAGAAGTGCTAAGGAGGGTGGAGAAAAAGAAGTTAGTCTGGAATATTATACAGAACTAAACAAAGCAATGATAGAAACCGGATTAGCGGATATTGTTGATGTTGAATTATTCTGCGGCGAGGAAATCGTTACAGAAGTTGTAAGATTTGCTCATACCTATAACGTATTTGTGATCATTTCTAATCATGACTTTGAAAAGACTCCATCAAAAGAGGAAATAGTAAAACGATTGCGGAAGGCACAGGAGCTCGGAGGGGATCTTCCAAAAATTGCAGTAATGCCAGCAACATCAAATGATGTCCTAACTCTACTTGATGCTACAATCACGATGCATGATCAATATGCAGATCGTCCAATCATAACAATGTCAATGGCAGGAAAAGGCGTTGTCAGCAGATTATCAGGAGAGATCTTTGGCTCTAGCATTACATTTGGTGCCGCTAAAAAAGCATCTGCCCCCGGACAAATTGCTGTCTCGGAGCTACGGCAAATATTAAATCTTCTGCACTTAAATATGTAAGGAGCAAAGTTAAGCTTTGCTCCTTTCATTTATCGCTTTTTCAATGCGTTGAAAATATTTTGCGTATCTAAATTTATTTGATCCCGAGGTCCGCCTTCCCGTAAATCATTGTCGATTGCCTTTATTCGATTAAAGGTAGCTTGATCTGAAACAATATGTGCCTTTTTTCCATTCAAGTATGGTTTTACGGCTTTACGGATTTTTGCAAACGTTTCTTTCTCTTTATTATTATTAGCAAGGTGCACCGCAATAAGCACTTCATTTCCATTAACAAGAGATTGTACATCTCTTACATTATTTACGTGAGCCGCCCCATTAACTCGATTAATTAAATTTCCATCATATCCCTCATAATAGGAAGATCGCGGTTTTCTTTCTGTATTACCTAAATGTCCATGATAATTAGCATCACCTCTTACAAACCCATTGTTTCGAAGGCGCTGATAGTTTTGATCATGATCATTTAAGCTATTGTTCATCCATTCAGTAATAGGTCCATCATTGTCGGTTTCATCAAGAATACGGGCATTACCCCCGCCATTTCGCTCATTATCGCTATTTGAATAATAACCTACAGGCTGAACCGTATTGTTTCGGCGGTCTTGAACAGCGGTTTCATTATCATTAATTCCACATCCTACTAATCCAATGGTCAATAGGGTTGCTGCCGGAATGGCAAAGAGCTTTTTATTCAAGCGAAAACCTCCCTCGCTAATGTAAAGCATGAGCAATGAGCTCATTATTAGGGTGGCAGGTTTACCTTGCTTTCATTCTGTCCAGTTACGACCAATTACGCTTTTCAACTTTTTCTTTTAATAGCTGGCCAAATTCTTGCCGCTCCTTAAACTGACCTGCAGTAAGGCTTAGCAATTGTTCAATCTTTCCTTTCTGAAAATACGTTTTATCTCTCATTGCCCTGTTCCATTCCCTGAAAATATCTGTTGGATACGCGAGACCATATAAAAATCCTTTATCAAGCAAATAGGGCTGAAGGATTTCATATTCCTCCAACTCTTTGTAAGACCAATTTAAAAAAGGCAATATTCTGTTGGCATACTGAAGATAGTCCGAATGTGGATTTCCGATGCTAATTAAATCAAAATCAATGATAAAAATTTCACCATTTTTTGTCCGCAGAAAATTATGGTGAGCAACATCACCATGAAGAATTACATTATTACTGCTTTGGAAATAATTAGCTTCCTCCTGTATTCCTTTTAAAGACCAATCAGCCCATACTAACAGCTCATCTATTATTTCTTTTTGGACAAAGTATTTTATATTTGGCAAATAATTCAAAAAAATTGCAGCTCGTTCATTCCATTTTTCAAATTGCTTAAAAAAAGGGATATCGAATTGGAATTGATCTGCTAACTGATCTGTAACACTGTGGAAATGCTTTAATATTTTTAATCCATCAAGCCTATCTTCACTGTTCTTATAAGTAAATGATACTTCGGAAGGATTTATATATTCGAGACACATATAGAAGATATTTTCAAAATACAATGGCGATGGTTTTGCAAGTGAATAGAAGGAATAAGTGTTTGTAAATCCAATATGTCTTAATGAGGACAAAAAGTCTTCCTGCTGCTTGAGCCGAGAATAGGTTGGAAAACCCTTTAAAATAAATTCCATCTCTTTTGCTTTAATATAAAAAACTTGATTTCTAATTGGTGTTATTTTTTCGATTGAAACGGGGAGGTTTTTTTGTAAATAGGAGAAGAGACGATTATGAAATAAATCGTCTCCCCTATTATTAATCTTCATATTCACTGCTTTCTTCGAAGCTGCGAGGCATCCCGAAAGCCTGCCCCCCCATAGGTCCATATCCGTATGGGTTCATATATGGATTCATTTGTCCAGTCATTGGGTATCCCATTTGCTGGCCATATGGTGCACCATACATAGGAGCTGCTCCCATTTCATATGTTCCATAACCCGGATTATATGCCCCTTGGACCATTTGCGGCCCACCACAACCACAATCCTCTTTTGCTGCTTGAACTGGCATCATCGGCATTTGTGCCTGGGTTGGCATCATTGGCATTTGACTTTGTACTGGCATCATTGGCATCTGACTTTGTGCCGGCATCATTGGCATCTGACTTTGTGCCGGCATCATTGGCATCTGACTTTGTGCCGGCATTATTGGCATCTGTGCTTCAGTAGGCATTAATGGCATTTGTGCTTCCTCCATTACGCCCTGGACCTGTGGCATCGGCGCCATTTGCGGATACCCATATGGTTCACACATTTGTGGATATACGTATGGCATTGGTTCACAGAATCCCGAGCCAGGCATTACCGGAGATACAGGGTACATTTGGGCAGGATAAGGAGGACATGCTACCTCTGGATATTCAAAGGCCTGCTGCATAATCGGTGCAGTATAAGTTGGCTGTAGCGGCATCTGAGGAGCAGCTTGCTCAGCTCCCATTACATGCGCTGGCATTTGTGCTGCACCCATTAATGGTGCTGGCATTTGTGCTCCAGAATAGGCTGGACTCGTATATGGCATATGGTGCATTGGCATTGAAGAAGATGATTCATCACTCTCTACACCTGCTAAACCATGATGCGGCATTTGATACATTGGCGCAGCTGGTGCTTGATACATCGGCATAGCTGCTCCCTGAACTTGCGGATAGCCATAAGCTTGTGGGTATCCTCCAGGTAAACCAGTTCCTGGCATTACTGGAGAAACAGGATAGAAACTTTGTGGGTAATATGGTAACATCGGCTGATTAACCCCTCCTTGATGTGTATAAACAAATGATTCACTCTCAATTGATTCTGGGCTCTCTTGGGCTATGGGCTTAACTGGCGGAAGGATATTTACTGGTTTTGGCGGCAGTTGTGGTGGTTGCTTTAACAGTTCTTGCGGCATTTGTTTCGGTAATTCTTTCGGGAGCGGTTTTAGTGGTTCTTGCGGCATTTGTTTCGGCAGTTCTTGCGGCAGCTGTTTTAGCGGTTCTTGTGGCATTTGTTTTGGAAGTTCTTTTGGCATTTGTTTCGGTAATTCTTTTGGCAGTTGTTTCGGCACTTCCTTCGGTGCAGGCTGTTGTGCTGATAAATTAGCCATATTCAACATATAATAATTATTAATGTCAATTTCTGAAACAATCGGTTTTGGCATTTTTGGAGCATATTGTTTAGCTGGTACTTCTTTTGGTGGTGCCTGAATTGGCATCTCCTTAATCGGCATTTCCTTTTTAGCACCCATACTGACTTTTGTTTCCGGCACGCCCCCAATAGGAGCTTCTTTTTTAATGGATCCTCCTGATCCTGGAACTTTTATTTTCATACCGGGCATAATCATATCAGGATTGCTGAGCTGTGTATTCATCTTTTTCAGCTCTTCAAAATTCACGCCGTACTTTTTGGCGATCTTCCAAAGAGTATCCCCTTTTTGTACGATATGGATCTTCACTCTGATTTCCCTCCTAGTCAAATGTCCATATAGTGTATGTTAAAATGGGCAATTTGCTAACAATCCTACACAAAAACTTATGCAATTATTATTAATAATATGATTGGAGCCCTATTTTACAACTATTTTTACGAAAAAATAAAACCTCCTAAATGGAAGTTTTAAGATTGGACTAACATTCTGTCTAATGCAAGCTTAGCATTTGCTGCAATTGCTTCGTCCACTTTGATTCGATTGTGTTCCTCTCCTTGTTCAATAGTCTCTAAACACCAAACAAGATGAGGCAAATCAATTCTATTCATCGTCAAACAAGGGCACATATGCGGATTTAAAGAGATAATTTGTTTATCTTGGTGCTGATTTATAATTCGATTTACTAAATTCATCTCTGTTCCAATTGCCCAGGAAGAGCCTGCTTCAGAATTATTAATTGCATCAATAATATAGTTTGTTGATCCTGCCATATCGGAGAGTTCCACTACTTCCCTTGAGCATTCCGGATGAACAATTATTTTCATTTCAGGATAGTTTCTGCGAACTTGCTCAATGTTTGCAACTGTAAAATTTTCATGAACAGAGCAGTGGCCTTTCCAAAGGATTACTTTAATATTTTCTAATGGTCCTTTATGTTCAAGTTTGTCGCTGATTGGATTCCAAACCGCCATCTCATCTAAACCAACACCGAGATTATAAGCTGTATTTCTCCCAAGATGCTGGTCAGGTAAAAATAATATCCGCGATTTTTGCCCAAACGCCCATTGAACCATTTTTTCTGCATTCGATGAAGTAACAGTTGCCCCTCCATGAATCCCAACGAATGACTTAATCGCTGCTGTTGAGTTTACATATGTTAGCGGAAGAATCGTTTCTCCAAATAAGTCTATTAATTTTCCCCACGCTCTTTCCGTTTGATAAATATCCGCCATATCTGCCATTGAACAGCCTGCACGCATATCTGGAAGATATACTTTTTGATCTTCGGTTGTTAATATATCAGCTGTTTCAGCCATGAAATGAACACCGCAAAATACAATGTGCTCTGCTTCTTTATTCTCCTCAGAAAGCTGAGCCAGCCTTAATGAATCGCCAGTTGCATCAGCAAACTGAATCACTTCATCCTTTTGATAATGGTGACCTGGGATGAATAATTTACTCCCAAGCTTTTCTTTAATTGTCCTTACTCGACCTTCCAATTCCACTGTTGTCATATTTCTATATTTCTCCGGAAGAACGTTAAGATTTTTTTCAAGTGTTTGAAATAAGTTCATTCCATTTTCCCCCTTTACTCTTTTTCTCAAAAATTACTTATTTTACTCAAAGCTAACCTTCACACTTATATCTAAAGATTTAACTGAATGGGTTAAGAATCCAAGTGAGATAAAGTCAACTCCAGTGTCTCTGTAACCGGCAAGATTTTCTAGTGTAATCCCTCCTGATGCTTCGGTAATAATTCCATCAGGCACACACTGAATCCATTCCTTAATTTCTTCCGGCTGCCTGTTATCAAACATAATGACATCTGCCTTTGCAGCCGCAGCTTCTAATACTTGTTCTTTTGTCTCCGTCTCGACTTCAATTTTCACCATATGTCCAGCGCTAGCACGGACAGCTTGAACAGCATTTTGAATAGAGCCTGCAAATGAAATATGATTATCTTTAATCATGACCGCATCATAAAGGCCAAATCGGTGATTATAGCCCCCTCCGCAGCGTACTGCATATTTCTCTAACATTCTCAGTCCAGGTGTTGTTTTTCTTGTATCACAAATTTTTGTGTGAGTACTGTTTAACTCTGAAACCGCTTTATTTGTAATCGTTGCAATTCCACTCATTCTCTGAAGAAGGTTAAGGATCACTCTTTCACCCTTTAATAATTCTGCTGCCTTCCCTTCGGCAGCAGCCAATAATTGACCTTTTTCAATGCGATCGCCATCTTTTACATGCACTTTTGTCATTATGTCATTATCCAAAACAGAAAATCCTGTACGAATTATTTCTTCACCACAGAAGATTCCATTTTCCTTAGAAAGAAAAACAATTTTTCCTTTTTTTTCGTTTCCAAAAATAAGCTCACTCGTGATATCACGCTCTCCAATATCTTCTATAAAAAATTGCTCAAGTTGCAACCGCAGCTTTAGTTTGTTCATTCTTCCCATCCTTTTTTGTTTTTCGGCAATGTATAATTTGCTTACGCAGCCAATCTTCATTATTTTCATACGGGTAATCCTGCCTGAAATGGCCCCCGCGGCTTTCCGTCCTTTTTAAAGCAGAAGCTGTTATCAGTTCGGCTGTAATTAGCATAAAAATTTTTTCTATTTCCTTAATGGGCATAGATTCAAAATTTGCTTCAAGCAAACTATTAATATTGAAACTTTCTAGCCATTGTTTTTGCTTAGTTAACCCTTCCCTTGAACGGATAATCCCCACATGATCCATCATGGATTTTTGGATGTCGGGTTTAGATGGCAGCAGCTTTGGGAACATCTTCTGATCTTTTTGCACGTCATTTATATTCCAAACTAAATACTTCACTGGTGGCGAACTATTAATCCATTTAGCTAATTGTTTCCCTGTAAATAATCCTTCTAGTAAAGAATTGCTTGCAAGCCTGTTTGCACCATGGATGCCCGTACAAGCTGCCTCACCGATAGCATAAAGACCTGTGATACTGCTGCGGCCTATTAAATCTGTCTTAATGCCTCCCATTAAAAAGTGACTGCCTGGAACTACGGGAATAAGCGTCTCTTTCTTAAGATTGATCCCATATTGTTGACACAAAGCAGTTATAGTTGGAAAACGTTTTTCAAAGTTTGGCACATTAGCAATATCCAAAAAAACTTCCTCTCCCATTTGGAGATGATTATAAATCGTTTGGGATACTATATGTCTTGGTGCTAAATCTCCATAGGAATGAACACCTTCCATAATCGCACGCCCATCGTCCGTAACAAGACGCCCGCCTTCACCGCGAACTGCCTCTGAAACTAGACCAACAGCATTCCCGTTAATCCTGAGCAGAGTGGGATGAAATTGAATAAATTCCATATCAGCAACTTCAGCTCCTGCCTTATAGGCAAGCGCAATTCCATCACCTGTTACTGTCTCAGTATTTGATGTGTACGTATATAACTGTCCACAGCCGCCTGTTGCTAAAACAATATGCTCGCCAATAAAATACTCAATCCTGCCATCAGGAAATTTGCCTTTTAACCCAATACAACTGTTTCTATCCTCGTTCATTAATAAATCGAAGACGAAAAAGTTTTCAATAATTGTAATGTTGGGATGAATATTTCCTGACATATATTGAATTATTTTTTTTCCAGTGGCGTCCCCACCGCTGTGAACTATTCGATGTTTGCCATGTGCTCCTTCCATCCCTAATAAAAGTTCGCCGTCTCTGTTCTTATCAAATTGACATCCATCATTCATAAGGCTGTAAATTAAAGAGGGAGCTTCCTGAGTTAACTTTTTGACAGCTTCGGGATCATTATGAAATCGTCCAGCTTCTAACGTATCGTCATAATGCTTATCCGGATGATCATCACTTGCAATTGCTGCTGCAATCCCCCCTTGAGCAAAATAAGAATTACTATTTATTAAATTAGACTTTGTGAGAACTATCACATTTAAATCATAGCGAAGGCTCCTTGCTAGCTGCAAAGCTGCTATTCCGCTACCAATTATAATTACATTTGCCTGTTTCATTTTTACCTCCTGTTTATACAGGTGTCTTGACACTTATATTTACATAGAATTAAACTTATGACAAGAGTTTTTTAGATTTATAATGAATTCCAACACTAAATCTTCTATAACAAGACTTCATAGCACATAAGAATATCAATATGGAGCTGAAAAGGAATGAAATATTTTGATTATGCAGCAACCTGCCCTTTAGATCCCGATGCTGCTAATACGTATTTAAAGGCAGCCACTGAATACTACGGAAATTCACAAAGCCTTCATGACTTTGGCAGTCATGCAAGCAGTCTTTTAGAAAATTGCCGAAGTGAATTAGCTTATCTTCTTCAAGTTGAGAAAGAAGGAATATATTTTACGAGTGGAGGTACAGAGAGTAATTACCTAGCTATTCATGCACTATTAACTACCGGAAAAAAAGATGGTAAGCATATCATTACAAGTATTGCCGAGCATTCATCCATTCATAGTACTTTAGAAAAATTAATAAGCGAGCAACACTATGAAGTAACAGCACTTCCGCTTAATGGTCATGGATTAATTGATTTGGAGGAGCTCAAAGCAGTTATAAGAGCAGAAACAGTGTTAATTATCATTCAGCACGGAAACTCTGAGATTGGTTCAATACAGCCTTTAGAAGAAATAGGTAAACTTTGCAAAGAGAACGATATTTTATTCCATAGTGATTGTGTACACACTTTTGGAAAAATAGATTTAAGAACCGTTGCATTACTTGTTGATAGTTTATCAATTTCCGGTCATAAATTTTATGGACCTAAAGGGACAGGAGCCCTTTATTTGAATCCATATTTAAATTGTCAGCCTCTTTTTCCTAATGTTTCACATGAACGAGGGTTCAGGCCAGGGACCGTGGACGTGCCTAGTATTACAGCTATGACCGTTGCAGCACAGAAAGCCTATAAAAATTTGGACTCGAACACTGCTCATTTTGAGCACCTTCGAAGAACACTCTTAAAGTCACTAGAACCGATAAGCCATCAATGTACAATTTATAATTGTATACAATCCAACCAGCTCCCCTCGACAATTGGCATAAGGATAAAAGGGATAGAGGGACAATTAATGATGTTAGAATGTAATCGCAGAGGATTTGCGATTTCAACTGGCAGCGCCTGTCAAGTTGGCATGCAATCCATTTCCAAAACGATGAATGCTATGGGGATTACCGGAAAAGAGGCTAAAGAATTCATAAGGATTTCATTTGGCCGGGATACGTCAGTTGCTGAAACAGAAGAGCTTGGGAAAGTTATTATCCAAATTACGAAAGAAATCATGCAAAGTTATCATTAATGGTCATCTATGTTACAATGTATCATTATCGTCGTATAGGGGAGATATTGTGATGAAGGATCAGAAAAAAGTACTTGGCGAGGAAAGACGGGAATTGCTTCTCCAATTACTGAAAGAAACTGGAGAGCCAATCACGGGCGGTGAGCTTGCATCAAGAACAAATGTCAGCAGGCAGGTTATAGTAGGAGATATTACGTTGCTTAAAGCACGAGGGGAACCAATTATCGCCACTAGCCAGGGCTATATGTATTTAACCCAAAGCGCTATGTCCACTTCTGTTGAACGAACTGTTGCCAGCTCCCATACTCCCGAAAGAACAGAAGAAGAGTTAAATTTATTAGTTGACCATGGAGTAACCGTTAAAGATGTGAGAATTGAGCATCCTGTTTATGGGGATTTAATCGCCTCTGTTATGGTATCGACTCGAAAGGAAGTTAGGCAATTTATTGAAAAAATAGAAACAACAAATGCTTCCTATTTGTCCGAGCTTACAGAAGGAATTCATCTCCATACCCTCTCTGCCGCCTCAGAGCAAAAATTGGATGAAGCCATCAAAGCGTTGAAAAATGCTAATTTTATTGTTGAATAAGGATGAAAAGAAACCGTTCAGGATCTGAACGGTTTCTTTGTTTACATATTCTTAACCCGGCTTTTTTCCATACCGAGCTGATAGTAAGGGTAGCTTCCTAATATCTTTACTTTGCAGTCTAATGCTTCTAATTCCGCTACTACTCCGGGAATGAGGACATCATCCTGCTTCATATCAACATCGATGATAAAGAAGTAATTACCAAGCCCAGTTTTCATCGGTCTTGATTCGATTTTCGATAAGTTTAGCCTTCTCCAGGCGAAAGCAGAAAGTACTTGATGCAATGCACCTGCACGGTCTGCAGGCAAAGTAATCATCACCGTTGTTTTATAGCCCTTAAATGTTGATTTCTCTTCTTGCAAAGGCACTTGTTTCTTTGAAAGGACGATAAAGCGAGTATGATTATAGCTTACATCGTGAATGTCCTCACGTACAATTTCAAGCCCATATTCCTTTGCCGCAAGCTCATTGGCGATAGCACCAGCCTTAATCTCTGGATGATCCTTTACAAATTGAGCAGCAGCTGCTGTCGAAGTAGTTTTCTCACAAGGAGTCCCCTTAAGCTCTTTATGCAAGAACTTATGACATTGTGCAAGGGCATGAGAATGGCTATAGACAACGCCAGTCTCTTTCCAAGTATCTTTGTTTGCTGGATGTACCATAAAATGCTGTCTAATCGGGCAAGAAATTTCCCCAACAATTGGCAAGTCCACTTCATGAACTAAATAATCAAGGGTAATATTAACCGAACCTTCTAGTGCATTTTCAAGAGGAACGACAGCAATTTCAATGGCATCCTCTATTAGTGCATCAAAACAGTCAGGAATCGTAGAGTATGGTACAGCATGTTCTTTAGGGAACATTTCCCTCACAGCTATATCAGTAAATGTTGCTTTTGGACCTAAATAACCTACTTTCACGAATATCTCTCCCTTTAACTACACATCATTCCTTTAATAATAATACTTTACCACTTTACTCCGAGAATGTATGTAATTAATTTTGGCTGTTTTACCTAGGTATACCTAGCAGCTTTGAAAAAAATAGTCCTTAAAAGAAAAAATCAGGGCCGATTCAGGCATAAAAACTTATGCGCCTGAACCGAGCACCTCTACTTTTTCAACAAACTCTAATTTTCTTAACTTAGCTAGTAATTCTTCTATTTCCATGGACATATCGGTAATATTCAAAGAAAGTGTTACGTTTGCCCTTCCCATTAAGGGAATAGTTTGGTGAATGGTCATGACATTGCATCCTGAAGAAGCTACCACACTTAATAGATGAGATAAAGTACCTGATCGGTCTTCCAAATAGAAAAATAAGGTTATTAATCTTTCTTTGACAACAGTATGAAAGGGAAAGACTGTATCTCTGTATTTATAAAAGGCACTTCTGCTTAAATCGACTTTTTGCACAGCATCCCAAACCGATTCAGCTTTACCTCTCTCAATCATTTCCTTGGCATCTAATGTTTTTTTCATTGCCTCAGGAAGCACATCTTCCCGGACAAGGTAAAATTTCTTATCGAATTTCTCTTGTCTCATAACTACACTCCATTAACACCTGAGAGACTATTCAATAAACTCAAATTCATATTCAAGCAGCTTGACTGTATCCCCGTCTTTTGCTCCTTTTTCACGAAGTGCTTCATCAACACCCATTCCGCGAAGCTGTCTTGCAAATCGGCGGACAGACTCATCTCTAGTAAAGTCAGTCATCTTAAAGAGCTTTTCAATCGCATCCCCTGAAACAATAAATGTACCAGCTGAATCTCTTGTGATGGTAAATTCTGTTTGTTCAGCCTCATGTTTATATACGACGCGATGTACTCCAGTATCTTCCTCTTCATGAAGCGGGAACTCAGGTGTTTGTTCAATTGTATCAGCAATCGCAAATAGCAGGTCTCTTAATCCTTGTCTAGTAATTGCTGAAATCGGGAAGATTGGATATTCCTCTTCAATTTGCTCTTTAAATTTTTGTAAGTTTTCTTCCGCTCCAGGCATCTCCATTTTATTTGCAACAATGATTTGCGGTCTTTCTGTTAGACGCAAATTATACTCTTTCAATTCATTATTAATGGTTAAGTAATCCTCGTAAGGGTCTCTTCCTTCAGTCGCAGCCATATCGATCACGTGAACAATAACACGAGTCCGTTCAATATGTCTTAAGAACTGATGGCCAAGTCCGACACCAGAATGTGCCCCCTCTATTAATCCTGGCAAGTCAGCCAATACGAAGCTTCGCCCATCTTCTGTTTCTACCATTCCTAAGTTAGGTGCAATCGTTGTGAAATGATATTCGGCTATTTTTGGTCTAGCAGATGAAACAACTGATAAGAGTGTTGATTTTCCAACACTTGGAAATCCAACAAGACCAGCATCTGCTAATAGCTTTAATTCAAGGATTACGTCTCTTTCAATTCCCGGCTCTCCATGCTCAGATAATTCAGGTGCTGGATTAGATGGGGTAGCAAATCTAGTGTTTCCTCTTCCCCCTCGTCCGCCTCTTGCAATAACAGCTCTCTGACCGTGTTCTGTCAGATCTGCAATGATTTCATTTGTTTCTGCATCAGTTATAACTGTACCAGGGGGAACCTTTACAATCATATCTTTTGCATTTCGGCCGTGCTGGTTTTTGGACATGCCATGCTCCCCACGTGGAGCTTTAAAATGACGCTGATAACGGAAATCCATTAGAGTGCGCAATCCTTCATTCACTTCAAAGACTACATCTGCGCCATTACCTCCATCACCGCCGGCAGGTCCTCCCTTAGGCACATATTTCTCACGACGGAACGCAACCATTCCATTGCCCCCGTCGCCACCTTTAACATAAATTTTTACCTGATCGACAAACATACTATTCCTCCTGTCTTAGCTGTCCATAACTTATAGACAGCAAGAACTGATTGTTATTATCTATGTAGAGAAAAATTAACTTGATTAACTTCGTTTATATAGCTGCAGAGACAAAGAAATCTAATGATAATTCTTGCTCTGTCCAGCTTTGAACAACGATCTCTGGAGAAGAAGGGGTTTTCTCTAAAAATTCCTCTAGCTTTTCCTTATTTGTTATTATTCCTCTAAAATCAAAAAAGAAACGGGTTCCATCTATCTGGGGTTCAATCGTAACGGATAAATAATTTTCATAAAATGGCTTAATGGCAGAATTTAAACATGCAAAAAAAGTGCAAGTCCAATTTGTCAGCCAATCATCATTTAAATCACCGTTTATCGTACCATCTAATACATCATATTCAATTTGAAACGAATGATTTTCCCAATTATATGTAAGAAGCAAGGAGGCGAATTGAGGAATATTCAAGTTAGATAGCTTAGCTTCAGCTTGAGCTTCTGCCACAATTTCATTAATAATATCTTTAGCCCGGTCAATTTTATTAAGAGCTAAATTGCCTTTTATTAGCTGGATTTTATTTAGCCAATCGTGGCGTGCATACCGCAGCACCTCGATTACATCCCAATCAGTTTTCATATATGCACTCCTACGCAGCAATTAATTAAATATCAGTAGACTGCTTGCTGTTAGTATATCAAAAAACGAGGCAGACGTAAGCAAATAATACACTTTTTAGGCAAAAAAGAAAACTCTAACCACTAAGGTTAGAGTTTTCTAAGTCATTCCTTATGCTTCTTGAGCTACAGGATATACGCTTACTTGCTTACGATCGCGGCCAAGGCGCTCAAACTTAACAACACCATCCACTTTTGCGAAAAGTGTGTCGTCTCCACCTTTACCAACGTTCACACCTGGGTAAATTTTTGTACCGCGTTGACGGTAAAGAATTGAACCACCAGTTACGAACTGACCATCTGCACGCTTAGCACCTAAACGCTTTGAGATAGAGTCACGTCCGTTCTTCGTTGAACCTACTCCCTTTTTAGAAGCAAATAACTGAAGATCTAATTTTAATAACATTTATTCCACCTCCTGCTTTTTGAAGGTCATTTTTATATGCTGTCCGTATTGCTCTTCGATCGTCTGCAATGAGACAACCATTCCTTCTAAAAGAAGCTGAATTTTCTCATTTGTTTCCTCCGGCATATTATCCGGAATTGCACAGCGGAGAAAACCGTCCTCTTTTTGATCAATTTCCGGTGTGATGCCAAGTAAAGCATGCACCGCGTTAATTGCACCAACAGAAACAGCTGATACGCCTGCACAGACGATATCATTGCCTCTGTCAGCAAATAAGGCATGGCCACTAATTTCAAACGATTGAATCATACCAGACATTTTACGATTCACCGTAACTTGAATCATATTGTTCGCCTTAAGCGTTGATCTTTTCAATCACAACTTTAGTGTATGGTTGACGATGACCTTGCTTTTTACGATAGTTTTTCTTAGCTTTGTACTTGAAAACAATAATTTTCTTCGCACGGCCTTGTTTTTCAACTTTCGCTGTAACAGTAGCTCCTTCAACAACAGGGCTTCCTACTTTTACATTTTCTCCGCCAACGAAAAGAACTTTATCAAAAGTTACTGTTTCGCCTGCTTCTGCGTTTAGCTTTTCGATGTAGATAGCTTGACCTTCTTCTACACGAATTTGCTTACCACCAGTTTCAATAATCGCGTACATGAACTGCACCTCCTCTTAGACTAAGACTCGCCATCATCAGGCGTTTGACACCTCATAAAAAAGATGCAAAACTTAAAACCTGTTCTGTGCGGTTGTAGCACGGGTGCGCTACAAACATAACATAAAAATCCTATCATAAAAGGGGCTAAACTGTCAATTAGATTCTAGCTTTTCTTCTTATTTCTTCCGATGTTCCGAACTGTCTAATTTCATATTCCGGTTTTGGAGATAGTTTAATACTAAAGATGATTTCTAGTCCCATTAATTCTTCCAATCTTTGTTTGTGGACATTTTGCTCCCCAGAAAATAAAGCTTGAACATCTTCAGTAGCTTCAATTAGTACCGCTGCATAGTCTGAACCTCTATGCTCCCACAGCTCTCTTTCCAAGCGAAAAGCTACTGTTTCTGGACTTAATACACGTCCTTTTCCATCACAAGTAGGACACTTGACCATTAAAGCCTCTGAAATAGCTGGTTTTATCCTTTTCCTTGTTATTTGCATTATACCTAGTGGCGTAAATCCAACAATATTTGTCCGTCTATCGTCCTTCCTTAATTCTTGTGCCATTAGGCTAGCGATACGATTACGGTCCTTTTCCTCTTTCATATCGATAAAGTCTATTAAAATCATGCCAGCAATATCACGAAGACGGATTTGTCTTGCTGCTTCTGCTGCTGCCCATTCATTTGTTTTCACAGCTGTTTCAGCAAGATCATGTTTCCCTATGTATTTCCCAGTATTTACATCAATAACCGTTAATGCCTCTGCCTCATCAAAAATTAAATAAGCCCCATTATCCAGCCAAACAATCCTTTTTAACGCTTTCTCTATTTCATGTTCAAGTTTATAAACGGAAAAAATATTTTCTTTCCCGTTATAATGCACGATAGGAATATCGCAATGCACCTGCAACTCATGCTTCAAGGCTAAATCATCCACTAAAATTTCGCTTATCTCCAGCCTTTCCATTACTTCAATTATTTCTTCTATCATGGAATCCCGTTCTAGTACTTTTCCCGGCTTTTTTAATGAACCTGCTGTTATTTGCAGTTCCTTGGACTTTTCCCGGAGCTGCTCTAGCTCATCAAGTAATTTTTCTTTCGGCTGATTTCGTGAAGTTGTCCGAAAAATTAGGCCTTCTTCCTGTTTTTTAGCCTCATGGCCAAATTGACGCAGTTCTTCCCTTAAATCTTGTTCTTCAATTTTTTTGGAGACTGCCACATATCGTCCTTGAGGCATGTAAATCATGTGAGTCCCCTGAAGCTCAATAATCCCAGTAAGGCGCGGGCCCTTTGCTCCCGTTGCATCCTTTTCAACTTGAACAAGAAGCTTTTCACCTTGATGAACATATGATGACACACTCTTCATCTCTTTTATGTTTTTATCCTTTTGAGCTTGTACAAAGGAAGCAAGTTTATCCCGGTGCAAATACCCGCTTTTTTCCTCACCAATATTGATAAAGGCTGCATTCATTCCTGGAAGCACCTTTTCAACAGTCCCTAAATAAATAGTGCCTACAGCTGATTGTTGCTGAGGCTGCTGGATAACAAGCTTTTCAATCATACTATTGTTGACTAAAGCATATCGCTTTTCTCTTGACGTGTAGTTAATAATTAATGTATACAAGACCGTTCCTCACTTTTTATTTCTAATACATCAAATAGAGCAGATCGCCTATACGTGATGTAACCATTTTTTCCGTAAAATACGCATGCAAAAGCTCATTTTCATCCATTGAGCCCTGTTCCTTCCCGTCTTTTTCAATAATAATCGGATGCTTATAGCCACGCTGAAACTTCTCCAGCACATGCATAACCATCACTTCTTCGCTCACGACAATAGGCTTTAAATGACGAAAGTCACTATTTCGCCCATAATACCTTTCAAGCAAAAATCTCATAAAGATGTACCGGCTTTGCTTCCATTCATGATACAGTGAAAATAATAAAAACGCGACAACGACCCATATGTTTAAGTTTATCGGTGAATTTATTAAAGTATATATTGAAAATACCACCATAGAAACTGCAGATATTTGTAAAGCTTTTCGGTGGGCTTCTGGAAAAGCTTGATTGATTGATAACAGTAGAAATACAAGCTTTCCCCCATCAAGCGGCCAAATGGGAAGTAAATTAAATAATAGGATCATCAAGTTATATTGAATAAACAGCTCATATATTCCTTCAGATAAAATGGAAAACTGAAAGAGAAGAAAGGCGGCTCCCATCATCCAAATATGCTGAATGGGGCCGGATAGAATGACAATTAATTCTTCCTTTAAAGGTCTATTTCCATGCTCCTCTATTTCAGCAACACCGCCAAACGGCAAAAGAGCTATTCTTTTAATTCTCCACGAAAAAAAAGACGCTGCCACCGCATGTCCCATTTCATGTACAAAAATAATCAGCAAAAGTAGAGACAATTCATTAAAATGGGCGGTCATCACAGCTAATCCAATAACAACCCAAAGAAGAGGATGAATTTGTATATATTTTATCAATCCTGCAAATTTATTCAAATGGGATCACCTGTATCGGGTCAATGAAATCATCGCCCTTCTTAATAGCAAAATAAAAGGAGCCCTTCATTCCATCCTCCATCGCAGTTGAAATTCCAACTTCCTTTCCTTTTTCCACATACTCCATTAGATTTACATCGATTTCTGCTAAATTCCCATACCATGATTCACTATTATCCCCATGCTTAATAATAACGGTTTTTCCAAAACCATCTTTTTTTCCGGCGAATTTTACTAATCCTTCACTCATTGCGACTACAGGTGCGTCTTTGCTCGTTTCAATCGTTATTCTTTGTCCGTTTGCATGAAAGTCTTCGAGAATTCTTGCGGAAGCTGGCAGTGCATACTCTGTTTTAGGGGATAACTCCTGCTTTTCTTCATTTTTATCCTTTACAGGAAAAAGAGCAAGCGGCTTTCCAAACTGGTCTTCATACCAATTAGCAACCGCAATAAATTGAAAGTCATTTTCCATTGTTTTTGTGACAAAATTTCTAGCAGATTCAAACGTTCCACCGCTGTTCTTGAACATAATAGCGACAATTAAAAATAAACAGGCTGATGCTAGAACTTTAAAGAGAAAATATTCTTTTCGGAATAATGGATGATTCCCTTCATCACCACTGCCTTCATAGGAGGAGATTTTGTCAAATCCATATCGCTCTTCATCATCTGTCCAAGTAATTTGTTTTTTTATAGGTTTCGCCATTCTGTCACGTTCTTTTTTTCTCCGTTCCATTCGTTTACGAATATCATCTGCTCGTGATCTCATACGCCCCCACCATTCCCTTACCATTCTTTTGTACAAGTCTATGAGTTGTCCAAAGGGAGTATGACTATGAAATCGTGAAGGTTTCTAAAATCAGATCGCACTTGAGGAAACGGATAACAGCCATTCAAAGACGTAAAAAAAAGCCAAGGAAGATTTCCCTGACTTTTCTATTTTACACCAAAAAACTTTTTAAGCTTTGAAAATACGCCGACATGTTCATCTTCTAGAGGCTGAAGCGGAATAGACTCCCCTAAGATGCGGCGGGCTATGTTTCGGTAAGCGATGGAAGCTCTGCTGTTAGGATTTAAAGCAATCGGCTCACCATGATTTGATGCCTTAATTACTTCGTCATCGTCTGCTACGATCCCAATTAATTCAATTGATAGATGAGCAGCGATTTCATCAACATCCAACATATCTCCGTTTTTCATCATTTGATTACGGATGCGATTGATGACTAATTTAGGCGCTTCCACATTTTCCTCTTTTTCAAGCAAGCCGATGATGCGGTCTGCATCACGAACTGCAGAAACTTCAGGTGTTGTGACAACAATCGCTTTATCTGCACCAGCCACAGCATTTCGATAGCCATGCTCAATTCCAGCAGGGCAATCAATAATGATATAATCATAGTCTTGTTTTAATTCATTTATAAGAACCTTCATTTGCTCAGGAGTTACTGCTGTTTTATCACTTGTTTGCGCTGCTGGCAATAAGTATAGAAGATCCTCAAACCGTTTATCCTTTACAAGTGCCTGATGAATCTTGCACCGTCCTTCTAGAACATCTACTAAATCATAAATAATGCGGTTTTCAAGTCCCATGACAACATCTAAATTACGGAGGCCAATGTCAGTGTCGACGAGGCAAACCTTTTTTCCTTGCAGAGCTAAAGATGTTCCAATATTAGCGGAAGTTGTCGTCTTTCCAACTCCACCTTTTCCTGATGTAATAACAATTGCTACTCCCATCTTATTGTCCCCCTTCCAATCTAGTAATATTTGGTCTTAGATGCATTAAAACTTGCAATCTATCTACTGTTATTTGGTCTTGATCATTTATGTATGCACATTCCATTTCTCTTTTTTCCTGCTCTTGGACATGATCAGGAGATCTCGTTATGCTGGCTGCAATTCGCAATTGTGAGGGCTTCATAACGGATGCTGCGATGATTGCTTCCTTATTCCCATAAAAGCCAGCATGGGCCACGCCTCTTAATGTGCCCATAATATAAATGTTTCCGCCAGCTATTACTGTCCCTCCCGGATTAACATCCCCTACTAGCAGGAGGTCACCTGGTACATGCAAAACCTGACCAGATCTAATGATTCTTGCAATTGATACGATTTCTGTTTCTTCTTTAAGCTTGGCAGCCTCTTCTTTTGTAATTACATTCGTGTTAATTGAATCAACGACAAGGTTTTTCTTCTGTCTTATTATTTCTTTGAGCTCTTCTTCCTGCTCTTTTGATAAGTATCTATTGCCTACTTGGACCTTTACTGTAATTAAACGGTCTTCACGTGATCTTGAGCTTTCCGCAAGTTTAATATCCAGCTCTTTCTTTAATTCCTCATAAGAGCAGGAATCATCAAGATGCAGGATTAAACCATCCTTTGTTCCTTTAATCATTACATTTTGGAATTTCTTCATGGCAAGATGTTCACCTCATATGAAAAGCGCAAGAAGCGCCTTCGGCTGTACATAAATCAGGAGAAACACGGGTAGAAAGAACCATTCAAAAGGATGTTAGCTCCTGATTTTCAGCAATCAATTATTCTATACTTTCTCATTGTCTGCATTTATTAAAACATACCTAATATAAGAATACTCCTTTTGTCATAATCAAAAAAGAGATCCGGTCATGATCAATAGCAATGGCTGTTCCTCTAAATAAAAATAATTCGACAGAAATGATAGAAAATCCTTTTTAACAGGAAGAATTCATAAATAGAAGTTCAGAAATTTTTAATATTATCATTAGCCTATATATCCAAGCTTGCTACTAGCTTATCATAATGCTTCTTGAGCGGATATGCAGTAATAACGATAAAAATAAAATTAAATATTAATGTAGGCAGTAAACGAAGTGACAGAAAAGTGGAAAAGTGCATGTTCGTCAAATGAATCAGAAAATACATTTCGTAAACGCCTAATTCAAGAAGCAGTACCCCAAATAGTGCCACAAGTGAAACAATGACGATATTACTCTGTAAAATTTTCATAAGTTTTGAAATGATATAACAAACGACTGGGAACAAAAACAAATAAATACCGACTATTTCCGTATAGACTATATCAAATAGAAGACCTGCGATGAAGCTGTATAAAAGCCCATATTTTCTTGGACCATATATTGTCAAAAATATTAAGGCGACAATTAAAAAGCGCGGTGCAATTATATAGGGCTCTCCCATGATTTTTTCAGGCACAAACTCGACAAAAATACTTTCAGCTATGAATAGCAGCATGAATAAAAGAGGAAGAAGAAATTTTCTCACAGTTCCTCCTCCTTATCATCTATCATATCTTCTAATTCAGGCTTGATTGCGCTTCTTTTTACAACCATTACATGCTCAATATCGTACAGGTTTGCCCCTGGCTTCACATAAGCTGTAAGAGTAAGTCCATATTCTGCTGGTTTTACATCCACAACTTTTCCAATCGGCAGGTTTTTCGGAAATACTCCACCTTTACCTGAACTAATAACATTCTGTCCCTTTTCTACCTTCGCATCAAAAGGAATTCTCTTAAGAAGAAGAAGTCCTTTATCTTTGTCATAGCCTTCAATTAGTCCGTAATAGCTATTTCCATTTGCTTGAATTTCAGCAGAAATTCGATTTGTCGGATCCATTGCACTTAACAGCTGGACTGTCGATGTAAAGGATTGACTATTTTTCACTTTCCCAATTAATCCGTTCGCTGTAATAACAGCCATGTTTTGTTTAATTCCATCCTTTGAACCTTTATTAATGATTAATAGATCTGTCCACCGATCGGGATTTCTGCCGACAACGGTGGCTTGAATTGGTTCGAATTCACTTAAAGCATCCTTTTTATCAAGAATTTCACGAAGCTCTGCATTATCCTTTTTAAGCGTTTGCACTTCAGATTCAAGCCGTGCGAGCTCATCAAGCCGCTTTTTCAATTCTTTATTTTCTTCATATGTATTTTGCAAGTCTTTTAGATTTTCAAAGAAATCAGCAACATAATGAGTTGGACGAGAAACTGCCGATTGCAATAATCCTGTTGTATCTTTGATAAATTGTTCTGGCCAGCTTAACTGTTCACGGTCCTTTAATGAAAACCCAATCAATGCCACGAGTACAATGATGCTAACAAGCAAAATAATCAAGCGTTTGTTTAAAAAGAATTGTGGCATTTCTAACACCTCAATTTACTATTTATATAAGAGTGTTACATGGAGCAAATATTGTTCTTAAAATTTAATAATTGTGATCAATACATTAAACATAAAACCCTTTTAACAAGATTGGAGCCCAGTCACTTTACAGTGAATGGGCTGATCCACAAAAAATCGCTAATTAGCGGGATTCTCTTGACTTATTTTTAAATAAATCAATGTGATCAAGAGCTTTCCCTGTGCCGATTGCTACACAATCAAGCGGATTTTCTGCAATTAGTACAGGCATTTTTGTTTCTTCACTTATTACTTTGTCCAAGTTTCGAAGCAAAGCACCGCCACCTGTCAGAACAATTCCTCGATCCATAATATCTGCAGCAAGTTCAGGTGGAGTTTTCTCAAGCGTAACCTTTACTGCATCAACAATCGCATAGACAGTATCATGTAAAGCTTTAGAAATCTCTTCAGCTGTGATTTCAATTGTCTTAGGCAGGCCTGTTAATAAATCCCGACCGCGAATTTCAATATTTTCAATACCTTCTGAGTCCCCTGCAGAACCAATTTCGACTTTAATTGTTTCAGCCGTACGATCACCAATTAAAAGATTATAATGTTTACGAATATAATTAATAATTGCATCATCCATATTATTTCCTGCTACTCGAACAGACTGACTTGTCACAATTCCTCCTAAGGAAATAATCGCTACTTCTGTCGTTCCACCGCCAATATCAACAACCATACTTCCGGTTGGCTCCCATACAGGTAAATTGGCACCAATTGCTGCTGCAAACGGCTCTTCGATCGGATAAGCATCTCTTGCCCCTGCCTGGCGAGTTGCATCAATAACTGCACGCTGCTCCACAGCCGTAATCCCAGATGGCACACAAACCATTACATATGGCTTACCTGAGAAAAGTCCCTTGCTTTTAATTGCTTGCTTAATATAGTATTTCATCATAACTGCTGTTGTTTCATAATCTGCGATAACTCCATCCTTCATTGGACGAAGTGCCACAATATTTCCTGGCGTACGGCCGATCATGTTTTTAGCGTCATTTCCAACTGCAACAATTTGTTTTGTATCTGTTTGCAATGCTACTACTGAAGGCTCTCTTACGACAATTCCTTTTCCCTTCACATAGACAAGTGTGTTAGCTGTTCCTAAATCAATTCCAAGATCCTTTGTACCAATCATTGTTGTATCTCCCTTTCTGATACGAAATCCGAAAATGAATAAAGTCAGCACCTGCTAACTATATCCAATTTATTTTCATTAAAATGTTATTTTTAGTTAGGTGATTATATCTAATTACGTAAAAAAGCATAAACAATATTATAGCTTATCGTCAAATAAAAACATAGTGTTATAAATACCCTTTTTCCTTTAAACTCACAAATTTATTCTCCCCAATAATAAGATGATCAAGCACATCAATGCCAATGATTTTTCCACATTCTGCAAGCCTTTTAGTTACTTCAATATCCTCTCTGCTCGGTGTAGGGTCACCAGAAGGATGATTATGCACACAAATAATAGAGGCCGCCGAGCGCCTAAAAGCTTCTTTAAACACTTCTCTGGGGTGAACAATGGATGCATTTAAGCTGCCGATAAAAATAGTCTGTTTATGGAGAACTTGATTTTTGGTGTTTAAATAGAGGCATACAAAATGCTCCTGTGAAAGGAAACGCATGTCATTCATAACAAATTTCGCCCCATCCTCTGGGGACCGAATCGTATAACGATCATCATATGACAAATTTGAAATCCGCCTGCCTATTTCTACAGCTGCAAGCAGCTGAATTGCCTTAGCTGTTCCAATCCCTTTTATGGATGTAATTTCATCTAAAGAAGCATCCTTAAGGAGACGTAAGCCTTCGAAATGTGTAAGAAGCCGATTGGACAATTGTAGAACGGACTCTTCCTTTGTCCCTGTACGAAGTAGAATGGCTATAAGTTCATGAGTAGATAAACTTTGTGGACCATTTTGAATAAATCGTTCTCTTGGCCGTTCATCCTGGGGAAAATCTCTAATCATTAAAGTTTGTGTTTCCAAAAATTTTTCCTCCCTTTCACGCATTGAGCAGTGAATGGGAGATTAAGATGAAAATTTAGTTTTAAGAATATGAAGGGAAATATCCTACATTTCTTAATTCTCGAACAGTCTTTGAAACAGGAAGGCCAACAACGGAAAAGTAATCCCCGTTAATCTCTTTTACGAGGACACTGCCAAAGCCTTGAATCCCATATGCCCCTGCTTTATCAAAAGGTTCACCGGTGTCAATGTAAGCATTTATTTCTTCATCTGATAGCTCCCAAAACACTACATCGGTTTTAACATAAAAGTTCTTGTCTATCTCAGGGCCAATAATAGATACGCCTGTAAAGACAGAATGTGTTTTACCAGATAAACTTTTTAACATTGCAAATGCTTCGGTTCTATCCTTAGGCTTTCCTAATACGTTTCCTTCAAGAACTACAACCGTATCAGCACCAACGACAAAAGCATCTGGATTTTCCCCGCCAACTGCCTTCGCTTTTCTGCTGCTCAGCTCCATGACAATTTCACCCGGAGTTAATCCCGGATCAAAACTTTCATCAACATCGCTGCTAGAAACTTCAAAGGATATATGAAGATTTTCAAGAAGTTCTTTTCGTCGTGGAGAAGAAGAGGCTAAAATGAGGTTTTTCATATAATTAATCACCTTACCTTTTATTCGTAACAATCGGGAGATACACCTTAATCGTACCAAAATTCGTCAGGACAAACAATTTAATAGCAATAAAAATTTTATCCTTTAAGAAAAAACAGCATTTTTTATAAATGTGAATAGATAAAAATAAGGGAGTCTGTCGAAAAGGTAGACAAGACTCCAATAATTTGCGTTATTTCCCAGAAAATATTCTACTGGGATAGTATATTGTCGAAAAAATAGATAGAAATAATTTTGAGTACCAATCACACAGATTATGTATTATATAGTGTGATAAATAGAAATAAACTCTAGTAAATGCTGTTGTGCCTTTGCTAGTGAAGCAGTATCTTTTGACTCCTTAAACACTAATAACTGCTGCTGTGCCTTCGTCAACTCGCTTTTCAATGAGATAATCCCTTCGTTTTTCAACTGCTTATCATCTACGGACTGTACTTTGTTTAGCCCATTTTTCATTTTTTCTACTACCTTGTCTGAGATGGTACTCGTTAATGATGCTTCTGTCACACCCTCGGCCAAAACAGCATAAATGGAAGGTGCCGCATCAATTATTTTTTTCTCCTCAGGAAGAATCCCTTTTATTGTTTTTTCATCTAGTGTGATAGGCTTCGCGAAACTATCGTACCCTTTTTCCTTAAATTGCTTTCCTATTTCTTTCGCTTCTTCAATACTAGAAGCGATACCTAAATAAAGAACAGCTTGTCCATTTATTTCAATCACCTTTGCCGATATACCCTTTTGGATATAATCCTCTTGAACCTGCTTGGCAGCTTCCAGATTGGAAAAGACACCCCCTTGAATGACAAAAGCCGTAAGAGGCTGTAAGACTGCAGATTCTATTGCTTCTGGCTGTTTTGTTTCTTCTATAATGGGCTCTGTTACTGTCGGTTGCTGTTCAACTTCTACTGTATGTTCAGAAAGAACTAGCTTTAACATAATAAGACCAAAGCCCGTCCCAAGTATAATCGCAAAAAATACAGTTAAAAAAACAGAAGTAAGCATTCGGCCCTGTCCATTTTTTTTAAAACTTTTGCCTAACTGACCAATCCCCTTTTTATTTTCTTTTTTTTCTTTTGTGGCAATCTTATATTCCTTTAAATCTGTTTCAACCGTTTCCTCTGGCAAGATCCACTCAAAAATGTCGTCATCATCAGTAGCTTCCTTTGCAGCGGCGGTTTGTTCAAGACTCAAAGAATCAGGATCTTTATTTATCCCTTCCCTATCAATTACTCCATTGTTGGATAACTCTTGTATTTCGTCTATATTATTTTTAATATCCGAACTCTCTTCATAAGATCGATGTTGGCCATTTATTTTAATGGTAATGGTTCTGTCATTTTCCGGTCTTTCCACCATTGCTCCCCCTTCCATGTCGATTAATGATTATGTTTCATCCTAACATATCGAAAAAAAAAAATAACAAGACTTTTGTCGTCTTGTTACCTTGGATTTTCGTCAAATTTTTTAAGCGGACTATTTATTATTTTTTAGCGGAATTTCGAGAATCTCTCCAGTTTTCACTATTTCATTTTCAAGGTGATTCCATTCCTTAATAATTTTTTCCCCATCTCTTGATTTGAAAAATTTCATAGAAATTCTAAATAAAGTGTCTCCAGGCTGAACAGTATATTTCACTATGCTTTGATTGTTTTTTTGAACGGATTGTTCTGTTCCATTATTACCTTGGGGTTTCTCACCGTTAGAGTTCTGAGTGGGATTTGTGGCAACTTTATCTCCTTGATTTGATAGACTTCCAGACGTACTAAATGGATTCTTTTTATCACTCGTTTTTGGAACTTCCATCTTCGGAAGCTGATCAATTAGATCAGTTAAAGTTGGCATATAAAAAGCTGAAATTGTTATTTCAGACTCTATTGGCTGCTTTTCCTGATCAGCCGATACTATCTCTTCCTGACCGTTAATCTCTAGATTTTCAACAAGTATAACTCTATTTTCTGATTCAAGAGATTCAATAAATTTTTCCATTTCAAAATAATTGGAGGATTTAACAGAGAGAACAACAGTTGTTTTTTTCATACCTGAAGGCAGAGCAATGCTGGGTTTATTATTACCTTGTTGATCAACTGGCGATTCCTCTCCATTCCCGCCCTGCTGATCCTCTGTTTTATCACCTTCTAATTCTCCTGTTGAAAATTCCATGTTTGAAACTAAACTACCAGAGACAACTTCAGCCTTTTCAATATCGAGCAGCAGCTGCTCCACTAGAGGCTTCACCGGAATTTTCTTTTGAAGTGCTTCTGTACCTTCATACGAATCAGATGCGGTTTCTTTTATTTGGTTTTCAATTACAGATAGAAGCTGTTCCTCTGTTTGCAACTCTCTCTGTTTATTAGATAATGTAGATTTTAACGGCTGAAAATATAAAAAGTAGAGCCCAAAGAAAAGTAGTACTATGATAATGGCTCCAACTATCAGGTACAGTTTCTCTTTTTTTGCTGATAGAGAGGTCATGATGCTTCCCCTCCTTTGTCGCTAGCCTCTTCCTTAATAACAGAGCGATTTAAGCTAACCTTGTATTCTGCAATATAACGAGGAAGGATTTCTTGCTCTTGAGATCCTATATTAGCAGATTCAGTTCTTTCTTCTGTTAACTCGTTCGTTGTTAGTGAATTAATTGTAGCATCATCTATCCATTCTGAATCTAGCATTGATTTGAGATAGTATGATGCATCACGGCTCGTATCAAATTGTATAGTAATGACAATATTTCCTGTCTCTTCATAGCTAAAGGTTTGGATAAATCCTCTCTCCGGCAATAATGCAGTGAAATTCCTTAAAAGAGGTACGGTTTTAATTGGATAATCCTCTGCCCAGTGAACAGCTTTTTTCAATTCTTCTAATGAATTAATTGATTCAGCATTTGCAATCTTTTGCTGCTCTGCAGCAATTAATTCTTGAGTAGCAGTATGCTGTTTATGAATAGCTTCTATTTTCCCCTTATAGCTTTGTCCGATCCATACAGTAATGCCAATGCCTATAATCAATATGAGAACGAGTACACTAATAAGCACAAAAAGAGAAGTATTTCTCGGTTCTTTTTTAGGTAGTAGATTAATCTCAACGAGCATGCTTACACCTCTTTTAATGCAAGCCCCAGAGTAAGATAATGTGATCTTGGCAGATTATCTTCTGTTGCTATATCAATGATTTGATGAGGAATTTCAAATCTTGTTTGTATCTCTTTTTCGATAATATCAAGAAAAGGATGATCTCCGTGAACCAAGATTTTAGATATTTGCTGTTTTCCCTGGTTAATAGAATACCGGTAGAAATCAAGAAACTTCCCTATTTCTTTAAAAATGTCCTCCAATTGAAAAAGCAGATCGTTTTGATTTCCACTAAAATCAAAATGCTGATGCCCTTCCCTGCTTGATTTTATCACCCATTGATCTTCTTCAAAATCAATCAATAAATGGTGCATAAATAACGGATGCTGGTTTTCAAAAATACAAAGATTCACCATATTAAGATCAAATTGGATCATTAATAACTGTTCATCCTGACCTGCCATCCCTAACAAGTAATATAGACGATATAGGGATAAAGAAGATATATCCGCTGCTGCCGGGACAAGCTTCACACTTGATAATAAATTGGAATATTCCACTACGTTATCTTCTTGAGCCGCGAATATTAATATTTCTTTTTTATCCTTTTCTGAAGTTAAGGTGTAGGTGTCAAATACCGGTTCATCAAATGGAAGATGGATACTAGTACCGAGTTCTAAATATAGATACCCATTGATTTCATCATCCTTCACATCTGCTGGAATACTAGCTTTTCGAATTATGACAAAGGAATCTGGTACGATGAACCGAACGGATCGTTTTTGCAGCTTCCAATCAGTTACACATTCTTCCAAAATCGTTTCTAATGTGTCATGGTCAATGATTTTCCCGTCTCGAACAATCCCAAACGGAATAAGCCGCTGGCCCCACCTATGGATGCTTAGCGGATTTGTGTTCTTCAATTCGACAAACCGAATCGAATAGTCATTAATTACAATATTGATGATACGGTTTTTTCGCGAAAAAAGGGAAAGTGCCATTGAATAAACTCCTTACCAAACTCAATATGCGAATAGGAGAAAATAATAATAAATGATCTGATCTCCAAAGAAATAGGCAGTTAACGTTCCCGCAGCTATAAACGGGCCAAAAGGAATCGGATTTTTCCTTTTCAACTTTCCGATCAATAATCCAATTATACCAAAAAGAGCTCCGTATAAAGTGGCGAGAAAGAAAGATAATAAAACCATTTTCACCCCTAAAGCAAAGCCTAACAGCGCAAAAAGCTTAATATCTCCGCCTCCCATTCCGCCTTTACTAATAACAGCAATGAATAGCAAAAGAAAAAAGCTGACAGCCGCTCCTAATAGGGAATCCCACCATGGATTAAGGGGAATAAATATCCTCTCCAATAAAAAAATCCCCATAAACACGAGCAACACTTTATCAGGGATAATCATATACGTAATATCAGAAACAAAAATAATCATAAATAGCGAAATTAACGCCCACGCAACAAATAACTCAGCGGACCAGCCAAGGACTAATGGTGCAGCTACAAACAATAACCCTGTCAACAATTCCACAAAAGGATAAAGAGGAGAAATGCGCACCTTACATTGGCGGCACTTTCCCCCTTGAATCATATATGATAGAACAGGTATCAGCTCATATGGCTTGAGCTGATGTTTGCACTTTGGACAAGCAGACCGCGGCGCCACAATGGATTGATTTTGTGGGACGCGGAGACCGACAACGTTGTAGAAGGAGCCGAGTGTTAGGCCGAGTATAAAAATATAAATCGATAGAAAAAACATGGGCTAACACTCCTATAAATAAATTAACTAATAGATTTTACGGGCTATTCCGATTTAGTTATAGCCTCCTCATAAGTCTTTGAACTAATATCATCTCGACTACCTATGAAATTAAAATTTTTATCATTAAATTTTTCAACAGTTAGCGCTTTTGTAAGCTTTATTTTCCCATCAGTATCCTCTGTGATTGTCCAATCATCAGCAATGTTTTTAGTAGTTATATCAAGATACTTTTTTGTACTTGTTTTATCTACATTTTCCCCATTAGCCTTTGCTATAGAAGCAGCTGAAATAATTTGCAAAGCATCTGCTTTAGCAGCATCAAATCTTGATTTATCAATAATATTACCAATACTAGGAACAGCAATCGCTGCAATAATCCCCAAAATTACAACTACCGCCAGCAACTCAACCAACGTCAATCCTCGCTGATCCTTTAATCTTTTCCCAATCTTCTTTAACATACTACTCTCCCTCTCTTCAAATATATAATAATACTTTATTACCTAGTTCTAATTATACTAGAACCTAGTAAATTTAATAGTTTAAGATGTTAATTTTTTGAAAACATTATCCAACCTGATTAAATATCTCAAACATCGGCACCATGATAGATGTTACTATCGTTCCCACAATCCCAGCCAGAAATACGATCATTAATGGTTCGATTAGTGACTTAATTCTATCAGTACTGTTTTCTACCTCTTTTTCATAGAAATCTGCTACTTTTCCAAGCATAGCATCTAGTGAACCAGTTTCTTCCCCGATTACGATCATCTGCGTTAATAGAGGAGGAAAAGCCCAGTGCTTTTTCATTGGCTCTGTTAAAGAGCGGCCCTTCTCAAGGGAGTCTCTAGAATCACGAATAACTCTTGCCATTACTTCATTCTCTACTACTTTTTCTACTATCGTCATAGCTTGTAAAATTGGCACTGAGCTAGTAAATAATGAGCTTAGCGTCCTTGTCATTCTAGCTAGAACAGCCTTTTGGAGCATTTTTCCGAAGATCGGAATCCGCAAAATAAAATAATCTAAGTAATACTTTGTTTGAAGATTTTTTCTCAAAATGGCTATGGTCACTGCAAATGCTATGAAAAGCAATATAATTAACCACCAAAATTTTTGCATAAATTCACTAGAATTTAAGACAAACCTCGTTATCGCCGGCAGCTCTCCGCCAAAATCCTCAAACATTGCAACAAATGTAGGAACAACAGATACTAATAGAAAAATAACTACCGCTACGGCAATAATACCAACTACTAAGGGATAAGCCAATGCCGATGTAATTTTCTGCCTAGTATTATGCTGTTTTTCAAAATGATCTGCAAGTCTTTCAAGCGTTTCATCCATGTTACCGCCTGCTTCACCAGCACGAACCATATTGATAAACATCGGTGTAAAGATTTTCTTCTGTTTAGCTGCAGCGTCCGACAAAGGATTTCCTTCTCTTAATTCCTGTTCAATATCAAGTAAAGCTTTTTTCAAAGCTTTACTTTCTGTTTGAGCAGATAATATTTTGGTAGAGTCAACTACTGAAACTCCTGCCTTTAACAGAGTTGAAAACTGTCTCAAGTAGATGACAAAATGCTGCAGTTTTACTGGATTTCCGATAGATATATCCTTAGTTAAGATTGATTCAGGCACTTCAGTAATATTTACAACTCTTATGCCCTCCTCTCTCAGCTTAAACATTGCTTCCCTTTTGGAGGATGAGTTAATAACTCCTTCAACTTTTCCTTTTCGGTCCCTGCCAGTATATTTAAACCGTGCCATATTAAACTAGTATCTCCTGTAAGAATGGATCTGCCGTTTCCTTTGAAATGATGCCAGACTGAATAAGGTCCTTAATACTGCTTTCAAGCGTGTGCATTCCTTGTGCGCGTGAGGTTTGCATGATACTAACAATTTGGTGGATTTTCTCATTGCGAATAAGGTTAGCAACTGCTGAATTGTTTATTAATATTTCAGTAGCTGCTTTTCGGCCTTTTTTATCTTCTCTTTGAAAAAGCCGCTGTGAAATAATCGAAACAAGGACAGATGCTAGCTGGATTCTAATTTGCGGCTGTTGAGCGGACGGAAATACATCAATAATTCGGTTAATTGTTGCAGGAGCACTTGATGTATGCAATGTACCTAACACTAAATGCCCAGTCTCTGCTGCAGTGATCGCTGTTTGAATCGTTTCTAAATCTCGCATCTCACCTACTAAAATGATATCCGGATCTTGCCTTAAAGCGGCTCTTAAGCCATTTGCAAAATTTTTCGTATCAAATCCAACCTCACGCTGATCAATAATTGAATTACCATGCTTATGCAGATATTCAATCGGATCCTCAAGCGTAATAATATGCTTTCTCATCGTCTCATTCATAAATTGAATCATCGAAGCAAGTGTTGTTGATTTCCCACTGCCAGTCGGACCTGTGACTAGTACTAGCCCTTGTGGTTTTTCGGAGATTTTCCTCAAAATATTGGGAAGTTCCAGTTCTTCAATTGTAGGAATCTTAGTTGGTACAACACGTATAGCCATAGCCACACATGATCTCTGATGATATGTATTTATACGAAACCTAGAAACACCAGGTATACCGTAAGAAAAATCTAATTCACCTTTTTCTTTAAACTGCTCCCACATATGCTCAGGAATAATGGCTCTAGCCATTCCTTCTGTCTCTTCTGGCTTTAATACATCTTTTCCATACTTTTTTAAATCCCCATTAATTCTAAGGATAGGCTGAACCCCTACAGTTAAATGTAAATCTGATGCTTTCAATTCAAATGCGGCGCGTAATAAATAATCTATTTTTTCCTTCATGTCTCGCACCCCTATTCAAGTATCGCCACTCGTAATACTTCTTCAGTTGTCGTTAGCCCTTGTTTTACTTTTAACAAACCGTCATCGATAAGGAAAATGGTTTTATGTTTAATCGCTAATTCTCTCAATCTAGCCATTGATTCACCATTCATGATTGTACGTCTAATCTCATCGTTCACAACAAGCACCTCATGAATGGCGATCCTACCTTTATAGCCTGTCATATTGCAAGAAGAACACCCTCGACCACGAGTTATTTTTTCAATGCTCATACCTCTTTTGGCAAAAATTTCTACCTCTCGTCTTGTAGGAGAGACTTCCTCTGCACAATCCCGGCATATTTTCCTTACTAGACGTTGTGCCACAATACCACTTAAAGACGAGGCAACTAAGAAAGGCTCAACACCCATATCCATCAATCTAGTAATGGTCCCTATTGAATCATTCGTATGCAGAGTACTTAATACTAGATGTCCAGTCAAAGACGCTCTTATGGCTACTTCAACTGTTTCCTTATCTCGTATTTCACCGACCATAATAATGTTTGGATCTTGACGAAGGATGGAACGCAGACCTGCAGCAAATGTCATTCCAATATTCGTATTAACTTGAATTTGATTAACACCCTCAAGCTGATACTCTACCGGGTCTTCGATTGTAATAATATTTACTTCTTCACTATTTAATTGATTCAATGCTGCATATAAAGTTGAAGACTTACCTGAACCTGTTGGACCTGTTAAAAGAACAATTCCAGTCGGCCTTTCAATCATCTCTTTAAATCTCTTTAAATTTAATTTATTGAAACCAAGTTTATGAATATCGTTTAATGAACTGCCTAAATCTAAAATCCGCATCACAATTTTCTCGCCAAAGACTGTTGGCATAGTTGAAACACGAAGATCAACTGGATGAAAATCTAGATTTACTTTAATTCTGCCATCCTGAGGAATTCTATGCTCGGTAATATCCAAGTTGGCGATAATTTTAATCCTAGCCGTTAGAACCCCTTGCATATGCTTAGGTAGTACACGCTCAACTCTTAATACCCCATCAATCCGATAACGAACGATTACTTTTGTTTCCTGAGGGTCAATATGAATATCACTTGACTTCATCGTGACAGCATTTGAAAGAATTTGATTCACCAGCCTGACAACAGGCGAATCTTGGTCTGTTATTCTTTCTTCTTGAACGGTTTCCTGCTGCTGATTCTCACCTAGTAATTCTTCAAAGCCTTCGTCAATGTCATAAAACTTATTGATCGCTCTTAAAATATCATCCTTCGTGGCAATAGCAGTCTCAATTTGAAATCCAGTTGAAAGCCGCAAATCATCAATAGCGAAAAAATCCATTGGATCTGCCATGGCGACGAACAGCTTGTCTCCTTCTTTTTTTAATGGAATAAGAAGCTGACGTTTTGCCGTTTCTTTCGGAATAATATTTAATAGCTTCGTATCAAATGGATAGCGATACAAGCTAATATGTGGAATGCCAAGCTGGAATTCAAGTACTTCGATAAGCTGCTGTTCTGTTATATACCCTCTTTGAAGAAGGGCGTCTCCAATCTTTTGTCCATCACTTTTTTCCTTTAATGTCACAAGGAGCTGTTCTTCTGTAATAAGCCCAGCATCTACAAGTAAATCTCCAAGCCGCTTCCGAATTTGTTTCATTCACTATCCCTGCTTTATTCTATGATTATTTCATTTGTTCGTTTGGTTTACCCCAAAGATCACTATTAGGTTCTATGATTTCTCCAACTGCTTCCCCTTCATTATCCTGTTCTGTTGAAGAGTTCTCCATATTTTGCGAATTTTTATCTGATGCCTCAGTTTGTTGTAAACCACTAGCATTTACATTCTCTTTGCCTAGAAGACCACTTACTTCAATTTGAGGAATAGGAGAATAGTAGTCTTCCGAAATCTTTTCGCTTCTAAGAAGCGCTCCTTTTTCATCATAAGTTTCACGAATAACTTTAATAGATTGACCTTCTTTACCTTTTCTTTCAATGAGCTTTTCATTTGGTTTTAATAAGGAATTATATTGTTTAATCTTTTTTGGTTTAAAGCTCTGCTTATCCTTTGTAACGATCACATACTTATGTAAGAAGGAATTTCCCATTAGTGAAAAAATTAAAGTGTTATCCATGGATTCAATTTTTATCACATATTGTATCTCGTTTGGATTAGCAAATATTAAATCGATATTTTTTTGTACATCAACCTTCGCTTCAAACCCTAACGGAATGTTTTCGGGCTTTTCATTGCCTATATTTCTTTCAATAATTGCAAAATTTGTAGGTAAGATTAATTCGTATATACCTGCTGCGATCGTATTAAGCATTTCCTCAGATTCAATAGATAAATCTTTTTCTTTAAATAGTTGAAGCATAGAAAATTGTGATTTAGCCGGAATTTCAAAAGATGAAATTTCTCTTAACATTTTGCTAAAGTTCACCCCATTCGTATCAACCTTTATCTGTTGAACGATAACATCTTCATTGAGTTCCTTGTCTGCCAAGTAATCATCTAATCTAAACTCAAGCTGATGAGGCTCAAGTGATTGTGCACTACTTAATAAATCTTCTTCTAGCTTATTAATATTTATCGAGCCCGTATCAATGGTTGGAAATAAGTCTTGAATGGTACCTTCAAGACTATTCTTTTCAAATTGAACAAGCATCAAATTTCCCTGACCATTTGTTGCCGTTTTAACTGAATCAGTAACATTAAAACGGAAGAGAGCATTGTCTAACCTAACTTGATTTTCCTTATAATGAATGGTAATGACAGTTTCATTTAACCAGCGTGTCAGCTGCTCGTCTACTGCTTCCATCGCCTCAGACTCGCTTTTACCCGTTAAGTCAACTTTCCCAACCCTAGTACCTTCATCATATGTATCTGTATAATTGACAATCGTATTAAAGGCAAGTGCACCATAATGTGAGAAGGCAAAGATAAAAAAAGTACAAAGGAAAAGCACGATGAATAATTTAACTCCTTGCTTGTTCTTCACTTGCCACTCTCCTCATTCCTGCTTCCAATTTATTTATCAAAAACTAATTCTTCAATCTCAATCTCATCCATAAAATCTTGTTCTTTATTATTATTTTCTACTTTTGGTATAAATTCTGTTGGTATTATTTCCTCCAACTCTTCCATTTCTACTTGTAGTAGTGAATCCTCAATTTTATCAATTACTTCATAAGAATCTTCTAGTATGTCATTGCTCTCAATTAACTTTTCAATTTCTGACATATAAGCGTTTTCAGGATTATTCTCCATTTGCTCAATCATAGGATTGGTTTGTTCAACTTCCTCCAAGCTTATTGCACGATTTGTAAGAAAGGAAACATCCTCATCAATATCGAGTGAATCTTCTATTATTTCATGCTCGATTATCTTCTGTTCAACTGTTTGAACCTTAGCTTCTCTTTCTTTTTCTTGGACATGAAAATTTTCTATTTTCGCTGGGACATCTTGCTCTGCTTGAACCAATTCTACAGTAGCTGCCACTTCATCTACTAAGGAAGGCACTGGTGAGTCAACTTCAATCGTTACTTTTAGTTTCTCTTGGTCTGTATGTAAAATTTCTTTTTCTAATGGGACCATTTTAAAAACTTTTTCTTTAGGAACTATTTCAGATTGCTTAGAATTTCCTATTCTTTTTTCTAACAAAAGTGATATTAGCCCAATCAATAAAACTAAAATTAGGATTGTTTGATATAAAGAAAATTGAATAACAGCCAGTAATCCGACATTCGCCAATAAGAACGCACTTCCACTTATACCTAATCTCAACTTCTTTGAAAATCCAAATGGCAGAAACATCATAATGGGTGTAAGAATTATCACCGAAGCTATCGCAAACAAAAAAGTAATCATTCTGCCACCCCCCCTTAGAAAAAATTATAATCTGAAACTATCATAAAAACCTTAGGAAAATTGTTACAGATTTATTAATACTAATTAAAAAGACCTACGATACTTTTAATAATAGATACTTTATAATATCATTTAACTAGATTATTTCTAAATTAATTACTTTGATATATTTAAGTAGAGTGATTTTATACCTTTTTTTGAGTATTTTTCGTAATTCATATTATTTAATGAAGGTGTAATTGTATACCCCACATCAATAGTACTAGAATTGTTTAAATATACATTATTAATTTCTATGATAAATTTATCACCATTTAAATTCACTTCAGAAATTAATAATCCATTTTGAATAAAGTTATCTAAATTAGAAATAAAAAATTCATAGTATTTATCTGATATTTCCTGATTTGTTGGGTACGGTTTGCTAGGATCAATTTGCTTTAACCAGTTTAATACTTCTTCTTTGGATTGGTCACCAGCTTTATTAATTGCTTTTTCAATATAAATTTCTCCCATTGATGTCAGTTTATTTAACTGAATTACTTCTTCTGTTCTTTGAAATTGAGTTGTACTATTTAATAATTTATTTATTAATAAAGGTGTAAAAATACTAATTATTGTAATAGTTAGTAAGACAATTATTAATGCATATCCCGTCTGAGTTTTTAATGTTCTCATAATTTTCTAATTCTCCAATTCAATATATCCGTAGATTTCTGAATCCGGTTTAAGAGTTTTAGAATAATCCTTATTAGAATATATTTTCACGAGTACTTTTTTTAACCCTAATGCCTGTTCCTGTGAAGTTTGTGTAATAACTACCACCGGATAGTATGTTTTTCCATTTACTTTAGGTAGTTCGTAGGGATATGTATCAAAAGAAATATTTGCGTCTCCTCTCCTAACCATGTTTAATACTTTTTCTGCAACGTTTACTGAGGTAAGTTTGTCTTCAACTTTTCGAGAAAGTGATAGGGATTGAGAGAAGATACTTAAATAAATAATAATAACAAAGCTTAATAAAGTAATTGCACAAAGTAATTCTACCAGTGTAAATCCATTCTTTTTATAGAATAATTCAGGTTTATCCATAACCTTCTCCTATTCCTTTAAAAATTTAAAAATGCGGGGTAAAAGTATGCTTAAAAAATATCTGTTCAAAGAAGCTGGAATTACCTTACTAGAATTGTTAGTTACTCTCTTATTAGTAACGACATTATTAGGAACTTTTTTTGGTGTATTATCATCTACTTTTAAATTTAATAATAAAACTCAATCGCATATTAATTTAAGACAGGAATCTAATATCATTATTACCCAAATGAGGCAGCGACATCAAGAGAAAAACTATAGTGTATGCCACGATAGCCTGGTTCAAAACGTTAATATTTCTATTGATAAATTATGGATAAATAATAATTTTATTAATAAAGGTGATTGTATTTCCATAGATTCATCGTATGATTTAAATATAAAATTTACATTAAAAGATTCTGAGAATAATTCCTTTGATATTGACACAGTAATACAATCCAGAAAAGGAATATCTTCAATCCCTATTGTAATTGAAAAACCTATTTCAAGCTTCTATGATTATTTAAAGAACAATAAAGTCTTTGTATATGGAAAACAGTTCTCCTTTTCAGGAAACAATGTGATTGGTCAGAATGCAACAATGGTTATTCTAGGCGATATACAAGGTAATCAAATAAACGGCGGTGCCTATGGGAAAGTATCTAATATTTACATAGATGGAAAAGGGGTAATAGATAGCGGCCAACAGTTTGGTTCAAAAGATTTTCCAGGGAAAATCTTTTTCAATGGAGACCTAACTTTAGGATCTTATCAAACAATTTATGGAGAGGTGTTTGTAAATGGAAACTTAAAAAACATTGGTTCAACAATAAATGGGAATATTTATGTGAATGGGAATGTTGAATTGGGTTGGACCCCTACTATAAAAGGGGATGCAAGAATTTATTATACAGGGACTCTTAGCTATCCGAAAGATGGTTATCCTGAATCCATTCTAAAAAAATTAGTTCATCAAACCACTGTTCCTCTAGGCAACCAATATATTGCTAGAATGCCGAGTCTTAAATCTAAAGAATGGTATGATAAAAATGGATACACCAATGAAATTAAGCCTTCGAATATGAAGATTTTCGGAAATAATATAAATGTGAAAAGTTATTATGATAATAATTTAAAAAAGTATGTTGATACATTTAATAATGCAATAATTGTGAGTGAAGGAGATATTTCTGTTCGAAGTGGAGATTTAAAGATGACAGGAGTATTGTTTGCACCAAATGGAAAGGTAACATTTGAAGGAACTTCATTCGAAGGCCTTGTCATTTCCAAAGATGGATTTAATGTTGTAAGTGGAGGAACTAACTTAACCTTTAATGGTATTGAAAATTATTTGAAAGATGAAAAGGATTTCCCGCTTAATTAGATTATTATCTCTCCAAATAAAGATATTGACTGTTTTCTAAAAGATTGTTGCTTTTAATAATATTGGAAACGCAGTGTGGATTGGAGCGGAAGGCACTTGACTCTTGCGAGAAATAGGGGAAAGGTCGAGACTCCGCAGACGGAAAGGCGAGGAATTCTCGACTTCCTCCCCGCGGAAAGCAAGTTCCTGTAGCGAAAAGGAACGGTTCACTGTTTAGTCTTAAAAACAAATAAATTCACGAAAAGAGCCAATTTATTAAAGAATTCAGTTCACTTTAGAGATTATAGTATGAAGGAAAGCCAAAGGGCAATAGTCAGGTTCACTGTACTATTGCCCTTTAACTGTCTAATATTTATATCTAACATCTTAGGATCGGATCAATGATAATTGAAAATATGATAAAAATAAATATAATTATTTCTATTTCACATACTCCGCCACCCGATTTCTACCCGCACGCTTAGCACCAACGTACAAGGCACGGTCAGCATGACGTATAAGGGCAAGGGGTTCATCCGCATCTTGCGGAGCTGTGGCAACACCAATTGATGCTGTAATATGTACAATTTTTGTTTCCTCTTGTTTGTCGATATGCTGATCGAGGACGAATTGATTGTCAGCAATCGTTTTTCTTACTTGCTCGGCTACTTCCAGGGCTGCTCTTTTTTCGACATCTGGCAAGAGAATGACAAATTCCTCACCGCCATAACGCGCCACAGTTCCGCTATTTTCAATTAAGTTGGATAGAACATTCGCTAATTGGCACAGAATTTCATTTCCGCTTTGATGGCCATAGCGATCATTAACTGATTTGAAATGGTCAATATCTAAAATGATTAAAGAGATCTTTTCTCTGACATTAGTTCTTATTTTTTCGAATTCACTAGTTAATAAATTTTCAAAAAAGCGATAATTATACAGCTTTGTTAATGCACATCGCTCACTTTGCGCTTTTGTTTTTTCATAATTTCTTGCGTTTTCAAGCGCAATTGCAAAATGTGAGCAGAGAATATCTACGATCATTAGCTGGGATTTTTCGTATGCTCGTTTTGTGGAGGAAGCTAAAAAAAGGATACCTATGACCTCACTGTTCCGTACAATCGGAACACTTAAGACACTTTCTACTTTTTCAGGCATATACCCCTTAACAATATCCTTCCATTCCTTTTGAGAGTTGAAAAGAGCTGCACTCTTTTGTTCCCAAACAAGACCACTAATTCCTTCACTTTTTCTTAACGGTTCAATATTTACAGTCTTTTTTTCTCCCATTTCCATTTGACGAATCAAATGTAGCTCTTCATTGTCAACAATATCAAGTATGTATGCATAATCAACTGGCAGCATTTCCGTGAGCTTTTGTATAAATAAATCTAAGACTTCATCAACATTTAATCTCTCTGCAAGCTGATGTCCAATATCTGTTGCCTTTTGCAAAAGCTTATTAATCTTTCTGCTAGAATGATAAAGATTCAAAATAATAGAAAGGCTGGCAAAAGGAATTCCGACAAAAATTAATGCGACAACACCTATCTCCATATAAAGGGTATATAGGATAAACCCCATTGGGAAGGTCATTAAAGTTGTTAATGTTTCCCAAGTAAAATCGATTCCAAACGTTTTCCGTTTCCCTTTGTATAAAATCAAATTAATAAGCGCAATAAAAAAATGATTTAAAATATAATAGAGTATCGGGTAAACAGGTATCAGCCATAGTGAGTGGGTTATTCCCTTTAAAGCAACACCTGATTGACCACCTAAATAGTAGTAGATTGCTCCGCTTAGAAAGGAAACAAAAAGAAACATAATAGAATTTAATGGGATACGAAAAAATTGTTTCTTTGATAATCTGACTCTAGCAAATAGGACAAGTATTGTTAACTGTAGTAAAATCATTTCAATAAACAGACCAAAAGTCAAAAATACAGCCCATGCTACCCATTGAATGAGGAAAATAGGTGTTCCATTTATGACCATTGGGCTAGCTGCTACAAAGAAAGCAAGAATTAAAAAAACAACAGTATCTATTTCCTGACCAGAAATATGAGGCGGATATAATTGATAGGTTATCCATAAGCTCAACGGAAATAGTAATAACCATAATGCCCAAATTATTTTTTTCTTTATAGAGCTTACCATTTATACCCCTCCTCTTTGGAACAGTTATAGGATAATAGTAATATGATTATCTTATCAAATTTTCAAAATAATGTCACATATCATTTTTGTAATATTTTTAATAATACTGGCTTCATCTCTGATAAAAAGTATAGGGAACCAGTTATCACAAGAATATCGTTATGCTCAAGCGTACTTATATTTTCCTCAATTGCTTTTTGCCAATTCTTATTGAAAAACTTATTTTTACTGCTGCTTAATTCAAATAGTGCTTCTGCCTGTGCTGCTCTCGGGTAGTCGAATTGTACAAAAGTTATTTTATCTGCAATAGCATCCAAGTTTGCAATCATTTTATCAAGCTTTTTATCGGCTAACGCTGTAAAGACAATATTAACTTTATTTTTTTTAAAGCGCTTTCCTAGTTCATTGACTAAAGCGGTAACACCTTCCTCATTATGAGCACCGTCAATAACGATGACAGGTTCATTAGAGATCATTTCAAATCTTCCTGGCCAATATGCCTTTTTCAATCCATTATAAACATGCTCTTCCTCTATTAAGAATGAATAGAACTTATTTAATACTTCGCTAGCCATAACTGCTAATGCTGCATTTTCTGTTTGGTGCTTTCCAGCCATAGAAATTTCGAGACTTTCCCATATTTTATACGGTGTTTTTTGCGTAAATAATTCACCACTTTGGGTAGAGCTATGATCTTTTATTACAATTTGGCTGCCAAGTGAATAAATAGGAGCCTTCATTTCGGTCGTTTTTTCCTTAATTACTTCTAGCGCTTCCTCTTGTTTTACTGCGGTAACTAGACTAATTCCCGGTTTAATAATACCTGCTTTTTCAAAAGCGATTTCAGCATGTGTGTCTCCAAGAATTGCTGTGTGATCAAGACCGATGTTTGTAATGATTGAAACGAGTGGCAAAACAATGTTAGTTGAATCAAATCTTCCACCTAATCCTACTTCAAAGAGAACGATATCTACGGGATTTATCCGGCCAAAATATTGAAAAGCCATAGCAGTAATAATTTCAAATTCTGTTGGAGCTCCTAGTTCGCTTCCTTCCATCTCAACTGAAAGCGGATAAATATTATTTGCTAACTTAACAATATCCTCATCAGGAATTGGAACACCATTAATTGAAATACGTTCATTAAATTGCTCAAAATATGGAGATGTAAACGTTCCAACTTCATATCCTGCCTCTTGAAGGATTGAACGCAAATACGTAACCGTGGATCCCTTACCATTCGTTCCCCCAATATGGACAGATCTAATTCTTCTTTCTGGATGGTCCAGTTTTTCCATCATCCATTCCATTCTCTTTAACCCTGGCTTTACTCCTAGCCTTAACCTAGAGTGAATCCATGAAACAGCTTCTTCATAAGTTGTAAACATTTATTTTGCCCCCTAACTGTATACATCAAAAATAGCACGATGAAGACGAACCCACCAACTGGATTCGCCTTCATCTCTTTAAAAAATTATTCCCCTTTTAATTCTTTAATCCGTGCTTCTACTGCAGCTCTCTTTTCAGAGTAATCCGCTTCTTTTGCTTTTTCTTCTTCAATTACTTTTTCAGGAGCTTTTTTGACAAAGCCTTCATTGCTTAATTTCTTTTGAACGCGTTCTACTTCTTTGTTTAATTTATCCCATTCTTTCTGCAGACGTGCTATTTCTTCCTCGATGTTAATTAATCCTTCAAGCGGCAGAATAATTTCTGCGCCTGTCACGATTGAAGTCATTGCTTTATCTGGTGTTGCTGCATCAGTGGCAATTGTTAACTCTTCCGGATTACAGAAGCGTTCAATGTAGCCGCTGTTATTTTCAAGTGTTGTAAGAATAGATCCGTCTTTTGCTTTTAATATCATTTTAATTTTCTTGCTCATTGGTGTATTTACTTCTGCACGGCTGTTACGAACAGAACGAATAATTTCAACTAACAGCTTCATTTCACCCGCAGCCTGATGGTCCGTATATTCTGGATTCACTTTCGGCCAATCTGCAACTGTAATCGATTCGCCTTGATGAGGAAGGTTCTGCCAAATTTCCTCTGTAATGAACGGCATGAATGGGTGTAATAGTCGCATTGTGTTGTCTAAAACATATGCTAGGATAGAGCGTGTTGTTTTCTTAGCCCCTTCATCTTCCCCGTATAGCGGAAGCTTCGCCATTTCGATATACCAGTCACAGAAGTCATCCCAGATAAAGTTGTAAAGAACACGGCCAACTTCGCCAAATTCATAACGGTCAGATAATCTTGTTACGGTTTCAATTGTTTCATTTAATCGAGTTAAAATCCATTTATCAGCAACTGATTTTTCGCCAGTTAAATCGATTTCATCATAAGTTAATCCAGCCATATTCATTAGAGCAAAACGTGATGCATTCCAAATTTTGTTCGCAAAGTTCCAAGTTGCTTCAACCTTTTCCATGCTGAAACGTAAGTCATGGCCTGGAGAGCTTCCTGTTGATAAGAAGTAGCGTAGAGAATCAGCTCCGTACTTATCAATAACATCCATTGGATCTACACCGTTGCCAAGAGATTTACTCATCTTACGGCCTTCTGCGTCCCTAACTAGACCGTGAATTAGAACGTCATTAAATGGTCTTTGTCCAGTAAATTCAAGACCTTGGAAAATCATCCGTGATACCCAGAAGAAAATAATATCATAGCCTGTAACTAGACAAGCTGTTGGGTAATAACGTTTGAAATCAGCCGATTCAACATCCGGCCAGCCCATCGTCGAGAACGGCCATAGAGCTGAACTGAACCATGTATCTAAAACGTCTTTATCCTGCTCCCAATTCTCGATATCTTCTGGTGCCTCTTGTGCTACATATACTTCACCAGTTTCTTTGTGATACCAGGCTGGAATACGGTGACCCCACCATAGCTGACGTGAAATACACCAGTCACGGATATTTTCCATCCAGCGAAGATACGTATTTTCGAATCGATCTGGGACAAAGTTTACTTTTCCTTCAGCAGATTGAAGGGCAATCGCTTTATCAGCTAATGGCTGCATTTTTACGAACCATTGAGTTGAAAGATAAGGCTCTACAACTGCTCCGCTTCGTTCTGAGTGACCAACTGAATGCATATGCTCTTCAATTTTGAACAGGACACCTTGTTCCTGTAGATCTTTCACAATTTGCTTACGGCATTCGAAGCGGTCCATGCCTTGATATTTCCCAGCTTTTTCATTCATTGTGCCATCTTCATTCATCACAAGAACGCGTTCAAGATTGTGGCGATTTCCAATTTCAAAGTCATTAGGATCATGTGCTGGAGTAATTTTTACTGCTCCTGAACCGAATTCCATATCTACATAATCATCGCCAACGATTGGAATCTCACGTCCCACAATCGGAAGCTTAACAGTTTTACCGATTAAATGCTTGTAACGGTCATCCTCAGGGTGAACAGCAACTGCTGTATCACCTAACATCGTTTCAGGACGTGTAGTTGCAATTTCGATATGCCCTGTTCCGTCTGCAAGAGGGTATCTCATATGATAAAATGCACCTTGAACATCTTTATGAATAACTTCGATGTCAGAAAGGGCTGTTTTTGTAGATGGATCCCAGTTAATGATGTATTCACCGCGGTAAATAAGGCCTTTATTATATAGCGAAACAAACACTTCACGAACAGCCTTTGATAATCCTTCATCAAGTGTAAAGCGCTCACGTGTAAAATCTAATCCAAGTCCAAGCTTTGACCATTGCTGCCGGATATGGCTTGCGTATTCCTCTTTCCATTTCCATGTTTCTTCTACAAATTTCTCACGGCCTAAATCATAGCGGCTTTTGCCTTCGCTGCGAAGTTTTTCCTCAACCTTAGCTTGTGTAGCAATCCCAGCATGGTCCATTCCTGGAAGCCATAGAACATCATAGCCCTGCATGCGCTTCATACGCGTTAAAATGTCTTGAAGAGTTGTATCCCATGCATGACCTAAGTGGAGCCTTCCTGTAACGTTTGGCGGCGGAATAACAATTGTATAAGGCTGCTTATCCGCATCATCTTTCGCCTCAAAAAATTTCCCTTTTAACCACCAATCATAGCGTCCCTGTTCAATTGTTTGGGGATCATATTTAGTTGGCATTGTTAATTCATTTGCTTCCATCTAAATTCCTTCCTTTCATACCTTTACTGAAAAACAAAAAAACCCCACTCGTCTTAAAAGGACGAATGGAGTATGCTTCGCGGTACCACCTTTTTTTCAGTCATAATTGGATTTGCTAGCCAAAATAAATAAAAGCCTGCACTCTCAAATTGACTGACTCTTAACTAGATAACGGATTTCCCGTCTTTCACTACTTGAATAGACATTCTTTCGCAAAAGAAGCTCAAGGGCGACCTTCCAACAGTTCTGCTTAGAAAACCTTTCAGCTAATGGTTTTCCTCTCTAAAAGCAAATGGCAGTTGTACTCTTCCCTATCACAGCTGTTCATTTATATATTCAATATAGTACCTAATAAATAGGCGTAACGTCAATCATTATTCCCATTTATTCATTATATTATCCGAATTTGTAAAAGTGGTGCTTTGTAAATTAGTTTTTTATATCCCATTCTAAATAATAGGCACTTGAGGAGGGGGTAACACATAGAATGATATGAGAAAAGTTTTGAAAGGGGCATGTAACTTGAAAAGAAGGTACAATCCTCATACACTGCCGCCATGGTTGAGAACGATTAGAGGGGCTTGCTCCCAGTTTATTATTCCTTTTTGCTGTTTCCAGGGAATACGTGTCATTATTTTTCCAACTACCTTTGATGTACTGTTCCTTTTCGTCTTAGTATTTCTTGCTGTTGCTTTTTATCTTAAATATATTTAAGCCCAAAATTAAATTAATTTTGGGCTCCTCCTTGTTGTTCTTCTTGAGCTTGTGCCTGTAGCTTTGCTTCTTGCTTTTGCCGCTCGATTTCCTCCATCCTGCTCAATACATACTCCGTGTTTTTTAACAGCCAATATTGCTTTTGGTAGTGGTGCAGAATCTTTCGTTCATTATGGCTATACGGATTTTTAAAATATGTTTCCGCTGCACGAACAACAGCTCCCGGGTGAGCAAAATAACTTTGGAATAAAAGCATCTCATCATCTCTTAACGGAAAATATTTTAAATACGTATAGATCCACTCAATGCACTCTTCCGATCTTTTTGGATAGGTCTTTAAAGTTCGGGATAAAAACGGCAGCAAGTCATGCAGGGGAGAACCTTCCTTCGCCCGTTCAAAATTAGAAAAATAGCCATAGCCTCTATCATCATATAAAAAATGATCTGTGGAAATTTTGCCATGCACAGTAACAATTCGTGCCTTTTCATGGTCTTTTGTTTTTTCGTACCAATCCTTCAGCTTATTTATTGAATAATTTAATGCCATGCTAATATCGTTATAAGAAAGCACAAACATTAATTCAAACGGGGACAAATATTCTCTCAGTTCACAAGCCTCCATAAAACCTGTCAAAAATTCCTGTTCTTTTTCTCTCTCCAACAGTGTTTTCTCATAATGCTCTGACCGATCCTCTTTACTAATTTTTATTTCGCTTGCCGATAATGTATGAAGCCTTGCTAGTTCACGAAAGAGCTGATGGTGACGTTCATAGCTTATTTCGTTTATTTCATTTATTAGCCATGGCATAAGATAATAAAGTTCATTTTCATGCAATACGGCATATCTGCCATCCAATGTTGGAAAAATCGGGACAATCCTGTTATACCCTTTTTGGTACAAGGATTGAACATATCTAACAAATTCTCCCCCTTGCTTGGGATCTATCTTCTTTAAGGCAAAGACACCTTTATTCGAATAGATTTTTTGGACTTTTCCTAAATCCTCTACAAAATTCGGTTCAACTCCATAGTGCCTCAATATCGGGGCTACCCTTTGTAATCGATTCTGTTCATACATAGAATCAACTCACTTTCCTTATAAAAGAAAAACTGAGCAGGTTTCCGTTTACCTGCCCAGCCTGTATTTAATATTATTTAGCGGGAACAGCAGCTGGGATATATAAAACCTGCCCCTCATATAAATCTTGGGTCGTTTCTAATTGATTTACACTTAATAAGCGATGAACAGGGATATCATATCGTTCTGCAATAATATCGACAGTATCGCCGCTCTGGACTATACATACTTTTAATCTAGCTACATTATCCTCTGTCTTTCGGGCAAAAAATTCGGTTAACGTCATGCTTTTCTTTTTAAAAAGGCTTTTCTTCTTCTTTTCAACAGTTGCCTCCTCTTTCACATCATGGTCAGGAGACTCTTCTGAACTAGATTCTTGTTCCATTTCCACTTCTACCTCTACTTCAACTTCTACTTCATGTTCTTGAACTACGCTTTTTTCCATTTCAGGCATAGCGAATAACTCTTTTCCAGATGGAGGAGATTTCTCACCGCGTTGTGCAGAGAAAGAAATTTCCGGCTGTATATCAGCATGATTCACATCCTCGTACTCCACATTAATTTCTGATTTTCTCTCAGTCTCTAATGTTTCATTTTGTTGTTTTCGGGCTTCCGCTTTAAATGGAACAAAGATCGGGTCATTATACTGTTCTTCAACTGAATCGTTCAGATCGTTCATATTATCCTCTTGAGTGCTCAAATTCCAATTGATTTCAGGAGTTGCCTCTTCTGAATAGTAGACAGGCTCTGATTCTACTTCTTCTGTTTCTGCCTGTACTGAAGATTGTCGCTCTTCCTCATAAAGACCGGATATCGTTAAATTTGCGGTCAGCTTCAAGCAACTTCTCTCAGGAAAAACATAATCAAAGGATTCTACTAAAACATCAATATCTTGAATACTTGAAATTCTATTTTTCGGTATCGTTATGTCTACTGGAAAGAAATGATTAAATTCACATACGCCCCCATCTCTTTCTTCTACAACTTGAATAAACTTTGGAGCAGCAAAAGTATCCTCTTGTTCTAAATCATTTGACTCGTATCGTTTATATTCACCTGATAGCTCGAGTGCTCCCTGAATGGTTACATATTGATCATTTTCTTGAATTAGAATGTCTGGATCAAGGGAAATGGAAATTAAATCAGATACTTCCTGTCCTTTTTGAAACCATACTGATTCCTCTAAAGAAAATCGTAAGCACGATGGATTTCCTTGAGACAAAGCGACTCCTCCTTTCATAACCTCACGTTTAATCACTATGTCATTTACACTTTATGAGAAGGTTAATTTTTTTATGATTGAAAATAGCAATGCTCTAGAAAAAAGAAAATAAAAAACACCCATCTGTTAAGATGAGTGTCAGAATAATTTATCCTCTAAGCTTTGAAAAAGCAATGTCAACTGCTTGAATTGTTTTTTCAATATCTTCATCACTATGTTCAGTAGATAAAAATAGTCCTTCGAATTGAGAAGGCGGAAGGAATACTCCCTGGTTAGCCATTTCTCTGTAATAAGCAGCAAAGTAATCAAGATTAGAAGTTTTTGCTTTGTCAAAATTGATAACATCTTCATTTGTAAAGAAGAAGCCAATCATTGAGCCTGCACGATTAAATGTGTGCGGAATGTCATATGTTTCAGCAGCCTTTTTAATGCCTGCCTCTAAAAGATCGCCTTTGCGCTGGAATTCCTTATAGGAGTCTGGAGTCAGCCCACTTAATGTTTCATAGCCTGCAGTCATCGCTAAAGGATTTCCAGACAGTGTTCCAGCCTGATAGATCGGACCGCTTGGCGCAATCTGTTCCATAATTTCTGCTTTTCCGCCATATGCACCAACAGGAAGTCCTCCGCCAATTACTTTACCTAAGCAAGTAATGTCTGGAGTCACATTATAATAGCCTTGAGCGCAGTTGTAATCAACTCGGAAGCCCGTCATTACTTCATCAAAAATTAATAAGGCGCCATATTGAGTTGTAATCTCTCTCAAGCCTTCTAGGAATCCAGGTAGAGGAGGAACAACCCCCATGTTTCCAGCTACAGGCTCTGCAATAATACAAGCAATATCTTCACCAAATTGTTCAAACGCGTATCTTACACTTTCAAGATCGTTATAAGGTACCGTAATTGTATTCTTTGCTACACTCTCTGGAACCCCTGGACTATCAGGCAGTCCTAGTGTTGCAACTCCGGAACCGGCTTTGATTAGAAGGGAGTCCCCATGTCCATGATAACAGCCTTCAAATTTTAAGATTTTATTACGTCCTGTATAACCGCGAGCTAGTCTTAACGCACTCATTGTTGCTTCTGTGCCTGATGACACCATACGAACGATTTCTATTGAAGGAACTCTTTCCTGAACAAGTTTAGCCAGCTTATTTTCTTGTACAGTTGGTGCTCCAAAGCTTGTTCCCATTTCAGCAACCTTTTTAATAGCTTCAACGACTTGATCATTCGAATGTCCTAAAATAAGTGGACCCCATGATAATACGTAATCAATATATTCATTGCCATCAATATCATAGATTTTGGATCCTTTACCTCTTTCCATAAAAATCGGATCCATTTTGACCGATTTAAACGCACGTACTGGAGAGTTCACCCCTCCTGGCATTAATGTACTTGCTTCTTTAAAAGCCTGAATGGATTTTTCGTAAGAGCGCATGTAATCCCTCTTCTCATTTTTAATGTAATCAATTCTTGTTATATTATTAATTTCTCAGCCATCTAGCTGCGTCTTTTGCATGGTACGTAATGATTAAATCACAGCCGGCACGCTTCATGCCTAGTAGCATTTCCATGACAATTCGTTCTTCATCAATCCAGCCGTTTTGTGAAGCAGCTTTGACCATTGAATACTCCCCGCTCACATTATAAATAACGATAGGCAGGTTAATATTGTTTTTCACGTCACGAACAATATCAAGGTAAGGCATACCTGGTTTTACAATAATAAAATCGGCGCCTTCCATTAAATCTGACTCTGCTTCACGCAGTGCTTCCATACGGTTTGCCGGATCCATTTGGTATGCTTTGCGGTCCCCAAATTGCGGTGTGCTGTCAGCCGCATCACGGAATGGACCATAAAATGCTGATGCATATTTCACTGCATAAGACATGATTGGCACATATTCAAATCCAGCTTCATCTAATCCAGCACGGATTGCAGCCACAAATCCATCCATCATATTAGAAGGAGCGATAATATCAGCACCTGCTTTTGCTTGGCTGACAGCCGTTTGAACTAGTAATTCCAATGAAGCATCATTTAAAACTTGTCCATTTTCAATGACGCCGCAGTGGCCATGGCTTGTATACTCACATAGGCATGTATCCGCAATAACAATCACTTCCGGGAATTTTTCTTTAATGTATCTAGTTGCTTCCTGAACAATCCCATGATCATGATAAGCTTGCATTCCGCACTCATCTTTTTCAACTGGAATTCCGAAAAGCAGCACAGACTTGATCCCTAGTGAAACAACCTCATTCATTTCTTCCTCTAAATGATCAAGAGATAAATTATAAATTCCTGGCATAGAAGGAATTTCTCTTTTAATGTTTTGACCCTCAGCTACAAAAATTGGGTAAATAAGGTCATCTGTTGTTAAACGATTTTCACGGACGAGCGCTCTCATGTTTGGAGTTTGACGAAGTCTTCTATGACGTGCAAATTGAATATCCATTTTGTTCACTCCTAATGTTAATTAATAAAAGCTTATTTCTTTTGCAAATACTCTATTATACTTTCTAGCATATGATCTACGGTGTATGTTTTCGGTTCGCAATGAACATCAAGCCCGTACGACTTAATTCTATCTTTAGTGATAGGTCCGATACAACTTATGACACTATTTTTCAGTTTCTCAAAAAGATTGTTCTCTATTATTACTTTCATAAAATGATCAACTGTAGATGGACTTGTAAAAGTAAGAACATCTATTGCACTTTCAGAAAAAGCCTCAATTATCTTCCTTCTGCTTTCATCAGGAAAGTAAGTTTCGTATATAATAACCTCATCGACAATCGCGCCTTTTTCTGTCAAAACTGAATAAATGATATTTCTTGCCAAATTTCCTTTAGGAATTAAGATCTTCATCCCAGCTTGGACATTCGGCAGAAAATCTTCAATAAACCCTTCAGCCACAAATTCCGTTGGAATAAAATCCACATGGATTCCAGCTTCTTGCAGACATGCTTCTGTTTTCTTGCCAATTGCCGCTATTTTCGGGAGATTTTCTTTTTGTGAACTATCTATCAAAGATAGAAAAGTGTCAACCGTAATATTACTTGTGAAAATAATCCAATCGTATATATGTAGCTCATTAATGATTCTAGTGATCTCTTTTACAGCATCAACGGCCTTAAAGGCTATGAGAGGAATTTCAATTGGAATTCCTCCATAGCCTTTTATCATATTTGAAAAGGCATTAGCTTGCCCTTTTCCTCTAGGAACTAAAACCGACAATCCCCTTAAAGGATGGGCAGGACCGATCATTCTCCGTCCAGCTCCTCTTTTACCTTATCAATCAATTCTTTGGCGCCTTGTTTAATTAGGCGGCTAGCCGCTTCATTTCCGATTTCCTCAGGATTGCTGCCTGTTACTTGTTCAGAATAAATAATCTTTCCATCCGGAGACCCAACGAGACAAGTAAGGACAATCTCATCCTTCTCGTTCATTTCAGCATACCCAGCAATAGGCACCTGGCAGCCTCCCTCCATTTTATGAAGGAATGCTCTCTCAGCCCTTACTGTTGCATCCGTTTTCTTACAAGTAAATTGATCTAGCAAGCCACGCAGTTCTTCATCATCATTACGGCATTCAATTGAAAGAGCTCCTTGCCCAATCGCAGGAAGACAAATATCCGGATCTAAAAATTCAGTCACGACATCACTAGCCCAGCCAAGTCGCTTTAATCCTGCTGCCGCTAAAATAATAGCATCATATTCATCAGATTCAAGCTTCGCTAGTCTCGTATCAATATTTCCTCTAATCCATTTGATTTCAATATCTGGGCGGCGTGCCAGCAGCTGAGCTGCTCTTCGAAGGCTGCTTGTGCCGATCACTGCTCCTGGTTTAAGGTCAGAAAAACGAATATGGTCTTTAGAAATGAGAGCATCACGATGATCTTCTCTTTCAGGTATACATCCAATAATAAGTCCTTCTGGAAGAACAGCTGGCATATCCTTCATACTGTGAACAGCCATATCAATTTCTTTATCCAGCATAGCCTGCTCAATTTCCTTTACAAACAATCCTTTTCCGCCGACCTTAGAAAGCGTCACATCTAATATGCGGTCCCCTTTCGTAACGATTTCCTTTACCTCGAAATCAAAGGATGGATCAATTGCCTTCAACTGATCAATAACCCAGTTTGTTTGTGTTAATGCGAGTTTACTTCTGCGAGAACCTACGATAATTTTTCTCATGACAGCCTCCTAATTTACGAATACCAGAAATGGAAAGATGATAGTGAACCAAATAGAAAGAAATTAATTAAAACGATTAGAAAAGAAGCAACATTCCAAAGTGCTAACTGCTTCCCAGTCAAACCTTTGCCTACCTTTAAATAAAGAAAGATGCTGTAAACAGCAATAACTACAAATGAGCCAATTACTTTAGAATCATACCAAATCATATGAGGAACTTTAATGTAAGCCCACTGCAAGCCAAGAATTAAGCTGATCATTAGCATAGGAACACCAATAACAATTAACACGTAAGACAATTTGTCCAGCTTAGAAAGGTCTGCCAGTCGCAGTAGTCGCGTTCCCCATTTTTTTCTTTTCAAAAGGTCGTATTGAATTAAATATAATACGGAAAAAACAAAAGACAAAGAAAAAGCACCGTAAGACAAAATGGCTACTGTAATATGTATAAGAAGCAATTCAGAAATGAGCTTCTGTGCCATCACATTTGACTCATATTGAACTGGGGCAAATGTGTGAATAGCCATAATGATAAATCCTAAAACATTAGTGAAGAAAACAATAAAATCTATTCGTAAAAAACGGTTAAGGGCTAGTGATAATGTGATCAGCACCCAAGCATAAAAATACAATCCTTCAAAGATCGTCAGGACAGGAAATCTACCCGTTTTTTTCATATAGAAAAATAAAAAAACTGTTTGTAAAATCCATACAAATGCAAGTAACCAGAAGGCCACTCGGTTAGCCTTCCGGTTATGGTGTAAGAAATCAATAAAGTATAACAAGACGCTTAAGGCATATAGTACGACAGTAGCTTCATGCAGCCGTGTCATATAAATATCAAACATAGTCAGTACTCCTGTTATGATTGAAAGGAAGCCTGTGACATGTGAGCGACAGTACTTTGTTGTTCAGCTATTGCTGGATTCTTTCGCTCGGAAACAAGTTCTTCGATATTAAAAATTTTCACAAATAGATCTAATGCCTTGTCAGCATCTTTGCCTCCAGCCATTTCCTTTGCTTGTAAAATAGGGTCTTTTAATAGCTGGTTAATAATACTCTTCGTATGCTTACTTAACACTTTCTTTTCACGGTCACTTAAGTTTGGCAGTTTTCTCTCAATGCTTACCATTGTTTCAGCCTGAATGGCCAGTGCCTTTTCCCTTAAAGCAGAAATAACCGGAACGACTCCAAGTAAATTCAGCCATTGTTTAAATTCTGTAATTTCCTGTTCAATCATCAGCCCAATTGCTTCAGCAGCTTTTTTCCGTTCTTGAAGATTTGCTTCCACAATTCCTTCAAGATCATCAATATCATATAAGAAGACGCTGTCTAAATCTGCAAGGGCTGGATCTAAATCGCGCGGTACAGCGATATCCACCATAAACAATGGCTTCCCTTTTCGCATTTTTTCAACGGCTGTCATCATTTCTTTCGTAACAACAAAGTCTTTCGCTCCAGTTGAGCTAATAAGAATGTCTGCCTCGACAAGAGAACATTGAAGCTCTTGAAGAGTTTTAGCTTGACCTGCATATCGGCCAGCTAAATCCTGAGCCTTTTCAAAGGTACGGTTAATTACCGTTACTTTACTTGCTCCATTCGCGTGCAGGTTTTGAATTGCAAGCTCACCCATTTTTCCTGCTCCAAGGATAAGAACATGCTTATTATCTATCGAGCCAAAGATTTTCTTCGCTAATTCTACAGCTGCATAACTGACAGAAACAGCATTTGCTCCAATCTCTGTTTCAGAATGAGCACGCTTCGCAAGCGTAATTGCCTGCTTAAATAACTGATTAAACACAGTTCCAATCGTATTATCTTCCTGTGCCTGCAGAAAGCTTGTCCGGACTTGTCCTAAAATTTGCGTTTCCCCAAGAATCATCGAGTTCAGTCCACAAGAAACATTTAATAAATGCTCAATAGCCCCATCCTGTTCATAAATAAACAAATATGGAGAGAACTCTTCTTTCTCTATATTAAACCACTCTGATAAAAATTCTTTAATATAGTAACGGCCTGTATGAAGCTGATCAACAACCGCATAGATTTCAGTCCGGTTACATGTAGACAAAATAACATTCTCCAAGATGCTTTTTTTATTCTTTAACGATTTCATTGCATCTGATAACTGAGAAGGATTAAACGTCAGTCTTTCCCGAATTTCAACAGGGGCTGTTTTATAATTTAGACCAACAACTAATATATGCATTTAAAATGACACCCCCAAATTAATTGCACAATGCTATCTTAATTGTAACACTTAATTACTACTATATTTATACGTAAATGTGAACAGATCTTGAACTCCTATGATAAAATATACATTGAATTCAAACCTGTAAATTTCCATTCGACAAAATACTTCCTTATGTACATTATCAAATATTACTAATAGATTCAAGTGAACCTTTATGGAAGAGGTGTAAATGTGAAAAATCAGAGAATATTCCCTGGAATTATCCTTATTGGCTTTGGAGCCTACTTCTTTCTTCAGCAATCTAATATTACTGTTTTTCAAGCGTATCTTACATGGCCAAGCCTATTAATGATAATTGGGGTCGCTTTTTTATTTCAAGGCTATGGGGCAAAGGATTATCAGGCTATTTTGCCTGGAGTTATTTTAACTGGGTTTGGCCTTCACTTTCATGTCGTTAATCGTCTTGATATTTGGCCGGATCATATCGGGACATTCATATTAATAATTGCACTTGGATTTTTACTTCAGTATCAAAAGACAAGATCCGGACTATTTCAAGGGCTATTATTTTTAATCCTTGCATCCTTGCTTCTATTTTATGATCGAGTCATTGGCTGGTTTGGTTTATTAGAAACAGGGGTGTCTGCTGCATGGAAGTTTTGGCCGGCCATTTTTATCCTCGCTGGCGCCTACTTTCTCTTTATTAAAAAGAAATAAGAGGACAAGGTTATTATTCCCTGTCCTCTCTGTTTATAATACTGAATCCAAAAAGAGTTTTGTTCTTGTCTCTTTAGGGTTAGAAAATAGTTCCTTCGGATGTCCTACTTCGACAATTCTTCCTTCATGCATATAGACAGCCCAATCAGCTACCTCCCTTGCAAAACCCATTTCATGAGTTACAACTACCATCGTCATTCCTTCATGAGCGAGCTCCTTCATTGTAGCAAGAACCTCACCAACCAGCTCTGGATCGAGTGCTGATGTAGGTTCATCAAATAGCATGATTTCCGGCTTCATCGCTAATGCCCTAGCTATTGCCACACGCTGTTTTTGACCTCCTGACAATTTAGAAGGATATACATTCTCTTTATCTGAAAGCCCTACTTTTCTAAGCAGCACTTTTCCTTCCTCTATCGCCAGTTCTTTTGAAATTTTTTTCACGTGAATTGGCGCCTCAATAACGTTCTCAAGCACTGTTTTATGAGGAAATAAATTAAAATGCTGAAAAACCATGCCAACTCTTGCCCTCACCTTATTTAAATCATGTGTGTCTTTCTCAATTTGCTCCCCGCCTATTATTACTTTACCGCTATCCTTTAACTCTAAAAAATTGATGCAGCGAAGGAGCGTACTCTTACCTGATCCGCTAGCCCCGATTAAGCAAACTACTTCACTTTGCTTTACTGTCATATCAACATCTTTTAATACATGTAAATTACCAAATGATTTATTTAGCTTTTCTACACTTATCATCACATTATCACCCATACTCGAAAGCCTCCTTTCTTAGTCACTGCTAGCCATTTTCTTTTCAATGAGCCTTACAATAATGGAGAAGAATAAGACTAATATTAAATAGTAAACAGCGACAATGAGCAGGTAGCTCATATAATCATATTTAATAGAGCCTTGTGTTGTGGCCACATTAAACAGTTCGTACATTCCAATAAATGAAGCAAGCGAAGAATCCTTTAACGCAATAATAAATTGATTCCCTAGAGGCGGCAGCGCTCTCCGAATGGCTTGCGGAAGAATAATTCTTCTCATAGCCAGTCCCACTGTCATTCCGAGAGATCTCCCAGCTTCCATTTGTCCATGATCAACAGATTGGATAGCCCCTCGGAAAATTTCAGCAATATAGGCTCCGTTGTGGAAGGCCAATCCTAGCACAACCGCCCAGAAGTCTGGCATATTAATGGATGTTAAGCCAAAGTAGAATATAAAAATTTGAACTACAAGCGGGGTTCCACGAACAAGGAAAATATACGCATCCGCCACTAATTCGAGTATTCGTATTTTAGAAATTTTTAAAAAGGCGAAAAAGAGGCCGATAAAGATGGCTATAAATATGGAGATAATGGTTAGCTGAAAGGTGAGAACCATTCCTTTTAAAAATATGGGGTATGTGTCTATAAATTTAGTTAATAAATCCATAGGCTTTCCTCCTTTTTATATGAGATTAATAAAAAGAGGATGACTTATAAAGTTCAGTCCTGCACCGTACATTGTATAAGGGTGAAAAGTATATACAATATAAGGTTTTAGGGTCTGTCTTTATGGATTGAAGTCATCCTCGCTCGTTTATTCTTTTTCTGGATCTTTCGTGATATCTTCACCGATATATTTTTTACTAATTTCAGTCAATGTCCCATTCTCATGTAATTTCTTAAGGGCCTCATTAATCTTTGCTAGCAGTTCTTCATTTTCTTTTGCAACGGCAATTGCTTGTTCGCTCTTTCCAAGCAATTCCTTTCCAACTATTTTCATCCCGGCACCAATAGCCTCTTTACCAGTAATAAAATCCGTAATAACTGCATCATGCTTACCTTTGCTTAATGCCTCTAATGCTACTACATCACTATCATAAAACTTAATATTATCCGTGACAGGCTGAGCTACATCCGCATACGTTGTTCCTTTCGCTACTGCAACTTCTAATCCTTTTAAATCATCTATCGTTTCCACACTGCTATCTGGACGTACATAGATTTGCGGACCGGAATAATAGTAAGGAATGGAGAAGTTAACTGCTTGCAGCCGCTCTTCTGTTATCGTATGACTCGCAACAGCTGCATCAAAACGGCCAGATTTAACGCCTTCAACAATTCCGCCAAATTTAAACTTTTTCTGTACCGGTTCCAATCCAAGCTCTTTCGCAATAGCTTCTCCTACTTCAATATCGAAACCACTCATCGTTCCATCAGCATTTGTCACACTGAATGGATTAAATTCTCCAGAAGAAGCATAGATAAATTTCCCTTCCTCTACTAGCTTGAAGCCACCCTTCGAAGCTTCCTTTGCCCCGCAAGCAGCAAGAACAATTATAGAAATAAGCAAGAGTAATCCTTTCCATAAATACCTCACTATCAAAACTGCCCCCTTTTGTATTCCCTAATTTTTATTACTAATTACCTTAACATATGAGATGAATTTTCCCAAAATTCATATTTTATGTTAAATAGTTATCTAGTGGACTATTATTGCCTCACGCTTAATGACCTGTCATATGCTCCAAATTGATAAAGAATCCTCTATCGTCCTCTTGATTCCCGTTGTTCCGACAAAGTATTTAGCAAAACTATAAAAATTTTAAAGTGTTAATCTCGCTTTTTTTCGATTAGGAGATTTGACAAAAAAATCCCGTTGCGTTCAAGCAACGGGATAAAAGGTTACATATAGCTTTGAAGTACGGACCACGCTTCATCCTTCCCTTGTCCAGTTTCAGACGAAAAGAGGATTAAGTGATCATTTGGATCAAGATCCAGCGTTTCCTTTGTTATTTTGATATGCTTTTGCCATTTTGATTTTGGTACTTTATCAGCCTTTGTTGCAATGATGATGCATGGAATTTCATAATGCTTTAAAAAGTCATACATCATAATATCATCCTGTGTCGGGGGATGACGCAAATCTACAATTTGCACAACAGCTTTTAGCTGCTCTCTGCTCGTTAAGTATGTTTCAATCATTTTGCCCCAGGCTTCTCGTTCCTTTTTCGAAACCTTTGCATAGCCATAACCCGGGACATCAACAAAATGCATCATTTCATTAATTAAGAAGAAGTTTAATGTTTGAGTTTTCCCTGGCTTTGATGAAGTTCTTGCCAAAGCCTTTCGATTTAACATTTTATTGATAAAGGAAGACTTCCCAACATTGGATCTCCCAGCTAAAGCAAACTCAGGTAAAGCCTCACCTGGATATTGGTCAGGCTTTACCGCACTAATGACGATATCTGCTGAAGTTACTTTCATGCTTGAACACCGCCAGTCAATGCATGTTTTAATACTTCATCTACATGGGAGACAAGAACAAATTCCAGCTCGCCACGAACACTTTCAGGGATATCATCAATATCCTTCTCATTATCCTTTGGAAGAATGATCTTCGTTAACCCCGCACGGTGTGCACTTAATGTTTTCTCTTTAACGCCGCCAATTGGAAGAACGCGGCCTCTCAATGTAATTTCTCCAGTCATGCCAACCTCTTTCCGAATACGTTTACCAGATAGAGCGGATACTAGTGCCGTTGCAATTGTAATACCAGCTGATGGCCCATCCTTTGGCACTGCACCTTCTGGAACGTGAATGTGAATATCATACTTTTCATGGAAGTCTTCTTCAATACCCAATTCATTTGCTTTGGAACGAACATAACTGAAAGCAGCTTGTGCTGATTCCTTCATGACATCCCCAAGCTTACCTGTAAGAACAAGCTTGCCTTTGCCTGGTGAAAGAGAGACTTCAATTTGAAGAGTATCTCCGCCAACCGTTGTATATGCAAGACCAGTTGCAACTCCCACTTGATCCTCAAGTTCAGCTTGCCCATAACGATATAAAGGCTTTCCTAAAAAGTCTTCTACATTTTTCTCTGAAATAATAACTTTCTTTTTCTCACCTGACACAATAATTTTTGCTGTTTTCCGGCAAATTGTCGCTAATTGACGTTCTAGACTTCGAACACCTGCTTCTCTCGTATAATAGCGGACAATTTTTTGGATTCCGTCCTCTCGAATTTGAAGCTGAGATTTTGAAAGACCATGCTCTTTAATTTGCTTCGGGAATAAATGATCTTTCGCAATATGAATTTTCTCCAGTTCTGTATAGCCAGCAATCGTAATAATCTCCATCCTGTCACGAAGAGGACCAGGAATCGTCGCTAAATTATTAGCTGTGGCGATAAACATTACTTTCGAAAGGTCATAAGTTTCTTCTATATAGTGGTCACTAAAATTATGGTTTTGCTCTGGATCTAAAACTTCAAGCATCGCAGCAGATGGATCTCCACGAAAATCACTGGACATCTTGTCTATCTCATCAAGTAAAAATACTGGGTTGATCGTGCCGGCCTTTTTCATGCCTTGAATAATACGCCCTGGCATAGCTCCAACATAAGTTCTTCTATGACCGCGAATTTCAGACTCATCACGTACACCGCCCAGAGAAATACGGACAAAATTTCTATTAAGAGATGTAGCAATAGAACGAGCGAGACTCGTTTTACCCACACCTGGAGGGCCAGCTAGACATAGAATTGGTCCCTTTAATGAGTTTGTCAATTTTTGAACGGCTAAATATTCAAGCACTCTTTCCTTCACTTTTTCAAGACCATAATGGTCTTCATTCAGGATGCGTTCTGCTTTGTGAATATTTAAATCATCCTCAGTCGCCTTACTCCAAGGAAGTGAAACAAGCCATTCAATATAATTGCGGATTACGCCGCTTTCTGCAGAGCTTGAAGGAATTTTTTCATAACGATCAAGCTCCTTTAACGCAGTTGTTTTGACTTGTTCCGGCATACCTGCTTTTTCGATTTTTTCAGTCAAATCAGCAATTTCGCCTGTTTTTCCTTCCTTGTCACCAAGCTCTTTTTGAATGGCCTTCATCTGCTCACGTAAATAATACTCTTTCTGAGTGCGTTCCATCGATTTCTTTACGCGCTGCCCAATTTTCTTTTCTAAATTTAATACTTCTTTTTCATTATGAATAATTTCGATAATTCGATTCATTCTTTCTTTGACATCGAAGGTTTCTAATATGTCTTGCTTTTCTTTTAGTTTTAAAGGCAGGTGTGAGGCAATAATGTCTGCCATACGCCCTGGCTCTTCAATATCAGAAACAGCTGAATAAGTTTCGGCTGATACTTTTTTCGATACTTTTATGTATTGTTCAAAGTATTCTAGCATTGTTCTCATTAATGCCTGATCTTCTACATCCTTTTCTGTTTCCTCTTCAAATACTTCGATTTTTACAGCATAATGGTCTTGATTCTCTTCAAACTCAAGTATTTGCGCTCTTTTTAATCCTTCAACTAATACCCGAATTGTCCCATTAGGAAGTTTTAACATTTGTTTTACACGAGTTAGTGTGCCAATATTGTATAAATCTTCTTCAACTGGCTCATCTATTGATATTTCCTTTTGTGTAGTCAGGAAAATTAAATGGTCTTCTACCATCGCATTTTCAAGGGCCTGTACCGACTTTTCACGTCCAACATCTAAATGAAGGACCATTGTAGGGTAAACAAGCAAACCCCGAAGCGGCAGGAGGGGGACGATGATATCTTTCTTTTTCGCCATAACCAGAAGCACCTCCAAATACTTATCTTATTATTAGCATCAAATTTGCTAATATTTTCTTTGTACAATTCTAACTTATTTATGTGACAGTGTCTAATTTGAAAAGCAAGAGCGGCTTTTATTGTCGTTAAGTGATTTGATAATATGACAGTCATTTGTGCAAAGATGGACATTTCAACAGATGAATATCCTTTGTGACGGACAACTCTCTCACTTTGTTGGCTATAGTTGGCCGTCATTTCTCTTTTGACGGACATCTCTATCGCTTTTTTGACTCTAGTTGACCGTCATTCCTCTTTTGACGGACATCTCTGTCCCTTTTTTGGCTCTTGTTGGCCGTCATCCGCCTTCTGACGGACATCTCTGTCCCTTTTTTGGCTCTTGTTGGCCGTCATCCGCCTTCTGACGGACTTCTCTACCGCTTTTTTGGCTCTTGTTGGCCGTCATCCGCCTTCTGACGGACTTCTCTATCGCTTTTTTGACTCTTGTTGGCCGTCATCCGCCTTCTGACGGACTTCTCTACCGCTTTTTCGGATCTTGTTGGCCGTCATCTTAACATAAATAAAACTTCGGCTTTTATGCGAGAAACAATAAGCCGAAGTTCACCATCTAGATGCTTTCCTTTTTCGCTAATTCGATTGAAGCAGTGATGGATTGTTCTCGATGAAAGTTTTTAATAACCGCAAGCTCAAAAACCTCATTCAAATGGCTTACAGGAATAATGTTAATTCCGGTGATTTCATTTAAAATCGACTGCATATTCTCCTTAGGAATAATAACCGTTTTGGCACCAGCTTTTTTTGCAGCTTTGACCTTCGGATATACACCGCCAACCGGTTTAACATGCCCATGAATACTAATTTCACCAGTCATTGCAACCGTATGATCAATCGGGAATTTATAAATAGCTGAATAAATACCGGTTGCCATAGCAATTCCCGCTGAAGGGCCATCAATTGGAATGCCTCCTGGAAAATTCACATGAATATCATAATCGTTTGCCGGCACTCCCATGGACCGAAGAACCGTAATAACATTTTCAATAGAACCTCTTGCCATACTTTTTCTGCGGATCGATTTTCCTTGTCCTCCAATGCTTTCCTCTTCTACAATCCCAGTAATATTTATACTTCCCTTTTCCTTTGCTGGAATTACCGTTACTTCAATTTCTAGGAGAGCACCTGAATTTGGACCATATACTGCTAAACCATTTACCAAGCCGATTTCAGAATGATGGTTTATTTTTCTCTCCATTCTAGGCGATAATTGACTGGATTGGATGACCCATTCTAAATCTTCATCTTTTATGTAATTTCGATTCTCAGTAATAGCAAGTCCTGCTGCAATTTGAATTAGATTAACTGCCTCGCGGCCATTTTTTGCATAGGAGGCAAGGGTACTTAGCCCGTTTTCACTAATAGAAAGTTTAACTTTATCTGCTGCGTTTTTTGCTACTGCTGCAATTTCCTCTTCATCCAGCTCCCTGAAAAACACTTCCATACATCTTGAGCGAATAGCTGGAGGAATCTCACTTGGTGTTCTTGTTGTCGCTCCAATTAATCTAAAGTCAGCTGGCAACCCGTTTTTAAAAATATCATGAATATGACTTGGAATTTGCGTATTTTCCTCATTATAATATGCACTTTCCAAAAATACTTTCCGGTCCTCTAATACTTTTAATAATTTATTCATCTGGATAGGATGGAGCTCTCCAATTTCATCAATAAAAAGGACACCGCCATGTGCATTCGTAACAGCTCCTTGTTTCGGCTGAGGAATCCCCGCTTGTCCCATTGCTCCGGCACCTTGATAAATAGGATCGTGAACAGAGCCGATAAGCGGGTCTGCAATGCCTCTTTCATCGAAACGGGCTGTCGTTGCATCCAGTTCAATAAATACAGAGGACTGTTTAAATGGAGATTTTGCTGTTTTTTTCGCTTCTTCCAGCACCAATCTAGCTGCTGCTGTTTTCCCAACTCCCGGCGGTCCATAAATAATAACATGCTGCGGATTTGGACTGCATAAAGCTGCTTTTAACGATTTTATTCCATCCTCTTGGCCGACAATGTCTGTAAAGCTAGATGGACGAACTTTCTCTGCTAAAGGCTCAGTTAAAGAGATGGATCTCATCTTTTTTAATTGGTCCATTTCTTTTCTAGATTCTCTATCAATTGAGACTTTTTGTGTACGCTGATTTTTAAGCAAATTCCAGAAATAAAGACCAATCACGATACCAAAAAACAATTGAATAAATAAGGCGATCCCCGTCCAACTCATACTTTTCCCTCCTGCAATCTAGTTCTCGTTGATATATGCTAGTATCTCCCTGACTAGGTTGGAATAAACAAGAATTTCATGTAAAAAGCTGGAGGGATTTTCATAAAATATATGACTTTTTAATCAAAAAAGCCAAACCATAAAGGCTTGGCTAATCTTCATTATGCAGATGTTTTTGTTTCTTCTTTTACAATTGTACCGTCTTCAAGGATAAGTTTTGGTGATTTATTATCAGTAACTGTTTCCTTTGTAATGATACACTTTTTAATATCGTCGCGAGAAGGAAGATCAAACATAACATCGAGCATGATTCCTTCAATAATGGAACGAAGTCCACGTGCCCCTGTTTTACGCTCTATAGCCTTCTTCGCAATTTCAACTAGCGCTTCTTCCTCGAATTCAAGCTCTACATCATCAAGCTCAAGCATTTTTTGATATTGCTTTACTAATGCATTCTTTGGTTTTGTCAGAATTTCAATTAATGCTTCCTCATCAAGTAAGCCTAAGCTTGCAATGACCGGAAGACGTCCAATAAATTCTGGAATTAATCCAAATTTCAAAAGATCCTCTGGTAGAACCTTAGTTAGTAATTCTTTTTGATCTACTTCAGTTTCTTTTGTTGTTGAACCAAAGCCAATGACCTTTTGGCCTAAACGGCGCTTAATGATTTGTTCAATTCCGTCAAACGCACCACCACAAATAAATAAAATATTGGTTGTGTCAATTTGAATGAATTCTTGGTGCGGATGCTTTCTGCCGCCTTGAGGTGGAACACTTGCCACTGTTCCTTCTAGGATTTTTAATAATGCTTGCTGTACACCTTCTCCAGATACATCTCTTGTAATGGATGGGTTTTCAGACTTACGAGCCACTTTATCGATTTCATCAATATAGATAATGCCTTTTTCTGCTTTTTCAACATCATAATCAGCAGATTGAATAAGTTTTAATAAAATATTTTCAACATCTTCACCTACATAGCCCGCTTCTGTTAAGGAAGTAGCATCTGCAATTGCAAATGGCACATTTAAAATACGCGCTAATGTTTGAGCAAGTAATGTTTTTCCGCTTCCTGTCGGTCCGATCATACAAATATTACTTTTGAAAAGCTCGACATCATCAATTTTGCTGTTGGAATTGATGCGCTTATAATGATTATATACTGCTACAGATAGTGATTTCTTTGCCTGATCTTGACCAATGACATATTCATCTAAAATGTCACGGATTTCAGATGGTTTGGGAACATCTTTAAACTCAACTTCTTCTTCAGTTCCAAGTTCCTCTTCCACAATTTCTGTGCAGAGCTCTATACACTCATCACATATATATACACCTGGACCTGCAACAAGCTTGCGTACTTGGTCCTGAGTTTTTCCACAGAAAGAACATTTTAATTGTCCTTTTTCATCACTAAATTTAAACAAATCCTTCACCCCTCGAAAAACTTCATATCATTTTAAATCTTTCGAATCATATACAAACAGTTACGTATTCTTATCTTTTTATATGTATTGCATTGTAACACATTTTCACAATGGACAGGAAATGAAAACACTTATAAACCAGTTGGCTCGACTTATGCTTGTCGCGGCAGGGCAGTCGGCTCCGCTTTTCTTATATGTATGTCTGTTTGCATAGAGGATTCACATATTACTTAAAAAAATTATATTCCCAATAAACTAAGCTTAACCATTATTGATTAAATTAAATCGGTAGAAATTACCTAAATCACTCATATGTAAATAAAAAGAAGTGTCACCGCGGTTGAAATTTTTATGTATGTATGAAAGTTTATTGTATAAAACAAGGCACGATAAACTCGCGCCTTGTTCATTTATGTTTTCTTAATATGGTTTTTCAACTAAAAAGATATTAGATAGTTTTGCTGTTTTCAACTAGGAAATCAACAGCTTTTTTAATTTGAAGATCAGCTTTAAGGCCTTCTAAGCTTCCTAGAGCTTTTTGAATGCTTTCTACTGACATGTTGTACATTTCAGCCATTTTGTTAAGCTCAGCAGTTACTTCTTCATCTGTTACTTCGATGTTTTCAGCTTTCGCAATTGCTTCAAGAGTTAAGTTAACACGTACGCGATTTTCAGCTTCTTCTTTCATTTGACCGCGTAATGCATCTTTATCTTGACCTGAGAATTGGAAGTAAAGATCAAGGTTCATTCCTTGCATTTGCAGACGCTGATCGAACTCATTCACCATACGATCAAGTTCTGTATCAATCATAGCTTCAGGAAGATCGATTTCAGCATTCTTTGTAGCTTTTTCAACTACAGTATCTTGAACAAAATGCTCTGCTTCATGCTTTTTGCTTTCTTCTAAGCGTGCTTTGATTTTTTCTTTAAGAGCATCTAAAGATTCAACTTCTTCATCTACTTCTTTAGCAAACTCATCATCTAGAGCTGGAAGTTCTTTTGTTTTGATTTCGTGAACAGTTACTTTGAATACTGCAGGCTTGCCAGCTAGTTCAGCAGCATGATATTCTTCTGGGAATGTTACTTCAACATCCTTTGCTTCTCCAGCTGCAGTACCAACTAATTGCTCTTCGAATCCTGGAATGAATTGACCAGAACCAAGTTCAAGAGAGTAGTTTTCAGCCTTTCCGCCTTCAAATGCTTCCCCATCAACAAAACCTTCAAAGTCTAGAACAACTGTATCGCCATTTTCAGCTTTGCCTTCTTCTTTCACAACTAGCTCAGCTTGTTTTGCTTGCATAGATGTAAGCTCGTTGTTAACATCTTCTTCTGTTACTTCTGTTTCGAATTTTTCTACTTCAATACCTTTATATTCGCCAAGCTTTACTTCTGGCTTTAAAGTAACCTTTGCAGTAAAAATAAAGCTCTTGCCCTTTTCGATTTGCTCTACATCGATTTCTGGACGATCTACTGGCTCAATACCAGTTTCTTCAATTGCACTTGCATATGCTTCAGGCAGTAAGAAATCAACTGCATCTTGGTAAAGTGCTTCTACACCAAAACGCTTTTCAAACATGCCACGAGGCATTTTCCCTTTACGGAAACCAGGAACATTAATTTGTTTAACTACCTTTTTGAATGCAGCGTCTAAACCTTCGTTTACTTTTTCTGCATCTACTTCAACTGTAAGAACACCAAGGTTCCCTTCTAGCTTTTCAAATTTAGCAGACATATAATTATTTCCCTCCAAAAAATCTATTGTCATTTCATTCGTAACGAATTGGTATTGATACAGCTCGTTTTCCAAGCATTATCATTTTTTTACACAATAAATACCATTTACATATACAACCATTATATTATAACATACAGGCCCAAGCTTTCAACAATGAAGCTAATAATTTGAGGATGAAATTTCTTCTATTTTCATTAAAAAAGCCTCTGCTTCACTAATTTCTTTTTCTTGCACGTTATACCTTTTGGAGAGCTCTCTCTTTGATTGTTGAACGCCATGATAACTTGCAGCAAGACTGTGGTATGCCGCACTCCAAACCTCTTCAGAAAAAGGCTTGAGCTTAAATGGATACAAAATAAATAAATGCCTCTCTATCAAACTTTTTATGTGATTATAAAAGATTGGATCTTCATGTTCTAATTCATTTCTGACGATTTCAAGCAATTTAATTATTTGCTCGTTATTATGAACATCCTCAAGTTTTGATGGAATAACAGACATCTTTTCACCAAGCTTTTGTACGATAGTTTTTTTATCATACTCATGTTGGGTTAACACATTCAGAAGCATCGTTTTAAAAAAAGGCTCGCCTTCACTACATTCTAAATATGTCAGTATCTCATTCATAAAAGGTCTAATATTTCTTTTCATAAGCCCTGTAGCCATTTGAATTTGCTCATGCTGATCATGGATGGAAAATAGGTCTATCTCCATATTCAGAGATTCCTCTTCATGAATGTTCTCCTTTTCATCCTCGGGTGCTGATTCAGCCATTCTTTTGCTAAACTGAAGCATCCGGGTAAAATGCTCCATTTTATCGAAAGGTATTTCTTTTTCTTCTATTAATACTTCAATGGTTTTTACAATTTCGTCATATTGATGCAATTGCACAAGAATCATTAAGTATAAATCAATAATTTGAATATAGTCCCCAAGGCCCTTTTGGAGCATACAGTTTGCGAATTCCTTTGCTTTTAATAATTGCCCCGATTCAAAATAAGCAAGGACTAGTCCTATATGTATTTCTTCATTTTCTTGTTCTAACTTCATTGCCTCTTCAAGATAATCAATAGCCTCTCGAAACCTCTTATTCTGTAAGCTTTCAAGTCCTTTTTCCATGAGTCTTTTTTCCAGATCGGGAAAAAGAATAATTTTTTCGTTCAGTTTTTTCCGATCTTTTTTCTTCATAATTTGTCACGCCACTTTTCATTTTGTTATTTTGAAGTTAGTGTAGCATGCTTAAAATGAAAAAACAAAAAGATTCACAGAAAGAAGACTGTGAATCTTATGTTTTTTACTGAACAAGCTCCTTCGACTTTTCATACTCAGAAATTTTTTCATCCAGCTGAAGTGTAATTTCAATTTCATCCCAGCCGTTCATCAGCATCGTTTTCCAGTATGTATTTACCGGAAATTTAGTAGTGAAGCCTTTTTCATCAGATACCGTCTCTTGTTCCAAATCAATTTTCAACTCGTATGGCTGATTTTTGGCTTGCTCTAATAAATAAGAAACTTCTTCTGCTTTCAATTCAATAGGAAGTATTCCATTTTTCAAGCAGTTTTGATGAAAAATATCTGCAAAGGAAGGTGCGATCAATACTTTAAAGCCAAAGTCCATTAACGCCCAAGGTGCATGTTCCCTAGATGATCCACAACCAAAGTTTTCATTGGCAATTAAAACTGAAGCTCCCTGATTTTCCGGACGGTTCAATTCGAATTCCGGGTTAGGCTCTCCGTCTTTAGTGAACCGCCAGTCATAGAATAGAAACTCTCCAAAACCAGTTTTTTCAATTCGTTTTAAAAATTGCTTTGGTATAATTTGATCTGTATCAACGTTTGCACGGTCAAACGCAATTGCTTTTCCTTGTAAAACTTTAAAACCACTCATTCGATTTCCCTCCCCTATTGAACTGTATCAGCCGTAATTAATGACGTAACATCTACAAATCTTCCATAAATAGCTGCAGCTGATGCCATCAGGGGACTGACTAAATGCGTTCTAGCTCCAGACCCTTGGCGTCCCTCAAAGTTTCGATTGGATGTTGAAGCACAATGCTCCCCACTTGGAACGATATCATTATTCATGCTTAAACACATACTGCAGCCTGAGTCTCTCCATTCAAAACCAGCTTGTTTGAAAATGATATCTAACCCTTCAGCTTCTGCCTGCTTCTTTACTTGCTGTGATCCAGGAACGACCAGCGCTCTAACATTTGGATGTACTATCTTTCCTTTAGCAATGCTAGCAGCTTGGCGCAAATCCTCTATTCTCGAATTTGTGCAGGAACCGATAAAGACATGCTGAATTTCAATATCTTCAATCTTCTGGCCTTCTTCTAATCCCATATAATCTAATGCACGTAGTAGTGATTTCTTGTCAATTTCAGTTTGACAATCATTGATTGTTGGAATTTGATCAGATACTTTTGACGTCATCGCAGGGTTTGTTCCCCAGCTTACCATTGGGGCAATATCGCTTGCATCAATAAAAATTTCGCGGTCATATTGAGCATCAGAATCTGAAACTAATTCCTTCCATTCTTCAACAGCATTTGCAAAGTCATCGCCCTTCGGTGCGTATCTTCTTCCTTGAATATAATTAAAGGTAATTTCATCAGGACTAACTAAACCAGCTCGTGCTCCACCCTCAATGGACATATTACAAATGGTCATTCTTTCTTCCATTGTCATTCTTCTAATGGTATCGCCACAATATTCAATGATGTGACCTGTTCCAAAATCAAAGCCGTTTTTAGCTAAAATGTATAAAATAACATCCTTAGCCGTTACACCCGTTTTAAGTTCACCGTTAATTTCGATTTTTAATGTTTTCGGCTTTGCTCTCCAGATTGATTGTGTTGCCAAAACATGCTCAACCTCACTTGTCCCAATCCCAAACGCAATAGATCCAAAGGCACCATGTGTAGAAGTATGGCTATCGCCGCAAACAACCGTCATACCTGGCTGTGTTAAACCAAGCTCTGGTCCTATTACATGAACAATTCCTTGATCTGGACTATCGATACCTGCTAATTCAATCCCAAACTCGAGACAGTTCTTTTCTAGTGTTGACATTTGATTTAATGCAACTTCATCCTTAATTTCATATCGATTGTCTGTCGGAATATTATGGTCAACAGTTGCAAAAGTCCGATCTGGTCTTCTTACCTTCCGATTTTTCATTCTTAATCCTGAAAATGCCTGCGGAGATGTAACCTCATGGACTAAATGAAGGTCAATATATAGTAAATCTGGCTTCCCTTCTTCCTGATGGACAATATGTTTTTCCCAAATCTTTTCAATAATTGATTTCCCCATATTATTCTCTCCCTTCTACTAAATGTTCCAGCTCAATATATGTTCAAACATTAAATGTATTATTGTCATTTTTAAAAAGAACACGACCATTTCAGGTCGTGTCACACGGCGCTTCCGCTTTTCCATTTGTCTAGCTCCTGCACCTAGGGGCTCTAGGTCATAAGCCGTTCCAGCAAGAAGGTTAAAGGACAACCTTCTCACTGGCCCGTCTTATGCTTGTCGCCCCTGATCAAGGCGCTTCCGCTTTTCTATTTGTCTAGCTCCTGCGCCTAGGGGCTCTAGGTCATAAGCCGCTCCAGCAAGAAGGTTAAAGGACAACCTTCTCACTGGCCCGTCTTATGCTTGTCGCCCCTGACCAAGGCGCTTCCGCTTTTCTATGCATAAGCTCCCATAATGTTTAGGATTGCTTCGTTGTCAAGTAAGGTTGCCTTGACTTGTTCTACCATTTCAGTAGTTGAGACACGCTTCTTGCCTGCTGACATAATATCAGGAGTACGATAGCCTGAATCAAGAACTTGATTAACCGCATGTTCAATCGCTTCAGCTTCTCTATGCAAATCGAAAGATATACGAAGCATCATTGCTGCTGATAGAATCGTAGCTAATGGATTTGCAAGATTTTTCCCTTCAATATCGGGTGCAGAGCCATGAATTGGTTCAAATAAATAAGGACCTTCTTCTGATAAACTTGCAGAAGGCAGCATTCCTAATGATCCTGTTAAGACAGATGCTTCATCACTTAAAATATCACCAAATAGATTCTCTGTGACAACCACGTCAAACTGGGTTGGTTTTCTAATAAGCTGCATGGCTGCATTATCAACTAGCATGTGTTCAAGAACAACCTCCGGATAATCCTTTGCAACTTCTTCAGCCACTTCTCTCCACATTCTGCTTGACTCGAGCACATTAGCCTTATCGACTGAAGTCACTTTGCCGTTACGTGTCTTGGCAAGCTCAAAAGCAAGTTTAATGACTCTTGTCATTTCTGCTCTTTTATAAAATAAAGTATCTACTACAGCATCTTCGCCATCACGAGTTGTGCGTTCACTCGGTTTACCGAAGTACAAGCCGCCTGTTAATTCCCGAACCATTAACATATCTACGCCTTCGATGACTTCCCTCTTAAGCGAAGAAGAATCTGCAAGACTTTGATAATAGGCAGTTGGCCGTAAGTTTGCATATAAATTTAAATCTTTACGAATCTTTAAAAGCCCGCGTTCGGGACGGAGGTGGGGTGGCTGACTTTCCCATTTAGGTCCGCCAACTGCCCCAAGCAAAACCGCATCGCTCTGTTTACAAAGTTCAACTGTTTCATCGGGCAGAGGGGTACCAACCGTATCAATTGCTTCTCCACCTATTTTTCCATATTGGAAAACAAACTGGTGGCCGAAACGCTCTCCTACAGCCTGTAAAACTTCAATTGCTCCTTTTACAACCTCTTTGCCGATTCCATCTCCTGGCAGTACAGCGATACGCTTTTCCATTACTATCCCTCCGTTTTTTTCATTATGAGCAGTTCTTGATGTATGAAAGAAATTAAAAGTAATTTAAAATGATTCATTCAATTTAACTAGGCTAAGCTAAATTCCCGCCCCATATTTTTCATATATATGACTCTGTTAACGGCATTTAAATATGCCTTTCCTGAAGCCTCCAGCACATCTTGTGCAAGTCCGCGCCCGCTAGTTTCTACATCTAAATATTTCATTTTTACGTAGACCTCAGCTAATGCATCTCTTCCTGCACCAACTGATTGAATTCGGTAATCTAGTAGATTCACTGTGCCATCTACACATTTTTCAAGCGTATTGTAAAGAGCCTCGATACTTCCCGCTCCAGTACCTGCTTCTTGAATAATCTCTTTGTCAATACCTGTCAGTGTCACTGTCGCTGTTGGAATTTGGTTTGTGCCATATTGAACTTGTATTTGATTAAGCTCGTAGAAACTCACTTCTTTAGACAATTTGTCATCAAGTACAAGTGCCACTAAATCATAATCAGTAAGCTCTTTTTTCCGGTCAGCCAATTCTTTAAAGGATACAAATAATTTATTGATTTCTTCATCCGGAACGCTTAAACCTAGTTCATTTAAACGATTTTTAAAGGCATGTCTGCCTGAATGCTTTCCAAGTACTAAAGAATTAGACTGAACTCCAACTAATTCTGGAGATATAATTTCATAAGTTGTTTTTTCTTTTAGTACACCGTCTTGGTGAATACCTGATTCATGGGCAAATGCATTCTTTCCAACAACCGCTTTATTAGCTGGTACAACCATACCAGTCAGCTTGCTTACTAAGCTGCTTGAGCGGCTGATTTCTTGAAGGTTAAGGCGAGTTGAAGCATTGTAGAAATCCTTTCTAATATGAAGGGCCACAGCAATTTCTTCAAGAGCAGCGTTTCCTGCTCTTTCACCAATTCCATTAATTGTTCCTTCAACTTGAGTTGCTCCATTCTCAACTGCTGCAAGAGAATTTGCAATAGCCATTCCAAGATCATCATGGCAATGAGTTGATAAAGAGACTTTATTAATTGAAGGAACATTTTCTCTAATATATTTAAAAATCTTCCCATACTCTTCAGGAGTACCGTATCCAACCGTATCAGGCAAGTTAATGACATGTGCGCCTGCTTGGATAACTTGCTCGATAATTTCAGCAAGGAAAGGAAGTTCAGTTCGTGATGCATCTTCAGCCGACCATTGAATAATCGGGAATTTTTTTGCCGCATATTTAACGGATTGAACTGCTGTCTCGATTACCTCTTCCTTTGACATCTTCAATTTATAATGACGATGGATCGGAGATGTTGCTAAAAATGTATGAAGTCGTGGTTCAGCACCATCCTTTAGTGCTTCCCACGCAGCGTCAATATCAGATACGACGCTGCGGGCAAGCCCGGTTACTGAACAGTTTTTAACCATTTGAGCGATTTTTTGAACGGATGTAAAGTCACCTTTTGAAGCAGCTGGAAAGCCTGCTTCAATGATATCAACATTCAATCTTTCTAGTTGTCTCGCAATTTCAAGTTTCTCTGATAAGTTAAGGTTGACACCGGCTGATTGTTCTCCGTCTCTCAAAGTTGTATCGAAAATTTTAATTTTTTGCACTGCCAACAACTTCTTTCTTCTTGCCTTGGTTAATGAATGGCATCATCGCTCTTAGCTCTCTACCTACTTTTTCAATTAAATGCTCGTTTTCTCTAGCCTTGATTGCAGTATAAACAGGACGGTTTGTTTGGTTTTCAAAAATCCAGCCTTGTGCAAATTTGCCATCTTGGATATCTTTTAGAACTGCCTTCATTTCCTCTTTCACTCGAGCATCAACAATTCGAGGACCAGTTACGAAATCTCCCCACTCTGCTGTATCAGAAACTGAATAGCGCATTCCAGCCATTCCGCCTTCATACATTAAATCTACAATTAGTTTAAGCTCGTGTAATGTTTCAAAGTAAGCAAGTTCTGGCTGGTATCCAGCTTCTACTAATGTTTCGAAACCAGCTTTTACAAGTGAAGTTAAACCGCCGCAAAGAACTGCTTGCTCTCCGAAAAGATCTGTTTCTGTTTCTTCTTTGAACGTTGTTTCTAATGCACCTGCACGTAATGATCCGATCGCTTTTGCATAAGCTAATGCAAGCTCTCTTGCTTCACCTGTTACGTCTTGATGGATAGCGAATAGAGCTGGAACACCTGCATCTTGCTCATAAGTTCTTCGCACTAAATGTCCAGGGCCTTTAGGAGCAACAAGTAGTACATCACAATCAGCTGGAGGTACAATTTGGTTAAAGTGAACATTGAAACCGTGAGCAAACATGATTGCTTGATTTGTTAAGTTAGGTTTAATTTCTTCATTGTATACTTTTGTTTGCATTTCATCTGGCAATAGGATCATGATGATATCTGCTTGTGCAGTCGCTTCACCAACAGAGTATACTTGGAAGCCATCTTCTACAGCTTTATCCCATGATTTCCCTTGACGAAGACCGATGATAACATCAACACCGCTGTCTCTCATGTTTTGTGAATGTGCATGACCTTGTGATCCGTAACCAATTACTGCTACTTTCTTTCCGTTTAAATATGCTGCATTTGCGTCTCCGTTATAGTACATTTTTGCCATTTTGAATCTCCCTTTCTTTATCTCGATTTATTTTTTTATTTTGAATTTTCCGGTTATTATTAGGCTAATTTGTTGAAAAACGCCTATTTCTAAACGATAGAGATCGTTTTTGGTTCCTTTGATGAACGCTGTGTTCCTCTCGGGAAAGCCGTTGATCCAGTTCTTGCAAGCTCTTTAATGCCATATGGCTTAATTAATTCGATGAAGGCTTCAATTTTTTCTGATTCGCCAGTAATTTGGATAACTAAGCTGTCCTTGCCAACATCAATAACGTTTGCGCGAAATGGTTCGATCAGTGCATAAATTTCACTTCTTGTTTGCGGAGTTGACAGAACTTTAATTAATGCCAATTCTCTCGCAACAATCGCTTGGTCACTAATATCCATTACTTTTAGAACGTCAATTTGTTTGTTTAGCTGTTTCGTGATCTGTTCTGCTTCGCGATCACTTTCTACATGAACGACACATGTAATTCTTGATACACCATCATGTTCTGTAAGGCCGACCGAAATACTTTCAATATTAAAGTTTCGCTTTGAGAAAAGATTAGTAATTCGGTTTAATACTCCTGGACGATTTAATACTGTCATGCTTATTGTTCTTTTCAAGGCTTAGCACCTACCATTTCATGCAATCCTTTTCCTGGAGCGATCATTGGATATACATTTTCGTCTGGATCAATTCTAAAATCTAATAGAACAGGCTCTCGATCATGTAAAACCTCATTTAAAATTCTCTCTGCCTCTTCCTCTGAACGAATCACATAACCTTTAATATCATAGGCTTCTGCTAGTTTTACAAATGAAGGCTGAACTGAAATTTTACTATGCGAGAAACGTGATTCGTAGAAAATTTCTTGCCATTGTCGAACCATTCCTAAAGAGTGATTGTTAAAAATACAAATCTTGATTGGTAGGTTGAACTCTCTGATGACCGCAAGCTCTTGAGTTGACATTTGGAATCCTGCATCTCCAAGAACTGCTACAACACAAGCATCAGGGTCTGCGAACTGGGCTCCAATACTTGCTGGAAGACCGAATCCCATTGTTCCTAATCCTCCTGAAGTCACCCATCTATCCGCCTCGTTGAAACGATAATATTGTGCAGCCCACATTTGGTGCTGTCCAACATCTGTGACGACAATTGCATTTCCAGCTGTTTTCTCAAAAAGCATTTGCATCGTCTTTTGAGGTTTCATATTTTCCGCATTCGATTCACCGAAATAATATGGATATTCTTCATTCCATTTCTTTAGCTGTTCTAACCACTCTATGTTAACTGGAGGCTTGCCATTTTGCTGCACTAATTGCTTTAACGCTTCTTTCGCATCCGCAACAATTGGAATAGCCGTCGGAACATTTTTGCCAATTTCAGCTGGGTCAATATCGATATGAGCTACTGTTGCTTTTGGAGCAAAGTGCTGAAGATTTCCGGTTAATCGATCATCAAATCTAGCACCGATATTGATAAGTAAATCACATTCGCTTAAGCCCATATTCGCAGCGTAGCAGCCATGCATCCCTGCAAGCCCTACGAATAAATCGTTGTTTGCCGGAAAACCACCTAAGCCTAGTAATGTATGAATAACAGGAATTTGCTGCTGTTCTGCATATTCCTTTAATTCTTGTGAAGCTTTAGCATGAAGCACTCCTGCTCCTGCTAATATAACTGGTTTCTTTGCACTGCTTACAGCCTCTGTTAATTTGCGGATTTGTAAATAGTTAGGCTGTAAAGTTGGCTGATATCCAGGTAAATTAATTTCCTGCTCTTCTGGAGGGTTTGATACAGAAGCTGCAATATCTTTTGGAATATCAATTAACACTGGACCAGGTCTTCCGCTTGATGCAATATAGAATGCCTCTTTGACGATCCTTGGAATATCTTCAATATTTCGAACTTGATAGTTATATTTTGTTATTGGTGTTGTAATTCCAAGAATATCTGCTTCTTGAAAAGCATCAGTGCCAATGACACTAGTAGCTACCTGACCCGTAAATACGACGAGCGGCAGTGAATCCATCATTGCATCTGTTAATCCTGTAACAATGTTTGTCGCTCCTGGTCCTGAAGTCGCAATAACAACCCCCGGCTTACCGGAAATCCTAGCGTAACCTTCCGCAGCATGAATTCCGCCTTGTTCATGTCTAGGTAAAACATGGAGGATTTTTGAATGATAAATTTTATCATAAATCGGTAGTACAGCTCCTCCTGGATAACCAAAAATTACTTCTACCTTTTCCCTTTCCAAGGCTTCTAATAACAGATCAGCACCTGTGACTTCTCTCGTCTCAAGGTTTGTTTCTGTATAGGCAGCTTCCTGCAACATTCTTATTAAACCTCCTCTTTGTTCCCTTACATTATCATTATTCAAATAAAAAAAGCCTTTCCATCCCTCATAAACCTACCTATCGTAGGTATAGGGATGAAAAGGCTTAATAACCTATTCCACGGTACCACCCTAAATTCACGCAAAAGCGTGCACTTATGAACAGTTTTATCTGTTCGTTTTGGTAACGGGTGGGCAGCACCCGACCAACTTTACTAGATTGACTCTTTCAAGCTGGTGCTCTGAGGTGAGTTCACTTTATGCTGGAATTACCGACTTTCAGCAGCCGCCGGCTCTCTGTAAATTCCCTATCATAAGGCTACTTATCCTCTTCTTCGCTTTTTCAATATTGCATCATTTTTTAATGCTTTAAACCATTGAATTTTTAGGTTAAAAAAAACTAATTAAGAAATTTCGGAACCAACTAAAAGGATTGATTTCTTTTTTTGTGGACTTTATATTTCTTATATTGAGGACTATCTTACGCCCATTTTATTAAACCGTCAACACCCTATTTGCAAATTATTTGATAATTTTAATTAATCTGATTTGATGTATCCGCTTTCATCCTTGATATATAAATGATCTTAAATTTAATAAATTTTTTATCTTTTTTGTTTTTGCGTACTTCTAAATAGTTTCAAAAATTAATTAATCCTGTTGCTATTTATTTTTGACTGCAATCATTTTCCTCAAAACGGTTCTGTCTTTTAACTTGTATTGACAGCTGTCCGCCACTGGACAAATATCTTGTATAAGAAATATAACAAAAACAAAAAAACTCACCTAATAGGTGAGCTGATTTCGGTAGATATGTAATTAATTTAATGTATAGATGGCGTCCCAGGAGAGATTCGAACTCCCGACCGACGGCTTAGAAGGCCGTTGCTCTATCCAGCTGAGCTACTGGGACATATACTGTATAATATATGATAAATAACCATTTTGGCAAGTCATTATTCTACTTTTCTTGCTCAGTTATTTAAACACATTATTTTCAAAGACATTTTTTATTATATTAGGCTAACAATCAAAAGTCAATACAAAAACCTATTTTTTTTTTTGAAAAGTTAGGAGAAGCTATTCCCCTAACTTTTTTAACTCGATTATTACAATAAAAACCTTTGGGCTAATTCACTTATTTCACCATGCTTTATGTCAAAGACACGCAAATTAATCTCATTATTATCGACATCCATTATTACATAAGTTTTCTCTTTTCGTCCTCTAGGCAACCTGATGCTTCCAGGATTAATAAACAGGATATCGTCAATGATCTCTGCCCCCAAATAATGAGAGTGACCAAAGCAAACAATATTAGCACCTAGCTCCTTTGCCCGATAACTCAAATTTAAAAGAGTTGATTTTACAGAATAGCGATGTCCATGAGTAATAAACATTTTATATTTGCCAATATCTTCAATAAGATCTTCAGGAAAACTTTCATCAAAATCACAATTTCCCCGCACTACAGTGAACCCCTCTAAACAAGAGTGGTTTGTTTCCAACTCAGAATCGCCGCAATGAACAAGCATCGAGATTTCTTTTGAATGTTTCTTCCGAATTTCCGTTAATTCCTCAGTCAACCCATGGCTATCACTTAAAATTAAAATCCTCATGCTTTCCCTGCCTTTTGCAATAGTGTCGGCAGCAAGCTTTCTAATTTTTTAAGAGCAAGGGCTCTATGACTAATTTGTGCCTTTTCATCAGGACTTAATTCAGCCATTGCTTTTTCCTTGTCAGCAACATAGAAAATGGGATCGTATCCAAATCCATTTGTGCCTCTTTTCTCACGCAAGATGACACCCTCACAAGCTCCTAAAACAGTAAAGGTTTCCTGATTAGGGGCAGCAACAGCTAGTGCACAATAAAATCTTGCCTGACGCTGATCATCCGGCACAACCTTTAATTCATCCAGCACTTTTACTATATTCGCTTCATCATTTTTTGCTTCTCCTGCATAACGGGCTGAAAATATCCCTGGACGCCCATCTAATGCATCGATTGACAGACCTGAATCGTCTGCAATGACTATTTTATTTAACACTTTTGAAACCGCTTCGGCCTTTAATATAGCGTTTTCTTCAAATGTGTTTCCTGTCTCTTCAATATCGTTTATTTCTGGAAAATCAATTAGAGTTTTGACCGCATAACCAAGCGGCAGGAACATTTGTTCAAACTCTTTCGCTTTACCCGCATTCTTAGTAGCAATAATGACTTCCTGCATATTATGCCTTCCCCTCTAAGCTTTCTTTTCTAGCATTTATTTTATTTGTGATGTCTTGTCCTAATGCTTCCTTCTGCTTTTCAAATAGAGTAAGGATTCCATCTTGAGCTGCTTTTAATAGTTCTTGAAGCTCATTGTATGAAAATGTCGCTTCTTCTCCAGTTCCCTGTAATTCAACAAAATCGCCGTTTCCTATCATCACTACATTCATATCCACTAGAGCTTTTGAGTCTTCAATATAATTCAAATCAACGACTACTTGTTTATTTTCTAGAATCCCTACACTAGTTGCTGCTAGAAAGTCTTTTATTGGATAGCCAGCAAGCTTTTTACTTTTTGAAAGCTTATCTAACGCAATAGCCATAGCAACAAACGCACCAGTAATAGAAGCAGTTCTAGTGCCACCGTCTGCCTGAATTACATCACAATCTAGCCAAATTGTTCTCTCCCCAATCGCTTCAAGATCTACAACAGCACGAAGAGCACGGCCAATTAAGCGCTGTATTTCCATAGTACGTCCAGAGATTTTTCCCTTTGCTGCTTCACGAATATTTCTTTGTTCCGTTGCTCTTGGAAGCATGGAATACTCGGCTGTAATCCAGCCTTTCCCTTCTCCCCGCATAAAAGGAGGAACTCTTTCATCTATACTAGCAGTACAAATCACCTTAGTGTCTCCAACACTAATTAAAACAGATCCCTCAGGATGCTTTAAATAATTCGTTTCAATATGTACAGGTCTTAATTGTTGTTGTTCACGTCCATCAGCTCGCATCATTCAATTCCTCCTTAATCAGACACAATAAAGAAGAGGGGGCATGCCAGCCACCTCTTTCATTGTCTTTATATAGTATATCAAAAATATTTTTTTTAAAAACTACCTGTATTTACTTTTTCAGGACGTGATACAGGTTCTGTCATTTTTTGTCCATCTTCATTGACAAAACCAGCCTCGCCATTTACGGTAATTGCTACACTTTCAATTCCTTTTTGTTCAGTTAGAGATAGAACAAGCGAGTTCAAAATATGTTTTGACAAGATTTTTTCTTCAAAACTACTTAAGATGGCTTCATTAAAGTTTAGAGTTACCTTACCATTTTCAATCTTCGGCTCATCTATTAGCTTTACATCTGCCAGGAAGTCGCTTTCCAAATTGGATGCCAAATTTGGACCCTTTACAAGCTCATTTACAACCGCGACCAAATTATTCTTTTCGTTATTTGTCACTCTCTTTGTAACAGGGACATAATAATAAGAGTTTTCCTCTCCACCAATGTAGTAAACAGTTAGAGGTTTCGTATTATGAATATCAAGGACATCGGATGTATCCAAATTAATCCCATTCGCTCGGCTATAAGCCTCTCCTATTGGAGTGCCATTAACAGGCATTTCATTCAGCTCGTGGCCATTCAACTTAAATTTTACTTTTTCAATGGAATCAAATTGCGTTAATGTCCAAGTAACAGATTGAAGAATTTTCTGTTCATCTTCTGCCTGATATTCTTTAAACTCATTTGAAAAGTTAACTGTTGCTACTTTATCTTTAATGTCGACAGATAATTTCGTATCTGCCGGGAGAACAGCCATAAAGCCATTAGGCAGCATTTCTGTTACTGGCCCATCCTTGACTAAATATTCTAATGCCTGTTTGGCAACTGATTGAGTTTTCGGAAGATTTAACGTCTGAGGAACGACTAAACCATCTTTATTAAGTAAATAAAGCTCTGTTGCAATCGAGTTTGTAACAGCTTCATCACTTCCTGCAGAATCCATTTCCGCATCTGTTTGGCCCTCTACTGACTTTTGATCCTCTTCATATGCAACTGATTTCGGCGGATCTATCTTCTCCTTTTCGCTTCCTCCAAATAACCCGCACCCTGATAACAACACTGATGAGACAAAGACAGCTGAAACGATCGTTGTTTTCTTATTTATAGACATATAATCCCTCCAAAGAACAGTTTGTACTACATGTATACGAGCCTGTTTGTAATTTAGACCGGCTAGTTGAAAAAAAAATCAGCTTACGCTTTTTTAACTGTCTAAGTTAGGAGTTATTATTTGCCTTATATTTTTAGTATACAAACTTTCTAATTACTATTTTTCGCTAATACTGCCTTTATAATAAAATAGTCTATCTCAGAATCAAGCTCATCTTTAATTGGTTTTAGCTTTTCTATTCCAACCCTATTTACAGCTTCCATAACCATTTTCTCAGTCTCATCATCAAAAATATCAGACCATTGAATTTTTTCCCCTTCTTGAACAGCCCGTATAATATGATTTTGAATAGTAGAAAGAGAAAAGCTGCGTTTCTTCGCTATTTCCTTAATGGTCATGCCTTCTTCATAATATTTGTAAGAAACAATGTAACTGGGTATATCACTACTTATATCTGGAATTTTTTCAATCTCAGGGTTTGAATCAATCTCAATTCCATGCTCTTCCTTAAACTTTTTTATTTCTTCCATGAAATATTTTCCGTATCGATCAAATTTCACTTGACCAACCCCTTTGATTCGAAGCATCGAATCTTGATCATCAGGGAAATACGTACTCATTTCCTTTAAAGCCGTATCCGGAAATACAACATAGGGAGGGACCTTCTCCTGATCGGCAATATTCTTGCGTAAAGTCCGAAGAACAACGAATAAATCATTATTTCCTTCATTCTGGATTTTAGCTGCTGGAATTGTCTTTTTCATAGTTACATTTTCAGCTTTCTTAATTACTGGGATTGCTTTTTCAGCAAGCTTAACGACCGGATATTTACTATCCGTTAACGTTAAATATCCTTCTGCAAGTAAATAATTTATGATGTCAGTAATTTCCTTTTCTTTATAATCACGAAGCAGCCCATATGTAGAAAGACTGTTAAAATTAAATTCACGAATTCTTTTATTTTGAGAGCCCTTTAGCACTTGTGCTGTTAAAGTGATTCCAAATCGCTCTCCCATTCTTTTTATGCATGAGAATATCATTAATGATTCTTCTGTAATATCCACTTGCTCACGCTTGTCCAAACAATTGCTGCATTTCCCACATCCTGAACTCTGATATTGCGAATCAAAATATTCAATAATATAGGCTTGCAAACATTTTTCTGTATGACAGTAATGAACCATTTGCTTTAATTTATTATATTCCTGCTCTCTTTTTTGAAAATCCAGATTGGATTCCTCTATTAAAAATTTTTGCAGTCCAATATCCTGAGGTGAGAATAATAAATAACAGGAGCTTTCATCCCCATCTCTTCCTGCACGTCCAGCTTCCTGATAATATGCTTCAATATTACGCGGAAGGTTATAATGGATAACGAAACGGACATTCGATTTGTCAATCCCCATTCCAAATGCGTTTGTCGCAATCATAATATCTGCTTCATCGAAAACAAATTGATTTTGTGATTCCTTCCGCGCTTCCTCACTCATCCCCGCATGATATTTAGAAACGGAATTTGATCCTTTTAGAAAATTATAGAGCTGATCAGCTTCTCTGCGGCTTGATGTATAAACTATCCCTGATTCATTTGGATGATCTTTTATATAATTTGCGATAAATTCCCTCTTATTAACGCCTTTCATAATATGAAAAGAGAGGTTCTCTCTAGCAAACCCTGTAATAAAACGATCAGATTCATGTATGTTTAAGAGATTTCGAATATCATTTGCTACATCATTTGTTGCTGTAGCTGTCAATGCGGCAATTACAGGAACCTGTCTCAATTTATTTAATTTCTCAACAATTGATCGATAGCTTGGCCTAAAATCATGACCCCATTGAGAAATACAATGAGCCTCGTCAAAAACGATCATTGATATCTGCAGAGAATTCACTAAATCTATAAAACTGTCTGATTCAAAACGTTCTGGAGCGACATAAATTAACTTAAATTTACCAGCCTTAATTTCAGCCATTCGTTCTTTATATTGCTGCATATTTAGAGAGCTGTTGATAAAAGTGGCTGGTATATTTGCAGTTAATAATGCATCAACCTGATCTTTCATTAAGGAGATTAACGGAGAAATCACAATGGCAGTACCAGGGAGAATGAGTGCAGGAATCTGAAAGCAGAGGGATTTGCCTCCTCCTGTTGGAAGGATGCCTAGCGTATTTTTTTGCTGTAATAAATTTTGGATTATTTCCTTTTGTCCTGAACGAAAGGATGAATATCCAAAGTATTGCTTTAAATAATTTTCAGCCTGTGCGTACAAAGCATATCACCTTATTCTATTATTTTCTTCTTATTCTACCATGTTATCATATACTTTTCTTTTTATTGTTTCCAATTATGGCAGATTAAATAAATATCAAGCCAGCTCCTTTTAATATCGAAAAAAATGCCTCCATTTTGGAGGCATCTATATCATTACTTTTTCCACATTAGCAACAGGTATGTCCAGCCATTTAGAAGCAATTTTTGTAAACATGTCTGTAGAGCCCGTCGTAAAAAATTGGTGGTTTGGCTCTTTCTCACTAGTATTTAATAAACCTTGATGATATAATATCGTGCTAACCTCTCGTGCTGTTTCATCCCCGGAACTAATCACACTAACTCCATCACCTATTGCATTTTTCACAAGAGGCTCAAGGAGCGGGTAATGTGTACAGCCTAAAATTAACGTGTCCAGCCCTCTATGTTTAAGTGGTTCTAATGTTTCAGCCACAACTCTCTGGGCTAATAATCCGTCATATTCACCACTTTCAACAAGAGGAACAAATTTTGGACATGCCAGACTGTGAACCTTCACACGACTATTAATTTGCTTTAAAGCCTTCACATATGCACCGCTTTTTATTGTACCTTCTGTCCCAATGACACCAATTGTTTTATTCTTTGTTGTCTTAATTGCAGCCCTTGCACCTGGAGTAATGACTCCAATTACAGGGATAGACAGCTGATCACGAATTTCATAAAGAGCAACTGCAGTAGCTGTATTACATGCAATAATAAGCATTTTTATTTTCTTATTTAATAAAAATCTAGTTATTTCCCAAGTAAAAGCCTTTACTTCTTCACCAGATCTCGGACCGTAAGGACATCTTGCTGTATCCCCTAGATAAACAATTTCCTCATGTGGAAGCTGTCTCATAACTTCCTTAGCTACGGTTAGGCCTCCGACACCTGAATCGATAATACCTATCGGATTTTCCAAACAAACCGCCTCATTCTTTGCGCATATCTTGATGTAGTCTAGTTAAGTTGTTTTTTAAGAGCTGAACTTCATCATCTGTAAAGTTAACGAGCACTTCTTTTAAATACAATTGACGTTTTTTTATGCACTCGTCAATGATTCGTTCTCCTTCTTCTAACAGGTGAATCCTTACTACTCTTCTGTCATTCGGATCCTTTACTCTTTTAACGAGGTTATTTTTTTCCATACGATCAACAAGGTCTGTCGTTGTACTAAATGCCAAGTACATTTTGTTCGACAACTCTCCAATCGTCATGTCTCCCTCTTCAAAAAGCCATTGCAGGGCAACAAATTGGGGCGGGGTTATTTTATAATTGCTTAATATTTCCCTGCCTTTTTGCTTAATGATGCCTGATATATAACGAAGCTCCTTTTCAATCACGGCTACAGTATCTATGTCTTCCATTATTTTCACTTCTTCTACATCCATTAAAATACAACTCCCATATTGCTATTTCAAATCTATTAATATGATTAAACAAACAATACTGTTGCATTTATTTTCACCTTTTTTCAGCTAAATTTCAAGGATGAATTAATAGAAGTAGAAATAGAAGAATTAAATGATGGTTTCATATGTTCTAAATAATTTAAACCGGCAACCAATAATAGATTGCCGGTCTTAATTAAAGTTCTAGCTCTCCCATTCGAAGGAGCTCTACAACAGCTTGTGATCGCCCCTTAACACCAAGCTTTTGCATGGCATTCGAAATATGATTTCGAACCGTCTTTTCGCTTATAAACAATTCACCAGCGATTTCTCTAGTTGTTTTATCTTGTACTAACAGTTCGAATACTTCTCTCTCTCGTTTGGTGAGTAACGGCTTATGAGTAAATTCGTTCTCCTTCAAGTATTGTAACCCTCCTTGCCTTTCGCCAGCTATGAACCGCGGGATGGGTATATATTTAGTCATCATATCATATGTCAACGAAAGGACTTGAGTGACTGTAATTCCAATAAGGAGAATGTTTTATTTTTAAAATTTATGTATGGTAATTTAAAATTCAACGGTCTGATGCTGAAGCAGCTTTTTCATTTCCTCTGTCCAAGCTACACCTTTACCCGTCTTTTTAGAAATTTGCACCATTGTTCCTCTTCCGGTGAAACAAACCGTTCCGTCTTCTTTTTTTCCCATATAATGAAGATCAACCGATGATGTTCCGATTGAGGCAGCTTTTACAAATATTTGAATTCTTTCATCAAAAAACACTTGTTTTAAAAAATCACATTGCAGATCAGCAACAACGGGAATGGTTTCATTTTTTGGATTCACCCATTCTTGCATAAAGCCTTTACTTTTAAAAAACTCAATTCTTGCTACTTCAAAATATGTAAAAGGCACCGTATTGTTTAAATGCCCAAACATGTCTGTTTCAGAAAATCGCACCTTTACTTCATGAAAGAAATCAAAATCTGCTTCCCAAACGGACAAATCTTCTATATAGCTTATTCTGCTCATCTCATTTCCCCCAATCTCATTTCAAAAATGAATAACCATTCATTTGAACTTTCTCCCATTATATTACTATTTGGAAAAAATGAAAACTTTTTTATTATTACTCGCACAAAAAACCCCTCTTCCCAAAAGGAAGAAGGGCTTAATAAATTATTAAACTGAATCGCTTCCGAAGAAGTTTTTGAAGGCTTGGATTGTAGCTGCACGGTTAACAGCCGCAATAGAAGTTGTAATTGGAATACCTTTTGGACATGATTGAACACAGTTTTGTGAGTTACCGCACCCTGTCATTCCGCCATCATCCATAAATGCATTTAAACGTTCTGCAGCATTCATTTCACCAGTTGGGTGAGCGTTGAATAAGCGCACTTGGTTAAATACAGCTGGTCCCATAAAGTTTGTTTTGCTATTCACGTTTGGACATGCTTCTAAGCATACTCCGCAAGTCATACATTTAGATAGCTCATAAGCCCATTGACGTTTTGGTTCAGGCATACGCGGTCCAGGTCCAAGATCATACGTACCATCGATTGGAATCCATGCTTTAACCTTTTTCAATGAATCAAACATACGGCTTCTGTCTACTTGTAAGTCTCTGACAACAGGGAACGTACGCATAGGAGCTAAACGAATTGGTTGTTCTAATTGGTCAACAAGTGCCGAACAAGATTGGCGCGGCTTGCCGTTAATAACCATTGAACATGCACCACATACTTCCTCAAGACAGTTCATATCCCATGCAATTGGCGTTGTCTTTTCACCTTTTGTATTTACAGGGTTACGGCGAATTTCCATTAGCGCTGAAATAACGTTAAGGTTCGGACGGTATTCTACATCGAACTCTTCATCGTAAGGCGCAGAATTCGGATTGTCTTGACGAGTTATTATAAAGCGAACTGTTTTTTTATCACTCATCAGTTACTCTCCCCTTTTCTTAATGTTTTTTTGTATAGTCACGTTCACGTGGTTTGATGAGAGAAATATCAACATCTTCATAATGGAATGCAGGTGCTGTATCTTCTCCTGTGAATTTAGCCATTGTTGTCTTTAAGAATTCTTCATCATTACGTTTAGGGAATTCTGGTTTGTAATGAGCACCACGGCTTTCATTACGGTTGTATGCACCGATTGTGATAACTCGGGATAAGTGAAGCATGTTCTTAAGCTGACGAGTAAATGCAGCTCCTTGGTTACTCCATTTTGCCGTATCGTTAATATTAATCTTCTTGAAACGTTCCATTAACTCCACGATCTTTTCGTCAGTCTTCAATAATTTAGCATTTTCACGAACAACTGTTACGTTGTCAGTCATCCATTCACCAAGTTCTTTATGAATAACATACGCATTTTCATTTCCGTCTAATGACATGATTTCATTCCATTTAGCTTCTTCTTGTTTAACATGACGTTCAAATACAGATGAAGAAATAGAATCAACACTCTTCTCTAATCCATCGATGTATTTAACTGCATTTGGTCCTGCAACCATTCCGCCATAAATAGCAGAAAGCAATGAGTTAGCACCTAAGCGGTTCGCACCGTGCTGTGAATAATCACACTCACCAGCAGCAAATAAACCTGGGATATTTGTTTGCTGATCATAATCAACCCATAGTCCACCCATTGAATAGTGAACAGCTGGGAAAATTTTCATTGGTACTTTACGCGGGTCATCGCCCATAAACTTCTCGTAAATTTCAATAATACCACCAAGTTTAATATCAAGTTCATGTGCATCTTTATGTGAAAGATCAAGATACACCATGTTTTCACCATTAACACCAAGCTTTTGATTTACGCACACATCAAAAATTTCACGTGTAGCGATATCACGTGGTACTAGGTTTCCGTATGCAGGGTATTTCTCTTCTAAGAAGTACCAAGGTTTACCGTCTTTATAAGTCCATACACGTCCGCCTTCACCACGAGCGGATTCACTCATTAGACGAAGTTTATCGTCTCCAGGAATAGCTGTTGGGTGGATTTGGATGAACTCACCATTAGCATAGTAAGCACCTTGCTGATATACGATAGATGCAGCAGAGCCTGTATTAATAACAGAGTTTGTTGATTTACCAAAAATAATTCCAGGTCCGCCAGTTGCCATAATAACAGCATCTGCAGCAAATGATTGGATTTCACCAGAAGTTAAGTTTTGTGCCATAATACCACGGCAAACGCCATCATCATCAATAACCGCACCTAGGAATTCCCAGCCTTCATACTTTGTAACAAGTCCTACAACCTCTTGACGTCGTACTTGCTCATCAAGTGCATATAACAGCTGCTGACCAGTTGTCGCACCAGCGAATGCTGTACGGTGATGCTGTGTTCCACCAAAGCGACGGAAGTCAAGTAAACCTTCAGGTGTACGGTTGAACATAACACCCATACGGTCAAATAAATGGATAATTCCAGGTGCAGCCTCACACATTGCTTTAACTGGAGGCTGATTTGCTAAGAAGTCTCCGCCATAAATTGTATCGTCAAAGTGGATATATGGTGAATCGCCTTCACCTTTAGTATTTACAGCTCCGTTAATACCGCCTTGGGCACAAACAGAGTGAGAACGTTTAACCGGAACTAAGGAAAATAACTCAACCGGAGTCCCTGATTCTGCAACTTTAATTGTTGCCATTAAGCCGGCTAGACCGCCGCCGACAACGATTACCTTACCTTTAGCCATAGTGACTCACTCCCTATTACTTTGTAAAACTAAAGCAAAATATTTTACCGAACATTTTTATTACTTTAACGCATTAAATAAACGCAGTAAGCGCACGAATACCAACAATTGATAATAAAATGAAGATAACAATTGTTACGTATGTTGATATTAACTGTGAACGTGGAGAAAGTGTAATTCCCCAGCTTACACAGAATGACCATAAACCATTAGAGAAGTGGAAAATCGTTGAAACCACACCTACTAAGTAAAACCAGAACATAAATGGATTAGACAGGATATTCTCCATCATTTGGAAGTTCACTTCTGCTCCAAATGCTGCTTGTATACGAGTTTCCCATACATGCCATGCAACGAAAATAAGTGTAATAACACCTGAGACACGTTGAAGCATGAACATCCAATTTCGGAAAAATCCGAATTTGCTTACATTGTTTTTAGCTGTGAAAGCAATATAAAGTCCGTAGATGGCATGAAATAATAAAGGCAAGAAAATAATAAAAATTTCTAAGAAGATTCTAAATGGGAGATTTCCCATAAATCCTGCTGCCTTGTTAAAGGACTCCTCTCCCCCTGTTGCAAAATGATTGATTACAAGATGCTGAACTAAAAATAGTCCTACAGGAATAACACCAAGTAATGAATGCAATCTGCGATTTAAAAACTCTCGATTACCCGCCATAATTTACCCCCCTAAATTTTTGCAAGATGTCTAGATGCTCACTCTTAATTAGAGTTAGGATATTAAGAAATTACATCAAAACATCATTTCGAAAATGGCATATCATTTTCTTACAATTATGTGACATGTCCATTTTACTCCCAACATCATAGAGCGTCAAGGAAACGAATGCATAAAATATTGTTAATTATAAAATCATAAAAATATACTAATATGACGACTTAGAACCTTATTTTCCTTATTTACCAAGTGCTTTCTAAACTGGGTAATTATATTAGAAAATCATTAATCTTTCTCTGCAAAAATAGCCCTCTTTTTCATCATTCTATATCTAAACTTCTCGCCTATTGTATATAATAGAAGAATAATAGAGAGAGGGGATCTAAGCTTGAACGAAACAGCTTCAGAATTAAAGACGATCGAACAAAAAGCCGACTCCATTTCCGTGTTTGGATACGAACTTATTCGGGAAATTCTTTTACATGACATATTAGGTGATGATACACCGGAAATCTTATATTGGGCAGGAAAAAGACTCGCCCGAAAATATCCTCTAGAATCAGTATCCGAAATTATCGATTTCTTCCAGCAGGCTTCTTGGGGAAACCTAGCCTTATTAAAAGAGTCAAAAAATGAAATGGAATTTGAATTATCTAGTTCTTTTATTAAAGAGCGCTATCAAAAAAACAATGAATGTACGTTTCAGCTTGAGGCAGGTTTCATTGCTCAGCAAATTGAAATGCAATCAGAAGTCATTTGCGAAGCATTTGAACATCCTAATAAAAGAAAAGGAAAAATCCAGTTTACTGTAAAATGGGATAAAAAGGACAGGGCTGAATTTTCATACTGACAGGAAAAAGGCTTTCAATAATGTTTTGAAAGCCTTTTTCATTTTAAGATTCGACTTGCAGACCAGATAATTGAAAGGCTTCATGAAGTATTTCAACAGCCTTGACCATTTTTGCTTGTCCAATAACCGTTGATACTTTTATTTCCGATGTACTTACCATCTTTACTTCAATATCATTAGAAGCTAGTACTTCAAACATTTCTGCAGCTACCCCTGGATTTGATACCATTCCTGAGCCAACAATGGATACCTTGGCAAGACCAGCTTCTGACTCAATTCGACTATAGTTTAATTTTTCTTTGCAATTTTCAAGTACTTTAATCGTTTCATCAAGGTCTTCGTTTTTTATTGAAAAAGATAAATTTGCGGCTCGATCAGCGAGAGTACTTTGAATAATAATATCAACATTAATATGATTTTTGGCTAATTCAGAAAATATAACAGATAGGCCTGTTAAGGAGTTAGGCAACCCAATAACAGTGACTCTTGTTATTTCGTTCTCGAATGCTATCCCGCGTACAACTAAACTTTGCTCCATAGTTACTTCCTCCCTAATAATCGTTCCTGCTTCCTTTTCAATACTTGAGCGGACCTCAATTGGAATATTAAAATTTTTAGCGAATTCTACTGCTCTTGGATGCAATACACCAGCACCTAAATGGGCAAGTTCAAGCATCTCATCATATGAAACTGCCGATAATTTTCTAGCATCCTTCACATATCGTGGATCGGTCGTAAATACACCCGTTACATCTGTATATATGTCGCATTTATCCGCCTTCAATGCAGCAGCAATCGCAACTGCTGTTGTATCTGAGCCTCCACGCCCTAGTGTTGAAATGGATCCATCTTCTGTAATTCCCTGAAACCCAGCAACAATAACAATTTTACCTTGGCTTAGCTCATGTTCTAACCTTGTTGTATCAATATCCAGTATCCTTGCATTTCCATGTACTGGTTCCGTTTTGATTCCTGCCTGCCATCCTGTTAAAGAAATAGCCGGATATCCTTTTTCAGTTAAAGCAATTGCCAACAAGGATATTGTAATTTGTTCACCCGTAGTTAAAAGCATGTCCATTTCCCTTTTGCTTGGACTTGTAGAGATTTCCTTTGCAAGACCAACTAGCTCATCTGTTGATTTCCCCATTGCTGAAACAACTACGATTACATCATTGCCCCGATTCTTCTCCTCGATTACCCGACTGGCTACGTTTTGAATTTTATCCACATTTGCAACAGATGTCCCGCCAAATTTTTGAACAATCAGTCCCATTTTTTACCCCTCTTTCTAAAATCATCGCTTTCTTTTTTGCAAATCTTCCGTCAATCGCTTTATAAAATATGCGTGAAATACTGCAATGTTTTGGATTTCTGCATAAAAAAAAGCAATGAGACTCTATCCCATTGCTGTGTTTAAAAACGTAGAAAAAATACGGTTCACACAGTGAGATAGCTCTCCAAGACGGTTTTGTCTTGACAATCTTACATTTATTCAATGCAAGACCAGCGGAGCAAGTAATGAGATTCCCTCCACTTCGGCGAACATTCCCTTTCAAAGCTTTTCATTGAAGCTCACTCTTCTCCAAGCTTTTACTATTGAAGTTCGCACCTCTACCTTCACTTTTACTTAACAGTCATTATTGACTGCTTTAGTTTTATAAAGTGATATTAAATTTTCAGTAATTATAGCATGTTCAATTTTTTCTAACAATACTATTCCTGTAATTTTCTTTTTAATTCTTCTGCAATTGCTTCTGGTATTCCTATTTTTCTATATTCATCAATACTGGCTTCTTTCATTTTTTTAACAGATCCAAATGTTTTCAGGAGCAGTTTTTTTCGTTTTTCCCCAATTCCTGATATATCATCCAGTACAGATTGAAAGGCATTTTTCCCTCTTAGCTGACGGTGGAATGTAATCGCAAAGCGGTGAACCTCATCCTGTATTCTTTGCAGTAAATAAAACTCCTGACTATTTCTTCCTAAAGGGATCATTTCTAATGGATCGCCATATAAGAGCTGTGAAGTTCTATGCCGTTCATCTTTAACAAGACCAGATATAGGTATATCAAGGCCTAATTCATTTTCCAGAATATCTCTTACTGCTTCAACATGCCCTTTACCACCATCAATAATAATTAAATCCGGCAGCGGTAAGTTTTCTTTCAATACTCTAGAGTATCGCCTGCGTACCACTTCACGCATGGACTCATAATCATCCGGTCCTTGTACAGATTTTATTTTGTACTTTCGATATTCTCGTTTTTCAGGTTTTCCATCAATAAAAACAACCATTGCAGATACCGGATCAGTCCCTTGGATGTTGGAGTTATCAAAAGCTTCAATACGATGAGGAGTATAAATGCCAAGCTGGTTTCCTAAATTTTCAACCGCGTTGATGGTCCTATCCTCATCTTTTTCAATCAGAGAAAACTTTTCTTGCAGGGCTATATTAGCGTTTTTACAAGCGAGCTTAACTAAATCTTTTTTCTGTCCGCGCTGTGGCTTTACCGTTTTAACACCTAATAACTCTTCAGCCATTCCGGAATCAACTTCATCTGGAATTAATATTTCCTTAGGTTTAAAGTGATTGGTTTTTAAATAAAACTGACCAAGAAACGTTAACATTTCTTCCTCTGGTTCATTATATATTGGAAACATAGAAACATCGCGTTCAATTAATTTTCCTTGTCTAACAAAGAAAACTTGGACACACATCCAGCCTTTGTCAACCGCAAAGCCAAATACATCGCGATCGGTAAAATCAGTCGAGGTCATCTTCTGTTTTTCCATTGTTGCTTCAATATGAGCAATCCGGTCACGAAATTCTTTCGCTTTTTCGAAGTCCAGCTCTTCCGCGGCAGCAGTCATTTTTTCGGTTAGTTCCTTCTTAATTTCCTTATAGCCGCCATTTAAGAAACGAGTAATCTCATCGACCATTTTTTTATATTCGAGTTCGCTTACTTCCTTCACACAAGGAGCCAGGCATTGTCCTAGATGATAGTAAAGGCAAACACGATCAGGCAATGTAGAGCATTTTCTTAATGGATAAATCCGATCAAGCAATTTTTTTGTTTCATTGGCAGCATGGACATTTGGATAAGGGCCAAAATATTTCCCCTTATCCTTCTTTACCTTACGGGTAGTAATGAGGCGGGGATGTCTTTCAGCAGTTAATTTAATAAACGGATAGCTTTTATCATCCTTGAGCATGACATTATATTTTGGATCGTATTTTTTTATTAAATTCATTTCAAGGATTAATGCTTCCATATTCGAGGAAGTAACAATATATTCGAGGTCTTCAATTTCATTGACTAATCTTAGTGTCTTGCCGTCATGTGAACCAGTAAAGTAGGAGCGGACTCGGTTTTTTAACACTTTTGCCTTCCCTACATAAATAATAGTGCCTTGACGGTCCTTCATTAAATAACAGCCTGGCTGATCAGGCAGGAGCATTAGTTTGTTCTTAATGATTTCATTCATAATATCACTTCCAAAATAGAAATGCGGATGCGCTATTGCGCTTAGAAATGAGTAAGGGGCCAGACTAAGTCAGACCCCTTACCATTCTAATCTTATTATGCATGCTTTGATAGAAGTTCTGCAAGAGCTTCTTTTGGCTGGAAGCCAACAACTTTATCTACAGCTTCTCCGTTTTTGAAGACGAGTAGAGTTGGAATGCTCATTACTCCGAATTTGCCAGCAGTTTCTTGGTTTTCATCAACATCAATTTTAACAATTTTAACTTTATCGCCCATTTCAGCGTCTAGCTCTTCAAGCACAGGAGCAATCATTTTACAAGGTCCGCACCAAGGTGCCCAGAAATCTACCAGTACAACTCCTGATCCAGTTTCTGTTGAGAAAGTTTGATCTGTAGCGTTTATAATTGCCATATTAAATGCCTCCTAAAATTAACTCAAATAATAAATATACCGAAAGTATACCATTGTTTTTTTGCACTTGCTAACTATTTGCTTCGCTCGTAATTTTCCCTATTTATTCTTTATGTATTCATATTTGGGGCTTATTGCTTTCCATTTATGAACGAAAACGAGCGGCATTGCCACCCGTTTTTGTTTAAATAAGTTATGCGTTTATTAACAGCTTCTTAAATTCTTCAGTAAGCATTGGAACGACTTCAAATAAGTCTCCTACAATTCCGTAATCAGCCACTTTAAAAATATTCGCTTCCGGGTCTTTATTAATAGCAACGATTACTTTCGAGTTAGACATTCCGGCAAGATGCTGAATTGCTCCTGAAATACCACATGCAATGTATAAATCAGGTGTAACAACCTTTCCGGTTTGGCCAATTTGCAATGAATAATCACAATAATCAGCGTCGCACGCACCACGGGAAGCACCGACAGCGCCATTTAGAACTTTAGCGAGCTCTTTCAATGGACCGAAGCCTTCCTCACTTTTTACTCCGCGTCCGCCGGCAATAACAACCTTTGCTTCAGAAAGATCGACACCTTCACTTGCCTTGCGAACAACTTCTTTAATGATCGTGCGTAAATCTTTAATATCAACGGATAAGGAAGTAACGTTTCCTGTTTTAGATGCATCCTTTTCAAGCGGGCTAATATTATTTGGACGAATAGTTGCAAAAACGACCCCATCCGTAACAATTTTCTTTTCAAATGCTTTGCCTGAATAAATCGGACGAGTGAAAACAAGGTTTCCTCCAGCTACTTCTAAAGCCGTAACATCCGAAACTAGTCCAGAGCTTAACTTAGCAGCAATCTTTGGAGCTAAATCCTTTCCTAGCGCTGTATGACCAAAGATCATACCCTCTGGCTTTTCTTCATTGATAACAGCCATGACTGCTTGAGAATAGCCGTCAGGTGTATATTGATTCAGTTTTTCGTCTTCAACTGTAACAACACGATCAGCTCCATATTGGATTAATTCTGCTCCTAAAGCGCTTACAGAATCACCAATAAGAACTCCTACAACTTCTCCGCCCTCTGCTGCTGTTTTAGCTGCAGCTACTGCTTCAAAGGAAACATTACGCAATGATCCATCACGGACTTCACCTAATACTAATACTTTTCTAGTCATTATGCTTTACCCCCTGCGTTCATATTCTTGAATATACCGATCAGACTACTTTCGCTTCAGTATGAAGAAGTTGTACTAGTTCTTTTACTTGATCTGCAAGATCACCTTCAAGGATTTTCCCTGCCTCTTTTTTCGGTGGAAGGTAAATCTCTATTGTTTTTGTTTTTGCTTCAACATCATCTTCTTCTAGATCTAGATCATCTAGTTCCAGTTCCTCCAGCGGCTTCTTCTTCGCCTTCATAATACCTGGTAATGATGGATAACGAGGTTCATTTAATCCCTGCTGAGCAGTTACTAAAAGCGGAAGGCTTGTTTCTATTACTTCGGAATCACCTTCAACATCGCGTACAGCCGTAACATTGCTTCCTGCAATATCTAATTTCGTTATTGTCGTAACATAAGGAATATTTAAAAGCTCTGCTACACGAGGACCAACTTGGCCAGAACCGCCATCAATCGCCACATTTCCTGCAATGATTAAGTCAGCATCCTTATTCTTTAAATATTCGAAAAGAATTCTAGCAGTAGTGAATTGATCACCATAATCTAAATCATCTTCTGTATTAATTAAAACGGCTTTATCTGCACCCATTGCAAGAGCTGTTCTTAGCTGTTTTTCAGTTTCTTCGCCGCCGACAGAGACAACAACAACCTCTCCGCCATTTTCATCACGAACTTGAATTGCTTCTTCAATCGCATATTCATCATAAGGATTAATGATAAATTCTGCTCCATCTTCGTTAATTTGACCGCCTGATATCGTAATTTTTTCTTCCGTATCAAAGGTTCTCTTCATTAAAACATAGATGTTCATGATTTCCCTCCTAATTTTAAAAGCGTAAGCGCCTTGCTTAGCCCCGACAAGCATAGGACTAGAAGGCTGAAGCTAGATAATAATAAGTGCAGAAATAAAAAACATTTCATTACTTCAAAAGATTAAGATAATTATAGCGGTACTAATCCGCATAACCTAATTATAATAGATTAGCAGATAGATTGTTATTGAAAAAAAATATTATTATTATTTTCCTGTAAACTTAGGCTCTCTTTTTTCGATAAATGCAGAAATGCCTTCTTTTCCATCTTCTGAGACAAATACATCTCCGAATAGCTTTGCTTCCATCTTGACTCCATCATAATATTTATCTGTCTTTGAATAATTTAATAGATAGATAGCCGCCTTAATGGAAACTGGACTTTTCTTTGCCATTTTCTTTGCCATATTATATGCGTTTTCTAACAGCTCACTTTCGGGGTATGCATGGTTGGCAAGTCCCCATTGAACAGCTTCTAGCCCTGTAATTGGATCACTGGTAAAGAGCATTTCAGCAGCTTTTGCACTTCCTACAAAACGTGGCAGCCGCTGTGTCCCTGCAAATCCCGGAATTAGCCCAAGCTGGAGTTCAGGTAATCCAAGCTTTGCGTTCTCAGCAACTAATCTAAAATGACAGCCCATTGCAAGTTCTAAGCCACCCCCAAGCGCTGCACCATGAATGGCAGCAATAATTGGTTTTGGAAAGGTTTCCATTCTTTCAAACAGTTGTTGGCCATATGCCGCAAGCTTAGAAAAGTCTTCTCCAGTTTCAATTGTTGTGAATTCCTTAATATCAGCACCAGCAGAAAAGAAACGGCCTTCCCCATGTATTAAAATGACCCTTACTTCGTCATTTTTTTCAATTTCATCTAATACAGATGAGAGCTCTTTCAATAAATTAGAGGAAAGTGCGTTTGCCGGAGGGCGTTCAATCGTAATTGTAGCTACCATATCTTGATTTGACCATTTTAAAAACTCCATGTTTCATCCCCTTTTCTAATCATAGCCGCTTATGAACTAGGTCTTGAAGCACAGCCATGAAGAAGTAATTGGTGCACTGGCCCAGCTAATGAAGGCAAATCATATTTCTGATCATTCATGACCCAGGTTGTAACCGTTTCGTCCATCGTGCCAAAAATCATTTGGCGGGCAAGCCTAGTATCAAGGTCAGAAGAAAACTCTCCACTTTCCTTTCCTTCGATTAAAATCTTTTCTACTAAGGAAAGAACCCCTTTTAGACCTTCATTAATTTTATGACGCAGCTCTTTGTTCGACTGTCTAAGCTCCAATTGTGTCACGATGGCAAGATGTCTATCCTCTGATAACATATTAAAATGGGTTTCAACCAATACTAATAATTTCTCTGCAGCTGTTTCTTTTCCTGCTATTTTCTCTTCAAATTTCTCAACAAAGTATCCCATTTTTTCCTGAAAGAGAGAGATTAGTATATCTTCTTTGTTTTTAAAATATAGGTAAATGGTTCCGTCAGCGACTCCAGCTTGTTTGGCAATTTTGGAGACCTGTGCCTGATGGTAGCCATTTTCTGCAATAGCTATCACTGCAGCGTCAATGATTTGACGGTACTTTGGTCTATTCTTTTTCACCTTCTCACTCCTCTCAAGATCTGCGTAAGCGCCTTGGTCACCCCCAACAAGCACAAGACGAGCCTTCCGGAAAGGTGTTCTTTACCTTTCTGGAAGGATTGACTTGTGACCTCGAGATCGACAAAAACGCGACATCCTGTCGCATTGTCGACACTAGTACGTCCTGTACGTCGGAGGTAGGCTCTGAAGCTAGACAATTCTCTACCTTCAAAGACTAACATATATAAATATCTAAATTTTTATAATTTTCCGTAAAATGAATGAATCATCATTCATATTTTTATAATAGTGCCACAATTTTATTCTGTCAAGAAACAGTTGTGTATTTTTTAGAATGGTTTTATTATGTCATGTATTTTCATACTGGACAAGCCTCTTTTCTCAAAAATAAAGAGCCGAATGATTAGGCTCGGCCTCGAAAAGTTAAGCCTGCTTTTCCTGTTGATCATTTAACTTCTTTCTCTCTTCGTCTATTAAAGCTCTTCTTAATATTTTTCCTACAGCTGTTTTTGGGAGTTCATCTCGGAATTCATAAAGTCTTGGCACTTTATAGGCTGCGAGATATTTCCTTGCAAATTCGTTTAGCTCCTCTTTATTTACGGTTGCTCCTTCTTTTAACACAATATATGCTTTTACGGTTTCACCACGATATGGGTCTGGCACTCCTGCTGCAACAACCTCCTGGACAGCTGGGTGTTCATATAGGACTTCTTCAATCTCTCGAGGATAAATATTATATCCCCCAGCAATAATCATATCTTTTTTACGGTCAACTACAAAGAAATAGCCTTGTTCATTCATATATCCGAGGTCACCTGTCAATAGCCAGCCGTCCTTTAAAGTCTCAGCTGTTTCCTCTGGACGATTCCAGTAGCCCTTCATCACTTGAGGTCCCTTGACAACTATTTCTCCAACCTCACCAGGCGGCAGAAATTCCCCTGTTTCCAATGATAGAATGGATGCATCAGTGTCTGGCCAAGGTACACCTATACTACCTTTTACCCGTGGGCGATCCCAAAGAAAATTTGCATGTGTAACAGGTGATGATTCTGTTAATCCATAGCCTTCAACAAGTTTTCCTCCTGTCACTTCCTCAAACTTTTGCTGAACTTCAACTGGAAGTGCTGCAGAACCGCTTATACAGGAATCAATTGAGGATAAATCATATTTCTTCAAATCAGGATGATTTAATAAACCAATATAGATGGTAGGTGCTCCAGGGAACAATGTTGGCCGCTGTTTTTGAATTGTCTTAAGTGTTGTCTCTACTTCAAATTTAGGCAGTAGCACCATTTTGTGAGCTTCCATAACAGATAGAATTAATACTGTTGTCATTCCGTACACATGGAAAAAAGGCAATATTCCGAGAACAACTTCTTGACCAGGTTTACATTTATATAACCAAGCCTTGCACATGGAAGCATTTGCAACAAGATTCCGGTGTGTTAGCATAACCCCCTTCGGAAAACCAGTCGTTCCCCCTGTATATTGCAATAACGCCAAGTCTTCTTCAAAATCAAATTGGTATTCTATTAATGGCTTTTCCGGCTGTTTTAAAATTTCACTTAATAGGTGGTTGCTTCCTTCATGTTTTACGTTCACAACAATACCATATTGCTTCTTTTGAATAAACGGATAGATGAGATTTTTAGGAAATGGGAGGAATTCTTTGATAGCGGTTACAATAATATGCTGTAAATCAGTATCCTTTTTAACTTTCGACACTCTTGGGAACAAAATATCCATTGTAATAATGGCTTTTGCTCCAGAGTCCTTCATTTGATACTCTAGTTCACGCTCTGTGTAAAGAGGATTCGTTTGAACAACTATCCCCCCTGCCATTAAGATGCCATAATAACTGATGACTGCTTGCGGAATATTAGGCAGCATGATGGCAACTCTATCACCTTTTTTAATTCCTAGCTCTTGAAGATAAGAAGCTAGCTTAATGGAAGACTCATAAATCCTTTGGTAAGTAAATTCCTTTCCCATGAAATGAATTGCCATTTTCTTGGGGTAATTGTCTGCAGCGTTTTTTAAATAATCCTGGACTGGCTGATGGGTATATGTCAAAGATGAGGGGATTTCTTCCGGATACGTTTGAAGCCATGGTTTATTAGTTGCCAACACATTCCCTCCTACTAAAGTATTGAATTTTTTGAACATTCAAATTTGTTCAACCTTATTATAAGATAATAAAGTTTGCATGACAATGAGAATAATAAGCACTTGAATAATTTTTACATGTCCTATCCATTTTTCATTTTGATTTATTTACGCTATCATATTTAGACTTTTCGCAAGGCAGAACTGGAATTTAGCGGAAATAGTATAATCAGCATATAAATATAAAAAACCGCCATTTATTAATGACGGTTTTAAAACTATATTGATAAAGTATTAGGCAATAAATAATAAGTAAATGGCGCCGATTACAATAAATAAACCACATAGAACAAATAATACTTTTGCTAACTTTTCCACAAATATCTTCGCTCCTTAAGATAAACCTGCCCCGATAATGTACGATAATCCAATTGAAATAACCATGGAAATGAATCCAACCGCTTTATTATTATTTTCAATCTCTTCATCAATCCTGAATTTTGGTGTAAGGAATTCGAATATAAAATAACCAATTAACAATAGAAAGAAGCCGAAAACTCCCCAGCTTATCATTGTAAAAAGTGTATCATTATGCAAAATGGAATGTCTAAAAATATTGGCAATCCCAAATATTTTCCCACCTGTTGCCATTGCAACTGCCACATTCCCGTTTTTGATTTCTTCCCAGTTTCGATATTTCGTGACCAATTCGAAAATAGCTAAAAATACAATCATACATAAAATGACTACACTATAATACCCCGCTGTTTGTACAAATTCATTCTCCCAAAACTGGTTCATTTCTTCTCTCCCTAACCCTTATTTAAATTCTACAACCGTAACACCGGTACCGCCTTCACCCGCATCGCCAAATCGAATCTTTTTGACAGATCGGTGATTTCTCAAGTATTCCTGAACCCCTTGTCTAAGAGCTCCTGTTCCTTTTCCGTGAATGATGGAAACTCGAGGATAGGCAGCTAACAAGGCATCATCAATATATTTTTCAACACGTAGAAGGGCATTTTCAAATCGTTCCCCACGAAGATCTAATTCAAGGCTAACATGAAAGTCTTTTCCTTTAACAGTGGCCATTGGTCGGGTTTCCACCGGCTTAGGACTCTTAATATATTCCAAATCCTTTTCTTTAACTTTCATTTTCAGAATGCCAATTTGAACCTGCCATTCTTTATCAGATGTCTTTTCAAGAAGAGTACCTTTTTGATCAAAGCTTAATACTTTCACTTCGTCTCCTGTATTAAACACATGTTTTTCTTTGGTAGCGACAGGTTTCTTTGTCTTTTTGACCTTTGGAGCCGCATCTTCAAGCCGTTTTCTAGCTTCAATTAATTCGTGCTCTTTAATCTCTGCTGCCTTTTCAATCCGCATTTTCCTTAAGTCGCGAATAATCTTTTCAGCTTCTTCCTTCGCCTGACTAATAATCGCTTCTGCCTCTTTTGCTGCTTTTTCATGAAGTGAATCTTTATGCTCATAAAATTCTATCATTTGCTTTTGTAAGTCTTTATGCAGCTTGTCTGCACTTCTTAAAAGATCATTTGCTTCATCACGTTCTGTTTCAGCCTGTTTTCTGCTTTCCTCAAGAGAGGCGATCATATTTTCCACTTGATTGCTGTCTGCACTAATATATGAGCGTGCGGTTTGAATGACATCTTCTTGTAAACCAAGCCTTTTGGAAATTTCAAATGCATTGCTTCGCCCTGGAACACCAATTAACAGTTTATATGTTGGACTTAGTGTGTCTATATCAAATTCTACACTCGCATTTATGACTCCTTCCCGATTATAGCCATATGCTTTTAATTCAGGATAGTGAGTTGTCGCAATAACTCGGGCTCCACGGCGATAAACCTCATCTAAAATCGAGATAGCAAGAGCTGCTCCCTCCTGCGGATCCGTTCCAGCTCCTAGCTCATCAAAAAGAACTAAACTGTTGAAATCGACCTTATCAAGAATATCGACAATATTAACCATATGCGAGGAGAAGGTACTTAGACTTTGTTCGATTGACTGCTCATCACCAATGTCAGCATATACGGCATCAAATACTGCAATTTCAGAACCGTCTAGTGCCGGGATTTGCAGACCAGCTTGTGCCATTAGGGTACATAGTCCAACTGTTTTTAATGTGACTGTTTTCCCGCCTGTATTGGGACCTGTAATGACAATCGTTGAAAAATCCTTCCCTAAAGAAACATCATTCGCTACAACAACATCTGCAGGAATAAGAGGATGCCGTGCCTTAAATAAAGCTATTCGTCCTTCATTATTCACTTTAGGCTTCGATGCTTTCATCCGGCTGCTGTAACGTGCTTTTGCAAACATAAAGTCAATTTCGGTTAAAACCTCAACAATCGTATCTAACTCTGAACTATTCTCCGCAACCTTGCCTGAAAGTTCTATTAAAATTCTTTCAATTTCCTGCTGCTCCTTCACTCGAATCCCCTGCAGCTCATTGTTTAGCTGGACAATCGATTGCGGTTCGATGAATAATGTTTGGCCAGAAGAACTTTGATCGTGAATGATTCCGCCATAATGCCCTTTATATTCCTGCTTGACCGGGATAACAAAGCGGTCGTTGCGGATGGTGATAATTGCATCTGAGAGCATTTTTTGAGCATTCGACGAGCGAATCATGCTTTCCAGTCTTTCACGTACTCGAGATTCCTTTGTTCGTAATTGATTACGCAAAGATCTTAGTGCTTCACTGGCACTATCCAATACTTCGCCATTGTCATCAATAGCATTTTTAATCGAGGTTTCCAAGTCAGCTAATACAATAATTTGGTTTGTATAGCCTAATAAAATTGGCAAATCGTCATTTTCATCTACAAAGTCTTCAATGAATCTTTTAATGCCTCTACTTGCATGAACTGTGCTTGCCACTTGTGTTAATTCTTGGGGGCTGAGCATTCCTCCAATAATCGATCTTTTCACATGTGGCCGTATATTGTAAATTCCGCCAAGCGGTACATTTCCTCTAATTCGAAGCACTTTAGCCGCTTCATCTGTCTCTTCCTGCCACTGTATTACTTCTTCAAAATCGACAGATGGCATAAGCTCTTCTGCTTTTCTTCTCCCTAAAGCAGAGGATACATGCTCGAGTAATTGTTCCTTTACTTTATTAAACTCCAGCACTTTAAGTATTCTTTCCTGCATGAGGATGTTACCTCCTATTCGAATGTGCATTACAGGGGAAGTTAACTACAGATAACTTCATTCCCATCTACACCTTATTGTTTAAAAAATCTAGAAGTTCGTCCAGTTCCATCGCATTTAGAACTGTGTTTTTCTTTATCCACCCTTTTTTAGCTGCAGATACACCTATCGCCATATGATCCAATGTATCCCGTTTATGCGCATCCGTATTAATCACTATTTTTACCCCTGCTTCTTGCGCTTGGCGAATATACTGAGGTGCAAGATCAAGCCGGTTCGGGTTAGCATTTAATTCCAAGACCGTATTCGTTTCTTTTGCTAGTTCAATTAACATGTCAATATCGACTTCATAACCATCCCTTCTGCCAATTAACCTTCCAGTTGGGTGAGCTATAATGTCAACATGTGGATTTTTCAATGCTGTTATTAATCGTTCCATTATTTTTGCCTTTGGCTGGGTGAATGCCGAATGGACGGACGCAATGACAATATCCATTTCTCCTAACAGTTCATCATCATAATCTAATGTTCCGTCAGGCAAAATATCCATTTCAACCCCTGATAGGATCGTAATATCATCATAGCACTCATTTAATCGCTTAATTTCTTCCTTTTGCTGTCTTAGTCTTTCAGCCGTTAAGCCATTGGCTACCTTTAAATACTGAGAATGATCAGTGATAGCTACATATTTATAGCCTCGAGCTCGGCATGCCTCTACCATTTCTTCAATCGTATGGGCGCCGTCACTCCATGTTGTATGCATATGAAGATCCCCATTTATATCAGAAAGCGTGATTAAATCCATATCCGCAGTATACTCGTCTACCTCTTTCCCATCCTCTCTTATTTCAGGAGGAATATAAGGCAGACCAAAATGGGCATAGAACTCCCTCTCGTTAGTAAAGGTCAAAACCTCAGCTGTTTCGATATTTTCTACACCGTATTCACTGATTTTTTCCCCACGTTCCTTAGCAAGCTGACGCATCCTTACATTATGCTCCTTGGAGCCGGTGAAATGATGGAGGGTTGTCGCAAATTCTTCAGGCTTAACTAAACGAAAATCAACTGAAATATCATAGCTATATTCTAAAACAATAGAAACCTTTGTTTCTCCTGCTGCAATAATTTCTTTAATTCTTGGAATAGCTAAAAGCTTTTCTTTTACACCCTCAGGATTAACTGTTGCAATAATAAAATCTAAATCCTTGATTGTCTCTCTCATTCTTCTTAAGCTGCCGGCACGGGAAAAATTTTCAACCTCACTCATTTCGTTAAGAATCGCTTCAATCGATTCTGCAATAGGCAGCATATAGCTTAGTGGAAGACGATCTGGTCTGCTCCCTGCCTGACTTAAGGCAGCCAGTATCTTTTCTTCAGATTTCTCGCCAAATCCTGCAAGGGCTTGCACCTGTTTATTATGGCACGCGGCTTCTAAATCAGCTGCATTTTCTATACCCAGTTCCTTATACAGTTTGGCAATTTTCTTACCGCCTAGGCCAGGCAATTGCAGTAACGGAATTAAACCTCTTGGAACTTCCTCCTTGAGTTCATTCAATACAGTGGAATGCCCTAGCTCTATATACTCTTCAATGACTGCAGAAGTTCCCTTTCCTATCCCAGGAAGCTTCGTGAAATCCTCTATTTCACTTAAACTTTGATCATTTGTCTCTAATGCCGCAGCGGCTTTCCGAAATGCAGCTATTTTAAAAGGATTTTCACCCTTTAACTCCATATACACAGCAATGGACTCTAAAAGCCGAATAACATCTTTTTTATTAACATTCATCTTTCACACCTACTTAACGAAGTAAACTTGTACTGTCTATATTGTTTCCTATATAGAATAGTTATAACGTGTGATCATGCGAAACTTCAAATAGAAGTTGTTTTCGCTTCCATTTTTCCGCATTAAAAAGAAAACTTCTCTGCTTTAGAGAAGTTATGAAGCCATGTATTCAATCCACATCTCCTTTATGGTTTGAGAAAATATCGGAGTATTTTTTATTATCCCTTCAGCTATAATAGAATCGCTTAAGGCATTCTGAACGGAATCCACTGGCACTAAGGCAGCTATGTATAATAAAATAAATATGATAAGATAAATTTCAATAAAGCCTAATATTCCGCCTGCCCACACATTTAATTGCTTTAAAATTGGCAAGTTTGCTACAAAATCAAGCATGCTTCCGATCATATGAAGAACAATTTTTACCGCAAAAAAAATCACGACAAAGGCAATGGCGCGATAGTAGGCATCTTCCAAATTGGCTTGATCAAATAGCATTTCAAACGCAGTGTCCTTGCCGAAGCTTGGATAAGGTACCCATAAAGTCAGCTTAGGAGCCAGCTTGTCATAATACATATTAGCAACAATAAAAGCAATAATAAAGCCGGTTAAGTGAATTAATTGTAAGATAAAGCCCCTCTTTAAACCAACGAAAAAACCTATTATTAAAATAGCAAGTATTGCGAGATCCAGCATGACTTATTCAGTCCTTTTCTCTTTTAATTCAAGCTCAAGCCGCTCTAGACGATCCTTAAGCTTAATATAGTCATTAACAGCGTTAACAGCTGTTAAAACAGCTAATTTACTAGTGTCGAGATAAGGATTCTTGGAGCTGATCTCACGCATCTTATCATCAACCATTGAGGCTACAAGTCGAATATGGCTACGACTCTCAGTACCGATTATAATATATTGCTGACCATATATATCTACACTTGTACGGTTTTTTTGTAAGTCTGACAATCGATTTGCCTCCATTCCCTATGAATCCTAATCATTATCATAACATGAAACATAAAAACGTGGGAAGTAGAAGCATGTCAAAAAAGGACAGAATATGTAAATGCCTATTGAGAAGGAGCAGATTTTAAATGAGTAATGTTGTTCTAATTAAATCTTTAAATGAAATGGCTGAAATGAAAATACACTATCAAAGCTACTTATCTCATAAAACTCCGCCCGGAAGCATCTTTGCAGCGAAAACCCCAAACTGTGCCATTACAGCCTATAAATCTGGCAAGGTATTATTTCAGGGAAGCGGCAGTGAAATGGAAGCTTCAAAATGGGGGGAGCCTGCCAAATCCTCTGCTCCTGTAAAAAAAGAAATTAGCGTACAAAGCAATCTCCCTGAAAATATCAGTTCATTATCGGTTATCGGTTCTGATGAGGTTGGTACAGGAGATTATTTCGGACCGATTACAGTTGTGGCAGCTTATGTAAAAAAGGAACATATTCCTTTATTAAAGGAATTAGGTGTGAAAGATTCGAAAGACTTAAATGATGAAAAAATTGTAGCCATTGCCAAGCAAATTAAGGATGTCATTCCATATAGCTTGTTAACATTGCATAATGAAAAATATAACAAACTGCAAAAATCCGGAATGTCGCAGGGAAAGATGAAGGCTCTTCTGCATAATCAGGCAATTGGACACGTTTTGAATAAAATTGCACCTGAACAACCTGAAGCCATTTTAATTGACCAGTTTGCGAAAGAGGAAATATATTTTCAGTATTTAAAAAATGAGCCTATTGTTCAACGAAAAAATGTGTTTTTTAGTACGAAAGCAGAAGGAGTTCATCTAGCTGTTGCGTCTGCATCCATTCTAGCTCGATTTGCTTTTATTAAGCATTTTGATAAATTAAGTGAGGCGGCTGGTTTTACCATTACGAAAGGTGCTGGAGCGAAGGTCGATGAAGCAGCTGCACGCCTGATTAATGAAAAAGGAATGGAAAGCTTACCTGGATTCGTAAAGCTCCATTTTGCCAATACCGATAAGGCTCAGCGATTAGCCTCAGCTAAATATCGAAACAAAAAATAGGGGATGCACATGCATCCCCTTGTCTTTTATCCTCGTAAGACAGCTCCGGCCTTTTCCTTCACTGCTTGTAGAACCTTATCATGAGCTTTCACAACATCTTCATCTGTTAATGTCCGCTCTGGATCAAAATATTTTAGTGAGAAGGCAATGGATTTCTTTCCTTCTTCCATGCGCTCCCCTTCGTATAAATCAAACACATGAACTTCCTTCAACAATGAACCGCCAGCTTCTTTTATGATGCTTTCCAATTCACCGGATGCAGTTGCCTTATCAACTACAAGCGCAATATCACGAGTAATGGATGGATAGCGCGGAATTGACTGATAATGTAATGGTGCTACTTCCGCTTCCAAAATCGCTTTTAGAGAAAGTTCGAAGACATAAGTTTCTTTTAAATCATATTCTTTTTCCACTATAGGATGTGTTTGGCCAACAAACCCTACTACATCACCATGTAAAGTGATTTCTGCTGTTCTTCCCGGATGCATGCCATCTCTTGAAGCTTGACGGAACTCGATTACTTCTCCAAGACCAAGTACAGCAAATAAACCTTCAAGAATTCCTTTGATCACATAGAAATCAACCGGTTTCTTCTCTCCTTGCCATTGATGACTATGCCATAAACCTGTTATCGCACCAGCCAAATGTTCGCGTTCTTCCGGTAGAACGTCCATGCCAATTGAAAGGAAAACATCTCCGATTTCATAGACAGCCAAGCTATCATTTTGACGTGCTGCATTATGCTTTAAGACACCTAAAAGCTGTGGAATAATGCTTAAACGAAGAGTGCTGTGATCTTCACTCATTGGCATTGCCAAGCGAATTGGTTCTCTTGCTTCTAATGCATACTTAGCTGCTTTTTCACCGCTAGTTAAAGAATAGGTAATCGCTTGGTATAGTCCTGCTCCCTCAAGGTATCTGCGGACAATTCGGCGCTTATTTTGATAAGCAGTCAGATGTCCCGGTGTAGAAGAACCAATCGGAAGAGTTGAGCCAAGATTATCATAGCCAAATAGTCTTGCAACTTCTTCAATTAAATCCTCTTCAATAGTAATATCCCCACGGCGAGTAGGAACGGTCACAATAATAGAATCTCCGTCTACTTTTGTTTCAAACTGAAGACGCGTAAAGATGTCTTCTACATCCTTCATTGCTAATTGCGTTCCAAGCACACGATTAATTTTATCTAAAGTGACAGAAACAACTGCAGGCTCGACTTTAAGTGTATTTGCTTCTACTGAACCTGCTAACACTTCACCATCTGCATATTTTTCAAGAAGATGAGCTGCTCTTTCAGCTGCTGCTCTTACTCGGTTCGGATCTACACCCTTTTCAAAACGCGCACTCGCTTCACTTCGTAAGCCGTGATCCTTTGATGCTTTTCTTACAGTTGCACCTTTGAAATAAGCAGATTCAATTAAAACCGTTTTTGTATCTGACTGAACTTCAGAATTCAAGCCTCCCATAACACCTGCTAATGCAACTGGCTCTTTTCCATTCGTAATGAGGAGATGATCTGAAGTTAGCTCTCTTTTTGCTTCGTCTAATGTCTGGATGGTTTCTCCATCCTTCGCACGGCGAACGAGAATTTGTTTTGATCCTAGACGGTCATAATCAAAAGCATGAAGCGGCTGGCCATATTCAAGTAAAATATAGTTCGTAATATCTACGACATTGTTATGCGGGCGAATACCTGCAGCCATTAATCTGCCTTGCAGCCATTGTGGAGATGGCTTGATTTGAACATTTTTAATGACCTTTGCGATATATAATGGATTATCTTCAGAAGCCTCTACATCAACTTGGATATAATCTGATGCTTTTTCTGCTGATTCTGCATGATTTGTTTCAGGAAGCTTTACTTCTCTTCCAAGGATAGCTCCTACTTCATAAGCCACACCAAGCATACTTAAAGCATCAGAGCGATTTGGTGTTAGGCCCAGCTCTAATACTTGGTCATCACGATGTAAAAGCGCAATAGCATCCGTTCCAACTTCAGCATTTTGCGGGAATACATAAATGCCTTCTGAGAATTCCTTTGCTACTAGCTTTCCTTCAATGCCAAGCTCCTGTAAGGAACAAATCATTCCATTGGATTCTTCACCACGAAGCTTTGCCTTTTTAATTTTGAAATTGCCTGGAAGAACAGCACCAACTGTTGCAACTGCAACCTTTTGCCCTTTATCCACATTCGGAGCACCACAAATGATTTGTACAGGTTCTTCTGCACCAATATCAACTAAACATTTATTTAATTTATCAGCATTTGGATGCTGTTCTCTCTGGAGCACATGCCCTACAACAACACCGCGAATTCCTTCATTTAATACTTCAACGCCTTCTACCTCAATTCCGCTTTTCGTAATTCTTTCTGCCAGCTCTGCAGGGGTGATACCAGATAAATCAACATAGTCCTGCAGCCATTTATATGAAACAAACATATTTTGTCCTCCTATTAGTCATTTTCTAGCTTTTAATATCTATTCCTTGATTGAGAATTGCTTTAAGAAACGAACATCGTTTGTATAGAAATGACGGATATCATCAATTCCATACTTCAGCATAGCAATTCGCTCTACTCCCATCCCAAATGCAAATCCACTGTATTTTTTCGAATCAAAGCCTGACATTTCAAGAACATTCGGATGAACCATCCCAGCACCTAAAATTTCGATCCAACCTGTTTTCTTACAAATATTACAGCCCTTTCCGCCACATTTAAAGCAAGAAACATCCACCTCTACAGAAGGTTCAGTGAATGGGAAGAAGCTTGGGCGTAAGCGAATTTCACGGTCTTCACCGAATAATTTTTTCGCAAATACTTCTAAAGTTCCCTTCAGATCGCTCATGCGAATGTTTTCATCCACCACGAGTCCTTCAATTTGCATAAATTGATGGGAATGAGTTGCATCGTCATTATCTCGGCGGAATACTTTTCCTGGACAAATAATTTTCACAGGTCCTTTTCCTTTATGCTTTTCCATCGTTCTCGCCTGTACAGGAGACGTTTGAGTACGCAGAAGAATCTCGTCTGTAATATAGAAGGAATCCTGCATATCACGTGCTGGATGGTCCTTCGGCAAGTTTAAAGCTTCAAAATTATAATAGTCGCTTTCTACTTCAGGTCCTTCCGCAACAGAATAGCCCATTCCAATAAATAAGTCTTCAATCTCTTCAACAATTCTTGTTAGCGGATGGTGATTTCCAGTTTTTACTGGACGTCCTGGTAATGTTACATCAATTTGTTCGCCTGCAAGCTTCGCTGAAACAGCCGCTTCTTCTAGACGAATTTGCTTTTCCTCGATTCCCGCTGAAATTGCATCTCTTACTTCATTTGCAAGTGCTCCCATGACTGGGCGTTCTTCAGCAGATAACTTCCCCATCCCTTTTAAAACTTCTGTAATTGGCCCTTTTTTCCCTAAATAGGACACTCGGATTTCATTTAATTCTTTTAAATCGGAAGCTGCATTGATTTTTTCCAATGCTTCTGTTTGCAGTTCTTTTAAACGCTCTTGCATCTAAAAAATCCTCCTTTTATTTATGTTTTTAGTAATACTCCTTTTAAATTCGCTCCAGGCCCTCGCTTTCCGCGGGCGGTCCGGGAGCCTCCTCGTCGCTATCGCTCCTGTGGGGTCTCCCTTGGACACGCTTTTCCCGCAGGAGTCGAGTGCCTTCCGCTCCATTCAATAAAGTTGCAAATTCAAGCAAAATAAAAAACCCCAATCCCATAAAGGGACGAGGTTTTGGATTCGCGGTACCACCCTTTTTAACACAAAAAGCAAAATGAAATAGCTTTATGTATTCACTTCATTCGGATAACGGCAATAAGCCGGAACATCTTTACACAGAAAAGCAGAAGCTCCTCTATGGTCCCGATGCCAACTCAGGAGGTGAAATTTCCCTTGCTTTCCCTTTAAAAACGCTCACAGTCTTGGCGTTTTCTCCCTGAAAAGTTCCATGCAAGCTACTTATCTCCGTCATTGCTTTATAACAATATAATTTTCCTGTTATTATAGTATATTCTTCACATAGTTTCAAACCGTTTTCTGTAAAATAGAGCCTATTTTCTATTTTCTTAAATAATATAGCAAGATCCCCGTTGCAATCCCGACATTTAATGACTCGCTTTTTCCGTAAATAGGAATGTATAAATTTGCAGTTGTTTCTGATAAGATTGATTTTCTTACCCCGCTCCCTTCATTTCCAACAATTAAAGCAAATTGACCATTAGATTCTACTTTTGTATATTCTTGAGCATTTTCTAATGCAGTGCCATAGACAGAGATTCCCTTATCTTTAAGCTTTTTGATCCATTGAGATAAGTCCCCTCTTATAATTGGAAGGTGAAAATGACTGCCCTGTGCTGATCGAATAACCTTTGGATTATAAATATCAACACTCCCATCACCGACAATGATAGCGTCCACACCGGCAGCATCAGCTGTTCTAATCATCGTTCCTAAATTCCCCGGGTCTTGAACAGCATCAACCAGCAAATATTTTGTGCCCTCGATCTCTTCCAAATTAAATTCGGGATGACTGCATACCGCTATGATTCCTTGAGGAGTCTCTGTATCTGATAAATCTAAGATAATTTCCTTTGTCACCATCGTTAATGGAATATCCCCATAATCCCAAGCAGGCGGCAATCCCGTATTTTCGCTTATGATAATTTCTAAAATTCGTCCACTCAATAAAGCTTCCTCGGCAAGATGGAAACCTTCAACTAGAAACGTTCCCGTTTTGTCTCTTTCTTTTTTCGTTAATAGCTTTTTCCATTGCTTTACTTGAGGGTTATTTGCAGAGTGAATATACTTCACACTCTCACTCCTTTATTATTTTGCGACGCTTGAGTAAGTACACTTTAGCCTTTCGCATATATCATTCAATTTTCTTATTATAGCCTAATTAAAATACATAATAAATCCAAAAAAAGAAAACATAATAACGATTTGACTTATTGAAAGGAGTGCTTGAAATGAATTTAAATTTGAGGAACGCAATTATCCACAATGTTTCTGGCAATTCACAAGATGAATTAAAAGATACAATCGTTGACGCCATTCAAAATGGTGAGGAAAAAATGCTGCCTGGATTAGGTGTATTATTTGAAGTTATTTGGAAAAACTCATCTGAACAGGAAAAAGAAGAAATGCTAAGAACTTTGGAAAGCGGATTAAGATAAATCATTGCGGCTATTGACCGCTTTTTTTACAAGTAAAAAAGATGAGCATATTGCTCATCTTTTTTCATAATCATTACTCAAAAGTAAGTTGATCAACTGTTTCTCTATCTAAACGCTTAATAACCTCAGTAATAAGCTTAACTGCATTTTCGTAGTCATCGCGATGAAGCATAGCTGCATGAGAGTGAATATAGCGAGTAGCAATAGTGATGGATAACGCCGGTACTCCATTATGTGTTAAATGGATTGCACCAGAGTCCGTTCCACCGCCAGGCACTGCATCAAACTGATAAGGAATATTCAATTCATCAGCTGTATCCGTCACTAGATCACGCAAGCCTTTGTGAGACACCATAGAGGCATCATAAAGGATGATTTGAGGACCTTTCCCCATTTTGCTTAATGCTTCTTTTTCGGTAACTCCTGGAGTATCTCCAGCAATTCCCACATCAACACCGAAAGCAATATCCGGCTCAATTTTTTGAGCGGAAGTGCGGGCACCGCGCAAGCCAACTTCCTCTTGAACTGTTCCCACTCCGTATACTACGTTTGGATGATCTGTATCTTTTAGTGATTTAAGAACATCGATGGCAATCGCACAGCCAATACGGTTATCCCAAGCCTTTGCAAGAAGCATTTTTTCATTGTTCATCACTGTGAATTCAAAATATGGAACAACCATATCACCAGGCTTAACGCCCCATTCTGCAGCCTCTTCACGGCTGGAAGCACCGATATCAATAAACATATCTTTAATATCTACTGGCTTTTTACGCGCCTCAGGTGAAAGGATATGAGGAGGCTTCGAGCCAATAACCCCTGTAATATCCCCTTTCTTCGTTACAATCGTTACACGCTGGGCAAGCATAACTTGAGACCACCAGCCTCCAACAGTTTGAAAACGAAGGAAGCCTTTATCATCAATATTTGTGATCATGAAGCCTACTTCATCAAGATGGCCTGCCACCATAATTTTGGGACCGTTTTCATTTCCGACCTTTTTAGCAATTAAACTGCCTAATCCATCAGTTGTCACTTCATCTGCGTACTCGCTTATGTATTTTTTCATCACTTCACGGGGTTCACGCTCATTGCCAGGAATCCCTTTTGCATCTGTTAATTCTTTTAGCATTGTTAAGGTTGCATCTAATTTTGTCATTTATTTCGACTCCCTTAATATGTATTCGTATTTATTATATAAAAATTTTTCATTAATAGAAAGAATTATCAAACATAAAATTTCTCATCCTATTTTTACTTTTCAGACAGATTTGTGTTCCGATTACTAATGACGATTATTTGTTCATTAATCACCCAAATGCTTTATAGGAAGGTCATGTAAAAGTTAGAAGGAGCGATAATTCGCTCCTTCCTTAATATCCTTGCCTTTGTCTTTCATAATTAACTTCATTTTTATCGACATATGCCTTCTCAATATGCAAAGCATTGAAGCCCAATAGTTCACCTAATTGGATATATGCATGGAAAAGTTCCTTATAGTCCTTTAAAGCCATGCTATTCCTAAACTTGTTTACAAGCTCAAAAACATATAAAAACTGATCATTTATTGAGGCTTTCGCCTCCCCCTCCCCTATGTATTCCGTCTCCTTCTCAAATCCGCACTCTAAGCCAAGAGAAAGAATGAAATGAACTCCATCCACAAACTCTTCTAATATCGTTTCTTGAGGTGACGAAGTCTTTAAACTCCAAAACTTAAAGCATCTCGTTTCATTCGCTAGCTCCCCTAATTCAACAAGCAAAGCCAGCACTTTGCGGTCAAATAAGCTTTCATTCTTCAGCCCATGCTTCGTTTCTATATGCTCATCCAAACCCTTTTGCATGGAAAATAGTTTTTGATAATTCATTGCACACCATCCTAAATTATTCATAAAATAAGGTTATTTTTTAAAACAGTTATTAAAAATTATAACAAAATGATAAAAAGTTGAAACTTTTTTATAGGGTATTTCGTAAATGAAAGGAAAATACATTTGGAGGGGCTTGTTATGATGTGGTTAATACGCTTCCTGCTATTTGCACTTATTATATTTCTCATCTACAGTGTTATTAAATACTTATTGAATCCAAAACGGAAGCTTGAACTTGCCCATGAGCAGAAGCGTTATTATTTTTTAGATGATCAAGATAATGTTCACAAAAATTTTTTAATTACGTACAAAGGGGTTATATTTGAGGGGGAAAAATATTTAGGAACTACTGATAATGCATTTGAGGTGATTTCGGTTTTTATCTGGCCTCATAAACTTTCTTCATTAAAAGGCATGGTTCGTGAAGATTTACAATTTATCGAAAGAAAAATCCACGAACAATACCCAAATGCCAAGATTGACTGGAAAAGCCCTATTAAAGAATTTATGGAAAAAAGCAAGTCACCAAATACACCTTTTCAAAGTCATGAATAAAAACGTTCGGATCATTCCGAACGTTTTCTCCTTTTTATATCGCTTTAAAAAATTCCTTCCACTTGATTACCGTAACTTTTTCTCTCAATACAAAAACGAGAATACCAAGAGATACAAGAATAATAAGAATCATAGAGGGTGTAAACTGACTAATGAATTCTCCAAAGACTGTGTAGAATACAGCTAATGGCAAATTTGTTATCCATGAATTTTTTACGTAATCTCTAAAGCTGCGATTACGTTCAATTAAACAAAAATTGAGCAAATGATAATGAATAAATGGGATTAGTCTTAATACCGCTACTTGACCAACGCTTAAATTCCGATATTCTCCGAACCAGCGTTTTTTTAAGTTTGATAGCTTTGCATGTGTTTTTGGCATTCGGTTAATGAGAAAATAAAAAAGAATACTGCTAAGCATTAACCCGATAATGGACAGAATGCTGCCAAATAAACTGCCAAATAAAATTCCACCTGTTAAACAAACTAAGGGAACGGGAATAAATAAAAATTGCCGTAAAATATGAAATACAATAAAGGCAATAGGGGCTAAAAATCCAGCTGTTTCAACCATGACAAAAAGTAATGATAATTGGTCATCCATCTGTTCTCACCCTCTTTATTGCTGAAATACCTTGCTGTCTTTCTTTTACAGCTTATTGGTGGAAGAGGATGGTTATGACAAGAATTTTATTACATAAAGGAGAACGCCGATTTCAATAAGTGAGAGCATGGGTAAGCCAAATTTAAATTGAATATGCTTTGTCTTGTGATGGAAGGCTCTCATCCCGACTGTCATCCCTGTAGCACCAAATAATATTGCAACTATCCATAATGTTTTCTCGCTTATCCGATATTGATGTTTGATCGCTTTCGTTTTATCAGACTTCATGATAACTAGACCAACTAAATTCATTATAACGAAACCAATTAATATTATTTTTGTCATTTGATTTCCTCTTTTTTATCATTATTTTACTGGAACATAATATTAAAAAGCCATTCTCAAATTGAGAATGGCTAATATTCATTGCGTTAATTATTTGCTTAGGTTTTGCTTTGCAACAGATGCTAATTCTGCGAATGCTTTTTCGTCAGCGATTGCTAATTCAGCAAGCATTTTGCGGTTAACTTCGATGCCAGCAAGCTTTAAACCATGCATTAAACGGCTGTAAGAAAGACCGTTGATGCGAGCTGCTGCGTTAATACGAGTAACCCAAAGTTTGCGGAAGTCGCGCTTTTTCTGGCGACGATCGCGATAAGCATACATTAGAGATTTCATTACTTGTTGGTTAGCAACTTTATATAATGTATGTTTTGAACCGAAATAACCTTTAGCTAATTTAAGAACCTTTTTACGACGTTTGCGAGTAACTGTACCGCCTTTTACACGTGGCATATGATTTCCCTCCTAGTTCGGATATTACTTCTTAAGATTTACTAATAAGAAACGGATGCGTTTGAAATCGCCTGAAGAAACGATAGCTCCTTTGCGAAGTTTACGCTTTTGCTTTTGAGATTTATTTGCGAACAAGTGGCTTGTGTAAGCATGGCTACGCTTTAGTTTTCCAGAACCTGTTCTTTTGAAACGCTTAGCAGCGCCGCGGTGAGTTTTCATTTTTGGCATTTGGAATTCCTCCTCTTACTTTTCAGTTTTAGGTGCTAGCATCATGAACATACTGCGGCCATCCATTTTTGGATGTGATTCGACAGTAGCCACTTCTTTGCAAGCTTCGGCAAAACGGTCTAAAACCCTTTGGCCAATTTCTTTATGAGTAATGGCACGCCCTTTGAATCGGATCGATGCTTTTACTTTATCGCCTTTTTCAAGGAATTTAATTGCGTTGCGAAGCTTTGTATTAAAATCATGCTCATCGATTGTCGGGCTAAGACGAACTTCTTTAATACTAATAATCTTCTGGTTTTTACGAGCTTCTTTTTCTTTCTTTTGCTGTTCGAACTTGAACTTTCCATAGTCCATGATACGGGCTACAGGAGGCTTTGCATTCGGTGCAACAAGAACAACATCAAGATTAACTCGTGCAGCAATTTCAAGTGCTTCGTTTTTTGATTTAATTCCTAATTGCTCGCCGTTTTGGTCAATAAGACGAACTTCACGGGCGCGAATGCCCTCGTTTAACAACATATCTTTGCTAATAGTTAGACACCTCCAAGGTTTAATGCGAACACAACGTTAGGGTCAAGAAGGCTAAAGCTTGCCCATTTGCACCAGACGAAGGCTTCATTCGCAAGAATACATAACATATCTGCTAAATCAAAAAAAGTGTGGATGAAATCACCCACACTTTTACGAACAAAATTTAAACAATCATGTTTACGTAAAACCTGCCAACAGCTCTTGCGTCAATCAGGTGAGAAGCGGGTGCTTCTTCTTTTCCTAAACTGTATTCAATTACCTAAGCTACTATATCACAAAAAATGATTTCATGTCAAACGATCATTTCTATCACAACGAAGAAAATTGTAACAAATGTAAGCAAATCATGCAACACCTTTTTGTAATTTCCAAAATAATAGTGGTGAATCCTGAAGTGCTGATATTTTGGGAAGTCGTTGATAAAGCCGGAAAGGCGCCGATATATCTTGAAAGTCGCTGATATATCCGGAAAGGCGCAGATATTTCCAGAAAAGCGCCGATATATCTTGAAAGGCGCCGATTTATCCGGAAAGCCGCCGATATATTCGGAAAGGCGCTGATATATCTTGAAAGGCGCCGATTTATCCGGAAAGCCGCCGATATATTCGGAAAGGCGCTGATATATTAGGAAAGGCGCTGATATATCATGAAAAGCACTAATATATTTTACATTTCAGCCTTTTTTATAGCAAAAAGAGAGGCAATCCTAGCCTCTCTCCTTTATTAACGCTTAACTTCTTCCTTCAAGCCTGCAATAAAGGCTGTAAATGGAACTGTTTCTGACTTCTGCTCGCCATATTTACGAACATTAACTGCCTTCTCAGCCACTTCATTGTCACCGACAACAAGCATATATGGAGTTTTTTGCATTTGGGCTTCACGAATTTTATAGCCAATTTTCTCATTGCGATCATCTAGCTCAACACGGAATCCTTCAGATTTTAACTGCTCTACTACTTCCTTCGCATAGTCATAGTGAACATCCGGCGATACTGGGATCACTTGAACTTGAACAGGTGAAAGCCATGTTGGGAATGCTCCTTTATACTCTTCAATTAAGAAGGCTACAAAGCGCTCCATAGTAGATACAACACCACGGTGAATAACAACTGGGCGATGCTGCTTTCCGTCCTCACCGATATAATTTAAATCAAAGCGCTCAGGCTGTAAGAAGTCAAGCTGAACAGTTGAAAGTGTTTCGCTTTTTCCTAATGCTGTTTTTACCTGAACGTCAAGCTTCGGACCGTAGAAAGCCGCTTCACCTTCAGCTTCATAATAATCTAGTCCTAGCTCATCCATTGCTTCTTTCAGCATAGATTGTGCCTTTTCCCACATTTGATCATCATCATAATATTTTTCAGTATCCGCAGGATCACGATAGGAGAGGCGGAACTCATAATCATTAATTTCAAAATCCTTATAAACTTCAAGGATTAGCTGAACTACCCGCTTAAATTCATCCTTAATTTGGTCAGGACGTACAAAGATATGCGCATCATTCAAAGTCATTCCACGTACACGCTGAAGGCCAGATAAAGCTCCAGACATTTCATAGCGGTGCATTGTTCCTAGCTCAGCAATACGGATAGGGAGCTCACGATAGCTGTGGATGCCATTTTTATAAACCATCATATGGTGTGGGCAGTTCATCGGGCGAAGAACGAGCTGTTCGTTATCCATATCCATAACAGGGAACATATCTTCCTGATAATGATCCCAGTGACCGGAAGTTTTATATAGCTCTACACTTCCTAGAACTGGAGTGTAAACGTGGTCATAGCCTAGGCGAACTTCTTTATCGACAATATAGCGCTCAACAATACGGCGGATGGTTGCACCTTTTGGCAGCCATAGAGGTAAACCTTGTCCAACTTTTTGTGAGTTAGTAAATAAACTTAATTCTTTACCGATTTTACGGTGGTCACGCTCTTTAGCTTCCTCAAGCAAACGTAAATGCTCACCTAAATCCTCTTTATTAAAGAAAGCAGTTCCGTAAATCCGCTGAAGCATTTTATTGTCGCTGTTTCCACGCCAGTAAGCACCAGCAATGCTTAGTAATTTAAATTCTTTCAGTTTTCCAGTTGATGGCACATGTACACCACGACAAAGGTCAACGAAGTCTCCTTGCTCGTAAAGTGTTACAGTTTCATCTGCAGGAATCGCTTCAATAAGCTCCAGCTTATACTCATCGTCAATTTCCTTGAATAGCTGAACAGCTTCTTCACGGCTAACTTCTTTACGAACGATATCAATATTTTCATTGATGATTTTTTTCATTTCTTTTTCGATAAGCGGAAGATCTTCAGGTGTTAATGATTGGTCAAGGTCAATATCGTAATAGAAACCGCCTTCAATAACAGGACCTACACCAAGCTTAACATTTTTATATAAACGCTTAATTGCTTGAGCCATTAAGTGTGCTGTACTGTGACGCAGAATCTCTAAAGCATCTTCACTATCTGCAGTGACAATTTCAATCGCACCGTCTTCTTCAATCGGACGACGAAGGTCATACATTTGACCATTTAATTTTCCTGCAATTGCCTTCTTCTTTAGTCCTGGACTAATAGAAGCTGCAATAACTTCTGTTGTCGTTCCATTAGGAAACTCCTTTACTGCTCCATCTGGAAACGAAACTTTAATAACTTCTGACATGGTCTTTCCTCCTATTTAATAAAAATAAAAAAACCCGTCCCTAAAAAAGGGACGAGTTGTTATTAACAAACGTGGTTCCACCCTACTTCTCATTTCACAAAAAAACAGTAAAATGACTTTGTAGCAATTTAACGGCTTGTGACCGTCAACCCATTTCCGGGCTGAAGTTCAAAGGTGGTAAGCATTCATTTCGTGTTAGGAAGGTTTCAGCCTTGCCTTCCCTCTCTTTAAACCGTAAAAGAACACCCTTGTCCTTATCATAACTTTTACAGATTATATAAGCTGCATTTCATATTATGTACGTATTATAGTTTGTTATATCAGGAAAATCAAGGGGCATCTTATATTTTTTCATCTGCAGTTAAAGACCTTACATGTTTATGATGAAAAAATTCGCTAATTGAGCTAACAGTAAGTCTCTCTTCAAAAATATTCTGGATAGTTCTAACGAGTCTCTGTTCTTTATCATCTGTGTAGAGGTAAATAATTTCTGGTGCAATAGAAAGCAAAGGTGCAATTGTAACAGAATCCACATAAACAGGATGATTAATTAGTAGCTTTCTGTCTATCATACGTGACAAATCCCCACGTTTTATCTCGAAAAAGTTTTCATCATAAAAATGAATTCCATCATCAATGAGTAAATGTATTTTCTTAAACTTCGGATCCTTCCCAGTTATAAAATCTCTTAACATTTGAATGAACATTTGATATTCTTGCTCCATTTTGTATTCATCAATCGAAATTTCTACATATTTTACCATCTGATCCATAAGTGGCCGCATTCGAAATTTTACAAAAGAATCAAAGGAAAACGAAATATTTTCACGAAAAATTTCTTGAATCGCATTCTTTAAATTGGCTTCCATATCAAGATCATTTAAAAAGACTACAAGGTCCTTTCGATTACCTTCTAATATGGAATGAATAATCTCCAAAATTTGCTGTTGTTCTTCTTCATCCTCAAAATAATACTGTTCAGCCATAATTTTTCGAAACCAATCATCTTGTTTACTAGTAATAAATTTATAAAACACTTCTTTAATGGGCTCAAAATGCTTTTTCATATCCGGTTGAATATGGATTCTTACTATATGTTGATCTTCAATATGAAGAATATTGTTCTTTGAAAGTGCGGAAGAGGCTAAATATAATTGAAAATATTTAAAAAGATTCTTAGCATCTTCTGTCTTATGGAATGTGATTTCGATCAACCAAATCCCCCCTTTGTATTTATCTCTGTGATAAATGTATATGGGGAAATAGGACAAAATAGACGTATGGCCAAGAAATCATGAACACTAAGAAAGACAAGCTTCTCAATTAAGCACATAAAAAAACAGATCAATCCTTAAAAAATAGGATCAATCCGTTTTTTCTCAACTATATTTATGATTAAACTCTGCGGTTTCGCCCTTCTACCATGACTGGCTCTGCCAGATACCGAATTCTCTCCATAATTCGCCTTGCCTTCATTTTCTCTTCTTCTCCGCGCTGGCTGTATGACAAATGATGCTCTAAACCTTGAAAGTCAAAGTTAGAAGTAAAGAAGGTTGGGAGGCTTTCTAGCATGCGGAACTGCAATATTGGCCCAAGCACCTCATCCCTTGTCCAGCTCGACATTGTTTCCGCTCCAATATCATCTAGCATTAAGACAGGGACTTTTTTGATTGTTTCAATTTTTTCATTTAGTGTGGAATCGGCAATCGAGCTTTTGAGCTCTCTTAACAGCTCTGGCACATATACAATCATCGAAGATACTTCCTTTTTGGCCAGTTCATTGGCAATGACGCCAAGCAAGTAAGATTTCCCTACTCCAAACTTTCCGTAAAAATATAGCCCCTTCTGTTTTGAACCTGGTACATAGTTCATAATAAAGGATGCTGCCTTTTGAATGGCATCAATTCTTTCTAAATCCTCATAAATTGAATCAAAGGAAGCCTCTAGTATATCTCTTGGCACATATAAGCTCTGAATCAATTTTTCATTTTTGCGTTTCTCATCATACACCACTTTACGGGGACATTTATCATAATGCAAATCAATACTGCCTCTTTCAATCACTAACTTCGGATGATAGCCTTTCATGAAATTCACACAGCCATCCAAGCTAGGGCATTTATTGCATTCCTTACTTTGATTAGAATATTCGTAAAGTTTTACCATACCTTTTTCAATCATACTGTCAGTTAATTCTTCTTCGTGGCTTTTTAAGAAGGCTTTCACATCTGGATGATTTAATGTCTCTCTTCTCTGTCTTTCATATCTTTGCTGAAAATTCTCCTTGCCAGCCAAACGTTTTAATGTGTCATTAATTTTCTCCATCATTCAGCCCCCTTTCCTGATCGCAGCTTTCTTAATGTCTCATGCAGCTCTCTTTTTTTCAATTCCAGATCGTCATTTTCATCTTTATGAGACCCAGTCTTTTCTCGATTTTCTGTTTCGTCAAACCAGTCTGGAAGCAGCTCCGTCCGAATAGGCTTCTTTTTCCCTGAATAACTGGTTGTTTTCTTTTTATTATTGTCTCCCCATTCTATATATTGTCTATGTTCATTTTTAGCAAGCTCCATTGCTTCTTTTGCCGTTTTTATTTGCTTTCTAGCCCAGTGACTTGCTATCTTTTCAACATATCCCTTCGTAAACTTCATATCAGACTTAAGTAAAACAAATTGAATTAGAACATTGACCACACCTGGCAGCAGCTTTTGATTAAACATTACGTCTTCTATAATTTTCAGATCCGCTTTAGAAGGCTCAGCACCTCCCGAAAGTTCCTTTAATACTTGTCTTGGAGATGAAGTCTCTAATGCATGCAGCAGCTTCTCTTCCTGTGTTTTAGGTTCACTAATCTGCGTTCGATTAGCCATAGGCTGAGTACGGTCAACAAGAGATGGCAGCTGATCTTGATGCTGAAATTGATACCAATCACGTGCAGACTTTCGCATTTCCTCAATATTGATTTCATTCTCTTCTGTAATCGCACTGATCACAATATTCTTCATTTGAACTGCATCTATTTCGTATAAAAAAGCCAAATTGCTAATGGCATTTCTCACCCTATTTGTAAAGGCCGCTTTCGGAATAAGAGACTCATTCAAACCCGCTTCTAACAGTTTGAAATTAAATGTATCCTGGCTGATTTGTATCGGGTCTTGTTCATTCCTTCCGATAAAGCCCATGCCTTCTGAAACTTGGAGTGTTTGTTCGTCTTCTGGGTCATAAGAAATAGAGTCCATATGACTCGTCATATAGACATCCTGAAATGATTTAGTAACGTCAATATAAGAATCTTTAGAGTCCACCTTATCCTCTGAAAAAAATCGTTTAAGTCTAGAATATTGAGTTTTACCAATTTTTTTATATAAATAAATATTAAGCATTCCATCTAAAAAAAATTGCTCTGGTGTTAGAGGAGGAATTAATTCATATATAAAGGATCGGGAATGATCGTCTTTTTTTTCATAAACCTTCATTAGCCCTATACCCTCGAGTTTTATCCGGGCTTTATAAATATCACTTAACCCTAAATCCATAAAATTCATTAGGCTATGATGGGAATTCGACGTAGACCATAACCGATTTTCCTCAAGCTCTGACCATAATGTCATATATAGACTAAAGCAAGTAGATCCGATTAAAGGCTGATACAAAAAGGTCAGCACCTTCCGGTCGTATTCATGCAAGAGCCCTCTTGCGGCAACTGCATACCGATCAATTGGCAGCATTTCTTGCCAATGCTGAACCATTGCCATCACCCTTTCCTGTTAGTAATAGTCGATCCGCCAAAAAAGAGCTAAAGTTGTCTTTAGCTCATAGACCTAATTATTCCTTTTCTTTCTTAATCAGCTCTTTTAATTCGTCAATAAAAACATTAATATCTTTAAATTGCCGATAAACGGAAGCAAAACGGACATATGCGACATCATCTACTTTTGCCAGTCTGTCCATTACCATTTCTCCAACGGCTTCACTTTGAATTTCAGAGACACCATTGCTGCGCAGTTCCTTCTCAACGCTTGCTGTAATTTCTTCAAGTTCTTTAAGAGCAACAGGACGTTTCTCACAGGCTTTAATAAGACCACGCAAAATTTTATCTCGGCTAAATTCTTCCCTTGTGCCTTCTTTTTTAACGACGATCAACGGAATTTCTTCAACCTTTTCAAAGGTGGTAAAACGATATCCACAGGCTTCGCATTCCCGTCTGCGCCGGATAGAGCGATAATCATCAACAGGGCGGGAATCAAGGACACGTGTATTGTTATTTTGACATGAAGGACATTTCATTCAATCAGCTCCGGATTCTTTTCACTCTAAATATCTTTAGCTTTATTGTACTATTTTTTATGTAAAAGCCCAATAGTTAATCCCTTGTAAATGTGCAAATAAAAAGAGGTGTATCATATACACCTCTGGATTTTCATGCCTATTCAATATTATAAAGCATTTGCTTGCGCTTGCTTAACTTGAACTGGACCCATACCACGTGGAATCTCAATGTTTTCACACGTTTCTGCACCTAACGCCTCTGCAATGTAGTTTGCAGCAATGCTAGGGTCAAGATCACCACACGTATATACATCAATGCTGGCATAACCATGCTCTGGAAAGCTATGAATAGTTAAATGTGATTCAGAGATGATAACCACTCCACTCACACCTTGTGGCGCGAATTTATGGAATGCTACCTCACGAATTTCAGCACCCGACTTTAATGCTGCATCTACAAAAGTACGCTCAATAAAATCCATATCATTTAACTTTTCAAAATCGCATCCCCAAAGTTCTGAGATTACGTGACGACCCATCGTTTCCATATTCAAATTTCCCCCTTTAACAATAATAATGAAATTCTACATTTTCAGATAACTACCACGGGGGAAAGTTAGTCCAAAGAGGTCCTAACCCTTTAAGTAGCTACGGTAAACAAAATTATAGAAGTTCACGAGGACTAGTATACTTTGTTTATTTTCTTTTTGCAATATGAATTCTAAAAATTTGTTAAAGGGCAAAGCAAGACTTGGTTATAATATGGCCTAAACAGTCTATATCATTCGGTTTTTGCCGAAAAAAGAATATTTTTTTGGAACGAAAAGAACTTAACTTGGTCTAAAGGACAAACTTTTACTTGGTAGGTTACTCTGAGGCTATAAGGAGAGTTTTGTGGGATGACGGACAGGTTATCATACCTCTCTACCTAGTTGGCCGTCAGGGACGGGATGACGGACAGGTTATCATATTTCTTCACCAAGTTGGCCGTCAGAGAACAGATGACGGACAGGTTATCATATTTCTTCACCAAGTTGGCCGTCAGGGACGGGATGACGGACAGATGTCCACACCTTTTCAGCTGGGTTGTCCGTCATAATCAAAAAAAGACCTGCCAATTGAATTGGCAAGCCTAGGATAATCATATTAACCTACATTTACAGCAGAAGCTTTAAAAAGCTCTTGTGCTACATATTTAGTCAGGTCAACTACACGGCAAGAGTATCCCCACTCATTGTCGTACCAAGCTAAAACCTTAACTTTATTAGAGCCGATCATCATTGTAGATAATCCATCAATAATCGCAGAATGCTCATTCGTATTAAAGTCAATTGATACTAATGGCTCATCTGTAATATCTAAAATGCCTTTTAAAGCACCTTTTGAAGCTTGTTCAAATGCTTCGTTTACTCTTTCAATTGTTACTTCAGATTTAAGATCCACTACAAGGTCAACAAGAGAAACATTGGAAGTCGGCACACGTAAAGCCATTCCATGCAGCTTGCCTTTTAAATGAGGAAGCACTAATGTTAATGCTTTTGCTGCTCCTGTAGACGTTGGAATAATGGACTGTGCACATGCACGGGCACGGCGTAAATCCTTATGTGGGTTGTCAATGTTATTCTGATCGTTTGTATAAGCGTGAACAGTTGTCATTAAACCATTTTCAATACCAAACTGTTCGTCTAGTACTTTTGCAACTGGTGCTAAACAGTTCGTTGTACAAGAAGCATTGGAAATAATATCATGCTCTGCAATGTTTAGTGCTTCTTCATTCACACCCATAACAATCGTTACATCTTCATTTTTACCTGGTGCAGTTAGAATAACTTTCTTTGCTCCAGCTTCTAAATGAAGAGCTGCTTTATCACGAGAATTGAATTTGCCTGTTGCTTCAATAACAATATCAATATTTAATTCTTTCCAAGGAAGCTCCTGCGGATTGCGGTTGCTAAATAACTGTACACGTTTGCCGTTTACAACAATAGCTCCGTCTTCTGGAATAACTTCTCCTTCAAATTTCCCATGGTTTGTGTCATATTTAATTAAGTGTGCTAATGTCTCAGCAGGATAGCTGGCATTAATAGCCACTATTTCAAGTTTATCATCAAGAATGGCCTTTCTAAATACCATTCGTCCAATTCTCCCAAAACCGTTAATTGCAATTTTCGCTTTCATTGTACGGCTCCTTCCGCATAAGTGTTATACTTTTTATCCTAATCAGATGTAATTAGTATAACATATTCATGGACATTTGTAATGATTAAAATGTGGAAAATAAATGTTTTATAATTCAGACAAAAGGAGCCCTTAGGCTCCTAAATTGCATTCCATTTTTTGAGAATCTCGAACAGCTGCTGTTCAGTATTCTCAACGGAACCATTATTATTAATGACGGCATCGGCTAGCTGGACTTTTTCTTTCAGTGGCATTTGCGAATGGATCCGAGCCAGCGCATCTTCTTTAGTTAGCCCATTTCGTTTCATTAGCCGGGCTAACTGAATATATTCATCGACATACACTAATATTGTTTTTTCAACCAAATAAGTTAACTTGCTTTCAAATAATAATGGAATATCAAGGATAACTAATTTCTCATTATTAACGATAGCACGATCCTTTTTTGCTATCATTTTTTTCCTGACTGCAGGATGAACAATACTATTCAGCTTTTGACGCTGCTGTTCATCATGAAAAATTATGGAGCCTAATTTCCCTCTGTCAATTGAACCGTCGACAAGCAGGACTCCCTCGCCAAAATGAGAAATAATTTGATTATATGCTTCTTCACCTTTTTCAACTGCTAATCGTGCCTCTACATCTGCATCAATAACTGTAATTCCTTTTTCGATTAAAATGGAGGAAACGGTACTTTTTCCGCTCGCAATTCCTCCAGTCAAGCCAACAACTATAGACATCATTAAGTCCTTTCTGATTTAAATTTTCCATATTCCAATTACAATAAGCAGGATTCCTGGCACAAATGTAAATCTTTGTACCCACTCACTTTTGGAGAAAATAGAGCCTACCTTTAAACCCATATATACAAATAGTGAACTCATCAAGGCAACTGTTATTGCCAAATAATATGGAGAATACCCAAGCATTGCAGCACCAATCCCAGCCCCGAAAGCATCAAGAGATAGTGCTAATCCTAGCAAGAGGGCTTCTATACCCGTTATTGTACCCGATTTATCAAAATCTGCTGACATCGGTTTTTGTAAAATTTTTATTACTAAGCCAAGTGATTTAATTTCAAAATTAACAATCGTTTTTTCGTGAGGAAGAATCTCCTTTGACTTTTCGGAACGGAAAAATTGAAATAACACCCAGGCTCCAAGACAAATTAATATTATCCCTCCAACACTCTCCGCGAAGGCAGGAGATAAAAATTTTATGATCAGTTGGCCAAGTGTCATCGCAATTATTAAAGTGATTGCTGAACAGCAAGCAATGATCCCAATTGATTTAAATGGAATTCGCATTTTTCTCAAACCATAAGTTAATCCTACACTAAAGCTATCTAAACTTACAGCAAATGCTAGTAATAGAAGTGATATTGTATGCATCATTGGATAGGACTCCTCCCTAGTATCAACACGTATCTTGTTGGCACCTGTCAATCGCTAAGATAGTATATGGGTGAAGCCTATCCATTGTTATTAGAAAAAAGGGGGCACGTTAGAAGAGTAATTTCGATAAAAAACAGGAGCTGAACAAAGAAAAACTCGCCAATTGGCGAGTTTATGAGTTTATCCTCTTTGGCAGGATGGGCAAAAAACGGTGCCCCTGCCTCCTGAAATAATTCTTTCCAAGGGGCTGCCGCATACTTTGCAATCTTCCCCTCTTCTTCCATATACTAAAAGCTCGAGCTGAAACATCCCGATTTGTCCTTGGGAGTTAATATACGACCGAATCGTACTTCCCCCTTTTTCAACTGCTTCAGACAATGTTGCAATAATTTCTTCGTGCAATTTTGTCACTTCTGCATCATCTAAGCTGTCAGCAGGTCTCTCTGGGTGAATGCGTGCCCGAAATAATGCTTCATCAACATAAATATTCCCAAGACCAACTACCACCTTTTGATCGAGGAGAGCTGCTTTTACATTTCTTTTTGTTTTCGATAATTTTTCAGCCAGCATTTCTTTCGTAAAAGCCTCTGAAAATGGTTCGGGCCCCAATTGTGAAAGAGGCAGGGAATTAAATTCCTGACCTTTTAGATATAAATGCATCGTGCCAAATTTACGAACATCCTTATAACGAAGCTCCGTTCCATCTGTAAAATGAAAGATGACATGAGTATGCTTGTCTACCTCGTCTGTCTTCTGGAATAGGCCATACTTTCCTTCCATCCGTAAATGAGAAACGAGAGCAAAATCACTAGTATATAAGATAAGAAACTTCCCTCTGCGCCCAGTTCCAGTAAAGGTCTGACCGACTAAGGCATCTTTAAATTGTGATGCTTCTCCTGGATGCTTGACTATTTTTGGCCAAAAAACAGAAACATGGTCAATCGTCTTCTTCATAATTAATTCATCTAATGTGCGGCGGATCGTTTCCACCTCTGGTAATTCAGGCATGGTATCACCCCCTGTTTCTATCTCATCTATTTAGCATCGAACCATGTCGGACCGTAAGAATAATCGACTTTTAAAGGTACCAGTAATTCAATGGCATTTTCCATCACTTCAGGCACCATTTTCTTTAGCTTTTCAATTTCATCCTCTGGTGCTTCAAAAATTAATTCATCGTGAACCTGAAGCAAAAGCCGTGATCTTAAGTTTTCTTGCTTTAAACGATTAGCCATATCAATCATGGCCTTCTTAATAATATCAGCAGCACTTCCTTGAATAGGCGTGTTCATCGCTGTTCGTTCGGCAAAGCTGCGGATGTTAAAGTTACGGCTTGTAATTTCCGGAAGGTATCTTCTTCGATGAAGCAATGTTGAAACATAACCTTTTTGTTTGGCGTCGTGAACAATATCATCCATATATTGCTTCACTCCCGGATAACTTTCTAAGTAACGGCTAATAAATTGGCCCGCTTCTTTTCTATTTATCCCTAAGCTTTGTGAAAGACCATAATCACTAATTCCATACACAATCCCAAAGTTTACGGCCTTCGCATGCCTTCTCATATTGGAAGTTACTTCATCCTCTGAAACATGAAAGACCTCCATAGCTGTCTTCGTATGAATATCCATATCATGCTTAAATGCATCGATTAGCTTTTCATCACCCGCTATATGAGCAAGTACTCTTAGCTCAATTTGTGAGTAGTCAGCTGCAAAGATTACCCAATCTTTTTCAGATGGAATGAATGCTTGCCTAATTTTTCTCCCTTCTTCGAGTCGAATAGGGATATTTTGAAGATTAGGATCTGTTGAGCTTAATCTTCCTGTTTGCGTAAGTGCTTGGTTAAATCTCGTATGAACTTTTTCATTTTCTTTATTAACAATGTTTAACAAGCCCTCAATATAAGTCGATTGAAGCTTACTAAGCTGGCGATAATTTAGAATTTCCTTAATAATTTCATGATCCTGCTCAAGCTTTTCAAGGACATCTGCAGAAGTGGAATAGCCTGTTTTTGTTTTTTTGAAGACAGGCAAGCCTAATTTATCAAATAAAATTACACCAAGCTGTTTAGGTGAATTAATATTAAACTTTTCTCCTGCTAATTCGTGAATTCTCGTTTCAATTTCTTCAAGCTTTGCTAGAATTTCTTCGCCCATACCTTTTAATCGATTCAGGTCCATTTTTATTCCTGTTGATTCCATATCTGCTAATATGAGAGAAAGAGGCATTTCTAGCTCATAGAATAAGTCGTCCTGCTGATTATCCTTTAGCTCCTTATCCAGCTTATCCCTCAAGGTTAATAGGACATCAGCTTTTCTGGAAAGATGTTCAGCAAGAGCTGATTGTTCAGGAATCCTTCTTTTTGCTCCCTTTCCATAAAAAACCTCATCAGACTGAATAGAAACATAGCCATGAGTTTTGGCTACTGAGCTCACATCATCAATCGTTTCAGAAGGATTAATTAAATATGATGCAATAAGCAAATCAAATGTGATTCCTGACAAATGAATTCCGTGATGTCTTAATGAAACCTCTGATCGTTTTCCATCGTAAACAATTTTTGTATTGTTTTCATCTTCAGCCCACTGTTTAAAAACGGGTGAGGTTAGTGCTTTGTCAACTGGAATATAAAAAATACCTTTTTCATTTGCTACTGAAAAACCGATAATATCAGCATAATGGTAATTGTCCTCTAAAACCTCTACATAAAATGAATTTTCACGAGAAAAAATATCTTCTGTTATTTCTTCAACAATGGTAAAATCAATTTCTTCTAAATGGTCTTCTTCATGATCTGCTGGATGATCACCGAGCTTGTCTAATAAAGAGTTAAATCCTAGCTCTTTATAAATACCGACAACCTTCTCTCTTTCAATTCCTTCATATTCAATTTCATTTAACCGGATACCAATAGGCGCCTCTCTTGTGATCGTAGCCAGCTCTTTACTCATTAAGGCCTGATCTTTAAACTCTTCAAGCTTTTCCTTCAGCTTCTGCCCGCTCACTTTATCAATTGATGAGAGCAGTTCCTCCAATGTTCCGTACTCTTGAAGCAATTTCAGTGCAGTCTTCTCTCCGACACCCGGCACACCTGGAATATTATCAGAGCTGTCTCCCATTAACCCTTTCATATCAATAATTCGTTCTGGAGTAATTCCATACTTTTCATTGATGTGTTCTGGTGTATACTCCTCAATATCTGTAATTCCTTTTCGGGTAATCGCTACTGTTGTTTTATCCGAACTAAGCTGGGTTAAATCTTTATCTCCTGAGATCACTTTTACCTCAAAGCCATCATTTTCAGCCTGAAGCGATAAAGTCCCTATAATATCATCTGCTTCATAGTTCTCCAATTCATAATGACGTATTCTATATGCATCCAGCAGTTCCCGAATGAACGGAAATTGCTCCGATAATTCAGGCGGTGTTTTTTGTCTTCCACCTTTATACTCACTAAACGTTTGATGGCGGAATGTTGTTTTTCCTGCATCAAAAGCCACTAGAATATGTGAAGGTTTCTCCTCCTCCAAAATTTTTGTTAGCATCATCGTAAATCCATAAACAGCATTTGTATGTACACCTTTATCATTATTCAACAGCGGCAATGCAAAAAATGCCCGATACGCAATACTATTGCCGTCAATTAATACCAACTTTTTCAAATTAAGTCCACCTCATTAAAAAAACCGTTATTTTCTCTCTTTATTTTACCATGATAAAACAAAGAAAGAAAAATAACGGTTCTTATATTAGTTAGGATATCCCATTAACAAGCGGGCATATGGTGAATCAGATGGCAATACGATAACGGTTTCACCATTAATTGTCTTTTTATATGATTCCAGTGTACGGAAAAGCGAATAGAAGCTTGGATCTTTAGAAAATGCTTCATTATATATTTTAGCAGCTTGAGACTCCCCATCAGCTCTTATTTCTTCAGCATCAGCCTGAGCTTTAGCGAGAATTTCTCTAACCTGCTTATCAGTGTCCGCAATAATTTTATTTTTTTCAGCGTCGCCCTTTGATAAGTATTGTTGAGCTGTTGATTGACGTTCAGAGATCATTCTTGTGTATACCGATTGCTCATTGTCAGGTGGTAAATCTGTTCGTTTAATTCTAACATCTGTGACAATAATTCCGTAATTATCATTTTGTAATAATTCATTTACTTTTGCGGTAATTTGATCGTTTAATGATCCGCGGGATGATTTCTCATCATTAATGATTTCTTCATAATTTAAACGTCCAAGCTCTGCCCGAGTGACAGAGTAGATGAATTCTTCCATTCTCGACTCTGCACTTTCCAAAGTTCGAGCATTTGCTATCATTTTTTTCGGGTCGGCTATTCTCCACACCGCATAATTATCAATGATCATTCTCTTTTTATCCTTTGTGTTTATCTCAGCTTCGGATACATCATATGTTAATTGATATTTAGGCAGTGTCGACACACTTTGCACGAAAGGAATTTTATAATTTAATCCCGGCTCATCAATAATTTTGACGACCTCTCCGAATTGACGGATGACTTTAAATTCTCCTTCTTTTACTATAAAAAGATTGCTCAATAGGATACCAAGTAAAATTAGAAAGATAACTAAAAATATACCGCCCTTCGTATACTTTTTCCATTCGAATTGTTTTCTGCCATGTTCATTAATATTTACAATATTTTCACTCATTTTTTATCTCCACTTCCTTCCTCTTTTTCTTTTGGAAGTTCTTTTTCAAGCGGACGGATCGGAAAATATTTCATCGTATTTCCATCATCATTCATAATATAAATTTCAGCATTAGGCAGTACCTGATCTAACGTTTCAAGCACAAGACGTTCCTTTGTAATTTCAGGATTTTTACGGTATTCTTCATAGATTTTATTGAATACCGCAACATCTCCACGCGCTTTTTCTATACGGGCCGCTCTTTCTCCTTGTGCTTTAGACATAAGAGCTGCCTCTTCCCCTTTTACCTCATTCATCCGTTGATTCACGTATTTATTAGCTTCATTTTTTTTCGTATCAGCTGTTTCACGTGCATCTGTTACGTCTGTGAAGGCTTTCCGCACTTCTTCATTTGGAAGCTCTACATCTTGAAGCTTTACTGCAAGAATAGAAATCCCTAAATCATATTTCTCAATTAAAGAGGATAATAACTCTCTCACATTCCCCTCAATTTCTGCCTTTCCTGAAGTTAGAGCATCATCAATTAACGAGTTCCCAATAATACTTCTTAATGAAGCTGATGTAGCATCATAAAGAATTTCTTGAGGATTTTGTGCATTGTATAAATATTTCTCAGGATTTGTAATTTTCCATTGGACGACTAAATCTGCGAGAACAATATATTCATCGCCAGTAATCATCTTTGTATCTTCTGGAAAATCCTTCATTTTCCCGTCTTTTTGTTCATATCCAAACTGAAGGCTGAATGTTTCTTTCGACACCTTTTCTACACTTTGAATTGGCCAAGGCAATTTAAAATGAAGTCCAGGCTCAGTTATTCCTTCTTCAACCTTCCCAAATGTTAATATGACAGCCTGATCAGATTCGTCTACTGTATACCAGGTAGTTAAGGCAACAATACCTAAAATAATTATAAGCAGGACAAGGCCAGTAACTGTATATATTTTTTTAAAGCTGACCATAATCTCTCCCCTCCCCTATTACATTTCGTTTACATTTAATACGAACCATGAAAGATAAAGGTTTCATTTTTATTGCGAAAAAAGACGAAAGCGGGGTTAGCTTTCGTCTTTTTTTCTTCACTTTGGATGAAGGGGTTCTTCATTTTTAATTGTAACAAGGAAATATTAAGCAAAAATTTGCTTAATGTTAAGAACTTGTAAAAATGACAGTCCCCTTCTTCACCCGAATTATCATTTTGGAAATTTTTTGTTTAGCTCAATAAAAAATATTGTTCCTTCCCCTATTTTACTTTCAACAGATATTTCACCTTTATGGGCCTCGATTAAATGCTTTACTATAGCAAGCCCTAAGCCGGTACCTCCTGAATTTCTGCTGCGAGCTTTATCTACTCGATAAAAGCGTTCGAAAATACGAGGGATTTCTTCTTTATCAATGCCAATTCCAGTGTCCTTTATTTTAATAAACACTTTAGTTTTTGACTCGCTCAAATTAATAGAAATCCTTCCCCCAGAAGGAGTATATGTTAAAGCATTGTTAATTAAGTTTAAGAAAATTTGTTTCAGTCTGTCTGCATCCGCTTCAATAAGGATTGGGTCATTCCCTTTTTCAAGCGTAATATGAATTTCTCTCTCAACAGCTTTTTGTTTTAATATAGCAAGAACTTCTTCAAGAGTATCTGAAATATTGTATTGCTTAATAGATAAATTAAAACTTTGCTGTTCAATTTTTGATAGGTCTAACAAATCATGAACGAGTGATTGTAATCGATCACTTTCCTGAAGAATAATTTTTAAAAATGCTTCTAAAGACTCCTTATCCTCCATGGCTCCATCTAAAAGTGTTTCTGAAAAACCTTTAATGGATGTGATCGGTGTTTTTAATTCATGTGAAACATTTGCTACAAAGTCTTTTCTCATTTGCTCCAGTTTCTTAATATCTGTAATATCATGGAATACTAATAATACACCTTTCCAAACATCATTTGTTCCAATGATCGGCACGCCATACACTTCAAAATGTCTTCTTCTATTTCCAAGTGAAATAATTAGTTGTTTTTTTACTATTTCTTCTGTCATAAAAATTTCTTCAATTAAAGAAATAACTTCCCTATGTTCAATGACTTGATAATAAAGTTTATTTACGTACTCAGAAGAATTTATTTTAAATATTTCTTTATAAGTACGATTCACCATACTTATAAAACCTCTACTATCTATTAAAATTAAACCGCTCCCCATATTTTCAATCAGAGCTGTCAGTCTGTCCTGCTGCATTTCTTGGGTCTTTCTCATTTCTTGCAGATTTCTTGCGAGCACATTAATAGAAGCACTAAGCATCCCGGTTTCATTAATATGATCTTCATATGTACGTGCTCGATAGTTTCCCTTGGCGAGCTCGATTGCTGTCTTTGTAGCCGCTTCAATCGGTTTTGTATAACGTGCTGTCATTCTGCTGCCTATTAACAAAATCACTAAAAAAGAAAAACCTACACTAATTGAAAGCAGCTTCCAAATTTGCTTATAGGCATTATTAATTTCCGCCATATGAGTACTTAAGAAAATAAACCCTTCAATTTTCTCAAGGTGAGTAATTGGTTTCCAATAATAATGGAGGTCATGCTCACCAACATTTTCAATCAAGTGGTGATTAGTCCCTTTTCGAGTTATCAAATCCCTAATCGTTGATTCATGGAGCTCATTACTCATTTCCTTTATCTGTCCGCTATCATAAATAATCGCACCAGACTCGTTTACAATCGTAACCCTAGCATCCAGCATCTGGCTATATTTTCGAATATCTTCCTCATTAATTGATTGAATGCCACCCTCATCTTCAATAAAGCTTGAAATTAAAACACTTTCTTTTTTCAGCCGTTCATCAAAGGTATTTAAATAGTAACTTTTAAAAAGCTGTCCTAATAAAACACCAAGTCCAATTAGAACAGCTAATATTAAAGTAATTAACCCGAACAGGAGCCGCGACCGAAACTTCGTCATTCTCCTTTAGGCTCCTCAAGTTTATATCCTAAACCACGGATGGTTTTAATATATATTGGCTTTTTCGTATCTTGCTCAATTTTTTCTCTTAAATGGCTAATATGAACATCGACAATCCGAGTATCTCCAGCAAAATCATAATTCCATACAGCACTTAGGAGCTGATCCCTTGTTAGGACACGCCCCTTATTCTTTGCTAAATATAAGAGAAGTTCAAATTCCTTCGGCGTCAATTCCAGAAGCTTCTCTTCAAAATAGGCTTCATATTGATCCGGAAAGATTTTCAATCCAACAATTTGAATATAATCTAATACCTCTTCCGTTTTTTCCATTGTCTCTGATAAAATTTGTGTCCGTCTCAAAATAGCCTTTACCCTCGCTACCACTTCTCTTGGACTAAAGGGCTTCGTCATATAATCGTCTGCACCCAATTCCAATCCAAGCACTTTATCGAACTCATCATCCTTTGCAGTCAGCATTAAAATAGGGGTCATGACTCTTTCTTGACGCAATTCCTTACAAACTTCAATTCCATCCATCTTTGGAAGCATGAGATCAAGCACAATTAAATCTGGCTCGTCAGAAATTGCAAGGTTTTTCCCTGTATCACCGTCCATCGCAGTCATGACTTCATATCCGGCCTGTTTTAAATTGTACTCTAATAAAGTAAGAATCGATTGCTCATCATCAACAACTAAAATTTTCTTCTGCATAGCAGCCTCCGTTAATCGGTATTCCCCTAGATAAGCTTTAAGACATGAAGGGACAATCCTTCATGAGACAATTGACTTCTAAGCTTATAAAAAAACCCCTTACTTCATCCTATCTATAATATATACTGCAGGCTAAAATGTAACAAGGATATTCCTGTTTCAATAGGAAAAGACATATGAACATGCATATGTCTTTTTTTAAAAAATTTAGAAATTATCAAGAGTATTCCCATCCATAGCATGAATCCGGTGGGGCGGGCATACAAGTAATGTTCCTTTTATAACTGTTTCATCCTCTTCATTCGTGCCTTGCACTTGTATTTGTATAGTATGGCTGCTTTTGCTCACTTCTGTAACTTCAAATAGAAATTGAACCGTTCCATAATGAAAAACGGGTTTAACATAATCAATTTCCTGCTTTAAAATATGAGAACCGGGGCCAGGTAAATATTTTGATATTGCTGAATTGATAATCCCATTTAACATAATGCTTGGTACAATCGGCCTTTTATATGGAGTTTGTGATGCATAATCATGCTGAATGTACAGAGGGTTTGCATCATTTGTCAGTCCTAAATAGAGAAGCAAATCTTTATCCTCGATTTTTTCTGTTAAAGTCAATTTTTCCCCGACATTAATTTCCTCTATTTGTCTGCCTAATTTTCGCTTTTTGCCTAATAACAATTTGTTGCACCTCCATAATTATGTAAACGTTTTCAAACAAACAGTTTATAACCGTCAAATTCAAATTATTGCGTTTATTTCACAATTATACCACTCTTAATCATGACGGGCAAAGACGTTTAAAAAAAGAAAAAAAGTTCGAAAGGCATCCCTCCGAACTCATAATAATTATGATAATTATGTTAAAACAGCCATGACATTGCGAACAGCTTCAGCTGACTTGTCAAGAGCAGCTTTCTCATCTGCAGTCAATTCTAGCTCAATCACTTTCTCTATACCGTTAGCGCCAAGGATCGTTGGCACTCCTAAATAAATTCCTTCATAGCCGTATTCGCCTTCTAAGTAAGCGATCGATGGAAGTACACGGCGCTGGTCTTTAAGAATAGCTTCACACATTTCAACTAGAGAAGCCGCTGGAGCATAATATGCACTACCGTTTCCTAGAAGGTTTACGATTTCTCCGCCGCCTTTACGTGTACGTTCAACAATTGCATCAAGTCGATCTTTAGAAATTAATGTTTCTAGCGGAATGCCTCCTGCATATGAATAACGCACTAAAGGAACCATATCATCACCATGTCCGCCAAGAACGAATCCTGTAATATCTTTCACTGAAAGATTTAATTCCTGAGCAACAAAGGTGCGGAAACGAGCAGTATCCAGTACACCAGATTGGCCAATTACACGATTTTTAGGGAAGCCTGTTTCTTTAAAAATAGTATAAGTCATTGCATCTACAGGGTTTGTTAATACGACAACAAAACAGTCAGGGGAATGCGTTACAATCTCCTGTGCAACACTCTTCATTATTTTTTGGTTTGTTTGCACTAAATCATCACGGCTCATGCCCGGCTTTCGGGCAATACCTGCGGTAACAACCACAATATCAGACTGGGCAGTATCTGCATAGTTAGCTGTGCCTGTAATGTTTGCATCAAAGCCTTGAACAGGACTTGCTTCAAGCATGTCTAAAGCTTTACCTTTTGTGGGGTTCTCCATTTGCGGAATATCAACTAAAACAACATCGCCAAGCTCTTTTTGGGCTAATAAAAACGCTGTCGTAGCTCCTGTAAATCCACTGCCAATAACGGAAATCTTTTTGCGTTTTAATGACAACTTGAGTCCCTCCCTTAGAAATTTTCGTGCAAAGTCAAATATGTGAAAGAGGCTGCAACGCCTAGGACTAAAAAGCGTTTTTAATAGCCTTTCGAACCTTCAGTTGCAGCCTCTAATATATATATTATTCCATGTTTTTAATTAATTCATCACCAAATTCAGAACACTTCACTTCAGTTGCACCTTCCATTAAGCGGGCAAAGTCATAAGTAACAACTTTTGATGCAATTGTTTTCTCCATTGATTTTACAATCATGTTAGCAGCTTCATTCCAGCCTAAGTGTTCTAGCATTAATACACCAGATAGAATAACTGATGATGGGTTAACTTTGTCTAAGCCAGCATACTTTGGAGCTGTTCCATGTGTAGCTTCGAAGATTGCATGACCAGTTACATAGTTAATATTTGCTCCTGGAGCAATTCCTATACCACCAACTTGTGCAGCAAGAGCATCAGAAATATAGTCACCATTTAAGTTCATTGTTGCAACAACATCGAACTCTTTTGGACGAGTAAGGATTTGCTGTAAGAAGATATCAGCAATTGCATCCTTAACAATAATTTTGCCAGCAGCTTCTGCATCTGCTTGAGCTTTATTAGCAGCTTCAGTGCCTTCAGCTTCCTTAATGCGGTCATATTGTGCCCAAGTGAATACTTTATCTCCGTATTCTCTTTCTGCAAGCTCATAACCCCAGTTTTTAAAGGCACCTTCAGTAAATTTCATAATATTGCCTTTATGTACTAATGTTAAAGATTTGCGGCCTTCTTTAATCGCATACTCAATCGCAGCACGTACTAAACGGCTAGTTCCTTCTTCAGAAACTGGCTTAATTCCAATACCAGATGTTTCTGGGAAACGGATTTTATTTACGCCTAAATCATTTTGAAGGAAAGAAATTAATTTCTTCACTTCATCAGATCCTTTAGCATACTCAATACCAGCATAGATATCTTCAGTGTTTTCACGGAAGATTACCATATCTGTATCTTGCGGACGCTTAACCGGTGAAGGAACACCTTCAAACCAGCGTACTGGACGTAAGCATACAAAAAGGTCTAATTCTTGGCGAAGTGCTACGTTTAGAGAACGGATTCCGCCGCCAATTGGAGTTGTTAATGGGCCTTTGATTGCGATAAGGTACTCATTAATTACATCTAGAGTTTCAGAAGGAAGCCATTCGCCAGTTTGATTAAAAGCTTTTTCTCCAGCTAATACTTCTTTCCACTCGATTTTGCGCTCGCCTTTGTAAGCTTTTTCTACAGCAGCATCTAATACTCTTGAAGCAGAAGCCCAAATATCTGGACCTGTACCGTCTCCTTCAATAAAAGGAACAATTGGATTATTTGGAACGTTTAATACACCATTAGTAACCGTGATTTTTTCACCTTGCATGATTTTTCCCTCCATTTTTTAAAAGCGCTGATCCCTCTGGCTTTTTGCCTATATAGGGCTGTCATTGCTATATATCAGAATCAAAGGTTAGAAGGCAAATGCCCCTAACCTTTCTCTGCTTTAATTATTACAGTATTTTTTACTTCGAAAGTAATATTCCCTGTATTGTAAATATCTAAACTTGCTATACAGTCTTATTGATTTCCGCTTCAGGGCTTTGCCCTCTGCTCTTATCAACAAAACTTTAAAACAACAATTAGATTAACAGAGCCTACAATATCTAAATCATTTTAATGTTGAAAATTACCCTCTTTGCTCAATTTGAACATATTTTTGCATGCCAGGACCTGTATATTCTGCACGAGGGCGGATTAGACGGTTGTTATCATATTGCTCTAGAATATGAGCAAGCCAGCCTGACACACGGCTTACAGCAAAGATTGGCGTAAATAAATCGTGATCAATTCCTAAGCTATGGTATACAGAAGCTGAATAGAAATCAACGTTTGGCGGAAGGTTCTTCTCACCAGTTACGATGTTTTCAATTTTAGTTGACATTTCGTACCATTGAGGTTCTCCTGTTAACTCAGTTAACTTTTGTGACATAGCTTTTAAATGCTTAGCACGTGGATCACCTTTACGGTAAACGCGGTGTCCAAAGCCCATGATTTTTTCTTTATTTTCAAGCTTTCCGCGAACATATGGCTCAACATTTTCAAGAGTAGCAATCTCAGTTAGCATATTCATAACTGCTTCGTTAGCTCCGCCATGTAAAGGTCCTTTTAGAGCTCCAATTGCAGAAGTAACACCAGAATAAACATCTGATAATGTAGCTACACAAACACGTGCAGTAAATGTTGATGCATTTAATTCGTGGTCAGCATGAAGAACTAACGCTTTATTAAATGCTTCAATTGCAATTGCTTCAGGTTCTTTTCCAGATAACATATATAAGAAATTAGCTGCAAAACCAAGATCCTTACGAGGTGCAATTGGTTCAAGGCCTTTTCTAATTCTAGAAAAAGCTGTTACAAGTGCAGGCATTTTTGCTTGCAGACGAACTGCTTTTTTGTAATTGGATTCTTTATCCATTAAATCTGCTTCTTCATCGTATAATCCTAAAAGAGAAACAGCTGTGCGTAAAGCAGCCATTGGGTGCACTTTGTTAATTGGGTACATTTTAAAATGTTCCAATACTTCTTTTGGCAATTCAGCATTCTCAGCTAATTGATTCTTTAACTCCTCTAATTCGGATTGAGTTGGAAGCTTTCGATGCCACAGAAGATAAATCACTTCTTCAAAACTTGCATTTTCTGCTAAATCATCAATATCATAACCAACATAAGTTAATGTATCATCAATGATAGAACTGATAGATGATGTTGTAGCAACTACCCCTTCAAGACCGCGTGTAACTGTCATACTGACTCTCTCCTTTACATTATAAAATTTCCCCATACCCGACTGTCGTTAAACATACTTTTAATATTCTGCCGAGCAAATGCTCGGTCGCTACACAGTATGAAAATGCTTACATTTCCATTCTATAATAAATATGTAGAAATAATAGTAGAAAAGCAAAATTATTTCCATTACTTCTCTAAAATAAGCATTTTGTAAAAGGATGCATTATCATGTCCTATTATAAACAATTCTCTGATATTTGTGAATGCCAACACGGCGAAAAATAAGAAAAAATTAATATTTTTTTAGAAAGGCATAAGTTTTTCTTATTGCGCTTTATTAATATTTCTTATATTTAAGAAATAATTGGAATAACAAACACTTTTTTTACTCAATACATCCTTAACTAGTATTTTTCCTTTAATATGCCTTAAACATACTTATTTAAAGAATTCAAAAACTTTCATAGCCATATATGCAATGCCAGCTCCTATTAATGGACCTACCGCCACTCCCTTAAAAAGAGAAACCGCCAAAATAGTGCCTAGCACTAAAGCTGTTGTAATATGAGGATCTTTTGCCAGCAATGAGATTCCGCCTTTTGCCAATAGTGCTACTACCATTCCTGAAATTAATGCAATCCATGCATATGGTGACTTGAATGCAGCTGTCAAATCCTTAAATCCTATTTCTCCGCTTGCAATTGGAGCGAGAACAGCAATTGTAATTATTATAACTCCCCAGTTAATCCCTTTTGATTGCAAAAATGAAAAACCTTTAGAATCAAATCCGACAGCTTTAAGAATCAAAAGTACAATAACAGCAATTAGTATGGATTGATTTTTAGCAATAATGCCTATTAATAATAACAGTAATAAAAATATCACAGGTTGGGAAAACAAATAATTTCCATCCTTCCAATCTTAGGTATTATTCTAACATAATTTTTTACTATATAAAAATATATTAACTCTACCATTTGAACTAGCAAGTTGGTGATAAAAGAACCATATACTTAATAGAAATTTAGTCAATATAATGAAATAAAAAGAATCCTTTTAGCTTTTAAAGCGTATTAAATAGAAGGCCCTACTGAGAAGATTGATATTCCAAATAAGATGATATCATATTATGGAAATGGTAGAATATTCTACATAGAGATTCGAGTTCAAATGAAACTAATGATTAACATTACTAAGGAGGTACCTGTTTGAATCCAGTATATATTTATCGGACGCTGAGATTAATATTCGTCATTGGATTCACCCTATTGCTTTTAGTAGGATGTTTTTATATATCCAAAGTGACTTATCCTTTTTTAATTGGTTTTGCGATAGCATTCCTAATTAATCCTCTCGTAAACTTTCTAGAAATTAAATGGCGAATGCCTCGTGTTCTGGCGGTATTAACAAGTATTATTTTGCTTATTGCTATCTTTGCTGGACTTATCACTCTATTAATTGCTGAATTAGTATCTGGAGCAGAATACTTAGCAAGAGTAGTCCCAGATCACTTAGAAACACTCATTGATTATATTGAGCAATTTTTTGCAGGCCAGATCATTCCTTTTTATAATCAATTAACAAGTTTATTTAATAATCTAGACACCGGACAGCAAGGCACCATTATGGAGAATATTCAGAATGTCGGAAAGAGGATAGGTTCAACGCTAGGGACATTTATCCAAAACTTTTTTGGAAAAATACCAAATATTTTATCATGGTTTCCTAATGCAGCAACTGTTCTTATTTTTTCCTTACTTGGGACATTCTTTATTAGTAAGGACTGGTATAAACTATCATCCATGGCGGGATCGCTCTTACCAAACCGAGCAAAAGCAAGTGGCAGAACCGTTTTTGCAGATTTAAAAAAGGCATTGTTTGGATTTGTAAAAGCACAAGCAACACTTATTTCGATTTCGACGGTCATAATACTAGTCGGGTTATTAATCCTTCGTGTAGATTATGCAATTACAATTGCACTTATTGCTGGTATCGTTGATATAATCCCATATTTAGGAACTGGGCTGATTTTTGTACCGTGGATTATTTATGCAGCAGTTACAGGGGATGTAGGGACAGCCATCGGCATAGGTGTATTATATACAATTGTTTTAGTACAGCGCCAAATTATGGAACCAAAAATCCTTTCTTCCAATATTGGACTCGATCCTTTAGCTACTCTAATTGCCTTGTTTGTTGGATTTAAGCTCATTGGTTTTTTAGGTTTAATCGTTGGTCCTGTTACTCTGGTTATTGTCTCTACCTTGCATAAAGCAAATGTATTTCGTGATTTATGGGTGTTCATTAAAGGGAAAGAGGTTTAATTTTATCCTTGCTAGAAAAGGTCATTCCAGTTATGGAATGACCTTTTCATTATATGGCATTATTTTATAATCGTAACTGTATTTCTATCGATCCATTTTCGAAACCAATTAATGATAAGCTTCTTAAAGAACCTTTTTGTCGGCGGAGCTAGCATAAGGAAACCGGTAATGTCTGTAATAAATCCTGGAGTTAATAGCAAGGTTCCTCCGACTAAAACACAAATTCCATCTAAAATCGCATCACCAGGCATTTGGCCGTACGTAAGCTGATCTTGAGCTCTTTTTATTGTTTCAAGACCTTGTTTCTTAGCAAGATAGGCGCCTAAAATACCTGTAAATAGGATGATTCCAATTGTTGGCCACACCCCGATTATATTACTTGATAGAAGGAGTACACTAATTTCAGCCGCTGGCACCGCAATAATCAATAGTAATAGATAACGCATGCTGCTACCTTTTACAAAACACTAGCATGTCCGTTATAAATCACACCTCGGTTGGAATCGACAGTTATTTCCTGACCATCCTTAAATAACGTTATGGCATTTTCCACACCAACAATTACTGGAATACCAATATTCAATCCCACAACAGCCGCATGGCTTGTTAGTCCGCCTTCTTCTGTTATAAGAGCACTGCATTTCTCAATAGCCGGCACCATTTCACGGTCCGAACCAATTGTCACTAAAATGGAGCCTTGCGTCACTTTAGCGTTTGCTTCCTCAGCATTACGAGCAACAACTACCTTACCAAAAGCTGATTTTCTGCCGATTCCTTGAGCTTTCACTAGAATATCCCCAACGACATGGATTTTCATCAAGTTTGTTGTACCTGCCTCTCCTACTGGGACACCCGCAGTTATGACAACTAGATCCCCAGAAGAGACGATACCGCTATTGAGGCTTTCTTCAACTGCTGTATCAAGCATGTCATCGGTTGTAGATGCTTTCCTTCCAATTTGCGGGTAAACTCCCCAAACAAGGGCTAGACGGCGTGAAACATAATCGTTTGAAGTGACAGCAACAATTGGTGCTTTTGGACGATATTTTGAAATCATCCTTGCTGTATGACCGCTTTCAGTTGGAGTGATGATTGCATTAACATCAAGATTAAGTGCTGTATGTGCAACTGATTCACCAATGGCATCTGTTGCGTTATGTTCATTATCCTTGCTGCGATTAGAAAGAATTTCTTTATGTGGTAAAGCTGATTCTGCACGAGAAGCAATATTATGCATCGTTTGAACCGCTTCAACAGGATATAATCCTGCGGCTGTTTCCCCTGAAAGCATGATAGCATCTGTTCCATCAAAGATTGCATTGGCTACATCACTTGCTTCAGCACGTGTTGGCCGAGGATTACGCTGCATAGAATCTAGCATTTGAGTCGCAGTGATAACAGGCTTGCCTTGTGCATTGCATTTTTTAATTAATTGTTTTTGTACTAAAGGGACTTCCTCTGCTGGGATTTCTACTCCTAAATCTCCTCTAGCTACCATAAGTCCATCAGAAACCTCAAGGATTTCATCGATATTTTCGACGCCTTCCTGATTTTCAATTTTTGGGATGATTTGAATATAATCGGCCTCATTGCTTTCTAATAACTGTCTTATTTCAAGTACATCAGAAGCTCTTCGAACAAAAGATGCGGCAATAAAATCAATCTTTTGTTGAATTCCAAATAAGATGTCCTGAGCATCCTTATCCGTTATCCCAGGTAAATTTACTGAAACTCCCGGTACATTGACACCCTTTTTATTTTTCAGGACTCCGCCATTTAATATAGCTGTATGTATTTCTTTTGCTGGTTTATCAATTTTTGTCACTTCAAGCCCAATTAGGCCGTCATCAAGAAGGATTTTTGATCCAACCTCAACGTCATTTATTAAGTCTTCATAGGTAACAGAAAACTTTTCATCAGTTCCTTCAACTTCAATCATAGAAACAATGATTTCATTTCCAGCCTTTAATTCGATTGCATCATTTTTCATATTATGTGTGCGAATTTCCGGCCCCTTCGTATCTAATAGGATCGCAACTGTTTTCCCTGTTCTCCCAGCTGCCTCACGAATATTTTGAATCCTCTGTCCGTGCTCTTCATAATTTCCATGAGAAAAATTTAACCGTGCTACATTCATACCAGCCTCAATTAACTGAGTTAACTTTTCAATACTTTCACTTGCCGGTCCAATTGTACATACAATCTTTGTTTTTCGCATAATATTCCTCCTCCAATTTATCGAAACTGTTATATTGATAGCTCTTTTGATAACTTGTAAATACTAAGATCTACAGTGTGTTTGGTGCTTAGGATATCATTTAAATCATGATCCACTACAATGTTGTTCTGAATTCCTACAGCACGTCCTCCTTTGCCCTCAAGCAAGAGCTCTACTGCACGTGCACCAAAACGGCTAGCAAGTACACGGTCAAAGGCAGTAGGAGAACCTCCACGCTGCATATGTCCCAAAACAGAAACTCGCGTATCAAAATTTGTGGCCTCTTCAAGCTGCCTCGCAAATTCCATTCCCGTCATTACACCTTCTGCCACAATAATAATACTATGTCTTTTTCCCCGTGCATGTCCCTTTATTAACCTTCCTGCAATCTCATCCATGTTAAAATTCTCTTCAGGTATTATGATTGTTTCTGCTCCACCTGCTAAACCAGCCCAAAGAGCGATATCTCCAGCATTTCTTCCCATCACTTCAATAATAAATGTGCGTTCGTGAGAAGTGGCTGTGTCACGAATTTTATCAATCGCATCGATTACCGTATTAGTAGCCGTATCGAATCCAATTGTATATTGTGTTCCAGCAATGTCATTATCAATTGTTCCCGGGACGCCAATACATGGAAATCCTTGCTCGGACAGCGATCTAGCTCCATGGTAGGAACCATCTCCTCCGATGACAACTAACCCTTCAATTCCATGTTTTTGCAGCTGCTGAATTCCTTTTTGCTGCCCCTCTTTTGTTTTAAATTCCTCGCATCGTGCTGAATAGAGGATCGTACCGCCACGATGAATAATATCTCCAACTGATCCTAGCTCCAGTTTTTTAATATTCCCGCCTATTAGCCCTGAATACCCTCCATAAATTCCAAAAACCTCTACGTCATGATAAATCGCCTTTCGGACTACGGCACGAATGGCTGGGTTCATGCCAGGGGAATCTCCGCCGCTTGTAAGTACTCCTATTCTTTTCACACTTTCACCTCAAATACTTATTTATATATTCAAAATCATTATCTTGAAAAAATAATGGGAAGTGCTATCAAAATATGTAAACGATAGACAATTTTGCCTTCAAAAAGGGAATTTATTGAATTTACTGATAGGGCTTACTTCTAAAATACCATGAAGATACTATCATCACAACTACATCAAAGTCTTTGAATGAATGAAAGAAAATATTTTTTTGCTAGTCTAAAATTAAAAAAAGAACATGCTATTGAAGCACGTTCCTATTTTACCCCGATAAATTCCTTTAAATTAGAAAATTCACCAATGGATTTATACTTATCATATCGATGGATAATAAGCTCATCTTCAGATAATGCTTTTAGTTCTTTAAGTGATTTAAACAGAATTTCATCAATATACTGCGCCTGCATTTCTGTGCCTTTATGAGCTCCGCCTTTAACCTCAGGAATGATCTCATCCACAATTCCTAATTCTTTAAGATCAGGAGCTGTTATTCTCATACTTTCAGCTGCTTTCTTTGCCTGAGTTGCATCCTTCCATAAAATAGCAGCAGCTCCTTCAGGAGAGATAACGGAATATGTTGAATTCTCGAGCATATGAACATGATTTCCAACGCCTAAAGCTAATGCCCCTCCGCTTCCGCCTTCACCAATAACAATGCAAATTACCGGTACTCTTAGGCTTGCCATTTCGAATAAATTTCTGGCAATGGCTTCACTTTGCCCACGTTCCTCAGCAGCTTTTCCAGGGTAAGCCCCTTTTGTATCTATAAAGCAAATAATTGGGCGTCTGAATTTTTCTGCCTGCTTCATTAGTCTTAAAGCTTTACGATATCCCTCGGGATGAGGCATACCAAAATTCCGACGAATATTTTCCTTCGTGTCCTTCCCACGCTGATGGCCAATAACGGTAACAGGCAGCCCTTTAAATTTGGCTATTCCTCCTACAATTGCCTCATCATCGCCAAATGTACGATCGCCATGGCATTCAAAAAAGTCAGTGAAAATACGAGAAATATAATCCAATGTCGTAGGACGACCAGGGTGACGAGCAATTTGCACACGATCCCACGGTTTCATGTTTTCATATATCTCTTTTTCCAATTTTTCTAAGCGAGATTCTAATTTTTCAATTTCAGCAGTTAAATCGACATCTGCATTTTTAGTAAATTCCTTTAGCTCGGCTATTTTTTTTCTTAATTCAATAACCGGACGCTCAAATTCTAGTTCTCCTACCATTCGAGGTCACCCCCTTGTTGATGAATAGAAAGAATGGTTGCAATTTGCTCTTTCAAATCAAGTCTTGAAATAACGGCATCCAATTGTCCATGCTTCAATAAAAATTCAGCAGTTTGGAAGTCTTCAGGCAGTTCTTCCCGGATTGTTTGCTCAATAATTCTTCTTCCAGCAAAGCCAATTAACGCACCAGGTTCGGCTAAATTATAATCCCCTAAAGATGCAAAGCTTGCTGAAACTCCTCCAGTGGTTGGGTGAGTCATGATGGAGATAATTAACCCTCCATTATCACTAAATCTCTTAAGAGCTACACTCGTTTTCGCCATCTGCATTAGGCTTAGTACACCTTCCTGCATTCGTGCTCCGCCAGATGCTGTAAAAATAATAAATGGAACGGATAGTTCATCCGCCTTTTCTATTGCAAGCGTGATTTTCTCTCCAACAACAGATCCCATACTGCCCATTCTGAACGTAGAATCCATAATAGCCACAACGATTTTATGACCATCAACAGCTCCAATACCTGTCACAACTGCCTCATTAATTCCTGACTTTTTCCTATCTTTTTCAAGTTTTTCTAGATAATCAGGAAAATTTAACGGATTTTCTGAAATCATACCTGCATTTAGTTCTTCAAAGCTGCCCTCATCCAGAAAGCTATCAAGCCGTTCTTTTGAATTCATAGCATGATGGTATTGACAATGTAAACAAACCTTTACATTTTTCATTAATTCTTTCGTATACATTATTTTTTTACAGTTTGGACACTTTGTCATAATTCCTTCGGGAACATCCTGCTTGGCTGCTTCCGTAGGGATTGTCGCATATTTCTTCTTTTTTGGTTTAGTAAAAATCTCTTTAAGCAAGGTGAAACCTCCCGTTCTATATATAACAGTGCATCATTTAACAACAAAAAGTGGTCAGACCACTTTTGTTATAAATAATAGAGTGCAGGATCAGCTTGTCTTTCCATTATCAATATAGATTAAAAGAGTTGTGAATTATGCAGAAATCTGTCGTTAACTATTCGACAAGTTTCTAAACTCTTTATAAGCTTCCCTAACCTCTGATTCTTGCCTCATTATTATTTTATCAATAATATATATATATTTCTGCCTTGGTGAGTCCACCTTGGGAATTCTCAAGGAATTATAATAATCTTTTAAGATTGTCCAAAGACGCAGCAACAAATGATTATCTGCAAGTTGTGCTACTTTTAGAAAAAAATCATCATCGGAAAAATGAACAGTTTCTGCCCATAATTTAAAGTCTTGCAAAAGACTATCCTTCGATTTTGTTAGCATAAGTGATAAACAGTTCATTTCAATAGAAAATTTTGTTTCCGCAATATCCCTTTTAGCTTTATCATCCTGAAGAATAAAGGTGCTGATCAGTTGAACTAGCTGGTGACCTTTAAAGTCACGGATAAATGTGCCTTCCCCTCTTCTCGTTTCGATTAGTCCTAGTAGTTCTAGTGCTCTAAGGGCCTCACGAACGGAAGAGCGCCCAACAATCAGGCGCTCACACAATTCTCTTTCGGAAGGTAATTTATCTCCAGGCTTCAGACCCTCTTGCTCGATCATCAGTCTGAGCTGTTTAACAATTTCAACATAAACCTTTGAATCTTGCCCATTTGGATTCACGTAAAAAGTCACTCACTTTTCCCAATAACTGCGAGCTTTCTTGTTTTCTCTTTAACCTCTTCTGGATCCAATTTTATTCTAGCTACTCCTGTTTCCATTGCCGCTTTTGCTACTGCTGCTGCGACTTCTGGTGCCACTCTAGGATCAAAAGGTCCTGGAATAACATATTCAGCAGTTAACTCATCTTCTGAAATCAAACTTGCAATAGCTTCTACTGCTGCAATTTTCATTTTTTCGTTAATATGAGTTGCTCTTACATCTAAAGCTCCACGGAAAATACCTGGGAATGCAAGCACATTATTTACTTGGTTAGGGAAATCAGATCTTCCTGTCCCGATAACTGCTGCGCCTGCCGCTTTTGCTTCTTCAGGCATGATTTCAGGATTTGGGTTTGCCATTGCAAAAATAATTGGATCTTGATTCATCGAGCTAACCATATCAGCAGTTAATGCCCCTGCAGCCGATACACCGATGAAAACATCAGCACCTTTAATTACATCAGCAAGACTGCCGCTTAACTTGTCACGATTCGTATATTTAGCAACATCGTTTTTAACGTCATTCATTCCATGCGGACGGCCTTCATAAATAGCGCCTTTTGTATCACACATTATAATATCTCTAACACCATAAGTGTATAGAAGCTTAATAATCGCAATTCCTGCTGCACCTGCACCATTGGCAACAACGCGGATTTCGTTCATTTTTTTGCCTGTAATCTTTAAAGCATTTACCAATCCTGCTACCGTTACAATGGCAGTCCCATGTTGATCGTCATGGAATACAGGAATATTCGCTTCTTTCTTTAAACGCTCTTCGATTGTAAAACAATTGGGAGCAGCAATATCTTCTAGATTAACACCGCCAAATGTAGGCTCTAGTAATTTAACAGTTTCTACAATTTTATCGATATCAGTTGTATTTAAGCAGATTGGGAAAGCATCTACTCCAGCAAAACTCTTAAATAAGACAGCTTTCCCTTCCATAACTGGCAGCGCAGCTTCCGGCCCAATATTTCCAAGCCCTAGTACAGCTGTACCATCTGATACGACTGCTACCATATTGCCCTTCATTGTATATTCATATACAGATTCTGGCTTATCGTAAATTTCTTTACAAGGTTCCGCTACACCAGGAGAATATGCAAGACTTAAGTCTCTTGCGTCTCTCACTAGTACTTTAGATTTTGATTCAAGTTTACCTTGGTTTACTCTATGCATATGAAGAGCTTCTTCACGTAAGGTCATGTCCATTCACTCCTTAGGATTGCTTTTGGAAATAGCAACTATCCGTATGTAATATTAGCGCACATTTAGATTTTGAAATAGCTGTAAGTTTCAATATGAGAAAAGTTAGAAGACCATAGCTGGTCCTCTCATTATCTGCTTCATACACCACTTTATCTCTTTTATCCATCACCTATTTTTTAGGTGGTCAGACCATTTTCTCTTTTTTCAAATATACCATATTTGTTGATGATGTAAAGTGATAACATGGTGATGGCTTTTTGCTATTTCTTCAAAATGACGTTTGATTCTCCAAGAATTTCCTTTAACTTTCTTATGAAATCCTCAGTTGGATTGACTAAATCCTCTTCTCCTAAACGAATCCTTTTCTTGGTAGCCTCATAAAATAAAACAATTTGCACTTTTCCTTCATTTTGATTAAATATTTTCTTTAATTGATACAGTATTTCTGGCTTTTCTTTATCAGCAGTGACTTTTAAATATAGTACTGGGTCTCTTTTTTCCTCTTTTTCAATAGCGTTATGAATGTCTTCACATACCTGAATGATGAACTGGCGTTTCCCTTGTTTTTCTTCCATTTTTCCTTCTAATAGCAGAATATTCCCTTGATTCAATAAGGCCGAAAATTTACTATAAATATCTGGAAATGCCACTGCTTCTATTTCATCTGTTTGATCACTTATTGTTAGGAATGCCATGGCCATTCCCTTTTTTGTTCTGATTTTTTTGATATTCGATAAATAGACAACTGTTCGTATCCTATTCATATTAGCCTGCAATTTGTAAAGCGGTACTGCATGAAGAATTGGCAAAAATGTCTCATACGAAGAAACAGGGTGGTCAGATAAATATATTCCGAGCACTTCTTTCTCTAAAGCTAGCTTGTCTTCCGAACGGATTGGTTCTACTTTTGTATATTTTGGCTTAGGAAAAAAATCACTATCTGAATAGAAATCAAATTGATCTTCCTCAGGGTTTAATAAATTGGCATGTTCGATTGCGGCATCTAGACTGGCAAGAAGGTCAGCACGATCTTGTCCAAATTCATCAAAGCTGCCTGAATAAACGAATGCCTCCAGCATTTTTCGATTAACCGCTTTTACATTAACACGATTACAAAAATCAAATAAATCCTGGAATCGCTTATTCTTCCTGGAACGAAAGACTTCTTTAAGCACCGTTGCTCCTATTCCCTTAATGGCAGCCAAGCTGTATCTGACCGCATCTTTTTCTACTAAGAAAGAAAAACCGCTGCTATTAATAGAAGGAGGAAGAATTTCCAAATTCCGTTGTTTCATTTCTCTTATATACTGAGAAATTTTCTCTTCATTTCCAATAACAGATGTAAGCAATGCCGCCATAAAATAAAGGGGATAATGTGTTTTTAAATAGGCAAGCTGATAGGAAATAAAACTATAGGCAACTGCATGGCTTCTGTTAAATCCGTAATTGGCAAAACGAACAATTAAATCGTAAATATTATGTGCACTTTTTTCGTGATAACCGTTCTTTAAGGCGCCATTAACAAAATGCTCCCTCTCCCTGTCCAGCACTTCTTTTTGCTTTTTACTGACAGCCCTTCTAAGGAGATCAGCCTCCCCTAGTGTAAATCCCGCCATCTTAGCTGCAATTTGCATAATTTGTTCCTGATATACAATAACTCCATATGTATTTTCAAGGATTGGGATTAGATCATCGTGAGGATATTCAACCTTTTCTTTTCCATGCTTTCGATCAATAAAATGCGGAATATTCTCCATTGGACCTGGCCTGTATAAAGCATTTACAGCCACAATGTCCTCAAATCGTGAAGGCCGCAGCTTTGTTAATACCCTTCTCATTCCTTCAGATTCAAGCTGAAAAATACCTGTCGTTTCTCCTCTGCTAAGTAACTCAAAGGTTGCTTTGTCATTTAAGGGAATGGATTTAATATTTATTTTTTTTCCTGTTTTTTTCTGAATTGAATGTAAAATATTTTCGATTAAAGATAAATTCCTTAGCCCTAAGAAATCCATTTTCAATAATCCAACTTCTTCTAGATGCTCCATTGAGTACTGTGTCAAATATACATTATCATGGCCATTTTGTATCGGAATGACATTTACTAACTGCCTTTCGCTAATCACGACCCCTGCTGCATGAGTAGATGTATGCCTTGGCAAGCCTTCAAGCTTTAGAGCGTTTTCGAATAGACTTCGATTAAAGCTTGATTCATTAACAAACATTCTAAGCGATTCAGATTCCTTCAACGCACTCTTTAAAGTAGTTCCTAATTTGGATGGTATTTTTTTCGATAAACTATCTAATTCTTTAGGATTCAAGCCAAATACGCGGCCAATGTCCCGTAATGCCGCTTTAGCCCCAAATGTTCCAAATGTAATAATTTGTGCCACATGAAGCTCCCCGTATTTTTGTGAAACATACTTTATGACTTCATCTCTGCGATGGTCGGGAAAATCTATATCAATATCCGGCATTGATATCCGCTCAGGGTTTAGAAACCGTTCAAATAGAAGCTTATGCTCAATCGGATCAACATCAGTAATATATAAAACGTACGCAACCATTGATCCTGCAGCTGAACCCCGACCTGGCCCTGTTAAAATCCCTTTTTCCCTCGAAAACCTCATAAAATCCCAAACAATTAAAAAATAATCGCTAAACTTCATTTTTTTTATTATTTGCAGCTCGTATTTTAACCTTTGCTTATGCTCGCTAGTAATATTGCTATATCTCTCATTAAATCCCTTCCAACAAGTATCATCGAGCATCTCATCAGCACTTCGATGTTTTTCAATCGGATATTTAGGAAGATTGGATTGATTAAGTTCCAGCATGACATTGCACTGATCTGCTATTTTTAATGTGTTTTCCAGAGCATCTGGATATTCCCCTAATAACTCTGACATTTCATTTGCTGTTTTTAAATAATATTCAGTACTAGGAAGGTGATTTCGTGATTCATCTTGAAGTTTTTCACCATTCTTTATCGCCAACAGACACTCCTGAGCAAATGCATCCTCTTTTTCTAAATAATAGACTCCATTTGTTGCAGTAAGCTCAATCCCTGTTTCCTTTGACAAGCGTATTAAACTTGGCTGCATTTTAGCTTCTTCTGGGATTTGATGGTTCTGAAGTGATAAATAGAAATTGTTTGTACCAAACATTTCCTTATATATATATGCTGCTTGAAGAGCTTTATCATATTCATCAGCTGCTAGATAATGTTCTATTTCTCCATCCAGACCAGGGCTAATTCCAATTAAGCCTTCAGAATAACCCTTAAGCCATTTTGCTGAAATTCCCTCAGGAGATTTTGTTTGAACAACACTTGTAATTTTTAATAGATTTTGAAAGCCGATTTGATTTTTTGCCAAAAGGATAATCGGATATGCATCAGTGTTAATCTCACTAATTGTATCAACCGTTAGCCCAATAATTGGTTTAATTGCGTGTTTTAAACATTCCTTGTAAAAAGCAATCGCTCCGTACATGACATTTCGGTCCGTTAAAGCTAGTGCTCCGAATCCTTTTTGTTTTGCGTTTGCAGCAAGCTGCTCAACAGTAGCAGTACTAGTCAACAAACTATACGCGCTATATACATGAAGGTGAATAAATGACAATTTGTTCACACCCTTAATTCATCTCTTGCTCCTATTATAGGATGGTTCATACAAAAAAGAAAATATGTTCTCCTTTTTGACAGAATTAAAAATTGCATAGTCTCATTAAACATATTTTAAAAAGTTTGTCCATAGAATGATAGAAAATGGTTTGATCCTTAGCGGAAATGAAAAGTAGCAGCTTAATCTAATATGCAATAAGGAAGGATGTTTATGAGATTCCAACCCTATTTCGCTTCACTCTTTGATAGTTATTTTATTGCCCTTGGCGTAATTATTGGCGGTTCCATTATTGGGAGTCTTGCTGCATTCCTTACAGGAAAACCACCTTTAACCGAGGCTTACCGAATCTCGAACATCATTCGAATTTGGGCAATCATAGCAGCCATCGGAGGAACATTTGATACATTATATAGTTTTGAAAAAGGTGTTTTTGATGGTCAAACAAAAGACCTCTTCAAACAATTTCTATTAGTTCTTTCTGCATTCGGTGGAGCTCAAACTGGCGCTATGCTTATTTACTGGCTAACAAGGGAGCATATAATATGAGGATTCCTCCATATTATCGTAATCCTGTCTGGCAGCGTTTCTTCGCCGGTATGGCAATTGGCGGAATGATTAGCTGGTTTATTTTTCTTTATATTTTTGGGGAATGGCATGAAAAATACAGTAAGGAAATTAAGACACAGAAAGAAGAAATTGCTGATCTTAAAAATGATATTAAAATTTGGCAGGAAGATTTTAAAGAGTTAAATAAACAGAATCGTCAATTGCTTACCGTTCAAGATATTAAAGTAAAAATCCTGAATAGTGATAAATATAAGCTTGATTCTTTTAGTGTTTTCGAAATCGAAGATGAATTAAAAGAGGATATTAAATTGATGAAAGCTAAGGATATTGAAACGGTATATAAAAGCAGTGATTTAATAAAAAAAATGATTGAGAATAAGGTTTTTAGAATTAATGAAAAACGCTATCGTGTTGAAGTCAAACAAATGGTCATTTACACAACCTTATCTATTAAAGTGAATATTATGCTTGATTGAAGTTAGAAGGGTCAGTTCTCACTTTCTGTTGAACCGAGTAAGGAACTGCCCCTTTTCTTCATTTAGTTTTCCTTACATACTTCTTCCAGATTATTGATGACAGTGTTCATGTCATCCCATGAATAAATGGAAGCACCTGCTGCTAACGGATGGCCTCCACCATTATATTTTCGTGCAACTTCATTAATAATCGGGCCTTTAGAACGAAGCCGGACTCTAATTTGGTCCTCTTCTTCAATAAAGAATACCCATGCTTTAATGCCTTTAATATGACCTAGTGCTCCAACTAGAAGGGACGCTTCAGAAGCCTTTACTTGAAATTCTTCTAGTAATTCTTTTTTTAACACCATAGAAACAGCACCATGATTTCTTACTTCAAAGTTTTGAAGAACATATCCATTTAACTTTACGACATTTGGTGATAATTCATACATCTTATCAAACAGCTCAGGTCTTGAGAAATTATAATGAATTAATTCACCTGCATAAGCAAAGGTTTTATCTGATGTGCTTGGAAAGAGAAATCGGCCGGTATCTCCTACGATTCCAGCAAATAGTAGTCTGGCCCCTTCATCAGACATTTTTAAGCCCTTATCCTTGCCAAAAAGATAAAATTCATAAATCATTTCACTCACAGAGCTGGCATCTGTGTCAACCCACATCATATCTCCGTACGGATCCACATTAGGATGGTGGTCAATTTTAATTAGTTTATCTCCTAAATGATAGCGATCATCGCATATTCTCTCAGCATTTGCTGTATCACAAACAATCACTAATGCCCCTTCATATGCACTATTAGGTATTTCATCAAGTCTTCGTAAATAGTGAAGCGTTTCTTCTTCTTTTCCAACTGTATATATATTTTTTTCTGGGAACGAGGTCTTTAATATCTCCGCTAGACCGCCCTGAGAACCGTATGCATCCGGATCCGGACGAACATGTCTATGAATGATAATCGTTTCATATTCTTTAATGGTGTTTAATATTTTCTCTTTCATTGTCTGCTCCTTTATGATCATCTAAATTATTTTTACTGCAAAAGAAAAAAGAGCAAGTTATGGCATTTTATTTGATATAAAGTTAAAATAGCCTCATAGTGACAAAATTGGAGGTTATTTAAAAAATGCCAGCGCTCGTTATTTTTATTACGATTGCACTTTCCTTTTATGTATATTACAAAGTAAAATATGTCCGCAGCAAGAAACCTGCCGAAAGAAAATGGATCTCATCTAAATCAACTGTTGCTCTTGGGTTATTTATTGGGTTATTTGGATTAAACCAATTTTTCCTTGATGGCAATAAGGTTACTTATATTGTTGGCGGAATTTTCGTCCTGTTAGGGGCATTAAATATTTTTAGCGGCTTTAAAGCTTATAAATATTATTTACCAATCGCTGCAAATGAAGCAAAAGAATAAACTTTTACTAAAGCCGTTCCAAATTTGGAACGGCTTTCTATGCCTATTATCTTTCAATCAATTGGCACATCATCATGGCTTTTCCAACTAAAACCCCTTCATTATAAACCTCTACATCGACCTTCCCGAATTTACGTCCTACTTCAAGTACACGCGGGTAAATTTCTATCATACTTTCAATTTGCACGGGCTTAAGAAAATATATCGTCATATTTTCGACGACAAGATCACCTTTTTTATAATTTCTAAGCACACGATTCGCTGCTTCAGAAACAATTGTAGTAAATACCCCATAAGAAATTGTCCCAAGGTGATTGGTCATCTGAGGTGTGACCTCACATCGATATACATCTTCACCTTTTGTTTTCCCTCTCATTAATACGAGCTGGTTAGTGACAATATCATCAATAGTTTCACCAACCTGCGGCTGCCGCTGAATCATTTGGAGTGCCTTTAACACATCTTGTCTGCTAATGATTCCTTCCAATCTATTTGAATCATCTACAACCGGAAGAACCTCAATGCCTTCCCAAACCATCATATGGGACGAGGAAGCGACACTCGTCTTTTTCCCAACGGTCATTGGATTTTTCGTCATTAGCTTATCAATAGGTGTATCAGGATCATGCCCCATAATATCTTTAGCCGTAACCATCCCGTGTACCTTTAAGTTTTTATCTACTACCGGGAAGCGTCCATGCTCTGTTTCTCGATTATAATGAAGCCAATCTGAAACTTTATCAGTTGTTTTTACATAAACTGTTTTTTCAAGTGGGGTTAATATATCCTCAACAAGGATAATCTCCTTCTTAATTAGCTGATCATAAATGGCCCGATTAATCATGGTAGCAACTGTAAATGTATCATAGCTGCTAGAGATGATAGGAAGCTGAAGTTTGTCAGCAAGCTTTTTTACATCTTCTTCTGTATCGAATCCTCCTGTGATAAGTACTGCTGCACCTGCCTTGAGTGCTAATTCATGTGCACGTATCCGGTTTCCGACTATTAGCAGACTTCCTGCATCCGTATACCGCATCATCGCTTCCAGCTTCATGGCACCGATAACAAATTTATTTAATGTTTTATGCAATCCATCTCTTCCGCCTAATACTTGTCCGTCCACAATATTAACGACTTCAGCAAAAGTTAGCTTTTCGATATTTTCTTTCTTCTTCCGCTCAATACGAATCGTTCCAACCCGTTCAATTGTACTGACATATCCTTTATTCTCAGCATCCTTTATTGCTCGATAAGCTGTCCCTTCACTCACGTTCAGTGCCTTGGCGATTTGTCTTACTGATATTTTCTCCCCGACCGGCAATTCATCAATATATTGCAATATTTGTTCATGCTTTGTAGCCAAGACGTTCACCCTTTTTCTATATTTCCTATATCTTCATTATAAGGTTAAAAACGTCTCTATTTCAATTCGATGTGATGAAGGTCCTAAACTTTCTTCTGCTAGCGATAAAAAGCTCTGGCACGCTTTCTCTCTTGCACTCTTGTTAATCCAGTACTTGATGATGATTTTTTAGGGGAATAGAGTAGCGCTGTTAAGTTTCCTGCTATTACAATAAGGGCGAAGGCAAGCCAGGACAGGGCAAATATCCCTTTCAACCCATCACTGAAAATATCTAATCTTGGCACAGCAAAATAAAGCAGCAAGCCACATAGTAGCAGACATAGCAAATATCGATTCTTTTTCATTAAAATCCCTCCTATTCATCTTCTACATTAATATGTATGCGGACATGCTTGGAAAATGTATCGTTTTCTTTTTAATCAAAAATAGCAGCTTGAAATTCAAGCTGCTGCAAATCTTTTATAGTTCTATTGAGTCTCCTACCTGCATGATTTGAACAACTCCGGGCTGGAGCATATCTGCAAATTTTTGAGGATCCTGCTTAATTGGCGGGAATGTATTGTAATGCATCGGAATAACCTTTTTGGCACTTAATAAACCGGCCGCATATGCTGCATCTTCTGGTCCCATAGTGAAATTGTCTCCAATCGGCAAAAAGGCAAGATCAATTGGGTGGCGATCGCCGATCAATTTCATATCAGAAAATAGTCCGGTATCCCCGGCATGGTAAATGGTTTTATCCTCAATGGTAACAAGTACTCCTGCAGGCATGCCTAAATAAATAATTTCATTGTTTTCTGTCTCTAGTCCTGTTCCATGAAAAGCAGGTGTTAACTTAACCTTACCAAAATCAAATTGATAAGCCCCGCCTATACTCATTCCATGTGTATTTAAGCCTTTCCAGCTCAAATAAGTTGCTAGCTCAAAGTTTGCAATAACAAGAGCATCATGTTTTTTCGCTAGTTCAACTGTATCTCCTAGATGATCACCATGGCCATGGGTGACAATAATTACATCTGGCTTTACATCCTCTACTTTTAAATCTGTTAAACTATTTCCTGTAATAAATGGATCAATTAGGATCGTCTTACCTTGTGATTCAATTTTCACAAGAGAATGTCCATGAAATGATACTTTCATTTTCCTGCCCCTTTCTGCTACTTCGTTATGTAAATAATTTCAACGAAAGTTTTCATTTTCCTGCCTCATATACACTTATACCCTATTTCAAACTGTTCTAAAAGTTTACTTTTTCTTATTTAGTTGCTAATCTTTTTATGATAACAATTAAAATTTTTTGCGCTTTATCAGCTGTTAAAAAAGCGCTTCAATTTTAGGAGGGTATTCATGAACAAGAGAATACAGAAACTATCCGATTGGATGAAAGAAAATAACGTACAGGTTTGCTTTGTGACAGCTCCAGAAAATGTTTTTTATTTTAGCGGTTTTTTAAGCGATCCTCATGAACGCCTTCTTGGATTAGCTGTTTTTCAAGAAGAAGAGCCTTTCCTTGTTTGTCCTGCATTAGATAAAACAGATGCAAAAAATGCGGGCTGGGGAAACGAGATCATTTCTTACAGCGATATTGAAAACCCATGGGAAATGATACATAAAGCTGTTTCTGGCCGCATTAAAAAGGTTGACAATATAGCAATTGAAAAAGAACATATGAATGTTGAACGCTTTGAAATTCTTTCACAAATGTTTGATGGTGCTAGATTCGTTTCTGCTGAAGAGAAATTAAGAAAGCTTCGAATGATTAAAGATGAAAAAGAGCTTAATATCATTCGTGAAGCTTGTGCCTTAGCAGATTATGCTGTTGAAGTTGGCTGTGCTGAAATTGCAGAAGGCAAATCTGAACTAGAAATTATTGCTGCTGTAGAATATGCATTAAAGAAAAAAGGCGTTAGTCAAATGTCATTCTCTACAATGGTTCTAACTGGTGCAAATGCAGCCTCTCCACACGGAACACCAGGAGCAACAAAAATTAAAAAAGGCGATTTTGTTCTATTTGATCTTGGGGTCATCGTTGATGGCTATTGCTCAGATATTACAAGAACTGTTGCGTATGGAGACATAAATGATAAGCAAAAAGAAATCTATGAAACGGTTTTAAAAGCACAACTTGCGGCTGTCGAAGCTAGTAAACCAGGAGTCAGCTGTTCAGAGATAGATTTAACAGCAAGAAGAATTATCGCTGATGCTGGCTATGGAGAATACTTCCCTCATCGCTTAGGTCATGGATTGGGCATTAGTGTGCATGAATATCCTTCATTAACAGAAACAAACCCACTTCTTCTTGAGGAAGGAATGGTGTATACGATTGAGCCTGGAATTTATGTTCCGGAAATTGCTGGGGTCCGGATTGAAGATGATATCGCAGTCACTGCAACTGGTGTTGAAATCTTGACTAAATTCCCGAAAGAATTACAGATCTTAAAATAAGTTAACATCTATAGAAAAAAGCTGTCATGTTTAGACAGCTTTTTTCTATCATTACATTTCTCCTTCTGCTTCTTCCGTGTCAACATTAAAATGATTATTCGCCTGTTCAATTACCCCGCTATTATAAGCATCCATAATTTGATCGCTTACTTCGTTTTGACCTTCCTCATTGAAAAAATAATTAGATTGCCCTTCTGGATTTCGCTTCTCCATTTGACACACTCTCCTTGAAAAAATATTACATTACCTGTCTTATTGTTCGATTATTTGTTACAGATATTCACTTTTGCCTCCTGTATAATAAAGGAAAGGAGGGATTCATTATGGGGATGAAATATAAAAATATATTAATCGCTGTCGATGGTTCTACAGAAGCAGAATGGGCTTTGAAAGAGGGGATTGAAATCGCAAAACGAAATGATGCTCAAATTACTTTAGTGCATATCGTTGATACTCGCACATTTTCAACAGTCGAAGCCTATGATCGCACGATTGCCGAACGAGCAGATTTGTTTGCTAAAGAGTTAATGGAGAAATATAAAAATGATGCCATAGAGGCAGGGGTTTCAAAAGTAGAATATGTGGTAGATTACGGTTCACCAAAAGTTGTTATCCCAAAGGATATTGCTAACAAGCAGAAAGTGGATCTCATTATTTGCGGAGCGACAGGAATGAACGCAATGGAACGCTTTCTAATTGGCAGTGTATCGGAAAACATCGTGCGCTATGCTTCTTGTGATGTCCTTGTTGTTCGTACAAGTAAAGATGAAAAATAATAGAATATATAAAATATGATGAGGGTGTTCTAAAAGCATAACTTTTAGGGGGCACTCTTTTTTTATGCTTTCTTAACATGGTCCGTTGATGTCCGTTCCAGGCGAGTCAATCAACTTAATGCAAATAAGTAGCATATAATTTAAACAAATGCTATTAATTTCATATATTTATTTCAAAAAGTACAAATACTAATAACTATACTTCATAAGAGACTGGATGAATATTATATGCACCATATCATTAATCTTCTTGAACATTTTGGTTACTTCGGAATTATATTGGCATTAATTGGAGGAATTATCGGTCTGCCTGTACCTGATGAGGTGCTGCTTACTTATGTTGGCTTTAATGTATATCAAGGAAAATTATCTTATCTCCTTTCTTTACTTAGTGCCTTTACTGGTGCCATTGGGGGAATTTCATTCAGTTATTTATTAGGCATAAAATTAGGCCTTCCGTTTTTACAAAAATACGGTCCTAAAATACATATTAACGAGCAAAAAATAAATCGAGCAAAAAAATTATTTAATAAAATCGGCCCCATTCTGCTGCTGATTGGCTATTTCATTCCTGGAATTCGCCATGTAACAGCCTATTTAGCAGGTATTAATAGCTACTCCTTTAAAAAGTTTGCACTTTTTGCCTATTCAGGTGCTATTATTTGGGGTTTCTTTTTTATCACATTAGGAAGAATTCTAGGGAAGAATTGGCATATGGTTGAACATTATGTCTCAAAATTTAGTATGGTACTCATTCCAATAATTCTGTTAGGTCTTATAGTAACGTTTTATATCGTTTGGAAAAGAAAAAAAGATGCAAAAGATACGGAGGTATACGAATGATTATTCAACAGCAAGTTTCAGCAACTAAAAGATTCATTCTCTATGCTATTACTGTACTTATCATCTTTTGTCTTATTTTTTGGAAATTTGCTGATGAGCTTATTGAAAAAGAGCTATATCAATTCGATATGAATATTATTAATATTATTCAAGGCCTCATTTCAGAAAGAAATACGGAAATAATGAAGGCTTTTACTTTTTTAGGTTCATCCAAATCCATTATTCTAATTTCAATCATCACCATTATGCTTATGATCATCTATAAAAAAAGATGGGAAGTGTTTTTCTTTATCCTAGCAATCATTGGTTCAGCTCTTTTTAATCTCCTTCTAAAATGGATTTTTCATCGGGCTAGACCAGTTATTCATCCCATAATTCAAGAAAAAGGATATAGTTTCCCTAGTGGCCATGCCATGATGTCTTTTGTCCTTTATGGAATGCTTACCTATTTCCTCATCCTTTTCTATGAAAAGAAAACAGCTAAAATAATGACTTTCATTATGTTTTTCATTCTTGTACTCTTTATTGGAATTAGCAGAATTTATCTTGGTGTGCACTATCCAAGTGATGTATTGGCAGGGTATTCAGCTGGAGGAGCTTGGTTAACGATGTGTTTAATTTTATTAAAATTAATTGTAGAAAAAAGGGACAAGCGGCAAACATTATAACCTGTGTGCCGCTGTTCCTTATTCCAGAGATTTATTAACGCAGTAAATCTTGCAAACACTACTTCTACTAAATATCTTCTTAAAAGTGCAAAATCGGAATAAAAATCTTTTATAATTATATTAACTTCTTTTTCCTTGCATTAGTTCAAAATAAGGTGATTAACATCCAGATTAATTAATCATCGATTGCAGAGGTGCAGGAATTCTTCCTCCTCGGCGAATCATTTTTTCAGAGTGAAAAGGATTCACTCCCATAACTGGCGCTCGTCCAAGAAGCCCTCCGAACTCTACCATATCGCCTTCCTTTTTGCCTGGTACCGGTATAATCCGGACAGCTGTCGTTTTCTTATTAATCATTCCAATAGCAGCTTCATCCGCAATAATGGCGGATAATGTCGCAGCTGTTGCGTCGCCTGTTACTGCGATCATATCTAGACCGACCGAGCAAACACAAGTCATCGCTTCGAGCTTAGATAGAGTAAGAGAGTTATTAAGGATTCCCCTAATCATGCCGTTATCTTCACTGACAGGAATAAAGGCACCGCTTAATCCGCCAACATACGAGCTTGCCATCGCTCCTCCCTTTTTAACAGCATCATTCATTAAGGCTAATGCAGCAATCGTTCCGTGAGTCCCAACACTCTCTAATCCGATCTCCTCCAATATTTCTGCTACACTATCATTTTGCGCATTTGTTGGTGCTAACGATAAATCCATAATCCCAAAAGGAACGCCCAAGCGCTCTGCAACCACTCGGCCAATCAATTCACCTGCGCGGGTAATTTTAAAAGCAGTCTTTTTAATAATATCTGCGACTTCTCCAAGATCCGCATCAGGATATCGCTTTAGAGCACTCAAAACAACACCGGGACCGCTCACACCGACATTTAGGACGACTTCCCCTTCACCCGCTCCATGAAATGCACCAGCCATAAACGGATTATCCTCTACTGGATTGCAGAAGACGACAAGCTTCGCACAGGCTAAACCATTTTGATCCTTTGAGTACTCTGCTGCCTCCTTCATAATGATGCCCATTTGTCTAACTGCATCCATATTAATTCCAGCTCTTGTACTTCCAATAGATACAGAAGAGCATACACGTTCAGTTGTACTTAGCGCTTCTGGAATTGCTTCAAGCAGCGTTTGATCACCTTTTGTTATCCCTTTGTGAACAAGTGCGGAAAATCCACCAATAAAATCTACTCCTAATACAGTGGCAGCACGGTCTAACGTTTGAGCAAGAATAACCGCTTGCTTCGGTGTAGCATTTCCTAGAATCTCTGCGGCAGGTGTGATGGCAATTCTCTTATTTATAATCGGAATACCGAATTCCTTTTCTGCCTGCTCTGCTACTTTCTTAAGATCCTTTGCATAGTGAGTTATTTTTTCAAATACTCGTTCGTTCATTTTTTCAAAATTAGAATCAACACAATCCCGAAGACTGATCCCCATTGTCACTGTGCGGATATCTAAGTTTTCCATTTGGACCATGCGGATTGTTTCGATCATTTCATTCATATTAAAATTCATGGTAGTATCCCCTTCCTGTTACACTCGGTGCATTGCTTCAAAAATTTCTTCACGCTGAATATTAATTGTAAGTCCCATCGTTTCTCCTAATATCCTAAGGGCCGTCTGCAATAATTCAAAATCACTTATTTTCGTTACATCCACGGACATCATCATCGTAAAGAAGTCATCCAGGATCGTTTGGCTTATATCAAGAATATTTACTTCCTTTTCCGCAAGTACACTTGTTACTTTTGCAATAATACCAACCTGATCTTTTCCAATTACACTTACTACCGCTCGTCTTTGACTCAATGTTCTCACCTCAATAATTTTTCTTTCCTATAAAATAAAAAAGCTGTTTTCGAAAAGTGTGTTGTTTTTGGTAATGAATACTGAACCGTTCCTTTCCGCTACGGGCACTTGCTTTCCTTGGGGAGGAAGTCAAGCCTCCTCGACGTTCCGTCTGTGGGGTCTTGACTTTTCCTCTATCACCCACAGGAGTCAAGCGCCCTTCGCTCCAATCCACTCTGCATCTCCAATGTTAAATGCATCAATCTTTTAGAAAACAGCCAATAAAAAAAGAGATTGGTCTCTCCAATCTCTTAGGCGTCAGAATAACAAAAATATCATGTTACTCTTCTGTCCTTTTGCCTGAGATTGTGAATCCTTCGGCGCCGTCATGATAACGGTCTCTCCAGAAGCTGCTCCCGCTATAGTTTGATCCATAGCGTTCATTGCTTGCTATTTAAATTAATCATTTTAGTAAAATGATTGTTAATATTATCACTATTTAAATAACCGGTCAATGTAAAAATTCAGGAAGAATTTATAATTGACTTTTCAAATAATTCAGTCAAAATATAGATAGAGAACAGTCTTTTAATGTTAGGAGGACCACATTAATGAACTATTTTATCGCCATCATGAGGACAATCGATCCTGTAAAGGACGAGGAAATTCGTAAAGAACACATTGATTATCTAAATGATTTAATTGAAAAAGGTAAGATCGTTGCGAAGGGACCTTTTACAGACCATAGCGGCGGATTAATTATTTTCCGCGCAGAGTCACTAGAGGAAGCACGCATACTAGCAGATGGTGATCCTGCATCCATTGAAAAGACACGTGAATTTACATTAAAAGAGTGGAGAAGCACTCTTAACGAATAAAGCGAAAAAAATAGAGTGCCCCGTTAGCACTCTATTTTTCAATTACTTATTTGACATTAATTTCTTTGCCATTTCAATCGCAGTTAATATTTGCTCGAAGCCTGTTCCACCAGCACTATTCCTTCTTTTCACAGCTGTAACAGGATCCAATACTTCATAAATGTCATCTTCAAATAGTGGATGTGCTTCAACAAATTCCTCTAATGACAGATCAGCAAGGTAACAGCCTTTGTTGACACATGTTAGCACAAGCTTTCCAACAATTTCGTGCGCTTCTCTGAAAGGTATTCCCTTACTAGATAAGTAATCTGCTAGCTCTGTTGCATTAGAAAAATCCGTCTTTGTTGCCATATCCATTCTATTCTTATTTACAGTCATCGTACGGATCATACCTGCAAATATTTTAAGAGAGCCTGTGACCGTTTTAGCTGTATCAAACATGCCTTCCTTATCCTCTTGCATATCTTTATTGTAAGCAAGCGGCAGACCTTTTAATACTGTTAGAAGCCCCATTAGGTTTCCGTAAACACGGCCAGTTTTTCCGCGAATTAACTCAGCCATGTCCGGATTTTTCTTTTGTGGCATGATGCTGCTTCCTGTTGCGAAACTATCATCAAGCTCGATAAATTTGAATTCCTGACTTGACCAAAGAATAAATTCTTCACTTAATCTTGATAAGTGCATCATTAACATTGAACTGTCAGATAAGAATTCTAGAATAAAATCTCGGTCACTAACAGCATCTAAGCTATTTTCATAAATTCCATTAAAGCCAAGCAGTTCTGCACTAAGGTGACGGTCAATTGGGAATGTAGTTCCTGCTAGAGCTCCGGCACCAAGCGGGGACACATTTATTCTTTTAACACTTTCAGTAAAACGCTCCTTATCACGCTGAAGCATCCAGAAATAGGCCATTAAATGATGAGCAAATGAAATCGGCTGCGCTCTTTGGAGATGAGTATAGCCTGGCATAACCGTTTCCACATTTGCTTGGGCTTGCTCTAATAATGCCTGTTGCATTTCTTCGATTAGCTCAAGAATTACTCCAACCTGATTTCGCAAGTAAAGGTGCATATCAGTGGCAACCTGATCATTACGGCTGCGGGCCGTATGAAGCTTTCCACCGACAGGGCCTACTAGCTCTGTTAAATAGCTTTCTAGATTTAAATGAATATCTTCTAGCTTAACAGAGTATTGGAGTTCATCGTTTGCTGCCTTTCCTTTTAACTGTTCAAGGCCATTTTTGATCTTAGCCGCTTCATCATCTGAGATGATTCCGCACTTCGCTAGCATGGTCACATGAGCAATGCTTCCCTCAATGTCCTCCATGACTAATTCCTGGTCAAAGGAGATGGAAGCGCCAAATTCATCTACCCATTCTTCAGCTGATTTTGTAAAACGGCCGCCCCATAATTTTTTCACACGTTCACCTTCTTGTTTTGCTGGACAATGCTTTGAACTTTTGTAGGTAAGCCCCAAAGCTTAATGAAGCCCACAGCTGCATTATGATCGAATTCGTCATCTGAAGTATATGTTGCAAGCTTTTCATCGTATAAAGAATAAGGAGATTTTCTTCCTTCAACAATTGCGTGACCTTTAAATAACTTCACGCGTACTGTTCCAGTTACAAATGTTTGAGTCTCTTTCAAGAAAGCTGCTAAAGCCGTTCTTAAAGGAGAGAACCATAGTCCTTCATAAATAAGCTCTGCCATTTTCTTTTCAATATTAGGTTTAAAATGAGCTACTTCTTTAACAAGTGTTAAATCTTCTAGCTCTTTATGTGCTTTCATTAATGTCATCGCGCCTGGGCACTCATAAACTTCACGAGATTTAATTCCTACTAGGCGGTTCTCAACGTGGTCGATACGGCCAACACCATGCTTGCCAGCAAGTGCGTTCAATTCAAGAATGAGGTTAGCTAGTTTATATGATTTTCCGTTCAAGCTAACTGGCACGCCTTCTTCAAAGCCAATTTCTACTACATCTGCTGTGTCAGGAGCATTTTCAAGGCTTGAAGTTAATTCATATGCTTCCTCTGGCGGTGCAGCCCAAGGATCTTCCAAAATTCCGCACTCATTGCTTCTTCCCCATAAGTTTTGATCAATAGAGAATGGAGAATCTAAATTAATAGGAATCGGAATATCCTTTTGCTTCGCATACTCGATTTCTTCTTCACGAGACCATTTCCATTCACGAACTGGTGCTAATACTTCAAGCTCTGGGTTTAATGCATGAATTGCTACCTCAAAACGAACTTGGTCGTTTCCTTTGCCTGTACAACCGTGTGCTACAGCAACTGCGCCTTCTTTCTCAGCTACTTCAACTAGCTTTTTCGCGATTAGCGGACGAGATAGAGCAGAAACTAACGGATATACACCTTCATACAATGTGTGTGCTTGAAGTGCTGTTAGTGCATATTCATTAGCAAACTCATCCTTAGCATCAATCACGTAAGATTCAACAGCACCAACTGTTAAAGCTTTTTGCTGAATGAAATTTAAATCCTTGCCTTCACCAACATCTAGACAGCAGGCTACAACTGCATATCCTTGCTCTTCTAACCATTTAATTGCAACTGAAGTATCTAAACCGCCTGAGTAGGCAAGAACAACTTTTGGATTTGACATATAAAATTCCTCCTAATGTTTACGAATATTTATTCATCTTTAGTAATCTTTATTCATTTATAATGTATTATATTATCATAATTTTGCTGAAAATCAATACTTATTCTTAAAAATGCATAAAAATTAATTCTGTGGTTCTCATTTTATTTGTAAGCGAGCATGGTTTAAAAATGGATATTATAGTAGAATGAAAGCATTAAAGAGTTGGAGGATTTCAATCGTGGAATATTTTTCACTTGATGAACGGCTTGGTATTCCTATTCCTGCCTTTGATCGAGAATGGGAGCAATACCCTGAAAATATACAGCAGCATATTTTATTTAAATGGGAAAGTATTAGGGGAAGAATTCCTGACCGGATTGCGGAGCTTGAGGAATTTATTAATTTAAAACAAGCCCAGCTTTCTGACGAAGGAAACTTTATCAGATCATGTGAGTTAAACAGTGAAATTTCTGAGCTTGCCTCTATTATTAATGACTTATGGCTATGGTACAGGACGAACCAGGATCTTTCCGAAAAGGCCCATATGTAAGGTGGTTCATTTAAGATATGACTGTGCTCCGAAATTAAAAACACCTAAACAGCTTCTATAGTGTTTAGGTGTTTTTGCTATTACAAATCTTTCTTTAATTCTCTAACGACATGACCGAGTTCAGGCAGAATTAGCTTGTTCATAGCTAAACGTACTGCACCTGATGAACCAGGTGTTGAAAATACTGCTTTATTGTTCACCACTCCTGCAACTGCTCGAGAAAGGATTGCCGCAGAGCCAATATCCTCTTGATAGCTAAGCATCCGAAAAAGCTCGCCAAAGCCGTTAATTTCTTTATCGAATAAGCCTCTAACTGTTTCAATCGTAATATCACGAAGAGCGATGCCTGTACCGCCATTTGTAAGAACGACATCAATTTCTGGATCCTTACAGCCTTTGACAACTTCAGCACGAAGCTGTTCAGCGTTATCTTGAACAATTACATAATCCTTTACGATATGTCCTTCTTCCTGCAGTACTTCTATCATAAGCTTACCGCTTTTATCCGTTTCCTTATCTCGTGTATCACTAACTGTAATCACTTTACAAGTAACCTGCTTTGGCGCTTCCAGCTTATGCTCAATACTGCTCAAGTGATTCTTCCCCTTTCTTAGTCAAGTATCTGTACTGGTAATATTTATGAGCAAAATCAGTTACTCTGCGAGTAAGCCCATAATTGGTTCCAGCCCCAATCGCCATACTGATAATAGGAAGGCCCTTTATGGCTCTGTTCCGAAATGCATAAATAGCCACTCCTTTGAAAAGCTGCTTTACCGGCTGCTCCATCCATTTAATATCAGTAATTTCTTCTTTTCCTTCATAAAAATAATAATCCTGTTCATTATGCAAATCGTGAATTAACTCTTCCCAAGCCCTGCTTTGCATTCTGGAAGGAAGTGTTGCAGCATGAAATACTTTTAGAGAACTCATCATCTCATATGGAGTATTTACTTCGATCCCATATGTCATGGCAATTAACTGTACTGCTCTTAGGTTTATGACTGCCATTGCCGGAATATCTGCACTTAGCATAAGGGAGCTTCCTGTCCCTGCCAGACCTCCTTGAGCAAATGAATATAGCCTGTGCCTAGCAATTTGCTGCTCTGCTATGTATTGAAGCTGATCAATACTTAATGTTTGTAAATCTTCAATACTTTCAATTTGTCCATTAAATATTCGTCCCGCCGTCAAAATCCGTTCTTTGGCATCTAATTGGAGCTGAGAGCCTTGGATTATTGCATGTAAATGAAATAGCCAATTATCCAACAGGGCAAATGCTTGCCGCTGAACATTTTCCGGAAGTAAATCAAAGGACCTCTCTAAATATTTTTCATATGTTAATTGAAGATCATTTGGTTCATAGCTATAAAGCTTATTTTCCCATTCTTGGATTTCGGACCACACCTTTTGATCTCGTACGGTCAATGCCATTTTGTATTCCTCCAATCCATCCAGCTTATTTGAAAACAGTATAGCATACTTAAAATGGGAAATTCTTCTCTTTATATATTTGTTAGCCTGACAACATCCCGTGCAATCATCACTTCTTCATTTGTAGGTATTACTAATACTTTTACCGGAGAATGAGGATAATTGATAAACGCTTCCTCTCCCCGAACTTTATTGAGAACAGGATCCCAGTATACACCCATAAATTCCAAGCCTTGAAGAATACGTTCACGAATCACATCACTATTTTCACCTATTCCAGCGGTAAAGATAATAGCATCAACACCAGACATTCTAGCAGCATACGATCCAATATATTTATGAATTTTATTAGCAAACACTTCAAGAGCCAATTTCGCCCTTTCATTACCTTCCGCAGCTTCCATTTCAATATCGCGAATGTCACTTGAAAATCCTGACAAAGCAAGCATTCCGCTTTTTTTATTTAACACATCTAAAACTTCGTCCGCTGTTTTATTTGTTTTTTCCATAATGAATGGTATTAAGGCTGGATCAATATTCCCAGAACGAGTTCCCATTGTCACCCCTGCTAAAGGAGTAAAACCCATTGAAGTATCAATTGACTTCCCGCCTTTAATGGCCGCAATACTTGCCCCATTCCCGAGATGGCAGGAAATTAATCTTAGTTGGCTAATCGGGCGTCCAAGCATGCTAGCCGCACGCTGTGAAACATATTTATGGGAAGTTCCATGAAAACCATATTTTCTAATTCCGTACTTTTTATAATATTCATAAGGAAGGCTATACAGAAATGAGCTTTCAGGCATAGTCTGATGAAATGCAGTATCAAATACTGCTACTGCCGGAACCTGTGGCAGGACATGCTTAAAAGCATTAATTCCTGCAAGGTTAGCTGGATTATGTAGTGGTGCCAGTTCAGCGTATTCTTCAATTTTTGCTTGTACTTCATCAGTAATGATCACGGAATCGTTAAACGCTTCTCCTCCATGTGTAACCCTGTGGCCAATCCCCTCAATTTCTTGTAAAGAATGAATTATTTTAAGAGAAGTTAATTTTTCAAGCAAAAGACTGACCGCTGCATCATGATTAGGAATGACTGCTGTTTCTTTTATCTTTTTACCATTTGCAAATATATTAAATACTCCAGTATTCTGTCCAATACGTTCTACTAGACCTTTTGTTATTACCTCTTCACTCGGCATGTCAAACAATTGAAATTTCAATGATGAACTGCCGGCGTTAATTGCTATTATTTTTGCCATATTTTCAACCGCTCCTTTAAATAGGCTCTTTTAGGTCGTCATTATTTTGTGCAATCTATATTATTAATATCTTCTATTTTTCCATTTAATCACTGGAGGGTAGGCATTTCAAGCCACTCTCCCATTACTTTAAAGCAAAATTAGATTTTATGTCATAAATTATCCATAAATATACCTTACATAAAGAAAGAAGCCGGATAAATCGGCTTCCAACTTATTTATTTTCTTTATACCATCCATCGATTTTCAGCAATATTTTTTCCACTTCAAGAGTTTTTGACAAACTAGGGAGATTCGCCAGAAGTACTTGCTTTGGTGCCTTTACACCTTCGCCTTTTTTCTGGAGAATAAAAATGCTTTTCGCTGACTTTTCATTTTTAAACAAAGTAAGAGGAAGCTGCAGCAAGCCTTGAATATTAGCATGCTTCTTTATATATTCATGAAGACTAGGCGCCTGTTCACTTTCAAATAATCCATTCGGTACGATAAAGAATAGGTAACCGCCTTCCTTTACATGACGCATGCTTTGTTCCATGAATAGGTGATGAGCATATGTATGACCTTGTTCTGCCTTCATTTCATAATCAGCTGCTCTCAGATCATTTGGGTAATAGCCAACAGGCAAATCGCTTATAACCGCATCAGCAGCTTCGATAAAAAGCGGCTCTAAGCTATCTTGGTTAAAAAAGCGAATGGGGTGCTGCTGCAAGTTTGCATTCACATAGCTAAGCTTAATTAAAACATCATCAATATCAATCCCTGTAGCATGAACTGTTTTATTATGCTGCTGATTTATAACCGTTGTTAATAGATTTCCTGTTCCAACTGCCGGATCTAATAAGTGAAACTCCTGCTTCTGAATGAACTTATTAACTAAATAGCCCATAAGCATGCCAACAGCATCAGGTGTCATTTGATGATTAGGCTGAACCATCTCCCTCATTCCTTTAAGAATAGCAAGCTGAAAAGCCTTACGGATTTCCTCTTTGTCAAAGCTGTCTAATCTAATCGATTCATAGCCTTTTTTTAATCTTTTTACTGTTAACTCACTCAATTCATCCTGAAGAATACTTCCATGAAACATATTTTCGCCTGTTTCAGCTAATGCTTCTAAATATGTACAAGACAGCTCTTCTTGAATCATTTCAGCTGTTTCATTAAAAACTGTAAACATTTCCTCAACCGGAGTTGTTTTATTCATGATTAATTCCTCCCGATAACTTTCCTATTTTCCTATTGTACAAACCTTTTTGCAGATAAACAAGAAAGTAGAAAACGCCTTGGAAAAATTCCAAGGCGCCTCTCATTTTTCTTATTATTACTTCGCTTGCTTAGCAGCCTCAACTGCTGCTTCATAATTTGGATGGTCAGTTGCTTCGCTAACGTATTCTGCATAAGTAACTGTATCATTTGAATCAACAACAAATACAGCACGAGCTAATAAACGAAGTTCTTTAATTGCTACTCCAAATGCTTCACCGAAAGAAAGATCGCGGTGGTCAGATACTGTTTGTACATTTTCAATTCCTGCAGCTGCACACCAGCGTTTTTGTGCAAATGGAAGGTCAACGCTCACTGTTAATACTTTTACATTATCTAATTTAGAAGCTTCTTCATTAAAGCGGCGTGTTTGTGCATCACAAACGCCTGTATCAATTGAAGGAACTACGCTGATTAAGCGAACATGACCTTTTGAATTAGCTAAAGTTACTTCAGATAGATCATTTGCAAGAACTTTAAAATCTGGAGCTTTTTCTCCTACCTTTACTTCGTTTCCTAATAATGTGACTGGATTGCCTTTAAACGTAATTTCCGCCATCCCATTCATCTCCTTAAACAATATATGTACATTGTAAATCATATCTTCTCAACATTAGATTTGCAATTTTATTGGCTTTATTTTTTAAATGAATTTTCAATTTAATTATTTGGCTGTTTTCTAAAAGATTGTTGCTTTTATTATAATATTGAAAGCACAGAGTGGATTGGAGCGGAAGGCACTTGACTCCTGCAGGAAATAGAGGAAAGGTCGAGACCCCGCAGACGGAACGGCGAGGGAGGCTCGACTTCCTCCCCGCGGAAAGCAAGTGCCTGTAGCGGAAAGGAACGGTTCACTATTTAGTGTTTAAACAACAAAGTTCATGAAAACAGCCAATTATTTAATTAAAGCCAAGAAAAAAGTTAACCTTCCTCTATTGGAAAGTTAACCGTGTAAGCTAAAAATCTAAATCCTGTTTTGGACCATTATTTTTTTGGTTATCATGATGAGATTGATTGCTGCTGTCTCTATTTTTGTTATTAAACATCTGCTGAATCTTATCAACAGCTTGAGGAGCAAGATCAAGAATTCTCTCGTATAGATGAGTACTCTCATCAAGATGCACCATTTTAACTCCTCCAGAGTTTACGATAAGAAAAGCAATAGGAGTTATGGATACTCCACCACCGCTTCCGCCGCCAAAAGGATGACTGCCAGATTGTCCCTGTCCGTTTCCATTTGATAGCCCCTCTAATTTAAATTCACTGCCACCGGCAGCAAAACCAAATCCAACCTTTGAGACAGTCAAAATAACACTGCCATCCGGCGTTTCAACTGGGTCACCAATGATGGTATTGACATCAATCATTTCCTTTAAGTTTTCCATGGCAGTTGTCATTAGCCCTTGAATTGGATGCTCAGACATTTACTGCGCCCCCTCTTCTATATCGATTTAGTTTTATTATCAGAAAGAGCAGATAACTGCTTTGATTTGAAATTAGGTTTTCCGCCTTTCCAATATTTAATCAATTTAATTCCTGCTAACATAGCATGTCCGATTCGAAAATAAAAAATACATGATATAGAGGTTTGCGACAGCGCAAATTGAAATTGGGGAGTGATGCTTAAATTAGGATATGATTTCAGTTTCATATAATGGCTGACGACACCTATAATACTTCCTTTAATAGCCCAAAATGCACCTGTCAGCATTCCAGTATAAGCAGCATTTCCAATCCCGAATGTTGTGTGCCAATCCAATTTTTGAATAGTAATCTTGCTCAAAAATTTTTTAACGATTTTATGCAGTGAAATGACTTTTTGCAAAAGCTCCCTCATGTCGTGCAGGCTATCGAGGAGATCTTCTGCTCCATATTGCTTCGTATCTTTATTAACCGCTTCCTCCTTGGTGCCTGTTTTCTGCTTTACAACAACAGTTGGTGAATTATCATCAAATTTTATAAGAGGCAGCTCAATCTTGTACCTAATCAAACCAAACCATGCCTTAAATTCAATTTTTAAATGGTCATCATCATTAAGATGATTAAAATATAAATACACCTTTAATTTAGTAAATAGAATGAGAATAAAAATGAGGACGAGTATGGCTAAGGCAATGAAAATCCATTTCAAATACAGTCACACCTTTCAGCCTACTATTATTGCCTCCAAAAGGAAAAATAAACCTGCAGGCATTCATTTGCCATACAGGTTTATTAGCTTATCTATTCTTAATTTTCGTGAATGACAGTCGTATCTGTAAAAATATCATGTAATCCTTGTTTTTTCGGCAGGAAAGCAACGACCACATAACCAATCAAAATGGTTGCGGAAATAAAACGTCCAATCCATTCTCTAAAGATTACAGTGCCCCATGTTAGTTTCTGGCCCTTTAGATCAACAACTTTTAAGCCAAACACCATTTTGCCTAGCGTCTGATTAAAGTATCGCGTCATTAATACAAAATAGGCATAAAACGTAATGGCAGATGCAATTGAAATCGGTGCAAAGATATTAAACTCTGTAAGCGGAATATCTAATACACGGAATAGTGGATTGATAATCATTCGGTCAATACTGCCGATTACGACTAGGTCAAGCAAGTATGCCCAAAACCTCATCCAAAAACCAGCAAAACGTAAAGGAGCCCACTGATTATTTGACTCCATCCTATCCATACCTTCATTTGATTCTGTCACTGTTACTTGAGCTTTCTCAGGTATTTCATGATTAACATTCATATCTGCTTCTGGCTGTTGTGAATTCATCTTTGCACCTCCTATTCAGCATATAAGTACATTAGACGCGGTGAATTTGGCTGTGACAATAGCTTCATTAACCCCGCCATTTCAACATCATTGCCCATGAATTTTTGTGCACTCATGCTAAACATCGAGCCAAATCCTAAATTCTCCGTGTATCTAACAACCTGTGCACCCTTTAATTTATGATCCTTTTTAAGAGTATCGATCACATCATCCAAGTAACCAAAACCGTCAATTAAATTTAATTCTTTAGCCTGTCTGCCGTCATAAATTCTTCCATCTGCAATTTTTTTCACCTGATCGACAGGGATATGTCGCCCTTCAGAAATAACCTTTACAAATCCTTCATAAGAATTGTTGATCATAGATTGAAGAATTTTTCTTTCTTCCTCTGTCATTTCTCTTGAAGGACTCATTATGTCTTTATAAGGGCCGCTCTTTATAGTAACAAAGTTTACACCATATTTTTCAGCAAGCCCTGAATAATTGATCCCTTGCATAATAACTCCCAGAGAACCTGTCATTGTCTCAGGGCTGGCAAAGATTTTATCCGCAGGAGCTGATATGTAGTATCCGCCTGATGCTGCCATGGAGCCCATGGAAATATAAACAGGCTTCTTCGTTTCGGTCTGAATTTCTTTGATTTTATTATTGATTTCAGCGCTTTCAACCACTCCGCCTCCTGGAGAGTTTACGCGGATGATGAGTGCTTTTACAGTCTGATCGTCCTTTACCTGCTGGAGCTTTTTCATAAATCCCTTATGGTTATAGCCGCCAGATGAAAAAATGGAAGCAGCCTCACCTGTATCCTGAATAACCCCATCGACATCTAGAACGACAATTTTCTTCATTTGATTGCCTTCATCTATTACTTCCTCTGTAAATCCAGCTTTACTTGAAGCAAATAAATCCGTAAATGATGTTTCAAAGTCTTTAAAAGCAAGACCTGTAAGAAAATTTGTGACAATAGAGAAAATAAATAATGCAGCCGCAATCCCTAATGCGGCCCAGCGTTTACCATTCATTTGTAATCCTCCCTTATTAGAAAAGCGCAAGCAATAAATACTGCCTAGTTCTAGATACGTAAATGCTTTTAAAACGTTTCAAAAAAGTGTAAACTGAGTTCGAATAAGATCAGCAGCTCTGCTATACAGCATATTTTTCGTAATAAACATTACCTATCATACCAAATTATTGAATATCCTTGTCAAAGAAAACTTCTTTATTAATGCTTATTTTTTGGAGGAATGAAAATGTCTACTCGCCGAAATGTCTATTTTTTCTATAAAAAAAGCCCTGAAATGAAGGATAAAGTATCCTCTTTATATGATCTTGCAAAAATTCACGGGTTTAATATAGTCACTGATTTTCATAAAGCGAATGTAATTGCCAGTATCGGTGGAGATGGTGCGTTTTTACAGGCTGTTCGAAAAACAGGCTACCGCGATGACTGTTTATATGTAGGAATTTCAACACTTGATAGCCCTAGTTTATATTGTGACTTTCATATTGATCACACAGAGCAAATGGCGGAGGCTATGACAAATGAACAAGTGGAAGTACGCCGCTATCCAACAATAGAAGTAACGATTGATGATCAAACTTCATTTTATTGTTTAAACGAGTTTAGCATACGCTCTGCGATCATTAAGACATTAGTTCTGGATGTTTTTATTGATGATTTTCATTTTGAAACATTTCGCGGCGATGGAATTGTTGTAGCCACTCCGACTGGAAGTACTGCGTATAATAAATCGTTAAGAGGTTCCATCGTTGACCCTCTTCTCCCTTGTATGCAGGTGAGTGAAATGGCTTCCCTGAATAATAATCGCTACCGCACATTAGGTTCCTCCTTTATATTAGGCAGTGAACGAAAATTAACTTTAGTCGTTGTGCAAGACGGGAATGATCATCCTACAATGGGGATGGATAATGAAGCATTAAGCATACAGCAAGTAGATAAGATTGATATTAAACTAAGCGGAAAAATAATAAAAACAGTTAAATTAAAGGACAATTCATTCTGGGAAAAAGTAAAAAGAACCTTTTTATAGAGACAAAAGGAGCTGTTCTATAACAGAAACAGCTCCTTTTGTTTTTGCAATTTTAAAGAAACTAAGCAATCTCCTTTTTCTTCCTTGTCTCTAAATGAACAAAAAGTTTTGTTTTCGACAAAGAGTAAAGGGTAATGGCAGACCAGATAAAGATAAACGATATTAAATGAATTTTTGTAAATTGTTCATGGTAAACGAAAACACCAAGAATTAATGATATTGTTGGTGCAATAAATTGTAAAAATCCTAAAGTGGACATCGGTATTTTTTGTGCACCTTTAGCAAAATATAGGAGAGGAATAGCTGTTGCTGCACCTGCTCCAATTAAAAATAAATCTGTTCCTACAGATACGGATAAAAATGATTGAGTGCCCTTTGCAAATAGAAACACTATATAAATAAGAGCAATCGGTGCCACAACTAATGTCTCAAGGGTTAACCCTATCGAAGATTCCACCTTTATCATTTTTTTCAATAATCCATATATTCCAAAAGTTAGAGCAAGCAATATAGCAATCCAAGGAAATTTTCCATATGAAAGCGTGAGAATGAGTACACCTACTGCAGCTAAAGCAAAGGATGCATATTGAGCAGAAGATAGTTTCTCTCTAAACACGATCATTCCTAATAGCACGCTAACTAACGGATTTATATAGTATCCTAGACTTGCTTCGATAATTTGGTCTGTATTAACGGCCCATATATAAATAAACCAGTTACAGCTTACTAGCAAGGAAGCAATAATTAGTGCAAATAATTGTTTTTTATTCGTACGGAAATTCTTCAGTATCAGTATAAACTCTCCCCACTTTTTCGTGATGAGAAGAACGCCTACCATAAAGATAAATGACCAAAATATCCGGTTCATTAATATTTCATCTGCATTCACATGATGAAGAAACTTCCAATAAATCGGCAATAAGCCCCATATAAAATAGGAAAAGCCAGCATAAAAGACACCTATTTTTATCTCATTATTATTCATTGTTACTCCTCAATTCTTTCTAGTATCGAAATATTAATATTATAGTTCGTACTGAAAGATGCTGGCAATCTTTTAATTCTGGCATTAATATTATTCACTTAATAAATCATATACAATTTTTCCGCCAATAACTGTTTTTGAAATGGATATCGAAGGAATTAGATGTGGATCAATCTTAAAGATATCCTCACTCATGATTGTAAAGTCCGCTAAGTAACCTTCTTTAATGTTTCCCCTATCATTTTCATGACAAGCTGCAAATGCACTGCCTGCTGTAAAAAGGCGGACTGCCTCAAAAACAGATAAGGCTTCTTCTGACAAATAAACCGTTTGTTCGGGATCATCCACATTCGTCCGGGTAACGGCGGCATGAATGCCTAAAAGCGGGTTTAATGGTTCAATCGGTGCATCAGATCCCCCTGCACATGGAAGTCCTTCGCTTAATAAAGTTTTCCAAGCATATAAATATTGGTTTTGTCTCACTCCAACGCGATCCAATACCCATGGAAAATCAGAAGCAAGAAATCTAGGCTGAATATCCAAAATAAGCGGCAGTTTTTTCGCTCTCTCAATCAGCTCTCCTCGCACAATTTGGGCATGGATCAGCCTGTCACGTCCATTCCCTTTCAATGGATATTTCTCAATTGAATGAAGGACCATTTCAAATGCTAAATCTCCAATGGCATGAACGGCAACAGGCATACAATAGTCCCTAGCCTTTTTAACAAGATGATCTAATTGTTCCTGCGTAAAGATAGCAAGTCCGGATGTGGAAGGATCATCTACATATGGGCGGCTGAGCAAAGCTGTCCTGCTTCCTAAGGAACCGTCAGAAAATATCTTCATTGCTCCAAATTCTACCCATTCATCCCCTGTCAAAAATCCCCCACCAGCCGCTTTCATATCATCAATAGCAAGATGATGGACTAATAAATGAGCACGAAAAGTATAACCTTCCTCTTCAATTACATCTTTAAACGCTTTATAAGTCTGTTCAAATCCCCCGTAATAACTTAAATCTTCTGTATGTGCTCCTGTTAATCCTAAACGATAGGCATCTTTAATGGCAGATCGAATGGAATTTCTTAAATAGGAGTCTGTAACCTCTGGAAGGATATCATAGATTAAATCTTGAGCTTGTTCTTTCAATAGCCCTGTCGGATATCCAATTTCATCCCTTTCAATAACACCTCCATCTGGATTGGGTGTATGTTGATCGATGTTCGCTGCTTGAAGTGCTTTTGTGTTAACTGCCAGTGCATGCCGGCAAATTCTCTTTAACATTACAGGACGATCTTGGACAACCTCATCTAAATCCTGAGCTAAAATTGGCCCTTCCTTTGGACCCCATTGATTCTCATTCCACCCCTCGCCAATAATCCATTCCGCATTATCCAATTTTTCAGCGTATTCTTTAACAGCCTGCAGAGCATCTTTTTTTGAGTTGTAACTTGAGAGGTCTAGCCTATTTAGCTTTTCACCATGGCCAATTAAATGCATATGGCTATCAACAAGCCCTGGAATCATCGTATCTCCTTTCAGGTTTATTCTGTTGTCTATTTCGCCTGAATATTTTTGTTCAAGTTCTGCTAGCGAACCAATGGCAGTAATTCTGTTTCCTTTCGTATAAACAGCTTCTACTGCATGATTTTCATTACTTAATGAATAAATATTGCCGCCATACCAAAGCGTCCCCATTTTAACCCCAACTTTCATAAAATTGTAAAAGCAGGCAGAAATCCCGCCTGCATGATTTTTTCATTTCTTAGCTTACTTTTTTGAAGCTGCTTCCATTTCTTGTTTTCTCAGTTCAACTCGGCGAATTTTACCAGAAGTTGTTTTTGGCAATTCATCAAGAAACTCAATTTTTCGCGGATATTTATAAGGCGCTGTCAATTCTTTAACATGCTCTTGAAGCGTTACTACAAGATTAGGATCATTTTCATTTACGCCTTCTTTTAAAACAACAAATGCCTTTACGATATTTCCCCTAACCTCGTCAGGACTGGCAACAACTGCGCATTCCTTTACAAATGGGTGTTTAACAAGGGCATCCTCCACTTCAAATGGTCCAATTGTATAGCCGGAGCTAATGATGATATCATCACCACGGCCCTCAAACCAGAAATAGCCCTCTTCATCCTTTTTTGCTTTATCTCCAGTTATATAATAATCTCCTCTGAATTGCATAGCTGTTCTTTCAGGGTCCTTATAATAGTTCTTAAACAGAGCTGGAGATTCAATATGAACAGCTATATCTCCAACCTCGTTTACACCACAGAGCTCTCCATTTTCATTAATAATTTCCACTCTGTTGCCTGGGGTTGGTTTTCCCATAGAGCCAGCTTTTAGCTCCATTCCTTTCGTGATGCCAACTAGCAAAGTATTTTCTGTTTGGCCGTAGCCATCACGAACATCCACATTAAAATGTTTTTTAAATGTTTCGATGACTTCACTGTTTAATGGCTCTCCTGCTGAAACAGCACTTCGTAAATTCGGAAGCTTATAGTCATGGATATTATCAACTTTCGCCATAATTCGGTATTCTGTAGGTGTACAGCAAAGAACATTTACATCATATTCTTGAAGAAGCTCTAAATATTTTTTCGCTTCAAATTTGCCATTGTACACAAATCCAGTTGCTCCTGAGCCTAATACTGAAAGGAAGGGACTCCAAATCCACTTTTGCCATCCCGGGCCAGCTGTTGCCCAAACGGTATCCCCTTCTTCTATGCAAAGCCAATTTGGCGCAGCTGTACGAAGATGTGCAAATGCCCAGCCATGAGTGTGGACAACTCCTTTTGGATTGCCTGTAGTGCCTGACGTATATGATAAAAATGCCATATCATCCTTGCTTGTATTTGCAAAAGGCATTTCATCAGACGCCGTCTTCATTTCTTCATCTAAATGAATCCATCCATCATTTTGATTTCCAATTACAAATTTCGGTAAGTTTTCAATTTCCTTTATTCCATCAAATTGACTGACATATGGGTAATAGCTGACGATTCCCTTTACATCTCCATGTGTAATACGGTATTGGAGGTCTTTCGTCCGAAGCATTTCAGAGCTGGGAATAACGACAATACCTGCTTTTAGTGCAGCTACGTAAACTTGATAAGCTTCAATGAGCCGAGGAATAATAATTAAAAGAACATCGCCTTTTTGAAGCCCCTGCTTCTTAAAAATATTCCCGATTTTATTAGCATTCTTTAGCAATTCTTTGTATGTAACTTCTTTTTTCTCTCCTGTTTCACTTTCCCATTTAATAGCAAGTCTATTAGAATCACTTGCAAACTGCTCTATTTCTGTTACCAAATTATATTGTTCAGGTGCTAATAAGTCTTCGCGCTTCATTTTGTTATTCCCCCTAGTATGTCTTAATCTATTGATAAACTCTTAATCATTATTATACTAGATTATTTTGAAAGTTTGAATTATTTATTATTCTTCAAAAGATTTACCTATACTTATGTTAGAAACACAAAGAGGAGCAGGATTGAGATCCTGCTCCATGTAGCCATATATATTTATTTTTTAATTAAGATTGGTAACCGCCTAATTGCTGTTCAGCCATTTGTACTAAACGCTTAGTGATTTCTCCTCCTACAGAACCGTTAGCACGGGATGTAGTATCTGCACCAAGGTTTACACCGAACTCGTTAGCAATTTCATACTTCATTTGATCAAGAGCTTGCTGTACTCCAGGAACTAGAAGTTGGTTTGAATTGTTGCTTCTGCTGCTTGGCATGTGACTTCACCTCCTTGTGAGTTTATAATGTGTAAAATCACATGCCCATATTCAATTTTTTATTGGTAATTGTTACATAGCATGGTAACTGTAAACAACCACTTAAATTCTAGTCCAGCCAGCAAACCTCCGTTATTAAAATAAATCCTCAAACATTTCTTGCTTTAAAGTTTGTGGCTTAATATGAAAGGTTTCCGTATTTTCGACAGCTTTAGCGATGAATGGATCATAATCGATATAGCTTTCGTATTGCCTTACTTTATCCCGTTTTGGCTTTGTCTTCGGTGATGAAGGAACAAACACCGTACAGCAATCCTCATATGGGCGATTAGATATTTCAAAAGTATCAATTTTATGGGCAATATCGATAATTTCAGATTTATCCATTGTAATTAGCGGTCTAAGAATTGGTGTGTTTGTGACATCATTTATTGCGAACATACTTTCTAAAGTTTGGCTGGCAACTTGTCCAAGACTCTCTCCAGTTACAATGGCCAAGCCCTCATTTTTCTTTCTAATTTCATCTGTAATTCTCAGCATTAACCGTCTTGTTGATGTCATGGAATAATTCTCAGGAATTTGCTGCTGAATAAGCTGCTGAATTTCCGTAAATGGTACAATGTGAACAACAACCTCGCCACTTATGTTTGCTAGTTTTTCCGTTAAATCAATTACCTTTTGTTTAGCTCTCTCACTAGTAAAAGGAGGGCTATAGAAATGGACAGCTTCTAATTCCAGACCTCTTTTCATGGAAAGGTATCCAGCAACAGGACTATCAATTCCACCTGAGAGCATTAACATTGCCTTTCCACTTGAACCAACCGGAAGTCCACCTGCTCCATAGATGGTTTCACATGAAAAATATACTCCTTCTTCCCTAATCTCAATTTGAAGATTAATATCAGGATTTTTAACATTTACTTTTAATCCTTCAATATTTTTAAGCAAGTGGGTGCCAAAGGCGTGATTCACTTCATCAGTGTTTAAGCTAAAGGTTTTATCAGCTCTTTTAGTTGTTATTTTAAACGTTTGGTCAGCATAATAATTTTTTCTAAATAGGGATAATGCCGCTTCTTTCATCTTTTCTAAATCTTTTTCCGTTTTAACAGCAGGACTAAAAGATTGTATCCCGAAAACATTTTTTAACCGGTCAATAATCTCTTCACCGTTTTCACCATTTAATAGGACAAACATTCTCTCTCTATTCGCTTCAATCTTTACATTTTCATAATTGCGGAGAACTCTTTTAATGTTTCTTCTTAATTTATCAATAAAGAGCTTTCGATTTCTTCCTTTTGTTGATAACTCTCCATATCGAATAAGTATACGGTCATAATTCATATTAGTTCATTACCTTTCTTAGCCTTGACACGGCTTCGTTTACAGCTTTAATAAATTGCTCTGCCTCATCTAGAGTATTTTCATATGATAGACTGATTCTAATAGCGCTCAATGCATCTTCCTCGGGAATGCCCATTGCAAGTAAAGTATTGCTCGCTTTCTGTTTCTTCGAAGAGCACGCACTTGTCGTCGAAACAAACACATGCATTTCCTCTAATGCATGTACAAATACTTCTGCCTTAAATCCCTTAATGGAAAAGTTTAAAATATGTGGAGCTGAGTGGGTAATAGGGGTATGAATCATAACTCCCTCTATCATTTCCAATTTGTTTCTTAAAAAATCCCTTATGTTAACCATACGATTTAAGTTCTTTTCCTGCTCAAGAAAAGTTAATCTAAGAGCCTTTGCCATCGCTACCATTCCTGCAACATTTTCCGTTCCGCTTCTTAGCTTCCATTCCTGCCCTCCTCCAGTAATTAAAGAGGAGATTCTTACGCCTTCCCGCACATATAATACCCCGGTTCCTTTTAAACCATGAAATTTATGGCCTGATATTGTGCAAAGATCGATTTGACTTTCATGTATATTTAGAGGCACTTTACCAACCCCTTGAACGTAATCGACATGAAATAGAATTTTTGAATATTGATTTAAAAGCTGTCCAATTTCTTTAATCGGCTGAACAGAGCCAATTTCATTATTTACGTGCATAACTGAAACTAAGATTGTATCATGGCAGATTGCCTTTTCAATATCTTCAACCTTCACAACGCCATTTGCGTCTACTGGTACATAAGTGACACGAAACCCAAGTTCACTTAATTGTTCCATTGATTCCCTAACCGATGGATGCTCAATCTCAGTTGTTATTAAGTGCTTTCCTCTGCCTTTATGCTTAAGAGCAGTCCCTTTTATTGCTATGTTATTACTTTCAGTACCGCCTGAAGTAAAATAAATTTCATTTTTTTGAACATGCAGCAGCTTGGCCATTTGGTCTCTCGCCTGTGAAAGCAGCTTCTCTGACTGAGCTCCTAAGCCATGTAATGATGATGGATTGCCAAAGAATTCTGATGAGACTTTTGAAAACGACTCTATTACTTCTCTAAAAGGTTTTGTTGTCGAACTATTATCGAAATAAATCATCATGTTCCCCTCCATATCAGCAGGTTTATCATTAACGGGGGTTTTCGTTAAAAACTAATGCCAACTGTAAATCTTACCATACATAATATTGAATGAAAATGAATCTTTTTAATATTATCGCAAAAAATGAGTAAGGAGGTGAAAATCACATAATTTTTGATATAAGAAAAAATTATTTTGTCACCATTAATGGAAATTTTTAATTTATACATCATAGACTCCTAGGCTAAATTCGTTCAATTGGGAATAGGATCTCAATTACGTATTATGGTAATATATTTAAAATTTAAACTTTGATAATTTTCGACATTTTTCTACCCGCGTATGTTACTATGTTAATTATGTTTTTAAGGCATGCTTACGATTATTAATGGGTAAAAACGGGGGATGAATTTTCTAAACATTTCGATACATTCATTTGAAGTTGGATTATTTATTTCTTCCATTAGCTATTTCTATTGTTCATATCTTTTTATTAAAAAACCGGAAAATACCATTAATTAACTGAATAATTGTACTAATAAATTTATTTTTCCTCTTTTTTAATTTTTCATTAATGAGATTTTGTTGGTGAGTTTAGAAGTAGCTAAAAAGAAAATACTTTATTGCTTTTTAGGAGGAAAAGAAAGATGAAATTATCGACAAAACAAATTATTCCTGTCGGCCTCATGCTGTTTGCCCTCTTTTTCGGAGCAGGTAATATGATTTTTCCGCCATTTCTTGCACAACAAGCAGGGAGTAGTGTGTGGCCGGCCATTTTGGGATTTCTTATAACGGGGGTAGGATTACCATTACTTGGGGTTATCGCTATTTCTAAAGCAGAGAACTTAGAAAGACTGTCAAGTCGTGTACACCCCATTTATGCTGTAGTATTTACTGTTGCCCTATATTTAGTTATTGGTCCTTTATTCGCTATTCCGCGAACTGGAACGGTTGCATTTGAAATAGGGGTAGTCCCATTTTTACCTAAATCTGCATCAGCTTCCGGATTAGCTCTCGTTATTTTTACTGTCATATATTTCGCCATTACATTGTGGCTATCACTGAATCCAACTAAATTGGTTGATAGAATTGGAAAAATTTTAACACCAGCATTACTGATCGTTCTAGCTATTTTCGCTATAAAAAGCTTTATTACTCCATTAGGAGATTTTAAATCACCTAACGAAGCTTATGCAAACGGTCCATTTTTTAAAGGTTTTCTGGAAGGTTATTTAACTATGGATGCCATTGCATCCCTTGTATTCGGAAGCTTCGTAGTAGCTTCGATAAAAGATTTTGGCATTGCTGATAAAAAAACGATTACCTCTCTTTGCATTCGCGCAGGTATTATTGCAGCTGCAGCACTTGCACTTGTGTACATGGCTCTTGCATGGATTGGTGCGACAAGCACTGATGCCATTGGAACGCAAGAAAATGGAGCTGCTATCTTATCGGCAACAGCCAACCAATTGTTTGGATCCTTCGGAGCTGTAATTTTAGCATTAGCTATTTTCTTTGCATGTCTTACAACCGCTGTTGGGTTAATTACATCTTGTTCTCAATATTTTTCTAAGCTTATCCCGAAAGTTTCCTATAAAAGATTTGTTGTTATTTTCTCAGTTTTTAGTGCAGTTATCGCCAATGTTGGACTATCTCAGCTTATTAGTTTTTCTGTACCCGTGTTAGTATTTATCTATCCACTAGCGATTGTGCTAATTTTCTTGTCATTTGCTCATAATCTATTTAAGGGTTATTCAGCAGTATATATTTGCGCAATCATTCCAACTGGATTGATCGGCCTTGTTGACGGTTTAAACGCGGCTGGCGTCAATGTTTCCGGATTAAAAAACGCATTAGATGTTCTGCCATTCTTTGATCAGGGTGTCGGCTGGCTCGTCCCTGCAATAGCAGGTGCTTTAATCGGCTATGTGATCGCATTAATTATTAAAGAATCTCCAAAAACAATAAATAGTCATTAATTCGAATTAAAAAGGTGTACCGTATGTGGTACACCTCTCTTTATTCTTCGCTTATCAGCACTTCAATTTTCTTCATGGCATTTGGGTCAATATCTTCAATAGCTGTCGCTGCCTGCTCTAATGCGGATTTATAATCAAAGCCTCTAAAGGAAGTCTCAGCATCTTGCAAGCCTTTTGCTACTGAAGGATATTTGCTTCTATATCTATTTCCATACTGAATCACTTTCTCAACAAGCATAACAGTTTCGATCATATCATTTGTTGTATTCACAACTTTTTCAACCGTTAATACGGCAACTTCTAAATATTGTTGAATCGTTTGGATATTTAATGGCTTTTCTTCAAGCTTAATAATGACATTATCAATGCTCTCTTTAGCATCTTCCATTAAATATTTATAGTCTTGAGGAAGACCAGGGATATTGCTTTTCGAAACAAGTCTGGCAGTTTCAGCCAGTTTTTTTCTTAAATCATTAATGCTTTCATGTGCAGACATTTCGTCTTTTCTTAATGCCTGAAGCTTTTCAGCAAATTTAACATGTTCTTCATCAATCTCTTCCAGCTGAATTTTAATTTCCTCTAGCTCCGATTTTATTATGGAATGAGCAATATTCTCTGAAGAAATTTTATGTTCAAGAACTTCATATCTTTTATTCAGTTGACTTAATTTTTTCTCAAGCTCTGATTGAATAACAATATCTTTTTCTGAAAGATGATAGCTTTGACGAACATGCTCAATTTCATTTCTTAATTGCTTATTAATTTCTTTATTCATAAATAGCAGATTTCTAGTTGCATCATCCTGTTGAGCAATGTAATGCTTCGAATGGACCTCTTCTTCTAGCAGCTCATACAAGAAATCAATACTGCCTTTTATTTCTTCGATCCCTTTTTGAACATCAGTCATATCTGCCATCTCTATGAGACTCAAATAAGCAGATGTTTCATTTTCAAGTCTATTTACCTCTTTATCAAATTCAATATGTTCTAGAATATAGCCCTGTTCAATCATTTCCTTGTACCCGTCTCTTAATTCTTTAAGCTGGGTAGGGATTTTTGATTGACACTCAACAAGAAAATGAGGAATTGTATCCATTTTTATTTTGATTTCATCTAGCTGACTTTTTATGGTTAGGACAATTTCTCGCGCTTCTAAGTAGTTTCCATTACCGGTCTTTTCATCAAAGTCTTCAAACTTTGTGAAGGTTTCATCTAATTGCTGTTCAAGAATATCTGCTGCTTTTCCGTATGTATGATGATGGGCAAGTAAGGATTTCTTGCTCTCACGATATAGATCCTTTAATTCTTCAATTTCCGTTCTATTTTTTTCTTCGCTTCCTACAAGCTCGTTTAGTTCGTTAAGTAATTTTTGGATTTGTTCTTCAATCTCATTTAAATACTTTTCGATCGACTTTTGAACCTCTTTCGCTTTTCTAAAGCGGTATTTATCGATATATTCTTCCGCATCGAATAAGTATTCTTCTACGTTTGGAAGCTGTGCAGTTACAATGTCATCCCATTCAATTCTCCAGCGTTCAAACATTTCTTCCGTTTGTCCAGTCATATTTAATTGCTTAACCTTTGACATTTCATCGAGAACAGGGCGGTTCACAATATCCATCTTCCATGTTTCCAGCCGATCTACTTCTCTATAATATTTTTTCTTTAATATGTAACCTGTTAGAAATAACACTATTACGATGACGATACCGCCAATAATATATTCCATTTTCTCAAAAGCCCCCTGTTCTGTTCCGAGACCAAAACCTTCTATATAAACTTGAAAATATTGTTCAGTTCAATGTTTTTATGATACCATGTAAACGACAATTTTTGACTATTTATTTCAACTTTTTATTGAAAATCGTATAAAAACTTCATTTGTACCCCTTATTGAACAATAATTTAGTCATTTTTTCAAATATTTTGCCTTTTCTTGATGCTTACAGAAAGAAGGTTGAGATTATCCAATGACCAAAGACGGACATATACATACCCCCTTTTGCCCTCATGGAACAAAAGATTCACTTGAAGGCTATGTTGAAAAAGCTCTTACTCTAGGTTTTAAAGAAATATCATTTACAGAACACGCTCCGCTGCCTAAAGGGTTCATTGATCCAACTCCGGATCAGGACAGTTCTATTAAGTTAGAAGAGCTTGAACTTTATTTTGATGAAATTGCTAGGATGAAATCCATTTACATCGGAAGAATCAAGATTAATACTGGACTTGAAGTGGATTATATTGAGGGATTTGAAGAGCAAACACGAAGCTTTTTAAACGAATATGGGAAGTTTTTAGATGATGCTATTTTATCTGTTCATTTTTTAAAATATGAAAATGATTATGATTGTTTAGATTATAGTCCTCACGTTTTTGGGCAGATGGCGGAAAAATACGGATCAATTCATGCTCTATATGAGGCATATTTCAAAACATTGTTAAAGTCTATTCATTCTGAGCTTGGCCCGTACAAACCAAAAAGAATTGGGCATATGACATTAGTAAATAAATTTCAAAAAAAATTCCCCGCTGGAAGGGATTTTTCAGAACAGATTCAAGAAGTACTGCAAGCAATTAAAGTAAAAGGCTATGAACTTGATTATAATGGTGCAGGCTTAGCTAAACCTCTGTGCAGAGAGCCTTATCCGCCTGATTGGGTAGTAAAAGAGGCGATAAACAAAGGAATACCGCTTGTCTATGGATCTGATTCACATCAAATAAAGGATCTTGGACAAGGCATGGATATCATGCTACTTTGAGAGGAAATCTGACTTTTGGATTTCCTTCTCTCTTTATTTTACAGCAAGATAGAGTGTTTCATCATTTGGCTGCTTGCTTACGACTCCTTCAATCCATCGATATATTTCACGAACGTATTTCTCAGCAAAATATTTTTCATTCGGCATAACATGCAATACTTCCGTCATATATTGAGTGTTGAGGAAAGGCATACTTAATAGACCCTTCCATTGCAAAATCATATAATCTGGAGAAAGTGTTCTAAATTCTCTCGATTTCATCCCTATTTCTAATACTTTGCTTAAATAAAACCTTTCCTTCATCAAGTAGGTAGACATTATTTCACGGACAACTTGGGAGTCAAGGGATATTTCTCGCAAAATAAGTCTTGTTAAATACATATTTTCAAACTGATAGTTCATGATATTTTCAGTTATTTTCTTTAAACAATCTGCTGCACCTTGGTCAACGATCGAAAAACCTGCCTCAATCTGCTCCACATACCCTTCAAAGAAAACTGTAAAACAATACTCTAGTAACCCATGTTTGTTATCAAAGTAATAAGCAATATTTGCAGGATTAACCTTTGCTTTCTTTGCAATATCACGAACTGATGTACCGTCAAATCCATTGGCATTAAATAGTGTTATTGCAGCATCCACAATTGCCCTTTTACCTTTTCTTCTCATGTACTCACCTGCTTTACTTGATTTTCTGGCTTATTTAATAGACTGACTTATGCAATAGACGGATGAAATATTGTCAAATAACGTGGATTCCTTGTTATATATAAACATTCTTGTTAAAATCACCATATCCTTTATAAAAATCTCGACAAAGTATTGCCTTTTTCTTTTCATTTTGCGATTATAAATAAATATTTGTAAGAAAGCAGGGTGTTTTAGTTGTTTAACGTCGAATCTTACCGTGGAACACGTGAAGAAAAGTATGCTTTAGTTAAAAAGCAGCTTGCAGCACTCCTCGAAGGGGAAAGCAATAAAATTGCCAATTTAAGTAATGCTTCTGCTTTATTAAATCAATTTCTTGATAGAATTAATTGGGTAGGGTTTTATTTACTAGAAGACAATGAGCTTGTTTTAGGACCATTCCAAGGACTCCCGGCTTGTGTCAGAATTCCAATTGGCAAGGGCGTCTGTGGAACTTCAGCAAAGCTTAAGGAAACAGTTCGTGTAGAAGATGTTCATTTATTCCCTGGACATATTGCGTGTGATGCAGCTTCACAATCAGAAATTGTTATCCCACTTATTAAAAATGACGAACTAATTGGTGTTTTAGATATCGATTCACCAGAGAAGAATCGCTTTGATGAGCTTGATCAAAAGGAACTTGAAGACTTTACACAAATATTGGTTTCATATTTGTAAGTAACAAAACGCGATGTCTTTTTCACATCGCGTTTTTTACTATTAGTCTACTTTATTTAATGCCTGCTCTATGTCATCCCGGATATCTTCCCATGATTCAAGTCCGACAGAAAGTCTTAAAAGTGTATCATCAATCCCCATTTTTTCTCTTGCATCCTTAGGTACGACAGCATGTGTCATAGTCGCTGGATGCTGAATTAATGTTTCAGCATCACCTAGGCTGACAGCAATTTTTATTAGCTTTAATTCATTCATAAATGCTTGAGCTGTTTCTTTATTCCCCTTTAAGCTAAAGGAGATCATCCCTCCAGGCTTTCTCATTTGCTTCTGGGCAATTTCATATTCAGAATCTTGTTCATGACCTGGATAATAAATATAGTTTACCTTTGGATGGGTAATTAAATAGTCGGCTAATTTTCTTGTATTCTCACAATGACGATCCATTCTTACCGGGAGTGACTTTAGACCTCTCAACAGCAGCCATGCGTCAAATGGCGAGATGATGCCGCCAATATCCTTTTGAGTTGTCATAGCTACTTCCCCAATGAATTCTTTAGTTCCTATTACTAGACCAGCAATAACATCTCCATGACCACAAATATATTTAGTCGCACTATGAATAACGATATCACAGCCAAGGGAGAGCGGATTTTGCAAATAAGGCGAGCAGAAGGTATTGTCAACAACAACCGGGATTCCTTTTTCCTTTCCAACCTCAGCAACCATTTGTAAGTCAACAAGCTTCATTGTTGGATTGATTGGTGTTTCCACATAAATACAAGCAGTTTCCGGCAAAATGGCCTCAAGAAGCTGTTTTTTTGTTTGCATTGGGGAAAAATCATGTAAAATATTATATTTTTCATCCATCATCTGCAATAAACCAAATGTACAGCCATATACACCCTGTGAGCACAGAATATGATCACCTGCTTTAGTTAATGCAAGCAATACAGCAGAAACAGCAGCCATCCCTGAACCGAATGCAAGCGCTGCCTCTCCATTTTCTAAAGCAGCCATTCTGTCTTCCAGCATTTTTACTGTCGGGTTTCCAAGTCTTGAATAAATATAGCCCTCTTCCTCTCCAGAGAATCGCCTTTCCCCTTGCTGGGCCGTTTCAAAAGTGAAAGTAGAGGTTTGAAAGATCGGCGGTGCCAAACTACCGTAATGTTTCATTGCATCATATCCTTCATGGATTACTTTAGTTTCAAAATTCACGAATTTCCCCTTTTCCACGTTTCTCCCCCTCTTTGTAAACGCTTTCAATAATAATTTTTAAAAAATATCTACTTACAGGATATGCTAAATACCCATATTTTGAAAGCTTTATTTCATAAAGAAAAAGACCCTGCCTAATAAATTAAGGCGTGGTCTTTTCTATAACGATATCACTTTCTTGAACGATAACTTTATTTTTTCCTGTCTGTTTCGCTACATATAACGCTTTATCTGCTCGTTTAAATAATGCCGCATAAGTATCCTGCTGGCCCCTATTCCAATGAGATACTCCACAGGAAATTGTTACCCGCGGCTCAGAACATTCCTGTACTTTTGCTACAAGCCTTTCAGCTATGACAACACCAGCAATTAATGAAACACCCGGCAAATAAATAGCCAGTTCTTCTCCGCCCCATCTTGCACCTATATCAGTGCCTCTAATATTGGAATTGATCAATCCGGCTACTTGGATGATGATTTCATCCCCAATTTGGTGTCCAAAAGTATCATTAATGGATTTAAAATTATCAATATCAATCATAATAAAAGTTCCTTCATGGTCCTCATTCATCGATTGATATATCTTTTCATCCAAATAATTTCTGGAATATAGCTTGGTTAAATGATCTGTAATAACCATTTTTTCTAATTCTTCTCTAAGCATAGAATTTGTAATGGCTAAAGTAGAATGATGAATTAACGATTGTAAAAGTTTAAACGTTTCAAATGAAAAGTGGTATGTCGGTTCGCTCATGACAAGAACAAAGCCCTTCAGAACTCCGGATTGAGTCATCGGTACTGCCATTATAGATTTAAATTGTTTAACATCTGATTTACTAGGTAATTGAAAATCTCCAATAAAAAGGGACTCTATTTCAGAATCTATTCTATCTTTTATATATTGGATATAGATTTCCGCATCCAAAGTATGAAAAAATTCTGTACTTCCATTTAATACTTCTACTGGCTTATTTTTATTAGCATATAAGATAAATCCTACTTCTTCAGCTCTAAATGAGCTTGTAATCTGATCTGTCATATATGCCATCGTTTCTGTTAATCGTAAATTTGAATTTAATCGATGAGAAGTTTCATTAATTAATTTCAAATCTGTAATTAATCGTTTCGATTGCTGATAAAGCTGAGCATTCTCTAGTGCACTGCCAGCCGTATTGGCTAATAGTGTAATAAACTCAACCTCACTATCCGGAAAAACAATTGTATTAGAAGCAATAACCTGGAGCACTCCGTATACTCCTTGTTTTCCCTTCAAAGGTGCATACAAGACAGACCTTTTATTATGAATTGAGTCTTCAAATTGAATATTGCCTGTCACGTATGCTTGCATAGCAGCAATATTATCACTATTATATTCTAAATCCTTAATAGGCAAATCTTTTAAACTGTTATTGTCATGTGATAAAAGGAGGTAATAGGTGAATGTTGGATAAACTTCCTGAAGTGAATAAATAATCTCCCCCAGAACATCATCCATGTTCATAGTAGAATGAAATTTTTCTGTTACTCGAAATAACTGCTTGTACCGTTTTTCTTCTGATACAGTTTTCACTAAGGCTCGTACATTATTTAGGAATCTAGCAGTGTAATAGCTAACCGCTTCGAGTAAGGAAACTGAAAATGGCAGTTGCTCATCCTCTATGTCTTTTAATGCAATAATACTTTGCAAAGAACCTTTTTTTATTAGAGGCAGAATTAAATCAACTTCCTCAAATCCAGGTAACTTTTCATAATAAAAGCTTTGTTCTGCATTATTTTCAAACTTTCCCTTAAGAATATTCAGATATTTTTCATTTATAATATTTTCATCCGTTGAAGCTTCAATTAACAGCTGATTATTTACGTTACTAAAGGTAAAAAGTGTTGCTTCTTTAGCATGCATGATCGTTTTAATGGCAATGAGCATATTTTTTAGTAGAACTTCATACACTAAAAAGCCATTTTCTATATCAATGATATCTAAAAAATCACTTTTCAATCTCAATAACTTTTCATGCTCATTTTGTTCCATAATCATTATCACCTATTTCCATTTCCAATTCCTTTAACATATCCATTATATATGTAAATATAGGAAATTTATCACATCTTTTTTGTCTATTTCGTTTCAACTAGACCAATACCAACATTCTTCTTAGTAATAATTAACCACAATGAATCATCTTTTGAAAGAGAATATATTCCTGTTGGCGGGTTAGAACTATTTTTCAGTGATATAGTATGATTATTATTAATCAATACTTTTGAAGCTTCTTCGATAATTTTAAAAGTGGCTTCATATGGGCTTTTAGACTTCTTGAATTGCGTATCTCTGCTTTTTATTTCTAACCTTTCAGAGAAATATTGCCACTTATTTCCCAAATGAACCCATACACCCTTTTCACCCCTGTCTGGCAGGAGCTGATCAGGAGCACCCTTTAGCTTTATAGCATGCAAGGTTTTAAATTTATAGTTGTTATTTCTTTCTACTTTAAAGAACGCCAATACATGTTCACTGTTTTTAAATTCATATAAAGCTACAACCGGATCATCTGTTCCATCTGCACTTTGCTTTATAACTAAGGCTATCGGCTGATATTTATATGACTTTACCGGCTGATTATGATTTCGTATAATAAAGGCAAACATAGTTACTAGAATAAAAAAAACTATTAAAATAAGTCTGATACTCTTCTCTTTTTTTGTTTCATTCACAAAAATCACTCTTAAGTCTTATTTGCTATATCTATTATATCATATCTATATGAAGGTAATAGTAAAAAATGAGCGCTTATCTTTTCTCTTTCCTTAATTAATCCTTGACTTTTCTTATTCATAAATAATATAATATTCTTTGTGTAAAATATTGCAGCCTATGTGATCTATTTTATGTATTCATTTTGTTCCTCAATTAGCTTTTAAGCTTTCTGATGATGGGGTACTGTGTAACCCTCAGCTGCTAGGGCGAAGGTACATGAAAACAAAATGACCATAATTCTAGCACATCTGTTTTTATTTTACCAAAATAAAAACATTAAAGGAGGAGTCTTAAATGGCTCGTTATACTGGTCCAAGCTGGAAATTATCTCGTCGTCTTGGAATTTCTCTAAGCGGTACAGGTAAAGAATTAGAAAAGCGTCCTTACGCTCCTGGACAACATGGTCCAAACCAACGTAAGAAATTATCTGAATACGGTTTACAATTACAAGAAAAACAAAAGCTTCGTCATATGTATGGAGTGAATGAGCGTCAATTCCGTAACCTATTCGATAAAGCTGGTAAAATGGCTGGTAAACACGGTGAAAACTTCATGATTCTTTTAGAATCACGTCTTGATAACGTTGTTTATCGTTTAGGCTTAGCTCGTACTCGCCGTCAAGCACGCCAACTTGTTAACCACGGTCATTTCTTAGTAGATGGCAAGCGTGTTGATATTCCATCATACCGCGTTTCTTCTGGTCAAACAATCAGCGTTCGCGAAAAATCTCGCAACCTTGACATCATTAAAGAAGCAATCGAAGTTAACAATTTCATCCCTGATTTCGTAACTTTCGATGCTGACAAATTAGAAGGAACTTTCACTCGCTTACCAGAGCGTTCTGAACTTCCAGCTGAAATTAACGAATCTCTAATCGTTGAGTTCTACTCTCGTTAATTAATAAAGGCCCTTGAGTGTTATTACGCTCTGGGGCTTTTTATTTTTTTCAATTTAATCTATTAAGCATTATTTGTTTAATAAATTGGAAAAATAAACTATAATTAACAAAAGGAGAAAAAAGGGGCCATCCAAATGAAAATCGAAAATTTAAATTTTGGTGAAGTTCTGCATTCTTTAAGAACATATAAAAAACTAAAGATTGAAGAGCTGGCAGATGGTATTTGTTCTGCAGAAGATATAGAACTCTTCGAAAAAGATCATAAATACCCAACCTTAGAGCAGTTTTCAAAGCTAGCAGATAAACTAAATGTAGACGTAAACTATTTATTCGACTTTACAACGAGCAGCCGTTTCAATTACTCAGTAACGGTTTCTAATTTAATTAATGATTACAAGAAAAAGCGGGATTATCGAGCAATTTATGAAATCATCCAAAAAGAAAAAGCCAATCCGCTTTTTCACAAAACACCTAATCAGCAATATTTATTATGGCATGAAGGAATTTGTGTCTATTACATAGAAAATAATAAGGAGTTAGCTATCCAGCTATTGGAAAAAGCAATTAAACTCACGAATACTAACTTCACCAACTTAACAGAAAGAGAGATTGATATACTGTCAAGCATTGCCATCATTGAAAAAGATGCACAGAACTTTGACACTGCTCTCTCTTTATTTTCAGAAGCTATTAATCATTTAAGTGCAATACCTTATAAACATGATCCAAAAATCGAAATAAAAGTGTTCTACTCATATGCACAGTTATTAACAAAGGTTGGCAGATACCATGAATCCCTCCGCTATTGCTTAGAAGGAATTCAAATATGCATTTCAAAAGATTTAAATTATCAATTTGCTGATTTCCACTATCAGGCTGGGGAAAACTATATAAGATTGGGGGAATTAGAAAAAGGAAACGAATATATGGAAAAGGCAATTACTATTTTTAATATTCAAGGAAATAGTAAGTTTGCTCAGCTAGTAAAAACTGAATATAGAAAACTCTTAGCTGATAGTAATTAATTTTAATAATGGAGGTAATTAGAAATGAAAAAGCTTTTCGTTCTTATCACTTTATTATTAGGAATTTTTGGACTAGCCAGTATAAGTACATACTCACAAGAAGTAGCTGATTTGCCATCAATCCACAGCATTGAAGAAATGCCTCAAACGCCATCATTTGAATTAGCAGACCTCCCTTCTATTCACAGTATTGAATTACATGATGATTTATCCTAATCAAAGAAATGAACAATAACCCCTAAAGCGCTGTTATAAAAAGCTTTAGGGGTTTTTTGTCGAAATTTACATAATTTGTGGATTTTTGTTGAATTATGTTGAATTTTAAGTTAAATTGCTTTATCATAACCTGTATAAAGTAATTTAGTCCTAAAATTAGATATGTGACAAAGGCAAACTATTCGAAAGAATAGGACGCAAAGCCTAGGGTCTAAAGTTTAGGTTAAGAAATAATACCTATAACTATGATAGCCTGGTTACCAAACTTTTGATTATTTTTAAATGGAACTTTGGCTATTCTATTTTCATAGAATGGTCTTTTTTTACTTTTTAATCAAATTTTCATAAGCATATAAATGCTATGGAAAACAATATAAACGTACAATAGAGAATTTTTTTTAAAAAAAGGCGGTTTAAAATGAAGGTTGAAGATGTGATAGTTGATATTAACAAATATATGGAGCAATTAGATTTTGTAACGGCGCGAAAACTAATTGAGGAGAATCTAGAAGTATTAAATAAACATAGGATTGCCTTAAAAAGCAACGCAAGAGAACTGCTTAAATTTCTTACCGACAGACATGAATCCGGCCATGAAGCAATTACAAGACAGGAAATGGCTACACTGATTGCTATTAATACATATGCAACTAATTTTGATGTAAGAGGCTTGAAATTAATCATTAAAGATAAAGCCAAATTACTTTTAAGATCAGATGTTATTCAATATTTAAACAAAGACGCAAGAGTCATATTAGATGGTATGGGTGTCATTGCGAAATTACCAACTAATTAATGAATGGTTTTCTACTATCTTTGAGGGAGAAGGGTGTAAAATTAGTCCGACAAAACTAAAAGTAATCAACGACCAATTATTGTACAGTGAATATCAGCCGCTTATTGATAGCAGCAACGAAACTGTATTTGCTCATGAAGCTTTACTTAGAACTACACCACGAATGAATCCTCTTGCCGTTATTGAAAAAGCTAGAATGAATGGGATTTTATATGAATTGGATACTTATTGCATTATGAATGCAATCAAGGAGTATCCTGACTCATATTTTAAATCTCATTTATTATTTATTAATATTTTCCCTTCTACGATCATTCATCAAGATTTTGATCACTTTATTCACAAGCTTCTTCGTCATTTTTCATACATAGAGGGGCGAATTGTTTTTGAAGTTAATGAGGAAGCCATTCAAAATAACTACTGGAAACAAGCGTCCTTTATAAAACGTCTTTCCTTTTTAAAATCAAAAGGATTTCAAATTGCTTTCGATGATTTGCCAGTTATAAAAGACTCTTTTAAAATGATTGAATTCATTTCACCGGATTTCATAAAGCTTGATCATACAAATTCAAAGGGGTTATCTGTTTCAATCGAAAAACAGACTTTAATTTCCCTCTTTTTAGAATATACAAATACGAACATTAAATTAGTGTTAGAGGGCATTGAAACAAAAGAGGATTTAGTAACAGCTAAACAATTAGGTGTGCCACTTCTTCAAGGGTATTATATTTCCAAACCAAAGCGTCTATAGAGATGCCCTTTTTTTTGACTAAAAAATTTAAATTAAATTAGAAAGCTGGTAGTAACGTTGGGTAGATTAATAAATTTCAAAAGTATAAAAACCAAAATATTATTTGGTTTTTCACTTGTTATTATCCTTGTCCTATTATTAGGTAGTTTCACCTTATATGAAATCAATAAAACTAACAAAGAAACAGAACAAATAGTAAACAAAGAGCTGCAATTATTAATTGCCAATCAGCAGATGTCAAACACAATGGCCAATCGAATAGCAACAGCAAGAGCTTATGTTTTATATGGCGGGGATTATAAAGACCGATTTAACAGCTATACTGAACAGGGCAAATATAGTGAAGCAATAATCAGAGAGATTGGCGCAACTCCGGAATTTGAAAACCTAATTAAAAAAACTGTAGAGTGGAGACAATATGTAGCTAAAGAAGTGTTTGAGGAGTATGACAAAGGAAACGCTGATTTAGCACGTGATAATTTAGGGAAAACAGATTCGACCGTAAGGGAACTAATGGCTGGGTATGAAAAGTTAGCTAGCGATAGCCAAGAAACTATTCAAGGAAAAGGAAAACAAATTATCGCTAACGGACAAAGAACTTCGATAACAATAACCATTGTAATCCTTTTAGTAATTGTCGTCAGTATATCTGTAGCACTTGTTAGCGCTGTTATAATATCAAGACCGATTATTAGAGTAATGGCTAGAATGAAGCAGATAGCTTCAGGTGATTTAAGTCAAGAGCCATTAGCTAATAAATCTCGAGACGAGGTTGGCCAGCTAGTCATGGCAACAAATGAAATGAATAGCAATGTTCGTCAATTATTATATGAAATTAATATCGTTTCAGATTCAATTGCAGGACAGAGCGAGGAATTAACACAATCTGCAAATGAAGTAAACGCTGGCTCCCAGCAAATAGCAACGACAATGCAAGAATTAGCAACAGGTTCAGAAACGCAAGCTACAAGTGCAAGCAGCCTTGCCGCCATCATGGGCTCTTTCTCAACCACCGTTCATGAGGCCAATTCAAATGGGGACAAGATTCTTCAAGCTTCAAATGAAGTCTTATCAATGACTGATGAAGGCAGTAAGCTTATGGAATCTTCCTTTAATCAAATGACGAAAATTGATCAGATTATTCAGGAAGCAGTTCAAAAGGTGAATAATCTTGATACAAAATCTCAAGAAATTTCAAAATTAGTATCAGTTATTAAAGACATTGCTGACCAAACCAATTTATTAGCTTTAAATGCGGCAATTGAATCAGCAAGAGCAGGTGAACATGGCAAAGGGTTTGCTGTTGTTGCAAACGAAGTAAAAAAATTGGCTGAACAGGTTTCTGCATCGGTTTCAGATATTACAAATATCGTTTCCGGCATTCAAGAAGAATCAACAATTGTAACCGAATCTCTACAATCAGGATATTCTGAAGTTATCCAAGGAACTAATCAAATCCAAACAACTAGCACCACATTCGAAGTAATTAATACTGCGATTAAAGAAATGACAAACAGTATTCAGACTGTTACAAATAATCTATCCAATATTTCCTCTAACAGCAAAATCATGAGTGAATCTATTTCAGAAATTGCAGCGATTTCTGAAGAATCTGCTGCAGGTGTCGAACAGACTTCTGCTTCATCTCAGCAGATCAGCTCTTCAATGGATGAAGTAGCCAACAGTTCAGACGAACTTGCAAAACAAGCTGAAAAACTAAATGAACTTGTTCTTCAATTTAAATTGTAGGTAAAATCAACAGAAACCCCTAGAAAAAAATTTCTAGGGGTTTTGTTATATCGTGATTATTCTAAGAAGTAGACTCCATCTTAGTACTTGATTAAATGATATTTCTTTTTACCGCGGCGAATGATGGTAAATTCATTCTCAATACGGTCTTTAGCTGTTAAAACGTAATCTGTTTCGATTACTCTTTCTCCATTAATCGAAACAGCTCCATTTGCTACATCTTCTCTTGCTTGACGCTTTGATGGAGAAATTTTTGCAGCGACAAGTAAATCAACAAGACCAATTTCCTCACCTGTTGAATGCTCGTATGATGGAACATCTTTAAAGCCTTGTCTAATTTCTGCACCTGAAAGATTGCTTACATCTCCGCTAAATAATGCCTCTGAAATTTTTATAGCTTGATCTAGTGCAGCTTGCCCGTGAATTAAACGGGTCATTTCTTCTGCTAAAGCTTTTTGAGCTTTGCGCAGGTGCGGCTCTTCCTGAACAGATTGTTCTAAAGCCTCAATTTCCTCTTTAGATAGGAATGTAAAGTACTTTAAGTATTTTACAACATCTGCATCAGCAGCATTAATCCAGAATTGATAGAACTCGTATGGAGAAGTTTTTTCTGGATCTAGCCAAACTGCGCCGCTTTCTGTTTTACCAAATTTAGTTCCATCTGCCTTTGTTACGAGTGGAATCGTAAGACCATATGCTTTTGCGCCTTCTCCAGTCATTTTTCGAATTAGCTCAAGACCTGTAGTAATATTACCCCATTGGTCGCTTCCGCCGATTTGCAATTTACATTGGTAGTTTTCATATAAGTGTTTGAAATCCATCCCTTGTAAGATGGTGTAAGTAAACTCTGTGAAAGAAATGCCTGTTTCTAATCGTGAAGCAATCGTATCTTTAGCAAGCATATAATTAATACCGATATGTTTCCCGTAATCTCTTAAGAAGGTAATAATATTTAATGGCTCAGTCCAGTCATAGTTATTCACCATTTTTGCTCCATTTTCACCTTCAAAATCAAATATATTTTTTAACTGCTTCGATAAACAATCAACATTGTGCTGAACTGTTTCAATTGTTTGCAGTGTTCTCTCTTCTGTCATTTTTGGATCGCCAATCAATCCAGTAGCTCCGCCAACAAGAACGATTGGGCGATGCCCAGCGTTCTGAAATCTCTTCAATGTTAAGAATGGCAGCAAATGTCCAATGTGCATACTATCTCCTGTTGGATCCATTCCACAGTATAAAGAAATTTTTTCTTTTTCTAGCGTTTCCTTTAACCCCTCTTCATCTGTTTGCTGGTAAACAATCCCTCTCCACTGTAAATCTTCAAGTAAATTCATACCTTTTTCCTCCCTTTTAAAAATAAATTTGTTAAATACATTAGATGTCATCTATTATCAAATTAGAAAAGCGCAAGCGACTTGCTCACCCCCGACAAGCACAAGTCTAGCCTCACGGAAAGGTGTTTTTTACCTTTTTGGGAGGATTGACTTGTGACCTCGAGGGGGTAGTCGCTGGAGCCAGACAAATAAAAAAAACGCCCCTGCTGATCTGCAGGGACGCATATTTATTTGCGCGGTACCACCCAAATTGAGGACAATAATAGTCCTCCACTTTATATTGATAACGGATCATCCGTTCACTGCTATAACTGAAAAAACAGGTTGACAGTGAATGCTCAGGGAGGTAATTCATCCTTCTACTTGTACCGGCTCACAGCAACCGCCGGCTTTCTGAAACAGAGATAGAAGCACTACTTATTCCCGTCAAGGCACGTATAGAATTATTAAGTAATCTTGCAAGCACTTTAGACTGAAAGAGACGTTGTGCTTTTTTCATAATATAGCATTTTTAACATATGAAATTAAAAATGTCAAATTTCATTTTCAAGAAAAAAGGAAAATTTAGAAAAATAGCGAAGCTTGTCATAATGGATACTCTCTTTATGCTATAATGTATGTGATTTTAGGGGGAATGATATGAATGAAAGAAAATCCAAACTCGAAAGATAAAATGAAATCGCGATTTAGTTTTTTAGCAAATAAAAAAGCGGCAAAAGGTGCTAGCATCTCTTTTCAAGTCATCTGGAATTTAATTTTATTATTTATCATTATTATTGTTATTGCTGGTTCTTTTGCAGGCGGTGCTGGTGCAGGTTACTTTGCTTCACTAGTGAAAAACGAGAAAATCCGTCCATATGAAAAAATGAAAAAAGATATTTATAACTACGAAGAAACATCAGACCTCTATTTTGCGGACAATGTTTATCTCGGAAAGCTTCGAACAGATTTGGATCGTGAAGAGGTTAAGCTTGAAAATGTATCCCAACATTTAATTGATGCGATCGTCGCTACGGAAGATGAGTATTTTTATGAGCATGACGGGGTTGTTCCTAAAGCAATCATGCGTGCCATCTTTCAAGAAGTAACTAATTCTTCTGTCCAATCAGGCGGAAGTACTCTTACTCAGCAGCTGATAAAAAATCAATTATTAACAAACGAGGTTTCCTTCGAACGAAAAGCGAAAGAAATTCTTCTAGCCCTTCGCTTAGAAAAGTTTTTTGATAAGAAGGAAATTTTAGAAGCTTACTTAAATGTCTCTACCTTAGGAAGAAATTCCTCTGGAAGGAATATTGCAGGCGTACAGTCAGCCGCAAAAGGAATCTTTGGCGTAGATGCAAAGGATTTAAATATTCCGCAAGCTGCCTTTATTGCCGGACTTCCCCAAAGTCCTTTCGGCTATACACCGTACACCCAAGCTGGAGAATTAAAAACAAAGGAAGGCTTAGAGCCAGGGCTTACAAGATTAAAAACGGTTTTAAAAAGAATGTATGATGATGGGAAACTGACACAAAAGCAATATGAAGAGGCTTTAGCCTATGATATTACAAAGGATTTTATCCCTCGTGTAGAAAGTACAGTAGAAAAGTATCCCTATTTAACTTTTGAAATCGAAAAAAGAGCTAAAGAAATTTTAGCTGGCATTCTTGCCAAAGAAGATGGATATGATGAAGAAGATTTAAAGCACGATAAAGAGCTAGAAAATGAATATAAAATTTTGGCCGACAGAAATCTTCGCCAAAACGGCTACCAAATTCATACAACCATCCATAAAGGTATTTATGATGCCATGCAGGTAGCTAAGGATAACTTCGCCTATTACGGCAGCGATAAGATTGAAATGGTAAAAGACTCTGAAACCGGAGAAATGAAAGAAGTCGTTGAGCCTGTTCAGGTAGGTGCTATTCTTATAGACAACAGCACCGGAAAGATCCTCTCCTTTGTTGGAGGAAGGGATTATAATTTAAAACAAGTGAACCATGCAACTGATACATTGAGATCTAACGGATCTACGATGAAGCCGTTAGTCGTTTATGCACCTGCGCTAGAACTGGGAGCGGTTTCACCAGGTACAGTGATCCCCGATGTAGAGGTATTTCTTGACCCACATCGTCCTGATGTACCATACCCGAGAAACTATGACAAACGATATAGCGGATTAGTTTCAGCTCGTCACGCCCTTGCCATGTCGTATAATGTCCCGGCGATGCTGACATATCGGACCATTATGGATCAGCGTCCAGCTCAATATTTAGAAAAAATGGGCTTTACGTCTGTGATTGAAAATGATTATACAACAAATTCATTGGCACTAGGTGGAATTACCAATGGGGTTACCGTTGAAGAAAATACAAATGCTTTTGGTACTTTTGCCAACGGTGGAAAATTTATTGACGCCTACATGATTGAAAAAATTGTAGATAAATCAGGTAATATTATTTATCAGCATGAAGTAAAGCCTGTTGACGTGTTTAGCCCTCAAACAGCTTATTTAACGATTGATATGATGAGAGATGTCATTAATCAAGGAACAGCCAGCTCATTAAAAGGCCGTTTAAAGTTTAATTCTGATTGGGCGGGTAAAACAGGAACAGGACAGGATTTAAAAGATTCATGGTTTGTAGGAATTAACCCGAAAGTCAGTTTTGGAGTCTGGAATGGATACGATACCCCAAAATCACTTGAGCTTCGATATAAGGGACTTCACCATGGTGCGCGTAACGTCTATTTATGGTCAGAACTGATGAATGCTGCCTATAATGCAGCACCAGATCTCGTCGCAACAAACCAGCCATTCCAAATGCCTGGTGGAATTGTCCGCAGATCCTATTGTGCAGCATCCGGACTTCTCCCCTCAGATGCTTGCTCAAAGGCAGGACTTGTCGTAACCGATTGGTACAATGCAAAATTTGCTCCTAATCAGACTGACGATAGCTTTGCTGATGGAAAGTACGTCCTTGTTGGGGAAAAACGTTATTTAGCATTAGAAAGTACGCCTTCTGAATTTGTGCACACTGGCGTAGTGATAAGTCCTAAAATCTTTGAGGACAAATATGGAATCTCAATTAAAGACGTATCACAGTTAATTCCTAGCAAAGAAAGATGGGCTGGCTTGTTAGTTGCTGATTCAAAATTAGAAGAGAATGGGAAGGTTCCAAGCCCTCCAGTCATTAGCCAATCTAATTCAACGATTGTATGGAATTTACATCCGGAAAAAGATGTAATCGGCTATAGAATATATCAAAAGTCCGGGGACAGTGTTATAAAAGCTGGAATCATTTCAGCTGGGGATTCACTTGCATTTAGCGCACCAAATGGCGAGTTCTATATTACGGCAGTTGATATTGCAGGAAAAGAATCAGCTCCATCGAATATAATTCGAATTGGAAAACCTGATGATTCACATGCTGATCCTAATGATCCAGCCAAACCTCCTAAGGAAGAAAAACCAAAGAATCCGCATGGAGATGGAAATTCTAAACCAGGTGGAGATCATCCAGGTGATGGAGAAGGTGATGGCGGAAACGGAGAAAATCCTGATCCCCCACCAACAGATGAGGTTTAGCAGATATGAAAAAGAACCGTGCAGTTCATTCATCGCACGGTTCTTTTCATTTTCTTTTTAGTCCTCCATTGTAGATAGATCGCCTGTTGGAAGGTTTAACTCCCAAGCCTTTAAGACACGGCGCATAATCTTACCGCTTCTTGTCTTTGGAAGCTTATCACGGAATTCAATTTCCCTTGGAGCAGCATGTGCGGCAAGACCTCTCTTAACAAATTGACGGATATCCTCTTTTAATTCTTCTGACGGTTCATTGCCATCAATTAATGCAATAAAGGCTTTAATAATTTCTCCACGTACTGGATCTGGCTTTCCGATTACACCTGCTTCTGCTACTGCAGGATGTTCTAGAAGCTTGCTTTCTACTTCAAACGGGCCAACTCTCTCGCCAGATGTCATGATTACATCATCAACACGTCCCTGGAACCAGAGGTATCCGTCTTCATCCATATAGGCTGAATCGCCTGAAACATACCAATCACCAGGCATGAAATAGGATTCATATTTCTCCTTATTATTCCAAATTGCATGCATCATCGATGGCCAGCCTTTTTTAATAGCCAAATTCCCCATACGATATGGAGGCAGTTCATTCCCTTGATCATCTACAATTGCAGCAATAACCCCAGGAACCGGCTTGCCCATTGAACCAGGTTTGATTTCCATACAAGGGTAATTACAAATTAATAAGGCACCTGTTTCAGTCATCCACCATGTATCATGAAATCGTAAATGGAATACCTTCATTCCCCACTTTACTACTTCAGGATTCAATGGCTCTCCTACACTTACAATATGACGAAGACTGCTTAAATCAAAATTCTTTACGAGTTCATCTCCAGCCCCCATAAGCATTCTAAATGCAGTAGGTGCACTGTACCAAATCGTTACACCATATTCTTCAATCATCTTATACCAGGATTCAGGATTAAATCTTCCCCCAACAATTAAGTTAGATGTTCCTGTTAGCCATGGTCCGAACATGCCATATGAGGTACCTGTCACCCAGCCAGGATCTGCCGTACACCAGAACACATCCTCTTCCTGCATATCAAGAACCCATTTTGCTGTATGATACTGCTGAATCATTGCGTTATGAACATGTAAAACTCCCTTTGGCTTTCCTGTCGATCCGGATGTATAATGCAAAATTAATCCGTCAGTTCGCTCGACCCATTCAATCGAAAGTTTATTGCTTGCTTGGGCTAATCTTTTATTAAAATCAATGTAAGGACCTTCCTCTTTAACTTCTTCGCCAACTAGGAAAATAGTTTTTAGAGCAGGTAATTCATCTACAGGAACCCGGCTTAATAATTCAGGTGTTGTAATAAGAACTTTCGCTTCGCTATCCTCTAAGCGATCGCGAACAGCTCCTTCCATGAATGCTTCAAATAGAGGGCCAACAATAGCACCAAGCTTAATTGTTCCTAAAGCTGCAAAATATAGCTCTGGAGATCGCGGCAAAAAGATAAATACTCTATCCCCTTTTTCAACATCACCATATGTCTTCAAAACATTGCCCGCTTTATTTGAAAGCTCCTTCATTTCCTTGAACGTATACTTCTCATTTCTTAAGCCTTCACGAAAATAAAGAGCTATTTTATTTTTTCGAAAGGACTCGGCGTGACGGTCGATTGCTTCATAAGCCATATTTACCCGCCCTGTTTCATACCAGGAGAAAACCTTCTCCCCCTCTGCCCAATCAAATTGTTTGTATGTGTTCTCGTAATTTTTTAAATTATAATCTCCCTGAGTTGCTGGCAAAGCTTCCACTTTCATATATCAATATCCCCCTTTGATTATGACAGATGCCTTAGCATGTTAAAAGATTCCCTTTAAAATGCAGAACAGGAACTGTAAAAGAATTAGTTGTTTTATTATTATAGTATAAGTTTTTTCTTTTCTCAATTTTTAAAATATTGATTATCTTATTTGAAATAATTTATCAATAAAATGAAAATGAGTAAAAATAACTAAAATTAAATCATATATTCTCAAAAATATAATCTAATAATGGTAAATCAAAAATATATTCTTTCAAAGATGACACAAAGTGTTTTTTAATAATACAGAAAATATAGGCAAGTCGATTAAAAATGAATATTTTTATGTATAATGGAATTAATCATGAATGTCATTAGGCGGTGAATAAATGGAACATCGAAAAACCTATAATGCAATGCAATTAAAAACCCCAAAGGGGAATTTAATTATTGAAGGGCCCATCTCCCCTGATAAATTAGCAGATTTGGAGTTTCATAAAGACTTAGTGGCTTTTCGCCAACCAGAGCAGCAGAAAAAAGCTCTTATTGAGATAGCTCGATTGCCAGAAGGAAGAATCATCATTGCCAGATATATGGATACTATAGTCGGATATGTTACATATGTATACCCCGATCCTCTTGAAAGATGGTCCGAAGGGAAGATGGATAACTTAATAGAACTTGGCGCCATTGAAGTCATTCCCGATTTTAGAGGGTCAGGAACAGGAAAGAGCCTCTTAAAGGTATCCATGATGGACGAGGCTATGGAAGATTATATTATTATAACGACAGAATATTATTGGCATTGGGACTTAAAAGGGACAGGATTAAATGTTTGGGAATATCGAAAGGTTATGGAGAAAATGATGAATGCCGGGGGACTGGAATGGTACGCAACAGACGATCCAGAAATTAGTTCTCACCCTGCTAATTGCCTCATGGCGAGAATAGGCAAAAGAGTCGATATAGATTCAATCCAGAAGTTTGACGGTCTCCGGTTTATGAATCGTTTCATGTACTAAGAAAAGCGCAAGCGCCTTCGGAACAATTATAGGACAATTGTTCCTGCGAAGATTATTCGCAGAAGCTTTCCTTTATGCTTGTAGGGGGTAGGCGCTGGAGCTAGACAATGAAGGGGGATATAAAAGTGATTGTTGAAGAGATAATGAGGAAGAATGTTGTAGCTCTATCGAAAGACGATATTATTGCAAATGCCATCAGGCTAATGAACGAAAATAAAATTCGTCATTTGCCCATCATTGATGAAAATCAGCATCTAATAGGTTTAGTAACAGATAGAGATATTCGTGACGCTACCCCTTCTATACTTTTTGAGACCGAAAAGTTTAAAGAGCTTCTGCAAAACCCTTTAGAAATGATTATGCGGACTGACATTATCACTGGCCACCCTCTTGATTTTGTTGAAGAGGTATCGGCTATTATTTATGAGCACCGCATTGGCTGTCTTCCCATTTTAAAAGATGATAAGCTTGTTGGAATTGTAACGGAAACAGATCTTCTTCGAACATTAGTCGAATTAACTGGCGCTCATCAGCCAGGCTCTCAAATTGAAATAAAGGTTCCTAATAAAGCTGGTATGCTTTCCGAAATCACAACCGTCATTCGAAATAGAAAAGCAAATATTCAGAGTGTATTAGTTTATCCTGATAAAAGTGATGAAAAATATAAAATTATTGTTTTAAGGGTACAAATGATGAACCCTCTTTCTATTATTCAAGACCTTCAAGATGCCGGCCATCAAGTATTATGGCCTAATACACCGGGGCAGTCATCATGATCCAAGATTCTGTTTTTGTATTTTCAGAAGACTTGCTGGAATATAAATTCAGCGAGAATCATCCTTTTAATCAGCTGCGGATTAAACTAACACTTGATTTACTCACACATTTAAACGCCATTGAGAAACATCATATCATTCCTCCTAGAAGAGCGACAGATGAAGAATTGCAATTCATTCACGATCCTAAATACGTGAACGCAGTAAAATTAGCTGGAATTGGGCAGCTTTCCCCTGAAACAGGGGAGAATTATGGTCTTGGTACAGAAGATACCCCGATTTTCCCTAATATGCATGAGGCAAGTTCATTATTAGTTGGCGGAACGTTAACAGCCGTTGATTATGTTATGAATGGCCATGCAAAGCATGCTTTGCATCTAGGGGGAGGACTTCATCATGGATTTAGAGGGAAAGCATCAGGCTTTTGTATATATAATGACAGTTCAGTTGCCATAAAATACATACAGGAAAAATATAAAGCCCGGGTGCTATATGTAGATACCGATGCCCATCATGGAGACGGTGTCCAGTGGTCCTTTTACGATGACCCTGATGTATGCACACTTTCCATACACGAAACTGGCCGCTATTTATTCCCAGGAACAGGGAATGTAAATGAACGGGGTCAAGGTAAAGGATACGGGTATTCTTTTAATATACCGGTTGATGCTTTCACAGAGGATGACTCTTGGCTAGAAATATATCGTACATCATTAAAGGAAATTGCTGATTATTTTAAACCAGATGTGATCCTGACGCAAAATGGGGCTGATGCTCATTATTTGGATCCACTTACCCATCTTTCTTCAACGATTAATATTTATCGTGAAATTCCAAAGCTTGCTCATGAAATTGCCCATCAATATTGCGATGGTAGATGGATTGCAGTTGGCGGCGGCGGATATGATATTTGGCGTGTGGTTCCCCGTGCTTGGTCGCTAATTTGGCTGGAAATGAAGAACAATCCAAATCGATATGGAACCTTACCTTCAGAATGGGTAAACACCTGGGAGAAGAATTCTCCAGTTCCTCTTCCAGCCCAGTGGGATGACCCGCCAAATATGTACAAGCCGATTCCAAGAAAATTAGAAATCACAGAAAAAAACAAACAAACACTTGATAAAGCACTATATCCGATTAGAAATCAGAGTAAAAAGGAAGCAAACTAAATGGTTCTGAAATTCTATGAATATATATGTCTATTATGATAAAAGGACCCAATTGGGTCCTTTTATTTCGTTACAAGTTCATCTTTACTATATTTCGGATCTGAAATGACGATTTCTACTCGTCGATTTTTCTGCCTATTTTCAGCTGTGTCATTCGATACAATCGGTCTTGTATCTGAATAACCAACAGCAATAAATCGGTTGCTATCCAAATGATGTTTTTCAATCAAGTAGTTAATTACGCTGCTGGCACGTGCTGCAGAAAGCTCCCAGTTAGACGGATAACGGAAACTATTCATCGGCCGGTTATCTGTATGTCCTTCGACTTTAACTAAATTAGGTAGCTTTTGTAATAATTCTCCAACCTTATCAAGGAATGCATACGCATCACCTATAACCTCAGCCTGTCCAGGGGCAAAGAGAATTTTTTCCTGAAGTACTAGAACGACTCCACGGTCTGTACGGTTAGCAAGGATTACATCATCCAGCCCATTTTTGTCCAAAAAGCTTTGCACTTCAGATAATAGATCTTCTAATGATGTATTAGCCGAGTCTGCACCTTTATCTTTATCCTTGTCTTTTGCTGGCATTTCATTCTCGATTCCTACCGGCTGATCGAGCGGGACTATTGATGGATAAAAATCAAAGAATTGCTCTCTGAACGATTCCGTTATTGCTTTAAATTTCATCATATCAATCTGAGACATGGAAAATAGTAAAATAAAAAATACGAGTATGAGAGTTACAAGGTCAGAGAACGTAACCATCCAGCCTGGGGCACCTTTTCGAGGTTCAGATGCCCTGTTCCTAAGCCTCATCGTTTAATGCCTCCCCAGAAGTCATTAACTGTGCTGCTTTTTTCCTTTCTTTTGAAGATAGAAAGGCACTAAGCTTTTCTTCAAGCAGCTTTGGATTCTGACCAGCTTGTACACCTATAACTCCCTCAATAATGATTTGCTTCAAAAAAACCTCTTGCTCTGTTTTCAAGGCAAGTTTAGCAGCGAGCGGTAAAAATACTAAGTTTGCCATTAATGTACCATATAAGGTTGTTAGTAATGCAACAGCCATATTAGGTCCTAAACTAGAAGGGTCGTTTAAGTTTTTAAGCATAAGAACGAGCCCGATGAGTGTACCGATCATCCCCCAGGCCGGTGCATATTCTCCTGCCTTCTCAAGAATACTTCTGCCTTTTCGATGTCTTTCTTCCATTGCAGTGATTTCAGCATTCATAATATCATTAATCATATCAGGTTCAATTCCATCTACCGCAAGCAGGATTCCCTTACGGATAAAAGGGTCCTTAACCTCTTCAATCTCTGCCTCCAGTGATAGCAGTCCCTCCCGGCGAGCACGCTCTGACAGAGTAACAAAGGTTTTAATTAATACATCTAAATTTTGCTCGTTTTGACTAAAGCCCTGTCTAATGACAGTAAAAATATGTTTCATATCTTTAATCGGAAAGTTAATTAGCAGCCCAGCTATAACGCCACCTAATACAATCAACATAGAGGCAGGATCAATAAAAGAAAAAAATCCACTAATTCCCCCATTTGTGACGATTCCAAAAATCAGCATAACTGCGCCAACAACTAATCCAATTGGCGTTAAAACGTCAAACTTTTTCATTTAGTCCCTCTCCCGATCCTCAAAAAATAATGAAAAAAGCATCCTTTATATAATAATATCGGCTATTTCATTATTTTGTTGAGCTGCGTTCTTCAATCCGGTGAGGAAGGACAATAATATGATCTGACACTTCTTCTTTATTCATATATTTTGTTAATAGTCTCATCGCAACAGCACCAATATCATAAAGCGGCTGGACAATTGTAGTTAGTTGCGGACGAACCATTAATGATAATTTAGTATTGTCGGAACTAATAACTTCAAAATCCTCTGGAATATGATATCCTCTGTCTTCAGCTCCATGAACAATACCAAGTGCCATTTCATCAGATGAAGAAAAAATCGCAGTCGGCTTCGGTTCTGCTTCTAAGAGCTTTTCAAATGCTTCAATTCCGGAATCGTACGTATAATCACCTTCTGCTACTAAGTCTTCTTTAAATAGAAGTCCTTTATCAGCAAGTGCACGTTTGTAGCCTTCGAGCTTTTTTACTCCATTTATTGGATCATGTTTTGGACCTAGAACAATCGCTACTTCTTTATGCCCCTTATCAATAAAATTAGTGATCGCATCATAAGTAGCCTGTTCATAGTTAATATTTACAGACGGAATTCTTTCTGTTTCCTCAATGGACCCTGCTAAAACTATCGGTACAGGAGATTTCTCAAATTCCTGCACAAGCTCCTCTGTAATATTTCCACCCATAAAAACAATGCCATCAACTTGCTTTCCAAGCATCGTATTAATTAAATGAAGTTCTTTATCTAAATTTTGATCTGAGTTACTTAAAATAATATTATATTTATACATCGTAGCAATATCTTCAATCCCTCTTGCCAGTTCTGCAAAAAAGATATTTGAAATATCTGGTATGATAACTCCTACGGTTGTTGTCTTTTTACTAGCTAGTCCTCGAGCAACTGCATTCGGACGATAGCCTAATCTTTCAATCACTTCAGATACCTTTTTTCTTGTGGCAGGCTTAACGTTAGGATTTCCGTTTACTACACGAGAAACGGTAGCCATCGAAACATTGGCCTCTCTCGCCACATCATAAATGGTTACATTCATCTATATCACTCCTTAAGATTAGAACAAAGTTACATATTAATTATTAGTTTACAACAATGAATCATAACCTAAACACACTGATGTTTGTGAGTGGTTACACAATCGTAATTATGTATCTTATCATACGACAGACTTTGAAATGCCGCAATGTCAAGCATCTATATTTTAAAATAAAAAAAGCCTTCTGACCATTAACAGAAGGCTTTCGGCTATTACACTCTAACAAATGCAGAAGATTGCAGTTCTTTCATAAACTCATCAAACTGTTTTAAATCCATTTGTTGGGCATTATCAGATAAAGCAACTGCAGGATCCGGGTGAACCTCAGCCATAATACCATCGGCCCCAATAGCTAATGCTGCTTTTGCTGCAGGAAGCAGTAAATCACGTCTACCTGTTGAATGCGTAACATCAACCAATACTGGTAAATGTGTTTCCTGTTTTAGAATTGGAACAGCAGAAATATCAAGAGTATTACGAGTAGCACGCTCATACGTACGAATTCCGCGTTCACAAAGAATAATTTGCCCATTGCCCTGTGCCATTATATATTCAGCAGCGTTAATAAATTCTTCAATTGTTGCAGCAATTCCACGCTTTAGCAATACAGGCTTATTAACTGCACCCGCAGCTTTTAAAAGCTCGAAATTCTGCATATTTCTTGCACCAATTTGAATAACATCAATATAATTAACAGCTGTTTCGATATCTGCAGGACTTACAATTTCACTAATTACCGCTAAATCAAATTCGTCTGCTATTCTTTTAAGAATCTTTAGCCCCTCAAGACCAAGACCTTGGAAATCATATGGAGATGTTCTAGGCTTATAAGCTCCACCGCGAAGCAGCTTAAGACCCTTAGATTTAATAGCATCCGCAACTGTTGCAACTTGCTCATACGATTCAACTGCACAAGGTCCAAAAACTAAATGTTGATTACCATCCCCAACTTTTACTCCCTTTAAGTCTACAATTGTATTTTCAGGCTTTTTCTTTCTTGAAACTAAAAGGGCTTTACGATGATCATCCTCTTGCAGCTCTAAACCAGCCTTAAAAATTTCCTTGAACACATGTTCAATAGTTGAATTTTCAAAAGGGCCGTCATTATGCTCCTTAATTAAATTAAGCATATGTCGCTCTCGGACAGGATCATATCGGTGTACACCTTGTGTTTCCTTTGCCTTTCCGATTTCTTGAACTAATTTAGCTCTTTCATTAATGAGTGAAAGAAGCTGTAAGTTTAGCTCATCTACACGATTTCTTAACTGATTAAGTTCGTTACTCATTCCTGTCCCTTCCCTTCAAAGTATTTTTTTACGATATGGAAACGGATGTCTCTTTAGCCTAGATATTATTATGCTGAAAAAATCATATTTTCAAACGATTTTCTCTTTATCCGGCTATGTATACATTCATTCTCCTTTATCGAGCTTTAAATATATGGTACATTTTTAATAATTAGAGTAATTATATATGAATTATCTCTACATGTCACTAATTTTTTCTTTAATAATTAAACGCTTTTATGTAATAAAGATTTAAAGGGTTAATATTGTTACTTTTTATACTTTTTCATTAAGCAAAGAAGGTGTGTATACTTGCTTGAACAAAAAAAGCTATTTGCTTTAGATATTGGCACTCGTTCTGTAAATGGAATTATTTTAGAAGAATCTCAAGGCAAATACCATGTTATAGATATTCTTGTAAAAGAGCATACGGAACGTGCAATGCTTGATGGACAAATTCATGACGTTTTAGCTGTGTCCAAAATTATCTCTGAAATAAAAGAAGAGCTTGAAATAAAACACGGGCTTTTAAAGAAGGTGAGTGTCGCTGCTGCTGGCCGTGCCTTAAAAACAGAACGTGCTGAAGTAAGCATTGATATTAATGGCAAGCCTTTAATACAAAAAGAGGATATTCTCCATTTGGAGCTAAGTGCAGTTCAGCAGGCACAGGCAATCGTTGCGGAGAAACACCAATCAGAAAAGACATATTATTATTGTGTCGGATATTCTGTCCTTTATTACCGATTAGACCGAGAAGAAATCGGCAGTTTGATTGATCAGCAAGGAGACGAAGCTTCTGTAGAAATTATTGCTACCTTTTTGCCAAAGGTTGTCGTTGAATCACTTCTATCCGCACTTCATCGTGCTAATTTAGAAATGGAAGCATTAACACTTGAGCCTATTGCAGCTATAAATGTATTAATTCCTCCTTCAATGCGCCGGTTAAATGTTGCTCTAGTCGATATTGGTGCAGGGACTTCTGATATTGCGATCACAGATTTAGGCACTGTCATTGCCTACGGAATGGTCCCGGTAGCTGGTGATGAAATAACCGAGGCGCTAAGTGACCAGCTCCTGTTAGATTTTCCTTTAGCTGAAAAGGCGAAAAGAGAGCTGCTTGAACATGATTTAATTAAAGTAACTGATATTCTTGGATTTGAAACAGAGATTGCGAAAGATGAAATCTTAAAAAGTATTTCGCCAGCATTAGATAAACTTGCTTCATCTATATGTAATGAAATTCTTTGCTTAAACAATCAGCAATCACCAAAAGCTGTGATGCTCGTTGGAGGCGGCAGCCTAACACCGGAATTGCCAAAGCGAGTGGCTGCAAAATTGAATTTGCCGGATAACCGAGTAGCGATAAGGGGAATAGATGCTATTACTTCTCTTACATTATCTGAGCATATTACAAAAGGTCCAGAGCTTGTTACGCCAATTGGAATTGCTATCGCTGCTCATAAATCCCCTGTTCAATACAAAACGGTCTATGTAAATGAGCAGCCTGTTCGATTATTCGAGGTGAAAAGTTTGACAGTTGGCGATTGTCTTCTCGCTGCGGGGATAAAAATGAACAAATTATACGGGAAACCAGGATTAGCCATGATTGTGACTGTAAACGGACAAAACATTACAATTCCTGGCGGCCACGGGGAACCCCCTCTTATTTTGTGTAACGGAGCTCCATGTTCCCTAGACAGTGAAATAAAAAATGGAGACCAGCTGATCGTTGAAAAAGGTGAAAACGGTCAAAAAGCTGAAGTGCAAATAAAGGATCTGCTTAATGAAATCCCTGTGAAGGATATCAAAATAAATGAACAATCTTATAAGATATCCGCTTCTTTAACCTGTAATGGAAGTAATGCTGATCCGAAAGAGTTTGTTTATGATCGAGATGTAATCCAGTGTAAAATGCCAGAAACAGTTGAAGAAGTGCTAGTTGCTCTTAACCTCCTAGAATTAATAGCTGAGACAAGACCGTTCAGGGTGAATATAAATGGAAAAGAAACATTTATCCCGCCTCTAGCTGGAAAAATGTTTCGAAACGGTCGAGAAATTAAATCCTACCATGGCTATGAGCATGGGGACGATATCATTATTGAAAAAAAAGGGACAATTACAGTTAGAGAACTGGCAGACCTTAAACAGATAATGCTTACCCAAAGCATTCCTGTTACATTTAACAACAATAAAATTGATCTCAAAAAAAACGTCTCTCTCATTAAAAGACAAGGCGTGACTTTATTAGAAGATGACGTGATCGAAGATGGAGACCATCTCAACCTTGAGCAAGGCAAGATCGAGCCATTTATTTTTCAAGATTTATTTGGTCATGTAAATATTGATATTCCTGCTCATTCTGATGGAAAGTTTGTATTATTGATCAACGGAGAACAAGCAACTTTCCACAGCTCCATCCAGCCAGGAGATGATCTTCAGATAGTCTGGCCATCACTTACTACAGCACGAAATAAATAAAACATCCAAACGGATGTTTTATTTATTTTCCTTAACAGCTTCTTTTAAAGAGCTATAAGTAATTTTCCAATGAGAGGCATGCCAAGCAACTTTGCCATTTCTAATTAGCAGGGCTTGTGGTGATTCATGTTTAATGTTGAACTTATCTGCAATGTAGTTTGATAAAGGACGCTCTTCTTGAACAATCAAATAGTACATCGGTAGGTTTTCTTGTTCTTCAGCAAAGCTTTCATACTCTTCATATGCAGCCTGACTGATAGGACATGTTGAACTATGCTTTAAAATAATTAACTGCTCTTCATTTTGTAAAGCCTGATCAAAATCCTCATTACCATTAAATCTTTTCATCCTTTTACCCCCTATTAAAAAATAACAGTGAAGCTATCTTACCACTCCACTGTTTGCAAAACAATTTCAATGATTATATTTATTTTCTGTCTCGTCAAATGCCTTTTTTGTTTCCTCTAGCTTCCTTTGTATATCATCATTACTTACTGCTGAGTGCTGATTGGAATCAGTTTTTTTGGCTATTGTATCAATTGGGTTTATATTCTTTACTTTATTAACTAATTCAATGGACTGTCTAGAAACAGATTGAGCAAGCCCGCTGGATTTTTCCTTTGCTGTTTCAGCAAGCTGTATGCCTCTAGATCTAGCAGTTTCACGAAGCTGACCTGTTTTCTCCTTCAGTACAACGGCTTGTTCATTAAGATTGCTTCTTAATTCTTTTCCGGATTTAGGAGCAAGGAATAGTGCTGCAGCTGCCCCTACCATTCCTCCAATCAGAGCACCGATAATAAAATCCTTCGTATTGATGCTATCATTTGATTTTGATTGTGTTTGTTCGTACTGACTTCTCTCTTGATTACTCATACTAGAATCTCCTCCTAATTAACTTCTTTCTCTTATCCATCTCTTTTGAGGGGTTGGCTTGTCCACCGGAACTTCTTGAGTTTCAGGTTGTTTTCTCATCTTCCATTTGTCTTTAAGTTCCATTAATACTTGGCCCCATTGAACAACCTGTGAAATTCTTTCTTTGTTTTCCTCTAGCCCCTCATTAACAGAACTCGTAATCTTTTGAATCGATCCATTGAAGCTGCGGACAGAGTCTCCAACTTCTTTCACAGCAATAACAACACTATTAAGACTTTCTGATTTATGCTGAACATCCTCTGCCAGAGCATTTGTTTTTTCAAGCAGGGCTGTTGTTTCCCTCGTTACCCCTTCTAGCTGGCCCTCTAAACCTATTAATGTTTTTGAAACACTATCTAATGTAATCTGCAGAGATTTTAAAGTTTTTGATAAGTAAATGACAAGAATAAAAAACGCGATAGCGATCACAGCTATACTTAAATACAAAATAATTTGCACGATGATAACCTCCATTTGTCCTAGCTATTTATCTTATTCCCAGTTGCAGTCAACATAAACCCCCTAATCAAAAGAATTCCATTTAATAGAACAGATCTCCTGCTAGTATTTTCATCAAATCTTTATACATTGGACATTTTAACATAAATGTCCAATGTTAAAATATAAATTAAACAAAAAAATGCAATTTAGGATACAATATATATTGTTATATTATGAAAATTGTTTTTCGGAGGGAAAAATGAATGAAAGATCCTCGTATTGAAACACTGGCAAAGAATTTAATCAATTACTCTGTCCGCCTGCAAAAGGGAGAGAAGGTACTAATTGAAAACTTTGGCCTGCAAAGAGAGCTTGTGACTGCTCTTGTTAAGGAAGCCTATGCTGCTGGAGGCTATCCTTTTGTTCTATTAAAAGATCATCAGGTTGACCGTTCTCTGCTTATTGGAGCACAAGAAGAAAATTTCAATCTGATGGCTGACTTTGAAGCGAATGTGATGAGTCAAATGGATGCATATATTGGCCTTCGTTCTGGAGATAACATTAATGAGCACTCAGATGTTCCTGATGAAAAAATGAAAATCCATGGAGCTACAATCGGGAAAAAAGTGCATCGAGAAATTCGCGTTCCTAAAACGAAGTGGGTTGTATTAAGATATCCGACATCTTCAATGGCACAGCTTGCGAAAATGAGCACAGAGGGCTTTGAGGATTTCTACTTTAATGTATGTAATCTCGATTACGGTAAAATGGATAAAGCGATGGACAACCTCGTTGAATTAATGAATGCAACAGATAAAGTAAAAATTACTGGCCCTGGAACGGATTTAACATTCTCTATTAAAGACATCCCAGCGATTAAATGCTCTGGTCAGATGAATATTCCAGATGGAGAAGTTTATACAGCGCCTGTCCGTGATTCTGTAAACGGTGTCATTACATATAATACGCCATCTCCATATAATGGATTCACCTTTGAAAATGTGAAACTGACGTTCAAGGATGGAAAAATCGTAGAGGCAACAGCAAATGACACTGATAGAATTAATAAAATCTTTGATACAGATGAAGGAGCTCGTTACATCGGAGAATTTGCAATTGGAGTAAATCCATATATTCTACATCCAATGCAAGACATTTTATTTGATGAAAAAATTGATGGAAGCTTCCATTTCACTCCTGGTCAATGCTATGACGAAGCTTACAATGGAAACAAATCCAATATCCATTGGGATATGGTAAATATCCAGCGTCCAGATTACGGCGGCGGAGAAATTTATTTCGATGATCGCTTAATTCGGAAAGATGGACGCTTTGTCATTCCAGAATTAGAAGCATTAAACCCTGAGAACCTAAAATAGTAAAAAAAGATGCGGTCAATTGATCGCATCTTTTTTTACTATTTATAATTGATTTTCATAAGCCTCTTGAAATTTTTGAATATCTCCAGCTCCCATGAAAATAAGGACGCTATTATCATGATTTTTTAATACAGCCGTTTCTTCCTCTAATAGGATATTGGCATCAGGAATCTTTTCTTTCAAATCCTCAATTGTTAATTTACCATGATTTTCTCTTGCAGAACCGAAAATTTCACATAAATAGACTTTATCTGCTAAGTTTAAGCTCTCAGCAAAATCATCAAGGAATGCCTGGGTTCTCGTAAATGTGTGAGGCTGGAAAACACATATAATATCCCGTTCTGGATACTTTTGCCGTGCAGCATCAATTGTTGCCTTAATTTCAGTTGGGTGATGAGCATAATCATCTATAATAATTTGAGAACCAATCTTTTTCTCTGAAAATCTTCTTTTTACCCCACTAAAGGTTTTTAGGCAAGTTTGAACAATTTCAGAATTGACTCCCTCATAGTGGCAAAGTGCAATAACAGCAAGCGAATTTAAGATGTTATGATCGCCAAAAGTAGGAATGTGAAAGGTTTCGTAGAATGTATTTCTTACAAATACATCAAATGTTGTGCCTTCCGTTGTTTTTACAACGTTTCGTGCCTGAAAATCATTTTCTTCAGCAAAACCATAGAAAAGCACTGGTACCTTTGCCTGAATTCGCTGCAATTGCTCGTCATCACCGCATGCAAAAATCCCCTTATTCACTTGCCATGCCATTTCTTGGAATGCCGAAAATACATCCTCAATATTAGCAAAGTAATCAGGGTGATCAAAATCAATATTCGTCATGATCGCATAATCAGGGAAATAAGATAAAAAATGTCTTCGATATTCACATGCTTCGAAAACAAAATACTCTGCATTTTCATCTCCACTTCCCGTACCATCACCTATAAGGAATGAAGTTGGTTTTGCACCTTTCATTACATGTGCAAGTAAGCCTGTAGTTGAAGTTTTTCCATGAGCGCCTGTAATGGCAACACTCGTGAAATTCTTCATAAAGTCACCTAAAAACCGGTGGTAACGGATAACAGGCAGTCCAAGTCTCATTGCTTCTTCAATTTCTTCATGAGTATCCGGATAAGCATTTCCAGCAATAATGGTCATTCCAGGTTTTATATTTTCCTTTTGAAAGGGAAGGATCTTTATTCCAGATTGCTCAAGGGCCAGTTGTGTAAAAAAGCGTTTTTCATAGTCTGAGCCTTGTACTTTATAATTCATATCGTGCAGTACTTGCGCCAAGGCACTCATTCCAGCCCCTTTAATACCTACGAAATGGTAAATAGTCATATAAAGAACCTCCAACCATCGTATATCTGTAAAACAGTATATGACATTCATCTAGTTTTGCGCATATCCTAACTTAGAACACGCGCATTTCAAATTTAATTTTTCTAAAAGCCTTGCATAAATCATTAAGTTTATCTTTCTTCATATTTAATCATTATATCACTATTTATTTTTAAAAACTATGTAATGAAATCCCAGAAAACATTGCCATGTTTTTTTCAATTCGAAGCTCCATGTGCCATTAACGGTCATGGAGCTATTATTTTTCTTGTTCTATTCAACCTTTTCCAGCCGTGGATTCGGACGATAGCGTCTGCCTGCTTTTGCGGCGTGCTTGCCATCAATTAAGACATTGTCACCTGTAAATCCGATATTAATCTTTAGTAAGCTGCTACCGACTCCATACATATCAACTGGAACACCTTGTTGTTCAAATTCAAGAATTCGGGATTCATTAAACCCTCCGCTAACAACAATTTTCACATGTTCGTAGCCTTCATCATCCAATGCTTTTCTGAGAGCAAAAATTAACTCTGCATTGACACCTCGTGGATCAAAAGTCCCTAACAGATGCTGATTTCTTAAGAAATATTGATCAATCATTGTACGGGATGTATCAATTCTAACGCCCTTTAATTCCTTTCCAAACTCTCTAGCGACCTTAAGAGAATCAGTAATGGCATCATTGTTATAATCAACAAGTGCAACGAGATCATCTTCTGGGAAGGTTTCCTTGTATGCTTTTGTTGCTGCAACAAGATCCCCATTAAACATCTGAATAAGGGCATGAGGCATTGTACCCATTCCTTGTATGCCCCACCACTCATTCATAGCATGAGTCGCTTGAGCTGTTGCTCCCCCAATATAAGCAGCGTAGCCATCCCCGGCTTGGGTTGTATAATGATCATCTCGATCTCCCATAAAAATTACCGGCTTCTGCTTGCCTGATACACTCGCTGCTTTGACAACATTGTAAACATTTGTAGCGACAGCTGTACGTCTAGAGAGGATCCCATCGATCACTCCTTCTAGGTAGCCAAAGCTTTGATATTTTCCTGTAATGGTCAGGACTGTTTCAAATGGCGCAATTTTATCGCCATCCTTTAAAGAATATATTTCAAGTTCATCAGGATTATCAGCAAAAGTTTTTAGAAGTGCAATTACTTCATCTGTACCACACAAAACTGCATGATTTTTTTGGAAAAATTGCATGGTTACCACAACATCTTTATGGTACTTGTTCACAATTTCTCTTGTTTTTAAAAAATACACTGCAGAGAACCAGCCATCTCTTATCCGCTCATCAAATTTAAAAGTCTGGTTAGTTAACCGATTTATTTCCCCTTTTAATTTAAGTTCAATTTCCTTCATCCTTAAGCTCCTCACATACCGTTCAAATCCAAGGCTGTAAATATTTTTAGTATTTTTATCATGCAAGTAAAGAATACCATGTATTAATTTATTGTACTAGTGTCTAGAAGTGATTCAAGCTCAGCAGCTGTAATTAAAACCTCTCTCGGCTTGCTTCCTCTCGTTTCCGAAATAAATCCTTGCTTTTCCATCATATCAATTAAACGTGCTGCACGATTATAACCGATTTTAAACCTTCTTTGCAGACTAGAGGTTGATGCTGCCCCTTGGTCAATAACAAATTCGCATGCTTCATAGAACAATTCATCTTCTTCTTCAATAACCTGTGCTTTTTTAAGCAATTCTTCCTGTTCAAATAAATACTCAGGTTCACGTTCTCTCCTAACATGGGCAACAACGTCATCAATTTCCTGATCAGAAACATATGTGCCTTGAAGGCGAACAGGTTTAGATGATCCATTTTCTAAGAAAAGCATGTCACCGCGTCCTAGCAGTTTCTCTGCTCCGCTAATATCAATAATGGTACGCGAATCAATTTGTGAAGAAACCGAAAAAGCTATCCTTGTTGGGACATTCGCCTTGATTAAACCAGTAATGACATCAACAGATGGTCTCTGTGTAGCAATAATTAAGTGAATACCACAAGCCCTTGCCTTCTGGGCAATACGACAAATTGCTTCCTCTACATCTGCAGGTGACATCATCATCAGGTCTGCTAGCTCATCGATAATAATCACCATGTATGGAAGTTTATCTGAATAACGTTTATGCTCTTCAGCTAGTTCATTAAAGCGGCCAATATCTCTTACCCCTGTATGCGCAAATAGCTCATAACGACGTTCCATTTCCTCCACTGCCCATTTCAAAGCCGCCGTTGCTGCTTTTACATCTGTAATGACTGGGCTAACTAAGTGTGGAATTCGGTTATACGGAGCAAGCTCCACCATTTTGGGATCGATCAATATAAGCTTTAGTTCCTCAGGCGTTGCCTTATATAAAAGACTTACGAGAATCGTATTAATGCAGACACTTTTTCCTGAACCTGTAGCACCAGCAATTAAGCCATGCGGCATTTTTCGCAAATCTGTCACGATCGGTTTGCCTGCAATATCCAATCCGAGAACAGCCGTTAAAGGAGACTGGCTATTATTAAACTCCGAGCTGTTAATAATTTCACTAATTAATACAGGTCTGCTTGTTTTGTTAGGTACTTCAATTCCTATTGTATGCTTGCCTGGGATAGGCGCTTCAATCCGGATATCTCTAGCAGCAAGGCTTAATTTTATGTCATCCGATAAATTTGTAATCTTATTAACCTTTACGCCTGGCTCTGGCTGCACTTCAAATCTAGTAACAGACGGACCTTGCGTAACATTAACAACATGTGCCCTTACATTAAAGTTTATTAATGTTGAGTTTAGAAGTTGCTCTTGTTCAATAAACCAATCAGATGGCTCCTCCCGATTAACTGGAGGCAATAGTAAGCTTTTCGAAGGAAATTGATAATATGAAATATCATCTTCTTCTGTCAGAAAATCTTCTATAACAGGTGCTTTTTTCTCTGCAGCTCCTATAGTTTCTTCTATGGCTGATGCTATTCGATCAACACTAGGTTTGACCTCTTCGATTATTGGAGCTATTTCATGAAACTCAGATGCTTTATCTGTCTCCATACGAACTTCAGCCTTTTCAGCAAATGAAGGCATGAAAGGGATTTTTGTTTTTTCAGATAGCCTTTGCTTATCATTTTTAAGCATAATCACATTAAATGGGATATGCTTCCTTGCTGGTGCTGCTTCCGCCACCGTTTCCTCTTCTTCTGGGTCTGCTGAAATGGTGGTAGCTTTATCCTCTGTTTCTTCTTCAATTTCAGTTTGATCCACTGAAATAAGTGTTTCTTCTTCACTTGAAACTTCCACATCGAAGAATTGTTCTTCCCCATTGAACACTTCATCTTTTAAAAGCAGATCAACAGGATCAGAATACGGAACAGTCTGTAATTGAGCATCGTCGATTACCTCATATTGCTCTGTATTTGCCTCAGTATACTCTTCCTCGAGATCTGTTTCTTCTTCAATCATATATGAAGGTTCTGGATGATCTAGAAAAACTGGATGATCTTCTTCTTGAACCTGTTCAGCTATATATTCATTAAATGGTGTTAGATTTTGTATTTGTTTTGCTTCAGATATTTGATCCTCTTGTATTATGTTGTTCAGTTCAAACTCAATAGGTTCAGATTCGAATTTTTTTAATGGTTCCTCTTTCTTCGGACGTCCAAACCCATAGATTGGAGAAGGAATTTCTGTTGGCCGAAAGGGACCCTTTCTTTGCGTTCTTTCCTTTTCAGCTTTTACTTTAATTTGAGCAGCTTTAGGCTCCTTTTCAACAGGGGCGCTTCTTTTCGCTCTCGTTTCCTGATATCTTGGGACCTGCTTTTTCGATTCCCTATCAACTCTAGGCTCTCTCGTTTTATGATTAGATTCTTCGTCAGGAATTAGTGGAAATCGGAAGTTTCCTTTCGGATATTGATATAATACCCGCGCATTTATATCTTTTGATGGTTCTGAGTGATTTTGAATCTCAGTAGGGTTTCTTCGTTCTTCTATCAAATATTCTTCATCATATTCATTATTGTCGTCATTCTTAATTTTTTGGAATAGCTTTTTAATCCAACTCAATGTATACCAACTCTTTCTTTAATTCTATCCTTTCTATTCTAACAGTATTTCGCGAAAATTGGAGAAAAAATAAGAGATTGAGTCTATTGGGGGAAGATTACAAGTAAAAAAGGACCACTTTAAAAGTGATCCTTTCAACAATAAAACATCCTATTTCTTTTTCGTCTGCCCAAGTATAAAAATTGGTTCAAGCTCTCCGTTTTCATAGAGGAAAGATAAGGCAGTAATTGGGACTCTTCCACTGGCAAAAAAGCTCATCGTTAATTCTGCTAAGATGTCATACCCTGTCTCATTGATAATATCCGCAATAATTAACACGTCCTGATGTGGAACAGCAACAGCCATTGTTCCTGTTATCCGCTTTTCACTTTCCTTAAGAAAGGAATCATTTAAAATCCTGCTCGCATCATAACCATCGTTTTTATTTAGAAAATAAAACGTATTTCCCGCGACTGTGTCACCTTTCATTTCTGTTGAAAGTGAACGTACATTAAATAAAGCAATTTCCCTTATTCGTTCAGGTGACCAGCCTTCTTTATCCATAAGCTTCGTATCAATTAAGCGGTATGTTGTTCCTTGATCGAGTGCATAGTAAATTCTTGTTTCAGCCGTATGTTCATCGGTAAAAAATGGAACATCCTCTTCCGATTGGATAGGAAAAGAGGTTGAACGAATAACTGGAAATATGTTCTTCTCAAAGCCAGTAAGCTGTATCGGGGCGTCTTCCATTGCTTGCAAGCCTTCCTCAACATAATACACAACCTCATCAATGGCCTTTTCCTTCCGATTTTCCCATTTCGCAATAATTCCCGGTAAGGAAATCGTGATTCCCTTCCCAGTTTCTTTATTTTCAATACGCAATTCGTCTTTTTTTCTATCAAATGAAAAAGTGCGATTATCTTTGGCTAACCGCTGTTCTAATTCCTTTTTCATTTTTATACTATCCATTTTCAAAACTAGTCCCTCCTTAGGAACATTACATAAAGAAAGGGCCGAACCCCGAATTGGGGGTCAGACCCCTGATATTAGTTACTATAAAATTTTATTATTAAAGTGAATCAATAAAGTTTTCGATCTCGTCCTGAGTTTTACGGTCTTTGCTCACAAAACGGCCTAATTCCTTGCCATCTTTAAAGCCGACAAAGCTAGGAATACCAAAGATATCAAGCTGCCCGCAAAGATCAATAAATTCATCACGGTCAACATAAATAAATGTATAGTCTTGATATTTAGCTTCGATTTCTGGCAAAATCGGTTCAATTACACGGCAATCAGGGCACCAATCGGCAGAAAACATAAAGATATGCTTTCCATTATCTCTTAGTTGTTCAAATTGTTCCATAGATTCAAGCTTTTTCATTTTCCTTCTCCTCCAGTATGGATCTTCATATCACCAAATCGAATCCAGCCTTTTTTCATCATATATTCAGATAATATCAAACTAAAGATAGCTGAGCCAATAATATGCAACAATCTTTTAGAAAACAGCCTTCTAATATTAACCTTTTATTTTTATGGGTTTTTATCACATATTGTCATATAAGGTAAAAAGTTCTATAATTAGGTAATATTTTAATTTTTAGAAAATTTTCATAAAGAGGTGAACAGTTTGAAAACCATCCGAGGCAAACTAGGGCTTATCATGTTTATGACTATCGGTGGTCTTATTTTACTCCTATCTTTTAATTTTATCCTTCAAACCGTGCAGGACAAAAGCCGAGAAAAAGAAGCAGCTTTATTATCAGTTGTTAATGGAAGCCAGGACATTATGTATAACCTTGCCATGACAAGAAAATATGAGCAGCAATTTTTAAGAACACCTGAGCAGCTTGGTGCTGATTTAGTTACTCAAAGTATTTTACGAGTTAAAGCTGAGTCTGCTAGATTAAGCGAGAAACAAGATAACGAGGATATCAAAGCCCAATTTAAAATGGTTATTCAAAATTCGGAATCATACTTAGAAAGATTTACGATTTTATCAGGAATGTATAAGCAAATTGGTTTTAGTGATGACCAAGGCCTTAAAGGAAAAATTTCAAGTACGGCAAATCAAATAACCAATTTAACTAAATTTCTTAAGAGCCCAATCATTGATGAACAACTTTTGCTTATGAGAATGTATGAGCAACAATACCTGGCAACAAAAAATGAAGAATCCTATCAGCAATTCCTTCATTCAGGTGAAACTTTTAAAAAGGAATTTGAAGCAAATGAAAGCCTAGACACCAGCTCAAAAGACTATCTAATTAGAAGATTATCTGAATACCAAGAGGCTTTGAATTCAATTCATACATCTTATCAGCAAACAGAGGAATTTATCATTTTATTCGATAATGAAGCAAGATCCATTGAACAAGCTGCCAGTGAAGTTCAAAAAAGCATTATTGCAAACCAAGAGAAACTTCAAAAAGAAGTTAGCAGTCAAAATACTTTTTATACATATTTAGCTTATGCCATTAGTTTATTAATAATTGTCGCATTAATCTCCGGAGGTCTATTAATCTCAAGGGGAATCACCAATTCAATTACTCTATTAAAAGCGGGAGCTGAAAAAATTGGCAGCGGAAATTTAGCCTATCGGGTTTCAGTTTCTGCAAAAGACGAAATGAGCGAGCTTGCTTATACCTTTAATCAGATGGCCGAAAAGGTTCAGCATTCTTTCCTGAAAATACTCGATTCCTCCACTACGCTTCAATCCTCTTCTGAAAGTTTGGCTGCGATTTCAGAAGAAACGACAGCTCAGGCGAATGAAGTAGATGCGGCGATTAAACAAATTGCCATAGGAGCAGAAAGGCAATCTGCTTATCTAGAAGAGAGCAGGATAGAAATACAGAAAGTAACACATGCCATTCATCATGCAGAAAATATAAGCCTTGAAATATTAAAAGATACAGAGATAACTGAGGAATTAGGACAAAATGGCATTTCTACAGTCCAGAATCTCCAGGTCATTTCCGATCAGTTTATTGATTTAGCCAATCATGTAAACGAAAAAGTTAGTGAGGCTGCCAATCAATCCAGCCATATTACCTCCATTGTAGATACGATTCAGGACATCGCTGATAATACAAATTTATTAGCATTAAATGCAGCCATCGAAGCGGCGAGAGCAGGTGACGCAGGAAAAGGATTTGCTGTTGTCGCTTCAGAAGTAAGAAAATTAGCAGAACGCTCTAAACAAGAAGCACAAGAAATTCATTTACTTGTATCATCGATGAATGAAATTATGGAGAAGCTGCTAAATGAAACAGATCATTTTAACGATTATAAGCTTCGTCAAGGGGAATCAGTTCAAAAGACACGGCACGCTTTTGAAACAATTGTCCATCATGTAAAGGAAATTCATCAAAAAATCAATTCAATTGGCACCGCTGTTAAAGATGTACAAGCCAATAACCATGTATTAAATGATCGGATTCAGGAAGTCTTCATTGTATCTGAAGCTTCAACTGCTGCATCAGAAGAGGTTGCCGCATCAAGTGAAACTCAGCTTGAAGCTATTTCAAGAGTCAATTTGGCAGCAACCGACCTTAGTGCGATTGCCGGGGCTCTTAAGTTAGAGGTGAATCAGTTCAAACTGGACGCATTAGATGAGAAACGGTCAGATTCAAAAGCAAATAACAAACCTCATCGAATAAAATTAATTATGAACAACCTAAGAACAAAGCTTAAATAAGAAAAGTTATACTTTCTAATCTTTAAATAAAAAAATAAAAAAAGCTAAGTATTTACTAAGGAATCCCTCAGCGATAATGCTTAGCTTTTTTCTTATCTCATTTTAACTGATTGAATAATTTCTGCCATTTTTGCTGCTTCGGCCGATAAACTTTTAGTTTTTGCCTGAGTTGTAATTTTTACCCCGCCTATGCCTACAATGAGTTCATTTAATGTATCTTCATTATTGTTTACTAATAGATAACCAAAATGCTTATTTTTAGTAGAAAACGTTTCTTGATAGTCATAATCGTTTTGCTTCAGAGTTGCCTTATAAACCACTTTACTATCAGGGCCTTCATTCGGATTATAAAAAAGAATGTAAGTCTTCGATCCATTCTTTAAGATAATATTATTGGGCGTCTCTTTGTCTACTTCAAATCCGAAAGGCAAATAGAATTGTATATCTCCATTTTCATTATTTGTAGCTTTTGGCTCCATTTTAAATGCTTCACCAACAGCATCCTTTGCAGCAGATTGCTCTTCTTTTAACGAGGCAGAACAAGCACTTAGCAGTAAAACAACAATAAACAAGAGCAAGGTAGCTTTTGAATGAATTTTCATACTTTCTTCCTCCTTGCTAGGAAAAACTTCATCCTTTTCTATCATACATTTCTATCTATTCATCTTGCAACCCTAATAGTTTGAAAATAATAGAAACTTCTAAACCGCTCCAGCACTTTCTTCAAGTAACTTATTTACCTTACATTTTTTCTAGCCAATGGAAAATCACGACATCTAGGACTGAATGTACTCTCTTATATTTTTGATAGAAAATAATTGAGAAAGGAGATAGCCGCTATCTCCTTCCCTTTTTTCTGTATTCATATTGTCCGGCTAAAAGCTTTACAACATGTGTAAACATCTCAGCCCTGCTTATTTGGCCATTCGTAAATATTCCGATGGCTCCTTCCTTTTTGCGGACATCTTCCATTTCTGTAAAGCGTTCCATCACTGGACCAAGCTCTTCTCCAGCAAGCAATCTGTCAGCCACTTCTTTTGGCAGTGGTATTCTCGCTCCACCAGCTACAATGGGGGGCTCTCCTTTTTCTGCTAGTGCTCCCCAGTTGCATAAAAACAATCCATTTTCTGTTTTCTGAACACCGCCTTCCAGTCCTATCCCAATTTCTCCGCCACCAGCTTCTAGTGCACTGATGGCCCTATTGATAGCACCTTTAATTGTCTCCTCATCCGAAAATGGCTGATCGCGAACTCCAGAAGGTACATCTGCCGTAATAAATTCTAAGTCCTCTGATTTAAAAACAGCTTGGACTGCTGAAACCTTTGCTGGATTTTTCGATCCAATTACTATTTTCATTTGTCTTACTCCTTTTGTATTGAGTGAAAAAGAGGCACCAACTAGGCTGCCTCTTTTTTTGATGTCTGCTACAGCTGTCAGCTGTTTTGACGAATAGCTTCAACGGTTGTGCGGTCACAGGATTTAACAAGTTTAACGAGTAATTCCTTTGCTGCTGCGTAATCATCTACATGTACAATAGATGCATGTGTATGAATATAGCGTGAGCAAATACCAATTACAGCACTAGGCACACCCTCGTTGGAGAGGTGAACACTTCCTGCATCCGTACCTCCTTGAGAAATAAAATATTGATATGGAATGTTATTTGTTTCAGCTGTATCAAGAACAAATTCTCTCATTCCACGATGAGTAACCATTGATCGATCATAAATTCTTAATAGTGTTCCTTTTCCTAACTGTCCAAACTCATTTTTATCTCCAGACATATCATTAGCAGGACTTGCATCTAATGCGAAGAAAATGTCCGGTTTAATCATATTAGCTGCTGTTCTTGCTCCGCGAAGCCCTACTTCTTCCTGAACAGTTGCACCTGAATAAAGGATATTAGGAAGCTTTTCGTCTTTCACTTCTTCTAAAAGCTCAACGGCTAATCCGCAGCCATAGCGATTATCCCAAGCTTTAGCAAGAATTTTCTTCTCATTTGCCATCGGTGTAAACGGACAAATTGGAACAATTTGCTGCCCTGGCTTAATGCCAATCTTCTCGGCATCCTCACGGTTATCCGCACCAATATCAATAAGCATGTTTGTGATTTCCATCGGCTTGCTGCGTTTAGCTTCGTCTAATAGATGTGGAGGAATCGAACCAATAACACCAATAACAGGACCATTATCAGTAATGATCTGCACTCTTTGCGCTAATAAGACTTGGCTCCACCAGCCGCCTAATGTTTGAAAGCGAATCATGCCATTATTGGTAACGGAGGTTACCATAAAGCCTACCTCATCCATATGTCCAGCTACCATGACAGTTGGGCCATTTTCGTCTCCTCTTTTTACGCCAAAAATACTCCCTAGCTTGTCCTGAACGACTTCATCTGCATATTGACCAAGCTGTTCTCTCATAAATTTACGGACTAAGTGTTCATTACCAGGTGCCCCTGGCAGCTCAGTTAAGGTTTTAAAAAGCTGTAGCGTTTTTTCGTTCATGGGTTTTCTCCTTTATTTTTCTTCATAATATTTTATGTATACTTCTATTATTTTACAGAACTTTTCGCTTGGTTACCACTAATTAAGTTTTTGTCCAAGACCATTATTTGATAAGATAATACAGAGATACAATCTGGGCATATTTATTTTTCCATTTGGGGGAGTGCTGCTTATGAACTGGAAATCATTTTTATTAGGTGTTGGTGTTGGCATAGCAGGGGGGTATGCAGCGAGAGAATTGATTGCACATAAAGTAACGGTTTCACCTGAAAAAGCATTAGCCAATGCCAAGGAAGCCTTTAAGAAAGAAGGACCGATTAGCGGGTCTTGGATACAAATGCAAACAGAGGCCTTCCAAAAAAATCAGCTGACGTACAATGTCTATCGCGGCGGAATATCAAGATTTACTGGTGAAGATACAGAGCAATATGAATTTATAGCAGATGCAAAAACAGGAGCAATACTTGAGGCTTATCAGCTGGCTTAGATGAAAATGCTGAAAATGCTGCACTTCCAAATGAAATGGAAGTGCAGTTTGTTTATCGAACCCTATTTAACTTTTCAACTAACTGACCCTCTTGATTCCATTTAACAGCACGATAATAAGCATCATGATAAAAAGAAAACCAAGCATTTTTTTCGATACCATAATGAATCCATTTTTCTTTTGCCCAAATGGAGTCCATTGGATAGTCATCATACGCAAGTACCCAAAGAACATTTTGATGCGCATGAGTCGGCATAATGTCTCCCATATGGATAAGTATATCTTCTCCGTCTTCAATGATAATAATGGAATGTCCATCACTATGTCCGCCTGTATGCACCATTCTAACGGAGTGTAGCGTCCATTCCTTTTCAAACGTGACGACTTGCTCCTGAATGCTCTCCCAATTTTGCTTCCAATATGTATTTCGAGAGCGAATATTCGGATCTCGCATTTCATTCCATTCAGTTTGTGACACAATAATTTTGGCATTTGGAAATACAGAGGTATACGATTCCCCATCAGGCATAGTTAATCCGCAAGCATGATCAAAATGCAGATGTGTCATCAAAATATAATCGATATCACCTGGTTTCAAGTTTAATGTTTCTAAATCCCCTACTACAGATGATTCTTCAAGCGCACCGAAGTTTCTCTTTTGCTTGTCAGTAAGCTTTCCAGTTCCTAGCCCTGAGTCTACCAAAATTTTTTTCCCATTTGTTTGAATTAATATTGGATCTGTACGAAGCTCTATTTGGTTATTTTCATTACAAGGATACTTTTTTGACCATAATGGCTTTGGGACCACTCCAAACATGGCCCCTCCATCAAGATAATTTACTCCACCGCGCAGCCAAGTCAGCTTCGTATTTTGCAATTGCATTGTCTCCATATATTCCCCTCCTACTTTGATATTATTTTACCATTTGTATTTTACTTGTAAAAATTTTTCGAATCATCTCTCATTTAAAAAAAGCTTACCAAAAACGGTAAGCTTTCTAATTTTAACGGTATTGTACTTCACAGCGATAAATACGATTTCCTCTACTCGAGAATTTCTCTTCGTATTCAGTCATGATATTTCCTTCAAACCCACTATTATGAAGGTCTAAACTAACATCCTTTAAGAGCAGTCCGTATTCAGAGAAGCTCATGAGCGAGAATTCGAAAAGACCTTGGTTATCAGTTTTAAAATGGATTTCACCATTTTTCACTAGAATATTTTCATAATTTTTTAAGAAGGTTTTATATGTTAATCTTCTTTTAGCATGACGAGTCTTTGGCCAAGGATCAGAGAAATTCAAATACACTCGATCGACTTCACCCTTCTCGAAAAATTCAGCAAGATCTGCCGCATTTACATTCATTAGTTTTATATTTGTTAATTCATCCTCAATAATTTTATCAAGAGCTGTTACAATGACACTGTCTTGTAATTCAATTCCTATATAGTTGATATCTGGGTTAGCCTTTGCCATCCCTGTAATGAAACGGCCTTTTCCTGTGCCAATTTCTATATGAAGTGGCTGTTTCTTTTCAAATGCCTCATGCCATCTTCCTTTATTTTGTTCTGGGGCAGCTATGACATATTGAGGGTATTGGTTCAGTTTCTCTTTTGCCCACGGTTTATTTCTTTGTCTCATATAGACACTCCTATTAAATAATATCGTTCAAACCATAACATTGATTTATTAATGGTGCAACATGAAAATAAACATCTTAGGTGATGCTGTATTCTATTTAGAATATATCAGTCCATGTATAAATAAAAAAGGGAATTCACAATCTAACAGTGAATTCCTTTGTATTCATCCAGCCGTTCATATAAGCAGGGAGGGATCAAGTTGCCAATAAGTCAGCAGGATAAAATGAATTTATTAAAAGATATATTAAACAATCATCAGTTGGATTGCTGTGGATCAGTTTCTGAATGTGAACAATTAAAAAGGCTTGTCAAATCATTAATGATGCAGCCCGATTTAGATCAGCATGCTCAAACGGTATTAGAAGAAATTTATCATTACAGTCAGCTAGGAAGCCAGTCCGCTCAATTAGATAATCACATAGAAAATCATCAATCTGAGCTTTCACAATGGGTAAATGAAATTGATCAATTCTCGTAAATGTCTGTTAAAAATTGAAGCCATTTCTCCATTTCCTTAAAACGGTGTTTATTTTTATGCCATTGAATGGATGTAAGTGTTTGTGCAATTGCGTACCATTTCATTCTTAGAAGTAAGTTGTCATTTAAAACCCGTCCATATCGGCTGACCCAATTTGACCATTCATTTTTAGGAATATACCAGTATAAAAGCATGCCTAAATCAATAGCAGGATCTGCAATCATGGCACCGTCCCAATCAATTAAATACAACTGGTTGTTTTCTGTAAGCAGCCAGTTGTTATGATTAACGTCACAATGACACACAGTCTTTTCATCGCATTGAATATTCATTAACTCTTTTCTGAGATATTCCATAGATGCTATGACCGTTTTATTCTTCCTAAGCTCCGCATCGATTCTCTCTTCAATCAGACGCAGAAACATATTTGGATAAAGCGGAGATTTGCCTAGTCTTTTTAACATGCCAAGCAAGGGCTTTGAACTATGAATTTTCTTTAGCAATTTTGCTACGCGTTCATTGTTCATTTCAGCCTGTTTAAGCTCTCTGCCATTCATCCATTGCTGGGCAGTGATGACATCACCATTTTCAAGCCTTTTCGTCCATATAAGCTTAGGAACAATTCCCTCTGCTGATAATACCGCTAGAAAGGGCGACGAGTTCCTTTTGAGGAATAAACTCTGCTCTTCATGCTTCGCAAAAAAAGCCTTCCCTGTTGCACCTCCAGCAGGGACGATCTCCCAGTCTTGTCCAAATAAGTGTTCCAACATTGTTCACCTGCAATTTAGTAAGCCATTTATGCAAATAGCTAATATAGAAAAGCTAAAAGCGCCACATCCAAGGAATGATGACATTTGCTAAAACACCTGAAGCTAGCTGCTTTAAGCTAAACATAAAAAAGCATAAGCCCATCATGATGATCATACATAAAGGCTACCAACTGCTTTTAATGAAAATAATCCCTACTGCTGATATAAGAAATAGAAGGCGGACTAAACAGCAAGCCCGCCATTACGAATATACAAAAATAAAGGAAATACTCATTTTACTAATTATTATAAGAAAAAAAAGCTATTGAATCACATGTCCCCCAATAGCTATCTTTTTAAATTTTATCTCTTACTAGGTTTTTTCGTCAAGTCTATTTATTTCGTTCATAAAACAGTTTTAGTGCAATCAATTAATCTCCTAAACTAGCAACAGAAGACGTCACTTTGCCTCATTTGAATTTGTTTCTTCTCCTTCGTTTACATGACCATTGATGATAACCGGCAAATTCCTATGACTTATGTTAATTTGCACGGGAGTCTTTCCAATATCTTCTCCGTCTGCATGGACATGTAGAGGACTATTCGAGTTAATTTGTATACTCCTCCCTGTTAATAAGGAAACCTCCTTAAAACGGGTATGTCCACCCCAAAATACAGTCATAAAAACAAGCAATAACTTCACTCTAGATAAGTTGTGAACAACAGTTATATTTAGTTTTCCGTCAACTGGAGAAGCTTCAGGTGATATTTTCATTCCACCGCCATAAAAGGGCTGGTTTGATACTGTTACAAACCAGGCAGAACGGAAATCATAATCAGCGCCGTCAATCCTTACATTTATTAGTGATTTTTTATACGTGAACAAATTTATCAATAGAAAATAAACATAAACAAATTTGCCAAGTGCTAGTCGGTTTAAAATACGCTTAATTTTCGACTGGTTCACCTGTTTCGAAATTAAAGCATCAAAGCCTGCACCCATATTATTGATAAAAAAGAGGTTTTCCTCCTGTTTATTCATTATTATACCAGTATCAACGAAAGTAATTTGTTCCTGATCTAATTGTTGTAATAGAGCAGTTAGTGCTTGCGTTGGCTTTTTAGAAATACGAAACCCTCTCGAGAAGTCATTACCCGATCCTCCGGGAATAAAAGAAACGATAACATTCGGAAAAGGGGCAGCACCATTAATTACCTCATGAATGGTGCCATCACCGCCCACTGCTATCATCATGATTTTCTTTCCTTCAGTTTTAACTGCAAGGGATTGAACAATTTCCTTAGCATGACCCCGATACTCTGTAAAAAAAGCCATGTATGAAATCTCTTTTTCTAGCAGAATGCTTTCAAGCTTTCTCCATACCTTTTTGCAATAACCGTTTTTCGCTTGGGGATTAATAATAAAGTAAATATTCATATCATCAGCCTTTTCATGACATTGAAATATTAATCCTCATCTGATAGCTCCCATTCGAGCCTTCTAATCGATGTTGTTTGGCAATATTGAAGCAACGCCTGAGCTCCTTTGAGCTGGTTATGTTTTAATGGGGAACGAAGACCTCTCATATTATTAAACCATTCTTCGTAATTTCTTTTTTCAATGAGCTGGACATCAAAAGGAACTGCTGGAAAATCAATATATCCATTACGACATAGTACAGCCTTGTAGATGGGCAAATCAACTTCATTTAACTGAAAAATTTGCTGAACAATTTTCCCTGTTCGATTTAATGCAAGAATCGGATTTAATATTTTTTTCTCCGGTCCTTTACCGCGTTTAATCCAGAACCGCTCTTTTGATCCAATAAACACAGCAAGGTCCTCTTCCTCCAAAAAGCTAATACACCAAACCCCTGTTGGGCTGACAATGATTGTTTCGAGTTCCACCGGTGCTTTTTTTAATAAAAATAGCGGATGATATAGAACTAAAAATGTATCAGGGAATCTCTGAAGAAAGAACTTTAGTTTCTCATCGTAATAAAATCTTTTCTCTATGAAGGATTTTTCAGTCAAAGTTGAGCTCGCCCATTTCATTTGAAAGCGAAAAATCTGATCAAGAAACTGATATTTTAATTCCTCTAACGTATCCGGACGGTAGGAAAAGCTTGTTTGAAAATCAAAATTTTCCTCTTCAGCATCTTTTTCATCATCCATGCCATCCTCATCAATTTCAAACAATTCATCATCATTCGATTCTGTTTTGCCAAACTTCAGGAACCCTTTTAATTTATCGATAAAAGGCTGCTTAGTATCTTCAAGCCAATCGTTCGGATCCTGCTGCGCTTGAAACGGATCTTGAAAAACGGTGGAATCATCGTTCTCCCAAGCTGTTTTTAACTTACTCCATTGCTGCTTTTTAAGTCTGACATAACGTGAAGGATATAAATAAATATTTTGTTCATAACGTGAAACATAATCCTGTAATTTTATTAACTGTCCCATTAAATATGCCCTGCCTTGTCTTACTCCTGTGGCCTTATTTTCAATCAAGAAAAATAAGACCATTAAAGTGAATTTATATTTAAATTATTCGCCCTCTAATGGAAAAATGGCTATCTTTTCATATTTAGGGGTTTTATCTAAATGTGTTTGATATAAAACGACCTCAGATGCTGTAAATTTTAATGGGCAATCCATGAATGGGTTGTTTTCTTCTAACCTACTTGCATGCAAAGGAGCACTTCCTGCCCATTTTCTAGCTAATGTGATGTGAGGCTTGAATGGCCTTGTTTCCAATTGAAACCCTGCTTCAGTACATGAAGAAAAAACAATATCCCGAATTACTGAAAGCCGCTTCTCTTTGTATGTATCAGCCCAAAATATCCTTGGGGAATCCGGCCTTCCAAATACACCAAGCCCAGTAATCTGGAGCGGGAAAGATTTTTGATCCTTAATCCCTTCACCCACCAATTTTTGTGCCTTTTGCAGCTTATCATTTGGTGCTGATCCGAGAAAAGCTAAAGTAATATGGTAATCTTCATGATGGACCCACCGTTGAAATGAAAGATTCTCTTTTATTATCGAACATTCTTCCTTTAATTTTAGCTTTGTTTCAATTGGTAAACTGATCGCAAAGAAAAAATGTGTCTGCTTTTCCATAAGATCCTCCAAATAAAGTTATTTTGAAAAAACTTTCAACCTGCTATGTACTAGTTTACTCAAAACAGAAGCTTTTGAACAAACTATAGCATAATCACTCATTCATAAAAAAAAAACAGCTAATTCACATTGATTAGCTGTCAACATCTTTAATTTATCTTCCTGGAAGTTTATCCAAATAACGAATGGCTTCTTCCATTGTTTTAACAGGGACAATTTTCATTTTGTAGCCCCTCTTCTTCACTTCATCTATAGCATCTTTTTGGTTTGTGTCTGTAGCTTGTATATCTTGAGGACAGAAAAATATTTCTATCCCCTCTTTATGTGCAGCAATAATTTTGTCACGAATTCCACCGATTTGTCCTACATTCCCATCCAAATCTATCGTTCCAGTACCTGCAATTTTATACCCTTTTGTTAAATCACCTGGAGTAAGCTGGTTATAAATTTCTAATGAAAACATAAGACCTGCTGATGGACCTCCAATATCAGATGCCTTTATATCCACTTTTCGGTCAGTCGCGATGGAAACTTGATCTTCCAGCATGATGCCAAGCCCAGCTTTATTTGTACTTTGCTCTAATTCTATCAATTCAACATCGATTAAACTCTCTTTTTTTCCGCGCTTGTAACCGATACTTACTTTGTCTTTTGGCTGTTTATCAGATAAATATTTTAATAGGTCAGACCTTACCTTCAAAGGATGTCCATTAATTGATGTAATCACATCTCCTACATGAAGAACCCCTTTAGCTTTCGACTCCCCAAGGATACTAGTAATAATGATTCCTTCATCTATTCTATCTGCCCTTTCCCCTGCCGCTTTCATACTAGAACTTATGGCATTCTGCTGAGAGGAATCCATCATATGTTTTAACAGACGATCATACTCCTCATCTGATAAATCACCTTTAACTTGCTCAGCCTTACGAATTTCTGTATACGGAGCAAAAAGTCCGTAAATTAAGTAATAGATATTACTAGCATCTACTGAAAGAATTGTCGTCAGATAAAGACCGCCATCCTCCTCTTTATCACCATTTTCAACGTTCACTCTTGTGGCTAGTTCCTCTGCTGAACCTGGCTGATAAAGGTAATAAGGGGTTGGAATAATCAATGTTAGGATAATGATTAGCAATAACCCTAATAAAATTCTTGTTCTTTTATGCTTAAGAGTTACTTTCATAGTTTCCCCACTGCTTTCACTTAACTTGATCTATTGTCTTCAAGAAGAAGAACCAGCATAAGCTGGTTCTTCTCATATTATAAACTGCCGCATTCGTTTTCAATTGCTTTTTCAAATAGTTCTTGTAGCTTTCTTGTTAACGAGCCTGGTTTTCCATTCCCGACTTTTTGATTTTCTATTTCGATAATTGGCATAACCTCTACAGTCGTTCCTGACAGAAACACTTCATCTGCTTGTTTTAATTCTTCTAAAGTAAAGGCTCTTTCTTCAACAGGAATATCGTTTTTACGGCAAAGCTGCAGGACTTTTTGTCTGGTAATTCCATTCAGAATTAGGTTATTGGCTGGATGGGTAATCACTTTTCCATCTTTAATAATAGAAACGTTTGAAGAACTTCCTTCTGTTACGATTTCCCCTCTATGTTGAATAGCTTCAAAACAGCCAGCTTCTGCTGCCCTTTGCTTCGCCATTAAATTCCCTAATAGATTAAGACTTTTTATATCGCAAAGCAGCCAGCGAATATCCTCCAGCAATATCGTCTTCACACCGGATTCCATATTCTCTGCTGGTCTGTCAACAGCTTTTGTATTCGCTACAAACGAATGTGCTACATCTGAACTTGGGAATGCATGATTTCTAGGTGCAACTCCCCTTGAAATTTGCAAATAAATAGTACCAAGTGTAAGATTATTTTTCTCTATTAACTCAGTAAGCATCGCTTTTAATTCTTGTACAGTATACTTAATTTCCAAGCCAATTTTCTTGCCGCTTTCCATGAGACGTTCCAAATGTTCTTGGCCAGTAAACATCTTCCCATTGTAAACGCGAATAACTTCGTATACCCCGTCTCCAAACTGATAACCGCGATCCTCAATGTCAACTTTCGCATCCGAACGACTAATAAATTCTCCATTTACGATGACATACTCCATATGTGTCGCCTCTCCCCATATTTTCGAATCTAATCACTTTCGGAGCAATCTTACCAGAATTTTCACTTATTTGGCAAGTTCAAAAATGGCTTGGGCATAGATTGCTGTTGCCTTTAGCATATCATCAATCTCAATGTATTCATCCTTTTGATGAGCGACATCCTCTTTTCCAGGGAATAATGGCCCAAAGGCTACACCTGATTTTAAGGAGCGTGCATATGTTCCACCGCCAATAGATAGCAATTCTGCATTTGTGCCTGTTTGGTCTTCATATACTTTCTTCAATGTTTGAATTAAGAAATCATTTTCATCCACATGATGCGGCTTGGAATCAGTAAAATTCTCTAATGAAAAACCTTCTTGTTCTAACAAGCTTTCCAGCTTCTCTTTAGTTTCTTCCATTTTGTTCGTAACTGGGTAACGTAAATTCAATCCAAGACTTCCGCCATCTAGGTGAGAAAAATGAAGCTTTCCTACATTAATAGTCAGATCTCCTGTAATAGCATCTGAATAGGCAATCCCAAGACTTTTGCCTCGCGAATCTTCCCAGAAGTATTTAGAAACAAACTTGAAGAACTTTTTTGCTTTATGGTCAATGTTTAATTGAATTAAAAATTCAGCCAAGAAAAGACCGGCATTTTTACCGTGGTTAGGCTCCATTCCGTGTGCGGAAACTCCTTCGGCCTCTAAAATTAATTCACCATTGTCTATGTAATATTTCCCTTTTAACTCATACTGATTAAGAAAGTTTGTATACTTTTGGATAATTTCTGTTGATTCATACTGTACGATTAGTGCAGCCTTTGCAAAGTCAGGCACCATATTATATCTTCTGCCTGATTGGAAGTTTACTACTTTTACTTGAACATCCTCCTCTTCACTCTCTCTTGTATTTTGAACAATATCAAATCCGGAAATTCCCTTTTCTGCATAAATAATTGGAAAATCAGCATCCGGGGCAAACCCCATTGCTGGCATTTCCTCATGTTTAAAATAATGCTCAACACAGCGCCAATCACTTTCTTCGTCTGTTCCAATGATCATTCGAACTCTCTTATTAAGGGGCAGCCCTAGCTCCTTCACAATTTTCATAGCATAATAAGCAGCCATCGTTGGGCCCTTATCATCAATAGCGCCTCTAGCATATAATTTTCCATTACGAATTTCCGCCCCGAATGGATCGCTTGACCAGCCATCTCCTTCCGGTACTACATCAACATGGCAAAGAACTCCAACAATCTCTTCCCCTTGTCCAAATTCCAAATGTCCCGCTAAATTTCCTACGTTTTTTGATGTAAAGCCATCTTTTTCACCAAGCTTTAGCATAAAGTCTAGCGCTTCCTTAACCCCAGCTCCTAGTGGCGCTTCTTCTATCGCATTATCCTCATCCAATACACTCTTAATTTGCAAAAGCTTTTTCGTATCTTCAAGTAATGCTTCTTTTCTATTTTCCACTTCTTGCTTCCAATTAATTGTATTCATTGTAACTCCTCCTTTAACATCCACTAATCTGTATCTGGTATCACCAATATTTTCTGTCTTATTATAACTCTCTTTCTTTTAGAAAACACAAACATGACTTTAACACAAACTTATTTGAACATTCCTGGCTGAATTCCAAAATAACCCATGGCCAGCAGCCAAATCGAAATAAATATACTAAGGATAAGAATAGCTAGAATAAATAACACTCCAATCGCCATTTTTCTAGCTGTGAAGTAAAATGGACTTTCACTGTATTTTTTACCAAGTGGGGTCGATGTAATAATCCGCTCCCAAACAAGTGACAGCCATGAATACGTCATAATAAGAAATCCTGAAAAAATGAGGGCTTTCATCCAAATTGGAGGAATAATAATAATGGCGGCAGTTGTAACAGAAATGATCTGAACATACCCTTTAACATAAGTGAAATTCCGAATAAAAATCTTTATAAATAGCTCAATAATTCCGTTAACCTTTGACCGCTTATTAAAAATCCGCTTAGATTCTCTAAAAAATAGTGATTTTCTTCTCTTTGAAACAACTGGCATTTCAATTTCATAGGAAAAGGAAAAGATTAAGTTAATATTCTTCATTTTATCTTCATTGCCAATTGATATATCCTCATCAATGGTTGAAATTTTCTTAAACATGCTTAAGCTTCGAAATATTGTTGAAGTCAAAATAAAACCGCTGTAAACGTAGATTGCTGCAAATGAGCCATTTTCCCAAAGATAGAATATTAGCCGGATTCCCCATCCTAATAATACAAATCCTAATAATCCTGCCGTTATCTTCTTAAGTTTAGATTCAATTTTCCTCAAGAAATACTTTATTAGCATAATCGCTGGATTCATGGAAAGAAAACAGATGAACACTGTCAGGATTTCCTGCCAATCCAGCAGATAATAATTTCGCAAAAATGGAAGAAAGATTAGAATCGCTACTGCCATTTGCAATGTTTGAAAAGCAACCGAGTAAGCATAGCCCCAATTCTTCATTCCGATAAAAATTCGCTTGTATTTGATGAGAAAGACTTTGTCCCCCTCCTGAACAAAAGTACGTATATTCCCACTCCAAGCAAGGGCATAAAGAAAATAGAATAACAAAATTAGCGGTATATTGTTAATCCACTCTGGAATCTTCAGCCACCAAGACCGGTAAATCATAAGAAAGAATACAGTTGCCGGAATAAAAAGATATAGAATAATCGTCCAATCTGCGATTGATCGAATAACTCTGTATTGGTACTTCCATCCTCTTACTAATCGACCCAAAAAAATGTGCCAGCTACTCATTGGCTTGACCTTCCGCAATCAAATGAAAACAATCGTATAAAGACCCATTTTCAAGATGACATTGATTTCTTATTTCATCCAACGTTCCAGCAGCCCGAATCTCTCCATTATGAATAATTAAAAACCGATCACAAACCTTTTCTGCAGTATCCAATACATGGGTGGACATAAGAATGCCCGCTCCCCGCTTTCGTTCCTGTTCGATCGATTCAAGAAATAGCTTCATAGCATTTGGATCCAAGCCAATAAATGGTTCATCAATAATATACACATCAGGATTTGTAATCATTGATAGTATTAGCATTGCTTTCTGCTGCATCCCTTTCGAATACTTGCCAGGAAATTCATGAGCATGCTCTGCTAATTTATATTGCTGGAGAATGCTGTTTGCTTGTTTTTGATATACTTTATCATCTAAACCCTCTACTGAAGCAATAAAATCCAAATGCTCCCATAACGTCAGTTCGTCGTAAAAAATCGGCCGTTCTGGAATATAAGAATATTTAGTATCCGGCTTAAAGAATACCTCCCCTTTCACATGCTCAAGTAATCCTAGGACTGTCTTGATCGTTGTGCTTTTTCCTGCTCCATTTGGCCCAATTAAGCCAATTAGTTCTCCTTTCCCAACCTGAAATCCGATATTATGTATAATTGCTTGATCTTTTTCATAGCCTGCCTGCTTAATATCTACTGTTAATAGGTTCATTGTTTCTCCTCCTATTACTTTGTACGAATAAATAATAATATAGTTTCTCGTTTTAGCTAATTACATCCCTAGGAGAAAAAAAAGCCACTCTATATAAAGAGCAGCTTGATGTTTATTATTTGAATAAATTTATAATATCTTTATTGCCATAATCAACAGCATAATCGTAGGCTGTTTTTCCATCTGAATCTGTATAGCTAGGATCCGCCCCATTTTTCAATAAAAGCTTTGCCATCTCAACATCATCATTATAAATCGCATTAATGAGCGGACTCGATTCATAGATATCAATGGCATTAGGGTCCGCCCCATTTGCGAGAAGCAGTTGTGCTGCTTCCATGCTGCCGTTATAAACAGCCCAATGAAGTGCAGTAGATCCCTCTGAATCTTGCTCATCGATCTCCACGCCATCTGTTATTAACGTTTGGATTGTGTCCACATCGTTTTCACTTGCAGCATTCATTAAAGGAGTAGCCCCCTCGATTCCAGAAGCCATTTCATTCCAAAGGTCTAGTTTTTCAACTGCTTTTATCCCAACAAATATTCCAACGGACAATACAGCCACAGCAGCGGACGCTCCAATCATTCCAATCCAAATCTTTCCTTTTGGTTCCTTCAATTCAGGAGTTGAATCCTCAGCGAAGAATCGGGATAATGCATAGATTCTTTTTGGCAAATGAGGATGGGTGGACAGCTTTTCATTTAACCAGACAAAAAATCCATGCTCGGTTTGAAGCTGTTCCATGTATGCCTGCTTATTTACTTTTGGATATAATTCTTTTCCAATGGCGAGCATCGTTAAAGCATCCTTTGCTGATTCGAATGACTGGATGTAAAAAGCTGCATAGCGATCACAAGTATATTCACACGCTCTTAAATAAGCATTTCCTAAAAAAGGAACCCACATGGCCGGCAGCAATAAAAAGCTAATTAGCACATGCTTCCTCTTTAAATGGGCAAATTCATGAGCGAGGACAAATAATACTTCCTTTTCCGCATTCCGCTCAATCAATTCAAAAATACCTGAATATAAAACTACCATGTTTTTGCGGAAAAACCGTGTGGCAAATGCATTTAAGACTCCTTCTGATTCGATTACATATAGATCAGGCATTGTTGTAAGACCCATATCTTGTGCTGTCATTATAGCTTTTTCGTAAAGCTCAGGAAATTGAGATTCGCTAATCTTTACCCCGTTCCGTCTAATCCCGCCTATCATAATTCCATGTAATACAACTGACAAGAGAATAAGTATCAATATGAAGATAATACCAATAATCGAAAATGCTAAAAAAATGTACGCTAAAATACTAAATAAAGCAATAAACCCAAAATATATATTTTCTTTCGGAAATACGAGCTGATCCCGTAAAGAGTGTTCTTGCAAATTCCTTCAATCCTTCCAGTTATTCTCCACTCAAGGTTTGATTATATAGGAATATTTTCCGACAAGATACGGGAAGTTTATCCCATTTTGAATATTCTAAACATAGGACAACCCATTAACACCATAGTATAAACTAAGAAAATAAAGAAAGGAGCGGTTTATTAAACATTTGTAAATAATACTATAAAGTAGAAATTATCAAAAAATAGGGGTACAATGTATACGAAGGGTGATATTTTGGAAAAAACACTGTAATTTGTAAAGGAGATGGCTGTGGAAAAGAAAACTACATTTGCTTGAAGACATATACTTCTTCAGGCGGAGCTGTCGTTTGCAGGTATTTGCCATTGGTTTGAAAAAAGGATAGGGAGTGGTTCTTTGAAACCTTCAACTAACCGGATGTTAAACCGTATCAAATCCATCTACATGTTTATCAATAAACACGGAACTGTAACAACAGGGGAGCTTGTAGAGGAATTTGGTATTACTCCTCGCACCATTCAAAGAGATCTAAATGTTCTAGTGTATAACGATCTAGTGAAAAGTCCCACACGCGGAAAATGGACAACGACTAAAAGAAAAGTAAAAATCTCATCCTAATATAGCATCACATAAAAATCGCCTGCTGTCGGCGATTTTTGTTTGGCTGATTAAAGCCAGTTTACCTTCTTTATTTTCTGCTACTTATAAAGTATAAAAATAGGCATTCGCTTGGAGTAGCAACGAACGCCTTTATTTCTAAACCTCATATTCCATTAGTTCGGTTATTTCCTCTTCTGTTAATTCCCGATATTCTCCGAGTTCCAATGTTTCATCAAGTTTAAGCGGCCCCATGGACATCCTTTTCAGATATATGACCCGTTTCCCTACGGCTTCAAACATTCTTTTCACCTGATGAAATTTTCCTTCTGTAATTGTCAGCTCAATATCAGAAGTTAAACCAGATTTTAGGATTTTTAATTCCCCAGGTTTAGTATGATATCCATCATCTAAAACTACACCTTTTTTAAAGGCTGCAATATCCTCATCCGTTACTTCACTATTAATCACAGCAAAATAGGTTTTAGGCACATGTTTTTTTGGTGAAAGCAGGCGGTGGGCCAGCTGACCATCATTTGTTAACAGCAGCAGACCCTCCGTATCCTTATCAAGCCTTCCAACCGGAAACGGGGAGAAAACTAAATCCCCTACCTCTAATAAATCCAAAACCGTTTCATGCTCTGTATCTTCTGTAGCTGATATAACACCTTGGGGCTTATTCAGCATTAAATAAATAAATTCCTTATATTCTACGAGTTCTCCGTTAACTGTTACCCGATCTTGTTCAGGGTCAACATGCTGTTTAGGGTCCTTTACCTTTAGATCATTGACCTCAACAACGCCATCCTTTAAGAGCTTCTTCACATCTTTTCTGCTTCCAAAGCCTAAATTGGCCAGCATTTTGTCTATGCGCATGCTATCTCTCCTACCATTTTTATGCTTTAAGCCTCAGCTTTTTCAATATCCGGTCCACTTTGTCACCTAATAGGAAATAAATTAATTTTGTTTTCAAGCTTAAGTAGAAGTAGATGCCGGCACCGACTGCTGCACTGATGATTACAATAATGGCCGCTGAAAAATTTGATGTCGGTGATAAAAATAAAGTAAGCAGCTTATAAACGATTCCTGTTCCTATAAACATGATCGTTGTAATTAAAACTATTAATAAACTTCTGCGAAACACAAGTTTAAATGGATATTGGGCAAATATTTTTATTACTACTAAATTAATTATGATTGCTGCAGCATAACCAATTGCCGTTGCAACGATTGCACCTTCTGTTTCCATTAGTTTTATAAGCGGAATATTTAAACTCAATTTTATTAATAACCCTACTAGTAAGCTTAACACTGTGAAACGCTGTTCATTGATTCCTTGCAAAATTGCGGCTGTCACTAAGAAATAAGCAAATAAAACAGCGACAGGCGCATACGTTCTTAACACTTCAGTTCCTAGATCATTGTGATCATAAAACAATGTAAATATCGGCTCCGCTAACATTGAAAGACCAACTACTGCTGGAAGAGTCAGAAATAATACAACTTGAAACGCCTGATTTAATTGATGGTTTAAACTAGCGCGGTCTTCATCAACAAAAGCTCTTGTAATAGATGGTACTAAAGTTAGCGAAAAGGCAGTTGCTAATGAAACTGGGATAATAACAAGCTTATGCGTTTGCATTGTTATTACCGCAAAGGCTGATTCTGCATCATCATAATCAATTCCAATAGATTGCATCGTTTTAATAAACGTGAACTGATCAACAAATTGGAAGAGAGGATTTGCAATCCCAACAAATACAAACGGAGCTGCATAGATAATAATTTCTTTATACATCTCTTTCAGTGAGATATCGACTGTCCCTTTATCTTGTAAAAGTAATTCATCCAAGTTAGATCTTCGCTTATACCAATACCAGATCAAACTAAATAGTCCGCCTATAGCACCGATAAAAGCAGCAAAGGTCGCTACACTAACTGCTTGAGTGATGGACCCCTTCATAAAATGCAGAACGACAAATGCACCCGCAAGCACAAAGGTAATTCTGACAATTTGTTCGATTACTTGTGAAACAGCTGAAGGCCCCATTGATTGATGCCCCTGAAAAAAGCCGCGAATCAAGCTCATAATGGGAACAAGAATGAGAGCAAAACTAACTGCTCTGATAACAGTTGTTACATCTTTTACATTGGCTTCTACATTTGAAGACGTACTCATTTGGGCGATAAAAGGGGCAAAAAAGTATAATGCCAGAAAGGACAGAAAGCCTGTACACATCATTATGATTAGCCCTGATTTAAATAGCTTTCTCCCTACTGCATACTCTTCAAGAGCGTTATATTTTGAAATAAATTTCGAAACAGCCAGCGGTACACCTGCAGTTGCAATACTAATGAAAATGGTATAAGGAATATAGGCAAAAGAGTAAAGGGCGTTCCCCTTATCTCCAACGATATGATAAAAAGGAATTACATAAAGAAGCCCTAATACTTTAGAAATTATTGTACCAAGGGTTAAAATAAACGTTCCCCTTAAAAGCTTAGATGACATAAATTAAATCCCTTCCTTTTAGATAAAACCACACTTGTTAACCTTTATAATCGCAATAATCATTACTTAAAATGTATATTAAAAAAGCAACAAATTCATTATTATATTTTTCACTTACTCACTCATTAATCTTCTTTCCTAAAATGGCACACTATTTGTAGTTTACTCTTCTTTACTCAGGATTGCTACCTAGAGTACGCAAATCAAATGATAAAAATTTAATAGAAAAGCTAAACAAGATAGCTAGGTTATGAAACTGCGCTCGTTTCGTATATAATTGATAGGATGCAAAGACTTAAATAGTAAGTTGGTGAACATATGAAGTACGATGTAATTGTAATCGGCGGCGGTCCTGCTGGCCTTATGGCAGCAATCGGCGCAGCTGAGCAGAAAGCAAAAGTGATGCTGATCGATAAGGGGGACAAGCTTGGCAGAAAGCTTGCCATTTCAGGCGGAGGCAGATGTAATGTAACGAATAGACTCCCTATCGATGAAATTATTAAGCATATTCCAGGAAATGGACGGTTTTTATACAGTGCATTTTCACTTTTTAGCAATGAGGATATTATTGAGTTTTTTGAAGGCTTAGGCATAAAGTTGAAGGAAGAGGATCATGGAAGAATGTTTCCTGTAACAGATAAAGCGCAATCTGTTGTTGATGCCCTCATATCTAAACTAAAGGCTTTAAAGGTTGATATTAAAACAAATAGTCCTGTTAAAGATGTCTATTATAGGAATGGCACGGTGAAATCAGTTGAATTAAAGAGCGGAGAAAAGTATGAGGCTGATGCAGTTGTTTTGGCAGTTGGCGGAAAATCTGTACCTCATACCGGTTCTACAGGTGACGGTTATGCCTGGGCTGAAAAAGCCGGTCATACCGTGACAGAATTATTTCCTACTGAAGTTCCTGTCACCTCAACAGAGCCTTTTATCAAGGAAAAAACACTTCAAGGCTTGTCCCTTCGAAGTGTAGCATTAAGTGTATTAAATCCTAAAGGAAAAGCATTGATCACGCATAAAATGGATATGATTTTTACTCATTTTGGTGTAAGCGGACCTGCTGTTCTTAGATGCAGCCAATTTGTGATTAAGGCCATGAAAAAATGGGATTTAAAAGAAGTAACAATGAGTATAGACGCCCTTCCAGATCAGAAGGAAGAGTCTTTATACCAAGATATAATAAAGGATCTTAAAGCTGAGCCTAAAAAAAGCATAAAGAATTTACTAAAAGGTATTCTTCCAGAAAGATATCTTCTCTTCCTTTTAGAAAAAAGCGGAATTGATCCAGCCTCACAAGCTGCCAATATTTCGAATGAAAAAGTAAGAAGTTTTGTTCACAGCTGTAAAGACTTTCAAATTAAAGTGAATGGAACATTGCCGCTTGAAAAAGCTTTTGTTACTGGCGGAGGTATTTCTGTAAAAGAGATCGATCCAAAAAGCATGGCTTCAAAGCTAATGAACGGTTTGTTCTTTTGCGGCGAGATTCTCGATATTCATGGCTATACCGGTGGATACAATATAACTTCTGCACTTGTAACAGGAAGACTTGCCGGCATGAACGCAGCCTTGAGTGCGAAAAAATCTTAACATATAGAGCCTGAACTCAATCAGGCTCTATATATGATCATAGCTGAAAAACAATAAATCTGCTCATCTTCATCCTCTTGAACAGCGGCAATATTATACTTTATATCTACAAGTTTCTTCTCTTCGATTTTTTCTAGGAACCGATTCATCGACAATTCAAGGTCCTTCTCATGCTCGTGATCAAATAACTTCACTTTTATCATGAAATTCATCCCCTCATTATTTTTTTACTTATTATAGACAGAATTATCAGTTTTTATAATAATGAGCAGTCCATTTTCATAAATAATAGAAAAGGAAACATATATTGTCTGCGAGCGGAGGATTCCTCCTCAATTGTTGGCTTTTTACATTGTCTATTTTTAAAGTTTCCGATAGAATTCTAATGTTATAGATCGATTAAAAGGGGTCCTTATTTTGAAAAATGTTTTCTCTAAACTATTTAGTCAATACTGGAATCCTTATTATGCAATAGGGATTGCAGGTGTGTTAAGCGCTCTCTACTTTGGCCTGACAAATACGGTCTGGGCTGTGACCGGAGAGTTTACCCGATTGGGCGGACATATCCTGATGTTGTTCGGAGTTGATATCTCCAACTGGGAATATTTTAAACTTGTCACTATGAATGGATCTTCATTTGAAAGAACGGATGGCTGGATTGTCTGGGGTATGTTTATTGGTGCATTTATTACCATTCTATTAAGCAATAATTTTAAAATCAGAATACCTAAGCAAAAGAGAAGGCTGTTTCAAGGATTAATTGGAGGAGTTATCGCCGGGTTTGGTGCCCGGTTAGCTCTAGGCTGTAACTTAGCGGCGTTTTTTACAGGTGTTCCTCAATTTTCCTTCCATTCCTGGATTTTTATGATTGCTACTGCTATCGGAACATATATTGGCTTTAAAATTGTCAGCATGAAATGGTGGAAAGGCAAGCCTGTTCTAAAAAAAGGAAATTCTGCTGCCGCCATTGTTAAGGATAGAAAAATCATTCAGCCTAAGATTGGGATGATAATCGCGATATTTTATGTGATTCTGATCATATCATTTTTCATGTCCGGAAAAAGTTTGCTAGGCATCTCGGCTATTTTTGGGGCAGCCTTTGGTATATTAATAGAGAGAGGTCAAATCTGCTTTACATCGGCTTTCAGAGACCTATGGGTTAGCGGAAGAGCTACGATGACAAAAGCAATAGCAGCCGGTATTGCAATAAGCACTGTATTTACTTTTATTGTCATAATGGTTTACGGCTTTGAACCGATTACAAAGATAGCTGCTCCAAGCACTTTTATTGGTGGACTATTATTTGGTTTAGGCATTGTTCTGGCAGGAGGCTGTGAAACAGGAATGATGTACCGTGTTATGGAGGGACAGGTTTTATATCTGTTCGTTTTTGCTGGCAACATTATTGGCGCAACCTTCCTAGCCTATGGTTGGGATCATTTAGGCATTTTTAACGCGCTTGTAAAGAGTGGTTCAAAAGTAAATCTACTAGCAGCAATCGGTCCAATTCCTGCATTGGTGGCGACTTTAGCCATGCTCGGACTTTGGTTTGCTGTTGCTGTATATTGGGAGAAACATTACCGGTTTGGAACTGGATTTAAGAAAGGAGCGAATAAGCAGCATGGTTATTGATTATACACTTGATTTAAGGGGAGAACCTTGTCCTTTTCCTGTTATCTATTCATTAGAAGCACTGAAGGATATGAAAAAAGGGGAGATATTACAGGTCATTGCTGACTGTCCGGCTTCTTTTAAAAATGTACCCGAAGAAGTATTAAAACATGGCTATACTTTAGCATCTGAACCATATAAACAAGGGCAGGATTTGTACTTCCTCATTCGTGCTTAAATAGAAATGGCTGATTCCTTTATTTGGGATCAGCCATTTTTTTATCTATTAAGCTAGCATTAATTTTTCTAATTGGAGCGGTTCAATATATACGCCATCTTTATACGCCCTCATATTGCCGCCAGATATTTCATCGATAAGAACGATTTGCTTATTGTCTCCGACTCGTCCGAATTCAAATTTAATATCGTATAAATCAATTCCTTTGTTTGCAAGCTCCTCTTTTACAACTTGCCCGATTTGCTTCGTTAAATCTTCTAACACCGCATATTCAGCCTTTGAGAGGATTCCAAGCATATCAAGTGCATCCTCGCTTATCGGCGGGTCTTGACGCTCATCGTCCTTAATTGTTACCTCTACGAAAGCATCCAAAACTTGTCCTTCTTCTGCATACATCCCATACCGGCGAAGGAAGCTTCCAACTGCCCGATAGCGGCAAATCACTTCAAGGCCATTGCCAAAAACAGTGGCTGGCAAAACGGTCATCGTTGCTTCTTCAATATTAGCGTCAACGTAATGAGTTGGAATGCCTTTTTCCTTTAAAATTTCGAAAAAGTATTTTGTAAGACTTAATCCAGCACGTCCTGCTCCTTCTAAAGTTAATCCTACAGTATTTGCACCTGGATCAAAAACACCATTTTCCCCTGTGACATCATCTTTAAACTTTAATAAGTAATTTCCGTCCTCTAATGCGTATACATCCTTTGTTTTGCCCTTATAAATAGGATTCATTGCCAGTCCTCCCCCTAATGCTATGTGCCTCTTTAACTATAATTCATTCTTTTTCAAAGAATCAATATAAAAAAAAGATTCACCCCCAATTCAGGAGTGAATCTTTCAAATTATTTTACGATAACCTCTCCAGCCCAATTTAGCATGCCGCCAACCATGTTTCGAACTTTAAATCCTTGATCCTGTAAGTAGTGGCATACATTTTCGCTGCGTGCCCCTGAGCGGCAGATGAAGATATATTCCTTTTCTTTATCAAAATAATCAAGGTTTTCCGGAATCGTTCCCATCCGAATATGCTTAGCTCCTGGAATTATCCCTTGAGCCACTTCCTCATCTTCCCTAACATCAACAAGCTCAAGTTTTTCGCCAGCTTCAAGCTTTTTTTCTAATTCCTCAGTAGTAATAAATTCAATTGTCATGTAATACTTCCTCTCTTTATCAAGGTGTAATTTCCTTATGTTTATAATAAAAAACATCCTCCAAAAAGGCAATTGGAGGATGTTTTAATGTGGGAATTCGGGACCCTGCCCTATGCCCTTAGTTTGCTACAATATTTACAAGTTTTCCTGGTACGGCAATAACTTTGCGTATAGTTTTACCGTCAATTTGTTCTTTTACAGTTTGGTCGTCCATGGCGATTTTTTCAAGGGTATCCTTTTGAGCGTCAGATGGTACAAGCAGCTTTGCTTTTACCTTGCCGTTAATTTGGATAACAATTTCCACTTCATCATCGACTAGTTTCGCTTCATCAAATGCTGGCCAAGCTTCATATGAGATTGTTTCGCTATGCCCAAGCTTTTCCCAAAGCTCTTCAGCCATGTGAGGAGTAATTGGTGAAAGTAATTTCACAAAGCCCTCCATAAAATGTTTCGGAAGAACTGTTTTTGTTTTGTACGCTTCATTAATGAATACCATCATTTGAGAAATCGCTGTATTGAAACGAAGGCCCTCGTAGTCCTCTGTCACCTTTTTCACTGTTTGGTGGTATACCTTTTCAAGATTGCTTTGTTCGTCGCTCTCTTGAATCAGCGGATTAATGTCACCATTTTCCTCTACAAACAAGCGCCATACACGATCAAGGAATCTTCTCGATCCGTCTAATCCATTAGTAGACCAAGCGATGGAAGCGTCAAGCGGTCCCATGAACATTTCATATAAACGAAGAGTATCTGCTCCATGACTTTCAATAATGTCGTCTGGGTTAACTACATTCCCTTTTGATTTACTCATCTTTTCATTGCCTTCACCAAGAATCATCCCTTGGTTAAATAGCTTTTGGAACGGCTCCTTCGTATGAACTACCCCAATATCATATAAAACTTTATGCCAGAAGCGGGCATATAGAAGATGTAGAACGGCATGCTCTGCACCGCCAATATAAATATCTACCGGCAGCCATTGCTTTAGCTTGTCTGCATCAGCCAGTGCTTCACTGTTATGCGGATCAATATAGCGTAAATAATACCAGCAGCTTCCTGCCCATTGCGGCATTGTGTTTGTTTCTCTGCGTCCTTTTTTGCCCGTTACAGGATCTGTAACATTCACCCACTCTTCAATGTTGGCGAGCGGAGACTCACCTGTTCCGGATGGCTTTATTTCAGTTGTTTTTGGAAGAATTAATGGCAGCTGTTCTTCTGGGACAGCTGACATTGTACCATCTTCCCAATGAATAATAGGAATTGGCTCTCCCCAATAACGCTGGCGGCTAAATAACCAGTCACGAAGGCGATAAGTAACCTTTTTCGTACCAATTCCTTTTTCCTCTAACCATGTGATCATTTTTGAAATAGCTTCTTCTTTATTTAATCCATTTAAGAATTCTGAATTCACATGTTCGCCGTCACCAGTGTATGCTTCTTCCTGAACATTTCCACCTGCTACTACTTCGATGATTGTCAGATCAAATTGCTTAGCGAATTCATGGTCACGCTCGTCATGAGCAGGTACTGCCATAATGGCGCCTGTTCCATAGCTTGCTAATACATAATCAGCGATCCAGATTGGCATTTTTTCGCCATTTGCTGGGTTAAGGGCATAAGCACCAGTGAATACCCCTGTCTTTTCTTTTGCTAAATCTGTTCTTTCCAAGTCACTTTTCAATTTCACTTTATCTAAATATGCCTGAACAGCTTCTTTTTGCTGTGCAGTTGTGATGTTGTCAACTAATTCATGCTCTGGAGCAAGTACTGCATAAGTTGCACCAAATAAAGTGTCAGGACGTGTTGTAAATACTTTGAATGTACCTTCATTGCCATCGATTTGGAATGTAACCTCTGCACCTTCGGAACGTCCAATCCAGTTGCGCTGCATATCTTTAAGGCTTTCTGGCCAATCAAGTAAATCAAGGTCTTCTAGAAGACGGTCTGCATATTCCGTGATTTTTAACACCCATTGTCTCATCGGTCTGCGTTCAACCGGATGGCCGCCACGCTCACTTTTCCCGTCAATAACTTCTTCGTTTGCAAGAACAGTTCCAAGTGCCGGACACCAGTTCACAGCTACCTCATCAATGTAGGCAAGCCCCTTTTCATAAAGCTTTAGAAAAATCCATTGCGTCCATTTATAATATTCTGGATCAGTCGTGTTCACTTCACGATCCCAATCATATGAGAAACCAAGTGCTTTGATTTGACGGCGGAATGTATTAATATTCTGTGCTGTAAATTCTGCCGGGTCATTTCCAGTATCTAATGCATATTGCTCTGCGGGAAGACCGAAAGCGTCCCATCCCATCGGATGTAGAACATTATAGCCTTGCATCCGCTTCATCCGTGAAAGAATATCAGTAGCCGTATATCCTTCTGGATGCCCTACATGAAGCCCAGCTCCAGATGGGTACGGAAACATATCAAGTGCATAAAATTTACGTTTTCCTTTATCTTCACTCGTTTTAAACGTTTTATTGTCTTCCCAGACGGTTTGCCATTTCTTTTCAATCTCTTGGTGATTGAAACTCATTGCCTTTTCCTCCTAAACAATAATTTGAATTTTCAAACAATCAAAAAAACCTCTCATCCCTATAAAGGGACGAGAGGAATATGTATATTCTCCCGCGGTACCACCCACATTAGTGACAAAGTCACTCGCTTCATTATCCTTAACGCGGAGTACGGCAAGTATTACTTTGTTTCACACTTGCTGCTCAAAGGCGAGTTCATGGTCTACCTGGTTGACTTGCACCACCCGTCAACTCTCTAACTTCAGGCTAAAACACATTACTACTCCTTTTCTTAGCATATAAATATATATTAGTGCTATTGTATTAAATTTCCCGCAAAGATGCAAGTAGGTATAAATGGCGGAAAAGATAAGCAACTGACATCAAAATAAGTATATAAAAAATTTTAATATCTAACTTATGCAGTAGTTAATAAAATGTGCAAAGAATATTAAAAAAGGACAGTAAAAATACTGTCCTCCTCGTCACTCTATTGCACCGTATAACCGCCATCAATAACGATTGCCTGCCCTGTAACACCTTTTGCACCATCGCTTGAAAGGAAAATGGCATAGTCCGCTATCTCTTCAACGGACAGAAGCCGTTTTTGCGGAACTAATGGAAAAATAACCTCTTCGAGCACTTTTTCAAGCGGAACATTTCTCGTCTTAGCTAGATCTGTTAATTGATTTCGCACAAGTGCTGTGTCTACATATCCTGGACAAATTGCATTTACGGTAATTCCTTCACCTGCTGATTCTAATGCAGCCACTTTAGTTAAACCAATCACTCCATGTTTCGCACTATTATAGGCTGCCTTCCCGGCAAATCCCACAAGCCCATTAATAGAAGCCATATTAATGATTCGTCCGAATTGCTGTTTTTTCATAATTGGCAACACATGTTTAATCGCCATAAATGGTGCCGTCAGCATCACTTTTATTAGAAATTCAAACTTTTCTGTTGGAAAGTCTTCAATATAGGATACATGCTGTAAGCCTGCGTTATTGATGAGTATATCTAAACTCCCAAAATATTGGACTGCTTCCTCTATGCAAGATTGAATATCACTTTCTTTCGTAACATCACATTTTAATCCAAGCGCATCATAACCTTCATTTTTTAAAGCGGTTGCTGCTTCTTGAACTTGTTTTTCCTGAATATCTGTTAAAACAATTTTTGCCCCCGCTGCCGCAAACTTCTTACCGAGCTCAAACCCGATTCCTTGTGCAGCCCCGGTAATAAAAACTACTTTTCCTAGAACCATTATAGAAACTCCTTTCTGCAAGGACATAGGGACGGGTTCATTGTCCCTATGTCGATCGGGGACAGTGAATCCGTCCCAATTAAATTCCTAAGCCAAGGGAGAATAATACGATTGCTAACGCAACTCCAATGGCTGGAACAATGACTGTTAATGCTCCAACTCCCCAGTATGCATCTTGATGAGATTCACCGCATATCGCACGAACTGTAGTCACGACATATCCATTGTGAGGGAGTGAATCCAGCGCTCCAGATGAAATGGCTACTACCCTGTGAAGTGCTTCCGGATTCACGCCCATATCCATGTAGTGCGGGGCCAGTAATGGAAGTGCAATGGCCTGACCGCCAGAGGCAGAACCTGTCATACCCGCAATCACACTAACTGCGATAGCTCCGCCAATTAATGGACTGCCTGGAATACTCGTCATAAAATCAACCGCAGTTGTAAATGCTGGCACAGCTTTTGCTACTCCTCCAAAGCCAACAACAGCTGCTGTATTTCCAATGGCAATTAACGCACCAAGTGTTCCTTCTGATACTGCATCCCAGAAATTCTTGAAATAATTTCTGTTTAATAAATACGTTGCAATAACGCCGCCTAATAATGCAATAATAAGTGCAGATTGCTTCAGTGAATCATGGAAAATGAATGAAATAACTAATACAACCAGCAGTGGTACGATACCCATAATTGGATTTGGTAAATTTTTTGCTTCCATAACAGGATCAGATTCTCTGGAAACAAAGGTTTCTCCTTTTTGAACAGCTTTTGTAATCATTCTCTTCAGCCACCAGTAGCCGAAAACCATCATAAAAATGGCTACAATTGCACTGACTTCCCACCCTGCCCATGGAGACGTATTCAAAAATTCTATTGGAATCCAGTTTTGAATTTCAGGTGAACCCGCAGAAGTCATTGTAAATGTAACAGACCCAAAGGCAAGGGCTGCCGGAATAAATCTTCTCGGAAGATTTGCTTGCTTAAATAAACTTAAAGCCATTGGATATACAGAGAACGCAACAACGAATAAGCTTACTCCGCCATATGTTAAAATGGCACAGGCTGCAACAATCGCCAGAACTGCATATTTCATGCCTAACTTATCAACAACGAATTTTGAAACACTATCCGCCGCACCGCTATCCTCCATTACCTTTCCAAAGATAGCTCCCAGCAAGAACATTAAATACCAGGATGTAACGAAGCCGGAAAACCCAGACATATAGTTACCTACAAGATTTGCTTGGCCTTCAGCAGCGAGCTGTGGAAAAAACGGCATTCCGCTGAATACTGCTACGAAGATTGCTGATAATGGCCCAGCAACAAGAAGGTTCATCCCCCTCATCGTTAAAATGATTAGCAAGGCTAATCCTCCTACTAATCCAATCATGCTTAGCATATTCTTTTTCCCCCTTTAAAAAGTTTATTTTTAATTGCAAACAGCATTGTTTGAAGCTCAGCTTCACTCCCTTCAAATGATAGCGTTTTCATATAGGGCTATAGTCACCTAAAATAAAATGATGTACTTGCCTATAATTAATGCAAAATCCATGCCAAGATTTAGAATGTTATAGATTAGCTAATTTGTGAACATTTTGTTATCGTTTTTTCCAGAATTCCGGAATTGATTATTAGTAGTTTTATTATTTTAATAGAGTAGTTTTCAGACAATTGTGAACACCACTTCATTTATTGGTGCTGCATTTAATAGAAAAAGGAAAGTCCAGAAAACTGGACTGGATTCCAGATTTCTGGACTAAATATCAGGCATGCCATACTTTTTTAATTTTTCATACATAGATGATTTACTTATTCCTAGCGCCTTTGCAGCTTCGAGCTTGTCATTGTGATATTTATTTAAGCTTTGGAGCAGCACTTTCTTTTCTGTTTCCTCTAATATTTCCTTTAATTTCTTGGTGCCAACAGGATAAACAGATGATTCCTTTAAGTAGTCAGGTAAGGAGTCTAATGAAATAACCTCATCATTCGTTAAGTGGATTGAGGCTTCAATAACATTTTCAAGCTCTCTTATATTTCCTGGCCAGCTGTACTGGTTAAAAAGCTCAATCACTTCTTCATCAACATGGCTTATTCGTTTCCCCGATTTTTTCGTTATTTTCTTGATGAAATAATCAAGAAGTACCGGAATGTCCTCCATTCTTTCTCGAAGCGGCGGAATCAAAAATGGGATCACATTAATTCGATAAAATAAGTCCTGGCGGAATCTTTTTTCATCCATCATTTTTTCGAGCGGACGGTTAGTGGCGGCAATAATTCTCACATCTACGGAAATAGGCTCAGTCGAACCAACACTTTCCACTTCTCCCTCCTGAAGCACTCTCAATAGCTTTACCTGCATATTCATCGGCATGTCGCCAATTTCATCTAAAAATAATGTTCCTCCGTCGGCAAGCTGGAACTTCCCTTTCTTCCCTCCTTTTTTGGCTCCTGTAAATGCCCCTTCCTCATAGCCAAATAATTCCGATTCCAGCAGATTTTCAGGGATAGCCCCACAGTTTATTTTTACGAAAGGCTGATGGCTTCTATTGCTTAATTGATGAATGCTGTGAGCAAAAAGCTCCTTTCCAGTCCCGCTTTCTCCACGAATTAGGACTGAAATGTCACTGGAAGCAATCATTTTTACTTTTTCCTTTAGACTTTCGATTTCCTTAGATGCCCCCAATAAATCTTCAAGGCTATATTTCACACTGCGATCGATATCTTGAATATAGCTTTGGATCTTTGCCAGCATGCTCTTCACATGGCTATTCATCTTCATCCATTCTCTCGTATCACGAAAGAACACCGTTCCAAATGCGCCAACAACTTGTCCATCTATAATAATAGGAATGCGGTTCGCGATCATATAGTTCCCTTTTATATATTGCAGATCGGCTACTTCTTCCTTACCCGTGGCCGCAACAATATGCATACGGGAGTTTTCGATTACCTTTGAAACATGCAGTCCAATAACCTTCTCACGTTCAACCTCTAAAAAATCACAATAGTTTTTGTTTATATATGTAATCACACCTACTTTATCCACGACCACTAGCCATCCGAAGGCATTTTCAAGAATGGTTTCGACAATCTCAATTGGTATATCTAAAAGTGCGTTTTTCATGTTACTCCCCTTATTGGTTATTTAGTTTTATTTTATCATAATTATTAGAATATTTAATTTGAGTATGTATTTTTCAGCCGGTTTCGGTCAAAAAAGGGAGTAAAGATAAAATGGAGTGATTAAATTGAAAGCTATTACTTTTATTAATGAGGGCATTTATCGAAAGGTTGGTATAATGGGGCACTGTCAAAAAGCGGTTCAATCTTTTATTGATGCGAACCAATTTCAGACTATTAAGCTCAATCCATATCAGCTTCATTTTCATTACACGATTCCTCACGCTCTGCTATTTGATCTACAGCAGGCTAAAGCCAATTTTGATTATTTAGTAATGTATTCCAATAATGATATGCAGGAATTTATTTATATGTATCCTGCAAAGTGGTTGATATTAAAAAGTTATTTTTCAAAAGTCATTTTTGTAGAGGAAATGGTTCATTAAAAAAAGACCTGCTAAAATGCAGGCCTTTAAGAAGCTTGTGCTATATTTTCTGTCTTTTTCATTTTCTTATCATAGAAAAGGGTTGTAAAAATTGAAATAACGAGCAGGCCGATAATTAATGAAAATAGCATCGGCATTCCATATATATCAACAAGGATTCCGCCTAATAGCGGACCAACCATACGCCCGCCTGTAGCCATGCTATTGACAATCCCCTGATAAAATCCTTCTTTTCCTTTTGGTGCAAGAGTATTTGCTATCGTTGGCACTGCTGGCCATACTAACATCTCACCAATCGTTAAAATAATCATCCCCGCAAGAAAAGCAGCAAACTGATGCGCAACCGAAACAACGCCGAAGGATATAATAAAAATTATGATTCCTAAGTTAATTTGCATTTTCAAGGATTTAATACGTCGGACTAGCAGATTCACTACTGGCTGGCCAAGTACGATCAATGCTCCATTAATCGTCCAAAGCAAACTATATTGTCTTAATGAAATATTTAATTCCTGTGTAAAGGAAGCAATAGTCGTTTGCCATTGAACATAGCCCACCCAGCATAAACTATAGCCTAAACATAAAATTAGCAGCGCGTACAATTTAGAATGATCTTTTACAACTAGGCCTTTCTTAGGAGCTGCCTGCGTACCTGATTCTACTTGTATACCTTTATATCCAAAAAACGCAATGAAAAGAAAGACAATATACATAATCATATTTGCGATAAATATTAGCTGGAAAGAGAATGATGCGACAAATCCTCCAAGAGCGGCTCCAATGGCAACTCCAAGGTTTTGTGATACATACAGGGCATTAAAGGATTTTCTTCCGCCTTCCTTCCATACAGATCCTGCCATTGCATACATAGAAGGAAAAATAATTCCCGCTCCAAATCCTACAACTGTTAAAAAGACTACGTACGTGGGCCACCCATTCCAAAAGGTTAAACCAATTAAGGACAATAATGATATTCCCGCTCCAAGCAAAATTGACTTATATCCGCCAATTTTATCAAAAAGGATTCCCCCGAATAAGTTCCCAATTACACTGGCTCCTGAGTTTAACATTAATACGATTCCTGCAATTGATAATGATTTCCCCAGATGGTCGTGAATATAGATCGTGTTTAAAGGCCATAAAAAAGAAGAGCCTGTCACATTCACCACCATCCCAATTATTAAAAGCCATAAGGCACGTGGCATGATAAACCCCTCCCTTTTTTAATAACGGTTATCTATATAGATTTCTTTATTCTTTTGAGTATCAAAGCAATTTTATTTCTTTTTTACTGTCCTTGCAATATATATTCACCTAACGTTTAAATCACGGAAAATACACAATATTCATTGAAAAGCGGAAGCGCCTTGAGGCAAAATTAAAACCCTCCATTTTTGGAGGGTTAAGATTATTCAGGTCTGAATTTTGATTTTACTGGCTGACCTTGTTTTTCATATTTCTTTTTCGCCTGTTTGATAATGTCATAATCCTGTCCGGCTTCGATATCTTGATTATTTATACCATTTCTATTTTTTTGCTCTGGGTTACTTTGTTTTGATCGTTTTTTCACTGTGACCATCACTCCTTAATAAGGATGCGTAATCATTTGATTCTGAAGCTGCTGCAGTTGAAGCCTCATCCGGTGAAGCTGTTCCCTTTGCTGAGCATTTGCACTTAACGCTAGCTTCGCTAAGTCGTTATAGGCATTCTCCAGTGACTGCAGAGCATCTGTATACCCAATTTCATTATGATGCTCTTGTGTTCTGACCTCTTGCATTTGATCATTGGCAAATCGAATTGCATCCTCACATTGCTGAATCAAGTTATCTACAGAGTCACGAGTAGCCAATTGTATCCCCTCCTGAATGAATGGGTCTTTTCAGAAGCTATTGCTTCATCTCTTAGTTTGTTCATATTTCTATTTCCTATTTCACAATTTCGTTGGCAATATTCGCTTACAGCTATTACATTTGGAATAGGATTTCTGTTAAGATATTTTCTATGTAATAATTTTTAAAATAATAATCCCTATATAAATAGGAGGTTTTCCAATTGAATCAGCAAAACCCTTTTCTTTTTGCATCTGATAATAAACGTTACCATACATGGAATTACCATTTAAGAAATGAATTTGGCCGTAAGGTTTTTAAGGTGGCCCTTGATGGCGGGTTTGACTGCCCGAATCGTGACGGTACAGTTGCTTATGGAGGCTGTACATTCTGCAGTGCAGCAGGCTCTGGAGATTTTGCCGGAAATCGGACGGACGATATTGAAACACAATTTCATGAGATAAAGAACAAAATGCATCAAAAATGGAAAGATGGCAAATACATGGCTTATTTCCAAGCATTTACGAATACACACGCTCCTGTAGAAGTACTTAGAAATATGTATGAAAAAGTATTAAATCTGGAGGATGTTGTCGGTCTTTCTATTGCAACAAGACCTGACTGTTTGCCAGATGATGTTGTGGAATACTTAGCAGAGTTAAATCAGAGAACATATTTATGGGTGGAGCTTGGTTTGCAGACTGTTCATGAAAGAACGGGATTGCTCATTAATCGTGCTCATGATTATCAATGCTATGTTGACGGTGTGAACAAGCTTCGGAAGCATGGAATTCGCGTTTGTTCGCACATTATTAATGGACTTCCGCTCGAAACGCCAGAAATGATGATGGAAACCGCTCGTGAAGTTGCTAAGCTAGATGTGCAAGGAATAAAAATCCATCTCCTTCATTTGTTAAAAGGGACTCCTATGGTGAAGCAATATGAAAAAGGAATGTTAGAATTTTTATCATTTGATCAATATATAAATTTAGTATGTGATCAACTAGAAATTTTACCGCCGGAAATGATTGTTCACCGCATTACTGGAGACGGACCAATTGAGCTAATGATTGGACCGATGTGGAGCGTGAATAAATGGGAGGTTCTCAATTCCATTGATGCCGAGCTTAAGAGACGAAATAGCTGGCAAGGAAAGTATTATAAAGCAAGCAACCTGGAGGTACAAGCATGAAGCTAGATGGAGTTTTGCCATTTGCAAGGATGCTGCTTGAAAAAGCAGTTAACCCAGGCGACATTGCAGTAGACGCCACTTTAGGCAATGGACATGATACATTATTTCTTGCTAAGTTGGTTGGAGATACTGGATTCGTTTACGGCTTTGATATACAGGAAGAAGCTATTTTATCTACAAAAAAAAGAATAGCTGAGCAGTCGTTTACTGACTGTGTCACTTTATTTCATAAAGGGCATGAACATATTTTATCCAGCATCCCAGTAGATCATCACGGAAAAATTAAAGGAGCGATTTTTAATCTAGGCTATTTGCCTGGCGGAGATAAAACGATTGTAACTGTTCCAGAGACAACTATTTCAGCAATCCAGCAGCTTCTTGACATTATGGCACAAGAAGGCATAATTGTCCTAGTTGTATACCATGGCCATGATGAAGGAAAGCTTGAGCGAGATGCTCTGCTTCAGTATGTAAAAGAATTAGATCAAAAAGAAGCACATGTCCTTCAATATCAATTTATTAATCAAAAGAATAATCCGCCATTTATTGTGGCCATTGAGAAAAGATGATTGTATGGGAGTGGCGGATATATTCCGAAACTAGCGGATATATTCCGAAACTGGCGGATATATTCCGGAACTGGCGGATATATTCCGAATCTGGCGGATATATTCCGAAACTCGCCGATATATCCTAATTTCCAATCAATTAATTGATACAATATTCCCTTGAGAACGCAAAAAACCTGCATAACCGCAGGTTTTTTGCCTTTTTCATTTAAGAAATGCCCTTATTAGTCCCGCTGGAATCCATTTTTGCATAGTTCGGTAGGCTCTCCCATTTAAGTAAAAGAAAAAACTGATCATGCCTCCGGTTCTAATCATTCCGCGAGCTAGCTTCTTGACATTTCTTTGCTTGCGGACTTTTTCATCTGATAAATAAATGCCTAGGAGTCCGCGATTAATCAGCTGATGAAACCGTTTGTGCGGGAGCTGCTCTGTGTGTCTGTCTGCTTCTTGAACAAAATGCTTTAACCGGTCAAATAGCTGATCTTCACTTTCGTAGTAAAAACAGAAATTTAAGTCTCCCCCAGCACGGTCCTCTTCCTGATCGATGAAATAATCTAGTAATATATGCAAACCTTGTATGTAAGGGAAATAGCCATTTCGTATATTTTTAGCATCTTCCACTTTAAAATCCTCGCTCATCGCATATGAAACGAGGCAAAAAATACCTAAAGTTGAGCCAGAACAGGCTGAGAATTCATACCATTCCATCTCGGGAATATGTGCCTTGTACTCATCGAACCAACTTTGAAGACGTGGAACACGTTCATCCACTCGCACATGTTTATGAATTTGCAAATCACAATAATACCGGCAAAGTTCTAATAGATAGTCCTTTATTTCATCATAATGTGCAATATCCGATAAAACTTCCCTGCACGCAGCAGCCAAATCAGCTAAATAATTTCCGTCATTCTGCTCATTTCTAAAACGGTAATAATTATTCTCTTCGGCATCTATCAAAAGTGAATGGATCATTGATTCATGGAGAGCAGAAAAGTCTTCTGGATCAAGGGAAGTACTGCGATCACATAAATTATCCAAATAGTCACTGATTGTTTGGTAGGCAACGATAAACTTAATGGCTTTTTCATAATGATCTTTTGCCATTAATGCCATAATAGCGCCGCCTTCACAATGAAAGGTCTTATGCTTAATGCTCGCTAATGCCTGTTTTCTTAATTCCGGATCTGGAATATTTCCTGCTCTATCTCGCCAATAATTCAATTCCTTATGAACAATAGGCAGAACCTTTCGATAAACTTTTGACATTAGACTGATAGGCATGGATGGGACACCCATAAAAACTCACTCCTTAAAAAAGCGCAAGCGCCTTCGAAACAATTAAAGGACGATTGTTACTGTGGTGTATTCTCGCTGAAGCTATCCTTTGTAATATTCCTAGACAAGGGCTTATCCGTCAGGGCAGGCGCTGGCTAGACATCAAACAATGTACCCAATTGCTTTTAACTGGCTATTGACAAAGTCCTTCGCATATTCAAAAACCTCTTCTCTTTCAGGCTCATTAAAAATTTCATGGTAACATTTGGACCATTCTTTAAATCGCTTTTCAGAGAAGGGGGCAAGGTTGAACCAGTCACTAACCAATTTCTTATTGACTATTAAATCTTCTCCGCCTTGCATTACAAGCAATGGAATATCATGGGTTTTACCTAAATTTTCGAAGGCAAGCTTAATAGCATGAACAAGCTCACGATACCATCTGACAGATACCTTTGTTACATACAAAGTATCATTTGAATCCGCATCGCGTACATCAATATTTCTCGTTGCCATGTCAACTGTAAGTCCTGAATTTATACGGAAGCCCGGGACTATACTATTTAATGCAAAAGAAATCATGTTTAGTACCTTATTAGGCTTCTTCACTAATCCTAGGCAAGGAGAAGACAATATGACACCTGCTAATTTCAATCGCTCTTCTTGCAATAGACGAATTGCAATGAGGCCACCCATACTGTGTCCAAGCAAAAACACCGGCAGCTCAAATTGATAGGCTGCCTGAATCCAATCCTTAACCTCGTGCAAATATTCATCAAAAGAATCAATATGACCTCGCCGCGATCTAGTAGTCATCCCTTGGCCCGGAAGATCTCCCATAATGACATGAAAGCCTGACAAGCGCCACATTTCGATAAGCCAACCGTAGCGGCGATGATGCTCCATTGCACCATGGACCATGACAATGACTCCTTTTGCCTCTCCTTCAGCTTCCCATTTCCACATCATTTATCCTCCTAAACCTATGTTGAACGAAATCGTTATTGTAAATTATAACGCAGAAACATTTTTTCATCATTAGTTACACCTTGCTGATTCGTCAATTTTCGATCCATTATTAAGAAATTTCGACTTTTTTAACTGAGAAGGTATCATAAATCTTCTCGACTAAACAAGTACATTATCTTCTATGGTAAACTTAATATACAAAATCATTTAAAGGAGAATCAAACATGATCTATCCATATAAAGATAAACACCCAAAAATAGCAGACTCTGTCTTCATCGCAGATTATGCTACTGTTACAGGTGATGTTGAAATTGGAGATGAATCCAGTGTATGGTTCAATACCGTGATTAGAGGAGACGTCGCTCCTACCATCATCGGAAAAAAAGTAAATATCCAAGATAACTCTGTTTTACACCAAAGCCCAAACAATCCTCTTATCCTAGAAGATGAAGTAACTGTTGGGCATCAGGTTGTTTTACATAGCTGCATTATTCGCCGAAAAGCGTTAATCGGGATGGGTTCCATTATTCTTGATGGGGCGGAAATCGGCGAAGGTGCATTTATCGGTGCCGGCAGCCTTGTTCCTCAAGGAAAAAAAATTCCGCCAAATACGCTCGCCTTTGGCCGTCCTGCTAAGGTCATTCGCGAGTTAACACCAGATGATATTGAAGATATGGAAAGAATAAGCAGAGAATATGCTGAAAAAGCTCAGTTCTATAAATCGCTACAAAAATAACCTTTTATGAAGTACTTATTCTTCCCATCTGTTGCTTAATTACTCATTATGAGAGCGGCAGGCAGTTCACTGTCAAACTTTCTTTCAAAATATACTGAGTACCAAAGCATGAAAATTATTACTGTCCAAAGTTTTCGGCTATTATCTTGTTTATTTGAACAGTGATCATCTAGCAATTTGTACACATAATCCTTATTAAATAAATGATCCGTGTTGCTTTCACGGATTATTTTTTTTGCCCAATCATGCATTTCATTCTTGAGCCACAATCTAATCGGCACTGGGAATCCTAGCTTCTTTCGATGCAGGACATGATCAGGAATTATTCCTTCTGCCGCTTTCCGTAAAATATATTTAGTTGTTCTGTTTGAAACTTTTAAACTGCTTGGTATTTGGGAGGCAATCTCAAATATCTTCCTATCAAGAAAAGGCAGCCGAAATATGAGCGAATGAGCCCTTGCCACTTTATCAGCTTTTAGAAGAATATCTCCTCTTAGCCATGTGTGAAGATCGATATATTGCATTCGGCTAATCTGGTCATAATGCGCGCATTCCTTGTAGAGCGGAGCAGTAATTTTAGTAAAGCTTAATCCTTCATTATAATATTGGAAAAGAAATTCTTTTTCTTCTTCGGAAAAAATTTTCGCATTGCCAATATATCTTTCTTCTAAAGGTGTTACTCCCCGTTCGATGAAGCTTCTTCCCTTCATACCATCAGGAATTAGCTTTACTAAAGAACGGAGAACTCTTTTTAAAAAATGCGGGAAATACTGAAATAGCTTTAAAGAATGAGGTTCATGATAAATCCGATAGCCCCCAAACAATTCATCCGCTCCCTCACCCGACATGACTACCTTCACATATTTTTTAGCTTCTTTTGCAGCAAAATAAAGCGGGATGCACGCTGGATCTGCAAGAGGATCTTCCAGGGAATAAATAATCTTGGGCAATTCATTCATAAATTCCTCTGGTGTAATCACTCTGCTTATATTATCGATTCCAAGCCTTACTGCAGTTTCCTGAGCAACGTCTAGTTCACTAAATCCTTGTTGTTCAAATCCAACTGTGAAGGTTTTCAAACCCGGATAATATTCTTTTGCAATCGAAGCGATAATCGTTGAATCAACGCCTCCGGACAGAAAGGACCCAATTGGTAAATCAGCTTGTAAATGCAGTTGTATCGTTTCTGCTAATGCATCTCGAATCTCCTTAGTAAAATCTGCTTCCTGCTTAGCAACTGGATGAAAAACCGCCTTCCAGTAACGTGTAACCTTCATTGGCTGGCCCATTTTCTTTATAAAATAATGACCCGGTTCCAGCTTTTTTATCCCGCATGTCAATGAATTTTGCTCAGGGACAAACTGATACGATAAATAATGCTGTACCGCCTCATTATTTATTTCTGTACATTTAATCCTCTCCCTAATGCTTTTCATTTCAGTAGCAAAATAGTTCTCTTCCGCACTTTCATAATAGTAGAGGGGTTTAATTCCAAAACGATCTCTCGCTCCAAATAAAACCTTTTCTTCACTATCCCAAATAACAAATGAAAACATACCACGAAGCTTTTCAATCATTTGTTCTTTATAACGGCTATATAATATCAGTAAAACTTCAGTGTTAGTCTTAAGTATGATTTCTTCATTGATAAGATCTTGCTGCAGCCCATCATCGTAATAAATTTCTCCATCAAAAACGATTACGTATCTCTCAGTTAAAGAGAATATTAGCTGCTGGTTAGCGTCTCCAAGTCTGCTATATGTGAGTTCTATATGCTTATCAGCATAATCGAATGAACCCCTATGGTCTTGGATTTTCTGCTTATCTGAATATCCTACAAAAAAACTATGCATGATCTATTTCCTCCACTCTTATTCAATAAAAAAATAAGATGAAAGGTCTGTTTCAGTTGATCAAATAAATAGTGAATATAAGGGAAGCTATTTCGAGGTATGGGCTGAGGATTTTTTTCCAATCATCTATCAAGCATTCTAAGATAAGACGAATAAAAAAAACGGAAGTTACATTAAAAATGCAACTCCCGCTTTTTCATTATTATAGAGCAGCCGAGCGTAATGCTTCAGCTTTATCTGTACGCTCCCATGGTAAGTCAATATCAGTACGACCGAAATGTCCATAAGCAGCTGTTTGCTTATAGATAGGACGGCGAAGATTTAACATATTAATAATGCCCGCTGGGCGAAGGTCAAAGTTTTTGCGGATTAAATCTACAAGAACCTCTTCTTCTACCTTTCCAGTTCCGAAAGTATCAACAGAAATTGATACCGGCTGAGCTACACCGATTGCATAAGCAAGCTGAACTTCAACTTTATCTGCAAGACCAGCAGCAACGATATTTTTCGCTACATAACGAGCAGCATAGGCAGCAGAACGGTCAACCTTTGTAGGATCCTTACCAGAGAATGCACCGCCGCCGTGACGAGCATATCCGCCATAAGTATCTACGATGATTTTACGGCCAGTTAAGCCTGCATCACCTTGAGGTCCCCCAATTACGAAACGGCCAGTAGGGTTGATGAAGTATTTAGTATCCTCATCAATTAGTTCTTTTGGTACAACCGGATTAATAACATGCTCTTTAATATTGCGCTGAATTTGCTCTAAGCTAATTTCAGGGTGATGCTGAGTAGAAATAACGATCGTATCAATACGAACCGGTTTGTTGTTTTCATCATACTCTACTGTTACCTGAGTTTTTCCGTCTGGGCGAAGATACGGAAGGATATCTTCTTTACGTACTTCAGTCAAACGGCGTGATAATTTATGAGCTAATGAAATTGGAAGAGGCATAAGCTCTTTTGTTTCATTACAAGCAAATCCGAACATTAAACCTTGGTCTCCAGCACCGATTGCTTCAATTTCTTCATCACTCATCTTACCTTCACGTGCTTCTAGTGCTTGGTCAACACCCATTGCGATATCAGCTGATTGTTCATCAATAGAAGTTAAAACAGCACATGTTTCAGAATCGAAGCCATATTTGGCACGAGTATAGCCGATCTCTTTTACAGTTTCACGTACGATTTTTGGAATATCTACATAAGTAGATGTAGTAATTTCACCTGCGACTAATACTAAACCAGTCGTAACAGATGTTTCCGCAGCCACACGAGCATTGGCATCCTGTGCTAAAATAGCATCTAAAATAGCATCAGAGATTTGGTCACAAATTTTATCCGGATGACCTTCAGTTACAGATTCAGATGTAAACAAACGACGTTTTGTTGACATTCTGGGATTCCTCCTTATATATAAAATAAGCGAGTTTGCTTTCTTTAGTAGAGGTTCAAAAAATGATCCCTTTGAACGGCCGTTTATATGAAAGCATCCTCAAAAATTTGATACGGAACTCATTCCCTAAGTAGTATGAAATAAATTTGGAGTTTTTATTATAAAAGCGTCTGGCTAAACTTCAGCCAACCCTCAAAATGCAAAATAAAAAACCTTTCCATCCATGTGAAAAGGTTGAAGCAAATCGATTCGCGCCTTTCACTCTTATCGTTCAAGGATCTAGTCCTTGCGTCAGGTTAGCACCTTTGCTAATAAAATAAGTTAAGCAGGTTGCTGGGCTTCATTGGGCCTGTCCCTCCGCCAGCTCGGGATAAGAGAGTATCCGTTCAAGGATAAATCATAACTTAATTAATAAAAAGAAGTCAATAAAATTCTTAATTATTTTGGTGTTTTTTTAATACTCATGTACATCATAATGAACAACTGCCATTATCACATTTTTTACGTAGAAATTTATGGCGATTTTTTGCTATCCATTTATATAAAGGATCGCCTAAAAAAGACATTCCAGGAATATATAAGAAAAATCCAAAAAGACTTGCAGGCGGGGATAGAAGAAGTAAATGCCTAACAGCATTATAACCTTTTAAAACTTTTCCGTTAGAAGTAATAATATGGAGCTCTCTCCGTAAACTTGTTCGATCAAAGGAAATCAATTGATTTTTTCTCTCATAATCCTGCAGCGAAACCCATTCAATTTTGCGAAGCCAATCAATTTTTTTAAATATTTGTTTAGATTCCTTGCATAAACTACAAGTTTCGTCGTATAATGCAGTCGTTTTCATATATATATCAGCCCCATACTTTTTGTTAGAATTATTTTATCATATTTAGCCTTTTTCACCTTTGTTCCATTTTTTCTAGCATAGTATTGCCGTATTGTATCTGAAACGAATGTCAAAAATATTTAACAAAAAAATCAGCCATTAGTATAGACTAATGATCTAAATGTGTTATACTATTTGTAATTGAAATGTCTTTCATAAATTTAATGTAAAAGGAAGGTATTCATCAGATGAATTCTGTTAGCATTCCGAATCAATTATCGGATTTATTAAAAGGAAATAATATTCAAGTGCAGCTATCCGTTCCACAGCTTGTGGAAAAGGTTCTTAATCGTAAAGAAGGTTCGCTTACGTCAACTGGAGCTGTTGTCGCAACAACAGGTAAATATACAGGACGTTCTCCAAAGGATAAATACATTGTAGAAGAGGCAACTTCAAAAGATAAAGTAGATTGGGGAAGTGTTAACCAGCCTATTTCAGAAGAGGTTTTTACAAGCCTTTACGAAAAAGTATTAAACTACTTAAAAGAAAAAGATGAAGTTTTTGTTTTTAAAGGATTTGCTGGTGCTGACACAAAACATCGCCTTCCAATTCAAGTGATAAATGAATATGCTTGGCATAATTTATTTGCTCATCAGCTTTTCATCCGTCCATCAGATGAGGAGCTACTAGATCATCAAGCAGAATTCACTGTAATTTCAGCTCCAAACTTTAAGGCAGATCCAACTGTTGATGGTACTGCTTCTGAAACATTTATTATTGTATCATTTGAGCGCCGTACAGTATTAATTGGCGGAACTGAATATGCTGGAGAAATTAAAAAATCTATTTTCTCTGTTATGAACTATTTATTGCCTGAAAACGGAATTTTACCAATGCACTGCTCTGCAAACGTTGGACTTGAAGGAGATGTAGCATTATTCTTCGGACTTTCCGGAACTGGTAAAACGACTTTATCAGCTGATCCAAATCGCCGTCTAATCGGTGACGATGAGCACGGCTGGTCACCAAATGGCGTATTCAATATTGAAGGCGGTTGCTATGCAAAAACGATTGGCTTAACTCGTGAAAAAGAACCACAAATTTTTGATGCGATTCGCTTCGGTTCTGTTCTTGAAAATGTTGTTATTAACGCTGAATCTCGTGTAGCAGATTATGACGATAACACACTTACTGAAAATACTCGTGCAGCTTACCCGCTGCAAGCAATAGATAATATTGTGGATCCAAGCATTGCAGGTCATCCAAATACAATTGTATTCTTAACTGCCGATGCATTTGGCGTATTGCCTCCAATCGCGAAGCTTTCTAAAGAGCAAGCGATGTACCATTTCTTAAGCGGATATACATCTAAGCTTGCTGGTACTGAGCGCGGCATTACATCACCGCAAGCAACATTCTCAACTTGCTTCGGTTCACCATTCCTTCCGCTTCCTGCAACTGAGTATGCAGAAATGCTAGGAAAGAAAATCGATGAGCACAACGCAAAAGTATTCCTTGTGAATACAGGCTGGACTGGCGGCGAATATGGCGTTGGAAGCCGTATGAAGCTTGCTTACACTCGTTCAATGGTACAATCCGCTCTAGAAGGCGAATTAAATAACGTAGAGACAATCAAGGACGAAATCTTCGGTCTAGAAATTCCTCTTCATGTACCAGGTGTTCCTGATGAAGTGCTTCAACCTAACAAAACATGGGTTGATCAAGCAGCCTACGAAGCAAAAGCAAAGGAATTAGCATCTAAATTCCGTGAAAACTTTAAGAAATTCTCAAACGTTTCTGCTGAAATCGAAGAAAAAGGCGGACCGGTTGCTTAATATAAAAAGGGGTGTCCATTGGTGCTGCACCCCAAAAGTTAGAGTTAAAA
>NZ_JACWFE010000025.1 GCF_019749375.1 Bacillus sp. S/N-304-OC-R1
TTAAAAATGTCCTTTACAAAGGGTACACTTTAAATAAAGGCTGCACGTTTTTTTTGATATAAAAGTATAACTTCTCGAGTCAGAGAAATGTCTAGCTCCAGCGCCTACCCCCTCGAGGTCACAAGACGAGCCTCCCAGAAAGGTAAAGGACACCTTTCCGTGAGGCTAGTCTTGTGCTTGTCGGGGGTGACCAAGGCGCTTGCGCTTTTCTTTTGCAAAAATTTCATAGGTGTTTCTTCTCGCATATTCTTAAAATAATCAATAAAATAGGAGTAGACAGAAAGAAAAGCAGGTGCATATTCATGAGTCATACTCATCTATTTTTTAATACAGGAATTGGGCGTCAAAAGCCTAATAGTATACGAAATAAAGAGCAAAGCTGTCCATTTTGCGAAAGGGAGAAGCTCACAGATATTCTAGCTTCGGATGGCTCGATCATATTATTAAAAAATAAATTTCCGGTTTTAGAGAATACATTTCAAACCGTCTTAATTGAAACGGACGAATGCCATAGTGAGCTTTCCGTTTATTCGGAGGATCATCTAATAAGACTCATTCGATTCGGTTTAACTCACTGGCTGGAAATGGCCGCTTCAAATGAGTATAAATCTGTTATCTTTTTTAAAAACCATGGTCCACTATCAGGGGGCACTATTGCTCATCCGCATATGCAAATAATAGGTTTGAAGGATATTGATTATACTGAAAAGGTTCAGGCTAGCGACTTTGAAGGTTTAACGATTCATGAAAAGAATAGAACGGTGTTATCGATATCAACTGCGCCACGTGTTGGATTTTACGAATTTAATGTGAAGCTTGGGGATATTCATGATATAACGGCATTTGCTAAGTACATCCAGGTTGCTGCTCATTATATTTTGAATCATTTTCCATTTAATTGTACGAGCTATAATTTATTCTTTTATGAATTTGAAGGAAATATTTATGTGAAGATTGTTCCGCGTTCTGTCACGACACCGCTTTTTATCGGGTATTTTATTCCCCAAGTTCCTAATAATATAGAGTGGATGAAGAATGATGTGCGGGAACGTTATTTTAGATAAAGGGAATATGATCCATTATTTAAAATGAAGTTGTTATTTAATCGGTAAAAAAATATAATAAAATATTGTATTTTATTTTTTTTGGTGTTTTAACATAAGGAGAAAAGCTATGACTTCAAATAAAACTACGATCCCTCCTAAATTAGATTTTAACTTAGTGCTCATTTTATTTTTATTGTTTTTAGTCAGCTGTATTTCGATTTATAGTGCACAAACAACAGGTCAATATAAAGAGAACTTTCTCTTGAAGCAAGTCATTTGGTATATAGTGGGCACAGGTATTATTGCAGCGGTAATCAGACTGGATTCCGAACAGCTGAAGAAAATCTCCTGGTATGCTTACGGCTTTGGTTTATTGCTGCTAGCCTTTTTAATTTTTGCGCCAAGCAGTATTGCGCCTGTGATAAATGGGGCAAAGGCATGGTATAGAGTGCCTGGAATGGGCTCACTTCAGCCATCTGAGCTTGTGAAGGTGTTTTTAATTATTGTTCTGGCGAAGGTCATTGATGACCACCATCTGAAGAATCCGGCTAAAACAATTGAAACTGATTTTCGGCTGTTGATTAAACTTGGCGTATTTACGGGAATTCCTTTGCTGCTCGTCATGCAGCAGCCTGACCTTGGTACCGGTCTTGTTTTTATTTCGATCATGCTTGGGATGATATTTATCTCCGGAATTTCTTGGAAAATTCTTGTTCCCATTTTCGGGACAGGCATTACACTCATTTCAGTTATTTTTTACTTTGTTCTATGGCAGCCCGACATATTAGAAAAATATTTGGGGGTCAAGCAGTATCAATTCGGACGGATCTACTCATGGCTTGATCCTTACAATTATCAAAGCTCGACAGGCTTTCAATTAACAAGATCACTTCTTGCCATCGGATCCGGTGAAACAAGCGGAAAAGGTTACGGAACGAGAGAAGTATATTTGCCAGAAAGTCATACGGATTTCATCTTTAGTATCGTTGGAGAAGAGTTTGGCTTTATTGGATCAAGTATTCTCGTAAGTTTATTCTTCCTTCTTATTTACCAGATAACAAAGATCGGAATGGAGACAAAGAATAACTTTTATTCGTATATTTGTGTAGGGGCTATTAGTATGATTACCTTCCATGTCTTTCAAAATATTGGCATGACCATCGGGCTTCTTCCTATTACAGGGATTCCACTACCTTTTATTAGTTATGGAGGCAGTTCTTTAATGGGGAATATGCTAGCTCTTAGTTTAATATTTTCAATACGCTACCATTATAAAAAGTATATGTTTTCGAACACCGATTGAATAAAAAGAGCGGATGCCCAAGTTCTGGGCTCCGCTCTTATTCAACCACGCCTGTTTCAACAATCTTGACCTTTGTATGTATTTTAAAGGTCATATTCTTATAATCCTCATCCCACTTGCTGAAATCGTATCCGCGAATCCTTTTAAGATGAAAATTTCCGATCCCTAAAGGATCTACGTTTTTCTTCTGGAATAATTTCACTAATTTTAAACATTCTTTATTGACATCCTCCTCCAATTTTTTAGCAATCTGGTCTACAGCTTTTTGATCTAATCTTTTTCCTGTATACTCTCGAATATCCCCAATGATCTTGAGATAGATATCTAAATGGGAATGACCCTGTCTTGTTAGCTTATACTTATGGGTAGATCGGATGCTTCTAATGGCAACATCCTCACCTTTTACATTTTTCACCTCGAAGGTTCCCTGGCTATGTTTATCTGATAATAGTTTAAAGAAAAACATTTTACTTTTAGGCAAAACATAAATTTCCTTATCGTTTTTAAAAATGCTAAGCCCGCTTATTTCAACATCTTCCGGGCTTATTTGTTTTATTTCCGGAAGATAAGGGTCCTTCCCCTTTTTGTAAAAGTCACGGAGAAAGATATGTAAATTTGTTTTGGGTACATCTCTTAGTTCAATATTTTGCCGAATTAAACTGCTTAAATATTTTGAAACTCCTTGGGGTCCATAATCTCCTTTTAAAATTTCTAAGGCACTCTCATGAGCTGTTGCTAAATAGTTTCGGGTCCCAATGCTAGCATCTCTTTCATAAGAGTCAACAAAGTCTATGATGCCTGTATCAGATAATTTATCACCAAATATTGTAATTTCAATACCGCCTGTCACAACGTTCCTGGCAGCCTTCTTCTGAACATTTAATAATAAATCTCTGCGCATTAATCCTTCTGTAACGAACACTTTATTTTCAATGGATTTATCAGGAAGGTAATCTTGAAAAAGAATGGAGCCATTAAATTTCCCATCCTCAGCTAAATCATAGGCTTCTCCTGCTATAATATTGACTTCATCAATGATTTTTTTTTGAACGCATCCCGTTAGCAGGAGAAGGATCGTAATGCTTAAGACGAGCACTCTCATTTCTTCTTCACCTTCTTTGCTATTAATATTGCTATAAACAGTAAAGGAATATAGATGAAAGTAATGGCAAAGCCTGTTTTTCCTAGATAATCGTTGAGTATGCCGACCCTTTCTCTCGTATTAAATATGTTAATAACACCTATTATGGCAGCTGAAATAAATAGGACACCTTTTTTCTGTTTTAGATGGTAAATTCTTTTCAGCAGTCTTGAGGCAACCCAAATGGGAATGCATACATTAGGCAGAATGACTAGGCTCCAGCTTGCAATGCCAATGTATTCAAACCGCTCCACAAATGGCATTTCAACAATTTTCCACATCGTTAATGTTGCCCAAATGGCCTTTTGAAGCTGCTCATTAGAGAAATAGGCAATGGTTAGAACCATTAATCCGGTATAGATCATTGTGGTGGATAAAATTGCAAAATGAGCCCATTTTTTTGATTTCTGGGGTTCCTTAATAAAGGGATAAATAAACAGCACGATTTCAAAGCCGATTAAGGATAATGACATGTGAAAGGATCCAGTTAAAAGATCCATAATGGAATGGTCAAAAATAGGCAGGAGATGCTCAAACTCCGTGAATTTTAAATCATAGATAAAAATAAGAAATAGGTAGGATGGAAGGATAGCCCCGAAAAAAGCAATCCCAACAACGACCTTAAAACCGCCATAAATGATATAAATGCATAAGATCATATAAGCAAGCGTATACCAGAAAACACTCATACTAGGAAAGACCCAAACTTGGATGATTTCGATATAGGTCCTAAGTACGGTTAATGACATAAATAAAAAGTAAAGGATAAAAAAGGAGCTGATTATTTTACCTAACACTTTTCCGAAAACAAATGCATGAGCTGTTACAATATCTCCGTTGACCGTCTCAGCGATTTTATAGATCAGCCATATAATGATATGGAGAGATAATCCTGCAAGCAGAACAGAAATCCACGAATCCTGACTCGTATACTTTGCTATAATCCGCTGATATCCAAGGGTACCTATTCCGATTTGCATAGAAACCACCATATAAAAAACTAAAAATGGAGCAATTTTAAATCGATCAGGGATTACCTCCTGCATAGGATTATTCATCTCCTTTCTTATTCATCAATATCTTTTTTCAATTTTGCCTTTTCTTTACTAAAGCGTACCCGATTTTGTGTTTGTAAGAAAAACGGCCGTAAGTATTGCTTTCTAAAAGGGAACCGGATAAATGAATCCTTTAAGTCCTCTAGCCTTGGAGGGTAGAGTGGTGCCAAAAATGGCCGTCCAAGTGATGTGAGTCGTAATAAATGGGTTAGCATTAGGCTAAAACAAAAAACAATTCCCAAGAGGCCCCAAAGCTGTGCGAATAATAAAAATGGGAACCGAAGAAAGCGAATCGTATTGCCCATCTTATAAACTGGCGTTGTAAAGGACGCTAGAGCAGCCAAAGCAACAATAATGAGAAGAACATTACTAGTGAGTCCTGCTTCAACGGAAGCGGTACCAATAACAATTCCCCCTACGATACCAATTGTCTGTCCGACTTTAGTTGGCAGTCTTGCGCCTGCCTCTCTAAGCAGCTCAATTGTTAATTCGAGAAATATCGCCTCTAATATAGGCGGTAATGGAACCACCCTTCTTGAGGTAATCAAGGTTCCGATTAAATCTTTAGGAACCAATTCATAATGATAGGTAAGCACCGCAACGTAAATTGGGGTAATTAACAATGAAAACAAAACGGAAAATACACGTATTAATCGGAAAAATGAAGCAAGAATCCAATTTAAAAAATAATCTTCAAATGACCCGAAAAATTCAACTAAAGTGGTCGGTGCAATTAGTACATGTGGGGACCCATCTACAATAATTCCGATCTTCCCTTCGGCTAATACCCCTACAACCCGGTCAGGTCTTTCTGTGTCCAATAGCTGAGGAAAAGGAGAATTTGAGTTATCACTAATGAGCTGAACAATATAGGAACTGTCCGTAATGGCATCAAATTCAACTTCCTTTATTCGCTGTCTGACAGTATTAATATTTTCCTCATTTGTGATTCCGTCCATATATAAAAGGGCTACTCTAGTTTTGGATAGGCTTCCTAGTGTAAATTCCTCAACAATAAGTTCTTTTACGGGCAATCGTTTTCTAATCAAATTTAAATTTGTTCCAAGTGATTCAACGAATGCTTCCTTTGGACCAATCACAGAAAACTCAATTTCAGGAGGAGAAATACTTCTGACATTTTCTTTTTGGACGGCGATAAAGGCAAATTTATCCTCAACACTTTCAAGGGTTACCATGACATATCCGTTTAGTAATTTTTGCTCAACTTTATCGTATTCTTCTGATATTTCTACATCTGTTAAAGGAATCAATTTTTTTACATCTTCAATGATGTTCAGTTCGCCTTCCAGCAGTTCTGGGAGCAAGGCTTGCTGAATAATTTCTTGATCAACTAATGAAGACATAAAGGTCAAGCAAATACGAATATTTGTCTTTTGATTTCTATGAAAGGATTTAGCAAAATCCTTTGATTTTTCCAATGATTTCTCCAAATTGCTTTGCTCTTTTTTTGATTCATTTTGTTTCTTGCGAATCCATCTTTTCATATAATCACCATCATTTTCTGATTACGCTTATTGTTACCGAAAATGGAAACTTTATGATGATGAGGGACAATGTTTTTGAAATGAGCGCCAACCTTTTACATGGGTAAATGATGATCATAAGATAAGGCAGAGAGGGCTGAGCAGTAATAAATGTCTTCTTGAAAGGAAAGAAAAAAATGACTGGCGCGCAAGCGCAGTCATTTTTTAGTTACTTTATAAAATATTTCTCAATATCATCAAGCATTAAGTTAGCAGCAATAACGCCACCTGCAGTATTCCAAATCACATCATCCACTTTGTGGATATTGCCTGCTTTCACGACGCTTAGATTTTTGAATAATGGATCTTCAATCCACTCTTCTTCTAAACTGCTTGCTTCACCGTCACCAGTTTCATATGTGAAGTAGAATAGCACGTCACCATCCATTGCAGGAATTCTTTCTTTCGTTGCATTTCTTTCAGCGAAATCATCAACATTTTGGCTTTCAGGTCTAGCAAATCCAATTTGGTCTAAGATCACTCCTGAGAAAGTATCCTTATGATAAATACGTACATCTCCAGCCATAAAGCGAACGATTGAAACCTCTTTGTTCACTTTATCCCCAAGCTTCTCCTTAATATCTTTAATGCGCTGATTATAATCAGCAATAACCTTCTGGCCTTCAGCTTCCTTATTCAAAGCCTTTGCATAAAGCTTAAAGTTTTCCTGCCAGTTGCCTCGTAAAGTTTCAGCGAATACGGTAGGGGCAATGGCACTTAATTGATCGTATATTTTTTCTTGGCGCATTTTGTTTCCAATAATTAAATCTGGCTTTAATGCTGCAATTGCTTCCACATTGACTTCACTCTCTGTACCTACAACTTTAACATCAGCCATTTTGTCTGCAATATGGGGGTACCAAGGATCACCGGTCCAGGACTGAACCGCACCAACAGGTGTAACCCCTAATGCTAATAGGGCTTCAGTTCCTTCATTTGTTAAAATAACGACCTTCTTAGGCGTTTCTTTAATTGTTGTTTCTCCCATTGCATGTTGAACAGTATAGCCTGTTTCTTCAGTCTTATTATCTGTTTCTTTTTCATTGTTAGTTTGTTTGCTTGAGTTATTTCCGCATGCAGCTAAAACGAAAAACGACAGGATAGAAATAATCATTAGAGATAATTTAAATGATTTCATTATGTAGTTCCCTCCTAATTGCTATTGATAATCATTTTCAATGATAACACTATCTTATGATGGTTTATTATGGTTGTCAATAGTTAATTGAAAATGATTATCAAATTCATTGACATCATGTTTTTCATCCAATAGACTGAAAATGAATACGGAACATTTCTTAATGAAAGGTTTATGCTTATGCTGTTAAAAAATAATTCACAACGATGGATTGGTTTATTGATATCTATTATCATTTTAATTTTTTTAATGTGTGCGAGTATTGTATATGGATATACAAATACGACATGGAAAATGGCTATTGATGCTTTTTCAGCGTTTGACGGATCGAATGAGGATTTGATTATTCAGTCAGTCAGGCTGCCGAGGGCATTGATTGCTTCAGCGGTTGGAGCTAGCCTTGCTATTGCAGGAGTTCTGCTGCAAACATTAACGAAGAATCCATTAGCAGCCCCGGAAATATTCGGGATTAATGCTGGTGCAGGGTTTGCTGTTGTTATCGTAGTTACGCTGTTTTCCTTAAGCAATTTGCAAATTTTTACTTGGGTGTCTTTTTTAGGAGCGACAGCAGCTTTTGTTTGTGTCTATGCTATTGGCTCATTTGGAAGAGAAGGGTTAACTCCGATGAAGCTTACGCTAGCAGGGGCAGCTATTAGTGCTATGTTTGCCTCAATGACTCAAGGTTTTCTAGTAATAAATGAAACTGCATTAGAGCAGGTTCTGTTCTGGCTGGCAGGCTCAGTTTCAGGAAGGAAGCTCGAAACGTTAGTAGCTGTTCTTCCTTATCTAGCTGTTGGCTGGGTCATTGCCATGTTCATTTCTAATAAAATGAATATCCTTTCAATGGGCGAGGATGTGGCAAAGGGGTTAGGCTTAAAAACAGGCTTGCTCAAAATCATTGCTGGAATTGCGATTATTCTCTTGTCTGGCGGAGCAGTAGCTGTTGCAGGGCCAATCGGCTTTATTGGAATCGTGATTCCCCATATTACACGTGCTGCTGTCGGAATTGACCATCGTTGGGTAATCCCGTTTTCAGCTGTCTTTGGTGGGATGCTGCTTCTTGCAGCTGACATCTGTTCAAGGTATATAATTATGCCGCAGGAAGTGCCTGTCGGAGTGATGACTGCTGTTATTGGAACACCTTTTTTCATCTATATTGCGAGAAAGGGGTTCAATAAATAATGCGCCAATATAAAAATGTCCGGTTATTTAAAGACAAGGTTTCGTTTTTAGTTGATCAAAAGGCTTTATTCATTATTCTTATTCTTTTATGCGCTACTGCCGGGGTTTTCATTATTAGTACTGGAATCGGCGAAATGAAGATTAGTCCAATAAATGTTATAAAAGTATTCTTTGGCGGTGGCACAGAAATGGAGCAGCTAGTTGTTCAATCTTTTCGGCTGCCAAGAATCATTGTTTCATTAATGGTTGGGATTGGACTCGCGGTTGCAGGGGCAATCCTTCAAGGGATTATCCGAAATCCGCTCGCCTCGCCTGATATTTTAGGAATTACAGGGGGAGCATCTGTTGCTGTTGTTGGATTTCTTGCTTTATTTAGTGATGAAAGCAATGCGTTGACCGTTAGTATTGATTGGCTGCCAGTTGCTGCATTTATCGGTGCAACAGCTGTTGCGTTTTTAGTATATTTATTAGCATGGAAGGACGGAGTTTCGCCAATCAGGCTTGTCTTAATCGGGATTGGTTTATACAGCCTAATGAAGGCATTAACGACTTTAATGATGCTGCTTGGCCCGATTTATCAGGCAAGCCAGGCGAATATTTGGATAACAGGAACTGTTTATGGATCAAACTGGAGCCACGTTTCGATCCTTGTTCCATGGATTCTATTTCTATGTGCGGCTGCATTTATTTTAGCCAGGAATGTGAATATTCAGGAGCTTGGAGATGACATCGCAACAAGTGTTGGCAGCCATGTTCAGAAGTATCGATTCCTTTTGCTGATGGTTAGCACAGCTTTAATTGGCGGATCGGTAGCCTTTGCTGGCGGGATTGGCTTTGTTGGGTTAATGGCGCCCCATATGGCAAGACGGCTTGTAGGTTCTTCTTTTGGTGCGCTGCTTCCGGCATCGGCATTGATTGGCGCTATATTAGTGATGGCTGCTGATTTAATTGGAAGGACGCTGTTTTCACCGCTTGAAATTCCAGCAGGAGTATTCACAGCTAGTATCGGTGCACCATATTTTATCTATTTGCTCTATAAAACACGGAATTCATAGAAAGTAATGTATAAAGGAGGGAGCGAAATTGGTGAATGGGCAAGCAATTGTTACAGAAGGACTGACTTTATCCTATGGGGATTCCATTATTATCAATGAGCTTGACTTGAATATACCTAAAGGAGAAATTACTGTTTTTATCGGTGGGAATGGCTGCGGTAAATCAACCTTACTTAGATCAATCGCCCGCCTGCTAAAGCCCAAATCAGGTTCTATTTTACTGGAGGGTGAAGCGATTGCAAAGCTGTCTACAAAGGAAGTAGCGAGAAAAATGGCGATACTTCCCCAATCTCCTGTGGCACCGGAGGGATTAACAGTCCTTCAGCTAGTAAAACAGGGCAGATATCCTTATCAAACATGGCTTAAGCAGTGGTCTGTAGAAGATGAGAAAAAAGTAAATGATGCCTTAATGGCAACCGGTCTTGAGTCATTAAAGGACCGCGCTGTTGACTCTCTTTCAGGAGGACAGCGTCAGCGTGCTTGGATTGCGATGACACTTGCACAAGATACGGATACGATATTACTAGATGAACCGACCACATATTTAGATATGACTCACCAAATTGACATTCTCGATTTGCTGTTTGAGTTAAATGAGAAAGAGAAGAGAACGGTTGTCATGGTCCTGCATGATTTGAATTTAGCTTGCCGTTATGCTCATAATATTGTTGCGATTAAAGATCAAAAAATATATGCACAAGGGAAGCCGGAGAATGTGATTACTTGCAGCTTAGTGAAAAATGTGTTTGAGATGGACTGTGAAGTAACAACCGATCCATTGTTTGGCACACCTTTATGTATTCCATATGGCAAGGGCAGATACATATTTAAAAAGGATGGGACTGGCAATGGTTCAATGGCTTTCAGAAGCACAGATTAATGAGCTCCGTTCCTATCGGTTTACGACTGAAAAGTCTAATTCTGCCTTGTCTATTTCATTGGAAATGCTGCTAAAAGAGCAGAATTTACGTGATTATTTAGATAAGCTTAGCCAACATATAGATGCGGCAAATGAGAAGGTAACGGCATCAATCTTTATCAAACGATATGCATTTTTGGCGGTTAATTATTTGTACGCGATGACCGTATGGAATAAGAAGCTCGATATCTCATTTGAAAATGTGACTTTGGAAACCGATGACCATGATGAATTATGGCTCCCAAGCTTTTATTTTAATGAGAAGAGTGCCGAAAAAGCTTATAATGAGGACAGGAATGCATGGCGGAAAAATTGCGTTAAAATGCTTTTTTCTGATCACCTTTTCCCGCTAATCAAAAATCTTTCCAGTGTTACTAAGGTATCCAAGCTCATTCTTTGGGAAAATATTGCTGTCTATATTTATTGGCTATACGAAACGATATTAAGTAAAGAGAAGCTGCCAGAAGAGGTTATTCTTCGTGCAAAAGAAGACTTTCAATATTTAGTTTTTCAGGCCGACGGGTCATTATTTGGCTCCCTACATGATAACCCGTTAAAAAGATATTTTAATCAACATATTTATTTAGAAGAGTTTGAGAGAGAGGTCAGGCCTCGCAATACATGCTGTTTATCTTATTTAACAAAAGCTAAAAAACGCTGTAATACCTGCCCGCATACTTGTGCAGCTTGTCCGCTAATAAATGAAATAACTAGACGGGAGGAAAAGACCCTTGAACCAAGAACTGAAGGATAAGCTTGATGGTTTACTAGAAAAATACACTGAGCTGCTTATTGGGGACTCCAGCAGCGAAATGAAAGAAAAAGTCCAAGCCTGGGTATTGTATTCTTTTATTGCAAAATCCATGCCACCATTAATAAAGCACTGGAATGACACATATCCAGATGCAAAAGATGACATGAAAGCTCTAATTGCCCAAATCAAGCAAATGAATGATGAACATAGAAGCAATAAATAAAGCCGTTTCTCTCGATGAGAACGGCTTTACTATTTTTATTGATATGGCAATTGGTTCGTATATCCTTGAAACTGCTGGTAGCTTTGCTGCATTTTTTGCTGATCGGCGGCTTCTAGCTTGTACCAGCCTTTTCGAAACATTAGATTATATAATTCACGCTGCTGGTTTTGAGTTTCTGTGAAAATGTTTAATACATCCTGATAAAGGGACTGATGACTCGCTTCATTTAAATAGGTGCAGTAGGAAGCAGTCATATATTTTTCCGTTGATAAAAGATCATTCGTAAAATCGCGCTCATTCATTTGCGGTGTTTTAGGAATTTGTGTCTCAGGATTTTGGATTTTTTGGTTTGGATTTGGATTCATTTTTTAAGGACCCCCATTCTATTGTTTTTATTGTAATCCGTTAAAGGACTGGCTTTGAGGATTCAAATGTGTCAGGATTTGTTCGTAATGGTGCTGATGCATTTGTCCGCAGTTTTCAAACGCTGCTTTTAGTTCTTGATCCTGACAGTGCTGAGCATAAAAATGCGCCTTTTTCACAGCTAATAAATTCCAAGAAAGCATATCAGTAAGGTACATAGAGTCTTTCGTAGAGACAACCGCTGGGGGCTGTTGCATCATTCCTTGATTTTGCATGTTCATATTCATATTCATATTTTGCTGCTGCATGAATGATCCCTCCGTTATAAATATTCTGTTATGGAATTAGGATTTATCGATTATATTAACTTTTTTTATACTGATTATTTTGGCTGTTCACTTTTCCGCCGCCATCTGCTTCAACGGTTGGACCGGCATTCCCCTTTACACTAGCTGCACTTACCCCTGCCTTTGAAGGGTTCTTTTTTCTTTTCGGCATCACTAATCACCTCCATTATGTAGCGTGCCCAATATCGATTTTTTCACTAGAAAAAAATGGCCGAAAGCATTTGTCATAATTGTTTTGGGATTAGGGGGCTAAGAAATTTTTTTAAAAACACTATTCATGAACACGCAAGCTTGTGAATAAAATAAAAACATAGAGGTTGAAATTTTTCGTTAATCAGGGCAAAAAATATTGCTTAAATATTTTAAATATTTTATAGTTATAAATATAAAGACTCATTCAAGGGGAATTTTTTTTAGAATAAAAATGAATGAGTGTTCATTCAAAAAGTATAAAAGGGGGAAATTAAGTTGATCCAACAAATCAAAAAAGCGGCAGTTCTTGGTTCTGGCGTAATGGGCTCTGGGATTGCAACCCACTTAGCGAACATCGGAATCCCAACCTTATTGCTGGATATTGTACCTCGGGAATTAACTGAAGCAGAAAAAGTGAAGGGATTAACCCTTGAAGATAAGGCAGTTCGGAATCGTATTAGCGAAACGGGACGGCAGAAGCTATTAAAGCAGAAGCCAGCACCGCTAACATCCAAAGCGAATTTGGCTTTAATAGAAGCAGGAAATTTCGATGATGACCTGGAGCGTCTAAAGGATGTAGATTGGGTCATTGAAGTCGTTGTCGAAAATCTAGACATTAAAAAACAAGTATTTGAAAAAGTAGATCGTTATCGAAAGCCTGGCAGTATTGTGAGTTCGAATACATCAGGAATTTCGGTTGAAGCGATGTCAGAAGGTCGCTCAGAAGATTTTAGGAAGCATTTCCTAGGCACTCACTTTTTTAACCCTCCGCGGTATTTGAAACTATTGGAAGTTATTCCAACGAAAAATACGGATCCTGAAGTTCTTGCTTTTATTAAAACTTTCGGCGAGGATGTGCTCGGCAAAGGTGTCGTTGAAGCGAAGGATACACCGAACTTTATTGCAAACCGGATCGGTACTTATGGTCTATTAGTGACATTACAGGAAATGCTTAAAGGCGGCTATAGTGTAGGCGAAGTTGACTCCATTACAGGTCCGTTAATTGGCAGACCAAAGAGCGCCACCTTCCGCACACTGGATGTTGTTGGATTAGATACATTTGTTCATGTAGCGAACAACGTCTTTGAGCAAGTGGAAGGCCAAGAAAAGAACATTTTTGCTGTGCCGGATTTTATGAAAGAAATGCTTAATAAAGGCTGGCTAGGGAGTAAATCCGGTCAAGGGTTTTTCTTAAAACAAGGAAAAGAAATTCTTGAATTGGACCCGCAAACACTTGAATACGGGCCGCGCAAAAAGTTAAAAACGACAGCAACAGAATTAAGCAAGCAAGAAAAAGGCACGGCGGGCAAAATGAAAGCGCTTGTATATGCAGATGATCGTGCTGGCCAATTACTATGGAATATATTAAGCCCAGCACTTATTTATTCTGCTCAATTACTCGGGACTATTGCTGATGATGTCGTAGCGATTGATCAAGCAATGAAATGGGGCTTTGGCTGGGAGCTAGGACCATTCCAAACTTGGGACGCAATTGGTGTAGAAAAATCCGTGAAGAAAATGGAGGAGTCTGGATTAACAGTCCCTGCATGGGTAAAGAAAATGCTTGAAAAAGGCAACCAGTCTTTCTATAAGGAAGAGGAAAATGGAGACCTCTATTACTACCATAATGGCGAATACAAACTTTTGGTAGAAAATCCAAAAGTAATTAATGTAAAAAGATTGAAAAAGAAAAATGGCGTGATTAAAAAGAATAGCGGAGCGAGTCTAATTGATTTAGGCGATGGTGTTGCATTGCTGGAATTCCATTCTAAGAGCAACGCGCTTGGCCTTGATATCATCCAAATGATTAACTTCTCAATCGACGAAGTAGAAAAGAACTATAAAGGTCTTGTGATCGGAAATCAAGGTAAAAATTTCAGCGTTGGTGCTAACCTTGCCATGATTCTGATGGAAGCGCAAGATGATAATATTTTCGAGCTTGATATGGTTGTCCGTCACTTCCAGCAGGCGATGTTGAAAATTAAGTATTGCTCAAAGCCAGTTGTCGCTGCACCGTTCGGTATGACACTGGGCGGAGGGGCAGAGGTTTGTCTTCCAACCGCACATATTCAAGCGGCAAGTGAAACATATATGGGGCTTGTAGAAGTTGGAGTAGGACTGCTCCCCGGCGGTGGCGGAAATAAAGAGCTTTATATAAAGCATCTAAACAGCTTACCAAATGGAATAGAATTCGATCTTCAAAAAGTAGCCAACAAAGTATTTGAAACGATAGCAATGGCAAAGGTTTCGACTTCCGGGGAAGAAGCTCGTGAGAATAACTTCTTGAATAATGCAGATGGAATTAGTGTAAATGGCGATCATTTATTATATGACGCTAAACAGGTTGTCCTAGCGCTATACGAAAAAGGCTATAAACCGCCAATCCGCAAAAAAGTGCCAGTAGTTGGGGAAACAGGCTACGCCACTTTACTATTAGGCGCTCAGACGATGATGTATTCAGGTTATATTTCAGAGCATGATTTGAAAATTGCTAAGAAATTAGCTTATGTGATTGCTGGCGGGAAGGTGCCGTATGGAACGGAAGTAGATGAACAATATCTACTAGATTTAGAGAGAGAGGCATTCTTAAGTCTGCTGCAAGAGCCAAAAACACTTCAGCGTATGCAGCACATGCTTCTAAAAGGGAAACCGTTACGTAATTAATTCTAAAATGGGAGTAATAGTGTCGTATTTTTAAAAGAGTGGGAGAAAGAGAGGGAATAAAATGAGAGAAGCGGTTATCGTAACAGGAGCCCGCACACCGGTTGGTAAGGCAAAGAAAGGGACGCTTGCACATGTTAGACCGGATGATTTAGGTGCCCTTGTAGTACAGGAAACATTAAAGCGAGCAGGAAACTACGAAGGAAATATCGATGACTTAATAATCGGATGTGCAATGCCAGAAGCGGAGCAGGGACTTAATATGGCAAGGAATATCGGAGCACTGGCCGGATTGTCATATAGTGTTCCGGCGATTACTATTAATCGTTACTGCTCATCAGGTTTACAATCAATTGCTTATGCTGCTGAGAAAATTATGATTGGTCATGCTGACACCATTATTGCAGGTGGTGCAGAGTCGATGAGTCTCGTTCCGATGATGGGGCATGTGACACGCCCAAATGCCAAATTAGCCGAAACAGCTCCCCAATATTATATGGGCATGGGCCATACAGCAGAAGAGGTGGCGAAAAAATATGGCATTTCCCGTGAAGAACAGGATGCCTTTGCGGTTCGAAGCCACCAAAAAGCGGCAAAAGCCATTGAAGAAGGAAAATTTGCTGATGAAATTGTACCAGTGGACGTTACTTTCCGCTTAGTAGGAAAAGACAATAAATTGATCGAAAAAACAATCCAGTTCAGCCAGGATGAAGGAGTTCGTCCAGATTCAACAATTGAAACATTAGCTAAGCTTCGTCCAGCTTTCTCCATAACGGGCACAGTAACCGCTGGAAACTCTTCACAGACAAGTGATGGAGCAGCAGCGGTCATGGTGATGGACCGTGAAAAGGCTGAAAGCTCCGGCCTGAAGCCAATGGCAAAATTTAGATCATTCGCAGTTGGCGGAGTACCGCCAGAAATCATGGGAATCGGCCCGGTCGTCGCTATCCCAAAAGCGTTAAAGCTAGCAGGTCTTGAATTATCAGATATCGGATTATTCGAACTAAACGAAGCCTTTGCCTCTCAATCCATCCAAATCATTCGTGAGCTTGGACTTGATGAAGACAAGGTAAACGTCAACGGCGGTGCCATTGCACTCGGTCACCCGCTAGGCTGCACAGGCGCAAAACTAACCCTATCCCTCATTCACGAAATGAAGCGCCGTAACCAGCAATTCGGTGTAGTCACCATGTGCATCGGTGGAGGAATGGGCGCAGCTGGCGTATTTGAACTACTTTAGGGTCAAGGAGTAGATTGAGAACAGCTTAAAAGAGTTCATGGCGCCCTACGAATCAAATTCTACATCCTAAAGGTCACCATAAATAAAAATCAAGAAAGGTCACCATAAATAAAAATCAAGCGAATGGAGGAAAAAAACATGTCAAATCAAACAGATAACCTAATTAAAGGTGGAAGCTTTTTAATCGAAGATATCTCCTATGATCGTGTTTTCACACCGGAGGATTACACAGATGAGCACAAAATGATTGCCAAAACCACTGAGGAATTTGTTATTAATGAAGTGCTTCCTGAAGTAGAACATTTGGAAAATCATGAATTTGACCGCTCAGTAAAATTATTGAAGCAGGCTGGCGAGCTTGGGCTGCTAGGTGCGGACATTCCGGAAGAATACGGCGGTTTAGCACTAGATAAAGTAAGCTCAGCCCTTATTGCTGAAAAAATGGCTCGTGCCGGCGGATTCTCTATTTCTCATGGCGCTCATGTTGGGATCGGTTCGCTTCCAATTGTTTTATTCGGAACAGAAGAGCAAAGGCAGCAGTACTTACCAGTACTAGCAACTGGAGAAAAGCTTGCTGCCTACGCATTAACAGAGCCGGGCTCAGGCTCCGACGCGCTTGGAGCGAGAACGACAGCAAAGTTAAATGCAGAAGGCACGCATTATGTTTTAAATGGTGAAAAACAATGGATTACAAACGCAGGGTTCGCAGATGTTTTCGTTGTGTACGCAAAGGTTGATGGTGAGCATTTTTCAGCTTTCATCGTTGAAAGAGAATTTCCTGGAGTATCAGTAGGTGCTGAAGAAAAGAAAATGGGCATTAAAAGTTCTTCAACTCGTACGTTAATTCTGGAGGATGCTCTTGTCCCAAAAGAAAATTTATTAGGAGAATTAGGCAGAGGCCATATTATTGCCTTCAATATTCTTAATATCGGACGTTATAAATTAGGAGTAGGCGCAGTTGGCGGATCTAAGCGTGCATTTGAAATTACAGTTCAATATGCAAATCAGCGTCAGCAATTTAAAACGCCAATCGCCCAATTCAATTTAACGAAAGAAAAATTCGGTACATTGGCTTCAAAGATTTATGCGGCTGAAAGCTCTGTTTACCGTACAGTTGGCTTATTTGAAGATCGTATGAGCAAATTATCAGAAGAAGAAGTAAAGGATGGCAAGGAAGTAGCAAAATCGATTGCAGAATACGCAATTGAGTGTTCTTTAAATAAATTCTTCTCAACAGAAGTCCTTGACCATGTAGTTGATGAAGGTGTACAAATCCATGGTGGTTATGGATTCATGGCTGAATACGAAATCGAAAGAGCGTACCGCGATTCACGTATAAACCGCATCTTTGAAGGAACAAATGAAATTAATCGCTTATTAGTTCCTGGCACATATATCCGCAAGGCTTTCAAGGGAGAGCTTCCATTATTCGAAAAAGCAATGGCACTGCAAGAGGAATTAATGATGCTTATGCCGGAAGAGCCTGGTGACGAACCACTTGCACAAGAAAAATATCTTGTGAAAAATGCTAAGAAAATCGGATTGCTAGCTGCAGGACTAGCTGCACAAAAATATGGCAAGGCCCTAGAAAAAGAGCAAGAGGTTTTAGTTAATATTGCAGACATTATTTCAAATGCTTATGCAATGGAATCTGCCGTTCTTCGAACAGAGAAGGCAATCCAAAAAGATGGTCTAGAAAAGAGCAAGCAAAAGCTTCTTTATACACAAATCTTCTGTCAAGAAGCATTCAACAAAATTGAGCAGGATGCTAAAGAAACACTAGTTGCTGTTGAAACAGGCGATGCTTTAAGAATGATGATCTCTGCATTACGCAAGTTTACACGCCACACGCCAATTAACGTTATCGCGAAAAAGCGTGAAGCAGCTGATAAGATCATTGACGCTGAACGTTTTGTTCTATAATGATTAATTATAAGGGTCTGGTATGATGCGAATTGGCATCATTGCCAGACCCTATGTAAGTTCACAGTATTAACAAAAAATATTTTTTCATTTTAGCAGGACTATGGTGAAAAGTGTCGAATCCATGTTGATAGCAGATGTTAGGTTTTACGAAAAAAATATGTTAATATTTGATTGATTTCAATCATGATTTGGAAGAATAAAGCGGAAGCGCCTAATCAGGTGGTGAAAAAATGGCACTCACTTTTTATTGGTATCCAAAATGTGGTACTTGCCGAAATGCGAAGAAGTGGCTAGATGAACAAGGGCTTACTTATGAGGCTGTACATATTGCTGAAAATCCGCCTTCCCGCAGCGAACTAGAGGATCTTTACAAAAAAAGCGGTTTGGATATAAAAAAATTCTTTAATACGAGCGGTATGAAATATCGTGAACTTGGATTAAAGGATAAGGTCAAAACGTCTTCAGATGATGAATTGCTTGATTTGCTGGCTACTGATGGAATGTTGATAAAGCGGCCAATTTTAACAGATGGCAAGAAAGTCACAGTTGGATTCAAGGAAGAGGATTATGAAAAATCGTGGCTTTAATAAAAAAGGATTGAAAAAGATCGTCCTTTTTGCCATGATGAAGGAAGAGATCGAATTTACGATCAATTTAGAAAGAATAATGGAGGGGTTATAATGAACACACCAAAAGAATTGCGTTATTCAGAAGAGCATGAGTGGGTAAAAACAGAAGGCGAGCAAGTACGTATTGGTATTACTGACTTTGCTCAATCTGAGCTTGGAGATATCGTATTCGTTGAACTGCCAGAGGTAGGCGACGAGGTAACTGCGGACGAGCCTTTCGGAAGCGTAGAATCTGTTAAAACAGTTTCTGAACTTTATTCACCAGTAAGCGGTAAGGTTGTCGCTGTTAACGAAGATTTAAGCGATAATCCTGAATTCGTAAACGAATCTCCATATGAAAAAGCATGGATGATTGTTGTTGAGCTTTCTGACGCTAGCGAGTTAGATAAGTTAATGACTGCTGAACAATACGAAGAAATGGTAAAAGAAGACTAATTAATTTCATACCGCAAATGGACATTTTACATAAGTCTATTGCTAATCAGTGAAGGAAGTCTCTGTTCAAGGGACTTCCTTTCTTTCGTCTTAATATATCTAAATAATAATTCCTCTATAGGGGGAACACTATAAACAGATCCTCTCATGAAAGGATGAGTATTGTGGTGTTAAAACAACAGAAAATAGATATAACAGACCGTGTAGTGGGAAAGCTAAAAAATGGAGAGATTGAACTTTACTTAGAAAACGAAAAAATTGGTAACATCCAGTTACCCGAAGGTTTTTCGATACAAATGGATCATCATTACGAAACGGATCAGCAAAAAATATATCAACATGTAACGACGACAGAGCATCCCCATGCCAAATATACTGATTGTGATGAGGGAGGCTGGTGCTAATAAACAGCGGAGGGCTTTCCGCTGTTTATTTTTTATCCCCAATTATAAAAAATGTGAAAAACTACAAATAAATAATAAAGCAGGAGATCAACACTTATGTTAAGAATATTGAATATGGTATGGTAAAAGAAATACTTCTTTTCAAATAATAGCCCTTTGGGCAAAACGACAACTCTGTTCAGGTGATGAATATGAATGAGGCAGTGACGGAAAAGGTCATTATTGTGGAAGGTACGACAGATAAGAGAAAGGTGCAAGCCATTGTAAGTGAGCCTGTTGAGATTATTTGCACGAATGGAACCATTGGAGTCACAAAACTAGATGAATTAATTGATATGCTTTATGATAAAGATGTTTTTATTTTAGTCGATGCTGATGCAGCAGGTGAAAAACTCAGGAAACAATTTAAAAGGGAGTTTCCAGAGGCAGAGCACCTATATATTGATCGCATGTATCGAGAGGTGGCTACAGCACCGGAGCACCACTTAGCAACCGTACTTTTAGCAGCAAATATCGACGTGTATACAGAGTTTTTAGATAAAGGATGAGAGTCTTTGAAGGATTGGTCACTAGAGGGAATTGACAATATTTTTCAAGAGAACAGAGCTGGATTGTTATATTTATATACTCCTTTATGCGGAACTTGCCAAGTGGCTGGTAAGATGCTAGCAGTCATTGAAGAGCTTGTTTCTGAACTGCCAATTGGGAAAGCTGATTTAAACTATATACCCGATTTGGCTGAGAGGCTTGGGGTAGAAAGTGTTCCATGCCTTATTATGTTTAAAGATGGCCATATTCAGGATAAAATTTACGCTTTTCACTCCGTTCCCTACCTATTAGATAAAATTAAAAGTACTCTTTAAGAATGTCAGGAAATCAGTCCTGGCATTTTTGCTTGCATTTAAATAACTGACGAATAATTCAATACTTTTATATTTACAAGTGCTTCCATATAAAGGTATTATGTTTAGGGATACGAAATAATTCTAAGGAGAAGCATCAATGGCATTTTATAAAGAGTGGGCAAACCAGATAAAAGGCTATAACCACAACATTAAGCAAGCCATTTTAGCAAATGTCTATACACAAATTGGCTTTGGTATTTTTATGGTTATTTATAATTTCTATATTCGCGAGCTTGGTTTTACAGAAATAATAAACGGGCAGGTTATTTCGCTGACTGCACTTGCTACTGCTTTAATACTTGTTCCTGCGGGTATCATAAGTGATAGGGCAGGGCGAAAAAAAGCCATGCTGATTGGCGCAGTTACGACGGGAATTGTTTTATTATTCAGAAGTGTTATTGAGGTTCAATCTCTTTTGCTGCTGTTTGCATTTCTTACTGGCTTGACATCTGCTTTTCTTCAAGTGTCCGGAATCCCATGGCTTGCTGAAAATTCAACACCTGAACAGCGGGTACATTTATTTAGCATCCATTTTGCTGTTATGACAGGTGCTAATGTAATTGGAAATTTAAGTGGAGGTATATTGACTGACCTATTTACGCTATTCACCTCGCCATTAAACAGCATTCGAATCACTCTTCTTATTGGTGGTGTGTTTTTCCTTATTGGGGTCATTCCGATCACACGATTTAAGGAGACAAAACCATCCCCTACACAAGAACGTAAGCTTAAAAAGGCATCCTTTAATAAGATGTTTTTTAAAAATGATAGTTTTAAAATGATCTTTCTCTTTGCTTTTGCCCAGTTATTAATAGGGGTGGGGGCAGGATTAGTCATTCCATATCTTAATCTATATTTTGCTGACCGATTTTTAGCATCAAATTCAGTTATTGGTTTTATTATTTCTATGGGGCAGGCTGCCACCGCAGTTGCGATGATCATAGGGCCGATGGTTGTTAGAAAGGTTGGAGAGGTGAGAGCTGTCGTCATTCTTCAGCTGCTGTCACTGCCATTTCTCCTTCTTACTGCATATACAGAGAATCTTTGGCTTGCCGCAGTTGGATTTTTATTTAGACAGGCACTTATGAATGCAGGCAACCCTATTCAAATGTCACTTATGATGTCAAAGGTTGATGACTCCATGAAAGGGCTCGCAAACTCAATTAATCAGATGGTGTTTAACGTTGGCTGGGCAACAATGGGGCCCGTTTCAACCGGAATCGTTATAAAGTATGGGGCTTATTGGGGCTACGCACTTGTGTTTTCGATTACGGCTTCCTTATACTTAATAGGATCAGTCTATTTCTATTTAGTATTTAGAAACCATAATAAGACAAAAAGAGCGGCATCGGCCATTAAAGCAGTTTGATTTTTGAAAAATAAAGACATATTTCTCGGGAAATGAAAGGCAATGCTGAAAAAAGTCGAGGCATTGTCTTTTTATTGTGTTTTTTATGTCGAACATAAATAGAAGGAGTGCAAGTAATTTTGTTGAATGTAGTTATTGGAAAGAAATCATAGAAAGATTTTGAGGTGAAGAAAGTGCATAATATGGCTTCGGAATTTCTAGAGGAAGTAAACAAGAAATCACATATTAAGAGGTTAATACAGGAAGCTTCTTTTTTAATTTGCCTTAAGGCTGGGAATGAAGAAATTCCTTTTGAAATTCGAGGAGGCAATATTTTTATCCATTCTGCAGATCAAAATTCAACCTATGATGCGATTATTTCAGGCTCATTAGAAAGCATAAATATTATTTTAACCGGTGGAGAAAAGTTAAGAGAAGCAATGAAATGGAAAAAGGTTTCTGTTGAAACTACTTTTCGAAAGTTGCTTCTTTTAGAGTCTCTCTTTTATCTTTGTAAAAAGTAAATTATTTAGTCTGAAATTTCTAAAATAACTGTTGACTGCCTAAAATCTATATGATAGTATCACTTTAATAACTTAAGTAACCTAACTAAATATTCTTATCAAGAGAGGTGGAGGGACTGGCCCTACGAAGCCCGGCAACCGGTATTTTACGCGGTGCTAATTCCAGCAGAGTATTTTGACTCTGGCAGATAAGAAGAGATGATATCATCCCTCTTCTTAGTGAAGAGGGTTTTTTCAACTCTTCTTTTATAAAAAATAGCAGTAAATCAACAATTAAGCAGATGGATTGCATAAAAAAGGAGAGATGAAAATGTCAGAAAAACAAAAGAACTACCGATTTGAAACATTAGGTGTACATGGCGGCCTGCAGCCCGATCCTGTGACTGGAGCTAGAGCTGTGCCTATATACCAAAATAATGCTTACCAATTTAAGAATACAGAACATGCAGCTAATTTATTTGGTTTAAAGGAAAATGGCTATATCTACACACGTATTCACAATCCTACTGTTACAGTTTTTGAAGAAAGAGTTGCATTATTAGAAGGCGGAGTTGGAGCATTAGCAGTGTCCAGCGGGATGGCAGCTATTACATTAGCAATATTAAATATTGCTGAAGCTGGAGATGAAATCGTCGCAGCCTCTAACCTTTATGGCGGAACGTATAATTTATTTGCTGTTACCCTTCCAAAATACGGAATTCAAGTGAAGTTTGTCGATCCAGAAGATCCGGAAAGCTTCCGAAGTGCTATTACAGAGAAAACGAAAGCTGTATTCGCAGAAACGATTGGAAACCCTAGTTTAAAGGTTTTAGATATTGAAAAGGTAGCAGAAATTGCACATGAAAACGGAGTTCCTCTTTTGATTGACAATACATTTGCGACTCCATATTTATGCAGACCAATTGAACATGGAGCTGATATTGTTATCCATTCTGCAACAAAGTGGCTGTTAGGAAACGGTACAACTCTTGGTGGGATTATTGTAGATGGTGGAAAATTTGACTGGAATTCTCCAAAATTCCCTGGCTTCACTGAGCCAGATCCAAGCTATAATAACCTTGTTTATAGTGAGGCATTGGGACCAGTTGCTTATATTATTAAAGCGAGGGTACAGCTATTAAGAGATTTAGGTCCTGCACTAAGTCCGCAAAATGCTTTCCAATTTACTCTTGGTCTAGAAACGCTTCATGTTCGAATGAAGGAGCATATTGCTAATACAAAGAGAGTAGTAGAATATTTGGAATCTCATCCAGCTGTGAACTGGGTTTTATATCCAGGAAATGAAAATCACCCTGACAAAGCATTAGCAGATAAATATTTGCCAAAAGGAGCAGGGTCTGTCGTAGTATTTGGCATTGCTGGTGGAAGAGAAGCTGGAGCGAAGTTTATTAATAGTCTAGAGCTATGGGCTCATGTAGCCAATGTGGGAGATGCTAAGAGCCTAGTGATCCACCCTGCTAGCACAACTCATCAGCAGTTAGATTCTGAGGGGCTAAAAGCAGCCGGAGTTCCTGAGGATTTAGTTCGTCTATCGATTGGCATAGAAAATGTAGATGACTTGATTGAAGATCTAGAGCAGGCCATTGAATCAGCAACAGGGATAACCTCATTATCTGTTAATGCATAAAACGAATTCGAAGTAAATTGAGTGTTCCAATTTTTTACCGTTGACCCCTCTTTATATCCGTGTTACGATATCAATCGTGAATAACAATGCTTAAATAGATTAAAGTGTTAATTGAATATAGATGTCAAGCTCTTATCAAGAGAGGTGGAGGGATGTGCCCGATGAAACCCGGCAACCGTCAGTAAATGAAATGGTGCCAATTCACACAAAGCATTAATTGTTTTGGAAGATGAGGGAAAGGATCAACAAAAGTATGCCTTTCTGCTCATAACAGAAAGGCATTTTTTTTCGCTATTAATAGTAAATAATAGTAGGAATGGACCGAAACACAAAATCCTTGCCATCTATATATCAATAGATACGAATAAGAAAAGAATGAATGGGCATATTTAATTCTTCTTATAATATAAAAATAGGATGTAAAGAGGGTGAAGCAAAAAAATGATCTCGATTAAAAATGTAAAGAAGATATATCCGTCTAAGCAAGGAGAGGTACTTGCCGTTGAGGATGTTAATTTAGAGATAAATGAAGGAGAAATTTTCGGGGTAATTGGTTATAGCGGAGCAGGAAAAAGTACCCTAATTCGAATGTTAAATGGACTCGAAATTCCTTCAAGCGGGTCAGTTGTTGTTGCTAATAATGAAGTTTCACATATAAAAGGAAATAGCTTGAGAAAGGCAAGACAGGATATTAGCATGATATTCCAGCATTTTAACTTGCTTTGGTCGAGAACTGTAAGACAGAATATAGCATTTCCTCTTGAAATAGCAGGTGTACCGAAAGCGGAAAGACTAAAACGGGTTGATGAGCTCATTAAGCTAGTTGGATTAGAAGGAAGAGAAAATGCATATCCATCTCAGCTTAGCGGCGGGCAAAAACAGCGCGTCGGTATTGCTAGAGCGCTAGCAAACAATCCAAAGGTTCTATTATGTGATGAAGCAACATCTGCACTGGATCCAGAAACTACTAATTCCATTCTTGAATTATTGGTTGATATTAATAAGCGCTTAGGATTAACAATCGTTCTAATCACACATGAAATGAACGTTATTCGTAAAATTTGCCATAGAGTTGCTGTAATGGAAAGCGGAAGGATTGTTGAGCTAGGACCAGTTATTGATGTATTCAAAAATCCTCAGCAACAAATCACAAAGCGATTTGTAAATCAAATTACAGAATCAGATCCTGAAGAAACGAAGGAAATTATTGATCAAATTACTCAATTATATCCACACGGAAAAATCGTTCAATTGAGCTTTGTAGGTGACTCTGTTGAACAGCCGTTAATTACGAATTTGATTCGGGACTTTCATATTACTGTAAATATTCTTCATGGGAAAATTTCGCAAACTCAAAATGGCTCCTATGGAACATTATATATTCACTTAGACGGTGAGAAATCAGAGATTGCAAGAGCAATAGAATTCATCAAGTCCAAGCATGTTGGAGTGGAGGTGATTTCGAATGCTTAATGAATGGTTTCCGAATGTTAAATGGGAAAAGATGTGGGAAGCAACAATAGAAACTCTTTATATGACAAGCATCTCAGTGATTGCAACTTTCATTCTAGGCATTATTCTAGGCTTATTACTTTTTTTAACGTCAAAGGGAAATATATGGGAAAATGCGGTAGTTAATAAAGTAATTAGTGCCATTGTTAATATATTTAGATCCATTCCATTCTTAATCCTTATCGTATTATTAATACCATTCACGATTTTCCTTATTGGTTCCATGATAGGAGAGAATGCAGCACTTCCGGCACTTATTATTGGATCAGCCCCATTCTATGCAAGAATGGTTGAAATTGGTTTGAGAGAAATTGATAAAGGCGTTATTGAGGCAGCAAAATCAATGGGTGCAAAAACAAGCACAATCATTTTTAAAGTATTATTACCAGAATCCATGCCTGCACTCGTTTCAGGTATCACGGTAACCGCAATTGCTTTAGTTGGTTATACAGCAATGGCTGGTGTAATCGGAGCAGGCGGACTAGGGAACTTGGCTTATTTAGAAGGCTTCCAAAGAAGCAGAAATGATGTAACGCTTATGGCTACTATCATTATTCTTATTATCGTATTTATCATCCAATTTATTGGTGATGTAATAACAAGTAAATTAGACAAAAGATAAGGGGAGATTGTAATGAAGAAAACATGGTTGTCACTTTTACTAACATTTGCATTAGTATTAGTACTTGCTGCATGTGGAACAAAGAAAGATGAAAAAGACAGCAGCAATGCAAGCGATGCAGGAGAAGGCGCGAAAACAGAAGAACTAACAAAATTAGTAGTTGGAGCATCTAATGTTCCTCACGCTGAAATTCTTGAAGAAGCAAAACCGTTATTAAAAGAAAAAGGTATTGACTTAAAAATCGTTACATTCCAAGATTATGTTCTTCCTAACAAAGCTCTAGAAGCTAAAGAAATTGATGCTAACTATTTCCAACATGTTCCTTATTTAGAGAACCAAATTAAAGAAAACGGATATGATTTTGTTAATGCAGGCGGCGTTCATGTTGAGCCAATGGGTATTTACTCCAAGAAATATAAGAGCTTAAGTGATCTTCCTGAAAATGCACATATTATTATTAGTAACTCAGTAGCTGAGCACGGACGTATTCTTTCTATTTTTGAATCTCAAGGAGTTCTAAAGTTAAAAGAAGGCGTTGAAAAATCTGCAGCTACAATTGATGATATCGTTGAAAATCCAAAGAATTTAAAATTTGACACAGATTATGAGCCATCATTATTACCGCAAATTTTTAACAATAATGAAGGCGATGCAGTTGTAATTAACTCAAACTATGCAATTGATGCTGGTCTGAACCCATTAAAGGATTCAATCGCAATTGAAGGCAGTGATTCTCCATACGTTAATATCATCGCTGTTCGCAAAGGCGATGAAAATAAAGAAACAATTAAAACTTTATTAGAAGTGCTTCATTCAGATGCAATTAAAAACTTTATCCTTAAAAAATATGATGGTGCAGTTGTTCCTGCATTCTAATGTAAATGAAAAAATCGCCACTCTTGGCGATTTTTTTTTGGACATAATTTCTACAAAATTATTTATTCTAAAGAATATAAACAATATTGTAAGAATGATGCGAATGTAAGCGTTTAACACGTCAAAAATGACTATTTTTTATATAAAAATTTCTTGAAATTGTCTTTGTAATTCAGTAAATATCAGTGTAAAATCTTAACGTGAATTATAATTCGTGAAGATGAAAGGATTGGTTTTTATTAACCAGCTGCACTTAAATTACACTACTGGAATGGAGAAAGCAATGCGCGGCGCTCACGGTGTAGGCTACGCATTGTATAGTCAGAAGCATGACGTCAGAATGAAGGTTGAGAAAAAGCGCCAGGAAGAATATGTAAAGAGCCAGCGCATGCTCGCGGATTTTGAAAGAAAGATTCATTCATAGAATCAAACATATATTAATGAAGAAAAGGGGATTCAGTTTTTGATGCTGATCCTCTTTTTGCTCGTTTTTCCAAAAAAACTTCTTCGTTTTCATCTATACATGAACAGAATGATAGAGGGAAATCTATACAGGTGAGCTGTAAAATGAAGCTTCGTATTCTTTGTATACATATCGTTCCACGTTTCCACTACACGCAAAGTGTTTACTAGCTGAAAGAGTTGCTAATACTTTTCATTTGTTATAAGATTGTAATGAGAATAAAATGAGAATAGAGGGTTGCGGCCATTTGCCGTAAGATAAAATCTTCTTTTATTGATGGAGGTATTGTAATGGCAGGTTCTAAGTTAACAATTAATGATCTTCATGTTGAAATTGAAGGCAAAGAAATATTAAAAGGTGTAAATCTTGAAATTAAAGGCGGAGAAATCCATGCGATCATGGGACCGAACGGAACTGGAAAATCAACGCTTTCATCCGCTATCATGGGTCATCCGAAATATGAAGTGACAAAAGGAAGCGTTACTCTAGATGATGAAGATGTTCTTGAAATGGAAGTAGATGAGCGTGCTCGTGCAGGTCTGTTCTTAGCTATGCAATATCCAAGTGAAATTAGCGGAGTAACGAATGCAGATTTCTTACGTTCAGCTATTAACAGCCGTCAAGAGGAAGGAAACGAAATTTCATTAATGAAATTCATCCGTAAAATGGACAGCCAAATGGAATTCCTTGAAATGGATCCAGATATGGCACAGCGCTACTTAAATGAAGGATTCTCCGGCGGTGAGAAAAAGCGTAATGAAATTCTTCAATTAATGATGCTTGAGCCAAAAATTGCAATCTTAGATGAAATTGATTCAGGTCTTGATATCGATGCATTAAAGGTTGTTTCTAAAGGAATTAACCAAATGCGCGGAGAAGACTTCGGCTGCTTAATTATTACTCACTATCAACGTCTTCTAAACTACATTACACCTGACTTTGTACACGTAATGATGCAAGGACGCATTGTAAAATCTGGTGGCCCAGAGCTTGCACAACGTTTAGAATCAGAAGGATATGACTGGATTAAAAAAGAGCTAGGTATTGAAGACGAAACGGTTGGCCAAGAAGCGTAATTGTTAGGAGGATCCATTATGTCAACAGAAACGAGAATTTTGGATAAGGAGTACATAAGCTCCTTCTCAAAAGATATGGGTGAACCAGCATGGCTGACAGAGTTTCGTTTACAAGCCCTTGCAAACTCTGAAAATCTGCCAATGCCTAAACCAGATAAAACAAACATTAAAAACTGGAACTTAACACAGTTTGAGCAGCATATCGTAGGCAGTGATGATTTCCCATCATTAAATGATCTGCCAGAGGATGTTAAAACGTTAATCAACCTAGAAGCTGCAGAACAAAATTTATATATTCAGCGCAACAACAGACCAACATATATTGCTGTATCTAAAGAACTTCAAGATAAAGGTGTCATTTTCACTGATATTTTCACAGCTGCCAGAGAGCATAGCGATTTATTGCAAAAGTACTTCATGACTGAAGGGGTAAAAGCAGATGAGCACCGCCTTACTGCTTTACATGCAGCATTAGTGAATGGTGGAGTTTTCTTATATGTTCCTAAGAATGTAGAAGTTGCCCAACCAATTCAGGCAGTTTTCATTCATGATAATGAAAAGGCTACACTTTTCAATCATGTTATCGTCGTTGCTGAGGATAACAGCTCTGTAACGTATGTTGAAAACTATGTTTCAACAATCGCTGAAGCAAACAGTGTATTCAATATTGTTACTGAAGTGATTGCAAAAGCGGGATCAAAGGTACAGTACGGAGCAGTAGATACACTCGCTAAAGGATTAACTGGATATGTTAACCGCCGCGGTGTTGCTGGAAGAGATGCTCGCATTGAGTGGGCTCTTGGATTAATGAACGACAGTAATACCATTTATGAAAATGTAACGAATTTAATTGGGGACGGCTCTTTCGGGGATACTAAAACTGTTGTTGTAGGACGCGGTGATCAAACACAGAACTTTACTACAAGCATCGTTCATTATGGTAAAAGCACGGAAGGATTTATCCTTAAGCATGGCGTTATGAAGGATTCTGCTACATCAATCTTTAACGGAATCGGTAAAATTGAGCATGGCGCATCTAAATCGAACGCTGTTCAGGAATCTCGTGTACTTATGCTAAATGAAAAAGCTCGCGGAGATGCAAACCCAATTCTATTAATCGATGAAGATGATGTAACTGCAGGGCATGCTGCTTCAGTAGGCCGTGTTGATCCACTTCAGCTTTACTATTTAATGAGCCGTGGAATTCCAAAGACTGAAGCAGAGCGTCTTGTTATTCATGGATTCCTTGCACCGGTTGTTAATGCACTTCCTATTGAGGGAGTTAGCAAGCAGCTTGTGGAAGTTATCGAAAGGAAAGTAAAATAATGAATATCCAGGATATTCGCAAACAATTTCCAATTTTACACCAGGAAGTCAATGGGAACCCGCTAGTTTATTTGGACAGTGCAGCGACATCGCAAAAGCCTGTACAGGTGATTGAAGCGGTAGATAAATATTATCGTGAATATAACTCGAATGTGCATAGAGGCGTTCATACACTCGGAACTAGAGCGACAGACGGCTATGAAGGTGCAAGAGAAAAGGTACGAAAATTTATCAATGCGAAATCAACGGAAGAAATTATTTTTACTAGAGGAACGACAACTGCTTTAAATACTGTGGCTGCCAGCTATGCGAGAGAAAACCTAAAAGAAGGCGATGAAATCGTCATTTCTTATATGGAGCATCATAGCAACATTATTCCATGGCAGCAGGTTGCCAAGCATACAGGTGCAATACTGAAATACTTGCCTCTCCAGGAGGATGGCACGATTTCTCTTGATGATGTGAGAAATACTGTAACTAGTAATACAAGACTAGTATCCATTATGCAGGTTTCTAACGTATTAGGTGTTGTCAATCCCATTAAAGAAATTGCGAAAATTGCTCATGAAAATGGAGCCGTTATGGTTGTAGACGGAGCACAGAGCACGCCGCATTTAAAGGTAGATGTTCAGGACTTAGACTGTGATTTCTTTGCTTTCTCTGGTCATAAAATGTGCGGCCCAACAGGAATCGGTGTTCTATATGGCAAGAAGCAATTTCTTGAAAATATGGAGCCAATTGAGTTTGGCGGAGAAATGATTGATTTTGTAGGATTATACGAATCTTCTTGGAAGGAACTGCCTTGGAAGTTTGAAGGCGGCACTCCGATCATTGCAGGTGCTATTGGTTTAGGAGCAGCGATCGATTTCTTACAAGAGGTTGGTTTAGATAATATTGAAGCACATGAGCATAAGCTTGCGGCTTATGCATTGGATAAAATGTCCGAGGTTGAGGGAATTACGATTTACGGTCCGAAAGAAGCGTCAAAACGCACTGGCCTTGTAACCTTTAATCTTGATGATGTACATCCGCATGATGTAGCAACTGTATTGGATGCTGAAGGAATTGCCGTACGTGCCGGTCACCATTGTGCACAGCCTCTAATGAAATGGTTGAAGGCTTCGGCGACAGCACGAGCAAGCTTCTATCTGTACAATACAGAAGAAGAGATTGATAAGCTTGTTCAAGGGCTTGTCAAAACAAAGGAGTATTTCAGCGATGTCTTTTAACAATTTAGATACTCTATATAGACAAGTAATCATGGACCATTACAAAAACCCTCGTAATAGAGGGGTGCTAGAAGGCGACAGCTTAACGATCAATATGAATAATCCGACTTGCGGAGATCGTATTCAATTGACGTTAAAGCTCGAGGATGGAAAAGTAACCGATGCGAAATTTGAGGGCGAAGGCTGCTCGATCTCCATGTCTTCTGCTTCCATGATGACCCAAGCCATTAAAGGCTTAACCGTTGAAGATGCCTTAAAGCTTTCAGAAGTTTTCTCACATATAATGCAGGGAAAAGATTATGATGATGATTTAGACCTTGGCGATATCGAAGCCCTGCAGGGAGTTGCTAAATTCCCTGCCAGAATCAAATGTGCCACACTAGCGTGGAAAGCCATGGAAAAAGGGTTAAAAGAGGATTCGAAATAATGTAAGTGCCTTGCACACGCTTGACACTTTTAAGGAGGAATACGACGATGGCAAAGAAGATGCCTGAGATCGGCGATTACAAATATGGTTTTGCCGACAAAGACGTTTCCATTTTCCGATCAAAACGCGGATTGACAAAAGAAATTGTTGAAGAAATTTCAAAAATGAAGGAAGAGCCGCAATGGATGCTAGACTTCCGTTTAAAATCATTAGAGCATTTCTACAGCATGCCTATGCCGCAATGGGGCGGAGATTTAGCGTCATTAAACTTTGATGAAATTACGTACTATGTAAAACCATCTGAAAAGACAGAGCGCTCTTGGGATGAAGTACCTGAAGAAATCAAGCAAACGTTTGATAAGCTAGGTATCCCAGAAGCTGAGCAAAAATATTTAGCAGGGGTTTCTGCTCAATACGAATCAGAGGTTGTTTACCATAACATGCAGGAAGATCTTGAAGCACAAGGAATCGTATTTAAAGATACAGATTCTGCACTACGTGAAAATGAAGATATTTTCCGTGAGCACTGGGCAAAAGTAATTCCTCCAACAGACAATAAATTTGCTGCTCTCAACTCAGCTGTTTGGTCTGGCGGATCTTTCATCTATGTTCCAAAAGGAATTAAGGTTGAAACGCCATTACAGGCTTATTTCCGTATCAACTCTGAGAACATGGGTCAATTTGAGCGTACATTAATTATTGTTGATGAAGGCGCACATGTTCACTATGTAGAAGGCTGTACAGCTCCTGTTTACACAACAAACTCACTTCACAGTGCAGTTGTTGAAATCATCATTAAGAAGGATGCTTATTGCCGATATACAACAATCCAAAACTGGGCTAACAACGTATATAACCTTGTTACGAAGCGTGCCGTTTGTGAAGCAAATGCGACAATGGAATGGATTGACGGTAACATTGGCTCTAAGTTAACAATGAAGTATCCAGCAGTTATTCTTAAAGGAGAAGGCGCTCGTGGAATGACACTTTCTATTGCATTAGCAGGTAAAGGTCAGCACCAGGATGCAGGGGCGAAAATGATCCACCTAGCTCCAAACACTTCTTCTACGATCGTATCTAAATCGATCTCTAAACAAGGCGGTAAAGTAACATATCGTGGAATCGTTCAATTCGGACGCAAAGCGGATGGTGCACGTGCTAACATCGAATGTGATACGTTAATTATGGATAACCAATCAACTTCTGATACAATTCCATACAATGAAATCATGAACGATAATATCTCTTTAGAGCACGAAGCAAAAGTTTCTAAAGTATCTGAAGAGCAATTATTCTACCTTATGAGCCGTGGGATTTCAGAAGAAGAAGCAACTGAAATGATCGTAATGGGCTTCATCGAGCCATTTACAAAAGAGCTTCCAATGGAATATGCGGTTGAAATGAACCGTTTAATCAAGTTCGAAATGGAAGGCTCTATTGGTTAATAAACTTATCTCCGCTTACCTATAAGGTAGGCGGATTTTTTAAATCTATTTATTGAGGAGGTGGAACCATGATTTTAATCGGTGTTACCGGATGGGGGGACCATGATAGCCTGTACACACATAATATTTCACCACGTGAAAAATTAAAGGAATATAGTGGCTATTTTCCAACTGTAGAGGTAGATTCGACCTTCTATGCCGTTCAGCCCAAGCGTAATTCAGAAAAATGGGTGAGAGACACACCCGACACATTTCAGTTTATTGTTAAGGCATATCAAGGGATGACAGGGCATGAACGAGGGGAGATTCCTTTTCAGGATAAAGATGAAATGTTCAAGGTCTTTAAAGAGTCACTTCAGCCATATATTGAAGGAAATAAATTAGCAATGGTGTTATTCCAGTTTCCACCTTGGTTTGACTGCAAAAAACAGAATGTGCATTATTTGCGCTGGTGTAAAGAAAAGATGGGGGATCTACCCTGTGCACTTGAATTTAGGCACCAATCATGGTTCAAACCTGAATATAAGGATAAAACATTAGAATTTATGAAAAGTGAAAACTGGATTCATTCCATTTGTGATGAGCCTCAAGCAGGGGAAGGATCAATACCCGCTGTACTTGATACTCTGGGAAACGATAAAGTGCTTGTTCGTTTTCATGGCAGAAATAATCATGGATGGCAAAAGAAAAACGCCGAGAATTGGCGGGAGGTAAGATATTTATACCGCTATAATCATCAAGAGCTTCTAGAATGGGCTGAACACATAAAACAATTAAAGCGAAGCAGTAAAAATGTTTATATTGTATTTAACAATAACTCTGGCGGAGACGCAGCTGATAACGCGAAGCAGCTCATTGATTTAATGGATATAGAATATAATGATTTAGCACCTCGGCAATTGAATTTATTTTAATTCTCCTTAAAGCAATCGGTCTTATCCGATTGCTCTCGTCTTTTATCTCTCCTTTGTAATTTTTCAAGTATTATCGATTTTATTTAGAATACACATTTCCATTCTCCGTGCATACGTTGTTAAGGGAAAGGAAAGGAGTGTTTATTCATTGATTGATTTAAAACCGATAGACATTCAGGGGCACTCATTTCAATGTGTCTCGGTACAATTGCCAAAAACAAATTTACTTGTCGTTACAAATGATAAAGGATATATAATGTGTGGTGCTCTTGACGTAGCCTTATTAAATGAAAAGCTGAAAGATCGAAAAGTTATTGCCGGAAGAGCGGTGGGAGTTAAAACGATCGAACAGCTTTTAGATGCACCGCTGGAATCTGTCACATATGAAGCGGAAGCTTTAGGTATTCATAAAGGAATGATTGGAAGAGAAGCTCTTCTAAAGATGATTTAGGCATGCCACAATGGGTGCCTTTTTTTAATACATACTGTCCAGATTTGATTAACAAGGCAATTCACAAAAAGATTGACTAAAAAAATTTAAAAAAGGACTATTGTAGGTTGAAATCCGTATAGTTAAAAGGTTAATGTAGAAATAATAGGAAAAATGTCGTAAAAAGTAGAAAAATATTCCGAATAAGGAATGATGGAAATCCAAAAATGGAAATATTGCAATGAAATTAGGTGTAATCAATGAGACTAGTTGCAACATCATATGTAGAAGCTGGAGCAGTCCTAGCAAAAGCTATTTACAATGAAAAGGGACAAATATTAGTAAATGCAGGAATCACTTTAAAAGAAAAGATGATCGAGCGCCTTCAAGAATTAGGAATTAGTTATATATTTATTAAAGAAGAAGGAACCGAAGACATTGAGTATAATGAGACAATTTCGGATTCTACTCGCAGAGAAGCAATTCAGACTATTAGCAGCACATTTGAGCAAATCCAAAAAGATCCAAAGCTAACCAGTTCCTTTGTTGTAGAGAAAGCATCCAAAAGATTTTCTGATATTATACGCCACTTATTAACTGAGATAAGAGAGAAACAGGATTTATTAAATCTTCTTTCTGATGCGTTTACCCATGATAATTATATTTTTATGCATTCTCTTAATGTCACATTATATTCACTTGCCATTGGAATGCAGTTAAAGCTCACACCAAAGGAACTTGAGACGTTAGGATTAGGGGCAATATTTCATGATATAGGGAAACTTAAAGTACCTCTTGATGTATTATTAAAGCCTGATAAGCTGACAGATAGTGAATATGAGGACATAAAGAAACATACTGAGGAAGGTTTTGAGATTTTAAGGAAAGTACATTCCATCCCTCTTCTAGTTGCCCATTGCGCCTACCAGCATCATGAACGAATGAATGGTTCAGGATATCCGAGGGGGATAGCAGGGTCAGATATTCATTATTTCGGAAAAATTATAGCAGTTGCAGATGTTTTTGATGCGATTACGTCAAATCGAGTTTATCGAAAAGCAATGCTACCAAGTGAAGGGCTTGAAATTCTTTATTCAGGTTCGGGTACGTTATTTGATCAAAAGGTAATTGAAGCATTTAGGCTCGCTGTCGCTATATATCCTGTTGGGTTATCAGTTGTTCTAAATGACGGAAGAAGAGGAATTGTTTCAGGACAAAACACAGGCTACGGTGATCGTCCACTCATAAGGATATTAGAGGAAAGCGGAGTCAAGGTTACTCCTTACGAGATTGATCTGAAGAATGAGTTAAGTGTCGTTATTATAAGCTGTGACACCGAATGAAAGTAATAATTTTAATTAACATAGCTATTATTAAAGGCCTTCCTTATATTAAGGAGGTTTTTTTGAATTTAATTACATTCAGGGATATAATTTGCATAATTTGTACGAAAAAAGACTATATGTCAAATGAACTATCAATATTTTTTTGAAAAAATATTATTATTGCCAAAATAATGTTTTGACAGACTAATCGAAAAATAATATACTATGTTTATATTAAATCAAATAGTCAGAAATATTCAAATTCCTAATATATTTGTTTAAATTAGGAAATTTGGCTGACTTACATAGGAAGCAATCAGATAGATTATTCTAATCTTGTAATCTAGCTTATGATACCTTCCTGCGTTTTGAATAGTTAGAACAATCAGATAAGAGAAAAGGGGGAAAACAAATGGTTTTCAAAAAGAAATTAACATCAGTCGTTATGGCAACAACATTGATGGCTGGTATTCTAGCTGGCTGCAGCGGCAGCAAAGATGCCGGTTCAGAGTCTTCAGGCTCAAAGGGCGGCGGAGATACTATTAAAATTGGTGCAAACTTAGAGCTATCAGGAGCTGTTGCATCATATGGATCAGGTATTGCAGCGGGGGTTGATTTAGCAGTTGATGAAATCAACGCAGCTGGCGGTGTAGATGGCAAGAAAATTGAACTTATCAAAGTTGATAATAAATCAGATGCAGCTGAGGCAACAAACGCTGCCATTAAATTAACAAGCCAAGATAAAGTTACAGCGATTATTGGAGCGGCAACAAGCGGTAATACTGTAGCTCAAGCGCAAATTGCTAACGATAACAAGACTGTACTTATCTCTCCATCTGGAACAAGCCCAACTGTAACAGTTCGTGAGGATGGTTCTGTTAATGAGTACGTTTTCCGTACTGCATTTATTGATCCGTTCCAAGGAACAGTTGCAGCTAACTTTGCTCTAAACGATGCAAATGTAAAAAATGCAGCAATCTTTGCAGATAATGCAAGTGATTATGCAAAGGGTCTTGCAGCTTCATTTAAAGAAACATTTGAAAAAGCTGGAGGCAAAATCGTTTCTTCTGAGTCATATGTTGCTAAGGATACAGACTTCCGTTCAACATTAACTCGTATTAAAGCAGCAAATCCGGAGTTCATTTTCATTCCAGGATACTATGAAGAAGTTGGTCTAATCGTTAAGCAAGCTAGAGAAATGGGTATTACTGTTCCGTTAATGGGAGCAGATGGCTGGGATTCTCCTAAGCTAGTTGAATTAGCTGGTCCAGATGCATTGAATAATACATTCATCATCAACCACTACTCTGCTGAAGATCAAGATGCAACAATTCAAAAGTTTGTTAAAGCTTTCGGAGATAAGTACGATGGCAAAACACCAGATGCATTTAATGCACTTGGCTATGACACAGTTTACATGTTAGTTGACGCAATGAAGCGTGCTGGAACAACTTCTGATTCAGAAAAAATTAAAGATGCTCTTGCAGCAACAAAAGATTTAGCTTTAATCACTGGTACAATCACTGTTGATAAGAATCATCACTTAATTAAATCAGCAACTGTTCTAGAGTATGTTGATGGTAAGCAAAAATTCAAAACAAAAGTTAATCCTTAAGATTAACCTAGAAAGTGGGGGGATTATCCTATCCTCCCATTTTCCATTCCCAATGGTAAAAAAATTAGGGAATTCTGTCGAAAGTTGTAAAGTCTTGTGCTTGACGATGCTGGACAAGGCGCTTCCGCTTTTCTAAAAAGGAGTGAGAGTTATGGAATGGTTACAGCAATTAATAAACGGGATTTCACTCGGGAGTATTTATGCGTTAATCGCATTAGGCTACACGATGGTTTATGGAATTATAAAATTAATTAACTTTGCTCATGGCGATGTATTTATGATTGGCGCGTTTGTTGGATTTTACGCTATTTCGGTTTGGGGATTAGGTTTCTTCCCAGCATTAATATTAGCGATGACCGTTTGTGCAATCTTTGGGGTTCTGATTGAGAGAATCGCTTATAAGCGTCTGCGAAATGCAACAAGAATTGCTGCATTGATTACTGCAATTGGGGTTTCCCTTCTTATCGAATACGGAGTGATCTACGTTCGTGGTGCACAGCCGGAAGCTTATCCAAATGTATTACCAAATAAATCCTTTGATATTTTTGGAGCTCAAATTAGCAGCCAATCTTTATTAATTCTCTCCGTTTCTATTATTCTAATGCTTATTTTGCAATTTATCGTTCACAAAACAAAAATCGGTAAAGCAATGCGTGCAGTATCTCATGATATGGACGCGGCTCGTTTAATGGGAATTAACGTTAACAACACAATTTCTGCTACATTCGCGATTGGTTCAGCGATGGCAGGGGCAGCAGGTGTTATTTTTGGTGTGTATTATACGAAAATAGATCCATTAATGGGGATTATTCCAGGTTTAAAAGCATTCGTTGCTGCCGTTCTAGGCGGAATCGGTATTATTCCTGGTGCAGCGGTTGGGGGACTAGTGCTTGGAGTCGTTGAAACAGTTGTAAGTGCTTTCGGTTTCTCATTATGGAGAGATGCAGCAGCATTTATTATTCTCATTTTAATCCTTTTATTTAGACCGTCGGGCATCTTCGGTAAAAATGCTAGAGAGAAAGTGTAGGTGAAATATATATGAAAAAGGCAAAAGGATTTTGGCTATATTTAATCTTATCAATCGTCGTCTATGGAGTTATTCAATTTCTCATTAATGCTGGAATCTTAAATCCATTTTATTCTAATACACTCATCTTTATTGGCATAAATATTATCCTGGCAGTCAGTCTACATCTAGTTATCGGGATTACAGGCCAATTCTCCATCGGGCATGCTGGATTTCTAGCCGTTGGTGCTTATATTTCAGCCATAATTACGATGAAACTGCATCTGCCTTTTCCGGTTGCATTAATCGTTGGCGGAATTGTCGCTGCTTTAGCAGGTCTTCTTGTTGGGATTCCGAGTCTTCGCTTAAAAGGTGACTATTTAGCGATAGCGACATTAGGATTTGCAGAAATTATCAGGATCGTTTTCCTAAATATTGACTACGTTGGCGGAGCTGCTGGTATGCAGGTTTCCCACTTAACAACTTGGACATATACGTTTATCTGTCTATTTATTACGATCTTAGTTATTATGAACTTTACGAACTCTAGACATGGGCGTGCATGTATTTCAATTCGTGAAAATGAAATTGCTGCCGATGCAATGGGTATTAACACAACTTATTATAAGGTTATCGCATTTGCACTTGGCTCATTCTTTGCTGGGGTAGCAGGCGGCTTGTATTCACATAACTTCTATATTATTCAGCCAACAAACTTCGGATTCTTAAAATCCTTTGACATTTTAATTTTTGTAGTACTTGGTGGGTTAGGAAGCTTATCAGGGGCAGTCATTTCAGCTATCTTATTAACACTAGTTTCTACCTTCTTGCAGGATTATCCAGAAACTCGAATGATTATGTACAGTCTTGTACTAGTAATCGTGATGTTATATCGTCCTCAAGGATTGATGGGAACACGCGAGATTACAGATTTATTCAAGTGGAAAAGCGCGAAAGGAGGTAACTAGTTATGGGCAATACACCTTTACTACAGGTAAAAGAAGCAGGCATTCAGTTTGGCGGATTAAAGGCTGTACAAGGTTTTAGCATGGAAATCAACCAGGGTGAACTGATTGGACTAATTGGTCCTAACGGTGCGGGAAAAACAACTAGCTTTAACTTGCTGACTGGGGTTTATGTTCCAACTGAAGGAGACATCTTATTAGAAGGAAAACGCCTTAATGGGTTACCTCCTTATAGAGTAACCCGACTAGGCATAAGCCGTACGTTTCAAAATATCCGCCTGTTCAATGAGCTTTCTGTTTTGGATAATGTTAAAGTAGCTTATCATTCATTAGCGAAGCATTCGATTTTTAGCTCGATTTTACGTCTCCCTACTCACTTCTCGGGGGAAAAAGAGATGGAAGAAAAGTCAATTGAATTCCTAAAGATATTTCAATTAGATAAATACAAAGATGAAAAGGCAAAAAATCTTCCATATGGACAACAAAGAAGACTAGAAATCGCAAGAGCCTTAGCGGCAGGTCCAAAGCTGTTATTACTTGATGAACCTGCTGCAGGGATGAATCCGCAAGAAACTCATGAGCTCATGGAACTAATTGCGTTCATCCGAAATAAATTCAATCTGACGATATTGTTAATTGAGCATGATATGAATTTAGTAATGGGTATTTGTGAAAGAATTTATGTATTAGACCATGGACAGCTTATTGCACATGGAACACCAGAAGAAATTCGAAATCATCCGAAAGTCATCGAGGCTTACTTAGGTGAGGAGGTTGACTCAGATCATGCTTAAAGTAGATGGAATTGACGTTTTTTATGGTAATATTCAAGCACTTAAGGGTGTTTCATTAGAAGTAAATGAAGGGGAAATTGTAACTCTTATTGGTGCGAACGGTGCCGGAAAAAGTACACTCCTAAAAACTTTATCAGGATTGCTTAAACCAAAGAATGGCTCTATCCAATACTTAGGGGATTCCATTGGAGGAAAGGCTGCGCAGTCAATAGTGAAAGCTGGAATCTCTCACGTTCCTGAAGGACGTCGCGTCTTTTCAAATATGACAGTGGAAGAAAACCTTGAGCTCGGTGCGTTTTTAAGAAAGGATTCTAAGGAAATCCATAAAGATATACAAAAGGTATACGAAACGTTCCCGCGTTTGCTTGAACGAAGAAAACAGTTATCTGGAACTCTTTCAGGCGGGGAGCAGCAGATGTTAGCTATGGGAAGAGCCATTATGGCAAGACCGAAACTTCTATTGCTAGATGAGCCTTCTATGGGGCTTGCACCATTAATGGTAAAAACAATCTTCCAAATTATTGAGGATATAAACCGTGAAGGTACAACGATTTTGCTTGTTGAGCAAAATGCACACATGGCTTTATCGATTGCTAACCGTGCCTATGTAATTGAAACAGGGCGTGTAACCGTTTCTGGCACAGCTGCAGAGCTTCAGGAGAGCGAAGAAATTAAGAAAGCATATTTGGGCGGACATTAATGAAACAAGGGTCAAACTTGCGCATATTGCGTTAGTTGACCCTGTTTCTTTTTCTAGCCTATTTTTTTCTGTTCCGTTCCTGTCTTTCCCACAAACGTAAATGTGAATAAGGATCAAAGGACCATTCGGTAAAACCATTATCCTTATAAATTCCATAATGTAAATGAGGTGGGAATTTGCCTGATGTGCCTGGAGGTCCATATCCAGAGCTTCCCACACCGCCAATTAACATTCCGGGTTCAACGATTTGGCCAACCCTTATATCCTTGGCAAATCCATTTAGATGAGCGAAATAATGATAATTATTATTAATATCCCTTATCCCAATTCGCCATCCGCCAAATCGATTCCAGCCTTTCATTTCGACAATCCCATAAGCTGTGGCGCGGACAGGAACACCATATCCTGCAAAAATGTCTGTTCCTTCATGAATTCTTCTTCCACCCCAGCCACGGGCAGCACCCCATGTATTTTTATAGGTGTAGTGACTTCTAATAGGAAGCGGGAAAGCATGTTTATCTAAATCCAATCTTCCAAAATGTTTATAGAGTCTGGCTTTACCAATTATAATGCTAACCGTCTTATCACGTTTATAATAATCCCATAGCCCAATTTTGATATTATCGTGATCAGTTCCATACGAGAGAAGATGATTTGCAAATGTATAAAGAACATCTACATCATTCGTTATGGAAGCTTTTCCGTCTCCGTCCCCATCAAGACCCACACCATTAAAAAGCTGAATTGATAACAGATTATCATCAGTTGGATTAGGATTTAAGGGACCTGCCCATTTTTCTGGTCTGAAATAAATAGCTGTTAGTCCTTTGGCTTTTGGAATATCTCTACGGGCTTGTCTTACATTTCGTTCATATTGATCAACACCAGCCAGATAATACCAAGGAATATGTGTAACAGCTTCAATTCTTTTATATACTTCCATACGACTATTGTAAACATCATTAGGACTAGGTTGTGCTTGTCCGTCCCATACGGGAATAATGGAAAGAATCAATGTTAAAATAGCAATTTTTTTAATTCTCACAGTAGTCCTCCCTTTATCAAACATATGCTTATTTAGTTTGTGATTTTTGAAAAAATAAATATATATCAATTAATGGTAATCAAAATTTTGCAACTTGTCCTAGGTTTCTTCATGTGTTACAGTTGCATCATATGAGTGTATTTTACGTTTTGAAGAATAAATATATAGCTGCAGCGCCTGAATGATCAAGGTCATAAGTCTGTCTGAAAAGAAGCTTATAAATCAACCTTCATACCACTTGTCTTATGCTTGATGGGGCTGGATAAGGCGCTTTCGCTATTTCTAATAGGGAGTGGAAAATTTGAGCACAAAAGAGGAATATATACGTAAGCCAGAGTGGCTAAAAATAAAATTAAACACGAATGAAAACTATACCGGATTAAAGAAAATGATGAGGGAAAAAAGCCTTCATACTGTATGTGAAGAGGCTAAATGTCCAAATATACATGAATGCTGGGCAGTAAGAAGAACAGCTACTTTCATGATCCTTGGTGATACATGTACACGTGCTTGCCGTTTCTGTGCGGTTAAGACCGGTTTGCCTACAGAGTTAGATTGGGCAGAACCGGAAAGAGTAGCAGATTCAGTTGCTCTTATGAATCTAAAGCATGTAGTTGTCACTGCAGTGGCTAGGGATGATCTTAAGGATGGCGGAGCAGCTGTATTTGCTGAAACAGTGAGAGCTATTCGAAGAAAGAATCCTTTTACAAGTATTGAAGTTCTGCCTTCAGATATGGGCGGAGTATACGAAAACTTAAAAACACTAATGGATGCACGTCCTGATATATTAAACCATAATATAGAGACTGTTGAGCGTCTTACACCGAGAGTAAGAGCTCGTGCCCAGTATCACCGTTCTTTAGAGTTTTTGAAACGTGCTAAGGAAATGCAGCCGGATATCCCAACAAAATCCAGTCTGATGACTGGGTTAGGGGAAACAAAAGAAGAAATTATCGCGGTTATGGATGATTTAAGAGCACATCATGTTGATATTATGACAATCGGCCAATACTTGCAGCCTTCGAAAAAACATCTAAAGGTAGTGAAGTATTATCATCCAGATGAATTCCAGGAGCTCAAGGAAATTGCACTAAGCAAAGGTTTTAATCATTGTGAAGCAGGTCCACTTGTACGTTCATCATATCATGCTGACGAACAAGTTAATGCTGCAGCGAAGCGTCAGCAGGAATTAGGAGAAATCGAACTTAAAAAAGCATAATAAGGAAAGAAGGGTTCAGCATTATAGCTGACCCTTCTTTATTATTTCATATTTCGATTGTTATTATTGTACTTCTCGCCTATCTTTTCGCCATTTTCATTTTCGCCATTCCCCATTTTGTATCCTTGTGGAGATTTAAGCATTTCCTTAATGACTTTATTTAGTCCGTTATTCACACTTTTTGTGTTAGGACTATTGGTAGCAAAGTTTTCAACATAACGGCGAAGGGATGTATTATCACTCACATATACATGGTACCATCTTGGAACAACAGACATGGCAGTTTTCTTTACTTGATCTGCAGTCAGGTTCCGATCCTTAGAATCTGTCGAATAAATAACGAGAACTTCTTCATCTGTCACAAGTGTAGAAATGTCATCTACATCGTTGATATCTGCGCAATAGGCGGAAATCATATCAGCGAGCTGCTCTCGATTTATCACCCCATAGCTATTGTTTACATTCTCGCCCATTATTGGGCTTTTTTGGTGACGAACATATCCAAAATTATTATTTGTATTGTTGTCCGTATTCCGATTGTTCATGAAGTTTCCATTATTGTTATCGGTATCACGGTTATATAATTCAGGACGTTGAGTGTTAACATTTAGAGTATTACCGCTGCGCTCGTAAATGCCATCTCCCTCACCAGCCAACTTATTGCTTTGACAAGCCGTTAACGCAGTAATTCCGCATATACCTAAGATCACCAATGATTTTTTAATGTGAAGCACCCCCTTGATTATAGAATAACCAGCAGATTATTTTTTTCTCATAGAAATTGATGGGGTATCAGTTATAATTTAAATATAGGTCTTTTTTAAGAAGTGCTTTCGAAATACAGACATTTCCAATATAATGGTGAATAACGAACGCTGTTTTTATACTTGAGGTGATATGATTTGATTTGTATTAATAATGTTTGCTATGAAGTAATTGAAGATATAAGAGATGGTTTTAATGAAGAGGCTTTTCGCGGCAGGTATAGTGATATTCTAACTCGATATGATTATATTGTAGGGGATTGGGGCTATGGCCAGCTTAGGCTGCGCGGTTTCTTTGATGACCAGAATCAAAAAGCAACCTTCGATACAAAGATAAGTACATTAACGGAATATTTATATGAATTCTGTAATTTTGGCTGTGCTTATTTTGTGGCAAAAAAAGTAAATAAATAATGCGAAAAAGGCAATCAACAGATTGCCTTTTTCTATTTCTGATAATCATCATATGGAGGCTCCATGCTTTTATCAGGGTCATCATGGGTTGGATGGGAACCTTCCATCTGACGTGGCATGTCTTCGTGAAGCGTCTTATTTTCATAGGCAAAATTGCTATACTGCCGCTGTTCGTCTCGAAATGGTGTACTTTTAAGTTCCACAGGCTCGTGTCTTCGAATAGGCGACCCATACGGCCCATCAGGAAAGTCTTCTTTCGCCAAATAATTTCTCCGCTTTTCTACATTTGACAACTCTGTATATTCACGCTCTTCTTCCTTCTTATCCACTATTCCACCCCTTTAAATTACAAATGATAAAGGAGAACCTTAGCGCAGGCTCTCCTTTATTATTTGTGTTAATGCTAATAATAAACGGGAAGAATAATCTTTAAACAAGTTAAACTAATTCATATAAGAAGGAGCGCAATTCTTCTGCATCTTCTTCGGAAAGATTAAAAGCATATTCCAGATACCCTTCTTCTTTTAAATCATCTGGCCCAATAATGGCAAAGCGGCTGCCTTGTATGTCAAGGACTATCTGCTTTCCGTAATATCGATCAGATTGAATAATAGCTAAATCAAAGCGTTGATTTTCACCCATAAAGCTAACAAAGCGTGTTTTGGTATTTACCATATCATCATATAAAAAAAATCGTTCGGCCATTTTTAAATACCCCTTTAAATATACATCTTTTATCTTACAGTTTACTTATTTCTATCATATCAGAAATAGGATTAATTCTCACTGCTTCCACCTGGTTAAAATTTCATTTGTCCTAAAATGTTTCTAATATTGGGGGATTCACTCGAACTTTGTGATAAAATGGTGGTATATGTAATATTTGACGCTGCATCTGAGAGGAATGAAACCATGGCTCACCCATATATAAAGAAATTCACTAATCTTAGGAAATGGCTCAAAATCTTACTGCCAATAGACAAGCTAAAGTTTTATCCGCCGCAATTCATTATTCGTGACCCGATTACGAAAGCAGTGAGAAAAGCTTTTGATGGTGGGTATGAAGTGGCGGTGGTTGTGTTCAATATTAAAAATCTGCGTGAATTGCCTGAACAGCTTGGGGACCAAGGTTATACGCATTTTATTCATTTATTAAAGAAAACATTTAAAGTAGTAATCGAAGAAGAAGTGAAGGCAGAGGAAGTGATTGCACTTCATGATTATTCAAGCGATGGCCTAACACTTTTCTTGAAGGTGAACCATGATAGTCATTCTGTAACAGATATTGATAAAAAAATGAAAAAGATTTTAAGGCAAACTGAGAAAAGACTCCATGAACAAATACCATTTGCCAAACCAAACTTTGAAACAGGTTATATGTTTATTGAAAAAAGGCATTACTCTATTCAAGAAGCGATTTTGAAAGCTAATCAACATGCTCTTTCAATGGCAGAAAAGAAGGTTCAGTCCGAGTATAATGATATGCTGTATTTAGTAAGCAAAATTGTCGCACAGAAGGATATTTATCTTCTGGCGCAGCCAATTATTGATATTGCTACTGGAGAGGTAAGAGCATGGGAAATGCTAACCCGCGGACCAAAGGGTTCGACATTAGAAAATCCACTGCAGCTCTTTTCTATTGCAAGGCAAACCGGTATGCTATATGATTTAGAACTAATTGTATTTGAAAAAACAATTAATCAAATTCAATCTACTGGCTGCACACAAGATATTTTTATTAACTTTACTCCTATCACATTAGGGCATGAACGATTTATTCGTGACATAAGGAAGTTGCTGTCAAAGAACAAAAATATTTCTCCACGACAAATTACGCTAGAAATTACAGAGCGTGATGCCATTGAAGGGATGGAGAACTTTTTATACAATATAAAGGTGTTAAGAATGCTTGGCTTCCGAGTAGCCGTTGATGATACCGGTGCAGGATATGCGAGCCTGCACTCGATAAGTGAAATTATGCCGGATATTATAAAGATTGATCGGTCGGTTATTCAAGATATTGACAAGAATGCTGTAAAAGAGTCGATGCTAAAAGGATTATTAATTATTGCCAAGGAAGCGGGCTCTTTAGTCGTGGCTGAAGGAATTGAAAATAAAGAGGAAGCTTTAGTCCTTTCTAGAAATAAGGTTGATTTAGCTCAAGGGTATTACTATGCTCGTCCGGATTATTTAGAAAAAGGATTAAAGCTATCGTAATCGAAGAAAGGTGAAAATCATGTATTTTGTTGATCGGGAAAAAATTGAAGCTACACTTGTTTTTTTAGAAGAGCAGTTCACGCTTTTTGAAGAAATAAAGGAGCTAACTTCAAAGCTTGAGAAAGCAGCACTTGAACGCACAAGCCAGTTAATAATCGAATCCATTCTTGATGTTGGAAATGCGATGATCGATGGTTTTATTATGCGGGATCCGGGAAGCTATGATGATATAGTTGATATTCTCGATGATGAAAAGGTTATCCATGACGAGTTAACAAACAGCTGCAAGCAGATTATTAAATACCGCAAAATGCTTGTTCAAAACTATATAGAAGTAAACCATAATGAGGTACAAGCACAATTTAGCCAGCATTTGTCTGTACTAAAGCAATTTCCAGAGAAAGTAAGGGCATACTTACTGCATGAGCTGGGTCCCGTGTCTGCATTCCGGAACTAATTAACCACCTTTGAGCAGTTTTCACCTGATTAGGAGTGATTGATTTGTCCAAATATAAAGGATATTTAATTGATTTGGACGGTACTATGTATCGTGGTTCCGAATTAATTAAAGAGGCTGCTGCGTTTGTAACCCAGCTTCGTGCACGGAATATTCCTTATTTATTCGTCACCAACAATTCTTCCAGAACTCCTGCACAAGTAGCAGAAAAACTGCGCAGATTTAAGATTCAAGCCAGTGAGGAGCAGGTGTTTACAACTAGTTTGGCTACTGCCAATTACATATACGAACAGCAGAAAGATGCTTCGGTATATGTGATCGGAGAGGAAGGAATCAGAACGGCTCTTGAAGAAAAGGGATTCCAATTTGCTGAAGAGCATGCCGATTATGTTGTTATTGGAATTGATCGCTCGATTAGTTATGAAAAGCTGACAGTTGCTTGTTTAGCAGTGAGAAATGGTGCGACCTTTATTTCAACAAATGGAGATATTGCAATCCCGACAGAAAGAGGCTTATTACCAGGTAATGGATCATTAACATCTGTTATTACCGTATCGACGCAATCTCAGCCGATTTTTATCGGAAAGCCGGAATCCATTATAATGGAACAGGCACTTCAAGTACTTGGAACTAAAAAGGAAGAAACCCTTATGGTAGGGGATAATTATGATACAGACATTTTAGCCGGAATGAATGCAGGGTTGGATACACTGCTTGTACATACTGGGGTAACGACGAAGGAATTACTTGTAGGATATGAGAAGAAACCGACTTATGTGGTGAATACGCTAGATGAGTGGGCGTTTTTATAGGAATGTAATTATTAAAATTAATATCAGTCTTTAAACGTAACAACGTTTGAAATAAAAAGGATGGAAATAGCTCCATCCTTTTTATTATGGACACATATGTTTTCTAAAAATAGAATTAAATCTTAATTACAGATAATTAACTATATTGAATAGTATTTCTATTGCATATATATAATACAAAATTAGATTGTTTAAGAGAATATTCAATATTTTATTGGAGGTTTAATTAATGGAGGAACGTATAAAAATTAATGATATTTTAAAAATTATTAAGAAACGCGTAGTACTTCTTGTAATAATTGTATCACTTTCAGTTATTGCTACGGGAATCATCAGTTATCAATTTTTAACTCCAATTTACGAAGCTTCTACTCAGCTACTAATCAATCAGAAAAATCCAGATCAAGAATCTGGCAAGCTTCTTGATGTGCGTACAAATTTGGAATTAATTAATACGTATAGAGTTATTATTAAATCTCCAGTAATTTTAGATAAAGTAAAAGCAGAATTGAACATAGAGAGATCTTTAAAGGAACTGAGTAAACAAATTAGTATATCTAGTGAACAAAATTCACAAGTAGTCACCATTTCTGTTCAGGATAAGGAACAAAAAATGGCAGTAGAAATTGCGGATACGATAGCTAATAGGTTTATGAACGAAATAAAAGTAATTATGAATGTTGATAATGTAACAATATTATCAAAAGCTAATGAAGAAACAAGCAGAGATCCAATTAAGCCTCGGCCAATTTTAAATATGTTAATTATTTTTATAGCTAGTCTATTAATTTCTATTGGTCTAATATTTCTTCTAGAATACTTAGACGATACGATTAAATCGGAGCATGATATTAAATCAACATTAGATTTACCAGTATTAGGATCGATACCACTAAAATCAGCAAGTGATTTTCAAATAGAAAAAAATAGAAAAATGAAAATAAGAAAAGGGCAGGAGTGAAAAAAGTGGGACTTTTTACAAAGAAGGAAAAAATAGATTCAAGAGAAATAATCACAATGAAAAATCCAAAATCGCCAATTTCAGAGCAATACCGAACGATTCGAACAAATATTGAATACTCTAATATTGATCGAGAAAACCGCATGATTATGATTACATCTTCATCTCCTGGTGAAGGCAAAACAGTAACTACAGTCAATTTAGCTATTGTGTTTGCACAACAAGGAAAAAAAGTTTTGTTAATAGATGCAGATTTTCGAAAACCAAAGGTTCATGAAGTATTTAAGAAAAGTAATATTATTGGATTAACTACAATTCTTATTAAACAAACTCCTTTAATGGAAGCAATAAAGGAAACAAAAATTAATAATCTCTACGTTTTGACAAGTGGACCACTTACACCTAACCCTTCAGAACTACTAAGTTCAAAATCTTTGAGAAATTTATTAGCAGTAATTAGAAAAGAGTTTGATTTTATTATTATTGATACACCTCCAATCCTAGCTGTAACTGATGCTCAAATACTTGCTAATCAGTGTGATGGGGTAATTTTGGTAATTAATTATGGTAAGACAAAGTTTGCACAAGCTGAAAAGGCAAAAAACTTATTAATGAATGTAAATGCAAGGATATTGGGAGTAATACTAAATAAAACAAAAGGGGAACATAACGACGATTATTATTATTATTATAAGTAAAATTCATCATTATTAAATAATGAAGAGAATCCTAAAAAAGGAAGGGAGTGAATATAGTGATTGATATTCATTGTCATATTCTCCCTGGGATTGATGATGGGGCTAGAGACCTTATCGAAAGTATTGGAATGGCAAGGCATGCAGCAAGTAAAGGAATAACGACTATTTTTGCAACACCTCATCACAAAAATGGTTGGCATGATAATAAGGCAAACAGAATTCTCGCAAAAGTTAATATGCTAAATTCAAAGTTAAAGCAAAAAAAAATTCCTGTAAAAATTTTGCCTGGACAAGAACCCCGTATTTATGGCGAGCTTCTTGATGATTATAAATCTGGGAAAATATTGACCTTAAATAATAAACATAAATATTTACTAATTGAATTACCGAATTCACATGTACCTGCTTATTCTGAAAAATTATTATTCAATATTCAATTGGAAGGAATCACCCCCATAATCGTGCATCCAGAAAGAAATATTCAGATAAGGAAGAATCCAGATATTTTACATCAATTGGTTAGGAATGGAGCGGCTACACAAATTACTGCATCAAGTCTAACTGGACAGAATGGCAAACAGCTCAAAAAGTTTTCGATTCAATTAATTAAACATAATCTGACTCATTTTATTGCATCTGACTCCCATCGATTATCTAGAAATTCGTTTAATATAATTGAGGCTTATGATGTATTATACGAGGAATTTGGAAAAGATTATGTTGAATTATTTAATTATAATGCAAGTGCACTATTGGAGAGTAAAGGAATAGATCGAAAAGAAGCACTATTGATCAAAAAAAATAAATGGTTCTATTTATAAAATCGTCTACATTTGTAAATTGGTTGTTCATACAACGATTTACAAATGTAGGCGATTTTTTTGATAAAAAATATATGGGATGTGCACAAAAAGGGTTTTGTTAATTTTTTGGACAGCCTATTTTAAAAAAATTATTGAAACAAAATCAAATAAAGGGAATAGTCTGTATGTAATGGATCTTGATTCACACAAATTATTTATTCAGAGCTAATTATAGTACTTTCGGCGAAAATAATACTAACTAATGGATAGATGAGAAATTCGCTCTTATTGTTTTTTAGAATAATTATACCCATTTTTTTGTTTAAAATAACAAAAATATCGTTTCTGTTCATTAGAAATAATAAAAAGTGCGTTAACTAAATAAAATAAATAGATTTATTATAGCCTTTACAACTAAGGAAAATTATTTATGTTAGTTCAATTGAATGAAAAGTTCTTAAATGAGGGATAGAGCCATATTTTAAATAGGAAGGATTTCCTAACACATTCAAAAAAATTAGATGTCTTTTGCTAATGTAAAATACCTAATTTTTCATGTAGGGCCACTTTTGGATGTTCGATTTTAGTGACTAGCTATTTTCATAGGGTGATGTTTCCTTACCCTTATCAATGGATTCACTCGATCATACTGTGGGTTGAAAGACCTTAGATGCAAGTCGTCGAAAGTGTGGTGTGAGGACGGGTTAGATGCCCATTTTTGTTTATGTTTATGAGCTTTTAACTGTGCAAGAAAGGGTGAAAAGTAAATGGAAAAAGTGCGTAAAGCAATAATACCAGCAGCTGGGCTAGGAACAAGGTTTTTACCTGTAACAAAGGCAATGCCAAAAGAAATGTTGCCAATCGTTGATAAACCAACTATTCAATATATTGTCGAAGAAGCGGTTGCTTCAGGCATCGAAGACATCATTATCGTTACAGGGAAGGGAAAACGTTCCATTGAAGACCATTTTGATAATGCTTTCGAGCTTGAATACAACTTAATGGAAAAAAATAAATTCGAATTACTAGAAAAGGTTCAAGCCCCTTCCAAAGTAGATATTCACTATATTAGACAAAAGGAACCAAAAGGTTTAGGCCATGCGGTGTGGTGCGCGAGAAAATTTGTTGGTGATGAGCCTTTCGCAGTATTATTGGGCGATGATATTATACAAGCCAAAACTCCTTGTCTAAAACAGTTAATGAATGAGTACGAAAAAACGCAATCGTCAATCATTGGTGTACAAACTGTGTCTGATAATGAAACTCACCGTTATGGAATTGTAGCCCCATGTAACAAAATAGGCAGGCGTTATGAGGTTTTAAGTTTCGTTGAAAAACCTGTAAAAGGAACAGCTCCATCTAACTTAGCGATAATGGGCAGATACATTTTAACCCCTGAGATTTTCAATTTTTTAGAAAAACAAGAAATTGGAGCAGGTGGGGAAATCCAGCTAACTGATGCCATTCAAAAATTAAACGAAATTCAAAAAGTATTTGCTTATGACTTTGATGGAAAAAGATATGATGTAGGAGAGAAAATTGGATTTATCTTAACAACTATTGAATTTGCTTTGCAAAACGATGAGTTAAAGGATGAAGTAATAACATATTTGAAAAAAATCATCGAGAACAAGTATACAACTTTGGGGTGAATGACTTGCTGAAACAAAATAAATTGGCTGAAGCTGATTTTAATAATAAGTCATTAGAGGAGGTTGGAAAATGTAACAGTAGCCTCCTATACCATTTCACAAAAAGGATAATTGATATTGTTGGATCAATATTTGGCATTATTTTAACTTTGCCGTTCATTATAGTCTTTTCAGTTTTTTATCTTTTTGGTAAAAATAAAGGTCCAATGTTTTTTAAACAGGAGAGAATCGGGAAAAACGGTAAAAAATTTATAATATATAAATTTCGATCCATGGTTATTGATGCAGAAAATAAGTTAAAAGAAAATGAAGTTCTTTATCAAAAGTACTTGCGAAATAACTTTAAAATAGAACCAAGCGAAGATCCGAGGGTTACAAAATTTGGAATATTTATAAGGAAAACGAGTATAGATGAATTACCACAATTTTTTAATGTATTAAAAGGTGATATGAGCTTAGTTGGCCCAAGACCTGTAGTTTTAGAAGAGTTAAACAAATATAAAGATAGAAAAAAGGAGTTTCTTTCTGTAAAACCTGGAATGACAGGTTATTGGCAAGCAAGCGGGAGAAGTGAAGTGGGATACCCTGAACGTGTCAATATTGAACTGTATTATGTTTTTAATAAAACTATATTACTAGATATAAAAATCATTATTAAGACAGTAATTCAAGTTATTTTTAGAAAAGGAGCCTATTAAATAAATGGATTTTGACAATAAAAAGGTGGAGCAATGGTCATTTATTTTTTATTATCCATTACGCTATTATACGGTCTATTTCTTTCAAGAGTGACAGTTGTACGGAATATTAACACGAGCAGCAATGAATTTTATGTAGCTCGAAGTAACATTACATTATTTTTTTGGTTTATGATTCTGTTAGGACTGGCAGCCTTTAAAGGTGTAGAGGTTGGCGTAGATTATCCAATGTATTATAGTTTTTTCCTTAATAAAGCATATATTGACCTGCTGGAACCTGGTGTCAGTTTTATATATGAATTGGCAGTTAAATATGATAACTTTTATGTCTTTTCTGTTAGTGTTTATTTCGCTTTTCTCTTTTTTATTTTTTTAGGTATAAAGAAGAATCTTCCTAATTATTTAATTAGCTTATTATTTTTTATTCTGACATATACGTATTTGAATAGTTATAACCAAATACGTCAAATGATCGCTGTCTCTATTATTTTTTGTTTCGTGAATTATTTACTTACAAATAATAAGGGAGATAGACTAAAGTATATAATCGTTATTTTCTTAGCACTTTTATTTCATAATAGTGTTATTTTTACTATTTTACTTTTCTTCATACCTAAGAAAAAGTTTAATAGTAAGCTAGTTATTCCTTTATTTTTATTGACAATTGTTCTATATTTTCTACCAGGATTTAAGAATATGGTAGGGGACATAATTATTAATATCTCCGGAATATACGCAGAAAAGTACACAACAAATTTAGACTTCTTTTTTGAAGTAAATAAAGACAAAGGTATATTGCAATTAATCCCCGTTATTATTCAGATGATCATCGTTTCGATTTCCTTATATTTTCCTGAAGATGAAAAGGATTTAAAAATTAATTATAAGCTGTACCACTTTAGTACAAATCTTGTTATTGTGAATTTGTGGTTATACTCTTTAGCAGGTATTGAGGCTATTGATCGAATACAAATATACTTTTCATGCTTTAACTTATATTATTATCCTATTTTGATTCACCTTTTACTGAATAGTAAAAGGAGGTTTCATGGCCTATTTGTCATATTAATTGCTGGTTTTTGGATATTATATTTTGCGTTGAGGCTTTATATCAATATAGCTGGTGTTGTGCCATATCGTTTATTTATCAGCTAATTTGTAGTTGAGGAGAGATGATGTGAACGGACTTAGTCTAATCATACCAATCTATAACGTTCAGGATTATCTTGAAGATTGTTTACAATCCGTTGTTAAAAGCATGGGGAATTATTCGGATATCCAAGTAATCCTTGTGAATGATGGATCAAAAGATCAGTCTGGAGATATTGCTAAAGGATTTGCTAATCAACATCCACATTTTTTCTATGTATGTAAAGAAAACGGAGGATTATCAGATGCAAGAAATTATGGACTTCAATATGTGCAATATAATTATGTAACCTTTATAGATAGTGATGATTATATCGCAGAGAATTATTTTTCTGAAGTTTTTGAAGCATTAAAAAGCCAGCCAGACATGATTATATTTGATTGGATGGATGTTGGTGAAGATAACTACACCAATCTTATAAAGGGGATAGAGTTTCCTAAAGAGTTATGGACAGTACAGCCAAGTGCGTGGAATAAAGTGTATAAGACAAGTCTATTTAATGAAGTGAAATTCCCAAAAGGAAAGATTTATGAGGATGTTGGTACCATTTATAAAATACTTTTATATGTTGATAATTATATTTATATCAATAAACCTTTATATAAGTATAGAAAAAATCGGAAAGGCAGTATCCTTACAACAATCTCACCAAAAGTAAATGACATCTATGATGCTTTAGAGGATACTTATTCTTTTTACCAGACGAAAAATGCACTCTCAGTAATGAATAATGAAGGGCTATGCTATCAATTTGTAAAAATTTTAATGTGGTCGAATATGTACCGGCAATTGAAATATTATAAATTAAATTTTGTCGGTTTTTATAAAAAAATGAAATTAACTAGAATTTTAGTTTATAGCTTTTTTGATAATTGGAAAACTAATTATTTCTTATTAAATAATACTGATTACTTCACTAACAGATTTGGAGAAAACTATATTGAAAGAATAGATAATATCGGTAAGGGGTTTATTGCTACTGCATATACGATACTTATTCTTATAGTTAGAAATATTGGTAAAAGATGAACGGAGAATCTTTAGTGACAAAGATAAAAATATTATTTATTATGCAGAGCCTCCAAGGAGGAGGAGCCGAAAGGGTAACACTAGACTTAATAAGGAATTTAAATCATAAGTATTTCGAGTCTACCATATTAGTAGTAAATTATTTTGGTGATTTAATATATTCAATACCTGAAAATGTAAATATTATAAAAGTTCTCACTGAAAGAGAAAAAACAATTTTCCATCCTATTAAAGTTATTACGGAAGTAAAAAGAGCTGCTGAAAATGTGGATTTGGTTATTGGTTCATTAGAAATGACTCCTACTTATTTATCTTCTATTGCCTCAGCCTTAACAAAGAAGCCAGCAATAGGATGGGTACACACAGATGTACAAAAACATCCAAAGACAAATAATAAAATTCATAAGTTTCTCATAAGCAAGTTTTATACAAAATTAAAGGTGATCGTAGCGGTTTCAAATGGAGCAAAAGACTCATTTCAGAAAATGTTCCCAAAGCTTAAAGTTCCAGTAAAACGAATTTATAATCCAATTAGAATTGAAGAAATAGAGCGAATGCAGAATGAAAAGAATGATGTGGATGAAATAAAGGAACCAATCATTTTAGGCTCAGGCAGATTGATAGATGTGAAGGGCTTTGATGTCCTTATTAAAGCTCATGAATATTTGTTGGAAAATAACGTAAAAAACAAATTACTTATATTAGGAGAAGGGGAACAAAGAGAATTCCTGGAAAAATTGACTCATGAATTAAACGTAAATAATAGTGTGATCTTCAAAGGATTTGTTGATAATCCTTACAAATATATGCGTTCCGCTAGTGTGTTTGTTTTAAGTTCGAGGTATGAAGGCTTTTCAGTAGTGATCGCTGAAGCCTTATCATTAGGCATTCCAGTTGTATCAACAGATTGTCGAAGTGGACCAGCTGAAATATTAGGGGACGGAAAATTCGGACTATTATCTCCTGTAAATGATTATAAAGCATTAGCTATGAATATTATGAAAACATTAAAAACAGAACAAAATGACACGAGTAAAGAGATGAGAAAGAAACGAGCGTATGATTTTTCTTATGAAAAAATTATTCCCGAGTTTGAAGATTTATTTTTTTCTACAATAGAAAAAAAATGAGTAATCTTACTTTATAAAATATCACTTAACGTATTAAACTTTCTCTCAAAAGTGGTGAACAATGGTGAAGCATCCAAAAGTGAGTATTATCATTCCTGTATATAATAGCGAAAAGTTCTTAATTAATTGTCTCGATAGTGTTGTAAATCAAACATTTAATGATGTTGAAATTATCGTCATAAATGATGGTTCTACAGATGGGAGTTTAAAAATATTAGAATATTATGCAGGGGAATATTCGAAAATAATACTCCTGGATCAAGATAATGTAGGATACTCATCGACAGTAAACCGTGGCTTGAATATTGCCAATGGGGACTACATTGCCTTTGTTGATGGGGACGATTACATTGAATTGGATATGATTGAGATTTTATACAAAGAGGCCGCAGCAAATGATTTAGATTTAGCTGTGTGCAATTGGGATAGAGTTGATGCGTATGGGAACTTTCTTAGCTACAACGATCATTCACAGTTTGATAATAAATTTCTTACTAAAAAAGAAGTTATTCGCGAATTCTTTCTAAATGGTAAAGAAATGATTGAAGGTTATACATGGAATAAACTCATAAAACGCAGTTTACTAAACGATTTTAATATTAGATTTCCGAAAATTAACTATTCAGACATACCAACTATGTTTAAAGTTTTAACAAAGGTCAATAAATGCAAATACATTAATAAACCCTTATATCATTATGTACAAAATCATACATCAATTTCACATACAATAAATGCAAATAATGCAAAAGGGTTTATAAACGCTGTCCAAATGATTAATAGCATATTACTTGAGGAAAATTTAATGTTAGATTTCGAAGATGCCTATTTTGTATACAAGAGTAATGCGTTTTTTTCAGAATATAGTGTTTATAGGGAGCAGATGAAAAGTTCAAAAGAAGTACAAAGTCTTTTTAAAGGAATATTACAGCCAATAACGATAAAAAAATGCATCTCACTAAATAAAATAGTCAATATTAAGCTATTAATAAAGGTGTGTTTATATAAAACGGGGCTTTTGAGGATTTTTTTGTTTACCTATCATAAATATAAAAAAAAATTAAAACAATCCCACTATGGATAACCCCAAATACCTTTAAATTAATAAATGAATGGAGAATCTATAAATATGATTCCTTTCAATATACCACTTAAGGTAGAAAATCAGATTAAGTATATTAATATGGCAATTGATAATGATAAAATTTCCGGAAATGGTGATTTCACCAAAAGATGTGAGCGGTGGATTGAAACTCGCTTTAATACTAAAAAGTCACTCCTAACAACATCTTGTACTCATTCCCTTGAGATGGCAGCCATCCTCCTAAATATTCAAGATGGTGACGAGGTGATTATGCCTTCTTATACGTTTGTTTCAACAGCTAATGCATTTGTACTTAGGGGAGCAAAAATTGTATTTGTTGATATAAGGAAGGACACAATGAATATTGATGAAACGAAAATTGAAAAGGCAATCACTAATCGGACAAAAGTGATTGTTCCTGTACATTATGCAGGTGTTTCCTGTGAAATGGATACAATCATGAAATTAGCCGATCAATATAACTTATGGGTTGTTGAAGATGCTGCGCAAGGTATGATGAGCACTTACAAGAATAAGGCTCTTGGAACTATAGGTCATCTAGGAACATATAGTTTTCACGAAACTAAAAACTATTCTTGTGGTGAAGGTGGGAGTTTGCTAATTAATGATGATCGGTTTTTAAGACGTGCGGAAATAATACGAGAGAAAGGAACAGATAGGTCCTCTTTTTTTCGCGGGGAAGTTGCTAAGTATTCTTGGGTTGATGTAGGTTCTTCATATGAACTTAGTGAACTTAATGCTGCATGTTTACTAGCGCATTTGGAACAAGCCGATTTGGTAAATGAAAAACGACGTTCCATTTGGAGTTTATATTATAGCGAACTTCAAAATTTACAAGATGAAGGATTGATAGAATTGCCTATTATTCCGTTAGAATGTCAGCATAACGCACATATTTTTTATATAAAGACCAATTGTTTAAAGGAAAGGACTAGTTTATTAGCCTATCTTAAAAGTAAGAATGTTTATTCTGCATTTCACTATGTTCCGTTGCATAGTTCTAAGTTTGGATTAACATGTGGAGAGTTTGCAGGTGAAGATGTTTATACAACCATTGAAAGTGATCGTTTATTGCGGTTACCGCTTTATTACTCATTAACAAACGATCAAGTATTAAAAGTCTGTAAAGAAATTAAGGAATATTACCAGTCTTGGGGATGAACAAAAAATTTAATTTGAAAGAAATAATAAAAAAGTAATATTAGGCACGAGGAGGTATATATGAAGGGAATTATTTTAGCAGGGGGGTCTGGGACCCGGTTATATCCACTGACAAAATCTATTTCTAAACAAATTCTTCCTATTTACGATAAGCCAATGATTTATTATCCATTATCTGTTTTAATGTTAGCCGGAATTCGTGAAATATTACTTATTTCTACTCCAAGGGACATTGGGATATTTAAGGAATTGTTAGAAGATGGTACTCATCTTGGGATCAAAATTGAATATGCTGTTCAAGATAAACCAAAGGGTCTAGCTGAAGCATTTATTATCGGTGAAGAGTTTATTGGTGATTCTCCAGTAGCTCTAGTATTAGGAGATAATATTTTTTATGGATCAGATTTTGGGAATCGAGTACAGGAAGCTGCCTCCTTGTTGAAAGGGGGTATTATTTTTGGCTGTTTTGTAAAAGACCCTAGGGCTTATGGAGTCATTGAAGTGGATGAAAACGAAAATGCAATTTCAATTGAAGAAAAACCAGACAAACCAAAATCACCGTACGCAGTTCCTGGTTTGTACTTCTTTGATAATGATGTAGTAAAGATGGCTAAAAATGTGACACCATCTTCTCGAGGGGAACTTGAAATTACGTCAATTATAGAACAATATCTTGAACGAGGAGAACTGCAAGTGAGACTGCTTGGGAGGGGAGTAGCCTGGCTCGATACAGGAACAAAAGAGGATTTATTAGGGGCTTCCAATTTTGTTGAAGCCATTCAAAAACGCCAAGGATTGTATGTGGCTTGTATAGAAGAAATTGCTTTTCGGAGAGGTTATATTTCTAGAAAGCAACTTCTGAATCTAGCACGTCCTTTAATGAAAACAGACTATGGGAAATACTTACTGGAAGTAGCAGATAATAAGAGTAATACGCTTCCATCAAAGTTTTCTTCATAGACTTGGAGGTGAGAGGATATCGTGAAAATCCTTGTAACAGGTGGAGCAGGGTTTATCGGATCGAATTTTATTAAATATATGTTAGCTAATTATAACTATACAATAATAAACTTAGATGCTTTAACTTATGCAGGAGATTTAGGAAACCTGCAACAGATCGAGAACAATAAGCACTACCATTTTGTTGCAGGTAATATATGTGATCGTGAACTATTATATAGACTTTTTATTAAATATGAAATTGATGTTGTCATTAATTTTGCAGCGGAATCTCATGTTGATCGCAGTATTGATGACCCTGAAACTTTCTTGAAAACAAATGTTTTAGGTACGCAAACATTACTGGACGTTTCTAATGGGTATTGGAGGGTTGAATCATTCAATAAGCAATGCAAAACATTTAAAAAGGGAGTCAAATTTATTCAAATTTCAACAGATGAAGTATATGGAACTTTAGGTAGGAATGGATACTTTACAGAAAAGACTAACTTAGCGCCAAATAGTCCGTATTCTGCATCGAAAGCGGCTGCAGATATGCTTGTAAGAGCTTATTATGAAACATATGGTTTGCCGATGAATATTACAAGATGTTCCAATAACTATGGTCCCCATCAGTTTCCAGAAAAGCTAATACCTTTAACAATTCATCATGCACTACAAGAAAAAAACCTTCCAATTTATGGAGACGGAAAACAAATACGGGATTGGCTCCATGTAAATGATCATTGCCGAGCTATTGATTTAGTGCTTCATATGGGGGAGATCGGTGAAGTATATAATATTGGCGGCAGTAATGAAAAATTGAATATTGAGGTAGTAAAATATATTTTAAGTGAGCTGGGGAAGGGGGAAAACTTAATTCAATTTGTAGAAGACCGTTTAGGGCACGATAGAAGGTATGCGATTGATCATTCTAAAATAACAAAAGAATTAGGATGGATGCCTCTGTATACGTTTGAAGAAGGGATAAAGTCGACAATTGATTGGTATATCGAGAATATGGAATGGTTAGAACAGAAGCAAGCTTTTAATGTAAAACAAGAAGAAACTAATAATTAAATTTTTTAAGTTAACTATGCTCACTAATAAAGGAATAGCTTATGAATAATAAAAAGCAATTAAGTATAAATTTAATAGCAAATATCATGTCTTTTACAATTAGTATTGGTGTAAGCTTTTTGCTTACACCATTTTTAATTAAACATATCGGGAAGGAAGCATATGGATTTTTTCCATTGGCAAATAATTTTGTTACTTATATTAACCTATTAGTAATCGCATTAAATTCGATGGCTGCCAGGTTTATTATGTTAGAGGTAATGAAAAATGATATTGAAAAAGCTAATATATATTTTAATTCTGTTTTTTACTCTAATGTGATCATGATCATTTTTCTTGTCATCCCTCTTTCTTTAATCATTTTATTTATGGATCGCTTTTTAAATGTGCCGGCAGCTCTTCACAGTGAAGTCCAACTTCTTTTTAGTTTAGTTTTCTTGACGTTTTTAATATCTGTATTAGGATCTGTTTTTCATGTTGCTACAGTAGCTACGAATAGACTTGATTTGCGCTCATATCAAGATATGATTCAAAGTGGAATAAAAGGAACATTGTTCATTTTTTTATTTGCCATTTTTTTACCTTCAATTATATATGTGGGAATTGTTATTTTAAGTGTTAGCGTAATTGGAAATACTATTTCAATATACTTAACAAAGCGCTTATTGCCAAAGCTGCGTCTCTCCATAGTTTATTTTAATAAAAAGGCAATTAAGGAACTTTTAAGTTCAGGTGTTTGGGGTTCTTTCAATCATCTGAGTGTGATTTTACTTACAGGATTAGATCTGTTACTGGCCAATATATTCTATGGTGCAGCCAAGGCAGGTGAATATTCAATTGCCCAAACTGTCCCAATATTTATAGCTTCCTTAATTGGAATGCTTGTTGGTGTATTCATTCCACCTTTAGCTACTAGGTATGCCAATAACGATAATGACGGATTTATACAGGAAATAAATTTTTCTAGTAAGGTGTTAGGAGTTTTAATTAGTGTTCCTATTTCGGGATTTATTGTATTTGGCGATGACTTTTATCGACTTTGGGTACCAGGAGAAGATGCTAGTTATTTACATTTGTTATCTATTATTATGATGGCCCCTTATCTAATAAGCGGCTCCATTAATATATTGTTCAATGTGAACATAATATTAAATAAGGTTAAAGTTCCATCAATTATGTTATTCAGTACAGGAGCATTAAATGTAATTTTGATGCTGATATTAATTAAATTTACTAATCTTGGATTACTGGCTATATCTATATCAAGTTCAACATTAAGTGTTATCCGCAATTGTCTTTTTACTCCTATTTACCCGGCTAAGTGCTTAAGTGTCAAATGGGCAACTTTTTATCCTTTAATTATACGTAATGTCTTAACAATGACTGTATTAGCAGGTGTATTTTATTTGATTAAAGGGTTAATCAATGTAGATCAATGGCTGGATCTAATGATTATTGCCTTTTTATGTGGTATTGCCGGTTACATGATTAGTATAGTTATATCTTTAGATAAAAAAGAATTAAAAAAGCTTTATCAAATTATGATTGCCAGGTTTGTTAGAAGGAGTCAAAGAAAACATGAATGTTAAAGAAACGTTCAAATCTATAAAATTTATCCGAAAAATTTATTATTTTTTTGTTTCACTGAAACAAAAAAGCAGATTAGATAAGTACTACCAATCTGATTCTTATAACAAACTTATCTCTTTTCATAATAAACACTATGGTGAAAAGTGTTTTATTATTGGAAATGGCCCAAGTTTGACGCCTGAAGATTTAAATCTTCTAAAGGAAGAGGTAACATTTGCGACACATAGGATATACAATATTTTTGATCAAACTGACTGGCGCCCGACTTATTATATGGGCCAAGATTTTGTTCTGCTGAATGAGATTCAAAATGAAGTTGAACATGTTGAAGCCAAAATCAAGTTCTTTCCAATCAATATTAAATGGTTTTATAAATTTGATATTAATGATGCTATATATTTTTATTTGAATTCAGAGGAGTATCATCCTAATTTACCAAAATTCAGCACAGACGCTAGTAAACAAATATATGAAGGTTACTCTGTAACTTACGGGGCAATTCAATTAGCAGTTTATATGGGGTTTAAAGAAATCTATCTTCTTGGTGTGGACTTTAATTATGCTGTGACAGTAAATAATGAAGGGAAAATTATTACTAATCAGGGTGTTAAAGATTACTTTTCTAAAGACAATAATCTAGGATTAAAGCTTCCTAATTTAGAAAATTCTTTGTTAGGTTTTCAGGCAGCACGAAAATTTGCAGATGAAAACGGATTAGTTATTAGAAATGCAACTAGAGGCGGTAAGTTAGAGGTTTTTGATCGAATTAAGTTAGAAGATGTTTTATTAACAAAATGATTAAATAAATTTAGTTAATAGTCAATATAGAGACAGAATTTAATATAACTGATATTTTGTGACAACAAAATGAATCTAGAATCTTAATAATGGGAGTGACAAAGATGAAAATTATTGGTGTTATACCAGCTAGATATAATTCTTCGAGATTCCCAGGAAAGCCGTTAGCTGATATTTGGGGAAAGCCAATGATATGGTGGGTCCATCATAAACTAAATATGGTTCAAGAATTAGATGAAGTTTTCGTGGCAACAGATGATATCAGAATTGAACAAGTATGTAAAGAACTGGGGATCAATACAGTCATGACCTCAAAAAGCCATAAAACACATTTAGATAGACTTTATGAGGTTTCTACAAAGATCAATGCAGACTTTTATATTAATGTTAATGGTGATGAACCATTAATACAGGTTGATGCGATTAAGAAAATTATTCCGCAAAACATTGATCCAAATTCATTATTTGTTTCAAATCTCATGACAGAACTAAAAAATCCTTTAGAAGCAGTTGATTACTCAAAGATAAAGATTGCTACCGATGTATATGGATACGGGTTATACATGGCTAGAAGTCCAATTCCATACCCAAAAGGAACGTATAATTTTAGCTATAAGAAGTTTGTTGGTGTTCAATGTTTTACAAAAAGTGCATTAGAATTCTGCTTTAAAGCTACAAGAGGTCCTTTAGAAGCGGCTGAGGATATTGATGAGTTTAGATTTTTGGAAAACGGTCAAAAAATAAAATTTATTGATGCTGATGTTAAAACATTATCAGTGGATACTCCTAAGGATTTAGAAGCGGTTAAATTAATAATAAAAAGCCAAATAAGTCAGGAGGAAATTATTTGTGAGTAAAATAATGATACTTGACTGCACACTTCGTGACGGGGGGTATATTAACGAGTGGAAGTTTGGTGAACGAACAATAAAAAAGGTGATTTCAAATTTAGCACATTCAAAAATTGATATAATTGAATGTGGCTTTATAGAAGAAAAGGATTTTGATAAAAATAAGGCCTTGTTTAATAATGTAGAAAGGATAAGAGAATATATAGAACCTAAGAGGGAAAACGTCTTGTATGTGGGCATGATTGCACAACCTTACATTTCCATTGATAAGATTACTGAATGTGACGGTACGTCAATAGACGGTATACGGGTCACTTTTCATGAAAATGAAGTAGAAGAAGCATTGAGTTATGGGAAACTATTAATGGAAAAGGGATATAAGGTTTTTATACAACCTGTCGGAACAACTAGTTATTCAGATTCAAATTTGTTAAAACTTGTACAGAGAGTGAATATATTAAAGCCTTATGCTTTTTATTTAGTAGATACATTAGGAATTATGTATAAAAATGACTTGCTTAGAATGTTTCATCTTATAGACAATAATTTGGATGAACATATTGCAATAGGTTTTCATTCACATAATAATCTTCAACTGTCATTCTCGAATGCACAGGAATTATTAATGCTGCATACAAAACGAAATATCATTATCGACTCATCCGTTTTCGGGATGGGAAGAGGTGCGGGTAATCTATGTACAGAACTGGTAGCACATTACATTAATGAAAATATAGAACAAAAGTATGATATCATACCTTTATTAGAGATTGTGGATGAGCATTTGAGTAATTTTTTTATTGAGACGAAATGGGGTTATTCTATCCCTTATTATCTTGCAGCCGTAAATCAATGCCATCCTAATTATGCCTCGAATTTATTGAATAAGCAGACCATTTCAGTAAAGGCAATAAATTCAATTTTGAAGCAGATCCCAAAAGAAAAAAGGGATATTTATGACAAATATTATATCGAAGAATTATATATTAAATATCAAAGCCATTATGTAAATGATTCTGAAAACCTTAATAAAATTCGTGAAATGATATCACGTAGGAAGATACTCATTATTGGACCAGGAAAATCTATTGATCTACAAAAGAAAGAAATCAATGATTTTATTAAAATAAATGACCCCTTTGTTTTTAGTGTTAATTTTACTCCACAAATATTTAGGATAGATGCTGTGTTTATTAGTAACCTAAAGCGATTTCGCAGTCTATCAGACGTTAATACCAATACACCAGAAAATACTTCACTAATTACGACCTCCAATATTACTAAGTCAAATGATTATTCTTCATTGGTCATTAATTATTCAGATTTACTTATTAATAATCCCATTATTATAGATAATGCAGGTTTAATGTTGATCAATCTTTTAAACCGATTATCCATAAAAAGTGTATATTTAGCAGGTTTTGATGGATTTAGCCTGAATAAGACCACCAATTATTTTTCTTCTGACATGATCAATAACTCCGAAATTGAAGAACTTGTAAAGAAAAATAAGGCTATAAGTGAATATTTATCTGTAATTAATAGGGAAATGGATATTCATTTCATTACATCGACTGTTTATAGAGATGCTGTTGAACTGCAAAAGGGAAATATGGTGGATATATGAAATATTCTACTATAATTTTCGATTTAGATGGAACGTTACTAGATACCTCACAGGGAATAATGCGGTGTGCAAATTATTCAGCAAAAAAAATGGGTATTCCTGAATTAACAGTAGATCAGCAAAAAAGCTTTATTGGTCCCCCGTTATTCGATTCTTTTATTCGCGAATGCAGATTATCGGAAAATGAAGCAAGAAAAGCAGTTGAATTGTATCGAGAGCGCTATAAAGAAAAAGGATTATATGAGGCAAAACATTATACGCAAATAAAACAGTTGCTGATGTTATTAAATGAACAAAAATATAAAACGGCTGTTGCTACGCTTAAAAGAGATGACTTAGCTAAGGAAATTTTGAATCACTTTCATTTAACACCATTTATCCATTCAATTAACGGCATTGATGATCAAGACACATATAGTAAATCAGACATAATTAAGCTTTGTTTACAGGAGCTTGAACACGATGATTTGTCAGAAGTAGTTATGATAGGTGATAGCATTTACGATGCAATAGGTGCTGAACAAATTGGTATAGACTTTATTGCAGTAACATACGGCTATGGATTCAAAAATAAAGAAGAAGCCAGTCAAATTAAGAATGTTTTTATAGCTGAATATGTAGATGATATTATCTTGTTTTTAAGTCTTTGACTGCAAAATAAAAAGCCTTACAGAGATTTTTTCTGTAAGGCTTTTCATATAAAAGGTGGTGTATCGTTTGCTTATTTCTGAGCGATATATTAGTAAGTTCATCAAAAAACTAAAACAGTTTATTGGTGATCGCCTAATTAGTAAGTCTATCAATAAAGTCCGCCAATATATACCTTCATTTGATAGAATTATTAAGAAACTGGAATATAAAAGAGAATTATATAGATATCCGAATAAAATGATAGGACGAAATGTAACAATTAATCCAATAAATCAAAAAACAGATGTTCTCGTTTTCGCAGCTCATCCTGATGATGACATACTAGGTTTAGGTGTTACTTTATACCGGCATAGCTTAAATGGTGATGAAATTAAAGTTATTTTTGTTACGAATGGAACTGCTGGAGCTGGAGAAAGCTGGTACCGAAAAATCGATAAATCGAATAAAAGAGCGACCTTAAGATATAGGGAAGCTATACAAGCATTATCACAAATTAATATTTCGAAAGAAAATATCTATTGTTTAGGATTTCCTGATGGAGGTACGCAAAGGTATTTAGATACGATGTATATTGATATTTCAATGTTGCTACAACAATTAAATCCAAAACGAGTTTACGTTCACAGTATTGAAGGCGGTCATATCGATCATGATATGACAAGTTTTGTTGTTAAATCTATCTGCAACAAAATAGGTTATACGAATGTGTTTGAGTATACAGAATATAATCCTTCTCAGCCCATTGGAACTCAGAATATTCGTTTTTTGAACAACCCAACAAATAAATTAAACGAAGTCATTATTGATATTTCTGAGGAGGAGAGGGATCTAAAAAAGAAAATGTTAGCCTTTCATCAATCCCAAGGCGTTGAAAAATACTTTTTACAAGGGGAAGCTATACGTCAGGCAGATATATCGAAATCGGAATTAGAATTATATGAACACTGCCAACTCTCTAGAAGATGCTTAGCACCAATTATTAATAAATTCCTTGATTCGATATCTGTTGTAGCATTCCTTCATTCATTTCTTTATAACATAATCTTAATCAGTTGAGGTGGAATGATGGAAGTCATTATTCACAAACATATTGATGCTTTATACAAAATTATTCCGGAATGGGAAACACTTAATGAAGAGTTTCATGAGGTCACTGTTTTTCAAGATAAAAATTGGCTGAAAAGTTGGTGGGATCATAAAAGCAGGCAAGAGAATATCACGCCTTATTTGATTGAAATAAAAGAAGGAAATGAAGTAATTGGAATTATCCCGTTCTATCATTCAATAATTAATTTGGCGATTTTTCAAATTCGTGTATTAAAACCAATAGGTTCAGAATCATCAGATTACCTACTCCCGTTATTGTCTAAAAAATATTCTCCTGATGTGCTCCTTAGCTGTGCATTTGAGAAAATTTATGAAGATCGATTTAGCTGGGATTATATAGAATGGAAAGCTGTACCGGAAGAATCATTTTTTGATAAATATTTTAACAATCTGAGATTAACAAAACCAAAATGGATAAATAGAAAAAGATCTGTTGCTTGTCCCTTTTTAATGCTTAAAGGTGATATTGAGAATATAAAACTAAAGTTCAATAAATCATTATTGAAAGAAGTTCTTACTAAAAAAAGGCAATTAATTAAAAAAGGGGAACTTAAGTACTCCAAGGTTGTATCAGAACAAGAGATAGAACCCGTAATGAATATGCTTTTTAAGTTACATTGTGAAAGATGGGCAAATACGGATACGCCAAGCGAATTTAGGCATAAAGAGCAAAGAGATTATGCCTTGCTAGCAGCAAAAAGTTTATTTAAGAGTAATTTATTACAACTATCATTCTTAAGTCTTAATAAAGAAATTATATCAATTGAATTTGGAATGTTCGATGGGAAAAAGAGTTATTTGTATATTCCTTCTATGAATACTAAATATAAAAAATACTCTCCATCTCATCTTTTAACATATCATCTTATAATGGATGCTTATAAAGAAGGCGTTGAGATTGTAGATTTTCTTAGAGGAGATGAAGAGTATAAACAAAAATGGGGTACTATTAACAAGTATAATGTAAATTATCATATTTTTAACTACACTATGAAGTCTATGTTAATAAAAAATTTCTATCATATCAAAGAATCTAATCACTTTATTATTAATTATATTAAACCTATAGCTAAGCGACTTTGGTCTATTCTATGAAGCTAATGTTCAAAATAAGGACGAAAAGCATGCCGCTGAGAAGTATCTCTGGAGGCATGTTTTTTTGTTTCCTTAATAAAAAATATGCAATAAGGGAGTTGGTCATATGACACAACTTGTTTTGACGGGGATATTAGAGCATCAAAAAGTAATAGAAATAATAAAAAATCAGTTAATAGACGAAGTTGAATTAATAGGACATAAATGTAAAAGTGCAATTGAACAAGGAAATACGATTTTTTTTATGGGTAATGGCGGCAGTGCTGCAGATAGTCAGCATTTAGCTGCTGAGCTTGTTGGCAGATTCTATAAAGAAAGAAGAGGATTACCTTCTATTGCATTAACTACTGATACATCCATTCTAACAGCCGTAGGAAATGATTATGGGTACGATGAAGTATTTAGCAGGCAGGTAGAAGCGTTAGTAAAGCCAAACGATATTGTTATTGGCATTAGTACTTCAGGAAATAGTTCGAATATTATTAAAGCCGTGCATCAAGCAAAAAAAACTGGTGCTATTACAATTGGTTTTACTGGGAATGAAGGTGGAAGGTTAAAAGATATTTGTGAACATTGCCTTATTATTCCATCAAGTAATACGGCTAGAATTCAAGAAGCACATATTTTAATCGGACATATTATTTGTGAAATCATTGATGAGGTGTACTAAAGTGATAAAGAATGCCCAGTCTCTCATTCATTTATTTAACACTAACATACAAGATTGTTATGTTGTTGTCATTGGAGATGTAATGTTGGATAAATACTATTTTGGTGAAATGAAGAGAATTTCTCCTGAAGCTCCTGTACCTATTGTTAACAAGAAACGAGAAATGACAACTCTAGGAGGAGCGGCAAACGTAGCAAATAATTTAGTGAAACTAGGATGTAATGTGTCACTTGTTGGTGCAGTAGGTAATGACCAAGGACGAGATGAGTTTTTCAATCTGTTAGAGACTAATCAAATTGATGGCTCTGGAATGATAATAGATAAACGGTGCACAACGATGAAAACAAGAATAATGAGTGGAAATCAGCAGGTGCTTAGGATTGATCATGAAGATACGATTCATATTTCAGATTTAGCCATTCAGCAAGTTGAAGAATGGCTTGTACAGAAACTTAATACTGAGCAGATGAATGCAATCATTATTTCTGATTATGGAAAAGGTTTTTGTCAAAAAGAGCTTTGTCAAAGGGTGATTTCTTTGGCAAATCAAAATAGTATTCCAATCGTTATCGATCCAAAAGGTAAAAATTGGGAAAAATACACAAACGCAACAATACTTACACCCAATTTTACAGAATTAAGTGATATTGTAGGGAATAATTTATTGAATACAAACGAAGCGATGAATGAATATGGGCCATTAGTAAGGCAAAAATACTCGATAGATTATTTGTTAATTACTAGATCTGATAAAGGAATGAGTTTAGTAGGGGAAAATGAAATAACTCATATATCGACCGCAGCTAAAGAAGTTTTTGATGTTTCAGGTGCTGGAGATACAGTCGTATCTACATTGTCGGCGTTTATTGGAATAGGGGCGCAAATAGAGGATGCAGTAAAGATATCTAATTTAGCGGCAGGATTTGTAGTTGGGAAGGTAGGAACATATGCTGTACAAACTGACGAATTGCTTGAGCAGCTTAAATTATCATGTGAAAATACGGAAAAACTATCAAGTAAGGTGTTTTATTACGAAGAATATAAGCGGGTAATGAACCTATGGAGAAAAAATGGATATAAGATTATTTTTACAAACGGCTGTTTTGACCTGCTTCACATTGGGCATGTTACTTATTTGAAAAAAGCTAAACAATTAGGAGACAAACTTGTTGTAGGACTTAATAGTGATCTTTCGGTGAAGAGATTAAAAGGTCCAACAAGACCGATATTGAGTGAGAATGATCGAGCAAAAATGTTATCTTTCTTTGAATTTGTAGACGCTATTATCATATTTGATGAAGATACGCCTCTTAATCTCCTATCAGAAGTTAGACCAGATATTTTAGTGAAAGGAGGAGATTACAAAGCAGAGGAAGTAGTCGGTAAAGAGTTTGCAGGAAAAACCGTAATAATCCCTTATCTAGACGGATATTCTACCTCAAATATGATTGAAAAGATTACCAATATAAAGATTGAACTTAATAAAGGCATTAGGGAGTTGTAATTTATAATGAAGGAACGGGGAAATGCTAAATTTAAATTTTTGGATAAGTTTATTGGTATTCCACTAATTTTCCTATTAGGCCTATTAAGATTAAAGAAACAAATAAGAACCAATCCTCCTCAAACTATTATTATCGTCATGATAGCTGCTATCGGAGATACAGTTCTCCTTTCTTCAATACTAAAAGAAATAAAGCATTATTATCCCAATGTAAAAATTACACTTGTCTGTTCAAATGGGAATATTCAAGCTGTAAAAAGTATGCCCCATATTCATCACATAATAAAATTTGATTTTTCGAAAATATGGAAGAGCTTCTTCATTATTAGGAAACAGGAAAAGTATGATTTATTACTTGATTTTGGCGCATGGTCTAGATTAAATGCATTTATATCATTTGTCATAAAGGCAAAATATAAAGTTGGATTTAAAAGGAAACATATGTTTAGGCACTATATATATGATAAAACAGCAGATCATTCAGATCATATACATGAATTGGATAATTATAGGAATATTTTAAGAGATTTAGATTATAGTTTATTAATGTTAAAACCTGAATTTTTAATCAGTAGAGAGAGCATAGATAAAATAAGAACAATATTAAATTTAAATCAAAACTATATTATTTTTCATATGTTTGCGTCTGGTTCGCATAAAAAGAAAAAAGAATGGCCAGAGTCCTCATGGCTTGAGTTAGCTGACCATGTTATTGAAGAGAATTATAAAATAATTTTGACTGGCGGGAAACAAGATGCAATATTCTCTGATTCATTCGCCAATAAAGTAAATGGGATGAAAGATAAAGCCTGTATTTCTTTGGCTGGAAAACTCAATTTAGAAGAAACTGCTGCATTAATAAAAGAAGTGGGGACTATTGTAACTGTTAATACGGGAATTATGCATCTTGGTGCAGCGGTGGGTTCATTTATTATTGCATTACATGGACCTACATCACCGCTAAGATGGGGACCAATTTCTGAAACATCCATTATCCTTACACCTAGAATTAAGTGTGACCAACTACTCAGTTTAGGTTTTGAAAAACATCATTGTGTGATTGAAAATGGCTGCATTTCAACAATAGAAGTTAAGGATGTATATAAAGCAATTAGGGCTAGGTGATCATTATGCAAAAATCGGCAATTTTTTTTGATAGAGATGGTGTTTTGAACGAGGATTTTGGATATGTATATAGACCTATTGATTTTAAATGGATTCCTGGAGCAGTAGAGACAATAAAACACTTAAAAGCTATTGGATACACGATTATTGTGATTACCAACCAGTCTGGAGTTGCGAGAGGATACTTTTCAGAAGATGATGTAAATCATCTTCATCATTGGATAAACAATGATCTGCTTCAAAAGCAAAATGTACAAATTGATTCCTTTTATTATTGTCCACATCATCCAACAGTCGGGATAGAACCTTATTTAACGAAATGTGAATGTCGCAAACCAAGACCAGGTTTAATTCTGGAAGCAATATCAGATTATAATATTGATAGAAAGAAAAGTTATTTTATTGGAGATAAAGACACTGATATGGAAGCTGCAGCAGCTGCTGGAATTAGAGGTTATAAATTTAGTTCTGAATGTTTATATGACTTTATGATGCATCAAAACATCTTATAAATAATAGATAATGACCAAAAATCACGATGTCTCCCAAACATCGTGATTTTTTTTTATTTCTTATATATTCATTTAAAAAGGACATTCACGAAATGAGGGAAGAAAATGAAAATCCTTGTTACTGGCGGCGCGGGTTTTATTGGAACTCACACGTGCGTAGAGCTTCTTCAGTCTGGATATGAGGTGGTTGTCGCTGATAATTTTTCAAATAGTAAACCAGCAGCATTAAGGCGGGTGAGCGAAATCACAGGAAAGGAATTCCCCATTTATGAAGTTGATATCAAAGATCAGAAATCATTATCCCCTATTTTCTCTGAACAGAAGATTGATGCAGTTATTCATTTTGCCGGATTAAAGGCAGTAGGTGAATCAGTAGCATTCCCCCTCCGTTATTATCAAAACAATGTTACAGGAATGATCAGCTTATGTGAAGTGATGGATCGATTTAATGTGAAGAAGCTTGTGTTTAGCTCATCAGCAACCGTTTATGGGTTATCAGAAAGTGTTCCATTTTGTGAAAATGATCCGCTTCAAGCGACAAATCCGTATGGACAAACAAAGCTAATATGTGAACGAATACTTCAAGATTTATTTGTTTCAGATCATAATTGGCGAATTGCCTTGCTGCGTTATTTTAACCCAGTTGGTGCACACAGCAGTGGACTTATTGGTGAAGACCCTAATGGGACACCGAACAATCTGTTTCCTTATATGAGCCAAGTGGCAGTGGGGAAATTGAAGGAATTGAGTGTTTTTGGAAATGATTATGAGACACATGATGGAACAGGGATAAGAGATTATATTCATGTTGTTGATTTAGCTTGTGGGCATATAAAAGCGCTTGAGAGAATATTAGATCAAGCGGGTGTCCATACGTATAATTTAGGTACGGGAAAAGGATATAGTGTCTTGGAGATGATTGGCGCATTCGAACATGCAACAGGGCGGGCGATTCCATTTAAATTTGTTAATAGAAGAAGTGGTGATATAGCTATTAGCTATGCCGATCCAACAAAAGCAAAAAGCGAACTAAAGTGGTCTGCGGAAAAAGGGATAGATGAAATGTGTAACGATTCTTGGCGGTGGCAAGTAATGAATCCAAATGGATTTGAAGACGTTATGTGAATGTAAGGGGTATGAAAATAACAATAAATAAAGAAGAAAAACGGATGGAAAAATGCAGCCCATCCGTTTTTCTATGAGTATGATCTTGTTATGTTAGTAATTCTATTTCGCCCCATGCGCCCTATGCGCCAACCGGCTAGAAGCAGCCGCAGCAATCGCCCCAACAATATCATCTAAAAAGGTATGAACCTTTCCTGAAGATTTATCATTCAAGTCCTTTAAGATACCGGGTTTCAGCTTATCGATATAGCCAAAGTTAGTAAACCCTATAGAACCATATACATTGACAATCGATAAGGCCAAAACTTCGTCTACGCCATACAGGCCTTCATCAATTTCAATAACATGCTGCAATGGCTCCAAAAGCTGTTTGTTTTCCGCTAGCATATCGAGCTGAATGCCAGTCAAGACTGCATTTTGCACTTCTCTTTTAGAAAGAACGCGCTCCACATTTTCAATGCAATCTTCCATTTTTAAATCTGGATGATATTTTTCTTGGAGGAAATAAACTAAATCTGCTATATCTTGAATTTTCACTCCGCGTTCCTGCAACCATTTGCGTGCTGTTTGCTCAATTACATCTTCACGTTTTTCTTCATTCATCGGCTCCACCTATTTCCTCTTAGTTTCAATATATATATAACCTATTTTTAGAAAATATTCCATTGTCCTTTTTCCAATTAATATTGCTTTTCATCAGATTGTACATCCTTTTCAGTTATTTCCATCGTGTTGTGACTTATTCAAGAAAAGAACAAGTTTTGCTTTTTTCTACATATATTTTCGGTAAGGAGTTTCTTTAGAATTTTTCCTATCAGGAGGTGTGAAATGTTAAATTTGCTTAAAAAACATTATGGGCTAGAGGCTGGTGAGGAATTCAAATTTGGGAATTATAATGCATTCAGAAGACAAGGACATGTATATTTACTAGTCCCGATTGGCGGAATGGGTGAGGAGGAGCTTAGTGAATTAGACATGCTGATTGAGCACCTTAAGAAAAGCGGAGAAAAATATTGCAGTACCATTGTGAAGACGAAGGATGGGAAACTAATTAGCGAATCGGATAAAGGTAAATATTGTGTTCTTATGAATAAAGAGCAGCGAAATCGAAAGCTTACACGCAGCGGAAGAAAGCTTGCTAAATTTCACTTTCGAGGAAGAACGGTCACTTTCCCAGTAAAGAATATTAGTAGAATTGGACAATGGAAGCAATTATGGGAGACAAGGCTAGATCAAATGGAAAAGGTTTGGAATGAAATGCTATTTCAGCAGCCAGACAGTGAGTTTGATCGGATGTTTCTGGAATCATTTCCATATTACAGGGGGATTGCGGAAAATGCCATACAATACATTGTTGATACTGAAATTGACGATAATCCAGGTATAACGGATTACGGGACGATATGTCATATACGATTTACAGCTAAAACATGGAACAATACTTATTATATGAAAAATCCCTTCGACTGGGTGTTCGATCACTCTTCTAGAGATTTAGCTGAGTGGACGAGAGAGAAATACTTCCGCAATATAAAAACGTACGTGCCTGAGCTCAAGCAATTTATTAGGGAGTACCAAAGTATTGTTCCTCTAACTTCGTTTTCATGGAGACTTTACTTTGCGCGGCTCTTATTTCCGCTTCACTATTTCTATTGTGTTGAAAGCTACTATGGAACAACCTCCGAGCAGGAAAAGAAATTGCAGGAGGAAAGGCTGCAGAAGTTTTTGCAGCAATCCACTGACCATGAGCGCTTTTTAGGCGGATTTTATGAATTTGCTGAAGTACCGGTACAAAGAATGAAAATTCCAATTATAGAATGGTTAAAAAAATAAAACTCTTCTTTCTGCGACTTTTACAAGTCGTTTTTTTTGCGAAGAAAACGATTACATCTCGATTCGTCTGAAAATACCTATTGTAAAAAAAAGAAATTCCCTCTATAATGTCTACTATACAAATACAAGTGTACATACAGAAAGAACAACTTGAGAGGGGTATGGAAGTGGAAGCAATCTCGATCGGATTATTAGGATTAGGAACGGTTGGTTCAGGTGTTGTAACGATTATTGAAAATCATCAAGATAAGCTAATGCACCAAGTTGGCTGTCCTGTTAAAGTGAAAAAGATACTAGTGAAGGATTTATATAAGGCACGACCTGTTGAAATAGATGCAGCAAAGTTAACGACAGATCCGGAAGAAATCATAAATGACCCTGAGATCGATGTCATTATTGAAGTAATGGGCGGAATCTCTGAAACAAAGAATTATATTATTAAGGCTTTAAAGAATCGAAAACATGTCGTTACGGCAAACAAAGATTTAATGGCTGTCCATGGGTCAGAGCTGCTGACTATTGCATCTGATCATGATTGTGACCTTTTCTATGAGGCAAGCGTTGGTGGCGGAATTCCAATTTTAAGAAGCCTTGTTGATGGGCTAGCTTCGGACAGAATCACGAAAATGATGGGGATTGTGAACGGAACGACGAATTTTATTTTGACAAAAATGAGCAAGAATGGCAGTGCGTATGAGGATGTCCTAAAGGAAGCACAAGAGCTTGGCTATGCGGAAGCAGATCCAACTTCTGATGTGGAAGGGCTTGATGCAGCAAGGAAGATGGCTATCTTGGCAACATTAGGCTTTTCGATGAAAATCGATTTAGACGATGTCAAGGTTGAAGGAATTACACGTATTACTGAAGAGGATCTTCAGTACAGCAGCCAGCTTGGCTATACAATGAAGCTGATTGGTATTGCGGAAAGAGAAGGTGATAAGGTAGCCGTTAGTGTTCAGCCAACCCTATTAGCGGACACACATCCTTTGGCATCTGTTCATGATGAGTTTAACGCTGTTTATGTTCACGGAGAAGCAGTCGGTGAGACGATGTTTTATGGACCGGGAGCGGGCAGTTTGCCAACAGCTACAGCGGTTGTTTCTGACTTAGTGGCAGTGATGAAAAATATGCGTCTAGGTGTAACCGGAAAAAGCGCTGTAACACCGCAATACGAAAAACAGTTAAAAGAAACAAATGAAATTTTCTCGAAGTATTTCTTACGTTTACATGTAAAAGATGAAGTTGGTGTATTTGCAAATATTACGTCAATCTTCTCAGAACATAATGTGAGCTTTGAAAAGATTCTTCAAATGCCGCTGAAAAACAAAGAGCTTGCTGAGATTGTTCTCGTTACTCATCAGGCTTCATTACAAGATTATGAAGATATTTTAGTTAAATTAAGAGATTTACAAGCAGTAAAAACAATCGAAAGCTCGTATCGAGTTGAGGGGAGCGCAAGTGTATGAGATGGGAAGGACTATTAAAAGCCTATAAAGAGTATTTGCCTGTTAACGATAACACACCACTACTAACATTGAATGAAGGAAATACACCATTAATTCGACTTGATAAGCTCTCTGATGAATGGGGAATCGATCTTTATGTAAAAACGGAGGGAACAAACCCAACTGGCTCATTTAAAGATCGCGGCATGGTAATGGCGGTAGCGAAAGCGAAGGAAGCGGGCAGTGATACAATTATTTGTGCATCCACTGGCAATACGTCAGCAGCTGCTGCAGCCTATGCAGCACGTGCGGGACTTCGTTGTATTGTTGTTATTCCTGAAGGGAAAATTGCAATGGGTAAGCTTGCGCAGGCTGTTATGTATGGAGCAGAAATAATCTCCATTGAAGGAAATTTCGATGAGGCTTTAGCGATGGTTAGAAAAATTAGTGAAACAGAGCCTATTACTCTCGTAAACTCTGTTAATCCTTACCGTCTGGAAGGTCAGAAAACAGGAGCTTTTGAAATTTGTGATCAGCTTGGCGGCCAAGCACCGGATATTCTTGCTCTTCCTGTTGGTAATGCAGGGAATATCAGTGCTTATTGGAAAGGTTTTAAGGAATATCATGAAGCGAAGCAAACTGGCCTGCCTAAAATGCATGGATTTGAAGCAGAAGGGGCGGCCGCCATTGTTCATAATCGAGTGTTTGAAAACCCAGAAACTGTTGCAACTGCTATCCGAATTGGAAATCCCGCAAGCTGGAGCCTGGCAAATGCAGCATTAGAAGAATCAAAAGGAAAAATTGATGAAGTAAGTGATGAAGAAATTCTTTGTATGTATCGAAAGCTTGCTTCTACAGAAGGAATTTTTGCTGAACCTGCATCTTGTGCATCACTGGCAGGCATTTATAAGCAGCTTCGCAATGGAGAAATCGAGCATAATACAAGAGTAGTGGCTATTTTAACAGGAAATGGTCTTAAGGATCCGAATGTAGCGATCGATTGCAGTCCAATTAAACCGATTGTCCTGCCTAATGATGAAAACGCGGTTGCTGAGCATATTAAGGGAGTTGTCCATGTATGAGCGAAGGTGAAATGCTCATCATTAAAGTCCCTGGAAGCTCAGCTAATTTAGGACCAGGATTTGATTCAATTGGGCTAGCATTGAATGTGTATTTAACTTTAGAAGTAGAGAAATCTGATAGTTGGGAGATTATCCCGCTATCAGACCACTTAAGTATTTTTCCAAAAGATGAGACGAATTATATTTATCAAATTGCCATGAAAACTGCGGAGGAATACAATCAGTCTCTTCCAGGCTGCAAAATTCATGTCAAGAGTGATATTCCGCTAGCAAGAGGGCTTGGCTCTAGTGCGGCAGCTATTGTAGCAGGAATTGAGTTAGCAGACTCTCTTTGTTGTCTTGGATTGTCAAAGCAGGAAAAATTAGAAATAGCTTCAAAAATTGAAGGACATCCGGATAATGTAGGGGCTTCTCTTCTAGGCGGGCTTGTAGTTGGGTGCCAACAGAATGATGAAGTGAGTGCTGAGGTTTTTAATCATCTTTCTCTGGATGTCATTGCGGTTGTGCCAAAAGAAGAACTGTTAACAAAGGAATCGAGAGGGGTATTGCCTAGCACCCTTTCTTATAGTGAAGCTGTACAGGCAGGCGCAGTTGGAAATGTTCTAATAGCCGCACTATTAAGTAATAACTTCGAGCTTGCCGGAAAAATGATGAAGTCTGATTTATATCATCATCCATATCGGAAGGGACTCGTTCCCCATATGGCAGTAATTGAGGATAGTGCTAAAAGTATTGGCGCTTTTGGAGTTGCTTTAAGCGGTGCTGGACCTACGGTGCTCTGTTTAGCGGAAGAAGGAAAAGGAGCAGCTGTGGCTGAAGGTCTGTCGCAGCTCCTCCCACAGATGGATTGCCGTTGTCTTAAAATCGACCAAATCGGGAGTCAGGTTATCTGTAATTCCCGAAATGGCCTCGTTTATAAATAATAAAAATAGCGATGTCGGATTCGACATCGCTATTTTTATTATTAGAATACTTGTTCAACCTCTACAACACCAGGTACTTCTTCTAAAAGTGCACGTTCAATACCTGCTTTTAATGTGATCGTTGAACTCGGGCAAGTACCGCATGCACCAAGTAAGCGCAATTTTACAACGCCATCCTCTACATCAACTAATTCACAGTCTCCTCCGTCGCGTAGAAGGAATGGACGTAATTTATCTAATACTTCTTGAACTTGTTCAAGCATTGTTGTTTGTTCAGCCATTTAAATCTACTCCTTTCTTTATATTTATTATAATCATTATGATGGGAAAAATCTATTTAAAGAAACGATTTCCACTCAAAACAAAAAATCTAAGGCTTCTCCTGGTATAATCATGTAAAATGAAATAAAGAACAGTATTCATTGCAATTAAGGGGGAAAACGGAATGCATCGTGAAGTTGAATTAACCGTTTATGGAGCGGAAGTTTTATGTCCAAGCTGTGTAAACCTTCCATCCTCAAAGGAAACATTTGAATGGCTGCAGGCTGCATTAAGCAGAAAATATCCGGATCAGCCTTTTAAAATTACGTATGTGGACATTCATAATCCGCCAGAGGAAGCTGCAAAACAAGAATTTGCCCAAAGAGTAATCGAAGAGGATATGTTTTATCCAGTCGTATTGGTTGAAGATGAAGTGGTTGGAGAAGGAAATCCTAAATTAAAAACCATCTATTCAGTTATGGAAATACATGGATACAAACCAGAGTAAATAAAAATGAGCATTTCCGATCTGGAGATGCTCATTTGATTTGTATTATCCTCTATGGTACTTATACATCCAAAGAATGCCTGATTTTAGAATTCGAGCTACACGTCCAGTAATTGCACGGTCAGCGACAAGTCCAAATCCGTGCTTCTTCCCTAAGGAACCAAGTACGCCCTTTAGTTTAATAGTAGGCAATGATTCTGGAAGCTCTTCACCTTTCCAGCGCTTTAATAGTACTTGGACTATTTGTTCAGCCTGCCCTTCAGCAAGCTGTGCACTTGGTGCATGCGGAAGGCTGGCACAATCCCCAACAACATATACATGCTCATCGTTAGGGAGGTTATGATATTTAGTAAGAACGACACGCCCTTGCGCATCCTTCTCAACATCCATATCACGCACCACTTTATTTGGCTGAATACCGGCTGTCCATACAATTGCATCACAAGGAATAGGTTCATCATGATTATATAGAACGTTTTCTTCAACACGGGTAATGTTAGAACGACTGATGATTTCAACACCGTGGCTGTGAAACCAATTTTCTACATATAAACCGAGTCTTTCTGGGAATGCCGAAAGAATATGGCTGCCTCTGTCAAATAATTTAATTTTCAGGTCGGGACGGCTTTCGTGAAGCTCAGATGCAATTTCTACTCCACTTAATCCGGCCCCAACAATGCTAACAACAGAACCTGGTGCTAAATTATTTAACGCCTGATAAGTAGAACGAGATTTTTCAATTGTTTGTATACTTAATGTATAAACATCTGCGCCCGGGACATTATGATACTTATCTTCACAGCCCAATCCGATAATGATGTCATCATAAGGTACCGGTTTGTCGTCTTGAAGGGTAACCTGTTTATTCTCCAGATCAACACCTGTAATTTCACCAAATTTTATTTCCAGTCTTGGGTGTTCAGGGTAAGCGACTCTTACATGCTGATCAGAGATCGTTCCAGCGGCTAATGCGTAGTATTCTGTCTTTAAACAATGGTATGGCACACGATCAATTAAAGTAATAGAAACATCGTCAGGCAGCCCATTTGGCAGAAGACGTTCAAGTACTCTCATTCCACCATAGCCACCGCCAAGTATCACAAGATTTTTCATTTTTGTATTCCCCTTTATGTCCGTTCTAATGTAGTAATAGCCTAAAATAGTAAATAACATAACTCTAATCCCATAGAAAGTATAACTAAATTGTAACCAAATCACAACCTTATTAAGATTAGAACTTGACAAAATTCATTGTATAGTGTTAGAAGAATCTATAAATTTTGTAAGAAATGTAATAAATCCTTGTATCCATCTTTAATTCCAATAGAAGTAAAAATGATTGCGGAAACGAATGAAAAAAGGTAGCATGAAAAAGGTAAGTGATGACCTGAGGTGATAAAGTGATTAAGCCGTTAATTGAGTTTTGTGTAAGCAATTTAGCTAGTGGATCTCAAGCTGCGTTAGAGATTTTAGAGAAGGATTATGATCTTGACGTCATTGAATATGGGTGTCTTGGCTATTGCGGGAAATGTGCTTCTATGCTGTTTGCCCTTGTTAATGGTGAAGTAGTGACAGGGGAAACACCTGACGAACTCGTAAGTAATATATATGAATTTTTGGAAGAGAATCCAATGTTTTGAATATAAAAAGGGTGATATAAGTCAGGCCACTTGATATTTGAGAAGCTGACTGTATATTACCCTTTTGACGTTTTATCGCAGATTAACGGGCTGTAAGACTCCCTACCTCAAGAAATTATATAAAATAGAAAATTTATAAGTGGGAGATCAACAGCCCGTAAAGGCCCGATTGGTTCAACTACCAATCAGTGGGGGATGAGGCAGACTAAGAACGCGACTTCCTATCGCAATGTCTGCACTAGCACCTTTTGTCCTTCGGAAAACCCCCACTGATTGAAGTTTCACTTTAAGCTTGTTTAGCTGTTTTTTGGCTATCGCGCATCTCGTACCATCTTTCTCGTGCCATATCAATAATGCCAGATTCTGTGGACTGATTTTGCTTTTCGATGACTTTGGAAAAGAATTTTACAGCTTGTTCCATTTGATAAGTTCGTCTAGAAAGCTCGCCAATTAAATAAAGAACGCGAACCTCTGAAACTTGAGTGCCTCTGAAATCGTCCGCCATATAGGAATCGATATAGGAGTCTGTAGCAAGCTTTAAGAATCTCTGCTCTTGTTCCTCATTTTGCATGCTGCGATAAAGCCATCCGAGTCTAATATACATCCCAGCAATCGCAATATTTTTCTCTTTTTTCAGCAGACCGCAATACACAGCCAATTTATATGTTTTGATTGCATCGTGAATCGATCTTTTTTGTCCAAAATCATGCGGATTCCACTGTTCGCATACTTTAGATTGAATCAATTCAAGGGAGCCTGGAGGAAAATAAGGAGAAAAATCATTTGTAGAAGAGAAGCCGCAATGTGGACATACTTCAACATGATATAGGATTGCGTTCGTTTCCTCGGAGGAATAATTAGGGCAAAAATCTGTATCGTAGTCAGTTACTTTAATAAATCTTGAACGCAGCTTTTTACTAGTAAACGATTTTTTACATACTTTGCATGTACACTTTTTATCAAAGATGGGTTCAATTTCAGCAGTCATTGTGATCGCCTCCTAGGAAAATAGTTTGATTTAAGAGTTAGTTGTATATTCCATTATATCTACAATTATACTCTAATGCATGATAATAGCACTATGTTTAATAAATATCTGACTATAAATAATGTATTTAATTGATGAAACTGATTAGTTGAGGTCATGAACTGCAGTGTATATACTAGTTATAGAGAGAGTAATCTTTGATTAATTGCTTTTGAATTTTAAGAAACATTCAATTATATATACAGGTTTAAGCATGATTAATTTAAGGAGGGAAAATAAATGAGTGACGTTGTTATTATTACTGAAGCAGCGGCTTTACAAATAAAAGAAATGATGAAAGCAAACGAGGAAGAGAATGCATTTATTAGAGTGTCCGTTAAGGGCGGAGGGTGCAGCGGCTTATCGTATGGTATGGGATTTGCTCATGAAGTAGAAGAAAATGACTCTCAGTTTGAACAGCATGGTATTCAAATTCTTGTTAGCAAGGAGGATGCGCCAATCCTTCAAGGAACAAAAATTGACTATAAGCAATCCATGATGGGCGGCGGGTTCACCATCGACAATCCAAATGCAATTGCTTCATGCGGGTGTGGGTCTTCGTTCAGAACGGCTGCAAATGCAGGTTCGCCAGAGGAATGCTAATACGAAAGAGGGTCCCGTCGGGAACCCTCTTTCGTATTAATTGAACATGGAACTGCTGTGCATTGGTTGAATTCTAGCTTTCGGATCGATATAAGCTTTTGCGTTATTAACGGCTGTTGGCGCTTCCCCAAAGCCGCAGGCAATGAGTTTCACTTTTCCGTCATACGTACAAATATCGCCAGCAGCATAAATGCCAGGAATATTTGTTTCCATCTTAGAATTTACGACGATGGAGTTTTTCTCTATGACAAGGCCCCATTCCTTTATTGGACCAAGGGAGGATACGAAGCCGTAGTTACAAATAACGGCATCTACATCGATTACTTCTTTTGCTTTATCATTAACACCTTCAACAATCACTTGGGAAATACCTTTATTATTACCGATTATTTCTGTCGGAACGAATGGGGTTTTGATTTCAACTTTTGAGTTGTGAAGGTTTTCTACACTATGCTCATGAGCACGGAATTTATCGCGGCGGTGAACAATGGTTACCTTCTCAGCAATGGGCTCTAGCATAAGTGCCCAGTCAACTGCAGAGTCGCCTCCTCCAAAAATGACAACATTTTGACCAGCAAATTGATTTAAATCGTCAATAAAATAATGAAGATTTTTCCCTTCATATTGAGCAGCACTATCAAGCTCAAGGCGGCGAGGCTGGAATGCACCATTACCAGCAGTAATAATGACAGTTTTTGTATAATGAATCTCTTTATTTGTTGTGAGTTTAAAAGTGCTGTCTTTTTGCTTTTCAATCTTTTCAACTGATTGTTCAAGTACTGTAGCTGGCTTAAATTTAGCCATTTGTTCCTTTAAATTGTTTATTAATTCTTGGGCACGGATCTTTGGAAAACCGGCTACATCATATATGTATTTCTCCGGATATAGTGCAGATAATTGACCGCCAAGCTGTGGCAAGCTTTCAATAATTTTAACAGAAGCCTGTCTCATTCCGCCGTAGAAAGCAGTAAACAAGCCAACAGGACCTCCGCCAATAATGGTTATATCATACACATATTGATCTTCTTTCACAACATATCCCCCCAACATATAGTGCCATCCCACACCATATCATAACATAATTTTGGATAAAGCTCACTTCCTTGTATAAAAGATTATGAATAGACAAAATATTTTAGTATTATTATAGTGAAAATAATATTTTTGTTTTATTAGTCAAAAAATTAAAAATGGTTTTTCCTGCTGTTTTTAGGCTTGAAATCCAATTTGAAAACGAATAATATGGTTGTAGGTATAAATGTTAATATTTTGTGACAATTTTCTTACTTTTTTTTGACATCTTAAGTGAATAACATCACAAACTCTTGGTGCTTTTTATGTGTATTCAAAGAGTTGAGGATAAAGGAAAGCTGTTTGAAAAATGATAAAGAAAATATGCTAAAAGGTGGAAGATGTGCATTGAGAAAGCAAAAGATTGTTATTTTAGGGGCGGGTTATGGTGGATTAATGACTGCTACTCGTTTACAAAAGGCTATAGGTGTAAACGAAGCCGATATTGTATTAATAAACAAAAATGATTACCACTATGAAACAACTTGGCTTCATGAGGCCTCTGCGGGTACTCTTCACCATGACCGAGTACGCTATGATATTAAAACAGTCATTGACCAAAATAAGGTTGAATTTATTAAAGGAACAGCATTAGAGGTTAAAATTGAAGAGAAAAAAGTCATTTTGGAAAATGGCGAAATTAACTATGATTATTTAGTAATAGCGCTTGGCGGCGAATCAGAAACATTTGGCATTAAGGGCTTAAAAGAGTATGCATTTTCAATTGTAAACGTTAATTCAGCTCGCCAAATCCGTGAGCATATTGAATATCAGTTTGCAACATATAATACGGAAGCTGAGAAAAAAGATGAACGCTTAACGATTGTTGTTGGGGGAGCTGGATTTACAGGAATTGAATTCCTTGGTGAATTAGGCAACCGCATACCAGAGCTTTGCCGTGAATATGATGTTGATATTCAAAAGGTAAAAGTCATCTGCGTAGAAGCAGCACCAATGGTCCTTCCTGGATTTGATCCTGAGCTTGTTGAATATGCTGTTGCACATTTAGAGAAAAAAGGTGTAGAATTCCGGATCGGTACAGCCATCAAGGAATGTACACCTGAGGGAATTATTGTAGGAAAAGGCGATGACGAAATAGAAGAAATTAAGGCTGGTACTGTTATTTGGGCAGCAGGTGTACGCGGAAACTCCCTGATTGAGAAGTCAGGCTTCGAGGCAATGCGCGGACGTGTGAAAGTACAGCCAGATTTAAGAGCTCCCGGCCACGATCATGTATTTATTATTGGGGATTGTTCTCTAATTATTAACGAAGAAATTAACCGTCCTTATCCGCCAACGGCTCAAATTGCGATGCAGCAAGGAGAGGTTTGTGCTAAAAATATAGCAGCCCTTATTCGCAACAAAACAGAGCTCGAGTCATTTAAGCCAGATATTAAAGGAACAGTATGTTCTTTAGGTGAGGACGATGCGATTGGTGTTGCATTTGGCAAGAAAATGGTTGGGGCAAAAGCTTCATTCATGAAGAAAATGGTCGACAATCGTGCTCTTTATATGATTGGCGGGCCATCATTAGTCATGAAAAAAGGAAAATTTAATTTCTTATAATCAACTTTAAAAAAGGAGCTTAAGGGTATTGACTTAAGTTCCTTTTTCGCATTTTCATTAAATTAAGATTATTTATTAATTGACTCCCCTATTTACATTCAGTACACTATTTAATGATGTGCTTTAGGGAGGTACGGAACTCATGCAAATGACTATTTTTGTGTTGCCAATTTCCATGCTGCTGTTTTTTGTGTTGTTTTTTGGAATTGGATTTATACTAAATATGCTACTGAGAATGTCTTGGATTATGGCTATTATTTATCCAATCATTGCCATATTAATTATTGATAAAGTTCGATTTATTGAGTATTTCCAAAACGCAAAAGAAGCATTCTCCAGCTTGGGAACAGAATTATCCCAGCTTGCCACTGCGGACGTTCTTATTTTAAGCAGTGGATTGGCTGGTGCAATTGTCGCTGGAATTACGATAAAAATTTTAAGAAACAAAGGGTATCAAATGTTTTAGTAATTCTTATTAAAGAATGACAAAAATCTTTGCCTAACGGCAGAGATTTTTTTTTCTAGAAAATAGAATAAAATTTTCGGTATTTTCTTGCTATTTTAATGTTTTAGTTTAGTTTTTTTCCTCTCTATGAATATTCTCATGAAAGTTGGGAAATGAATATTCTTGGGAGGAGTGAAAATTTAAATGAATATAATTAAAAATTGGACAAGACGTTTAGTAATGTCAGCTTTATTTATGATAGCTCTATTTACTACTTTTCAATCCATTTCTGGTGTACAAGCAAAATCAATTGTAACCTATTTCAACAGTGATGATTTTCATGAAAGCAAAACGATAAACGACCACCATCTTAATCATACATTTAAAAGTGTGGGCATTGCTTTTAAATATTTAAAGCAACTGACAAATATGGATCTGAAAATATCCTCTAGCCAAGCAGTTTCAGGAACGCCACCGAGATTAGAAGAGGCAATAGATTGGTCGCAATACCCAGCAAAGCGTGTAGTGGCAACAGGATATACAGCTTTTTATGAATCAACAGGGAAACATCCTGGTCATCCGAGTTTCGGGATTACATATTCTGGTGTAAAGGTAAAACGAGATTTATATTCAACCGTTGCAGCAGATCTTAATGTATTTCCAATTGGAACAATACTCTTTGTTCCTGGATATGGGTATGGGGTTGTTGCTGATAAAGGCGGTGCCATAAAAGGAAATAAAGTTGATCTTTACTATGAAACAGTCAATGATGTTTATAATGAATGGGGAAAAAAGACACTCGATGTGTATGTCGTACAAATGGGTAACGGCACCTTAACGGAAGAAGAATTACATGCCTTAAATGAAAATGAATCTATGCAGGTATTCCGCCAGCAGTATATAAAATCTGAAAGAAAATAAAATAGTACAGGTAAATCCATCGCTGGATTTGCCTGTACTATTTTTATTTGCCAGTAAAAGCATGTGGATGCAATTTTTTCGCAAGCTTTATAGCTCCTTCAATTAGGCGGGGAGAAGGGCGGCAGTAAAGCTCCTCTTCAAGCACGAAGATATGTTTATTTTTAACAGCGTCTAATTGATCCCAATTTGGTCTTTTAAGAACAATATCAGGATTAACCTTTTCTTTCCGTACACCTACCCAGGCAAGGCAAATATAATCAGGATTTCTTTGGTAAACATCATCCCAATTCGTTTGTACACTTGCCAGCTCCACGTCTTTAAAAAGATTAACTCCACCTGCTAGCTCACTAATTTCTGTCAGCCAATTTATTTGTCCGGGCGTAAACACTGGCTTTGGCCACCATTCCCAATAGAGGGAAGGCTTTTTGTCTATAGCACCAGTGATTCGTTTCAATTCTTCAATTTGACTCTGAAAATCAGCAGCAGCTTTCTCCCCAGCCTCCAGCTTCCCTAAAGCTTTTGCGGCAAAAACTAAATCATTTGCAATATCTTCTAAGCTTTGTGGATTTAGAACAATATGAGGGATGTTTCTTTTTACTAATTCCTCAATGTTTTTTCCCATGCCTGGAACGCTTAATGATGCGAGGACTAGATCGGGCTTTAATTGTTCGACCTTATCCATATTAATTGATAAATCAGGTCCAAGACGGGGCAAATGTACAATTTGTTCAGGCCAGTCAGAAAAGTCATCTACACCTACAAGGAGATGGGCAAGCCCTAAGTACTCCATAAGCTCTGTATTACTCGGACATATCGAAACAACTCTCAATGATTTCACACCTTTATATGAAGACAAATTTCTATAATGAAACAATATAATGTAGAAAAAGAGTTAAAAGGATGCCTGTTAGACCGCCAAAGAAGACTTCAATCGGTTTATGTCCGAGCAGCTCCTTAAGCTCCTTTCTTTTCTCTTGTTCAGCCTTTTTTTGCCAAACTTTGGCTTCTTCAACAAAACGATTAAAATCAGACATTAATTGATTTAATACAATTGCTTGCTCTCCTGCCTGTCTGCGTACCCCTGTTGCATCAAACATCGTAATGATGGCAAAAACGGCGGAGATGGCAAAAACGGGAGAAGCTAGCCCTGTTTCCAAAGCGACCCCGGTTGAAAGGGCGGTAACTGCGGCAGAGTGTGAGCTTGGCATCCCACCTGTGCTTGTTAATAAAGCCCAATTCAGCTTTCTCGTAGCAATAAAGTGAATCGGCACTTTCACAAACTGTGCAAAGAAGATGGCTGCTAGAGCCGACCAAAGAGGAAAATTCAATAATAAATCCATTTATTAACCACCTTTTAAAAAAGCCATGGGCCAAATTTCTAATCCTGCAATTTATTAAAAAAATTTGAAAATTTTGCGCAGAATTAGCCCTTTTGTTAAGATGATAATAATAATTTAGAGATAGTGCAATCCTTTTCAGAAGGAAATGTGCCCAAGGGCTGTGTTAATTTTTTGTAAAGATTCATATTCTTTTTTTGGGGGGAGGGGAGTTATAGCTTGGAAGTGTACCCGCTTGAATATTATGAGTTCTTCGTGAAATTTAATGAAGGGGACTATTACACATGCCATGATCTCCTCGAAGAAATGTGGATGACGGACAAAGGAAATTTATTTTTCAAAGGGCTTTTGCAAATGAGTGTAGCCATCTACCATTATGAATATGGAAATGTGAAAGGGGCAAGGCTCATGATGCAAGCTGCCCATGATTACTTGCAAGGATATCGGCCGAAGCATTGGGGCATTGATCTTGAACATGTATATTCATTTATTGAGGCATGCCTGTCACTATTCCCAAAGGATATTGACCGCGTTCCATTCGAAAAAGTGAATACTCTTCCCAACTTGCCCCAATTAATATTGTTTTTAAATGATTAGATAGTCGAAATATTTTTCTTTTTTCGTTATAATGAGAGCATCAAATATGGGGGTGGAAAGATGTTTACAGTAAAAAAAGAAGTAAATTATGCGAATGAACATGATTGTTTAGTCCTTGGGATATTTGACAAGCCGAATAAATTCGAGGGCATTCTTTCCGGTTTGGATAATGAGTTCAATGGACAATTAACGGAATTAGTTAAAAACGGTGATCTATCTGCTAAGAAAAAGGCGGTTTCAAAAGTACATACATTTGGGAAAATCGGTTCAAAAAGATTATATATTGTCGGTCTTGGCCGTGAAAATGAGTTAACTTTTGAAGTTTTACGTGAAGCTTTAGGGAAAACCTTCAAAGCTGTGAAAAAGGATAAAATTCAGGATGTTTCTGTTCTTTTACCGTCATTCATTAATGAGGATGTCGCTTTACTGGATGCAGCTCACGCTGTAAGTGAAGCGCTTACATTAGCGATGTATACCTTCGAAGGCTATAAACAAAAATCAAACGAACCAGAAAAAACAGTAGAGCACGTGACTGTTTATGGTGATTCCTTAGATGAAGAAGAAATTAAAGCGGCATTAACTGTAGGATATATATACGGAAAAGGAACAAATTCTGCCCGTACCCTTGTTAATCTGCCGGGGAATATGCTGACGGCCACTGATATGGCTAACTATGCTTTGGAGTTAGCAGCAAAATATAGCTTTGAAGCAGAAATTCTTGAAAAAGAAGATATGCTAAGACTTGGAATGGGTGCCCTATTAGCGGTAAACCAAGGATCTGTTGAGCCACCAAAAATGATTGTCCTTAAATATCAGGGCAAAGAGGAATGGACAGATGTTATTGGGTTGGTAGGAAAAGGAATTACGTTCGATACTGGCGGCTACTCTATTAAGCCTAAGGATGGCATTGTTGGTATGAAATCAGATATGGGTGGGGCAGCAGCCGTGCTTGGTGCGATGGAAATCATCGGCGAGCTTAAGCCGGAACAAAATGTTGTTGCAGTCATCCCATCAACAGATAATATGATTAGCGGTAATGCCCTTAAACCAGATGATGTTATTACTTCCATGAGCGGAAAAACGATTGAAGTACTAAATACAGATGCGGAAGGCCGCTTAGCTTTAGCGGATGCGGTAACTTATGCCAAGCATCATGGAGCTAATTATATTGTTGATGTGGCAACGTTAACAGGAGGCGTAATAGTCGCTCTTGGAAATGAAACAACAGGCGCATTAACAAACAATGAAGTTCTGTGGGAGCAAGTTCTCGAAGCATCATACGAAGCAGGAGAGCCAATTTGGAGACTTCCACTATTTGAAAAAGATAAACAAAGAATACGAAGCAGTAAAATTGCGGATTTAAATAATTCTCCTGGCCGTGAAGGGCATGCCATAATGGGTGGAGGATTTGTAGGAGAATTTGCAGAAGGTACTCCATGGGTTCATCTTGATATAGCTGGTACTGCAACAACCCGCAAAGATCATGATCTCGGACCATCTGGTGCAACAGGAGCGATGGTTCGAACTTTAGCTTTACTTGTTGAAAGATTTGAAAGTAACTAAGGGTTAAATGAAAGCTTACTCCTAATAAAAAGGACAAGGGAGTTTTCCCTTGTCTTAAAATCCAAATAAGGATGTAATGATATTTTTCCGTTTCGCTTTCTTTTTTGGCACTTCTTTATCAAAGATCAATAGATTTTCAGCGGGCAGCCCAGTTTTAGGGCTGTTTTGTTTGCTTTCAAGCTTTTCTATTCGTTCAGTCAAGCTTTTGATAACTTCTTGGAGATCTTCAATTTCACGGCGATGCTGCAGCAGCTGATAAGACACAACATCATCCGCTTTTCCGTTCAACCGCTGCTCCAGCATCTCCACTTTTTCCATTATTAGTTCAGCCGCTTTATCATTGATGCTTACAGTAGTTTTCATTATGCCTCTCCTCGACTTTCCATCATGCACATTTACATTCTGCAGAATCATTCCTTTACTTAGCTGATCCTGTACTTGTTTAAGTAGGTCAATATCTTCTTCCTTAAACAAATAATGGCCCAGCTCATTCCGTTCCATTTGGAGCTCCAGTTGCCTTACCCAACGCTGTACTGTGCTTGGTGAAACCCCTAACAACTTGGCAACAGCACTTGTATTCAAACTGATCCCCTCCCTTTATAATCTATTAAATTCTTGTATTAATAGGAAACTCCTTCATGTTTGACAAAACTAGTTTCTATTCGGCAAAGAAAGTGAATATGCTACATGTTATTCCTGTTCTGTCGATTCTTTTAGGAAATCAACATGAAAATGGAAGAAAAATGTTAATTCTGAAGTTGGTTACTGGCATAATAAAACAATTTCGGCATGTGTCGCCAAAAGATGACAATATTTTCACAATAATATGGAATGATGTTGATTATTCTGATTTCAATTATTATACTTAGGATGGCTAATAATTTTTGGAGTGTTAGGAAAGGGGAATTTTTACCATGATTATTGGAGTACCTAAAGAAATAAAAAACAATGAAAACCGTGTTGCCGCTACACCGGCTAGTGTTTATACACTTGTTAAAGCAGGTCACCAAGTTTTAGTAGAAACTGGTGCAGGTCTTGGAAGCGGATTCACTGATGAGAATTATAAAGAGGTTGGAGCAGAAATCGTTCCTACAGCTGCAGATGCATGGGCTGCTGAAATGGTTATGAAGGTTAAAGAACCACTACAGTCTGAATATTCATATTTCCGTAAAGGATTAGTATTATTCACTTACTTACACTTAGCAGCAGAGCCTGAATTAGCAAAAGCTTTAAAAGAATCTGGCGTGACTGCAATCGCTTACGAAACTGTTGAAGTAAATCGTACATTGCCATTACTTACTCCAATGAGTGAAGTTGCTGGACGTATGGCTACTCAAATTGGTGCACAATTCTTACAGAAGACAAACGGCGGAAAAGGAATCCTTCTTGCAGGAGTTCCAGGCGTTTCTCGTGGAAAAGTAACAATTGTCGGCGGTGGAGTAGTTGGTATTAACGCAGCGAAAATGGCTATCGGTCTTGGTGCACAAGTAACAATCATTGACTTAAGCCCTGAGCGTCTGCGTCAATTAGACGATATTTTCGGCAACAACATCCAAACATTAATGTCCAACCCATTCAATATTGCTGAAGCTGTTAAGGAAAGCGATTTAGTAGTAGGTGCTGTTCTAATTCCTGGTGCTAAAGCTCCTAAATTAGTAACTGAAGAAATGGTTAAGACGATGGCTCCTGGTTCAGTTGTGATTGACGTTGCTGTTGACCAAGGCGGAATCTTTGAAACAGTTGACCATATCACAACTCATGACAACCCAACTTATGAGAAGCATGGCGTTGTTCACTATGCAGTTGCTAATATGCCTGGTGCTGTTCCAAGAACTTCAACAATTGCTCTTACAAACGTTACAATCAACTATGCACTACAAATTGCTAACAAAGGCGTTCAAAAAGCAGTTGAAGACAATGCAGCATTAAAACTAGGTGTTAACGTTCTTAACGGACACATTACTTACCAAGCAGTTGCAAAAGATCTTGGATACGATTATGTATCTGTTGACGAAGCTTTTGCAAACTAATATCCAAAGTAAATAGTTCAATATTCTGCCCCTTTGGCTAACGCTGAGGGGGCAAAATTTCGATTTGACATTGGCTTATTTTATTTATATAATTTCCAAAAAAAGAGTAAACATTGACGAGGATTAGTAAAGTGTTTTAGTTTATTTCAGAGAGGAAGCCAATTTGCTGAAAGGCTTCTATAAACAGCCGCTTGAACCTGCCTCCGAGTTCTGTATTGGATATTACCTGAAAATACAGCGGGTCAAATCCGTTATCATGATTCTTGAGTGTAAAGCTATGCTTTAAATTAGGGTGGTACCGCCATGCTTTGGTCCCTAATTTGAGGCATAGCTTTTTTTATAGGGACATAGGGACGGTTCTGCTGTCCCATTTGATGGGACACTAGAACCGTCCCTATGTCCAAAATAAATCAAAAGAGGTGTAAATTAATGGCTAAAGAATTTGTAAAAGATATTACAGCAATGGATGATGATTTTGCCCAGTGGTACACAGACGTTGTGACCAAAGCAGATTTAATTGATTACTCAAGTGTTCGAGGTTCGATGATTATTCGTCCTTACGGCTATGCATTGTGGGAGAATATTAAAAATGAGCTCGATCAGCGAATCAAAGATACAGGACATGAAAATGTATATATGCCGCTATTTATCCCTGAAAGCCTTCTGCAAAAGGAGAAGGATCATATTGAAGGATTTGCCCCAGAAGTTGCTTGGGTGACACATGGAGGATCAGAGGAGCTTGCTGAACGCTTATGTGTACGTCCGACATCAGAAGTGCTTTTCTGTGAGCATTACAAAAATATTATTCATTCTTATCGGGATCTGCCAAAGCTTTACAATCAATGGGCAAACGTAGTGAGATGGGAAAAAACAACTAGACCGTTCCTTCGTACACTGGAGTTCCTATGGCAAGAAGGACATACTTGCCACGCAACTGATGAAGAGGCACATGAAGAAACAAAGAAAATGCTCGAAGTTTATGCAGATGTGTGTGAAAATGTATTAGCCATTCCAGTTGTGAAGGGACAAAAAACAGATAAAGAAAAGTTTGCTGGAGCGAAGTTCACATATACAATTGAAAGCTTAATGCATGATGGAAAAGCATTACAATCTGGTACGTCTCACCATTTGGGCGACGGATTTGCTAAAGCATTTGGCATTCAGTACTTAGACAAGGATGGACAGCAGCAATATGTACAGCAAACATCATGGGGATTCACGACTCGTATTATCGGTGCTATGATTATGGTTCACGGGGATGACAGAGGTCTTGTGATTCCGCCAAAGGCTGCTCCAACACAAGTGATGATTGTGCCAATTGCCCAGCATAAAGAGGGAGTTCTTGATTTTGCTTATGATTTAAAGGATAAGCTTTCTTCCATTGTGCGTGTTGGTATTGATGCAAGTGACAAGAAGCCAGGCTGGAAATTTAATGAATATGAAATGAAAGGTGTGCCTCTTCGTTTAGAGGTGGGACCTAAGGATATAGAAAATAGCCAAGTTGTATTAGCTAGACGTGATACAGGTGAAAAACTAATCGTTAGCATGGCTGAATTAGAGTCTAAAATAACAGAAGTGTTGGAGGATATTCAGCAAAACTTATTTACAAGAGCCAAAGAGCTTCGTGAAGTTAAAACTTATACTGCAGCTTCTTTTGATGAGCTAAAGGATATTTTCGCAAATAAATCAGGTTTTGTAAAAGCCATGTGGTGTGGAGATCAAAAATGTGAGGATCAAGTAAAAGAAGAGACTGGTGCCACATCAAGATGTATGCCATTCGAGCAGGAAAAGGTAGCGAATGAATGTGTTTGCTGTGGACGTGAAGCAGACAAGCTCGTATATTGGGCGAAAGCTTACTAATCATGGAAAATCGCCATTAATCCTAATAGAAGCCCACTCAAATGCTGCAGAAATTGCATATTAAATAGTGTAGGCAAAATTATTAGGAGGTTCCCAATATGTATCATTATAGAGGAAGACCGTATTACGGTAATGAAAGATTCTTATTCGGTGCTCCACTACTTGGCGGTTTACTTGGCGGTTTAGCTGGTGGTTTTGCTGGAGCTGCTTTATTTGCACCAAGGCCGTTTTATGGACCGGTTGCTCCATACGGTCCTTATGGATTCGGAGGATATGGCGGTTTTGGGTATCCAGGATATTATTAAAGCTAAGAATACATGAAAGCTCTCAATTTGAGAGCTTTTTTCTTTATGCAACAGGAAATTATTCGGCGAGTTTTTTTATAGTAAATGATAATTTTGCATGCTGTGTATAACTTTGTGAATATATTTGTTTACGTTCAGCTACAGCACAAATTATCTCCATCTTAAGTTTAAGGTTAAACTGCAGCAATGTAGCAATTGATTTTTGGATTGGAACTCTAGAACTAGCCCGTCAGGTGTGTATCTAACCTTTGGAATATGTGTAATTCCTGTGGAGTTTATTATTGTATTCACCTTTTGCTGCTGTGAAGCCTGTGCAGCACTCATTAATTCATAGGAAAATTGCCTCGAAGCTGCCATCTTATCTAATAAGAGGCTTGCGTCCTTCATGATTTTTTCCATATCCTTGGCTGAACTCATAAAGGTCGCTGGATCTACAGTGGGATATTGCCTAAAGACTATTGGATGAGGGGAAGCAGGATATACGTATGTCGCTGGATAATAGCCATTTTGATTATATGAATTATGGGGTGTCATATTACCGCCCCTTTCTTTTTTACTTCTATATATTCATGGAAGGCTTTTCCTGTGTTTCTTCTCTGTTATATTATAGAAAGAGGAATAAGAAAGGGGAGAGTGTGAATGAATTTGAAAAATACTCTTATTGAGGCACTTGGAATGGAGATTATTTCACTTGAAAAAGGGAAGGTAGTAGCAACCATGCCTGTTGATGAACGAACAAGGCAGCCATTTGGCGTATTGCATGGCGGCGCCTCTGTAGCGCTGGCAGAGACCGTTGCAAGTGTTGGGGCTTACGAGCTTGTTGATCATGAAACAGAATCAGTTGCTGGTCTTGAAATTAATGCTAATCATATTAGAGCAAAGAGGGATGGAAAGGTTACCGCCATCGCAACAGTTCTACACCAAGGAAGAACGACAATGGTCTGGGATATTAAAATTGTCGATGAAGAAGAAAAGCTAATTTGCGTTTCGAGATGCACGATGGCAGTTATAAAGAAAAAATAGTTGCACCTAGGCTGAGTTTGATATCGGGAGTTCAGCCTTTTTTTGACTGAACAGGGGTCTAGGGCATGAAGCAGATAAGGACATACTTTTGGGAGAAAGTGGCGAATGTTATATTGCTGGATAATTTGGATTAGAAGCCATGATAAGCTTCGTAAAAGTAGTTTTGCGCTCCTTTCATACCCCTCCAGTCAAAAAGTATATCCTTGAAGGTAGTCAAGACAGCTTAAGCCCCCTTCGATAAGAAAGTAGTACTAAGAAGACATTTAACCATCTTTAATGATAATAAACTAGGTATTAGGGGACGGTATTTTGATTAGTCACATCAATCAGTCAGATACGATCATTATTGTAATCCATGAAATTTACGGAATAAATGACAATATAAACAAAGTCTGTCAATCCCTATCAGAACAAGGTTATGATGTCATCTGTCCTAATCTAATAGAAAGGGAAAAATCATTTCAATATCACGAGGAGGAGCTTGCGTATCGTCATTTTATGGATCATGTAGGCTTTGCTAAAGGAGTTGCAAAAATTAACAGCCTTTTACTGGATTTAAAAGATACAGACAAAAAGATTTTTATAGTTGGCTATAGTATTGGTGCAACCATTGCGTGGATATGCGGGAGGGAAAAGAATGTTTCAGGTGTTGCATGCTTTTATGGTTCCCGTATTAGAGACTATAGGAATACAATACCGAAATGCCCTTCTATTTTGTTCTTTCCGCATACTGAACCATCCTTTCATGTTGAGGAACTTATCTCCAAGCTAAAACAGCATCAATCTATTGAAATACATAGATATGAGGGGCTGCATGGATTTAGTGATTCCTTTTCATCAAGGTATAATGAACAATCAGCAAAAGAATCATTTAGCAGGTTAATAGATTTTGTCGAAAGAAATAGAAACAAATAAAGGAGATAATCAATATGGAGATTACAAAAGCCACCTTAACAGATCTGGAAGCTGTCACAGAGCTTTTTGATTTATATCGGATATTTTATAAACAGCCTTCAGATCTTGATAGTGCAAAAGGGTTCATTAAAGAGAGGCTAACAAATCAGGATTCAGTTATATTTATCGCCTATGAAGAGGAAAATCCTGTTGGTTTTGTTCAGCTATATCCATCCTTTTCATCGGTTAGTATGAAACGATTATGGATTTTAAATGACCTGTATGTTAAAGAAACGGTACGGGGAAAAGGCTGTGGTGAGAAATTAATAAATACAGCTATAGCTTATGCAGCAAATACGGGTGCCAAAGGTTTATTGCTTGAAACTGCAGAAGATAACTACAGTGCACAAAGACTTTATGAAAAAATAGGATTTACTAAAGAAACAAATTATTTCTACTACTTCACAATATAAAAGGTAATATATGGTTGACAGAACTTGTTGATAATAATATGATAAGTAAAAATTATCCATATAGAAACGCAATGATTAGGAGTATTAAGGATTGTTTATTGCTCAGAGAGCTGCCATTTGCTGAAAGGCAGTCAATAAAATTCCCCAACTTGCCTATGAGTGGTTAGACTGATAAGGTCTAAACGGATTGACTGCCGTTAAATAGTTATGAAGAAGGTTTGTTTGTATATTGGTTTCAAACAAATCAAGAAGAGTGGTACCACGAAGGTAAAGCCTATCGTCTCTTGTTAATGAGACGGCAGGCTTTTTTTATTAAATATTTTCGGGAGTGATGGATATGAATGATCATTGTTTTATATGCAAAAAACATAGGGGAGAGCTGCAAACATCAGGTGTGGTGATTTATGAGGATCAGTATGTATACGTGGGGCATATTGATAGTGATGGAAAGCCAAATTATTTGGGGCATCTCATGATAGATTTAAAGAGACATGTTCCTACTTTGGCGGAGATGAATCCTGAAGAAGCAAAAGCTTTTGGAATGATAATGGCTAGAGTAAGTAAAGCATTAAAAGAAACTGAAAATGCTGAGCATATTTATGCCGTTGTTTCAGGTAATGCTGTTCCACATTTGCATATGCATCTTGTTGGCCGTTACCCTAATACTCCTGAAGAATATTGGGGGCCATTTGCGGTATATGATTCGCCAAATGCTCGAATGGGTGAAGAAAACGATGTAATAGAAGTTTGCAACCGAATTAGAAGTTTTCTAGAGTTGAACCCTCATGAGTAATATTCATGAATTTAGCTGGGTGGGGAGCCAAGAAAACTTTGTTGATAACATAAATATCCAAAGAATTGGATGTATTGTTCTAGGGCGTTTTGGAGGAAATCAGACAGCAGGGCAGTATAAGAATGAAGATGGCTGTCTAATCTGGATTGATGAAAGGCTAGATTGGGAATTTGTTCTCCTTCTAGATGCACATCAAACGGCTGAAAGTGCTGAATTAGTCATCTCCTCTTTTGAGGCTCAGCATGAAGAGATAAAGTATCTGTTAACTTTACCTATAAATGAGTCATTCGAAGCATTAAGTAAATTCATATTATCTATATTTAATAGTCAACGATTTAAAGAAGCTTGTAAACAGATTCAAGGAGAAACAGCTTGTCTTATTGTGGTGAGAAAAGATAAGTTTCTTTGGTGGCTATCTATTGGTGATTGCGTTCTATATCTTTTTCATCCGGAATTATCCGCCCTGAACGAATATCAGCAAAATCAAAGAAATTTTTATGAATGGATTGGGCGAGTGAATACTTTTGATTTGCCCGTTCCATGCTACAGTGAAGGAAGAAAAGAGCTAAGGAAAGGGAAAAATCATTTATTTTTAACCACTGATGGGCTGATAGAATGTCCAAATGCTCATTTCGATAATCCTAAAGAAATTTTTAAATCATTTGAGAACTTCTCGAACGATGAGGGCGTAAGGAAATTATTGCAGGAAATACGAGAAAATAATGTACGTGACAGTACGACGATTATCTCCTGGTTTATAGATATTGAAGCGAATGCTAGTATGCCAAGCAATTACATCGAGGAGGTAGTGTGAACCATCTAAAAATGCTTTAAAAACAATAGAATTAAAGATTAGCAAAAATTAGGGGGTTTTTTACAGCTGAATCTATGTTACAATGTAATTAATAAAATATTGAAGTACTTGGAGGAGTCTGTCACCAAGGGATAACTATGTCCTTTGGTAGCAGGCTCTTTTTGTATTTCAAAATAAAAAAGGGGGAAAAAGTTTGATTATCTTGCAATTAGCGATCATTTTATTTGCAGCAAAGCTTGCAGGAAGTATAAGTGTGAGATTTGGGCAGCCTTCTGTTTTAGGAGAAATTATTGTGGGGATTTTACTGGGGCCATCTGTTTTTGGACTAGTAACTGCTACAGATACTCTAGCGTCATTTAGTCAGCTTGGCGTCATCTTGCTAATGTTTATTGCGGGATTAGAGACAGACCTTGATGAATTTAAGCGTTCTGGGAAAGCATCTACTTTCGTTGGCTTTGGCGGTATCATCTTTCCGCTTGTTTTCGGATATATGGCGGGCATAATGATGGATCTTTCCTCTTTCCAATCTTGGTTTTTAGGTTTAATGCTTTCAGCGACTAGTGTAAGTATTTCAGTTGTCGCATTAAAAGAGATGAATCAATTAAAAACGCCAGAGGGCACTTCGATTTTAGGTGCAGCAGTCATTGATGATGTAGTTGTCATGATTGCATTAGCATTCTTGATGAGTTTTGCTGGCGGAGATGTTAGTTTAACGTCAGTTATCTTAAAGAAAGTCCTCTTTTTTGCAGGAGCTCTGCTCGTTGCATGGAAGGCTGTTCCTTTCATTTTGAGAGTATTCTCCAAATTGAAAGTTTCTGAACCTATTATTGCAGTGGCATTAATAATATGCTTTGTCTTTGCCTATACTGCTGAAATTACAGGAGTTGCAGCCATTATCGGTTCCTATATGGCGGGTATAGCCATTAGTGTAACAGGCTTTAAGCATGAGATTTTTGAAAAGGTAGAGACGATTAGTTCTGCGATATTTGTCCCAGTATTCTTTACGTATATTGGAATTTCATCAGAGTTTTCAGGTGTAATTGATCATCTATGGGTCATTATCCTATTAAGTGTTCTAGCGATACTAACGAAATTTATTGGTGCTGGTTTAGGTGCTAAGTTTGCAGGGTTTGGCTGGAAAAGTTCAATGGGAATTGGTTCCGCAATGATCTCGCGAGGAGAAGTTGCTTTAATTATTGCTGCCTTGGGAATTGAAGTAAATTTAATTGATAAAGATTTATTTGCAGTCATGATAGTCGTTATTCTAGTGACAACGATTGTGACGCCGCCAATGATGAAATGGTTTTTTAAAGATTCAAAGACAGTGGTAAGTGCTGAGAATAGTCAAAGTATATAAAGAAAAAAGGGACGGATGCATTTGAAGCACATCCGTCCCTTTGCTTACTATTAACCAAAAATTAAAATGACAATAAAATACGCTACCATCGTAATTAAACCAAGTGGAACTCCGAAGCGTGCCCATTCCTTACTTGTAATATTTAATTTTCCGGCTGAAATAATATTCGGGATATTTCCGGGAATTAACATACCTCCACTAATCATAAGTCCAAGTAAAATGGCTTTGATTGTTGGTTCGCTCATTTGAGGGCTAATTTCTGCCGCTGCAAGAGTGGCATTATCCAAAATTGCCGAAATCATATTGATCCAGTAAAGGATAAGCGGGCTAAGCTCTAGTAAATATTTTTCAATGAAAGGTTCAAATCCAGCTCCAAGAAGGGTAAGTCCCATTACAAAAAGATAGATTTTAACTGTACGAATAATAATTTCTTTATAGCTTTCTTTTTCAAGGGATGCTGTTAATCCCTCTGAATTTTTCTTTGGATTAATTAAAACAGCTGATAGAATTCCGAAAATGAGAATAGCTATAATAACATCGACACCAATAAGCTTAAATAAATAGAAGAATTCCTCATTTAATTTGCTGATGGCAATAGTTGAAAGCGGTTCCCCAATTGGCGTTAGCGCAGCCCCAAGACCTATTGAGAAGCAGGCGAGAACAACTAGTCGAACCTCTGACTTACGGTCAAGACGAATAACACTCACAATAACGACAAGAACAATCGCAGCGATGATCGCAGTAATCACACTGGAAATTAATCCAAGCACGATTGTAACTAATGCTAAAAATAAACGAAACGGCATCATATTGCTTAAGCCAAGAATCCCTTTTTCGATTGGATTTTGGCACCATCTGAATATTAAGCCAGCAACAAGGACAGCAAGGGTAATATGTATTGGATCTTCAAGAGCTTTTAAGAACAAAGAGCCGTTTAGAACTTGGCTAATAGCTGCTGCTGCTATACCCATTATAAATAAGAAGGCTTCTAGGTTATGTTCTACTTTTTTGACAGTAAATGGCAAGAATAATACTAATATTAAAACAATTGTGAGTCCTAATATCATTATGTATGTCAGTCCCTTTCTCTATAAATTTCCGTAAAAACGGACTAACGGCCTAGATGTGAAAAATACAGAAAATTTCACTAATGGCAGTTAACATTGATTATTATATCATGAATATGTATTTTTTCTGCATAGATTTTCAATATTCTATTTAATATGTAGGTATAAATATGTTGAAACCGCTTAAGATTTACATAAAAAAAGGATGAGAAGTCTCATCCTTCGGCTATTCATATTCATAAATATTAACTCTAGTGCTTCTTCCTTTGTTATGGAAAATCATAATTAAGAGCGGAACTATAATGAGGGATGAAATGAGAATTAGCAGTAAAATCTCAGAAGAAAGTGATAGCTTTTTCTTTATATCATTTTTGTAAGTATCGAAAAAGGACTTGACTTCATCATTACCATAAACATTACTTAATGTGAGAAACTCTCCATTGTCTAGATTATAATAGTAAAATTCTGTTTTATTAAAAACAAATAATTCATCACGGAGATGTTCTAGCTTAACAAAAGCAACTACAAGATTTGCAGTATTTTCTTCGATTACTTCTTCATTTTCTTCTGTTTCAGGAACATCTGTCTTTAAAACTTTCAAAACAGTTCCTTGAAAAGTTAATCCATCAACTATTCTAGCTGAATTCTGATGATAATAGTGTTCAGAGCCTCTTAACTGCTCTTCTAATGCTTTGATAAACTGAGATTCGGTTTTTTGATCCATGCCGTTTGCTTGAAAATGGGACGGTGGTTTTAATAAAAGGAATAATGTTAAAACAGCACACAACAACCAAACAATTCGTTTTGTCATTTGTCTCCTTTCCCCTTTCTATGAAGAGAATCAATGAATCTAGTACTAAATTTATGCTCAAAAGCTTAAGAATATACAATACATCGATTTATCCAAATGGATTTCGGCAAAATTCAGCTATTGTTAAAATGCTAAGGTTCCGTAATAATGAAGGAGTGCAAAATATTAAAATGAAGAATATACGGAGAAAACATGAGAAATACATACTTTATGAGCTATTTTCCGCTCCTTTCCATCATATTATTTAGTCTCTCGCTTTCAATAAAGGTTGAAAAAGTATTACTTGAATTCCTCAAGAAATCTGGAATTTATGTTGGTATGAGGGAATTTTTTTCAGATGGGGGAATTAAACTTTCATTGCTCGTTCTTCTGATGCTCTTATTTTTTATGGTATTTGCTGCTATGAAGTTAATTGCTGATACAATCAATGAGGTATCACTTTTATTCTTTTCTAAAGACTCAGAAGGGGATAGCTTAAAGCAAATTCGAAGCGGGGCAGTGATTTTCTTTACTGGCAGTGCCCTTTCTTTAGTCAGTATGAACAGTTTTTCAGGGATTGGCCTGATTTTTGTGATAACGGTTGCGGTTTACTTCTTGTATTTTGTATACAAAGTAAGCTCATCTCTATCTTATCTTGGACTTATTGGGCTTATTTTTTTTCAGGTGCTATTTTGGTCAACTTTTATATGCGGGATCATTTATTTAGCTATTAAGGTTTACAATAGTATTATCGCAAGTTTGCCAATTTGAAGAAAAGAAGAAGGGAGCTCTTTTATTGAGGGCTCCCTTTATGGTCCTGACATAATTTGCTTCCAAATAAGCTGCTGCGGCGCGGCATCTTGCAAGTATTGGATATTAACAGGGGTGTCCTTGCCGATCCAGACACCCGCTGTATATTGATCTGTTAAGCCAATAAACCAGTAATCTTTATAATCATTTGTTGTCCCCGTTTTTCCTGCTGCATATCCAGAGGACAATCTGGCTTTCCTTGCCGTACCTGACTGGACTGTTTTTCTCATCAGCGTCATTACTTTATCTGTTGTCTCTTTGCTCCATACTTGGACTTTCGGATCCTTCCAGCTATAAAGAATATCACCTTGCCTATTTGTAACCTTCACTATCGCTCTTGCGGGCTGAAACGCCCCATCATTTGCAAACACAGTATACGCAGAGGTCAATTCAAGGGGAGTCATTCCATAAGAGAATCCTCCAATGGCAGCAGCGAGATTATAGTCTTGTTTAGACACTTTACTAAAGTGAAATTTAGCCAGATCTTGAAAGCCATTTGCTATTCCAATAGAATCTAAGATTCTTACAGCCGGTGTATTATAAGAATTAATAAAAGCCTGTTCGATTGTAACAAAGCCGTACTTTCCTCCTCCATAATTTTGTGGACAGTATCCGTTTTTGCAGAAGGAATTCGCATTTATTTTTGTACTTAGTGATGCTCGTGTCCGTTCAAAATAAGGTCCGTATACAAGTAGCGGCTTAATGGCGGAGCCTGGCTGCCGAAAGGCTTGAAACCCTCTGTTAAAATCATGTTTTTTGTATTGCTTGCCCCCAATGAGAGCTACAAGCTGATGTGTTGTATGATCAATGACTGCTGCGGCACCCTCGATTTCAGGATAGGGCAAGTTTTGTGTAAAAGCCTGCTTGGCCCGTTCCTGTATAGTCATATCAAGAGCCGTTTCAATCATAACCCCGGATGCTTCCACTTCCTTTAATCGTTCATTTAGTTTAAGAGAGATGGTATCCTTTTCTTGATCAGTTTTTGCAGCTAGCAGTTTTTGCGTGTAGCCTTCCTGGGTGCTAATTAACTCTCTAAGTTCTGACTCAACATAAGTAACATAATCAGGATATAATTCAATTCGATTTCTTATATTTAATTGAATTGGCTCTTTTTTTAGCTGATCTGCCTCATCCGCTTTAATCATTTGATGTGCGGTTAATTGGTCGATAAGCCTTTCCTGTCTTGCCTTCGTCTGCTCAAAATGACCTACAGGATTATAAAGAGTGGGGTTGTTTGGAATCGCGGCTAGAAAAGCTAGCTCCGCTTTTGAAAGCTCGATCGTTTGTTTTTGAAAATAAAATTGTGACGCTGCTTCAATCCCATAGGCTCCATTTTGAAAATAAATAGCGTTTATATATTGCTTGAGGATTTCATCCTTTGTTAATTTGCGTTCAATTTCATACGCATATAGTAGCTCACTTAACTTGCGGTTATATGACTTCTCATTGTTTAAAAAAAGATTGCGAGCGAGCTGCTGCGTAATGGTGCTTCCGCCTTGTTCGATATTATTGGATTGGATATTAATAGCTAAGGCACGTCCGATTGATGCAAGGTCAAAGCCTGAATGATTGTAGAAATGCTGATCCTCGGAAATGATAAACAAGTTTTTCAAAAAAGGAGGAATCTCTTCATTTTCCAGGTTAATGCGGTTATACGGTTGATTAATTTCAGAAATAATCTTGCCATTTTTCGCTTTTATATAAGATGCTTGAGGCAAAGAAATATCCTTAATGTGGATCTTATCATCTAATACTTCGTGCAGGCTTCTTACTCCATTAACTTCAGTCCCAGTTGCCAAAATGAGCAAAAGGAAGCAGGGGATTAAGGCAGCAATCATAAAATATCCAGCTAATGTACGCAACTCCCACACATTCCTTTCTTGTCTTGCTGTTGATTTTCAAATTCTATTCTATCGCAGATTAGCCTAAATAAAAATTCCTATAAAAATGAAATTACGCAGAAAAATTAAAAAATTCCATGGTATAATATAGGAAATGATGTGCGTTTATTTTACAGAAGAAAGAAGGTGTAATTATGGAGGAAGAACATCGTTATTTATTTATTGACTTCGAGTTTACAATGCCTGAAAAGGGCGGCAGATACAAAGGATTTTATCCAGAAATTATTGAAGCCGGCATTGTTTCTGTTTCTAATGATCAAATCCGTGATCAATTTTCTTCCTTTGTCTCTCCTATTCGCTTTCCTAAATTATCTGAACGCTGTAAATCATTCCTTCATATTTCACAAGAGCAAGTCGACAATGGTATTTCCTTTCTAGAACTCGTCGATAAAATGAAAAATATGAGCGGAAATCAGTCTTGTACGATTATTACATGGGGTAATATGGATATGAGAGTCCTGCGAAATAATTGTCAGCAGGTAGGAGTTCCTTTTCCTTTTAAAGGGAAAGAAGTGGATTTATCAATGGAGTATAAACGCTTTTTCGGGGACCAGAACCAAACAGGCTTGTGGAAGGCTGTCCAGGAATATGGAAAAGAAGGCACAGGTAAACATCATCGGGCACTTGATGATGCCATGACGACCTACAATATATTTAGATTAGTAGAAAAGGATAAGAGATATTTACAAAAGCCTGAGCCGACTACGATCGGGGACCGAGTTGATTTTTCAAAACTATTAAATAAATTTGCTTAGAAAGCCAAATCGCATATGGTACGATTTGGCTTTCTTGTCATTTAAAATAATCCATTTCAAGGACTTCAGCATTTTTTAAGCTAAGCTCTGCCCAAGGGGAACCGTCTTCTTTAAGCTCCTGCATCATTTTGTCCAATGCTTCTCTTAAAGAAGCTGTATATTCAGGAATGTTACCATCAAAAAGTTTTACCATTTGTTTAGGAACATTCGTTTGTTCTCTGTAAGCTAAGGCGCGGCGCTCATGAAACATTTGTACATTAGCATCTTTCGGGTTATGTAAATCTCCTTGCATGGGGTGTTTAATAACGGCAAGCACCCTAACAAGATAATGCTGCGCCCGGATATCTGTTATTTCACCAATATATTTACCTGTCTTATAAATGGCTGTCACTTTGTTGCCAATTTGTAAATCTGCCATGAAAACATCACCTTTCCTCATATATCCTCTTCTCTTCATTATGGCTTATTAGAAGGGAAAAACAAAGTGCAAAGCGAATACAAAACTTGTAATCTAAAGAAGGAAATGTTGAATTATTAATAATAGGGAAGCCTTCCACGCGCAAAAAGGTTGGAACACTGCACCGTTGTTGATATAATAACATATTGAACCACTGCATTTTTGCAGAAAGGATAGATCGAATGCTGCAATCGTATATATTGTCTTTGTTTCTATATTTCCCTCAAGATAAATCTGAATATATTCCTGCTGCTATTAGCTTTACCATTTTCTTTATCTTATGTATCATCACATTCCGTTTCATTTTACGGATATCCAAACGTGAAGCGATCAAGGCCAAAGAACTTGAGGACAGAATCATGAGCCAGGTAAATAGTACTGAAAAGAAAATCTAGATTAAAATGACCAAACCACTTCGGGATTTGGTCATTTTTTTTGTACGATGTAAGTTGGTTCAAATGTCTTCAAAATCTCCATACTGTTAAGGAGGTGGAAAATATGACAATTGTCCGACTTGGATTTGTGGCTATGAGTATGGAACTAAAAAACGCATCTCCGTCAAAAACGATGACTTTTGCTCAGTTCCAGAAAATAAAAGATCGAGAGGCTGCTATTCGCAAACTAGAGAGGATCGCATTAGGAAATTTAGAAAACACACTTCGGCTATTAAAACATTGTGCTGCAGCCGATATTCACTTTTACCGTCTTACATCACGCTTGATCCCATTAGCTAATCACGAGGAGCTCCTTGATTGGGATTATATGAAACCACTGCAAAGTCAGCTTAAAGAAATTGGGGATTATGCCAATGAGCATGAAATCCGAATTGATTTTCATCCTGACCATTTTGTTCTAATCAATTCGCCAATGAAGGACCTATTAAAAAATTCAATTAAGACGTTAAAGCTGCATTATTTATTATTGCAGGGGATGGGTATTGATCCAATTCATCGTTGCGTGATGCATGTAGGCGGAAGTTATAAGGAAACAGAAAAGTCTCTAGAAAGATTTATAGATAATTGGATGGTTGTTCCAAAAGGCATTCAGAAAATGATTATGCTCGAAAATGATGATACTTCCTTTACACTAGACGATACTTTATATTTATGTGAGAAATTAGGCATTCCGCTTGTATTTGATTTTCATCATCATTTGGCACATCACCGTGAACCAGATTGGGAATCGTCATGGAATCGTATTATAGGAACGTGGAAAACATCCCCGCTCCCAATAAAAATGCACATTTCCAGTCCAAAAAGCGAGAAAGAGTTCCGTCATCATGCTGATTATATTGATCCTGACATGTTTTTTGAGTTCTTGCATGTTATAAAGGGAAGTGTGCCGCAAATTGATTGTATGATTGAGGCGAAGAAAAAGGATGAAGCCCTGTTTGCATTAATGAATGACATTAAACATAGAGAAGAAGTTGAAATGATTGACGGTTCTTCTTTTCGTTTAAAATGAAGCTCACCTTCTGTTCTCCTGTTTATTTTGTTTATGATCCCGCGAATTTGGCGATACTAGTGGGAGAATTTGTGTGATAGGAGTTTTAAAATATGAAAAAGGCTTGGATGTTACTCCCTTTTTTCATTTTAACAGGGTGTGCAGAAGAAAATATTAGAAATTTAGATGTAGAGGTATTTAATGCCGATGGAGATTCATTAGGGACGGTTAATTTTCAGGAACAAGCAAAGGGAGTCAAGTTATCTATCGATTTAGATGGATTGCCTCCAGGCGAGCATGCCATGCATATACATGAAAGCGGAAAGTGCGAACCGCCAGATTTCAAATCAGCAGGAAATCATTTTAATCCAGGAGAAAAAGAGCACGGTCTCCTTCATCCAAAGGGCGCCCATGCAGGTGACCTCCCTAACTTAATTGTGGGAGAGGATGGAAAGGTAAAGGCTGAAATTATGGCTCCGCAAGTCTCTCTAAAGAAAGGGAAAAACTCATTACTAACGAAAAATGGGACCTCTATTGTTATTCATGAAGGCAAGGATGATGGCATGACACAGCCAGCAGGAGATGCCGGTGATCGAATTGCATGCGGCTCAATTTCTAAAGATAAAAAGAAGAAATAAGATATAGGAAAGGACCTTCCCGGAGAAATGGAAAGGTCCTTTATGAGGTTTTGGGAAAGATAATAGGGTTTATTGGACAAAGGTAGCCTGTTTTTCTCAGAACTTGTCCGATAAAGTGCCTTATTGGACAAACAAAATGTATTTCGAGAAAAGCTGTCCGATAAAGAGTTTTATTGGACAAACAAACTGTATTTCGAGAAAAGCTGTCCAATAACGAGGTGATATTGGACAATAAACTGCTAATTTCGAAAAAGTTGTCCAATAAAAGGCACTAACCTCCAAAAAAAGCAAGCGCCCCCTTCATTACACAGTCAAAATCAGAAAAAGGGAGGTCACCCTCCCGAATTATCCAATATCATCTTCTTCAATAAAACTCCGCCAATTATTGGAAGGCAATTTTCAATCTCTCTAAACCATCAAGCACAATATCATGAGGACAAGCAATATTCATACGAACAAAGCCTTCGCCGCCAGGACCGTATTTTGTTCCGGGCTCTAAGGCGAGCTTGCCTTTATATAATAAACGTTCCTTAATTTCTTCATCGCTTAATTGGAGATTACGGCAATTGAGCCAAACCAAATAAGTACCCTCTGGCTCCATAATCTCTATGGCAGGCAAATGTTTCTCTATATAGCTTTTAACAGTATTAATATTCTCTTGTAAATAGACAAGGAGATCATCAAGCCAGTCAGCACCGTGCCGATAAGCGGCTTCCATTCCTACAGTGCCAAAGGCTGGCAAGGAATAGAATCCTTGGCGCTGCAAAACTTTATGAAACTGTTTACGAAGTTTATCGTTTGAGATAATAACAGCAGACGCTTGCAGACCAGCTAAGTTGAAGGTTTTCGTCGGTGCAATGCAAGTGATCGTAATATCCCGGAACTTTTCATTTAGTGAAGCGATTGGGATATGCTTATTTGGTTGAAAAATTAAATCATGATGAATTTCGTCTGATAGGATTAGACAATTATATTGATGGCAAAGCTCTCCCATTTTTTGCAATTCGTCCTTTGTCCAAACTCTTCCGCCAGGATTATGCGGATTACATAATAGGAATAGCTTTACCCCTTCTTTTAATTTATTTTCAATATCTGCGAAATCAATTTCGAATCGATTGTCTTTTAATAGTAATGAAGAATTGACGATTTCACGATTGTTCTTTCTAATCATTTCGAAAAAAGGAGCATAAACAGGTGATTGGAGCATGACTTTATCTCCGGGTTCAGTATAAGCTTCTATAGCTGCTGCGATAGACGGAACAACGCCTAAGTTATAGAGGATCCACTCATTTTCAATTTCCCAGCTATGGCGTTCCTTAAGCCAATCCCTGATGCTATCCGCAGTAGAGGAAGATGTGTATGTATAGCCGAAGATGCCATGATCCACTCTTTCTTGAATGGCTTCTTTCACTTCAACAGGAGGCTGGAAATCCATATCAGCTACCCACATGGGCAATACATCGCTTGTTCCAAAAACTTCTTTCGTTAACCCCCATTTTACTGATGAGGTATTTTCCCGATTAATAATTTGGCCAAAGTCAAACTTCTTCATCCTATCCCCGCCTTTTCATTCATATAGTCTTTCCTCTATAATAAAGGATGGAAGCAAAAAGTTAAATAAAGGTGATTATATGCAAATTCAACAGTTAAATATACAGCTTGTCGAAACAATCAATGAGTGGGATCCGTTTGGATTAGGGGCAGGAAATTATGAGACGGAAATTGCTGATATCGTTCAAGATGTTCATGATATACATGATCAATCACAGCTTGGAAGGAAAATTCAGGCAATCTTTGAGTTTTCATTTGAACAGCTTCTTCCTTTAGAGGATTGCAAGAGAATAGCAGCAAAACTTTTAGATATTAAAGATGCTGGGTCATGTATGATATAGAAAAGGGTGAGTTCTTATGAATCACCCTTTTTGTATAAATTCTTTTATATAATGAAAAACTTCCTCAGGTCTTTCTTCAGGAATAAGATGACCGGTTTCTCTTAATACGATTAGTTGTGAACGGTTTAAATCCTCATGCAGCTTTTTGCCGGTATGAAGCGGTACAACCCTATCCTCATCTCCCCATATTAAGAGACAAGGCACCTGGATGTCCTTTAATATCTCTGACGTTAAGTCACCCTCCCGGTCACGAATGAGCTTTGTCAACGCAAGGAAAATATCGTCTTCTAAGAAAGGTGCTAAATAACCTTCTTCCATTTCTTTATCAATCATGGATTGGTTATGTACAACTAGCTTTAAATTATTTTCCAGGCCTGATCGTTCCAGCCAACGTTTGACAAAAAGATGAAAAAACGGAAGATAGCTAGCAAGAATTAAAGAAGGCTTTGATTTCTTTAAATAGCCTGAGCTGCAGAGGAGGATGACTCCTTCAACTAAATCCGGACGTATATGAGCAATATATAAGGCAATTTGTCCCCCCATTGAATGACCAAGTAAAGTAATCTTTTGTAAGCCAAGGCTTTCAACCAGCTTCACAACGGTCATGGCCAGATTTTTAAATGAATATTTGTATTGACGAGATTTCCCGCTTTTCCCAAAAGGGGGCAAATCAATCGATATAACGTTATATTCCTTCGTTAAAAATGGAATTAGCCGTCTAAAACTAAAACTTGAGGAAAGGAATCCGTGCAGCAACACAATTGTTTCCTTAGAGGAAGAGTGCTGCTGATAGTTCTCATAATAAATATCATTTCCATTCAAGTGTATGATTCTTTGAATCAATGTATTCTCCATATTATCCCCTCAAGCAGTAAGTATATCTTATATTCTCCAAGTGATTCCAATGAAACAAACAAAAAAAGGACAACCCAAAGGATTGTCGCTTCAAAAAAGGGGGAATACTAGAAAGCCTTTAACACCATCTTTTCCAATTTGGCTTGTTTTTAAACATAAAACTTAAAAACATTTTATCCAATTATTCTTTCTCTTTCACATTAATTAATAATACCGACAAGGTGCAAAATAGAGAATATCTCCATCGATGTTAATATTTTTGAAAAATTGTTAAAGCTATGGTATAATTTTTAATTGCGAATAAAAAGGATAAAATTAAAAGAAATTAGGAGTGTTTCCATGTCTGAAAAAATCGAAGTAGGCAGTGTAGTTAAAGGTAAGGTGACAGGAGTTCAGCCATACGGTGCGTTCGTTGCACTAGATGAGAATACGCAAGGTCTTGTTCATATTTCTGAGGTTACTCATGGATTTGTTAAAGATATTAACGAACATTTAAAAGTTGGAGATGAAGTAGAAGTTAAAGTTTTATCTATTGATGAGGCATCTGGAAAAATCGGTTTATCTATTCGTGCTACACAAGAAGCACCAGTAGCTGAAGTGAAGGCAAAAAAGGCTCGTAAACCACGTCCAGCAACACCAATTCAAGTAGAAAGTGAAACGGCACAAGGATTCAATACTCTAAAGGATAAACTTCAAGAGTGGATCGATCAGTCTCAGCGTAACGATTTAATTAAAAAATAATTAGATGAAACCAGGCTAATGGTCTGGTTTTTTTATGTAGGAAATTATAAATTCGCATGCTGTGTATAACTTTGTGAATAATTTTGTTTACGTTCAGCTCCAGCGCCTACCCCCTCGAGGTCACAAGCCAATCCTCCCAGAAAGGTAAAAAGCACCTTTCCGTGAGGCTCGTCTTGTGCTTGTCGGGGGTGATCAAGGCGCTTGCGCATTTGTTTTTATTTTGGATAAATGTCCCTTACTACTCAAATAATAACCTTGTTTAATGAATGATAAGGGGGATAATTAAATGGCTGAACAAACTCTTTATGAAAAAGTTGGTGGCGAAGACGCGATTGGAAAAGTTGTAGATTATTTTTATTCTGAGCTAGTTTTAAAGGACCCAACGGTTAATCACTTTTTTGAGAAAACGGATATGGAAAAGCAGCGCCGTCATCAGACAAAGTTCATTAGCTTTGCATTAGGGGGACCGAACCAGTATACAGGAACATCAATGGCAAAAGCTCATAAAGGAATGAATCTTCAGCCTGAGCATTATGATGCCATAGCAAGACATCTTGGGGACGCTCTAGCACATTTTGGTGTTGGTAAGGAAGAGATTGACGAGGCATTAAGTAAAGTCAATACGCTAAGAGATGACATTTTATATCAATAACCGAACTCGCCGATGGGCGAGTTTTCTTTTCTTTGAGGGGTTTAGAGGCTATTTATAGAAAGTTATACGTATAGCGGTCATCCAATGGCCTGTGCGTTTGCCTTGAAAAATATTGAAATCCTTGAGCGCGAACAACTGACGGAAAATGCTGAGAAAATGGGGAGGGTGCTCCTTGAAGGTTTTCAACGTATTCAAAGTGAGAGAAAAATCGTTGGAAAAGTAAAGGGACTTGGCTTAATGGGCGGTATTGAACTCGTGAAAGATATAGAGACAATGGAGAAGTTTTCTGAACCTGTGGCACCAATGGTAGTAAATGAAGCGGCAAAACGGGGGCTTATTTGCAGATCTGTTGTATTTGATGGACAGGATACCGTTGTATTAGCACCGCCATTAATCATTACAAAAGAGGAAATCGAAAAGTTAATTAACATTCTAAATGAAGCCATCGCGGCTGTTGAGGAATTTGAGCTGAAATAATGAAAGAGACACCACTTATCTTGCTGTGGCGTCTCTCTCATTATTTAACGTACCGAATTAGGGTCTTTCTTAATTTGGTGTTTTCTAATTCTATATTGAAGGTTTTGTCTGCTCATGCAAAGAGATTTTGCGGCTTGAGTAATATTAAAGTTATGTCGCATTAGTACCTTTTCTAAATAGTTTTTTTCGGCTTCTTCCATGTATTCATCCAATGACCTGATTCCATTGTCTATTTCAATAGGCTGATCAACGGGAATGACCTGTGTGTAATCCTCATTCTTAAATTGCGGTTTATTGCGGAAATGAATAGGCAAGTGCAAATACCCAATCCGATCCTCATGAACAATAAGGTTCATGGCCCCTTCGATTACATGCTCCAGTTCGCGTACATTTCCTGGCCAGTCGTATTGTTGGAATATATTTAATACATGATTGTCAATTCCTTGCACCTTCATGCCGAATAAATGATTATATTTTTCAATAAAAAACTGGACAAGGTCTTGTATATCTTTTGTTCGATCTCGTAATGGCGGAATAAATAGTGAAACGACACTTAATCTGTAATACAAGTCTTTTCGTAATCTTCCTTCCGCAATAGCATCAATTGGATCCTCATTGATCGTGGCAATGATACGGACATCTACTTTACGGTCCTTCGTGTCTCCAATTCTCCTTACCGTTCTTTCCTGTAAAACCCTTAACAGCTTAGCCTGCAGGGCTGGATTTAGAGAGTTTATTTCATCAAGCAGCAATGTCCCGCCTTCAGCTTGTTCAAATAAACCTGGCCGTTCAATTGAGCCGGTGAACGCCCCTTTCTTTGTCCCGAATAGTAGCCCTTCTATTAAACTATCAGGCAGAGCAGCACAGTTTTGCGAAATAAAAGGCATGGAAGAGCGATTGCTTCCGTTATGAATGCTTTGTGCAAATAATTCTTTTCCAGTTCCTGTGTCTCCAATAATTAGAACGGAAGAGCTCGTTCTAGTAGCCCTTTTACTGGCATCAATGAGATCTTTAATTTGTTCGCTGCTTCCAATAATGCTATCAAAATTGTAGCGGGTGTTGCCTTTTTTATTCATATTTTCCCTTATTAGTTTTTCTAATTTTGTTACATCACGGGCGATTTCCATTGCACCAATGCGAACACCGTCTTCTGTAATCGGGAAGGTATTATTAATAGTTGTAATTTCTTGTCCTTTATTATTAAAATAAGTTTGTTTTGCGTTAATAATTTTTTCTCCGTGAGTAAGTGCTTTAATCAACGTGCTATCTTCATTCGTATGAAAGGAAAAAACGTCTAAAAGCTCTTTATCAAGTACGTCGGAGAAATCCATTCCCTCAATTTCGGCCATTTTTTTATTATAAATAATCGTCTTTCCCTCATGGTTGACGACATGAACACCAACATCTATTTCTTTAAGAATATGCTGAAAAAATTTATCAATAATTTGTAATTGAGTTAGTTCTGTTTTATTCATAATGATTACTCCCTTAAAACGTTCTATGTTAAGTGTATGAGAGGAATTACAATGGTGCAATATTTTTTTGCTCTTAAAAAGATAAAAAATGATGAAAAAGCAAAAAAGTTTTGCGGAAAAAAAGAGAAAAATGATATTTGACGCGGTATTTGTTTTTGGCACGGTTCTTGCAAGTATAATTGGAGTGCGAAAGTATTAAAAGTACAAGGAGGAAGTAACCATGGTACAACCATACAAACATGAGCCATTCACTAATTTTAAATTAGAAGAAAATAGCCAAGCGTATTTAGCTGGTTTAAAAACAGTTGAAGGCTATTTAGGACAAGACTATCCGTTAGTAATCGGCGGAGAACGTATTACGACTGAAGATAAGATTGTTTCTTACAATCCTGCTAATAAAGAAGAAGTTGTTGGACGTGTGTCTAAAGCAAGCCGTGAATTAGCTGAACAAGCAATGCAAGCTGCTGTAGAAGCGTTCAAAACTTGGAAAAAAGTAAAGCCTGAAACTCGTGCAGACGTGCTTTTCAAAGCTGCTGCGATCATTCGCCGCCGCAAGCATGAATTCTCAGCTTTATTAACAAAAGAAGCAGGAAAGCCTTGGAATGAAGCAGATGCTGATACAGCAGAAGCAATTGATTTCCTAGAATACTATGGCCGTCAAATGCTAAGAATTAAGGATGGTGTTCCTGTAAACAGCCGTCCGAATGAATATAACCGCTATGACTATATTCCATTAGGTGTAGGAATTATCATCTCACCTTGGAACTTCCCATTAGCGATTATGGCTGGAACTACAGTAGCAGCGATCGTAACAGGAAATACAGTATTATTAAAGCCAGCTTCTACAACTCCAATTGTAGCTGCTAAATTCGTAGAAGTAATGGAAGAAGCAGGTCTTCCTGCAGGCGTTCTTAACTTCGTACCAGGTAGCGGTTCTGAAGTTGGCGATTACTTAGTTGACCACAAAGATACTCGCTTTATCAGCTTCACAGGTTCGCGTGATGTAGGTCTTCGTATTTTTGAACGTTCTTCAAAAGTAAATGAAGGTCAAGTTTGGATGAAGCGTCTAATTGCTGAGATGGGCGGTAAAGATACAATCGTTGTCGATAAGGAAGCTGATCTAGAATTAGCTGCAACTTCTATTGTTGCTTCTGCATTCGGTTTCTCAGGACAAAAATGTTCTGCATGCTCTCGTGCTGTTGTTGTTGAGGATGTTTATGATCAAGTATTAAATCGTGTTGTTGAATTAACAAACGGATTAACACAAGGTGATCCAACAGATCCTAACAACTATATGGCAACTGTAATTGACCAAAGTGCTTATAATAAAATTATGAGCTATATTGAAATTGGCAAGAAAGAGGGTAAACTAATGACAGGCGGAGAAGGAGACGATTCTAAAGGCTACTTCATTAAACCGACTGTATTTGCAGATCTTTCACCAGAATCACGCATCATGAAGGAAGAAATCTTTGGACCAGTTGTTGGATTCTCAAAAGCAAAAGATTTTAATCATGCGATTGAAATTGCGAATAACACTGAGTACGGCTTAACAGGTGCTGTTATTACAAATAACCGTGAAAACCTTGAAAAAGCTCGTGAAGATTTCCATGTTGGTAACCTATACTTCAACCGCGGATGTACAGGTGCTATTGTTGGGTACCAGCCATTTGGAGGCTTCAACATGTCAGGAACAGACTCTAAAGCAGGTGGCCCAGATTATCTGCTTCTTCATATGCAAGCAAAAACAACATCTGAAATGTTTTAATTTTCATTAACCCTTTAAAGTACTGCAGTTTAACTGTACAATAAAGGGGATTATTTCGAACTAGGAGGGTAAACATTATGTCAAAAACAACTGCTCTAATTGAACAGTCAGAAAAATTTGGTGCGAAGAACTATCATCCACTGCCAATTGTAATTTCTCAAGCTGAAGGTGTATGGGTACAAGATCCGGAAGGCAATAAGTATATGGATATGCTTAGTGCTTATTCAGCAGTAAACCAAGGACACAGACATCCAAAAATTATCGAAGCATTAAAAGAACAAGCAGATCGTGTAACATTAACTTCACGTGCATTCCATAATGACCAGCTTGGTCCATGGTACGAAATGATCTGTGAGTTAACAAATAAAGAAATGGCTTTACCAATGAACACTGGTGCTGAAGCAGTGGAAACAGCATTTAAAGCTGCTCGCCGTTGGGCATACGATGTAAAAGGTGTTGCTGAAAACCAAGCTGAAGTTATTGCATGTGTAGGTAACTTCCATGGTCGTACAATGACAGCTGTTTCTCTATCATCAGATCCAGAATACCAACGCGGATTCGGACCAATGCTGCCAGGCATTAAATTAATTCCTTATGGTGATCTTGAAGCTTTAAAAGCTGCAATCACTGAAAATACTGCTGCTTTCTTAATCGAGCCAATCCAAGGCGAAGCTGGAATCATTATTCCTGAAGAAGGCTTCATGAAAGCTGCATTCGATGTATGTAAAGAAAACAATGTATTATTCATTGCTGACGAAATTCAAGCTGGTCTTGCTCGTACAGGTAAAATGTTTGCTTGTGAATGGGAAGGCATTGACCCAGATATGTATATTCTAGGTAAAGCATTAGGAGGCGGCGTATTCCCGATCTCTTGTGTAGTTTCTAGCAAAGAAGTTCTAGGCGTATTTAATCCAGGTTCACACGGTTCTACTTTTGGTGGAAACCCAATGGCTTGTGCTGTTTCTATTGCTTCAATCAACGTATTAAAAGAAGAAAAATTAGCTGAGCGTTCTTTAGAACTTGGTGAATATTTTGTTAGCAAGTTAAAAGAAATCAAAAACCCAATCATTAAAGACGTTCGCGGACGCGGTTTATTTATTGGTGTTGAATTAACAGAGCCTGCTCGTAAATACTGTGAAGCATTAAAAGAAGAAGGCTTATTATGTAAAGAAACACATGATACAGTTATTCGTTTTGCTCCACCACTTGTTATTACAAAAGAAGAATTAGATTGGGCAATCGAACGCATTAACAAAATTTTAGGCTAAGAGATTTCATCAATTAACTTAACCTGGGATTGAATAGAACAAAAAAATAATATTCTGTTGTTCGCTCCAATTAGAATACTATAGTAATTCGATTTTATTCATATCACAGTTTAGGACTTTATAAATCATATTGCCTAACGAAAAAATCCTTGTACTTAATGTGCAAGGGTTTTTTGTATTTCTGATAAAAAAGTACTGCTCATGACAATCTTCCTATATTTTTTTGCGAAAACTGTAGTTTACTGATGATATTTTTATATGAAAGTTTATTGATAATGAATTTCCAAAAGGTTAAAGTGAAGAATAAAGAAGGATTTGGATGAAAATTACAGTTCGTTGATGAATTAGAAATGCCCTTATAAACTTAATTGGGGGATCAGGCATGACATATGTTTGTTTTGATTACTCAAAAGCATTTGCATTTTTCAAGAAGCATGAGCTGAATTTTTTACAAGATGCTGTAAAAGTTGCTCATCATTCATTACATGAGCAAACCGGACAGGGGAAGGAATTTTTAGGCTGGATTGATTATCCTATACTTTATGACAAAGAGGAATTTTCTCGAATCAAAAAAGCAGCCAAAAAAATTAGTGGGAATTCAGATGTTTTTGTAGTTATTGGAATTGGCGGCTCTTATTTAGGTGCAAGGGCTGCCATTGAAATGCTTAATCATAGCTTTTATAATGCTCTTCCAAAAGAGAAGCGGGATACACCGCAGATTATTTTTGTAGGTCATAACTTGAGCTCATCTTATATAAGGGATGTTATCGACTTTCTTGAAGATAAGGACTTCAGCATTAATGTGATATCTAAATCAGGTACAACAACAGAGCCAGCGATCGCCTTCCGTATTTTTCGCAAGCTTTTGGAAGAAAAATATGGTGTAGAAGAGGCAAGAAAGAGGATTTATGCTACAACCGATAAGAAAGAAGGAGCTTTAAGAACAATTTCTAGTCAGGAAGGCTACGAAACATTTATCGTCCCGAATAATATATGTGGACGTTACTCGGTTCTAACCCCAGTCGGCTTATTGCCGATAGCTGTTAGTGGAGCGGATATAGATCGAATTATGAATGGTGCTGCGCTTGCCAGGCAAGAGCTTCAAAGCTCTGAACTGCTTGACAATCCAGCTTATCAATATGCGGCCATTCGAAATATTTTATATAGAAAAGGAAAAGCGATAGAAATACTCATTCATTATGAGCCTGCATTACAATTTTTTTCGGAATGGTGGAAGCAGTTATTTGGAGAAAGCGAAGGCAAGGATTTAAAGGGAATCTATCCTTCATCAGCTAATTTTTCAACGGATCTGCATTCTATTGGTCAATATATTCAAGATGGAAAAAGAAACCTGTTTGGAACTGTTATTAAAGTTGAAAATCCTCGTCATCAAGTTGTTATTGAGAAGTCTAAACATGATATTGACGAATTAAACTATTTAGCCGGATCAACCGTTGATTTTGTTAATACTAAGGCGTTTGAAGGGACTACACTAGTCCATACTGATGGAGGCGTCCCCAATTTAGTCCTGACGATTCCTCAACTGGATGCCTTAACATTCGGCTATCTTGTATATTTTTTTAAAAAGGCTTGTGCCATGAGCGGATATTTATTAGGAGTAAATCCATTTGATCAGCCTGGTGTCGAAGCTTACAAAATGAACATGTTTGCTCTTTTGGGAAAGTCTGGATATGAAAAGAAAAAGGCGGAACTGGAAAAACGACTTTAATTTTAGAAGGAAATAAATGAAATTTATTGAATTATCACCTATAGCCATCATAAAGGATCATTCATTAGGGAATGGCGTTCTGAGATCAAAGGATCTTTATGATCGGATTAATAGGGGTGAAATGGATGAATTGTCAAAGTTGTTTAATTGAGAAATTAAGGTTTGAAATCATAGTGGATGGGGAAGAAAACCTGCTCCTTTTGCCTAATGTGGTTGACTATTTAAACAGGAGAAATCTATCGGTTAACATAAATAGGAATCGGATTATGCTTGATGAGGCAGGAGTTAGAGATTTTCTTGACTTTTGTAACGATCATATGGATCCAGAGCGTATTTATTTTCGAATAGATCAGGAAGAGGTAAAACCTATTTCAGAGGCGACTCACATTCTTAATATGCAATGGATTGACGATGTAATTAAAAAGGAACTCATAACTTGCTATTTTCAGCCCATCGTCAATGCACAAGAAGACATTTATGCTTATGAAATTTTATCAAGATTTCATAAAGAAGATGGAACGATGCTGTACCCAAATGAAGTCTTTACAGCTGCAAAAGAGCGCGGCAGGCTATATGCATTAGACCGCTTATGTCGAATGACAGCTGTGCGTTATTCTGCACGATTAAATAAAAAGGCTTTTATTAATTTTATTCCTACCTCCATATACTCACCTGAGTTTTGCTTGAAGTCAACCGTTTCTTTAGCTAATAAGTTAGGAATCGATCCATCCTTTTTCGTATTTGAAGTTGTAGAAACGGAGAAGGTAGAGGATCTTAACCATTTAAAAGAAATATTAGCTTATTATAAGGAAAAGGGATTTCAATATGCTCTAGATGATGTGGGGGAAGGTTATAGCACAATTGAATTACTATCAGACTTGACTCCTCACTTCATGAAGCTGGATATGAAGTATGTCCAAGGAGTTGCAAAAGATGCGAAAAAACAGCAAGTTGCAAACAAGTTTTTGCAAAAAGCGTTAGAAATAGGTTCGGTGCCATTAGCTGAAGGGGTTGAAGCTCGAGAGGATTTTGAATGGCTGAATAATATCGGATACGAGCTTTTTCAAGGGTATTTATTCGGCAAACCGAGTCCTGATCCGAAATGCTAATCATAAATAAAAGAGAGGCCCTCTTATTGGAATTTCTTATTAAATTTTGGGGAAACTAAGCAAAAGATTGGAAAGGGGATATCCTCATGATTGAAATTCCTTCAGAATTAGAAGGCAAAAGCTTTGACTTATATAAGCTCGAACAAAAATTAAAACCAATCGGTTATGTGATTGGCGGAAATTGGGATTATGATAAGGGATACTTTGATTATAAAATTGATAATGAGGAAGGGTATCAATTTTTACGCCTTCCTTTTCATGCTATAGATGGGATGCTGGATGTAAGAGGATGTACAGTTGAATTAGGGAGACCGTTCCTGCTGTCCCATTTGTATGAAGCAGGCTTGGATGACCACGCACATACAGCTGTTATTTCAGGGTCATTTAATCAATTTTCTGAACCAACGGAAAAAGACGCTGAATTTCCAGAAGAATATATTCGTCATGGGAAATCTCTTGTTAAGGAGCTTGAAGCTGTGTTATTAAAAAGTTAGTTCGTAATCACAATGAGCTGATCATCTGCTTTAATGGTGAAAGGGTGTGGGGGATTTAATGTTGTATCCTCCCCTCTTTTTATGCCAAGCAGCAGGATTCCATCTTGAATTAATAGTTGGCTAAGCTCCATATAGGACATGTCTATAATAGTTTCTGGCACTTGCTTTAGTGTTAGCTTCCGGTTATCAAGCTGTCTTAGTAAGTCCAAAAAAGAAGTAACAAGCTCTTGGGAGGAAATACTATTAATCATCACGAAGCTTGTCAAAATATTTGTTTGGACAACCTCATCCGCGCCTGCTCTTTTCGCATTCGCAACCTGCTCAGAGGTTAGAATTTCAACAATACAGGGAATGTGGGGATTTAGACCTTTTACTGTAAGCAAGGTTAGGATTGAACTCATATCTGCTGCGAGCTCTCCTTTGTTTGGGTCAGCCGTAATGATTACTTTACTTGCTTCAAAAATATTAGCCTTTATTAACACAGCATCTAGATTCGACCGTCCTTGTATAAAATGAACATTTTTATCCGGCAGCGGATTTGCTTCAAGTGATTCATCGATTAAAGTAAAACTAGAATCTTTATTATTTTTGCATAACGCTTGAAGAATTTCACGAGATCGCTCATTCCAGCCTATGATAATTAAATGATTTTTTCCTTTAAAAGCAAGCCTTCCTTCTATTAAATCATTCTGCTTCGTCACAGCAACTGTTGCCAGCGTGACAAAATAGGACGCTAAAAAACCAGCCCCAATCATAATTAAGGCGATACCTGCAATTCTTCCCATAACGGTTTTCGGTGCAAAGTCTCCATAACCGACAGTTGCAGCGGTCACAACTGCCCACCAAATTCCTTCAAAAATCGTTGTAAATTGTTCTGGCTCCAATAAATGTACAATCATTCCAAACGAAAATATGAGTAAGAGTGAAATGATCAATACTCTAAAAATTAACGGTAACCGAGCAAAGCTAGTAAATAAGTTATACTGCAAGAATGACACCCCTAGAAAATAATCTGTATTCAGTATGGACAGATTAGCAGGATTTCATAAATGCAGAACGAATATGGATAAAAATTTGTAAAAAAAAAGCTAGATAGCCTAGCTTTTGTTAAAAAATTTATGAAAAATGTATAAGATGAAGATAAATCAAGCGGTCGAGCTTTTGGCTATATTTTATCGTTTCCACACTGTTCATTCCTGTTTCATGTGCAATACGGATCATTTCATCTCTCATTTTATTAATACGTTTCAGTATTAATTGTTCTAGTGAATACTTGTTCATCTTCATCTTCCCCTATTAAAGTTTTCAAGTATATCTTCATTATAGGAGATATTTCATAATCCGAAATGGATTCGACAAAGGTTCTAAGAAAAAGACATTTTTCTCTGTATATATCGATGTTACACAATGAAAACATAGGAAATTATTCCTGTTTTAAAAGAAGCACTGTTCTTATTTAAGAAAGCAGTGCCAAGGGAAAATCTCATAGAAAAAATATTATTTAGATAAATACTTGTTTAGGAATTCGATTACTTGCTGGAGAGCGTCCTGGACAATCGGGCTCTGGATGTCCTTTTCAAAAACATGCTCTCCATTTGGAATGGTAATTAGTTTTGCTTCAACGCCTTTTTTTACAAGAGCATCGCGCATAAATTCAGATTGCTCATAAGGGACATCGACATCTTTTGTTCCATGTAAAAATAAGGTAGGAGGGAATTCGTTCGTAAGATTGTTAATCGGCGAAAACTGTTTGATCTTTTCTGTATTCGTAGCAGGATTCACTCCGGTAATGTGCTCTATCCATTCGCCTGTTTGTCTAGCATATAAATATAATAGAAATCGTTCATGTACAGAGGCTTCGGTTCGAATTTGATTCGATACAAGCCTTTGGGCGAGCTCTTTTGGCACGATATTTTTTGTGAGATAGAAGCTGTTTGGAGCTGTTGCCCAATGATCAGCAATATCACCATATCCATAGAATGATACAATTGCTTTCGGTTTGTGGACAAAGGTTCCAGTAGAAAGTGCCAGAAAACCGCCTGCTGAACTCCCAACTACTGCAATTTGATCCGGGTTAATATCAAACTGTTTAGGCCCTTCTGATTGAATCCAGTTCAGTGCATCCTTGATATCTCCAATAATATCCGCAAGCTTTGATTCTGGTGCAAGTCTATAGTCAATGGAGAAGATGGCAAAGCCGTTCTCAGTGTATAGCTTTATCATATCTTCAGTAAGCTCTTTTCTAGTCCCCCATAGGAGACCTCCACCATGTATGTAAACGACAACAGGTGCATAGTTTTGGCTAGTTTCATGGAAATCCGCTTTTAGTGCAAAGCCATTTCCTTCTTTATATATCACTGTATTCATTGTTTCACGTCCATTCTAGTAATTAAATGAAATATGCATCTATATAGGTTTTTAACGTTATAAAGTATATCAAAAAGGCAAGCTATGGTCATAGTTGAAATATTAAACATTTAAAAATAATGAAAAAAAAACTAAGGCATGTTCAAAATGACAATTGCCTTAGTTCTTCTTCTGTTTTTAAGCTTTTGCTGCATATTTAATAACAGCTTCTTCTAGAACATCAATTCCAAGCAGGATATCATCTAGATCTGTGTATTCATCAGGGTGATGGCTAAGTCCATCTACCGATGGTACAAAGATCAGTCCAACTGGACCTAATCGGGTCATATTCATAGCATCATGACCGGCACCGCTCTGCATAATCTCATATGGCAAATTTTTGTTTTCGCAAATGTTTCTAATTCCCTCAACTAGTTCGGGTGAAAGAATGACTGGATCCTCCATGCTGATTACATTGCAATCAATTTCAAGCTCCCTCTTATCCTTAATAGAATCAATTACATTATATACATGATTTAACACACGTTCCCTTGACTCAGTGGATGTTGAGCGGATATCAATTTTCAGTTCTACCTCACCTGGAACTACATTCATGGCACCAGAAGGGACATCTAGAACACCTACAGTTCCAACTGTTCCATAGGCTTGTTCCAGCATGGCTGCCTTTTCTACTTCCAAAGCTATTTCAGAGGCGCCAAGCAAAGCATCTTTTCTCATATTCATTGGTGTTGTCCCTGAATGCGAAGCTTTGCCAAAAATTCGCAGAAGGAGTCTTATCGGAGCGGCAATCCCCGTTACAACACCAATCTTTTTATTATTATTGATTAGAACAGGACCTTGTTCCACATGCAGTTCCAAATAGGCTTTAAATTCTTCACCAGCTCTGCTTGCTTCATCAATACTATTAAAATCTAGAGCACATAGAGCTAATGCTTTTTCCATCGTAATGCCGTCCCGGTCTTTCAAATTCCGATATTTTTCCTTATCGATAAGCCCAGCCATTGCCTTACTTCCAACTGTTGATACACCAAAGCGCGACGATTCCTCACAGGCAAAGGAAACAACTTCAATTGGGTGATCAGTTACAATTCCCTTATCATTCAAACGCTTAATGACCTCGAGTCCGGCTGTTACACCAACGATCCCATCATACCGTCCGCCCTGGTAGACAGTATCTAAATGAGAGCCAATGACGACAGGGGGAAGTCCCTTAATTTTTCCTTCTCTTCTAGCAATTAAGTTTCCGCAAGGATCAAGACGAATATCTAGATTCTCATCTTTACAAAGGCGCATGAAGGCATGGGTACCGGCTTGTTCCTCATTTGTGTAGGCAACCCTTGTTATGCCAATTTCCCCTGAATTGTATTGATTCATTTTATTTAAAAGGATTTCATACCGTTCTCTTAAGTCCATTATGTATCTCCTATATAAAAAAGTAATTTAAGTACTAGAGTAAATATTGAATAATATATAGATTATATCTATTATTTACTGATTCTAAAAGATAAAACGCAACTCAAGGCTGCGTTTTCGTGTGATTTTTACAGTATTTATCTCTAGTCATTGACAAAGCTTCATTTTTTTATGATGCTTTCATATTAATATATAGCGTCATCGCTTACTCCTAATAATAGAGCCGAGCCTCTTCTGTGCCGCCAAACGTCACCAACACGGTGTTGATTATCTATAATCATAAAGTTTAGTTTTGATTTCTTTAGATAGTAGCCAATAGATAAGCCAGCTTGACCGGCACCAATAATTATTACATCATAAATCATGCTAAACGCCCTCTTTATCAATATATGAGTATATACTCATATATAATATATAAACTGTTGGAAAAATTGTCAATTAGTTCATGGTGATAATTTAATTTTTTGATAAGATAACAGTGTACATAATAATTATTGAGCAATGTAAAAGAAGGTAGTTGGAGGTTCCGGATGGTTTCTATTTTGATCGCAAGTATCATTTTCATAGCTACATTAACTTTAGTGATTTGGCAGCCGAAAGGATTAGGGATTGGCTGGACTGCAAGCGGGGGAGCTCTGTTGGCGCTCATTGCCGGGGTCGTAGATTTTAAGGATTTCATAGATGTTACATCAATTGTGTGGAATGCAACATTAACATTAATTGCTATTATCATCATTTCACTTATTTTAGATGAAATTGGTTTTTTTGAGTGGTCTGCTTTACATATGGCAAGAGCATCAAATGGAAATGGTGTAAATATGTTCGTGTATGTCATGATTTTAGGTGCGTTTGTTTCTGCATTTTTCACAAATGATGGGACCGCACTGATATTAACACCTATAGTACTAGCGATGGTTAGAAACTTGAATTTCAACGAGAAAATGGTTTTTCCTTTTATAATGGCAAGCGGTTTTATAGCAGACACAACCTCATTGCCTCTAGTTGTTAGTAATCTAGTGAATATTCTTTCTGCTGACTTTTTTAACATTGGGTTTAATGAGTTTGCTTCAAGAATGATCATTCCAAACCTATTTTCCCTTGGTGCAAGTATTTTCGTTTTATATTTATTTTTTCGAAAAAGCATCCCGAAAAACTTCGCTGTATCAAATTTAAAAAAGCCGGTAGAAGCAATACGGGACCGGAAGCTTTTTCTGATGTCTTGGTATGTGCTGGCTATTCTTCTTACTGGCTATTTCGCCAGTGAATTTATCAGGATACCTGTTTCTTTCATTGCCGGTATTACCGCAATAGTCTTTCTATTAATGGCAAGAAAAAGTAAAGCTGTTAATATAAAAACGGTTATTAAAGGCGCTCCGTGGGCGATTGTGTTTTTCTCCATTGGCATGTATGTGGTCGTATATGGTTTAAGAAATGTTGGATTAACGAATGTTCTAGCTGATGTCATCCAATTCGCTGCGGATAAGGGATTGTTTGTGGCAACGATCAGTATGGGATTTATTGCAGCGCTACTATCATCAGCTATGAATAACTTGCCCACTGTTATGATTGATGCACTAGCCATCGCAGAAACGAATACAACTGATGTAGTTAAAGAAGCACTTATTTACGCCAATGTTATAGGATCAGACTTAGGCCCGAAAATTACACCGATCGGCTCACTGGCAACTCTATTATGGCTCCATGTGCTCTCCTTAAAAGGTGTAAAAATATCATGGGGAACCTATTTTAAAACTGGGATCGTTTTAACGATTCCAACATTATTGATCACACTTATCGGATTATATGTGTGGTTAAAATTTATTAATCATTAGTGTGATTGAAAACAAATAAGCTAGAAAAACCGGAGCGCAGAAGGAATGCGCTCCGGTTTTTTTTCTAAACGTTCAAGTGTTTAAAGAGGAAAGCAAAAATATCTGTATGCTCACCAATAATTTTTTCAATCGGTTTTCCTAATCCATGACCTGCCCCTTTTTCAATCCTTAGGAATATTGGATTGATAGATTCAGGGTTTGCGTCTTGCAGAGCAGCAGTGAATTTCCTTGCATGAGCCGGCACAACCCGGTCATCTGAGTCGGCGGTGGTTATTAAAATTGGCGGATACTGAACTCCATCTTTAACATTATGCAATGGAGAATAGGCATATAGGACGTCGAACTCCTCTTGGGAAGCCTCAGCATCGCCAAACTCAGTTACCCAGAACCTTCCAACAGTGAATTTTTGGAATCGAAGCATATCTAAAACAGGTACGTTACATATAATTGCGCCAAATAGCTCCGGTCGCTGAATCATACAAGCGGCGACGAGCAAGCCTCCATTACTTCCACCCATTATGGCCAATTTGCTGGAGTCTGTGTATCCCTCTGTAATTAGAAACTCAGCAGCAGCTATAAAATCATCAAATACATTTTGCTTCTTTTCCTTCATTCCAGCTCTATGCCAGTCAAGGCCGTACTCCCCTCCGCCGCGGATATTCGCAACGGCATAGATGCCTCCGTTTTCTAGCCATAATAAATTTGAAGCTGAGAAGGAGGGCGTTAAGGATATATGATACCCGCCATATCCATAGAGAAGAACAGGATTTTTCCCATTACGTTCTATTCCTTTTTTATAAGTGAGGAACATTGGAATTTTAGTGCCATCTTTTGAATGATAGAATACTTGCTCTGTTGTGTAATCAGATTGATTGAACTGATGAGAAGGCTTAAATATAGTCTCTGTTTGTTCCGTATCGAAGCTGTATCTGTACACAGACGTTGGTGATAGATAGGAAGTGAAACTAAAGTAAAGTTCATTCCCCTCTTCTTTTCCATTAAACTCTATTAAGCTTCCAAGCTCTGGAAGCGGTATTTCTTTTACAAAGTTTCCTTCCATGGTGAAAAGCTTCAAAACGTAAGAGGCATGACGAATATAAGAAACTGCCAGGTGACCTCCAATTATTTTTATCGAAGAAATGGACTCCTCTGATTCAGGTATTATACTTGTCCACTCTCCAATATTTGTTACAGACAAACTGATTATTTGACCATTTGGGGCGTCCTTATCTGTAAAAAAGAATAATTGATCTTCTTTCTTCCCTATGAATGAATAGAGAGCATCCCCTTCACTCAGCAACCACTTGAACTCGCTATTTGGTGTTGTTAAATCTTTATAAAGATATCTGCTCAAATGTTCTGTCCCTCTGCCAGCATGAAGAATGAGATAGGAATCGTCATTTGTAATAGTAGGGTAACAGACCAATTGCTGATCCTCTGGATATTCAAAAATAATTTCATCCAGTTGCTGGTCAGTATTTAAAGTGTGCCAATATACTTTATTAAAATGGTTTTCATCATTTAATTCATTTTTTGCTTCTGGATACCGGTTATAGAAGAAACCCTTTCCATCCTTCTCCCAAGCTATGCTTGAAAATTTACACCATAAAATCTTTTCAGGGAAATGTTCCAACGTTTCTAAGTTTAATATCTGAAACTCTTGCCAATCACTGCCTTTTTCAGAAAGGGCATAAGCAAGCAATTTGCCATTTGAATGAAAGGTAAGATTTGTAATCGCAACGGTCCCATCATTACTTAAGGAGTTTACATCTATAATTATCTCTTCTGACCCATCATTTTCATTTAGACTTTTCGCCCGGTAAAGATTAGGCTGATTATTTGATCCGTTATTCTTTAAATAGTAATAGAAATCCCCTGCTTTTTTCGGAACATAGTACTTTGGATAATCCCAAAGCTCCTTCAGTCTTCTATTGATCATGCCTCTCTCAGGAATAGCATGTATGTATTTCTCAGTCGCCCCCATTTGCTGAGAGTCCCAATCCTTTGTTTCCTCCAGATTTGAATTCTCTAGCCAACGGTATGGATCCTTAACTAGAGTCCCGTGAAAGTTTTCTTCTATCACAAATTTTGTATTCCCCATGTGAGTGGCCCCCTTTTTAATAGAAATATATAAACATATAATGCAATTTATATGCCATTTTCAATTTTGATAAATTAGCCCCTATTAAAACTTTTTAAGGCATACAGCCCAAAGCTGTATGCCCTCTTTTTTGAGTGATTATTTCCCTTCAATATACGTCCATTTATAACTATAGGTGGAATTGGGGTTGGCCACTAATCCTTTTACATATGGCTTTACCAAATAGGCATCGCTTGCTTGATACATTGGTGAAATAACGGTGTCTTCTTCTATTAAGATTTTCTCCGCATCCTGAAGATTCGCAAATCGTTCGTCAAGATTAGAAAAGTCTACCTGAGCTTTTTTCACTAATCGATCATAATCTTCGCTCTTATAGCTTTGCCAGTTATATGGTCCGTCAGATAGATGAATAGACATGAAATCGGTAGGATCAGCAATATCACTGCGCCAGCCGGAATGGGTCATATCATAGTCCTGTTTTCCTTCTAGTGCCAGCTTTTGTTTGTTAGGCTGCTGATTGATTTTAATAGTAAGTCCTGGCAAGTTTTTCTCCAGCTGATTTTTAATGTATTCCGCAACAGATTTACGCTGGCCATCATCATAGCTTAAAAATTCCAGTTCGATCTTGTCAGTGCCTAATTCCTCAAGTCCTTTTTGCCAATAGTCTTTTGCTTTTTCAATTCCTTCTGCGTTGAAGTTTCCATACTTACTTCTAAAATCTTGTCCATTGGCTGAAATCACCATCTTTTCAGGAATTAAATAGTAAGCAGGAATGGAACCGTTTTTGAGAATAAGCTCAGCTGCTTCTTTCTTATTCCAGCCCATATCTAATGCCTTTCGAATGTTATTATTGCTTAAATAAGGATTCTCAAGATTGAATCGGATGAAGTACATTTCTCTTTTTAAAAGCGAGTGCAAATCGGGATGATCATGGTATAGGTCAACAAATTCAGATGATAGATTTGTGACGTCAACTGATCCTGAATCGTATAAATTTACCCCAGTTGATACATCCTTTACAACTTTGAAATTAATCGTTTCAAGCTTAACGTTTTCGGCATCCCAATAATCAGGATTTTTTTTGAGCACCCAGCCTTCTTCATGCTTCCATGAGTCTAGTTTAAATGGACCGTTATAGATTAAGTTTTCGGGTTCTAAGGCATACTTATCTCCCTGCGATTTAACAAATTCCTCATTTTGAGGGTAGAAGACAATATTGGTTAGTGTATCAAGGAAATATGGAATAGCATTCTTTAACTGTACTTCAAGTGTGTAATCATCAATAGCTTTGACACCTAATGCGTCCACTTTTCCATAAAGTTCATTGTTCTTATCTTGGATTTCAACAGCATTGACAATATTGTCAAATTCATAGGAGTGAGGCGAAAGTGTATCTGGATGGAGCGCCCGATGCCAAGCAAATATAAAATCATGTGCAGTTACAGGAGTTCCATTGCTCCACTTTGCATCCTTGCGTAAATGAAATGTATATGTTTTTCCATCTTCACTAACTTCATGCTTTTCAGCGATCCCTGGGGTTAGATTTTGTTCGGGATCTGTCCGATATAAACTTTCCATAATATTCATCATGACTGTTGCTGAAAGTCCATCAATGATACCGTTCGTTTTTAATGTTGGGATTTCATTTGATGCATACAGATTAAGAACTTGGCTTTCAATGTTGGAGGAAGTTGACTGATTGGTACTTGAACCTTTGGTTTCTGTTTCAGTAGATGTTTGACTAGTTTCATTGCTTTTTCCATAGCAGCCTGACAAAGCTAATACAATGAAGATTGAGAGCAATAGAGCAATTGCTGATTTGCTGTTTTTCATATAGATCCCCCTTTTCGGAATATTCAAACTATACATCGCAAGAATTGTGCCAGCTTTACTTACTAGGAAAATATTAAGGAAGATATATTAGATAAGGACAAAATAAGGAGAATATATAGAGGTTGTCAAAATACTTTTACATTAATTGTACAAATATTTTGAAAGTGTAAAAAATAATGAAAATATAGATACTTAGAGTCTCTAACATTCCTAAAGAAGACTGGAAAGAATAATGGCATAAAAATTGCATTATAAAGTGTGAAGTTAATAATGGCAAGGGGGAAGCTAGCATGGATAAGATTAGAAAATTACGAGAAAGGTTTCAAGAATTAGGAGTAGACGGGATGATGATTGTTCATCCATGGAACAGATTATATATGTCAGGCTTTACAGGCAGTAACGGTGTTATTCTTATTTCGGAAACCGAAGCTAAATTAATTACCGATTATCGCTATTTTGAGCAGGCGCAAAATCAAGCAAAAAATTATGATATCGTTTTACATGCTGGACACACTGGACATAAGGGGAAAATCTTCGAAGAGGTAGTCGTGCAGGTCAAAGAAATGAAAATAACGAAGCTTGGTTTCGAACAGGAGCATTTATCATATGGATTATTTAGTAAAAATGAACCTCTTCTATCAGCACAGCTTATTCCAACGAGCGATGTAGTTGAAAAGCTCCGAATGATTAAATCCGAGGACGAAATTAAAAAGCTAAGGGTTGCTGCAGACATTACCGATAAAGCCTATTTACATATTTTAAATTATGTTCGCGCTGGAATAACAGAAAATGATGTGGCAGCGGAGCTTGAGGCATTTATTAAAAAACATGGCGGGACGACTACTTCTTTTTCTCCTATCGTCGCATCTGGATATCGCTCCTCCCTGCCTCATGGAAGGGCAAGCGATAAAATAATTGAAAAAGGTGATATGATTACCATTGATTTTGGAGCAAATTATCAAGGCTATTGGGCGGATATCTCAAGAGTCGTATCTGTTGGAGAGCCTGTTTCCGAATTAAAACAGCTGCATGAAATCGTCCTAGCATCATTTGAAAATTGTGTAGAATGTTTAAGACCTGGATTAACAGACAAAGAGGTAGACTATTTAATGCGTGAAAATATTATTAAACATGGGTTTAATGAACAATCCGGAACTGGAACAGGACATGGGATTGGGTTAGAAGTGCACGAGGCACCGCTATTCTCAGTTATGAAGGATAAAGTACTTGAGGAGAACATGGTGATAACAGTTGAGCCCGGAATCTATCTAAAAGGCTTAGGTGGTGCAAGGGTAGAGGACGTTATTCTCATTAATAAAGATGGCCGTGAAGTATTAACACCATCTACAAAAGAATTAATTATTTTATAAAGTAATACGTTTTTAAAATAAATAAATTATTGTAGTATAATAAAATAAATAATAAATGTAAGGGATGACATCAAATGCAGCAGCAATATCAAAATAGAATAAGTGAGTTAATAAATTTTTTAGGGAATCAGAATACTGATTTAGCGATCATTAAGGACCCTAAAAATGTATTCTATTATACAGGCTTTAATTCTGATCCACATGAAAGATTTATGGCCTTAATTATTGATCTTAAGAAGCAAAAAAAATATTTATTTGTACCAGCATTAGATAAGGAAATTGCGGAAGAGGATTCTTTTATTAAGGAAATTGTAACAATCTCAGACGAAGTAAATCCTTATCAAATATTAAAGGATACAATTGGCGAAGGCATTAAAACAATTGGTTTAGAGACAAAAGTTATGTCCCTATATCAACAGGAACAGCTAAACCAATTTTTCTCTAATTTCAATTACAAAAATATTGGAGACTTTATTTCCGGTCAAAGAATGAAAAAGTCTCAAGAAGAGTGTGCAAAGATTCAAAAGGCTATTCATGTTATTGAAAAAGTCATGGGTGAAGGTATTAAGAAGGTAAAAGTCGGTATGACAGAGCAAGACTTCACAGCCGAATTAGAATTCCTAATGAGAAAATTCGGTGCAGCGGGTCCTTCTTTTTCAACAATAATTCTTTCAGGAGCTAAAGCTTCATTGCCGCATGGCCGTCCAGATCAGAAAACTATTAATGAAGGTGACTTCTTATTAATTGATATGGGTGTTATTGTGGATGGATATTGCTCTGATATTACTAGAACATTTGTGATTGGTGAAGAAACGCTAAAACAGAGAGAAATTTATGAAATTGTTAAAAAGTCTACGGAAGCAGGAGTAAACGCTTGTAAAGCTGGCATTCGAATTGGTGAGATTGATATTGTTGCCCGTAATGTCATCAAGGAAGCAGGCTACGGAGAATATTTTAATAATCGCGTAGGACATGGTTTGGGCATTGATGTCCATGAAGAGCCATCAGTCCATGAAAACAATGATTTAATCGTTGAACCAGGTCTTCTTTTTACAATTGAACCAGGCATTTATATTCCAGGCTATGGCGGTGTCCGCATAGAGGAGAATGTGTATATTGAAGCGAATGGAAGCGGTAAGCTTCTTACTTCGTTTCCAACCGAATTAATTCGAATTGGATAATATAGTAAAGTAAAGACCAGCACATCAATCAATTGTGCTGGTTTTTTAGCTTATTAAAAATTCACTTAAGCACCTAGATATGCTTTAATAATTTTATCATCCTCACGTAAAACTTCTGCTGTATCGTGCATGACAATATTGCCAATCTCAATTAAATATCCTCTGTTTGCTAGTCGAAGGGCTGCTTTTGCATTTTGTTCAATTAATAGAATAGTAGTTCCTTGTTTGTTAATCTCCTGAATAATTTTCATGATTTCTTGAACAATGATCGGGGCTAATCCCATAGACGGTTCATCTAGCATGAGGAGTTTCGGATTCGCCATCAAGCCTCTGCTGATGGCAACCATTTGCTGTTCCCCTCCGCTTAATGTTCCGGCAAGCTGTTTTGCGCGTTCCTTTAATCGAGGAAATAAATCAAAAGAACGTTCAATGCCTTCTTTTATCCACTTTTTATCTTTTCTATATGTAAACGCCCCTAATTCTAAATTCTCTGTAACTGTGAGACCGCCAAAGATTCGTCTGCCTTCTGGAACATGGATGATACCAGACTCCACAATCTTATGCGGCGGAGTTCCAACTATACTTTCTCCATTCCATTCGATATGGCCAGATTTCGGTTTAATAAGTCCAGAAATAGTTTTTAGTGTTGTACTTTTGCCAGCTCCGTTACTTCCTAGCAGGGCAACAATTTCTCCTTCATTGATTTCCAAATTTATATTATTAAGAGCATGAATCTTCCCATAGTAGGAATTTACGTCTGTCAGTTTTAATAGAGGCATCAAACGACTTCCTCCTTGCCAAGGTATGCTTCAATTACCCTTTCATTTTTCAAAACTTCCTCTGGAGTTCCTTCCGCAATTTTACAGCCATAATCAATAACCGTGATATGCTCAGAGATTTGTTTAATCAATGCCATATCATGTTCAATCATTAATACCGTAATATTAAATTCATCCCGTACCCTTCGGATCAGCCCAATTAAATATTGCTTTTCTTCAAAATTGAGCCCTGCAGCCGGCTCATCCAGGAGTAAAAGTTTCGGTTTTGTTGCTAATGCACGGGCAATTTCTAAATAGCGCTGTGCCCCATATGGCAGATTTTTTGCTGACCTTTTCATGTATTTAGTAATGCCGACAAACTCTATACAATCCATGGCAACTTGCTCTATTAAACTTTCTTCTTCTTTTTGGCTTTTGGTTTGGAACAGGGCACCCCAAACGGCTTGCTTCGTTCGGCAGTGCATACCAGACTTCACATTATCTAATACAGATAAATTTGGAAACAAACGAAGGTTTTGAAATGTTCTTGCCATTCCTAATTTCGTGATTTGGCTCGGCTTTTTATTTATTAAGCTAATCCCGTCTAACTGGATTTCTCCGCCTGTCGGCTTATAAAAGCCTGTAATCATATTAAAAACAGAAGTTTTCCCAGCACCATTAGGCCCGATAATACTTGAAATTGTATTCTTTTCAACATTAAAGGATAAGTCATTTACTGCTAGTAATCCTCCAAATTGAAGTCTTAAATCTTTCACAGTTAATAGAGACATTTGATCCCCTCACTTTAGAAGTAAATGTATTCATAGAAAATTAAACTGATATGGATTGATTTGGGTCACTTGTTTCTTCATTTTCTTCCCAATCCGCCCCATCCTCAGTTCCATTTCTAGATGGCCAAATGCCTTGAGGGCGGAAAATCATCATAATGACTAATGAAACCCCGAAAATTAAATATCGCCAATCGTCTGCTCCGCGAAGAAGCTCGGGAAGAACAATTACTAATACGGCACCAATGACAACACCTGGAATACTTCCTAATCCCCCTAATACAACTGCAAGTAGGATCATGACAGATTGTAGAAAACTAAAGCTTAATGGTGCAATGGCACTCATTTTGACAGCGAAAATGGAGCCGGCAAAGCTGCCGATCACAGCCCCGGTAGCATAAGAAAGTAATTTCAGACGAATACGATTAATCCCCATTGCCTCTGCTGCGTCTTCATCTTCGCGAATATAAATCCACGCACGTCCTATTCGTGAACGCCCGAGCCTGTACACGGCAATAATTGAAAGAATGGCAACAACAAGAATTAAATAATAAAAATCCTTTTGTGAAGATAAAATATAAATGCCAATGGCGGGCCTTGGAATTCCATAAATCCCGGATGCTGAACCAGTAATCTCTAGATTGGTAGCAAGTATTTTAACAATTTCACCGAAACCGAGTGTAACGATAGCTAAATAATCGCTTCGTAATCGAAGAGTGGGGGTGCCAACAATAACTCCTGATATTACGGCACAAACGAACGCGACCGGCAGCGTCATCCAAAATGACCAATGGTAGGTTGTCATTAGAATCGCAGTTGTATATGCGCCAACTGCAAAAAACGCTGCGTAGCCTAAATCAAGTAATCCAGTATAGCCAACAACAATATTTAGCCCTTGAGTAAGAACAACATAAAATAGGACCAATGTTAATACATCCAGCCAATAACTATTCAGGAAAAATGGCAGAATGAAAAGGGCGATGATCAGCAGCAAAAGTGATTGCTTCTTATACTTTTTCAACATTACATCCTCTCCATTTCTTTGGCACCAAGTATCCCTGTTGGTCTAAAAACTAGAAACAGGATAAGAATTCCGAATGCTAGTACGTCTTTCCATGATCCGCCAAGATAAAAAGTGCCGAATGCCTCTAGAATCCCGAGCACGAGCCCTCCAAGCATCGCTCCGGTAATATTCCCAATGCCGCCTAGAACAGCCGCTGTAAAAGCTTTAAGTCCAATAGTAAAACCCATCATAAAGTTAATGGTTCCATAATAAATGCCTGACATGATTCCGGCTCCAGCAGCCAAAAAAGCACCGATAAAGAAGGTGAGAGCAATAATTCGGTGGACATTCACTCCCATTAAGCTGCATGCAGTTTGATCCAGTGCAATTGCACGCATGGCCTTTCCGTAAATCGTTTTATCAATAAAAAGACGAAGTCCAATCATTAACAAAGCAGATAGAGCAATCATGCCAATCTGAGCAAAGGTAATCTGTGTTCCTAATAGCTGAAGTCCATCATTAGGAAGCTTAAAGGGGTATACTTTGTAAGAAGCTCCCCAACCAATCATAGAAGTGTACTCAAGTGATAATGAAACACCAATTGCAGTAATTAAAATAGATAATCTTGGTGCGAGCAGCAGAGGACGATAAGCAATTCGCTCAACACCCATTCCAAGCAGTCCTACAATGACCATGGTTGCAATAAAGACAATGCCAATTCCCAATATTCCCGTGTTCATCCCGCCATCACCTGTAAATAAGGAGAGTAGGGTAAATCCTATAAAGGCACCCATCATATAGAGGTCGCCATGAGCAAAGTTTAGAAGCTTAATAATTCCATAAACCATCGTATATCCTAATGCGACCAAACTATAAAAAGCACCTATAACTAAACCGTCAATCATGATTTGCAGAAAAATATCCATTTTCGTTTCGACTCTCCTCTATGCTTATAATTTAGCGGATTGTTGGAGTGATTTGGTGCTGTCTAAAAAGGGGGGAATACAAGCTTCAATGTATGTACGTCCCCCATGCTAACAGACAGCTTTTAATTGCAAAAAAGAGGAATGTAAGATGTCATCTAAATTAGAACTAAGGGTAAACGTCTAAAAATTACTTTTCTAATGTGAAATCACCGTTTACTACTTTCATAACATGGAAGTTTGATTGATTTAGAGAGTTCTGGTCATTAAATTCAATTACTTGGCCAATTCCTTGGAAGCCTTTTGTTTCTTTTAGCGCTTTCATTAAATCTTCGCTTTTTGTAGAATTAGCTCTTTTTAATGCATCCGCTAATAAATTCATGCCATTGTATGATAAAGCAGAGAATGGTCCTGGAGATAGATCGTTATATTTGCTTTTATATTCTTTAACGAATTCGTCTGCACCAGGAATAAAATTCGCTGTTGGTGTTGCTGTTACAAGTAAGCCTTCCGCATTGTTAGCACCGGCAATATCGATAATATCTGGGGAATAGCTGCCGTCACCAACCATAAAATACCCGGAAACGCCTTTCTCTTTAAATTGCTTCATCATGAGACCGCCGGCAGCATAGTATCCTGTGAAATAAGTACCATCAGGATTGAGAGATTTAAGCTTAGTCATAAGTGAACCGAAGTCTTTTTCTTCAGGATTAATCGCTTCAAAACCGATAATTTTTCCACCGTTTTCTTCAACTGATTTCTTCGCAAAATCAGCTAAGTTTTTGGCATAAGCTGAATTATCATGAATGATTACAATGTTTTGGGCACCTTTATCCTTGAAATAATCAGCACCAGTCTGGGCTTGGTCCGGTACAAGTCCATTAATTAGAAATAGACTTTTATATCCTTGAGCAGGCAGTTCTGATGAATTAGCCGCCGCAACGATCATTGGAATGTTTGCATTATTGAAAACACCTGAAGCAGGAAGTGTTGAACCAGAACAGTATCCTCCTACAACAGCGGTTACTTTCATTGATACTAGCTTATTTGCAGCTGTTGTAGCCATTTGAGGATCACATGCATCGTCAGCAACTTCTAGCTTTAACTTTTTTCCAAGAACTCCGCCATCGTTATTTATTTTTTCTGCAGCCATTTGCATAGCATTTAGCATGTCTTTTCCGTCAGTTGCATTATTACCGGTTACTGGTAAAAGGACGCCGACTAAAATTGCCTCTGAACTGCTGCTACCTCCAGAACTGCCTTCACTTGAACAGGCGCTAAGGAAAAGAGAAAGGATTAGCAGCAGGCCGATTGCTATTATGGAATACTTTTTCAACTGGAACACCCCTAATAATTGTTTTTTCTTATACACTTCATTCTGCCTAGATCGCCTTCAAACTGCTTTGCTAGATTAACAAGATTGAACCGAAACATTCACCCCCTTTAAGAGTGTTTTTCAAAATGTTGAAGAAAGGGAAAGTTATTGATCGTTGCTGCGGAAATTGAACGGTGCTGTATAATCCAGCCCTTTCTAACTGTAACGATGAAGTAATGAGGAATAATGTGCGAGTATTATTTCGGAAAGTATATAATTTTCTGAAAATAAGAGCTAGCATATTTCACAACTTTTTGAGTCTTTTGTAGTACAAAGATTGCTATGTATATAAAATAATTTATGGAAGAAGAGCAAAAAAAGAATACTTTTTTATTATTTAGAAGTGAAATATATCTTTGAAGTTATAGAGAACAAGCTGTTTTAAGTGAGGTTGCTATGTTTTTTAGGTGACCCGGGAATAACCCGGGTCCAAAATTGGTATTAGCCAATTTTTGTTTGGATGCTGCCATTTACGTCTTTGTTATAAAGATCGCTCCATAGTTTATACAACTTTCTACGTCCGTTCTCAATTTCAGGGTTAAATTGAATGGCAGCCTGCTCGCGTACAAAACGAACATTTTCTACAGCAAGCTGAAGCTGTTCTTCTGTTGCAGAACCGCCTTTACCTGCATGTTTGGCAATCGAAAAGCCTGCTGTTGTTCCTTGAGCCATAGCGATTTTTCCGCTTTCAATCCCAGTTATATTTCCGGCAACAAAAAGCCCTTGAAGCGGAGTTTCCATCGTTTCCGAATGATGAGGAACATGACCGCCAAGCTCAGGAATGTATTGGAATGGACAGCCGGCAACAGCAGCCAGTTCTGCTAGAGGATATAATCCCCCTGCGATACAAACAAAATCTGCTTCGTAAATCGTCTCAGTTCCAGGGATTATATCTCCATACTCATTCGTATCAGTAACTCGTACACCTTCTACCTGTTCTTTGCCGATTATTTCTAATGCTGCTTTTCTAAGAAGGAGAGGGGTTCCATTAATCTTTACGCCATTTTTCGGGAAGAATTTCATCCCCATTTTGCGGAACCAATCATTTTTCATAAAACGGCTCCCAATCCTTAAAAGGGGAGAAGGGGCGAGATGGGCCGCATTTAGCAGTGATTTCATGACCTCAGCTGGTTCTCCCGCTTTTTGACTAAGTGGGCTTTTTTCAGGCAAAACGATTCTATCTACTTGAATACCAGCTAACTGTAATTCGTTTAGAATCGCAAAGGCTAGAATATTTGCACCAATAATAATTCCTTGTTTCCCAACTTGGACACGATGGACATTTGTCATTACTTGAGCTGCGCCAATAGACATTACCCCAGGAAGTGTCCAGCCTGGAAGAGGGATTGGATATTCAGCGGCTCCGGTTGCAATTAAAACATAAGGAGCTGATAAAGTGCCGATACTCGTATGAACATTCCATCCGTCATCATCTTTTTCTAAATTATAGACCGAAGCTCCACAGCGTATATCTACTGATAATTTTTTCGCTTCCAGATGAAGGCGCTCAGATTCCTTTATTCCGTTCCACCATTCCCCTGAAGGTTCCTCATGCAGCTGTCCGATTAATCTGCCGCCTGGCTTAATGAATTCATCAATCACCATTACATTTAGACCGGCCGAGGCACTGGCAATGGCCCCTGCTAAACCAGCAGGTCCTGCTCCAATTACAATTACATCGATCATTGCTCTTCCACCATCTTTCTAACAATATTAGGAAGATGCTTGCCACTTTCAACGACCATATCATTTTCTACAACGGTTAAACAAGCTCTTATATTCGCTTGGTTATTAACCGTTACACGGCATTCCATACAATGGCCGATATTGCAGTAATATCCCCGCGGAGTTCCGCAATCCTCATGAAACCGTAATGTACGGATGCCATTTGCTAAAAGGGCAGCAGCAATTGTCTCATTTTCAAATGCCTCATAGGCTTTTCCATCAAATGTGAAAGGCACAATTTCTCGATCTTCTAATTTGCCTAAAATAGGATGATTTATAATTCTAGTCATTATTCTCACCTACTGTTCCAAATGTAACCGGACGAATCGGCGGCTGGTATTTTAATGGGATATCACTTTGAGAAATATGAGGAATGACATCTTCAATAATTCTATCTAAAGGAATTCTGCATGTGCGTCCTCCGCAAAAACCCATTCCTGCTCTCGTTCGTAATTTTAATTCCCTAGCTGTGCACTGATGCTGTTCTGCCGTGGAGCGTAGTTCTCCATACGTAACTTCTTCGCAGCGGCAGATCACAATGGCTTCATTGTTGTTCATTTGGAAACCTCCTCTATTTTCTAACTATTAAAATACTATGCAAAAACCGTACCAAAAATAGAGGAGTGAACTTAGTTTATTCCTAAACGCTTCAGTCGATTATATAAAGTGGCTCTTGTGACTCCAAGCTGCTTAGCACACTCCAATTTATTTCCATTCGTGATTTGCAGCGCTTTTTCAAGCACTCTTTTCTCATGCTGATCCATTTCCTCTTGCAGAGGCAGGATGGTATGCTCTGCTTCATTCAAGCCCGATTGGGAAGTCAACTGATCAAGGCTGCTATAGGCTGTTTGGGAGTGAAAGGGTAAGTATTCCTTTCTGATTACTCCGTCTGTTGCAAAGACGACAAGACGTTCTACAACATTTCGAAGCTCCCGGATATTTCCTGGCCAATCATATCGAAGCATTTCCTGCATAACCTCTTGTGAAAATTGATGTATCGGTCTTCCATAAAGCATGGAAAAATCATTTAAAAAGTAATGTGTTAGCTCAACGATGTCCTCGCGTCTTTCTCTTAAAGATGGAATATGGATACTAACAACATTCAATCGGTAGTATAAATCTTCGCGGAACTGCCCTTCACTCATTAAGTCCTTCAAATCTCGATTTGTTGCCGCAATGACTCTGAAATCAGTTTCAATTTCTTTTTCACCGCCAACACGATAAAACCTTCGTTCCTGAAGTACGCGAAGAAGTTTCACCTGCATTTCCAAGGGCAGTTCCCCAATTTCATCAAGGAATAGGGTGCCGCCTTTCGCTAATTCAATTTTTCCTTTCTTCCCTTTTTGATCAGCACCAGAGAACGCTCCCCGTTCATATCCAAAAAATTCACTTTCGAAGAGAGAGGCTGGAATCGCTCCACAGTTAATGGAGATAAAAGGTGAGTTGGTGCCTTCACTAGCTTCATGAATAGCTTTAGCAAACACTTCTTTGCCGACACCGCTTTCTCCTAAAATGAGCACTGTTGATTTAACGGAGCATACCTTTTTGGCAATTTGTACAGTTCTTTGTAATGCTGCACTCTTTCCTTTAATTAAATTAAAGGGGTCAACAGAATGCTTATATTTGGCAACCTCTTGTTCTAAACGGTGTACTTCCGTAGACATATTAAATAGTTTTTCATTTAGTACAACTTGATTTGTAACATCAGTCTCTGAAACAACTGCACCAATAATCTCATCATTAAAATAAACAGGATTTGAATTAATAAGAACAAATAAATCAGACCGAGGCTGATGGTGCTGACCTGAAATTCTTTTGCCTTTATAAAGCGATTGCAGTATTTCCAGATCTTTAGGCTCAAAATAGTCAGTAATCGGGCGTCCAAGTATATCACTTTCTTTGACTGAAAAGAGTCTTTCCGCACCCTCCGTCCATGTGCGGACCCGTTCATCGGCGTCAATAACGGTAACGGAAGCATCCATTGTTCGAATGACAGTTTCATAGAATGCTTTTAACTGATTGTAGGAGTTATGAAGGAAACGAATAATTTCTGCTGCAGCGATATAGCCAATAGGATGGCTGTCTGCATCCATAATTACAACTGCGGATATTGGTTTATTAGAGTGAAGGATTGATTCTAATGAGTTGTTCACGGACACTGTGGTGCAAGGATATGTATCTATAAAATAATCTCCATTTAATTCTGTTATGTGCTCTTTTGTCGATAATTTTACTAAATTATTTTTGATTAATGTTTTGATTGATGGCAAAGAAAACATAATTCCCCTCCTTATGTGTAAAAGAAAATAAACACTGTAAAAATTATTATACATAAGTTTATCAAATTTTTTTAAAATTCCTAGTAGGTTGAATATTGTTTTGAGGAAAAAATAAAAGATTAAAAGAAGGATGATTGTTTCTGATAAAACCATCTTCTTGGCACGCTACTTGCAATAAGGAAAAGAAAGCCAGCCAAGTGAAGGGAGATTGGTGATGTGAAACATTGTGATGTATTAGTCATCGGCGGCGGAATAATAGGCTGTTCCATTGCCTACTATACTTCTAAATCAGGCAGAGACGTAACGATATTGGAAAAAGGTGAATTTGTCAGCGGGACGTCTTCACGGTGTGATGGAAACATTCTCGCGATTGATAAGGATCCTGGGTTTGATAGTCAAATGTCGTTAGTCAGCCAGAAATTAGTAGATGATTTAAGCCGGGATTTAGAACATAAATTTGAATATCGTGCACCAGGAAGCATTTTAGTTTGTGAGTCAGAAGAAGAGATGGAGGCCGCACAGAAATGGGTTAATCGCCAAAAAGAAGCCGGGCTGCCTTTTCGGATGCTCGATCGTCAAGATATCCGCCAAGACTCCAAATATTTTGCAGATGATTTATTAGGCGGGTTGGAGTGTGCGACAGATTCTACAGTAAATCCATATCTTCTTGCTTTTGCTCTTTTAGATGCAGCTAAAAAGTTTGGAGCGAAAGCTTATAAACAAACTGAAGTGAAATCGATGAAAAAAGAAGCGGATGGGACATTTACAGTTGAGACAACGAATGGTGTGTTTACAGCTAATCATGTCGTTAATGCAGCGGGTATTTGGGCACCTAGATTAGGTGAAATGCTTGATCTCTCCATACCGATTGAGCCAAGAAAGGGTCACATAATTGTCGCATCAAGGCAAGAGCATGTAGGCTCCAGAAAGGTAATGGAATTCGGTTATTTGATTTCCAAATTTGGCGGGCAGCGCCGTGTTGATCCCGTAACAGAAAAGTATGGGGTAGCACTCGTGTTTGAACCGACAGAAAGCCAAAACTTCCTGATTGGAAGCAGTAGGGAGTTCGTCGGATTTAATTTAAAGGTGAACAATGAAATCCTTAAATGCATTGCCAATCGTGCGATCCGCTTTTATCCGAAGATGGCGGATATGATGGTCATCAGGTCCTATGCTGGGCTTCGTCCTTGGACGGAAGACCACTTGCCAATCGTTTCTGAGGTAGAGCATATTCCAAATTATTATATAGCAGCCGGCCATGAAGGAGATGGAATTAGCCTTTCAGCTGTTACAGGGAAAGTCATTGAAGAAATGATCAATAAAAAGGAAACTTGCATTCCTATAGAACCGCTAAAGTTTAACCGTTTTAACCACTTTATAGAAAGGGTGTTGACTTAGATGAAGGCCAATCGAGTCTTTACAACGATTGATACACATACAGGTGGAAATCCAACAAGGACATTGATTAGCGGGCTCCCTGAACTTAAGGGAAATACAATGTCGGAAAAAATGCTTCATATGAAGCGAGAGTATGACTGGATTCGAAAATTATTAATGAATGAGCCTAGAGGGCATGATGTTATGTCTGGTGCTTTACTAACAGACCCTTGTCATCCTGATGCCGATATCGGCGTCATCTATATTGAAACAGGCGGCTATTTGCCAATGTGTGGTCATGACACGATTGGTGTTTGTACAGCATTAGTAGAATCAGGATTAATTCCTGTTCAAGAACCGATTACTTCGATCAACTTGGATACACCTGCTGGGCTAGTAGAAGTGGATATTACGGTAGAAAACGGAAAAGCGAAAGAGGTGTCTTTCTGCAATATTCCAGCATTCTTGCTAAAAAGTGTATCCGTTGAGGTTGACGGAATTGGGAGAGTGGATGCCGACATCGCCTATGGTGGAAACTTCTACGCCATTATCGATGCTAAATCTGTTGGCCTAGAGTTAGTTCCAGAACATGCATCAAAGATTATTGAAAAGGCAATAAAAATTAGAAATAAGATTAACGAGGAAACAGAAATTATCCATCCCGAGCATCCTTTTATTAAGGGATTAACCCATGTTGAGTTTTTCACTGAACCGACTCATGCAGAGGCACATGTGAAAAATACGGTAATAGTCCCTCCAGGAGGAATTGACCGTTCTCCTTGTGGTACGGGTACATCAGCGAAACTAGCTGTGCTTTATTCAAAAAATGAAATTGGGATGGGTGAAGAATTTGTACATGAAAGCATTGTAGGTTCTTTATTTAGAGGTCGTGTTCTAGAAACAACAGATGTCAATGGGGTATCTGCTGTCGTAACGAGAATTGCTGGTTCAGCTTGGCTAATGGGCATGCATAAATTCTTTTATAACGAAGATGATCCGCTCAAGGAAGGATTTCTTCTTATTCCTCCAATGGAGGAACATGAAATGGAGGATGTGAAATGAAGATTCAAAAGGCGTATACAGCAACAGACGTTCACGTAGCTGGTGAAGCTTTTCGGATTATAAAGGATGCTCCTTTCATCCATTATCAAAGCCTTCAGCAATTAGATGAGAAATTTACTCAAAGCTACGCAGAAGAGGTTAGACTTTTGTTAAATGAACCACGCGGTTTCGCTGGTTTAAATGGCTGTTTAGTTGTTCCTCCATTTAGCCGTGAGGCAGATGCAGCCGTCGTATTTTTTAACCATGAAGGAACGGTTCCATATCAGTACGGAGGAGCTGTAGCAGTTATTACGGCTTTATTGGAATGTGGCCATTTATCTCCTAAGGAATCAAATGAATATCATTTAGAAACGGTAAACGGCGTTATTTCAGTTCAAGCTGTTATGAAAGAGGATGAAGTTGTTTCTGTCAAACTGAATAGCAAACACGTTCAGGTTATTAAGTCAAATGTTAAATTGGCAGGGATCAAAACGGAGTATTCACTTGTCCAAGCAGATCAACTATATGCGATTTTTAATAAAACGGATGTCCCCTTTGAGCTTGTTTTGGATAATCTCTCTCAAGTGCAGCAATGGGGACAAACAGTAAACGGCGCTTTGGAGCAAAATGAGGCAATTCAAAGAGTGGTGCTTCTGGATGATGCGGACGTGAGTAACGGACAAATGAAAACAGTTACATTTCGAAGAGATAATTTTATCGTTCGATCTCCGGGCTTTGGAACTGCCGCCGCATGTTGTGCAAGCTTACTATCTGGCGGCTTAGTTTCAATGAAACAGCCTGTTCAGAATGAGAGTATTTTTAATAGCTTCATAACTGTTGAACTAGCAGAGCAATCAGAAAGCCGCTCTAAGTTCACTTTTACAAGCCGGGGATTTATTACAGGCATGCAAACCTATGTACTCGATCCGACAGATCCGTTGGCAGCAGGTTTTTTATTAAAGTAATTTAGGCTATAAACAAAAATCTAAAATAATGGAGGAACATGATCATGACAATTAGAGGAGCTTTCCCAGTATTAATTACACCGATGACACAAGCACAGGAAATCGACTGGGGCGGTGTAAAAAATAACGTAAACTATTTCCTAAACCAAGGTGTTGCCGGTCTTGTTATTAATGGAAGTACAGGAGAATTCGTCAGTCTATCAAAAGAAGAAAAATTCCAAATGGTTGAAACGGTATTAAAAGAAGTAAACGGTCGTATTCCTGTTATCGTTGGAGCAGCTGCTGAGACAACGAAGGAAACGATTGAATATACAAAGCAAGCCGAAGCTCACGGAGCTGACTGTGCATTAATTATTAACCCTTACTACATGAAGCCGAAGGAAAATGAGGTTTTCTACCATTTTAAGGAAGTTTCTAATGCTGTTAATCTTCCAATCATGCTATATAACAATCCATTTACTTCTGGCGTGAATATGAGCACGGAATTAATGCTCCAAATCGGAAGAGAGTGCGAAAATGTTACACGCATTAAAGAATCAAGTGGAGAAATTGGGAAAGCAAGAGACCTTGCAAGACAAGCAAAAGGTGATTTTGAAGTATTCTGCGGATCAGAGGAACTTGTAATGGAATCTTATTTTGTCGGTGCAACCGGCTGGATTTCAGTTGCTGGAAACATTGTGCCAAAGCTTGTAACAGACATGTTCAACCATTTCCAAAATGGTGAAATCGAAAAGGCATGGGAAATTAATGATCGTATTCTGCCGCTATGCTCATTCCTGGAAGGATCAGGTAAATACGTACAAATCGTAAAGAGAGCTATGGATTTACAAGGATTAGCCGGTGGACCTGCACGCACTCCACGTCTAGGCTTATCACCAGAAGAAGAGCAAACGCTAAAAGAACTTCTCGCAAGTTTAGAAACAATTAAAAACTAAGGTGGAGGAGAGAGAGCATGCAAACGACAAATTATACATTGAAACCGAAAGTACAGGAATTTCTAGAAGGCGTGAAAGGTCTTTATATTAATGGTGAGTATGTTCCAGCGCTCAGCGGTAAAACGTTTGCTGTCGTAAATCCAGCAAATGAAGAAGTGATTGCAGAAGTAAGTGAAGCACAGGAAGACGATATTGCTGCTGCGGTAGCTGCTGCCAGAAAGGCATTTGATGAAGGCGAATGGACAAAGATGGATGCGGCTGACCGTTCCCATTTAATCTATAAATTTGCTGATCTATTAGAAGAGAACCGAGAAGAGCTTGCACAGCTAGAATCATTGGATAACGGAAAGCCATACGAAGTGGCGCTTGCAGATGATGTGGATGGAACAGTTCGCCATTTTAGATACTATGCAGGCTGGGCGACGAAGCTATTTGGTAAGACAACACCAATTTCAAAGGATTATGTCACTTATACGGTTCATGAGCCTGTTGGGGTTGTTGGCCAAATTATTCCATGGAACTTCCCGCTAGCGATGGCAGCTTGGAAGCTCGGTGCAGCACTGGCTGTAGGCTGTACGGTTGTTATTAAGCCAGCAAGTGAAACGCCGCTATCTCTTCTATACGCAGGAAAGCTATTTAAAGAAGCAGGTTTTCCGGACGGCGTCGTGAACATTGTTCCAGGTTCTGGCCGTATTGCAGGAGAAGCAATCATTACTCATAAAGACGTCGATAAAGTCGCATTCACTGGTTCAACTGCTGTCGGAAAAGAAGTCATGAAAAAGGCAGCGGAACAAATTAAGGGCGTGACGCTAGAGCTTGGCGGTAAATCACCAGCGATTATTTTAGAGGATGCAGATTTGGATGAAGCGATTGAAGGTGCATTTAATGGAACGATGTACAATCATGGGCAAAACTGCAGTGCTTGCACACGTGTATTTGTGCAGCGAAGCCAATATGAGCGTGTTGTAGAAGCTTTAGCGGAAAAAGCAAAGACAGTAAAGCTTGGGCCGGGCATGGACCCAGAAACAGAAATGGGGCCACTCGTTTCAGCGAAACAGCAACATACGGTTCTTAATTATATTGAGCAAGGGAAAAAAGAAGGAGCACGCCTTGTGGCAGGTGGCGTTAAAGCGTTTGATAAAGGGTATTTTGTTCAGCCAACGATTTTTGCTGATGTAGAAGATCATATGGTCATTGCTCGCGAAGAAATCTTCGGCCCAGTTATGTCCGTATTCGTTTTCGACACAATAGAAGAAGTCATCAAGAGGGCAAACGACAGTGATTACGGCTTAGCGGCAAGTGTCTGGACTGAAAATATCAAAAAAGGCCACTACATTGCCAGCAAGCTGAAAACAGGTACAGTCTGGGTTAATGATTTTGGCCTTGAATGGGAAACAATGCCTTTTGGCGGCTACAAACAATCAGGAATTGGCCGTGAAATGGGCGGAGAGTACGGATTGCAAAATTATACAGAAGTGAAAAGTGTTTTCGTAAATATTAAGCATATTAATTAATACAAGTTTTTTTGAGTAGCAAGAAGCATTTCTAAATCTAAATTTTACATCTGTCAGAGCTTCCTTACTTAAATTTATTGTAGATAAAGGAACGGGCAGCTTCTATGAAAAAGCTGCCCGTTTTTTTATCAATGTATTTTACTGAATATATAGTTCTGCATCAGCTGAAGTTTCGCATCCTGCAAAGCAAGGATTAGTTCAAGGTTTTTCCGTTTACATCGATACTATTGTTGTGTTTACAGCTACTGCGCTTATGATTCTCGTTACCGGCATGTACAGTGTTACTCCAGCAGGTCAAGATCCAATCGTTGATAACATGAATAGCATCGAAGCGGGGCCGATCTGGACGCAGCAAGCCGTAGAAAGTGTCTTGCCAGGTTTCGGAGCATTATTTGTTTCTATCACAATCTTCTTCTTTGCCTTTACAACATTGATGGCCTACTATTATATCGCTGAAACAACCCTAGTATTTCTTGATAGAAAAGCTAAAGTTAAACTGGGTGAAAAGGGTTTTAAAAATTGTATTTTTAGAAATGGTTTACTTCGGGAGCGTTCAATCAGCTTCATTACTATGGGCTCTAGGTGATTTAGGATTTGGAAGTATGGCGTGGTTTAACCCTGTAGCTATTTTGCTATTAACGAAGCCGGCTATAAAAGTATTTAAAGATTATGAAGCTCAAAAAAAAGCAGGTCTTGATCCAATATTTGACCCAGTAAAACTTGGGATAAATGGACGGAAATTTCAGAGAAGCAAACAGTAATGGGGATTGCCTCTGTATTTGTATTCAAAAATGGTGAAAAGTTCGCCCATTTAAATAGTGCAAATGCTAAAACACCAGAGCAAATGAAAGACTTTTTAAATAATTTATAAAAGATCCTTATGGTTATCCAAAAGTCAGTTTTGTGACTTAGCGGATAACCTTTTTCATTAATTACTTGTAAATATCGTCCATCAGTAAACCGATGAAGCCTTTTTTGGGTTTGGCGTGCCTTTTCAACTTTTTAAAGTATTGCTTAATTCGGAGGATACAAAGGCTCAACTCTTCTTTCTCTGTTCTTCATCTTTCGAAAATAAATGCTCTTTTTAGAATCCCAATTCATGCCATTTTCTTTTTGGATTTAGATTTTGAAAATATATTTCAAAATCTAGCTTTATCGCGATTTAATCAAAAGTATTTACGAGTTGGGAATTTTATGGAAATAGCAATTATTTATTTTATTCTAAACTTCATGTTTCATTAAAAAGCAAGAGCTAATTGGATAAATAATATTATGAAATTTGATATCTAACTCTTTATATACATTAATGTAAGCGCTTTCATTGAGCGTGGAGTGTTTAAATAAATATCGAAAAAATTAGTAATTTTAGAATATTTTTATAGATTAAAATTGTATTATATGTCATAATAATGTATAAATTCACTATTTTGGGAAAGTTATAAAATGGATTTTTTGGTAAATCGTATTAAGGTAGGTGGCATAGTGGATAAGCAAACAATTCTCGAAATAAATGATTTAAAGGTTTCTTTTTACACTGGGAAAAAGTTTGTCCCAGCTATTCATGGAATTAGTTTTTCATTAAAAGAGGGAGAGATTCTTGGGGTTGTGGGTGAATCTGGAAGTGGAAAGAGTGTGACCTCTCTCGCAACAATGGGACTCATTCCATGCCCACCAGGAAAAATAGAGAATGGTGAAATACTGTTCGAAGGAAGAGATTTAACAAAATTATCCGAAAGTGATTGGAGAAAAGTTCGGGGTAATCATATTTCTATGATATTCCAAGAACCGATGACATCATTAAATCCTCTCTTTACAATTGGAAATCAATTAATGGAGGGAATCCTATTACATACAAAATTTTCAAAAGCAGAGGCGAAGGTACGCTGTATTGAACTGCTTCGACTTGTTGGTATTCCAAGGGCTGAAGGAATAATCAAAGAGTATCCTCATCAGCTTTCGGGAGGTATGAGACAGAGGGTCATGATTGCAATGGCAATGGCATGTAACCCAAAAATTCTCATTGCAGACGAGCCTACAACAGCACTTGATGTAACGATCCAAGCACAGATCCTTTCTCTAATGAAAGATTTAAATAAAAAAACAAATACATCGATTATCCTAATCACCCATGATTTAGGTGTTGTAGCAGAAATATGTGAAAGGGTTATTGTGATGTATTCAGGTCAGATTGTGGAGCAGGGTGATGTACATACAATTTTGAAAAACCCTCAGCATCCGTACACGAAAGGACTCCTTAAGTCGGTCCCAGATTTAAGAGAGAAGAAAGAAAGGTTATATAGCATACCAGGAAATGTACCAACCCCAGGAAGTGCGATTCAAGGTTGCCGATTTGCTGCAAGATGCTCTAACGTATTTGCAAAATGTCTAGAGGCAGAGCCTGAATTAATTCAATCTGAGAAAGAAGGCAATAAAGTTCGCTGCTTTCTTTATACAGAAAAGGAAAGGAGCGACGAGCATGTCAGAGTTACTTCTTGATGTTTCAGGTCTTAAAAAATACTTTCCGATAACAGGCGGCTTTCTAGGAAAAGTCAAAGGTATGGTGAAAGCAGTTGATGATGTCTCTTTCCAAGTGAAAAAGGGAGAAACTTTAGGCATTGTTGGTGAAAGCGGTTGCGGAAAGTCAACGACAGGACGTCTGTTAATGCGCTTGATTGAGGCTAGTGACGGAAAAATTGTTTTTGAAGATAAAGAGATTACTAGCATGTCTAAGATTGAGTTAAGAAAAACTCGCCGGGATATTCAAATGGTATTTCAAGATCCGTATGCTTCTTTAAACCCGCGGCATACGGTGGAAAAGATTCTTGAGGAACCTTTGATTGTACATGGAATTGGATCGAAAGAAGAAAGGAAAAAGCGGGTAAATGAAATGCTTGAGATAGTTGGATTAAGCAGCTATCACGCTCGGAGGTATCCGCATCAATTCAGCGGTGGACAGCGCCAGCGAATCGGGATCGCAAAAGCATTGATGACAAAGCCGAAGCTGATCATTGCCGATGAGCCGGTATCCGCACTAGATGTTTCCATTCAAGCTCAAGTTTTGAATTTAATGAAGGATATCCAAAAGGAATTCGGGCTTACATACATATTTATTTCTCATGATTTAGGTGTTGTCCGCCATATTAGCGATCGTGTTGGAGTTATGTATTTAGGTAGGCTGATTGAGTTGGCTGACAGTGAAGAGTTATACGAAAATCCTAAACACCCGTATACAAAAGTGCTACTATCTGCAGTGCCGATTCCAGATCCTGATATTAAGCGAGAAACAATATTAATTCAAGGAGAGCTGCCAAGTCCGGCAAATCCTCCTTTGGGCTGCGCATTTCATACACGATGTTCAGAGTGTATGGACATTTGCAAAACCACTAGACCGGAGGGTCGAAAAATGAATGGTCATTTTGTGGCGTGTCACTTATTCAACGAGTGATAAGTCCCATTTATGATAAAAAAATATAAATAGGGGGAAATATCTTTTATGAACAAAAAGCTTAAATTATTACTGGTTTCATTTTTAGTTTTAAGCATGTTCCTTGTTGGATGCAGCAATAGCTCCAATCAGACATCCGGAGAAAAAGAAAATAGTTCAAACAACACGACTTCAAACAACACATCTTCAAGTGACGACAAGAAAAAGGATACACTTGTTTTTGGACGTGGCGGTGATTCAACATCTCTTGATCCAATTACAACAACTGAAGGCGAAACATTTAAAGTTACTGAAAATATCTTTGAAAAATTACTTGTGTATGGAGAGAATGATACATCTGTGCAGCCTGCCCTTGCTGAGGAATGGGAAGTTTCTGACGATGGTTTAACATATACCTTTAAATTGCGCAAAGGGGTTAAATTCCATGATGGAACGGATTTTAATGCTGATGCGGTTGTGTATAATTTTGAGCGTTGGATGAATGGTGATGCTGAAAAGTTTCCATATTACACTCAGTTTGGCGGATATAAGGGAGACGAGGGACATGTAATTGATGAAGTAAAGGCAATTGACGAACATACAGTTCAATTTGTTCTCAACAGACCTCAGGCTCCGTTCTTGAAAAATATTGCAATGTCTCCTTTCGCTATAGCAAGTCCAACAGCTATTGAAAAATACGGCGATAACTTTAGACAAAATCCGGTTGGAACAGGTCCATTTAAATTTGTTGAATGGAAGCAAAGTGACAGAATCGTCCTTGAAAAGAATACAAATTATTGGATGGAAGGTTATCCTAAACTAAACAAAGTAATTTTTCGCGTCATTCCTGAAAATACAGCACGTTTGAACGCACTTGCTAATGGGGAAATCGATATTATGGATGGATTGAACAATTCAGACGAAGCAAGTGTATTAAGCAACTCAGACTTGCAAATAATTGAACGTCCGTCAATGAATGTTGGCTATATTGGCTTTACAGTCAATCGCCCACCATTTGATAATAAACTTGTTCGTCAAGCATTGAGCCATGCGATCGATAAGCAATCCATTATTGATTCTTTCTATGGAGGCAAGGCGCAACCTGCGAAAAACCCTATGCCGCCGTCAATTGAAGGCTACAATGATGAAATTCAAGATTATCCATATGATTTAGAAAAGGCAAAAGCTTTACTTGCTGAAGCTGGATTTGCGGATGGTTTTGAGATGGATTTATGGGCAATGCCAGTTGCACGTCCATACATGCCAGAAGCAATGAAGGTGGCTGAAGTAATTCAAGACAGCTTCAGCAAAATTGGTGTTAAAGCCAACATCCAGACAGTTGACTGGGCTACTTATTTAGAAAGAGCGACAAAAGGTGATTTTGATGCTTATATGCTTGGTTGGACAGGAGATAATGGTGACCCTGATAACTTTATTTACGCATTGCTAGATAAGGATAGCATTGGAAGTAACAATAAATCTCACTATAGCAACGACGAACTTCATGATATTTTAATTGAAGCTCAAACTGAGGCAGATCAGGAGAAGAGAAATGTTCTATACAAAAAAGCACAAGAAATCATTAAGGAAGATGCTCCATGGGTACCGCTTGTTCACTCAACTCCATTGTTAGCAGCAGTAAAAGATTTACAAAATTACAAGCCGCATCCAACAAACTCTGAAACGCTAACGAAAGTAGAATTTAATTAATAACTGCCAAAAGGGAGGCTCTGTCTCCCTTTTGTTAGCTAAAAAAGTGCATTGTAGTCTAGATAAAAAGTAGATCGGAATAAATCGGCCAATTGAAAGATGTATGAATTCATTCCATTGATTCAAGATAGCTAACCTTTACTTTTTTTCCTGATGCGCGTTCAATATGAATTTTTCAACAAAGAGGGTGAAAAGTTTGCTTAATTATACAATCCGTCGCATTCTTTCGCTGATTCCTGTATTGTTTGGTATGACACTTATAGTTTTTGCTATAATTCATGCAATTCCAGGTGATCCTGCACAAGTAATACTTGGTCAAAAGGCTACAAAGGAAGCGATTGCTACATTAACAAGAGAACTCGGTTTGGATAGACCATTATACATACAATATTTTGAGTATATTAAATCATTGGTCTCTGGAGATTTAGGTAACTCGTTAAGGACTAGAGGACCAATTAATGAAGAAATTTGGCCATATCTTGCTGCAACGATGGAGCTAACGTTATTTGCGATGATTATTGCGGTTTTAGTTGGTGTGAATGCAGGTATTATTAGTGCTTGGTTTTCTAACTCATGGTTCGATTATACAGCGATGATTCTTGCACTAATCGGTGTTTCATTGCCAATCTTCTGGTTAGGTTTAATGGAGCAATGGGCGTTTTCAATTCAACTTGGTTGGCTTCCGACTACAGGGCGGGAAAATGTGAGAGATCCAGTAACAGCTATCACGAATCTTTATTTAATTGATACGCTAATTAGAGGGAACACGGGTCAATTTATTGATGTCGTTAAACATTTAATCTTGCCAAGTATTGCTCTCGCAACAATACCAATGGCGATTATTGCCCGGATGACTAGATCAACGATGTTAGAAGTAATGAAATCAGATTATATCCGTACAGCAAGGGCAAAAGGATTAAGAATGTTTTGGGTTGTTTACAAGCACTCTTTAAAAAATGCTATTATTCCTGTTCTAACTGTTATTGGCTTGCAAACAGGACTCCTTCTTGGGGGTGCCATTTTGACTGAAACGATTTTTGGCTGGCCTGGAGTAGGTCGTTATTTATATGAGGCAATCGGATACCGTGATTATCCGGTGATTCAGTCAGGTATTTTAATTATTGCCGCTATTTTTGTATTTATTAACTTGATTGTTGACCTGCTCTACGCCTTAGTTGACCCAAGGATTAAATACAATAATTAATTAGGAGGGGTCGAAGTGGCTGAACTTGCAAAAAATACATCTGACATGCTAAAGGTCAACTCAGAAGTAAAACAGACACCTGTCTGGAAAGAAACATGGAATTCGTTTTGTAGAAATAGGCTCGCAGTTGTAGGTTTAGGGATTGTTATCTTTTTTATCATCATTGCTATCTTTGCTCCTATTATTGCTCCTTACAGCTTCAAGGATCAAGAGTTGTCAAAAAGACTATTAGCTCCGTCAAGTGAAAATTGGTTCGGAACTGATGATTTTGGCCGTGATATTTTCTCGCGCATCGTATACGGAGCCCGTATTTCTTTATGGGTGGGGTTTTTCGCAGTTCTAGGATCGGCAGTGCTAGGGACGTTATTAGGAATTGTGGCAGGATATTATGGACGATTGATAGATACGATCATTTCTCGAATCTTTGATATTATGCTAGCTTTCCCAAGTATTTTGCTTGCAATTGCTGTTGTGGCTATTCTAGGACCATCATTACAAAACGCATTAATAGCAATTGCCATTATTAATATTCCAAACTTTGGCCGATTAGTTAGATCAAAGGTTCTTAGTGTAAAGCAAGAGGAGTATATTATGGCCGCACGTGCGGTTGGAATGAAGGATTCTCGTATACTGTTTCGTCACATTTTGCCAAATAGCATGACTCCAATCATTGTTCAATCAACGCTTGCCATAGCCGCTGCCATTATCGAGGCGGCAGCCCTTGGCTTTCTTGGCCTTGGCGCTCAAGCCCCAACTCCTGAATGGGGAAAAATGCTTGCTGACAGTAAACAATATCTTGTACAGGCCCCATGGACTCTATTCTTCCCAGGTCTCTCCATTATGTTAGTAGTTTTAGGATTTAACCTAATGGGAGACGGTTTAAGAGACGTACTAGATCCAAAAATGAAGCAGTAGAATCAAATCAAATATCTAATTTTAATATGCGGGACAGCTAATTGGCAGCTGTCCTTTTTTGTGTAAAAAAATTTACTGTTTAAAAAGTTTATACAGAAAAGTGTAAAAAAAAATAGACACATTACTTTGGTGAATTATCCAAAAAATTAATTTAAGTTTTTATTTTCGGAAACTTATGCATTTTTAGGTTTTGGTATAAAAGTTGCATTACTAAAATGTAAACCTTAAATTTCTCAAGAATTGCTATTACATAATAACTGGAGGTGTAAAGAAATGGGAAGGTATATTCTTGGAAGAATCGGATATATGCTGATTACCTTTTTAATTATTTCAACTTTTACATTTTTTCTCATGCAAACGCTGCCAGGCTCACCATTTAATGATGAAAGACTATCTGAATCCCAAAAGGAAAGACTATATGAAAGGTATGGATTGGATGAACCCGTTCCCATTCAATATGTAAAGTATATGACAAATATATTGAAAGGAGATTTTGGGGTTTCTTTTCAATATGATGGACGGGCAGTTACAGATATTATTGGTGAGAGAATTGGTGCATCTGCCGTTTTAGGTGCTCAATCCATACTAGTAGGATGTGTAATCGGAATCATTCTTGGCATTATTGCAGCCATTAAACATAATACAGCAATTGATTATATGGCAATGGTCATAGCTGTCATTGGATTATCCGTTCCTAACTTTGTATTTGCGGGTCTATTGCAATATTGGATTGGTGTTCGCCTACAATGGCTGCCGGTTGCCTTTTGGGAAGGCTTTGAATATTCCATTTTGCCAACCATCGCATTATCTGTTTTTGTGATTGCAACTATTGCCAGATTTATGCGGACTGAAATGCTTGAAGTTTTGGGACAGGACTACATAATAACCGCTAAAGCAAAAGGTCTAAATCAATTTGCTATTGTCTTAAAGCATGGCCTCAGAAATGCAGCTATACCAATTGTAACGATTTTAGGTCCGCTAACCGTAAACCTGCTTACAGGAACATTAGTAATTGAAAAGATATTTAGTGTTCCGGGGCTTGGAGAACAATTTGTTAAATCAATAATGACGAATGATTTTTCTGTCATTATGGGCGTTACTTTATTCTATAGCATTTTATTTATTGGTGTAGTCCTAATCGTTGATATTTTATACGGTTTGATTGATCCGAGGATTCGACTATCTGGGGGGACAAAGTGATGATTAATCATAAAGAAATCATAATTACAGATGAAATGTTCCAGCCAGCGGTTTCCGATAGGAGTCCAGAAGCCATTAATCGTCCGGTCATGACTTATTGGCAAGAGGTTTGGAGGCGCTTTCGGAAAAATAAAGCGGCTTTTACTGGGCTCATCCTCATTACTATTATTCTAGCACTAGCAATCTTTGGCCCTTATGCCAATGATCATGGCTATGATGAACAAAATCTTACTAGAGCAAACCTCCCTCCAAAGGTTCCAGGATTAGAGCATATTTCTTGGCTAGGCTTTAATGGGGTTGATATTCAAGGAGTAGACCGATATGAAACAAGTGATGTAAAAGAATACTTCTGGTTTGGAACAGATAATTTAGGAAGAGATTTATGGACAAGAGTTTGGGAAGGAACACGCATTTCCTTGTACATTGCATTTCTTGCAGCCACGATTGATTTAATTATCGGTGTTGCTTATGGTGGTATTTCTGCTTATTACGGCGGAAGAATCGATAATATTATGCAAAGAATTGTAGAAGTACTAGTTGGAATTCCAAGCTTAATTGTTGTCATTCTGCTTATACTCGTTTTACAGCCAGGGATTGTCTCCATTACTTTGGCAATGGTTATTACCGGCTGGGTTGGCATGGCTAGAATTGTACGCGGTCAAATTTTGAAGCTGAAGGAACAGGAGTATGTATTAGCTTCTAGAACGCTTGGTGCAAAGGATAGACGGTTAATCTGGAAGCATTTAATCCCGAATACGATGGGGCCTATTATTATTACAACCATGTTTACCATTCCGACAGCGATATTTACTGAAGCGTTTTTAAGCTTTATCGGTTTAGGACTGCAGCCTCCAATCGCGTCATTAGGAACACTTATTAATGATGGATATAAATTAATGCGTATTTATCCGCATATGCTTGCGTTTTCTTCCATTATTATCAGCTTGATCATGATTAGCTTTAATTTGATCGGAGATGGTCTTCGAGATGCTTTAGACCCTAAGATGCGGAAATAGGAGGATGTGACAGTGGAAAAAATTCTCGATGTTAAAGACTTACAAGTATCCTTTAATACGTATGCAGGGGAAGTAAAAGCAGTACGCGGAGTTTCCTTTCATCTTAATAAAGGAGAAACACTTGCAATTGTTGGCGAGTCAGGATCAGGAAAATCAGTTACGTCTAAAAGCTTAATGAAATTAATCCCAAATCCTCCTGGAAGAATTACGGGGGGAGAAATTATTTTTGAAGGAAATAATTTAGTGAGTTATTCCGAAAAGCAAATGCAAGCTGTACGCGGTTCGGAAATTGCGATGATTTTCCAAGACCCGATGACATCCCTTAATCCGACTATGACAGTTGGAAAGCAAATTATGGAGAGTATTGTGAAGCATCAAAAGCTTTCAAAGAAAGAAGCAAAGGAAAAAGCGATTGAACTTCTAGACATGGTAGGAATCCCACAGCCTGAAAAACGATTGTCCTCATACCCCCATCAATTTTCTGGCGGGATGAGACAGAGAGTTGTGATTGCAATGGCCATTTCATGCAATCCGAAAATTTTAATTGCGGATGAACCGACAACAGCTCTTGATGTAACCATTCAGGCGCAGATTCTTGAACTTTTAAAAGACTTACAGAAAAAATTAAATACTTCCATTATATTTATTACTCATGATTTAGGTGTAGTAGCTAATATAGCCGATCGGGTCGCGGTTATGTATGCAGGAAAAATAATCGAAATCGGTAAAGTTGAAGAGATTTTTTACAATCCTCAGCATCCATATACTTGGGGACTGTTAGGGGCAATGCCAAATTTGAATGAAAGTGCGGAGGAACTAACGACCATTCCAGGTACACCTCCGAACCTATTAGATCCGCCTGTAGGCGATGCATTTGCCAATCGAAATAAATATGCTATGAACATTGATTTTCAGCTGGAGCCTCCAATGTTTAAAGTTTCGGACACACATTATGCAGCTACATGGCTTCTTCATGAAAAGGCACCACAAATTTTGCCACCGGAAGTACTTAAAAAGCATAGAGAAGAGAGTCCTAAAGAAAAACAGAAGGAACGATTAGTTAAACAGAAAGAAAAAAAAGAAAAGCTTCTTGAAATTCAAAACTTAAAGCAGCATTTTTCATCCGGCACTAATCTAGTGAAGGCGGTAGATGGTATTAGCTTTGATATTTTTAAAGGGGAAACATTCGGGCTTGTTGGGGAATCTGGCTGTGGAAAGTCTACAACTGGCCGCACGATTATTGGTCTTTATGAGGCATCAGGCGGAAATATTCTCTATAACAAGGAAGACATTAGTAAGAAAAAGTCCTTTCATGAGGCGCAAAAGCTTAATCAAAAAATCCAAATGATTTTTCAGGACCCTTATTCATCATTAAATCCTCGCCAGACAGTTGCAGATATCATTGCCGAAGGTTTGGATATTCATGGACTTTCTTCAAGTAAAAAAGCAAGAATGGAAACAGTCTACGAATTATTAGAAACTGTTGGCCTCAATAGGGAGCATGCGAACCGGTATCCTCACGAATTCAGTGGAGGACAGCGCCAAAGAATAGGAATTGCAAGGGCGCTAGCGGTTGAGCCAGAATTTATTATTGCTGACGAGCCCATTTCTGCCCTTGATGTTTCCATACAGGCGCAGGTCGTTAATTTAATGAAAAAGCTGCAAAAAGAAAAAGGGCTAACGTATCTTTTCATCGCGCATGATTTATCCATGGTGAAGTATATTAGTGATCGGATTGGGGTTATGTATAAAGGAAGAATAGTAGAATTAGCAGAAAGTGATGAGCTCTACGAGAATCCGTTGCATCCATACACAAAATCTTTATTATCAGCTATTCCGCTGCCAGATCCGGAAACTGAGAAAAAACGGCAACGAATTAAATTTGATCAAAGTCTTATTTGGAGCAGAGAGGGCGAAGAACCTGTATTACGAGAAGTGAAGCCAGGACATTGGGTGTCATTTACTGAAAAGGAATTTCAGGAATACAAGCAGCAAAACATAGATGTTATTTAAACATGCTAACGAAAAGCAGTTGGGGGAATCAAGATGAAAAAAACGGTAAGGCTCATATTCATTTCACTTACCATTTCATTCATTGGAGCTTTATTATCAGGGAATGGAATTTGGGAAGGCTTTATCAACACTCTGTTTTTCGTTTCGCTATTGTTTCTAATGCTTGGTGGATCATTATTGGTGTTAAGGGGAGGGATGTTCGAGGGAATACTTTACAGCTTTCGCCGCTTTTATAGGAACACCTCTAAGCTAGAGAATTATATTTCTGAACAAGCTGATGATATGAAAAAACCGCCTATTAATAATAGTTTAAAAGAATTTTCGATGGGCCCAATTATTTTCTCTGGCGCAGCGTTATTCTTTTTCACACTGATTGCTTCATTAATATAGAGAAATAAAAAGGAGGAAGACTTATGAAAAGACTTCAAAAATTGAGAGAAAGCTTCGAAACACTTGGTATTGATGCAATGTTGATCACAAATGATCAGAACAGAAGATATATGACGGGGTTTACGGGCACTGCAGGACTCGTCCTCATTACAAAAGACGAAGCATTGCTCGCTGTAGACTTTAGATATGTAGCACAAGCCACTTTGCAAGCTAAAGATTTTAAGATTTTACAAGTAAGCACGAAAGCTGATTTATTAGCTGAAATTGTTAAGCAAACAGAGCGATTAGAAGTATCGAAGCTTGGTTTTGAACAAACCCATATGAGCTACTATGCCTATACAGAGTATCAGGCAAAATTGAAAGTCGAAATGATTCCTTTAACAGGTGCAGTTGAGAAGCTGCGAATGGTGAAAGATGAAGTGGAAATTGGCATTATTCGTAAAGCAGCTGAGATTGCTGATGCCGCTTTTACACATATCCTTTCGTTCATCAAACCTGGAATAACTGAAATTGCTGTTTCCAATGAGCTGGAAGCCTTTATGCGGAGCAAAGGCGCAACCTCATCAGCGTTTGATACAATCGTAGCCTCTGGTGTACGTTCGGCTCTTCCTCATGGAGTGGCTACAGAAAAGGTTATTGAGAAGGGCGATATGGTCACGCTTGATTTTGGTGCCTATTACAAAGGCTATCGTTCTGATATTACGAGAACGGTTGCTGTCGGTGAACCGAAAGAAGAGTTGAAAGAGATTTACACTATTGTACTAGAGTCACTTTCAGCGGCATTAGCTGGCATTAAATCAGGGATTACTGGAAAAGCGGCAGATGCTTTATCAAGGGATTACATAGCTGAGAAAGGCTATGGCAAACAATATGGTCACGGTTCAGGACATGGAATTGGATTAGATATTCATGAAGAGCCGTTCAAAAATACAAATTGTGAAATCGTTATTGAGCCAAACATGGTCCTTACTGTTGAACCAGGCATTTACATTCCAGATCTTGGGGGAGTTCGAATTGAAGACGATATACTCATCACCCAGGGTGGAAATGAAATCATCACGAAGTCACTGAAAGAATTAATCATTTTATAGTAGAAATGAAATAAATCTATAAAAGAAAAAGGGGCAATTTCTATGAAAATGAAATCTATCATTATTCTTGCTATTATGCTGATGCTAAGTTCCTTTTTAACTGGCTGTTATGGAGGAGAAAGCAAGAAAACAACTTCCGAGGGGGAAAACAGCAATGGGTCAGATGAATCGGCAAGTGAGCAAGTTCTAAACCTTGTTGAAGGCGGTGAGCTGCCAACCCTTGATACTCTAGGATTATTCGATGCTCTTTCAAGCAGAACAATGAATAATATTTTTGAAGGACTTTACAGACTGGATGAATCTCATGCACCAGTACCCGGAATGGCAGAAAGCCATGAGGTGAGTGAGGATGGAAAAGTGTATACGTTTAAAATCCGTTCAGATGCAAAATGGAGCAATGGCACACCAGTAACAGCAAAGGATTTTGATTTTGCTTGGAAAAAGGCAATCAATCCTGATACGCTATCAACCTATTCTTACTTATTCAATGATATTAAAAATGCTGCAGCTATCCAGGATTCTGAAAATAGCTTATTTGGAAAAATAGATGAATTAGGTGTGAAAGTGATTGATGATTATACATTACAAATTGAATTAGAACATCCAGTACCTTATTTCTTAAGCTTGATTACTTATCCGGTATTTTTCCCTCAAAATCAGGCATTTGTGGAATCTCAAGGCGATCAATATGCTTTAGAAGCAGCAAATCTTATTTATAACGGACCCTTTGTACTCGATTCATGGGAGCATGAGGTAGGCTGGGTATATAAGAAAAATCCAAGCTATTGGGATGCTGCAGCAGTTAAATTAGACACTATTAATGTAAAAGTTGTAAAGGAACCTGCAACAAGGGTGAATCTTTATGATACAGGAAAAGTAGATTTGACAGAAATTACGTCCGAATTTATTGACCAATATGCTAATACACCAGATTTTCACACATTACTGAAGCCAGAGGTATTCTTTATTCGTATGAATCAAACGAATAAATATTTAGCAAATATAAATATCCGAAAGGCGATTGATATGGGATGGGATAAAAAATCAGCAGCAGAAAGCTTGCTAAATAATGGCTCTATTCCAGCCAATTATTTAGTACCTAAGGATTTTGCCTTTGATCAGGGTGGAAAAGATTTCCGTGAAAAATATGAAGGTTTTAACAAGGATGGTGTAGAAAAAGCGAAGGAATACTGGGAAAAAGGCTTGAAGGAGCTTGGTGTTGATAAAATCGAATTGGAGTTCTTAAGCTATGATAGCGAAGAAAGAAAACGCGTCAGCGAATTCTTCAAAAACCAACTAGAAACGAATTTACCTGGCTTAACGATTAAAATCAATCAGCAGCCTAATAAGCAAAAACTAGCATTAGAATCTAGCCTTCAGTACGATTTAACCTATTCGGGCTGGGGACCAGACTTTCAGGATCCAATAACATTCATGGATCTATATCTATCAGATGGTCCATATAACTGGTCAAATTATAAGAATGAAAAGTTTGACAGCCTGATTAAGGAATCAAAAACAAACCCAACAGATATCGCAAAACGATGGGAAAACATGCAGGAAGCAGAAAAAATTCTTATTGAAGAAGATGCGGCCATTTCCCCAATGTACCAATCCGGCCTTGCTCAGCTGAAAAAGCCATATGTAAAAGGATATATAGCACATCCATTTGGAGTGTTTGCCTCTTATAAGTGGACTTATATTGAGGGAAAGTAAGAACAGTTCCCAAAAGTGTGACAAACCTGGCATTTGCCGGGTTTGTTTCATTTCCGGTGTTTGTTTTGCCAAATCTTAATTTGTTGACTTTATGGAAGCAATACAATACTATTATCTCGTTTAAATAGGATCAATTTCTTCCTATTTAATATATGAACAATTGGAGGGAACTAAGATGAAACAAATAAAATCAGAACAAGAATATCGTGAGCAAATTTCTAAGGACGACCTGTCTGTTGGTATTTTTACAACAACTTGGTGTCCTGACTGCAAGCGTTTAGATATGTTTATTGATGACATAATAGAAGAAAACAATGACAAACAATGGTTTATGATTGACCGTGATGAGTTTCCGGAAATTTCGCAAGAGCAAACAGTTATGGGGATTCCCTCGTTATTAGTTTTTAAGAATGGTGAAAAGCTAGCTCATTTACATAGTGCAAATGCAAAAACTCCAGAACAATTGAAAGAGTTCTTAAACAATTTATAAGGGACAAAAGCTAATCGGATACCGCCATTCGATTAGCTTTTTTTATTCACTAAAAAAAGTTTCCTTTATTCAACTTTTTTGTAGAGCTGTTATTTTTATTTAACGATGAAAAAACGTTGCTCTAGACCCACACAAGTAATGCTTGTTAAGATATTGAGGGGCATTAAGGACGGAGGGGCACCATGGAACAACAAAGGTATGATCAATTAAAAATGGGAGAAAAAGGTGCGATTATAAGCATTGTCGCTTATATTTGTTTATCCTTTCTAAAGTTGCTAATTGGTTATTCTACCGGCTCTGAAGCACTAAAAGCAGACGGTCTAAATAATGTGACTGATATTATTGCATCCACAGCTGTACTCATTGGATTAAAACTCTCCCGAAAACCTGCCGATGATGACCATCCATACGGGCATTGGAAAGCTGAAAATGTAGCAACATTAGTAGCCTCCTTCATTATGATGGCGGTTGGAATTCAAGTAGTATATGAAGCTATTACTTCTTTTTTTGACTTAGAAAAAACAGCACCAGATTTAACTGCAGCTTGGACAGGAATCTTCTGTGCTGCTGTTATGTTTGGGGTTTATCGCTACAATAAGAAACTTGCAAGTAGAATAAATAGTCAGTCCTTAATGGCTGCAGCGAAGGATAATCTTTCTGATGCTTGGGTGAGTATAGGGGCTGCTGCTGGAATTATTGGTTCACAATTTCAGCTGCCTTGGCTCGATCCGCTTGCTGCAATTATTGTCGGATTTCTTATTTGCAGGACTGCATGGGAAATTTTCCGTGAAGCTTCACATCATTTAACTGATGGTTTTGATGAGAATTTAATAGAAGACTATAAAGAAACAATATTAAGTACCTTTGGGGTGAAAGGTATTAAAGAAATCAAAGCTAGAAATTATGGTAACAATACCGTTGTGGATATTGTTATTCTTGTAAATTCAAACCTAAATCTTCAGGATGCCCATGACATTTCGACAATTGTGGAGAACGCACTTATTAAAGAGCATGGTGTCTATACTGTACATGTTCATGTAGAACCAAACACTGCCATAAAATCAATAAATAGCCCATTAAAAAATCAGGAAAGTCCAACAGGCCATTAAATGTGTGACTGTTAGACTTTCTTTTTTTCCTATTTTTAGAAATATTTTAGTCTTAAATAATCAAATGAAGGATAAATGATTTTTGGAATTGCTTAAATTGTAAAGAAAATATTACTTTAGACATTTGAAACAAGATCCTAAATCGACAATATTATTGGTTGTAACGACAAAAAATTCTGCAAATTCGGAGGAATTATTAGTATGAAAAGCAATAAGCTTATGAACTTAGCAGCAAGCAGTGTTTTAGCAACAGCACTCATTTTACCAATCGGCGCAGGTATTGCTTTTGCCAATGATGAGGGTACACAAACAACAGACAGCAAAGAATCGACTGGAACAGAAATGACGTAGGAAACAGCTGCTGAACAAGCTGAAAATACTGATTCACTAACATCTGATAATACAGGCAGTCAAGAAAATATAGAACAAACTGTAACAGACGAAAGTCAAACTGCTGATGAAAGCACTGATAACACAAAAGTTACATAAAGAAGAAGCAGAAGATGTTGAGAAAATAAATAAAGATGTTGAAAAGGCTGCGAAAAAGGAAGAGAAAGAACTAAAAAAAGCAGAAGAAAAACAGCATGAGAAAGCTGAAACGGCTGAAGAAAAGAAACAAGAAGCTGCAAAGAAAGCCGAAGAAAAGAAAAATGAAAACGCAAAGAATAACGAAGAAAAGCGTAAAGGAAAAGATAAAGACGAGGATTAATAAAAATACTGTTTTAAAAGAGGTTTGCCAAATCCGGCAAACCTCTTTTGGAGAGAAAAATAATGCGTTCGATGGTTTCTCAACAGGTCTATTCATAATCAAGTAATTTTAACTTAAGATATGAACAGCACCAACTAAGATGAAGAGAATGACTAATACCATGTGAGCTTTTCGGAAGGATTTACTTTTTTTATTTTTAATTAGGAAGCCACCGATTATAGAAGCAGTCATTAGTAAGACGAAGGACATAAGGCCAATCACACCTTGTATCCCCAATTCACCTTTTCCTATATACATAGCGATTCCATGAATAATAGTAAGAATGATAACTAAAATGCCTAAATGAACGTGATATTTACCTAACAATCTAGATGTGGTAATAACCAAGTTTTTTACGCTTGGAACTTTCTTTATTACTACTTTGCTGGATCTTCTAATGGGGAATAATGCCCCAGCTAATCCTATTCCTACTACTGCACCCCATCCAACTAATCCACCAGCTTCTTTCAATTGATGATTAGCATCATGATGTTTGTCCTTATATTCAAAATGGTCTCCGTGATCATTTGCAAATACATGATTTTGCGAATGCCCTGCCAAATTAATTGCAAGAATTATGAGGAATGAAATGAAAAATAAGTAAATCTTGTTCATAAAAGTTTCCCTCCAAGCTGAAAAATAGGTATAAGGACACTATATAACATGAAAATGAAAATTAGGTGAAAAATGAATATCCTTAGAAAAAATCGAAATAGAAAGATGAGTGTGCTTTCAAAAAACGATTCATTTTGAATCAGAGAAATGTATACAAAAAAGTGCTGCACTTTAGAACGGCAGCACTGATAAATCCGCATGAATTATTTTAAAGGAAATGTTCTAAAAAAATCCTGATCATTCATTTTTGAACGGAGTAATAATTCTGACACAGACACACATTTATATCCTTTGTTATATAAATCATTTAAAGTAGTTTCTAATCCATTTACTGTTTGAGAGCTCTCATCAAATTCAGAACCAAACCAATCATGGAGAAGGATAATATTTCCTGGATTGACTCCTTTAGTTATATGATTTGATATTTTGGAGGCCGTTGTGTTTTTCCAGTCTTGTGGGTCTTGATGCCATGACCAGAGGATAACAAGCTTTCCGTTTTGGGCAGCTGTATTAATAATGAGATCATTATATAAACCTCCTACTGGACGGTAAAGAGATGGTTTGTATCCTGTTATACTCTGAATAATTTGATCTGTTTGTTCTAATTCGGATGTTAATGTAGAAGCTGTTATATTTCTATTGTAAATATGATTAAAAGTATGATTCCCAATTTCGTGTCCTTCTTTTGCGATTCTTTCGAGAACATCAGGAAATCTTTTGACTTTATTACCTGCTACAAAAAATGTAGCTTTTGCATCGTACTTCGCTAATATATCAAGAATTTGAGGTGTAAAAGTAGGGTGAGGCCCATCATCAAACGTAATAGCTACAATCTTTTCTTTTGTATTTACATCCCAAACAACATTTCCGGACTCTTCGTAATCTTGACGGCTGCGAGTTTGAGCATCAGAGGTTAAACAAAATGAAAAATAAAAAAGGATAGGAGTAAGAACAAAAATAGCGATTTTTCTCAATCAAAGTCACCTCAATCATAGAAAATATCTTAAGTTAGTTTGTGTGAATTTGAAAATTTTATTTTTGATTTTATTTTTTTCGATGAAAGAAAAATTAAGGCTGTATTAACAGTCCTTCATGGAATGATTTTATTTGAAAGAGCAAGGAAGTGTTTCGATTGCTGAAAAAGATCAGTCCCTTTTTTAGTAAACTGATTAGAATAGTTCTATAAATGACTGATGTAAATAATTAAGAAACCCAGCTACCCTTCCCACGGGAAGGTAGCTGGGTTATTAAGGTTGGATGTGCTTATCTATTCAATATTATTTTTATAATTTAGTTTTAATGGACTTTTAAAATCTAGCTCAGCAATTAATACACTTAATAATATGAGTACTGCACCTAAGTAGCCTTTAAATGTGAGCGTTTCACCCGTGAAAAAGAAAGCAAAACCTGCTGAAAAAACAGGTTCCAATGTAAAAATAAGACCTGTATGTGTAGGGCTGGTATATTGCTGTGCAACAACCTGAACAATGAAAGCTATTGCTGTACAAAATATGCTTAAGACTAAGATTGAAAACCATGATTCAACATTGTCAGGAAGTTTTGGAGTTTCCATAAACATTGAGAAAATGAGACTAAATAGGCCAACAAAACCTAGTTGTACTACCCCAAGAGTAATTGAATTAACATGCTTAGTCATTGTCCCAGTAACGATGACATGAACCGCATAAAATAAAGCAGATAAGATACATAATATATCACCATCAGCTATATTTAATTCGTTATTTAACGTTAATAATCCTATTCCTATTATGGTTAATACAATACCTAATACAATTTTTTTTTCAGGTTTTTGCTTTAAAAATACAGATGATAATACTGGAATAAAGATGACTGTGAGCCCCAATAAGAAACCGGCATTAGAAACACTTGTATACTTTGTACCAAAAGTCGCAAAAATATAAACTATAAATAAAATAGAAGCTAAAATAAACGCATATTTTACAGTTTTAAAATCAATTTTGATTAAGTGCTTGTAAAATACTATACCTGATAAAAGAAAAGCAATAATAAATCGTAATGCGATTAAATTATATTCTTCAATGTATTTGAGACTAACCTTTGTAAGTAAGATGGATGCACCCCAAAAAAATGTAACCATTAGTAACAATAAATCAGCCTTTAATTGCATTTTCATCTCTATTCCCCCGTTGTTTATAATTTGTAATTTCATAACCCTTTTACTACTACAAAATTGCCTTTACTCTTACAATAATTAATTTTTATATTTTTTGGTTCCATTTATTTACTTTAAGTGGGGGTCAGGTGAGATACTTGGTGCACGTTGTTTCCAGACAATCTGCATGGAAACATGCAATAAAACTGGAGGATTACACAAGTAATTTAACTTACAACTCGTCGTGTATTAATTAGTTTACCAAGGTATAGCGATAGTTTTCCTTTTCCTATAGTAAACTGCTTTTTCTCTTGAAAATTTCTAGTGTTTTCATTATAATTCGCAATATTAAATTAGTAAAACTCATGTTTTTAATGAAAATCATTAGATTTGCTCATGAAGGAGAAGACTGATTTTGAATATTTCCCAATACGAGGCTTTTTTGAAAACAATTGAACTAGGGAGTTTGACAAAAGCTGCACAGACACTAGGTTACACCCAGTCTGGGATCACTCATATGTTAAATGCATTGGAAAGTGAATTCAGAATGAAGCTTCTGAACCGTGATCGTTCAGGTGCTACTGTTACTTCAGATGGCATGCAACTATTACCATATATTCAGGCCGTATTGAATTGTCAACATAATCTGAATAACAAATTAGACGAGATACATAGATTAGAATCAGGTCTAATCAGAGTTGGAACATTTACTAGTGTGTCAGCACAATGGCTTCCGGGCATGATAAAGAATTTTAGATTGGACTTTCCAAAAATTCAATTTGAATTATTACATGGTACGTATCAAGAAAATGAAAAGTGGCTTATGGATGGGCGGCTAGATTGCGCTTTTGTTCGAGTGCCCGCTAATAAGCAGTTAGAGACGATATATCTAAGAAGAGACCCATTAGTCGTTGTTTTGCCTGAAAATCATCCTCGTGCACATGACGAATTTTTCCCAATCTCAGGTTTATCAAAACATCCATACATAAAACTTGATGAAGGTGACGATGATGAGATATCAGAGATATTTACAATTCATCAAATAGCGCCAAATGTTCAATTTGTCGAAAAAGATGATTATGCAGTTATTGCTATGGTTGAAAAAGGGTTAGGAATTAGTATTTTGCCTGAGCTAGTATTAAAGAATATATCTCGTAAGGTAATATATAAAGAATTAGAAATTCCATCATATAGAGATTTAGGAGTTGCCGTTAAAGACACAACAATGCTTTCAACTTCTGCGCAAATATTTTTAACATATGTGCAAACGTGGATTTCTAAAGAATATTCTTAAAAATCTAATTTTGGTAATATAAGCAGTAGAAATTCCTTGCGTTTCTAATAGCTCCTCCTGCATTTATTTGTGAATTATATAAAAAATTTTATGTTTGATAGTATATTGTAGATATTTATTAAAAGGCGCTTTTCTTGATACCCAAGAGAAATAAGCTAGCAAATAGAAAATATATAATTTCTTATAAAAAACGCTGTGAAAACAGCGTTTTTTTGATGCACTCTTCCTAGTAAAAAACATTTCATTACCCTTAAAGTTCTTATTTAGTCTGAAAGCAATATGAAATAATTGTTAATAAATTTGTAAAGATTTGTAATCTTTTCGTTACTTTTTATTGTAATTCTCTCGTTATAATTAAAAAATCAAAAAGGCTGTCTATCTTATTTATTGGAAAAAGACTTTTGAAAAAATTTTATTGCAAAGTTTTCTTAATAAATTTTGTAACATTTTTTACGAAAAACCAATAAAAGGAATAAACAGTTGGATAAGGAGGTGATATTAAAAGGTTAAATAGAATAGCAAGGTGGATTATTTTTGTAATTAAAATTCAGAAAATTCACAAGAGGCGAAAAACAGTAATATTAAACAAGGGGGTCAATATATGAAAAAGAGATTAAATATTTTCCTGATTGCTCTTTTCTCATTAATGCTAGTATTATCTGGCTGTACAACAACTACTAGTCAATCTACAGCTGAAAAAGATAATAAGGATAAAAAGGATTCATCTGTAGAAGAAACATCTGCTGGAAAGAAAGTCCTTCGTGCAAACAACCATTCCGAGCCAGGAGCTTTACACCCGGGATTAGCTCTAGGATCACATGATTCTTGGATACTTGATCATGTATTCGAAGGCTTAGCAACGAAAGATTCTGATGGGACAATAATACCGGGGATGGCAGAAACTTGGGAAACAAGTGAAGATGGTTTAACATGGACATTCCATTTAAAGGATAGCGTAAATTGGTCAAATGGTGAACCTGTAACTGCTCAAGATTTTGAATATGCCTGGAAATTCGCAATGGATCCAAACTCCGCAGCTACATATGCTTATCAATTCTATTATATAGAAGGTGCCGAAGAGTTTAACAATATTGGGGCAGATGTATTAGCGAAATATAATGAAGAGTTAGAAAAGGCTGAAGAAGAGGGGAAAACACCACCTGAAAAGCCAGTCATTCCTGAAGATCAACTTGGTCCAGCAAGGGACAAAGTTGGGGTAAAAGCTTTAGATGATAAAACTTTAGAGGTAAAGTTGACATCACCTACCGCTTATTTTATTGATTTAATGACTTTCTTCTCATATTACCCAATTAATAAAAAGTTAGCAGAAAGCAATCCTGATTGGTATAAAGAACCATCTAACTATGTTTCTAACGGTGCATTTAAATTAACTGAATGGAAGCATAAAGAAAGTATTACACTTTCAAAAAATGATAAGTATTATGCTGCAGACAAAGTAAAGCTTGATGAAGTTCTTTTATACATCATTGAAGACCAAAATACAGCTTGGCAAATGTATGAAACAGGAGAAATTGATTTATTAGATGACCTTCCTGCTGAAGTTACAGGAATGATGGTTGCAGGAAACCGTGCAGATTTCCACAATGCTGCTGAATTAGCAACTTATTATTATAACTTAAATGCAAAGGTTAAACCTTTTAACAATCCAAAGGTACGTAAAGCATTATCAATGGCAATTGACCGCAAAACAATCACTGAGCATGTTACTCAGGGTGGACAACTTCCAGCTTACGGTGTTGTTCCTCCAGGTATGCCAGATGTTTCTGGTGATTTTAGAGAAAATGGCGGCGCATTATTCGAAGAGAATGTCGAAGAGGCTAAGAAGTTACTTGCTGAAGGATTAGCAGAAGAAGGCTTGACAGAATTCCCAGAAGTAACATTACTGTATAATAATAGCGTTACTCACAAGGGTATTGCTGAAGCAGTTCAAGAAATGTGGCGCAAAAACTTAGGAATTGAAAAGTTACTATTAGAAAACGTAGAATTCCAAGTAAAACTTGACCGTGAAAAATCCGGTGATTACCAGATTAGCCGTGCAGGCTGGATTGGCGATTATGTAGACCCAATGACATACATGGATCTTTGGCTAACTGGCGGCGCAAACAATGATGCCAATTATAGTAACCCAGAGTATGATAAATTAGTAAACAAAGCAAAGGCTTCTATGGATCAAGCAGAACGTATGGAGCTTATGCATAAGGCTGAACAAATGCTTATGAATGAAATGCCAATTATTCCAGTTTACTATTATTCAAGACCGCATGTTTATAAAGAAAACGTAACAGGAATCTATACATTAATTAACAGTGCGCCAGTATTTAAGTTTGCTGACATCCAAAACTAAAAGTTTAATTTAGTTAGTTTGGGTATGCACAATTGTGCATACCCAAACTTTTGAATCTACTAGGACTCTTCACATTTTGTTTGAAAGAAGGGGTTTCATGCTCAGTTTTATCGTAAAACGTCTTCTATGGGGATTAGTCACAATGTGGGCTATTATTACCATAACCTTTATTATTATGCACGCTGTGCCAGGTGATCCATTTGCAAGAGAAGGGACAATGCCTGAGGCAGTCTATCAAAATCTTCGCTCCTTTTATAATTTGGATGAACCATTAATTGTGCAATATGGACTCTACTTAAAACAAGTGGCTCAATTTGATTTTGGTCCATCTTTAAAGTCTAGCACTTTAACGGTTAACGACTATATCGAAAAAGGTTTACCTGTTTCCATGCAACTTGGGCTCCAAGCCTTGCTTGTAGCGATTGTATTAGGGATTATCTTAGGTGTAATTGCTGCCTATAACCGAAACAAATGGCCAGATTATATTGCCATGGTTTTAGCCATTATCGGGATTTCGGTTCCGAGCTTTATCTTAGCGTACGTTCTAATTAATTATGTAGCTGTAGAATGGCGGCTGCTTCCAGTAGCCACTTGGCAAACAATGAAGCACACTATCCTGCCGACAATATCGCTAGCGATGCTGCCGATGGCTTTCATTGCTCGTCTTATGCGTTCTAGCATGTTGGAAGTGTTAAATCAAGATTATATGGTTACAGCTAAATCAAAAGGTTTAAATAGAGGATTAATACTTTTAAAGTATGGTTTAAAAAATGCAATTTTGCCAGTTATTACAGTACTTGGTATTATCGCTGCAAATTTAGTAACAGGAAGTTTTATTATCGAAAGTATTTTTGGTGTTCCCGGAATTGGAGAAATGTTTGTTAAAGGTATCTTTAACCGTGATTACCCTGTTATTTTAGGTTCGACTATTTTTTATAGTGTGTTCTTAATTGGTTTAGTCCTTGTTGTTGATATTGCATATACATTTATTGATCCTAGAATAAAACTAACTGGGGAGAGTAAATAATGGCAAATGAAATGCATATACCAGATGATTTGTTTACCCCTGTAGAGGATAATTTTAAAGAATCGGAAAAAATCGCTAAACCAAGTATCTCGTATTGGAAGGATATTTGGAGACGCTTAAAAGAAAATAAATTGGCCATGTTTGGGCTTATCGTTATTATCTTATTAGTTATATTGGCAATAATTGGCCCATACTTGAGTGGATATACCTACTATGAACAAGATTTTAGCAAAAAGAATTTGAGACCAAATAGTGAACACTGGTTCGGGACTGATACATCCGGTCGTGATATCTTTACACGTGCCTGGTATGGGGCAAGAATTTCCTTATTTATTGGGCTAATGGCGGCTGTCATTGATTTTGCCATGGGTGTCATATATGGCGGTGTTTCAGCAATAAAAGGCGGTAAAGTTGATAATATTATGATGCGCTTTGCAGAAGTCATTTTTGCTATCCCATATTTATTGATGGTTATTTTAATGATGATTGTTTTGGAAAGAGGGATTTGGCCAATCATTATTGCTATGACCATAACAGGATGGATTCCAATGGCCCGCCTAGTCCGTGGACAAGTTTTACAATTAAAAGAGCTTGACTATGTTCATGCTGCCAGCGCAATGGGTGCGCCAACAAGTTGGAAGCTTTGGAAGCATATGGTACCTAATACGATGGGACCAATATTAGTAAATCTTACATTAACAGTGCCAACCGCAATTTTTGCAGAAGCAACGTTAAGTTTCCTTGGCTTAGGTATTCCTGCTCCGGAAGCTAGCTGGGGAACAATGGCAAGTGATGCGGTAGGCAGTATTTTAGTAGGCAACTTCTATCAATTAGCAATTCCGGCTCTATTAATCTCGCTTACAATGTTAGCCTTTAATGTACTTGGTGATGGTTTAAGAGATGCGCTTGATCCTAAATTGAGAAAATAAAACAATTGTGAGGTGAGAAAAGTGACTAATAGTCTGTTACAGATAGAAAATTTGCATGTAAGCTTTCATACTTTTGCTGGAGAGGTAAAAGCGGTAAGAGGCGTTAACTTTACAGTGAACAAAGGGGAAGCGGTTGCAATTGTCGGAGAGTCAGGGTGTGGAAAGAGTGTTACAGCCAAGAGCATTATGAAATTGCTCCCCACTCCGCCTACTGAATACAAATCAGGAAAAATCTTATTTAATGGTCAAAATCTTCTAGAGGCTAAGGAACCAGAGATGAAAAAGCTTCGCGGGAATAAAATCAGCATGATTTTTCAGGACCCTATGTCATCCCTTAATCCCACTAGTAAAATTGGAGACCAATTAACAGAAGGATTAATGAAACATAAAAAATTATCACGAACTGCAGCACTTCAGCATGCCGTTCACCTATTAGAAAGAGTCGGTATTCCTCAAGCGAAAAGCCGTCTTAACCATTATCCGCATGAATTTTCTGGTGGAATGCGGCAAAGGGTGATGATTGCCATGGCTTTAGCTTGTGATCCAGAGCTTATTATTGCAGATGAACCGACAACTGCATTAGATGTAACGATTCAGGCTCAAATTTTAAATTTAATGAAACGTCTTCAAAAAGAGACAAATACTTCTATTATATTAATCACACATGATTTAGGAGTTGTAGCCGAAGTCTGCGATAAAGTAATCGTTATGTATGCAGGGGAAGTGGTAGAAGCTGGTACTGTTGAAGAAATTTTCCGAAACCCAACACATCCATATACAAAAGGTTTAATGAAATCTATTCCTCGTTTAGATATGGACAGAGGCGAAAGATTATTTTCAATTATAGGTAGTCCACCTGACTTATTAGAACCACCTAAAGGTTGTTCGTTCTTCCCAAGATGTGAATATGCTATGAAGGTCTGTAAAGACATTCATCCTGCCTTAGAAAATATTAATGGCACACAACAATCAGCATGCTGGCTCCACCATCCTAAGGCACAAGCTGCAGCAGCTAAGGCGCAGGAGGTTAAGCAATGACAGTAACAACAAAACAAACAGGTCAACCACTTTTAAAGATCAAAAATTTAAAGAAATATTATAATGTTGGAGGCAGGCAGCTTAAAGCTGTAAATGATGTCAGCCTCGATATCTATCCGGGAGAAACCATAGGCTTAGTAGGAGAAAGTGGCTGCGGAAAGTCAACTGCTGGGAAAACGATTATTCGTCTTCATGAGCCAACCTCAGGCGAAGTGTTATTTAATGGAGAAAATGTCTTCAAATTAAAGGGGCGTTCCCTTAATAAATTGAAGAAAGATATGCAAATTATTTTTCAGGATCCGTATTCCTCTTTAAATCCTAGAATGACCGTAGAGGATCTTATTGGAGAACCAATAGATTTGCACAAGCTTGCTAGAGGAAAAGAACGCAGGGAGCGAATCATCGAGCTATTAGAATTAGTTGGTCTTAAAGCGGAACATATCAACCGTTTCCCACATGAATTCAGTGGCGGGCAGCGTCAAAGAATAGGAATTGCACGTGCTCTAGCTTTGAATCCAAAATTTATTGTTTGCGACGAGCCCATTTCTGCTCTGGATGTTTCGATTCAGGCACAGGTTGTTAACTTATTGAAAGACCTCCAAGATAAGATGAATTTAACCTATCTGTTTATAGCTCATGATCTATCAATGGTCAAATATATTTCAGATCGTATTTTAGTAATGTACTTGGGAAATATGGTGGAATTGGCTGATAGTGACTCTTTGTATCAAGAACCGCTGCACCCTTACACACAGGCCCTTTTATCAGCAGTACCGATTCCAGATCCTTTTGTGGAACGTGAAAGAATTGTTTTAGAAGGAGAGGTACCAAGCCCATTAGACCCTCCAAGCGGATGCGTATTCCGTACAAGATGCCATTATGCAACTGATCTTTGCTCCTCAAAAGCCCCAGAATGGCGTGAAGTCAAGAAAGGGCACTATACTGCTTGTCACTTATACAATGAAGAAGTTTAAGCCCTGTCTGATGACAGGGCTTTTTTGAAAAATAGTGAATAACCTTTTTTACACCTCCGGACTTAATTTTCACCTCATACTAAAGTTGTATAATTCTAATTAAATGTTAAGCCCAAATCTGTATTTGAATACCCCATTTTCTGATTTACGATGGTAATATACGAGGAGGGAATTTATTATGAAAATTAACCAAGTTGAGATTTTTATTTCGAATTATCAAGAAACGGTTTCATTCTATAAAGATATTTTGGAATTTGTATGTATATTCGAAACAGCTGATATGACAAGCTTTCAAGTTAGCAGCAGCATTTTAACTTTACATAAAGATGAGACACATTCCTATTATTATCACTTTGCATTCAATATTCCGCCTAATCTTTTTAAATCGGCAAAAAATTGGATTCAGGAAAGATGGCCATTACTAACTGAAGATGACTCAGACGAGATACACTTAACTGGATCAAAAGCAAATTCATTTTACTTCGAGGATCCAGCTGGAAACATTGTTGAATATATTGCTAGATATGAAACGATCACTGAATCATTAGAAGAGTGCTTTCAATCAAATCTTGTATTAGGTATAAGTGAAATTGGTTTATCTACGAGCGACATAAAAAAATATGTTGAGGAAATCTTAGCTTTAGGCATACCGACACGAAATGATGAGCCTATCTCATACGAAAAATATTTGAACTTTATGGGTGAATTTGAAGATGGGGAGTTTATAATTGTCGGCCCAGAAGGAAGAAGATGGATCTTCTCTGATAAGGTAGGAATCCCATCACCAGTCATTATTAAAACAAATCATGGTACAATAAAAAACTTTTGAATAAGCTGAACTCACTCTGAAAATAGTTTTAATAAAAAGAATCAAGTAAAGTACGATATGCACTTATTCTTGGTTCTTTTTTGTGAGGATCCAGATTTTGAACTTGGCTTTTATGTTCGAACACGATTGGAGCGGAAGAAATATTGCGGGCAAAAAATAAAGATATGAAAAACCCTTGCAGTGCAAGGGTTTGAGTTTAATGGAGCATAGGGGGCTCGAACCCCTGACCTCTACGCTGCCAGCGTAGCGCTCTCCCAGCTGAGCTAATGCCCCGATTTATGGATACACAAAAAATTATACCGTCAATCGGGGCATTTGGCAAGAAGGAAATGATAATAAACTGAATAATGAGTAAACATACTACTGCAAACTTTCTATTTCAACACTCCTCACTCCACTTAATTCAGAGACACTGTAATAGACATCGGTAATACTTTTCTTCTTATTTACAGTCACGATCAGTTGAACAAGGTGCTTTCTTTCATCTAAATCTTTAATTCGAATTCGTTTAATAGAAATCTTTAATTCTTTAATCGCTGAAAGAATTTCAGCAATGTTTTCTTTTTCGGTAACTTTAAGATGAAGAGTAATTTCTTTTTCTCGTAGTGGTCTTGGACCAAAAAGAGCCATAAAAAAAGGAATTACCTCAACACTTATGATAAGTAAAGCTACTCCTGCCATGGCTTCAAGGTAGAAGCCTGCACCCACAGCGATCCCTACTCCAGCTGCTCCCCATATTAACGCTGCAGTGGTTAATCCGGATATACTATCATTCCCTCTACGCAAAATAACGCCTGCTCCTAAAAAACCAATGCCTGAAACGATTTGTGCAGCTAGGCGAAGCGGATCCATTTGAATATTAACGTCATGTTTTCCTGGGAATATGTATGCTGATTTAATAGATACAATTGTTAGCAAACAACTTACAATTGAAATAACAAGGCTGGTTTTGAGGCCAACGGGTTTCCTTTTTAGTTCACGTTCTATCCCGATTACAAGACCGAGAACAGCTGATATTCCCAATTTTATTAATATATCTAATTCTATTTCGCTCATAATGTTCCCCCTCCCATTTAGTTTTTTGTTTTGAAAAGGGAGAAGAGCACCTTAGACTCTACTGCTAAGTAACATCGGCTCTCTTTTCACCACTTCATGTTTAATTTTATACCCTAAATCTTTCAAGTGAAGAATATAATTAAAATTATAGCGAAAGTAGTTCTTAGGATGTATTATAGGATGTGGTTAAAATATTATATTAATAAAATAAGGAGAACTAATATGTCAGACACAAAAATAAATCCTTATGTGGCTCTTGCGATAGGTGTATTTTCGGTCTCAACATCTGCCATTCTGGTAAAAGTTTCATCAGCCCCATCTGGAGTTATTGCTTTTTATCGGTTATTTTTCTCAGTATTGATTATGCTGCCTGTATTCCTAATAAAGTATGTTCCCGAACTTCGTCTTATTACTAGGCGGGATTGGTTATTTTCTATAATTGCTGGCGTATTCCTCGCCTTTCATTTTATCCTCTGGTTTGAATCACTGAATTACACATCTGTGGCAAGTTCAACTGTATTAGTTACTCTGCAGCCATTGTTTGCTTTTTTAGGAACATATTTTTTCTTTAAAGAAAAGTTCTCGATTAAGGCAATTATCAGCAGTCTTATTGCTGTCACTGGAAGTGTAGTAATCAGCTGGGGAGATTTTAAGATCAGCGGCTCTGCTTTATTTGGTGATATTTTAGCGTTAATAGCATGTGCATTAGTAACAACCTATTTACTATTCGGTCAGACCGTTAGAAAAAGATTGTCTCTCATTACCTACACTTTTGTGGTTTATAGTATTAGCACAATTACACTGTTTATCTATGTACTAATTAAGCAGGAACCGTTACTCCCATATGGTACGAGTGATTGGGTTTATTTCATCTTATTAGCTGTTTTTCCTACTTTACTTGGCCACACGATCTTTAATTGGTCATTAAAATGGTTAAGCACTTCTACTATTTCAATGGCGATTCTATTTGAACCAGTAGGTGCAGCAATATTAGCCTATTATCTTTTACAAGAGTCTGTTATTTGGTCCCAGCTAGTAGGAGGAGGCATTATTATTTTAGGAGTGTCCTTATTTCTATTAGATGAACGAAAGATGAGTATTAAGGCAATAAAGAAAAAGACAATCTCTGAACAATAATTATTGTATAATGTAAGTAAATGACAATAATTAGGGGAGAATATCATGGGATTTAATAATGCTTTTGCAGAATTTCCACAATTAGAAACAAAACGAATTACTTTGAGGAAGCTTCAACTAAATGATGCTCCTAGTATGTTTGATTATTTTTCCAAAGATGAAGTTACGAAATATTATGATCTAGAAACCTTCACTTCTATAAAACAAGCCGAGGATTTAATTGAAAGGCTGCTTTTTAGGTATGAAAATAAAAAACAAATACGGTGGGCGATCGTTTGGAAGGAAACTGGCCAATTTATTGGCACATGCGGATTCCATGCTATTGAAGAAGAACATTGGAAGGCAGAAATCGGGTATGAGCTCCATCCTGATTTCTGGGGAAAAGGCATTATGTCGGAAGTTATTAATTCTGTTATTCAATATGGTTTTAATGAGATTGGGTTAAATCGTATTGAGGCATTCTATGATCCAGAAAATATTTCATCAGCGAGAGTCCTAGAAAAAAACGGATTTGAATATGAAGGATTATTAAAGAAACGTTTTTTTGAAAAAGGGAAATTTGTGGATGGAGCAATTGCAGCGATAATAAATGAAAATAAGTAGTATTAATCCCCCAGGTTTGGAATGGGGGATTTCATTTTATATAAATAGATAAGTAAAGGCTGAAAATAAAAAACTGCATGTTACAGTAAAAATAAAAGTTCCTCCATATACTTTTTCATCTGAGTTTGCGATTCGTATTCCTTCTATATATGAATATGAAAAAAGGAAGATTGCCATAAAAACTGATAAGTATAATGCAACGGTCTGCAGAATAATCCACACCTTTCAGTAGTTAATAGAGGTAATAGATGATATGAAAGATTTATCTGAAATATGACAATGCCGAATATATTTAAGTTTTGTATATAACATCATAGAAATTAATTGATTATGTGGATAGAGTGGATAATATTACATGTAGGTTGTTAATAAGTTGTATGAACAAGGATTATAAAAGTGTGGGAATTGTGGATAAAGCTGTGGATTTGTGAAGAAGGTTTAAATTAGCATATTAAATCTTTCAAAAGTACTATCTATTACATTAAGAATACATAATCTGTGTTAAGGAATATAAATAAAACTTTACTATTAGATATTATTAGATATCGAAAATAAAAAACAAGAAAAAAATATAAAAATTATATTGCAAACATAAAATGAACATGTTATATTAGAAAACGTCCTCAAGAAATAACTTTTCAGATGAAAAAGTTTTTAGAAAAAGTTATTGACTAATAATGAGGCGATGTGTTATATTAATAAAGTCGCTTCCGAGCGAAAAGATAGTTCTTTGAAAACTGAACGAACAAAAACGTCAACGTTTTAGTCTTTTTATCAAAAAGACATTATGAGCTAATCAACTCACTTTATTGGAGAGTTTGATCCTGGCTCAGGACG
>NZ_JACWFE010000026.1 GCF_019749375.1 Bacillus sp. S/N-304-OC-R1
TTTTAAGTAAAAAGACTAAAACGTTGACGTTTCTGCTTTGTTTAGTTTTCAAAGAACTATTACGCCGTCCAAAGGCGACTTTATTAATATATCATTTCTCAATCGCTAAGTCAATAACTTTTTCACTTCTAAAATATTACCTCGTTTAACGACTGTTTTTATATAATAACACCTTACACTTTTTGAGTCAACCCAAAATTTAAGCTGTCTTTTTTCCACTTTATTAAATGCTCCTAACAATAAAAAACGGAGACCCTATTAGATCTCCGTTCACTACATTACTTTAAGAAAATGAAATATAAGACAAATATAACAAAGAAGAAATACATGATTGGATGAATATCTTTTGCACGTCCTTTTACAATCATTGTAATTGGATAAAAGATAAATCCAACTGCAATACCTGTTGCAATACTATAAGTAAGAGGCATCGCAACCATTGTAAAAAACGCTGGTACTGCAATCTCAAATTTCGACCAATCAATTTTTCCTAAAGATGAAACCATCAATATCCCAACGATTATTAATGCAGGCGCTGTAACCGGTGCAGTAATAACTGATAATACTGGGAAGAAGAATAAAGAAAGAATAAATAGCGCTGCAGTTACAAGTGATGCAAATCCCGTTCTTGCCCCAGCCGCAACCCCAGCAGTTGATTCTACAAAAGAAGTTACTGTTGATGTTCCAAGAATTGATCCAGAAATAGTAGCAATTGAATCAGAAATCAATGCTTTACCTGCACGTGGTAATTTATTATCTTTTACAAATCCAGCTTGGTTCGCAACTGCAACTAAAGTTCCTGCATTATCGAAGAAATCAACGAATAAAAACGTTAAGATGACTCCAAGCATTGTTGTTGTATAAAATGAACTGTCTCCAAAAGAAGAAAATAAAGCGCCAAACGTTGGTTCAATACTTGGAACCTTGTCTACAATTTTATGAGGAACATCAATTAATCCGAAAATCATACCAACAATAGAAGTGATGATCATTCCATAAAATACTCCGGCCTTGACACCCTTCACCATCAAGATAATCGTTACGATTAATCCAAAGATCGCTAATAGTGTATTACCGTTCGTAAAATCCCCTAAACCTACAAGAGTAGCATCATTATTTACGATAATCCCAGCACTTTGCATTCCGATGAATGCGATAAATAATCCAATTCCCGCTCCAACCGCTAATTTCAGCTCAATTGGAATAGCATTTATTAATTTTTCACGAAGTCCTGTTAGTGTTAAAAGTAAGAAGAATACGCCTGAAATAAAAACTGCTGCAAGTGCATGCTGCCAAGGGCTTCCATTAACAAGTACTACCGTATAAGCAAAAAACGCATTAAGTCCAAGACCAGGCGCAAGACTCAAAGGATACCTTGCCACTAATCCCATAATAATCGAACCAATAACAGCAGATAGAGCAGTAGCAACGAATACTGCACCATAATCCATTCTCAGCGCCTCTGGATAGTCTGTTACAGATTGAAGAGTTAGCGTCATTGGATTAACAACCAAAATATATGCCATCGCTAGAAATGTAGTGAAACCACCTAATATTTCACGGCGATAATTTGTTCCAAGTTCTTCAAACTGGAAATACTTTTTCATCTTTCTTCCCCCTAGAAGTTTGTTACTAGTTTTTTACTAACTAAAACAAAAATACGCCCTAGCTGATAACTAGAGCGTTGACGACAAAGTATGGGCCAATCATTAACAGAGGAAATAAAAAGTAAACATAAAAACAGTAATCAATCCTCGTATAAATGAAAGACACTTACCTCGTAGTCAAGCTATTATCGGTAGCTCGGTAGAAACTTCTGGACCATATTTCCAGAATTATACGATGTAAAAAACATATATTTAATTTACTTTTTTATTGTAACAGCAGGACAAAAGTCCGTCAATACAAAAAGCGAACATTTTCATGTTCACTTTTTGTATTGTTCGTATATTTTATGTTTTTCCTTATTCCCACTCAATTGTAGCAGGTGGCTTGCTTGTAATATCATACACAACGCGGTTAACATGACTAACTTCATTAACTATTCTTGATGAGATGACCTCAAGAACATCCCATGGAATTCTAGCCCAGTCTGAAGTCATACCGTCAATTGAAGTAACGGCACGGATACCAATTGTGTAATCATAAGTACGGGCATCGCCCATAACCCCTACACTTCTGATGTTAGGCAACACAGTGAAATACTGCCAAATATCACGATCTAAGCCAGCTTTTTTAATTTCTTCACGCAAAATATAATCAGATTCACGAACAATTTCAAGCTTTTCATCCGTAATTTCTCCTAAAACACGGATTCCTAAGCCTGGGCCCGGGAATGGCTGTCTCCAAACAATTTCATCTGGAATTCCAAGCTCTGTTCCTAGTGCACGCACTTCATCTTTAAATAATGTGTTTAACGGCTCGATAAGCTTAAATTGCATATCCTCAGGAAGACCACCTACATTGTGATGAGACTTGATTGTTTGAGCAGTAGCTGTTCCACTTTCAATAATATCTGTGTAAAGAGTTCCTTGTGCTAAAAACTCAATGCCTTCAAGCTTTGCAGCTTCATCATCGAATACATAAATGAACTCATTACCAATAATTTTACGTTTTTGTTCTGGATCAGACACACCACTTAATTTATTTAAGAAGCGTTCTTGTGCATCTACTTTAATGACATTCATATGGAAGCCTTCAGCAAATGTTTTCATTACACCTTCTGCTTCCCCTTTGCGAAGCAAGCCATGATCAACGAAAATACATGTTAGCTGATCACCGATCGCTTTATGGATAAGAACAGCAACAACCGAAGAATCAACACCGCCGCTCAATGCACAAAGAACTTTTTTATCGCCAACCAATTGACGAATCTTTTCCATTTCTACTTCAATAAAATTCCCCATTGACCAGTCGCCTTTGCACCCGCAAACACCGAATACGAAATTCTTCAAAATATCATTTCCGTAAACTGAATGAAGAACCTCTGGGTGGAATTGAACTGCATACATCCCGCGCTCTTCATTGCTCATTGCAGCAATTGGACATGATGGATTCACTCCATCTACTGTAAATCCATTTGGAGCTTCGACTACTAAATCTCCATGGCTCATCCAAACTGTTTGAACAGAAGGAAGATTAGCAAAAAGCTTTGATTCGTTTTCAATTTTCAGCTCAGCCTTACCATACTCACGGTTTTTGGCCTTTTCAACCTTACCGTCGAAATGCATAGTCATTAACTGCATTCCATAGCAAATTCCGAAAATAGGCAAACCAAGCTCGAAAATTTTCTCATCGCAACGGAAAGCTCCCTCTTCATATACACTGTTCGGACCGCCAGAGAAAATAATCCCTTTCGGATTCATTTCCTTAATTTCCTCAGCTGTAATTGTATGAGGGTGTAATTCACTATACACACCAAATTCTCTAATTCTGCGTGTAATTAACTGATTGTACTGACTACCAAAATCTAATACAACGATCATTTCTTGTCCTTCTAGTTTCGCCGTCAAGCTGTTCACCCCATTAGTTAAATTAAACACCATTTAATATGAATAGTGTTCTCTATTACATAAAAATTAACGCAAATACAATTTATAAAACGATGCAGCAATAAAAAATAAAAAACCAGAATCTGCTCCCCCGAAATTGGCGAAGGCAGACATTCTGGTTTCAAAAAACACGAAAAAGCATAGAAATATCTGCCTTCATAGTCAAATCATTTACGGTGATCTGGTAGAGACTTTCGAACCATATTATCGAGGATATATGAAGGTTTACATTCAATTTTTTTATTCTTGAGTAACTCCAAAATATTTGTCGCAGATTAATGAACCTATTGTATCAACAGATTATTTTTTCGGTCAAGCTATTGTTTTTTTAATTAAATTTTCCCACAATTCTTTCGTTTCTTTCCAGCTGCCTTCTGCGATTTCCCCTCGATAGAGTAACTTTTCATAACGTGCAGTTAATCGGCTCATTTCACTTGTAGAGAAGAAACGATCAACGTATTGCGCATAGTCACGGAGAGTTTGTCCTTCCTTCCGATGTAAACCATAGCGCTGCAGCTCACCTAGTAAAAGCATATAAGCCTTTGGAAAATTATCGTCCTTTCTTGTCCATTTAAATCTTAATGCTAAGTAATACGGAAGCCATTTGCCACGAGAACGGTAAACAAGGCTGACTACTAGAGCTATTGTGATAATTGACCCTAAAACCCACCTCCATGTTTTTCCAACGAATCCTTTAACAGACTGAGTAAGCTGTTTGAACGAAAACGATGAAGCCGCTTTTTCTGTTTTTTCCTCGGCAAGTTCCGGCTTTTCTTGTTCTTCCGGTTTTGGCTGATTCGTTTGAGTTTGAGTATTCGTTTGTGATGGCTGATCAAAATTAAACTGAACATTATTCGAGAAGCCTTGAGTAGGCTCAAACGGAACCCATCCTATATTCGGGAAATACACTTCTACCCATGAATGAGCATTATTATTCGTAACTTCAAAAATCCGGCGGCTATTTTCGCCTAGCCCTTTAAAATCACCCTCCGTATACCCTTTTACCCATCTTGCCGGTATACCAAGCGATCTAACAAGCACAACCATAGAAGAAGAGAAGTTGTCGCAATACCCGCGTTTTGTATCAAACAGGAACTGATCCACATAATCATCCTCAGCACTTGGGACAGCTACATCTTTTTGATCATATACATAACCATTCTTTTTAAAATATGACTCAATCTCCCGTACTTGTTCAAACCAGGTTTTCTTGCCCTCTGTAATGGACAGCGCTAATTCTCGGACCCTTAAAGGAAGATCATTAGGCAGCTGTGTATATCTATGAACGAAATCATTACTGAGCAAATTTCCCCCTTCAGAACTAGCTTCCATGAGAGCCGTCACACTATATTTAGGCACATCATACACAACCGAATAGTTTAAAAACGCAACTGGCCTTCCGTCTGAAAATGTATTAATTTTTTCGGTGATATTTTCTATTTCGAAAGAACTCCAAGTATATAAAGGCGTCTCGACTTTTTTAATACCTAGAGGATAGACAATATGACGATAGTCCATTAATGAATTAATATTGGCCGTTTCTTCAGCCTTTTTGATACCTTCACTATCTAGAAAAGATGTAATTGGTACCTCATCCTCTGGACGAAATGAAGTCATTACGTCTCTAGGACCGGAAGTAACCCATCCTTTTCCGGTATACACATCCTTTGTTTCTACCTTCCAATATTGTCGTGATTCAACTTCTGCACGAAACACAAGCTGATTATCACCGACAAATGGGCCGCCAAGCTCAGAATCGTCCAGGCCATAGCCAATCTTTTGGACCCCTCCACCCTCATTTCCGCTTCCATTTGCATACGATTTAATAAACGGAACAGGGTCTGGCCATATTGGTCCAGCCTTAGGTGCTGCAAATCCAAAGGACACACTGATGACAATCATGACAATAAGCGGTGTTAGCCATTTACGGGAAAGCCCAGACTTTCTTTGGATGGCTTCATTGTCTGTAAGTCTATAAAAAGTAAGCATCCCTAAGATCGCAAATCCGGAAATAATCGTTCTGACAATGGCTGCTCCTGCTTCATAAGTACTAAACGTGTCCAGTACTGTAATATAGACTAAAGTCATAAAAAAGAAGATGAACATTTGTCTTCTTGCGATGAGCCAATATTGGATTAAATACGTCATTAGCCAAAGTAGGACAAAAAACAGGAAGCTTCTAAATAAATTAGTTAAACTTGACCAGTCCTGTGCCGCCAGCATCTGAAGGTTTTTCCAAAAATCTGCTATAAAGTCACCTATCCATTTTGTTTGAAAAAAAGGACCTTCAAAATATAAGAAATGCAATAAATAAATCATTAACAGCCATTTAACGGAACCGCTGATTAACATTCGTGTTCCAAAAAAGGAAAATAACAAACATACTGCGCTAAAAATGAGAAATACCCATATATAAGATGTATCAGTTAATTGTTCAACTGGCCTGATCCACTCCCATAGGAGAAGGAATCCTAATGTATATAGCAAGAATGTTGCTAAATCCTTTTGACCTTTTTGAATTCTCACGCTCGAGCCACCTCCGAAAAGACAGCCTTAAAGTTACCATTGTGAACTAAAACAACCCGAACCCCTCTTGCATTTGCAGCAGACTTAAGTGACAGTTCATTTTGCGAAAGTGATTCCATTTCGTTTTTTATGATAAAAATGGTCACCGTGCCGCTTTTTGAAATGAGTAACCCCGCTTTTTCAATCACATTTCTCGTCAGCTGTGAGGTGATTAGCATTAAAGTGTTTTTCTGCAGCTGAAACCCTTCTGCTTCTAGCACACGATCAATCGAAACAGGACTATTATCTCTTACTTTCGCCAAATGATAGAATAATTGCATCATCTGTTTCTCCCCGCCTCTAATCGGTATGGAGATTCTCTCAGCTGAAGAAGAAAGAAAACCTACCTGAGCACCTTTCTGGAGAATTGCTCTAGCAAGGGAAGCAGAAAAGGAAACAATCGCTTCAAAACTGCTGCTTGGTGCACAATCCATTAAGATAAATACATCATGGGATTGTCTTTGCTCGAATTCCTTTGTCATAATATCGTTTCGCTTCGCTGTAGCCTTCCAGTTTATCCATGAAAAACGGTCTCCAGGCTGATACTCCCTAATCCCAATGGCCATAGAAGTATCCCTTTGTACTCGCTCCTTTGAAGCTGTCATTCCCTGGTCATAATGATTATCAAATGGCCTGTAAATCAGATCTTCATAAGCTGGATAGACCATGATTTTTTGATTCGTTTGGAAATGGATTTCTTTTTCAATTAAGCCAAGCGGATCACCAGTTTTCAGCCGTATCGTGGGAAAATGATGTTCTCCCCTTAATAACCCATGAATTTCAAATTCCAAAACCATTTCCTTCTTAAACCATGGAAACAAGAATGATTTAGCCCTGTTTCTTTCTTGGGCATAACGAAGCTGATCACTCAGACAATCCTCGATTAATAAATAGAATAAAGGGAAGGACGTCCTCCTTTTCAGCCTAATTTCTACCTTTAATGTTTCACCGGCATTGTATTCATGCTTCTGAAAAACTCGCGTTGCCTCGAATTGATTCAAACTATAAAGGGAAAGAATTAAAGCATAAATCGCAAACGGAAGAAAGCTGTAAAATAAAAACCAGCTGACAAACCCACCTTGGAACATTGCGTACGAAAAGGTAATAATAATCAAGAGATACAAAACGATGAGTTTCCATACCTTTTTAAATGTAGATTTTAAACCTTTCATTCTACTTCACAAGCCTTTTAACAGGTACTGGAGTCCTTGCGATCACGCGATCGACTACTTCATCAGCTGTAATTCCTTCAAACTTTGCCTCTGATTTTAAAATAATCCGGTGAGCGAATACAGCCTGAGCCAAATATTGAATATCATCTGGAAGAACATAATCTCTTCCATACATAAATGCGTACGCCTGCGCTGCCTTCATTAAAGCTAGTGATCCCCTTGGACTGACTCCTAAATAAACATTTTCATGAGTTCTAGTCCGGTTTGCAAGATCAACAATATACCGTTTAATCGTGTCATCCACATGAACTTCTTTAATTTTTTCCTGTAACTCTCTAAGTTCCATTAAATCAATAACAGGCTCCAGCTCGTCAATAGGTCTAGCTCTTTGCGCCCGGTTTAATACTTCAATTTCTTCCGCCATATCTGGATAGCCCATCTTCATTTTTAATAAAAATCGGTCTAATTGAGCTTCAGGTAGAGGATAAGTGCCTTCGTATTCAATTGGGTTTTGAGTAGCCATAACGAAAAACGGCTTATCAAGCTTATGAGTCACACCATCAATGGTGACACTGCTCTCTTCCATTCCCTCTAGCAATGCAGATTGGGTTTTCGGTGAAGTACGGTTAATTTCATCGGCGAGAATGATATTCCCCATTATTGGGCCTGGTCTAAATTGAAACTCCATTTCCTTCGGATTATATATAGAAACACCCGTTACATCTGATGGCAGCAGGTCCGGTGTGAATTGAATTCTTCTAAAATTAGCCCCGACAGATTTTGCAAGGGATCGTACCATCATCGTCTTTCCAACACCTGGTACGTCTTCTAATAGAACATGCCCTTCAGCAAGCAAGGCAATTAAGCTTAATTCTGCCACATTGCGCTTGCCGATCATAACCTTTTCAATATTCTCCAAAACTTTCTCTATCGTATGATGCATGTATTCACGAGTCATATTTTCCTCCTGTAAATAGTTTAATAGATTGTTTATGTTTAATTTTTCCATATACCTATCGTTAATTAATTCGATAAATTTTGTCAAATACCTGTAATATTCTTCTATCTTTTGATGTTAATAACATGGAATGCTTATGAAGGAGATCTAGTTGAGAAGAAAAAAACAATTTTTGCAGATAAAAAAGTTATATATGCAATTACATTTGAGCACCTATCCAATCCATTTACATATGTCTAAGTACTTAGAAATGCGATGATATTAATATTCTCATTTATAGACAAATCTGTAAATAAAAAAGGCGTGGAGTTTACCTATATTTTCCATTTGTAATTAAGATGCAAGCCCCTATAAAAATAGAATCTCCGAATATTCCATTCAGAGATTCCATTGTCCATCTACTATTTTTCCAAATGAATAGATCTTTCTTCTCTTTCAAGAGTGACTGTTGGCAATTCTACCCTTATTGCATTTCTGCCTCCTAAAGAAATCTATTTTTTGCTCTCCTCACGAAGTTTTTCCATTCGTTCGGCCCAATCATTAATTTTATTATCGATTCTATTAACCTCGTTATCAATTTCGTTAAGTTTTTGCTGTTTTAATTGTACATTGACTTGTTCCAGCTTTTCTTTTTGCTCCTCGATCATTTTAACTAACTTATCTTTTTGTTCTTCACTAATCATTTTTTCTATATACATCACATCAATGGCATCTCTAAATCTTCCTTGTTCTACATTAATCGCATAAGAAATTCTCTGTGACATTTTTTCAACATCCATTTGCTGCCAAAGAATCGCAAATGTTCCTTTAGGCGAAGACCATTGCTTGCTAATAATGTCAAGGAAGCCAGGCGGGATCCATTTCTGAATAACGGTATTCTTTAGCTCTTCTGTGTTTTTCGCAGAAAAATATTCACCATTCCCTGCCTCTGCTACTGCTTTTAATTGGTTCTCTTGCTTTGCATCCACATCGAAACCAATAATATTCACCTTACGATTCTCTCGACCTTCCACAAATCGCTTCGCCTCTTCAACCGGATTCCCATCACATATTTCCGCTCCGTCACTTACAATATACAGTGTGATATCCCCATCAATGGACTGGCTTACTCTATTCGCTTTTTGAATAGCACCTGCTAGAGGCGTCCATCCTTTTGCCTCAACACCATCAACCGCTTTAAAAAAGGATTCTTCGTTATATTTTTGCAAAGGATATACCTCATCAATTTTCGAGCAGGATAATTGTTTATCCTTGTTTTCCTGTGATCCGGCATGTCCATAAACATAGAGAGAAACATCACTTGTTGCACCAATGGTTTTGGCAAAGCTTCGAACAGCACTTTTGGCAATTTTCATCTTTTGTTCCCCATCTACATTTAGAAGCATACTGGAGCTGGCATCTAACATGATAATTGCTTTTTTAGCAGCTTTTTCCTGTGTTGCCGATTGCTCTGTTGCTTCCTCAGGCTCAGGCAAGTATGGTTCATCAAACTGCGGCTTAAACGTCATCAATTGCTGGACTACATCCTTATAAGCGCTGTTTCCTAAATAATAGATGAGCGATTTAAAAAGAATCTCTGTATCTTTGGTTTCATTTGTCGTTTCCTGCAAATGAACGGTCAATTCATCTTTAATTTCTTTCAGCGAGTTTATACTTGGCCAAGAGGCAGTTTCTTTATCATATGTAAACTCTTTCGTTAATTGACCTGAGTTGAATTAGCTAAATCTTCAAGTGTTTCTGGAATTTTCAGGGATTCAATTTCCGTTAGGGACACCTCCCCCTTTACTTCCACCTCTTTATGTTCTTCTTCCTTTTCTTTCTCTTGCGGTACTGTCTCATTTTCTACTTCTGGTGTTTCCTCGCTTACCTCTTTTTTGTCGGAACACCCAGTAAGGAATAATAATAAAACACTAAACAATGCTATGGTCCGTTTCAATTATATTCACCTCAATCATTTTTTAACGATTTCATTTATTTACGTTTTAGGCTGCGTAATAGATTCTGTGAAATTCGGACTATTCTTTTGCGCACCTTTAATATTACTGCAAATGTATACTTTTTAGGCTAATTATGGTAGAAACAGGATTTTTGTAATAAATGTCCTATTTCGGGAGATAGGATAAAGGAAAGGAAATCATTTCCTTAACCAGGGATAAAGAATCAAATGAAATCCAATACAGGAAAATGCGGAGAACATCATAAGTCCATACTGTATAATGATCATAATAAAATTAGACAATTAGAAGGAGGGATTCATTGAAAAAGTTCACTATAACCGTATTGACTTCGATTATTATTTTGTTCTTCTCTCATTCTGCACAAGTGGCAGCAAAATCCTTCTTAATTAATCAGGTAGATATCCATGCATTTATTCTAGATAATGGCGATTTATATGTTGAAGAGCTTTTCACTTACGAATTTGAAGGGCAATTTAATGGTACAACTCGGACCATTGGTGTCGATGATCATCAGGGAATTCAATTTTTTGAGGGATATCTTGCACCGCCAAGTACAAACCTATTAAGTTATGATTCGGGGTCCTTTAAACCTCTTAAGGTGGAAAGAGAAAACTTAACTTTTAAAATTCACACCGCCTCTAAGGATGAGACAAAGAAGGTTTTTTATCGTTATTTGATTAAAGGTGCCGTGACAAAATATAAAGATACTGGACAATTTTACTGGCGTTTTTTTGATGAAATGAATGAATCTGATTTGCATCATATAACCATTCGAATGACCTTATATAACGACTCGGATAGGACATTAAAAGGCTATGCTTTTTTACATGACTTAACGGGCGGCAGTCTTGAAAAGTCGAAACAAGACGGCATCATTTATATGAATGAACTGCTGCCTGCTGGAAAGACGGCAGAACTCCGTTTTTTGTTTCCAGAGGATTACTTAAAGAATGCGAGGTTCACAGAAGAGGTTTCTAAGCTTGAAGAATTCTTATTAGAGGAAGAGAAATATCAAAAGTGGTTTGAAAAGAGAACAGCTGTAAGTCCAATTGTAGATGGAATCGATGTGATCCTGTTTATCACTGTTTTCTCTTTACTGTTGGTTACAGTTTTTTACCCGAGAAGAATTATCCGGCTATTTCATAGAGGTTTACCTGTGGAAGAGCTTGAAAAGTTAGACTCCTTCATCTTGGCAAATCTTTACCGCAAAGGCAAACTGCAGCACAGTGACATCATTAGTGCTCTTTTTCGACTATACCAAAAAGGGATTATTTCCATAGGGCAAGAGACAGCCAGGCCCGCTTACTTGGAGGACGAGGAAGCCCCCGATTACACATATCGTTTTACTCTGCTTAAACACGGACAAAAACTGACCCAATACGAACAAGACTTAATTGATTGGCTTTTTGTCACAGTGGATTCAGGCCAAAGAGTTTTTTCCTTAGACGATCTCCCCTTTCCAACCAAAACAGAAAAACAGAAAAATTGGCGATTAGAAGAGGAATATAAACAAGCGGAAGCAGCATTCCACAGTACTTTTAAGAAGTGGAAAGAGACTGTTTTAGCAGATTCGGAGATAAAGAAATATGTGAGAGTCAATCCTATTAGAAAGTGGTTTGTCAGATTGGGTATTCCCCTATGGATTGCTTATTCTCTGTTAAGTACCTGGATGGGCAAGGCAGATCTATTTGATATGCTCCTTATTGTTTTGCTTTTATTAGCTGGTGGAGCTGTTTATTTTCTAAAGAGACATAAACGTTCAGCTCTCTCCATCTATTTATTAGCAGGTTCCCTAGCTACCGGTCTGTTTACCTTTGAAATTTCAGACATGTATGCGATTTTCTCAGCTGCCTGCATCATGATTGCCTTTATCGTACCGGTATATGATATTACTTTGAAGGCTGTACCCTTTTATAAGGGCATAAAGGCATTTAGAAAAACGATTGCGACCGGACAATTTACATTCAAAGTAACTAATTCAGATAAGTGGTTTCAGCATGCCCTTTCTCTAAATCTATTTATTGAATTAAAATACCGATATACTTCTTCATTTTCTGAGAGTGCAGAAGGTTTCTCGCCGATTTTTAAAATCTCTTCAGAAACCGCAGATATTTTTAGCTATCCGCATCATTATTATTACCACAGATACTCTTCGTACAATTCAAGTGGATCATCAGGAAACGGATCGAGTGGAGGATCAGGCGGCGGAGGCGGCGCTGGTGCGTTTTAGACATTATAATGACGATATGTGGAAGAAAAAAATTCCTAAACTATGTAAAAAACCTTGAAGGGCTTTGGTCTCCTTCAAGGTTTTTTGACCTTACTTCTTTTCCAGTTCTTTATACAACTTATCCTGCCATGCTTTCACTTTTGCATAAATTTCATCAGCTGCCCTTTTTGCCTCTGCTTCTTTTTTCGTCCTTATGGATCTAAAGTAGTCATTTCGAAGATCATTGTATTTTCCCTTTTTCAACTTGCTCCTGCTAATTCGGGAAGATACAACACTTCTATTTTCCCTTTTTCAGCTTGCTCCCGCTAATTTGGGAAGATACAATACTTTTATTTTCCCTTTTTCAGCTTACTCCTACTAATTCGGGAAGATACAACACTTTTATTTTCCCTTTTTCAGCTTGCTCCCGCTAATTTGGGAAGATACAACACTTTTATTTTCCCTTTTTCAACTTGCTCCTGCTAATTTGGGAAGATACAACACTTTTATTTTCCTTTTTTCAGCTTACTCCTACTAATTCGGGAAGATACAACACTTTTATTTTCCCTTTTTCAGCTTACTCCTACTAATTGGGGAAGATACAACACTTTTATTTTCCCTTTTCAGCATGCTTTAATAAATCACTCCCGTACGTGTATGAGTTTTATTAAATTGCTCCATATCCGGATCAAAGTATGTGTCAGTAAATTTAGGAACAAATTTGCCATCTTGTAAATATCCTGATCCCCATGTTGGGTCCATGATTAGCCAGCTGCCATCGATATTAGCTTCCACCCATGCATGCTTCCCTGGCCAGAATTGTCCTGCCCTTCCTTCAATCATTCTAGCTTCGATTTGACTTGCCCTTAGGAGTGCAACTGTTAAGTAAGCATAATCTTGGCAAACTCCTGTTTTAAGCTGCAGTGTTTTTAAGGCACTGTCATCCCACTCGAATTCATCATTCTCATATTTTGCGACATCATAGCTGATGTTCTTGGCTACATAATCGTAAATGGCCTTTGCTTTTTCTCGGTCGGAACTTATGCCTGCTGTAAGCTCCTTTACCAGTTCTTTCATTTCAGGTGCATCTGATTGTATTCCTCTGGAAGGAAGAAGATCCCGTTCATCTTTAAGAGCTTTGGATTCTACCTCGAACTGCGCAAAACCAAAGTATCGGAAGTAATCACTGTTCTCCTCTTTAATTTCAGGTACGCTTACCGTAATATCATATGTACCTGGACCAAATCGTAAATAAAACGAGTCATCGAACTTAAAATTCTTAACAGGGATGACATCTAATGCTTCATCCTCACCCTTTTTTGATGTGATGTAAATATGTGTGGTTTCCGCTGCAAACTCAGCTTTAGGGTCAATGGAACCTTTAACATTAAAAATCCCATCTGACTCTTCACCTCCAAATAGTGGATACTCCAGTGAAACTCCCCGCTCTATATACGTCTTCGAAAACTCGATTGGCTGCATTACACGGTCAGACTTGTTATCTATTAAAATTGTTGTGGCCGTTTGGTAATAATTCTCCCGTTCTTTGTCAGGAACTAACACTTCAAGCTCATGTACGCCTTCCCCATAAAATAAAGGGACATCATATGAGAATTTCCCATCTTTTATTGAAATGACATGCTTCCATGTTTCTGAATCTTTATGGAGTGTAATCATTAAGGTATCACTATCAGTCAATTTGCCTGCCTTGCCTTTTAACTGAAAAATCTCTTCTTCCTCCACATAGCTCGAATCTAAATTTACTGCTAAATCTGCTTCTCGGCCAAACTTTGTATACGTGAGATCCCGCTGAAGATCAGGATTCACATTAAATACTTCAAATTCAGCTGTATCATAAAAATAATTATCTCGGTCTGTACTCGGGAGTTGAACAGTTATGCGGTATTCTCCTTCTCCATTAAAAAAGTGAATGGCCTGCTTAAATTTCCCCTCTTCAATAGGAGTGAAGTATTCATGCTTATCTCCCGCAGGGCCTCTATCTTTAGAGTAAACTTTGATCCAAGCATAATCCGATTTTAAAAGAGTGTGCTTTTCAATTTCCCCTTCAACCATCACTACCCCATTAACAGCAAATTTCTTATGTTCAGGGTTTTTAAAGGTTACACCAATCTCTTCACTATAAGAAGACAGCTCAATTGGTTCGAATTCAATTTCCTTATTTTTTTCCTCTGCCAGCTTTTCATATTTATTTTCTTCCTTTTTAGGAGCTTTCGTCTCTGAATCACTTGGACTAGCATCGCTGCAAGCTGAAAGGATCAAAAAGGAGCTTAAAAAACTAAATAAAATCGTAAAAAAATTAATTTTCCTATTCATTGCTCTGCCTCCAAATTTATCATTAAGGTTATTAAAATAAACCGGTTGTATACAGTTAAATTTACGTTTTACCAAGGGTTTAGTTCCTAAGGATAAATTCCTCTTTTTTACATAGATGATATGACTAAAGGATTACTTTTTCTGTAAAAACAAAAAACCGATAGGTGATTCCTACCGGTAAAAGGGATATACGCTAATAAATAATTCCGATATTTTGGTTAAAGAACTGGAACTATGGATTCTTTCTGTCAACTTGGGTTTCATACTTTTGAATAATTTCGTTTATCACATTCTCAGAGTATTCTTCCGTAAGTTTTCTCAATTCTTTCTCTATTTGTTTTCCAATTTCTATAGCTAAACTATATCTTTCCCTACGTTTATCAGATAATCGCTGGCGCGCTTCTGCGCTAATTTGCTCATGATCCCTTAGATCACTGAAAAGATGAAGAATATTCATATCTTCATTATTATTTGCTCTACTCCAATCAATGCTAAACGATGGTATATTTTTAAGAAATTGATCGTATTTGTTTGAATTAACATTATTAATAGCGTCCGTTTTCCACTCTTCCCATTTTCTTGCCATAGTTTCTGCCCTTTGCAGTTCTTTCTTTAATTCCTGTCCATTCCTTGCATCACTATAAATCCCTTTAGACGCAGCGGCAACATCCTTTAACTGCTGCTGCCCCTCCGCATCTAAATCAAAGCCAATTACATTTACAATAGGCTGAATATCAGACTCTGCTAGTTTCTTAGCCTCTGTAACAGGATCCCCGCCACAAGTCTCTACCCCGTCACTTACGATATAAATAATATTTGTATTATTATCACTTTTATATGATGATAAATCTTTTTTCGCTTCTTCTATTGCCTTCGCCAGGGGTGTCCAGCCTGCTGGTTTAATTTGGTTTAACGAATTTTTTAATACGTCGGCATCATATGTACCAAGCTCGTAAACAAGCTCATTACTTTTACATGATATTTCTTTATCTTGATTAGATCCGCTTCCCTTATGACCGTAAACTCTAAGAGCAATATTTGCTCCTTCCGGCAACGAGGCTGCAAATTCCTTAATAGAATCCTTTGCAATATTCATCATTGTCTTTCCATCAATGATCTTGCCCATACTTCCGCTTGAATCCAGCAGAATTTGTACATTTAACTGTTCTTTAAATATGTTTTCTTCATCATCAAAATTCGGATTACCTAATGCTTCGATTGCCACCTTGTCTAGTACATCTTCTGGGCTTGGATAATCCTCGTGAAAAAGGGATAATGCCTTTCTCCAATAAAGCTCAATCTCTTGATCGGATGGGGTTTCCCCAAGAGCAGGCAGCTCCTTAAAAATATTTAATATTTTACTTTTTTCTTCCTCTGATAAATTTTCATATTTTTTCCCAGCATAAATCCCTTTAGATGCATGGATAAATTCTGTTTCTGTCAATGTGGGTTCTGGAAGCTCGGCCAATAATTCATCTATCGTTTTGTTCGGTTGCTCTTTATCTTCTTTTTCTTTAAGCTGCTCGACATTAGCCTCTTCAGTATCATTCACTATTAAATCATATTGTTTTTGACTGCATGCTGAGAGAATTAATGAACCTAACAGCATTAAAATTAAATAGATTCGACGACTTCTACCCATTTACAACATACACTCCTTAAAAAAAATTATTAATTTTGCTCGAAGGTTTACACTCGTCATCTTGGGTTTCTAATTAAAGGAACTATTTTTACTTCAAATGCCCGTAATCCGCCTATTTTCATTTTTTCGTTAAACGATTGTATTAAGTTTGCAGGATCTCGATGAACGCCATCTTTCTTAAAACCATCATCAAATTCCTTTATTGTTTTTTTAAAGGCTCCATTAATTTAACTCATAGAATCCTTTAAAAGGGTCATTATCCTTTTTATTGATGCCATTGGGATATTTGCGGGTTCTTTTTAACCTATTAATCATTCTCTGGTAATCACTCATTAATTCGAGTGCCTTAAGGCCTTATTCGTACATCATGGCATTGTACTTTACACATTCGTCTTTTATTGTCTTTAAGATATTATCATCGAAATATCCATGTTCTCTTGTCGCAAAGCGCTGCAAATGACCAAGTGTATGAATAAGACCATCGATTCTCTCACGGTGTCCTAACCAGATGCCTCTAGTTTAGAAGATTTATTGATTAAGCCAGTTTTATGCTGTGTTAACAAGGAGAATACTTCCTTATATGGGGTCATGTTTTTCAACATTTGCGGGACCATTTCCTTCATGGCTCCATGAATCGTCGTATTAAATCTAATTAAGGAGAGTGCCGGAGCCTTTGCCCGTTCAAACGGTACAACATTTCCTTCACAGTCCAAATTAAATATCCAGTGATGCCTTTAAGAATTTATTCATATAGAGTTAGAAAATAATACTCTTTCCCATCAAAATAGGCAAAATCCCACATATCCCACTTTTCTATGAAATTTTTATTCTCTTTAATATTTTTTTCATGTATCTTTGTAGGTTTTATGTTAATCAAATCTACACACTCCCTTGGATAGTGAATTATTTTCGAAACCTATAAAGTCATTTACGCTTGGACTACAGAATAGTTCCTAAGAATAAATTCCTCTTTTTCACTTTTTTGTATGACTTAAGGCCCGAGTTCGTATGATATAAAAAGCTGGTAAGACGATTCCTACCAGCAAAAAAGATATTTCCGTGATATATAGATATTTAGTGTTATTATTCTTGGGCATTTAATTCTTATATGATAGACAACTTATCATTTGCTAGTACTAAAAATTTATAAGGTAACCGCCAATCGCCATGAGAAAAGATGATTGTAGTGGATAAATCTAGAATTATCCCTAGTCCCTGCAGCATCTATTCCAGCAAGCATCACTGCAATAATCCCTAAAACGATAAAAATAAGGATTCCTGTAGAATGTAATTTGAAATAACGACCATCCGTGCAAAACGGGTAGTTTTCTCTGCGGCTGGAAGCCTTTGTTACTGACCAAGCCCTAAAGGGCCACTGAATGGTTCGCCAAGTGTACTACTTCTACTGGCCAGACCTCAAAGGCCTCCATCCTACTTCCGTTTCTTTTTCTGTATCTCTTCACCTGTGAATGGATCAATATATTCCATCATACTCAATTGTTCTGCGACTATATCATCTTGTATCTGATTACGAATGTATTCTTCGATTACCTTCTTGTTTCTTCCGACGGTATCTACATAATATCCAGTACACCAAAATTTTCGGTTCCCGTATCTATATTTCAAGTTGGCGTGTCGATCAAATATCATTAAACTACTTTTCCCTTTTAAATAACCTACAAATGAAGACACACTTATTTTAGGCGGAATACTTACTAACATATGTACATGATCTTTACACGCTGTTGCTTCAATAATCTCCACTCCTTTTCTCTCACATAGAGTACGAAGTGTTTCTCCTATATCCTTTTTGATTTTCCCGTAAATTACTTGCCATCTGTACTTCGGGACAAATACGATGTGATACTTACAATTCCAAGTCGTGTGTGCTAAACTATTAGTGTCTTTTGACATAAGACTCCTCCGTATGCTTGATATTTTGGTTGGCGAACCAAAAATATTTTAGCACCGCGGGGGAGTTCTTTTAATACCACGCTATAAGCTTTTTGGAACCCTAGGCCTAGCCTAGGGTTTTCTTTTCTATAATAATAAAAAAACTGCCATCCATACTGATAGCAGTTTTTTTGTTACTTATTCACCTACAATTTTTGCGCCCTTTAACATTTCTTCAGTCAATGTAATTCCTTCAAGCTCGGCAGCCTTTTTGTTAATCACAAGCTCTAAGTTTTCAGGGAATCCAACTGGAATGTCACTCGGCTTTTTGCCTTTTAGTATATCAACGGCCATTTTACCAGTCGAGTAACCAAGATCATGGTAGTCAAGTCCGTATGAAGCAAAGGCTCCACGCTTAACGGAATCTCCTTCTCCTACAAACATAGGGATTTTCTTGTCGTTTGCTACGGTAATGACAGATTCAAGAGCGGACACAACCGTATTATCCTTTGGAATATAGAATACGTCTGCTCTTCCTACTAATGATTCAGCAGCTTGCTTTACTTCAGAGCTTGTTGATACGGATGTTTCGACTGCTTCTAATCCAATCTCTGCGATTACCTTTTTCGCATTTTCAACGTTCACGACTGAATTGGGTTCACCAGAATTATAGATAATCCCTACTTTTTTCGCATTAGGGATGAACTTTTTAATAGAGTTAATCGTGTTTTTAATCGCATCAGGATGTGTATCAGAAGTACCCGTCACATTCCCGCCTGGCTTTTCAATGCTTTCAACAAGCTTGGCTCCTACAGGATCTGTAATCGCTGTAAATAGAATTGGTATCTCCTTTGTCGCTTGTACAACCGCTTGTGCACTCGGAGTTGCAATTGCTAGAATCACATCATTTCCATCCGCTACTAGGTTTTGTGCAATGGACATATTATTATTCATATCTCCCTGCGCATTCTGATAATCTAGCTTTAAGTTCTTGCCTTCCTCATATCCTGCATCCTTTAATGCTGCAATAAAACCTTCTCTCGCAGCATCTAATGAAGGGTGCTCCACCAGCTGAATAATTCCAACTTTTACTGTTTTCTCTGCCTCTTTACTGCCTCCGCTATTATTTGTGCCACTGCTTCCGCTAGTTTCGCTGCTTTTCGATCCACATGCTGCAAGCAGCATTAACGAAAAACACAATAGGGCCATCCAAATCTTCTTCATTTCATTTCCTCTCCTCTTCTCAAGCTTGCTCTAAAAATTTATTATTAATTTCTAATATTTCGATATTATCACGCCTAATCACCTATAAACAACAGAAAATTCAAAAAATCTTTTTGGCTTTAAAGGGATAAATAAAAAGGCAATAAAAAAACACCTTTGCACTCACAAAGATGTTCATATTAACCAATGGTTCGGAATTTTTAATGAAGCTGGCAGCCTAGTATTCCTATCCCCATTGGCAGAGTTCACTTGTGCCTGTGTAAGAAAGATACTTCCTGTAAGATTGGCCCCGCTCAGATTTGCATCTCTTAAATCCGCACCGATAAAATCGGACATTCTTAAATCCGCATTCCGAAGGTCAGCTGCTATAAGCAAAGCCCCTCTTAAATTAGCACCTTTAAGGTCTGCTCCTTTAAGCTTAGCGCCAATAAGGTCTCTCCCTCTAATCAATTTATTTGCCTGCTTGTTATTCGATACTTTCCTGCGAACAAGTTCGCTTGTCTGCAGAAGGAGTTCATTCACACCTGCTCGATGTGCCGGAATATCTAGTTCCATAATGGATGTAGGATTTAAATAGGTTAGACTTTCTGTTTCCTCAAAAGCAGCTTGTAACTTCTCATGGATAGGTTTAGCTTCTTCTAAATGTAGTGCCTCATCTAAGTAAGATAGCATCTCATGAAGCTGCTGCATGACAGGAAATACGTCAAACATTTCATTAGCTATCTCGGGATGCTCCCGCCAATCATTGCCATCGTATGTGATCTGAGATACCTTCTGCCCTGCACCGAAGCATTCATAAACAGTACAGCCCCGAAAACCTTTTTCTCTTAAGCTGCTATGAATACTGCAGCGATAATCAGCCTGCAAATTGGAACAAGGCTTGCCCCCATCTTTTTTAAATGCAAAATCCGCACACTTTGCATACGGAAGAGCTACACAGCATAGAGCATAGCAATTTTCACAATCTGCTTTTAAGTTATTTAGTTTAGTATTAGCCGTTAATGAATGTCATAACTTACACTTCCTTAATAAAACGGATGTCGGATTAAACGCCGTTCTTACATTTTATTGGTTAACTCGTGATTAATATTAGCACGATTAGATGATTGATAAAACTTATTTATATTCAAGAGATTCTCCTTCACGGGGACAATGGACCTGTCCCTTTGTCCCCTTACTTAAATTTCACAGTACTCAATACTTGTCCATTTCAAATAGAGCTGGACCTGCATATCTTGTACCAATAACTACATTTCCTTATTTAATAATGAGACAAAAATAACAAAGGAGCTGTTCATATGGTATTTATCGGTTCAGTCACCATTAAAAATATATCCGGGTCTGCTACTGTACATTTCGGCAATACAAAGACCATTTCCCCTGCCTCATCATCTAGCACAACCACAGGTTCAGGTTCTGGAAATACCGGTGCCATAACGATAACCTATCCCGGAATGACCTCAGCTGCATCAAACACCTCAAATGCAGGGAGTTCAAATCGTATTAACAATGTTAAAGTGGAATTCTCTATAGACTGAGTCCGCTATGGAGCAGGTGAACGGTTCCCTGCTTTATACATAATAAGAAATAAAATCATGACATGTGATAAGATCATAAGTAAATGAACCGGAAGGAGCAGACATATGAATTTTAATTTAAACGAAGCAATTGAAGTTCTGGAGCGTACTCCACAATCCTTGGAGCATTTTCTAGGCGGTTTATCCGATGGATGGCTGCATTGCAATGAAGGCGAAGGAACTTGGAATGCTACTGAAGTGATTGAACACCTCATTGAAGCTGAAAAAACGAATTGGCTCCCACGTTTAGAAACAATTTTAGAGAACGGGGAAAACAAGCCATTCCCATCATTTGATCGATTTGCGCATCTAAAGGAAAAATCAGAAGAAACGATCGAACAAAAGCTCCTAGAATTTAAATCCATACGTCTGCAAAATACAACCAAACTAAAGGAATTAATTAACCCTGATTTACATCTTGAGCTTACCGGTTCACACCCGGAATTTGGGTCAGTGAAATTACGAGAATTGCTTTCTACATGGGTTGTTCATGACCTAACACACATAGCTCAAATTGCCCGCGTCTTGGCAGAGCGCTACAGGAAAGACGTCGGTCCTTGGAAAGAATATTTAAGTATTTTGAATAAATAGGTCGACATAGAAAAAGAGGCTTTTCCTGTGTAAAGTTTTCATCAAACTTATCGGAAGCCTCTATTTTTATTTTCTGTTTTCGTTTCTTTAGCACTGGCATTGTAATGTTTAAGCTTTGAAAAAGGTTTTACCTTTTTAACGTATTTGTCATTAAGTACAATCACTTTTCTATTCTCAGTAGGTGAGTATTTTCGATACACAGTTTGATATTTTTCAAAGACCAGATGCCCTAAATAATAAACGGGGATCGTAATAAAAGTGAGAACGATTAATTGCAGCAGCCAATTGAACTCATTCCCAAAGACATATACAGTCATAACGGTCTGGACCACCATTGCCACCATCAAAACAATAATTACATTACATATATGAAAAGCGCGCTCATCTTTGTCTTCACGAAACATTCGCTCTAGTTCAGATTTGATAAAAAGTGTAGCTGCCACTGAAATCGCAATGGCAATAAGGGAAACAAAATATGCAAGAACCGTATACATTTTTTAAGCCCCCGACTTACATAATATCCTTATTGTATCACAAGAGAAGAAAAAAGAAGCCCCTCATAAGTTTCCTAAGTAATTCCGTTAACGTGGAGAAGACCCAAATTCACAAGTTAAATAACATAAGAATTAGAAAAACAAATAAACATTGTAAATAGCACACAAAAAAGCTTGAGATTTTTCACTTTAAAGTGGAATGTTGCTTATTTAATTAAAGCTCCTATTTGTTGAAGGGGGAAAATCTATTTATGCTAAAGAGACGCCCCATACTTTTTAAATAAAATGTCTTGTCCTTAATTAATAACCAGAAAAAGTAAATAGACGGAGATTTTCCCGTTAAATGCAGAATGGAGCTCGTTTTGGGGTAAATAAGGGGAATTTTTCCGTTTATACAAAGAAAAATCCCCTGTTTTTTCAATTTTTGAGTGCATAGGCGGAATTTCTCCGCCTATTTAAGCTTATTTTTTAAAAAATTTCCAATTAAGAGGACTCTTTCCGCCTATTTCTCAGATTGGGGCTTAACCTGGTTCCCAAAATGATAAGAGAGTGTATGCAAATTCATATGCTATTTACAATGTTTTTCACAAAAGCCGAACTACTTAAAGTTTCCCCCAAGCTTAGCAATCTTGAGGAAAACTTCTATAAAAGGATTTTGAAGAACTCATATCTTTTTCTAACGATATTGTCTCATTGTTTCAAATAGGATAACCCTACAAATAAACTTTTTTACCTCTTTAAGATTTCAAAATCATCTCTTTACAACTTTTCGTTTTCAGGAATAGTTCTAGATGCTCTTTTAAAAACCCTACATAACGGTCGATCTCTTCTATCGTTGAGTATGGCGAGATTGCAAAAAATTTATGAGCATATACGGATACAGGCTTGTTGGAGTTTGATGCTTCCACTAGTCGTTGCTTTTTTGTATTTCCAAAGAAGACGGTATCTCGTTCAGCACCAATTACCTCTGCAAACTCATCATTAAATTGATTAATTTCCATTATTTCTTCTACGGTTAAAAGACCGTTTAATTCATCATTCCACTTAGTCTTTTCGGGATAAAAACGGAAAGTTGTAACTGGAGAAATCTCATTCGTGATCATCACATTAGAAATTTTATTTGTTAATTTTTCTCTAAATGCAATATTGACACGGATGTAGTTGGCTAGAAGCTCTTGATAGCCTTCGATTCCAAATGCTAATAAAGAAGCATATATTGCCAAAGCACTTCCCATTCGCGAACATTCGAGCGTGTAGCCTGTATGATAGCTGCCATAACCGCGATTCCCTACATACGGGGTTTCCTCTGCATCTAAATCAACATATTTAAGATTCTCTCTATTTTTGATTAAAAATAAACTCGTAATATATGGCGTTTGTCCAAGCTTATGGAAATCAAAGACCATACTATCTGCAAGCTTCATATGTTTAAACTTCTGTTGATAAGATTTCAAAACCTTATTAACGTTGTCGTCAAATTGCAGAGGATTGCTTTCAAAATCGTATTGATTAAAGAAAGTATACATGCCCCCCATAGCAGAGTCTGCATGAATATAGATTGGATATATCCCATATGTGCGTTCCAATTCGTCTGCTAATAGCTTAATTCCCTCAATGTCATCAACCCCAAATGTATCAGTTGTTCCCATTGAGGCAAGGATATAAAGGGGAACACCGCCTTTTGCAATAACAAGCTCTATTTTTTCTTTTAAATCTTCTAGATTCATAGAATGATCAGCATTCACCTTCACACGAATCATATTTTCTACACCAATACCAGTTGCTTCTACTGATTTATACAGACTATAGTGTGAGAGCTCTGAACAGAAGCAATAAAGATTTTTCGGTACACCAGTCTTATTAGAAGATGGTGCGTAACGGGCAATAGCCAGACGTAAAGAGTTAAAGACAGCGCCTTGTCCTCCCCATGTTGTATATCCTGCACTAATGCTCTCATCATATCCGATAAGTTTGGATAGCATACTTGTTATTTCGACTTCTGCTGTAGCCGCTGCCGGCCCTTCTACATCCCAAAGATTGTTTCCATTAACGAGCACCATTACTAAATTTCCGATAATACTAGCAATATTCGGAAGAGGAGCAGCATTAGCTACATAATTCCGATTGACGTACCGATGTCCTTCTACCAATTTTAGTAGCTCCTGAATGACTTCCTCCATCGGTACACCCGTTTTCGGAACATCAGCCTTTTGAATGACACGATTATAGTAATCCTCTGTATACTCCGGCATTTCTCCAAGCGTTAGTTTGTTAGGATCCTTTAATTCATCTATCTTTGTTAAAATCGTTTTAAAGTAGGACAATAATTCCTCTCTTTGTAAGTCGTTTCCGTCCATACTAGGGAACAATTTTTGTATTTCTTTCATTGCTTGACCTCCTTGATGTTTTCACTAGCTAAGAAATTTTGCAAACGCAAAAAAGAAGCTTCTCACAAGTTGAACCAACCTATGAGAAGCACCTCTTATTATGATCAGCGGGCAAATTTTAAACTGCTGCACTAGCATTATTTTCAGCATCTTGACTCATTTTAGCTTCTGAAGTTTCAACACTATGCTTCCATTCATTTAGTAATTTATTTACATCATTCGTTGTCTCTACAAGATTCTTTGCTTCCTGAACAAGTTTTTGCATAGTAACTAGCTCATCATCACTAATTTCTACTAGTTCCTCAAACATTTCAACAGACTCCCTAGCGATATTAGTTATCTCAACAATGGTTGTCATAATCTGCTGAGTTGCAGAGGATAATTCTTCTGTACTAGCAGAAGAATTTTCATTATTTTCAGCAATGATCTTTGTAGTTGATAGAATCTGTTCGAACATGGATCCAACTTCTGCCATGGTTGTATTTGTATCACCGAACTCTTCTGTTCCCTGTTGCATGGACTTGACAACTATTTCAGTTTCTTCTTGAATATTCTTTACGATATTTGATACTTCAGAAGAAGACTGGCGTGATTGTTCGGCCAATTTTCGAACCTCATCCGCAACAACTGCAAATCCTTTACCATGTTCACCCGCACGGGCAGCTTCGATTGCCGCATTCAATGCCAATAAATTAATTTGTTCTGATATCCCTGTAATCACTTTTACAATCGTGCCGATTTCGTTAGATTTTTCTCCAAGTTTATTGATGGCATCAAATGTTATATGGATCGTTTGATTAAACTGCTCCATTTTCTTTAAGGAATCTATAAGCTTTTCGTTTCCTACTAGCGTCAAGTCTAAGGTAGTGTTCGATTGCTCTGAAATTTGATTTGATCTTACTGATAGATCTTCGATAGCCTGTGCCATTTCTTCCATAGATGCGGCGCTTTCTTCTGCAGCAACTAATTGTTTCTGTAGTCCTCTACCTACTTCATCAATTGCCGCTCTCACAATATCCGCTTTCTCGGAAGCATATTCACCGATTTCAGCGAGAGTTTCTCCTTTTTCATGTACATTTTTCGAAAATGAAAAAAACCTTTCTCTTACATTGCTGAAAAACGCTAATAGACCATTAAATACAGCATGATTAGAACTTCTTTCATCCATTTTGCTGATAAGATTACCTGCAGATATTTCTTTCATTCCATTTATTATTTCTTTATTAATATGAGATTGATGTTTTAGTGAAAAATATCGATAAGCAAAGTACACCGATACCCCTAATAAAATAATAATGATACCTAGCATAATAGCTTCCATATTAAATTAATCCCCTAACCCTATTTTTTATTGAATTAGACTTAAATGTATATTTATAGTTCCTTAATAAGGATATATGTTCCATCCGCTACATTTGCAGGAATATTTTTTAACTTATCATTTTCCTGATACTTATGAACAATATAGTTTCCTTCTAAATCTACATATTTTTCCATGTTATGATATTTTTCAAATACACGTATCGACTTCAAGTTTGTCGCTTCAACTAAAACAGTCTTCACTCCTTGTGAAGATGCCTTTGTTATCAATGTATTTCCTAATTGCTGAATAATTTCGGGACGGTCCTGTTCAGCTGTCACTCCTAACATAAATAGGTGTAATAACTCTCCATCATTGATGTCTTTCCCAGTTCGTTTTTTATAATCCTCCATGAAACGATTATCCACATCCTCTAGAACACGCAGAATGACATTCATATTATAAAAAGAACCTTCAAATATATCTTCTCCGATAATCTCTGGTGCATTTGTATCTCCAGCAAGTACACCAACAACATGATTATTACTATCCTTAGCTACCGCGCAATATCCCTGCTCGACTGTAGATTCTAAATATTCCTTGGTAAACTGATAGAAATCTTCATAATCTAAATTTAATTGACCTACCATCGGTTCCTGAATCCATTTTCCTGAAACGTCCACTCCAATAAATGAACGAGCTAGACACTCTGCTGCATTCTGAACTAAAGTTGTTTGCTCCTTCGTAATAATTTCGTATGTATATAATTCTTGTGTTGTTTGCACTTACTAATCTCCCTTTCAAATTAAAAAATAAGTTTCTTTAGATTGGACCTAACATTACCTAGAATGAGGTACTTTATCGATAATTGAACCTGTGAACTTAATTCTTTCAAGGACATTCCTAATTTGGACTTGAGCAATTTTAGATGAAGGTTTTACTACAAAGATATCTTTAAAACCTAAGCTAGAATAAAGCTGCATCGCTTGCTCCAACTGCGGAACAACCTTTGAAGGGACAGGTGTTTGATGAGTAGCATCCACCACAAACGTATAATCGTGTCTTGGTACTTTATTAATTGTATCTTGTAAATCCGCTATATAGCCTTCTGCATCTTCCTCTCTTATTAACCCATGCACTTGTACATGGATTTCCTTCCCCACCTCATTAATGGCCATTTTATATTTCTTTTTGTCTACGACTATCATCTTACAATCTCCTTTTTTGCTATCGTCTTCTTTACCTCATTGTTAACATTTGCACGTTCTTTTCAATAAAAAAAGCTACCCCCGATATAGATAGGGTAGCCAAATAACCGCTTGTTATGATTCTTGGCAACCCGACTATCATCATCCATTTAGGATTTTAGACTCGTAGCTTTGCGTCCTTACCTTTCGATAAGTTTGCCTTTTTCAATTTTAAGATAGTTCTAATCTCATGCTGATATTTTCCTATCATATTATAAACTATTTGTAATTTTTTGTCGAACTAGAATATTTTTCTTAGTTTGAGACCAATATCCATACATTATTGAAGGCATGCCTATCACTAGCCGATTTTTCTTGCTTCACAAAGTTCCACTATTTGATAATACAAATGCACGTTTTCCAATCAAACGTTTGATTGAAAGCAAAAAAGAGGCTTTAACTGCGATTTAATCTTTGTGTCCGCCGACGGGTATGACTCTCAATTGTAAAGATTGTGTAAATTTTCCATTAAGAATCTATTAACTTTCGATTATTTACGCTATTATTTGTATGTTTGATTAGTAACTGAATGAGGTGTGAGGAAAAATATGTTTAGAAAAAAAGAGGATCAGTTTTATCTGCATTTAGCTAATATAGCTGCTAATTTAAAAGAGAGCATGAATTATTTTACAGATTATAAATTAACGAGTTCTGAGGATTTGGTTATTTTCTCCGAAAAAATGAAAGAGTATGAGAAAAAAGGTGATACACTAGTCCATCAAGTTATCCGGGACTTGAATACTGTATTTATTACGCCCATTGAAAGGGAGGATATCTTAGCACTGGCAATGAATATGGATGACATCTTAGATGGATTAGAACACACAGCTGCCTATTTTGATATGTATTCCATTACAAGTGCAGATAAATATATGCTTCAGTTCGTTGAAGCCATTCAAAAATGTGTCATAGAGATAGAAAAAGCCATCCATTTATTAACGAACAAAAACCTTCTGCAAATTAGAGAGAATGCGATAAAAATAAAAGACCATGAATCCCAATGTGATATTGTTTTACGGACTTCCATAAAGCATTTATTTCATAGTGAGAAAGATCCAATTCGTATCCTTCAATATAAAGAAATTTACGAAGAACTAGAAAAAGTGGCTGACTATTGTCAAAATGTAGCCAATACATTTGAAGCAATTATTATGAAAAATGCATAGGGGAGTAAACAACTAGAATGAATACAATCCTTATCCTAACCATTTTAATTGTTGTTTTTGCGGTCGTTTTTGATTTTATTAATGGGTTTCATGACACGGCAAACGCGATAGCAACATCCGTTTCGACAAAAGCGCTTCAACCAAGGCACGCCATTATTTTGGCTTCTGTCATGAACTTTGTTGGTGCCATGACATTCACTGGAGTGGCCAAGACGATTACAAAGGATATTGTTAATCCGTTCACTTTAGAAAATGGGTCAACAGTCATCCTTGCTGCATTGTTTGCGGCGATCATTTGGAATTTAGTCACTTGGTATTATGGAATTCCAAGCAGCTCGTCACATGCCTTAATCGGATCCATTGCTGGTGCTGCAATCGCAGCAGCTGGCTTTAACGCATTAAATTATAGCGGATTCATCGCTATCCTTAAAGCACTTATCATTTCACCACTCCTCGCCTTTGGGGTTGGATTTATCGTCTATAGTATCATCAAATTAGTCTTTAAAAATAGCAATTTATCAAAAACGAACAAACGATTCAGACGGATCCAAATTGCCACCGCCGCTTTGCAGGCATACTCACATGGTACAAATGATGCGCAAAAGGCAATGGGAATTATTACAATGGCCTTAATTGTTAATGGTTTTCAAAGTTCAAATGATATTCAAACATGGGTTCAATTTATTTGTGCGCTTGCGATGGCAGTAGGGACAGCCATGGGTGGATGGAAAATCATTAAAACCGTTGGCGGCAAAATTATGAAAATCCGGCCAGTCAGCGGGGTAGCTGCTGACTTAACAGGAGCAGCCGTTATCTTTGGTGCAACTATTATCCATATGCCTGTTAGTACAACCCATGTTATTTCTTCTTCTATTCTTGGGGTTGGCGCCTCTCACCGACTGAAGGGAGTTAAGTGGGGAACGGCACAAAGGATGCTCATTACATGGGTGATAACGCTGCCGATTTCCGCTACTTTGGCAGCAATCTGCTATTTCATTCTTGATTTGGTGTTTTAATATGCAAGCCCTCCTTATATTTTTGGAGGGCTTTTTGATGGGAGAAATAGTGTTCGAAAATTTGATGTTAATGGAAACCATAAAACACGGGGACTGTTCTAATATTTCTCTTAAGATATATATCCAGACATGATTGGAGATGCGCTTGCCCCCCAATTTTTCTTGTTTCAAAAAATTCCACTGTGGATAAAACAAATACACTTTTCTCCAATCAAACGTTTGATTGAAAGTAAAAAAGAAGCTTCTCAAAAGTCTAGTGACTAATGAGAAGCTTCTTTTAATTGGTAAGGTGTTTATTACATCATTCCACCAGTAAGCTTAGAGTGTATAACATCGTTAACGAAAGGTGCAAAAAGTGCGGTAAATCAACGTTTTGGATATTTCTTACTGTAACATCTTTAACGGCGATTTACCGTTTTTTATGGGATTGCGTTAGCAAAATGTTAGCATTTTCACTTCAAGATTCTGCCAGCTAGGTAATCAAAAGTGTAATCTACAGCTTTTAGTAACGTCGATATAAACCATATACTCAATATGTGAGAGAAAAAGCTTCGCTGTTAAAAAACGGAAGCTGCCCCAATTTTAATTTGAGACAGCCCTTTTTTATGAATAGGATATGCGATTTCGCATTCACCATCGGCAATAACAAGTCACTTTGATAGTCCCTGTATTTACAAACAAATGCCTGTTATGCTTTTGGAGGTGTTCCTTCAGCGTTTGATACAACTGCATCGATTTGGATTAAAGCATCTTGAGGTAAAGCTGATACGCCAACTGTTCTTCGTGCAGGAACACCGCCTGGGAAGAATGTTTTGTAAGCTTCGTTTACAGCATCAAGATCTGCAATATTTTTAAGGAAGATATTTACTTTAACCACATCTTCCATAACATGGTCGATACTTTCTACAATTGCCTTGATATTTTTCAAGCACTGTTCAGCCTGCTCTTTTACACCACCAGCTACTAATTCACCAGTTTTTGGATCCAAAGGTAATTGAGCTGAAAGGTGATTGTAATGAGAGAACGCTACAGTTTGTGTAGATAAAGAACACTTTGGTGCATTTTCAGTGTTGTTTGCCCATATAACGATTCCATGTCTGTCTTCAATAGCTTGTGGAGGTGTACCGTCTCCGTGAGAAACTACTGCTTCAATTTGTACTAAAGCATCCATTGGTAAAGCAGATGCTGCCACTACTGTACGTGCAGGAACATAAGCTACAGCTCTAGCGATAGCTGAATCTGGGAAGAATGTTGAATAAACTTCATTTACCGCATCAATATCAGTTAGGTCTTTAAGGAAGATATTGATTTTCACAATATCGTCAAAAGGAACGTCAATACTTTCTAAAATTGCTTTAATATTTTTTAAGCACTGTCCAGCCTGCTCTTTTACACCGCCAATTACTAATCTACCCGTTTTTGGATCGATAGGTAATTGAGCTGAAAGGTTATTGTAATGAGAGAAAGACACAGTTTGTGTAGATAGAACACATGTTGGCGCATTTGGCGTGTTATTTGTAAGCTTAATAAGGTCGCCTGCTTGTGGTGCATTTGGAATAGTACCTTCACCGTTTGATACAAGTGCTTCAATTTGCACTAAAGCATCCATAGGTAAAGCTGCAACTGCAACTGTTGTACGTGTAGGAACATAAGTTGGGAAGAATGTTTTAAAAACTTCGTCTACAGCGTCAACATCTTTAATATTCTTAACGAATACAGTGATTCGAACAATATCGCTCATAACATGATCAATGCTGTCTACAATTGCCTTGATATTTTTAAAGCACTGTTCAGCCTGCTCTTTTATACCACCAGCTACCAATTTACCAGTTTTCGGTTCGATAGGTAATTGAGCTGAAAGATTATTGTAATGCGAAAAAGCTACAGTTTGTGAATATAGACCGTTACCGTTTGGAGCATTTTCCGTATTTCTTGCTAATACTGCGTTATAGCCGCTCATAATAGTATTCCCCTTTTAGATAATTTTTTTTATAGATTTATGTATTAACTCATGTTTCGCACCGAAAAAACCGGTCTAAACCATTAAAAATGGTTTATTCTGTAGAAATGCGAGGAATATTAATTAGTTTAACCTTGCAACTTAACTATAAAATATAGGGCATTACAGGCGAATAAAACTGTAAGGAGATACATTGCAAAAAGATTAAATTATATAAAAACTCCCGTATTGCTCATTTGCAATACGGGAGTTTTAGGTTTATTTCAGATTCGGTTCCACCTATATGTTTCTAGATGCTTTTCAACATATTGGATTAGATCCATTAACTACAATATGTTGATCCTATCGTCATTAAGAATTGTCAAAACAGAATGGCAAGGCTGCTTCCCATATATGGTCTTTGATGCGACCGACACGGAACAACAAGCATACGAGAGGTCTTTTGGACTGGCTTGGTGAAGTGCCTTGCTATACGCATTACGTCCGTTAATGTTATTTGGGAATATACACCAGTGTTTAGTGCAACCTACCAACGCTAGCGTAGGTAAGCAGCCCACCTAGCGTTTCGACTACTCCTGATATACTACGAGTAGATTTCCATGTTCGCCCTTAAATTTTTACATGTTAATTTCCAACTTACAATCACGACACTAACTCAGCCTCTTCCATTGCCAGTGTCTGGTTATATTCCTCAGCTAACATGGTTGTTATAAATTCCACTGTCGGGTCTATTTCCTCTACCATCTCTCTAAGGGTTTCAATATTTGTTTTAAAGAATTCTTTCCTGTAGTTTACTTTGTTCACTCTTTGTTGACTCAACATTTTATGCAACTTGTTTTCCAATCCAACGGCATCATCACTGAATACCATTGCATGCACATCAAATTTGAATGGAACTGAGGCACTCCCTAATTCGTCTACTCGCTCCTGTGGATCCATTCTTCTTGTCATTCCAATTTTAAACATCTGTTCGCCAAAGGATCCAAGGTTGGAAATGATATAGACATATCCTGCTTTGCCTAGTGTAAGGCTAGCGATTTCCTCCTTTTTGCCATTAATTTTTGAAACCTGTAGGTCCAATTCTTTTAGCCGTTCCTCTAATTGACTCACCTTTTCTATATCTGTTTCCTCTTCGAGCAACTTTTTGTTCCTAGCAATTTCAACAAAAAACTTTTCCTCCTCTTTTTCCAATCTCTTCTTTTCTTCTGCAAGTTTCTTTCTTTCCTCGGCTTCTTGCCTCATCTGTTCCTTAATCATTCTTTGCTCTTCTTTTTCTCGTTCTCTATATACATAATACTTATACTCAATGTTGATTAATTCAACATACAGTGGCTCTATTTCATTTAAGAACCTTGTAATAGTGGGCAGAATAGACATATTACCGGTAGCACAAAGGGATAGATACTTTGTAATAATATCTTTTACTGACTGGACAGCTTCATCGAGCTTGTTATATCTTAGTTGTAAAAGTAAAATTTGAATTTCAGCTTGTAGCCCAATAGCCATCAGATTATAAATGGTTTTATTACCTTTAGTTGTATACCTGTCTTCGTATTTACTCAGGACATTTTGAATCTCTTTGTTGGTGTCATTGGATAATTTTCTTAGCTCTTTGGAGTTATCTGAGTGTAAATGTAATCTAATTACTGTACCAAGCAATCTTTCTTCATCTAACTCCTTACTCAATTGCTCAAGTTGCTGGTTTACAGAATTAAAATTAATTGTATGAGGAAATCGCTCTTCAAAGTTTTTCAATCCTAGGAGATCTGCTTTAAATTTTCTAGCTTGATTTTTGTATCTTTCCACTTCTTTTACCAACTTATTTTGTTCCTGGGTAAGCTCGTCTATGTTCGTTTGATATTCCGTCACTTTTTTAACTATATCAGCTATGCTATTTGTTGATTCCTGTACAATCTTTTCAGCTTCTTCCCTCGCATTCGTCAGAATTGATTCTCGTTCTCTACTAACCTCTTCTTCAAAGCTAGTCTTCAAACCTTGTATAAATGAATCTTGATCATTAATAATTGCATTATTTTCTTCAATCATATTACTGATATTTTCCAAATCTTCATTTAGCTTTTCTAGCTTTTCTTCTTTTTCCTTAATAGGCATATTAAACAATTCATTTTCTTGCAAACTTTTATTAAAGGCACTTCGCTTTTTTGATTGAACAACCAATAGAATAATAGCTAAGATTAAAGGTACGACAAGTATACCAAAAATAGTTAGAATAAAAATCGTTGGTGTTGAGTACCACCACTCATCTTTATTATGTTTAATTTCAATCAGCTCCTTTTTTAGAATTAAACTTACAACGGATATTTGGCAAATATACGAAAAATATCGCCTATTGATTCCCTAATGATAATCTTCTCCAAATTAGTGAACAAATTCTTCCCCATGAACAAGGGGGATAAATTTTTGTTTAATTTACAATGATTCCGGAATTTCCACCTCCTAAAAAATACCTAATTCTATATTAGCATAAAGGCCATTGTAGGGTAGGAAGAAATTTAAAACCTAACGCCCTAATGTTTACTGGAACGCCCCGATTATTCTTGTTTCACAGTAATGTTCCAAATATTGCTTTAAATAAAGTCATAGTATTATTAATCAAAAGATTGATTAACGGTAAAAAAGAAGCTTCTCGAAAGTATAGTGATGACTATCGAGAAGCTTCTTTTATTTAGTCAGGCACTTCATGCTGCCCCTAAGGTGAGTGTGTGTAATTTCTTTAACGAGAGGTGCAATAAACGCGGTAAATCAACGTTTTGGATATTGTTGACTACATCTTTAACGGGAAATTACTGTTCTTCATTGGAATTACGTTAGCAAAATGATAGCAAATAGTTGAAGTAAAAAATCGGTTAACAGTACTTTTCCAATAAAAATACCCACCTCCCGTTTAATTTGCCTTAAAAAGAGGCTACATCTGGATCAGCAGTATGAGATTGCTTTGGGAATAGGAATCCTGTGGTGTAAGGTGACGATTGTCCATACTAATCGAAAAGCTTTTTCAATTTCAACCGCAGCACGACGTGCATCTTCTACGGTTCGCTTACCAGTCACGAAGTCGTTCATCAAGTTTAATGCCATAAAATTCGTGAACCCCTGGTGCCTCCCAATATATTAAAGTATTACCGTACCGGGTCAGGCTCACTAGCCACAATGTGAAACTCTATTTGATGATATTATTTTGAAGTTTTAATAACCTCGATCTTAACTTCGGATCACTAGCATAAATATACAACCCACGTATTCCTCTCTTCATGAGAACATTAAGAGAATTTAATATAATTTTTTCCTTTACCTCATCACTATTTTGAAATTCATCTTTACCTCTAAACGCTTCCGTATCCTTATAATTATTTATTAAAATTTTTAATTCATCTGTGCGTTCATCATATGAGATTGATGGCCCCAGAATAACACCTACATAATTTAAATCGAAACCTTGAATTGTATAAATAGATCCAACTTCCCGTATTGTATCTGCTTTCTCAGCCCATGTAACATTTCCATAATCTCCATTCCAAGGAAGTTTAAAATCATCTTCTTCTACGTAATAATCTTGATTGTCCTTCTTATGTATATAATCAAATGTAGATACAATTCTTGCTAACCCATATTCCTTATTCATTTCATGTATAACATCGTACATATCAGTTGCCGACCCAAAAATTCTAAAATCATATTCAGGGTCTTTTGGTATTTTATTAATCTTCTTTTCAATAAACTGGTCAATCCAATTAACCATGTCATTATTTGCCTGCATACGGAATTGGTTAGTTAGCTTATAAGTAGGTTCAGTATTGTAATTACCTATAATAGAATGAAGTCTTTCTTCATCCCAGTAGCTCTTCATCTTTAAAACTTGCTTATCATCATAAACTGCAATAACAATCTTGCTATGTCTAATAATCTCTTGTAGTTGATTTTCCTCAACAAAATTATTATAAGGATCAGGCTTTGTTAATAATAAATGTGCTTCATCAACTAATACAACATCAGCCTTCTTCATCAGTTTTTTTCGCTGATTAATAAAGGATGTTGGTTTTTCAAAATTCTTTTTTGTGAGTGCTTTGACATTACCAGCTATTTTCTTGTATGTTTTTAGCATCTCTGTATGATTGACTAGTAAATAATTATTGCTTTTATACAATGGTGATGATTTTTCCTTTGATAACTCTTGGATTTTATTAATAACAGAACTTAATACAACACTCTTTCCTACCCCCGCTTCTCCTTTAATTAAGAAGACATAAGGCTCATCATCATTAATGTGCTGCTTGCATACCTCAATAATCTTTTGCTGAAGTTCCAACTGTTCTATGGATAATTCCTTGAATGGAGAAAGCTTGAATATATCCTTATTTTCAATCGTATATCTAGAATTATCTACAATATCTCTATTTAAAAGCTCGTCCCATATGTCTTCAAACAATTCCTCATTAAAGAATTTTTTTTCATAATAATTGTGCATAACACTATTAACAGTTTGACTCTTGTTTTGTAATTTGTATCGCTCATCTGCTAGAAAATAATTAATCAACTTTGTTTCGATATTGTAAGTTGCAGATCTATTAAACTTTTCATGAATGATCAGGGACATTTTCTTCAATGATTTTCTTTCAATATTATTTAAGTGATCCCTCATACGATTTCTTACTGCCACAGTTTCACCGATATAGACCGTTGTATCATTATTCAAGAAGTAAACTACAGGATAATCAGTATAATACCCATTAATACTGTCTATGGATGACTTGTCAAAAGGCATTGTTTTTATATCTACTTTACTCATATTGCATTCTACCTACCTCCTGATTCCTGGCATATCAAAATTGACCTATTACTTATTACTACTTCTTCCGTATTACTGGGTATTTTAAAGCATTCTTTTCCATTTTCTTTAATGCTTCCTCTTCCAAATCTACATTCATTTTTTCCGATAGCTGAAGAAGATAGATAAATACATCTGCCATTTCTTCTTTAATATTCTGTCTAGAATGAGCAACAGCCTCTTCACTACTTCTCCACTGAAAATTTTCTAATAGTTCATTAGCCTCCAGAGATATGGAAATAGCTAAATCCTTTTCATTGTGATAAGAAGCCCATCCCCTATCATCTCTAAACTCAATGATTTTTTGCATTAAATCTTTCATTTAAAGCCCACCCAGTTTGAATTCTATTTTTGTAAATATATTCTATTTTATCACTTGTTTTATTGTGATTGTAAGTTATTACCCTATTTTACACTGCTGAAATTAAAGACTTTAACAGAAAAATATATCTAGATACTAACTTAAAGGATCATGAATATTGAGACAGTACAACGGATGGTGTCAGTCCCACAGGAAGAATAATTTCACGAAAAGCATTATTAATCAAAAAGAATCCGACAAAGTTTTGCTAAAAACAATTTAACATAGAAAAAGAGTGGACTGCCTTGTTTTTGAAAACAACCAAGGATTACGTCTGGAGCATGGCTCCTCGGCTATGATGCATATCCCCAGTTAAATATAGTACGACGTACCGGATGCATAGTGTACGCTAGACTTTAAAAAGCATGAAAAAAGAGGCTTTCCACAAGTTTGCAAAACTCATGGAAAACCTCTAATTTTTTTGGAGACTATATGTTACTCAAACGTTACCCTTTTTAGGTGTAAGAAAGGTTATTAATTTTGATATAACAAGGTTTTAAACCCCCTATTACATCATGCCGCCCCTAAGGTGAGAGTGTGTAATATCGTTAACAAGAGGAGCAAAAAACGCGGTAAATCAACATTTTGGATATTATTTACTGTAATATCTTTAACGTAGATTTACCGTTTTTTATGGGATTGCGTTAGCATAATGTTAGCAATCTTATTGCTATACATTATTGTTTGTTCACACATCCGACATGGCATGAATAGTGTTCTCAGATTTAATGGTGTAGTGGTGTTTACCTTTTACTTAGCTTTTTATTACTTTTAAGCCTATCTGGCTCAGATGATGAAATAGCATTCCTTTTTATTATAAAGCTTTTTAAAAAGACTCCTTGATAAGATTTATCAAGGAGTAAGTGGTTGAAGCTTTACAATATTTCTTGTTTTAAAAAATCATAAAATGAATCATATAACTTTTTAAATTCATTATTTCTATACTCATAAATAGTACCATCTGCATCCATCACGATTAAGATACCTTCAACACCTAAGTTCTGAATAACGATATAGCTTTCCAACATGTTTTCATTTAAATCACGTTCTTGTTGTGTCGCATTTACCACATTCAGATAATCATTTGTACCTAAACCAAAAACTTCATTACTCCCACACGCTAAGGATCCAAAGCTTTCTATAAAATTTCGGTATTCTTGCGGAAATGTAAAACGTAATTGACTTTCTGCTTCACGAATTACTTCATAATCTACATTTCCAATTGTCATCGCCTTCGAATTTTCAATAAGATTGTTTATGTTACTCATGATTAATTCCCCCTATCTTCTATTTGCTCAGCTCTTGCCTTCCAATAAGATTCCCGTTCTTTATTAAATTCATTTCGATCTATTTCAGAATCTTTCTTTTTATCATGTAAGACTCCATCATTTCCTGGCCCCCTATGCTCTTTGGATGTTAACTCAGCTAGTGGAGAATCCATTTCTTGTCCAATATGGTGCAACTCAATCGGCTGTCCATCCTTTAATGGTGCTAAACCTTCTTTCATTCGCTCTAAATTGGTTCGACCAAATGAATCTTTTTCATTATAATCAAGGTCTGTTCGTTGGAGTGACTCTCTTCCATTGACTTCACCTTTTTCTAAATTCGCCTTATTATAAATATCCTTTTCTTCTTGTGAAGCATTTTCTAAAGCCTCGTCTACAGTCTTATATTCCTTTTTTTCATCTACATATTTTGCAATAGGTTTGTCTAATTCACTTGAATTTGTGATCTTCTCTGGCATGTTCTTAGCGATTTCAGTTAATTGTGATTCTGCTACGGTAGTTTCAGCGATTTTTAATAAAGCTTCAATCATCGTCTATCTAACCTTTCTTTCAGAGGTCACCCACGCTGAGTAAATTTCTGCATTTTCTGGACTATCCTGTGAACAGTTTTTTAATAAGCACTGAGTAATAGACAATTTCATTTCATTGGATAGTCCTTCTGTTAATTGCTCAATATCTCTGTTTATATGAGAGTTAAAATCGTTAAAGTCACTGGAGTTTCCAATAAGTTTAGTAACAATAGCTTTTCCATCTATTAGATTTGAAACTACTTGAGATAATTCAGCAAAGTATTCATCTTTCCATATGTTCAAAAAGCCTTTTTCGTAATACTCTTGTAGGATTAAGTGAATAGCCATTTTATTTTTTGTTGAAATGGCAAGACGACTTAATGAAGCTTGTAATAAATCAATATCGATTTCTATATTTTCATTAACTCTTGATTTTAGTAATAGCTTTAATAAATTTGAGTAAAACCATTTTGTGTCAGCAAAAGACTCATAGTTAGATAAAGAAAATTGATATTTTTCTTTACTATATTCAAACTTGTTGATTTTACACAAAACAGGGTCTAACCAATCATTTTGATAAACAACTGCTACACCCCTAGGTAATTTTGCAATCTCGTCTAATTGTTCATTTTTTAATGCCGCAGATCCTCCTGCAAGTTTACGATCTGCGTCGTCGGGTAGGCGCATAATAATTTTTGTATTTGTATTGCGGATGGCAGAAATATCTACTGCATTTGGTGACTGATCAGCAATTATAAATCCTTCCCCATATGTTCTCATTTCAGCAATAGCATTTGATAACATTTCAACTGATTTTCCTATTAGATTAGAACTTTCATTACTTTGCTCCATTGATGTTTTTTTCAAGATGTGGTGTGCTTCCTCTAAAACGGTAACGTGCTTTAACGGCTCATTCATGTCTTTTGAAAAACACATGCGATGTTCACTTAATCGCATCACAAGAACTCCCATAATGAAAGATTTTGTTTCAAGGGACCCTACTCTACTTAAGTCAATAATGACATTGCTATCAAAAAGTAATGCATTATCCAATTCGCCTGAGTGGAATATAAATCCGTTTAAACCATTTGTGAGTGATTTTACGCGCGTAACTAATGCTCCAGTATAATTGCTTTTAAGTTCCGAAGAATACGCTGAGCTTTCAATTACATTTTGTAATTCTACTAACAAATCTCCAAAAGTAGGGAAAAACTCCTCAGAGTATTTGTTCTTAGACGTAATTAAGTCCCAACCACTTGTTTCATAAGATTTAATAATTGCTTCCTTCAGTACGGCAGGCATTGCTGCATACATTGGCCAACAAACATTAAATATTTCTACTAATCTATCGATATGTTCCAGTACATGAATTCCTCTTGGAAACTTAAATGGATTAATTTTGAGTAAATTAGAAAACTCAGGATTCGTTCCAAATACACTTACATCACTTCGATTTCCAAATATGTGTTTGTATTCACCTTTCGTAGGTTCAACGATTAGAAAGTTCACTTTTTGATTGGACAAGCTATCCAATATACTATACACAGTATTGGATTTCCCTGATCCCGTAGAACCCGTTATAAAAGTGTGCATAGATAAACTTTGTAAATCTAAATCAACAATCGTGTTCTCAACTTTTCCCATGTGGAATATTTTACCCAACTGTACTTTAGGTACATATTTATCGTCTTCACGATCATAAGTTAATACATTTCTACCAAACTCTGCGGATTCAACTACTGGAAGCCCACTAACAGATTTCCTTGGCAACCCAAAACCTATTGCTAACTCACGCCCATTTACTAATGTACTTGGTGTAACATATGGCATATCGAATCCAATATTTCGCTCTATTTGGATTAATGGATGATGAAACTTCGTTAAATAATCTGTTACCATTGCTAGTTTTTTCGGCTCTTCAGTACTCCATGTATTCAAAAATGAATGCTCGACGGAAGAATTATCTCCGCGAATAATAGCCTGATAAGTTGAAGAAACTACTTTAGCCGTTTGGGGATTGTCTGCAAGGAAATAACATCCGCAATTCCAAAGTCCAAAATCTTCTGAGCTTTTTAAACGCATTAACTGTTCATCAATCTTTATAAGCAAATTACTTACGGTTTTATTTTCAAACTTTATTTGTAGATTTCTAGAGTTTGAGCTTGTTAGCGTATTACTATTGTTCGTCGTTTCCGAATCTGCTTTTGAAGACCCATTCGTTAATGATGATCCTTCAGTTTCTGACGTATTATAGTTGCTCGAAGTCGTTACACTGTCTGACTTCGAAGAACTTTGTGAAATCGATAAAATAAAACTATAGCCACTACTCGTACTTGAACTCTTTGATATATTTTTTGATGAACCTTCAGATTTACCTGTCGTATGGCTTTGTGTTTTAGATATACTATCACTTATTGTATTCGTAATCCCTTTGCTAATACCTTCAGTAACTGCTTGACTATCACTTTCACCAAATGATAATTCTGTTTGTTGAAAGGGAGATAATTCGGTATAGAGCGCCTCATAGCCTTGACGAATACGCGAAACAGTTTTAGTGTCTAAGCGATCTGCTATAAAGATAGCTGAGAACTTTTCATTTTTCATAGAATCAATAAGTTTCTCTAGTCCCTGTATGTACTGAACCTTCTCCACATCTTTTAGTGCCGGAATACCAGATACAGAGGTAATTACTTTATTATTACTAGTTACTGTGTTTTGTAGGATCCCTTCTATTACAGACTCAATTTCTTTATTTCTTAAGTTTCTTAGATCGGTTCCAGGAAAATTACCGGTAAAACTTTTTTCCATACTTTCTTTAGCGGTTGTAATGTTCTGATCAATATCTCCCGAACGAACTCCCATATACAAATTTGTTTCTTGTCCATCACTATCAATCACTAAAACAAGGGAACTATTCAAGTTTCCAACAGCATTATAGACATTAATAAGCTTTTCTGAAATATCCTCATTTTTATCATAAACAATCTTGGTTACTTGAAATAAACGAATATGTTGTCTTACTGTTAGCTCTTTAATGTGATCTGGTACTGGGATAACTTCATGCTTCGCTAAATCAAGTAAGTAATTTTTTTCGATAAATTCTTCAGCAATGGCTAATGATTGCTGAAGATCATCTTTTCTTCGAACGTCGAGTGAGCCCATAAATGTACCTCCATTTTGAAAATACCCTCTTTTAAATTATCGTTGATTTCCGATTTCTACTTGCTTGCACGAGCGATCCGGGAACTCATGGCCACTTTGTAGTCCATGATCCTCTTTGACACGCTTTTCTCAAGGAAGTCTAGCGCCTTTGAAAAAAAAATAACAATGAAACTAACACAACCTTATTAAAAAGGACGGCTAAAGTAAGTACAATACTTCCAATACTCAAACCGTCCTCAACTATGTTATTTTAATGAATTTTATCTTTCAAAATATATTGATGTGGATTCATGTTAACTTTAGACTCTTCGTACATTTCTAAGTTTTTCTGATATTTAATACCAGCTTTTATTACTACCTTTTCTTCTACATTAGATATTTCCAAGCTCGAAGAGGATTCTGTTTTAGTACAAACCTTATCCTCTGTTAGAGTAATATCATCCGCTTCCCTAAACGATAATTCACTATTTATTGAAGGACCATTACACACTTGTTCATTTAACTGTTGGTCTTGGATTTGAAGATCATTTTTTTTTTCGTCATTTGGTACTTGTTCTACTTCTATAATATCAATTGTTGAATGTGAAGAATTGCGGTGATTGAATTGTTCATCCAAGGGTTGATTAAGGTTTGTTATATCTTCTTTTGGTTCATAATCAGAATCCTGATCAACTTCTATACGATCAGACTCAATCCTTAATTCTTCAATAAACATTTTTTTATTTGATTCCTGCTCTAAAACTTCAAGTTTTATTGTAAGATTCTGATTATCATCTACTAATTTTTGATTAACCCTATTAATACTTTCAATTTCACACTCTAATTTATTAATCAAATCTTGTTTTTCTTTATTTATTTTTTCTAAAAAATCTATTCTTCTTTTTAATCCTTCAACATGTACATGGCTGCTATGGCTAACACTACCACCACCATCCCTATTACTAGACCCTTTTTTCCAGTACGTCCTCCTTGTTGTGGGGAAGAACTTCTCACTGTTACTTTTGGTTCGCCTTTTTGCAGTTGAGGTTTTAAAAGTTCTTCCTCATAAGCTTTTCTTCCTACATTCAAAGTGTGATCAAAACGCTCTTTTGAAAAATTTGAAGATAATTGTGCCTGTAATTTCGTAAAATATTCTTTGGACCAAACCGCACGATTCATATCTAGTTCTCTACCATCATGAGATTCCCAAATATTAATACCATTGCTTTCAATTTTTCTTAGGGCTGCGTTAATTTCACCGCTCCTTCCAGTGGGATCCGACATAATCTCCGTACCTATTGCACTTCTAATTTTGCGTATGTTGCCTTCTTCAATAGCTTGCTGTAAAAATTTAGACATTGCTTCTTCCCCTTTCTATTTTATACTTCTAATACTTTATCAAGCCTAATAATAAATTCATTAAGCCAAATTTTCTTCTCTTCATTTTTCATTAATTCTTCTTCAATTTTAGAGCTGCGACTAGATAGATTTTTAATTTCTTCGACGCGCTTTTTCATTAACAATTCAAGACGGTCAATTTCACTTATAAAGTAACGTTTCAGCTTTTCTTTTTCATTTTCTGAATATTGTTGAGCTTGATAGAAATTTTCTTCTAAAGAATATCTGACCGGGTTTAAGAACTCTTCCTTTAATTCAGACATATTGACATATTCGCGTGTTTCATATACGTCTTTTTCATAATATTCGTCGTCAAACCATGTCCAAGGCTTGTACCATTTTTTATTGTCATTATAAACGGTTTTCGTTCCAACCAATTCTTCTTCTTCATAACTGTAATTATTTATTAAATCATCGACATCGGGTAAATCATAAGAAAACAGTTTTATATTATCCATTTCAGCAAGGGAATTCTCTTGGAAGTCCATAATATTTTTAATGTATTTTCTATACTCATCAATATATTTTTTTGCATTTTCTTTAAGTAGCCCGCCGATTAACTTTTCTAAATCAGTAACAGCTGAACTTTGTAACATGTCTACGTCTTTTCTTGCTTTATACAAGATCATATCTGCTTCATGTTTTCTAACTTTTTCATTGCGGAAGCGGTCTGAAATCGCTTGAAGCTCTTGATTAAAGATTTTTTCCTTAGAATTCTCAAAATAGGATTCGATATTAAAATCAAGGTTTTTAATTCTTTGCCTAAATACCTTTGCTTTTTCTCCTTGCTCTAACTCTTGCTCAATTCGAGACATTTCCTGATGGACTCGATCTTTTTCTTCTTGGTCATCTGCCATTCGTTGTTGAAGATTTTGCATCATTTGTTCTCTTTCAACAATTTTTTTGAATGAATTTACAGCGTTTGTAATTTTAGATGTAACGGCATATTTATCTAAGTATTCATTAATAGCCATTTCAACTGCTGGAACACCTGAATGATATAAAGCTTCTAGCTCTTCATCATGTTCGTCCCTTGCCATCATAATCTTATCTGAGATTTTATTTTTTAAAGAAGGACTTAACGGTGCATAATTCGTTAAGTGCATACTTGGTTCTTCGATAAATAAATCAATATTCCGTAATGTTTTATTTTCTTGTCTCGTTAAATCCTGACCACTATTGTACTTACGAATAACTTTTGCCGTTTCTGCTGAAATAGGGTAAATATTTGGATTTTCAATTCCATGCTTTTCTAAATAGTCTTTTACGTTGTGTAGAACGTTAGCAAGATCTTCCCCCTTGTCTGGGTCGAAGCAATCTGCTTTATTTACGGCAAAGATAAAACGGTCTTTTGATTGTTTACCACCGACTTTCATTGCTTCCGCAACTGTTTTAAGCAATGCATAGTCGTCATCAGTCTTTAATTGCGTTGCATTCAGTACATATAAAACCATTGGTTTATCATCATTTTTAATAACTCGGTGTGTATGATCGCGATGGCTCGTATCCATTGAATTGTTCGGACCTGGAGTGTCTACTAGAACTAGATTCATCTTTTCAGAAGACATTGATGGAATTCTACCTTTGATATCAATAATGGATATTTCTCGGTTATCATTGAAGCTATCCATGTCTACATAAGATAGATTCTGTTTCGAAACTAATTCTTTTCCATCTTTATCATAACAAACAGCAGAAAAACGTGTGCAATTGTCATCATTTTTTATTCTAGCAATTTTAGCTGTACAGGCTTCGTTCTTTGATGGCATTAACTCTTGGCCCAAAAAAGCATTAATAAGTGTCGATTTACCTGAACTCATCGTAGCAATAACCGCTATCTCAAACTCACTATTCATTGCTTTTTCAAAGTTTTGTTTTATTTTTGGATCTTTTAAAACATTAAATGGTCCAGCAAACATATGATTCACAAGACCCTCTAGTTCCATAATTTTATCGGAAGACTCTTTGCCTTGAATATGTTCAACGTGAATGTGGACCCCTGCATGATAATTCTTGAATTGATTACATACCTCTGCTAAGTCTTCAAAGTCTAATAGTGTGCCTTTGAAAGAAATATTTAACTCATCTTCATTAATTTCTTCCACTAATACTCGGACAAGCTCATCGATCCAAACTTGTAATCTTTCATTTTTATACTGACTCAGCTTTCCTTGTTGCATAAAGTCTATTCCATCTACTTCAATGATCGTTTGTACAGTGTATGGGTTGTACATAATGTTGATAGTTGCCATAAAATGACCTCCACTAGAATAAATTAGTTATTTGGAATACTCCCGAATTTTGAACAACATTATATATTTTATTTGTTTCATAATTTTGAATCGAAGTACTCTTATGGACTTTATTAAATTCTGTTTGCTTTAATTTCAATGTTGCGTATTGACTTAAATTAGCTGCTTCTTGTGAAAAATAATCATAATAAAAATCAAAGTGCTTTTTCTCTCTTCTCGTAATTGGCTGATCCAGTATTATATTTTGCCCAAGTTTAGCTGCAAAGGCAGAGGAGAATAGAATTTTAGGGTTTTCAAAACCATTTCCGGTTAAATAGTCTATGGTATTATTCACCAAACCCTCGATTGACTCTTGGCCTTCCTCGTCAATTTCATCGACTTTGTTAACGATAAATACAATATCTTTTTGACGTTTAGCTATTGTTTCTTTTGCATGCTTAAGCAATACCTTGTCATCATCTGTACCTAGCTGAGTTGCATTGATAACATATAAAACCGTGTCATAATGTTCATTTAATAAAGATTGATAAGTGACTTGCTGATGCGAACGATCCATTGAATTATTGGTCCCTGGAGTGTCAATCAAGCGAATTTTCTTATTCGTTTTGTATAAAGGAGATAGGGCACCTTCAATATCAATCCGTTTTGTATCTAAATTCTCATTTAATAATTTCAAGTCACTTTCTTCTAGTGAAAAGGAACATTGAAATGTTTGCTCATTATTAGTCGATATGAAGAATCGGTCTTTACTCGGAACGTTCGTGTACGTAAAAACTTTTGCTGTACATGCTTCATTTTGAGAGGGAAATAAATCTCTTCCCACTAAGCAATTCAAGAAAGTTGATTTACCTGAACTCATCGTTCCAATGACAAGGAAGTTCTCCTCTCCCTCTATTAAATATTGATCATATTTTTTGAATTCGTCATACAAAAATGTTAAAGCTTTGCAGGGGCGTTGGTGAAGCAACTCCTTAGCTAACTTAAAATCACATGACTTAAGGGCATTTGTAAATTTAATAATCTTTGAGGCATAATTAATATTAACTTTCAGATTAATTTTATTAATAATTTGTTGTACCTCTTGATCATTTTCTTCAACATTTCCATACCTTAAAATTAAATAGTGAGCTAAAAAAATGTACTTATATGAATAGAAACGAATTCCAAACTTCTTAAACTGAACCCGCAATTTTCTTGTATCATGTAATAATGATTTTATATTAATTAAATCAGCAGCTTTTTTTGAATCATACCCCTTAAATAAAACCTCATAAGTAGACTTCACAGTTTGTTGGTAAGTCTTAAAGTACTTATCACTATTAATAAAGTGGAAGAGTAGTTCAAAAAAATTAGTTTTAATTAACGGAGTTTCGATATAAGTAGGATGATTTTCATAAGAAAATGAGCATAAAGCTTTATAATACTCTTTAACACTTTCAAACTTTTGTTTTTGTCCCGAATATTCTGTTGCAATCATCTTATTAATCCTTTCGGTTCACCCTCAATGAAGTACATAATACAAAATATCATTTCCAAATAAAGGCTAAATTTTTACGACAAAACAATTGGTCCTTGTTACATAATATAACAAAATGAGCCAAAAAAATAGTAACTTGGTAGCACTCCTAATATTTTCCGAATATGATCTAAATTTATCCAAAAATAATAGATTTGCGCTTATTTTTGTTATAATGGGCTTAATTTCTTTATTAAACTCTTCTTAATTAAATATTACAGATTTAAGACGACATAAAATGTCTATGTAAATATTTTTTTTATAATAATCCGTGGCCTGTGGGCTTTTAGGAGGGTTTTTATGAACTTACAATCTGATCAGACTAAAGGAATTAGAATTTTGAATCTTTATGAAAGATTACAAAAAGGGGAATTAATCAACAAGCAAGAGGAATCTGAGAGGTTTAATGTAGATCCTAGGACAATACAACGGGATATCGAATTAATTAGGGAATATTCTTCACAAACTAACCATTTTGAAAACACAGGTTCAATATCTTATAACAGAAAAGAAAAAGGTTATGTCATTGAAAAAGACATGAACATTTGGTTAACATTCCAAGAAATACTGACTTTAGCCAAAATCCTACTAGAAAGTCGTGCATTTAACCAAGAAGAATTAAACACATTATTAACAAAATTGTTCAATCAATTATCTTCAAAATATAAAAAGCAGTTTCAAGATGTCATTCTAAACGAAAAGTTTCATTATAAACCTCTTCAACATGATAAACCTATCATAAATGCGATTGGAGAGTTTAGCAGTGCCATTCGTACAAAGAATATTGTGGAAATCGAATATTCCCTTGAACAAGCTAAAACAAAAAAGAGGCATATAATAAAGCCAGTCGGCCTCCTATTTTCTGAATTTTATTTTTATGTAGCTGCCTACATAGAGGGAAGTCATTTCAGTTTCCCAACCATTTTCCGATTAGACCGAATTACTTCATATAATATTAAGAAAGTTCATTTTAAAATCCCTGAAATTGAACGCTTTCAAGAAGGTGAGCTAAGAAAACATATTCAATTTATGAGTGCAGGCAAACTAATGGATATTCAATTCAAGTTTTGGGGAGCCTCCCTTACTGCTGTACTTGATCGGATTCCGACAGCTGAAATAATAAAAAAAGAAGCAGATTACGTAATTATTCGAGCAAAAGTCTTTGGCAAAGGAATAAAAATGTGGCTCCTAAGTCAAGCTCAAAATGTTGAAGTTCTTTCCCCCATAGAATTAAGAAATGAAATGAGAGAAACGATTAAAGAGATGATGAGTATTTATGAATCATAACTTGAAACTACAATGGGCAGTTCACCATAAATGATCCTGCCCGTTTTGTTGTCAAGCCCAGCTCCTACTTGGAATTTTTCTGAGACAAATATGGTGTGTTGGTATTGGATATTTGTTTAATACTTATTTCAAAGCTAACTTTATTACTGATTCAAGTTGTGACGAGTATGATGAATTAACATACAAAATCTTGCACCTAATAATTGATCGCATTGATTTACAAGTGGATAAATCAGTTTTTTTACTATCGTTTTTATAATATAAAATAAAAGTAGCAGCCCTGACTTTACATTATTACAGATAGCACTACAATTCCTGTTTATGAAAAAGGTTTAAAATTAAACAAGTCATCGATCTCCTCAAAATCTTCATCATCAACTTGTATAGCCCTTACTGGACTCCTATCATCCTCGTTTTGTGATTCCCTCACTCCAATATTTCCAATAGTACGGTTTGTGTCTTTAACAGGCTTAAAATTAAATTCTTCAAACAAAAGTAAGAATTCATCTTCCATTTGATTCTCTTCATTTTGAGCGGTCTTGTTCTTTATTTGTTCTCGTCTTTTATTTGTTTCCTGCCATTTAGATAAGATAACTTTTTTCCCACTATCCGGTAATTCCCTAATGCATTTTTCAACACTTTCACTTGAATAAAGCTTTTCCCATTTAATTAATACCATGAGTAGCTCAGATATCAATCCCCTATTATACAAATGCGTTGCAATATTCATCGCAGTCGCTAATGACCATCGATTGAGTCCAAGTCCTCCCACTAGATCAAGGAATTTAAGAGGATTTTTGCTGTTTAAGGCATTTCGAATATAGTATGCCAAGGTTTGATTTAGTATTGTAGTATTCGGCAGCTCAAGCTTTTTATGATTTAAATTATAAAGATAAATCATTTGATCAATAATCTCTTTACATGCCAGGTTTACACTTTGTTTTTTTGAAGTTGCTTTCCCTCTTCCTTCTAAAAACTTCTCTCCGTTAGCAAAAAATGTTGAGACCTTTACGTTGTGTTTAAGTTGATGGGATAGACCAGATGTAGCTATTTTTGCCTTGGTCTCAATATTAAGCTCTTGTGTAACGATTTGTAGATAGCTCCGATAATCAACCGATATTGAATCTTTTTTATTAGTTGAAATAATATAAGTCCGTACAAATTCCTTTATATTTTCGAATGTTTTATCATTTTGATGCTCCAAATTTTCTAAAAACATTGCAGCTACTAACGTTTGCACGATATCAGCCCTAAGTGAAGGGGCATTTAAATCATTTTTATTAGGAATTCTAACAGACTTATAAATAGAGGTTGGCAAACATTTACTTAAATGATTTTTGGATACAAGACTACTTGTTAATTCCATCAAGCGACTATACTTTCCACTAGCCCTTGTTTGAAATTCCTGTAGAATATATTCACCAATCATACATGGAATAACTAAAGCTCCAAGCCAGGCGTAAAAAGAAAATGCTTCCATTGTATTAAGTTTTTTTTCATTTGCAAACGACTTATGAGTAAAGCATATATCTAAATTTTTTAAAGAAATATCATTTGTAGAAATCTTTAGCGTTTTATATAGTGGTAATAATTCATCTTCTCTATTTTTTGTTAACACTAAAGCTACCTTTTTTGCAGGTTGAACAGATTTATTTCTTGGTTTCTTTGAAATACTAACTTTATTGTTTTTGAACAAATTTTGGGCAGCTTGCTGTTGTGCATTTTTTTTAGTCTTTGCTTTCCCCACTCCACTTAAACCATTTACACTAACTTTCACAGTGTAATAACAATCGTGTTTGGGGCCTTCCACACTTATAGTCTCATATTTAATGTTATCAGTAGTCAATTTCAAATCTTGAATATATTCCTGTAAAGCTGATTTATAATCAATCAGTTTATCAACCTTCTTACCCTTTTTATATAAGGGAGAAAGAATAGTCCTCAATCTGTCTAAACCATTTTCTCTATAAATATAATAAAAAATTATTAAACAATGTTCTAAATAACGTTCTTTTCTTTGGCTTAATTCCCCTCTACCAAGAAATAATAAATCGTTTATTTTATTTTCATCATAAAACTGAAGAAGAATCTCATCCTTGTATTGTGTAAGCTTTTCGTTAATTTCTTTATGTTGCTTAGTTTCTTCCTCTGAAATTAAGGATGCAAGTGCTAAATGATAGATTAGTTTCCCCATATGTATATAAGATTTTTGTATTTCAATTTCATCAGTTCGTTTCTTTTCATTTAAATAACTCGAATGATATAAAGCCTGTTGCAGGAATTGAGAATCTATATTAATATTCAGTTGACTCTTCAACTTTTCACCATTCATGATACCTTCACCTCTTGACTTTCTTTATACTCCTTTAATTAAAAAGTGTGGGTTAACTTATTTACTACTAAGTAAAGTCTACCCACACTTTTTAGTATTACATCCACTTTATCTATGGTCCGATAAACTAATTCCTAGTTGGTTTGTTATCGAATTCAACAAACTCTTCAAGATCTTCTTCATCAAAACCAAACATTATATCATCTTCAGTAACCTTTTTTTCCTCATTTGCAAGAGCTTGATTTACTTGGTCTGATAGTTCATTACGTTCCTTTTCTACAACTTCTAAGTTATATTTAATTGTAGTAAACTCTTTGGATGTCGTTTCAAGAAGATCTGATAGTTCACTATTTTTTGCTTGTTCATCTTCTAGTAGACGTTGTAAGTCCTCGATTCGCTTCTCCAACAGGAATATTTCCTCACCAAACTCATCTTGCATCTTAATAGTCTTCTTATCAAAATCATTCTTTAGTTCCTTTTTAATCTTTTCAGTTATAGAATTCGCTTCTTTTTCAAGAGTACCAACACGACGTTCTAAGCTAGCTTTATCTTTCCCTAGATCCTCGTTTTCCTTACGAATTTCACCAAGTGCTTCACCTAAACGACCAGACTCTTTCAGTTGCTGTTCAATTTTACCATTAAGTGATTCTACAGATTTAGTCAATGCTCGATTTTCTTTCGATAAGGATTTTACTTGCGAATCCCTTGACTTTAAATCTCGTGTTAATTCGGCTACCTTATCTTTTTCGGATTCATATAGTTTCTTATATTTTTCAGCTTCCTCAAGATCTGAAACTCGTTCTGATACATTTAAGATAATCTTTGCCGCCATCCTAAGTGCTTCATCAGGGCTACGTTCGAATAATTCCACTTCTGGCAATGAGTTTTCCTCCAATTCATCCTCTAGTTCAAAATATTCTTCTAGCTCATCATCAATAATTCCGTCCCAATTAATGTCAAGTCCTTGACCTTCTATCTTAATACCAGTTTCACGGTAAAATTTTACGACATATTTCTCTTCTTTTAAAAAAGTATAAATCAGTTCTTTTATTTCACCATTCTTATAAAGGCGCATAGTGTTTATCGCTCCATAAACTGGCATTACTTCTTCATCAATTAGATTTCTAATTTGGTTGTCCCAATCCTCTATGGTGAAACTAGCATAATCGTTTTCAAAATAGAGATGAATCGTCTTTTGTAATATTTCGTCCCAACTATTTGCTAGAAAATTGTAGTAATCGTAGCTCTCTAACAAGTGTGGAGAAACTAGCTCGATCAATTCTTTATGACTGCGCTCTTTTCGTTTGAGTTCTTGTAAAGTTATACCCGCTTTTTTAATCAATTTGAATTCATCCGATAAGGAATGTTCTAATACTCCATCTCCACAGACTTTCAATAGGGCTGCATCTAGGTAACGACTCTCTATTCCTTCCACCTCAATATATGGGAATCGTTTACGTTTACTTCCCTTCTTCCTCCCTGCATTAACAGCCATTTTATCTCCATCTCCTATTCTTCTTCTCTAATTGTTGAAATACGGCCTTTTTCTTTTCTCATGTTATCAATAATCTGATCTAGCTCTCGGACCACTCTTGGGTTTGTCTCTTCCTGTCTGGCTTTATAAAGAATATCTTGCGATAACAGCTCACGCTTTTTATTTACGTGTTTTCCGATAAGTCGATATATTTCAAGTTTTAGCGCAGGAATAGGTTTTTGGTCTAGCTTCTTCTGTAGAATTGGACCAACTTCTTGAGGGATAATGTTCGCATTTTGTAATGCTGATACAAGCAAAATCGCTTTATCGTCGGGACAAGTAAGTATTTTTTGAGCCATTTTAACAATCATCTTGAACGACATTTTAGGCAATTGCTTTTGAAGGACATACTGTTCTCCCTCTTCTCCGTTTATTAACAAATTCACGAATTTATCAAATGATTCTTGGTCACCTAGACGAACTAAACAATTAAGAGCATCTAGGTATAGTCTATTATGTCGCTCGTTTAGATAAGGTTTAACGACAGAAATTAGATTAGTATCATTTTCAGCAAGATATGAAATAGCACCCAAACACTCTTGTTTTAATCTGATGTCTTCAGTTGATTTTAATTCCTTAACAAGTAAGGTTAGTACTGACTGATCCCTTGTGTGACTGAAACCGCGAATGATTGCTTTTCTCTTAGCAGGATACTTTTTAAAAGCATCTATTAATAAGTTAGTTGAAAAAGACATTTTTAAAGCTCCAAGGGTCATACAAATTGGTATGAGTTTATTTTCATCCGTTTCTTTTTCTAAAACCTCAGATAACACAGGGATAGCATCCTCTTTAAATGAGCGAAGTGCAATAGTCAAAATCGGGCGGATTGATTTTTTATGATTGTTTATATATGCTTCAAATACAGGTTTTACAGCTTCCGATCCAAAATCTGCGAATCTAGGAGCTAAGTGAATAGCATGGTCAATCAAATCGTTACGGTTACTATCTAAATCATTAAGACGTTGAATTAGGGGTTCAACCGATTTTTTATCTCTTATCTTTATTAACGCTTCTAGTCCAATACCAAAGAAATCTGGAGATAACATGTGATTTAGAATGCTAGGAACAGCTTCATGTTCTCGTACAGCACCAGAAACTAGGATAGCTAAGGCGATATGCTGAGTACTATTTGCTTTTTCAAGAACGGCTTTCAAGATTTTTCGGCCTTTTAAACTTCTAGAAGTAAAGCGGCTTAAAAGATGCACTAGTTCGTTTTTACGTTGTTCATCTGTCAAATCAAACTTACGACATTCTCTAAAGATAGCTGTAATGGCTTTCTCACCGTACTGTTCAACTTCTTTTGAGGCTTCTTTACGTTTTGAGACATCATCACTATATGCCATTATTTCCAGTGCATCAAGAATATATCTATATTCCTTCTCATCCATGTCTTCATCTAGAGTTTCAAATGAAATGTCTACATATCCAATTCGACCAAGGTACTCAATCTCCACTAGCTTTTCATTTCCGTCTTCTTGGGATGGGCCAGACAATGACGTAAAGAAGTCAGCATCTATTCCATCACTTTCATCCTCTTGTTCTGCTTGTCTTAATAATTCTTGTTTTATTTGCTCTTCTTCTTCGTCATTAAACACATCTTTTTCAATAAATTCTTCCTTCGGTAAATCTTTTTTCAGGTCGGTCAGTTTTTGTAGGATACTTGCTGACATACGATCTTGTAATGACATGGAATCAACCCCTTTTGATTACTTAATTTTATTGATATTAGCTTGTTTTGCTTTCAAGTTTTCAATTTCCTCTTCAGTAAATTCATGAGAACCAATATTCACATCAATCACTTCCGTTTCATCAGATTCTAGCCAAGCTTTAATCGATACTTCACGTTCTTGATTACATTGCACTTTTAATACTAATTTAGAATTAACAGGGACTGGCTTTTTAAAATTAACCGTAGCTGATTTTAGTTTCTTAGTATGAATTGATTTAGCTGATGTAGCAGTAAATAATTCTAACTGCATTGCATTAACTGTTTTAGCTGAATTTGGTCCAGTTACAATGAATCGATCCTCGATGATACGCTCAAATGGTAATTTTGTTCCTTTCTCTAGCAATGCAACAGGATCTGCACCAATAACATCTATATAGACGTTATTTGGAATTGTGTTAGTGAAAACTACATCTTTACTTGAAATATCTGTGTCCGCAACTGATATTTGGTCACTTGATTTAAAATTGATACGATCAATCTGATGATGATACACAGCAGCTCCACGACTTACCGCAAACATTGGATTAATAGACTTAATTGGTTTTATACGACGACCAAAAATTTCATAGATTCGTTCTTGAATCGTATGGTAATACGTCATTCCACCCACGAGGAATACCGCATCAATATCATTTACAGTCATATTACCAATTTTCGCATGCTCTAAAGCGTTCAAAATTGGCTCTTCAATGTTGTTTCCTTTTTTGCTCTTTTCTTTATAAAGCAACTCTTCAATTACATCATCATACTCTTTCTTAGTAATAGTTAGTGTAGTTACTAGGTCTGTTGGCAATTGGACTGAGAGCATTTCGCGATATGTTAGGCTGTTAAACTGTTCTTTGTTCTCATAATAGTCAGATTGAGAAGTACGTAATTGGTTTTCGATTCTTGTACTAAAGAATTTTTTTGCCTTCTCAGCAAAATCAAGCAGGTTTTCCCAAAGGCGCAAAATATCCTTTTTATCATATTTGCTTTTTAACTGATTAAAATTCATACCCACATGCTTTAGCACTTTTTTCATTAGTTCGTTAACTACTTTTCTATCAAAGTCAATTCCACCTAATTCAGTATATTGAGAGATTGATAGCTCCTGAATATCAATTCCTCCATTTTCGGTTTCACCAACTTGAAGAATGGAAACGTCACACGTTCCTCCACCAAGATCAAATACCATTAAGTTCTTTTTCCCACCATCTAACTTTAAACGACGAACAGATGGATCTAGTTTCTTCTCCTCGTTAAGGAAGTCAATCAATGCAGCAGTTGGTTCGGGTATCATATGGATGTTATTTTTATCAAAACCACTCAACACACCAGCTGCCTTCGTAGCTTGTTGTTGTTGAAAATTGAAGTTAGCAGGGATGGTAATAACTACGCTATCAATTTTTTCCCCAGCATAATATTCTTCCGCTTGAGCCTTTAGTATCTTTAACACATAAGATGACACCATTTCAGGACGTATTATTTCTCCGTCAATTTCCCAAGAAACATCCTGTCCAATAAACCGTTTAGCTTCTTTAATAACCCGTTGAGGATAAACGCCATTTATACGTTTAGCAAATCGACCAACGTAAGGATGCCCTTGATCATCTACATATAACACAGAAGGAAGCGATTGATCCGTTACGATAGCATTTCCGCTCTCATCTACCTGTGCCACTTCTAAAGCTTGAGCTTCAATATCTCCTCGCACAGTAAGGTTTGCTACACTAACAGTTGAATTTGTTGTTCCAAGGTCTATTCCGATATATCTTTTTGACATATTACATTTCCTCCTTAACTTCAGTTACCAAAGGTTGCACGACAACTTTACCATTGATTGCCCAACCGAATTTCAAAAGTTTTACATTAATAGAATCGTTTTGGCTAACAATCGGCCCATCTATACTATAATTTTTAATAAGTTCATCTTTGTTAATCTCAATAACACTACCAAGTTCGTAGTTGTTGCTATGTTCTTCTAATCCAATTGCCAAACTTAAACTTGAGAATAAGTTGATTAGTCTCCCTGCACTGATGTTAGGGCTAATAGGTGCTTTTCCTTGACTCTCTTCAAATAAGTCGGATAATAAATAATTGCTACTCTCACCACCAATAGCATTAAGTACTTTTACAAATGCTTTCTCTTCAGCTAGTTCTACCTTTTCTTTTTCCTGTTGCAACGCTTGTTTCAATCGATCTATTTCCTCTTTAGCTATTTTCAATTGGTTTTGGTCAGAGTCTTGAGTAACCAAACTTTGTGTATTTGACAGTTCGGAAGCCTTAACAATTGCAGACTTTACAGCAGTCAAAGCATTATCAAGAGCAGCAACAATTTCATTATGCAGTTCGTCTTTTAGTTTTTTCACTAGTACAGGCGGTCCATCGAGTGATGCTTCAGTTTGTTTCTCTCTTTCAACAAGCCTAGAAACCTCCTCATTAACAGCAACAGAAACACCCGCTTCATCAAACTCATTGAAAGAACCTTCTTTTCTTTTCGGTGATAAAGAGTTTTGTGTATTTACTTCCGGGGCGTGATTATCCAATAAATCTTCCATTCCAAAGTCTTCTTCTGAATCGTTTTGATCCACAATTTCAACTACTGAATTTAATCTTTGTTTTAACGTACTTAATACTTCTGTTTCTTCTATCTCATTCAATGCACCTAATAAGATAGATTTCATTCCTTCCGCATAGACAAGATCATTCACACCAACTATTTTTCTGTAAGCGCTCATCTTTACAAAATTGAGTCCTTTTTTGTGTTTGAAACCTACTCTAGCAACAGACTCGCGGTAGTCCGATTTAGAAGTGCTTTCGAAAAGTAATGGCATTATCTGTTCAACTGTAGGTAATACAAGGCTATATTGCTGTTTACCACATATACAGGCTAAGAAACGAACTAACAAGTCATTGAATAACCAAGACTTGTTGCTACTAAATGTTTTATAGCTTTGAAGATCGCCATCACATATTGCAATGAACGCCTTCCGAGTATTAGGAAATTTAAGGTTGATTATATAAATAAAACTAAGTGCAAGTGATTGATTAATTTTAAGCTCATTTGTTTCATTCCATGTCTTTACAACCATTTCCGCTAAACTTTCATTATCGTCAGACCCTACTTGATTAAATACACACTTTTCAACCACTAATTGTAATTCCCAAAAAAACGAATTACGTTTTGATAAGTCGGAAAGATTTAGTTCGATCAATTTTTCTTTGAATTCTTCTTCACTTATATTTTCCGCGCTAGAAAATAGCTCTTTATCCGATTTAGCGTATTTTCGTAACACAGAATCTAATATCTGAGTTTTAATATCCATATGTCCTTCTATCCTTTCCTGTCTAAGTAATATATTTCACCGTTAAAGGCGGGGGTGACTTCAACCTCATCTTTTAAATTGGTAAGTAAGTCAATCAGTGTAGGATATATTTTTTCGCCACCTACTATCGATTGTGTTGGTATAAATCTTTTATCATGTTCACCATGCATTAGGAAAACCTTTTTAGGTTGTAGCTTTGTAATAAGTTGTACGATTTGTTCTCGACTTGCATGAGCTGAAAGACGGAAAGTTTCAATTCTTGCATGAACTTCTTTGTCAATACCATTTACTCTTACTTTTCCAACAGAGCCTTTTTTGGCAGTTTGTAAAACATGGTGACCTGGGCTTTCTTCATCCATATAACCTGTAAAGGAAACAGCGTGGCGTTCCTCCTCTATTAAGTATTCAGCATAACGAGCTGATGCGCTGTTTTCTGTTAGCATCCCAGAACTAGCGACAATACAGTTGTTTCCTGGGTATATGTAGTCCTCCATAAAATCAGTGAATGTAAAATCACTATTTCTTCGATTGGAATATACATCTTGTGCTGATTGAACACCGCCTCCAAAAAATAATGACTCCTTACTCTCATCTTGATAGAATTCAGGATTGATATATCGACGTTGTTCTGAATATCTTTGATAAATTCGGCATACATCGGTAACCCTTCCGTCTAAATAGACATTGAATGGCAAATATTTTTCCTCTTTAAAAGCATTTTTTAGAATAAGAATGATTTCTTGTGCTCTTCCTAATGCAAAAGCAGGTATTAACATTGTGCCACTCTTATCCATAGTTCGTTTTATAGATTCAACGAATAGTTTTTCTTGTCTTGTGCGATCAATACTAGCATTAGTAGGTAAGAACCCATATGTGGACTCAGTGATTAATACATCTACTTCCAAATCATCAGGAAGAACTAATCCTTTTACGGTTTTTTGTTCGTCAATTGAATAATCGCCTGTAAATAAAATAGAAACCCCTTGAAACTCTATGTGTATTGCTCCTGCTCCCAAGATGTGTCCTGAGGGATAGAAAGTTATCTTCCATTCGCTTTCTTTTGAAGGAATTGAAAATGTTTTAAAGAAATCAACAGGCTTAATAGACAAAAGAGTGTTTTGAACATCTTCCTCACTATACATATTCACTACGGTATCCTTACTAATACGGACCGTATCTGTAAGTAATATCTTCATTAAACCTACAGTTGCTTCCGTCGCATACATTAACATGTCTGGTCGCTGCTTATGAACGAACGGCACCGCTCCTGTATGATCCATGTGAGCATGCGTAATCAGTAGAGCATCTATATCCTCGAAGGAGAGCCCTTTATCAAATAAAGGAGTGTAGTCTGGGTGATATACATCTTCGTGCAAGTGCATACCAGCATCCAATAACAGATGATGACCTTTTACACTTATCAAAATGGATGTGCCACCGATTTTTTCTCCTCCACCAAAAAACGTAACAGAACAGTCTTCAAAATCTTGTTCACGGGTACTGTCTTTTTTGGAACTTTTCCAGTAGGCTTTAATTGCCTCAGGTCTATCAGCATGTTTAGGAAACTCCGAATCCCAAAAAGATTTCAATTTTTCTGGATGTATAGACTTTAAATAATCTGCATGTAAAAGCGTAGTTAATAGGTCATCAGGTGCTTTTGAATTATCTTCTTCTACCCCTACAAACCAATCAGATTCACCTGCCAACCTCATAATAAGCCGAAGGTATGACTTCCTTTTAGCTTCTAAAGTTTCATCTTTAAAGGGATTTATTTGTAATTGCTCCACGATCTTTTTAGTTAAAGAGTGTTGGGATAATTGACGATATAGACGACCAATTACAAATACATCTCCCGTTAGTTCTCTTTCAATTTCAGCCCAATCTGGACGAACAACAAAATTCGCTATCTCATCTAGAACCGCAGCCCAATAAGCTATATCTTGGATTCTAGACATTCTTTCCTTCTTGAGATAAATTAGTTTTCTCAAGTGAAATCTAGCTTGGGTGAAGTTTTTAAAGGTGTACTCTAATTCCACTAGATTCAAAATAGCATGTATGTAAAATTCATAGCAACTTGGATTTTCACGGAAATCTCTTTCCATTCTCTCGGCAACCTCAAGTGAGATCATATAGGATTTATCAACTTTCCCAAAGGTGAATAAATGCCTCGCTATTACTAATCGCTCTACCGTAAGATGATCAACACCAGGTTGATTTAACAACCATTCCAACTCACCGATATCCAAACTTAGATATTCCCAAGCATATATAAACAATGGGGCTAGTTCACGGATATCACCTAACTTCTTAATTCCTAACTTACTGGCCTTAAACACAACATCATATTCACTTAATAAATCGTAAAACTTACTTATTGTTGTTAAACTATCAGAATCCAGTTTGTTTAGTTGATCTATTAATTTATCATAATGACGCTTGGCTTCTTTCCTAAATCCTCTATTTTCAAGGAATAAGGCCTCTTTTAAATGATTTTTAATCACTGGATCCATTACAAATCCCTCCTTTCTATCACAATCTTAGGTCAGACAAATATGTAAGTATTTAGGTTAGATACAAGGCAATTGTACTACACAAAACTTACTGGCGATACTCAAATTCGACTAAATTTGTCAATAATCCCTAATTTATATAAGCAAATTCCCCTTGTTTATACCACTAAGTAGGAACTGGGTTTCAATTAATTTGTTATGGATTGCTTAAATATCCTCTGAATAAGGAGTGGAAAAATTTATATTTATATGAATTTAAGAAAGTTTAAATTGCTTATAAAAAAATCGTCCTGATTAAGGACGACACAGAATGGATTATTCAAGATACTCTAATCATTTTTAGACCAAAATGCTATTCTATTTATTATTTTCTCAAGAAAATACACCCTCTAAAATATTGTCCTTTAACAATTCATCAATGCTACATTATGTTCTATATAGCCTATGAATTTAACGAATAATGATATTTTGAATACCAAATATTGTTACCTTCACCTCTGATGTTATCACCTAATATATCTTCAATAATTAATGAGATTTTTTCATCACTTATCCCGTTTAACTCATCTGTGGTAATGAGATTTCCCAATTCTCCCTTTTGTTTGTATATATCTAGCCGACTTTTCCAGTTCCCAACATATGATTTATCTGTTAGCCTACCTAGGTGTTCCCAATAGATTTTTCTGCCTGATAGTAATTCAATTGTAAAGTCTGGTTTTATATCAAATTTTCCATTGTTAAGTTCATATACTTCTTCATATTTAAAACTGAAGCCGCCTATTGAATTTTGATAATGCTCTAATTTTTTATATATAATGTATTCTACCCTTGACTTTACGCTTATTCCATTAGCAGGCAAATAGGTATCGTTAAAAGTAGGTTCATGGAAAATTGATGTCCTTCTATGGGAAATATAAGATCGGTTTCTGACTTCCTCAAATAAATCGACAACGTCATTCTCGCTATCTTGATAGATGAAAATGGATAGAGAATTTCTAGAACGTGTTAATGCTGTATACAACAGCTCCTTAGATAACAGTGCTCTTTTATTTGGTATTACTACAAATACGTGGTTAAATCCACTACCTTGTGATTTATGCACAGTAATCGCATAACCAAGCTCTAATTTTTCAGAGTCAAACTTTCGTACACCTCCATACTCAGGGAAGTATTGTTTAACTTTATATCCATTCTTTACAGCTAATCCAATTGATCCATTTGACACAACAAGTTTCCCTTTTTCATAAATATTTTTGGTTAAAATAATCTTATCTCCATGTCTAAAAACCTCTGATGACTTTTCTTCTGTTCGAAAAGACTGTTGTAAATAATTATTCAATCCTAAGGTTCCAAAGTATCCAGATCGATACGGTGATAATATCTGAAATGCTTCTAAGTTTAACGTAGTATTTGATTTATAATTTTTTTCTGAATTACCAAATCCTAGTAGATTATCGATTATTGTAGTTAATTGTCCAGTTCCTGCTCCATACTGTTTCTCAAATAGGAATCTAAAATGAGAAATTATTTTCTCTTGCAACTCACTTCTGTTTTTCCAAAAGTCTATAAATAGACCTGAAGATAGCTGCCCAGGTGACTTCAATCTGGAAAATAACTCTTCAAAATTCTTATTCTTATCAGCAAAAACATTTGCTAAGTCTAAAATCATAGTATCAGTTTCTTGTCTACAATTTACTGTTAGTGAAATATGATTATTTCTATACTTATTATCAGATTTAATATAATCAATGATATCAACAAAAACCTTACCGTAACCAATAGGTGGCAACTGATGTGGATCTCCTACTAAAATTAACCTTTTAAAATTTGTGGGCTTAAGGTTTAGATTTTGTAAAAGTTCTTTAAATTTAATAAGGTCTACCATTGACATTTCATCAATAATAATATTTTCATACAACATATTTTCATCATCATTATTTAAGTATTTATCTATTGTCATAGCATTTATGTTTTTGAACTCAGGATCAGTTTTTAACCTTAAGGCAGCTTTTCCCGTAGGTGTAAGTAACAGGTACGATCCATAATTTTCTTTCAATTTGGTAATTATCCTTAATAATTCATGGGATTTTCCAGAACCTGGCGATCCGGTTAAAACAAACAATCTTTTCTTAAAAACATTTGAGTAAAGTGCTGTATGTTCTGAAATATATGTTTCTTTATCGAATCGATGTTTAAGTCGTTTCGACAGTCCTTCGACTGATTGATTAATTATTTCCCTCATATCTTTATTTAAATCGTTATTATCGGGTAATTCCAGAATATTCTTGATTGTACTTTTGATATATATCTCTGCTTCATTTATCTCGTTTAAATAATAATATGAATGTATACCATTCTTGTCTTTCTTTATTGTTATTTTCTTAACAAGATGTTCTATGTATTTATCATCTAAGTTTCTAAGATCCTGTTTAAAGATTAATTCGGAATCTGCCTTATAAAATAAAGGATAATTTCTAATTCTATCAAGTATTATCTCTGCCTCTTCGAAACAATCACCTTTTCCTTCGAGAGTTTTTAGTATAGATATTATTAATGCCCTTATTCTTCGAGGATCATCTATCCTTATATTTTGTAGCTTCCTAATTTTTTTTATATAATCTGAGATTGGAAAATAAGCTATATCTATCTTATATAAATCGATATTTCCATCGATTACATCACCATTATTTGCGTCTTCTGTAACTGAAGAGGGGATGTAATCCTCATACAAAACATAAGGATTTTCACAAACATCTTTTAATGAAAAAATGTTGCTATTAACTATTCTTTTAAACTGGTCATATGTTAAATCTAACATTGCAAGCCTTAGAAAATCTTGAGATGTTATATCATGTTCTTCAATAGCATCATTTAGATCATATATAAGATCTTCATAATCATCATATCTCTCATCTATGCTATCTGGATCCTCCATCATTTCTATTAACTTCTCAAAATATTTTTTCCCTTCATTCTCTTGAAGTACATGAACAAGTTCATCTAATATAGACTTTTCATTTTGTCTAATATCAAATAATACACGTGACAGCTTGGAGAACCCAGGAAAATGGCCGCGTTGATTCCAGCACATTCTTAACATATCATCAATAATCATTAGGGAATTATCAACATCGTAATCAACAAGAGCGTGCTCTTTTATTATCAAAAGGCTTCTCTTAATTTTTGTTAATATAAATATAGACTGGTCATTTCCAATATCCATAGCTACATATTTAAATCCACTTACTAGTTCAGGCTCATCTATAGTCACTTTAATTTGATTAAGGAGATCTTTCTCTCCATTTTGGTTATTTTCTTCTAGCTCGAGATACTCGTGATATGGCAACAAAACGCCATTCTCGGGAAAATCTAATGAATATCGTAAAGCCCAATTCATTGTAGGAAAGTTTTGGGCTCCTGGCCTATTTCTTAATTTAGCTAACTCATCCCGTTGGATATCAAAATATTGTTTTTCTCCTCTGTCCTTCATTAAAGCACATCCAACAACTAAATATTTCTGTTCATCGCCGGAGACTGGATTGTCATAATTGGTATAGAGAAATACTATGGATTTCTTCTCTTTAAATTTTGATTGAAAGTGTGAAATCCTATTTTCAAATATCCTATCTGGATAATACTTTCCATATTTTTGTTCATCACTTTTTTCACGTACAAAAGATAATTTAAATGGCCATGTAAATACTGAATAAGGTGTTAATTGTTCTCTAATATGTGTTACGTTTGGTGCTGCAGGATTGTCGTGTTCTATCTCAGCGCTGATATTCCCGAAAGCATTTATTCCCCAAAAACAAGGTGGCTGATAACCTTCCTTTTTTACCTTATCAAGGTCATAGCTACACATTTTACATTCTAAGCTCGTATTTCTTCGTGTCCTTAAACGTTCTGATAAAAGTGAATGTTCCCCTATACAGTAATCATTTAATTCAGGGCTGTTACATATTTTACCATTCCACTTATTATCGTGCCAAGCTATCCTAACTGTAAGATGACTAACATCATTTGTAGCTTTTCCTTTATTATTTTCTACCAATTGTGCATAGTGTACTTCTTCGGCCATATTTACGGAATCGCTATTGTATTTTTCCAATATCTTTTTTGCATATTCAATCTGCTTAGTAGTGGGTTTATCTCCTCTTCGACTATATGAGGCAATAGTTCTTAACAAATTACATTCATTATAATTCAGTTTTCCGTTTTTCTGAGCATCCTCAACTATTAGTTCAAGTTTGATATGTGTAAACTTATTAAACCACTTATATAGTTCATCATTACTATGCGACATTTTAGTTCCTCAATTCTTTGCTTTTTAGATTGAACGTATCACTTATGTTCTCGTAACTCTGAAAATATAAAAAGGCAACCTAAATAAACTATTCTTAGGTGCCTTTTCTTAGTAGTAATTTGATAATAATTTATGCTCCTGCAATCTCTTCTGAATTCCTATTTATTTCATAAATAACTCCAATAATCTGACGGGCATCTTCCATATTGTCCTTAAACAACTCAACAATACTTCCGACAGATTTAAATGGATCTTGTTGTAATACTTTCTTATCCCTAAGGTGAGAGTGTGTAATATCTTTAACGTTGTGTGAAAAAAGTGCGGTAAATCAAGCTTTTGCTAAATTCTTTCTGTAACATCTTTAACGGTAGAATACTGTTTTTCACTGGATTGCGTTAGCAAAATGTTAGCATTCTCATGATGGCTAACCCTACGTTGGCATTATAGTTTATTCTCTTTAATATTCACCATTAGATAAATTAGATTTATCTAGAAATTCTTTTAATTCATATACTTTATGCTTTACCAATGGAGGTACTTCAACCATATTTTTAACAACAATTTTTGCAATGTCAATTTTGACAGCATTCAGTGCATTCTTCATTTTCTTTATATCTTCTTCTCTTACTTTCTCACCTGAAACAACACCTTTAGAATTTAGACTTTTCTTTATATCATCAGTAAAAGAAAAGTTATATTTATATAAACCGCTAAAAAATTCAGTGAAGGATTCTTGCTGAGAATTAAACTTCCCCTTACCTTCATCACATAGAGATACTTTAATATTTTTTGATAACCCTTTAGATACCTCTACTCTAACTTTATCTTGCATCTTTACACTGTTAATAGCGCTAGACAGTTCTTCATGTGGAATATAATTCTCTATTTCTTTATAATCTGTTTTCCAGAGCATAATGTTATTTTTTATACTTTCATCATCTTCAAAACGTTTTTCCCAAGTAGCAAGTCTTTCCTTAACATCGTCATCTGGATTAGTTCGATCAAGATCACTTACAAGTACAGCATACCTACTTGTTGAGAGTAAATTAATTAAATTATCATCATATCCATAATGACTTAATAGTGAACCTCCATACATTACAAAACTGTAGTGCTTTCCCTCAACCATAGATGGCATAGTTAGTTTCATCCAAGCATTTATATAAATTCTATCACTTGGGCCTTCTACCCATATAACAAGATTACTTTGTAGTAAGTGAGATGGTTTTGCGCCAATAAGGTCCAGCATAGACCTCATCTCACTCGCTGTTCTTATTTGTTTAATTACAGAACCATCTTTTTTATTTTTATCAATATTATATATTTTTGACACATCCGGATCATCTATTAGCCAAGGAGAATGAGTATTTACAATAAATTGGATATTGTTTTCTTCCTTTAAAATATTAAATAACCTTACCACCGCATGAGGATGTAAGTTTTGCTCTGGTTCTTCAATTAGCAGAATATACTTGAATTTTGAGCTTAGCTTTTTATATTTGTATAAAATGGTTAATATTGAGATGACTTGAGCTACTCCCGAACCTACAGCACTTAATTTTAATTTAATTTTTTCTGTAGATAATCTCTGTTTACCGAAATTATCAAGCTCTTCTGACAAATATAAGTGTTCTTTCATTCTAAAATCTGTTGATGAAACTTCACCTTTTTTGAAATTTTTCCCTACCCATAAAGATTTATCATTTAAAATCCTTCTTAGGGGGTGAGACACAGCAGGATAATAACCTGCATTTTGCCGAGCATCCTCATCGTCAGGATTATCAATTGCCTCAATAATTGTCTTTTGTATATCCAAACCCTTTAAATACTCTTCAGTACCCCTCAAATCATCAAAAAAATTAAATGAAAGCTTAATATCTTCTAACATTTCTATATAATCTTGATAATATTTATTATTAAAATTACTAAAATTTATTTCTTCTCCTTCCTCACAAAGAGCTAAGTGCATCTTCTGAGAATCAATATTAAAGTAAATTGATAGGCCGTTTGAATAAGACAGGGTAACTTCAATGGTTTTTTGGGGATCCCAAAAATCTAATTTTTTAAATCTATTTTCCTCGAGATTAAAAGTTAAGACCTTAAAATCTTCAGTTATATTATGCTTCTCATCTATTATATTAATCACTGACTTTAGCAATCTAAATATATTGCTTTTACCTACATTGTTTGGTCCGATAACAATGTTAAATTTATTAATATATAAGTCACCTTTTTGTAAAGATCTATAATTCTCAAAAGTTATTTGTTCTAACTCATAAACTGCCAAATGTTTGCCCCCTCATCTTTTAATTGGATACAATTCTCTACCTTTATTTATACGTAAATAAAGTGCCTTCGTTTAGCGAATTAATGAAATGGTTATTTGTTAACGAGCAACTCTTTATCAAAAGTAAACTCTGTTACAAAGTTGTTTGTGACTGCTTTCTGATCTGTTACAAAAGTTACACTATATCTTGCCCTAGTTATTGCAACATACAATCCTGCTTTTGTTTTTGGACTACTAATTGCACGGTAATCATTTTGCAAGAACTTTTTTATTGGACCATTAGCGAGAATAAGAACTCTTTCAAATGTTAACCCTTTTGATTTGCCAAAGTTTAATGGGTTTAAATTATCTGGACAATTACTCCTTTTATCATATCGCAAGACAACTGGCTTATATTGTTCTATATATTGCTGTAAGTCTTGACTTTTAATGTAAAAGATACCATCGTGCCCGGTTATAACCTTGTTTGTAGAAGTGGTAGAAGGCATCTCAGGATAAAGCGAATCAGCTATATCGCATATTAGTTGGTTACCCCTATGACACTCAGTTTTAAATTCTATGTTGCATATCCCCTCTTTTTCCCACTCTTCAAATAAATTAAATATATTAGTCCCTTTATATTTCTTGTTCCTTCTAGCGTTATTTGTAAAATATGTAGCTTGTCTATTGTCTCCTACTAAAATAGTATTGATCTCCGAACGTAATAAAAGTTGTAAAAAGTCTAAGTCTGTACCTGCTAAATCCTGTACCTCATCTATCATTACCAAATCATACATTTTTTCTAAACGACTAATTACCATCCCTCTTGAGATTCGATTCACATGAAAAATAAAATCACAAAGCTTATCTGTATAGATATATCTACCTTCCCGAAAGTAATACCTTTTTGTATCTCTTCTTGGTACGTAAGGTGCAGATATTCCATTTACAAACTCAATGTTCTCAATCCTTCTTTCATCATATAGAAAATTCTGATATGGTCTTGCACATTCCCTTAGTAGAAATGAGAACCAAGTTTGTATAGTAACATTAGAAGGAATATAACCTAACTCTGAATAAAATTTATTCCTTATTTCCTCTGTATTATCAATAGTAAATGTAGTAATTAATATTCTTTGACCAGAACTATCAATAGCTCTTTTTACTAAATCTGATGTTTTTCCTGAGCCAGCTGCTGCTATTAACACCGTATTATTCAATTGCTTCATTGATATACTCCGGTATTATGATTTCTACTTGGGTATCAAAAATTCTCATTGCACAGTCATTTTTATTACTAGATGTAGTCATATATTTTACTAGCTCTTCTTTAGTAGAGAATTCTTTCTCAAGGATATTATTTAGAATCTGAAGTTCATTAACAGCTACTAGCTGAGGTTCGAGTGTCTTTGATGATTCATCATCGCTATAACAAATCTTAATGGTTTGATGATTTAAATAGTCACTATATTTATTTGTGATATTTTGTTCTACGTTCCCATCATTGTCTGTAATAACTGCAACGTGCTTTTGTAGAATATCCGCAATTTCAAGAAAACGCTTAAATGATAGACCTCTTACAGTAATTACATCTATACCATCCTCAATTGGTAATTTATTATACTTTTGAATATATGCTTTTTGAACAATAAGCTCATCTGAAGGACCTTCAACTAGGATCACTTTGTCTGACAGTAATAATCTTAGTGTGTCGTAGCCTGGGAGCTTTTTGAAATATTTATATGTATCCTCTTTTAAATCTTTTAGAGTCATGTGATTTCCATTATGAATTAATATAACTTTATCTAAGCCCAGTTTATTTAGAACAAAGTTACTATGCGTAGTTACAACTATCTGTTTCCCAGCGCACTTTTGGGTAATTTGATCTACCAATTTAGCCATATTTGAAAAAGATAAATGGTTTTCTGGTTCCTCTATTAGGATAATTTGTGCATCATCCTCGCTAGATTCAAGGGATAATTTTAATTTTATCGAGTTTTGTTCACCTTTACCGATTAAGTCAAAAGGTATATTATCCAAGTAAGCTATGAGATTGGATTCCCAGCCATTTTTTTGAGATATGTCTAATGAAATAGTGAGATTCTTCTCAGATATTTCACCGGTTCTGTGTGATAATGCTGTATTTAATTCAGAGATTGCCTCTATATTTGAGAACTGCTCTTTAATATCTCTGTAATGAAAATTAAGAGATGCCCGCTGCTTAGGGTCTAAAGTACTCCCTATGACATTGATCCGGTCCAGTCCATGTTTTGCCTTCTGTCGTGTCAATAAGAATACATTTAACAGGAACATTTCTGCTTGTAATAGGATTAGAAGCAAAAGAATACCAGCTAACCTTATAGTATTCGATTGGCACATTATAAATATCAGATTTGTTCACAATATAATGCTCATACTCTTCATTAAACTCTTCATTAAATTCAATCTCTAGTTTTATACCACACAAGTTTTCTCTAATTGAATTGATCGTTCCTTTAAGATGGGAGGTTTGTTCATTCTCTTCGAGATAGACTTCTATTAGGATATGTGGGGGTTTTTCCCGACTAGCTTGATTAACATAAGCTATGTACCGTGTAACAGCTTCTTTATTAAAGATAAATGGATTTATTTCGTTGTGGATAGTCCGCCTGTGCAGTAAACCTGTTAAAGCCAAGTTTATTGCTTCCAGAATTGTTGATTTGCCTTGTTCGTTATTTCCAACAAGTATGTTCATGGAATCGTTTAATTTCAAATCTAAGTATTGAATAGATTTATAATTTTTTATTATTACTCTACTAATCATTATGAATTACCTACTCTCTAAAAGGATAGAACTATTTCAAAGTAATAACGTATAGTATTAAAATTAAACCTTTGTATAACTCCCTCTAGTCATTACCCAACTACCACTTCTTTTTACAGCCCACCAAATTGCTTTTGTTGTTGCTGTTTTGTAATACGTATTAATTATTTCACTGTAAAAGCTAGATCCGTTAAAAAGTCCTACGAGTTCTTTGTTACTAAAGACCTTTCCGCTTGGAACTGACTTTTCGAATGAAAATATAAAGTTCAAGGTCTCTTCGTTTAGGTTATACTTAGTATTATTTTGCATACCTACACCTCATTTACTCATTCTAGTTAATAGCCAATATCATAGGAATATCCCATTTAAAAGTGCTAATAGGGAAGCTTAAGAATTAATTGCACAACACCTAAATTGTATTATTCTCCCACTTATATTTCTACAATTCTCCTTAAATTTTTTCACTATCTGTTCAAAATACCGAACAATTAAAGAAATCTATAATAAGTTAACCAATTTTCCTAAAGTTGTTTCAAAATACTAAAATTATTATTCTCTATTGATGCTGAATATCTTCTGTCAAAATTTGAGGCAGATTAAGAAAAGAGACAATCCTCAATTACAGGATTGTCTCTTTATTTTATTTATCAATGTCAAGACCAAAAAACTGAGATACTTTATCAATGGTGTATTGGCTTCTCAACTATATTCACTATTCTGGTTTGCTTTTAAGCCCTTTATCCAATAGGCATCTTCTTTTGGGACAGTCTTAATTCATTCCACTTTAACAATATATTCGCATGTTTCAGGTTCATCGGAATCATGGAGCATATTCGGTGCTTAAAAAGAAAAGTAGAAACCTGTTTAACGGCTCCAACTCAATTGATGCACTCTATTATCAATCTTTTAACATTTTTTCAATTCTCTTCAGAACTACCGTTTAAAGTAACCATTATCTCCCTGAAACTCTCTAATCCAGCTTCAATATTTTCAATAATCTCATTTGCTAGAATATCAGGATCTGGAAGGTTATCTAAATCCGCCAAGCTCTTATCCTTTAACCAAAAGATATCAAGATTTGTCTTATCTCTTGCCATAATTTCTTCGTAAGTAAACTTACGCCATCTTCCTTCCAGGTTATTTTCAGACCATGTTTCGGTACGTTCATTACGATTTGATGGGTTGTAACACTGAATAAAATCCTGCAAATCATTTAGTGTCATAGGCTTTTTCTTAAGTGTGTGGTGAACATTGGTTCTGTAATCATAGAACCAAACTTCTTTAGTCCAAGGATCTTTTGCGCCAGGTTTATTTTCAAAGAATAATACATTTGCCTTAACACCAGGTCTGTAGAATATCCCGGTAGGTAGACGCAATATTGTGTGTAACTCAGTTGATTGAAGTAATTGCTTTCTTACCGTTTCTCCTGCACCACCTTCAAACAGAACATTATCTGGAAGAACAACAGCTGCTTCACCAGTTTCTTTTAAAAGTGTCCTAATATGTTGTAAAAAGTTTAATTGTTTGTTTGAAGTTGTTACCCAAAAGTCTTGTCGGTTATAAACTAAATCTTCTTTTTCCTGTTCTCCTTCTTCATTGGTAATCGTCATACTAGATTTTTTACCAAAAGGAGGGTTTGCAAGTACATAATCATATCGTTTACCTTCGTCAGCTACCAATGCATCTGCAGAAGAGATAAAAGTATCTCCATCAATTTCACCGATATTATGTAGGAACATATTCATTAAACAAAGTCTACGTGTATTTGCAACTATCTCGTTCCCGTAAAAAGTTTTACTCTTTAAAAACTCTTTTTGTTCTCGGTCTAACTGGTGATTTTCTATAATATAGTCAAAAGCTGCTAAGAAGAAACCTCCTGTACCACAAGACGGGTCAATAATTTTTTTCATTGGTTCAGGCTGAACACAAGCAACCATTGCCTTGATAAGTGACCTCGGAGTAAAGTATTGTCCAGCTCCACTTTTAGTATCCTCTGCGTTTTTTTCTAAAAGCCCTTCATAGATCTTTCCTTTAAGATCAGCTCCCATCATACTCCACTTTTCTTTATCGACCATATCAATAATTTTCAGAAGCTTAGCTGGGTCTTGAATTTTATTTTGAGATTTAGTAAAAATTTGACCTAGAATTCCTTTAGTAATGGATAGTTCTTTCAATACCTTATTATAATGAGCCTCTAATTCAGCTCCCCTCTTACTCTTTATACTTTCCCAATCACAACCTTCTGGGATATTAATCTCTCGAAAATAGGGAGGTTTAGAAAATTCATCAGCCATTTTAAGAAAAAGTAAATATGTCAACTGTTCTAAATAATCACCGTAACTTACACCATCATCTCGAAGAACATTTGCAAAACTCCATACTTTTGAAACTATGCTTGCTTCATTACTCATAATTTACTTCCTCATTCCAATTCTTAATTTTCTCTAAAAGTTGCTCTGCTGGATCCCAATCACGCTCTCGTTTGCAACTTTCTAATTCATCTTCACTTAGTAGCCTGCCTTCAAAAGCCTTTTTTAGAATGCTTTGTCGGAGGGATTCAGCCTTTTCTAACCCTTCGTCTATATTTGTTAAGATATTTTCACAAATAGAAAGACGGGTTTCTAATTCTTTTACAATTTCATTTTGTTCCTGAATTTTTGGAAATGGTATTTTTGTTTCTTTTATTTTTGTTAGATTCAGATTCGGTTGGACTCCACCACTTGAAAGCATTCTTATATCATTATAATTTTTAATAAAAAACCACTTTAGATATTTTTTTGACTCTTGATATTCTTTTTTAATCAACACCGCTGCAATTGCTTGATTCGTGGCTGCATCAATCGATAGTTCAGAACATTTACCACGAGTTTTCCCCTCTCCATACATTGCTATCAGTAAAGTTCCTCTAGGGAAGACTTTGCAGTTAGTTTCCTTAAGAGCTTGTTCTGTAATAAAATCAGACGCTTCCTTTACAAATATATTATTCAATGCACCACTAGTTACCCAAGGAATTCGCCCTTCATTCCAGTATGAAAAATTCCCTTTTTTAGGTGTAGCTCCGGTTGCTACATCAGCTATTTCCTTCAAAGTGACATACGAAAATTCATTCAGTATATCCTCCTGTTTAATTCGCCACTCCTTTGTCAATTCTCCCTCAAAAGCTACTTTCAATACCGCTTGGCGATAAATCTTAAGTTTTTCTTTAGCCTTGTTAAGGTTAGCAATTCCATTGTCCAACTCACTGAAAAGCTTCTCCATTTTGTTTACTATGGCTCGCTGCTCGGGGAGAGGCGGAAGGAAAAAAACTATATTTTCGATATCTGTCTTTCTTACTGAAGGAACAGTTGTAGCACGAGAATAATCTTCTAGTCTAATTTGGAGAAAAAAATAAAATAAATACATCGTGCTAATATAACTAGTTTTCGACTTAATACCTATAACATTGTTATCTACAAGGCAATCTGTTGAAGTAATAGCTCTTCTATTGAGTTTTAGTGCTTCACCAATTTTTGCAAAAACTATACAATTGCTAGGGAGTATATTCCCTTTAATTATAGATAATGTTTCTTCTTCTATATAATTGTCACATAAACTTAATCTTTGAAAGCCACTTTGTACATTTTTTGAAATGTCCCCTACTTTATAAAAGGGGTATTTACCTTCCTTTAAACCTTGATATTGTTTAGGGAACCCTGTACCAGAATAAATATCACATACATCCCCAAGATCTGCTTCTGCCCATTCTTCTCTCATCATGCCACTAATACCTCATTTAATTCTTCTATTATTTCCATCATTGTATCACCGAAAAGTTGATACATCATCCCTCTACCACCTTGAGCATCAAAAGGTGTATAGTCCAAGTCATTCAATTCAACATGAAAACTAGTAGCTATATGGTCTTTTATCATTCTCAGCCAAGTCATCTGCTGATCGTTAAATTTTAGTGCTCCTGCTTGTTTACCAAATACCCAATTCTGAAAGTTTTTATCCACTACTTTATTATAAGGGGTGAGATTTTGGTCAATGCCAGTTACTCTACGAACTAAAGATATTAATGCTACTAATTCATTTTTAGGACTATCACCTTTGACTTCTTCCAATTGAGCATAGGCATCCCATACAAAATGAGGAGCCAATAAAGGTTTCTCCAATTTCAATCTTTCTAGTAAATCTTTTATCATCTTAAAAGTTATTTCTCTTCTACGATAGGGTTGATCGTAAAAGATACTTAATGCAATGATTTCATCTCTGTTTGTTTCAATGTATTTTTTAAAGTTTTTTACAATATCTTTTGCCTTTTCTTCTGTAAAGCTATCCCATTCTGCTCGTATTACCTTATCTTGATTGACCAAATCGATTATTTGTTCATGTACTTTACGAACATTTTCAATATACTCGTTTAGTTCCCCTGTAAAAGTTTTTGCAGCAATAGTAGCTAGTTCATTTTGAACCTTTTTTCTACATTCTTCTTCTTTGGCAGGAGTACGTCGTTCTTCAGGTATTTCATTAACTAATGCTCTTGTTTTTTCTTCTATGATATCAGGGTCATAAGCATTTAGTAGGTTTTTTACAACTGTATTTATATCTTTACCAATACTGATTTCCTCAAATTTAATCTTTTCATTTTCTGTCAACTGTTTATCTAGACGTGTTAATCGATTTGCCAAAGATGTAAACAAGTCCTCGTCTTGTACACCCATAGCTACGGCTCCTAATAAATCCTTTAGCGGTGTACCAGGTTTTCTCTCAAGTGGTCTACTATCTGTTTTTTTTGACTTAGTAGCACCAATTGCATCTACAATTACGAAATGTGTTTTGGTATGTTTGGCTGTTCGAGTTACTTTTTTAAGGTCATCAAAACTTATTGTCCTTGTTCCTCGTCCTTTCATTTGCTCAAAATAATTGATGCTTTTCACATCTCTCATAAATAACAATATTTCCAATGGTTTTACATCAGTTCCAGTTGCAATCATATCTACTGTCACAGCGATTCTTGGTGCCCATGAGTTTCTAAAACGGTTCAACACCGACTTAGGGTCCTCATCAATCTTATAAGTAACCTTTTTACAGAAATCGTTACTTTCGTCAAATTCTTCACGGATGATTTGTATAATGTCATCAGCATGGCTATCTGTTTTTGCAAATACTAAGGTTTTGGGCACTTCGTAATCCCCGTTTTCATCCAACCTTTCGGGAAAAATCGTTGGTAATGCCTCTTTAAATGCTCTTATTACTTGTCTAATCTGGCTTGGATTAACGACATCCTTATCTAGCTTATTAGATGTGTATTGATAATCTTCATCAAGCATTTCCCATCTTTTTCTACGAGTTAACTTTTCTCTTTTATCTACAAACTCTTTCGCCTTAATTTTTGCTCCAGCCTTTGTAATTTCTGTTTCAATGGTAAATACATCGTAAGGTACATTTACACCGTCAGCTACTGATTCTTCATAAGTGTATTCACTAACTACATTTTCATTAAAAAAACCAAAAGTTCTCTTATCTGGAGTAGCAGTTAGTCCGACTAAAAAAGCATCATAGTAATCAAGCACTTGTTTCCATAAGTTATAAATAGACCGATGACATTCATCAATAATAATAAAATCAAACTGTTCAATCGGATTTTTATTAGAATATTCAACGGGTAGAGGTTCTTTCTTTTGCCATTGCGAACTTAGTTCATTAGGATTCTCTTTTTCTGCTGATTCTTCTAACTCTTCCCCTTTTAAAATTGAGTAAAGTCTTTGAATTGTTGAGATACAAACCTGACTGTCGGATGCAATGTAACTTGAACTTAGACGCTGAACATTATATAACTCAGTGAATTTTCTATTATCATCTGTAGGTTGGTATTTTAAAAATTCTTGTTCTGCCTGTTCTCCCAGGTTTTTTGTGTCTACTAGAAAAAGAATTCGTTTCGCTTTTGCAAATTTTAATAGCCTATAGACAAAGGTACAGGCTGTGAATGTTTTTCCCGCTCCCGTGGCCATTTGAATTAATGCTTTTGGACGGTTGTTTTTAAAGGATGTTTCTAGATTTTTAATTGCTTTTATTTGAGCCGGACGTAGCCCTTCTTTGTCTAATTCAGGTATATTTCTCAAGCGACTTCGAAGTGTTGAACTTTGGCCAAACCATTCTAGTAAAGTTGAAGGTTGATGAAAATGAAACACAGGTCTTGAACGAGGTTTAGGGTCTCTATTATCAGTAAATCTAGTCAATACGCCTGTACTTTCATAAACAAAAGGAAGTGGTTCTTTATTTAGATTGTACTTTAATTTAGCATTTGCATAACCTGATGATTGGTCTTCAGCAACAGTGAGTCTTTGTCCTTCTTCTTCCTTTTTCGCTTCAATAACACCGACTGGCTTTCTCTCTACAAACAAAACATAATCAGCAGGACCTACATCAGTTTGATATTCACGAACTGCAATGCCTATTCCGGCAGACAAGTTCACCTTATTTTTTGATTGTACAATCCATCCTGCTTGTTTTAACATCAAGTCAATTTTATCTCTAGCTATTTGTTCTGGATTTTGATTAACCATCCCTTCACCTCATCCCATTATTTCGGTCATATGCACTTTAATTCCATTAGTATATATACTTGAGGTTATAACCTCCTTGATATTTCCAATATTAATTATACACCTTTTTAACTATAGAACGAATGATAAATCCTAGGATATAGTTGGAGAGCAATTATTAATTAGGTACTCCGAAAAAGCTAACGCATCATCCTGAACTTTACCTACATCCAATGGATCACTGGCTGAGCGTCTTCTTCCAATTAATAAAAAACCTACAGTTTCTTTTTTAACGTCCCAATCATACGCAAAGCTAATTTCACGTTTAGCCATTTCCAGGAGGTTTCGAACTTCCTCCATTTGATTTCCATTAAACCACATTTTCGCTTCTTGTCGTCCATGTCCGTCACAACTCATCGAAGTATACAAACCGACTTTATTTAAGGAGAAAACTAAACTTGCAATTCCATAGTCTAATTCAGAGATAGATAGATCATTTCTTGAAATCCCCTGGAATAGAATAGGTAATGGAACTTCAGTGTTATATTCTCTAAAAACATCGCAAGTGGCCGTCTCAATTTGACTAAGAATTTCATCCGGGATTGAGGAATTCGATTTAACACGAACCCCTCTATTACCTGCTTCTAAAGTGATCTTAAGAGAAGATAGAAGAGAAACCATCTCATAATAATTTGATCTAGAAAACCAGCTATCTAAGACAAACTCGCCTTCAACAATATCAACCCAAAATCCCCTTCTTCGCAAACTGTTTCTTAGTTCTATTAATTCTCTTTTTTTCATAAGCAACTTTCCTCTCCTTAGTTCTTTTGTAAAGCAGCCCCAAATCCTAGATTTAGATAAGCATCTAAATACTGTTTCTTCCTATTTTCATATGCTTGACGGATTAAATCATCCGCTTCTTCTAATTGCCTTACCATTTCGTTTTGCTGTTCTAATGAAACGAGTGGTAATTCAATGGATCGAATATCATTTGGTGTTAAGACTGTGGCTACTGAGCCACTCTGATTTACTTCAAAATAATACTGGCCGACTGGACTCTCTAAGAATCGCTTAATATAGTAAGGGCTCACTTCACTATTTGAAGATAAGCGAATAATAATAAACATATTTGATACTAAAAATTCACCTTCATACTCTGGTACAATTGCAATTCTTTGTTGAGTACCTCTACTTGAAACCAATATATCACCTGGTTTAGCTGTTATTCGGTCTATATCTCTTGCTTGAATTGGAAACTTATCAACTTTACTGAAATTTATTACCCCTTCTTCAATATCACGTATCTGAATAACAGGATAAACTTCCCCATTTGGCGTTTCCATTAGTCTACGACTTGGCAGGTTGACTCCCCTTATTATTTCTGCAATTTTGTCTAATTGAACTAAGGATTTGGTTTCAGTTTCGTATTTCCTTTTATTGAAAACAATCTTCCCTAATTCTGTTTCAAGTTCAATATTTACAAAGTAGAGCGAAGGATTGAGATCAAAGTTATTTTCTGCGATTTCATTGATTGATACAATTCTTGAATATCTCTCCTTGTTTTCGTACGCCTCTACACTCGCTGCTATTTTAGAGATATGCTCTTGCTGTAAAAACTTTTGTGTTCTCGTTCTTTCATAGTCACCTTCTGCATTGATAAACTGTACTTTTCCTTTTTTATCGGTAGTTTTGTTTTTGTTTAAGATAAGAAGAGCAACTTGAATTCCTGTCCCGCTAAATAAATTGGTAGGGAGTGAGATAATTGTTTCAATTACATCATCTTTTAATAAAATTGATCGAATTTTCCTTTCAGTTGCTCCCCTTACAAGAGTTCCAAATGGTACAACTATTGCTGCTTTTCCTGTATTCACTAAAGATGCTAAAGCATGCAGAATAAATGCATAGTCACCTTGAGACTTTGATGGGACACCGTACAATTCAAATCGACCATATGGGTCATTAACAGCAAATTCATATCCCCAGTCCCTAACTCCAAATGGATAATTCGTTAGCACATAATCAAACTGTTTAATCCGATCATTTTCTAACCACTTTGGCTCTCTAATCGTATCACCTAACTTAATATCGCCCTTTTCAGGAAGGATGTTGTTCAAAAACAAGTTAAGTTTTCCAATAATGAATAGTTCTTCGTTGATCTCTTGGCCAAAAACTGATACTTCTTTACCCTGCTCCTTGGCATTGTCATATGCAGAAACTATGATATTTGAAATTCCCGCTGTTGAATCATAAACAGTTCCTCCACTTATCTTTAAAGACTGCACCATTAATTGAATAAGTCCTTTGGGAGTGAAATCAAATCCTTTTAATCCTCCAAACAGCTCTTCAATTAACGTATCAAAAAACTCTACAGCTGCATCCTTATTTCGATATTCTTCTTTAGTTAATCCATATCTTTCAAACAGAACAATCATTTTATAAAGTGCATTCTCTTCAAAACTGTTAAAGGATTTAGTCAAAAACACTCCAGCTAATGCTGGTTCAAGAGCTTCAAGCTTTTGATAAAGTTTTTTCAATGTATCTTTTACGCTCACAGGGTTATTCCGTAGTTCTTCTCTACCCGCAACTTCAACTAGTTCTTTTTGAATTTTTGAATGTTCCATTGCAAAGAGTAACGCATGTAGTTTAAATAATTCTACGGCAAAACTTCCTTCAACCTCTTTTTTACTAAACTGACTTTCCAACTCTCCATTGAATATAAGCGCCTTTTCTCTAGTCATAATTTCATCCTCCTAAATTTCCTATAAAAGTATTTTAAATTCCTTTTTATTTAAGATGCAAAAAAAGAGACTTTATTTTGAAATACTTCAATCGCTGAATTAATTGCTCCTGAGACCCCTCTACTTCTTGGATAAGTAACAGGTACTTCATATTTTTTTGAGAGCTTTTTTACTTCCCACATCGTTTTATGGGAACAAGCAGCTTGTAATAACACAACACAGTCAGCTTGTTTAACCATCTTCTCGAACACTGATGTACTTTGTCTTTTTATTATACCGTCATGGAATAAGACATTGTAGTTACCTTTTTTCTTACCTACCTCTTCATAACCTGTTTTATTAAATCCACCTATTACAAGTATCGTTTGTTTCATCAACATTACCTCCCTAAAAAGATATTATGTATTATCTCGGTTGGTAACTTCTGTACTAATAATATACCATCAAACAAAATTTTTGTAAAGGGTATTTTAAATTCTTTTTAATTTTATATTTAATTTCTTTAAAATCGTTTTGTTAATTCCTTTTTACCAAAACTAACTAGACAGACTTTCTACAAAAATATTGTTCAAGCTTAATTTACTATCCTCCTTAACGAAACTAATTGTTCAGCATTTATGTTGTACTTACTTAGGATTTAAAATCTATTTGTATTTTTATTTAACATTTTATTTTATTACATTTTTCGGTAACTCGAGAAAACGGTTTGTAAGGGATTCGTAACATCATCAGAAGAAACGTAAATACTTTTCATTTTTGACTTATGTATTTTGACTTTCTTAATTTCTTCTCTTAATGCGAAATTAAAGTAATAAAGAGGGCTCAAACATTAAGTTTGAGCTCCTTTAAAATTTGAATATATAAAGCCATTAAATTGTTATTTAATCAATATCATTCTCTTTGTCATTAACTCCAAAGAGTTTAATTGATTTCATTGAATCAGAAAATTGTGGTGGCAAAAAGTGATAAAGTGTATCAACACTCTTGTAACCCAATTGTTTACTTACAAGGTAAAGAGGGACCCCTGCCTTAACAAGCAGACTAGCGTGCGTTTTTCTTAAATCGTGGAAATTAATTTTACTAATATTCGCTTTATCAACTAAACGATTAAATCTAGCACGAACGGTCGATGGGCTTTGAACCCCACCGCCTTTTTTAGGGAAAACGAGACCAAGTGCATCGCCATATCGGTCGCCTAGCTCTTCCTTTATTAATTGCTGTTCTTCTTTGTGTTTTTGTAACTTAGGTAACAAATGTGAAGGGATCATTACCTGTCGGAAATTACTTCTTATTTCCACAATGTTCTGTTTGCCGCCTATTCCAGCATCCACAATTTTCTTAACAATTATCGTCTGGTGATCAAAATCAAGATCACTCCATGATAGAGCCAAAATCTCTGCTAGTCGTAATCCTGTAGATAGTCCAAATTCATACATCATACCTTCACCTTCTGAGTAAGTAGCTTCAAGGAACTTTTCTATCTCTGATTCGCTCAAAATTACTGGAATACGATTCGGAGCTTTTACCATGTTCATAAAGCGGATAGGATTTTTATCAAGATAACCTTTCTTAACTGCAGAACGAAACAAAGTAGATAAAAAGTTATGAACGCTACCAACAGTACTTTTCGAATATCCTTCACGGTCCTTTTGAGCAAGCAATTCTACTATTTTCTGTCCAGTAATTTCATGAAGGTACTTATCACCTAAATGAGGAACAATATGTTTGTTTAATAATGCTTGTCTTACCTTGAAGGTCTGGTATTTAATCACATGAGCATATTCCCCATAAAACCAATCTTCTACGTATTCATTAAAAAGAATCTTTGTTGCCTGTTGCTTTTTTTGTTCTTTAGCCAATAGAATCCTTAATTCACTTTTATCGTTACCAATATCTTCAAGAAACTTATCAGCTTCTTCACTTGTTGGAAATAATTTTTGCTTCATATATTGTTTGCCACTTTTAGAATCTAATCTCTCATCGTATATCACTGCATACCTCGTTTTGAATCCATTTTCAATTATTACTTTTTTTGCCATAACATTACCTCCAAATACAAGTAACAGACAACATTTACCAGTTATTATCAACTTACTTGTTTTCTTATTTTTTGTTCGCTTAAGCTATTTGGTCCAGCTCTGATTATCAATGTAATCTTAAAATTGTCCCTGGCTTGCTTTCTAATGTTTTACATGAATTACTCCTTTCAATTCTGACACAAGGGAAAATTGACAAATAAAAAAGGGCAGACGGATAGTGTGAGGTCACTAATCCATCGCCCTGGTTCTTCCAGCTGCAATGCATTTACATAAGGCAACTATATTGAATTAACTTCATTATATTTGAAGGTATTATTACGTAGCAATTGTAAGCGATAAAAAAATTCTACATTATTTATTAATTAAGATATTGCTCACCAAGCCCTTAGACTGTGATATAACTTACTTGACCAGTGAAGTGATACTCCAGTATACTCTACAACCTATTCAGGATTAATTATTCTTTCTATCTGAATCGCTGTCATGCGATTTAAGTGATAAAAGTTCACTTTGCCTTTCCTGTAGTATGCATGCCAAAAACCAATTGACCTCATAGTTCGATTCTAGAATTTGGATTATTCCCTATTTTCCTCATTCCTTTCTTTGTTATATTGAGATACCCTTTCTCAGCAGCTAAACTATTGTAAGGGTAGTTAAAGATAATCCTTTCAAATAACCACCCTTACTTATTCAAATTGTCATTTAAACTAATCAAGGTATCCGTTTAATTCAACATGAATAGGTAAGTAACCTAGCGTTGTTTTTAATTTCTTATGTCGAAGTTGTCTTTGAATCGACTTATAATCGGTACCCTCTTTATATAATAGATAGGCCATCGTTGCTCTTAGATCATGATTGGTTACTTTGCGTGATATTCTTGCTTTTCTTCTAAGTTTATCTAATAACTTATTAATATCCGACGGAGTAAAAGGATTGTCTTTCATAAAAAACAACTCCTTATCTTTTTCCTTTGTCCAAGCTATAAAATAAGGATGATTCATATATTCCCTAAGCTTCTTTTGGAGGGCATCTGTCATTCGAACTGTACCAATTTTCGTTTTACGGCCTTTATCAATGACAATGACATTGTGTTCGAAATCTATTTGCGAAACAGTAAGTTTACATAATTCCTTTGCTCTTAATCCACAAGTGGTTTGCAGCAAAATAATCAAATAGTATTGTTGAAAAAAAGGATCTAGATCGTAGGCTGCCTTTAAAAGTTTTAAACACTCTTCTTCACTTAACGCTCTGTTTCGAAACGATTCGTAGTAGAATGGATTTTTAAAATGTCTCAGTGGATTATATTCCATCAAATCATAATCAACCAATAAGTCCATAAAGCTTTTTACAACGGTAAAACCAAGTTTCGCTTGTGATTTTGTTTTGTTCTCGTGAAGATACTCAATAAATCCATCCATAAAATCAAGGTCAATGGGGGCATACTTATCATGAATCTTGCTGTAATAAAACTTGTCAAAGTCAAGCTCCCCCTTCCATCCCACTAATCCTAAATAGTCATCAAAAGCTTTTAAACAACTACTATACATTTTAACAGTACTAGGCTTTAAGGCATTGAGTTCCTTCCACTTATGAAAGTAAATAGACGAAAAGAGAATCCCTTCCATTACGCATCAACTCCCAAGTGTTTTAATTGATCTGTTTCAAGCTGTGCAAACGGATGTTTATCTATTGCTTTTTGGTATTGCTCATCAAATAAATTTAAATAAACTTGTGTTGATTCAATAGATTTATGCCCTAGTAATTCTTTGACAATATAAATATCCATCCCGCTCTCAAGGGCATAAATGGCGAAGGAATGCCTTGTGGAATGAGTTGAATAATTTACTTTCACCTCTTCTCCTCGATCACTATCCCATACTTTGTCTTGAATCACTTTGTCCTCAATAGCCTTGTCAATCAATCCCCTTACCATTTTTTGAATGGCCCGATTAGACAAAGCTTGTTTTCCATTGTCATCCGAAAAAACGTAACGGCGATTGTAGTCGGTCTCACTTAACACATTCTTTAAGTGAGAGTAAGTGAAATTGATATAGTATTTTATTGCCGTGATGGCTCCTTTTGTCATGAACCGTTTAACTTTTGCTCGTTCTTTCCGTCCTTTCGCTTTGACTTTTATCCAACCTTTTTCAAGATTTACATCACCAATTTGAAAATGTAACTCGTCCACTCGAATCCCTGTTCCCACGAGCGTCCAAAGTATCGTATAGTTTCGAAGGGCACAACGTGTTAAGCGGGACAAATTAAGTAAATAATCAATTTGTTTCGCCGTAAAGGCTCGTGGGGGCTGTGGGTCTGGGTCATCCAGGTGTAATGCCTTTTTTTTAAATTGATTGATTTTTGTCTCACTTAGCAGATCTCTTGCTACTGAATCGATAAAGGTCCTTAAAAAAGCCGCCTTTTTTCTTCGTGTCGCATCCGCTATCCCTGGCTGCTTTATATAAGCCTCTAGCTTTTCAGGGGTTAATACCTCTTTTAACAAGACATCCGTTGATATATTCTCATCGATATTGACCCCAAAGTACTTACAAAAACTTCTCGTTTCACTTTTATAGGATGATTGTGAGGAAGGGGAAACACTTTGGTAGGTTGAAAATTCATCCTCTAAAAAGTGCTGTGCTGCCTCCAACAACGTTATCTCTTTATTTTTAGGATTCTTTTGTTCCGTTAAAAGAATACCTACGGATCCAAGTTCTTTTTCCACCTGAATCTGCCCGTATTTTTTCAAAAGCGTTTGTATTTCATCCTGGATGGTGAATTGAGGATGGTCCTCTTTTTCTAGTGCCACGTTAATTCACCTCCCACGGAAACGAAATCTTTTGTGCGTTTTCTCCAACTTCGCCTTCTGTTCGATGGATATATAGTGAAGTCGTTGCTAGGGATTCGTGTCGAGCTAATCGTTTAAGTGCCTTCGGTACAACATCTTGCTTAGTTAGGCGCGTTATATAAATGTGGCGCAACTGGTGGGGACCACTCGCCTCTTTCCAGTTTGCAATCAATGTAAATATTCGGTACTTTAATGACAATGTGGCTCTTAGTTGTTGTTCCTTCATTCCAAACACTAACCCGTTCTCTTGTTTTTCTACCTCCTGTAAGAGATCCATAAGCGCTGAAGGAAGCGGTAAGGAGTGTCCTTTTCCTCCCTTTGCTGTAAATTTTACGTCCTCAAGGCTCCAATTGATGTTTTCCCATTGTAATTTCGCCAGTTCACATGAACGAAATCCAAGATAGAGCATAAACCCGAATGCGAGTTTATCTAGTTGTGGCGTGTCGGAATATTGTTCAATGGCGGTAAAGAACTTTTCTATCTCCGTATCTGTTGGCATATAACGAGATTGATAGTCATCCCCCTCGATATTTCGTATACCTCTTGTATTATCGTTTTTAATAAACCTCATATGATAGAGGGTTCTAAAGAACGTTTTGATATTTTTAAAATGTTTCATGGAACCATTTTCTGCAAAACGGCCGCTTTGGACCCCCTTAATGAGATAGTTTTTATACGTCTTCAAGTGTTCTTGTGTAAACAAGGTAATGGGAACTTTATCGATCGGATAGGAACTAAAGTCATTTAGAACATTGCAGGACCATCGTAAGTAACGATGCAGTTCATATCGAAACTTATCTAACCTCTCGGGTTTTGTTCCCTGCCGCTTTTTATAAGTCAGAAACGATTGCACAGCCGGCGGCAGAACCACCTCTATCCTTTCTTTGGGTGTATACGTTAAAGACGATTCTGTAAAGGGATTCATTTGTTTGTAAAACAAAGCAAAGTTTTGGTAATAAAACTGACTCGTGATTACCTCCTCATAGAGTTCCTGATTTAAAAAGTCTTCTCGTACTAGATCGAATGGTTTTTTTCGTGTTGCCTTACTGACCAACGACTCAAAGTCCGTAAACCGTAAGATTAGTTGGAACAACAATTTATAATTAAGTTGTTTAGATCGCTTTACTAAAAACTGTCGAATCGGTTTGGCCTCTAGTTCACTGATCATATTGTCAATGAACCACTGCTTTAAACCATCCTCTCCTAAAGAAATCACTTTCATTTGATGAGAGGTTTTAAATAAGCTTTCCATAATGGAGATCAACTCTTCCTTTGTAAATTTATCTCCATTATGAGCAAGCCATTTCGATTTTAAACCTAGTTCTTGCGAATTTTTGTTCAGATAACTTCCGGACCATGCACCTATGTTCTCTTTTTCAGTTCCAAGTAAGAACGCCTTCAAATCCCGCTTCATTTGCCTTAATTCATCTGTTTCATCTGTTGAACTACTTTCACATAAAAAGGCTTGCTCTTCGCACGTACTAATATCTATTTCAGTAAAGTCAAATGAAAGCTGTAAATGTTTTTCCAAACTCACCTTAAACCTCTCCTTTTTTAAACAAAAAAGCACCCCGAACTATAGGTACATCTGTACCATAGCTCAGGGTGCTTCCTCTGAGAAATGTATAAATTGCTTTTAGCAATAATTTTCTTTATTTGTACTTGTTTATGTAACATAAGTATATACACATACTTAATAGTATTGCAATAGTTTAATAGACTTTTTTCGATGGCAAATTGAAATAGTATTTAATAATTTTAAACAGGTGTTCTTTTATCCTTCCTGTTTTCAATAAAAATTTGAAGGTTAATCAAGGCCGTGACCCCCACTCCTATCCATAACAAGAATTCAAATAGTGACATATTTAATGACACACTTGTAGCCCACAAATTATTTATAATTATTGGACTATAGATAATCACTGCTCCCATTGCTAGTAAAGTGTAAAAAGTTGTTTCAATAATCTTCTTAGGAATACTCAATAAACCTAAAAGAGACGTAAAGATCGCTAATATAACTCGACCTCCGTCTAAGATTGGAATAGGAATTGTATTAAAGAAGGCGATTATTATACTCAAAACTGCAAAACCAAGCCAAAATTCCTGAGTAATATCTGCCATTGAAATATATACTCCGATACTGTGTTCAAGGTCGTGTTCAGGTGTAACTATATCTGAAAATTGAAGTTGGGTAAGTAAAGAATAAAATTTAGGGATAAAGGCAATAAACTTTTTTGTAACAATCATAAAAGAATCAATTACGGGGTGTCCCTGCTGAATAAAGTAAACAGTTAAGCCAATAAAAAAACTAATAATATTCACAAGAATTCCTGCTAAATAAAAGGTACATTTGAATAATAAGGGCAGCTTTTCTTCTTGCTTGGTGTCAACTTGTACAAATCCTTTCATTGGGAAAAGGTGGAATTTAAATACTGTATTAGACCGATCAAATGTAAACAGTTTCGGTCCGATCCCTATTGAAAAAGTAGACGTTTTTAATTTAAGACACTTTGCAGCAATGAAATGTCCTAATTCATGCAAGGTTATAATCAAATAAGCTGTAAAAATAAGTTTTCCTATTAATACAATGTTCTCCGCCGTTAAAGGGGGCGTATTTATTAAATACCCAGCAAGAGCTCCTAGTACAAATCCATATAAGGAAAATTTTATTGATTTTTCGTTGTTATCCGCCTTTCCTTTGCCAATTACCTCAAGTACCATAAAATATGCTCCAATTAAAATTAGTATGATTGATGAAATAGCAATTAATCCAACAAAAATATAATACATAAGTCACCTCCTGAATAGTTAGTTAAACATATGTACAAGTCCTTAACTATATGAGTTATAACTTATTTATAAAAAAATCCTTAATGAAGTACTTGACAAATCAAATTATGACAATATAAACTATGAGACATAACATTAGTTAACAGCTTTGTTCTTAAATTGATAATCTATCAACACAAATTAATTAATATAAATCATGGGATCAAACCCCACAGATTGGACGAGGAAGCACCCGCCAATCCAAGTAATAAGATTATTAACTAATAATCTTATGCCTTGGGAGCAGTGTCTTTCTTTCCGCATCTGTGGGGTTTTTCTTTTGGTTTAACTGGAGGGAACTATGATGAAAATCACGGAAGAAATTATTTCTTGGGAGTCGCTCCCTGAAATACTGACAGCAAAACACATAGCAGGAATCTTAAAAATATCTAGAAGGCGAGTATATGAGTTAATGCAAATTCATGTTGAGCACGGGGGCATTCCAAATTTTGAAATTGGAATTTCTAAAAGAGTTGAAAAGGCCGATTTAAAACAGTGGATCAAGCGTAAAAAAGAGAAGAAACAAGGTTAATAACAAGATTAATACAACTGTAGGAAGAGGAGACTCTTGGTCTTGAAGGTTATTGGCTTCTCTTTCTATTAGTAACATAATCAATTAGTAAAGCGAGGTTATTGTATTTTGAAAGGCCATTATAAAAAAAGAGGCTGTACTTGTGATACGGGCGATTGCAATTGTAATAAGACTTGGAGTTTTGTTGTTGATATTGGACGAAATCCTAAAAATGGCAGAAGAAAACAGGCAACAAAAGCAGGCTTTAAAACTAAAGAAGAAGCAGAGTTAGCTGCTGCTGCACTTCTTAATGAAATGAAACAAGGGACTTATATTGCAGAAACAAATACTCTCTTTAAGGACTTTGCTCAGGAATGGCTCTCATTATATACCGAAAGAACTGGACCAAAACCAGGAACAATACGTTTGAGACAGTATAGTATTAATAAGCTATTACCATACTTCTCACATTTAAAACTGAATGCCATTACAGAAGAAGTGTATCAGATAGCACTAAAAGACTTAAAAGAAAGTGGTCTTTCTAAAAGCACAATGGAAGGTATTCATGTCACTGGGAAGATGATTTTTGGAATGGCAAAGAGCAAAAGATTGATTAAGATTGATCCATCGGAACTCGCTTATATTCCACGAGATAACAAAGTCGTTATTGAGGAAGATGAAGAGCCAGATGATGACGAACTTCCAAGGTACTTCGAAAAAGAAGAGCTTGCTTTATTCTTGGAGACAGTAAAAGAAAAAGGTTTATATATGGATGATTTAATATTTATTACATTAGCATATACGGGTATACGTGTAGGTGAGTTAGTAGTACTAAAGTGGAAAGATATTGACTTTGACGAACAAACAATTAAAATTACTAAAACTTACAACAATGAAAAGAACAACACCAAAAACTATCAATTGGTTCCTCCTAAAACAATAAAATCAAAACGAAAAATAGTTGTTGATGAGTTTGTAATAGAGGCACTTAGAAAACATAAATTAGAACAAGAAAAATTAATAAAGAGCTTTGGAAATTCATATCGAAATAAGGGTTATATTTTCGCAAACTTTAACAAGCATCCAGGTTATCCAATTCTAACAAAGCTTATTAGAACTAGAATGACTAGACTATTAAAGTTTGCTGGATTGGTATCAAAACTTAACCCCCACTCTATCCGCCATACTCATACGTCCCTTCTCGCTGAAGCTGGAGTGGATATAGAAGAGATCATGGACCGATTAGGACATAGCGATGAAAAAACAACCAGAAAAATATATCTCCATGTAACAAACGTAATGAAAAGAGAAGCTTCAGATAAATTTGGGAAGTTAATGCGTGGAATTAAGTGATATAAAAATTGAAAGCAAAACAGATATAAAGAGGCTGGGACATAACGGATTTATCTGTATCCAAAGCCAAATGTTAAATTGACTTTTTATTATCTAAATACTGAAAGCTGAACTATTGTAGAGTGCTATGTTAGCATTATTAGAAATAGTTCGGCTTTTTTAGTTACTGAAAACCCTTTGTCCTGGCCTCTTTTGAAAATACCCATAAAGGTAGTACATCCATTATGCTATATCGTTAATTCAATTGAATAGTATCGTTGTACTGCGCAGCAAACTTTGCTTTATTAGTTTTGTTACTGTTCAACAATTGGACAATTAGAGAATTTAAAATAGTCCTTTATCCAATATACTTTAAGCTTTGAAGAATATGTTTAAATAACACAACCAAAAGGAACTTTTATCGAATAATACTATTCATCATATGCTTAAACATCTTGCTTGCTAACCATTCTCCTACATTTCTTTACGATTAGAGGGTATAGGTACTGTGACCCGGATTGCAAGAGTTTATTCTTTAAAATATAGCCCCCTCGTCTCTCTAGGTTGAATTAGCTAAACGATATGTTGTTCTTAAAACACATCCGTATTTTCAATAAATATGTAGATTGTTTTCTTGGATCTTGTTTATCCTTATAGAAATTTACCATCTTGTTATAATAATGGAGCAGAAATGGGTCACATTCTTCATAAATTTTCTCAAAAATACTAACAACTTTTTCAAAACTCCTCTCTGCATTTGGAAGTTGTTTTAGTTTCCAATAACATTCTCCTATATTGTCGTAGCATGCAGCAACTTCGGGATGATTTAAAGAATGGTCTCTTGTCAAGTTCTTTAACGCTTCTTGAAAATGGGGAATAGCTTTTTTGAAATTTCCTCTTAACATATGTATATTTGCAATTGTTAATAAAGTGCTCGTATACTCTTCATGCTTCTTTCCATGTACTTTCTTAACTAACGTTAATAAACGTTCTAAATATCCTAGGGAAGAATCAAAATCCATTTTTATTAACTTGATTTCAGATACATCCGCAAGCCATTGGATTAGAAATCTTTCATCTATTTTCAGCTTCGATTCATCTAACAAACTTAATCCTTTAGAGTAATAGTGGTTTGCTTTTTCATTCTCACTTGCTTTTTTATAAAATTGGGCAAGGTCCAACATATTTATGATTGTTTCATTACTGTCCATACCAGTTTCATTAATATGTATATTTAAGATTTTTTCTTGGTAGATTACTGCATCTTTATAAAGATCTTGAGTACTGTACAAATTCACGAGACTTTGATATATTGGTATGATTCTTCCATCATGTGGTCCAAAAATCTCAAGATGTGATTCTAGTGAATCTTCCAATAATTGTTTTGCCTTTACGTAATTTTCTCGCTCAGTCTCTACTACCCCTAGCACTCTATAAAACATGGACCGCACATCAACAATTGATTTACCTTCTGCTAATTCGATTGCATATTGAGTAACTGAATATGCTTGATCCAAATCACCACTATCTAAATAAGCTTTACCTAATGCTGATAATGTATCTAATTTATCAAATGTAATAACTCCTATTTGATCAAAATCTTCATCTGCCTGCTTAAGAAAATCAATTGCCGCTGGAAAGTCATTCATCATATGAAATGTAATTCCTAAGTTCTTTTTTACGTTGCCTCTGTGGAAATAATAACTGTCGAGATCATCATCTTTTGACTTGTTATTCATTTTATTAAGTATTGTTTCAAGGATAGATTTCGCTTCTGGTAATTTACCTTGTTGACGATAAATAACAGCAATTGATTTCTCAATTTCTATACCATCGCTATCTAGTAGCAATGCTTTTTCGAATGCTTCCATCGCATCTGAAAAATATTCTTTAATCATCAAATATCTGCCCTGCAAATAGTACGTATTACTAATGACTTTATTTACTTCCTCAGATTCCGATTTATCTATGTGTTGGAGGCATACATCTAGCTCATCAAGATAAATCTTCATGTGTGAGAAATTTAGCTTGCTAAAGTAAAAAGATGCTAGATTAATTAACCCAATCATCTTAACAATGTAATCCTTCTGATCCGTCATTTTTAAGTCTTGTGTTAAATTTTGAATCAAAGGAACTAACATTGAATAATAATTCATTGTTAGTTTGAATGGATTAGTAATATTATTAATCCATACTGCTAGATCGACTTTACTAAGTAATTTACTCCCATGTTCAAATCCTTCTATAACAGCAGTTACAAGAGAAGTGCTAATGATTGATGCTTCCACATCTTGTAATTTTTCATTATAGTGGCTAAAGAGCAATTCATTTGCCTTCTTGTATGTATTCATCCTATGTTCCATCATATTATTTATCAGTGTTTTGCGCATTAATGGATGCATAACATAATTTTCAAGCTCTTCATTATAATTAATAATGGAGTATTCCGCAATTTTTCTATAACCATCAATACCAAAACCAGTTGGAAATTCTTTCACCAACTTTAAATAAATTTTCTCATCCCAAAAAGAAGGTAAGGAAAGCAACATTAATGTCTCTTTTTCTTCATGCTCCAAGTAATTAAGAAAATGATTAACAACCGTCTGCTGGTCACCCTTGAAAGCATCTTCTTTAAGTTCATCTTTATCACTTATTCGTTTATAGGTTTCAATAGCAAGCTGAACATAATAGGGATGGTTTTTTGTAGTTTCTATTATTGTTCGTGCAACATCATCTGGTATATTCGCATCATCTAATAATTCCTTTGTTTCCTCTTCTTCTAATTCTTTTAATTCCTCACATATTAATGTATCTTCTTCACCAAACTCCCAATCTAATTCATCACGACCAAAAGTAATCCACAGTACTTCTGGTAATAACTTACAAAGATATTTAATTTGTAAGTAAACAGGGTAATCATCTTGAAATTTTAATTCTTCACAAGTATCTAACAATATTACCGCTGAAGTATCTTCCTGTTTAAGAAAATAAGCTAAATCTTCCGCCCATAATCTAGGTAATACTTCCTCAATTTCATAGTCTTCCATTTCAACTAGCTTTTTCAGTGTTTCATTTCCTTTTTCCTGCCACCATTTTTTCACTATTAAGGAATACTTAACAAAAAAGTGAGATGCTTTTGGAATCCAGCTGACACCAGGAGTTATTTCACCAAGATCTTTTAAGAAGTTCGCAACAAAGTCACCTTCATCTACTAGTGGCATGCTTCTCGTCGTTTCATTAATAGCATAATGTGGCATATTCTTTTTTTGAAATATTGATCTTGCTAAATCGAAGGTGGGAAAATGAATGTTAGGATTTTGTTGTTTTATTATTGTTTTTAATCTACTTAACGCTTCTGGAACATTACGATGCGCTGGATATTTAAAGTCTAAGCTTGCAACAACCGTGTTTTCTTCATTTTTTGCGATATATCTATAAAACTGTGTTCGCAAACTTGTTTTCCCAACTCCACCTACACCAAAAAAGTGAATTATTTGAAGCTTATGGCGATCAAATCTTTGCTCAGACACTAGTGTATCTTTTAAATTCTTTAAATAATTTTGTCTTCCAACAAAACGTTTACTTTCTAATTCAACTGTACTCATACGTCACCTCAAAAGATTTAGAATTTCTGTATCAATAGGGGCAGTACCTTCAATTCCCAAGAAAAGAGGTTCTTTTTTTAACTTAATAATATCACAGTGCTTTTTCGAGATACTAGGGACAATCCCTGTGTCATCAAGTTGCGTTTACTAGAACTTTATTTCCTCTTAACTGATTTAAATAATCATAATAACTTATTTGAATACCGTTTTTCGTTGGTATATCAATTATTAAGTGGAGTTAAGTTAAGGTCTACTAGGATAGGGAATTTGTTACCATTTTGAAAAAGAGAGTTTATGTTGCGCAGTATAGGTCTACTGTTCATTAACATAATAGCTTCAAAAAGATTATTCATAACAATTCTTCATAACAGCATATGAGCAATAGACCATTACATTGTAGAATATCTAATATATTACTAATTCATTTAGATTTTCCCTTCCTCCACTTACACGCAAATATTAGGGATTTTATTTTATCCAAAAATACACTCACTTTAGTTCGCCGAATAAATTTATATCCAGTCTGTTTAACCTAGAATTGATGACATGAATTTTTATTTTTATTCTGGCAATAATGTACTTTTAGTAACAAAATAATTTTTAGAAAGTGAGGACGCTAATGAAAGGATATTTTTACAGAAGAGGATGCAAGTGCAAAAAGAAAAAATGCACTTGTGGTTCAAAGTGGGCTTTCACCGTTGATATTGGTTTAGATCCAATTACCGGTAAAAGAAAGCAAAAGGTAAGAAGCGGTTTTAATACTAAGCTGGAAGCTGAAGAAGCTGTAGCCACTCTAATTCACGAGTTAAACCAAGGAACATATTTAGAGGAGACAGATAAAACCTTTAGCGACTTTACAAAAGAATGGCTTCCCTTCTACTGCGAATCAAAGGATGTAAAGCCAGGAACAATTCGAGTTCGTCTCCATGAAATCGGAAGGTTGCTACCCTACTTTGCTCAATTAAAGTTAAAAGATATTACAAGAAAAAAGTATCAAGATGCTTTAAATGATTTAAAAGATCAAGGGTTATCTGATAGTACAAGGGAGGGAATCAATCGAACAGGAAGAATGATTTTCCGAAAGGCACTAGAGCTGGAGCTGATTAAGAAAGATCCTACTGAGTTTGCTTATGTAAAAAAGGATAAAAAAACCATTGAACAATTGGAAGAAGAGGAAGTTCCAAAGTATCTGGAAAAAGAAGAGCTCGCCTTATTTTTAGAAACAGCCAAAAATAACGGACTTGAACATGATTACTTAGTGTTTTTAATACTAGCCTATACTGGAATCAGGGTTGGGGAGTTAGTCGCTCTCAAGTGGAAGGATATAGACTTCAAAAACCACACAATCAGTATTACTAAAACGTATTACAATCCAAATAATAATACTTTGGAGTATCATTTAGTCCCACCAAAAACCCGGAGGTCAAAGCGAAAAATTGTTGTTGATGAAGATGTCATTCAAGCCTTAAAAAAACACAAAGAAGTTCAGGACAAAGTAATTGAGCAATTAGGTGAAGATTATTACAATGAAAACTTTATTTTTGCGAAGTTAAAGCGCCAATTCGGTTATCCCATTGTGATTAAAACAGTACGAGACAGAATGAAAAGGCTACTTACGATCGCTGGTCTAAATGAAGAATTAACACCGCATAGTTTAAGACACACGCATACGTCACTTCTTGCTGAGGCCGGTGTATCACTCGAACAAATTATGGACCGTCTTGGACATACTGACGATCAAATTACAAAAAATGTCTATCTCCACGTAACCCAAGAAATGAAAAAAGAAGCCTCTCAAAAGTTCAGTGAACTTATGAGAAGCCTCCGTTAATTTCCTCAATGTGAGCAAAATGTGAGCAAACCACTCTCACCTTACCAACAAATCCTTATCTATCAAGGGATTGAGGGGCAGATTACATCATGCCGCCCATTCCACCCATACCGCCCATATCAGGCATTGCAGGGCCAGCAGGTTCTGGCTTGTCAGCAATTACTGCTTCAGTAGTTAGAAGCATAGCTGCTACGGAACCAGCGTTTTGAAGTGCAGAACGAGTTACTTTCTTCGGATCTACGATACCAGCGTCGATCATGTTAACCCACTCGCCAGTAGCAGCGTTGAAGCCGATGCCAACTTCTTCGCGCTTTAAGCGGTCAACGATAACTGAACCTTCAAGGCCAGCGTTTTGAGCGATTGTGCGTACAGGCTCTTCGATCGCACGTAATACGATGTTGATACCTGTTTGGATGTCGCCTTCTTCTTGTAGAGCAGCTACTTTGTTGTACACGTTAAGTAGAGCAACTCCACCACCAGATACGATTCCTTCTTCAACAGCTGCACGAGTCGCATTTAATGCGTCTTCGATGCGAAGCTTGCGCTCTTTTAATTCTGTTTCTGTAGCGGCACCAACTTTGATTACTGCCACACCGCCAGCTAATTTAGCTAAGCGCTCTTGTAATTTTTCCTTGTCGAATTCAGAAGTAGTTTCTTCTAATTGAACGCGGATTTGGTTAACACGAGAAGCGATTTGTGCGCTGTCTCCTGCACCTTCAACAATTGTTGTGTTTTCTTTTGTTACAACCACTTTAGAAGCGCGTCCTAAAGAATCGATTGTAGCAGATTTAAGGTCACGGCCTAATTCCTCAGTGATTACTTCACCGCCAGTTAGGATCGCGATATCTTCAAGCATAGCTTTACGACGGTCACCGAAGCCAGGAGCTTTAACAGCTACTGCATTGAAAGTTCCGCGAAGCTTATTCACTACTAATGTAGCAAGTGCTTCCCCTTCAACATCTTCAGCAACAAGTAATAATGGCTTTCCTTGTTGAACCACTTGCTCAAGAACTGGAAGGATTTCTTGAATGCTAGTGATCTTTTTATCAGTGATTAAGATATATGGATTATCTAGAATAGCTTCCATTTTATCAGAATCTGTTACCATGTATGGAGAAGCATATCCACGATCGAATTGCATACCTTCTACTACATCTAACTCAGTAGTGAAGCCTTTTGACTCTTCGATTGTGATAACGCCGTCGTTGCCAACGCGCTCCATAGCTTCAGCGATTAATGCACCAACTTCTTGATCATCAGAAGAGATAGCTGCAACTTGTGCAATTGACTCTTTGCCTTCGATTGGTTTAGAGATTACTTGTAGTTCTTCAACAGCAGCAGCAACCGCTTTTTCGATTCCTTTACGGATACCCATTGGGTTAGCGCCAGCTGTTACGTTTTTAAGTCCTTCACGGATCATCGCTTGAGCAAGAACTGTGGCAGTTGTTGTACCGTCACCAGCTACATCGTTCGTTTTGCTAGCTACTTCAGCAACAAGCTTAGCACCCATGTTTTCGAAAGCATCTTCTAATTCGATTTCTTTCGCAATAGTTACACCATCATTAGTGATTAATGGAGAACCGAATTTTTTCTCAAGAACCACGTTGCGTCCTTTTGGTCCAAGAGTTACTTTTACTGCATTTGCAAGAGCATCTACACCACGAAGCATCGCACGGCGTGCATCTTCACTGAACTTAATGTCTTTTGCCATTATCAATTACCTCCTTGAATAGTTAAATAGACGATTCAATCAGTCTAAAAAAAATGACTCTAGTAATGTTAAATTAAAAATGTAAAGCTGTTAGCCATTAGCCAATAACAGCAAGAATGTCGTTTTCACGTAAGATTAAATATTCTTTGCCTTCGTACTTCACTTCAGTACCAGCATATTTTGAGAAGATAATACGGTCGCCTTGAGCAACTTCAAGGGCTACACGCTCACCATTATCAAGAACACGGCCAGTTCCTACAGCAACGACCTTGCCTTCTTGAGGCTTTTCTTTTGCAGTATCCGGCAACACGATGCCGCTTGCAGTTTTTTCTTCAGTTTCAACAAGCTCGATAATAATTCGATCACCTAGTGGCTTTAACAAGTGAAACAACCTCCTCAATAAATATGTAAATTTTATTTATTAGCACTCTCATCAACTGAGTGCTAACACAATTATTATATTAATGAATCTCACCTATATTTGCAAGAGTGAAGCTCAAATTTTTGTAAAAAATATTTAAGAAAATTAAAAATATCTATGTACAGTCTCTTAATAAAATGGCGCAAAAGACAGTTTGCTCATTATATACATTCACTAAACTTAATCTTAAAAGTATACAATTTGTAACTTAGCCCTTTTTACGGGTAAAATGAGGATTGGTATACACAAATGATAAGGAGAAAAAATATTGAAAAAGGAATATTGGTTTATTCTCATTGCTTATATAGGAATGCAATTATCAAGCTATATTGGAGTACCATTCATCGCTTTTTGGGGGACACTGTTAGGAAAGACTATGAAAGAAATGGAGACCTTCGCGGTATCTACTTGGATTGTCATCAGCTTTTCTGTCACACTAATCATTACTTTAGCCTTGCTGCGGAAAGAAATGAAAGATCATTTATCGATGAGACATGCTGCCTCTGCAGGCTCTTCTATTGCATGGGCCATAGCCGGTGTATTTCTTGCCTTATTTGCACAATCTATTGCCGCTAATATTGAAAGACTAATCGGAATTGAAATGGGCTCAGAAAACACACAGCAAATTATTCGGCTCATCCAAGCTGCACCGATTGTGATCATTATTAGCTCAGTCGTTGGTCCAATTTTAGAGGAAATTATCTTTCGAAAAATACTTTTTGGGACGCTTCATAAAAAGCTGAATTTCTTTCTATCCGCTTTAATTAGTTCAGTTATTTTCGCACTTGCCCATTTTGAATTTGAACATATTCTTTTGTATTCTGCGATGGGCTTTACATTTGCCTTTTTATATGTAAAAACCAAACGCATTCTTGTACCTATGTTTGCACACGTTTCAATGAATACACTTGTCGTTATTATCCAATTTAACAGAGAAAATATCGAAAACTGGATGAAGAACATCGAGAAAATACAGAGCTTTATTGGAGGATTTTTATGAGAAAGACACCTTTGTTTTCTGGGATAATTTATATTATCCTTGGGATCCTCTTTACCTATGTTGCGATTCAAACCATACAAAGAGATCAGGAATGGGGATTCTTTACATACTTCCTAATTATTATTGCCACCTTTGACTTAGGCACCGGTTTACGTCTAGTCTCCTTTCATTTCAAATTCATTAATAGTCAGAAAAAAAAATGAGCGAAATGCTCATTTTTTCTTTTCTATTCGTCCTCTGACGGATAATGCTTTAGGAAGTATATTAATGATTGCAGTTCTACAGCTAGGTCAATATGGTGAATTCGGATTGAGGGCGGTACAGATAACCGGGCAGGAGTAAAATTCAAAATGCCTTTCACACTGCCATTTACGATTCGATCGGCAATCAATTGTGCTGCAGGCGCAGGCACGGTAAGAATGACTACTTGAATCTGCTGCTCTTCAATCACCTTTTCCAGGTCATTCATATGATAAATAGGGACATTCCCAATATATGTACCTACTTTATTCTCATCTACTTCGAAGGCTACTTCAATTTTCGTATTATTGTTTTTTAGGAAATTATAATTGAGGAAGGCTGTTCCTAGATTTCCCACACCAATAAGCGCTACTTTCGTTAATTCGTCCTGATCCAATGTTTTTCTGAAAAAGGAAAGCAGGTAATTTACGTTGTAGCCGTACCCTTTTTTGCCTAATGCTCCAAAGTAGGAGAAATCTCGTCGAATGGTTGCAGAATCTACTTTCACTGCTTCACTTAATTCTGCTGAAGAGACTCTTTGCTTTCCAGAAGCATGTAAATTTTTAAGAAATCGATAATATAAAGGCAGCCGTTTGGCTGTTGCTTGTGGAATTTTTAATGACTCATTCGTCATTATCTTATCTCCTCTCTTTGAAAGCTTGAGATTAACTTATTCAATCATAGATTGAGCCATGAAATATTAGAAGGACTCTCTTTTAAAATCCCCATTTTTTCCACCTGTTTTTTCTACTAAATAGGTTTTGCCGATAACCATTCCTTTATCAACGGCTTTACACATATCATAAATGGTTAAAGCACATACTGATGCGGCTGTTAACGCTTCCATTTCTACTCCAGTATTGCCTTTTGTTTTGACGGTAGCCGTAATAAGCAGCGTATATTCTTCATTTTCCGCATTCCAAGCAAAAGAGATATCTACTCCTGTTAATGGGATCGGATGGCACATCGGAATAATGTCCCACGTTTTCTTACAAGCCATCACACCTGCTACTTGGGCAACTGCAAGGACATCTCCCTTTTTCATTGTATTCGTAGATATTTTTTCATATATTTCTTTATTCACCGTTATACTTGAGTGGGCAATGGCAGTTCGGACTGAAACTGGCTTCTCGCTAATATCGACCATTTTCGCTCTGCCCTCTTCATTAAAATGAGTAAAATCAGACATTTATAACACCTCACAACAAAATCATACACTATTTTTATCCAAATGTGTAAGACTTCCGAAATTTGCTATTCTTAATCGATTTTAATATAGAGACATTATACACACTACAAGTAAATAAAAATTTCTTCAATCTATTCACAAGCTGACACACATTGCTCAACAAATATGAATGAGTTACACTTATTGTATAAAGCTTGAGGTGAAAAAAATGATTTTATTACAAGTTAATCAATTAATCAAGCACTTTGGTGCTGAAGCTATATTATCCAATATTAAACTTGAAGTTCAAACACGCGATCGGATTGCCCTTGTTGGCCGTAATGGAGCAGGAAAATCGACGTTATTAAAAATAATTGCCGGGCAGATGTCACATGACTCTGGGGATATTATTAAACCAAAGGAAGTCGAAATTGGGTATCTTGCTCAAAATACGGGACTTGAATCCGACCGTTCCATTTGGGATGAAATGCTAACGGTTTTTGAGCATCTGCAAAAGCTGGAACAAGAATTGCGCAAGCTTGAGAATGATATGTCAGATCCAGCTGCAATGGCAAACAGTGATCGATATGAGCGGATTCTAAAGGAATATGATCATAAACAAATTCAATTTAAAGAACAAGGCGGCTATCAATTTGAATCAGATATTCGCTCTGTCCTTCATGGACTAAACTTCCAATCCTTTAGCTATGATACGAAAATATCCACACTTAGCGGGGGACAAAAAACTAGGCTAGCTCTAGGGAAACTATTATTAACAAAGCCTGATATTTTAATTTTGGACGAGCCGACCAACCATTTAGATATTGAAACTTTATCGTGGCTTGAACAATATTTGCAAACATATGACGGGGCTATTTTAATAGTTTCGCATGATCGATATTTTTTAGATAAAGTTGTCTCTCAGGTCTATGAGCTTTCAAGAAATCAGATTAAGAAATATATTGGCAATTACAGCTCTTATCTTGACCAAAAAGCGGCAAACTATGAGCGTGAATTAAAGCAATATGAGAAGCAGCAAGAAGAGGTAGCAAAACTCCAAGACTTTATACAGCGAAATTTGGCCCGCGCTTCAACAACGAAAAGAGCGCAAAGCCGCAGAAAACAGCTTGATAGAATGGAACTAATGGACCGCCCATTAGGGGATGAGAAATCGGCAAGCATCGGATTTCAAATCGAAAAGCAAACGGGTAATGACGTGTTAAAAGCTGATTCCGTTGCCGTAGGCTACAATGGTGAAGAAATATCAAAAAATATCTCCTTTCGGATTACCCGTGGAGAGAGCATTGCCCTCGTTGGCCCTAACGGTGTTGGTAAATCGACATTATTAAAAACAATTATTAAGAAGCTGCCTTCCCTTGCTGGAAGTATTCATTATGGCTCTAATGTTGAGATTGGCTATTATGATCAGGAACAAGCTGAGCTTACCTCTAATAAACGAGTATTAAATGAGCTTTGGGATGAATATCCGTTAACACCTGAAAAGGATATTCGCACTGTGCTAGGGAACTTTCTCTTTTCTGGAGATGATGTCCTTAAACCTGTCTCTACTTTAAGCGGGGGGGAAAAAGCTCGACTTGCTTTAGCAAAATTAATGATGCAAAAAGCTAATTTTCTCATTCTGGATGAGCCGACAAACCATTTAGATTTAGATAGCAAGGAAATATTAGAAAATGCACTAATTGATTATCCGGGAACAATCTTATTCGTTTCCCATGACCGCTATTTCATCAATCGCATTACGACTAAGGTTCTTGCGCTAAGTGAAAATGGGGCAACCGAATACTTGGGTGACTATGATTATTATGTTGAGAAAAAACTGGAGCAAGAAGAATTAAAAGCTCTAAACATAGCTGCAAAAGCCTCATCCATAGCTCAAACCAGCCAAGATAAGAAAAACTACCAGCAGGATAAAGAAACAAAAAAATTAGAAAGACAAAAACAAAGAAGATTAGAAGAAGTTGAGAAACTCATTGAAGAATTGGAAAATAAAATAGCAGAATTTGAACAGCTTCTTTGTGAACCTGACGTCTATCAAGATCATGAAAAAGTGATGGAAATAACAAAAGACAACAATGAGGCAAAAGCAAAATTAGAGGAATTAGTTGAAGAATGGACGGTCTTGGCAGATTAATTATTTGATTGTGACTAACTGAGTTTTGAACCAGGAGTATATTCCCTCCTGGTGTTTTTTTATCCACAAAATTACTCACATGATAAGACCTTAAATAGAAGGATTCCACAGACTTCTCCACATTATCCACATTTATATTGTTTTTTATCCACATTATCCACATAAAAGTAAGGAAAACTTCATTTTATCCACAAAAAAAAGCCCCTTATACAATCGGGACTTTTTTCTTATCAAGTTTTAATTGTGGATAGAGATTTCCAAACCTGGATTCGCATTCAACGCCATTGTGGATCGTATACCCTTTTCATACAGTACACTTCCTGCCGCTGCAATCATAGCTGCATTATCTGTACATAAATTTAACGGAGGAATAATTAATTCGATATCTGGCAATTTGGCGAATTCCTCTTGCAAAATTCTGCGTAAACCTTTATTCGCAGCAACTCCACCAGCTAATAACACTTGCTTCACCTGGTATTCTTCCACAGCTCTTAATGTTTTCGTAACAAGAACATCAATTACGCTTTCCTGAAAGCTTGCTGCTAAATTCTCAGGGGAAATCGTTTCTCCCCGCTGTTCCGCGTTGTGGACAGTGTTGATAACTGCAGACTTTAATCCACTAAAACTAAAATCATAGGAGCCTTCCTCCAGCCATGCTCTTGGCAAATCAATAGTTGCTTCCCCATCATGTGCCAACCGGTCAATATGAGGCCCCCCTGGATATGGGAGGTTTAATGTTCTCGCAACTTTGTCATAAGCCTCTCCTGCCGCATCATCCCGTGTTTCGCCAATCACCTCAAAGTGTCCATGCTCTTTCATATAGACAAGCTCTGTATGTCCGCCTGAAACGACGAGAGACAGTAAAGGAAACTGAAGCTCCGCAATAAGCCGGTTCGCATAAATATGACCAGCAATATGGTGAACACCGATTAATGGGAGGTTATGTGCAAACGCAATAGCTTTCGCTGCATTGACACCTACTAATAATGCACCAACTAATCCAGGTCCTTCTGTAACCGCAATAGCATCTAAATCACTAAAGCTTAAATTCGCCTCATGAAGAGCTTCCTCTAAAACAATGGTGATTTGTTCAACATGATGCCGAGACGCTATTTCTGGAACGACGCCACCAAACCTTTTATGACTATCTATTTGAGACGACACCACATTTGTAATGATCTCCCTGCCATTCTTAACAATGGCTACGGAAGTTTCATCACAGCTTGTTTCAATCCCTAGTATATATTGATCTTTATTCATTATAAATTCACCCACATAACTAAAGCATCTTCTTGATTATCACTGTAATAATTTTTTCGAATAGCTCCATCCTGAAAGCCCAGTTTACGATACAGCGACTGAGCGATATGGTTGGTTACACGTACCTCTAAAGTCATGGTTTTAGCTCCCATTTCAACCGCTGTTTCCATAATCTTTTTCATTAACGCTTCTCCAAGTTTTCTGCCCCGATATTCAGGCAGGACTGCAACATTTGTGATATGAGCTTCGTCAACAATAATCCAAACACCACAGTAGCCTATTAGTGTTCCGTCATCCTCTAATCCAATGTATACCGCAAACTTGTTTTGTGAAAATTCGTTTTTAAAAGCATCTTCCGTCCATGGCAATGTAAACGAAGCACGTTCAATCTGCAATACTTCAGCAACATCATGTTCCTTCAACAAACGAAAGGTATAAGAATTCGTCATCATGTTCTTCCCCATATCTTACTTGTTCTCTTGATTTGCTTTTAGCCAATTGGTTTCTGCTTCGGCTAAACGAATGTAGTTGGGAACGAAGGAATGAATATCCTCCCCCACTTTATCTCGGCCTATTAAGGCAAGCTCGGATGGACGAGGGTTTTGCTCGGTAATTTCTGCAAATACTGCCTGATCACCAAGAATCTCTTCGAAAATTTGTCGATGAAGTGGTAAATCATTACCTATAAATAATGTTGGTCCTTGCTGCTCCTTTAACATGGCTGCCCATTCAGTTGATAACAAAAGCCGATCCTCTTGTAGAGTTTGTATTTTACCTTCAATGAATTTGTACAGACCAGTATATATTTGACCTCTTCTTGCATCAAATAATGGAGATACAGCACCATTGAAGTAACGGCCGGCTGAAGCAGCAGAGACCTCTAAACTTGAAATGCCTACTAATGGAATGTTTAGAGTCCAAGCCAATGTCTTAGCGATCGTAACGCCAATTCTAACACCTGTATAGGACCCTGGACCTTTAGCTACAACAATTTTGGAAAGCTCGGCTGGTTTTATATCACAATCATTCATCAATGCCTCAATCGCCGGCATGACTCGAATGGAATGATTCTTTTTTAGATTAGTGATATACTCTCCTTTTACTTGATCACCATCCAATAAAGCGATACCTAACGTGTAATTGGACGTATCGATTGAAAGTACCTTCATAGTAATATCTCCTTACATAGCTCCTCATATCTTTCACCTTTTGGCTGTAAAACTAACTTTCTTGATTGATTTTCATCTAAATAGATAGAAATCGTCAATAGTTCATGTGGCAGCTGATCCTCGATAAGGTGTGCCCATTCCACAACTGTAACCCCATCCCCCTCGAAATATTCATCAAATCCAAGATCCTCGAAGGAGTCCTCAACCCGATAAACATCCATATGATAAAGTGGAAGTCTGCCTTGATATTCTTTAATAATCGTAAAGGTCGGACTGTTTACATTTCTTTGAATACCTAAGCCATTAGCCAAACCTTTAGTAAAGGTCGTTTTCCCTGCTCCAAGATCGCCTTCTAAGGCAATAACATCTCCAGGCTGCAAAAGAGTGGCCAGACGTTTAGAAAACGCGAATGTATCATGTGGATCTTTAGAAATAAACTCATATGTATGCATAGTCATTAATCACCGTTATCGTCCAATATTAGAAAAAAAACCTTAGGATGCATCCTAAGGAATACCGTTCTTATATATAGTGTACATGATTTTAAATCTGCGAGCAAAACAAGCTATTGAAAAATAGCAAAAAAAAAGACGAAACACCGTTTCGTTTTTACCAAAAATTTAAATGGCGGTCCGGACGGGACTCGAACCCGCGACCTCCTGCGTGACAGGCAGGCATTCTAACCAACTGAACTACCGGACCATGATTGCGGGGACAGGATTTGAACCTGCGACCTTCGGGTTATGAGCCCGACGAGCTACCGAACTGCTCCACCCCGCGATAGTAATATTAATAAAGCTTTTAAAAACAGCCTGGCGACGTCCTACTCTCACAGGGGGAGAGCCCCCAACTACCATCGGCGCTGAGAAGCTTAACTTCCGTGTTCGGGATGGGAACGGGTGTGACCTTCTCGCTATCGCCACCAGACTTCGGCTTGTGATCATCGTCGATTTTCTTCGTCAGCTTCCTTCACTCAGATCCTCATGTACCAAGAATGTACACTCCGGTCTTCGTTCCGTCTGCTTCCTCGAAACTCTCGATGCTAACAACCCTTTATTTTGTTTGAAAGTTTGTTCCCTCAAAACTAGATAATGCTGAAGAA
>NZ_JACWFE010000027.1 GCF_019749375.1 Bacillus sp. S/N-304-OC-R1
AAGAATTATCCGGTATTAGCTCCGGTTTCCCGAAGTTATCCCAGTCTTACAGGCAGGTTGCCCACGTGTTACTCACCCGTCCGCCGCTAACCTTTGGGAGCAAGCTCCCTCAGATTCGCTCGACTTGCATGTATTAGGCACGCCGCCAGCGTTCGTCCTGAGCCAGGATCAAACTCTCCAATAAATTGTGAGTTGATTAGCTCATAAATGTCTTTTTTAAGTAAAAAGACTAAAACGTTGACGTTTTTGTTCGTTCAGTTTTCAAAGAACTATCTAGTCGCTCATAAGCGACTTTTTAATAATAACAGGTTTATTAAGCTGAGTCAACAACTTTTTTAATCCTTTTTAACCGCCGTATTAGCGGCAACGGATATAAATATACCACCTTAATTACTATTGCGCAATAGGTTTTTAGGTTTTTAATTAAGAAATTCAGAAGTGAAAATATTCATTTTATTCTTCCGCAATATTACTTAGTTTCATAATAAAAAAGCAAGGCACCTTTTATTGTGCCCTGCCTTAAACATTTTATTATTTGTGACGCATAAGAGGGAATAGTAGTACATCTCTGATAGACGGAGAATTGGTTAATAACATAACCAGACGGTCAATACCTATTCCTAATCCGCCTGTTGGAGGCATTCCATATTCTAATGCTTCGATGAAATCATCATCCATCATATGAGCTTCGTCATTGCCCTGCTCACGCTCTTTTAATTGTGCCTCAAAGCGTTCTCTTTGATCGATTGGATCATTCAATTCTGTAAATGCATTTGCATGCTCACGTGCAACAATAAATAACTCAAAACGATCTGTAAATCTAGGGTCTTGTTCATTTTTCTTAGCAAGTGGCGAAATTTCTACAGGATGTCCATAAATGAATGTCGGCTGGATCAGCTTTTCCTCGACCTTTTGCTCAAAGAATTCATTTACGACATGGCCATAAAGCATATGCTCCGTTACTTCAACCCCGTGTTCTTTCGCTAAAGCATGCGCTTCTTCTTTAGACATCTCTTTCCAGAAGTCAACACCAGTATATTCTTTAATTGCATCGACCATATGAAGTCGTTTCCACTCTGGCTTTAAATCCACTTCATATTCACCATATTGGATAGTGGTTGTTCCAAGTACTTCTTGTGCAATATGTGCAATTAGGTTTTCTGTTAAGCTCATAATATCCCGATAATCTGCGTAAGCTTCATATAGTTCAATCATCGTAAATTCAGGATTATGGCGTGTTGAAACTCCTTCATTTCGGAATACACGGCCAATTTCATATACCTTCTCTAATCCACCTACAATTAGCCGCTTTAAATGAAGCTCAATAGCGATTCTCATATAAAGCTCCATATCAAGTGCATTGTGGTGGGTGATAAACGGACGAGCTGATGCTCCCCCAGCAATGGAATGCATCATCGGGGTTTCAACTTCTAAATAGCCATGGCTATCTAAATAGCGGCGCATAGATTGAATAATACGGCTGCGAGTAATAAAAGTCTTTTTGCTTTCATCGCTCATAATTAAATCTAAGTAACGCTGACGATAGCGCTGCTCTACATCCTTTAAACCATGGAACTTATCCGGCAGCGGGCGCAGTGATTTAGTTAAAAGCTCAAACTCTTGTACTTTAATCGAAAGCTCGCCTACTTTTGTTTTAAAAAGAGTTCCGGATACTCCGACTAAGTCACCTAGATCAGCAGAATCAAAAATTTCATAACTTTCTTCTCCTACTGCATCTGTACGTACATAAATTTGAATTTGTCCTGTTAAGTCCTGAATATGGGCAAATCCAGCTTTTCCTTTACCGCGCTTCGTCATGATACGGCCAGCAATCGTTACAGATACATTCTTTTCCTCTAATTCTTCTTTCTCAAGCGCTCCATATTGATCAAGTAATTCCTCTGACTGGTGAGAGCGATCAAACCTCTTTCCAAATGGATCTAGCCCTTTTTCACGCAGGCTATTCATTTTTTCCCTTCTGACCATAAGCTGGTCATTTAATTCTTCATGATTTTGACTCACTTGTATCATCTCCAATTTGCAAATCTTTTTATGTAAAGCGGAAAACTGCGAAATAATGAAACCTTATACTTTTATTATTTTACACAAAGTAAGCAGCACACACATCAATAATGTTTATAAATAGAATAAAAACTGCCAGCTTGTACACTGGCAGTCCTCTCTGTATCAAAAGTATTATAGTTAAAGAAGCTAGTGATGTCAAACATTATCCAGCTTGAATTTGGCTTCTCTCTTTCTCTTCAGCCTCGATAACAAGCGCATTTAACAACGTCACAAGATCCTCTCTTGTTTCACAAGTATTAATAGCATTTCTTACTAATGCGTTGCCACGAACTCCTTTTAGATACCAGGCTGTATGCTTACGCATTTCACGAACTGCAATATGTTCATTCTTCAAGGCAATCAGTCGATCAAGGTGAAGGATACATACATCAATTTTCTCACGCACACTTGGCTCTTCCGTTAATTCTCCAGTCTCCAAGTATTTAACAGTACGATATATCATCCATGGATTACCCAGTGCAGCACGGCCGATCATAACCCCATCACAGCCAGTTTCTTCAAGCATGCGTTTTGCATCTTGAGGTGTTTCGACATCGCCATTTCCGATTAACGGAATGTTAATATTCTCTTTTACTTCGCGAATAATATCCCAGTTTGCCTTTCCTTCATACATTTGAACCCGTGTACGTCCATGAAGGGCAACCGCATTTCCGCCAGCACTTTCAACTGCTTGAGCATTGCGGACAGCATAAATATGATCCTCGTCCCAGCCCATACGCATTTTAACGGTAACTGGCTTTTCAACAGCGTTCGTTACTGCTGACACCATTTCATAAATTTTATCCGGGTCAAGAAGCCATTTTGCTCCAGCATCACATTTAGTGATTTTGGGAACAGGACAGCCCATATTGATATCAATAATATCCGCATTTGTATTCTTATCAACAAATTGAGCAGCTTCAATTAAGGTTTCCTTTTCGCCGCCAAAAATTTGCAGGCTTAGCGGTTTTTCACGTTCATCTATATAAAGCATGTTCATTGTTTTTTTGTTTTTGGAAACGATCCCTTTATCACTAATCATTTCAGCGCATACAAGTCCAGCGCCAAATTCTTTCACAGTGAGACGGAATGCTGAGTTACAAACTCCTGCCATAGGAGCAAGAACCACTCGATTTTTCAACTCAATATCTCCAATTTTGAACATATTCGAACCTCCTTATCAGAAAAGCGGAGAGTGCCTGCTTATCAGGCATATGCCCTCGAGCCTATCCTCGCTCGGAGCTAGACACTTATATATTTAATAAAACAGAATTACAATTATTCATTTTCCTCCGGCGGCGTCAAATCATCAATGGTAATATTTAGAATCGAAACAACCCGCATTAATAAATCTAGCGAAGGCATTCTGTTTCCCCTTTCAATCTCTCCTAAGATAGAGACCGAAACACCAAGCTCTTTAGCAAATCCTTCTTGAGTAAAGCCTTTTAATTTTCGAAAAGCGCGAATACGTCTTCCCCATTTTTCTGCTTCCATATTCGTACTCCCTCTCTATCAGGTATTTTCTCTATAACATCTTGAAGAGGAACTTCCATCGTCGGAAGCCTGATGCCGGACTGAATCTCTAGTAGAGGAATGATGACAAAAGCTCTTTCATGCATCCGAGGATGTGGAACAGTTAACTTCTCCGAAATAATATTTTCTTGATTATAGAGTAGAATGTCAAGGTCAATGGTTCGTGGCCCCCACCTAATATCCCTTTTTCTGCCAAGGTTTTTTTCTATATCAAGGCATGTATGAAGCAATTCTAAAGGGCTTAAGTACGTTTCTACTCGAATAACCATATTTAAAAACTGATCCTGATCCTCATAACCGACAGGATCAGTTTCATAGATCGATGAAGTTTCTGCTACTTTTATTTCTGGTATCGCTTCGATACTAGCAATAGCCTCTTTTAAGCTTTCAAGTCTGTCTCCAATATTAGAGCCTAAAGCTATATAAGCTTCATTTTTCATTATCCCCTGCTCCTTGTTATTTCAACTGCAACCGATTCATAATGGCCTGGTATTGGAGGGTCCGGCTTAACAACCCTTACCGTAACTTGGGAAATAGTCTTAAAACGGTTAAGCATTTCCCCGGCAATCTTTTCTGCTACCGCCTCAACTAGTTTAAAAGGCTTTCCCTCAACAATTTCCTTACATACTTGATACAGCTCTGCATAATTAATAGAGTCCTCAAGATGATCCGTTTGTCCTGCCTTTTTCAAGTCTGTTTCTACTGTCAAATCTACAAAAAAGCGCTGACCAAGGCGGGTTTCCTCTTGAAAAACACCATGATACCCATAAAAAGCCATCTTGTTTAAGGTGATTTTATCCATCTTCTAGTTCTCCCTCCCTAGAAGTGCGTCCATCATAACCGTCATTCTTTTCATTTCCTTTACATCATGAATTCGGATAATCTGACAGCCTTTTTGAATTCCGTAGCAAACTGTTGCCCCTGTACCTTCCATCCGCTCTTCAACCGGCAAATCAAGAACCGCGCCGATCATCGATTTTCGAGAAGTTCCTAGTAAAACAGGATAACCAATTGAAACAAGCTTATCTAAATTTCTCATCATTTCAAGGTTGAAGTCCAGGTCTTTAGCAAAGCCAATGCCGGGATCTAATATAATATTCTCATCCTTCACACCCGCATTTTTAACCAATGTAATGCTTTCATATAAATCATTGACCACGTCTCGATAAAAAACGGTGTAATCAAGATTCTTACGGTTATGCATCAAAATGATTGGCACCTGTAAATCGGCAGCCACTCTAGCCATTTCAGGGTCTGCCTTCGCTCCCCAAATATCATTAATAATATGTGCTCCTGCTTTGATCGCTTGACGAGCTACTCCAGCCTTATAAGTATCTATTGAGATTGGTACTTTCACTTGTTTAGAAATCGCCTCTATTACAGGTATGACTCTTTCAAGCTCCTCTTCTTCCGAGACAGCAGCAAAACCAGGCCGAGTTGATTCTCCGCCAATATCAATAATATCGGCCCCGTCTTCCACCATTTGAATGGCACGCTCTACCGCCACTTCTATATGATTAAACTTTCCTCCATCTGAAAACGAGTCAGGAGTCATATTTAAAATGCCCATAATCAATGTTTTCTTGCTGTAATCCAATGAATAAGGTCCACACTGTATTGTATGATTCAAAACAAAAACCTCCTTACAATAAATCTCTGCTCCATAAATTGACTGTATGCTGCTGATATAATCTTTGAAGCTTCCTTACCTTTTCTCCTTTAGCACCTGGCATTTGCTTTCCGTCAAATGAGGATATTGGCACCATTTCTTGAATAGAGTTCGAAACAAACATTTCTTCTGCCTGTATTGCTTCGTCCAAGGAGAAAAAACCTTCGTGAATATGCATTCCATTTTTTCTCGCAAGACTAATAATAAACTGTCTTGTAATCCCGTTTAAGATTCCTGTTTCAATCGCGGGGGTGAAAAGGGTACTTTCTTTAATCCAGAAAAGATTCGATACAACACCTTCAGCCAAGAATTCTTCCTTAGTAAGAAAAATCCCTTCACAATCAGGAGAATTCCCAATCTCTCTTTTTGCTAAAATATTATTTAAATAGTGATGAGATTTTAGCCTCTCATATCCTTCCGGTGTGTTGCGCTTTAACTTTAAAATAACTGCCTTTTTCTCCTGGAATGGATTTTGTGGGGGAAGAGGCTTGGCAAATATAATTAAATTCGGGTTTTCATATGCTTCAGTCTGCAATCCAATTTCACCAATCCCCGCTGAAACATTTAGCCGAAAATAGGCATCCTCTAGCTTATTCTCCTTCAAAAGAAGCCTTATAGCCTTTACAATCTCTTCTCTCGTGTATCGAACATCAATATTTAACACTTTTAATCCATTATTTAACCTATCTAGGTGGTCATCTAATAAAAAAGGGTGTCCGCCATACGTTCTAAATGTTTCAAACAAACCCATCCCATACAAAAAACCATGGTCAAATGGAGAAATGAGTGCATCTTCCTTTCCAACAAGCTTGCCATTCATATATAAATACATGCATTCTCCTCCTAGCTTCCGTAAGAGCGAATGAAATTTCTAAGCAAGTCCTTGCCAGCCACTGTCATAATAGACTCTGGATGAAACTGTACCCCTTCAATAGGCAGCTCCTTATGACGGACTGCCATTATTTCTCCCTCAGCAGTCCAAGCCGATACTTCCAAACAAGAAGGCAGAGTTTCCTTCTTCACGATCAAAGAATGATATCGCGTTGCCGGGAACGGGTTAGGCAAGCCTTGAAAAATGGTTTTTCCATCATGGTGTATATCAGATGTTTTTCCATGCATGAGCCTCTCTGCTTGAACAACATCGCCGCCAAATACTTGTGCAATAGATTGATGTCCAAGACAGACGCCAAATACAGGTATCTTACCGGCAAAAGCCTCGATAGCTTGCAAACTGATTCCTGCTTCATTAGGAGTGCATGGGCCTGGTGAAATCATTAGAAATTTTGGTTTTAGCTCCTCAATTTCTTCTATTGTGATCTCATCATTTCTTTTTACCACTAAATCTTCGCCTATTTCACCTAAGTACTGAACAAGGTTATACGTAAATGAATCATAATTATCAATCATCAGAATCATTTCTGAACACCCTCTTCCTGTTCGGCCATCTCCTTCGCTTTCCATAGCGCAATCGCCTTTTTCAATGATTCCTTATATTCATTCTTGGGATTTGAATCGATTACAATGCCTGCACCAGCTTGTACATGTGCTTTGCCTTCCTTCACAATCATCGTACGAATGATGATATTCAGCTCTGTGTCCCCGTTATAATTAATCCACCCTAGTGATCCTGTATATGGGCCTCTTGTAACAGGCTCTAGCTCTTCAATGATTTCCATTGTTCTAATTTTAGGTGCACCTGTAATCGTTCCACCAGGGAAGACAGCATCGATTAAATCAAAGCCATCCTTGTCTTCAGCAAGTTTCCCTCTTACATTGGAAACGATATGCATGACGTGTGAATACTTCTCAATGACCATAAATTCATTAACTTCCACAGAGCCGAACTCACATACTCGCCCTAAATCATTTCTTTCTAAATCAACAAGCATCACATGCTCTGCCCGCTCTTTTTCATTTTCAATTAATTCATTCGCAAGCTCAATGTCCTCTGCCTCATCTTTACCTCGTGAACGAGTGCCTGCAATCGGGCGTGTGCTTACCTCTTCATCCTTTTTCTTAATTAATAATTCAGGCGAGCCACTCACAAGCTGGTATTCAGGGGTATGGAAGTATCCCATATATGGAGAAGGATTTAATACTCTTAGCTGTTCATACACTTCAATTGCCTTTACTCGAATTGAGCGGCTTTGGCGAACTGAAAGGTTTACTTGAAATACATCACCTTTTGAAATGTAATCCTGTACCCTTTCAACGGCTTGAATAAATTCCTCTTCACTCATAGAAACTTCGAGCTGATCCTCAACATTTTGAAGATCGTCCTTCCTAATTGCAGGATATTCTGTTGTCCAAAGCCTTTCCCATTCTGCTGTCTTCTTATCTAGTACTTGGTTATCATCATTTTCTTCATACAAAAACATGATCCATAAAACATTATGTATCTTATCAAACACAAACCATTCTTTAAATGTTAGAAAGTGAATATCTGGAATAGCCAGATCGTCTAGGGCTACTTGTGGCAATTTTTCAATATAACGGCCATAATCATAGCTGATTAAGCCAATCGCACCACCTTGAAAGTCAGGCAGTTCCTTCACTTTATCCACTTCAAAATGGCTCATCCACTCTTGCAATAAGTGAAGCGGATTTCCTTCAAGTACTTGCTTTCCAGTTGTATCAATAATTTCTAATTTTGAATTCTTTCCTATAATTACATGATCAGGGTCAAAAGCAGCAATGCTATATCTGCCGCCTCTTCCACTTTCTAATATGACATGGTGCTGTTTCCCTTCAGCTAAATGTCGGTATTGCTTATAAAAAAGATCATACGAAAACGGGACTTTTTTTGCGTGTATTTTAAACTTCTTCACAGGGATTTCACCTCTACATACTATTCTTTTTCCATCATACATGAAGAAAGCTCAGATAAAAATAAAAAAAGCAACAGCTTAAAGCTAAGCTATTGCTTAATAGTTATTTATTCAGTTTCAAATTGATAAAGCGGTGTACTTAAATAACGCTCTCCGTTACTTGGAATGATCGCAAGTACCTTTTTGCCTTTTCCAAGCTCTTTTGCTACTTGTAAGGCTGCAAAAATAGCAGCTCCTGAAGAAATTCCCCCAAGAATTCCTTCTTCTTTAGCAGCACGGCGTGCATATTCAAATGCTTCATCATTTGTAACCTTAATAATTTCATCATAAATTTCTGTATTTAATACCTTCGGAACAAATCCTGCTCCAATTCCTTGAATTTTATGCGGGCCAGGCTTACCACCTGAAAGGACTGGTGAATCCGTTGGTTCAACTGCATAGATCTTAATATCATTATACTTCTCACGCAGTACGCTTCCAGCTCCTGTAATTGTTCCCCCAGTACCAATTCCGGAAATAAACGCATCTAGCCCATCGCTCATTTGTTCAACAATTTCTTTTCCTGTTGTACGGCGATGAATCTCTGGGTTAGATGGGTTCTCAAATTGCTGAGGCATAAAATAGCCATTTTCTTTAGCCAGTTCCTCTGCTTTACGAATGGCTCCACCCATACCTTCTGGCCCTGGTGTCAACACTAATTCTGCACCATATGCACGGAGAAGATTTCGTCGCTCCATACTCATGGTTTCAGGCATAACTAGAATTGCTTTGTAGCCTTTTGCCGCCGCAATCATCGCAAGACCGATTCCAGTATTTCCGCTCGTAGGCTCAATAATCGTTGATCCTTCCTTTAAAGCGCCACTTTCTTCAGCAGCCTCAATCATTGCTAAAGCAATCCGATCCTTAACACTGCTTCCCGGATTCATATATTCTAATTTTAAATATACATCTGCACTATTTTCATCTACCATTCGATTAAGCTTAACAATTGGTGTTTGACCTACTAGTTCTGCAACTGAATTTGCTACACGAGGCATTTTCCCCACTCCTTAATCCGAGTATTTATATTGGTTTAATTAAAATTTAATACTTATAGGCAATAATGTCAAATGATTTCAACTGAAAAAGTATGATTTTTACAAAAGTTCATACTTTCGCCTAATCTCCCTTTAAACTATCCACTTTGGACAAAAACATACACCCTGTGATTAATGAAAAAAAGATGACTCGCTTAAAAAGGAGTCACCCTGAATAAATTCTAATGCGCTTCCGTCTTTCCGTAAAACCAATCCACATGTATTTCATTCCAAAGCGGCTGGGCGGAAACAGGCGTATCCATTTGCTCCAATGCAATTTGCCTGCGGATCTGATCCTTAACCTCTTTATAAGAGTAATCTTTCCCTTTTACATGCTCATGAAGCATCACTATTGCATAGCCCTCATCAATTTTAATCGCCTTGCTCCACTTACCTGGCTTCAGATTTTTAATCTCATCCATAAATGACTTGGAATAACGTTCATTTTCTTCGCTGACGTAACCTGCGTCTCCGCCAATGTTGGCTGTGAATTCATCGATTGAGCGTTCCATTGCCAAGACAGAAAAACTAGAACCCTGATTCAACTCTTTTATTGTTTGTTCAGTTTCTTTTTTTGTTTTAACGATAATCTGAGAAATATGATAGGAATCAGGCAACTGAAATTGGCTTTTATTTTGCTCATAATAATTTTTAATATCTTTTTCAGGTATCTTTGCATCCTTGGTTAACAGCTCCTCCAGCATGAGGCTGCTTTTAATCTGCTGTTTCCATTTATCTTCATCAGATGCTTGATAACCTCCTGAAGAGCCATACATTGTTTTGAACATGAGAAGCTCACGTTCCACTGCCTTATCTGAAACTTTCACTCCGTACTTTTTACCAGCTGATTCTATCACTTTTTGGTCAATTAGTTCTTTTAATACTTCTTTTCCATACCGTGACTCCATTTCATTCAGCCAGTCTTGACGAGTAATTTTCTCTTTTCCGATAGTTGCCACTGTTTCATTTTGTCCTGGACTTCCTTTTATTAGAAAAATGGCAATGGTTAAGACATTTAATAATATCAGTCCCAGGATGATAAGCTTAAGTCTCTCCTTTTTCAGCCTCTCCTTCTTCAACTCTTTCTCCTCCAAAAGCCATTTACTCTGCTGCTTGTTTTAATTCCTCTAATTCTTCCTTTGTATAAAGGTACTTTTCATTACAGAAATGGCATTGTGCCTCTGCTTTTCCTTCTTCGTCTATCATTTCTTGTATTTCATGAGCCCCTAAGCTAGTAATCACATTTCCAAATCTCTCTTTAGAGCATGTGCAAGTAAAAGAAACGGGCTGTTTCTCTAAAATTTTCAAATTGTCTTTTCCTAAAAGCTCGATTAATAATTCCTCCGGAGTAAGACCTTGTTCAATAAGTTTAGATACCGGCGGAATTTTATTAAGACGTTCTTCAATTTGGCTGATTGTTTCTTCTTCCGTTCCAGGCATGAGCTGCAGAATAAATCCTCCTGCTGCCAAGATCGTGTTATCAGGATTCACAAGAACCCCTACTCCAACAGAAGAAGGCGTTTGTTCTGAAGTAACAAAGTAGTACGTAAAATCTTCCCCTAATTCTCCAGAAACAATCGGAACCTGCCCTGAGAAATGCTCTCTCATTCCGATATCTTTGATGACAGTAAGAGTCCCTGTAGTACCTACCGCACGCCGTACATCCAGCTTGCCTTGTTCATTTAAATCAAAGTGGGTTTGAGGATGTGTCACATAGCCGCGTACCTCTCCCTTTGAATTACTATCTACTAATATCGGGCCGATTGGGCCTCCGCCCTCGATCTTAATTGTGATCTTTTCTTCGCCTTTAAGCATGGCCCCCATCATTACACCTGCTGTCATGGATCTTCCAAGTGCTGCTGATGCTGTCGGCCAAGTTTGATGTCTTTTTTGAGCCTCGCCAACTGTCTCAGTTGTACGAGCAGCATATGCACGAACTTGTCCATTAAATGCCAGTGCCTTAACTAAATAATCACCCATGTTAAATCTCCTTTCTTATGCTCTTCCCAGCTGTTCTATTTTGCAGTTTCCATGTTTCGCTTATAAATTAACTGCAGTCCTTTTAAAGTTAAAAATGGATCAACAATATCAATAACCGTTGACTCTTTTGAAATTAATCCTGCTAGCCCGCCTGTAGCAATGACCGTCGGGTCCTCTTTTGCCTGTTCTTTCATCCTTTTTACAATTCCCTCTACTTGGCCAACATAACCAAATAAAATGCCCGCCTGCATAGCAGAAACGGTATTCTTTCCGATAATTCCTTCTGGACGGGCAATTTCAATTCTTGGAAGCTTGGCTGCTCTTGAATAAAGCGCCTCTGTTGAGATGCCAATCCCAGGAGCAATAGCACCTCCCATGTATTGTTTATTCTCATTAACATAACAATAGGTTGTAGCCGTACCAAAATCGACAATGATTAGTGGACTGCCGTAATCATGTATAGCAGCAACCGCATTCACAATACGGTCCGCCCCAACCTCTCTTGGATTTTCGTATTTTATATTTAAGCCTGTTTTAATACCAGGTCCAACGATTAATGGTTTAATGTTAAAATACTTGTCACACATGCGCTCAAGTGCTGTCATAATAGGCGGAACAACAGAAGATATAATAATGCCATTAATATCATTAAAAGAAAGCTGTACATGTTCAAATAAAGATTTAATGACAATTCCATATTCATCTTCCGTTTTGTGCCGGTTTGTCTCAATTCGCCAATGGTACTTTAGCTCATCTCCATCATATACACCAAGCACCATATTTGTGTTCCCTATATCAAAAACAAATATCATTATATTCACCACTTTATTCTTTAAGTTTTGTTAGTTAAAACCATCAGCTTTTTCACTGAAAACATCATAACATAACTTGAAAGGAATCGTATAATCAGAAACAAAAAAGCGCTCAAAATGAGCGCTTTTCTCGTTACTCTTTTTTATCTTCTCCGATAGCAGGCGGATTTTCCATTTCTGCTGGAGTTGTATTTTCTCTAGCTTCAGGAATCTCACTTGTACCAGTATTGACTTCCTTGTTGATGTTAATATTTACTTTAACATCTGTTGTAGAGGCGTCATCTGCCTTAACAGTACGATCCGGTAATGTACCTTTTTCCATTAAATGCTTAATTTGCTCTGCATCAAGAGTTTCAACGTCAAGAAGAGTATTGGCAATTAAATCAAGCTTTTTACGGTTTTCTGTAAGAACCTTTTTCGCCTTTTCATAGCATTCTTTAATAATACGTTGAATTTCTAAATCAATCTCGTATGCAATCGCATCAGAGTAGTTTTGATCGTTATTGAAATCTCTGCCTAAGAACACTTGACCGCCTTGAGATTGGCCAAATTGTAATGGACCAAGCTTGTCACTCATACCAAATTCAGTAACCATTCTGCGTGCGATGCCTGTTGCGCGCTGGAAGTCGTTATGTGCTCCAGTACTTACTTCACCGAAGACAATTTCTTCAGCTACACGACCGCCAAGCAATCCAACAATTTTATCAAGAAGCTCAGGCTTTGTCATAAAGAAGCGGTCTTCTTTCGGTAACATTACCGCATATCCTCCAGCCTGGCCGCGAGGAACGATCGTAACTTTATGAACCATTTCAGCATCTTCAAGAACAACACCGATTACAGTATGACCTGCTTCATGGAAAGCAACAATATTTCTTTCCTTTTTGGAAATGACTCTGCTTTTCTTAGCTGGACCAGCAATAACACGGTCCGTAGCTTCATCAATATCCGTCATATCTATCTTTTTCTTATCTTGACGAGCAGCTACTAGAGCAGCTTCGTTTAATAGGTTTTCTAAGTCTGCACCTGAGAATCCAGGTGTACGCTGTGCAATAGCTTTCAAATTAACTGTGTCATCTAAAGGTTTATTCCTTGCGTGAACCTTAAGAACAGCTTCCCTTCCTTTTACATCTGGACGGTCAACCGTGATTTGACGGTCAAAGCGTCCTGGACGCAGTAAGGCAGGGTCTAAAATGTCTGGACGGTTTGTCGCAGCAACGATAATTATTCCTTCATTCGCACCGAATCCATCCATTTCAACAAGCAATTGGTTTAGCGTTTGTTCACGTTCATCATGACCGCCGCCAAGTCCAGCGCCACGCTGGCGTCCAACTGCGTCAATTTCATCAATGAAGATAATACATGGTGCATTCTTTTTCGCGTTTTCAAATAAATCACGAACACGGGAAGCACCTACCCCGACAAACATTTCAACGAAGTCTGAACCACTGATGGAGAAGAACGGTACTCCAGCTTCACCCGCTACAGCACGAGCAAGCAATGTTTTACCCGTTCCAGGAGGTCCCACAAGCAGAACTCCTTTAGGAATTCTGGCCCCTAGTTCAGAGAACTTTCTAGGATCCTTTAAGAATTCCACTACTTCAACAAGTTCCTGTTTCTCCTCATCTGCACCCGCTACATCTTTAAAACGGACTTTCTTCTTACTTTCATCGTAAAGCTTTGCTTTACTTTTACCAAAATTCATTACACGGCTTCCACCGCCCTGTGCTTGGTTCAGCAGGAAGAAGAATAAAATGAAGATGATGATAAAAGGAATAATGGAAGTAAAGAAAGTAACCCAACCACTTGTTTCCTTAGCTGGCTGAAAATCTACTTTTGATTTTTGAGCTAGCGTATCAATTCGGTCAAGTATACTATCACTATTCACAACATAAGTAAGGAAATACTGGTTTTTATCATACCCTTCAAGCTGGCCGCGTACTTCAAACACGCCTCTTTCAGGCTGCATTGAAATAGACTTAATATCGCCGCTCTCCAAATGGCTTACAAATTCATCATAAGATATTTGTTTAGTCGGTTCATTGTTGCCGTTAAAAAAGCTAACAACACCGATAATAACTAAAAATATTAATAAATAAAAGATGGTGTTCCGGAAGATCCGATTCATCCCTTACCTCCTCCCACGGTTAACAAACTATAATGTATAGTAGCATAGTGAATTGTGACAATACAAGGATTTACACTTTTCAACACTGGGATTATTCTGGCTGTAAAAAAGGCTTATTAAAAATAATGAACTTACTTATTAATATTAATTGTTGTTGCTATAAATTTCTGGTTTAAGAACTCCGATATATGGTAAATTACGGTATTTCTCAGCATAATCTAATCCATAGCCTACAACAAATTCATCAGGAACAATGAATCCTACATAATCAGCCTTTAGATCTACTTTTCGACCTGTTGGCTTATCAAGTAATGTAACAATTTTAATGGACTTTGCCTTACGATAACGGAATAAATCAACCAAGTAGCTTAAAGTCAGACCGCTGTCGATAATATCTTCAATAATTAGAATGTCCCGACCCTCAACTGATGTATCCAAATCTTTAACAATTTTAACTTCACCTGAAGAAACTGTAGAGTTTCCATAGCTAGAAACATCCATGAAGTCCATTTCTAGATAAGTATCCATATGCTTTAGCAGGTCTGCCATAAAAGGCATAGCCCCTTTTAAAATCCCGATAGCAAGTGGAAAACGGTCTTTATATTCCTCTGTTAGCTCTGCTGCAAGTGCTTTTGTTTTTGTCAGGATTTCTTCTTCCGATATTAGTACCTTTTCAATATCATTTTTCATCTTTCGTGTGCCCCCTAGAAGATCATTGCTCGTTATTAAGTGGTGATTTCATTTCAGTTGTAAGCTGTAGCCTGCTTTTCTTGTCGCTGCTTATAAAATTAATTCTCCAAATAAGTTAAACAAATATAACTTGAATTTGAACCTTGCTCCAATGAATATTTGGACTCCTTTATCCCGGGTATCCATAGGATCTCACCTTTGCTATCGGTTACAATCGGCCAAATATTCCGCTCTGGCAGCGGTACCTTTTTATCAATAAAAATGTCTTTTATTTTCTTAGACCCTTCCATCCCTTTTAATGTCATACGGTCTCCATTTTCTCTTGTTCGAATAATGAGCGGAAGAGAAATTGTCTGATGATCTAAAAGAAGGTTTTTTGTATGAGAGCCTTCATTAAGATTATTTGCATAAGCAAATAATATAGAACTGCCGTTTGGCAGCTTAACCTCTCCGGGTTCCGCTATTTCAAAACGATAGGATTGTACTGAATTAGTACGAAATAGAAAATGGCATTTTTCGTATGAACGTACAATATTCAAACCGCTTGGGAAATGAAGGGTTCCAGACGGGTGAGGACTGCTCATTAATGAAAAAACATTTTCAATATGTATTGCAGATAAAGATGCAGGTTTATTCTTATAAAGATAGTTTAATATTAGTTGAATACCTCTCCTTTGTAAAGGTATTGGCATAGCTTGAAAATCCATTATATTCACGATTATTTCCTGTTCAGTTTTCTTTTCCATTACTTTATTCATTTTTTGGACAGTTAATTCCTGCAAAAATGCCTCATCACTTTGAATTTCTTCACTAAACCGCTGAAAATGCTCATGAACCTGGGGATTTTCCTTCCTTAAAAAAGGCATAATTTCTTTACGAAAACGATTTCGGCTGTATATATCTTTTTCATTGCTTGGATCTCTCCGAGGATTTAAATCATGCTCGGAACAATAATTTTCTATTTGCTCTCTATTTAGACACAAAAAAGGGCGGAGGATTTGTCCCTTACCGAAGGGCCTCATAAAGACTATTCCAGCCCTAGCATCCCCCGAACTCCCTCTCGTTAGCCGCATTAGAATCGTTTCAACCTGGTCATCTCCATGATGTCCTAAAACAAGATAATCGGCTTCAAATCTTTCCATCATTTTTTCGAAAAAACGGTATCTGCATTCTCTTGCTGCAATTTGTGAACTCTTTCCTGTTGCTTCTATGTATTCAGGAACATTGATCTGTTCCATTTCGAACGGAATTCCTTTTGTCCTGCAAAATTCCTGAACGAATGTTGCATCCGCTAAAGATTCTTCTCCTCTAAACATATGGTCCACGTGAGCTGCTACCATAAAAAGGTTTAATTGCTGTCTTCTGCTCCAAAAATAGTGAAGAAGAGCCAGTGAATCAGGCCCTCCCGAAACACCTATCAATAGCCGTTTATTTTCTAACTTCATATTTTTACGCTGAAGAAAAGCTCTTACTTTTGCATCTAGCATATGCTTCTTCCTTATCATTAAATTTACAACTTGATGTCCTTAATATACTTAAAGCATACCATTTTTATTGCATCTCTTTCAAAAAGAATCAATGCCGCTAGACTAATTGACCGTATATATAAATAACATAAAGAAGAGAAATAATCAGAAAAATTAAGATTGTTTCTAAAACCCCTCCCCTTTTTTTCTTTTTTAAATAGGATTGCCGGCTCACGTTAATATTATTTTTTACTACCTTTGTTTGCCCTCTTTTTTGCGCAGTTTTGTTTTTTTGAGGCTGAGGCTTTGGCTGCTGGGTCTGATTCTGATTCTGATTCTGTTGCAGCATATAACTTCTCATTTCCTCTGCAGATGTAAACTTCCCTTGTAAAGCGTGTAAAATAAGTCCTTCAAATTTTAATAACTCCTTCTTTTGCCTGATCATAGATATGAGCTGCTTCAAATCTCCTGAAGTTTTGTGAAACCTTTTCGGGTAGGCAATATTAATAAGAATCATACCCACGGCAAAAAGGTCATAAGCGGGATCCGCCTTTCTAGTACCAAGCCCCCAATATCCCCGATCAAAAAACTCCGTGAATTCCTTAATAGCGCGTCCTTGTAACGTCGTACCGCCAACATCAATACAGCGAATCCGAGGCGGAGGCCCTGTCACAATTAGATTTTCAGGCTTTAAGTCTCCAAATACCCAGCCGCTTTCATGAAGCTTATGTAAATCACTAAGGAGCTGAAGAATAACGACTTCTATCCATGCTGAGCCCTTCTGCTCAATAAATGTTAAAAGGTTAGGTCCTTCAATATATTCCATAACATAAAAAGGGATTTGTCTGCCTTTGTTTATCCAATCATCAACGTCAAGCAAAGAAGGCCCAAGGGCAGAGCCTGGGACCTTAGCAAAAGATTTTAATACATTTACTTCAGATGTTATGGACATTCCATTATCGCTCAATTTCAACGCAACCTTTTGACTGCCTGATTGAGCCAAATACACAATACCATTTGCTCCAAACCCTAGCTCCTTTATAATGGTATAGCGATTATGATGCCATTTTCCTTCAATGACTGTACCAGGATAAAAATTAAACTGACTCTTCAAAGAATGATTCATCATCACGGGAAAGCAGACTCCTTAATGAGCGTTTTTTCTTAAAATAGGTTAGTGCTTCACGTATGGCTGGTCCTGTCGGGGTAATGCCGCCTGTTGTTAATTTCCCAAATATACTAGTTAACGCTCCTAGATTCGGCGACCAATCCAGCAGCTTTTCTACTTCATTCTTTTTCCCTGGAAATACAAAAACAGAAAAGCGATTTTCTCCTGAACGCGCATTTAAGCTTAATGACAAATCGAGCAGCGCTTCCTTTACGGTTGGGAGCTTATGTGTCATGCTTGCGCTCGTATCGACTAATACAAGTACTTCTAGCTCTACTGTTTCTCCGAGCTCATCAACAACCTCCATGACCTCGCCTCTTTGGTCGGGAGGAAGATCTTCAACTGTTTTGGCTCCCCCTAGAATTTGCTGTAACTCACGATTCACAACCCCCTGTAGAGTCTGTGTCATCGCTTTTCTTGTTACCATTTGAACAGTATGGGAAAGCTGCTTGGCATAGACAACCTGGCTGATCCCTCCCCCTGACATAGCGATTCCTTCAATTTCATTCATACTTTTTTCATCTATAACATCTTTTTCCATGACTCCAATGACATTTACAGTAATCCCCTGCTCCTTGGCTAAGGCAGCCATAGCCATAGGATCCTCACCTTGATTAGAGCAGCCATCTGTTATTAATAGTATTTGCTTTAACGTGCCTGTTTTCATAAAGCTCCCCTCCATTTTTATAAATTTATCTACATTTTCGACTTTATGGAGGGGAAATATACATATTTTCTTTTTATTTGGGTTAAATTAACTAATTAGCTTTTTTTCGTAATGCGTGAACAGGAATACTTGTCCACTTTGGTGTATTATGCTTGATTTTGGCTACTACTACCGTCATGTCATCTTCGATATTGCCTGATCTGGACCGAATAACCTCCTCCATAATTAAATCGGCTACATCTTGAGGGTTATCGGTTTTTAGCTCGCATATTTTTCTCTTCATCCATAGGTCGAAGTTTTCTACATGCTTTGGTCCTTCAAAGATACCGTCACTCATCATAATTAAGAGATCTCCTGCTTTCAGCTGCTCGCTCACAACATCTACTTCAAACTCCTGCAGAATACCCATTGGTAGATTGCTTGCTTCTACCTTTAATACCTTCGTTCCACGTTTAATAAAGCTTGGGGTTGATCCTATTTTTAAAAACTCTACTCCTGCATTTTGAAGATCAATCATCGCTAAATCGAGGGTAGAGAATATTTCATCTGTTGTACGCAACGCGAGAACAGAGTTTACGGACTTGATCGCTACCTTCTCCTCAATCCCTGACTGAAGGATTTTCTGTAAAAGCTGAAGCGTTTCTTTGCTTTCAATATGAGCTCGCTCTCCATTCCCCATTCCATCGCTGATAGCAATCGCAAATTTCCCGCACCCTAACTCGATTGTAGAATAACTATCACCCGAAATAAATCCACCGTCTTTTGCAGCATGTGCGACCCCTGTTTCAACCGTAAAAGCTTTGGCGGATCGGAAGGTTACATGACAGAAGCCATTCGGATAGGTTGAACACTCTTCTGAATTGACAACAATCGTTTCTCCCAAAATATCAGAAAGCATTGGAGCAATTAGCTTTTCGCATTCTCCATGTCCTTGGCAGTAAGGAATGGTCATATCAATATCTACATTTCTTTGTTCTAAACTATAAATCTCCACTTGTTCAATATGAATGCCAAAATCCTGCAGTGCTTCTAAAATAAGCTCTTCCTGCTTATGATGATTTTCTCTTTCTCTTTGAATTTCCTTAGCAAAATCACCCATTACTTCAGAAACGCCTCGTAATTGATCCGCTACTAATTTTCTGCTTTCCTTCACTTGTTTCTTTAGCTTTTGGTTCGCGTAGTAAAAGGTCAGCTCCTGCTGAATAACCTCCGTTACCTTTTTCGATCTCGTACAATGCTTTTCCCATTCCCTAGAGAGCTTTGGCGTAATTTCACCATAATTTTCATCCAATTCATTCATAATCTCTTCCATATAGGCATAGGTTGTATCAAAGTTCCTTGTCCAGCAATGCTCCTTCTTAAAACAACTTTGACATGTTTTACTCGTTACATTACTTAAGAAATAATCAAGCTCCCGACCGTTGTCATCCTCTTCCCACTCAGTCGGCTCATCATAGGATGAAAAGCTTTTCGAAAGCGCTTGGAAGACATTCGAAAATTGTGCCACTCTTTGAGCTGTAACATCTCGCATTTTCCGCATGTATTGCTGCTGTTCAGCTGCGTACTCAGGTGTGCCGGGAATATTTTTGGCAAGTTTTGATGATAAAGCTTGAGGAGTAAGTAGAAACAATAAAATAGCAGCGGTAGATTCTAATACTGTTTTTAATAGAGTTCCACTTTCTTCTCCGTACATGCCAATCAATAATGTAGCAATCATAAGCCCTGCAGCAACACCGATTTTCCTGCCTTCTTTTAACAGGCCGCCAAGAAGGCCGGCAAAGGCTAGCAAACTCATATGAAAGAAGCTGGATACATTCGCTAAACTAAAAATTAAGCCAGTTACGACCCCAACAGTTGATCCGACAGTGGCACCAGCAACAAAGGAGAACAGCAAAACGAGATATCTTGACATAATATGTTCAACAGACAAATCATAAACAGACCACCCAATCGTACCGGTCATAACCGAAGCAAGCATAATGATTAAACAAACAATTTCTTCTGTTTTCAGCGATTGACGGCGCTTGTTAATAGAGAGGAGCGGAATGCTCTGAATAAAGATCAGCGTAAGAATAAATCCAAGACTTGCCTCTACCCCAGCCATCATACCGTCATAAATGGTCAGCCGATTTGTTAATATGAAATCCTCTGCCAATTTTCCACCGAGCAATGTTAAAAACACAAAAAATGGCAAGGCGCGTATTTCATTATGAAGCCATTTCCTTGCAATGCGAAAGGCGAATAAGAACAGAAACGTAATGCCAAAAACAGATACTGCATTTGAAATCGAGATCGTAGCAGCACCAGCAATTAGCCCTACTAACGCAATGGGGGCTTTATCCCTTCTGATGAAAAAAACCGCAGCAAAAAACGGGAGACTAAAAGGAGTAAGCTTGGCCAAAATTAATGCTCTGCCAAGTAAAAAACCAATCAATAAAAGCAGATAGCCCTTCTTAATAAAAAAGGTTTCCATCCATAACTGAAATTTACCTAATCCCTTCGCGAATTCCAATTTGGGTCTGTCAAAATTCACTTCTCCGATCGGCTCAATTAAATTCCTTTCTACCTTTTCCATTTTATTACACTCCCCATCCTTTATCGTACTGCTATTATAAATTCAATAGAACTAGAAGTTTGTCAAAATACCGGACAGGCTTTTATTTTTCGTTCGACGCTTTTCCCCGTAAAGCCCAAAAAGTAAACAAAATTTCTTCTGCTGGGAATAGGATTGTCGGGTTATTGTATGAGAATTTGTTGGTGGAAAGCTCGTTTTTGCCTGTAATAGAAGGAATAGATAAATGGAGAATAGGTTAGGAAAGGGAAGCGACATAATTCTAGTCTTATTTTGGTGATACGGATGGAATTTAGATAACGTCCTAAAAACATTATTTCAAACAAAATAAAAAGACAAGCCTATTACGACTTGTCTTGAATGGGAATCATTAACGTTCAACCCTGCTATATAAAAATAATATATCAACTACGCAGCAAGTTAACCTCGTCTAGCGCCTCTTCCCCCACGCTTCGATTCAGTATTACGTTTTAATGATGACAGACGATCTTCACTATCCTTTAAGAAACGAGCCATTTTAGATTCGAAATTTTCTCTTTGAGGGCGACTATCGTTTGCTCTGCCTTGACGTGGACGTTGGGAATGCGAATGTCCTCTAGACTCTCTTCTTTCGCCTCTTTCAGGCCTTTCTGGTCTTTCTGGTCTTTCAGGCCGATCTTTTGCCTTTTTAATGGATAAACCAATCTTTCCATCCTTTTCGACATTTATAACTTTTACTTCGACCTGGTCACCAACTTTAAGATGGTCATTGATGTCCTTCACATAATTGTCAGCGACCTCGCTAATGTGCACCAGACCTGTTGAGCCTTCCGGTAACTCCACAAACGCTCCGAAATTTGTAATTCCTGTTACCTTTCCTTGTAACTTGCTGCCCACTTCGATTGACATAAAAAGAAATTGCCTCCTTGAAAGATATAAAAAATACTTACTACATATTATACCGAACTTAAGAAAAGAGTTCAATACAAGGTCTAATCAGATGATGTATCCTCTTTTTTCCCCTTTTCCTTTAATTCTGGCAAATTAAAGATAATTTCATTGTTTTCTGAGAGGAAGTAATCCTTTCTGGCAAGCTTAGCTATGTATTCATCATCATTCAGCTTTACAATTTCCTCTTCAAGTGCAACTTCCTTTTTCTTTAATAATGCCAATTCGTGCTCGAGCTTCTTTTTCTCGGCTGCTTTTTCCTCTAATGTTGAGGATTGCGAAACGAGTGTGGAAATCATTAAAAAGGCTATGACCGAAGCCCCTGCAAAAAAGACTGCTAATCTTCTAAATAAGAGCTTTCTTTTTCTATCTACATGAATTTCCGCCGCTTCCTGCTGTTTCACATAGCTTGTATGAATTTGAGCTACATTTTTTTTCTTGATCGCACCCATTTCGCACCCCTCCTTACTTTTTATATTTTTTTCTCAGAATGGATATCCATTTAATTAAGTAATTCTTTATATGTCTACAAATTCCTGCCAGTTTATGATAAAATCTCTCGACTGAATTTTTAAATCTTTTCGGCAAAAATCTCCACAATAATAACAAAATCCACTTGAACGGGAGAAGAACTAGCTTACATATAAATATAATAATCCTATTTAGTAATTTTAAAAGAGCAAATAGTCCCTTATTTATCATTAAGAGTAAGGAAATGACAGCAAGGATGATTCCTCTTATAGGTTTATAAATGACAAATTGAAACATTTTTACGAAAAAGCGATAAGTAGAGATAATAATAGAAATGACAATTTCCAGAAGATGCAAATACAATCCTTTAAATAAACTTTGATAAGCGGCAAAGCCGCATAAAAGGGCAACAAAAATATAAAATCTCAATTCTCCTTTGTTCACATTGAACAAAATATAAAAAATGACAAGGCCCTGAACAATCCAAAAGAGGATGTCGTTAATAAAGACAATCCAGCTTTTCCTCCTGCTTCGTTTTAAGAACTTATTGTATGTGTCCAGTGCTGCGCCAAAGACACTACCCATGCCAATCATCGCCAGCATGGTTATAAATTGTGTCGTTAATGTCATCGGAATAACTTGCTAAAGAATCCTTTAGCCTTATCTCCCTGCTGATCATCTAAATAAACGAGATCAAATATTTTTCCTTTTATGGAGACAACCCCTTTATCCACGTCGAGGTTTTTCATTTGCAGGTTCTGCCCTTTAATTGCTAAGAAGCCCATAACTGTATCCAATAAAAACTCTTCATTGTCAAAGCTCTCTACTTGCTTAACCCCAGTAATGTCCAAAAGCCTTCTGCCCCGCATGATGACATCGTGCTCTTGGACATTCGTCCTTGTTGAATTTTGCTCATAAAATTGGCTCATCTTACATCCCCTCACAATACAAAGTACAAGCTTTTTGTACATGTTATGAGTCAAAGGGATGAAATAGAACTAAGAAACGAATTGAATGACCGCTTGCATTCAATGCAGACAAAGAAAAGCGGAGAGCCTTTTACGCTTCTTCCGCTTCTGCCTTTTCTTCTTTTACAATTGTATACATTTCAGCTGCTTCATCTTTTTTGGTCGTTTCTTGGATGCGGTCAATTTTTACAGTGACAAGCTTTTGGCCAAACCGAATAACTAGCTCATCCCCAACTTTAACAGTTGTGCTAGCTTTTGCGGCTTGGCCGTTCACAAGAATTCTTCCTTGATCGGAAACCTCTTTTGCCAGTGTCCTTCTCTTAATTAATCGAGATACCTTCAAAAACTTATCTAGTCTCATGCTCAGAACTCCTCTCCAGCTTTTTAGCCTCTTCCCAAAATTCATCTAGCTGCTCGAGTTGGAAATCAGTAAACTCCTTGCCGCTCTCTTTCACCTTTTTTTCAATATACGAAAACCGGCGTTTGAACTTTTGGTTGGTTAGAAATAACGCTTCCTCGGGATCAATTTTATAAAAGCGGGCAATATTGACGATGGCAAATAGAATGTCGCCAAATTCATTGACGATATTACTGCTGCCATTCTCTGCTTCTATTTCAAATTCACGAAGCTCTTCCTTTACTTTCTCCCAAGCAGGTCCAACTTCCTGCCAGTCAAAGCCAACCTTCGCCACTTTCTTCTGGATTTCAGCAGCAGCCATTAGGTTCGGTAAAGATTTATTTATTCCCTCTAATAAGGATTGATTCTCTACTTCTCCCTTTTCTTCCTTCTTTATGTCCTGCCAGTTTTTCAAAACATCTTCTTCTGTCTCAGCGGTTGTATTTCCGAAAACGTGCGGGTGACGGCGAACCATTTTCTCGGAAATTCCCCTAATCACATCTTCAATAGAGAAGAAACCGTCATCCTCTCCAATTTGTGCATGGAGCATCACTTGTAAAAGAACATCGCCAAGCTCCTCGATTATGTGATCAATATCATCTTCATTTATTGCTTCAATAAGCTCATATGCTTCTTCAATTAAATATTTTTTCAAAGATTCATGTGTCTGTTTTTTATCCCAAGGACAGCCATTAGGTCCTCGCAAGTCAGCAATAATTTCCCGAAGCTTTGAAAACCTTTTATACAAAATTGCCTCATCTGTAACAGGCGGAACATAAACAGACGTTAAATTATTTAGCTCCATTTCATGATCAAGCTCATATATAGGAACCTTCCGGATTTGTTCGTTCTTACTTCCTGCAGCTGTCACAATAAACACTTCATAGTCATATGGCAGAATGTCCATTAGTGTTAGCTTTACTTCCGATGCGACAAACTGGTCATAGACCTGCCCAATAATGATATGCTGCTTTATTTCAATGTCGTCCTTTTTCAGGCTCGTGCCATCAAGAAGCTGAAATCCTTCGATTGGATCAATTTTCAAAGCCTGAAATAGAGCATCCAGGAAGCTTTGCCCGCCACCAATTTTAATCGTTACTCCTCGATCGGATGCTCCTTCCAAGAGAAGCTGTACTGTCCGCTCTGCAACAAGAGGATGGCCAGGAACAGCATATGTAACCTCCCCTTGCACCGCTGCATTGAAAAGATTCGTGCAAATTTCTTCATATACCTCTTCAAATCCATCATGTTTTTCATAAATGGAATCGAACGAAGTATAGTGCAATCCCTCTTGTTCCAGCTCCGTAATAACTGGATGTTCTTTCGTCCGTAAATAAAGGGGAGAGGCATTTTTTAGGGCTCGATAGACTCCTAGCGGCAGCTGCTCTAAATCCCCTGCACCTAACCCTATAATTGTAATTTTTGACATGAATGGTCATCTCCTATTTTTTTTAGGCAGGAAAAACAATAGTTTGCTCCCAAAAGGCAGCATATAAAGCTCTTTTTCTTTAAAGGTATTTCCTTTTAGCACAATCCATAAATACGTAAACCCACCAACTGCAACGGCACTCAATGCTTGAATGCCAGAAAATAGACGGCCATGAAAGTAGCCTGTAAAAGTTAAGTAGATCCGCAAGACAATAAACATCGTCAGTGCTGCGAAGCCAATCATAAAGAGAAATCGTTTATTAAAAAGCGGTAAATAAAGCTGACCGCGGAGCTTGAGAAGCAAAATAACCATAATAAAGCTTAAGGTTAAACAAGTTGATGCTGCAGCCCCCATTGTTCCAAGAGGTGGAATCAACATCATATTCAGAACATATTTAACGGCTAAGCTTGAAAGAATAACAAAAGCCGGAAAGAGAATAATACCTAGCCCTTGTAATATAGCCGATACTGTCATAATGATTGAGCTTAATAGGATCACTAAGCTTAAAACGCCTAAAACATCAGAGCCTTGGCCATTTTCAAATAGCATAATATTAGTTGGGCGAATAATATTCCAAAGCCCGACTGCCGCAGCGACCCCTACAAACACGGCAATTTTTAGAGCCAGCTGAATTTTTTCGTGCATGGATTCATAATTAGATTTTAGTTTTTCACTTGTAATAATCGGAACTAGCGATAACGACATTGAGGTTGCCACAACTAACCCTACTTGAATTAATGGCTGCCCCCTATCATAAATCCCCTTTAGTTCTTTCGCTTTATTCGCGTCTACTCCAGATGAAGTAAGCATGGAATACAGATTTAGAGAATCAGCCATTTGCATGAATACGAGGAGCATACTGCTCACACATACCGCAAATCCCTGTATAAAAAGAACCTTCGCTATCCTTTTGCTCTCTTTTCTATCAAATTTCTCTAATGAGAAATGCAATTTTTCTTTATTTAACCAATAAAACGTAACTAGTATAAGGATGGCTGTTATTCCGCCTGTTACCGAACCGAATGCCGCTCCTCCTCCTACAACATACAAGCTATATCCTTTCCTAGTAAGCAAAATAGCAGCTAAAAAGATGGTCATCACTCTAATTACTTGCTCACCGACTTGTGAAATAGCCGTAGGAACCATATTTCCTTTCCCCTGATAATAGCCCCTAAATAAAGAAACAATCGGGAAAATTAAAAAGGTGATGGAGATTACCTTTAGCAAAATAACGAGCTGAGGATCATCCATTAGTGCGGCAAGCCAGCCCGCTCCCCAATACAAAATGGCAAAGCCAGTAAAGCCTATTATCCATAAAACGATAGAGGCCGTAAGAAATAAGTTTTGAACTTCATGATTTTTTCTCTTGCTCGAGATCTCTGTATAGAGCTTTGAAATCACAACTGGAAAACCATATGTAGATAAAGCAAGGGCAACTCCATAGAACGGATAAACCTGCTGGTATATATAAAAGCCAACATCACCCACAATATTTTGAAACGGTACGCGGTAAACGGCACTTAATATTTTTATAATGAGTGCGGCAATTGTTAGTATGAAAGCCCCTTTAAATAATTCTTTAGCATTCTTCTCGGGCCCCATTACCCCTCTCCTTCCAACACCTAAGGTCCGAGAGTATTATATCACGGCAGCAGAAATATAATAATCATTTCTACTTCTGTAATTTCCTCTAAAACCATTAGTGGGCCCCCAATTTGATGGAGGCCCACTAATGGAAATTTCACCTTAAGATTCCATTTGTCTTGCTAGGAAACCTGCTGCCGTTTCAACAGCTTTTTGTTCAACTTCCCCTAACGTATCTTCTTTTGCATAAATGATAACTGCGCCAATTGGATCACCATTTGCAATGATTGGTCCAATTGTATAGGAGGAAATTGCTTCAGAATGACCATCTACAAGAGAGATGTCACCTGATTGTGTTATAAGAACCGAGCTGCGGTCCTCCATTGTTTTTTCAACTAAGTCACCAATATTTTTGTTTAAGTAATCCTTTTTGGATCCGCCTGCAACAGCAATGTATGTATCTCTGTCACAGATTAAGACCGGATTTCCTAAACTGTCGAAAAGTGCCTCTGCATATTCCTTTGCAAAATCGCTCAGTTCACTTATCGGTGAGTATTTTTTCAGAATAACTTCTCCATCACGGTCTACGAAAATTTCTAATGGATCTCCTTCACGAATCCGCAGTGTTCTGCGAATTTCTTTAGGAATAACCACTCGCCCTAAATCATCGATTCGACGAACTATACCAGTTGCTTTCATCCAATGTTGCCTCACTTTCATCTGATGATTTTACAAAATAAGAAAAAGAATTTCTGGAGGTTGACAGTGTCTACCTCAACGCAATGTGCCAAGTCAATTGCCCTTGCTAAGGATCCCTCACTAAAAGCGCGCTTTTAAGCTTTTCTTATTAGGCAATAATTCAAGTTGGGAGATATTGAATCCATCGCCATGTTTGAACTTAGTATCTTTCATCTGGAAAGTTCTATACACGTTCAAATATTTTTTCTTAGGCTGATAATTTGTGATTAAATTGGATAAATCCCCCAAGTTGTTTTCTTTCCTTTTAGACTTTGGACATTAAAGTTTTTTCTAAAAATACCCCCTAATTTTCAGGACTAAACATATTTGGAAATTTTCGGGTCTTTCGCCCTACTCCTTTAGTTTTTGGAACAAAATGAATTATAATACCTGACTTTGTTCTTTTTTAATTGATTCTTTTATTCCTTGAACAATTTCAAAAGCCATATTTAACCACTCATTTGGCTTAATGCCTTTAATGTGAAGAACAGCTTTTAGCTTTTTGCCTTCCATTCCAAGACCTACTGTTCTGCCAAATTTACTTGTGATTTCAAAAATTTTCGGACCGTCGATTCGCTCACTTCCCTCTTCCGATAGAAGGATAAGGACTTCATTTTTCGTCTGTTTAATGATTTCGACCCCTGCTTGTTCTCCATGAACCTTCATTTGTGCTACACGGAATAAATAAGCAACCTCTTCAGGATACTCGCCAAAACGGTCCAGCATTTCCTCCTGAAGCTCCTCAATATCCTCTAAGCTTGAGGCTCCTCTGAAACGTTTATACATTTCAATCTTTTGGTGTCCATCTGAAATATAGGAATCCGGAATGTAAGCATCTACATCTAGATCAATTTCTAGTCGTTGCTTTTTCTCTTCTTCCAAATTGCCCTTCCGGCTTTCGATGGCCTCCTTCAGCATTTGAGAGTACAAATCAAATCCTACTGAATCAATGAAGCCATGCTGTTCAGCCCCTAATAAATTCCCTGCTCCCCTAATTGATAGGTCACGCATAGCAATCTTGAAGCCGGACCCGAGCTCCGTAAATTCCTTAATTGCTTGAAGCCGCTTCTCTGCAACCTCTGTTAATACCTTGTCTTTTCGATAAGTAAAATAAGCATATGCTACACGATTAGATCGTCCAACCCGTCCTCTAAGCTGATAAAGCTGGGATAACCCCATTTTATCGGCATCATGAACGATGAGCGTGTTTACATTTGGTATATCCACACCTGTCTCAATAATCGTTGTGCTTACTAGAACATCATATTCGCCGGAAAGGAAACTTAGCATAACAGATTCAAGTTCGTTCTCTGTCATTTTTCCATGAGCATAGGTAACCCTTGCATCTGGAACAAGCATGGAAATTTCCTCTGCTTTTCGTTCGATATCCTCTACTCGGTTATATAAGAAATAAACCTGACCATCCCGGGCGAGTTCTCTTTCGATGGCCTCCCGAACAATCCCGCCGTTATACTCCATTACATAGGTTTGGATTGGAAAACGATTTTCCGGCGGTGTTTCGATAACAGATAAGTCACGGACACCAAGCATGGACATATGAAGAGTTCGCGGAATTGGTGTAGCTGTCAGTGTAAGAACATCTACATTTGTTTTCAGCTGTTTAATTTTTTCCTTATGAGTCACACCGAATCGCTGTTCTTCATCGACGATCAGCAGTCCCAAATCACGGTAGGAAATATCCTTAGATAGAATCCGGTGTGTACCTACAACAACATCAATTGTCCCCGCTTTTAAACCTTTTATCGTTTCCGTTTGCTGCTTTCTAGATCTAAAGCGGCTTAAAAGCCCTACCTCAATTGGATAATCCTGAAAGCGTTCTCTCATAGTTTCATAATGCTGCTGAGCAAGTATGGTTGTCGGCACTAGAAAAGCAACCTGTTTACCATCAGCTACCGCTTTGAAAGCGGCACGGATAGCCACTTCTGTTTTTCCATAACCAACATCTCCACAAAGCAGACGGTCCATAGGACGCTCTCTTTCCATATCCCGTTTGATTTCGTGAATAGATCGAAGCTGATCCTCTGTTTCCTGATAGGCAAAAGCAGCTTCAAATTCTCTCTGCATCTCTCCATCTGGGCTAAATGCATGTCCTTTTGATGCTTCTCTCTCAGCGTATAGCTTAATCAAGTCATCGGCGATATCCTGAACAGACGACTCAACTTTTTTCTTAACTCGCTTCCATTCGCTTCCGCCGAGCTTATAGAGTTTCGGTTCTTTTGCTTCAGAGCCTACATATTTTTGTACAAGATCAATTTGCTCGACAGGTACGTAGAGCTTATCACTTCCTTGGTATCGTATATGGAGATAATCTTTATGAACACCATTAATTTCAAGTGTTTCAATCCCTAAATACTTCCCGATTCCATGGTTTACATGGACAACATGATCCCCAACCTTGAGTTCAGAATAGCTTTTAATCCGTTCTGCATTAGACAGCTTTTGACGGCGGGTCTGTTTCTTTGTTCGTTTATTAAACAGCTCTTCTTCGGTAATGACTGCAAGCTTTTGGCTTAGCAGCTCAAAACCAGTCAATAGGCCGCCTTCCATAATTTGAACTTTGCCAATTAGGATAGGCTGATCCTTTCCGGTTAAAGCAGCTTCAATTTCATAATCTTCTAAAACCCTTTGAAGCTTCTTCACTCTTTCTTCATCGGGACCTAGAAAGATGACGGTATAGTTTCCTTTTTTCCATCTTTCAAGCTCGCCTTTTAACACATTCATCTGGCCGTGGAAATTCTGCATTTGCTTGCAGGAAACATTAATAATATTTTGCGGGTTCGTATTTGGGACATGTCTTAAAAACAATGACAAATAAATGAGCGGCTGCTGCTTTTGCTGTAAAAAACCCCGTAAATGATGGGATATTTTCACATCATGGATCATTTGCCCCTCACCTAATAGACTTGTATACCACTCAGCTTCTTCCTTCTCAAGGGAGTCATTCATCTCTTGAACTCTGCTAATTTCGTCAACGAAGATGAGTCCATTTCTCGGAAGATAGTCTACTAAACTATTTTCTTGTTCATATGCGAATGAAAGGTACTTAAATAATTGATCTGGCTTGCTGCCCATTTTCAATTGCTCAAGCTCGTATCCGATATTCTGCGCAAGCAAGGTTTTTGCTTTTTCATCTTTTATTTTTTTTAGACTTTTTCCTAGGCCCTCATCAAGCTTATCAATCATTTTATGATAATGTTCTGGCTTTAATGGATATTCAGTTGCTGGGCCAATCGTAACCTCTGATAATTTTTCCTTGGAACGCTGATCTTCCAATGAAAAAGTACGGATAGAATCAACTTCTGTATCAAACAATTCAATTCGAATTGGATCTGTTTCAGTTAATGGATAAATATCAATAATTCCGCCTCTTACACTAAATTCTCCGGGCGATGAAACCATGCTGACACGGGAGTAGCCCATTTGGACAAATGTTAGAAGCTGCTCTTCAAGAAGTTCATCACCAACTTTTAATGTAAGCTGACTTTCCCTCCAGAGAGAAGGTGGTGGCAGTATTTTTCTAAGGCCTGCCATCGGCGCTATTAAAATTCCATTTTTGCTCTTACTCCAATAGTTTAATACTTCGATACGCTGTGCTTTTAACTCTGGACTAGCAATGCTGATTTCTGCAGCAATTAACTCATTCGCTGGATAAAGGAATACTTCTGACTCCTTTACTAAATGAACGATATCATCATATAGCTTCTGGGCCTGCAACAGATTATGTGTAATGATTAATACCGGCTTATATGTCTGCTCATAGACGGAAGCTAAAAATAATGTTCGTGCTGAGCCAGATAAACCAGATATCAATTGCTCTCTTAGTCCTTCTTCAATACCTGACAAGACAGACTGAAGATCATCTTGCCCATTAATTATACTCTTGAGCCCTTTCATGGCTACCCTCCCTTTCTATAGGGGACTGACCCTTTTTTCACATTCATAAGCGCTCTTGGCTTTGATTATCTAGCTAAGGGCGCCCTTTACTATTATTAATATAAATAGAAAAATGCTTTGGATGGATGTCCAAAGCTTGTTATTGAATTAGAAAATCATGCTGATGGTATTCTGGATTACGCTGTAACAATTCATGACAATCTTCACAAATCGCTTTAACTTGAAGATTGCCTAACGGATCATACGTAATCATTTCTTGACGTTCCTCATGGTTTAGCAGATGGAACCCAAGCTGTTCTGCATTTACTGCCGAATCTTCAATAGTACCAATCTCCACTCCACAATGACGGCATTGATATTGTATAGCCATGCAAGTTCCTCCTATTACACACTTCGTGTTAATAGTATGAACGGTTGAAATGGAACTTATTCATAAGGCTATAGCTAAACTACATTTATATGAATGATATACTATCTTATGAAAAAAGTAGAGAAATATGAAGCAATATTAATTAAATTCATTCATGATTTGCAAAAATGGCTTTGATATCCATTCCTCACATGCATCCGCACATCGTTTGATGACCTCTGTTAATTGCTCCTGCTCTTCTTTTGTAAACCGTCCTAACACATAATCAGGCACCTTCATTCCACTTGGAGGCCTGTCTATTCCTACTCTAATTCTGTTAAACTCCTGTGTACCCAGATGGGCAATTGTGGACTTAATCCCATTATGCCCTCCGGCACTGCCTTTTTGGCGAAGCCGGATTTTCCCGACAGGAAGGTCCAAATCATCGTAAATAACAACTAATTCATCTGTTTCAATTTGAAAATAATCCATCAACGGAACAATCGACTCACCAGATAAGTTCATGTATGTAAGCGGCTTTAATAAAAATAACTTTTCTCCATTTACATGGCCAACACCATAAATTCCTTGAAACTTAGCTTGGTCTAAAGGAATGCTAAATCTTTCTGAAAGTGCATCAATGACCTCAAAACCAATATTATGTCTCGTTTTGTCATACTGTTTCCCCGGATTCCCTAAGCCTACAATCAGTTTCATATGTTTCACCTCACAAGAAAAGCGCAAGCGCCTTGCTTCTGGCGCTTGAGCAGATATTTCTAAAACTTCAAAATATATAGTGTAATAAAGAAGGGACTGACTTATGTATGTAGAGCCAGACCCTTGTTTACTAAAAATTTTTCACTCTGCTTTTGATTCATCACTTGCTTCGGATTCTCTTCCCTCTTCATTCTCAGGAGGTCCATCATGCTGCTTTTCACCGCTACTGATTTCTACTTCCTGGCGAGGAGGCAGAATGGAAGCAATGACTTCATCGTCAGTATGATTAATTTCACAGCCAATGTTTGTTTTAATATCAGCAATCGTGATCGTTTCATTCACCTGAAGATTTGTTACATCAACATCAACCGAAGGCGGGATTTGATCTGGTGTCGCGGTAACGGATACCTCATGCATCGCCTGCTGAAGCACGCCGCCATCCTTAACACCTGCTGCCTCTCCAATTATGGCTACACGTACATTTGCTGTTATTTCCTTTGACATGTCCACCGCAAGAAGATCAACATGGACAATTTCATTTTTGATTGGATCGGACTGATAGTCGCTTAAAATGACATTATGCTTCTGTCCATCCAAATCAAGAGAAATGACCCCATTTCTGCCGACTTTTCGCATAATTTTTGCAAAGTCCGCTTCACTAAAGTAGATAGGCTTACTTTCTACTTTTGCTCCGTAAACGACAGCAGGAATGTTCCCTTCCTTTCGTATACGTGTTAAAAATGATCCGCGAAATTCTTTTCTTTCCTTTGCTTGAAGTACAGCTGTCATGATTAAAGATCCCCTTCCACAAATTAATTTTCAAAGGCTCTCTATAAAAAATGCCCTAAAATGAGGAAGTCTAAACCTTTAAGATCATTCTTGCAGTTTCATGTCCTTATAAAATTAATTATGCCAATCAAATAAATCAATCAAATAATGTGCTGACTGATTGCTCCTCATGAACACGGATAATGGCTTCGCCAATTAGAGGTGCTACAGAAAGCTGAACAATTTTCTCGCTTTTCTTTTCTTCTGGAAGAGTAATTGAATTCGTTACAACTAATTCTTTAATAGAAGAGTTTTGGATTCGATCAATTGCCGGGCCTGATAGAACTGGATGTGTACAGCAAGCATATACTTCAGATGCTCCGTGTTCAACAAGTGCATTCGCAGCAAGTGTAATCGTTCCAGCTGTATCGATGATATCATCAATTAAAATAGCAACTTTCCCGTCAATATGACCAACAATGTTCATAACCTCTGCTACATTTGGCTTTGGACGGCGTTTGTCAATAATCGCAATTGGTGCCTTTAAGCGCTCGGCTAATTTTCTTGCTCTTGTTACACCACCATGGTCTGGAGATACAATAACAAGGTCACCATTCATTGCCTTACCTTTAAAGTACTCTGATAGGATTGGCACACCCATTAGATGGTCAATTGGAATATCAAAGAAGCCTTGGATTTGCGGCGCATGTAGATCAAGAGTAATAACACGAGTAGCTCCAGCTGTTTCAAGCAGGTTTGCAGCAAGCTTCGCAGTAATCGGTTCACGTGCTCTTGCCTTACGATCCTGACGGGCATATCCATAGTAAGGCATAACAATGTTAATCGTTTTAGCTGATGCACGCTTTAATGCATCAATCATAATAAGAAGCTCCATTAGGTGTTCATTTACTGGAGAGCTTGTAGATTGAATGACATATACATCACATCCGCGGATACTTTCCTCGATATTGATTTGAATTTCGCCATCACTAAAACGCTGAACTGAACATTTGCCAAGCTCCACTCCAATGAAATCAGCAATTTCAGCAGCTAATTCACGGTTAGAATTAAGACTAAAAACCTTTAAATTTGGATCTAAATATTGGTTAGACATTGTGCTAATAGCCTCCATCGTATTATTTCTTGCCATTCAATTTTTCTACATAATTTTCTTTGTTTATTTGACGCGCTCTTGCAATGGATAATGCTTCCCCTGGAACATCATCTGTAATGGTTGACCCCGCTGCCACATAGGCATTTTTTCCAATCGTAACAGGTGCCACCAGATTAGAGTTACAGCCAACGAAAACTCCATCTTCGATTTTTGTCAGGAATTTATTTTTCCCATCATAATTAACCGTAATCGTGCCACAGCCAATATTAACATCACGGCCAACTTCAGCGTCCCCAATATAGCTTAGATGAGAAGCCTTGCTACCCTCACCAAAAACAGACTTCTTCACTTCTACGAAATTTCCGATTTTTACATGTCCGTGAATTTCTGATTTTGGACGAATATGAGCAAATGGACCAATTTGTACATGGGATCCAATTTGACTGTCAAAAGCAGCGGATTGGCGAATTACAGTATGATCACCAACATCACAATTGGAAATCTCACTTTGAGGTCCAATGACACAATCCGTCCCAATTGAAGTTGTGCCTGAAAGAATAGTTCCCGGATGAATAATCGTATCCATTCCTATGGAAACATCTGCCCCGATATACGTATTTAATGGATCAATGATCGTTACACCATTACGCATATGGAACTCATTAATTCTTTTTCTCATCAAACGTTCAGCTTCAGATAAAGCAACCCTATCATTAACCCCTAGAGTTTCCTCAAATTCGACCGTCTGGAAAGCCGCAATCGGCGCTCCTTCATTTTTTAAAATTTCAAGGACATCCGGCAAATAATATTCCCCTTGAACATTATCATTGCTTACTTGACTTAGGGCACGAAATAAAGCCTGATTATCAAAGCAATACGTTCCAGTATTGATTTCTTGAATCTTTCTTTCCTCTTCAGATGCATCCTTATGCTCTACGATTTTCTCTACATGTCCGTTTTCATTGCGAACGATGCGTCCATAGCCAGAAGGATCATCAGCCCAAGCAGTCAAAACAGTTGCTTTTGAGCCTGTTTCCTCATGATGTTTGAAAAGGGCCTCCATTGTTTCATGCGGTATTAGCGGTGTATCTCCACAAACAACAATTGTTACGCCATCTTTCCCATCAAGTACTTCCTTTGCCTGCATAACAGCATGAGCAGTGCCAAGCTGTTCCTTTTGCAGGGCATACTTAATTTTGTCACCGAGCTGTGCCTGTACTTGTTCTGCTCCATGACCAATAATCGTTACTATTTCCTCTATATTAAGCTTCGAGACTTGATCAACTACATGTTGAACCATCGGTTTTCCACACACAGGATGCAGGACTTTATAAAGCTTAGACTTCATTCTAGTCCCTTGGCCCGCGGCTAAAATGACCGCATATCGATTATACACAGACAGGCCCCCATTTCCAAAGAAATATATAGTAAATGCGCCTCTCAAAAAGGCAGTATACTACAGCTTACGAACAAAATAAGGCATTGTGAGAAGCCAATATTCTTTATCATTATAATCGTTAATTGGCTAGTTTACGACACAACAGGATGCACGGGCACCATTGTTGTTCCGTGTTTATTTTTCTATTACCTTTTTATCCATTAAAAATATATCTTATAAACTCATCTTTTTCAAGGAATGTCAGCAAACTACATATTTTTTACACTATGTATGAATAATTGTTTCGACTTAAATATAATATGGTATATAAAGAAAATATGATAGGATAAAATTTTTGAAGGTTGTAGGAGAATGTAGTAAATAGGGGCAAAGTTTAGAATCTATAAAAATAAAAAGAGCCTTACTTTAGAAGTAGGCTCTAGTTGTTTATTATTAGGAAGCTCCAGCTTCTTCAAATTCAACTTCTAATTCACCTAAGCGGTGGTATTCCGATAATACAGCCTCCTGGATTTTCCCACGTGTTCCTGAGTTAATAGGGTGGGCAATATCTCTAAATTCCCCATCCGGAGTGCGTTTGCTAGGCATTGCAACAAATAAGCCATTATTCCCATCAATTACTCGAATATCATGAACTACAAATTCATGATCTAAAGTAATAGAGGCAATTGCTCTCATACGGCCATCTGTATTAACGCGGCGCAATCTTACGTCAGTTACTTCCATTCTGTTCACCACCTTTGCTAGAAGATACAAACCTTAGTTAATTAATTCCACATAGTTTGTATTTTTCCTGCTTGAATCGAAAAAATTTTTTGAATCTTTTCTTTGAATTTATGTTTTTATTCTATTATCTATATCATTATAACTATAAATATGTTTACTTATACAATTTATGGGGAATATACCCAAAATTATATATCTTTATACTAAAAAAACCAAGCTTTTGAAATTTCTAAGCTTGGTTTTTGTTTAGTCTATTATTTTACAAGAGCTACTGCTTCGATTTCTACTAGAGCATCCTTTGGCAAGCGCGCTACTTCTACACAAGAACGAGCAGGTTTATGGCTATTGAAATACTCTCCATACACTTCATTAATAGCAGCAAAGTCATCCATATTTTTAATAAATACAGTTGCCTTTACTACTGTTTCTAAAGATGCACCTGCTTCCTCAAGTACAGCTTGCAGGTTTTTAAATACTTGATGAGTTTGAACCTTTACATCTCCTTCAACCATTACACCTTCAGTTGTTAACGGGATTTGACCTGAACTGTAGAACATGTTGTTTACAATGATTCCTTGTGAATATGGTCCAATAGCAGCTGGTGCTTTCGAAGTTTGAACAAATTTCATTAGTATCCCCCTAGTCTTTATATCATTTATTTTTTAAAATAATTACCTTCATGCACTTTAATTTTCTTCTCTTTTTCATCTACATCAGATAATTGAATGAGAGACAAATACTCATCCACAAGACGTTCTTCTATTTTTTCAGCTTCAACTAGGACAGCTATTCCCGCCACATAAGCTTTAAATTCTTCAAGCATGCTGACCATTCCATTAACGGTTCCGCCTGCCTTCATGAAATCATCAACAATAAGAACCCTTGACCCTTCTGGAAGGCTTCTTTTCGATAGCATCATTGTTGAAATTCTTTTTGTTGAACCAGATACATAATTTATACTAACAGTTGAACCCTCAGTTACTCTACTGTCCTTTCTGACGATAACCACCGGGACATTTAAAAAATTAGCAACAGCATAAGCTAATGGAATTCCTTTAGTTGCGACAGTCATTACATAATCAATTTGCGTTTCTGCAAAAGCAGAAGCAAATAATCGTCCGACACGATTTACAATAGATGGGTCTCCAAGAATATCTGTCATATATAAATATCCACCGGGAAGCAGCCGATCGGGATTGGCAATTAAATCACAAAGCTCAGCTATAAAAGCTCTAGCTTCTTCATCTGCCACTTTTATTTGAAATTTCACCCCGCCTGCAGCACCTGGTATTGTTTGCAGCGTGCCTATTCCCCGTTGTTCAAACGTTTCCTTAATTATGGCTAGATCTTCACTAATAGACGATTTAGCTGATTTATATCTATCTGAAAAATAGGTTAAAGAAACCAATTGTCTTGGATGTTCTAATAAATAATTCGTCATATCAATTAACCGTTCACTTCGACGAAATTTCATCATAGGACCCCCAGTAAATCCGAATATTCCTTGTTAATATATCACTATTATCCGGACTCAATCAAGTTTGTGTCGTTCACCAAGCATTCTTACCGCGAAAACCTGATCACAGAAGCCTCTTAAGCCATTATAAATCCGCTGCATTCTTGAATCATGACGAACAAGCCCAAACACAGTTGGTCCGCTCCCGCTCATTAATACAGCATCTGCACCGAATCTTCTAATTTGCTCTTTAATCTGTGCTACCTCAGGGTGCAGCTTAAAGGTTACGTCTTCTAATACATTGCCAACAAGACCACAAACCTGCTCATAATCGCCTGTTTCTATTGCTTGTATCATATCCTTTGTCTTTGGATGACTTATGCCATCTATTTGCAGTCTCCGGTAAACATCTGCAGTTGATACACCAATAAAAGGTTTGGCTAGAATTACCCAGCAAGTTGGTGCTGCCGGAAGCTCTTTAATAATCTCTCCTCTTCCAGTAGCAAGCGCTGTACCTCCATAAACACAAAATGAAACATCAGAGCCAATTTCTGCTCCAATCACAGCAAGCTCATCTAAACTTAAGCCAAGATTCCACAGCTTGTTAAGACCTCTCAATACTGCAGCAGCATCACTACTGCCTCCTGCTAGCCCCGCAGCAACAGGAATTGTTTTTTCGATTGTGATCAATACTCCCTTTTTAACATGAAACCGTTCTTTTAAAAGTAGCGCAGCCTGGTAAGCAAGATTTCGCTGATCATCCGGTACAAAACGGTTATGGGAAATTATTTTGATTTCCTCTTGGTCTAATAAGGTTAATTCAAGGCGATCAGCTAGATCAATGGTTGTCATAATCATTTCAACTTCATGATAGCCATCCGCACGTTTATGTAAGACATCCAATGATAAATTAATTTTAGCCGGTGCCTTTACTAAAAGCTTCAACATTTCCACCTACTTTGACAAATACGTCTCCATTTTTTGTCCTATTTTACCACAAAACAACAAAAGTAAGACCTCTTGATTCGACTTTCTTCACAAAAGTTAACGATTTAGTCAAATTATTTTTAGTAATAAGCTTATTCGTTCATTTTTCTTCCTCTTTGTCCTCTTTTTAGAATAAATAATGCTGGGGTTTATGCCCCAGCATCCCGCAGTGAGTCCATATCGTTTAATCATCTTTCATTAAAGATTTGCAGTTCAAGAATGAATTAAAAGGTTACCGATTGTCTCTAAGGCTTGCTTGAGCAATTTCTACTGCACGTTTTACCATATTTCCAGCATCCTTTGCTCTAATGCCGCCCCATCCTTCTTTTTGGACTACATCGTAGAAACCGAGTTCTTTTGCCAGTTCCTCTTTAAAGCCTTCAGTCATAATTCCTCTTCTTCTTCTGCCTATGATTAACATCCCCTTTCACACTGCGGTAGTTATAGTATGGGACTTTCAATGATTAATCATAAGAGTCTATTAGAGGAAATGAGCAAGGAAGAGTAGACAAAAAAATGGCAACGAACGTTTGTTCGCCGCCTGCAAGCAAAAAAAATTTATATTAATTTAAAGCAACTCTTCCTGTTGTGTCGTCGTAGAATGTAATTTGAACTGTTTCCGTTAAAACATCTGCATAGCTGTAGGACACGCGTTCGAACGCATTTTCATCCTGATCCAGCTCAATCACAAATACAGAAGGGTACGTTTCTGCTAAAACACCTGAACGCTCAATCGTCTTCCTTCGTCCACCATTTGCCTTGAGCAATAATCTTTTCCCAAGGTTTGAATCAAGAGCTTTTTTGATATCCAATAATGTTTTTGCCATTCGTTCCACCTCACTATGTTAAGTATATCACACTGACACAGTGGAGTCAAATAAAAATATAAATTATAACAGTCTTTAAAAAAGATTGTCAATATATTTTCGTCCACAATTTCTTCTATTTTTCAACATTTTTAGCTTATCCTTATCCATCATAGAATATGTACGTTATTTTCAAAGAAATATGACTATTTTTTATAGGCAAAAAAATAAACCGTTACTTAAAAAGAACGGTTTTTCAGCATTATTCGACATGATGTTCGCGATTATAAGGCATTCCTGTTCTTAAGACTCCCCTTGTTTCTATTCCGCCAAGACCCTTTTCTCCAGTTAATGTATTACGTAAAACGTCCCAGACATTGATTCTTTCCATAAACGGAGTAAAGCTTATTTTTGCGACAATATACACTGGATCGAGCGCATGAATATTTACTCTAAAAGGTGAGCTCGCAAAATTAGCACCTGCATGGATAATGGATTCAAAATGGGACTGGCAAGCACCTGCAAAAATGACTAGCTGATCTAAATGAGGTACCTTTCTTCTTGCTTCTCTTACCGTTTGCACAAAATGTTTAGAATGGCGATAGGCATTTATATCTGACTTCTTCCCCTTTGCCTTTGAGTACGAATCATGACCCGTAATGACAAGAATATCTGGCCGGTAATAATCTATGAGCTGTCCTATCTTCAATGGCATCTCTTTTTCATTACAATGGATACCTGTAACAGGAACACCTATTTTTTCGTATAGATTTAAACATTTTTCTAAATAAGCTGGATCTCCATCTAAATGAAGAACTCTCCCAGGCATTTGGAAGTAGCTTAACATTTTACTATACCCGTCAGTGGCTTCATACTCCTGTTTTTGTTTAATCAATTCGACATCTTGACGAAACAGCTGGAGAGACTGCTCTTCCATGGAATGATATTGCTTAGCTATCCTTGCCCTCATTGAAGGACTGATTGCAATTAAATCTCCAATAGGGGCATCTGCAATTAGACGAATATCTTCTCCGTACAGAATAGCAACTTTCTTCCCATTCTGTTCCCGAATATCAATAACGCGAAATAGAATATCACATTGGTAAGAAACCCTTCCGACAATATCCATAATATTTATGCTCAACTCTAGTCACTCCAATTAGCCCTCATCAGCCTAATGGCATCCTTTAAACGCCAATATCCCAAGGACCATAAATAAATATAGTCTGGTTTCTTCATAAATTATGCATTCTTCTAAAAACATGTGCTTTTATTAATTAGAAATTTTACCAATATAAAAAGACCCGACATATGCGAGTCTTAAGAGAATATTGGGGACAAGCTGTCACTTAAGCGGGCAAATTCCTCAATGGATAGCGTTTCCCCTCTTCTACCAGGTTCTATCCCAGCCTTTTCTAGAGCAGCAAGTATATCTTCCTTCTTTTGTTTTCCATCCCGTAAATGACTTGTTAAATTATTTAGTAACGTCTTTCGTCTTTGTGCAAAGCTAGCTCGAATAATTTGGAAAAAGAACTCTTCATCCTGTACGGACACGGCCGGCTTATCTCGCTTCGTTAATCGAATAACGGCTGAATCAACATTCGGTTGAGGAATAAATACAGTTTTCGGAACTATCATGACTGTTTCAGCCTCTGTGTAATACTGAATCGCAATAGAAAGGGAGCCATAATCTTTTGTTCCCGGCTTAGCCGAGATTCTATCTGCAACCTCTTTCTGAAGCATACAAACTATACCTCTTATTGGCAGCTTGTCCTCAAGCAGCTTCATAATGATGGGTGTTGTCACGTAATAAGGCAGATTGGCGACGACCATTATATCCTTAATGCCTTGTAGTTCTGTTTCAATCATCCCTTTTACATCTGCTTTTAATACATCTTCATGAATAATCTTTATATTCGGATACGGTTCAAGCGTTTCTTGTAAAATGGGCAGCAGCCGCTGATCAATTTCAAACGCAACCACCTTTTTACTCCTCTTTGCAAGCTGCTCTGTTAATGCCCCTATCCCTGGGCCAATTTCAATAGCAGCGGATTCCTCAGATAGTTCTGCATGATCCACTATTCTTCTAAGAATATTTGTATCAATTAAAAAGTTTTGTCCTAGGCTCTTTTTAAAGGAAAACCCGTACTTTTCCAGAATGGCACGAGTCCTTACCGGGGTAGCTATATCCTTATGCATGTTCTTCCTCCTGACGTATCACTTGAATTGCAGCTGCAAACTCTTCTTTACTAATTTGGAACATCATTAAGCTTTTATGAAGCTGTTTTCCATTTGTATAGCCAATTTTTAAGAGTTTGCCAAGCTTCACTCTTCTTTCCTTAGCACCTGTGCCGCCGATAAGCCCAGCTGCAAGTAAATCATCTTGAGTTATGACTTCCTCGGCTTCATCATTCATACTATGCGCCTCCTGTAAAGCCTGGCGAATCATTTCAGGAGAGGCATGTTCAACACCCACTCCTTTACCATGTTTATGAATGGCATCCTTCTTTTCAATAAAAGCATGCTTACAGTCTGGAACGTGCTCTTTAATGGTATTCCGGATTTTTTGACCTGGGAAATCTGGATCGGTAAAAACTATGACTCCTCTTGTTCTTTGAGCAAGCTTTATTTTTTTTATTGTTTCTTCGCTGATGGCAGATCCATTTGTCTCAATTGTATCAGCATCAAGTGCATTTTTAATCGCAGTCGTATCATCCTTCCCTTCAACTACGATGATTTCCTTTATTTTCATAGTTCCTCCCTGGAGACATTATAAATTTTGCTGTGTTAAAGCAGAATGCTGATTTTGCACTTGTTGATTGCAGCGAAAATCAACAGCTACGTTTAACAGGTCCTAAATTTAAATAATATATTTGATAAAATCCTGAAACATTTCTGTAACCTAATTCGTCTGTATATATGATTGGTTAAATAGTGATTTTAATTATATATGAAAAATTCAAGAAAGAAAAAAAGAAAAAATGCAGAGGATTTTGAGATCCCCTGCATTAAGGAAATTAATTTAGGATTCTAATTTTTACTGTTTTGCGTCCCCAGCGATAGGCTTCAGCCTTTGTAGCAAAAAATACATCAATTTTGTTTCCTTTTATGGCAGAACCCGTATCAGCAGCGATTGCATAACCGTATCCCTCTACATACACTTTAGTTCCTAACGGGATAATATTCGGATCTACTGCAATCACTTTAACATCTGGATTAGCCCGCAAGTTTATACCTGTCGCTGTTTTGCCTGAGCATCCACCGCAATGAGCTGTGTAAGCAGTCGAGGAAACATAAATTTCATTCCCCCCGGTTTCTCCACGGGATGCTACCATTGTAACAGCTAACGGCTTTGTTCCAACAGCTACAACTTTATCCTGTTTTTCTTGCACTGTTTTCTCGTTTAATAGCTTTCTAGACACTTCTTTGCCGTTTTCTAATACAACCTCAAATTCTTTCGTTACAAGGCCCTCTTTGCCTGGATTAACGACTTTCTGAGATCCTTTAGCTAAACTGCTGTCTTTCTTTGTTACAACAGCAAATTTAACCGGTTCTTCCACTACATCGGTGACTTTTTCTACTCTAGTGATTTGGATAACGTCGTCTTTTTTGACAAGCGTATCCGCTTTGGGCTCAATACGATCTAGTTCGTTTAGCTTTATACCCTGCTGTGATAAAAAGTCAGCGACCGTAGTCGAAGTTGACCATACCTGCTTCTCTTTTCCGCCATCTGATAATGTTAAAGAAAAAGCTTTATTTACGACAATGTCAAGATTGTTTTCTATTTCCTCTTCGAGATTTGGCTGAACTTTATCGTGATCGGATATGGTAATCTCCTCGTCCTTCAAAAGCTCATCTACTGTTTTGGCTACTGTCCAAATCGTTTTCTTCTCGTTGTCTTTCACAATGTGAACCTGTTTAGCCGGCTCCCAAACAACTTTCAAGTTATTCTTCACCTTTGTGTCAAGCGAATGCGACACGTAGTCCTCTGTGCGCAAAGAAATATCTAAATCATTAAAAAGCTCTTGAACCGTCTCCGCATGAGTTTTAACGACCTTTTCATGACCGTCTATTGTCATTGCCACTGTTTTCTTCGTCGATTCAAATATTAAAAAGCCTAATGTAGCTGCAAACACTATGAAACTAGCAGAAATAATGACCAATTTCTTTTTACTCAAAGACTCGGAAAACAGGTTTTTCATGTTTTGAAATACGATGAAAAACGCCTCCTTTTCTCTCGGAGTGATTATATAGACTATCTTACAGGTTTGTCAACTCTCTTTCACTTTTCCTTTTTTCTCCATCACCTCCTCTAAACGTATTTCCTATTATGCAAAATCTTTTCAAGAAAGGAAAGAGAGACTTATCGACATGGTTATCCTATGAGCGGACAAGGAAATGTAGAACTTTTTGGAAACTTTAAAAAATAGGACAGGTCCCTCGGTTATTCGACATATTCCTTTATCAAATCATGCCGAATATTTTTTTGGCATTCTCTGTTGTTATTCTTGCGACTTCTTCAACAGGAACATTTTTTATTTCCGCAATTTGCTCTGCAACTAGCTTTACATAGCTTGGCTCATTTCGCTTCCCTCGGAAAGGATGAGGTGCAAGGTACGGACAATCCGTTTCAATCAGCAGTTTCTCTAAAGGAATTACTTCTGCTACTTCCTTCGGTTTTTTCGCATTTTTAAAGGTTACTGGTCCCCCAAGTGATATATAAAAATTCATTTTCACACATTCCTGAGCTGTTTCCGGACTACCACTAAAACAGTGCATGATTCCACCGACTTGCTCTGCGCCCTCTTCCTTTAGAATTTCTACAATGTCTGCTGTTGCATCACGATTATGAATGACAATCGGCAATTTCACCTTTTTAGCAAGTTGAATTTGTTTTCGAAATACTTCTTTCTGTATTTCTTTAGGAGACTTGTCCCAATAATAATCAAGCCCCATTTCACCAAGAGCCACTACTTTAGGATGGCTTGAAAGCTCCTCAATCCACTGAAGATCCTCATCCGTCATATCAATAGCATCAACTGGATGCCAGCCAATACTCGCATAAATAAAGTCATATTCCTCAACCAGTTCCATCGCTTTTTCAATCGTTGGGCGATCAAAACCAACAACAACCATACGAGATACGCCCTCAGCTAATGCTCTGTCAATAACTTCTCTTAGATCATCATTATATTGTTCGGCATTCAAATGTGCGTGTGTGTCGAAAAACATCATAAAATCCCCTTTTTACATAAATTAATTTTCTGTTACATATTTTTCATGAATATAACGATTACTACAATTGACAAACTATTTTATAAAGTTAGTTTTATCTTTTAAGTTATTATTTGAGAATAAAGAATAAAATTTCCACTGCTTCGAAATACTACTGAAAATTTATTCTTTCCTAACCTGAAAAAGAAAAACATAGAAATGTTTTACGCTAAATGTTACACGTGAAACATTTCTATGTTATGAATATAATTTGGTAAATTGTTTCTATTTCTAAGTTGTCAGTTCTAATTGGAAGTACCGCTTTATTTTACTCTTGCCCCTAGCGGAAGTGATTCAGCAATAGTGGCTAAAGATAACTCGCCATCCTTACTTCCTGCAAGAATCATCCCTTCAGAGAGCTCCCCGCGAAGCTTCACTGGCTTTAAATTCGTCACGCAAATAAGCTTTCGGCCAATTAGATCCTCTGGTTTATAGTATTGAGCAATTCCTGAAACAACTTGTCGTTTTTCATACCCAAGGTCTAACTGAAGCTTAAGCAGTTTATCTGCCTTTTTCACTGGTTCAGCTTGTATTACTTGTGCTACCCGCAGGTCAACCTTCATGAAATCATCAATCGAAATTTCTTCACTATCAGGCTTCACTTCTTGCTTCACTTCTTGCTTCTCTTCTTCAGTATTTGGTGCTGAACCTTGCATTTTAGTTTTAATAAATTCGACTTCTTCAGTTAGGTCTAGACGAGGGAAAATTGGGTCGCCTTTTGCAATTTTTGTTCCTTCTGGAATGATGCCAAATTCATCTAGGCTTTCCCATGTGGTTAAATTCTCAGAATCCACATTTAGTTGGGCAAATATTTCTTTTGGTGCTCTAGTTAAGAATGGCTGTATAAGAATAGCAATTCTTCTTAAAGATTCCGCTAAATGAACCATTACACTTTCTAGCTCAGCAGTCTTTGCCTCATCTTTAGCCAGTGACCATGGCTGTGTCTCATCAATATATTTATTTGATTTGCTAACTAACTGCCAAATAGTTGATAGAGCTACGGAAAACTCCATCTTCTCCATCGCTTCTTCATACTTTTGAACTGCTTCCCTATTCGCTCGAAGCAATGACTGATCAAACTCACTATTTGAACCCTTGTACGCAGGGATCATTCCGCCAAAATACTTATCTACCATTGCTAATGTACGATTTAATAGGTTTCCTAAATCATTGGCAAGGTCAAAATTAATTCTCTCGACGAAGCCTTCAGGGGTGAAGACACCATCGGACCCGAAAGGAACCTCACGCAGTAAATAATAACGAAGGGCATCTAGTCCATAACGATCAATTAATGTGACTGGATCAACGACATTACCTTTTGATTTGGACATTTTTCCATCCTTCATTAATAACCAGCCATGTGCAAATACTTGCTTAGGAAGCGGCAAGTCTAAAGCCATTAGCATAATCGGCCAATAAATCGTGTGAAAACGAACAATTTCCTTTCCAACTAAATGAACGTTTGCTGGCCAATAATTTTCATATTTAGATGGATCGTTTGTTCCGTAACCAAGGGCAGTAATATAGTTCGAAAGTGCATCAATCCATACATAAATGACATGCTTCGGATTGCCGGGTACTTTAATACCCCAATCAAATGTTGTTCTTGAAACTGCAAGATCCTCTAAACCGGGCTTAATGAAGTTGTTAATCATTTCATTTTTCCGTGATTCCGGCTGAATAAATGAAGGATTTTCCTCGTAATACTGCAGCAAACGGTCTGCATACTTACTAACTTTAAAGAAATATGACTCTTCCTTAACCTTATTTACGCCTCTTCCACAGTCAGGACAATTTCCTTCCACTAACTGCCTCTCAGTAAAATAAGATTCGCATGGCGTACAATACCAGCCTTCATACTCACCAAGATAAATATCTCCTTGCTCTAAAAGCTGAGCAAAAATCTTTTGTACCACTTCTTTATGTCTGTCCTGTGTAGTACGTATAAAATCGTCGTAAGAAATATCAAGCTTTTTCCAAAGCTCTTGAATTCCTGCCACAATTTCATCTACATATTGCTGCGGTGAAACGCCCTTTTCCTCCGCTTTTTCCTGGATTTTTTGCCCATGCTCATCTGTTCCAGTAAGATACATAACATCAAACCCGCGCAAACGTTTGTAGCGAGCCATCGCATCGCCTGCAACCGTTGTATAGGCATGGCCTATATGTAAATTCCCACTTGGATAGTAAATAGGTGTTGTTAAATAAAATGTTTTTTTATTACCCATGGATATTCCCTCCTCTTTACATTAACTAAAAAAATCTCGGCCTATTATATGGACGAGATCGTGCTGAAATACGTGCCAATTATAGGCTGTCCTTATTTAAATAGAACTTATGTGAATAACTAATACATTAAGTCATCATAACCTCTTATACCATCAAAATATACCTAAAATTTAGTATTTGTGCAACCAAAGTGCAGATGGATTCAAAACAATAAAATCTATAAGTTTATTAGATTATTCCAAGAAAAGAGGCTTGTAGCAAATTTAAATAATTTCTTACAGGATATTCCCATAAAAGACTATCTAAATTCCGTATATTATTATGTAAAATGTCGAAAGTTATGTTGTTTTTTGTCGAATTATTCCCCTGTTAAAAATCACCATTTTAATGATAATAACAAGTATTTCCCATATGTTTTTTACACTTTTGAAAGGTTTACTGCTATAAATCCTATATTTATAAGCTTTAATAGCCTAGGAAAAAATTTCTAATAAAAAATGAAAATAAAGTAATTGACGTATTTGGGAAACGCTGGTATTATGTAATTATTAAAGATTTTGTCGAATATTGACGAAAGAAAAGATAGAAGAAAAATAATTTTTGAGATTTGAGAGGAGAATATTATAATGAAATCTACAGGTATTGTTCGTAAAGTTGATGAGCTTGGTCGCGTGGTTATTCCTATTGAATTAAGACGTACATTAGACATCGCAGAAAAGGATGCACTTGAAATCTATGTGGATGATGATCGCATTATCCTTAAAAAATACAAGCCAAATATGACTTGCTTAGTAACTGGAGAAGTTTCTGATGATAACATCCAGTTAGCTAACGGTAAATTAATTGTTAGCCGCGAAGGTGCAGAAAAATTATTAGAAGAAATCCAAAACAGATTTGAACTTGTAAAATAATATTAAGAAAGCTTCTCCTTGTTATGAGGGAAGCTTTCTTTTTTTCTACAAGCAACTATTCTTTAACATGAAAAGCATGATAAACTTCCCTCTTATTCATGCCTCTGTCAGCTGCTGTTTGTTTAATGGCCTCTTTACTATTCAGTCCGCTCTTATTTATATAATGTTCGACATGTGCTTCAATCGACAAGCCTTCCCACCATACTTCTTCATCATCTAGAGCAGTTTCAGATGAACCTTCAATTATTAAAACAAATTCTCCTCTTATTTCATCAGTTGCGGCCCAATTTAATATCTCTTCTACAGTTCCTCTAATGAATTCCTCGAACTTTTTTGTTAATTCTCGGCATAGAACAATCCTTCTATTTCCCATTTGTTCTTCAATTAAGGTAAGGGTTTCTTTTAACCTGTGAGGTGCTTCATATAAAATAGTCGTTGCCGTTATTTTCGAAAGAGCCTCAAGCTCTTTTCGTTTTGTCTTCTTTTGTCGGTCTAAAAATCCATAAAAATAAAACGGCTGAGGGTTAAGCCCTGAAGCAATTAATGCAGTTAGTGCAGCATTCGCACCCGGCAGCGGCACAACCGTTAATTGTTCCGCGACAGCAGCCGTTACAAGCTCATAACCTGGGTCTGATATGGTTGGCATTCCTGCATCACTCACAAGCGCAATCTTTGCCCCTTGAGCTAATTTTCCAAGTATTTTTTGTCCGCTTACCTCTTTGTTATGTTCATGATAGCTTAGGATTGGCGTTTCTATTTCAAAATAATTACATAATTTCTTCGTGTTTCGCGTATCTTCAGCCGCAATATAATCAGCCTCTTTCATAATTCGAATAGCACGAAAGCTCATGTCTTCTAAATTCCCGATGGGGGTTGGAACTAAATACAAGATGCCTTTACTTTCTTCTTTATCGAAGCTTTTTTGCTGCCACATATGTACCACCTGTTTCATTTACTAGGTATTTTTCCTTTTTATCACGGGACCATTGCTTAAATTCATATTCTGCCTTTAAGGCATCACTCTTATTATCATAGGCTTTGGAGAAAATTAGCTCAACAGGGCCTCTTCCTCTTGTATATTTAGCTCCTTTTCCCTCATTATGGAGCTTCACCCGTTTCTCCAGATTATTCGTATAGCCGGCATACAAAGAGTTATCCTTACAATGGAGAACATAGAAGTAATGATTATTTTCCATATAAAATTTCCTTTATTTCAGGGGTGTATTCATTGTTATCATTATACACAATTAATGGCGGCAGTATTTTTAAATCCGGGCTGCCATATTTAATTGCTTCGATTAATAATGTATTCGATTCTTTCCCCTGCTTCGGATAAACAAATTGAATTTTTTTGGGTTCTAATTTGTATTTCCGCATGAGAGTGACAATATCAAGCAGCCTTCCTGGCCTGTGAACAAATGCCACTTTTCCTCCCTGCTTAACTAAATCACTTGAAGCCTTAACTGCATCCTCCAGCGTGCATAAAATCTCGTGACGGGCTATAGCTAAGTGCTCATTCTCATTTATTTCATCAGATTTGGGGGTCAGGAAGTATGGCGGGTTACAGGTGACAACATCAAATTGGCCATATCCAAGCTCCTTTGCCGTTTCCTTAATATCCCCATGGATCATTTGCAGCCGTTCTTCAAGCCCATTATATTCAATACTCCTTTTCGCCATATCGAATAGCCGTTCTTGAATCTCTACACCGATAATAGAGCCTTTTGTTCTTACACTTAAAAATAACGGGATAACACCGTTCCCGCTGCATAGATCAATTAAGCGGCCTTTTTGAATGGGTACATGAACAAATCGAGCAAGCAAAACAGCGTCCAGTGAAAAGGAGAATACAGAAGGGCTTTGGATAATACGCAAATTTTCTGCAAGTAAATAGTCTAAACGCTCGTCCCCTTTTAAAAAATCCATTTTCTATCCTCCAGCTCATTTAAATAAAGTGAAAAATAGCCTTCCTTTTTGAAGGAAGGCCATTTTATTATTTCTTATTAAGAAAAGATAAGCAAAAAAGGCAATCTCCTTCTTTTCGGGGGCTTCCAAAATGGAGGTTACATATATGAAAACCCTCCTGATAAAGCCGGGCTAAATTATCATACCCTTCTCCAATATCAGCCGTTTTGTAGTCAGCCGAATCCGTTGATGGATTTTCTGACGGTCCTTTTTTTGCCGACAATTCTTCTTGATCTGTTGTCAGATCTAAACGACGTCTTAAATGCTCATTCTCCAGCTTTAAAGAGTTATTCTCTTCTAGTATTTCTGCCAAATGCTGCTTTAACTCACCAAGCTGCTGATATAAATGCCCGATTTGGGTTTCCATATTACTTACTGAATCAAAGATTTCTTTTTTATCCACGCATTCCACCTCATTAATCTGTGGATTGAACTGATACAGCACCTTGTTTTACTAATTCATCTAGAGTATACTCAAGCACGCGTTCAGCAGCAGTTACATCCACTTGCAGCACCCGTTCTAAAATATTTAATCCTACCACTTTTCCGGGACCTTCGGGTGTTTGAATCCACTCACCTAGGTCAGGAAGCTGGGCTTTAGCCTCTTCATATTCGTCATTTTCATATTTTAAGCAGCACATTAAACGCCCGCATAAACCCGAAATTTTCGTTGGATTTAATGAAAGATTCTGATCCTTTGCCATCTTAATAGAAACCGGATCAAAGTCACCTAAAAAAGTAGAACAGCATAACATTCTTCCACAAGGGCCAATGCCCCCTAACATTTTTGCCTCGTCCCTTACTCCTATTTGCCGAAGTTCAATCCGTGTACGAAATATTGCTGCTAGATCCTTAACAAGTTCCCGAAAATCTACTCTTCCATCAGCCGTAAAATAAAAGATCACTTTATTTCGGTCAAATGTATATTCAACATCAACTAGTTTCATATCTAATTGATGGGTATTTACCTTTTCGTTGCAGACTTCATAAGCTTCCTTTGCTGCCTGCCTATTTTCCTCGACGATCAGCTTATCTTTTTGATCAGCAATTCGCAGAACTTTCTTTAGAGGCAGAACCACATCGTGCTCATCAACCTTCTTAGGCGGAACGACAACTTTGCCATATTCTACACCACGTACTGTCTCTACAATGACAAAATCGTCTTTTTCAACTTCTAATCCGCCGGGATCAAAATAATATATCTTGCCCGCCTTTTTAAAGCGGACTCCTACTACATCATACAAATGAAGACCCCTCCTGCATTTTCAACACAAGCTGTTCCATTAACAGCTGCGGATTCATATTTGCCTGCAATTTTCTCTTTGCTTCCAAAATGGCTGTCATCTGTTCTGATAATTGCCTGCTGGAAGATTGCAATGCAAACTGTTCTAATCGTTCTTTTTCGTTTAAATAGACTGTCTGTTCTTCTTTTCCGAGCTGTATATATAATAAATCCTTAAAAATTAGCAGTAATAAATCTAGTCCAAGATCTAGCTGTTCTTTCTCTTTGAAATGCATAAACCAATCATCCTGGAGAGCTACCATCGCCTCTAACGGACTCTTTTTAAGCACTTCATATAATTTTAACACTATTTTTTGTGCTTGTACAAACCAATCATTCTGACTATACTCAATTGCCTCATCAACATTATTAGTAAGCTGGGCAATTAATGGTGCCGACTGAGGAGTGACTCCATTTAATTTTAACTTTTCAATCATTTTTGCTGGAGATAACATCTGAAATGAAATAGTTTGACAACGAGAAAGAATAGTAGGAAGTATTTGCTGTGCCTGTTCTGTTATTAAAATAGCCAATGTATGAGGGTGAGGCTCTTCTAAAAATTTCAATAAACTGTTAGCTGCATTTGCCGTCATTTTGTCAGCATGAACAATCATATACAGTTTTTTTCTTGACTCAACACCTGTTTTCGAAAATTCTTCCTGAAGTGCCTGAATTTGACCCTTTTTAATCGATAAACCATCGGGCTCAACTAGATGGACATCAGGATGATTTCCATGATTAATTCTTTTACAATTCACACAGCCTTCACAAGGGATATAGCCATCAACAGGAGATTGACAAAACATGCTTTTCGCTAATAGATTACCAGCTTCCCTTTTCCCCGTTCCCTTCATTCCCTCAAACAAATAAGCGTGGGCAAGCCTATTTTTTTTAATACTGTTTCTGAACATCTTTAACACAACAGGCTGTATGGTTTCTAGGTCTTGCCACGTATTAGCCACAAAAATCACCACTTTTGTTCTTTATATCAACATAAATTCTATTAAAACTGTAAGAAATTTTCAATTGGCAGAACAAAGACTGTAGCTCCACCGACTTCAACCTCAACTGGATATGGAACATACGAATCGGCATTTCCTCCCATTGGAGAAATCGGGGCAACTAGCTGATCTCTTGACTTGCAATTTTCTTTTATGATTTGTAATGCCCTATCTACACGAACATCTTCTGTACCTATCATAAAGGTAGTATTTCCTGATTTTAGAAATCCGCCAGTACTAGCTAGTTTGGTTGCACGGAAATTATTATCCACCAATGCATTCATTAATTTATTGCTGTCTTGATCTTGTATAACCGCTAATATGAGTTTCATTCTCTCCGCCCCTTTCATTTGTTCCACTTCATTAAAGTTACATTCCTACATCTATTATATCAATTTTTTTATGAACTAACATGTCTTACTGCCAGGATAAATTTTCTTTCTGTTAATAAAAGTGGGTTACCTAAAAAGAAGAGTTCAGATAACCCTTATTAAGAAATAATTTTCTAAGTCACCCTTAACAGATTTATACTTTCTAGCTAATAATCTCTTTTATCTTTTTCTCTGCAGCCTGATACACCACTTCAACTGGCTTAGAGGCATCTAATCTAGAGAAACGGTCCGAATACTTATTCATTAACAGAAAGTAACCTTCACGTACCTTATAATGAAAATTAAGATCCTCAAGATCCAATCGATTTACCTCTCGATCCTTATGGCGATTTATTCTTTCTAGACCTGCCTCTGGTTCTATATCAAAATAAAATGTTAATTGCGGCATAGTCCCTTCAATAGCAAATTGATTAATGGAAAACACTTCATCAATTCCTAATCCTCTAGCATACCCTTGATAGGCTAGAGAACTATCAATAAAACGGTCACACAAAACAATATACCCTTTTTCAAGAGCCGGCAAAACCTTTTCAACAAGATGCTGTCTTCTAGCTGCTGCATAAAGAAGAGCTTCTGTTCGAGAGTCCATACTCGTATTATTTTTATCTAGGATAACATTTCGAATTTGCTCAGCTATTTCTATTCCGCCTGGCTCTCTCGTTTGTAAAACCTGATAGCCTTCAGCTGATAGTCTCTCTGTTAGCATATTTATGATCGTTGTTTTCCCTGCTCCCTCAGGTCCTTCCATCGTAATAAAAATTCCTTTTTTCATCGTTAACCTCCAAGATGATTCAATCCTAATATATTTAGCTAAACGGGAAATATGTCTAACCTTCCGGATTTTAAACTGTCCCCGCCCTGAAATCTGGCTCCTGATTTTAAGAGCAATTTAATAAAATCAATATCTTCCTCCCTAATTTTTTCCCCAGGAAATAATAAGGGGATACCAGGTGGATAAGGAATAATTAATTGCGCACAAATTTTTTCAGTTGATTCATCCAACGGAACCGATATAGGTTTAAGTTTTTCTATTTGTCGAGCATTTAGTGCAAGCTTAGAAATTCTCGGTTTTCCGTAGCTGCTCTTAACTTTTTCCATGTTTGTATTTGAAACAGATTGAAGAGCCCTTTCAAACCGCTTGGCGATTTCCTCAATTGCAAACTTCTCTCCATCTTTCAACAGTGGAAACACAAGCAGTACATTATAAGGGTCCGCCATTTCAGCATAAATCCCGGTCCCCTCCAGTAAACTTTGCAGCTCATATCCATTTAAAGAAGAAGCCGATTGAATTGTAATTTTTAAAGGGTCTCCAATCCCATTAGGATAGGAAAGCACCTTAACGCCATTCAGTTCCTGCAATCTTGTTCTGAATTCTTCTATCTTGTTTATTAGATATTTCATATCCTTATTCGAAAATGTAGCTAAATAGTGTCTAGCTATGTCTAATGAGGCCATAATCGGATAAGATGGGCTGCTTGATTGCAAAATTTGAAGATAGTGGCTGACCTTTATTTCTGAAAGGATTTCACTGTTAACATGCAGATACGCTCCCATTGTCATGGCAGGAAGCGTTTTATGAGCGGATTGAACGACAATATCTGCCTTTAATTGCACTGCCGATTTCGGGAAGACATCGCCCCCCGCGAAATGTGCCCCATGTGCCTCATCAATTAATACAGAGATCCCTTTTGAATGTGAGAACTCAATAATCTCCTCTAATTCAGTAACCATTCCATAATAATTAGGATAGGTCAGTATTATTGATTTTGCCTCTGGGAATTCATGAATAGCAGCTTTAACTGTTTGTAGCGATACTCCTCCAGCCACACCCCAAGACTCAACGAAATCCGGCGCTAAAAAAACAGGGTTTGCTTTTACAAGATGAACCCCATTTAAAATTGACTTATGACAATTTCTTTGAACAAGCACTGTATCATTCTCTTCAATGGCAGCCATAATCATAGCAAGATTTCCGACAGTCGAGCCATTCACTAAGAAAAAGCTCTTTTTGGTTCCATAAAAATCAGCCAGCAGGTTCTCTGCATCTAAAATAACACCTTCAGGGGCATGCAGATCATCTAATCCATTAAGCTCTGTAGCATCCAGCTTTAAAAGGTCCTGAAAATAGCCCTTTGCTGCCTCAGGAATAAGACTTCCATATTTATGTCCAGGTACATGAAAAGAGACTGGATTTTTTTCCGTATGTACCATTAATGCATCTAATAAAGGGATCTTTTTTTGATTCATATTTAATCACCAAATTATTATGTTTATCATCTCATCTATTTTACCAAATCAAAAAGGAATCCGATACCATTCCAATTCTAAAGCGTTGATAAAGAATTAAATTAGACATACAACCAAATTGATTATTGAACATACATTAGTATTCAAGTAATCACTTTCAAAAACAATTTTCAAAAGATTGTATACAATATGAAAATTGCGGGCAGAATTGGTGTATGGAGGTGGAGTGATTGAGTTCGCTAGTAGCAAAGAAACATATAGGGGAAGAGTGTGTCATTTGCGAGCAAACAAAATTAAGAGGGATACATCTATACACTTCTTTTATCTGTACAAATTGCGAGCATGATTTGATTTCTACAGATACAAGTAATCCAAAATATAAATATTATATAAAAAAGCTAAAGAAGGTAACAACACCAGAAATATTTTCTTGATGAAAGCTCCATTTGGGGCTTTTTTATTTATGAATTTTTTATTAAGATGCTTGCCCATTTAAAAAATATCTTTAAAGCACAAAAAAAGTACCCTCACAGGTACTCTTTTTATTTTGCCTAGCGACGTCTTACTCTCACAGGGGGAGAGCCCCCAACTACCATCGGCGCCCAAGCTTAACTTCCGTGTTCGGGCTCGGCTTTGAATAAGCGGCGGATCTCTGCGTCAGCTG
>NZ_JACWFE010000028.1 GCF_019749375.1 Bacillus sp. S/N-304-OC-R1
GAAATGTAATCACTGTAGATACGGTCCAGGTACCAGCATCAAACGGAAATGATATTGGAGTATTTATTATCAATGATTCGCTTCATGTGGCCAGATATACACGTTACGGATCCCAATACATCTTACTTCACGAAAACGCAGCGCATGCCGTTGTATCAGCTTATCAAGTTGAGATTTTAGGAAAAGTAGTAAAAATTGAAAACGACCACAGTGCTGGGAACACTATGGCCATTGCTTAATCCGGAAATTCAATTATATCAATGTATTTATATTATTTCAAAAGGGGCGACTGGGAATCGCTCCTTTTCTTATATCTTATTTACGGATCAGTCAAATAAAGGTTTCATTTACCATAAGGTAATAGAATCCAAACTCCTGTTTGTAGAACCATGTAAAACTTGGTAGAATAATAGACATAGAAAAACCCCTACTGTTTGGCGACGGCGGGGTTTCTCAATCATCCATGGAAGGAGTATGCCTTCACATGTTATTTATGCATTTTTATACTTGCATTATAGCATATGAAAATACTCTCTTCCACTATGAAAGGGAGTTTTTTAATGCCAAAAACAACTTATCGTAATGTTAGAAAAGAAAAATACACGCCAATTTCAAACTCTTTGCTTTGGGATAAAGAAGCATCTTTACAATCTAAAGGACTTCTATCCATATTTCTATCAAACTCTAACGATTGGGAACTCAACATGAAAGAAATTACCAAGCGTTCGAAAAATGGCCGTGATGCACATTACAAAATAGTTAATGAATTAATTGAGCTGGGATATTTCGCCAGAGTCCAAGTAACAGAATCAGCTAATAATCATTTTGAAGAAATGATTTATATTTTCTCTGATATTAAACAAGAAGTTGCTGACGAAATTGAAAACGTAAAAAAGTGGGCGGCTTCTAACGGAAAAAGGTTAATTATTGAATATAAAATAAGCAAGGAAAAAAAGGCGGAAATTAACGAAGATGGGCCGTTTACTGAAAATCAGGAAGTGGAAAATCAGTATACGGCAAATCAGTACATTAATAATACTAAAGGTAATAAAACTAAATTAAATAAAACTAATATTAATAATCAATATATAGATTATATAGATGATGATAAGCGAACTTCCCCACCAGTGGGGAAAGATTCAACTATACATAACGACGAATATATTAATCTCATTATTAGTAATCTAAGAGAAGCTACTAAAAATGAATTGAGAGAAAGTAGTTTTAAAAATGTCGTTAGAAAAGTTATGGATAAATATAATCAAGGTAAAATTAAAAGTGATTTTAGAGCTTATTTAGTTTCATCAGTATCTAATAAAATTGAGGAACTAGAATTTCGTCGTATGAAAGATAAAGCAAATAAGGAACTGCGTGAGTCAAGAAAACAAGAAATAGCAAATAAACTTCAAAATCAAGAAATTAAACGTAATATTCCTTTTTATAACTGGCTTGAAGAGTAAATAGATATATAGGGGGTTTTTTATATGAATATCAGTAAACATAAAGAAATTTTAGCTTTACGTGAAGAATTAGATTTGCTTGAAAAAGAATATAAAAATAAACAGTCTGCTGTAGTTGATTTTCATACTAATAATTTACTAACTGCAGCAGTAAAGAAATTTATTGAATATGTAAAAGGAGAAGGATTTGAAATTAATGGTGATGAGAATGACGTATTAATAGCTAATTTAGATGGGATTATTATTAGATTGGTTAGAAAACCTCGTATTTTCACTGTTAATATGCCTAATAATGAACGATATTCAGTTTCAGTAGAGACAACTTTAGAATTTTCAATCAATAGAGTTCAACCTGGAATTAGTCAAGATCGAGAAATTGAACAGTTAAAGCAAAGTATTGCTAAGGTAAAAGACCAGTTTCTTTTAATTGATACTCAACAATTCAGATATACTTTGTCTACAGAAGAGTATCGATTTGGGAATATGAAAGCATTTAAACGATCATTTTTTACTTTTGATGATATTTTGAAAGAGATGTTTAGTTAGAAACTATATCAAAAGCTTTCAAAATAGCCTTTCTGATTAATTCGCAACAAAATATTGCTTATGTCTGGTATATGCACTATATATACTAGATAGTTTTTTTCCAGCTGCAGCAGAAACCCGATGTGAATATTATTCCTATTAGTGTAGGGTGTGCAGATTCTGCACACCCTACGGTCTAAGTTGAATTTAGGCGTTTAGACGATGTCGGTATTACCGACGCCCTTGTAGAAATTACACAATAACGGTCTAGCTTGAATCTAGGGGGCGTCTATTTGACGTCCTCTTTTTTCGTTAGATATTTAGCCAGCCACTGATTTCATCAATATTTCTGTTCAATTTATCAGCTATTTGTTTAAGTGTATATCCATCAGAGTACAATTCTTCAGCTATAGCCCTGTCCTTTTTCCGTTTTCTTTTTATTCGTTGATTATATGTGTTTTGGCATGTGCTGATCTTTACTCCAGGGAGAGGTGGACAGAATCTTCTTGATTCATGAATGACTTCAAATAAGGAATTGCAATTTTCACACCTTCTTAATTCGATGTTTCCTATTACAGCACAACTTAGTTGATAATATGCCACCTCTATTAAGTCATTAAAAGTTGTTCCAGGGTGTATTTGTCCATCAATAATAGCGTAAGTGGAATTCCCTTTATCCCAGTTATTCATGAGTTCTACGAGATAATGCCTTGCTTTAAATTCCGGTGGAGCATCCTCAATTTCATACCATCTCTTTACTACGTTTGGAATTTGTTTTATCTGAAAGGCTTCTTCTCTAAAAATTTCATAGTATCGTTTACTGAAGTCTGAGTAGTTTTTTAATCCTTCTTCATGTTCTAATTTTTTAATTATTTTAAAATCCATTAATGTATCTACTGAACCAGAAATTCCTTTATTCATTTCACTTTCAACATATTTTTTGAATTCTTCAGCATACTCATTAATTTTGGTTTTATTGTTGGTTTGTAAAGCTTCAAACACATTTAATGTTTTTTTGTATTCATACAGGGTGTTATAAAATCCAAAAAGGTCTAATTCATAGTGAAATACAGAATATATGTCTGTTGGAAACAAATCTAATCCGAATGGAAGGCCGAAATTTTCAATAAATTTAGTAAGGGATGGGATATCAAAATATTCTATCTTAGCAATCTCTGTATAAAGATTAGGCGATTCTTCAAGTGGGTCATAAGAGTAAATTTCTTCGCTTTTAAGCATCTTTTCTATATTGTTCTCATTGATTCGAACAAATTTAGGGATTCCTTCTTTGTAATAAACTAAATCGTCATCCTCTACTAGCATAGATTCCCCAGTTATTTTTTCATAAATCTCATCATCCCCTTCTTCAAAAGTTGTTTTTTCATGTGTTAAGACACCTTTCGATTCATATTCCTCATCTAAACAATAAATTTCATATTGCGGATATTTTAAGAACTGTGTCAGACATTTAGGTTTTAGAAACATATTCATAAAAAACACCTCGTTTAAAGTGTACCCTGTAAAAGTAATTATAAAATGGGTACACTTTTGTATTGGTTTAAGCTATCCTAACTATAACACCACCACTACCCTAAAAACAATAACTTTTGAAGGGTACAAAAAGGAGGGGCGTAAATGTTTAAACGAAACGAGGATATAAAAAATGCTCGAGGAGGTGTTCCTTATTGGGCGATAGCTGAAAAGATGAATATCAGCGAAAACACTCTTTACCGTTGGTTAAGATCAGAACTTTCAACTGAAAGAAAAGAAGATATTTTAGCTGCTATAAGGGATTGTCAAAAGGAGTTAGCAGAAGTTAATTAAGCAGGTGAGGTGATATGTCGGGATTTACAAAAGTTTACAACAGAATTCTAGAAGAGGTGTCCAGCAGAAAGTTTAATGCATCACAGCTATCGGTATTGATGATCGTCTGGAGAATGACATATGGATTTAACCGGGAAGATCACGAACTTGCTGTGAATTATTTTGTACAAGCTACGGGTTTTTCTAAAAGGAACATCCAGGACACAGTTAATTCGTTGATCGAGGGGAAGGTTTTGAAGGAAACGCAACAAGCATCTTTTAACCAAACAAGAAAAATTGCTTTCAACAAAAACACAGATGAATGGTTGTTCGAGAGTAGAACAACACTTCCACAGGTGAAGGATTGTTCACCTCATGAAGAAGAGTTCACTTCACCAGATGAACAAAAGTTCACCTCACCAGGTGAAGAATCGTTCACCCATAAAAGAAAGATTAAAGAAATATCTAAAGAAAAGGATGATCAGATGGACAAGCCAATCCCTGAAGCTCTTTACGAAAAGACATTTGGCTTCCCTACTGCGGTATTAATTAGTGATTTTAAATATTGGATTGAAGAAAGCCAATTTCAAGAGCCTGAAGCAATTATTTGCGAAGTAATTAAGAGAGCTACCTTAGAAAAACCGAAGTTTCCAGCAAAGTACATTCAGAAGAGTGTACAGCGTTTATTGGAATTAGGTCTTTTCACTTTAGAAGCTGTTAAGAATTACAATTCTAAATTTGATCAAAAGGTTAAAAAGAAGAAAAGTCCACAGGACATATCTCTGGAACGGCCTAGTCATTGGGTAGAACCAGAACCCTTAACAAAAGATGAGTTTTGTCGGATGAAAGAACTGGAAGAGGAATTACCTTACTAATAACACTAAATCGATTTATTTCTTGTCATTGCAACTTTTTTACAAGTTTTAATATATTTTGGCAACCAAAAGGAGAGTAGATTGTGAAAGAAATAAAGAGTTTTCTCTCATTGGATGATGTTTTTAAAGATGCTGCAAAAAAAATTGTTCCGTTGTTAGTAAATCGGGATGATTTTGAGGCGGAATTTCAATACGAGTTACCTTGTCCAGGTTGCGGAGATAAAACAGCTAGTGGTTTATTTTATCGCATAGTTGGCCAAAACGATTGGTTTCCAGCTGGCCAGACTATGAAATGTTCAATTTGTAGGGATACAGAGGCTTTTGTATTTTATCAAAATACTAGCTTAGAAGAACTTAAAACATCGATAGTATCAAGGCTTGTAAGAGAATATCTTTTTATTCCTGAACGCTTACAAGAGGCTGGATTTAAAAATTATGTAGAAACGAATGGAGTTACAGCTGGGGCAAAACATAGCGCTATTAGCTTTACTAGGGAATTCATTAATTCCGAAAACGAAGGCCACAATCTTTTGATTATGGGGAATCCAGGTACAGGAAAGACACACTTGTGTGCAGCCATTGCAAGAACCGTAAAAGAAAAAGGCTTTTCGGTTGGCTTTTTAACAACAGGAAAGGCACTTTCGATGATTAAGGCAACTTATCAAAAAGGAGCAGCCAAAACAGAGGCAGATATTCTGCAGGATCTAAAAAAGCTGGACCTTTTAATCCTGGATGATGTTGGTTCAGAAGCAATGGGTGGTAACGATGATTGGAGAAAAGGCATGATCTTTGAAATTGTAGAAAGCCGGTCTGGTAAACCGACTATCTACACAAGTAATTTAACGGATACAGACTTACCCGATGCCGTGGGAAAAAGAGTCTTTAGCCGTCTCTATGATAATACGAAATTTATTGATTTATTTACAGATGATTATAGAAAGAATCTCAAGATTGGTTAAGTGGCCTTATAGAAGTGGGGTTCCACCGTAACTTTTTGAAATTCATAACAAAACAAGTGTTAGGTAAAGGGAGGATAAAAATAGTGGAAAATGCTGTTGGAAAAATTGTTGAGAATAAAGAAATAATAAATCCAGATAGTCTAATTGTTACGGAAAAGTAAGGATAAAAGAGAATTCATTTCCCGTTCGTTATGCGGATAAAAGATATTATCCAGGCGAAGAACTCAATATTAATCCTGAACATTTTGATGAAAATCTATTTGAAAAAAGGGGGAATTAATTAAATGGTTGTAAGATCAAGAGATTTTTTGGGGAGAAAAGTAATTTGGGATGATGGCTTATTTGACATTACTCAATCACAGGAGTTTTACAAAGTTGTTATGGATGGTATTGAGTATATAAACAATGTAATAGCAGAGGAGCATAGAACGGAACACTTTAAGAATTTACAAGAGGTTGTTGAGCGAAATACAAAGTATTGGATGGAGCAGATGAATAAAACTAAAGTGGAAGCTCAACAACAAATTGATGCTCATAAACAGGAAATATCTAATATAAACAAAAAATACACCCGAGATTTAACCGCGGATGAAGTAGGTGTATTGAGTTATCAAGCTAATAAGTTGAAATCCAAAATTTCTTTATTATCATCACCCCATGAATTACCTGCTTTTTTGGATGAACTAATGGAGTCCTCCTATCAAGTAAAAAAGGCGTTTCTAGATAATGCTCCGGACATTTTGAAGACAGCGGATGAAAAAATAAGCATCGATGACATTAAATCTATTATGAAAAAATTTGAAAGATCTTTAATGAGTGACGCTGATGTGCAGGCAGTAGATGAAATCAATCTAAAAGTTAAAAATTTAGAATACGAAAAAAATAGCGGGATAGGTAAACGATTAGCGATTGAAAAAACTATTAATGATTTAAAAAGCAAGGTGAGTTGGGAACAAATAATGCAAAATGGGGACGGAAATTTCGGTGGCTAAAAGTATGAGAGAGATGAATAAAAACATCGAAGTAATAAACAAGCACTTGTGGGCTGTGAAGTTTAGTCTTATTCCGTATATACCCCAAATTGATTATGTGTCGGACTCAAATACTCCTGCATACCAAGAGCCGGGCCGTATCACGAATGACGGGGTAATGCTTCTTAATAAAGAGTATAAGGGCTATAAGTTATTTAGAGATCTGTACGAGAACACCATGAAAAAGACAAATAGACAATTAAAAAAGGAACTCTTTGTAGGGAATGCAATAAAAAACAAAACACCTTATCAAATTATGTGTTATTCCATGATTGAGGTTGAACTGGAAAGAAGAGAAAAGGTTAGAGGAAGGGGTGCGTAAATGGCCACGATAAGAACTGCGATTCAATTGCAAGATAACGTCTCCAGAGCGCTATCCCACATGAATTCAGCCATGCATGCAACAATAAATAGTTTTGAACATATGCAACAAGTATCAGGGAATGCGGTTGATACGGCAAGTATTCAAGCAGCAAGACGAGAGTTAGCTCGAGCAGAAAGTTCATTTAATCAAGTTGAACAAGAAATTATGCAATCTTCTGCAGCACAACAGCAATTCAATAACGATATTCGAAATGGTCAATCAGCTGCCGACGGTTTAGTTGGAAAAATTAAAGGTATAGTGGGAGCCTATCTTGGATTCCAAGGATTAAAAAAAGGTGCCGGCATTATAAGTGATTGGTTAGGATCTGCGGATGTAATCAACACAGCCGAAACGCAATTAGCTGCTGTAATGGCAAATATGGGGGCTGCCAAATCAGAATTTGAATCAATAAAAGCGATGGCTGCTCAAGTAGAGGGAAGATCAACTTATGGTGCTGAAGTTCTATTAGCGGGTGCAGGTGAACTCGCAACCTACTTGCAGTCAGGTAAGGCGATTGAAGCAATGATGGATACAATGGCTAACTATGCAGCTGGTATGGGTGGTATAAACGTTGATGACCGGCAAATGGTTGAATATGCAACGCAACTTGGAAAGGCGTTAGACGGGCAATTCGATGGTTTACGGAAAAAGGGGTTTATTGCTTCGGAGGCTCAAAAGAAAATTCTAGAAAATGGTACCGAAATGCAAAGGGTTGCTGTAATTAATGACATTATTGCTCAATCTTGGGACGGACTGGCTCAATCTATAGCAAATACACCTCAAGGTCAAATTGTTCAAATGGGGAACAATTTTGATGGGATAAAACAAAAAGTTGGTAATGGGTTATATCCGGCTGTAGTTAGTTTCTTTAACACCATAAACTCAAACATGCCAACAATAGAGGCCTTAATGTTCGCTTTTGCTTATGCAGCAACTGTAGTTATGGACGCATTAGGAGGCATAATAAACACCGCAAGTTGGTTAGCATCTGTATTTATTGATAATTGGTCATGGATAGAGCCAATTATTTGGGGAATTATAGCCGCGCTAGTTGTCTATAATTCCACGATGGGCATAGCCTGGTTAACAACTTTAAGAGATATTGCTGCTAAAGTATGGCGTACAGCTGTATCGTGGGCAGAAACAGCAGCTATTCTCGCTTTGATAGTAGCTCAAGAGGGATTAAATGCGGCTATGAGGGCGGCCCCAATTACTTGGATAATAATCGGTGTTATTGCGATTATTGCAATATTTTACGCAGCAGTAGCCGCGATAAATAAATTTGCAGGGACCTCTTATTCTGCAACCGGAATGATAGCAGGTTTTTTTTCAGTAATGGCAGCAATTATTGCGAATGTATTTTTCGGATTATTAGAAATAGTTTTTGGGGTCATAGAGTCAATTTATAACAGATGGATTGCCTTTGCTAATTTCTTCGGAAACGTATTTAATGACCCGATTGCCTCAATTATTCATTTGTTCGGTGATTTAGCAGACAACGTACTAGGAGTCATTGAGAAAATCGCAAGTGCACTGGATTTTGTATTTGGTTTAAATCTAGCTAGTACAGTGGCAGGATGGCGATCAACTCTTAGTTCATTGACAAACTGGGCCGCAGAAAAATACGGAAACGGCAAATATGAAGTGCTTTATGAAAATCTCGATATGAATAGTGTACTAGCTGATTTAGGTGTAAATTTAGAACGTTTTGAGTACAAGAGTGCGTGGGAAGCCGGCAAAACATGGGGAGCGGGTCTAGAAGATAAATTTAGTGGGGTACTCAAAATGGACGAGCTTTTAGGTAGTGCAGGTGCTTTTAACGAATTGAATCAAAGCGGTTCAGATACAGCTAAGAATACTGCCAAAATGGCTAAGTCGATGGAAGGATCAGAAGAGGACCTTAAATACCTTCGCGACCTAGCTGAACGTGATGTAATTAACCGGTTTACGACTGCCGAGGTAAAGGTGGATATGACTAATCATAACAATGTAAATTCAGAGTTGGATTTAGACGGTATCATTGACCGTTTCGGAGAAAAACTCGAGGAAACCTTAGATGCGATTGCTGAGGGGGCCTATCAATGAGCAGCATGAGTAAAATTGTAAATTTATTAAAAAAATCTTCAATCGACGCTTTAGAGACTAAAGACCCTATGAGAACACTCTTTGGCGAAGTTGTAAAGGAAGAGCCTCTTGAAGTTTTAGTTGAACAAAGATTGCTTTTAACTAAGGATTTTTTGATCCTAACTCGAAATGTACAGGACCACGAATTAGAAGTGATTATTAATCATAAAACAGAAAACGCAGGAGACCCCCAGCATTCTCATGAGATTACTGGCCAAAAAACAATTACTGTTTTGAATGGATTGAGAAAAGGGGATAGTGTACTCATGTTGAGTATGCAAGGTGGGCAACGTTTTGTAATACTAGACAAACTTAATAAATAGATTACAGAAGTTACGTTATGTAATGAGTTTACGGGCTATGTTCAATATAGCCCGTGAATTTTAAGGAGGAGCATATGATAAATAATCGTTTTTCCTTTAAATCTATCAAATTCATAAACAACCTAAAATTCGATATAGCTCTAAAACTGTTTAAAATGCTTATTTTGAGGTTTTAGCTATTTTTAATATAAAACTACTGATTTGTAGAAAACGACTCAAATTGGGCGATATTTAAAGCTATAAGGGTATCCTAAAGGAGGTTTACTAAATGACTCCTGAGCAAATAAGAAAATACGTTGAAGAATATCCCGACTTGTTGGGAAAGAAAGAGAAGCTACAAAAACGCTTAATTTCTTTAAGCGGCAGGGATCCAGATCAAGAGATTGTTTTCATGATGAGACTGCAAACGATAGAGCAAGCGATAGAATTAATAGATTCTGCAGCTTATGAGGAAAAAATGGTTGATTCCAGGGAAGCATGTATTTTAGTTCACCGTATAGAAGGCCGTTCCATTCAAGAGATTGCTGACTATTTTTCCTTAACTCATCAAGGTGTTAGAAAAATTATAGGATCTGCTTATAAAAAAATGGCTGAATCTTTTAATAAAGAAAAGATTGCATAAGTGGGGGTGCTTGCGTGTATCACATGAGCGAGTCGGAATTTATGCAATACGAACAGGCAGAAGAACGCTTGAAGTATTTACGCAAGCTCCATGCCAGTGAATTACAGGATGCTTATGACGGCATTCATCCTACGCGAACATGTTTTGATTCAGGAGCAGGTAAAGTGTACTGGGAAAGCATAAATCCCGTAGACTATGCGATATATTTGGTTGAATTAAGAGAAGAACATGATCGTTCGGAAAAATGGTGGAAATTGAGAGCAGAAGCTTTTAAAGATGCGTTCGCTAGTCTAACGGAGCAAGAACGCTTTTGTTTGCTTGAAAATAGATTTGGCCAGTGCAAAGAACGGACGAAATTGCGTGAACTCCTTTCCGAAATAATTGCTACTAGACCTGAATTACAACGGAAATCTATCCCTTTTGATGAGTTGGAGGATATTGAGGAAGTGGATCGTCGGATTGATAGGATGAGTGATGCGGAGTTAATGGATGGTTACTGGGACCTGGATCAACAAATAAGTGAAGAACAGTTAAGAGAACAGTGTATCAGGCTTCGTGAAACGCATGAAACGCCATATTTGGAGATTAGCAAATTATTAGGGATTGAAGTAGCAAGAGTAAAGAAATATATAAAGCAGCACCAAAGGGAGGTTTCCTGAAGGGTATTGCGAGATTTGCGAGGCCCTAAAAGAAGTATTTACCCATTTTACACACCTTAAAAAGAAGTTTTCTTCATTATCTGAGTCCCTAAAAAGAAGTAATCGGACAAATCGGACACCCTAAAAGGAGTTTTCGGCACTTTCGGCAGCCCTAAAAAAGGAACCTTTGGTCTGCACACATTTAGGAGCGTTTAGTAACGTTTCTAAAACAACTCAATTAAAAAAGGGTGCAACGAATGAAGGCAAATGAAGGCATAAAATCATTTTGATTTATTGCAACGGAGACCATTTACCGAACGGAACCATCGTTGCAACGATGTTAAGAAATGTTAAGGATCATGGAGGAGATTCAATGCACCCGAAAGGGAATCGAGAGCAAGCGTACAGAGATTATAGGAGCGGAATGAAGCATAAGGAGAACGCAATTAAACAGGGTGTTAGAGAGAATACAGTTAAATCCTGGTGCATGCGTTATAGGTGGGAAGAACGCAAAAAACTGAAATTAGTCAGCATCTTTTTATGAAAAGGATGCACAAAAAGGATGCATAAAAGGTTGCAACCATTGTAGTACTTTACGGAGTACAACAAAACGTTCCGTATCTATAAAGCTATGTATATCAATGGTTAATCAAGATATTTATGCAACGTTTGTATGCAACAAATGTTAAGATTTTTAATTTTTTTTCCGAAACGAACACGGTAAAAGGAGCGTTACTAAATGGAACGGGATCCTAAAACTGGGAGATTCCTTCCCGGTAACAAAATCGCTGCTGGGAATCGTGGAAATTGTAAGCCTAAATGGGGTAACAAGAACGCTTTGAAGCACGGTTTTTTTGCTACACACCAGTTAGCAAGATTTACACAAGATGGTGAATTAGAAATTTTCACAAGTAAAGGCATCGCTTATAGAATAGCCCCTGATTACTTTTTCGTAGATGAACAAGGAAAAATAAGGGTACACAATAAGGTATCTAGTATGCTTGAAAAGATGGGTGTGAGATTCGAAGTTGTGGAAGATGTTCCAGAAGACGTTTATAACACTGTGTACCGGAATGGTAGAAAAGTTAGACATCACACGTCCATTGGTGGGGCGTATCACTGGTAATTTTGATAAAGAGGTGTACTGAATGTATGATGATCTATCCCTTTATAAGAGATGCGCTAGCTGCCATAAAGAATTTTCCCCATTCGATGGGAAAACGATAATAAATAGTTCGGAATTTTATAGCTATGTCGTTTGCAATAGCTGTATACCGAAAGAAAGACCAAAAGAAGAACTTCCGCACCGTGATCTTAATAAATGTGCTGGCTGTGAGAAGGAATTTACCTCTGATTCACAAAAACACACTATTACAAAAGGTAATGACCAATTTAACCTTTGTTATAAATGCTGCAGGGGATAACGCGATATTATGTTATCACTCCTGTAAGTTTAGGAGTGATCTCTACAAAGCTGTGGGGGTGTCCTGAAAGTTTAGGAGACATAACCGTTCTTATGTAATGAGTTTAATTTTAGTGGTTCACAGTAATGTGGAGAATATTAAAGAAAAACAGAGAAATTCGCACTAATAAATGTGAAATTTAAGGAGAGACAAAGAAAAACGGTGTAAATTAACGAAAAACCCCTTTTGTGTCCCAAAACCCCCCGTTTTTGGGACAGTTTTCGCGTTGTGGCATACTGCACCACATGATAAAATATGGACACGGAGTTGAAGATTCGGACTTCAACTTAAAGAGTTTAAGAAGGTCATCATTCGGAGATGGCTTTAAGAGTTTTCAGGACACTGGATGTTCGGAATCCAGTGTAAGAGTTTATTAAAGCGTCAGCGTTGAAGCTGGCGCTTTTAGTCTTTTTAGGGGGGAAAAATGAAAAGAGTAATGATATTTATTGACGGCAACAACTTCGAGAGTGCTGTTAATAATTTAATGAGAACAGAAACAAGGGTTGATTATTCAAAACTAGCCAATCTTGTTACACAAAAAAGAGATGGAAGGCTAGTTAGATTTTATTACTATACAGCTGCAGGTGCACATGATAAACCAAAAGCTGAAGCTACAAAAAAATTCGTGCATTTCTTAAACACACGTATTCCTAATTGCACTGCAAAACTTGGATTTATTAAAGTATTGGGTAAGGATGCAGAAGGAAAACCAATTACAACAGAAAAAGAAACGGATGTTAATATAGCCGTAGATATGGTTAAACTCGCTTATACAAATGCTTATGATGAGGCAATCATATTGAGTGCTGATTCTGATTATCGTTCAGCTATTGATGCTGTTAGAAACTTCGGTAAAAATGTAACTGTCTGCTCAGTTGATCAGCAAAGTGCTGGGTTTTTGAAAGATTTATGTGACGATAATATGAAATTAACAGCTGAAGATATAACTTCAATTAAAAGATAAAAGGGCTACTGAGGTCCGAGCCCTCAAGTAGCCTTTCTTCTCTTGCTGTATAGTCCGAATCTATACAGCCTACTATAATTAGTATGGACAAGCCAAGCCCTCTTATGCAAAAAGTTCTTCGACATCTTTTGAAACACATTAAGACATAACAGTAGTTTTGTCGCAAGTTAGAAAAAGGGCGTTGCAATAATGCAACTCCTTTTTTTCTTTACCCTAAAAAATTGATATGAAACAGCTTTTAAAAGAGTCGAATCGTTAGACTAATTTATGCTCTATATCCCCCCCATTTTAACTCCCATTTTTTTATGATAAATAAGGCTGTAGGAAGGTATATAGTTGCAGTCAGAAAAAACATAATTAAAAATGCTTAAAAGGTTGTTAAAACCTTATTAAATCAATGTTTATTTGATAAAAAAATACTATTTCATGTACTATTTCACTATACTACGCTTAGTACATGAAATAGTACTCAAAATAGTATGCCGTAATAGTATAAATGCTTGTTGTTGTAATACAGATTCATAAATAAGCAAAACAGTTTAAAGTCACTCCTCTTTACATATCCCAAAAATCACTCATTTTAGCTCCTGGATCAACCTTTCGTATGGCCTTTAATAACTTTTTCATAACGTCTTGCCTTGGAATATAGTCCTTTTCATTACATGCCTTCGTTACAGTATTCTTGCTTACCTTGGCCACCTTCGCCAATTCCTGCTGCTCAAGTCCGTTACGATCCATCCACTTTCCTAATTTGCTACGCGGCTTTCCTATCCCCCACATGCTTTGACCCCCTACAAATAGTGCTTGTATCAGCAGTCTTGACCATAAATCCCAAAAATATACGATTTAATTTAAAAAAGTTGGGAATATTGGACAAGCATTACTCAATATCCTTAATCAGGGACGTCAAAAGGCGTCATTCTAAGGGGGGAATTCATTGTGAAGAGTAAAAGGCGCGAAGAGGAAGAACTCGAGCAAGAACGGTACGAGAACGACCTTAAACGGGGTGCTGATTTAGAGTGGGTGATGGCTGCGTTACTAATTGTTGTAATAACAGGTTTTTTAACAATATGAGGGAGGGACGTCATGTATAGACCTACTGTCCGTTATGATGAATCATTTCGGAGTTATGTAAATGCTATTTTTCATGCAACTCATTTGGATCGTAATCAAATCATTAGGGCAGCGCTTTTTGCTGCAGCATATTCAAAAGAATTTCGTGAGCTTCTAGATCCATTTAAGAAGAAAAACGCCCCCTTTCCCTTTCCGGAATGGACGTTAAATGATAACCGGTATTGGATGGAGCAAAGCATTAAAGAGAACGAAAGGGGGAAGGACGTCAATGTTAACGATAGAAGAACAGAAAAAACTTCAGAAGCTCCTTACGATGATTCCAGAAGAGGTTCCGAACCAGACTCCGAACGTTTCGAACAGGTTACGGGACGAGAAAGGAAGGTTCCTACCGAACGAATTAGAATTGCAAACCAAGGGGGTATTACCTTCACGTTCAATTAGGCTGGTTAAAGTAAAAGGAACTTACGGAACATATTTGGTAAAAGATTGGGAATCCGTTGGGAGAGCGGTAGCTGCCATATGTATAGTTGGAATTATAGGAGTATTAACACTTATATTCTGATTTCGCCATTTATAGCGAAAACCTCCACTACCAGAAAAATAATTCGCGACATAAGGTAAATTATGTAGGGTAAAACATTAAAAAAGAAGTCCATTTCAAGGGAGTTTGGCAGCTGCATATTTAAAGCATCCAACTCCCTCAAGTAGGACTTCTCCGGACGGTAGTTTATAGGGTTTTGAAAAGCAGCTTAAACACTTGATATATAAACTTAAAACTATACGAACTCGATTCGTAGGGTTCTCATTCGTATAGTTAGACCACCTTGAAAGTATACGAATCGATGTTTACAAAGATTAATTAAATTGATATTGGAATATGACTTTTAGTCATGATATACTTTTAACAATGATAAACAATGTTAAACAACTTTTAACTAATTTCTTTAGTAAAAGTAAGACATAATAAAAAGACCGCGGTACGGGAATACCACGGTCGAGCTATGCTTCTAGGTAAGCGACCTGTTAAAGTAAGATTTCAGAAAAATAATCCACTCTTGTTTTCGCGGACGAGGTGGATTATTTTTTTGTTGCTACGATGATTTGCACGACTAATCCGATAAATAATATTACGAATGTTGCTGTCGGTAAATCCATGATCTCACCTCCAATCTGGAGGATTGACCGTTACCCCGTCACATAGCTCTTATGCTATATTGTAGCTATTAATCTTCATTTAGAAAAGGATTTTCGACAGAAGATTTTCGACACCACTACATAGTGTGTTTCATCCATTTTTTTAATCTTTTGTCAACCATTTTAACAGCCCTTTTCGGGGCTTTTTTTGTTGCTCTTCCTGTGTTGCTGCTATTAATTTTTTAGTTTCCTGTGCTTCTCTTATTGATTCCATTAGCAATTGATCACGCTTATCTAATCGTTCCTCTATGTACTTTTGCTGTCCATCTAAACGCTTTAAAAGCTGTTGATTGAACTCTTCTTGCTGTTCTATGTGGTTTAGCAATCTGTTGATTATTTCATTTGAATCACGTAATGCAGGAACAGTGTTCTCGTTGTTCTCCTTCGAGGACGCATCTTCTCTATGGCTTGATGCTACAATAATCGCAGCGTTCTCGATGCTGAAATTTTGTACCTGAACAAGATTCCTGAATTGCCTAAGTACCACTAGATCCTTTTCGAAAAATACCCTTCTGTTATTATCCGTTCTGGAGAATTGATATTCTTGAGCTTCTAATGCCAGGCACCATTTCCGCAAAGTGCTGTCACCTATGCCTAAAGATATATGTACATCTTTAGGGCTCACCGGCTTTTCTGTTCCGTCCATCCGTTTCCCCTCCGTTCTCTTTGTCCCAATTGTATAAAAGTTGTTGGTGAATGAATAGGGGAGAATGCTAGTTCGTTGTATTATGTAAACTAGAATCAAAAATCTCACTCCTAAACTTTCAGTAATGGCTTTAAATTAACGCTTTTAAAAAATTCATTACATAATATTAGTTTTGTATTGCATTTTAGAAGTAAATAAATTACTATAGGAGTAATAAATGGTATGTAGGAGGCGGCTGCTCTATGAAGAATGCTGATTACCTAGAAGCTTTTAAAGATTATTTAATCGAAGAAGAAAAAAGCATAGGCACCATAGAGGGTTACACATCTGATGTTAAAGACTTTTTATTATTTGTAGGCAAAGATATTAATGACATTAATAGAACGGATTTAAATGCTTACAAGGAGCACCTGCGGCAGCGAAAATTAAAAACCCTTACTATTAATCGTAAATTAGTAGGAGTAAAACAGATCATTGATTTTGTGAATGAACGGTTTGGCCTCTCAATATCGGCTCGAGTAAGACAGGAAAAGGTTCAAAAGCAATATTCCCTTAAAGATGAAGAATTACTTACAGAGAACGATTACGAACGCTTAATTAAGGCTGCTGTCATTAATGCTGACGTCAGAGCAAAGGCTTTGTTTGAAACGATGTACTATTCAGGTATGCGGATCAGTGAGGCTCTTCAACTACGTATTGACCATGTAATAAATAATCAAAAAATCATTGAGGATATAAAGGGGAAAGGTAGCAAATATCGGACTATTTATGTCAGTGAAAAGTTATTAGAATCATTAAAAGAATACTTGGAAGTAAGAACGCAGCCGTTCTCCAGTACAACAAAGGTTTTATTTGTTGGAGAACGTGGTCCAATAACAAGACAAACAGCTCATACGCTTATAAAAAAGTATGCAGCAGCTGCTGGTATTCCGGAAACAAAAGCACATGTACATAATTTGCGCCATCTGTTTGGGCTAAGACTTGCCAGTAAAGGGGTCCCAATCCAAGATATTGCTAAATTCATGGGCCACACGAGCATTGAGGTTACTAAGATTTACTTAGAAAAGCCACAATCACACTATGCGAATTTGATTGACCAATTATAGAAAAAAAGAGGGTGTATGTTTAACTTACACCCTCTTTTTATTTCTCGTATGTAAATAGATCTCCTGGTTGACATTCAAATGCTTCACATAATGCCACTATATGTTCAATCTCAATTCTTTTTACTGTTTCATGATAAAGAGCTGAGATAGTCGCCGGTCTAATTCCTGTTTTTTCTGAAAGGTCTTTTTGGGTCCATTTTTTCTTTCCTAACAATTCTGACACATGTATTCTCAACTTCATTCTACTGATTCCCCCAAAATTTACTAATATAGTATATTATAACTCCTACAGGAATAAAATTCTACAAATCTATTGACAAATTACTACAGGAGTAATAATATAGTTACTAGAAGTAACAAAATATTACAAAGGAGGAAAGAAAGACGTCGAATTGAAACTCATAACAAAACAATGATTATGTAGGGAGAGGAGTTTATGGATTATAGAGAAATGACAGAAAGCCAGCTAAGGGATGAAATAGAACGGACCTCAATAAAATTTGATATTTTATCGGTTTGCCTTAGTTTAAAAGATGATCTCTATACAAAAGAAGATACAGCTGAAGAACTGTTTGAGCTCTTAAAAAAACACGATCTATAAGGGAGAGATTCAGAAGTGCACATTTATTTGTTGGAAAATTTTAATGGAAGCGATTTATCAGAAGTTCCTAATGTTGTAAAAAACATTGAAGAGACAATACACAGGGTCCTCAATGCAAAGCCAGGACAACTACAAGAAGTTTATGATACCTATTATGGTCATGAACCATCAAGAAAAGCGTTCCGAGAATATAGGAATGCAGATTATACCGTCAAAATTGAAGATGAATCTGACATTGAGCAATTGTATTTAAAGGGAATTGTTGATGGATTAAGAGTTCATCAGACGCTTTTAAACTTTCTTCAAAAAACTTATCCAGAATTTAAAAAGGGGAGAAAAACTAATGAATAATTTAATAGCTTTTGAGGTTGAAGGAAATGCAATGGAGCCAGCTATCGCTGCAG
>NZ_JACWFE010000029.1 GCF_019749375.1 Bacillus sp. S/N-304-OC-R1
TGATATGCTCCCCATTAGGTAGACAGATTAAAAAATAAAAATCTGTTTACCTAAGGGGAGTTTTTTTATGTCCAATAAAAGATATTCTAATGAGGAAAAATATAAAATCTTAATGGCATTTGAAAAGGGGGAATTTTCATTAAATGAAATTTCCTCTAAGTATAATGTTAACTGGAGTACGATTTTAGATTGGAAACGTAAATTCGAACAACATGGGTTTCAGGGACTAGAAAAATCTAAAGGATGGAAAGGATACTCGAAAGAATTTAAAGTAATGGCGATAAAAGACTATCTCTCTGGGAATTATTCAATACGAGAGATCGTTAAAAAATACGATATTTCTTCTACATCCGTATTGAGAAGATGGGTTAAACATTATAATGGTCATAGGGAATTAACTGATTCGTCGAAAGGGAGGACGAGCTCTATGACTAAAGGTAGAAAAACCACTTGGGAAGAACGGATACAAATTGTAAATTATTGTTTGGACAATGATAAAAATTATCAGAAGACTGCGGAGTTTTATGAAGTTTCTTATCAACAAGTTTATCAATGGGTAAAGAAATATGAAGATGTAGGCGAAGAAGCGCTTAAAGACAAGCGTGGAAGAAACAAGACGGAAACAGAACTGCCCCCCGAAGAAAAGATAAAAATCGAAATGAATAAGCTTGAAAGAGAGAATGAGAGATTAAGAGCGGAAAATGCGTTCCTAAAAAAGTTAGAGGAACTAGAAAGGAGGCGGTATTAAGTCAATTACGATGGGAAAATAAATATTTAGCCATTCAAACTCTACATACTGAAGAGGGATTTTCTATTGTCTTACTCTGTGATATCGCGCAGGTAACGAGAGCTGCCTATTATAAATGGGCAAAACGTACTCCCTCCATTCGAGAGATACAAAATAAAGAAATTCTAAAAGAGATAAAAGTACTTCATGAAAAAGTAAAAGGAATCTATGGCTATCGCCGTATAACGATGAATTTGAGGAGAAAACTGAAACAAGGGTTAAATCAAAAGCGAATTTATCGACTTATGAAATTAGCTGGTTTAAAATCGGTTATTCGACAGAAGAAAAAGCGCTTTAAATCCGCTACAGCACAACATGTCGCAGAAAATGTATTAAATCGAGAATTTACAGCAACTAAGCCTAATGAAAAATGGGTAACGGATGTGACTGAATTCAAGTATGGGCCTTCTAAAAAGGCTTATTTAAGTGCGGTTCTTGATCTATATGATGGATCAATCGTCAGCTATGTTCTCGGGCATTCTAATAATAATCAGCTAGTATTTAAAACTCTTAATCAAGCCATTGCTTCTTCACCTGATACCCATCCACTAATACATAGTGATCGAGGATTCCAGTATACCTCACATGGATTTAAGAGAATAATAGATAAAGCAAAGATGACCCATAGCATGTCTCGTATCGGTAGATGTATTGATAATGGACCTATGGAGTCTTTTTGGGGAACAATTAAATGTGAGAAATATTATTTACATAAATACGATACCTTTGAAGAACTTTCTAAGACAGTTGAAGAGTACATACAATTTTATAATAATGAAAGACTACAAAAACGATTAAACGGCCTCAGCCCAATGGAATATAGGGCTAAGGCCGCTTAAGTCACTTTTTATTATTTCCACTGTCTATTTGACAGGGGGCAGTTCACTTTGGAAGTAGGGCTTTTTTCTTATGTCTTGTAGATTCGACAAGTTATGATAAAAGAGGGAAAGGGATATAAATACAAATGGTGAAGAATGTGGAAAATTGTAATATATTATAATATTTTGTAATATTTTGTTGACTATTCAATATTTGTTTTTTACTATTAACATAGTGAAAATGTAATGGGTAATTAGAATTTAAAATTAGATAAAGGCAAACTCATTGAAAGATGAGGACGCAAAGCCATGGGTCTGTCGTTTAAGAACCTATTAAACCATGATCGCCAGGTTGCCAATTAGCTTTGTATGATAAAGTCATGGCTGCTCTGTTTAAGGGACAGCTATTTTTATGGAAAAAAATAAGATAGGACTATTATGGCGAGGTGACTTACATTTTAATAAATAGGGGTTGGGTGTAATGAATATTTACTGGAAAAGTCAAACTCTAGATAAAGTGAAAAGGGTGAGTTACGTTGAAATTTACAATTGGTAAGAAGTTATTAGCTGGCTTTTTGAGTATTGCCATATTACTTGGAATAATTAGTGTCATAGCATTTCTCGATATTCAAAAGGTAGACAAGTCTTTTTCAGATTTAGTTGATCGGCGGGCAGTGATTGTCATCAATTCAATGAATATGCAAATCCATGCATCTAGAGAAATCAGTAGCTTAAGAGGAGTTTTATTACAGGAAAAAGGTGCTTCAGATATATTAGTAGAATCTATTACGGCTGTTAATGAGGATATCAAAGTTACAAGTGATATAGCTTATCAACAAGAACATAAAGATAAACTAAAACAGCTTGAGTCCATGAACAACGACTTTATGCAAATGTCGGAGAAAGTCATAACTTTAATGGAAAGTAGTCCAGAGAAAGCAAAGAAATATGCTGCAGATGAAGTAATTCCTTTAGCGAGGGATATCCGTAATATAGCAGACGGCCTTGCATTAGAGCAAAGAAAGCTTATGAGTGAAGGAAGTATAGCTAGTTCCAAGTTAGCTAATTCGATCATTTCCACTGTCCTTATCTTAAGTATTATTTCTATTATATTGGCTGTAGCCATTGGCATAGTATTTACTCGAATGATTACTAAACCCATTTTATTAATAGAAAATGTCGCAAAGGCTATTGCTGCAGGAGATCTTACGCAAGAAGATATTCGTATAAAGAATCGAGATGAAATTGGAAATCTTGCAAAATCATTTAACCAAATGAAGGAGAATCTTCGCGGCTTGATTCATTCAGTAAGTAAAGATGCTGAACAAGTAGCGGCTACTTCACAAGAGTTGTTTGCGAGTGCGGAACAGACTAATGGAGCAATAGAACAAATTTCGATCGCTATACAAGAAGTGGCAGTAGGCTCGGAAAGACAAGTATCGAATGCAACAGAAGCGAATCTTGCAGTTTCAGAAATCTCAAGGGGCATGAACCAGGCGGCAGCTTCTATTCATTCTGTTGCAGAATTAACGAATAAGGCGAATGTTGAAGCTATCGCTGGAAATGAAGTGGTTACCGAAACAGTTGAACAAATAAACCTTGTTCAAAGATCAGTTCATGAGACTGAAGAGGTAGTTAACATCCTTGGTGATAAATCAATTGAAATTGGTAAAATTGTCGAATTGATCACTCAAATCGCAGATCAGACAAACCTTTTAGCATTAAATGCTGCTATTGAAGCTGCGAGGGCAGGAGAGCATGGAAAAGGGTTTGCGGTGGTCGCAGATGAGGTAAGGAAGTTAGCTGAAGAATCTGGTGTCGCAGCAGGACAAATTCAGGGGCTTATTCAAGAGATCCAAAGTGAGGCGGAGAAAGCTGTTCAATCTATGAAACACGGAGCAGCTGTCGTTGACGAGGGTATACAACTGGTCTATCAATCTGGTAACGCCTTTAAAGACATTGTAAAGTCAGTTGAACAGATCACTGCAGAAACGCAAGAAGTATCTGCCATAGTAGAGCAAGTAAATGTAAGTTCACAGAATATGGTTAAGATGGTAGAGAATGTAGCCAATATCGCTGAACAGTCTGCAGGAAATACTCAAAACGTAGCTGCATCAGTAGAAGAACAATATGCTTCAATGGAGGGAATATCCAATTCAGCGGAAATATTAAGTACGATGGCCCAAGATCTTCAAACGGCAATAAGTAAGTTTAAGATTTAGAAAAGGATCAATGTACTAATTTATACAATTGGTTATATAAGGTAGAAAGTATTAAGGGGATATTTTTTAAAAATAATAGAGAAAGTAAGGTTTGATGAAATTGGATTCAATAAGAAAAGATTCACGCTACGATTTACTGCTTAGACAATTGAGAAATAATAATTTATGTACGGTGGAAGAGATCAAGCAATCGCTCGATAGATTCTGCCTGTATCTATATAAACATACAGACATTCACTATTTTTCTTTTGTAAATGAGAAAATATTGAAGTCTTATATTTCCTATCATCTGTCAATCAATTTTGAAATCATTTCTTTTGTTCAAGTAATTAAGGATGTTAATAACTTTCTTTTTTTTCTAAGAAATAACCAATATGAAATCAATATTCCAAAAATTGATTTGTCAGTAGAGAATTTCAATCTTTGGATGAGATTATAACAAGAGTACAGGGCCTCAATTGTAAATTAACGGAAAAGACTTGTTTCAGGAATACTTTTTACGATTCACTAATTTCAACTAATATCAGTAGAGGATTGAAAAAACATAGATTGAAGATTCTCTTTATCTACTAGTTGCTGGGGAGTACGATGTGTTATGCAAATAGGTCAATCTGATCAAAGTCAATATAACTATAAAATGTTAGAACTTGAAAAAGAACTGCGAAATGCTATTGAACGGGATGAATTATTCTTGCATTATCAGCCCAAAATTAGCTTAAACTCAGGGAAGATCATGGGCATAGAAACATTGGTTCGTTGGACTCACCCAGAGAAAGGGGTCATTTCACCAGCTGATTTTATTCCCCTTGCAGAAGAAACCGGATTGATCATACCTATTGGAGAATGGGTTCTACGAACTGCGTGTCTGCAAAATAAGGCTTGGCAGGAATCTGGTCTTGCTTCTACGGTAATCTCGGTAAATCTTTCGGTTCGGCAGCTATACCAACCTGATTTAATTGAAAGGGTAAAGGCAATTCTTGAAGAAACCGGTCTTTCTCCTGAACATCTTGAACTTGAGATAACTGAAAGCATGTTAATGGATATCCAAAGGGGCATCCAAGTATTGAAGGAATTAAAAAGGATTGGGGTCCAGGTGAGTCTAGATGATTTCGGGACAGGCTATAGCTCTCTTCTTCATTTGAAAGAGCTTCCCATAAATAAATTAAAAATTGATCAATCATTTATTCGAAATTGTACGGTAGACACGAAGGATGCAACCATTGTTAAAACCATTATTGCGATGGCTCACCAGTTAAAGCTTACAGTGATTGCAGAAGGAGTCGAATCAAAAGACCATTTGGTTTTCCTCCAGCGGAATCTATGTAATGAGGCTCAAGGGTATTTATTTAGTAAACCTTTACCACCAGATCAAATTGTACAAAAATATGGTGAAATAGAACAAGTTTTAACAAAAAAAGGAATATCGAAGGAACTATCAGCTCAGAAATGGTTGGAAGAAGAGTTGCGGCTTGCCCGTCAAGAGTTAACGGAAACAGTTAGACAACAGCAAGGAATGATATTCAAATTTATCAGGAAGAATGGAAAATTCATTCATACATTATGCGATGGTGAATTACTCTATCGAATGGGCTTACTACCGGAACAGGTTATTGGGAAGGAATTAAGCGGATTTCTCCCTGCTTACATAGTTGAAAACAAGCAACGGTGCTACCAAAGGGCTTGGGCTGGTGAGGATTATGTCACTTATGAGTGCCAAGTAAATAAAGTTGAATGCATTGTATCGTTACGGCCAATTAAAAGAGAAGGCCAAGTTGTTGAAGTGATTGGTTCATGTGTTGATATTACAGAAATGAAACAGATCAAGGAAGCCTTGGAACAGACTGAGTCTAATTATCGTCTCATAACAGAAAATATGACGGATTTGGTTAGTGTCTGTGATCCTAATGGCCGAGTTACATATGCATCTCCATCTCATCAAAAAGTATTAGGGTTCATTCCTGATATCAAAAATCAAGAGTATAGCTGGGTACACCAAGATGATCTCCCTAATATTGGGGAAAAGTTCATTCAAATCGTAAAAAGTAAATCGACAAGTATAATGGAATTTCGAATTAGACATTCAAATGGTCAATGGCTTTATGTAGAAACACAATTTAATCCCGTAATTGGAAAAGATGGGGAAGTAGAATATGTGGTTCTGGTTAGTCGCGATATTTCGGATAGAAAGAAAGAAGAAGAATTCATACGAAAAACGGAAACATTATCTGTTGCTGGACAATTAGCAGCAGGCATCGCTCATGAGATTAGAAACCCTCTTACATCGGTAAAAGGATTTCTTCAGATAATGCAACAAGAATTAAAGACATCTTCCTATATTGATCTTATGTTATCTGAGATTACGGACATCGAAAAAATAATTAAAGAGTTTTTGACTTTTGCCAAGCCGCAAGCGGGTAAAACATTGGTAACAGACATAAAAGTACTGATAGAACAAGTCATCCCCTTAATTAGTTCACAATCCATTCTAAAAAATATTGAAATTGTCCAGCTTATAGACCCTAAATTACCACTCATCTATTGTGACGATAATCAGATTAAACGGGTATTAATTAACATTCTTCGACAATCTGTCCAGTCAATGAAAAATGGTGGCACGATTATTATTCAGGCAGCTAATGATGGTACAGAATATATAAAAATTCGTTTAGTGCATCAAGGTTGTAACATTTCAAATGATCAAATGATAACAATGTATGAGCCGTATTGCATAACACAAGATAAAGAAACGGGATTAGGCATCATGATTTGCCACAAAATCATTCAGGAGCATGGGGGAACGATTCACTTTGATAGTGATGCTAATCAAAGAATGATAATTGAAATTGTTTTACCTATAAGAACACCTGTAAATCTAAAAAAATTTAATCAGGAGCCACGTTAACTTATGAAACTTTCTCATTTTAAAATCGGAACGAAATTAAATCTATTGATTGTTGGGATCATTATTTCATTATCTATCGTTATTAGTTTAGTAGCTAAGTACCAAGTAGAAAATGCAATGATGGGTGCTTTTGAAGGCAGGGTAAAGATTGTATCAAAACTTGGAAGTAGCTTGATAAACGAAAGGTATAAAGGTGATTGGTCTATTAAGAATGGTGAATTATATAAAGGAGATGTAAAAATAAACGATAATAATGAAGTAGTAGATGCAATAGGGGAAATTACCAATGGTGCAGCTACTATTTTTCAAGGAGATACTAGAGTTGCAACAAATGTGAAAAAAGATGGGCAAAGGACAATTGGAACAAAGGCTGATCCGAAAGTTGCAGATATTGTTCTGAAAACAGGGCAAACCTATTTAGGTGAAGCTGATATTGTAGGGACAAAGCATTTGACTATGTATGAGCCGATTAAAGATAAAAACGGGCAGGTTATCGGGATGTGGTTAGTAGGACCTCCTATCAAAGCTATCGATGACACAATCCTAACGGTGCTAGTAACATTTGGGACTGTTTTAGCTTTATCCGGTTTATTTGCTATTATTATTAGTGTTATATTCTCCAGAAATATTGTACGTCCTATTCGTACTATTAACGCGCAATTAAAGGATATCGCTGAAGGAGAGGGAGACCTTACAAAAGAGCTTATTGTAACATCTAAAGATGAAATCGGAGAATTGGCCAATTCATTTAATAAAATGATCAATAATTTACGTGTAATGATTCGTCAAATTGGTTTAACATCGGAGCAAATTGCTGCATCATCTGAACAGTTATCTGCAAGTGCTGAACAAACGACACTAGCAACCAATCAGGTAGCATCATCGATTAATGAAATATCAATTGGTGCCGAATCGCAAGAACAAGGAGCAACCGAAAGTTCAAAAGCAATGCAACAAATGACTGTTAGTATTCAACAGGTTGCAGAGACCACAACATCTGTTTCAGAGGCTGCTTTGGAAACTAGTAAAGAAGCGAGATTAGGCTACGAATCTATTCAAAAGATTATTCAGCAAATGGGTAAAATTAATGTCTCAGTAGAGGATTCTGCAGCTGTCGTTAATCGTTTAGGAGAACACTCCAAAGAGATTGGGCAAATTATTGAAATGATCACAGGAATAGCAGATCAAACTAATCTATTAGCTCTTAATGCCGCCATTGAAGCTGCTCGTGCGGGTGAACACGGGAGAGGGTTTGCAGTTGTTGCTGATGAAGTGAGAAACTTAGCTGAACAATCTAAGACATCGGCAGATCAAATAGCGCACTTAATTGAACAAATACAAGAAGAGACAAACAATGCCGTGAAGGTGATGGACAAAGGAACGGAAGAAGTAGAAGTTGGTATGGGAATCGTTCAAGAAACAGGTCAGGGAATTCAAAATATCCTTGGCTCCATTGAACAGGTAGCATCCCAAATCCAAGAGGTTTCAGCTGCATCAGAGGAAATTGCAGCGAGTGTAGAAGAAGTAAATGCATCCATTGAGGAAATGGCTAATATTGCAAGAACATCAGCCTCCAACACACAAAATGTTGCGTCCGCCTCTGAAGAACAGCTGGCGTCAATGGAAGAAATATCTACTACCTCTGCTTCATTATCTACAATGGCAGAAGATCTGCAAGTGCTTGTAAATAAATTTAAGGTTTAATAAGCGGGCTTTTAGGGAGGCTTAGGGACAGTTTCCTTGCTTCCTTCCGAGATCGAAAATGGCGTCTGCTGCCGTTCGTGGAGTTTTGAATACATTTAGGACCGAGGATTATATATCTAAAAAGTTTACTCATCCAAATGGAAGTAATAAATATATTCGGAGATATATCAGCAGGAAAACCAAGTTCATCAAAATAAAGTTTCAGGAATTATTAGTTGAGAGTGACGTAGTAGTAGGCCATGGGTTTTGTCCCCTTGGCCTTTTACATTTTTCTAATCAGCAGCTTAAAGAAATGGATGGAGATAGGAAGTGCTCCTCCTTTTCGTTTTCACGATTATGGTAGCCCAAGGGAAAAGGTACTTCATCACTTGAACAAAGACTTCAGGCACATTATCACTTGTTTAAGTATGATTGCGACACATCGTGTTCACATTACGTTTTTTATTGGTGGCTAGTTTAATTAAGTGGGGTCAATTTTTTCAGGTGGTTCACTGTTGGGAAACGATTGAACACGTAATGATTGCTGGACTGTGAAACTTTCTTCTTTTTTGTTTCATGGACAGTCAAAATGGCAAGTTTCGTAGCTTTCACAATCTTCCTTTTGAAAGTGAAGGTGGGAGATTCTTGCCGTTGTACCTTATGAATCGCTTTTAAAATCGTTCCAATATTTGCACTGCAAACACCCGGCCCCTTCGTAGCAAACCCAATAAGACTATTCCATCATAGAAAATTTCTCGCTTGCTCAAATTGGTTAAAAGTATTGCAGTCTGTAGCACTCTTCCTCGGTCCTGAAAAAAGGCTGTTTGCTGGAGTATTTTTGGTTAGGCACTTATTTAGTATGGTATTAAAATGTAGACTTCTAAGCGGTTTATTTAGATAAAAATATGAGAATGCTATCACCTCTACTTTTCTTTATAACATATTAAGAATAAAGGTAATTGGACGATATAATTTTTGGCCATTTTCTGTTTATTATCTTAATACCGTAATCTTGAAAATCAACAAAAGAGGAGTTTGTGTATGCCAATTATTATTTTGATTCTAATAATAGTTTTTTTTGTACCATTGGTTTCAGCTTTATTTACCGGTGTAGTAGCACTAGCTGGTCTTTTACTTCTATTCTTAAAGGCCATTCCGTATATTATTGCAGGGATTGCTGTTATTTGGGGGTTACTATTTTTACTGGGGAAAACAATCAACTTTGGGTTTCTTGTAATCAGAAAAAAGACAGTAAATGAGATAGCTAAGGATCTAGGAGTTAAACATAATGACCTTTTTCAAGAAAATAAGCATTTGTTGAGTAAGGAAGATACCATCTTTATAGGAAGATATTATTTAAGAAATGGAAGCTATGATAATTGCGAAAGGTTTCAAAATTTATCTTTTGAAGGCAAAGAAGTAATGCAAAAATATATTAAAAACATTTTTTATCCAGCCTTCAAGAAAGTGAGGCATAATCGGAAGCTTATTGTAAGTAGAAGGTGAAATATGTAATGGGTCGGGTGAAAAAATTATTCCGTCAGATTCCCGACGGTGTTGTTTTGCTGTATCTACTATTACTGAGATTAACCATACCAACTACTGATACAACTATGGAAGAACTGCTTGGATCTAATGTAACATTTAGTGCTTCATTTCCTGCCTTTTATCCATTAGGGGAGAGTTTTTGTGCGACTTGTAAAATATCCTATTTTCTAATGCTTTTGCCCTTGATGCTTTGTTGAAGCCTTTGTCACGATTTTTAATTACATCAGCAGCAATAGCGCAGCCTTACGTGAATCTCAAGTAATTTTGTTATAAGAAGTTTAATCGAAACCGCAGTTCTCTAGACTAACTTGTACAGTTTCTGCACTTTTTGAGTTTGCAAGAATTACTTCGGATTCCTTGTTTAATTGAGCGGTTAAATCGCTTTTTGTTTCGCATTATTAACCTTTTCAAGAAATTGTTTGAATTTGTAACGCGTGTTCCAACTTCATTGTGTTTATTGTTGTCTGTGGAAAAATGAGGAGACCTATGTCTGAAAAGCACAAGATATGATAAAATTTGTAGAAGTATGTAAGAGGGTAACAAACAGCAAAAATAAAAAATCAATGGAAATTGTACTTATTTCACTTGTTGTCATTTTACTATGCGTAGCTGGTATAGCATAGTATTTCCTCAATATAAGGTTTTGATATTTCGTTTTAACCTTTTTCCACTCTTTCCATCGACACGCTCTTAATCTACACCTTATATGTGTGTCATTAGAGTATTTCTTTATGTCTCCAATTTTAAAGTAGTTTATCCATCCTTGAATGAGTTGGTTGAGTTTGTATATTCCATATTTCGTACTTACTTCCCAATTCCGGATAATAGAATTTCCTGTTTTTTACTAAATAGTGCATGGGGATTTATGATAGAATGAATTGAATATAAAAGAATAGGATGTGTTTTTTGTTGTCATCTTATATTAAATTTGACTATTCAAATGCACAATCGTTTTTTCAGCGTCAAGAGCTAGACTGTCTTGCAACGAAAGTAAAGGAATTACATGACGTGATTCATGAGAAAACAGGATTGGGCAATGAATATTTAGGTTGGTTGGATTGGCCGATCCATTACAATAAAGAAGAATTTCAACGTATTCTTCATACAGCAGAAAAGATAAAGATGAACTCAGATGCCCTCGTTGTGATTGGCATTGGCGGATCGTATTTAGGGTCTAGAGCAGCTATTGATATGTTAAACCATAGTTTCTATAACTCTCTCCCTAAAGAAAAAAGAGGTGCACCTCAAATATATTTTGTAGGGAACAATGTGAGCCCAACTTATATCTATGACTTATTGGATTTGTTAGAAGGAAAAGATATTTCTCTTAATGTTATATCAAAGTCGGGTACAACAACCGAGCCCGCGATCGCTTTCCGCCTTTTCCGAAAGTTCATCGAAGAAAAATATGGGGTAGAAGAGGCACGAAAACGAATATACGCAACAACTGATAAAGAAAAGGGAGCGTTAAAAACACTTGCTGATCAGGAAGATTATGAAACTTTTGTGATTCCTGATGATGTTGGTGGCCGTTATTCGGTTCTAACGGCAGTAGGGCTACTGCCAATTGCCGTAAGCGGTATCGATATTAATAAAATGATGCTAGGGGCTGCTAAAGCAAGGGAAGAACTGCAATCACCCAATTTATTGAATAATCCTGCTTATTTATATGCTGCTATTCGAAATCTCTTATACAGCAAAGGGAAAAAGATCGAAATCCTAGCAAACTACCACCCATCTATGTCTAATTTTGCTGAATGGTGGAAGCAATTATTCGGTGAAAGTGAAGGGAAGGATGGAAAAGGCATTTTCCCTGCATCCGCTAATTTTTCGACTGACTTGCATTCATTTGGTCAGCTTATTCAGGACGGCGAACGGAATCTATTTGAAACAGTCCTTTATGTTGAAAACGTTGACAAGGATCTAAGTATAGATTTAGATGATGAGAATTTAGATAATCTAAATTACCTAGCAGGCCAATCTATTGATTTCGTTAATAAACAAGCATCCAAAGGAGCCGCCATTGCCCATGTGGATGGAGGGGTTCCTAATCTAGTCATTAGTATTCCGGACATGTCTCCTTATACATTTGGCTACCTTGTCTACTTCTTTATGAAAGCCTGTGCAATGAGCGGTTACTTGCTTGGCGTCAATCCGTTTGATCAGCCTGGTGTGGAAGATTATAAGCGGAATATGTTTGCACTGTTGGGTAAGCCGGGCTATGAGAAATTAAAAGAGGAATTAGAGAAGAAGGAAAAGAGTAAGAGTAACGGAGAATAAATTAGTGTAACGAGAACTAATATTCATACTCGTATGCTGTCCTTTTGTTGCTTATCAATGTCATTCACCGCAGTCACTATAGACTGCGGTGTTTTGTATGCTGGGACGCAGGGACGGGTTCATTGTCCCGAGTATACTAAGGGACACAAGAACCGTCCCTCCGTCCCATTCACATTAAGGGACACGAGAACCGTCCCCATGTCCCCAATGAAACTCCAATGCTTCTGATTTAATCAAATTTGTGTCAATATTACATGATTGGCCATCAATTCCATATTGCCAAATTTGGACGTCTATCGTTTCAGGAGCATTAGGTTTATAGGCAGGGGCCTTTCCTTTCTGGGTCACTCCAATTACGGGATTGCTGCTCCAGATGATCGTTTCGTTTTGGATGCTTTTATTCGTTTCAATTGCTTTATTATACGCTGAGGTATTATTGCTATCACTAGTAAAAACTCCATAAATTCCAGGTTTGTATGGAGAAGATTGAAGCGTGTGGACCCATTCTTGAATAAATTCCGCATCTACTGGATAGTTAGGTTCAATATCAGCAAAAATAGCTACACCCTCAGGGATACCGAGTTCTTGGGCAAGAGCAATTGCTGCTTTTGCTTCAGCTTCTCCATTTTCCAGCTTAGTTGCATCTGTGAAATGATTGTAAATAACCATGATTTTTATTGCTTTTTCATGAAGAAACTGCGCCTCTTCTGTTGTTATACCTGCTGAAACCCCCTCCTTGGAGCCTAAATATCTTCCAAACGCCTTAGGTTCCCCGAAATTTTCAGTAATGCAGCCTAGAAATGCTTGGTCCACTTTATCGGCTGAATCTACACCCCAATAGATAATAGATTGTTCTTGTGTATTCCTTTTCGGCGGTGGTTGGGGTTCTGTATTACTCTGTGAGGATTTTTGGCAAGAAGTCAAAATGGTAGCAACAAGTAGAGAAACAAATATCTTCCCAAGCTTAGTTCTATTTCGCATAAATAATATCACTCCCCTCCAAGCATGTTTGCTGTATTGTATTCTTCATGCTGAAAGGGGGTGTGGGTAGGAAGAAAGGGATCTCATTCCTCCTATGAAGTTAAGAGACTTCGTTGGTGCATCTTAAGATTTGAAAACTCTCTTTTGGAAAAACTATAAGCTTCTTCCCAATAATGTTACAGCTTCGCATCCTTTATAAATACATACCTCCGACATACAGAAAAACATCTGAAAAAACATTGACAATTTTCAAAAAAAACCTTTTATTATAGTTGCAGACGTCGCCATTAATATTTTCGTTAATAATAATGTTGGTGGTCTGTTATGTTTACTGAATCCATGTTATGGAGATTTGTCCCTTAATTTTGTTTGTCGTTTAGTTTTGTGAAAATTGAATTCCTTTGTCTCTATTTTAATTGCTACCATTGTAGGCACTTTCATTTTAGGAATGATCATGGTGATGTTACCAAATAACACTGTAAGATTAGTTTCTATTTTTTGTATGTGTTGGATAAAAATTTTAGCATGAACTGGTTTTGAAAAGTCGTAGAGCAAACGAGAGTAGCGTAATAAACTGTTAAGATTGTTATGAATAAAATCAAGCATCAATACTCCTAATGAAGTCAATATTAGAAAGGCGATTTCATCGATAGCAAGGTGAAAATTAATTAAAGTGACTGGAGAAGAGAAGCCTTATCAGCAAGGCAGGCCGCGAAAGCTGTATCAACTTATTTAGGGAGATGAAGAAATCGTGTTAAGTAAAATTGCAAAGGTAAACACCTATGTCGTCGAAGTACCCTTAGAAATGGAATGGAAAATATCTCTTTATGCAGCGAAAACACGAAAGCATGCCATTGTTGAAGTCATTACAGAAGACGGAATCCATGGTTATGGAGAAGCATCTCCATCCCCTGCATTTATGGGGGAGACAGCAGAGACAATCAAATTAGTGAATGATTTATACTTAGCACCCGCAGTCATTGGGAAACAAATTAACCAATTAAGCATAATTCATGAAGGAATGAATGCTGCTATTTATGGGCAAAGTGCAGCCAAGTCGGCCATTGATATTGCAATTCATGATGCATGGGGTAGAACAGTTGAGCAGCCAGTCTACGAATTAGTTGGCGGAAAATATCGAGACGAAATTCCTTTAGCTTATGTGGTTGGGATGAAGGATCATCAAAGTGCATATGAAGAAGCGCTGCAAAAAATTGCTGAGGGATTTTCTGTCATTAAAGTTAAGGTCGGGATGGATAGAAAAAGAGATATCGAATTAGTGCAGCTCATTCGTAAAGCGGTTGACGAATCGAAGAGGGACGTAGGAATTCGATTAGATGCCAATCAAGGTTATAGTGTTACGGATGCAATTTATGTGATTAGGGAGCTGGAGACGACTGGTGAGCTTGAATCTGTGGAGCAGCCTGTTAAAAAATCAGATTTAAAAGGGTTGAAAAGAATTAGAGAAGTCGTTGAAACGCCAATTATGATTGATGAAACCGTATTCAGTGCGGAGGAGGCTTTATTTGCGATTGAATACGGATGTGCAGATATCGTCAACTTAAAAACTTGTAAAGTTGGGGGCTTTTATCAATCGAAAAAAATCGCAGCTATTGTGGAAGCATCCGGTATAAGCTGTGCCATCGGTAGTAATTTAGAGCTTGGAATTGGCATTATGGCAAGTATGCATGTTGCGGCAAGTACCCCAGTTATAAGCAGACATAATGATTTTATCTTGGGTGCTTATATTCATACGCATGATATTACATCCATTGCAGCTAGAGATTTGGTGAAGGATGGAAAGTTAGTAGTGTCGGATGGACCTGGTTTAGGGATTGAACTGAATATGGACTTAATTTCTTAATCGAGGATGGGGTTATTATGAAAATTAATATAAAGCGATTAATGCAGGAAATTGAATACTATGCACAATTTGGACAGGTACTTGGAGAAGGGATTACAAGACCAAGCTTTTCCCATGGGGATTATGAAGTAAGGGAAATTTTTATGAATGAGCTGGAAAAGATGGGCCTGGAGGTACATGTTGATGCGATCGCCAATATTTGGGGTAAACTGCCTTGTGAAAGGGAGGATGCATCCACGATCGTCATCGGCTCACATTTAGATACGGTGCCAAATGGCGGGGAATTTGACGGAGCTCTTGGAGTTCTTGTTGCTAAGGAAATCGTTCAAACGCTGCTGGAGAATCATATTAAGCTTAACCACCATTTAGAAATTGTCTCTTTTACTGCAGAAGAACCAAATGATTTTAATTTATCTACGATGGGCAGCCGGGCGCTCACTGGCAAACTGACACATTCTCAGCTCATGAATACGAGTGATTCAACGAGCTTTAAGCTCTCCGAAGCTGTGAAAAAAGCGGGTGGAGACTTAGATGGAATTTCGGAGATTAAGAGAGACGATTTGGCTGCCTATATCGAACTTCATATTGAACAAGGCAAACGTCTAGAAAAGCAAAACTTATCTATTGGCATTGTTAATCAGATTGTCGGGATTTATCGGGATCATATTCAGGTGTCAGGTGAAGCCAATCACTCAGGAACAACGATGATGTTGGACCGAATGGATGCCCTAACAGCTGCAAGTGAAATGGTTCTTGCAGTAGAAATAGTGACAAGGAGCTTTAATACAGATGCTGTCGCTACTGTTGGCAAGCTGAATGTATTTCCAAATGCCGCTAATATCATTCCGGGCCGGGTAGAGTTTATTCTAGAAATTCGATCAGCAAGCAGAGAAGAGAGATTTGATATCAAGGAAGCTATATACAAAGAATTTAATAGAATACAAGAGTCACGAAAAGTAATCGTCAAATATACAAATATATTAGATCAGCAAGAATGTACTTTCGATTCTGAAATAGTTCGTTATTTACAACATGCAGCTCATTCACTAAATATTCCATACACAACATTTGCAAGTATGGCCGGTCATGATGCGACACACTTAGCTGGCATAACAAAAGCCGCAATGATTTTTGTCAAAAGCATAAATGGAAAAAGCCACAGCCCAGAGGAACTCAGTCTTCCTGAAGACATTGAAAAGGCAGCCAATACCATGCTCCATGCAGTATTGCTAGCCGATAAAGAAATATAACAATCACACAAATGTAAAAAAAGGCTACAGAAAATAAGTTTTGGTGCTGCACCCCAAAAGTTAGAGTTAAAA
>NZ_JACWFE010000003.1 GCF_019749375.1 Bacillus sp. S/N-304-OC-R1
GTTCGTCCTGAGCCAGGATCAAACTCTCCAATGAATTGTGAGTTGATTAGCTCATAATGTCTTTTTGATAAAAAGACTAAAACGTTGACGTTTTTGTTCGTTCAGTTTTCAAAGAACTATCTTTTGGAGCGGGTGATGGGAATCGAACCCACGACAACAGCTTGGAAGGCTGTAGTTTTACCACTAAACTACACCCGCAAATCTTATTCAAGATTGAATGGTCGGGAAGACAGGATTCGAACCTGCGACCCCTTGGTCCCAAACCAAGTGCTCTACCAAGCTGAGCTACTTCCCGTATATGGCGCGCCCGAAAGGAGTCGAACCCATAACCTTCTGATCCGTAGTCAGACGCTCTATCCAATTGAGCTACGGGCGCATTATTTAAAAGTAACTTTTACAGTATATCTTTTTTAAAATCATTTGTCAACAACTTTTTTGGTGCGGCCGAGAGGACTTGAACCTCCACGGGGTTGCCCCCACTAGGCCCTCAACCTAGCGCGTCTGCCATTCCGCCACGACCGCTTAACAAGAAGTGACAAAGACTATAATACCATGAATGTAAAGAAAATTCAATTGGTATTTAATGGTGCGGGTGAAGGGAGTCGAACCCCCACGCCTTGCGGCGCCAGATCCTAAGTCTGGTGCGTCTGCCAATTCCGCCACACCCGCATATTTTTAACCAAAACCAAAAAGAAAAAAAGAAATAAATCTATCCGACTTTTTGCTTAAGGTGGTGAGCCATGAAGGACTCGAACCTTCGACCCTCTGATTAAAAGTCAGATGCTCTACCGACTGAGCTAATGGCTCGTTATATTTTTTAAAAAATTGGCTGGGCTAGCTGGATTCGAACCAACGCATGTCGCAGTCAAAGTGCGATGCCTTACCGCTTGGCTATAGCCCAATAAAATTGCATGGCGGTCCGGACGGGACTCGAACCCGCGACCTCCTGCGTGACAGGCAGGCATTCTAACCAACTGAACTACCGGACCATATGTATTTCTAAGAAATATTATTAAAAATGACCCATACGGGATTCGAACCCGTGTTACCGCCGTGAAAGGGCGGTGTCTTAACCGCTTGACCAATGGGCCAAATCAAAATTTATGGCGGAGAAGGAGGGATTTGAACCCTCGCGCCGCTTACGCGACCTACACCCTTAGCAGGGGCGCCTCTTCAGCCTCTTGAGTACTTCCCCATAATGGCTCCGCAGGTAGGATTCGAACCTACGACCGTTCGGTTAACAGCCGAATGCTCTACCACTGAGCTACTGCGGAATAATTATTGTTGAGCCGACGATATCTTAAGGAATCAATGTGTTTTCATCACTTGTCATCTTGTCGACTCTTACTATTATAAAAACCTAGATATTAAAAGTCAAGAAAGTTTTTCAAAAAAATCTTTTCTTATTTTAAAGATATATTTTTCAAGATATTACTCATGTTTTACTTCTTTAACTTTCTTTAATTTCCCCTTACATTTTCCACAAACATACTTTTGTATATTTATTTTTCTTCTTCTCTCAAATAATTGACCGCAGTTTAAACAAACATAAATAATTGTTTTTCCATTAACATTATTTTTTGTCCGCTCAGGGAGTGGAGAACAAAACCTCGGAGCTCCTACTTCCTTCATTAGAGTTCTAAAATCTGAATCTCTGTGCTTATACCCTTTCCCTTCTATATGAAGATGGTAATGGCAAAGCTCATGTTTGATAATACCGGTTAATTCTTCATGTCCAAGCTGTTCTAAGTATTTTCTATTTATCTCGATATTATGAGTATCCAGCATATAACGCCCGCCTGTTGACCGAAGCTTTGCATTAAAATATGCTTTATGCCTAAATGCTTTTCCAAAGCTTTGAAGTGAAATCTCCTCAACTAATTTCTGCAGACCTAAATCATCCATTTCAATTTCTCCCCAAATAATAGTGAACATGACAACCTATTATAGCATAGGTTATATATACCTTTTAATACTTAAGGAAACTGTAATCCTCATTTAGAATATAGATTACACCTAGGAGGTACACAAATGCCTGTTTGGTTTCAAAATCAAATGCAGCGAGCTTTTTTAGAAAAGGATCGTTATACAATAAAATTATTAAATCAATGCTGGTTTTTCTACAGAAAGAAACATTGTTCTTAAATAAAGCGCTAGGCATATACCTAGCGCAGTAGTTTAGAATCTCTTTTTATTCAGCAGGATTCAGCATCGTTAAAGAAACTCTTCCTTTATTTTTATCAACAGAGTCAACCCACACAGTTACAACATCTCCTACTGAAACAATATCTAATGGATGCTTAACAAATTGCCTGCTTAGCTTAGATATATGCACAAGCCCATCCTGTTTTACGCCAATATCAACGAATGCGCCAAAGTCTACAACATTCCGGACAGTTCCCTGAAGCTCCATTCCAGACTGTAAATCTTCAAGCTGAAGAACATCCTTCTTTAATAGCGGTTTCGGCAGATCATCCCGCGGGTCTCTCTCCGGTCTTACTAGTGCTTCAATAATATCCTTTAATGTCAATTCACCTATTCCTAATTCTGCAGCAGTTTCACCTACATTCAATTGAGCTAGTGAATCCTTGAGGGCCGGAGAACCTAAATCACCTGTTGTAAACCCAAATTTATCGAGAAGTTTATGTACCTCAGGATAACTTTCCGGATGGATCCCAGTTCGGTCAAGCGGTTCGGTACCGTCAATAATTCTTAGAAATCCAATCGCTTGCTCGTATGTTTTCGCTCCAAGTCGTGGGATTTTCTTTAGCTGATTGCGAGTTGAAAATTTCCCTTCTTCCTCACGCTTCTTAACGATATTATTGGCAACTGTTTTTGAAAGCCCTGATACATATTGAAGTAATGAAGACGAAGCTGTATTCACATTTACACCGACTTGGTTAACGGCCGTTTCAACCACAAATGCAAGGGATTCAGATAATCTCTTCTGAGAAACATCATGCTGATATTGTCCAACTCCAACTGATTTCGGATCTATCTTTACTAGCTCGGCTAATGGATCCTGAAGACGGCGTGCAATTGAAACAGCGCTTCTTTCCTCTACTTGTAAATTTGGGAATTCTTCTCTTGCTAAATCCGATGCTGAATACACACTCGCTCCAGCCTCATTAACAATCAGGTAATACACTTCTTCCTTTAATTCTTTTAATATATCTGCAATAAATTGTTCAGTCTCTCTAGAAGCTGTTCCGTTTCCGATCGCAATCATCTTCACCTGGAACGCATGTATGATATCAATAATTTGTGCTTTTGCCTCTTTTGCTTTGGAAACGGGCGGATGCGGGTAGATAACTGCTATTTTTAGGACTTTTCCTGTTTCGTCTACAACCGCCAGCTTACAGCCTGTCCGATACGCAGGGTCGACCGCTAGTACTACTTTTCCTTTTAACGGTGGCTGAAGCAGTAGTTTTCGTAAATTTTCAGAGAAGATCATGATTGCCTGTTCTTCAGCTCTCTCTGTTAATTCATTGCGAATTTCCCTTTCAATAGAAGGCTGGATTAATCGTTTATATCCATCCTCATAAGCTTCTTTAACAATTGGCAATACTGGTGACTTCTCATTTTTAATCCACTTTTTATGTAAGTACTTCAGGATAAAATCAGTATTTGGTTTGATGCTAATTCGCAAAATTTCTTCCTTTTCTCCGCGGTTTAATGCCAAAATACGGTGAGGAACAATTTTTGAAATCGGCTCTTCGTATTCATAGTACATTTCAAAAACCTTTTTCTCGTCCTTTTCCTCATCCTTTACAACTGACTCGATGGTGCCATTTTTGGCAGTTTCCTGACGAATCCATTTCCGGCTGTCTGCGTCATCCGAAACCCATTCTGCAATGATATCCTTAGCACCGGTAATAGCATCTTCAACAGTATTTACTTCCTTCTCTTCAGAAAGGAATTCCTTCGCCTTTTCCTCAGGTGATTCTGCTAATGAAAATGTCAGCACCCATTCTGCAAAAGGTTCTAGCCCTTTTTCCTTTGCAATTGTTGCTTTTGTACGGCGTTTTTGTTTATAAGGACGATATAAATCTTCTATCTCCTGAAGTTTTTCAGCAGCTTGGATTTGGATGCTCAACTCATCCGTTAATTTTCCTTGTTCATCAATTAGACGGATGACTTCTTCTTTTCTCTGCTCAAGACTTTGTATGTATTGCCAGCGCTCCATAATATCACGAATTTGAACCTCATCTAAAGCACCTGTTTGCTCCTTGCGATATCGTGCAATAAAGGGGACTGTATTTCCCTCTTCCAGAAGGCCAATTGTATTTCGAACTTGTTTAATAGATAGCGCTTGTTCTGCTGCAATTTTTTCTAAAACTTGATCCTTATTTACTTTCGTTGTCTCCAAAATTTTACCCCCAGCCTTTATGTCCTGTTATCCATTTTACCAAATTCCTTCGTAAGATTGTACAGCTCGCCAATTCTGCAACAATAGTAAAAAGAAGCTTACCTAGCCATTAGGCAGCTTCAGATTAAGTACTAAAATATTTTAATTCGATAAGGTTTCCTCATTGGTTGTATCTTTATCTATAGCTTCCTGCAGTTTCTTTATTGCCCGTCTTTGGAGTCGGGATACATGCATCTGGGATATTTGCAGTTTTTCTCCTGTTTCCTTTTGACTCAGATTTTCTAAATACGTATATTGAATTATCTGTTTTTCTCTTTCTGTTAATACGTGCAGAGCTTTCTCTAACACAAGCATTTGATTAATCTTTTCATACCCTTTATCAACATGTCCGACAATATCATGCAAAGTAACCGTTCCACCTTCAGAGTCTGCATCGATGGAATGATCAACAGAGAGAGCTTGATAGCTTTTTCCTATTTCCAGTGCTTCTAAAACCTCTTCTTCTGATATATCCAAGACCTCGGCAATTTCATTCATCTTAGGCGATCTTTGCAGCTTGACTGTTAATTCTTCGATCGTTGTTTTTATTTTTGGGCCAAGTTCTTTTATTCGGCGGGGTACGTGCACACTCCATGTTTTATCACGTAAGAAACGCTTAATTTCTCCCACGATTGTCGGTATGGCAAATGCCTCAAAATTTTTCCCAAAGGATTCATCATATCTGCGAACGGCACCTAATAACCCAATGAGGCCCACTTGAGTAATGTCCTCGTGAAAGACTTTTCCCCTAGAATATTTTCGAGCAATGGATTCAACAAGACTTTTATAATTGAGTACAAGAGTATTTAGAGCTTCTTCATTTTGGTTCAGCTGATAATCTTTAATCAGCCCGTTTATTTCTTCCTTTGATTTGCGATTAGGTTGAGAGTGTTTTAGCATCCATCTCCACCCGCTCTCCTTCTAGGTATTTGATCATGAATACCGTCACACCCTCTTTATTATGGATTCTGACTTCATCCATTAAAGACTCGATTAAATATAGCCCTAAACCTCCTTCACGCAAATATTCTACGGAATCAGTCTGTTTATAGCGCCCAATGCTTTGCCTTGCAGAAAGAAAATCAAAGCTTTTTCCATTGTCAGCAACCATTACCTCTAAACGGTTGCCATATAAACCAAACCCAACTATAACCTCTCCTTGTTCATCCTCTTTATATGCGTGCTGAACAGCATTTGTGCAAGCCTCACTAACAGCAATCTTCAAATCCTCGATATCGTCATATAAAAAACCCATACGGCTTGCAATTCCAGAAAGAGTTAACCGAATCACATTCACAAACTCAGCTTTAGCTGGGATCTTAAGTTCAATATAATCAAACGTTTGATTCATTTTCTTCACCTTCATTCCGGCTGGAGATATTCATAATATTAGCAAGACCTGTCATCTTGAATAGCTTCATCAAACGCTGAGACAGCCCTACAATCTGCAGATTGCCGTCATTAGCCCGTATGTTTTTAAAAACACCTACAAAAACACCTAAACCTGTGCTGTCCAGGTAGGTAACACCGGATAAATCAATTGTAATGTCTGCACCCGCTTTTTCAGATAAAGGAAAAAGCCGTTCGCGAAGCTTCGGTGCGGTAAACGCATCAATCTCACCTTGTACCATTACATTAAATTTAAGATCCTGCTCTTGAATTTTCACTGATATATTCATTCCTGACCCACCTTTTTTGCATGTCAATTGGATATTTACTTCCCTGTTTGGCGTATCCATAAACCTATTTATGTAAATTTTTTATTTAATATTAATAAGTTTAACAGAAATCTTGGCCGGGTAAAGAAAACCAAAAGTTGTACAAGCGCTATTTTAAATAAATGAATATAAAAAAAAGCAAGCATTGAATGCTTGCCATGGGTAGATGTTATAATGCTATTTTTAATTAAAAATAATTGCTAAATCATAGACACAAATAAAAACGCCCTTATCTTATGGAAAAGAGCGTATTTAGTATTAAAATTCGATGAGACCTAAGCTAATTTGCACGGCTTCATCCACTTTTTCCATCATTTCGTCATCGAGATGGGTTATTTTATCGGTTAAGCGCTGTTTATCAATTGTTCGTATCTGTTCTAATAAGATGACCGAATCCCGTTCAAAGCCATAGCGCTTTGCATCAATTTCAACATGAGTAGGCAGCTTAGCTTTCTGAATTTGAGCAGTGATTGCAGCAACAATTACTGTGGGACTAAACCGATTCCCGATGTCGTTTTGGATGATCAGCACTGGACGGACGCCACCTTGTTCTGAACCAACAACTGGGGATAGGTCTGCAAAATAAACGTCACCACGTTTGACAATCAAGGGATTACCCTCCGCTTACAAGACGTTCAACTGTGTGTTCTGCCTCGAATTCTGCTAGAAATGCTTCAGATGCAATCGTCAAGTTTATTTTCGCCATCTCCATATAACCACGTCTCATGGACTCACGAATTTGTCTCTTTTTCCGTTCGCGCAAATACATTTTGGTTGCTTGATAAATGAATTCACTCCGATTTACGTTTTCCTGCTTTACAAAGCCATCTAACTCGGTTACAAGATGTTGCGGTAATTTCACCATAATCTCTGTTGTTGCGCTGGACTCAGACACAAACAAACACCTCCACCATCACTACACACCATATTATATCTACCATTTTTAATATTATCATCAAACTGACCCCGTGCAAAGGGTATTTATCAATTCTTCTCTATTATCGGCCTTAAAATAAAACATTTATGCATAAAGTCCTACTTTAATATTTAGGCATTCATTATTTTTTGCTTCCTTTAGCAAGAGGCCATGTAATATGGTCTATATATAACTTAGAGAAGGCTGTTTATGATCTTTGTGACTTGCCCATTTTTCTTGTATACCCGAGGAATTCTCAACCCCATCATACAAGTGATTTCATAATTAATGGTTCCAAGTGTTTTGGCGATATCATCTGCCGTTATTTCTTCTTCTCCTTGTTGCCCAATAAGAGTAACCTCCGTACCAACTGGTAATTCATAAGGAAGCTTGATCATACATTGATCCATACAAATCCTGCCCACAATCGGAGCCTTTTGCCCATTAACAAGAACATGCTGTCCCTGGAGTTTTCTTGTCCATCCATCAGCATACCCAATTGGCAATGTTCCAATCCATTCATCTTCCTGTGCTTCATATGTCGCACCGTAACTAATCTTCTCGCCTTTTTTTACCTTTTTAACATTCACAACCTTTGTATGCAGCGTAAAGGCTGGCTTTAAAGGATAAGGAAGGGTTGGCTCCATTTCAACAGAAGGCATTAGGCCATACATAGCTATTCCCATTCTGACTGCATTTAAATGTGCTTCAGGAAATCTTAGTGATGCAGCACTGTTACTTGTATGAATAATTTCAGGCTTGTTCCTTAACCATGAAACCATTTCCTTAAACCGCTCTAATTGCCTATTAAAATAAGAACAATCAAGTTCATCGGCTGTAGCAAAATGTGTAAATACACCCTCTATCGTAATACTAGGGTTTTTTGCCGCTAGGTCTTCAATGATTTCAAGCTCCTCACGGCTGCGAATGCCAATTCGTCCCATTCCAGTATCGAGCTTTAAATGAATCTTTAATTTTTGTGAGGCTTCGATATAATGTTTTGCCTTTTCAAGCCATTCAGCTTGAAAAATGGTTAATGTAATATTTTGTTCTGATGCGAGTCCAACATCTTCCGGACGGCTCGCTCCCAGAACAAGAATTGGTGCTGTGATTCCTTTCTTTCGGAGAGAAAGTGCCTCATCTAGAATTGCGACAGCAATATAAGATGCACCTGCCTCTAATGCCACCTTAGCTACTTCTGCATCCCCATGTCCATAGCCATTTGCTTTTACAACGGCAAAAATCTTAACATCATCTTGGATATGCTTTTTCAATCCTTCAATATTGTAAAATATATGATCTAAATTAATCTCCGCCCATGTATCCCGATAAAAAGCAGTTTGACAATCTGCAATTTTCACCATTTATTGAACACCCTTTTTCTATTTTATAAGTACGATTATCGACTCCCTTCGACATATTTGTCAATTAAATCCCCGAATTTTTAGAAACATTTCCAAAATGTTATGAAAGTTCCTTTTTGTAAAAAACATAAAAAAAGGCTCTGATTAGAGCCTTACAAAATGATTTATTTCACTGTACTTTCTTGCACCGAACGTGCAACCTCAACTAGTTCCTCTTCGGTTAAATTATTGGAGGCAATCACATAGTCAACCCCTTGGTATGTCCACTTGATTGTATGATTGGATAGGGCTCCGATTGTGAAGCCTAAATCTACCGGCTCCCCTTTTACAGTTGTGAACGAGGAAACTGGCATCACAACCGCTTTTTCTTGTACAATGGTGAATGATTTTTCCCCATCATATGTTAAAACAACTCTTTTCCCGTTTTCTGTCGCGATCTCTTTTTCCTCAATCAAGTTAGCTCCTGGGAACTCTGATGGATATTTTACAGAAAACTCTTCATTACCCACTTCAGCTAAAACAGGAACATAAAGCTGAGCACCTGTCATATTCTTTTGCATATCAAAGTCTTTCTTATCAAAAGACGCATTAAATTTAACTTCTGTGAACTCCACTTTTACAAGAGCATTTTTATCAGTATCCATAACTTTAACACTAACAGGCGATAGGTCAGATTTATTCAGAGTAATTTCTTGTGTTGGAAGCATTTGATTATTTTGGTATCTTGTTTTTGTTTCAAAAACATAATGGTTTTTAGTTGCTGTAAATTTAGCCTCTTTATCCTCGACGATATCCTTCACCAGAGATTCATAAAGATATGCTTGACTGCTGTTTTTTGGCCAATCACTTTGGAATCGGAAGCTTTTGTTCAAAGCCGGAGTAAGAACGAATACTCCATCATCATTGCGGAGGATCATTTGGCTTTGATCCTTCTGCGCATTTTTCAGATTGACTCGGTAATAGGATTTAGCCTTATGCCATACTTCAATCTCATACACTTGTGGTTCCGTTCCCATCTCCAATGTCATCTTTGCACTTGCCTTATAGCCCTTCATTTCCTCGGCCTTCCCAGCAAGATCCTTCACCACATCGTCCTTGGATTTCGTTCCACAAGCAGACAATGCTATCACTGCCAATATCCCGATTAGCAGCATTAACCACTTTCTTCTCATTCCTTCAACCCCTTTTGCCTCTATTCAGTGTATTGTCCAGCGACAGCACGAAGCCCTGCTTCAACTGGTATAGATATCTCCAGTTAAAAAACTGACCCGCTTTGCGCTAATCGTGGAGGAGGTTAAAGCTCAACAAGATAACTAAGTTCCTTGTCTACCCTTGTCTCTCCTATTGCACTATGAATATATGAGACAACCATACGAAATATGCTAGGTTGAATGACAAGCTTTTTCTTTTTTACACTAAACTTTTTCAATCACTACCTGTGCCACAGCGTATTCCTTGCTGTGTGATATAGAAAGATGGACCCCCTGATGAACAGGCTTGGACACAAACGGTTTGCCTTTTTCATCTTTTTCTATTTCAATATCTAAAAAAGAAAGGCTTTTGCCAATACCAGTCCCGACTGCTTTTGAGAAAGCTTCTTTCGCTGCAAATCTTCCCGCTAAATATTCAGTCTTTCTTTCAGGTGTTAATTGCTGAAATTTATCCATTTCTTTTTTAGTCAATATTCTTTCAGCAAACTTTTCTTGTCTTTCGTATATTTTTTTTATTCGGCTTAGCTCTACAATATCTATTCCAATTCCAGTAATCATTATGATCATCCTTCTATTTCGTTTATATTTTGCATAATCAATATTATAAGAAAGCAAGTCCAAAGTTTTAATAGACTTTTTTTGCTTCATGTTATGATCCATTTTAGGCTATGATGGAAATATTAAGGAGAGAAATGAGGAGCCTTATGTTTACACGAACAGAAACCTTTAGAGAATTTTTACGATATTATCCTGTTGTTTCAACGATTATTTTGATTCATTTTCTTCTATATATCATTTCAGTTTTTCCATTATTACCGAATTTATGGCTATATGAAAATTTTGCCGGAGTTAACCTTTATATTACAGATGGGGAATATTGGCGTCTTGTTACACCGATTCTTTTGCATGGTGATTTTCCGCATATGCTTTTCAATAGCTTTTCCCTCGTTCTTTTCGGTCCTGCTTTGGAGCGAATGCTAGGAAAAGGAAAATTTATCTTTGTATATTTTACAGCTGGAATTGCAGCAAACATCGCTACGCTTATGTTAGAGCCGTTAACTTATATTCATGTAGGCTCGAGCGGCGCCATTTTTGGACTGTTTGGTTTTTATGCTGCTGTCAACCTATTTAGGAAGGACCTTATGTCCAAAGCCAATTCTCAGCTTATTCTAACGATCACCATTATCGCATTGATTATGACGTTTTTACAGCCAAATATCAATGTGACAGCACATTTATTCGGGATATTTGCAGGTTTTTTATTAGGGTTCTTACTATTAAAAAAGCAGTGAAAGTTTGTTTTCACTGCTTCACCTAACGATTTCATTTTGTATAGGAATACCATTTATATATTTCTTGTATATCCATTTTGTCTAAGTCAACAACTGTGCCCCCAGTGCCGCCTGTCCCTGACATGACAACAGCAGAAATTGTGCCTAGCTCTTTTCTTCTCTGAAAGTAACTCTCTTGTATGCGCAAAGACTGTATCCGATTTCGATTCATATACACTGTCGTTTTATTAACCGTCCGATATCTTAAAGTTAACTGTAAATCTGCAATCGACCAGCCGGTATCTTTAAACCTTAAAACGGCCCAAACCATCGAAATCAAAACAAACATTAGTCCGAAATACCCCCATGGTCTGAAAAAAATAATTGGAATTGCCGCAGCTGGTAAACTGAATAATATTCCTCGTAATAGATATCTTTTCAATGCCCTTCCCGGCGCTCGATTCATATTCGCTTCAAAGACATATTGCTTTAAATATGGAGAAAGTATTTCAGCAACCCTGTCTTTTTTTATGATCGGTAATAGCATCACTCGGGCACTGTCTTGATCGATCGCCGATCCTCCTGCACTTTCTAGATAAACGGTTCCAAACCCAAGGGGCTGTCTAATTACATTTTCTGTTATTCGAATCGCCTGAATTCGATGTAAAGGGATTGTAAGCTGACGCTTTTCCAAAAGACCTCTCGTTATGATCAGATCCTCTCCCAATTTTTTCACAGTAAATTCCGCGTACTTAATCATTGTTCCTATTAACGCAACCACCCAAGCAAATAAAAAACCAATAAATACAAGGATGCTAACAAGAATGACTCCACTCGAGATGATATCCTCTAAACCTCTAAATAATCTTTCATAGGGGATAATTTCTTCAAATTGAAATACAAACGCAAAAAATGCTGAAAAAACAACGCCCGCTCCCCCTGAAGTCGAGGCAAGCAGCAATAGTTCTCTAGGTGTAATTTTATAGAGAATGTCTTCTTCCTGGCTGCTTTTTTCAAACAGTTCCGTACTCTGTTCGTCTATCTTATTCTTGGCCGAAAAAAGAGTATGCTGAATAAAATTTGCCTCTTCCTTCGTGATGGCCGTCAAAACAGCCTCAGCCTCTCCCTTACTTGACCCTGCCGTTTCCACTTTCACCTTAACTAAGCCAAAGGGACGCTGTAAAATCCCTTCCGATAAATCAAGGCTTTGAATGCGTTCAAAAGGGATATACCTTTTCTTTCGAATAAAAACACCATATTCAATTCTAAGTTCTCCTTCTTCTAAACGATACGTAAATCTCAGCCATGAAATAATACCGAGAATTAAAATGATGATAATAACAACGATTGACATAATGAATTGAAAACTTCCATTCTTGCTTCCAAAAACAACAAAAACAAAGAAAGGGATAATCAGTTCCTTTAATTGCTTTAAAAAATTTACAACCGCTGAAATAGGGTGAAGTCTTTTTGGCTCAGACATCATCATCAGCCACCCTTACTAGCTTCGAGATAAAGTATCTAAGCTCTTCTGCTTCTTCCATATCTAAAGCTGGTATTTCATGCACGGTTGCAGCCGTTGATACAGTGACAGTAGCTAATTGATATTTACGTAATATGGGCCCTTGCCGTGTATCAACATGCTGGACTCGAATCATTGGTACAAGGGTTCTTTTTATAATGAACACACCATACTGAAGTTCAATTTCATTTTCCCTTACCTCATATCGCCAGCGCTTCCACCTTAAAGCAGGAATAAGGATTACGACTAAATAAACATTAATAACAAAGATTAATAGCGCAGCAGCTATAATCCATAAGGGCCAATTAAATATAATTGTAAGGGCTATGATCCCTCCAATAATTAAAAGAGTAATGAATGATTGAATGCTACCGGAAATCCTCCAAACCGTTAGCCCTTTTTCCGATATCCTCTTCTGCGGCTCCAAAACCATGAGTAACCTCCTATGCATCATGTCACACATTATTACTAATAAAAACAATTATCATAAGCATAAGTGACTTACAATGAATAAAGTTATAAAACATTTTACGTAAATAGTACTATATAAGACCCAAAATCTAAACTCTCCTTAATAAAAAAATTCTGCACAACCAAGGAACATACGTTCTTTATTTTTGATTGTTTAGAATATATAATGGTCATAATAGTAATAATAAAATGTTTGGAGTGATCGTATGAAGCAGGCAACACCATATTTAACATTCAATGGCACCGCTAGAGAAGCATTACAATTTTATAAAGAAGTGTTTGAAGGCGAAATTATGAATTTGCAAACCTTTGGTGACGCAGATTATCCAACTCCTCCTCATGCAGATCAAAGAATCATGCATGCACAATTTAAAAAGGATGACTTCCTTATAATGGTATCTGATTCATTTACAGATGGATCTGTACAAACTGGCAACCATATTTCCTTAGTTGTTGAGTTTGAATCAGAAGATGAAATCCAAACAATTTATAGTCGATTAATTAGGGAAGGGAAAATACTTATGGAGCTCCAAGATACTTTTTGGGGAGCAAAATATGCAAAGGTACAGGACCCTTTTGGAGTAGTATGGGATTTGAATATGACAAAGAAATAAAAAGAAGAGAGCTTTGCTCTCTTCAAACTTAACGATAATTATTTGAATTGCTGCGATTATTGTTATTATTATTGTTGCTATAACGTTTTCCTGAAGAACCTTGGCGAGATCGAACTGGTGCTTTTTGTCTCCCACTTTGCCCGCTGTATGACTTTCCGCGGTCATCATTTCTTCGTTCACGTTTATTAGGCAGAGGTTTTTCTTCCGTAAGCTTAACTGGAGTTGTGTCCGGCTCCTTTGTTAGCATTTTTAGCACAGCTTGAACAATGATTGTTGCATCTTGCTGTTCTAATAATTCTTCAGCTGCCTGCTTATAATATTGAAGATTATTTGATTCTACAGATTGAAGGATGCGTTCGATTACTGCCTTTTGCTGTCCTTCCAGTGCTTCATCTAAAGTAGGAGGCTTCATTCTGTCCATTTTTCTCTTCGTTGTTCGTTCAACAACCTGCAGGTAAGATTTTTCTCTTGGAGTAATGAATGTCATCGCTACCCCTGTCTTACCGGCGCGTCCCGTACGTCCAATACGGTGCACATAGCTTTCAGGGTCCTGAGGGATGTCAAAGTTATACACATGCGTTACCCCTGAAATGTCCAAACCTCGCGCAGCCACATCGGTTGCAACAAGAACATCAATAGAGCCTTCCTTAAATTTGCGTAATACAGAAATTCGTTTAGCTTGGCTTAGATCTCCATGAATGCCTTCAGCATTGTAGCCTCTAAGGTTTAATGCCTCTGCTAGCTCATCCACACGACGCTTTGTCCGTCCAAAAACAATCGCAAGCTCTGGTGATTGAATGTCAAGAAGTCTTGTTAAGATATCAAATTTGCTTCTCTCTTGTACTTCCAGATAATATTGCTCAATTAAAGGAACTGTAACTTCCTTTGTCTTAACCCGTACGATTTGAGGATCCCTCATGAATCGCTCTGCCATTCTTTGGATTGGAGGCGGCATTGTTGCTGAGAATAACAATGTTTGTCGCTCTTCAGGAATTTGTGCAAGAATCGCTTCAATATCCTCAATAAAGCCCATATTCAGCATCTCATCAGCTTCATCCAGAATAGCTGTATGAACATTCTCTAGGCGTAATGTTTTACGGTTAATGTGGTCCAAAATACGTCCAGGTGTCCCTACAATAATATGTGGGCGATTTTTCAATGCGCGGATTTGACGGTTAATATCTTGTCCCCCATAAATAGCAAGGACTCTTGCTCTTTTTCCATAGCCTATTTTGTATAATTCCTCGGATACTTGAATCGCTAACTCACGTGTCGGTGCAATAACAATTCCTTGAATTACATCTTTTTCATGATCAATTTTATCAATCATCGGTATTCCAAATGCTGCTGTTTTTCCGGTACCCGTTTGAGCCTGTCCAATTAAATCTTTACTTTCTAAGCTTAACGGAATGGTTTGCGCCTGAATTGGTGTTGCTTCTTCAAATCCCATTCGTTTCAGGGACTTCATCGTTGCTGGGCTGATACCCAAATCTTGAAACTTTGTCACTGTATTCTCTCCTTCTAACTATCACTAATCCTAAGTTCTTTTATTTAACATGAGAGATTGTCCTCTCATGAGGTTGACCAATGAGTGCACTTTTTCACAAAAACAAGTAAACATTAAACTGCATTTAATGCACAGAGACCCCACCAAAGATAATCTCCTATGTATTATTCATAATATGAATGTGTGTAAGCCATTTATTAGATGTTAAAAAAACCTTTTCTATTTGTCTATAAAAAGTTTCAAAAAAATAAAATTCACATCCAATTAACCTTACTTGAAAGTGAAAAAAGACATTCTCCAACAGGAGTATGTCCGGATTTCAAAAGAAGTTCCTCTTGGCACTTTGTTGATAATTCTACCACTATAAGAGCGTGTTTGCAATTCATGCAAAAAGGGAACTATTTTGAAACTTGTTCCCTTGTGATTAAAAAGTGGTAAATTTCAGAAAAGAGGTTTTCTCTTTCCTCACAATGACAAATGAGATGTTTTGATTCTTTTAAATAAACGAGCTTTTTTGCTGAAGCTCCAATACTTTGGTATAAATATTGTGCACTTTTTGGCGGCACTACCCCATCACATTCCCCTTGGGCAATAATGGTAGGGATCTCAATTTTATTCAGTATAGGTCTTACAGCCCCTACAAGTCTTCGGAACTGTAATGTAGCTGTAATCGGGGTAGCCATGATTTTACGCTTATACCTCATAAACATTTCATTTTCTGATAAACGGCCCCGAAAAGCATCTCTTGCCATTTCGCCAATATCGATTAGCAGTTGCTTAGGGTTGACGTAATAAGCAGCTGCACTTAAAAGTACAAGCTTTGTTACAGGATAATGGACAGCCAAATAACTGGCAATAAGTCCTCCCATTGAAAAACCAATAACGTATACCGTTTCACACTTTTCGATTAACTCCTGTAATTCCTGTTCTGCATGTTCAATCCAATTGTGATATTGGATTCCTTTTAAGCTTAATATATCTCCATGTCCCGGAAGTGTAGGAACGGCAATTTCCCAGTTTGTCCGTTTCTTTAAATAGGCTACTAGCGGCTCAACTTCGAAGGGAGCTCCTGTAAAACCATGAATACATAAACATCCAATCACGAAAATCACCACCAGCTTTTTTTAGGAACATTCATATTTTACACCTTTTTCCCGGAAGCATGCTGGTTTTAAGATTAGATAATGAAATTCAATATATGCGTTTTTTTTTGCAAATAATGAATACATTCTGTCGATATTACAAGGAAAATGTATTATTTTACAATAATATGCTAATATATTCTAATCTATGCTTTTTCATTTAAGGAGAGGAAAAACATGAAGATTAAGACACTAATAAAAGTAATTTCCATTGTAACCTTTATTTTGATTGGTTTGACAGGCTGGAGCATTTATTCATTCTCAGAAAATATGAAGGTACAAACTCAAACCTTAAATAACGAAAAAGAATTAACGCTTCTCGCATTTCAAATACAGGAAGCATCAAGTTATTTAACAAACGAGGTAAGGTCATATACTCAATTTGGCGGCAAGGTATATTATGACAATTATTGGAAAGAGATCAATGAGACAAAAACGGGTGGAAAGATAATCGCTAGACTGAAAGAGCTGCGAATACCTGATCATTTACTCCAATATGTGATTCAAGCTCAAGATAACTTAGAAAAGCTTGTTCCTCTTGAAGAAGATGCAATGAACTCTGTTAAAGAGGGAAATTTCGACCATGCAAGGTCTATTGTGTTTGGTCCTGCATATAACACCGGCAAAGAAAAAGTAGTAAAGCCATTACAAGACTTCAGCAAAGAGCTTTCATTATACACAAAAGAGCAGGCAGAGGAAGCTGCAGCTGCAGCAAAATGGAGTCAAACAATACTTATCATTTCTACAATACTGTTAATGTTATCGATTATTATTACTCTTATATTAATCTATTTTAAGATCAAGCCATTAGATAAGGTCGCTGAAAATGTTAAACACATTGCTGGCGGTGACCTGACCATTAATGAATTGAAGATTCGTTCTAAAGATGAAGTAGGATATTTAGCCAAGTCATTTAACCATATGGTAAATAACTTAAAAACGCTTATTCAGCATGTGAATCTGACATCCGAGCAGGTGGCTGCATCATCGGAGGAATTAATGGCCAGCACAGAACAAACGACCTCTGCAACAAATCAAGTAGTCGAATCTCTTCAAGCAGTGGCTGCTAAAATTGAACGCCAAGAAAAGAATACAGAAGAAAGTGCACGATCAATTAGTGATATTGCAGTTGGCATCCAGCGAATCGCTGAATCATCCTCATCCGTCGCAAAATCGGTAAATGAAACAACTAGACAAGCGAATATTGGAAATGATTATCTTCAAAAAGTTGCCGGGCAAATGAGTTTTATTTTTGAAGCAAGTTCTGAAACGAAACAAGTTATGGATAAGTTAGAGGCACGGTCAAAAGAGATCGGTAACATTATTGAGGTTATTACAAATATCGCAGAACAAACTAATCTTCTAGCTCTTAATGCAGCTATTGAGTCAGCAAGAGCGGGTGAACACGGGAAAGGTTTTGCTGTTGTTGCCGATGAGGTTAGAAAGCTGGCAGAGCAATCCAGAAATTCTGCAAACCAAATTGGAGAAATTATTAAATTAATTCAATCCGATACAATTAAAGCTGTAGACATGACCAATAAAGGAAATGATGAGGTAAAGAGCGGTTTAACCCTAGTTGATGAAACCGGAAATTCATTTAACCAAATATTACTTTCTATTGAATCCGTCAGCTCTCAAGCTCAAGAGCTTTCGGCTATATCTGAGGAAATATCCGCAAGCGCAGAGCAGGTCAATACTTCTATCGAAGAGGTTACAGAATTAGCCAAATCCTCTTCATACAGTACAGCTGAAATTGCTTCTGCATCAGAAGAACAGCTAGCTACACTTGAGGAAGTTTCAGCTTCCGCATCAAACTTAGCAAGCATGGCAGAAGGATTAAGGGACAAAATTAAACAATTCAAGCTATAAAATAAGAAAAGTGCAAGCGCCTTGCTCACCCCCGACAAGCACAAGACGGGCCTCTCGGAAAGGTGTTCTTTACCTTTCTGGGAGGAACGGCTTGTGACCTCGAGGGGGTAGGCGCTGGAGCTAGACATTTCTCAGAGTCAAAGAGTTATACTTTCTTATCTTTTAAAAAACAGGATCATCAGGTCCTGTTTTTTTAGATTCTTTGGAGTAGAGATTATGAAAGACCTAGTGGGTCTAAAACTTGTCAGCTAATTGGTTGTTCATTTCACTTAAATGCTCAGCCATTTCAGAAATTTCTTGGGATGCCACAGAAATGTCCTCAAAAGCTTTCTTGAAATCTTCTAAGTAAGTACTAAATGCAGAAATTTTATTTTCAGTTATTTGAACACCATCAATAGACTTTTCAAAAATGCGAATCATATTTTGGTTTGTAAATCTGTACGTATCGATTTCTCCCACAATTTGCTGAAAGCTTTGTTCAAACTTTTCAATTGTTGTTTGAACAGTTCTGATTTGTCCTTGAATATGATCAAGAGCTACTTCAGTTTGACGTGCCAACTGCCTAACTTCCTGTGCAACAATCGAGAAACCTTTCCCATGCTCTCCTGCCCTCGCTGCTTCAATAGCTGCATTTAAAGATAAAATGTTAGTCTGCTTTGAAATCCCCCGAATGGAATTCACGACGTGACCAATATGCGCAGAACTTTCGCTTAGTTCTAAGGTCAATGCATTTGTTGTTGAGATTAATTCAACAACCTTATCTATTTTTGATAATGTACTTGATACTTCTTCCTTTCCTTCCTCTGCCTCATCCATTAAAGTTTTGGATGATACTCGCATCTCAAGTATTTCTTCGAACATTTGCTTTACCACATGTCCCTTGTCAGCGATCGCAGAAGTTGTCTCTTCAACACTTGCAGCAAGTGTAACAGCTGAATCCTTTAAATCTGATTGAAACGCCTTTATTTCTTCCATCCTCATCATCGATGATGTATAGGAATCTATATACGTTTCAATTCCTATTTGCATATCAAAGGAACAAAGACGCTGGAAAGATGTAAAATAATCATGTATTCTCTCACTAGAATCAATTTCTTTCATTAAAACTGACAGAATTTCATTTTGTAGAATTGTGTACGCTCCGATATACCATTGGGGTAATAAACCAATCCGATTATGGACATGGCCAACCATTTTCCGCCTGCTTACATATTTTTCTCCAATTTCACCTGTAACCATTTCAAGAAGATACTGTACAAACGTTTGTTTTAATCGGTCAATAGAAGAATGCTTTTGAATAATTTCCAACAAATTTGGCATTACTTGAACTTTAGTGTAAAAATGCTCAACGATGTCCATGGCATTTTTCTCAATAAGAGAGCGCATCTCTACAAGATTAGCAAGATCATTTTCAGTTAAGCCAGTAAATAATAGCTGAGGATATTCTTTGGTGCCCTTTAATTCCCTGTAGTTACTAGCGATAATTTTCTCTGCTTGCGGTGGTATTTTTTTAATTTCTTCTTTCAAATTTCTTTTTCTAAACAAGCCAATGGCTCCCGTTTCATTAAATAGTAAAGACTTGAAGGAGTTTGTATACATATAATCACCCTATTAATAAAATTCCCCATCACAACTATATATAGAAAAAAATACAATTGGATATGACTTTTGTCACTGATCAGTTATTACTTGATTAAAAGTGAATGCATTTGTGTGAAAAATTATTAAAATAGATTTGAACCATTTTCCTTTGTCATTTGTATAAGAGATAAAAGCAAAATAAAGGGGAGTTAAATATGGGTATCGGTTTTATCATTTCTTTAATTGTTTCTGGTGTTTTCATTACTGTCATTATGCTTATTGTAATTCCGATGGACAGAAAATATATTGTTAGAGAAAATCGGAAAATTAATTTTCAAAAGTCTAAGATTCTTTTTCGCTGGAATGTTTTTGATACGATATCGGTGTCTATCGCGATCTACGCGATTATTTGCATACAAATCTTAAACTTCTTAATATCTGGCGGAGAAACAATTGAAAATCCATATGTCCAGTTTTTTACGAATCAGGGGCAGGCATGGGTTATTGTTGGCTCATTATATCTAATTAGCCGAATATCCCTTGTATTAAAGGGGCTTAAGGAGATATCTAAAGATGAAGGATGAGTTACATCAGGCGAATCTTCTTATGCTAAAGATTCAGCAGAATACAAATGAAGAAGCATTTAATAAGCTCTATACCTTATTAAAACCTTCGTTATACTCTTTCCTTTTTCGCTATACGAGGGATGAACAGCTTAGTGCAGATCTTGTTCAAGATGCCTTTATGAAATTGCATAGGAATAAAGATCGCTTTCATCCGGATAAAGGCAGTGTTAAAACTTATTTATTTCGAATAGCCTATACTTTAATGATAAATAAAATACAGAGAAGAAATCGTTGGACGAAGATTCTTCCCTTTTTAGTGCCTCAGCCACATGCTGATTCCGCAATAAAAAGCACTGACAGAGTAACCATTAGGGAAGCTATAATGAAATTACCGGAAAGTCAAAGAGCTGTTATCATTCTAAGCTACTATCATGACATGTCCCATGCCGAAATTTCAGAAATTATCAATATTCCAATCGGTACCGTAAAATCAAGACTTCATCATTCGTTAAAAACATTACGCACATATTTGGAGGTGGAAGCAGATGGACAAAGAAAAACAAAATAACGATTCGGTAAAAGTAGACCCTTTTTTAAAATGGCATTTAGACTCTGACCAGTTCGATGTTCCGGATATTCCGCTGAAAAAGAATAAAATAGACCGCTTTTTTAGATACCTTGGTTCTCCAGCTAATAATCCGTTTGAGCGCTATATTAATCATGCTGGCAATCTAACTGTTCTTGCAATTTCTCCGATTCTTTTAGGATTCATCTTCTTTCTCTTACAATTTATTAAAGTTAGCTTGTAGAAATAAATCCCTGTTCCACATGGAACAGGGATTTATTTCTACATAATACAACTTCCGTTAATTATTATTTCACAAAAGGATTTTCAAAAATTGCATTTAACAAGAGAACCACTTCTCCCTCTTATTATCACAACTTCATCCGAAATAACAAAAGCATAAAATATTATTCATCATTTTATGCTGTTTAATAATTTCATTAATTTTCATTGTAACAGTTTTTTATTGAAGTGCTGTCACAACTTCTTCAAGCTTCATACCCCTTGACGCCTTCACTAAAACAATCGTTTCCTCATTGACAATCTTTTCAAGCTTCTCTATAAGTGCTTGCTTTTCAGTAAAGGCAAAGACCCGATCAGAAGGCAATTTCGTTTTTGCACCTTCAGCAATTAATTCTCCTAGTTTTCCAAACGTAAAAACAAAATCAATTTTTTGAGGATCGATTGATTCACCCATTTTTAAATGAAATTCCTCTTCTTGCGGCCCTAACTCAAGCATATCCCCAAGAACAAGAATTTTATTTTTATATCCCGGTAGATGTGAAAGAAGCTCTATCGCCGCATGCATAGATGTGGGACTTGCATTATAAGCATCATTAATGATTTTTTCTCCTTTTTTTCCTTGTAAAAGCTCGGTTCTCATATTGGTTAGCTTCAGCTCAGAAAAACCTTCATTCATCCGTTCAAATGGAACTCCAAAATGACTGGCTACTGTCATGGCTGCTAAAGCATTTAATACATTATGAGTTCCAAGAACCGGAAGCTTAAACTCTATATCCGTAACATTTGTTTTAAAAGTACTTCCAGTGTCATTCTGTTTAATATCAACAGGAAAAATATCGTTTTTTCCGCTTCTGCCAAATGTTTTGATTTGGATATTCCCTTCATAATCCGATAGCCTATCATGTAGCAAAGGTTCATCACCATAATAAGTAATTACCCCTTTTTCCTTAAGACCATGAATTATTTCTAATTTCGCTTCAGCAATTCCCTCTCTTGAGCCAAGATCAAGAAGATGTGACTCCCCAATGTTTGTAATAATCGCTGCCTCTGGCTCGGCCAAACGAGTTAGAAAATCAATTTCTCCCCTGCTGCTCATCCCCATCTCAAGGACCGCAATCTCTGTATCCTTATCAAGATCAAGAATAGTCAAAGGCAAACCAATTTCATTATTAAAATTACCTTCTGTTTTTTGAACCTTATATTGAACAGAAAGCAGATTTGCTGTCATATCCTTTGTTGTTGTTTTTCCATTGCTTCCTGTAACTCCAACAATTCGTACGCCTAACATATGTCTATAACTTCTAGCCAGTTCTTGTAAAGCTATCAATGTATCTTCAACAATTAATATTGGTAAATGAATGGGAGGATTCGGGATATCCTTTTGCCACAGGGCTGCTCCGGCTCCCTGCTTTATGGCCGCCTCAACAAATTGATGACCATCGAAATTTTCACCCTTAAATGGGACAAATAAATGTCCAGGCTGGATTTTTCTAGAATCGATACTTACACCGTTTATTTCATTATCGTGAAAAACAGAGAGATCATTTTCCACCTGAATCATCTCGGTAATCTCTTTAAGCGTTTTTCTTATCATGGGTACCTCCTCATAGACTAGCGAATAAACTCAGCTATCTACAATATAAATATTAGTTATGCTTTATGTATAGAAGAAACACGGCTAATACGCCGTGTCTACTATACATGATAAAATTCTTTTTTGCATTTATTCCATTGTATATTTAATATGCTGCTTTTCCTCATATCTTTCAATAGCTAAATTCACAAGCCGCTCAATAAGCTGAGGATATTCAACTCCACTATGCTTCCACAGAAGCGGGAACATACTAAATGGAGTAAAGCCAGGCATTGTATTTACCTCATTGATAAACCATTTTCCTTCTCTTGTTAAAAAGAAATCTGCTCTTACAAGCCCTGAACAATCTAATGCTTTAAACGCACGAATGGCCATTTCCTTCAGTTCATTGTACTCAGACTCAGTAATTTCTGCTGGAATAATCAATGCTGTATTTCCATCTTCATATTTAGCTTTATAATCATAAAATTCCTTTTTCGGCACTATTTCACCAGCTACAGAGCATTCAGGATTATCATTTCCAAGGACGCCTGCCTCTATTTCTCTAGCAGAAACCCCTTCTTCAATAATAATCTTGCGGTCAAATTGAAAAGCTTCTATGAAGGCTCTTTCTAATTCAGCTCTGTTTGTACATTTACTAATACCGACACTTGACCCTAGGTTCGCTGGCTTAACAAAGCAAGGATAGCCTAATTCCTTTTCAACCTTGTCATATGCATCGTCGTTCGACTTTTCCCACTCACTGCGGATAAACCAAACATATTTCACCTGAGGAAGTCCAGCCTGAGCAAAAATATTTTTCATGATGACTTTATCCATTCCAGCGGAAGAGGATAGAACACCATTTCCCACATACGGAAGATTCAGAAGCTCAAGGAGTCCCTGAACAGTTCCATCTTCCCCATTCGGTCCGTGCAAAAGCGGGAAAATAACATCAAATGAGCTCTTTTCCGCTTCTGTCGCTTTAAACAATGCAGGAGCAAGAGCAGTTGGAGGCAGTGCTTCATGGTTTGAATATGCCAGTTCCTTTACACTCGAAACAGGACCCGTAAGCTGAGGACCTTTGTTCCACTCTCCGTCCTTTGATATATAAATAGGATAAATTTCAAATTTCTCTAAATCTAACGCCTTAATAACAGCCATAGCTGTTTGCATAGACACTTCATGTTCTGCGGATTTACCGCCATATAATAATCCAACTTTCGTTTTCATAAATAATATGAACCTCCATTCTCAATCACTTTCCTATTTTACCACTTAGTGAATTAAGAAAGGGAGTGATTAAGGTGTGTTTTCTTGAGGAATTTTTTACAAAACTCCGCCCATTACATTATGTGTATGTATAAAACATGGATATGGAAACTAATTTTATCTTTGGCATTCCAAAAGAATTTAAAACTCACAAACAAAAAACTAGACAAACTCTGCTGTTTAGCAATCAGTGCCGGTGCCCTGTCAGCCATTTTATTTTAATGTAATTTAACCATTGGCCATTACTTTTTTGTGAATTCTTAATAGAAATTTAAAATTTATGTAAAAGAAGAAGCATGATCTGTCCTTCAGAGCAATTTTTATACTAATCAAACGTTTGATTGAATTTAAACAAACGTTTGATTAATAGAATGTTTAACCTAAATAACCTTTTTCTCCAAAAAAAATACCCTTTCAACAAGGATATAATTGATACATATTAGCTCCAATAATTCTTCATCAATTCCTTTGACCAGTCCGGCTGCTTAACTGTTTCTTTGGGTAAGAACTCCTTCATGACTGGTTTGATATCGAGAATCGGGGTCCCATTTATACAGTCAAGACCTTGCACATATAGCTCCCTTCCTTCTCTTCTAATGAACTGGACAGTGGTTAACCCTAATTGGTTGGGCCGATTCTTTCCTCTTTGCGCAAATATCCCTGCTCTCGGATAGTCTGGATTATTTCTTGGATGCCTCGCTCCAGTGATAATCTTCTTCTCACTAACCTTATGAAAATAATAAATGATCTCTAAATGGGAAAAGGATTCTATTTCATATAAGGATTCTTCAGGAAGAGTATCACAAATGACAATCTTCGAAACGATTTTTCCCCAGTAATCATCTTCAATTTCAGTCCTATTATTATAGGCATAGCCAATTGGCACTAATGTTATCACTTTTTTCACCCCTATTTACTGTCCTAAAAATTTCATACAAACGTTTGTTTAAATTCAATCAAACGTTTGTTTAGTTTCAATCAAACGTTTGATTAAGGCTTTATTACTACTCAAATAGACGACTTTCAGCCTCCACTAGTTATTCCATAGGGGAACATATTTCAATATAGTGACCATCTGGATCTTCAACATATGCTACCTTTTGACCCCAAGGCTTCTCTATAGGCTCCACTAAAATCGAAACACCTTCTCCTCTTAATCTTTCAATAACGACTTCTACTTCCTCAGTGACAAATCCGAGTTCAAAGGTGTGTTCTTTTTTTATGCCGTCTGGAATCGGAAGTCCTGTCACCTCACGTGCTCCTTCTCTCGTATTAAAAGAAAGAATCGTATTTCCAGTGTTAAATTCTATATATGTACCAAATTCGTTCCTTAGCTCTAGTCCTAATAATGTTTTATAAAAATGCTTTGTTTTTTCAATATTTTCAACGTACAAAATAACATAGCCTAATTTTAGATTCATAATTTCACCTTTTTCAGCTTTTTTCCCATTAATTCTCTATTTCACAATAAAAATCCTTTCCTAAAAACAAAAAAACTAGACCCACTTTCAAAGCAAGTCTAGCTACAATGTGCTGTACACCCTTCTAAAAGCAGTTCCATCTTCCCATTTTGCACGTTAATTACTGTAAGACAAGTCCCGTGAATAAAGGGAGGGGCCCAAATTTCTTCAATCGGTGCATTTCTGCATAAAAGATAAAGTGCCTTAATGACTACTCCATGTGTCACAACAAGGACATTTCCATTCGGAGTCGTTTTCTCTAACTCTAACAAAAACTTATGAATCCGCTTCTTAACGTCAAGAAAGGTTTCCCCGCCAACACCTACGTACGATTCAGGCTGATTCCAATAAGCATGAAACTGCTCCGGATATTCTCTCTCAATGTCAGCTTCTACTTTCCCTTGCCAAGCACCTAAATGGATTTCCATTAGACGTTCATCAGTTTCAATGTAAGTTCGATGGTTTCCTGCAACAAGCATAGCCGTTTCCATTGTTCGAGTACTCGGTGAACTTATAATTCGCTGAAAATCCGTTTCTTTAAGTCTTTCTCCCAATAATCGGGCATCTTCTTTGCCCTTTTCTGTTAAAGCGGAATCCAATCTTCCCTGCGATCTTTTTTGCGTATTCCATTCCGTTTCACCATGTCTAATCACATATAATTTTAGCATTCTATCACGTCTATTTCGTAATAATAAGATCCAGCAACCCTCATTATATCCCTCATTTTCTTTTTGTTAGAGACAGCTAAAACGCAAGTGGACGGTCCTGAGGATTTATAAATATCTAGATCAGAAATGATTTCTGTATCTATAAATGTTCGGTTTGAAAATAATCCATTCAGCTCATGGAATATTCCCTTTGAACCTACAGGCAAAAGAATAGCGTCCTCTAAGACACAAAGCAGTTTAAATATCGATAAAGGGACAACTTCTGTTTCATTCTCTATCACTTCATCGCCAACTAATGGTTTGCCAATAACAGCAATCCTCGTACCGTCTGTAAAATGAGGAAGCAAATCTTTATGACTAGTTTTCTTTTTCCCAAGAACCGTTAACCCAACTGCCGACTGAACGAGAGGAAAATTACTTTCCGTACTGCCAGTAATCTGCAGGTATTTGAGACCTAATTCGGCTACTCCCCGATTAATTCCAAGAAGCAGCTCGTTCCACGAAGCTTCTCCACAAAAGTTCTGTAAGGTTACAGCAAAAGGATTACCCCCAGCAGCTAAACACTCCATGACCGCTACCCGAAAGCTATAATAGGCAACCGTGTCGTACGGAACTTGGACAGCATCCAATTCCTTTAACCCAATTCCTCCGCTATTGTCGCACGCCACAACAATTGATTCTTTCCCATTAAAGGGAATAATTAAGACATCTCTCATTGTTGAGCCCTTGCTTTAGAAAGAATCGGCTCAATGAGCTTTGCTAATCTCGGAGTAATAATGAATGCAAGCACTGTATTCATAGTCGATCCAATAAAAAGAGACGGGACGATAGACAAATAAAATTCCTTACTCATTAAAAACAGGAAGGGCAGCGGTGCAACAAATGCATTTCCTATTACAAATAATACACCTGCCTGCCACTTTAGCCCCTTTTGGTAAAAAGCAGCAAACATAAAGGCTAAGATAGCCATTTCAATGGCAACAATTCCATGAAAAGGTCCCATTGGCATACCGCCAATTAATGCCGATAGCAGATGTCCCATCGCACCAACGACTGCGCCGGAAGGACCACCCAAAAGGGCTGCTGCAAGCAATGCAGGAAAGGCATCCAATGCGACACTGCCGATCACAGCAGGGATTTTAATAGCTGCACCAATGGCAGTTAATGCAACTAATAATGCTATCAGCGCCATTTTCGTGCTTTTCATTTATTTATCCTCCTTGCGTTTCCCTTCACGAAAGACCTTGGCACTTCGGATATATTCCACATCCTTCTCATTCATCCGGAAATTAATCACTCTCGCTAATGCAAAGAAATAATCTGAGAGTCTATTTAAATACTGCTGAGATGCTTCTGAAATCTCTGGATCTGCTTTTTTAAGCGAAACGACTAATCTTTCTGCTCTTCTTGTGACTGTACGGGCAATATGAATAGAAGCAGCTGCAGGTGTGCCTCCCGGTAAAATAAACCTCTCTAGTTTAGGAGCTTCTTGAATAAACTCGTCTATTTTTTTCTCTAAATAATCAACTGATTCTTTTTGCAGCTTTAGTTCACGATCCTTCATAACATTGGCTAAGTCACCGCCGCAATCAAATAATTCATGCTGGATTTTTTCCAGATCGTCTAAAATATCCTTGAATTTTTCTGAGTCGAGCTGTGTCATCGCCTGACCAACGAAGCAATTAACTTCATCCACAGTTCCATACGCCTCTACTCGAATATCATCCTTATCCACTCTTCCACCGATAATGCTCGTTTTCCCTTTATCACCTGTACGTGTGTAAATTCTCATTGTCACTGCTCCTTTTTGTTTTTTTGAACGAATCTATTTAATACGCCGACTGATCCCATACCAGATCACATCTGTTCTCTCTGATAATCTAGCTGTATCCTGATATGCCCAGCCTGTAAAATCACGCCATTTACGATCTTCTGCACGAATAGGAACAATTCCTTTATTCATATCCGTTCCAATTAATATTATTTGTCTCCCCTGGGCTTCATTCTCCCATTTACTCCACTCTGTGAGCAGCATCTGCCATTTCTCCCGTGCTATATTAATCTCGTGCTGAGCGGCTAAACCTTTTAAGAATATTTCTATCCCTTCCAGTATGACGAACAGCTGAGGATGAAAGTCTATTTCAACACTTTCATTTCTATAGCCAGAAATCCACAAGTGAGGAGTTTCCTTTAACTTATAATATTCAGTTACCCATTTTGATTTGCCGTTAAAGGCACCTCCCGTAACAAAGTGCATCGGGCTCCCCTCCTTAAATCCTGCCGGTTCCAGACAAGCTCATAGCCCTGTCCGTGCGGTACTTTCCATTCCCAGAAATCCTTCTCCACTGATGCCCATTTCATCAATAATGTCCTAATTACACCGCCATGAGTGATAATGGCTGCTCTACTCAAGGAAGTGTTCATCATCTTCTCCTTCACGATGTCCCAGCCTTTATCCACTCGTTCAGAGTACTCCTTAAAGGATTCTCCGCCTAAGGGGTTAGCCGATAATGGAGAAGAAATCCAGCTGCGATATTCAGGTTCATGCTGAAGTTCTTTGTAAGTCTTTCCTTCCCATTCCCCAAAATTCATTTCGCGGAATTCAAAGAGTGGTTGAAGCTGCTGATCTGGAAACATCCTTCCCGCTGTCTCCAAGCATCTGCCTAAATCACTTGAAAAGAGAACTTCATATTCTTCAGAAACCCTCTCAATATCCTCGCACAAAGGGGAATCAGTCCACCCTAAATACTCACGGCGCCTGTTTGCCTCTGTCAGCCCATGGCGAAATAATGCAATAACCACAGCGTCATCCATAACAGAACCTCCGTCCCCTCAACACTAGCTCCAAGAATATCCCCTGTCATCCCGCCAAACCAGCTAATGATTTTTCTTCTTAAAGTAAGTAAAGTTATGGCAGATACTACAATAAAAACGAAAATCCCCAAAATAATTTCTTTTAAAAGAATGGCAGAGACAAGAAACAAAATGAGGATGTAAATCGGATAGCTAAGCAAAGTTCTCTTCCCAGCTGCTTGTTTAAACAGCGTGCCTAGCCCTTCTTTTTTCGCTGCTCGAACCTTTAAAAGCAGTACACCCATGACCATTTTGCTAAAAAACGGGAGCAACCCAATCAGGATATAGGAAATGGGATGAATCATCACGACGATTTCGTAAATAAAAAGAAAACGTGAGCATAATAAAACAATAACAGACAGCACACCAAAGGCACCTGTACGAGGATCACTCATAATTTCCAGCCTTTTCTCCCGTTCACTGTAAGAAAAAAAGGCATCGCTTGCATCCATCCACCCATCAAGGTGAATCCCGCCTGTTAAAATGATTCCTGCCAGCCAGACTGCAAATGCAGCTGTTAAAGAAGAAAAAGGCGTCCAGTGGAGAAAGGCATAAAGAACAAGCGCATAAATAGTTCCCTGTATAAGTCCAAGCAATGGAAAGGTTTTAATGGATCTTTCAAGATGAGCCTTATCCATTGGCAATTCAATTGGGATTGGAATTGAAGTAAAGAATTGCAGGTTTATTAATATTCCTCTAATCCACTTCATTCGTTATACCCCAGTGATATATAATTTCCTCAAGCTTATCCCAATGAAAATATTCTAATAATCTAGCTGCAAGATCATCATATTTCTCATCGTCCATTTCATTTGGATGAGAAATTTCACTACCAGGATTTACAGCCGAGAGTGAGTCTTCTTCTGCAATCATGTGATTCGCAACAAAAGGAAGCACTCCTAAAACAGGAATCCCTGTCCTTTCCTCCAGCCATGTTACTCCATCCTCGAATAACGAATGGTTTCCGTGAAACTTATTAATAATAAGCCCTTTCACTCTTTCCCTTTCATGAGGAGCAAGCAATTCTAATGTTCCAACAATGCTCGCAAAGATGCCGCCTCTTTCTATATCTGCAACAAGAATAACCGGAACATCAGCCATTTCGGCCACCTTCATATTCACAAGCTCTTTATCCTTTAAATTCATTTCAACAGGGCTGCCGGCACCTTCCATAATGAGCAGTTCATAGTCTGCTGATAATTTTTCCAAAGCCAATCCAATCGTCTTCAAACCCTTTTCGTAGAACAAGTCTCGATAGCTTTTTCCTTCAATTGTCTCCAGAGTCTCTCCGAGCAAAATCACTTCAGAACGCAGATTCGATTTTGGCTTTAAAAGTATCGGGTTCATCCATTCTGTCGCTTCCGTCTTGGCAGCTTCCGCCTGAAGCCCCTGTGAACGGCCGATTTCTTTATCATCACTAGTTATATAAGAGTAATTGCACATGTTTTGTGATTTAAATGGTGCCACTTTATATCCTTTATTCGCAAATGCCCGACATAGAGCTGTTACAATGATGCTTTTCCCTACGTCCGATGCCGTTCCTTGAATCATAATTCCCTTCATACAAGTTTTGTTCCTTTCATCAGGATTGGAATGCCCGCTTCAACCAGAAAAGCCTGGTTAGCTTTAGCAACGATTTGCTGATGAAGCTGTCCGAGCATTTTTCCATAAATGAAAACGAGGTCATTATCGAATGGTGGATCATGCAATACCTCGTTACTGACCACGATAAGCCTATGACATTTTACTGCGATTTGTTCAATTCCGCCTATAATGCTTTTCATCACCTTTTGCTGGAATGAATAATCCATCCATTGCTCATCCTTACTGAAAAACTCATTATTCAAAAGGGTCGTTAAGCAATCCAGCAAAATGATATCTGATTCGGTAAATGAACTAGCAAGCTCCTGTAGCCGAGTAGGCTTTTCCCATGTTTTCCAATTCAAGCCACTTTCTTCCCGATCACGCTGGTGCCTAAGAATTCGTTCCTTCATCTCCGCATCACTTGCCTCGCCGGCTGCAATGTAATGAAGATGGCCGCCAGTCTTTGCTGCTATTTCCGCTGCAAGCTTTTCTGCAAACCGGCTTTTCCCGCTTCGAACTCCGCCGCTAATAAAAATTAAGGACGATTCTGCCATTCCTCTATCGCCCCCATTAATACGTCATTATACTCTTGCCCCTTGATCGCAAACCGGAGCCAGCCACCCTCTAATCCTGGAAAGTTCATCGTATGTCTAGGGATAATTCCTTTTAAAAGTAAAAACTCGAAAAAGGGCAGCTGATCATGAAGAGCAGGATCCTTTAATAAATAAAAATTAACTCGTGAAGGAGAAAATAAAAATTCCCTTTGTTGATAAAACTGAAACAGCCTCTCCCTTTCCTGATCAATTAGCCGTCTCGTTTCCTCGACATAGACTTCACTAACTATGCACCACTCCCCTGCCTGTAAAGCAAGGGCATTCATGCTCCACTGCGGCTGAAGGCTCGCCAGCTCCTCTACCATCTGCTCATTTGCCATTAGATAGCCTAAACGCAGTCCCGGGATTGCAAACATTTTTGTCATCGAGCGAATAATGAGCAAATTCGAGTATTCATTTATGTAAGACGTTATCGATTCATATTCGGAAAGAAAATCATAAAAAGCCTCATCTACGATAAGAAGGCAATTTTGTTTCTGACATTCTTTCAGTAACTCAGTTAATAATTTTTTAGAGTAATACATTCCAGTTGGATTACATGGGTTACATAAAAATATTGCATCGATATCTAATAGTTTCTCGGCTATTTCTTCTAGCCTTAATTCCCATTTATCAGGATTTAGCTGATGATAATGAATAGAACAGCCGTTTATTCGGCAAGCTTCTTCATATTCAGAAAAAGCAGGCTGAACTATTAAAACCCTTTTTCCCGAAAGCATTCTTCCAATTAATGAAATCAGTTCGGCGCCTCCGTTGCCAATTAATATTTGTTCTTCCTTCAGATGCTCCTTTTCCGCTAGGCTTTTCTTCAGCTTACATCCTTTTGGATCCGGGTAATCTGATATTGCTGTAAATAGCTCCCCCCACTTTTCCTTCAATATTTCAGGAGGTCCTAAAGGATTAATATTCGCGCTAAAATCAATTCTTTCTTTAGGCATTTTCATTTGAAGACTCGAAAATAAATATTGAGGATTAGAACCATGTGAAGGCCATTTCAATGAGAATCCCTCCTATCCAAAGCAAGCATAAAAAGATTGGAATTGTCCGTGTAACAATTCTGTTGGTTTGAAGGATATGATTCTTTTCGAGTGTCACTAGCGGATCTCCCATTGTCGCCCGATTGGATACCATTCCTTTGTAAGTGTTAATCCCGCCAAGCTGAATCCCTAAAATGGCAGCAACAGCAGCTTCTCCCCAGCCTGAATTTGGGCTTGGGTGTTTTTTCGCGTCACGGAATACAGTTCTCCACGCCTGTTTTGAACTGATATGCACCGGCCTGTTTACAACAAGCTTGCAAAAAGAAGTTAATCTGCTTGGAATCCAATTGACGACATCGTCCAACCGGGCAGATGCCCAGCCAAATTCCCCATATTTATCATTCCGGTAGCCTACCATAGAATCACAAGTGTTAATTGCTCGATATATGATAGCTATAGGGGCGCCTCCAATAAGCGCCCAAAAAAGCGGAGCTGTAATTCCATCACTTGTATTTTCCGCTACTGTTTCAACTGCTGCTCTGACAATTTCAGGCTCATCCAGCTGATCTGTATCTCTCCCGACAATATAGGAAAGCTTATGTCTCGCCTCGTTTAAATCTCCTCTGTTAAGTGGGTCATACACTGTTAGCGCTGCCTCTTTTAAACTTTTTTGGGCAATGGCTGTCGAAATGAGTATCGCCTCTCCTAGAATACCTGCAATAAGATGAAGCTTATATAGAAAGCTGACAATGAGAAAGGAAATGCCTCCTGCCACAGCTAAAACGACGAGAAGCATGACAGCCCCTTTTACTTTTCTTGAACGGCCATGATTTAAGGCCTTGTCCAATTTATAAATAAAGGAACCCATCCATTTCACTGGATGCGGCCAGTTTGGCGGGTCCCCAACAACAAGATCGATCAGAACCGCAATGGATAGTGCAAAAAGATGATGAATGATCATTTTTTCACCCTTCTTCTGCTCTTTTGAATGGCTTCACGTGTACATTCATAAACACCTTTACCGATGATCTTTCCAAGCGGTGTAATTGTTCCGGCATATTCCAGCTTCCTCCCTCTTTGTGTGGAAGCAATTAATATACTGTCAGTCGATGTGCCTGTAGCCAATGTACCGGTAACAGCGTCTCTCACTTCTAAATCATGCATAGCTTTTACTTTTGCTTCAGTGGCAGTCATGATGCTTTGAATAATGGCTTCCTCTGTCATATCTCCGCTCACAAAAATCCACGTATTAATCGTTCCTGGCTGCATTTGAAAAACATGCTCGCTTCCTCTTGAGGCATCAATGGCATTTCCAACACCAGCAGTTACTATGATAAAAACAGAAAAACCTTCCTCGTCATACACCTGATATTTCACATCCTCCAGCATGACAGCCGTCATCATTCCAACTGTTTCCCCTGGTTCAAAACCGTGTATTTTCAAATAATCTGCCATCTCTTTGCGATGATCACTGCAATCGTAATCCTTATCGACATGGCGATTGACAAATAGCTGATGCCAGCCAGTTCCTGAACCAATGACCCCAGACGACATCGTACGGAGAGGGATAGGAGACCTGAACACAATATGTTCACCTGAAAGTTCTAGAAACCTCTCATCTAAATAACACGCTTCCCTTTCACCTGTCAGTTCCTCAGGAAGCAATACCATTTGAGGAGCAGGCACTTTCGGGTGGGGCTGCTTTTCAATTTTTGTATTATAGACTTTCCGAATCCGGTCTTCACGCAGCACTTCATTTGGTGAATCATTTATATTAATTACGCCATTTTCAAGCAGTAACAGCCTGTCACAATATAGACCTGCTAGATTCAAGTCATGAAAAATAGAAATAACGGTCAGTCCGCGATTTTTAGTCCAGTCCTTCAACAAATCAAGTAAGTCCTTTTGAAAAGAAAGATCGAGATGGTTTGTTGGCTCATCCAGCAGCAATATTTCTGGTTCTTGAGCCAATGCCTGTGCTAAGAAAACACGCTGTCTTTCCCCTCCGGAAAGCTCGTGAATATAGTGATCTGCAAAATGATCAACACCTGTTTGTTCCATCGCTTGTCTAACGACCCGTTCATCCTCTTGTGACCAGGAATGAAACCAGCCCTTCTGATGTGCATACCTTCCTAATGAAACTGTTTCCTTTACTGTATAAGAGAAGCTTTGCATCGAATGCTGGGGCAGGACAGCAATAATTTTTGCTAACTCTTTAGGCGGGTAATCCTTTAATGATTTTCCTTTTAAAACGATTTCTCCACTGCTAAAAGGCAGAATACCGCTAAGCATTTTCAGCAAGGTTGTTTTCCCGCTCCCATTCGGACCTAATATTCCAAACAGCTCCCCTTTCTCCAGTTCGAAGGAGACATTTTTGATAACGGAAGCTCCTGTATATCCCCCGCTTACACTTAAGACGTTAAGCATGTCTATCCTCTTCTTTCCGTTCGTCTATTCATTAATATAATCGCAAATACAGGTGCTCCAATGAGTGCTGTAATCACGCCAATGGGAAGCTCTGTTGGAGAGATGATCGTTCTAGCAATCAGATCAGCAAGAATTAAAAATCCACTCCCAGTTAAAATCGACAAGGGCAATAAATGTTTATGATCCGGGCCCCATAGTAATCTTGTTAAGTGAGGTATAACAAGCCCTACAAAACCAATCGTCCCTGATACAGCGACGGCTGCCCCGGTTAACATCGATCCAGCAAGGAGGATCATCATTTTTCTTCTCTGCACATTTACCCCAATATGCTGTGCTCGCTCTTCCCCAAAAGACATAGCATTTAATTCATGACTATTTAATAAAAGTATAGCTGACCCAATGATAAAAAATGGCAAAATAATTTTAATATAGGCCCAGCCCCTCATCGACACACTGCCTAAAAGCCAGCCAATAATTTGCCTTAATTCTTCGCCTGTAAGTGCAATCATGAGTGAAATGAACGCTCCTAAAAATGAGCTAAAAATAATTCCTGTTAAAATTATGGTCTCTACCTTCATGGAACGCTCCACTTGGCGAGCAAACAATAGCACAAAGAAAATGGTAATAAAAGAAGATAGAATACTTAATAATGGCAATGTAAATAAGCCCACATATGGAATTGAGATACCGAAGAATAAAGTAATAACAGCTCCCACTGAGGCGCCTGAAGAAACGCCAAGTGTATAGGGATCTGCAAGAGGATTTCTTAGTAAACCTTGGAAAGCGGCTCCCGCAATTGCGAGAGACGCGCCAACCAAGCCGGCAAGAATAACCCGAGGAAGCCGGATATTCATGACGATATTTGCATACATGGACTCAATTAGTTCATTAGGTGTATAGCGGAAAATTTCAGCACCAATTATGTTCAAAATATCCATCGCTGGAACAGATACAGTTCCAATCGAGATGCCGAGCAGCATAGCAATAAATAAAAATCCTGCTGCTAATAGATACGCTAAAACTTTATTATTTAAATATGTCCGGATAAATTGCTTTTGCAAGTAGCTCTACTCCTTCAACAATCCTTGGGCCTGAACGGGTAACTGTATCTGAATCGACATCTATCACTTGTTTATTTTTAACAGCATTAATGTCCTGCCAGCCATCACGTCCTAATACGTTTCCTACAGGGTCTTCTGTATAGTATCCGTGAGTTGTAATAATAACATCCGGATTTCTCTCAATTACAGCCTCTGGATCCATTTTTGGCCAGCCTTCTTCTTTAACCACATTATCAGCATGAATCATCTTAAGCATTTCGTCCATAAACGTGTTAGCACCAACTGCATAAATATCTGGAGCTGGCGATACTTCTACAAATACTTTTTTACGATCTTTATCCTTAATGGCTTTAGCCTTTTCCTTAATATCTTCAAGCTTTGCCTTCATATCTGTGACAAGTTTTTCTGCTTCTTCCTTATTTCCTGAAGCAGTACCAATCATATTAATAGAGTCAAATACTTGATCAAAATTCTTTGCGTCATTTACAACTAAAACAGCAATACCAGCATCTCTTAACTGCTGAAGTCCTGCTTCAGAATTATGAGCACTTGATGCATGTGCTAATACTATATCAGGGCTTAATGAAATAATCTTTTCAACATTAAATTCCATGCCGCCAATTTTTTCTATGTCTGCCGTTTCAGCAGGGTAGTTGTCATAATCAGAAACACCAACTACTTCATTGCCTAAACCTAATCCAAATGCAATTTCTGTATTACTAGGGATTAGAGAAACGATTTTTTCTGGGCGAGATTGGATAACAACCTCTTTCCCTATTGCGTCCTTTATTGTAACAGGAAAATCAGCTTTTTCCTCTTGCGTGACCTGAGTTTCTTTTTCTGCAGCATTTTCCTTCGTTTTATCCGCACTTTCTCCGCAACCAGCAAGAACGCCAATTGCTAAAAGGAGTGCAAACATTAATGAATACAGCTTCTTCATTCTAGATTCCTCCAATTTTTTCATCTTATAAAATAAAAAAACATCTCCACATTTGATATGGAGATGTTTGCATAGGTATACGAGAATATAAGGCAAGTACCTGTCCAAACACCTCCTATCCTCGTAGGGTTGTGGTGCGCAAAGATTAGGCAGGTCTCCTGGCTCATGGTCATTGCTTTTCTGCACCTTCCCATACTTTTGTACAGTGGCATATTGCAGTAAGCTCCCATTTACAGTGGCGGGACCGCGTTGGATTTACACCAACTTCCCTTTTAAGTCTTCCTTGGAAGAAGACACCTATTCTCAAAATACATATGAAATTTTTCCGCAATATTGATTATACACTATATTTCTGAAAATGGAGCAGATTTTTGTCAATTTTTGTTTTCTATAACTTAAAGTGTCCAGAATTAAGACGTGAATAATAAAAAGGCCAATAACTGCTATTGGCCATACATTTTCCATTCCCTCGATTTTTTATCAAAAACGAGCTTTGCAGCACAAGGCGTCTTGACGATATATTCATATTCCTCGTACATTTCGTCCATATCTGCAAAATCACCGATTGGCCAGATCGGAATCTCAATTTTTGCCCGGCTCTGGTCAATGTCTTTAATAGACAAGACTGCCCCTTCCCTCATTAGAGGCTTCAATGCTCGCAGAATGTCATTAGCAATAGGTGGATATGTTTTCTTTTTCTTCAGTCCGAGCAGAGACTTTTCAACCTTCGTTTGAACCATCTTTTCCGGGATAACCTCTCCAAGCATTCGGTAAAAGTCATTAAAATCTCGATAATATGTTTTATTAAACCAGCCGTCATCATGAGCTAAGTAGACATAGCGATTACTTAAATTATTGTAAAATGGCGGTTTTAAATGTTCTTTCAAATGCCCGAGGTATAAAAGCTCTGCAATTGCCTGGCCAGAGAGTTCATTTAAATCCTCTTCCTCTTCGAAATCAATCCAGCAGAAATCACCATAGGTGTGTACATCTTTATCCATTAACTTTTTCAGCTTGTCTTTTGATACATATTCATGTAAGGTGTGCATATTAAAGTCAGCATCATCGTAGCGATGCTTTAATAAGAGCAAATTGTTCAACGAATGATACAAAGCCTGTGAAAACTCACCAAACTCTATTCCGTACGTCAAGACATACTGCTCTCGTTCATTTAGATGAATATAGATGATATCCCGAATATTATGGTTCCTTTTTTTCAATGGTGAAACCTCCGAACATATGATAACTGCTCTCCATCACGAAGAGATAATTTGCATGAAATATATATAAACAAAATGATCTTATCAATAATAATTATATAAAGTATAGCTTATTTTAAAATTTCGCAAATAAAGTTTCAATTATATTTATCATAACGCCATTTCTTTCAATAGCAAAATTTTTTATAATAGGCATGGAAAGTATTAATATATGCTCCATTCAATTCATATATAACATCATTTCGGAGAAAGGAGTGTGAGACGAATGATTCAGAATATGACTGAAAACCAAATCACTCTTCACATTATTAAATCATTAAAAGAAAATAAGAAAAAAGAGTTTGAAACCATTCTCGATGAATTGCAGCCTTATGATATTGCCCAAATATATGAAGATCTTCCCGAAAAGCATAAAACAAGATTTTTGATCTTTATGAATGTTGACCGTCTTGCTGATCTTATTCAGGAGCTTAGCAAAGAAGATCAGCTTGAGGTTTTAAATAAATTAGGGATAGAGAAATCGGGTAAAGTATTAGATTTAATGGATAATGATGACTTAGCCCTTCTCTTGGATGATTTATCCCCTGAAAAAATAGCTTCGCTTCTTTCCGGAATGAAAAAAAGCGAATCCCAAATAGTTCAAGATATCATGAACTATCCTCCAGAAACAGCTGGAAGATTGATGACCAACCGCTTCGTTTGGATCCGCGATTATTATACTGTAATAGATGCAGTTGGAAAGCTAAAATCTTTTGTAGAATTTGCTGAAACGATAAATTATTTATATGTTATCGATCAGGATCGAAAGCTTGTTGGCGTTGTATCTTACCGTGATCTGCTTATTGCCGAGCCTGGAGAACTTATCAAGAATATCATGTATGAGCGAGTCATATCCGTTACTGTCACCACTGACCAAGAGGAAGTCGCAAGGCTCATTGAAAGATATGACTTTCTAGCCATCCCTGTCGTCAACGAAGACAATGTACTTATGGGAATCGCTACTGTCGACGATATCATTGACGTCGTCATTCAGGAAGCTAATGAGGATTTTGAAAAACTTTCTGCTACTGGGAAATCGATTGATTTTGAAACAAAAGCTTTTGTAGCCGCCTACCGCAGGCTCCCATGGCTTATTTTGCTCTTATTTATCGGAATTTTATCAGGCAGTATCATTAGTGGTTTTGAAGAAACACTACAAAAGGTTGTTGCTCTCGCCTTTTTCATGCCAATGATTGCAGGAATGACTGGAAATACCGGAACACAATCCCTTGCAGTAGTTGTTAGAGGACTTGTTTCCAACGATATTGATAAAAAAGTTGTCACTAAACTGATTATGAGGGAATTTGGTGTTAGCTTAATAATCGGGACTATTTGCGGCATTCTAATTTACATCATTGCTTTCGTTTGGCAATCAAATGCCATTTTAGGAGCTGTTGTAGGCTGTTCCTTATTCCTGACTTTAATTATCGGAACGTTAGCAGGTACTATTATTCCGCTTATTTTATATAAGCTTAAGATCGATCCTGCTGTTGCCTCGGGCCCATTAATTACTACATTAAATGATATTTTCTCACTTGTTACGTATTTTGGAATTGCTACGATGTTTATCAAACACCTAATGTAAAGCGCGGATTATGTCCGTGCTTTTATTTTTTTCGAAACCCTTACGTCTATTTATTCGTCATATATTAAGATAGTTGGAAATACATTGAAAGGGTATTTCTTCTTTGTTAGGATGAATGGAGAATGAATGGAAAAAGGTGTTTGTTATGAATAAATCAATAAAAGTAGCAGAACGATTTGATTGGACCTTATGTCTGCTATTGTTCATATTTTTTATAATTAGTTGTTTTGCTATCTATAGCGGACAAGGGTCAGGTCAATATGAGGGCAATTTCGTTTTAAGCCAAATTAAGAACTATGCTGTTGGCATTGCGATAATTGGAGTTGTCATGTATTTCGACAGTGAACAAATTAAGAAGCTTTCGTGGATCTTATATGGAATTGGTGTTGTGCTGCTTATCGGCCTTTTTGTTGCCCCTCTTGATTTAGTACCAAACATAAAGGGCGCAAGACTCTGGTACCGAATTCCATTTCTTGGTTCTTTCCAGCCATCAGAATTTGTTAAGGTGTTCCTCATCATTACATTAAGCCGAGTAATCGTAACTCATTACGAAAAGTATGTAGTGAAAACTCTAAAAACTGATTTTTTTCTTTTATTAAAATTAGGAGCAGTAACATCTGTTCCATTAGGACTTATTATCATTGACGATTTAGGTACTGCACTTGTCATTATTGCCATTCTAACCGGAATTATATTAGTTTCCGGAATTTCATGGAAAATTATTGTCCCTATTTATGGGCTTGGCGGTATTTTTGCAGGTATTGTTTTATACCTCGTTATTTGGGCACCTGATATACTGCAAAAATACTTGAAAGTAGAAACCTATCAATTTTTCCGTATTTATTCCTGGTTAGATCCAGCTGGCCACAAACAAGGAGCTGGTCTTCAGCTTTATAAATCCTTACAGGCAATCGGCTCCGGTCTATTAACAGGAAAAGGCTTTAGCGAAAGGCAAGTGTATATTCCGGATAGCCATACCGATTTCATTTTTAGTGTGATTGGAGAAGAATATGGATTTATAGGCGGAAGTATCGTCATCAGCTTATTTTTCTTACTTATTTACCATTTAACAAAAACAGCTCTCGAAACTCAGGACCCGTTTAATACTTACATTTGTGTAGGGATTATTTGCATGATTACCTTCCATGTGTTTCAAAACATCGGAATGACCATTCAGGTCTTGCCGATTACAGGAATTCCGCTTCCTTTTATTAGTTATGGGGGTAGTTCCTTGATGGGGAATATGATGGCAATGGGGCTAGTCTTCAGCATTCGTTATCATCATAAATCGTACATGTTTGCTAATGATTCAAAGTATGTAGCTAAGAAAGCTAATTAAAATAATAAAAATCGGGCAAGCCGCCCGATTTTTATTATGCTGAACCTTTTAGATTTGCTTTATATCTTTGAACCTTTAGGATGGAATGAACAAAGAAATATAGAATAAAACATCCTAATAAGACAAGCCCGACAATGCTTAAATTTACAAGTTTTAAGATAACACTTGTTAGGGTAGCAATATAAATTCCACTAAGAAGGAGACTTATTTCTTTATTCTCATAGTATCTCGTCAGCTTAGCGCCAAATGAAGAACCGATAAGTCCGCCTGCAACAAGCAATAAGCTTACTTTATAATTAATTGAAACCGTGAACGCGTATGATAAAAAAGCGACAGGAACAATTAAAAAAATGGTAAAGAGGCTTGTTCCAATGGCTTTCTTTGGTTCGAACCCTAAGAAGGCAACAGAAAGTGGAACGATGATAAAGCCGCCGCCTACACCTAATGTAGTGGAAACAAAGCCAGCAAAAGCACCTATGAAGATCATTTTTATGATGGATGGTGAAATAGGTTGTTTATTTTCATTCTCGGCTGACTTCTTGCCCTGCTTAAACATCTTCATCGCAAAATAGGATAGTAAAATAATATAGAAAATAGGGATAACCCATTCATCTAAGCCTCTGTTTTCTAAGAACATAACGAACGGCCTTGCAAGCTGAGTGGACGCAATTCCGCTTATTCCGAGAATAATCCCATTTTTCCACAGGATATTCTTAAGTTTAATATGTGTAGTAATACCTGAAAAGGATGTCCCAAGTGTGAACAACAGACTTGTCGTCACCGCTTCAATCGGAGAGTAGCCAAAAAGCATTAGTAAAGGCGTTAAGATAAATCCGCCTCCTACTCCAAAGAAGCCAGATAATACGCTAATACAAGCACCTAATAAAAAAAACAATAAGATTAGCAATGAAAAAACTCCTCACTGAATGTGATCTTTCTTATATTGTAGATGATTTATCCACATTATGCTAAATTTTTTCACATGGTGGGCGCATGACGAACAAGTTGGGAAATGCTATACTTTCATTTAGTTTATTAAAGGAGAATATATTTTATGTCTGAGATGATACACGCAATCGAAGGATGGTTAATGGAATATGGAGTATGGGGATTGTTTTTTGTATCCTTTGCAGATTCCTCCTTTTTTCCAATTCCTCCTGATGTTTTATTGATTCCAATGGGAATTTCAAATCCTGACAGTGTCATTAGGTATGCGTTTATTACAACTGTAGCTTCTGTACTAGGCGCTATATTCGGCTGGTTTATCGGTAAAAAGTTAGGGCGCCCCGTCCTTAGATTAATTATTTCAGAGGAAAAAATTCAAAAAGTAGAACACTATTTTTCTAAATACGGTCCTATGGCGATCCTCGTCTCAGCTTTTACGCCCATTCCGTATAAAGTGTTTACTATTTTTGCAGGGATTTCTAAGGTTCCATTACGTGTTTTAGTCATTTGGTCTATTATCGGACGTGGAGCACGCTTCTTTTTAGAAGCTGCCTTTATTATCGTTCTTGGTGCAAAGGCAAAGCCCTTTATCGAAGAAAACTTCTCTTTAATCACTATTATTGGATCCATACTTATTGTAGTTGCGTATGTTATTTACCTTCTAATACGAAAGAAGAAGAAAAACTAATCAGCTCTTCCATTCAGTTAAAACACACTTAGTTTTATTATGGCGTATTTTTTTATAATACTTATTGTTTAATATTGACTTAGGAAGAATAGAATACTTTTTTCAAAACCGTCAGTGAGTTTTCTCACTGGCTTTTTCTCTTTAAAAGAAGGAAATAACTTCTAAATAGTGAACTAATACAATAACTATTTTGTAGGATGTGGTAATTTGAAAAAATATATAGTTCTGTTGGATATCCTTTTTTACGTTGTATTTCCTTTGGCCGTTTGGAACTTGGGCAGAGGCTTTATCGGAGACTATTTAGCAATGATTCTTTCAACAGTGCCTGGGATTCTCTACAGCTTGTACCGCTTCTTTGAGCTTAAGAAAGTAAATTTCTTCGGAATTTATTTACTAACAAATTTGCTCATTACCTTTCTTATCGATGTACTCGCTGGCTCAGCCATTCAGCTCCTATGGAATAACGTCATTTATTCTTATATTTTAGGGCTGATTTTCTTTGGAACTATTATTGCCAAGCGGCCTATTTTCTTATATATGGCGCTTGATTTAATAGAAATGCAGGGGCAAGATCGTTCCGAGATGAAATCTCTCTTTTTTAGCAAAAGGATACGATCCATCTTTAGTTGGATTACGGCTGGCTTTGCTTTAAAGTTCATCATTCTTGCTGGAATAAAAACCTGGCTTATTCAGGAATATGGTGTAGAAGCTTTTGATAAAGGAATTATCTTAAGACAAATATTAAATTGGGGATTTACGATTGTTTCGTTGAGCGGCTTTTATTTTATCAATAAGGAGCTGGGAAATTCCTCCCCTTTCAACCAAAATGAAACGAATAAAGAGGAGAGCCCTATTTAAAATAATCACCAAGGCTACCGAAAAAGATGATAAGATATTTCTATTGAACATTTTTCAAGGAGCCATTGTCTATGAACAACATCAAGTATTCAATCTTTATTTTCATAGGTGCCTGCAGCTATGGAATATTAGCTTCCATCGTTAAAACAGGTCTAACAGCCGGTCATACCGTCTACGAACTAACCGGAAGTCAGTACCTTTTTGGCTTAGTCCTTCTTCTGCTCACTATTCCTTTTATAAAAAAGGTTAAAGTTACGTTTAAGCAGGCAGGTTCTCTCATGTTAACCGGTACTGCTTTAAGCCTAACAGGAATTTTTTATGGATTAAGCCTTGAAAGAGTCTCCGCTTCTTTAGCCATTGTCCTCTTATTTCAATTTACTTGGATAGGCATATTGATTGAAGCGATTTATGAAAGAAAGCTTCCAAGCAGAAATAAAATTATCTCTGTTATCTTTCTAATTATTGGTACCATTTTTGCTAGTAATTTAATTACAAGTACAGGACAGACCCTTCAGATTGATGGTTTTATTTACGGTTTATTGTCTGCCGTAACTTATGCAGTATTTATATTTGCCAGCGGGAAAGTGGCTGCAGGTGTCCCTAGCATTCAGCGCAGTATTTTTATCACACTTGGCGGGCTTCTCGTTCTTCTGTTTGTTGCTGGACCAGTACTGCTTAAAAATGGTATTCATTTAGACGGATTGTGGAAGTATAGCCTATCAATGGCCTTTTTTGGAGCAATTTTTCCTATTGTTCTATTTGCAATTGGAACCCCGAAAATTGATGCAGGGTTGGCTACAATTGTTGGCTCAGTAGAGCTGCCTGCAGCCATTGTTGCAGCCATGCTAATATTGGGCGAGAAAATCTCAAGTGCCCAAATGATCGGGATTACGCTTATTTTAATTGGCATTTCTATTCCCCAGCTGCGATTTATTAAAATATCACGAAATAGATTAGGAACATAATAGCTTTATAGGAGGGTCTTCCCTCCTTTTCTTATATATTATGAAAAATGGAGGGAAGAACATGATCTTCAAAGAAACGATTGTATCCGATGAGGAGCTTCGGACATTATTAGGAACACCAAGCAAAAATGTCGAAAATAAAACGATAAATCATCTTGACCATCATTGCTGCGACTTCATTTCAAAATCACCTATAATATTTGTTTCTACTGCTGATGCAAATGGATATTGTGATACTTCTCCTAGAGGGGATGCTCCTGGCTTTGTCCATATTATTGATCATCAGCATTTCGTGATTCCAGAAAGGCCCGGAAACAAGCGAATGGATTCACTAAGAAATATTCTTGCCAATCCCCATATAGGTTTAATTTTTATCATTCCAGGCCTTGAAGAAACACTGAGGATTAATGGGAAAGCTTGTGTGATTAGAGACACTGAGATTCTAAATAAAATGGCTGTTAACGGAAAGCCTCCTTTGCTTGGCATCGGTGTCCAAGTTGAAGAATGCTATATTCATTGTGCAAAAGCCTTTAAACGTTCGAAACTTTGGCATGCTGAAACTTGGCTGACAAAAGATGAGCTGCCATCCCCCTCTCATATACTAGCTGCCCATATTAACTTGCCGGAAATAACAGAAGAATCGATCCTTGCATCACTTCAAGAAAGCTATACAAAAAGACTTTATTAAACAAAAGGGAAAAGATGAAAAAAGTAAAAAACTGTCGATGTTTTATACATTCGACAGTTTTTTTATTTTTGGTTGTGTTAAATTATGCACTTGTTGATTGCAGCGGAAATCAACGGCTACGTTTAACAGAGCCTTATTTTTTAATTCAATTATCAGGGGGAAATATCCTATGAAAAGTCTTCGGCTCAAACTGCTCCTAAGCTTTGGGATCATTATCGTTTTAACATTAACTGTATCCCTTATTAATTCGTTTATTATTCGTCGATTAATAACGATACAGAAGACATCCTATCAGAACAGCTTCCAACCTTAATTCATGATGAACAGTGGAAAAGACCCCTCATTCCAGGTTCATATTTCCACTATTTATTTCTATTTTAATAGGCAGAACAATATCAATTGTTGTCCCTTGATTGATCTCACTATTAAATTGGATCGTTCCTCCGTGGTCCTGAATAATCTTATGACAAATCATTAACCCGATTCCAGTTCCTTTTTCTTTTATACTGTAAAAGGGTTCATAGATTCTTTTCATTCGATCCTTTGAAATGCCACACCCCTGATCAACAACATGGATCTTAATATGCCTTGAACCATCCCTTGTTGCTCGAATAGTAATTTGTCCGCCATCGTGCATCGCCTGAATAGAATTTTGAAGAATTTTAATTAATACTTTTTTAATTTGATAATTGTCGCAATAAATTTGCGGTAAGTCGGGATCAATGATAGGAACAATTTCAATATTATTGAGAATAGCTTGTGTATTAATTAATGTTATAACCTTTTGTAATAGGGCCATAATATCCGTTTCCAACGTTTGACTTGCTTGTGGCTTAGCAAGCGTTAAGAACTCTTTGATTATTTTCTCGATATTATTTATTTCAGATAACGCAATATCGATATAATTAGATTTATTAAATTCCTGTTGCAACATTTGAAGGAATCCTTTTATGGAAGTAAGTGGGTTCCTAATTTCGTGTGCAATACCTGCAGCCAAATGCCCGGCTACTGATAATGTTTGCGTTTTACACATAAATTCATCTATTCTCTTTCTCTCTGATATATCTCGTCCAAATACAATAATATGTTCTATTACGCCATTAGCTCCGATGACAGGGTTAAATTGAGTCTCTACATAAAGCCATTGACCATTTTGATGCCTAACACGAAACTCTATTTGACTTGGCGTTTTAGTTGATACTATTTGATTAAACTGCTGTTCAATCAAAGGGATATCATCGGGGTGAACCCAACTATTCTCTTGATTTGGAGCTTCAGGTTTCGGTAAAAATCCTAATACTTTTTGAAGGGATGGAGATGCATATGTAATCCTTCCCTTTACATCACAAACTGTCACCAAGTCCGTCATGTTTTCTGCAATGAGACGATAATTGGACTCACTCTGAATTAAGGCCTCCTTGAACTGCTTCATTTCTGTAATATCAACACATGAGCCTATGACTTCAACTACTTGCCCTTCTCTTTGAATAGGGCGTAATGAGACAATGCATTCAACATTGTTTACTTTACACTCATAAGTGACATAATCCTTACCATACCAAGCACTCTGATAGTATTGACCTTTTATTTTAGCGATGTCAGCAGGCAGGAAGTCATTAAGCTCCCGATCAATAATTTGTTCTGGCAGTAAACCCATTCGATAGAGTAATTCACCATCACATAAAGTATGAATGAATTTTCCATCCTTTTTTTTAAATTTGAATATCATACCCTGTTGTTGTCTAACCGTTTCCACTAATTCTTGACGGGCAAGCTGTATTGCTTCTTCTGACCATTTTCGATTGGATAGCTCTTTCGGTATCCCTTTTTTCGTAATGATTTGTTCTATTTCTCCAAATCTTCGAAAAATTTTATCCGGGGGTATGGGCTTGCTAAATAAATATCCTTGGGCCTCATCGCATAAGTTTCTCTGGAGAAAAATTAAATGGTCTCTTGACTCAACACCTTCAGCTACCACTGTAAGTTTTAATTGATGAGCCATGGCAATAATTGTTTTTACAATGGCTGAATCATTTGTGTCTTCTATACAATTTCGTATAAATGATTGATCAATTTTAAGTTTATTGATTGGGAGCCTTTTTAAGTGTTGAAGTGAACTGTATCCTGTTCCGAAATCATCCAAACTAAGCTGAACTCCTATGCTTTTTAATTCCTTCAAAATTTTTATCCCATGTTCGATATCCATTAACATGCTTTCGGTTATCTCAAATTCAAGAAACTCAGGAGCGAGCTTCGTTTCTTGAAGAATCCCTATAACGATTTCAATAAAATTAGGTTGATAAAGCTGACGAACTGAAAGATTTACCGAAATTATCATGGGGGTAAGACCTGATTCCTGCCAAGTCTTATTTTGTAGACAAGCAGACCGCAAAACCCATTCTCCAATAGGATTAATAAGCCCTGTCTCTTCAGCAAGGGGAATAAATTCTGCGGGTGAAATGACCCCTTTCTTTGGATGATTCCAGCGAATCAATGCCTCTATTCCGACAATCCCCCCTGAAGTTAGGCTAAGTTTGGGCTGATAATGTATAAATAATTCATCTCGTTCGATTGCATTTCGAAGATTTTTTTCAAGTTCTAACATTTCATTTTTATGTCTGATTTGATTGGATAGACTCATTTCCATTTCATATCGCTCTCCTCAGAAACTGGACTTATCCAAAGAGTTTTGGATTTATTCATTAATTAATATATGTCTACATAAAATGTGAGATCTCTTTAATTTATTTCAAAGGGCATCATTAGATAAAGACTTAGTAGAAAGTTCATCCCTTAACAAAGCCTTTTCTTATTAAACTTAGTATCTATTTCCGATGTTAATCTTTCTAATGAGATAAGTACTTTTTTTAAAAATAATAAGTACATCAACTTTGCTACAATCTAATCCAAAGATTAGAATTTCCAATTGATAAATCCATATTTGGAACATTATTCCCATTCCCCTTTAAAAAAAGTAAGAAATTATTAACATCCTTGACCGTTTGAAAAAAGGGAATAATTTCAAAATTTATTGATCGATGATAATTTATATAAGCGATCAAAATTTTTTCATTTACAAACGAAAAATAGTGAATGTTAGTATGGTTATACAGAAATAGGCAGAGTCTATCTAACGAATGTTGAATATCTTCCGTGATTCGTTTATTTTCATATTGAAATTGACTTAACAGAAAATCGTAACGTGATACTCCTCCTATTGAATTATGCATTACACATTACTCCTGTCAAAAAGCGTATCTATAACCCAATGATTAAATAATATTGAATTTGAATCGTATTGTTATATTGATTGTCGAAAACTTTGGATAAGAACATTAAGCGGAATGAGGTAACATATCCCTTAGTTTAAGGCAGGGGCGATTCATAGCAAACAGAACCGCCGCCTCCCCTAAAACCTCTCTAATAGCTCCTAAAAACTAAAATTATTCAACTTTAAATTGATTTACTTTCTCTTTAAGACTTTCTACTAGATTAGACACATTATTGGTTGATGCTAAGTTTTCCTCTAAAGTAGCGACCTGTTCTTCTGCAGCTGCCGCAATGGTGGTCATACCCTCTGACATTTGTACACTGGAATTATTTATTTTATCAATTTGTTCTGAAGCAATGTCGGCTTGTTTATTCACAATAGTGGATGTTCGATAAATATCCTCTACTTGAACAGAAATTGTTTCGATCGCTCCAGAAATGCTTTGGAATGAATCTAAACTTTGGTTAACTAACAATTCAACCTCGCTAAACGAGGACGAACCATTCTTCATCAGTTCGATCGCATGTTCAGTACGAATTTGAATCTCAGCAAGCATCGTAATAATATCAGCACCAGCTTTACTTGTTTCCTCCGCTAGCTTACGCACTTCATCTGCAACAACGGCAAACCCTTTTCCGTGCTCTCCTGCTCTTGCGGCCTCAATAGCTGCATTTAAAGCAAGTAAGTTAGTTTGACTAGCAATCGATGTAATTAATTGAGTTATTTTCCCGATCTTATCCATGCGTTCTCCTAACTCTTCAACAGCAACTGAGGAATTTTGCAGAGTTTGATTCACACGGTTCATTTCTTCTTGAACACTTTGGCTTGTCTTTTGACCGATCATAGCAGAAGTAGATGCTTGTTCTGCTGTAGAGGATGCCCCTTCTAAGCGATTCGTTATATTTAATATCTCTGTTTGAAGCCCATTAATAATTTCTGTAGCAGACTCCACATTTTCTTTCATGGCATTCATTTCTTCAGCAATGGATGAAATAGTTGCAGCGACTTGATCTGAGGCAGTCCCAGTTTGAGTTGCTCCCTCACTTAGTTGCGAGGTTAACATGCTTATTTCGCTTGTAGCCATTTGAACATCGTTTAGCATCCCACTCATCATACTATTGGCGTTATTAATATTTTTCGCCAATTCAGCAAATTCGTCATTTCCTTTTATTTCTGCTCTGACAGTTAGGTTCCCTAATCCTACTTTACTCATTACATGACTGACAATCTCAATGGATTTAGAGCTTCTTCTTAATGCTAAGAAAGCAATAATCACGACCAGTACGACTGTAATTCCTGTAATGATAGAAATCAATAAAGCCATTTTTTTAATAGGCTCATAGAATTCAAAATCAAATCCTGCCCCTGCCAGGACAACAATAGTATCCTTTCCAAATAAGGCAGTATTATTGCTCCATGATTCTACCTCATTTGTAATAGAAAGCTTTTTTAGTACTTTTGAAAAATACTCTTTTTCACTCCCGTTTGGATCTATATCTACACCTGGGAGTGGATCCATATTTTTTTCAAAGTGAAAACCATCCTTAGCGCTTTGAATCCTTTCATAAATCACTTTCCACAATGGTTCTCCAGCATACTGATAATAGTCATTTTCACCTAATATATAATCAATATGCTTCTTCACATTTTCTGGTAAATCTTTATTGGCAAATAACTCTTCTTTATCAAATACTATAGTCATTCCCTGAGGTTGATCCTCCATTTTTGGATCAGTAGGCATAAATAAAAATTTTGGGATCCATGTATTCTTATCAATATAAAATCCAAACAAGTTTCCATACTTCCCATACTTTAAAGTGTTTTGGGATAAATCACGTGTCCCATCTGCATTTTTTGGACCATTAATAGTTATCCTTGCTTGTTCAATCGCCTGTTCCTTTGTAAGAGTTCCATCCTCTACTTGTTTTGCAAGCATATTCATTATTTGTTCTGCATGGTTATTAACGGCTATTAGATCATTTCTTGCATCTTTTACTAATACACTCTTTGTGTATCCGTATGTACTAATTCCGATAATTAACGAAGGAACAAGAACGCATATGAACATTAAGAATAACATTTTAAAACGAAATGTTTTTAAAAAGGATAATTTATTCTCCATACTTTTTCCCCTCCTCATTTCCTTATAACTATAGTTTTATAGTACAAAATACCGAATTTTTGTATAGGTCTTTTTGTATAGTAGGAAACTACTTTTTGATATTTTTCCGCATAAATCTATGGGAATCCACAAAAAACGCCATAATTCTGGAAGGAAATACGGCCATATAAAAAGACAGTTGAAAGTTCATAGGTTGAACTTTCAACTGTCTTTTTGAAATACAGAACTTTCGGATCGGCCTCGTTTTATACCTAAGTACAATTCTTGTGAAAAGTAAGATCTATTTATGATTTAATAATTTTACTGCTTGCATTCTATTTTTTACATTTAGTTTTGAATAGATAGTTGAAATATAATTTTTAATAGTATTTTCAGATAAATCCATCTTTTCGGCAATGATTTTGTACTTGTATCCTTCAGCCAAATAATAGAGAAGATCAATTTCGCGATCGGTTAAACCATATTCCACTTTTAAATTAATCTCTTCTTTATTAGATAATGAAGATGGATTATCAGTTACCTGATTAATTATTAAAGTAGCTATATCTTTAGATATAAGTGTATTACCAGTCGAAACAAGTCGTATGGAGTCAACAAGCTGTTTAGGGCGAATTGATTTTATTAAATATCCTTCCGCTCCATATTTTATCGCATCAATAGCATAACCAATATCTTGGAATGTGGTTAAAATAATAATTTTTACATTTGGATATTTTTCTTTTATAGCTTTTGTAGCCTCTATTCCGTCCATTTCGGGCATGTGAATATCCATTAATATAATATTAGGCTCATAAAGGGAGCACATTTGTACGGCTTCTAATCCATTTTGACATGTTCCTACAATCTCAATATCATCCTCATCATGTAGAAGTACAGCAAGGCTTTCTCGAATTAACTCTTGATCATCAGCGAGTAGCACTCGAACTCCCTTACTTAATTTTTTTACTTTTTCAATAGGCAATTCACAATCAATCTTTGTACCATTTGAAGTCGAAGAAACGACAAGGCGACCTCTTAATGCATCTATCCGATCCTTCATTGTAGATAGACCATATCCGAATGACAGTTTTTCATTACCCTTTCCATTATCTTGAATGCTTAATGCCACACTTTCCTCCTGGTAATTAAGTGTAACTCTAATTTCTCTTGTATTTCCGTGTTTAACAGCATTTGCTAATGATTCCTGTAAGCAGCGAATCAGGCATAAGTTAAAGGAATTAGACAACTGTATTTCTTCCCCATACACATTAAATTGGATGCCTACATTAGTTTGCGAAGAAAAGTCTTCCGTAATTTGCAGCATTTTAGATGATAACCCTTCGTATTCAGTTAGAATGCCTGATTGATGAATGGTATTTCTGGTATTATTCAGGGTTTCTCTAGAAAGGCTTTCAAGAGAATCTATCTTCTTTTTTGCCTCTTCAGGATTATGCTCCAATATATTTTTAATATTCTCCAACCCTAATACAATTGCAGTAAATGTATATCCAATGGTGTCGTGAAGCTCTCTATTTATCCGATTCCGCTCCTCATGAATGGTTAATTCCTCAATTTTATTTGAATATTGCTCTAAAATTAGGTTTTTTTCTTGAATGAGCTTGAATTGTTCCTTATTTTCTTTCAATAGCTGATCAATTTTATCGTATAAATAGGTTTCGCTGTCATTTCCTTTAATATTTACTTCTATCTCCTCGGAAAAGTTTGGGAACTCTTTTCTAATTTGATCAATCGACTCATGTATCTTAAGCAGAATCTTTACAGATTCCTGCTTGGCCATTTTCGATTCCTTTTTTCTGCGAATAAATAAATAACTGAGCGTAATGCAAATGATTGAGGTTGAGAATATTACCAAGGCAGTAAGGATTGCTAATCGATTAATAGGATCTATCATTTCAAAATCAAAACCAGTTACAACTAATACAATAATAGTATCTTTTCCGAAAAAGTTTTCGTTACGGCTCCAAGAAGGAACATAGTTTACATAGGAGGTTTTTTTATGAACTTTAGAGAAGTAGTCTTTATCATTTGGATTAGGATTGACACCAGGTAATGGGTCCATATTCTTTTCAAAAAATCCATTATTTTCAGTAATTTTTTGATTAATTAATTCCCAAATTTGTTTACCTGCATAGTTGTAGTACCCGTTCTCACTTAATATGTAATCATATTGTTTTATTATATTTTTTGGAAATTCACTACTATTTAATAAGCTCTCTCTTGTAGGAATTTTATAGAAGGCTTGAGGCATATCTTCCATATTGGTGTCACTAGGGTTAAATAGAAATTTAGGGGTCCATGTAGTTGTATCAATATAAAATCCATATAGATTTCCATATTTTCCGTATTTAAAGGAACTGCTCCTAAAATCTCGCATTCCCCTAAAATCTTTGGGGCCAACTATTGTTTCCCGAGCTTCTTCAATGGCTTGTTCTCTTGTAAGAGTACCATTGTCTACAAGTTTGCTGAGCATTTTTAAAGTATCATTTGCATTTGCATATATGGACATCATATCCTTTTGGGCATCTTTTATTAATATATCTTTCATATACCTATAGGTCGAAATACCTAAAATAGTTGAAGGTATAGTAATTAAGAAGATAATTATTAATATTATTTGTAGTCTATGAACTTTAGATAATTGTAAGAATTTCATCGTAGTCACCTTATTAGCAAGTTATCATTATTTTACATTAAATTCATTCCTTTTTGTAAAATAATTTCAATGAAATGTGCCTGTATTTCTATTAATTTATTCCCTGCCGATATAAAAAACCCCTGATAATTAAGGTTGGTAGCTCTGTCCAAATCACAAGAATGGTTTAGAGCAAGCCATTCTTTTTTTATTCCCCCTTTTCAGGAAAAAATCTTATTGACATCCCCCCGTTTCAGGAGTATTTTATTAAACACATTATTTAAGGGAAATCTATACCAGAATGAAATTAATGGGGGTATATTCTTGAGGAAGCGTGTTGTATTAATTGAGAATAACGGCAGGTGTGGCAATGATAAATAAGACGATAAAAATTAGTCCACCTCAGCTTCTTGTACTTGTATTTGCTTTCTTTATTGGAGTGGGCACAGTTTTATTAAAACTCCCCTTTTCAACAAAGCATTCCATTTCTTGGATAGACGCACTTTTCACCACTACTTCTGCCATGACAGTAACAGGACTTAATGTGGTGGATACGGTAACGACCTTTACGGTTTTTGGCCAAATCGTCATCATGTGCCTGATCCAATTGGGCGGCTTAGGGATTATGTCATTTGCCGTATTAATTTACTTAATGCTCGGTAGAAAAATTGGCTTTAAGGAGCGTCTATTAATGCAGCATGCTCTTAATCAAACTTCGTTAGGTGGAGTCATTAGTCTCGTCCGCAACCTATTTATTTTTTCCTTTATTATTGAGGGCTGCGCTTTAGTTTTGCTTGCCATTCGCTGGGTTCCCGAATACGGCTTGGCCAAAGGGTTATACTACAGCTTGTTTCACTCTGTTTCTGCTTTTAACAATGCTGGATTTGCTTTATGGAGTGATAACCTTACCCAATTTGTCGGTGATCCTGTTGTAAATTTAGTGATTTCGTTATTATTTATTATTGGGGGAATTGGTTTTACAGTTTTAATTGATTTAAAACGGGCCAAAACCTTTCGAGAGTTATCTCTACATTCAAAGCTAATGATTATTAGCACGGTTGCTATCAACCTTGTTTCCATGGTAGTAATCTTTTTGTTAGAAAGAAACAATCCAAATACTTTAGGGCCATTAACAGGCTGGGAAAAGTTCTGGGCTTCTTACTTTCAGGCAGTTTCCCCGAGAACAGCAGGGTTTAATACCGTTGATTTAAGCGGAATTGAGGATCCAACGGCTTTTTTTATGACCTTCCTCATGTTTATTGGGGCAGGAAGCGCTTCTACTGGCGGCGGGATTAAACTCACAACCTTTATCATCTTTATTCTTGCTGTCACTGCCTTTATTCGCGGCAAGAAAGACCTTGTCGTTTTTCGTAAAACAATTAGCGATTCCTTTGTGTTTAAAGCACTCGCAATCGCGATGATTAGTCTACTGTTTATTAGCATTGCGATCTTCCTTTTAACCATTACAGAAAAGCAGCCTTTTATAAAAATTACCTTTGAAGTCCTGTCTGCGTTTGGTACTGTTGGTCTGACAATGGGATTAACAGGTGATTTATCTGAAATCGGGAAAGAGATCATTATTTTTATCATGTTCCTCGGAAAATTAGGACCTTTAACATTAGTATTCTCGTTTGCCCGCAATCAAGGCGAACAAAAAGTCCGTTATCCTAAAGAAGATATATTAACTGGCTGATTAATGAAGCTTACAGAATACTTTTCTGCAGGCTTTTTTTATTGATCCGAAACGCCTGCCGTATATGACGGACAACTTTGTTACTAAACTGAGCAAGATGACCGTCATTTACTTTATGACGGACAACTTCGTTATTAATCCGAACAAGATGGACGTCATCCACTCTATGACGGACAGCTTCGTTACTAATCCGAGCAAGATGGACGTCATTCTCTCTATGACGGACAACTTTGTTAATAATCCGAACAAGATGACCGTCATTCTCTCTGTGACGGACAACTTCGTTATTAATCCAACAAGATGGCCGTCATCCACTCTATGACGGACAGCTTCGTTATTAATCCGAGCAAGATGACCGTCATCCTCTTCATGACGGACAACTTCATTATTAATCCGAACAAGATGGCCGTCATTCTCTCTATGACGGACAGCTTCGTTACTAATCCGAGCAAGATGGACGTCATTCTCTCTATGACGGACAGCTTCTACTACTAAACTGAGCAAGATGACCGTCATTCGCCACAAGAATTATTCTTGCTTGCCAAACAAACCGACGCTGCCAATCTCAACCTTGTAAAAAGAAAAAACGCTCTATCCCCCAAGATAGAACGTTCTAGTTATGTCATTATAAATTGGGAAAGCACAATGCCAATTTGAGTAAACGTTTTTCTTCCTGCTTCCCGGTTCGGCAGTCCATCTATTAAGACAGCAGCATATAAAGTGTTACCGCCATATTTCATGATTACACAATCATGCTCAACCCCTGGCAGTTCACCTGTTTTGCTGGCAATCTGGATTGCCTCCGAATCTAGCGAATCACAAAGCTTATTCTTAAATTGCTGTTTTTCCAAAATATTAAAAGCTTGTATGGAGCTTTCTTTCGTTAAAAAATTCTGTTCATCTATGGCTCTTAAACACCACACTATATCACTAGCTGTTGTGTGATTGTCCATTCCTTTTTGAGCTGCATCAAGATCCATCATCTTTCGGTTGAGCTCTGTGCCCTCAAGAGTATGATCCTTTATACACTGATTAATCTTATTCATCCCAATACGGTCGATTAACATATTGGTTGCGGTATTATCTGAAACAATGATCATTAGTGCCAGTAGATCGACTATTTTCAATTTCAAATCATCCGATAACGCCTGTAGAACCCCAGCTCCTCCTACTCTATGAGCAGCCTGAACAGGTAAATACTCCTGAAGGTCAAGCGCCCCCCTATCATATTGACGAAATCCCTCTAGCAAAATAGGTATTTTAATGAGGCTTGCTGACGAAAATCGATCATGAGGATTTATTTCTATCCGATCCTCACCTGTTTCAATAACCAAACCAACTCTTCCATCGCATTGAGCAGCAATCTCTGAAACCTTCTTTTTTACCTTTTCAATATCCATCTTACTCTCTTGCCCTGATCGTAACAGCTACTTGAGAGCCGTTAGAATCACCCACTACATTTTTGTTATATAAGTGGCAGGCTACAAAATGATTCTCTTCAACCTCTTGCCACTCAGGCTTTAACTCTGCACAAGCCCCCATCGCATATGGACAGCGGGTTCTAAAAACGCAACCACTAGGCGGATTAATCGGGCTTGGCAGCTCTCCCTGCAAAATAATACGTTCACGCCTGTCCTCTACATCCGGATCCGGAATAGGGATAGCTGATAATAGAGCAGAAGTATAGGGATGAAGGGGATTTTTGTATAGATTAGCACTCGCCGTTAATTCCACAAGATTTCCTAAATACATGACCCCTATCCGATCACTGATATGCTTAACCATCGATAAATCGTGAGCTATAAATAAATAAGTTAACCCCTTTTTCTTTTGCAGATTTTTCAGCAGGTTCACAACTTGAGCTTGAACAGAAACATCGAGAGCTGAAATTGGCTCATCTGCGATTATGAAATCAGGATCTAATGACAGCGCTCGGGCGATGCCAATTCTTTGTCTTTGTCCGCCGCTAAATTCATGCGGATATCGGTTCGCGTGATCTCTGTTAAGTCCAACATCCTCTAATAATTGGTATACCCTTTCTAAACGCTCATTTTTATCTCGATATAACCCGTGGACTTCCATCGGCTCTGAGATGATCTCTCTAACTGTCGAACGCGGATTCAACGAAGCATATGGGTCCTGAAAAATCATTTGCATCTTCCTATGAAAAGCAAATCGTTCTTTCTCGTTCATCTTATGGACATTTTTTCCTTCAAAAATAACTTCACCGTCAGTCCGATCATATAATCCAATAATCGTGCGTCCAGCTGTTGATTTTCCGCAGCCGGATTCACCTACTATTCCAAACGTTTCTCCCTTTTTTATATAGAATGAAACATCGTCTACCGCTTTTAAGATTTGTCCTTTTCCTAAAGAAAAATGTTTTTTAAGATTCTTCACTTCTAACAATGTTTCATTAGCCATATCTATTCCCCCGTCTCTTGCCAATAGCGTCTAGCTGCACATAATTCCTTTTCATAAATGGTGTTTTCTAAATTGATTATTTCAATGCTCTTGCCTGTATTTGGCGAGTGGAGTAATTTACCTTCTCCATAATAAATTCCTACATGATGAATACTCCCTTTACCTTCTTCATAGGCAAAGAACAGCAGATCGCCAGGCTCTATCTGATCCAACTCTATCTCTTTTCCTGATGCTGCCTGATCATGGGCATCACGCGGGATTATATACCCATTTGCCTTACACATGGAGTAGCTAAAGCCTGAACAATCATAACCGAAGCTGCTCATTCCGCCCCATAAATAAGGCAAATGCAGAAATTGTTCACCCGCTTTTACAATACTGTTTCCGTCGCCTTTAGTCTGATCATGAACGGAATTATATTGAATAACCCCATCCGTTCTTAAAAACCCTTCTCCCTCAGGTGTTTGGACCCGCAGCCATTCGCCTTCTGCACTTAAAACCGGCAGGACTGTTTGATAGCTTAGTGAAATCATAGGGGCATAGTCATTCCCGTAAAGAGTTCCCTTTTTTTGATTGACTACAGCAACAGAACTCTCTTCAAGCTTCCAGTCCTGTTTATTAACAAGCTGAGCTTTTGGGATCCAGCCTGGATAACCTTCGCTATTTTTTGAAGATGCTTGATCAGGGACGATAATATGGGCCCAACCGGCTTTTTCCTCTATAACGAGAACCTCTTGCCCATATAACACTTGAGTTTGAACTAGATTTCGATTACAGAGTTCTAGCCTAGTTTCATAATTTAATCCATTAAGCCATAATTCTACATCTCCTGGACATTCTATCGCCTCTTTGTCTATTTCCCTTGTACTGTCATAAGATGTCCAGACGGTGGCAACAGCTGCATTTACGAGCCATTTATCTTGAATTTCCAAGTGAAATCCCTCCTTCAATATGAACATGACGGATCCCTAATCCCGGCTCTGATGGAAGCATTATTTTTCTGCCGTTGTATTTTATCCCACCTTCTACAAGTTCTTTTGCCAGCATTAACGGTGCATCAAAATCAAATCGGGTAATATTTTTCTTACTTGCAGCAAAATGGGCAGCAGCTGAAATTCCAACCTTAGTTTCAATCATGCTCCCTACCATACATTCCATCCCGCATACTTCAGCAAGCTGATTGATAATTTGAGCCTGGTAGATCCCGCCAGATTTCATCAGTTTAATATTAATTAAATCAGCACTTCTCGTTTTAATGACTTCAAAGGCTTGCCGAGGCGAAAAAACACTCTCGTCTGCCATAATTAATGTATCCACATGATCCGTAACTTGCTTAAGACCTGCAATATCCCAAGCTTTAACAGGCTGTTCAACAAGTTCAATATTAAAGTCCATGTCCTCCATTTTACGAATAGCATGAATGGCTTCCTTTGGTGACCAACCCTGATTAGCATCAAGGCGGATTTTTATTAAGCCTCCAACACGTGCTCTGATTTCACGAATACGATCCATATCGGTTTGAATATTGTCTTTGCCAACTTTAACTTTGAGGACGTCAAACCCATTCTGGACATAAGCGACCGCATCCTCTCCCATTTCCTCTGGTCCGTTTACACTAACAGTATAATCTGTTTCAATTTCTTCTTTATGGCCACCTAAAAACTGATAAAGCGGGAGCTTGCATTGCTGTGACAGGCAATCATACAATGCCATATCAATAGCAGCTTTCGCACTTGAATTACCAATCAATATCAATTGAATTTCTTGAAAGATCGCCTCATAGTTTAATAGGTTTTTCTGTTCTAAGTAAGGCTTTAATACGTTGTGAATGGCCGATTCAATACTCGATAATGTGTCGCCAGTTATGACAACGGTTGGAGGGGCCTCCCCCCAGCCGATTACTCCGTTATCACATGTAATCTTCACCAAAATTGATTCAGCTGTATGGACAGTGCGCAGTGCTGTTTTAAATGGCTTTATAAGTGGTATCGCTACCCTGTATGTCTCGATTTTGTCTATTTTCATATATACCACCCTTTAATAATTGTTCAAAAAAGGGATAAAAAGCTATCCTTTTTCAAACTTACCGAATTCCGCTTTCAATGGTTAATTGCTTTGTGGCCGTATCTATTTCTGCCTTTGTCCCAAGGGGTATAGAGATATGCGGGAAGCAGTGGCCAATTTTAAATCCCTTTATAGCAGGTTTATTTGCTAGGAATGTATAATGCTCAATAACTTCATCAAGACTTAATGAAAGCTCCCTCTCAGGAATACAATTATTAAAATCTCCAAAAATCAGTCCTGCTGCATCATAAAGCTTTCCTGCCATATGCAATTGATTAAGCATTCGATCTATTGAACGCGGCTCTTCATTAATATCTTCAAGTAGTAAGAGCTTGCCTCTCGTTTCAATCTCAAATGGAGTTCCAATCGTACTTGCAATAAGGGTTAAATTTCCTCCAGTAATTTCTCCGCTAGCTCTTCCTTCAATAAGAGTCTCTAACGGCGCAATCTCTTCGGAATATTGAATTGTAGTAGGTTTGAATAATTGCTTAAAGAATTCCTTCGATAAAGGATCAACATCCTCTTTTCCCATATCAGAGGCAAGCATCGGTCCATGAAAAGTAATGAGACCTGCTTGCTGGCGAATAGCTGTATGCAAAAAAGTAATATCACTGTAGCCCCAAAAGATTTTCGGGTTCTGTTTAATTAATTCATAATCAATTTGTGAGGCAATTCTTCCTGTCCCGTATCCTCCCCCGGCACAGATAACGGCCTTTACCTCTTGATCCTCAAACATCATATGTAAATCTGCTAATCTATCTTCATCTTTTCCCGCTAAATAACCATATTGATCATAAACATGTTTTCCGACCTTTGCTTTTAACCCTAGTTCCTCTAGGAAATGAAAAGAACGATGTAAATTCTCTTGATTTGGCGGACTTGCTGGTGCAATAATACCAATGGTGTCTCCAGCCTTTAATGCTTGAGGCTTTGTCAACATGCTGTCACATCCCTTTTGATTTTTAAGGTTTCCCCTTAAACCATATTCAAAAAGTCACCTTGTATTCTTTCTAAAAAAGGGATGTTCATCCGGAACATCCCTTTTTTATCATTTCATTCTTACTTAACAGGTGCTTCCTTTTTTAGTTCTTATCAGCCCATTTAAGCTCTAAATAACCGACTGGATGACGGACGATGCCAGTAACTGCTTCATTTTGCAAATAAGCTTGATTGTAGAAGTACAGAGGAACGATTGGCATTTCTTCAAATAGAATTCTCTCAGCTTCGTACATCATTTCGTATCGTTTTGCTTCATCCGCTTCATTTTTAGCATCTTTAATTAATTGATCATATTTCGCATTACTCCAACCTGTACGGTTCATAGAAAGACCAGTCTGGAAGTTTTCTAAGAAGTTGATCGGATCAGCATAGTCTGCAAGGAAAGAACTGCGTGAGAATTGGAATTTCAATGCCTTTTGGTCCTCAGCAAATACGTTCCATTCCATGTTCGCAAGCTTTACTTCAACGCCAAGATTATCTTTAAACATTTGCTGAAGCGCCTCTGCAATTTTCTTATGGGCATCACTAGTACTATATGTGAGCGTTACTTCCGGAAGTGTTGTATAGCCTTCCTCTTCCATACCTTTTGCTAAAAGTGCTTTCGCTTCTTCAATATTTGTCTTTACTAAATCACCAGCTGTTTCACGGAAATCTTTTCCGTTTGCATCATTAAAGCCATAAGCTACAAATCCATATGCTGGCTTTTCGCCTTTTTTCGTTACATATTCAACAATTTGCTGTTGATCAATTGCCATAGCAAAGGCTTTACGGATATTAACGTTTTGGAACGGCTCCATTGTCACATTAAAACGGTAGAAGTAATCTCCTGCCTGACCTTCAACTTTAACCTTTCCTTCTGCAAAAAGCTGTTCAGCTAAATCAGCTGGCACATCGGATGTATCAAGGTTACCTGTTTGGAACATTTGATAAGCTGTATTTGTATCATCAATGATTGCCCAATGAACTTTATCAAGCTTTACAGTAGCAGCATCCCAGTATTTATCATTCTTTTCCATAACAAAATGGCTGTCGTGCTCCCATTCTGTTAAGTTGAAAGGACCATTCCCCACGAAAGTTGCTGCTTCAGCAAACCACTTTGGATTTTCTTTTGCTACCTTCTCATTGATTGGGAAAAAGGCTGGGTTTGTAATAACGCTTAAGAAATATGCTTGCGGGCTAGTTAATGTCACTTCGAATGTTTTATCATCAATTGCTTTTACTTTTACATCATCTGCTGAACCTTCGCCGTTATTATAGGCTTCAGCCCCCTCGATGAAATAGCCTAGGAATGAAGCTGGAGATCCAGTCTCAGGATCTAATAAGCGCTTCCATGCAAATACAAAGTCACCGGCTGTTACATCATCACCATTTGACCATTTTGCATTATCGCGAATATGGAACGTATACACTTTTCCATCATCAGAAACATCCCACTTTTCAGCAGTAGCTGGCTCCGGATCATGATTTGATCCTAAACGGGTTAAACCTTCCATCAAGTTATTCAAGGCACTCCATGAAACAGAATCAAATCCAATTGGAGGATCAAATGATGTTGGTTCCATGTCGTTATTAAGGTAAAGAACCTTCTCAGTAACTACTTCCTCCTTAGTTCCTTCATTATCATTGTCTTTTTTTGCAGGTTCTTCAGTTCCTGCATTCTCCTTTGCTGTACAGGCTGCAAGAACAAAAATCATTAGCCCAGTCAGCAAAAGTGATAAAAACTTTTTCATCTCATTTCCCCCTTTTAATAATTGGTCTTTTTCTATTATTCTCAGCTATATGATAATCGCTGATAGAAAAGAACTTTCAAAGGCGTCTCCGCTAGCTTGATTTAGATACGAATCACCCTCTAAAAGATCTAAATCTACTTCACACTTGCTAGCATCTTCATGGCACGTTCATCCTGAAGCCAGCAATCTACATGATGCTCTTTACTTAGATGGGTTTTAAACGGATATGCCCGTTCGCAAACTTCCATTGCGTAGCTGCATCTTGCTGTAAAAGGACAGCCTGCTGGAGGTGAGAACAAGTCTGGCGGCGTGCCACCGATTGGGATAAGGTCTGCCTCCTCCAGGTCCAATCGAGGTACTGAATTAAGCAAGCCTTTTGTATATGGATGCTGTGGGTTATAGAATATTTCCCTTCTTGATCCAGCCTCAACGATCTTACCTGCATACATAACTGCGATACGATTAGCCACTTGAGCAACAACGCCAAGATCATGAGTAATAAGAATAATAGAAACTCCTGTTTTCTTCTGAATGTCTCTAAATAAATCAAGTATTTGTGCCTGTATCGTTACATCTAATGCCGTTGTAGGCTCATCCGCAATCAATATTTCCGGCTGGCAAACTAGGGCCATTGCAATAACAATCCGCTGTCTCATTCCACCGCTAAACTGATGAGGGTAGTGGTTTAATCTTTCCAATGGATCAGGGATACCAACAAGCTCAAGCATTTCTAAGGCCATTTTTTTAGCCTCTTGCCTTGAAATAGATTCATGCTGCAGAATTCCTTCTATAATCTGTTCGCCAATCTTAATCGTTGGATTCAGAGCGGTCATCGGATCTTGGAAGATCATCGATATATCTGCTCCACGAATATTTCTCATCTGCCGCTCTTTTAATTTTGTTAAATCAGTTCCTTTAAAATTGATAGAGCCTTTTATTATTTTTCCTGGCGGATTTGGTATTAACCGCATGATGCTTTGGGATGTAACACTTTTTCCACAGCCGGATTCACCAACAATTGCAAGTGTTTCCCCTTTATATAGATCGAAGGTAACCCCTCGGACAGCCTTCACTTCTCCGCCAAATGTTTTAAATGAAACGTGGAGATCCTTTACTTCGAGAACTTTTTCCATGATGTTACCTCCTTAACTTCGGATCAAGCGCATCCTGAAGTCCATCCCCGAGAACATTAAACGAAAACATCGTTAAAGAAATAAAGAATGCCGGGAAGAATAGTCTCCACCAATGACCTGATAGAATAGTAGACAAGCCATCACTTGCCATCGATCCCCAGCTAGCATATGGAGGCTGTATACCTAAGCCAAGGAAGCTTAGGAAAGCCTCAGCAAAAATAGCGGACGGAACTGTTAAAGTCATTTGAACGATAATTGGCCCCATTGTGTTTGGCAGCAAATTTTTCCTAATAATCCTTGCAGTTTTGGACCCAAATGTTTTAGATGCCAGGACAAACTCATAGTTTTTTATTTGGAGAACCTGCCCTCTGACAATTCGAGCCATTCCAATCCATCCTGTTACGGTTAGGGCGACGATTATTGTAAACAAACCGGGTCCCATAACAACACTAATTAAAATGACGATAAGCAAGTATGGAAGTCCATACAAAATTTCAATAATTCTCATCATGACATTGTCTGTTTTTCCGCCTTTATAACCTGCTACTCCTCCGTATACAACCCCTATGATAAAGTCGATTAATGCAGCGGCAATTCCAACAAATAAGGAAATTCTCGCTCCATACCACGTTCTTGAAAACACATCTCTTCCTAATTCATCTGTTCCAAACCAATGCTTACTTGATGGCGGTAAATTTTGGTTGATTAACTTTTGCTCTGTTACATCATGAGGCGAGATCATCGGACCAATGATCGCCATAATCGTTAGAAAAATTAAGAACGTAAGTCCCGCCATTGCTAATTTATTCTTTAATAAACGCCTCCAAGCGTCCTGCCAATAGCTTTGGCTTGGTCTAACAACCGCCTCAGCCTCTGCTTGATTATTAGATTTCGGGACAAACCAATCATCCGGAATGTCTGCTGCAATATGATGATCATGCTGTTTTCTTAATTCCATTAGCTTGCCTCCTTTTTATGAAGCTTAATTCGCGGATCTAGAATTCCATAAGCAATATCCACTAAAAATAGCATGATGATCAAAATGGTACTGTAGAAAACCGTTGTTCCCATGATGACCGGATAATCTCGCTGATTGATGCTTTCCACGAAATATTTTCCCATTCCCGGGATAGCAAATATCTTTTCAATAACAAAGGTGCCGGTTAAGATACTGGCTGCTAAAGAGCCTAATACCGTAACAACTGGCAAAAGCGCATTTCTGAGTGCATGCTTAAAGACAATTTTCACAGGGGATAATCCTTTAGCTTTTGCAGTTCTTATGTAATCCTGCGTTAGCACTTCGAGCATACTGGATCTAGTTAATCTGGCGATAATCGCCATCGGGCCTGTTGCAAGTGCTAAAGTAGGGAGAATCATATGCTTTGGACTTACCCAGGTTGCAACAGGAAGAATGCCAAGATTAACAGCGAGCTGCTGGATAAGAAGAGTCGCCATTACAAAATTCGGGATGGAGATTCCGAGCACCGCAATTGTCATAGCTAAATAATCGATAATGCCGTTATGCCGAAGAGCGGCAATGATTCCTAATGTGATCCCAGATAATACTGCAAATATTAACGTGACCATTCCTAGCTCAAATGAAACTGGAAATCCTCTCCCGAGCATATCATTAACAGTTTGGGATGATTTTTTTATAGATGGTCCAAAATCTAGAGTCGCCACTGATTTTAAATACATTCCATATTGAACATAAAGCGGCTTATCGAGATGATAGAACTTTTCCAAATTGCGCTGAACCGTTTCATTCGTTGCTCTTTCCTCATTAAATGGTGAACCTGGAACAGAATGCATCAGGAAAAAAGTGAGTGTAACGATTAGCCAAAGTGTTACTATCATGGCAATGAGGCGTTTTACAATGTATGTTGTCATTAATAACACTTCCTAACAGAATGATGTTCTCATAGCTAATTCCACCATTACCAGCATTGCTTTATAAGCTTCTAGAATATCCTTGGCTTGATAGCGCACAATTGTTGAGTTTTCCTCAATCTCGGTTCCCGGCATTAAGGATGCCCATTCTGCCTGCCCGTAATTGGCAAACTCAATTCGTAAAAGTGGATTTTCTGGCGGTGCAAGCGGTTTCACTAAATCCCGATTTTTTAAAGCCTCTTCCGTTTTTTCTCTCAGAAGCTCGCCAGCCTTTGCTGGAGTTAAGGATTTTACCGCTGACCGGGTAATCGTTTCCTTCACGATAGCTGTTGTGACATTAGGTATGAGCTGCTCTGCCTCTAATGCAGCCCGGTCGTCTCCTGCAACCATTAGTACCGGAACTCCGTAGTAGCCAGCCACATAAGCGTTGAGGCCCATTTCTCCAACTGCTACATCATTTATATACATATTTCGAACTCCGAAAATCATAGAGTGGGACATAGCTCCCTTCATTGAAGCCCTGGCATGGTAACCGATAAACATGGCCCCAATGAAGCTTGAATCCAATGCCTGAACCATTGAAAATGGCTTAACATCTCCCACTATGACTTGGGCATCTGGGTGAAGATGCTCAATTAAAAGATTATTCATTTTTGAGTGGCTGTCATTCACAACAACCTCCGAACATCCTTCATTAAAAGCTGATGTAATAACATGATTCGCTTCTTCCGTCATAATCCTGCGGCTGCGCTCGTAATTATGCTTTGAAGAATCAACATGTGTATAATCAGCCAGCCCTGTAATCCCTTCCATATCAACAGAAATATATAGCTTCATTCGTAAACCCCCATTTTTATAGTTAAGTAGTATGAGTAAATATATTTATTCATTCTTATTCCGATTGACCTGAAAAATAGAATCATAGTTAATGGAATCTTTCCTATTTTCAAGTCATAAAGCACCCAATAAATTAGATAAAAAAATCCAGCTGCCAGAGAAAAACATCATCTCTAACAGCTGGATTTAATCTGCGTTTGACAGAAAAAGCAGCTTATTTATTCATTATTTGTGCATATTTAATATTCGCGTTTTTGAAGGCTACCATCAAAGCCTTTTGAGATGATCCAAAATAGCGCTGTTCAATTTCTTCAAGCACTTGATTTACATTCAAAATCGATTTTCCTGTAAACAGTGACTTAACAAATAAGGATGTTAGCGCAATTGTAGATGAGCATTCAGCATCTACAATTTCATGGTTATCTCTATTTACTACTAGTCCAATAAAAAATTGGTTATATTTTTGCATAATCGGATTGTTCAAGGATGTCTTGCTGTCTCCAATAATATAAACAGTGTTTTGCTGAAACATGAACATGCCTCCTGCAGAGCAAGGATATCACATGAGGTGTTTATGCGGATAACATAAACATTCATTGTGATGCATAGCCCTTATTAGGATTGTAATACAACAAGGAAAGCATGACAACCATTTTAAAAGATTTTTCTAAATATTTTATTAATTACTTTCACCTTATAAATCTAATTTTTCTCCTGAATAACTAATTCCTTGGCATGCTGAAGAAGCTGTTCCCCTGACAGCAAACTCTCGCCGCCTCCTTGTGCGAACTGGTCGCTGCCGCCGCCTTTTCCATTGATTAATCCAAGCAAAGCACCGGAGACCTTCTTCATACTACTCGTAACTTCGGAACCTCGAGCACAAACAAATTGAAGCTTGCCGTTCAGCTCATTTGCAAGAAAAACAACCGCTTCATTTGATTCTGCTGCGATTGAACGTCCTAGCTTTTGCAGCTCCTGAATGGATCGATTTTGAAACACTTCACAGATCACTTTTCCTTTTTCCGTGGACTCTGCATGATTCAGCAGCTCTTTCGCCTCATACGACAGAAGCACTTCTTGAAGGGCTTCCAGTGATTTTTCCCGTTCTTTTCCACTATCAATCAGTTTTTTCGCAGCAGCGGCTAAGTCCAGCTCCGGCGCATTTAATAAATCTGTTAATTCCTTAATTACTTTTTGTTTTTGGTGAAGCTGAGATATAACCCTTCCTCCACAAACAAACTGTACCCGGATTTTATTTTTTTGCCGTTCCCAGTCTAAAATTTTGATAGCTCCTACTTCTGCAGTAGTTTTTGGATGTGTTCCGCCGCAGCCATTATAATCAAAGTCAGGAATAATGACGAGGCGGATATTTTCTGTAACTGCTAGTTCTTTTCGTAATTGATAGTTAACCAATTCTTCCTCTGCTACCCACTTTGTTTCAATTGGCCTTCCCTCTAAAACAATTTTGTTTGCAAGCTGCTCTGCCTCTATTACTTGGCTCTCAGAAAGCTGGTCAATGTCCAAGTCAATTGTTACAGTTTCTCTTCCTAAATGAAAACCTATAGTCGGAATATTAAAAAGCTCGACAAAAGCTGCGGTTAATATATGCTGGCCTGCATGCTGCTGCATAAAATCGAACCGGCGGGCCCAATCAATCTGACCTTGGACTTCATTCTGTGAACCTTGCCATTCCTTTTCTAAATAATGACGGATCTCTCCATTTACCTCTTCCACATCAATAACCTTTACATCATCGATATAGCCGGTATCATGAGGCTGTCCCCCACCAGTTGGATAGAATGCCGTTTCATTTAAAACGACGTATTGTTTTCCTTGCTCATCTATTTCTTGTTTTAGGACATGAGCTCTAAAAGTGTGCATATATGGGTCCTTGTAATATAGCTTGTTTTCCAATAGCTTTATCTCCTTTGGTTAATTCATAGTATCAATTATTATAACGTCTTCTTTCCTCTTTCGTAGTATTGCTTCATCTCTTTTTCTGGAACCATACTGCCGCCTGTCCCCCAAATAATATGTGTTCCATTTTCTAAATTTGGCTTCAGGTTTTGCTCGCTCAAATATTTTTGTCCTGCCATAGATTCAAATAATTGAACATAGCATGAGAAGCCAGCGAGAGCAGACGGTTCAAGGTAAATTCCTTCTGTATCCGCCAGCATGGCCAGGTAGGTAAATAACTTATCATCGTCGACCGTACAAATACCGCTGATCTTATTTTCAATCGTTTTCCCGATAAAGGCTGATGGTCGGCCAACTGCTAATCCATCTGCTTCTGTTTTATTATCAATGCCAAACTCCTGAACCGACACTTCATCGTGTAATCCTGTCATAAGGCCTAGCAGCATACAAGGAGAATGAGTTGGTTCGATAAAGAAGCAATGGACATGGTCTCCGAACACAAGCTTAAGACCGAATGTCACTCCTCCCGGGCCGCCGCCCACTCCACAAGGAAGATAGACAAATAACGGATTCTGATCATCCACCTTCACATTCTTTTCCTCAAGCTGTTTTTTTAAACGAAGTGCTGCTACCGAATAGCCAAGAAACAGATGTTTAGAGCTTTCATCATCAACAAAATACATATTTGGATCCTCGCTAGCCTGCTTCCGCCCATGTTCAACAGCAGCGCTAAAATCAGATGCATGCTCGACTACGACTACTCCTTTTTCTCGAAGTAAATCCTTTTTCCACTGTTTTGCATCAGCCGACATATGTACAAATACCTTAAAACCAAGCTTTGCACTCATAATCCCTATGCTTAATCCTAGGTTACCTGTCGATCCAACAGCTATAGAATAACCTGAAAAGAAATCTTTAAATCTTTGCTCCGCTAATAAGGAATAGTCATCATCCAAAGAAAGCATGTTATGTCTAAGTGCTAGCTCCTCAGCATATTTCAGCACTTCATAAATTCCGCCGCGTGCTTTAATAGAGCCTGAAATAGGCAGATGACTATCTCCTTTCAAATATAAATGACCGAGAAAATCATTCTGATAGAATGCTTCAAGCTTTTCTAGCATTTTTGGTATAAAAAAAAGCGGCGATTCAATCAATCCTTGATCCTTTGCTGTTTCCGGAAATACTTTTGCTATATACGGAGCAAATCGGGCAAGCCTTTTCTCTGCATCTATTACATCATCTATCGTTAAAGAAGTTTCTGAGTCTGATTGAAATTTAGGATTTGTCCAAAATACTTCGTGAAAGCCCGTCATCTCTGATAAAATGGGCAATTCTCTTTTCCATTCATCCAATGTTTTTCCTTGTATCATTCTTGTTGGCATATTATCACTCTTTCTGCTTTTTAAAGTAATTTTGAAGGAAGATGAGTTGTTTTACAAGATATCATGCAAAATTTTCTGATAGTAAAAAATCAGCATGGAAAATGCACCTCCCTGCTGATTTGGTTTCTATAGTTTATTTTTAATACCGCTCTGGTCTTCTGTCTTCAAATACAGGAATTTGGCTTCGTATAGAGTCGATGTGATCAAAATTAACCTCTCCAATCACAAGTTCCTCGCCTTCGCCGCCTTCTGATACAACCTCTCCCCATGGATCGATAATCATCGAATGACCTGCGAATTTGTTATTTTTATCTTCTCCGCTCCGGTTACAAGCAATAACATAGCATTGATTTTCGATTGCACGGGCTCTTAATAAGGTGCGCCAGTGATCTAACCTTTGGATCGGCCATTCTGCTACAACAAACATCGTTTTGGCCCCTTTAATAATCGGCTTTCTCAACCATTCAGGGAATCGAATATCGTAGCAAATAAAACTAGAAGAAGCTTCTCCATCTAACATAAAGAAGGTTTCATCCGTACCTGCCTTTAAGTAAAGATGCTCATCCATTAACTGAATCAAATGGAGCTTGCTGTACTCATGAACAACGTTTCCCTCTTTATCTACTACATAAAGAGTATTTAAAAACCCATCATCCGTACCCTTCGCAATGGATCCCCCGACAATTTGAAACCCATGCTTCTTAGCCTGCTCCTGAAGAAAATGAATGATATCCACTCCCTCTTTATGACCAATTTCAGGTAAACGCTCCAAATCATAACCTGTACTCCATAGCTCAGGAAGAACAACAACTGTACAATTCTCGCTCGCTGCTTTATCAAACCACTTCTCGGCAAGTTCCAAATTTTTCACCGGATCCCCGTAGGCAATATCCATTTGGACACATCCAACCTTCCACTTCATTCGAATTCCTCCTCCTATAAATATCTGACAATAGTAAACCTTACTTTTCGTTATAACATTTTCCACAGGAGTTGAAAAGATATGTCAATTTCCAAGTTTCTGATATTTTTTATAGACTACTTGGGAAGAGTCGTTCAGGAAAGCTATTTATTATCATAAGAATTAAAAAAAGAGGCAGAAGTTTAGCCTCTGCCTCTATATTTCAAATTTAGCTAATTTAAATGGTTGATCCTGCCTAAACTACCTGAACCCCTTTTTTCCATACTGATTTCACATGGTTAACCCCAAATAAATATTGTAATTCCTGATAGCTTTTCACATTCCACAGGACAACGTCTGCTTTCTTGCCTACTTCTAGTGATCCAACCTCATCCTGTCGATTAATTGCACAGGCAGCATTGTAGGTAGCAGCAGTTAAACTCTCAGCTGGTGTAAGTCTCATAGATATACAAGCTAGATTCATAACAAGCGGCATTGACGTGGTTGGAGAAGATCCTGGGTTACAGTCTGTCGAAATCGCGACAGCCACCCCGCTATCAATCATTTTTCTTCCAGCAGCAGCTTGTTCTCTTAAGTAAAGGGCTGTTGCAGGCAACAGACACGCAATAGTTCCTGATTTCGCCATTGCTTGGATTCCCTCGTCTGATGCCTTCAATAAATGCTCAGCTGAAATCGCGCCTACTTTCGCTGCTAACTCCGCTCCACCATATGGTTCAATTTCGTCTGCATGTATTTTAGGAGTCAGTCCCAATCGCTTTCCAGCCTCTAAGATACGTTCTGATTGCTCTGGGGTAAAAACTCCTTTTTCACAGAAAACATCATTGAATTGGGCTAATTTCTCTTCTGCTATTATTGGCAGCATATCTTCTATTAAATGATGGACAAATTCATCTTCTCTTCCTTTAAAATCAGGTGGGACGGCATGAGCGCCCATAAAGGTTGGAACGAGATCAATTGGATGAATCTCCTGCAGCTTTTTCATGACTTTTAATTGCTTTAGCTCCGTTTCAAGATTCATTCCATAACCGCTTTTTCCTTCTACGGTTGTAACCCCATGTTGAAGGAATGAATCAAGCCTGCGGGTTGTTTGTTCAATTAGTTCTTCCTCTGAAGCTTCACGGGTCATGCGGGTCGTCGCATGAATTCCGCCGCCCGCATTCATAATATCCATATAAGTTGCCCCTTCAAGGCGCATTTCAAATTCACGTTCACGACTGCCGCCATAGACCACATGTGTGTGCGGATCGACGAGCCCAGGAGTAACTAGATGGCCAGTAGCATCTACAATTTTCGCTTCATGCTCTCTCGACGTGTAGAGCTTTTCAAGTTCCTCCGTTGTTCCTACAGCTCCAATAACGCCATTCTCTATCCACAAGCTTCCGTCTTCAATTAATCCAAGCTCGGACATGGCCTCCTTAGAACGGGGGCCTTTTACTTTTGAAGCAAGAGTAGCCAGCTGCGTAATATGTTTAATCCAAATTGGTTTTGTCATTCTTACTCATTCCCTTTTGAAAGCATTGGGATATTTACCCCTTTTTCACGTGCCGTTTTCTCTGCTAATTCATATCCTGCATCCACATGGCGTACAACACCCATGCCCGGGTCAGTCGTTAATACACGTTCAAGCCGCGCTTCAGCTTCCTTAGTTCCATCTGCAACGATAACCATACCTGCATGTAAGGAATAGCCCATACCAACACCACCGCCATGATGAACAGAAACCCATGTTGCGCCTCCAACAGCATTGATCATAGCATTTAGAATTGGCCAGTCAGCTACAACATCTGATCCATCCTTCATTCCTTCTGTTTCTCGGTTAGGGGATGCAACTGAACCTGAATCAAGGTGGTCACGTCCAATAACAATCGGAGCCTTTAACTCGCCTTTTGCCACCATGTCATTAATGATTTTTCCAAATCGAGCACGTTCACCATAGCCTAGCCAGCAAATGCGTGAAGGAAGTCCTTGGAATTGGATTTTTTCGCGTGCCATTTTGATCCAGTTGCAAAGATGTGTGTTATAGCTAAATTCGCGTAAAATCACTTCATCTGTTTTATAAATATCTTCAGGATCACCTGAAAGAGCTGCCCAGCGGAAAGGTCCTTTTCCTTCACAGAACTGCGGACGAATATAAGCCGGGACAAAGCCTGGGAAAGCAAAGGCGTTTTCTACTCCTTCATCCTTCGCAACTTGACGGATGTTGTTGCCATAATCAAAAGTAATCGCGCCTTTTTCCATCATTTCTAGCATCGCCTTTACGTGCTTAGCCATGGATGCTTTGGACAGCTTAACATATTCTGCTGGATCAGCTTGACGTAATTCAGCAGCTGCTTCTAACGACATCCCTGAAGGAATATATCCATTCAGCGGGTCATGAGCAGAAGTTTGGTCTGTTAACACATCTGGGATAAACCCTTTAGAAATCATTTCTGGTAGAATATCACATGCATTTCCTAATAGACCGATAGACAGAGCTTTACCTGATAGTTTCGCTTCTTGTGCCCATTGAATAGCTTCATCAAGTGAGCTTGTTTTCACGTCTGTATATCGAGTTTCAATTCGGCGGTCAATTCGTGTTTCATCAACTTCAATACCAATACAAACCCCGCCGTTCATCGTAACAGCTAGCGGCTGAGCTCCACCCATTCCGCCAAGGCCAGCAGTTACTGTAATCGTATTTTTTAACGAATTGTTAAAATGCTGTTTAGCTAGCTCTGCAAATGTTTCATAAGTTCCTTGAACAATCCCTTGAGATCCGATATAAATCCAGCTTCCAGCCGTCATTTGCCCATACATCATAAGACCTTTTTTATCAAGTTCATGGAATGTATCCCAATTTGCATACGCCGGGACAATATTAGAGTTTGCTAGAAGCACACGAGGTGCATCAGTATGTGATTTAAAAATGGCTACCGGTTTACCAGATTGAATAAGCAAAGTTTCATCGTTTTCCAGTTCTTTTAATGATTTTACAATGGCATCAAAGCACTCCCAATTTCGTGCAGCTTTCCCGATTCCCCCATAAACAACTAGATCCTCTGGACGCTCAGCAACATCTTGATCTAAGTTATTCATCAGCATTCGCAGTGCTGCTTCTTGCTGCCAGCCCTTTGTATTTAATTCTGTTCCCCGATAACGGACAACCTTTTCATTTGCAATTGTTTTCATAAATACAGCCTCCTTTTATCTATATATTTATTTTATAGGGAAATTTCAGATAATTATTTATAAAATGATGCTAATTTTATAATTTATATCACAAATTTTAATTAAAATTTAAATTTTTATAATTTATTTCACACTTAATCGCAAAAAAATAAGAGCTCAGATTTAAAATCTAAGCCCCTGCTACTTACATATCATTTTGTGATTTCTCATTGTTCCTATCAGAATCTGTTTTCGTTCTTTTGACTATTTCATTTATTTCTCCTGTATCACCTTTTGCATTAATCACTTCAAATAGTTGATTTAGACCCTCACTCGTCTGGTCGATATTCTCTTTCATCATTCAGCCTCCTCATCATCATATTAATATCATTTTCCGTTTTCCCATTATTATGTTTATGATATTGATAAGAGGCAAAACTTTATGAACTTCTATAGCCAGTACGATAAGCAAACGGTGTACAACCCTCGATCTGCTTAAATTTCGCATTAAAATAGGTTTGGTGAGAGTAGCCCGTTAACCTAGCCACCTCTTCTAAAGATAAATCAGTTTCTTGAAGAAGTTGTTTCGCTTCTCTAATTCTCACTTGATGAAGCAGATTACCAAACGGTGTGCCGGATTCCTTTGAAAAACGGCGGCTCAGGGTACTTTTATTAATTCGTAGAGCCTCTGCACATGCAGCTAGATTCCATCCTGCCTCCCAATAATTAGATTCAATTAATTCCCTTGCTTTTTCAACTAAAGAATGTGGACCTTTTTGCAAAAGCTGAGCTTTCACCTGGTTAAGCAAGAGTGCCGTAAAAGCAAGAAACTCTTGCACAATTTGATAAATAACCGGAGTGTGAATAATATGTTGAAAAACATTATGATAAGCTGATTCTAACTGTGCACTTTGAAGATTATAAGACTTCATATGTCTGCGAATCTGGGCAAGCACACTTGTAAGGCGTATGCGTACCATTTCAGGGTCAGGGTATGGCTGCTCATATGTTAAAAATTCATGCTCTACCCATTCTCTAATAGCCGTTATATTTTGTTTTTCAAGCATTTCTATCCATTGCCTCTGTTCAAGCGGGGTAAGGAATGGATCCAATTCTCTTGATTGCATTTGGTTATTTTCTGCTAAAATAATATCGTACCCCTCAAAAAAGATTCTTTTCGTTAACTGTCTTGTTTCCAGATATCTATTCTTAAGAGATTTTTGGGTTGAGTCAAAATTAATAAATATAGCCAGCGGCTCGTCTATGCGCTCCTTCCACCTTGTTAAAAAGGAATGATAAACCTCCTGTAAAGCTTCAGCCTTTTCTGTTTCCTGAATACAAAGGATGAAGTCAGATAAAGCAAAAAGTTTATATTTTCCCGGTAACGGATATCGCTGTAATGCTTCATATACGAGCTGGAGGGAATCGGTATTAGGTGTTAAAAAAGCTACCATTATCATTCGTTCATCATAATGATGATCAGACAAAAAAAGATCTGGATAATCGATGCTATTTGCGTTTGTAATAACACTTGCATTTAATGAGAAGGGCTGTTCATTGCGCATTTGATAGCGGAGCTGCTGAATACGTTTTACCAAGTCGTCTGCAGAAAATGGACGGAACAATACGTCCTCCGCCCGGAACTGTAGGGCACGATAAGCTGTTTGAAAAATCCGTTCTGAAGAGATTCCCAGCCATCGAGTTTTTTGCTGTTGCATTTGATGACAAAGCCGTTCACTTTCCTTTCCCCACCTGTCCATATCCAAGATAACCAGATTGGGACGGTTCTTCTGTACAGACTGAAAAAGCTCTTCCATTGAATGAAACTGAGTCAGCTTCACCCCAGCCAAATGTGACTCAATGGTCCAACGTATTCCCTGTGCCTCTAATGAATCCTTTGCCAAAAAATAAATATCCACAGCTCTCACCTCCTGCTTTACGTCGTTCTAATCTAAGTAATAGTTATTATATCATTCTCAGTTCACGCATTTGCATTACAAAGAGAAAAAACCTGAGAAGCTAATCCCAAGCTTAATTATCGCTAATCTCGCTCCAAATAATGGAGTTATATTCGATCCATTTATTCAATTGATCCTTATTAAAATACCTTTTATTATTCATAGTAATAAACGGAATAAACCTGTAAGTTTCAAAACTCGATAATTTCTTTCTTTCAAATTCCTGTCTATTAATTACTATATTTAGCTCATCTGTCGACATGCTCAAAAATAATGCCGCCTCTTCTAATGTAAGCAAGCCTTTATCCATCATGCTATCACCAGATGATTTATCACTTTCCTGACTTTTCATGACAGAACTTAACTGAAATCCGCCATAAAAAATTGAAATGCTTAATATCAAAATGGATATTGGTAAAAAATATTTTCTCATATTCATATCCTCCGCAAAGTAATTCCTATTCTCTTTTCCAAATCCTCTCAACACCTTTTAACACTAAACGATCAAATGACAATTTATAAATATCAGGCATATCGAGCTCCTTCCAGAACTTAAAATTAAATCTGGAATCAAAGTAATTCATGATCAAAACCATTATATTTCCATGTGTGCCAATGACTATATTTTTTTCATTATATTTTTCTAGCACATGAAAAGCGGCCTTTACTCCTCTTTCTTGGCTATATAAATTAGACTCTCCTCCCTGCCAGGAAAAAGAATTGTCCTCCCATACTTTCGTAATAGCCCGCTGAAAATCCTCAACAGGTTTTTCTGATAGCATCCGTTCCTTAAAGCCTTCAACAATTTGAATCTCTTGATCTATTAAATTGGCTATCCCTTCAACGGTTTCAATTGCCCTTTTATAAGGACTTGAAATGACAAGGTCAATATTTTCCTTTTTCAGCACTTCCGTCACCTTTTGCGCATCTGCAAATCCACGTTCAGATAGCGGTCTTTGTAATTCGTCTGGGGTATAGACAGAGTGTGCGTGTCTGACAAAATAAAGATTAGTAGACAGTCTGATCCTCTCCTTATTTTAAAAAGGTCGTTTCAAGTACTTCTTCTATTATTTGGTCCTGAAAAGAGACCTTATAAGCTTTAGCATTTTGCCTAGAACTAACAATTTTACTAATGCTTTGATCTATATAATGTATAGCCGCTCCGTCATCTGCAGCTATACCTGCCTGTAACGTACCTGAGCTAATGAGCTTGTGATACGCCGGTCTTCTATCTGATTCTCCATCATAATGCGGACAATTGCTTCCCTTTAGAAAACCTAAACATGAAAGAGGTTCTAATCCATCTCCAAAAGAATCAGTCACACCTTCTTCAAACCAGCATAAAGAGCCAGCACTAATGCCCGCTAGTATTATCCCTTTATTCCAAGCCTTTCTTAAAATAGAATCGATTCCCCATTCCTTCCACAACACAAGTAAATTTCGTGTATTGCCTCCACCCACATAAATAATTTCTTTTTCCAGGAGAAAGGCCTCTAAATCCCTAGTTGGAGGCTTAAATAAAGATAAGTGAGAAGGCGTACAATTTTGTTTTTCAAAAAAAGCATAAAATCTTGATATATAATCAACTGAATCTCCACTCGCTGTAGGAAGAAAACAGACTTTTGGATGACTTGTTTCTGCCTGCTCTAATATATATAAATCTAGCAATGGATTATCTGGCTCCATAGAGAATCCACCACCGCCTACCGCAATGATTTGCCTCATCTTTTTCACCCTTAATTATATTTTTCACTTTTTTAATCGTTATAGGATAGCGAGATTACTAATATCTAATAAATATATTAGAATTATATTATATTTTTTCCAAACAATGTATGATGACTCTTTTCCTTAGCATATACATTTTAAAGATGAATATATCATTGTAGAGGTGATTGGCTTGAAAAGAGTTGGAAAAGATGAATTTATTCAAGGTTTTGTCCCTAATCACAATCATGGTTCAGTTGATTATACTTCTGTTAGTGACGGGCATGTTCATCAATGTTTAGACATTACCTCCCCTCCTATTCAGACACCTGACGGCAGTCATGTTCATTATACTGAAGGCTATGTCCTCTTTGAGGATGGGCATAACCATCATTATCAGGCATATTCCGGACCTGCCATTCCTATCGGAAACGGCATGCATGTACATTATTATGACTTTTATACAACTGAAAATGATGGACATCGGCATCGGGTACAGGGAGTAGACCAGCCGGCTCCCGGTAGTAAATAATCTTTTATATTATTTGTTCATGAAGTTAACAAGCCCAAATTTCAGCTATTTTCCAAGCGAAATTTGGGCTTTCCATTATTTAAATATTAGACTTTGAATTCACCAATTAACATTTTTAATTCTTCCGCTACTTTTGATAATGCATGGGATGAAGAAGCGATTTCCTCCATAGATGCCAGCTGCTCTTCAGTTGCAGACGACACTTCTTCTGTTCCGGTAACAGCAGTGGCAGCTACTTCGTTGACAATATTTATTGCATCGAGGATATGCTCTGAACTTGCGGCCATTTGCTGGACAGCAGATGAAACTTCAAGTATATCTCCAGCTACTTCTTTGACAGCATGTTGAATTTGCTGGAATGTATCACCTGCTATGTTCACCATGCCAATTCCTTCATTTACTTCTGTAAAAGCTTGTTCCATCGAAACAATGGCTGACTTTGTTTCACTTTGAATAGAAGTGATTAAAGCAGCTATCTTCTGTGCAGATCCTGAAGATTGTTCTGCTAGTTTACGTACTTCATCTGCCACAACAGCAAACCCTCGACCGCTATCTCCTGCTCGTGCTGCTTCAATCGCTGCATTCAGGGCAAGCAAATTTGTTTGAGCAGAAATATCCGTGATAACCTCTATAATAGATCCGATCTCCTTTGAACGCTCTCCCAATCTTCTAACTGTATCTCCTAATAATGATACGGTTTGGTTAATCGAATTCATTTGCCCGATTGCATTTGAAATGGTTTCATTTCCTTCATAAGCTTTTTCAGAAGTCATCAGTGCTGAATCTGATACTCGTTGGGCATTGTCGGCAATTTGACGTACACCTTCAGACATTTCATTGATGGTTTTCTTCGTTTCTCCGACGCTATGAACCTGCTGTTCCGTTCCAGCTGCTAATTCTTGAATAGTACTTGCAATATGTTCTGTAGCTTTATTCGTCATTTCAGTACTTGCTGTTAATTCCTCAGCAGAGGCTGCAACATGTTCGGAAGTTTGGGAAACTTGTTTAATTAATCCTTGTATCCCATTTATCATACTGTTAAATGATTCGGTTAACAGTCCAATTTCATCTTTAGTCTCCACTTTTCCCTGGACGGTAAAATCACCTTTCTCCGCCTTTGACATAAGATTCTGAATTTCCTTAACAGGATTAGTTATAATCTTAATTATCACAAATCCTATACCCGTAAAGAGGATGGCTGCGAGTAAGGAAACAAACAGCATAATCATCGTTGCCTGGTTTTTCATTTCTACATTTTTTTGATTTAATTGTTCAGAGGCTGTAATATTGCTGTCGCTAATTACATCGGAATATCCGCTAACCGCTACTCTTACACTATTAAGCTGTGTTGAATAATTGGTATAGGCCTCTTGAGATTTACCGGCTAAAGCTAATTTTGCTATATCATTAAGTTCCCTTTCGTAGGCTTTAAGATGTTCTTGTAAGTGACTAAAGTTTTGTTTTGCATCACCAACTAGACCAGTATCTTCATATTCTTTCAAAAGCTGATTATTTTGCTGGAATCTCTCTGTAATTTTTGTTTCTAAATCAACTTGCTTAGCTCGATCATCAGTAATAATCAACTCTAACACAAATGAATCAAGTGCCCGCATATTATTTCGGATGAGGTTAATCGTTTTAATTGGAATTAGCCTATCGGTATACATTTCCTTTGTATTTTTAGACATTTGGCTCATATATATATAACCGATAGCACTGATACTGATTAAAAAAATAATAGAAGTAATAACTAAAATAAATAACTTATTTTTAATTTTTAAATTTTTAATAAACTTCATATTCCCCCTCCTTTTCCACTTAATTTTCACATAATCTACTTAATTATACGAATAATTCGACAAAGATAGGAGTCTTTCCTGCTTTTTTCTACATATTTTAGGCAGAATGTATTGAGTCTATGGTATTAATTTTACTTAATTTATTTTTGGCACAAAAAAATTGAGAGTCTGCAAGATTTGCAAACTCTCAATTTGATGAATATCTATTAATACGAAACATATTTAAGAGGATTCACCGCATTTGTACGGCTTCCATTCCAGCCTCCGTGATGAATTTCAAAATGAAGGTGTGGCCCAGTTGAATGACCGGTACTGCCCATATAGCCAAGCATTTGTCCTTTTTCAACACTCTGGCCGTTTGAAACACTAAGACTTTCCATATGTCCATATACTGTTGTCATAACTTGTCCATCGATAACGTGTGTAATCATGACGACATTACCGTAGCTGCGGTCATAATTAGCACGAATAACCGTACCAGAGGCAGCTGCTACAATCGGCACAGATCCAGTTCTTCCGCCTTTTCCGATATCAATACCTGAATGGAAGGTTCCCCAACGCTGGCCGAAGCCTGAAGTAAGACTGCCTGTTGTCGGGTTCATGAATGTTCCATTCGTCACTGTCGGCATTTGGCCCACAGTTCCATTCGCCGCTTGTTTTTTCCGTTGTTCCTCTAGCTCACGCTGTCTTTTATTCCAAGCTTCTATCTCACGCTTAATTGCTTTTTCTTGAGCAGCAAGGATGGCTTCCTGATCTTCAAGCTCATGGAGCTCCTCATGCATTTTTTCTTCTTGTGCATTTAAATGAGCAAGAAGCTTATTCTTTTCAGCCACTTGCACTTGTAGCTTTTTCTTCATTTCTTCAAGCTGAGCTTTCTTCTGATTTAAATCATCAAGCTGCTTTTTCATTTCAGCTTCCTTCTGATCAAGGACAGCTTTATCCTCTTGATGAGTTCTTAACAAGTCTCTATCAGCCTGCATAAACGTTGTTACCGCACTTACTCGAGTGATAAAATCACCAAAGTTCTGCGCCCCTAATAATACGTCTAGATAGCTAATGACTCCTCCATTTTCCTGTATGGAGCGAACACGCTCCTTAAGAAGCTCGTCCCGTTTCTGAATCTGGTCCTTTAGAATAGCTATTTCCTCTTGAAGCTTCTGTATTTCAGTTTTTGCTTCTTCAATTTGGGCTTCCTTTTCTCTAATTTGAGTATTTGTATCTGCTACAGCAAAGTCTAGCTTTTTGATTTCAGCTGCCGTTGCAGCCTGTTCTGCATTGATCTGGTCAACTTTGCTTTGGGTATCACTTATCTCTGATTGAATAGTTGACCGTTTATTTTGAACATCTTTTTTCTTATTTTCCAGCTGTTTATTTGTCTGAACTGCATAAGCCGTATTAGAAACTGGAGAAAATAAACTGCCGTAGCCAACGATGAATCCAATTCCTAGAATGAGAAATTTCCGTTTCAAGTGTCCGTTTCTCCCTTCTATTTATCATTTTTGCTTTTATGTAAAAAATTTCTGGTAATCAATTATTCTTAAAAGTCATAACTTGTCAGGTTAGATGGTTCATAATGTTATAGATTGTAGAATTATAAGAAAGGATTCTGTGGAAAATATTCGCAATAATGGTCAATTTTTGTCCTATAATTGTACATTTTATATTATAGCATTGTCCCAGTAAAAATTAATCCCGAAAATTATTACAAATACATTTCAAAAATGAAGGTTCTTGTCGAATAGTGATAAATGAAGCTCTTTCTCTTTTACCGCTGACTATAAGGGTCTAAAAAACAAAAAACCGCCAAGCGTAGCTTGACGGAACTTAAATATTAATTGAACTGATTGTCCTCGCGTTGAATAAACATATATTTCTTCAACGTTTCGAGCTCTTGTTTTAATTGTAAGTTTTCTTTTTGTATAGCTGTAAGGCGATCATTTCCTAGTAATTCACTGTCATTTTTGGGAGGCTTGAGAGATACTTTGTACCATATCTTCCCGTCAGGAGCTTGTTTCGGCATACTTGTATTTAAACTAGCCTTTGGGTAATTTCTTTTAATGTACTCTGTTTCTTCATCCGATAAACGTAATTCTCTAATTTTTACTCCATCACCAAATGATTCTTCCAAAAACTCTTTAAACTTTTCCGCTTCATTCAGCTTCAAAACGAACCCTCCCTTAAGAATAAAATAAACCTTTAAATGATTAAGGCTTGCCCAACTTGATTGGATTCTTAACAATGCCACCGGAGTATTCAATTGACTTTTCTACAAGAACATCCATGGCATCGATGCAATATTTCATCACTTCAGCATTCAAGCTCAAACATGATAGCTCAGTACATGCAAGAATGACACAGCAGCAATTCTCTTTGAATACAAGATCTTTGATGATTTGTTCAATGACAGCCTCATCTATGTGTAAATCACTTTTAATATTATATATTGTATTCATCACTTGCTCTTGAGAGACCTGATTAGGGGTATATAATTCCATATTATAGTTTTTACATCCCTGCTTATAGATCCCGCTTTGTACTGTTCCATTTGTTGCCAGTATAGCCACTTTACTATGGTCTCCATGTTTTTTATGGATTTCCTTACATGTCTCATCGACCATATTAATTATTTTAATCTTTGACATCTCCTGCATCTGATCGTAGAAAAAATGCGATGTATTACATGGAATAGCAATATGCTCAACACCTGCTGCTTCTAGAAGTCTAAAATCCTTCTCCACAGCATTTAAAAATAATTCTTCTTTATTTTCCAGAATTACACTCGTCCGATCAGGTAATGTAGCATGGTTCAGGATCACCATATTAATGTGCTCTTGGTCACAATTTGCCACAGTATTTTCGATCACTTTTTCAAAAAAGACAGATGTGGCCATTGGCCCCATTCCACCTATTACTCCTAAGCTTTTCTTTCCCATGATTCATCCTTCTTATTGTAATGACTTTTATCCGTATTTTATCAGAAAATGAAAAGCAAAAGAAATATCTTAGGTAAAGAGATTTTCTTTTGCTTTCACTGCTTACTTTTCATTTTTGACGACGGTCATTGCATGACTTCCAAGTTCTTGATAGCTTTTGAAAAATGCATCTATGTTATAGGTCATTTGTCCTTTTAACGGATTCATAACATGAACACTCTTTTCATCATAACCATTTAATACGACTGCATGTAAATTAACAGGTGCCGTAAATTTCTCGCCTGTATCATTTAAATACCAAGAATAATTTAATCTTGGTTTCCCAAGATCTAAGGTTACCCAAATAACAACAGGGATGCCTTTGTTAAGCTGATTAATAATTTCTTCTCTTGAACTTCCGCTTATATCTTTTGTTTGCAGCTCTGCTCCTGCAGCGACAGAGTATTTTTCTGCAGCTTGAATAATTGGAGGAGCATAACTGAAAAATCCGCCAGTCTGACTCCTAGGATTACCTGCATATGCCTTTAATGGATTAGCTCCATATCTGCGATTATTTTTTGATGAAAAAGGCTGCTTTGGTAAATATTTATCGGCCATCTCAGTTTTTGAAACTTCAAAACCGTAAGTATTTAAAATCGCTGTTAAGGACGTAATTTCACAGCCGTGCGGTAGCTCCGGCAATTGTTTTACCATTTTCACAGGAATAAAGACCTCTGTTATTTTCAGCTGTCCTTCTTTAGTCCAATCATACTTTTTAACATAAGTGGGAACATTGAGTTTTGTAATAGAGTCTATTCCTGTGAAATCCACTTCTGAATTCACTTTACTGCTCACTCTTGAGTGATTATTTACCATGTTCATTGTCAAATAAACGACAAATACAAGGACTATAAAAGTAGTGCCTACTACTATTTTCTTCACTTATATCTATCCCCTATTAAAGTTATAAAGAAGGTTTTCCTATGAAAATTCTTTCCTGATCTTCGCTGCTATTTCTTTATCCCTCTAATTAGGGGATGTTGTGCAAGGCACTTCCGCTTTTCTAATCACATTTCTTTAAAAAACTTTTTATACCATACTAGGAATACGTAGACTGTCCAAATATAACGGGCGTAGTTGTGCTTCTTTGTATAGTGTTCTTCTAAATATCTCAATAGTTCATCGGTATTGAAGAATTCCTTCGCAATATCTGACTCGAACATTTCTTTAACGATCTTATAATATTTCTCTTCTTGCAGCCAGAAACGGATTGGTACCGGGAACCCAACCTTTGGTCGATTTGCCCATTCATCTGGGAGTACCTCACTCGAAGCAGCACGCAATGCATATTTCGTATCTTTACGGTTCACGCGAAGAGAGCTTGGTAATTTGGACGCCATTGACATGACTTCCTTATCTAAGAATGGAACCCTTAATTCAATAGAATGAGCCATACTCATTTTATCCGCTTTTAAAAGAATATCACCGGGCAGCCAAAGCTTTAGATCCAGATATTGCATTTTCGTTACATCATCTTTTCCTTTAACCTGGTCAAATACTTGTTTCGTAATACTTTGTACAGAAGGACCGTTTTTATACTCACCCTTTAATACATTAAATGCATCTTCTTCTTCAAAAACCTTAGCTTGTCCGATAAACTTCTCTTCAATCTTCTGTCCGCCTTTTACTAGGAACGTCGTTATTTTGTTTTGCGGAAGAGCGCTGCTAATTTTAGATAGCGCACGGCGAATAAAGAAAGGAACCTTTTCATATTTTTCAAGTTTCTCTGATTTCTGATACCAAACATAGCCGCCGAAAATTTCATCCGCACCTTCTCCAGACAAGACAACCGTTACATGCTCTCTAGCTAATTTGGATAGGAAGTATAAAGGAACCGATGATAAATTCGACTGCGGTTCATCCATATGATATTGAATCGTCGGAAGTGTTTCAAAACATTCATCCGCATTCATTAGTTTGCTATAGTTTTCAATGCTAAGAATGTCCGAAAGTTCCTTTGATAAATTTGTTTCGTTGAAGATTCCTTCATAATCTTTAAAACCAATTGAGAATGTTTTATTAGGCTTTAATAAAGCCGTAATATAGCTGGAATCAATTCCGCCCGATAAGAAGGATCCAACTTTAACATCACTAATTTTGTGATAGTCAACTGATTCTCTCATCGTGCTATTAATTTCTTTAATATAATGATCTAAGCTATTTTCTTGTTCATTGAAATTAACATTCCAATACTGTTTCATTTCTAATTTGCCTTGTTTATAGATCATGCAATGACCAGGCTTAAGCTTATACACACCTTTAAAGAAAGTTTCATCCAAAACAGAATATTGAAAGGTTAAATAAGGCATTAATGCATCTTTATTTAATTCTTTTTTGAAAGATGGATTCTTTAAGAATGATTTAATTTCGGAACCAAAGATTAATGAGTTATCTGTTGTGTTTTGTGTATAGTAAAGAGGTTTAATACCGAAGAAATCACGTGCAAGGAGCATGGTTTCTTTTTTTGTATCCCAAATAGCAAAAGCAAACATACCTCTTAGCTTTTGCAGCAAGTCTACTCCATATTCTTCATAACCATGGATTAATACTTCACTATCAGAGTCTGTTTTGAAAATATGGCCTTTTGCTAACAGATCTTTTTTCAATTCTTGATAGTTATAGATTTCCCCGTTAAAAATTAACACACAGCTTTTATCTTCATTAAACATCGGCTGACTAGCTTCTTCAGATAAATCAATAATACTTAGGCGTCTAAAGCCAAAAGCAACCTGTTCATCTGTATAAGACTCTCCGCTGTCAGGACCTCTGTGGATGATTGTGTCCATCATATCATTTATTATTTTTTTCTTGTCTAATTCTGGGTTAGTATGAGCAAAACCAACGAAACCGCACATTTTATATCACCTTTATATTAAATTTAAAAGGGGGAACGTACCTTGTCTGTCCCCCGTTCCAGATATGATTTTACACCATTTCTTTTTGACCTGATACACGATTGCGCAGAGGAAGGAATAATTTTTCCTTTGAAATATCCTTCTTCAGCTTTTCAATTTGATGTAAGGCAATTTCAGCCCCAGGGTCCATTCCCTGGCAGCCTGCAAGCAGGATTAGGTCTCCCTTTTCTGCTCTCGCTATAGCCTTTTCAATCGCATCAGGAAGTTCATCGTATAGCTGAACCTTAATATTAGCTTGGTCCATAACCTCTTCAAACACTTGCTGCTCTTCGTCTGTCACCTTATCCTTAGACGTGACATGAGATACACTCTTCGTTGCAATTACCTTATCAAAGCCAAGCTTCGGTGCCCAACTTGCAATCGTTTCAGCATTTTCGCGGTTAACGGTCGGACCTCTTTCTCCTCTTATTGCATACACTAGATGGAGCTTTTTATATTCCATATACTTCAATGTTTCTAGCGTCACATTGATATTTCCCGCATTCGCAAAATGATCATCAATAATTTTGAAGTCATCTTCAAAAATAAATTCAAAACGGCGCTCTACTCCGCCAAAGGTTTTTAGTGTTTTTTGAATGGTAGAAACAGATACATTTGAAAGCAGCGCTACTGTAATAGCAACCATCGCATTATAAACTGAGTGAAGTCCAGGAACAGCCAGCTCCACATCAAATTCCCCTGGAATATATTCAGTATCATACGCTTTAAATGGCTTTAGAATTTCTACCGTAAACTTTGCCCGTCCAGTTGATAAATCTAAATTTTTGCAATGAATATGCCCTTCCTTGCTTTTCAAGCCAAATGTAATCACTTGAGCCTTTGTTACATTAACTAGAGAAGCAGAATAAGGACAATCCAAATTTAAAACAGCATAGCTATTTTTACCGGCATTTCTAATTAAACTTGATTTTACTTCAAAATATTTTTCAAAAGAACCATGTGAATCAATGTGTTCACGGCTTACATTATTAAGCGAAACGATGTCATAATCTACTTGTTCCACACGGTGCATTTCAAGAGCTTGGGATGAAACCTCCATGCTTACGTGAGAAACATTATGCTGGACCATTTCATTTAGATAGTACTGTAAATCTAAAGATTCCGGTGTTGTTAGTTCAGACGGAATAGATGTATCATCAATTTTAATGGAGACTGTACCTATTAACCCCGTTTTAAAGCCTTCATTTTCTAAAATGGCATTGGTCATATAAGAGGTAGTCGTTTTTCCATTTGTGGCTGTAATGCCTATCATCTTCAGCTTTTTAGACGGATTGTCATAAAATGCTGCACCTAATCTCGCTAATGAAATTCGGCTATCTTCCACTAAGTATTGCGGAATATCAATTCCTTCCTGGAATTCCTCTACAACAGCCGCAACTGCACCATTCTTCACAGCTTGCGCTAAATATTTATGACCGTCCGTTTTATATCCTCGCACACAAACAAAAAGGTGTCCATTAGTAACCTTTTGGGAATGGTATGAAACGCCGTAAATAGTTAAATCTTGATCATTTAATGATTCTTTTACTTCTATTGATTGAAGGAGTGTTTCCAGCTTCATTCGTTTCTACCTCTTTTCTGCGTCCCAGTTTGACCGCTTTTTCTAGGTATATATTTAATGTTTTTTCAAAAACTTTCCTGTGATTTTTTTAAAATACACAATACCAGGCTTAGGATCATTCCAATCCCAAATGGCATATGACTTTTTCTTCATTAGCGACTTAAGGACCTGTCCTCGTGTTAGCTGCCCTGTTTTTATATAACCTTTAATAGCCAACATATCCTCATAGGCATACCAGAATACTCGATGCTTATCCTCTTTTACTGCATATGGTTCAAGAGGAGCTCCCGTAAGCTCCCGATACGTAATATAAGGGAAATTAATCCCCACTTCATACAAAAGGTTATTTAAATTCGTGATGCGGGCGTTGATTTCAATTAAATAGAATCTGCCTGTTTCGGCATCCTTCTTAAATTCAATTTCAGCAAAGCCTTTAAAGCCAATCGCCTCTAAAAATGGGGCTCCAATATCATAAAGCTCTTGAACATATTTTTGTTCAGTATAGACAGATGCACCGAAGTTAATCGGATATTGGCGATGTTTCTGGCATGTCACCCAATGGGTAACCTTTGCATCTTGATTTAAATAGGCATCAAATGTATACATATGGTCATCGAAGCCAGGGATAATTCTTTGAACAATAACTTCTAAATTAGCATTCTGTGCTTTTTCAATGGCCGCGATGAGTTCTTCGCGATTAAAAACCTTAAATAGCTTTTTTCTAAAAGTAGCAACAAAAGTTGGTGAATCGGTCGGCTTCACGATACAAGGGTATTTGAGTGTTGTTTCTACTTTTTCAATGAAATTCTCTTCGTCTATTCTAACCGTTTCAGGAACAGCCATGCCCTTTTCCATCGCTAAAGCATGCAGTGTTTCCTTGTTCATTACCTTCGAATAGAGACCTTTTTCAGTCTGCGGAATCAGATAGCACTCTCTCAATTCATCCAAATATTCGTCAACGATCTCTACGTATGAATCATGACAAGGAATTAGAACAGGAGTGACATTCTGCTTTTTCGCATAGTCTATTAAAAATTGAACAAAGCCTTGTTTATCTTCTTTATAGTATGGAGCGATCAACCTCTCCGAACAGTACTTTGATTCAGAGCCATAACGATCTTCCTCATTATAATCAACAGCCACTGTATGGATGCCATGAATCCCTAAACAGCGGATTGTGCTTAAACCTATATAATAGTTACATCCTAGAATAACAGCTTTATTATTCAAACTCTCATCTCCTTGAATATCCTCTTTTTACGATATTCTTCAATATATAGATATTCGCATAGAATTGAGTACCCGTGCAAGAGATAATCCATAAATTCAGCCAAATAGCATAGGTAGTTTTTGGAACGGTAAAAAATGGGGGATTTACATGAGATAAGCCGCTTCGAAGCTAACTCTCTCTCGAAGCGGCTTATCTGCCTGCATATTAGGGAAAACTGATTTCTCGCCTGTTTAAATTGTAAATACTCTTATTGAATCCTGAAGCTTTTCAGCCATTTTTGCAAGTTCATCTGAAACTGAAGCAATTTCCTCCATAGAAGCATTTTGCTCCACTGCGATCGCAGCGATATTTTGGGAATGACTTGCAGAATCTTCTGCAATTCTTGTTGTGCCATCAATTTGCAGCACCATCGCTTCTGCGCCTAAAGAAATTTCTTGAACGGCTGTTGAAACTTCATTCATCTGAAGGGACACTTGTTTAATGTCTCCAACGATCTTTTGGAAGAAGTCTCCGGCATTATTTACTAGCTCTATCCCTTCATCTACAGAGAGCTTACCTTCATTCATCGCTAATACAGAATGATTAATATCCTCCTGAACTCCCATAATGAGCTGATTGACTTGCTTAGCTGCTTCTCTTGATTGCTCTGCAAGATTACGAACTTCTCCTGCTACTACAGCAAAGCCTTTCCCATGTTCACCTGCTCTTGCCGCCTCGATAGCCGCATTTAAAGCGAGTAAATTTGTCTGCTCGGCAACACTTGTAATCATCGAAACAATTTTGCCGATTTCATTCGACTTTTCTTCTAATTCATGCATTCGATCGGCAGTAGAATCTGTATGGCTTTGAATCTGTCTCATTTGATTAATTGTTCTTATAATGACATCATTTCCACCTTCAGCAACAGCTGTAGTCTGCTGTGACATCTCATAAGCTATTTCAGTATTTTCAGCGATATGAGCAATTTTATTCGAGATGGTTGAAACCACTTCATTTGTTTCCACCGTTTTCTCTTTTTGAGCATCAGCACCTGTTGCTAATTCCTGTATGGAAACAGCCACTTGCTCGACAGACTGACTCATTTCCTCACTGCTTGCTGAAAGCTCCTCTGATGTCGCTGCCACTTGTAAAGAAGTATTTGAAACGTCTTGTATCATTTCTTTTAAATTGGCTGTCATTCGATTAACATCACTAGCCAGCTGCCCAATTTCATCCTTATTTTTTATAATAAGCTGATCTGATGTCAAATCACCATCTGCTACTTTTGCAATTTGAACTGTCACTAATTTAATCGGCTTGGAGAGATGCCCAGAGAACCAAATGATAATGATGCTTCCAAGTAATAGAGAACAGCCTAACACGATCAGCAGCACAGATAACAAGTGATTAGCCTTGCTATTGAAGTCCATTAAGTATGAACCTGCCACTACAACCCAGCCCCAATTAGGATCCAATTCTGCGTAACTGATTTTTGGCTCTATACTATTGTCTTTCCCTGGAACAGCGAAATCAAATGTAACGTATCCTCCACCCTTTTCAGCCATCTTAATCAGCTCTTGAGTCGAATATGTTCCATCAGGTGTTTGAGAATTAAATAAATTCTCTCCTTCCTTCATTGGGTGGGCTATAGCCTGCCCTTGTTTGTCCAGCACGAAGAAATATCCATGCACGCCCATATCGACTTCTGTATCGATTGAGCGCTTTCCATCTTCCTTTAATTCTCCTAGTAATACAAGCTTTGCCTGTTCCTGTGCATCTTCAAGAGAGATACTTCCCCTCTCTACTTCCTTATTTAATATATCAATCATTTGTAAAGCCATTTTAACGTCGTTTTTTAATCCCGTTGCCCCTAAATCATCCAAACTATCCTTTGCTGTTATGTAGCTAATAATTCCAATAGTTAAGATTGGAAGTGCCAACAATACAGAAGTTATAGCTACAAGCTTTGTTCTGAGAGTAAGTTTCATGAGGTACACTCCTTAGTTATCTTCGACTGCATCCATTCACCTATTTAGAATATGAATGCAGTTCCATCCTCTTTACGTTTAGTGGAAATCTCTCTGTAAAAACTACTTACAATTTCTATCATTTTAAATTCACTAAAAAATACCTAGGAGTAGTTTCCTATTTTAACAAATCAGGAACTTATACCTATCATAGATTTACATATTTCTAATCTTTGCGGTAAGAATATTTTGTATGATTTTTCTCCATTAGCAGGAGCATAACAGGCCTGATGCTCTCCCAAATAAGCAAAATAATTATAGAATAAAATCTTCCATTAAACACAAAATCTTGGATTTTTTTATGTTTTTGTAATGTTTTATGGACGTATTAATTATTTCGGTTACTTTTAATGGAGTTTAACCCTTTTAATAGAAAAAATTTCATGAATTTAGTAGTTCATTTTACCCTAGGGAGGCAATAAAGTTGTCAAAACAGATAGAACATAATGAACCATCTATTCAAAACGGAATTCCTTATTGGGTCAAAATTGTGATTGTATTCTTTTTAGGCTGGGTTGCTTTATATGCAACTCGGACGATCCTAAACCCGATTATGGGTGACATTCAGAATGAATTTGGTCTAAGCAACTCACAGCTTGGCTTAATCATGAGCATCTTCTTCATTGGATATGCAGGACTTAACATCCCATCAGGTATTTTAGGAGATAGAATCGGGAAGAAACGAGTGCTAGTTCCAGGGGTTATTTTATTCGGTGTTTTTGCTGCAATTACAGGTATGATGCCGACATTCTTCCTATTTATGCTTGCCTGGCTTTTAACAGGCATTTTTCAAGGGTTCTTCTATGGACCATCTTACGGCCTATCATCTGAGGCCATCCCTCCGAAGCATATTACTGTAGGAAGCGCTATTATCAACAGCGGTATGGCGTTCGGGACATCTCTTGGATACTATATTTCAAGCTATGCGGTCCATGAATATGGAATGAGCTGGCGATCACCGTTTTTCATCATTGCTGTACCCGTTGTTCTCATTGGACTTGCTATGCTGTGGGTCGTGAAGGAAAAACCTAAATCAAAAGAACAAAAGTCGATGGAGAATAACGGAGAAAAGCTTAACTTTGCTGATTTATTTAAGAATCGCAATTTAATCGCAGCTTATGTCACGATTTTCAGTGCCATTTATGCATTCTTCGTAGTAATCACTTGGATTCCCTACTACTTAGAGCATGAACGCGGCATTACAGGTGGAAATGTTGCCTTTGTTTCTTCTCTTGTGCCTTGGGCAGCAGTACCAGGCTCTATTTTCTTCAGCTGGGTAGCAGATAAGCTAGGGAAACGTAAGCCCGTTCTTTTAATTATGCTCCCTTTATCTATCATTGCTCTTGTATCAATTGTGTTCTTCCATAGCATGACAGTCTTGTATATTGCCTTAATTGGATACGGTATCTTTGGAAAAATCAGTACAAATCCTGTTTTAGTTGCGGTAATTGCAGATAATGCACCAAAACATGCGTATAGTACATCATTTGGAGTTTATAACTTTATTGGAATGTGCGGTTCTATATTGGCACCTTATATTACCGGATTCCTTACGGATGTTACAGGAAGCTTAAATACGGGATTCTATTTTGCGGGGGCTTTACTGCTATTAGGTACAATCGCAGTTATGTTTATTGATGAAAACAACAGGCCAAATGTTGAGGGAAATAAAGTTTAATCCTAGCAAAAACTCTTAAATGCCAAGGAAAAATTACGTTATATTTGATCTTTTATGTTTTTGTAATGTAAACACTTACAATTTTATTCGAATGTAATGCCCGGTAAGATACGATTTATTCGGTAGAAAGATTAAACTAAATAATTTGGTTTTCGTTATTGCTATCACTATTTCAATATCGAGAGCCTACAAAAAAATAATAGAGGTGATTATGAGTGCTTCACACAATAATTAAGAAGAATTCATATCAGGATTCAATTAATTTAATGTTACTAACTAACGCTGTAGCAACGACTGAGGGAATTAACAAAGTTCAAATAATGATGGCAACACCTTCTAACAAAGATATTTATAAGGATGCTGGCCTTTACACAGACGAATTAGGAGCTGCTGAGTCAAACGACATGGCTATCGTCATTGATACAGATGATGAAAATAAGGTAGCAATAGTGCTAGAGAAAGTTGATCAATATTTGAAAGACCAATCTATTAGCGGAAAAAACCAAGAATTCGAAACTGTACGTACATGGGACAAAGCAATTAAGACTGCTCCAAACGCAGACATGGCACTTATCTCTGTACCTGGCCAATATGCTGCTGAAGAAGCAAATAAAGCATTAGACTTAGGTCTGCACGTATTCCTTTTCAGTGATAACGTATCAATTGAAGATGAAGTTCAACTTAAAAAGAAAGCTCGTGAAAAAGGGCTTCTTGTTATGGGACCAGACTGCGGTACTGGTATTTTAGATGGAGTACCTATTGCATTTGCTAACGTTGTCAAAAAAGGGCGCATTGGGATTGTAGGTGCATCTGGTACAGGAATTCAAGAAGTTTCAACAATTATTGACCGTCTTGGCGAAGGAGTTAGCCATGCAATCGGTACAGGCGGACGTGACCTTAAAGAGCCTATTGGTGCGATCACAATGATGGAAGGAATTAAGGCATTAGAAAATCATCCGCAAACAGACATTATCGTTGTTATTTCTAAGCCGCCAGCAAAAGCTGTTCGCAACGAGGTTGTAGAATTACTACACAGCTTATCTAAACCAGTTGTTACCATTTTCATCGGTGAAAAGCCTGCTCAACATGAAGGCAATATTTATCAAGCTTACACACTTGCTGAAACTGCACAAATCGCAGTTGATCTTGCAAGAGGAAATGCAATCAAAGAAGACTACAATGCGGGAGACTATACAGTAGCAGGCGTTTCTTTAACTCAGGAGCAAAGGGCTATTAAAGGTTTATTCTCTGGTGGAACAATGGCTTCTGAAGCAGCTGTATTAATTTCCGACGCACTTGGATTAGGTACTGAAATTAAAAACGAAGAAGGCTATGTATTAAGACAGGATGGCCATGAAGTAGTTGACCTTGGTGATGACAAGTATACACAAGGTAAACCGCATCCAATGATTGACCCTGAAACAAGAGCTAAATTTATTGAACAAGCAGCACAGGATGAAAAGACAGCTGTTATCCTTTTAGACTTTGTACTTGGCTACGGTTCTCACGAAGATATGGCTAGCGCTTTACTTCCTTCTATTCAAAAGGCGGTGGCTCATGCAAAAGAAAATGGCCGTAACCTTTATGTAGTGGCTTCCGTTTGTGGAACACTTAATGATCCACAAGATTATAACGGTCACAAGAAGCGCCTTGCAGAAGCTGGCATCATCGTGAAAGACAATAATAATGAAGCTGTTCGCACTGCACTAAGCATTGTTGGTCTAGAAGTTAATGATGTGAAAAAAGCTCATGTAGAAGCTGAAAAATCAGGAAGAGAATTTGATCTAACTTCTTCTGAACAAGTCTCTAAGCTTGTGAACAATAAACCTACAATCATCAATGTTGGATTAAAGAGCTTTACTGAAGCTTTAATTGCAAATGGAGCTTCCGTTGTTCAATACGATTGGAGACCAATTGCAGGCGGAAACGAAAAAATGAGAAAGATTCTATCTCTCTTAAATTCATATAGAGTTGAAAAGGCGTAATTTGCCTTTTCAACAATTTTTTTCAGAAATTAGCAAAAAAATATTGTGAGGGGGATTCACATGAAATACAATTCAATAGATGAAGCAAACAAGGCTGTTATAGATAAAATCACTGGTTCTGCACCATTTTTAGTTGATGTAGTCCCTGCGAAGGATAAAATTAAAGAATTAAATGAAGGCAAAGTCCTTCTTCATGCCGGACCGCCAATTAAATGGGAAGACATGACTGGTCCAATGCAAGGCTCTTGTATTGGTGCTTCTCTATTTGAAGGCTGGGCATCTACTGAAGAGGAAGCTCAACAAATGCTTTCTAACGGGGAAGTTAAATTTATTCCGTGTCACCATGTAAATGCTGTAGGACCAATGGGCGGTATTACTTCTGCTAACATGCCTGTTTTTGTTGTAAAGAACCATTCAGAAGGAAATGAAGCATACTGCATCATGAATGAAGGTATTGGTAAAGTTCTTCGCTTTGGTGCTTACTCAGATGAAGTAATTAACCGTTTAAAATGGATGCAAAATGTTTTAGGGCCAACAATCTCTAAAGCTCTAAAGTTAACAGAAGATGGTTTAAACCTAAATGTTATGATTGCAAAAGCGATTACAATGGGTGACGAATTCCACCAGCGTAATATCGCAGCATCTTTAATTTTCTTAAAAGAAATCAGCCCGTACATTGTACAGCTTGATATTGATCCAAAGGATATTAAAGATGTTATCCAATTCTTAGCTGATACTGACCAATTCTTCTTAAATATTGCAATGGCAACTAGTAAAGCTGTACTAGATGGAGCTAGAACAATCCAAGAAGGTACAGTTGTTACAGCGATGTGCCGTAACGGTAAAGACTTTGGTATCCGTATTAGCGGTATGGGTGATGAATGGTTTACTGCACCGGTTAATACACCACAAGGCCTATTCTTTACTGGCTATTCACAAGATGATGCAAACCCGGATATCGGTGACAGTGCCATTACAGAAACTTTCGGTGTAGGCGGAATGGCAATGATCGCTGCTCCTGGTGTTACTCGCTTCGTTGGTGCTGGTGGATTTGGCGATGCTCTATCAACAAGTAATGAAATGATGGAAATTTGTATTAGCCAAAACAGCAACTTCACTATTCCTACTTGGGATTTCCAAGGAGCTTGTCTAGGTATTGACGCTCGTAAAGTAGTAGAAACAGGCATTGAACCAGTTATCAATACTGGTATTGCCCATAAAAAAGCAGGCGTAGGACAGGTTGGTGCTGGAACTGTTCGTGCACCAAAGGAATGCTTCGAGAAAGCGCTTGAAGCTTATGCAAAAAAATTAGGTCTTATCTAAAGACGAATGTCTAATAACCATAAAATTTGGGTAGAGGAATATGAGCAAAATATTCCTCTATTCCTTAATAATAAGATTGGAACTGTCCATAGTGTTTTCAATAATGGCTTGAACATTCTTATGGGGGATCGTTTGTTTTTTATCGGTACTATAAAGAATGGCAAGCTTCCATTTGGGATCCATCTAAACAAAGAATCAGTTCAAGCGTTGCTCTCCTCTATTCACCTGCCTGAAAAAGTCAGATGGAATGAAGAAAGTGCAGAGCTGTATTTTGAAAACAGCCAAGTGACTATTTGCTTTAAAAAAGGGCTTCCTTTTGCAAATATGATTAAAAAACCTTCAGGGGAATTTTTCACCTCCCCTGAGATTTTACAGCCGTTTATTTCAATTTTAACCTCTTCTGTGGAGAAAACAGGTTTAGATATTGATATTGCAGAATTTCTTATTGATTATTTAAGTGATCAAGAGGCTGAAACCCCTGAGGTCAGAGCCATGTACCATCTTATGAAAACTCTCCACACAAATAATGAAGTGGATGCAGAAAAAGCAGTACGCTATTTTCTAGGCAGAGGAAGAGGCCTTACCCCTTCTGGAGACGACCACTTAGTTGGTCTATTGGCCATTCATAAAGTCTCGAATGCCTTCAGTCCTGTCTTTGTAAACACTCTTAAAAAAATTCTTAATCATGAATCTGTAACAACTGATATTGCTAAGGAATATCTTCTCTATGCATTAAATGGCCAATTTAGCTCATCTATTGTTCAAATAATCAATCATTTATCTGCGGATGAATGGAATATAAGAATAGTAGAAAAGTATCTGAGAGAATTAATAACTGTTGGTCATAGCTCAGGAATTGATACTGCATTCGGATTATTAATAGGGATACTATCTATTAAATATTGGAGGAATAATTAATGGGTCAAAAAGTCGTTATTGCACTAGGCGGAAACGCAATATTACAGCCGAAGCAAGAAGCAACATTTGAAAATCAATTGGAAAATGTTCGTAAAAGCAGTGAAATTATTGCTCGTATTGTAAAAAACGGTCACACTGTGATTATTACACATGGGAACGGACCTCAAGTCGGAAATATTTTACGCCAAAATGAAGAAGCGAAAAATGTTGTTCCTCCCCTTCCATTAGACGTTTGCAGTGCTGAGTCACAAGGATTTATTGGATATATGATGGATCAAACATTAAAAAATGAATTGCAAAAACTAGGCTTAAACAATTCTGTTGCAGGGATTTTAACGCAAACAGAAGTTTCAAAAGATGACCCTGCTTTCCAAAATCCGGACAAACCAATCGGTGTCTTCTTTACAGAAGAAGAAGCTAAAAAACTAGCTGAAGAAAAAGGCTGGTCTGTCATGGAAGATGCTGGCCGCGGCTGGAGACGTGTTGTCCCTTCACCAATGCCAAAATCTATTCATGGTGCAGAGATTATTAAAAAGCTAACTGATGAAAATGTACTTGTTATTGCTGCTGGCGGCGGCGGTATCCCAGTTGTCAAAAATGAAGATGGTTCTTTCACAGGGGTCGAAGCTGTTATCGATAAAGACCGCAGCGGATTTAAATTAGCTGAAGAAGTAAAATCGGACGTATTTATGATTTTAACTGACGTTCAAAATGTATATGTGAATTATGGTAAACCAGACCAAAAGGCTTTAACTCACGTAACTTTGGAAGAAGCAAAAAAATACGTGGAGGAAGGTCAATTTTCTGCTGGAAGCATGGGTCCGAAAATGGAGGCTGCTATAAGATTTGCTGAACAAGGTGGCCGTGCTATTATTTGTGCATTAGACCAAGCTGACCTTGCTATGGAAGGTAAAGCTGGTACGTCAGTAACTAGATAATTTTTCTCTAATAATATGGTGTCTGTTCATGTTAAAATTTTTTCACATGGGCAGATACCATTTTTACTAATCCTCTTTAGAAAGGAGGGAGTTCATGAAAAAGGCACGTTCCTTTAAAAAAGAACTCATTTCTTCCTTCTTAACTATTACTTTCTTTTCTATTGCCTTACTTGGGATATTTCAAATTTATCAACTAAATTCACTAATAAATGAAAATCAAAAAAGTCAGGCACAAACAACGAAATATTTATCAGACTATATCCGAAATTATGTTTTAGAGCATAAAAAAGCGATTCAAACAGAGTCACTTACAATAAGAGAAAAATTTATCAATCAAGATATTGAGGGTATACATACACAGCTTAAAAACATTAAGACCAACTATCCAGGATTCGTTAATCTGTATGTTGGAAATATAAAAGGGCAATCTATCGTTTTTTATCCAGAGGTATACACTGACGGGGTAAAACGGGAGAATTTGAATTTCAGTGACCGTTCCTATTATAAAGAATTGCTTAAAACTAAAAACACGGTCATATCCCCTGCTCTCCCCGGCCGTGGCGGGACCGACATTTTATTAGTAACTATTGTTTCACCAATTATGAATGATAAAGGAGAAATGATTGGATATGTACTTGGTGCTTTGGATTTAAATGCATTGGGAGAGCATATTCAAAACCGCACTTTTGGTGATGGCGGTCAAGCAGTTGTAATTGACGCTGAAAAGAATGTGATTGTACACCCTGAAATAGAGACACGAAAAAAACTAGTCAATCTCTCCAAATCAGAGGTCACTCAATATATCGAAAAACAGCGTGAGGAAGAGGGCAGCAACTTCTTTAAGAACGCCAATAACAATGACGAGGTCTATATTACGTATGAAAAAATTCAGCCTCTAGGCTGGACTGTCTGGATAACCAAACCTACAGATATGATCATGAAAACATATAAAAATGCCATAATGCTAATATTGTTTTTCCTCCTCCTAACCGCTATTTTAATGATTGGTGTCAGTCTTTTTCTTACAAACCGTCTGGAGCGATCCATTCATCAATTGCTGAATTATATAAAAGATTACACTATAGGCTTTAAACGAAAAAAAACCGTCGTGAAAAAGATAACTGGCCCAAAAGAAATGGAAGAATTATATTTTTATTTTAATAACATGATTCAAGAGGTTGAAAAGAATAGAAACGGATTAATGGAGCTAAATAGAGAGCTTGAAGGAAGAGTCCAGGAAAGGACTGCTGTTCTAGAACATAAAAATTCAGAGCTTAAGGCAGTGAATAAATTAATTACGTCCGTTTCTTCCAATAAAGATTTAGCCCATTTTATTCAGCATTGCCTAAAAGAAATCGAACCTTTTTTGAACTATTCAATTCATGTGTTTTTCATGGATTTAGCAGTTACGAACAAAACAATTATTACAACGCAAAATCTGCTGCAGTATCTAAGTGAAAATATGACTGGAGAACAGCAGTATATGGAACCAATTCAAATTGAACAGAAAAACAAAGGCTTTTTAATAGTAGACCTAGACGATGACCAATCAATAAAGACAAGTGATCAGGAATTTCTCCATACATTCGCCAGCTCTTTAGCAGTTATGCTGCAGAACAAGTTTTTATTCGAGCAAATCCGCAATAAACACGCTGTTCTAGAGGCTGTATTGGAAAGTATGTCAGAAGGATTAATGCTATTAAATAATCAAAATGAAGTGGAGTATGTCAATGAATTTTTCCTTAAAATTATGACTACAGAAGAAGACAATGATGACGATAATGATTATGGGTACAATAACAGCCTTGTTAGTTTGGAGGATGTTTCCAAACGATTTATTACCCTTTTTGACGTCCAGCATGAGGATTTATCAGCATTCTTTGCAAATGAGATAGAAGAGCTTAAATTAGAGGATAAGAATTCAAAAAAGCCAAATTATTATTTGCTTCATAAATTTTCTGTCATGTTAGATGAGAATATCATTGGTGAAGGTCTTGTTTTACGAGACATTACGAAGGAAGAAGAGATTGATACATTAAAAAATAATTTAATTTCTCTTACCTCTCATGAATTTAAAACACCGATTACTAATATCAAGGGCAGCGTAGAAACCTTGCTTCGTTCAGAAGTTGAATGGGAGCCTGAATTCCAACAGGAGCTTTTAGAAGGGGTTCACGAGGATATTGAAAGAATACTTCATCTAGTAAATGATTGGATGGATATTTCCAAAATTGGATCAGGAACGATGTATGTGGAACGGAATATGATTCGAGCAGATCATGTCATTACAAAATCAATGGAGCAGATTCCCCTTTCACTTAAGGAAAACGCTTATTTTGAATTCCACAACAAACTGCGCGAGGGCTATACTTTTTATGCTGATAAATTGCGAATTCAACAAGTGCTCGTTAATTTATTTACCAATGCCCTTCGTTACAATGATTCAATAGAAAAGAAGATCGATATAACTTTGGGCATGGAGCTTGATTTTATTACAATCTCTGTCTCGGATAACGGCATCGGTATTTCACCGGACCATTTGACAAAGATTTTTAATCGATTCTACCAAGTTGATGTAACGGCAACGAGAAGAACAGGCGGCACAGGACTAGGTCTATCCATCTGTTTGGGGATTATGGAAGCTCACGGGGGAAAAATCGAAGTGAAAAGTGAGCTAGGAAAAGGAAGTACCTTTATTCTATATTTCCCGATTACAAGAGGAGGAGAATAATGTGAAAGGCAATAAAATCTGCATTGTCGATGATGAGCCAAAAATTGTACGTTTTGTAGCAGCAAACTTAAAATCTATCGGTTATGAAGTAACTACTGTTAATTCGGGTGAGGAGCTATTTGATAAATTTGACCTTATTTCACCCGACCTTATTCTCCTAGACATTATGATGCCAGGTCACGATGGATTTTATGTTTTGGACAAGCTGCGGAAATTCTCAGATGTTCCAGTCATTATGCTAACAGCTAGAAGTAATCCAAAAGATAAGGTTCATGGATTAAATGTCGGTGCAGATGATTATTTAACAAAGCCCTTTTCATTGGATGAATTGTTTGCAAGGGTAAATGCGGTGCTGAGAAGAAGCCAATCTAATCATGCGGAGCCCGGTTTAGCGAAGACCCCTGTTATTCGTACTGGAGATTTAGCAATTGATCTTGGAAGCAAACGCTGCTGGATTAATAATGAGGAATTTAAGCTTACTCAAACGGAGTATTCTGTTATGGAAATTTTAGCATTAAATTTAGATAAAGTTGTCCAGCATGAAACTCTTTTATCTGAAGTATGGGGACCTCAATACAGAGATGACGTTGAATATTTACGAGTCGGCATTGCCAGAATTCGCCGGAAAATTAAAGAACATTTGCCTAATAAAGAAGAATATATTGTCACGTATCCAGGCCTTGGATACATGCTTCGAAGCGTACCAAAGGAATAAAAATATTAATCCCATATTGCCCTGATGCAATATGGGAATTTTTATGGATTTTAATCTTTTTGCAATGTTAAACCTCTCATTTTTATTCTACTGCAACGTCCAATATCTTATAGTTTGATTGTAATAATTTAATACTTTTAATTGCTGTTTAGCAACTAAAATACTCTTTAGGAGGAACACAAAATGGCAAAGGTTTTGGATCACAATGAACCGGCAGCAAAAAGCGGTGGAATTCCCTATTGGATCAAAATTGTAACCGTATTCTTTTTAGGTTGGGTTGCCCTATACGCTACCCGTACAATTCTGAACCCAATCATGGGCGACATTCAAAATGCATTTGGCTTAAGCAATTCACAGCTCGGTTTAATTATGAGTATCTTCTTCTTAGGTTATGCAGGACTTAACATCCCTTCAGGTATTTTAGGGGATAAAATAGGTAAGAAAAAAGTGCTAGTACCAGGGGTTATTCTATTCGGTATTTTTGCCGCAGTAACTGGTTTGATGCCGTCATTCTTCTTATTTATGTCTACTTGGTTATTAGTAGGTATTTTCCAAGGGTTCTTCTATGGACCATCTTACGGCCTATCATCTGAAGCGATACCTCCTAAGCACATTACAGTGGGTAGCGCTATTATCAATAGTGGTATGGCATTCGGAACTTCACTAGGTTACTATATTTCCAGTTATGCAGTTCATGAATATAATATGAGCTGGAGATCACCATTCTTCATCATTGCTGTTCCAGTTGTGCTAATTGGCTTCGCAATGTGGTGGGTAATTAAAGAGAAACCAAAATCAAAAGAGCAAAAAGCAACAGAAAATAATGGCGAAAAGCTTAAACTCTCTGTTTTATTTAAAAACAAAAACTTAATTGCAGCCTACATCACAATTTTCAGTGCCATTTATGCATTCTTCGTAGTAATCTCTTGGATTCCTTACTACTTAGAGCATGAACGCGGAATTACTGGTGGAAATGTTGCCTTCGTTTCATCCTTAGTTCCTTGGGCAGCCATTCCTGGATCTATTTTCTTCAGCTGGGTTGCAGACAGAATGGGTAAACGTAAGCCAGTACTATTAGTTATGCTTCCATTATCTATCATTGCCCTAGTATCAATCGTATTCTTCGATAGTATGACAGTACTTTATGTTGCCTTAATTGGTTACGGTATCTTTGGTAAGATCAGTACAAACCCTGTACTTGTTGCAGTTATCGCTGATAATGCTCCAAAAAATGCTTATAGTACATCTTTCGGTGTTTACAACTTTATCGGAATGTGCGGATCCATCTTGGCACCTTATATCACAGGATTCCTAACAGACGTTACAGGAAGCTTAAACACTGGATTCTATTTTGCTGGCGCATTACTTGTTATTGGTACAATTGCAGTAATGTTCATTGACGAAAACAACCGTCCGAACGTTGAAGGTGCAGCAAAATAAAAAGATTACCTGAAATATCTTGAAAGTCGCCGATATATCTTGAAAGTCGCCGATATATCTTGAAAGTCGCCGATATATCTTGAAAGTCGCCGATATATCTTGAAAGTCGCCGATATATCTTGAAAGTCGCCGATATATCTTGATGAAAAACCCCTAATTTCTAAAGAAATTAGGGGTTTTTCCATTTTCAACTAGGCTTATAAAAAATTGTTTTCCCTGATTTGACGACATAGACCCGATACAGTACTAACGCAATTAGGGATAAAATAGCACCTGAAATGTATGGAAGCCCTGCCTGGATAGAGAATAGCCAGCCTCCTAAAGGCGGACCGACAATTCTTCCTAAAGAATCAAAGGAGGATAGCAGCCCTGTTGAACTTCCATGCCCTGCCAGTGATTTCTTCGTAATCAGTGCAGAAACACTTGGGCGTATAACCCCATTCCCTACCCCAAATATAGTTAGAAATAGAGCTGCCGTTGCAAAATTATTAACGAGCAATATGCAGGCAAACCCAATAGATGAAATAATGATCCCGCCTTGAATAACATTTCCCTCTCCAAACTTCTTTGTAAGCCTTCCAATGAGACCACCCTGAACAATAGCACTGGCCAGTCCCATAATCATGAAAATATAGCCTAATTGAACACTTTCCAACCCTGCTCTTTTTGCGGCGAAATAAGCAAAGGTAGCTTCTAAGCCTGAAAGAGATAGTGACATGAACAGCTGTAAAAAAAATAGAATCGATAATGAACCTGTAAACGCAGTCCACATGGATGCTCTCTTCTGGGCTTGCTGATTTTTATGTTCACCCGTTAATGATTCCTTTAAGATAAGCAGAACAAATATAAAAGTTAACGCTGAGGTAGTACCTGCGATATAAAAAGGCAAGGTTAGACTCATTTTTGAAAATATCCCGCCGATCGCTGGGCCAAATATAAATCCTAATCCTGTTGCAGCACCGATGATGCCCATTCCTTTTCCCCGGTCTTCCTCACTCGTAATATCTGCAACATATGCCATAACGGTCGGCATATTAGCTGAGGATAGAATCCCCCCTACTATTCTTGCTGCAAATAACATCCAAAGCTGTGTTGCAAAGGCTGTTATGAAAAACGATAAGGATAAGCCGGCAATTCCAATTGCAATGACCGGTTTCCTGCCGATTCGGTCTGAAATCTTCCCCCACATCGGTGCAAAGAGTAGCTGCATTAATGAATAAACAGCCATTAGCCAGCCTAGTTCTGCAGGGCTTGCCCCAATTTGTTCTGCATAAAACGGCAGAACTGGGATAATAATGCCGAAGCCCACCATGACTAGAAACATGACTAGGAATAATACAGGTAGTGCTTTTTTAGTTTCCAATTAAAATCTGTCCTCTCAGAATGTCTTTTTCTCATTTATATTGTATTATTTCATGGTATTATTTTCTATCCTAATACATTGTATACCAGGTTTCAATTTTGCAATAAGGGAATGTCTTTAAGATAGGAAAATAATCAAATTTACAATTGCCAAAAAAAGAGAAATGTACATATAAAAAACAGCATGTTCTTGTAATTGCAACTAGCGAAATCCCAATAATTGTATAATATTAATATATTTTTAAGAAAATGATGAAAATACACAATTATCATAATAATGAGATCGTTTATGTCAATATTCTTAAATCTTTACTATTCTACAATAAGAATCTTTTAATGATGAAATACCTATTTTTTTGTCGAATTATGTATACGCTTTCTTTCTTTTATGGTATATTTATAAAAAATTCACAACATATAGACAATCGGAAAAGGGAGAGTGGTTTGAAAATGAAGAAAATTAGTATTATTAGTTTATTCCTAGTACTAAGCCTCTTATTAGCTGCATGCGGAACAAGCAAAACAGATGAAAAAGCTGGTGGCAGTAAAGCTGAAGATTCAAAAGTATATAAAGTTGGAGTTGATACAACTTATCCTCCTTTTGAATACGAGGAAAATGGCACGTATAAGGGAATTGATATCGAACTAATCAATGCGATCGCAGAAAACCAGGGATTCAAAATTGAACTTAGCCCAATGGACTTTGGCGGCATCATTCCTGCTATGCAAGCTAATCAGCTTGACATCGCAATTGCTGGAATGAGCATTACAGATGAAAGAAAGAAAATTGTTGATTTCTCTGAGCCTTACTTTGATGCTGGTATTACTTTAGTAGTTAAAAAAGATAATAGCGAAATTACAACTGTAGACGATTTAAAAGGCAAAACGATAGCAGTGAAAAAAGGAACTTCAGGCGCTAACTTCGCCCAAGCCAATGCAGATAGCAAAGGATTTAAGGTTGTTCAATTCAATGACAGCCCAGCGATGTTCCAAGAAGTATCAAATGGAAATGCTGACGCGCTTATCGAAGATTACCCTGTTATCGCTTATGCAATTGCCCAAAAAGACCTAGGATTAAAAATTGTCGGTGACCGTTTAAATGGAGACCAATACGGTATTTCTGTTCTAAAGGGCAAAAACCAAGAGCTATTAGACAAGATTAATAAAGGCCTTGCTGAGCTTAAGGAAAATGGAAAATACGATGAAATTTTAAAAACTTACCTTGGTGAGCAATAATTTTTCGATAATAGAAGTATAAAAGCGCGCATTCGTGCGCGCTTTCTTATTGAAAGGAGATGACTTAAAGATGGAGACGATTTTATCTGTCTTGCCCTATTTAATGAGAGGATTGCAAGTAACCATATATATATTTTGCATTGCTATCATTTTAGGCTTCTTGCTTGGACTTGTTGTTGCCCTACTAAGACTTTCCCCACTTAAAATTCTAAATTGGATCGCTAAAATTTTCGTAGATGCTATTCGGGGAACACCTTTTATTGTTCAACTATTCTTTATATACTTTGGACTAAATACTTTAGGCTTTATTTCATTAAATAATACAACAGCTGGTATTATCACGGTTGCGATCAATGCAGGGGCATATTTTTCCGAAATTATCCGTGCGGGAATCCAATCTATCGATAAAGGACAAACAGAAGCTGCGAGATCCATTGGCTTTACCGGTCCACAAACAATGCGTTATATTGTACTTCCTCAAGCCTTTAGAAGAATGCTTCCTACAATTACAAATCAATCCATTATTAGCTTAAAGGACACTTCTCTGCTTTCGATCATCGGAATTGCTGACCTGACACAGCAAGGTCAAATACAATCCGCAGCAACATTTGAGGCATTTAATATCTGGCTTGCCGTTGGTATCATTTATTTTATTATTATTTATTTAATTTCCTTGCTTGCTAGCTTCCTAGAAAGGAGATTTCAATTACGATGAGTATTATTCAAGTTAAAAATTTAAAAAAATCTTTTGGTCAACTAGAAGTACTAAAAGATATTAATGCAGAAATTAAAGAAAAAGAAGTTGTCTGTGTAATTGGACCGTCTGGTTCTGGAAAAAGTACCTTTTTACGATGCATGAATCGTTTAGAGGAAATTACAGGCGGACAGGTTATCATAAATGGTCATGATATTACAGATACTAAAATTAATATCAACAAGGTAAGACAAGAAGTGGGAATGGTTTTTCAGCAATTCAACTTATTCCCCCACAAAACGGTCGTAGAAAACATTACGCTTGGGCCAATAAAGATTCTTGGAATGGAAAAAGATGCAGCACAGAAAATTGCACTAGAGCTTCTAGATAAAGTTGGCCTTAAGGAAAAGGCTAACAGCTTCCCAGGAGAATTATCAGGCGGTCAGAAGCAGCGAGTTGCCATTGCCAGAGCTTTAGCAATGAATCCAAAAATCATGCTATTTGACGAACCTACTTCAGCACTAGATCCTGAAATGGTCGGTGATGTATTAGAGGTTATGAAGCAGCTTGCTCAAGAAGGGATGACCATGGTAGTTGTTACACATGAAATGGGATTCGCCCGAGAAGTTGGCGATCGAGTCATTTTCATGGATGGCGGTTACATTGTAGAGGAAAATGAGCCAAATGAGATATTTGGAAACCCTCAGCACGAACGGACAAAAGCATTCTTAAGTAAAGTTTTATAATTCATGATAACGAATACTTTAGCAGCCTCTCACTATTAGAGGCTGTTAAATTTATGCTAAAACAAGTACTTCAAACTTTGATTTGAGCAAAATACTGTCTCACCGATCAATACCAACCGTTCTCTACATTTATCCAATTTTAAAAACTCACCGCCTTTTTCTTCTACATAAAAAATCAAAAATCACATATATATTGTTTGCAAGACTTAAAGTCCTTTTGGTAAAGTTTAGGATGATTATTACTTCAAGAGGTGCCTTTTTCAATGAATAAGTTCTGGCCTGAAAAATTTAAAAATGTCATCACTCATCCATTTACCTTGATCATGCTTATTCTTTTTCTAAAAATTACAGCCTTTCAAATTGTCATTTTTAATAACAAATCCATTCTTCATGTTTTGTTCATCGAGTTCCCTCTGTGGGCACTCTGTTTATCTGTACTTATTTTCCTTACAAAAAAACGGAAATGGCTATCGATTTGGCTTTATAATCTTGGACTTTCTACTCTCTTTATTGTGGTCGTTTTTTACACAAGATACTTTTCAACAATTCCTTCCTACTACGATGTGAAACAAGTATACCAATCAAACTCAGTCAAAGGTACGGTAGCTCTGCTCGGAACACCATATGATTTCTTATTTTTCGCAGATGTTGTATTTGTGCTTCCTTTCATTTGGTACTTCTCAAAATCCGATCCACGAAGTGGTTTTGCAGTCACTAAAAAGTGGGCAATTAGCTTTAGCTGTGCGGGATTAGTCACTACAGTTCTGGCTTTTTTCTACCCTTTAGTCGACGTATCCTATTTCGCTAAAAAACATGGATACATTCAATCCCAATTTGTGCAAATGTATGAACGGGGATATGGCAGGGCCTTCGCACAGAATGAACAATTAACTGATGAGGATTTAGCAAAATTAAAAGGCAATATGTATACCCCTTTCTCTGAACACCGCACATTTGGCATTGCGAAGGATCGCCAAGTATTTGTTATTCAAGTAGAATCCTTACAGGAGTTTACTATTAATCAAACGATTGCAGGACAGGAAATTACGCCAAATTTAAATGCCCTTTTAAAGGATAGCGCATATTTCAGTAATGTGTACCAACAAATTGGTGCTGGCAATACATCAGATGCTGAATGGCTCATGCATACGTCCCTCTATCCTGAAGGAATGGACCCAACAGTCAATGTCATAGATGGCAGCGAAATTCCTTCTCTTGTTAAAACCTTGAAAATGCATGGTTATGGAACTGCTACCTACCATGCCGATGATATTACTTATTGGAGCCGCGACAAGTTGTACCCGGCACTCGGGTTTGACTATATGTATACAAGCAATGAAATTCCTAAAGAAAAGGAAGTTGGATTCGGTCCAGCTGATGAAATCCTATTTAGCTTTGTCGAGAAACAGCTGCCAATGCAACTGGATAAACATCAAAAAATGTATTCAAATATTATCACCTTAACAAGCCACACTCCTTTTGAAATGCCAGTTGACATGGAATTACTTAATTTGCCTGAGGAATATGATGGAACTTACGTCGGGAACTATTTACAATCGGTTCGTTATACAGATGAGCAAATAGGGAAATTTATAAATAAGCTTAAAGAACTTGGGATTTATGAGAATTCTCTTATATTAATTTATGGCGACCATTCAGGTTTACACGGAGCTCCTGTTACGGATAAGGATCAAGAGATTTTAAAGGAAATACTTGGACATAGTTATAACTTACATGACCGTTTTACTGTGCCTGTTTTCTTCGTTGCACATGATATTTTCATGGGGGAAAAATACTCAAGACTTGGTGGTCAAATTGATTTAATGCCCACACTGTTAAACCTGCTTGGAATTGAACATGATGCCCAAATGATCGGGCATAATCTATTTCAATATAAAAATAACCTGCTCGGAATGCGATATTATATGCCTGGTGGTTCTTTTATTAGCAATGAACTGCTCTATACAGCACCAAGCGCAAAACATCCCGCTTCCTTGTATAACCGAACAACAATGAAAAAAACAAAGGATACTAAAGAGCTTCAAAAAAAGATTAATAATACATTACTTATTCTGCAATACTCTGACTATATACGGAAAGATGCGGCAAAATAATAATACAAACTAGGACCAAATTGATTTGGTCCTAGTTTCATTTCAGATAATTGTTGCAACATTTTGCGATATTCGTCATAATGTATATATGAGTATATATTCATATAATGAAATAGGGGGGGTAAAGATGGGACATCACCACGGTCATTCACATGGGCATAACCATTCTCATGGAAACATTGAAAATAAAAAAGCCTTATTTCTATCTTTTCTTTTAATCTCAACGTTTATGGTTGTTGAAGTGGTTGGCGGAATCATGACAAACAGCTTAGCTCTTCTATCTGATGCCGGTCATATGCTGAGTGATGCAGTGGCATTAGGTTTAAGCCTATTTGCCATTAAACTTGGGGAAAGAAAAGCTTCAGCCTCTAAAACATATGGCTATAAAAGATTTGAAATTATAGCTGCTGCATTAAATGGTATCACGTTGATTCTTATTTCTATTTATATTTTTTTCGAAGCCTATCACAGGTTTTTCAATCCCCCTGAGGTTCTCAGTGGAGGAATGCTGATTATTTCAACGCTTGGATTACTTATCAATATTGTAGCAGCCTGGATTCTCATGCGAGGGAATAAAGAAGAGAACTTAAATATCAGAAGTGCTTTCTTGCATGTAATTGGAGACATGCTCGGTTCAGTTGGCGCCATTATTGCAGCATTGCTAATGATGGTCTTTGGATGGGGCATTGCCGATCCGATCGCCAGTGTCCTTGTAGCAATTCTGATAATTGTAAGCGGCTGGAGAGTAACAAAAGATTCTCTGCACATTCTTATGGAGGGAACTCCTGCTCATCTTCAGATAGAGCAAGTGAAATCGGCTCTGACAAACATCCCGCATGTCAAGGAAGTGCACGATATTCATATATGGTCCATAACATCTGGAATGCCAATGCTAAGCTGTCATATCGGCATTGATGAAGATGGAGTCCATGACATTATCCTCCATCATGCACAATCCATTCTCCATGATGATTTCGGAATTGAGCATAGTACAATCCAAGTAGAAAAACGAGAATTTGGCTGCCCTAATCATCATGGAAGCTGCAACTAAACTTGACGAGGGGACGGGGCTGTCTTCCTCCTACGATAATAAATTTATACATGCCAATGGACAGCCTTTTTACGGGCTGTCCTATTTATCTTGGCTAATGTATTAATGATGGTTCGCGTGTTCAATCGTTTGTTTGAGAATACCCATGACATGATCATCATCACAAGAATAAAAAAGTGAAGTTCCTTCTCGTCTAAACTTGACCAAACGTAAATTTTTCAGAAATCGAAGCTGATGTGAAACAGTTGATTGAAGTAACGAGAGTTTTTCGGCGATATCATTGACTGAATGCTCGCCTTCAAACAATAAATGAAGGATCCGAATCCGGGTCGGATCAGACAGCGCTTTGAACGTTTGAGACACAATAAAGAGAGTTTCCTCATCAAGTTCCTTAGATTTAGAGAACTGACCTTCCTGCTCCAAAAATATCATCCTCTCATAGCAATGGGCTCCTTCGTCCCGCTTTTTAGTTTATTTGGACGATGAAACCGTCCCCTTGTCCTGTACATATTGGAATTGTGCAACATCACTATGCAGTTGAAGTGACTTTGGAATAATTAAATATACTGCTAATTGACCGTCCCCATTAATATCATTAATTGGATTTTGGCCGGTAAATTGATTGATTGTGAATTCTTTTCTCACAACAGAAATATTAATCTTTTGATGATCAGGATAAGTTATTTTTAGTGTATCATCATTCATATGGAAGTTTACAGGCTTTATGTGTTGAGAGAAATCAAAGCCGCTTACAATTATGCCATCTGTATATACGCGCGCTTCAATCTTCCCATCATCAATGTCTTTTCGTTCAACATAAATAATTTTATCATATCCAGTGATTCCAATATTAAGTAAGTTTTGATTGAAGTCATAAGACTCAGCCTTTAGTAATTGCCTGCTTGCAAGCTCATTTGTCCTTCCTTCATATAAGATAGTATGAAATTGGCTTACTCTATCCCAACTATCATTCTTATTTTCAATTTTCTCCCCGTTAATAACATTGACTTTTGTTACTAACATAATATAAAGCCCCGAAAGCAGCAGTACTCCTACATAAATGATTAACAGCCAATGTGTCACTTTGACCGTAAAAAGCTTTCTCTTTAAATTCATTATTGAAAACATTGAAACAAAAATAAAGAAAGCAGCAATCAGAAGTAAGGTTAACAATATACTCATCTCCTAACCTCCATCCGATTTAATATGCCAATCGAGGCAATGAAAAATAAGAAAGCCGTTAGAACAACTTTGAAAAAAAACAATCCGAAAGACGGCTCCACAAGGTAAAACTCGTAAACATACACAAGGTACGGCTCACTATTTATTACAGCACTAATAAATAACATTCCAATGAGGACAGCAGGAATCACTATCACAAATAACTTACTAAATTGTACAAGTGCCCCAACAAAATAACCAATTGCACTCAAACAGAACAAATAGAGAACTGTTGCTCCAACGCCAATCAGGAAATCAAATGATGTGACTGGCAAGGTGAAATAATGTTCATGAAAAAAAATATACCTTACAGCTAAAAGCAGACCTCTTGCTAATATCGCGGTAACGCCGCCAACTATGCTGGCTGTTAACAAAAAGAGGATATTGGCAAGACTGCTGCTTAAGCGATTTGTTACAAACACGAAATCAAAATTCCGATTAGGCTTCGTTGTGATCGTTATACCTGTTACGAAAGCCCAAATCATCGTAAAGGCAATAACCACATCGCTTGAGAAATAACTTATGCTTAAAACCATTCGATCTGACGAGGAAACATACGAATTAGCTCCCCCCATTGAAAATAGCATCGCTAATAGTTGAATCCCTACTAAAGCGCTGAATGAATCAATATTTGCTTTTAACTTGAATAAAAATTGGCTTTTCACTACATCGGGTAAATTAGCGGTTGTGAAAGACATCATCAATTCCTCCTTTCGTTTCGCTTGTTACATAAACACATAAATCGCTAGGAGAAACAGATGTTATCTCTACACCTGCTCGTTTTGCATTTTGCAGCTCAAGCTCAATAAAATCATTTTTTACAACAGCATATAACGTGTTTTCGCCAATCCATTTTTCATATACAATCTTTCGTTCCGCAATTAATTCTAGAATAGCAGTCGATGAGCCTTTTAAGCCAATGCCCCATTCCTTTAACTCGTCCATTGGCATATGCATATGAATGTGTCCATCTTTAATAAGAAGAACGTCTTCTAATAAGTCTTCTATTTCTTCTAGATGATGACTCGAAATAATGATTGTTCGCGGATGGGCAAGATAATCCTTAAGCAGCGCACGATAAAAATCCGTTCTTACGGCTGCATCCATTCCTGTAGTCGGTTCATCAAATATCGTTAAAGGAGCACGGGAAGCTATGCCTATAATGGCATTAAACGTACTTACCTTTCCCTTCGAAAGACGGTGATGATAGTTTTTAAGATCAAATGAAAAATAATCGGCTAATCGCTTCGCTAAGTCTTTATCCCAATTAGGATAAAATCTGCCTCCCTCATCTAATAATTCATAGAGCTGCAGCGCGGGAGGAAAACTCATCTGATCATCTATAAATATAGAATTCGTGGAAACATTCAAACTGTTAAAGGGCTTTTCCGAGAATACTTTTATTTCTCCGGAAGTCTCGTTAATAAATCCTGAAATGATCTTCAGTAAGGTTGTTTTCCCAACACCATTCCGACCAATTAATCCAGTGATTTTATTTTCCTCCAACGTAAATGAAAGATTATTTAATACTGTTTTCCGGAAATAGGTTTTCGTTAAGTTCTTGCATTCTATAATCTTCATAACTGCCCCTCCCCTGATTGTTCGGCCTTTATCATTTCGATCAATTCTGTTTCACTAAGCTGCAATCTCTTAGCTTCTAAAACAACTTCCTGAACTAGCCTTTTCAAAGTTTGATTTTTTCGTTTATTTAATATGATTTCTTTGGCATTTGCTGTGACAAACATACCAAGGCCTCTCTTTTTGTATAGAATCTGTTCATCTACAAGAAGGCTTAGCCCCTTTGCCGCTGTTGCTGGATTTATCGTATACATATCCGCTAATTGATATTGCGAATACACTTTATCATCACTTTGGAAGTGGCCGTTTATTATCTCATTCTCGATCCATTCTGCAATTTGAATATAAATAGGTTTTGTACCTTCTGTATTAAGAATTGTCACCGCCCCCTCCAACATAGTGCATTACTGTTGTAATGTACTATATAATAAATTGGAAAATAAATCAAGCGACATATTGTCAGTACCGTTTCCCAATTATAGCGGAACAAGAGAATCGTCCCTTGCCCTTTCCTCTTGCTTCCATTTAATTTTTCTGATAATATAAATTTCTTATCACTCATGCTCCAAAAGTACTTCCCCATTGCGGCTGAAAATGAAATGGGAGGAAGAAAGAATGTCATCTCAACAACACCCCGATTTTGAAAAAGAAATTCAACGTTTAGATTTTACTAAGAAGTATATGGATGTCGTAATAAAGACAGCTGAAACAAGTAAGGATCAGTTTCAAGAAAACATGAAGGAAGCCTTTCAGGATGCTGATTGGCTGGAATCAAGCTTAGGCTATGCTTCTCTATTAACAAATGCTAGATTCTTCGAAATGTCCCGTGACGAATTAAAAAGTTTAAAAAACGCTAGGAACAAGCCTTATTTTGCCCGAATTGATTTTCTGTTGCAGGATTTGAAGGACGAAGAAATCCTTTATATCGGGAAGACGTCTCTCTACTCAAGGGAAAATAAGGAGCAAATTATTGTGGACTGGAGATCGCCGATTGCCAATCTCTATTATGAGGGCCTGCTGGGAGAGGTTCATTATGACTCTTACGATGAAGGCTTTAATGGATACCTTTCATTAAAACGCCAATTTATGATTGAGGATGGCGAACTTCAGGAAATTCGTGACATTGATTTAACAACAACTGACGAACTGCTTCAAGAATCACTTTCCAAAAGCTCAAGCAACCGCCTCACAGATATTATTTCAACCATTCAAGAAGAACAAAATCGAATTATTCGTGCTGATTTAAATAAACCTATTATTGTCCAAGGAGCTGCCGGAAGTGGAAAAACAACCATTGCCCTCCACCGGATCAGTTACTTTATTTATCAGTACAAAGAAAACTTCGCACCTGAACAGCTTATGATCCTTGCACCGAGCCGTTTATTCATTGACTACATATCTGAAGCACTCCCAGAGCTCGGAGTTGAAAGAGTACGTCAGACGACACTTCAAGAATATGTGCAATTTTGTCTCGGGAAAAAACTTAATATTGTCAATGATAATAAATTAGTCCGCCTGCTAGAAGAGCCTGAGAGCAAGGGTTGCCAACTGTCAGCTTGGGTATCATCGATAAAGGGTTCTCCAGTCTTTCATGTCATTCTATCCAACTATTTATTAAGCATTTACAGAACCTTTTTTCCAACAGAAGATTTTATGGTTGATAAATATCGTCTATTTAGCCATAAAAAATTCATTCATCTTTTTAAAACGGATTATAACTACCTGCCTCTCTACAAGAGACTTGATAAGCTAAAAGCCATTCTTCAAAATGATGTAGCAAAAAAGAAGAAAGAGATGATAGGCAAAATAGAAACCTTTTACGATGAACGAATCGAAAGGGCTCTTTATCATGGAAAGGATCCGGAGAGAAGGAGACAATATGTTTCTGATGCACTAGATAAAAAGGCAAAGCGCCTCGATGAAATAAAAAAAGCCATCCGAAATGCTGTTCCATCTTATATGAAACAATTTCCGAAAAAAACACTTCTACAATATTTTCATGAGCTATTTGAGGATCCTTCACTTCTCTGCCAATGGGCAGAAGGCGGGTTAACTGAGCAGGAAGCAACATCTTTGTGCCAGTACAGCCAAAGCTTATTCATGAAAAAGAAATATGAAAGAGAAGACCTTTCACTCCTGCTTTATTTACAGGTGTATCTTTATGGCATTCCTAAAGAATATAAAGCAAAGAATATAGTCATTGATGAGGCACAGGATTACAGCTTTATGGAGCTTCTATCTTTAAAGAAGGCATTGGATACAGATATGTTTACGCTTGTTGGCGATCTAGCACAAGGAATCCACTCCTATAGAGGGCTAACGAATTGGGATGCAGTTCTAACGGACATCTTTCCGCGTGCCATCTATACAGAGTTACAAAAGAGCTATAGAACAACAGTTGAGATTATGGAGCAGGCGAATGAACTGTTAAAGCTTCTTCCCTACTCATTTCCAAAAGTAGAACCTGTTGTTCGCCATGGAGAAAATCCGGTCTTTATTAAAAGAAAAGAAGGAAAAGAGCTTATTCAACAAATTGAAGATCATGTGGCTGACCTAAAACAAGAAAAATATAAAACTTTTGCGGTCATTGGAAAGACAATGAAAGATTGCAAACTTCTTCATTCCCTTTTCGAGAAGCATTCCAATGAGCCTGTGACGTTGCTCGCGGAACAAGCGAAAATCCCAAAAGATGAGATTGTCATTGTCCCCTCCTTTCTCGCAAAGGGTTTAGAGTTTGATGCCGTCATCATCATTTCGCTTGAAGAGTCTTTTTCTCCTCAGTCTGAGCTGGACATTAAGCTTCTGTATGTGGCCATGACAAGACCTTTGCATCGCTTATATTTCTATGGATTAAGTGATGGCGATTTTATTATTATTTAGGAGTTTAGCGATGATAAGGACTTCCCCAATTAATCGGGAGGTCCTTATTTAATAGGATTTTGAATAAGTGGAAACTGATGTTTGTTAAGTTTCTCACTCTTCCCAAAACAGCTCATCCAATGTTTTATTTAAAGCCTTACAAATGGATATACATAAATTCAAACTAGGGTTATATTTCCCTTTTTCAATCAGACCTATCGTTTGCCTGGACACCCCAACAATATTGGCTAATTCCTCCTGCGACAAATCCTTTTCTATTCTGGCTACCTTTAATTTCAAATTCTTCATATCGTCCTCACTCTTCATCATCCTCTAAGTCTTTTGCGGCTACTTTTTTACTGGCAAACTTGGCAGCAGAAAAAGGCCCAACAATAACAATTAGAAAAAACGGAACATACATCATGAGAGAAACGAAGAAGACTAGCACAAAAGTAAAAATCGTATTCCCATAACCATCACCATACACAATTGCACTGCGTACTCCAAAGAATAGACTCATCAATAATCCAAATCCAAGACCAAAATATACATTTTTAGAGCTCATTGGAATTTTGCAATTGCGGTCATGAATTTCAACTTCGTCTGAAAAAATGCCTAACCTGGTCGCTCGGACTGTGTAATAAATACCGCTAATTAATAAGATGATAAATTCTGTGATGCTTTGCTCCGGTTCCAAGTTAAAAATATACATTTTGACAACAATGGATAGAAAACAAATCCCCATAATAAGCAAATATATTTCTCTATAAATTTTGTTCTGCATATTTAAAACCCGTTCATCTACTGCCTTTTTTCTTTTTTGAAACCAATTCATTTTATTCTCCCCCTTAACAGAATCCTAATTAATACCAGTATACAATATACTAAACAAAATGCAATATATATATTACATAAAGTAATCAAAATCTTACACATCTAAAAATAAAAAAGAACCTGTTCTCAAAAACAGATTCTTAGAATCCTTTAGAAAAACTCCATATGACCCTTTTCATGCCTATAGTAATCCAATCGGTCTTGCAGAGTTCCTGTATATAAGTATTTTTCAAAATATTTAAATGTAAAATCTTCGTCACATATAAGTCTTATTTTTTCTATCCAGTCTTTTTCTTCAGTTGGTTCCATGAACTCAGTTTTAAGAATATCAAATAAAGTGTTTGACTTATATAATCCCTCTACTTCAAATTTACTCCTAATCATATCTCTAGCAGCATAAGCATAAATGTAGTTATGAGTATAAACAGGATAAAGAAGATACATCATATCTGTCGCAGGATGAATTGCCTCTGCTTTAATATCATATATTTCTTCAAATACACTATTTGCCAACGCTTGTAAATCTTGATTTGGATTTTCATATATTTTTTGTTCTAGTATACTTTGATAGAAATATAGTTTAGTTAAAGTTAATGAAAATAGATGTTCAGAGGCTTTAATTTTTTCAATTATTTTTGAATCAACTTCAAGAAAATCTTCAAGCCATTCTCTTTGTGATGCAATGGTCATAAATATTTCAGCCATAATCTCATGGCCAATAATATTCTTAAATCGGAATAATTCGGGTGCCCTTCTAGAGGAGAAATACTCATATATAGCATGTCCCATTTCGTGTAGACCTACTGAAAATCCCGAAAACCCGTTCCTTTTTTTAACCATTATCCGAATGTCATCATAAGAAATGGCACTCATTAATCCACCAAAAGGTATATCATATAAATCAAAGGAGATAGGAAGATGCTCCGGTTCTAATCCAAAATGACGACAAGTAAAGTGATAGGCATCAATAATTTTCTCACCTAGAAAAAGCGACTCTGGAATGTCAAAATAATTCAGAGCTGTATATAGAACATCAGAATATTCTGATTTATCCCATCCAAACTTATCTCTAAACTGGTTTTCCCATTCCGCAGATATATTCTCGACCCCTTTAATTAATTTACTTCCTTGAGCAAAATACTCTTGAAAACTCAAATTATATATTCCATTAAATAAATAAGAATGATAATTATCAAATCCCTCCTCTTTTGCAAGTTGGTTTCTAACTTCTATTAATTTCTTGAATTCAGATGACAATTCTTCTCCAAAAATATTTGCCTCTTTTAATAATGCTTTTCTTAATATTCTGTCGGGATTGTTCATAAAATGGGTTTGAACTTTTGCCATAGGAATTTCTTCCGAGTTGAAAACAATTAATTTATTCATGATTTTTTCTTGAAGTGCTTGTTTAATTTTTACAACTCTGAAGTCACTTTCAATTCGAGATTCCATTACTTTTTTCATTAATACCGATAATCTTCTTTTCCAAAATACATCTGAAACCTTCTTTTCCCAATATTCCAAATGGGAAAGAAACCGACTATCCATAAACAATTGATTATGTTCATTTTGTATTTCTTCCAATCGAAGTGAATTATCCATTCCTTTTAGCTCATTAAATTCTATCTCAGCAAGCTCCCTAAAACTGTTATCTAATTTATGAATTTCTTTTTCATATGCTTTTTTCCATTCTTCCTCGTCTTGAATGAGAATTAGTGTATCTAAGTCAAATATACTATTCATTTTTTACCTCCATTAGTTAAAAATAGGAAAGACATAAATATATTAACATTCCTGCCGATAAAACTCGATTGACTTTTCTAGATCTAAAACAGTAAATGGAAAATAATTTAAACCCTTACAACCAAGAAATCATCAATCTCTTATTTCTTAATTATTCATTGCCATTATGATACTATTATAATTAGAAAATTATAAATTCAGAAAAAAATAATAGTTCGGAGGGAAAGTTATGTATAAGAACATTTTAAGACACCCGGGTCCAACCCCTATTCCTAAAAAAGTTCAACTTGCAATGGCTGAGGACATTATTAGCCATCGCAGCGAAGAGTTTGTGGAGCTGTACCGAAACACAACAAATCGTGTAAAGCAAATATTCGGTACTGAGCAGGAAATTCTTTTACTTCCGTCGGGCGGTACTGCCGCTTTGGAGGCTGCTGCTGTAAATACAGTATCACCTGGCGAAGAGGTAGTCGTTATTACAGTTGGTGCATTTGGGGACTATTTCGTATCCATTTGTGAGAAATATGGTTTTCATGTACATAAACTTGAAAAAGAATGGGGTCAAGCCTGCACAGAGGAAGAGCTGGCTGAATTCTTAAAGCCTTTAAAAAATGTAAAGGCGGTTTTTGCCACTTATAACGAAACTTCTACTGGTATTCTTAATCCAGTTGAAAAACTGGCAAATGCTGTTCACACACATTCAGATGCGCTTTTTATTGTCGATGGAGTAAGCTGTATTGGCGGAGCACCGGCAGAAATGGATAAATGGGGCATTGACATTTTAGTAACTGGCTCACAAAAATCCATGATGCTGCCGCCTGGACTGGCACTTGTTAGTGTTAGCGATAGAGCTTGGAAGGCAATTGAAAATAATAACACACCTTCATACTACTTAAATTTATTAAGCTACCGCGATTGGGCAGCAAAAGGCATGACCCCTAACACGCCTGCAGTTACACTTATTTATGGCTTAGCTGCGGTCTGTGACCTGATTGAGGAAGAAGGTTTTGCACAAACTGTTGCCCGACATGAACTGATGAAGAATATGGTTCGTGAAGCGATGAAGGCACTAAATATTGGCTTATTAACAAGCGATGAATATGCCTCCCCAACGATTACGGCTATATGCACTCCAGAAGGAATTGATCTTGGACAATTTATGAAACACCTGAAGGAAAAATACCATTTAGACTTTGCAGGCGGCCTAGGTCACCTACAGGGGAAGATTTTCCGTTTTGGCCATATGGGCTATTGTTTCCCTAGTGATGTTCTTCAAGCCATTTCCTTAATGGAAGCTGCTCTACAAGATTTCTCATACTCCTTTGAATTAGGAGCAGGAGTGAAAGCAGCTCAAGAGGTTTTTCTAGCTGCTCATCGTAAATAATAAATAGAAAAAGTCTGTTCCACAATGAACAGACTTTTTATTTAGACAGGGCTCTTTTCCAAGGATATTTCATACTCAAGAATATCCATAATTTGATAATTAAATTCTTCTTTAATCTTTAGATACTCTCCCCAATCTGTTGTCTTCGTATAGAAGTTCAGAAAGATTTCCTGTCCACTGTCTTTATATTGATCAAAGTTTACAAGGATAGTATCTTGGTGAATGTCTTCATTATTTTTCAAATAACCTTCAATTTCCTCTATTACTCTTTTAATCTTCTCTTTAGAAGAATCTTGAGGAAGCTTGAAATTAAAGCTAATTTGCCGTTTTCCCGCTTTGCTCCAATTCATAATTGCTTCATTTGCCAGAGTAGCGTTTGGAACCGTAACAAGCGCTTGCGCAAAAGTTCGAACCTTCGTGCTTCGAAAGCTAATATCCTCGACTATCCCCTCAACACTCGATGTCTTAATCCAATCCCCTATCGAAAAAGGCTTCTCTGTAATAATGATGATTCCGCCAAATAAATTGCCAATTGCATCTTTTGCTGCTAAGGCGAACGCTAACCCGCCTAAACCAAGACCCGCCACAAAGCCATTGACATCGTAATGAAACTCCTGAGCAATCACACTTATACTGATAGCCACGATGACAAACTGCAAAGCCTTTGATAAAAAAGGAATAAGAATCTCATCAAATTCAATATTATATTTCGAAGATGCATTTAATTTCTTCAAAAACAATGAAGAGGAAGATGCAAGATTAAGCAAACCCCAAGTAATAATTAAAATTATAGATGATCTAATTATTCTTAAAAATAATTGATTTTGATGATCCCAAAAAGGAAAGTGCTGTGCTGAAAAATAAATCCCGATTATGATAAACAGCCATTGTGCTGGTTTTTCATAGGCTATGAAAATTTGAGATAAAAATTCACCAGGAGCAATCTTTCCAATCTTTACTAATAGAGCAAATATATCTTTCACAAAAATTTTTCTAAAAAGGAGGAACAGCAAAAAAATCCCAATACCAATCCCTATTTCCTTTAGATTTTCATATGATGTTAGCATTTCCCAAAGCATACTTCTACTAGTCCTCCCTATACGAAAGATGACGGCAATCGAAGTCAGTATATTTATTAAATAATTTTTCATCAGCTGAAAAACTATTTTCCTATAATATCAGAAACAATAATTATTAAAAAGTGCGAAGGGTCCTATGCTCGCCTCCAATTATTACCTCAATAAAATATATTTTGTTAAAACAATTACTTTTCTTAATCAAAAAAATCATTTTTTTCCATCAATAGTTTTTTTAAAAAGATCAAAAATATATTTGAGGGAATTTAAATAAAAGGAGGTTTTTCAAGTGATAAAAAAGACGATCGGTCTTTTCCTAACATTTATCCTCACGTTAGGACTAGTTGCTTGCAGTAAAAATTTAAGCACTGAAAATGATCATATGAACAAAAAAGGCAATAACAACAATAACAACAATAACAACAATCATAAGCTCTCTAGCATGGAAACAACGATGTCTAGTGATAATTACCCTCACACAAAAGCGGTATTAGTCCAAGAGGCGAGATTTCAGTTTGTTCCTTTAAATCCTGGTGAAGATGGGAAATTTAATGAGCCGCAGGCTCAACTATACTATGGCCAAGCACCTATTCAGCAGCAAGGTCAACCTAATCCAACAGCAGATTATCAGCAAGCACCAGACATGGAGCTAAATCAAGCAGCACTGCCTAAGCAAGCTCCTAACTGGCAACAAAATCAGGCAGCACAACCTAAGCAAGCTCCTGACTGGCAACAAAATCAGACAACACCGTCTAAGCAAGCTCCTGACTGGCAACAAAATCAGGCAGCACCGTCTAAGCAAGCTCCTAACTGGCAACAAAATCAGGCAGCACAACCTAAGCAAGCTCAACCAAGTCAGCAAAATGTAACTGGCAAGACAGGTAATCAGCAACAAGGTCAAAAACAAGCAGCACAAGGAATAAGTAAGATTGCTCAGCAAGTGATTGATTTAACGAATGCTCAACGCAGACAAAATGGTTTGCCTGATTTAAAAGCAGATGCTCAATTATGCGGAGTAGCTCAAAAGAAATCAGAAGACATGCAGCAAAAACATTACTTCTCACATACAAGCCCTACTTATGGTTCACCGTTCGATATGATGAGAGATTTTGGTGTGACTTACAAAAGTGCAGGTGAAAATATCGCACAAGGACAACCTACACCTCAGGAAGTGGTCCAAGCTTGGATGAATAGTGAAGGTCACAGAAAGAACATCTTAAGTAATAATTTTACCAACATCGGCATCGGTTATGATCAAAACGGCAATTATTGGACCCAAATGTTCATTGGAAAGTAGATAATTGGAATTCTTTAGTTTAAAAAGGGTCTTATTATCCATTAATGAGACCCTTATATACTTTTCCGATTGTGCACCTATTTTATGAAATTGCCTTTAACCCGACAACTCCTGTAACAATTAGAGCTACACTGATAATCCGTCCAATACTCTTTGACTCGCCAAATAAAAGCATATTCAATAAAACGGCACCCGCTGTTCCAACTCCAACCCATACTGCATAGGCAATGCTCACTTGTAAATAATTAAACGAAGAATATAAAAATGCAAATGAAGCACCAAATCCACCTATATATAATAAGCCATTTCTAAATGTCTTTTTCTGGCTATATAATTTTAGTCCAATCGCTCCTGCAATTTCACTTGCGCCTGCAAAAAACACAAAAACCCACCCCATCTTAAATTGCCTCCTTTGAAGCTCTCTGTTCATCCTTGTTATCAGCAATATTCAATCCGATGACTCCGATGACCAAAACAGTAATAAACAACAGCTTCCCTAGACTGAAATTACCGCCAAATAAAAAAACATCCATTACTACAGTCCCAACTGTACCTACCCCTGCAAAAACAGCATATACTGTACCTGTCGGAAGCGTCTCACAAGCTTTAGGAAGGAAGTGAAAATCAATGAAAATAATACCGACAACAATAACCCAATGCCACCAAGTACTGGCTTCATTAAATCCATAAACCCAAATTAATTCAAATAAACAAGTTAAAAACACATAAAACCATGCTTTATTTTTCATTGCTGCCCCTCCTAAGATGACTGACTTTCATTCATTTCATATAAAGCAGTCCCTTTTACACCCATTTTCCTGGCTTGAAAAGGACCGGAACATTTGCCATTTCTACTTTTCCTGAATACCTAACGCATGCTTTAAAAACTCTAGCACTTCTGCTTTTTGAATTTCGGCTTGATCATCCTGCCGGTGGTCATACAGGTAAATCTGTTCTGCTGCTATTTCAATAAGACCGATTAATAATTTTGATGTTCGCTCCACTTGAACTGATTCCCGAATGGTACCAGCATTCTTTGCTTTACTTAAAAAATCACTAATCCAGGAATAGAACGGCTGATAAACGGTTTCCCATTCTTTAATATGATCAGTTGATGCAAGCCCAGCATAAATAAGAGCTAGAATTTCCCGATAATCTCTTGTTACCTTAAAGATAGCTTCAACAATTTGCCCCAGCTGCTCTATAAATGGTGCCTTGTCATCTACCTCATTTTTCACTGAAGCAATCGATTTCTCCACCATAACCTCAGCAATAGCCGGCATAACAGATAGTTTGGAAGGAAAATACAAATAATATGTACCCTGCGCAATTCCAGCAAGCTTCACAATGTCGGAAATTTTCGTTTTTTCAATACCCTTCTCTTTAAAAACCTCCATGGCCGCAAGAACAATTTTCTCTTTTTTATTCATCTATCTTTCCCTTTCACAAATGACTGACTTTCATTCATTTTAAAGCAAAATGAAGTCAATGTCAAAAATCTGCTATACCTTCCCCTCCTTCTTATTTGCTTTTGACAAGAATTATTACTCACTGGTCAGGCTTTTCCTTCATATAATACAGAAATCTTTTTGCTTAGGAAGGTTAATAAATGAAAACAATTGTCTTTATTGGAAGTAATCAATTCGGTACCAGTAAAGAGGCACTATCCATTGCAAAAGAGATAGGCTACTCAGTTGTCTTGATTACAAATAAATTTCAGCAAATTAATGCATTAAAATTTCCAGAGGTTGATCATTTAGTTTTCTTAGAAAATATATTTGATAAGGGTAAAGTATTAAAGGAAATCAACGAATTCAAAAATAAGGGGAGACAAATATGCGCTTGTATAAGCTTTATTGACCCCTATGTTTCTTATGCAGCAGAAATCGCAATGAATTTAGGTCTATTTTCAATTTCTATAGAAGCCTTCTCCATACTAGAAAATAAAATTAAAGTTCGGCATAAGTTAAAAGACCTTCCTTACTCCCCTTTTTATACGGTTCTTAGCCCTGGAACCTCCATTAACGAATTTGTTAAGGAACATCAATCGAAATTACCGCTCATATTAAAAATACCTAATTCCAATGGTTCTAAAAATGTATTATTTGTTGATACAGTACATGATTTAAAGAGAGGAATTACTTCCTTACAAAAAAAATTTCAGAAGCTCCCTATATTAATAGAAGAATATTTAATTGGCCCCCAATACTTAATTGAGATTGTTGTGCATGATGGAGTCATACAATGGGCCGGAGTGATCGAACAGGAAATCATAAAAGATAAAACATTTATTGTCACAGGATATAATTTTCCTGCTTTATTAGATGATGAAAGATACGATGCGCTAATTAATTGTGTTGAAGAAATAATTAAAGAGCTTGGACTAACAAACGGTTCGTGTCATTTGGAAATGAAACAGGTAGAGGGCGAATGGAAACTGGTTGAAATAAATCCGAGAATGTCCGGGGGAGCAATGAACCGGATTATTGAGGAAGGGACGGGCATAAATCTAGTCAAGGAAATTGTAAAAATGAACCTGGGACAAACGCCTGTCTTTTTGCAAACTAGGCATCAGCACGTCTATGCCAAATATATAACAATAAGCAGAAGCGGGTACTTGCTGCAGGTAACTGGAGAGGAGCATGCAAGGAAACATAGTGGAGTTAAATACGTCTATGTTAAACCTGTTAAAGGAAAAATTATTACTGTCCCCTACTCCATGGGAAATCGGTATGCATGTGTAATTGCAGCTTCAGAGTCTCCGAAACAAGCTAAAGAAACCGCATTAGCTGCGGCAAAGAAAATTAAGTTTTACCTTGAACCATTTTCATAAATATTTTTGCTCTGATCATGTTCCGACAAATTTGGGTGCTTGGGCCAAGTCTATTTTTTTTGTAATCAGCACAGTCCCCATTTACTTCAAATACTATATATAAAGGACAGACAGATGGGGGGAGGAAGACAATGGTGAGCAATGATAAGCTCGATAATATATGTGAAGCTCTGAGTGAAATAAAGGAATTACAAGATTTATTAACAAATTCGTCGACCAAGTACTTCGGAAATTTACTTGGTAAAATTGCAGGTGTTGATACAATCCCCTTACTATTATTAAGAAAAAGCGGACCACTTACACATAAAGTTTTCATAGTCAATGAAAAAACCGGCAAACGTGAATCATTTGAATCATCGTATTTTCGACTTGATTCTATTAATAAGGAAAGCCGTCGTGCCTGGGTGTCCGTTCTGTGTCCACTGGATTTTAAAGGGGATCCTACAAATGCCGTTCAAGATGTTATTAAATTAATAAAGACATCTACAATTATCGAGGTTGATTTAAACTTAATTTTTGCTGTTCAACTAGTTGATACCGAACTTTTAAAACGGAAAATTATTGTCGAGCCAAAATGGTAATCTCGAGCAGCAATCAAAAGGGTCAACTCTACACTAATATCCTGTATATATAAAGGTTAGGCAAGTATATATACATTGATTAATGTAGTGGAGTTGGCTTTTATTTTTTCCTTTCTCTTCATTTTCCCTTCAAACGTCACAAAGAATTAGCTGGAACATAAACGATTGTCCGTTTCAAAAGTTCCATTCATTGAATGTAATGTAAATAGGTTGCTAATTCGAAAGACAAATTTGGATTCACCCTGAAATAACTCCCTTACTTCAAGGAAAGCTTATTAGCCAAAAAGGAGATTGTTCTATGACATTGATAGGAATGTTACACCATCGCAGAGATCCTAAGACTGTAATAAAGTCATATGCCTATGCGGCAGTTGCTCATGCAGAAGGGGCGAAGTTTTTTTACTTTTCGCCTGGGACAGTGAATTTTGTTAATCGAACCATAAAGGGACAAGTTTATGAAAATGGTTCTTGGGTAGAACGGATCATGCCATTTCCGGATGTCATTTATAATGCGGGAAGCCCAGAAAAATTAGCAAAGTCCAAAGACATCATTGAGAAGTTAAAAGCGGTGATTCCCTTCACTACTCATTCAATCGGTAATAAATGGAATGTTAATGAAAGACTGAAAGAGGCTAAAGTGTTTTCCAGCTACTTAATCCCATCAGAAATCATCAAAACTACAGATCAATTTTTTAAATATGTTGACGCATTCCAAAAGGTTGTATTTAAACCGATTGATGGGAGAAAAGGAAAAGGAATTTACTTTATTACCAAAAAGACGAATGGATTTGAAGTAATAAAAGACTCAAATGCCAAAAATTATTCCAAACAACAATTGCAAGACTTTATCCAATCCATGCTCTCTACAGGCTCTTTTATCCTTCAGCCCTATATTCAATCCGTTACAAAATCAGGCCAAGTATTTGACTTCAGACTCCATGTACAAAAAAATGGAGAAGGAAATTGGGTTATTACGGCCATATATCCACGCGTTGCTCCACACGGGTCTATTATTGCCAATATTAATAATGGAGGATTTACGAATTACTTAGATCCATTTCTAGAGCAGGAATTTAAAGAGGAAGCTTTCAATATAAGGAGAACATTAGAGCATTTTTCCCTTTCGCTTGCTAAACATTTAGATGAACTTCAGATGGCCCAATTTGGAGAAGTAATTGATGAAATTGGAGTAGATATTGGGTTAGATCAAAACTTAAAAATATGGATTTACGAGGTCAATTGGCGTCCCGGCTGTCCTCCTACTTTCTATTTAGAAATGGACGTAGTTATAAATACAATTCAATATGCGATGTATCTTGCTAAAAACCAAGCTGCCATAAAGGCAAAAATAAGAGCTATTAAGCAAAAAAATAGAGAGAAACAGAAAAAGATCCCCATTATCGCTATAACGGGAAGCGCAGGAAAAACCACTTCCAAGGCATTCCTTGCATCGATTCTATCGAAGAAATGGAATATCTTTGAATCTAAAGATTATTGGAATACAACGGAGCATACAAAAAAACATGCAGCTGAAATTAATTCAAAACATGAAGCCGTTGTTTTAGAATATGGAATGGCATATAAGGGAGTCATTACAGAGCATTGCAGCATAATACAGCCTAATATTAGCATAGTGACAAATATCGGGCTAGCTCATGTAGGAAATTTTGATAGTGATATTAAAAAAGTCGCTCAGGCAAAATCAGAACTAATTCATGGAATGGAGCAAGATGGTCTTCTTATATTAAATAAAGATGATGCAAATTCAAGATATTTAGAAACACAGAAATTTAAAGGAAAAATTTTGACGGTAGGGGTAAAAACGGCTGCTAACTACAGAGCCTTTGATGTAAAATATGCTGAAAATGGAATGAATTTTAAAATGAAGCTTCAAGGAAAGGAAATCTCACTATTTATTCCAATATTAGGAGAACACCATGTATATAATGCCCTAAATGCAATAGCTGTTGCAGATTACTTAGGCTTTACTCCAATGGAAATAAAAGCAGGGCTCCTCTTTAGAAAGCCGCCAAGAAGGTTAACCATCTATGATTGCAAAGATAATATTAAAGTAATTGATGATACTGTACATTCCCACCCTCAAGGGGTGCGAGCAGCCATCGATGTCCTCTCCAACATTGGAAAGCATCGAAAAGTAGCCATTATTGGTCAAATGAGGGAGCTAGGTGATTTAAGAGAAGAAGAATACCGCAAAGTTGGGGAATATATTCGTGAAAAGGGCATAGATATTTTAATCACTTATGGATTCCGTACAGAGGAAATGGGAGAACAGGCTATCGCGAAAGGATTTCCTCGAAAAAATGTTTACCATTTCACTAATAAAGAAGCATTGCATGAACTTTTAATAAAATTAATTAAAAAAGATGATACGATATTAGTTAAAGGTGCAAGCAAAACAAATATGTTTGATACAGTAAAGTTTTTAGATGAAACATTTAGCTCCTCAACTAAATAATATTTTTAAAGCAAGGCCTTCTTCAAATATTGAGGAAGGCTTCATTCTTTTCGATATGATTTAATAAAAAATAGAAGCTAAAGGTATGTACCTCAAGCTTCTTTTGTCTTTACATATCTAAAATTAAATATCATAAACATTATTTTTCTTCTTGTAAATGAAACTTGATTTCGTTTGCAGCATTTTTTGCATTTCTTTTTGCTTCCTCTTTACTTCTGCCTTCAGCGATAACATATGCATATCTGTGTCCCATGGACAATGGAGGAATTAGTCTAGTTCCTTTTCTTGGCTTTACATACACTTCAATGACTCCTGGTGACTTTCTAGCTCTTTTCTTTCCTGTTACTTTTTCCAGTATTCCTTTTTCCGAGATAATAAGATACTGGGTAAATACATGTTTTTGGTGCTTTGGAATTAATGATGGATACTCACCTACATGTAATTTTATTGTTTCCTCAACTAAATTATATCCATACGCTGCTTTAAGCATCTTGTTCATGGCTCCACCGGAGATCCTCGGATTTATTTCAATTAGCTTCCAGCCATTTTTAGATCGGCGCATTTCCAAATGAAGTGCTCCATTCTTAATCTCCAGCTTAGAAATGATTGACTGCAGAACTTCTTCTATCTCTTTTCTCAGATTGTAAGGAACATTAACTAATACACCGTAGCCTGTAATAATAAATCTTCTTCCCTGAGTAATTTCTTGCTCAATAATACCTGCAATATGGATCTTATTATTATAAATTAATGCCTCAACAAGATATTGATCCCCTTCAATAAATTCTTCAATAATAATGGCTTCGTCCACACTCTTTTCCTGTAACCTTAAAATATGCTTTTCTGCCTGTTCTGCTTCTCTTGCTAGAAGTACATCCTTTGATCCTGTAGAATTAGATGATTTTATTATGACAGGATAAGTAAGAGTCTTATTTAAAGTGTCAAAATTAATTTTCTCTCCTGGCTTAATAACCGAAAATTTAGGCGTATAAGATTGGTCTGCTAACGCTACTCTAGTATCCTCTTTATTCTCCATAATTTTTATTGCCTTTGACGAAGTATAACTCTTACAAAACTCGTCACAGAGAATGGATGCAACATGAACATATGAATCAACAAAGCTAAGAATACTACTTATTTCTAATCCTCTCGTACGAAGTTTATTTATTTCCTCTTTCATTTTGGAAAGATTACTTGTGTCAATGAAAATCATTTCATGAACATCGGCATACTCTTTCCGTTGATTTATTTGCTTCTCGTTATTTGTAAACAATACTGTGAAATATCCTAGTTGTTCTGCAGCTCTAATCGCCTCTCTACTAGAACCGGATTTATTTGTTCCTATAAAGATTATCGTTTTCAAACGGTCCACTCCTCAAAGATAACATCGATGTAAACAACTCGTTATATGTGTATGAAAAAGACCAAACTTTGTATGGTTATCTATCATGAATCTTAATGAATATGTTTTATTGTATGAATGTCATTAAATTTGAGTCATATTTACCAGTTGCAAAATAAATTTTCTGGTTAACTGTACAAGCGAAGACCAAAAGGAATCATACAATATTTAGTGAGAAAGGAGCGTTATAGATGAAGCCATTATCGGTAAGGCAAATAAGACAAATTCTATCAGGTACATTAATCCAAGGGTCTGACCAAACGATTGTTCATTACGGCGCTTACCGACTTAAACAAGTTCGAAAAAAAAATACAATATTATTTACTGAGGGAAGGATTGTTAGTTGGGATAAATTAAAGAAATTTTTCCCCTTAGTTGTTGTAACGCATATGGATTATAGCAAAAATGAACAATTAGAAAATTTGACGATCATCAAAGTCAAAGATACCGGAAAGGCTTATTGGGAATTCGTCAAATACTACCGCAGCCAGTTTCAAATCCCGATTGTTGCTATTACAGGAACATCGGGTAAGTCGACAACAAAAGAAATGATTAAACATATTCTTTCAGCAGCTAAAAACATCACAAGTACAGTAAATTCAAGCAACTCACGAACTGCTCACTTACAATATCTCCTCGGTATTGATGACTCAACTGAAGCAGCAGTTTTTGAAACAGCAGTTGGTGCGCCGGGAGACATTTTAAGGGCTGGAGAATATTATAAGCCGACAATCGGAATTATTACTAATATCGGAGCTCACCACTTGAACTATTGCAAAACGCCTGAAGCCTATATTCAAGCAAAGGGAGAAATCGTAGACATTATTGATCCTTCGGGTGTTCTTATCATTAATAGCGAAGATGAGAATACAAGAAAAATAAATATGAAGAGCTTTTCAGGAAAAATCATAGAGGTTGGAAAAAGCACAGCCTGCCATTATAAAGCAGAGAATATTAAATATGATAAAAACGGTATGCAATTTAATTTACGGTATAAACAAGAACATTATCCTGTGTTTGTCCCCGGGTTTGGTGAGCATCAAGTCTATAATGCACTAGCCGCTATTGCAGCAGCTAATGAACTAGGCATAAATCCAGCAAGATCGGCTGAGCGTTTGAGGTCATTTAAAAAGTTTAATAAACAGCTTCAAGTATTTGAAGGAATAAATGGCTCAACGATTCTTGATGATACATGGAGCATGACTTCTACATCATTAGAAGCTGGACTCAAAGTGTTAAGTGAAATTGGCAAAGGCAAGAAAAAGATAGCTGTCTTAGGAGGAATGACGGATTTAGGTGCTTGGGGCTATATAATTCATGAAAAAACTGGAGAGATGATCGCCCGTCAAGATGTAGATGTTCTTATTACCATTGGAGAACTAGCGAGAATTATGGGTGAACACGCTGTGAAAAGTGGGTCAAATGCAAAGCTATATTCATTTAATAATTCTATTCTAGTAGTAAATCTGATAAAGAAGATGTTAGATAAAAATACAATCGTCCTCATCAAAGGGGATATGTACATTAAAGAAGTATATGAATTGGCTATAAAATTACGAGCTAAGACATAGCTCCTAAACAAAACTCTATGTTGTTAATTATTTTTACGGAGTTTTGAGATTTAGGACAAACATGGTGCCACAATCCTACTATTATCAATATATTAAATCATCCTAATATGAAAGGAGGGATATAAATGGGTGTTATATGTCCTTGTGGGGTAAGAGTAAATGCTGAATCAGATAATAATAATGTTAAATTTGAGAACCAGAGAGGAACAGTTAGAGGGGACTTAATTTACCTTGCTGATGTCTGTGTTACTACACTTAGTTCATCTACTCTGTCCTTGCAATTTATTGATACAGAAACTCCTGGTGTAAACAACTTCACATTTACAGCTAATGCTATTACGAATGTCGAGTGTAAAGAAGAAGGACAGAATTGCGTAGTCACAGTAACTGGTACGGGTACAATTAATTGCGGTACAGAGGTCTTTAACTTTAAAGCAGTGTTTAGAGACCAAGTAGCATCAGCGGCGAACGATATAGTACAATCCTTTGTCATCACTTGCTTCTTTAATCAAAATGGTGCGGCTCCAGTTCCCCAAGGCTCGATAATTGCATTAGGCTGTCAAGAACTTTAGCAGCCTATACTCTCGGCAAAATAAGCCGAGAGTTTTTATTATTTTTCAACAATGTCCAATAGAAAACAAGCAAGCTTGAATAAGATACACTAGTTATCCCCTAAAAATAAAGGGAGATGAAGGAAATATGAGGGCTATTGTAGGACGAATAGGCCAATATAGAATATTGTCTTCAAAAAAAAAACTTAGAAAACATTTGTTAGAAACAGAACTTTTTTCAGAGGGGTCCTTTAATAAATTTGCGGATACATGTAAGTCCTTTGTCATCAAGCCCCTTCTTGGACCCGAGGAAATTTCCATTACTTCTACTCGTAATCAGTTTAGGATTCTATCAAATCCAAACATAACTTCAAGCTTTACTAAAGATGATCTTTATCAATATCTAAAAACTTATGAACTAAAAAATGCATATTATGTAATTCAACCAAACATAACCATTTTATTTTCCTCAAAAAGCCCTTTTCACTATTATGTTACACTCCACAGACAAACAAAACATGCCGATTGGCAGCTTATTTCTAAAACAGAAATGAACCGTTCCAGCATAAGTAAATTTTTTTATATGTATTTCATGCTAATGATTTGGAAGCTTTCATATTTAGCTGCGGAAAAGCTTGGTCAGTCCTACCCTAACTGCCGTACGGTTGTCATTGAAATTCTGTATGACTTAAAAGGCGGTATTTGGATTAAAGACAGCTTTATTCATTTTTCTAGAAGTAAATGGAGTCAGTTTCTTTCTCTTTCTGCCAATAAAGCGATTAATCCATTTATACCCGCTACAGATTTGCTAACGAAGGTGAGCTTTAATCAATTTCTATCGAAATATAATAAAGTGATGATCAAACCATATGATGGACAACATGGACTAGGCATTGTACAAATTACTGCTAATGATGATCTTTCTTATGAAATTCACTCTGGTATAAGGAAGATCACAATGCAAAGTATAGAAGAGGCTTTTCAATATTTAAATGAGTATTTTCTGTCTAAAAAATATTACATTATCCAGGAAAGATTGCCTTTAGCATTGATTAATGAATGCCCAATTGATATTAGAGTTCTTACGCAAAAAAAGGATTCCGAATGGAAAGTAACAGGTAAACTTGTAAAGGTTGCCGGTAATGGCTTTATTGTTACTAACGCAGCTCAAAAACTTTTATCACTAGAGGATGCGTTTAATCAATCAAATTTAACTGATTTAAACTTTGACTCCCTGAAATCAAGAATAGACGAAATTTGCAAACTAGCTTCTGAACAGCTTGAAAAAAGCTATCCTGATAGTTATATTATCGGATTTGACATTGGAATGTCCCGAGATGGTGATATTTGGATTATCGAAGCAAACTTTAAGCCTGATCTTTCGATGTTTTATGAGCTGGAGGATAAATCCATGTATCAAAATATATCGCAAGCAAAGAGAAAAAAAGAATAATATCCCCTGTTCAAATATTGATTTTTATATAGCGAGGTGTATTTTTTGAAAAATCTTCTAGGAAAGTGGAAACAGCATCTCTTTTTGAGTCAGGACCCATTAACAGTAAATTACATTCCCGAAGCAGCCATTTATAGCCAAGATCAGCTATTAGATTTTTTAAATCGTTTTAATTATGTATACGTGAAGCATGATTCAACAGGTCAAGGGAGAGCTATTTTTAAAATTTATAAAAAGGATCACAATTCTTTTCATTTTAATGGGTATACCGTTCAAGGTGAACGAATAGAAAAGTCTATCAAAAGTATCGATGAATTTCATCGAGTTTTACATCCATTTTTGCAGTTTGGGAGATTAAGCGGCACCTACATTATTCAAGAGGGAATCAACAGTGTTACAAGTCATGGACAGCCATTTATCATTCGAGTCCATACCCAAATATTAAACAATAAATGGGTTGTTGGGGGAATGTACGGAAACCTTGGACTGAAAGAAGCATATAATACCGGCATAGTAAATTCTCACCGAGGATCTAAAGTTCTATCAGTCCATGATCTTTTGATCATTCACTTAAAGATGAATAAAGAAAGAAAAAATGAAGTGATCACAGCCTTACATGATATTTCAATTCAAGCCTCTAAAGTCATTGCAGCCCATTTCCCACGCAGGGAATACGGCATTGATTTTGGAATAAATACAAATGGAGAAATCGTATTATTTGAGGTTAATACAACACCAGGCATTGGAGGCTTTGCAGAAATTGAAAATAAAGAGCCATGGAAACGAATTGTCCACAATCGGAAACTGCAGAAGCAAATAAAACCTGATATTTAAATTATTTCACTTGTAAATAATTTACTTTTATAAGATTAATCTTAGTAAGCTGCCTCTTCTTATGTAGGTTATGGTATATTCCTCGATAATACCCATACGCTTAATAACTTGCTTTCATACTATATACAGGAAAGGAGGAATCTGTTTGCAACCATTGCTAGTTAAAGATATTAGAACATTACTTCAAGGAATATTAATTAGCGGTTCAGAGAATTGGAAAGTACGAGATGCTATTTACTATAACCGGCATGATTTAAAAAATCGCCACTCCCTTATGTTTGTCAGCAGAGACGATCACATTAACTGGAATCAAATCAATAAAATGGGACCTTCTCTAGTCATTTCTGATAAGCCTGAAACCGAGTTGAAGATGGCCTTGCCGCAAACGACGGTTATTAGAGTAGAAAGTCTTGTTCAGTCCTATTGGAAATTCATCGAATATTACAGAGGACTATTTCAAATTCCCGTCGTTACAATTACGGGAACATGCGGAAAAACAACTACCAAAGACATGATTAAACATATACTAAGCCAGGATAAAAATGTCCAGGCTTCTGAGAGCAGTAAAAATGAACCGAGAAGATCATTCCCTTATTTAATGGGGATCGATGAAAAAACAGATGCAGCCGTTTTTGAACACGGCTTGGGTAACTCAGGAAATATTAAGCATCAATGTTTAATATATCAGCCTACAATTGGGATTATTACAAATATTGGGGTTCATCATTTAGATGGATGTAATAATTTGGAAGGATATATACGAGCAAAGGCTGAAATCGTGGAAGGGATTAAAAAAGGCGGAACACTCATACTAAATGCGGAAGATATCAATACGAAGAAAATCTCTCTGCGGTCTTTTAAAGGAAAGGTGATCTATTTCGGTGTAGGCGGTAATGCCGATTTTAGGGCTAGTCTAATTAAGTTTGCAGACAATGGTATGAAGTTTCTTCTACACCATTCCAATAAGACATATGATGTTTTTGTACCAGGATATGGGGAACACCAAGTATATAATGCCCTAGCTGCACTTGCGGCAGTAAGTGCAATGGGATTCGATATGACAAAAGCCATTACACGGCTTGCAACCTATCAAAATATGACTAGGCATCTAGAATTTTTCAAAGGGATAGGCGGAAGTACCATCATTGATGATACATGGACAAATAACCCTACATCAATAGAAGCGGCTCTAAAGGTGATTGATGCTGTTAAAGCGGACAAGAATGTGATTCTTGTTCTAGGGGATATTAATAGATTAGGTAACTATGAGAAAAAGTATCACCAAGAAATTGGGAGTATGATTGCAAAGAAAAATATTCATACCCTCATTACGATTGGAAAAAAGGCAGAAGAAATTGCGAGGCAAGCTACTAAAGATGGATCCCGTGCCAATATTCATACATTTGCAAATGTAGAGGGTATTAATAAAATTCTACAGCCGATTCTTAATGATCGGGCAATCCTATTAATAAAAGGACCTATGTCAAGCCGTTCGATGATTGACTTTGCCAATAGTCTAAAGAAAAGTCAATAATGCTATCTCTTCATTATGTATAAAAAGGAAGCATTCCTCAATTATGAATGCTTCCTCTTTCATTTAATATATGAAAATATTAGAATCTTTTAGCAGTAATAAAGCGTTGATTGTACCAGTCAAATAGGATAACCCTTGTAATTACTTTGCTTGAGTCTGGAACAATAAGTCTTTGGTCGCCTGCATAAATTGCTGCAACAGTTGGCGTTTTTGAACCAATTGTGCCGCTGAAGAAGACAATATCACCTTTCTTTAAGCTAGAACGTGATACAGTTGTGCCTTTCTTCATTAATTCACTAATAGAGGTTGTACCTAAGTTAACGCCATTTTGATTGTAAACATAATTTAGGAAACCTAATTTTGTAAATCTTGACGTACCTGGATCATTTACAGAGCCCAGTTTGGCTTTGTCAACAAGATTATAAGCACTAGTAACGATTTTATCTCCTTTAGTCGCTGGGTTAGCCGGCAGAAGTGTTGGCAGAACCCTTCTAGCTGTAAAGTAGTTTTGTGTATAGTATGGCTTACTGTTCATATCAGCAATAATAATATTTTGCTTCGGATCAGCCATATGAATTACCTTATTGTCTCCGATATACATAGCTACATGGTCAGGATCTGTTCCAGTCGTTTTACTTCTAAAGAATACTAAATCCCCTTTTTGTAATTGACTTTTTGGAACGTATGTCCCTTGCTTCACCATATAGTCCTCATTGTATGTGGCAAGATCCACACCGCTCTTTTCAAAAATATAGTTTATGAAAGTTGCACAAGAGAATTTGTATGGATACGTTTTCTTATACTCCGCTTGACTGTAAGTCGATTTTCCTATTAAGCTTTTGGCTAAACTAATTAATTGATCCGCCTTGGCATTTACAGCTTGTTGATTATTCTGAACATTAATAGTAGCTGCTTGTGCTTCTATTGGCTTTGTAACTGGAATCGCCCCTAAAGAACCAAATCCGAGCGCAACGGCAAGTGTTGTTGTAACTAAACGCTTTTTCATATGTTTCCTCCTGTTGTTTGTTTTGGCTTGACCTGATTTTAACATGGAATTGTAAGCGTTCTTTACGCCAAATCTTTCCACATATAGGAGTCAACTTGACTAAAGCCTTGTCCTTAAAGAGTTCTCTAAGGTTATTTACAGTTTAGTTACAACCATGACAGATTGCTTAATATAGAAAAAAATCCCTATGGTTCTTCCATAGAGATTTTCCTAAATTTATATGATTATCTTCTATAAATCAAACTTTCTCACTAGCTCATCTAGTTCTTCAGCCATTTCATTTAATTTTTTTGTAGATGACAAAATATCATGAATATAATTCTCTTGTTCTACTGTTTGTTCCACAATATTTTCTGTTGTTTCTGCGGCCCTGCTTGCTATTATCGTATTTTCCATAATACCCGCTGTCACTTCCTCTGAAAAAGCAGACATTTCCTCTGATGTAACAGATACTTCTTCAATATGTGAAACTACACCTTTTATAGACCCAAGTATATTATCAAAAGATTTCCCTGCCTCTTCAACTGCTTTAATCCCATCTTGAACACTATCTGTAACCACATTCATCGACTGTACGGTCCTGCTTGTATCTTCATTTATTTTCGTAATTAAGAGAGAGATGCTGCCAGCGGACTTTTCCGATTGCTCAGCAAGCTTTCGGACCTCTTCGGCAACGACAGCAAAGCCCTTTCCATATTCGCCTGCTCTGGCTGCTTCAATAGCTGCATTTAAAGCAAGCAAATTAGTCTGGGCAGAGATATCTCGAATCATATTAATAATGAGCGAGATTTCGTTTGATTGGTTCTCTAATGTTTTAATCGCATCAGCTGACAATTGGACAGATTCATTAATCACATTCATTTGATTAATTACTTTCTTTATGCTGCTGTTTCCTAATTGGGCATTTTCAAGACTAATAGAAGATAAATGCGATACATTAGAGGAGGTTTCTGCAATTTGGAAAATTCCCTTTGACATCTGCTCTAAAGTGGCGGCACTTTCTTCTGAACTTCTATACTGGGTATTAGCACCTTGGGATACTTCTTGAATTGAAGAAAAAATCTGGTGACTGACCCCATTTGCCTTTTCACTATTTACAGAAAGAAGTTTAGAAGTTTCGATTAACTGAGTAGAGCTTTTGTTTATACCGTGAATAACCATCTTTAAATCGTGAACCATCTGTTGAAAGGTTCTCGTTAGCACACCAATCTCATCTTTCCGATCAGTCTCTATTACAACCGTAAGGTCCCCTTTTCCAACCTGTCTCACTTGTGAAGTAAGCTTTCTTAAAGGCTTTGTTAAGTAGTCGGTGAATAAATAGACGATAACAATTCCCATAAGTAATACAACAAGGGTAATAATAATAATCTCCATTTTATTTGCATCCATTGCTTGATAAACTTTCGTTGCATCAATATCTGCACCTAAAATTCCGATTACTTCACCTGCTTGATTTTTTATCGGTGCATAAACGGAAATCAAAGCACCATACTCGGCATCTCTTGAAACCTGGTATGCAATAACTCCTGAATCAAATACTCGGCGCATTTCAGGATAAAAGTCCGTATGTTCTTCCTTCTCTCCCAAATCTGAGGCGTTTTCAGCACCAAATGGCATACCATCGACCATATAATAATAATCGTATGAATCCCCATTCTTTACACGAGTCATTGTATATAAATACGTCATACCGTTCATTTCTCTGATCGTATTTAACTCTTCCCGCAGTTCTTTATAGTATCCTTCTTCTTTAGAGTCAATGGTTAACTCTTTATAACGGTCGATATCAATCATGGATACTGAGTTTTCAACTATTGCTGATGCTTGATTCCCAACTGAGTCTTTTACTAATTCTAATGATGATCGATAGATTAATATACTCATCACCAAACACGAAATTAATAGCAATATTGAAAAAACTAATAACATTTTGAACTTTAAGCTTATTTTCATTGGCAGTCTCCCGTACTTTTACTTTTATATTCTGCCGAATCTTGCTGTTACTTTTTTACTATAGACAGGAAAATTATATACAAGTTAGATAATTATGTCTATTATTCACAAAAAAGGTTTTGTTAATTTTTATTAAAATTAGCTTAACAAAAAACACCTTATTTCTTATCATCATTTAAGACAATACTTGAATAAAGTGTTTATTCGTTCTATTATCGTTACATTTAATTCTTATCTTGACTGTCTGCAGACACTGCTTCTCTTACTTCTTCCTCTACCCAGCCCTTACAAACATCGACCCATTCTTTTGCAGATGCATACTCAAATATTTCATCACAAGTTAGCTTGATAGCTGAGTTTGTACTGCCACAAGCAGGGAATAATGTTTCAAAGCGTTTCATAGATTCATCCAAATAGACATCTAAATCATTGGCTAACCCAAATGGGCAAACACCGCCTATTACATGGCCCGTTTGCTCAACTACCTCCTCAGCCGAAAGCATACGGGCTTTAAAGCCAAAGGTATGGCGGAACTTTTTATTATCGATTTTAGCATCTCCAGCTGCCACTATTAAAATGGCTTGATCTCCTTCTCCTCTAAAGGATAAGGTTTTGGCAATACGAGCAGGAATAACGCCAATCGCTTCAGCAGCCAGGTCAACGGTTGCACTTGATACATCAAATTCTAGAATATCTGATTCGCGATTCCACTGTTTAAAATGATCCTTAACACTTTCCAAAGACATACGTTTCTTCCTTTCTTTTCTTTATATGTACTAGCTAGATGATAACACCCTTTAACACTTTAAAGCAAAGTAAAAAATAAAAAAAAGGATGTTTACACTAATTCCCTGTGTTAAACATCCTTTCCCATAATCAATCGGCTTTCGATATCTCTCCGAAGCCTAATCCAAATACATCCCGAACATCATGGATCGCAATAAACGCATGAGAATCAGCTTCTTTTACAATTTTCTTCAGCTTCACAATCTCCTGACTGCTGATAACGATATACAAAATGTCCTTCTGAGCTTTAGTATAGTAGCCGCTACCGGAAAAAACAGTTACACCTCTATTCATCTCGTCATTCACTTGCTGCGCAATTTTATCCGGCTCAGATGAAATAATTGTTACTGCCTTTTTCGTATTAATGCCCTCAATCACAAATTCCATTACTTTTGTTGCAATATACAGCATCATAATCGTCAACATGAGCTTTTCGGCACCAATAATAAAATAAGACGAAAACGCAACAATCAAATCAAAAAATAACAGCCCATAGCCTAAATTCCAGCCAAGATATTTTTGAGTAATCCGTGCTAAGATGGTGGAACCAGCTGTTGTTCCACCTACCCGAATGATTAATCCAATCCCAACACCGATAATGACAGCTCCAAAAATAGTGGATACGACTATTTCATTTGAATCGATCCTCCAGCCCTCTGTTAAGTGAAGAAACAGGGAGTTAAATATCACTGCAATTATTGTGTAGATCGTTGTCATTTTACTCAAAAATTTATATCCAACAATAAGCAGGATTGAATTTAGAATAAAGTTAACGAGGCCAGGGGACCATTCCCAAAGGTAGTAAGTGATAATGGTAATCCCTGTTACCCCGCCCTCACCAAGCTGATTCGGGATAATAAAAACATTGACCCCTACGGCAAACAGGAATGCTCCTATTAATATATAGATAATATCTATTACTCTTTTTTTCATCGCGTTCCATCCTTATATGTGTAGAATCATCATATTATACTTTCATCTATAGATACTTTTCAACATGTTTTATAGAAAAGCAATGCCTGACCCTAAGTGAATACCTTGGATCAGGCACTATTTAATGTGAGAATTTGTTTTTTGCATGTATATAAGTCACTGCTAGAGCAAGCACTAAAACGGAACCTTTCACAATATCAAAAGCATAATATGGAAGATTCAAAATCGTAAGTCCATTCAGCAATATTCCAATAACAGCTGCCCCGAAAAAAGTTCCAATGGCATTTGGCTTGCCCGCACCTAGAACAGAATAGCCTACAAATACAGCAGCCACTGCTTCCATAAGAAGCGGCGCTCCTGCATCGATTTGCCCGGACCCTACCCGTGCTGTAAATAAAATTCCGGCGATGGATGCAAAAATTCCGGAAACAACATACGATGCAAACTTTACTTTTTTCACGTTTACACCGGATAAAGTAGCTGCTTCTGCATTACCTCCCGTCATATATAAAATTCGTCCCCAGCGCGTATGATTTAACACTAGATAAGTAACTAACACAAGTAATAGCATGATCCAGACAGGTACAGGAAGTCCAAGCAATTTCCCCTGTCCAATCCAAAGAAATGCACTGGATAATTCCCCTATTGCCGTTCCCCCTGAAGTAAGCGGCATATGATTGTAAATCGAATATCCTTCTGTATATGTCCGGTGTAATCCTGCAACGATATACATGGAGCTTAACGTTGCCAATAAATCTGGAATGCCAATCACAACGATCAAAATAGTATTGAAAACCCCGACAAGAATGCCCACAAGGATTGGTAAAATAAGTACTAGCCAGAGCGGCATATCATACCAAACCATTAAAGATGCAGTAAATACAGTTGATAATGACATCGTAGATCCGACAGATAGGTCAAAACCATTCACAACTAATGTGAATGTTACACCGAGTGCCAGTACGGTTACAATCGAGATGGAGCGCAGAATGTCAGCGAAATTATCATAAGTGAAAAAAGCGTCGCTAATCATACTAAAGTAAACAATAATAAAAATCATCAGGGCAATTGCTCCGTATTTAAATAGAAACTGAATGCTTTTCTCTTTCATGCTGCTCTTCCTTTCCGCCGCTTGCATACAGCAAAATCTTTTCTTGTGTAGCTTCATCCCGTGAAAACTCCTTCACGATCTGACCGTCATACATAACTAGAATCCGGTCTGAGATACCGAGTATTTCATGAATTTCACTAGAAAAATAGATTACACCTTTTTGCTTCTCGGAGACTTGCCGAATCAATTTAAAAATATCAACCTTTGCTCCAATATCAACACCTTTAGTAGGCTCATCAAACAAATATATGCTAGAGTCCAGCGAAGTCCATTTTCCAATTGCCACCTTCTGCTGGTTTCCTCCGCTCAAATGAACGAGCGGTGTCTCCGTACCATCTGTTTTAATTTGCAGGCTTGCAATAATTTCATCAGTAAAAGCCTTCTCTGCAGGCCTATTCATAAAAAATCCGCGCGTAAACCTTCGTAAATTAGGAAATGTCGCATTAATTCTCAATGACTCATGAACAAAGAGACCTTCTTTTCTCCGTTCTTCCGGAACAAGGACTATTCCAGCTTTTATAGCATGGGCTGGATGAAGAATCTTTGCCTCTTTTTTATTGAGCACAATTTTTCCACGCCTAGCAGGTGGTACCCCAAATAGCGTTTTAGCAAGCTCGGTTTTCCCGGCTCCAACTAAACCGACAATCCCAACAATCTCACCTTCCGAAACGGAAAAAGAAATATCCTGTAATTTATAGCCATCAGATAATCCTGATACCTCAAGCAACGGTTCCCCAATATGCTTCTCATGCTTGGTAAACTCATTCGTAAAGGCGGCGCCCAGCATATCTTCTACAACACGATCCTGTGTAGTGAAGGTGGTTTCCACCGTACTAACTGTTTTACCTTCTCTCATAACCGTAATCCGATCACAAATTTCAAAAACCTCTGGGAGACGATGTGAAATAAAGATGCACCCAACTCCCTGATTTTTCAGTTTCTCCATAACAGAAAACAGCCGCTCTGATTCATGAACAGATAACGGGGCAGTTGGCTCATCAAAAATAATAATTTTAGCTGAATGAACTAATGCGCGTGCGATTAAAACAATCTGTTTTTCAGCGAGCGATAGCTCTAAAGCCTGCTTCTGAACAGGTATATGCTCAAATTGAAGCTGTTTTAACACTTCTTTTGCCCTGGCACGAATCCTTTTCTTGGAGATAAAGAGTGCTTTATTGGAGGCAAATGTATCAAGCATAATATTCTCCGCAACAGACAGCTCGGGCACAATCGCTGTATCAACCTCCTGATAAACACAGTATACTCCCTGTTCCTTTGCTGCTTTAGGCGATTTGAATCGCCTCCCTGTGCCTTCTAACAGAATATCACCGCCATCATGCTCATACACTCCAGACAGAATCTTCATGAGCGTACTTTTTCCCGCGCCATTCGCACCAAGCAGGGCATGAATTTCTCCCCTGTTGAGCTGAAAGCAGGCATTCTCTAATGCTGTTACCTTGCCAAATTGTTTTTGTATATCCTGCATTGCAAGCAGTGTTTCCGCCATGAATACTCCCCCTTTCGGCAGAAAAGCCCGATACGAAGATTGGGCTTTTCCTGTTTATAACTACCTATTATTTAAGCTGTTCTTCTAATTCCTTCAATGTGTCCGTATAGCCCTGCTCACTTGCACCCCAGCCTTCGATATATTGACTAAGCTCGTTTGTAGTTACTTGTTGATCAGGCAACTTCGATTTGTCTACAAATACCGGGTTCAGCACGATTTTTTGCTCTGGGTTATCGCCATTAATTTTTTGGTACAGATAACGAACCTGGATACGGCCAATATCCTTAGGATCAACCGCAGCTGATGCAACCCATGGGCTGTTTTCCTTTTGAATCATTTGCAGATCTTCATCACTCATATCAATGCTATATACTTTAATATCTGTTCTTCCTGCTTGCTCAATTGCGCGAACCGCACCTTTAGCAAACTCATCCCATGCCGCCCAAACAGCAGTGATCTGACCTTCCTTCGGATATTGCTTCAAGATCGCTTCCATTTGTGCTTGTGTATCTAAAGCTGTGTTAGCTGTAGCTGCTCCAAATGCTGCAATTTCTTTAATTCCCGGATTGTTTTTTAAGAATGCATCATACGCTACTTGTCTTCTCTCCATTGGTGCAAAGCCTGCAACCCAGATTTTAACGATATTCGCTTGGCTATTTGCATCTTCACCTAATTTATTCAATGTCATTTCAGCCATTTTTTCGTCGCCTTGCTCTAATACTGGTACACCTTTCACATCAATGCCTGCATCAAAGGCAATAACAGGAATTCCTTTTTCAACTGCTTTTTCTACTCCGCTATTTAATGCCTCTTTCGTACCGTGGTCGATTAGAATTCCATCAAAGCCTTGGTTAATCGCTGCATCTAAGTTAGACGCCATTTTAGCTAGATCTCCTTCAGAAGTAAACACATTAACCGTTCCGCCGAATTTTTCGACTTGCTCCTTCACACCTTCAATATACTGAGCTGAAAACGTTCCTAAATTTTGCTGCATCACTAATGCAATTTTTTTATTTGCCAATGGGTTATCGGATTTTTCCGCATTTTTAGTTGTCTCTGATTCCTTTTGCTCTGTTCCCGCTGTATTGCTTTTTGGCTGGCATCCTGTTAAAAATGCCGATATGAGTAATATCGCTAAAAGTAATGTTGATAAATGTTTTCTCATTGTTTTTCTCCTTCTTTCACTGGCTCGCCTAATAGGTTTTTAATATTTTCATTGAAGTTTGGATAGATAATTCCTTTTTCCGTGATGATGGCTGTAATGTAATCTGACGGAGTGACATCAAACGCTGGGTTAAAGACATTTGTATTGTTAGGTGCCACCGGGATACCGCTAATATGTGTAATCTCCTCCGCTTTTCTCTCTTCAATTGGAATCTCTTTCCCGCTTGAAATAGACAAGTCAAATGTGGATGCAGGAGCCGCTACATAAAATGGAATATTGAAATTTTTAGCTAAAATCGCTAATCCTAGTGTACCGATTTTATTCGCAGTATCTCCATTTGCTGCGATACGGTCAGCTCCGACAATAATAGCTTGGATGCCCTTTGAGTGGATGGTATGTGCTGCCATGCTATCCGTAATTAATGTGACATCAACGCCGGATTGCTGCAGCTCCCACACAGTCAGCCTTGCTCCTTGAAAAACAGGCCGTGTCTCACAGGCAAAAACATGAAACTTCTTGTCTCGTTCAATTCCTAGGTGGAATGGAGCTAACGCCGTCCCATATTTAGCCGTTGCAATGGAGCCTGCATTGCAGATCGTCATTACATTTGTAACATTATTTAGCAGAGACAAGGCATGCTCTCCAATTTGCCTGCAAGTCTCTTCATCTTCCACATGAATTTTGATTGCTTCTTCAAGAATGATTGTTTTCGCTTCGTTGACACTCTTAGCCTCATCAGCAACCGAAACAATTCTTTCGAGAGCCCAGAATAAATTGACTGCAGTCGGCCGTGATCCAGCTAAATAACGAAAATCCCCATCTAAAAGCTGACGAAATTCATTTATTACATCTGTTGCATATTTTTGTGCCGCAATCGCAAGTCCATAGGCAGCTGTAATGCCAATTGCCGGCGCTCCGCGTACCTTTAATGTAACGATTGCATCGAAAACATCTTCAATTGTCTCTAGTTTCAGATATTCAATATGGTGAGGCAGCTTCTGCTGATTAAGAATCGTTAACTGCCCGTCTTTCCATTGGATTGATGTTGGAACCTTCATGCTGTCTTCTCTCCTAGTAAAGCTATTGCTTGTTTAATAGATTTTAAGTTATGGCGATGTAAGATTAATTTTTTCCCTAATGCCAATGCCTGCCTTTTTGCAGAAATTCGCTTATCCTGATCGGCAATGCCGTCTAAATCCTTTACATGAGCAAGTCCAATCGTTCTTCTGATCAGTTCACAGCCTGCAAACCCGATAGTATCTGAGAAAATTTTCTCAAGAATATATTCTTTATATCCTTCTGTTCTTGTGTACACTTCGAGGTTCGACTGTTCCCATAATTCCGAAAATATCGAATAGAAAATAGTCCAAGTATTCTCGATATGATCAAAAATAACGGAGCGATCTGCCTCTTCTCTCGAAATGACATGAAGGAATAAGTTTCCGATAAATAGTCCGACATCGAATCCAATAGGGCCATAAAAGGCGAATTCAGGATCAATGACTTTCGTTTCTGTGCTGCTCGCAAAAATACTGCCTGTATGCAAATCCCCATGTAATAATGCTTCCGCTTCTGTTAGAAAGCTCTTTTTTAGCTTAGCTGCTTCAAGCTTAAGGGCCTGATCATTCCAAATTGCCTCAACATCCGAACGAAGCTCTTGTTCAAAATCATTCGTGTCATGATCAAAAAATGGATCAGTAAAAATAAGATCCTCGGTAATTTTACAAAGCTCTGGATTTGAAAACTCAACTACTAAGCGTTTTTTCTCAAATGGGTGTAGGGCGAAATCTGATGTTGAAAAAAGCGTACGTGCCAAATATTCTCCAATATCGCTCGATAACCTTGGATACGACTCCCCATTAATAAGTCCTGTTCGAGCAATTGTTAAATGCGATAAATCCTCCATCATAGTAATGGCAAGATCTTCGTCTGCGTGATATACCTCTGGAACAAGCTGCGGAACAAACTCTCCATGCTTTTTCAGTGCGTTCGTTTCAATCGTGGAGCGTTTTAATGTCAGCGGCCAGCTTTCCCCAACTACTTTCGCGTAAGGCAACGCCTGTTTAATGATTAGGCCTTTTTGATTGATGGAATCTGTTATATGGAATACGTAGTTTAAGTTGCCATCACCAATTTCGCAGCAGTCCAATACTGAATTTTCAGGAAAAAGATTGAGTTCTTGAGCCAGCTTAACAGCCGTTTCCACCGTTAGCGCCTCATACTGTTTCTTTTGTAAAATTGCCATCGTTTTTCACCCTATCTATGAAAATAATAAAAGCCTCTTTCATCACGAAAGAGGCTTAAGAATACAAATCTTCTGCCTCTCATCTCTCGGAAATTTTCCTTTCCGTTGGAATTAGCACCGTGCCTTGCGGGAAAATCCCGGCGCTTATAGCGCCCCGTTTCACAACGGTATTACGGTCGGTTGCTGGGCTTCATCGGGCCAAATCCCTCTGCCTGCTCATGATAAGAGTATTTAAAATATTCACGTTTGTTTGCTTGAGTTGAATCTTAGCACCCGTTTTTAAAAGTGTCAACTATTTTTTTTATTTCTCTTTAGTATTCAAAGCTCGCGAATTGTTGTGACTTTTTCTCTTAATTAGAGATTGGTAGCTTAAATAACGGACAATCTAACACTTGTATACGATTGAGTTGGCCTTCATCCGCTTTATTACGGTCAACTCGATCGCTATTTACTCTTGACTTGGCCTTCACCTGGCTTATGACGGACAACTCGATCGGTAATTACTCTTGACTTGGTCTTCATCCGCCTTATGACGGTCAACTCGATCGCTATTTACTCTTGACTTGGTCTTCATCCGCCTTATGACGGTCAACTCGATCGCTATTTACTCTTGACTTGGTCTTCATCCGCCTTATGACAGCCAACTCAACCCTTTATTACTCTTGACTTGGCCTTCATTAACCTAATAACCGCGATTTTGAGCAAATCAACATCACAACTATCTAAAGTGGGAAAAATAACCCCCACCTTTTCACAATATTTTTCATCCAACGCTATTGACAGAATTTTTTTACGGTGCAATAATAAGTCTCAGTTAGTTTTGAATTGTAAATGAATTGAATATATTTTTTCTTATTAAGAGCAGGTGGAGGGACGAGCCCTATGAAACCCGGCAACCGATCAAATTATTGACACGGTGCTAATTCTTGCAGCAGTCATGCTGAGAAATAAGAAGATGTTTGCCTATTAACCTCTTCTTATTTGAAGAGGTTTTTTTATTATACTAAGGAGGAGGATGATTCGATTATGAGTGAAATCATCGCTACCTATCAGCTATTTGGCAAGCCGGGATCCTTTGAAAAAAAAGCAGAAGGAATTGCACTCGGCTTAACGATTGGATCTTGGACTGACTTACCGCTGCTTGAACAGGAGCAGCTTAAAAAACATAAAGGGCGTGTTATCTCCGTAGAGGAATTTACAAATACACGTCATCCCCTTAAAGAAAATGACATATTAGCGCATCTTAAAATTGCCTATCCGAGCGCTAACTTTTCTCCTGATTTACCGGCTATTATAACAACCGTTTTCGGCAAACTTTCCTTAGATGGAGAGGTGAAGCTTCTCGATTTAGAATTTAGCTCAGAACTACAGCGAAACTTTCCTGGTCCGAAATTCGGTATTGAAGGAATCCGAAAAATCTTAAATGTGCATAACCGACCGCTGACTATGAGTATTTTTAAAGGCGTAATCGGCAGAGATATAAACTATTTAACCGACCAGCTTAGAGAGCAAGCGCTTGGTGGAGTGGATCTTGTAAAGGATGATGAAATCCTGTTTGAAAATCCATTAACTCCATTCGAGCAGCGGATTGTAAAAAGCAAAGAAGTATTACAGCAGGTGTATGAGGAAACCGGACATCGCACACTTTATGCTGTCAACCTGACAGGACGGACTTCTGAGTTAAAGGACAAAGCAAGAAGAGCGCGCGAATTAGGTGCGGATGCCCTTTTATTCAATGTTCACACATATGGACTTGATGTCCTTCAGGAGCTTGCAGAAGATCAGGACATTGGGCTGCCACTCATGGCACACCCTGCTTTTAGCGGAGCTTTTACCTCCTCTAACTTTTACGGAGTCGCAAGTCCTCTCCTTCTTGGCAAGCTGACTCGCTATGCTGGCGCTGACCTTTCTTTATTCCCTTCTCCATATGGCAGTGTGGCTCTTGAGAAGAGTGCTGCTCTGGGAATTGGCGAAAAGCTTACCGAAGTCGCTGCAGTTAAACGCGCCTTTCCGGTACCTTCTGCCGGCATTCATCCTGGCCTTGTTCCGCTGCTTATGGAGGATTTTGGTACAGATTGTGTCATTAACGCAGGTGGCGGAGTTCACGGCCATCCGCACGGGGCAGCAGGCGGCGGAAAAGCATTTAGGCAGGCAGTTGACGCTGTTCTTGCAGGGAAAAGCTTAATAGAAGCCGCTTCCGAACATGAAGAATTGAGAATCGCCCTTGAATTATGGGGAGGTGCAAAATGAGCAATCCAATTATTTTTTGTGATTTCGACGGCACGATTACGAATAAGGATAACATCATTAACATTATGAAAGAATTTGCCCCGCCTGAATGGGTTGGGATTAAGGATGACATTTTAGCTCAAAAGGTATCGATTCAAGAGGGGGTCGGCAAGATGTTTTCGCTGCTCCCTTCATCGAAAAAAGAAGAAATCATTTCTTTTGTACAGAAGGATGCAGTCATCAGAGAAGGTTTTGCCCAGTTCGTTCAGTTTACAAGAGAAGCAAATATTCCGCTGTATATCGTGAGCGGCGGCATAGATTTCTTCGTACACCCTGTACTGGAACCATTTGGTCCGTTTGAAAAAGTTTATTGCAATGAAGCAGATTTTTCAGGCGAGAACATCCAGATTGTATTCCCTCATGAGTGTGACGATGATTGTACGAACAAAGGATGCGGCTGCTGCAAGCCGTCTATTATCCGTACGATTGCTTCTGAGGAACATAGTAGTATTGTGATTGGCGACTCGATTACAGATCTTGAAGCTGCTAAGCTTGCAGACGTTGTCATTGCAAGGGATTTCCTCATTGAAAAATGCAAGGAACTGAACATCCCTTTTGAGCCCTTCGAACGTTTTCAAGACTGTATCCGAATAATCCAATCACGAATGGATGTGAAAGTATGAGTACACTCGTTTCTAAATGGAATGAACTAGCTGAGATTAAGGATGAATTGGCTGCGAGAGACTGGTTTATGGGAACGAGCGGAAATCTTGCCATTAAGGTAAAGAACGATCCACTCCAATTTCTTGTCACAGCGAGTGGAAAAGATAAAAGAAAACGAACTTTAGAGGATTTCCTCCTTGTCGACAAGGATGGCAAAGCGGTTGAAGAAACACATCTGAAGCCATCTGCTGAAACTCTGCTCCATTGTGCGGTTTTTCAAAATACTGGGGCAGGCTGCAGCCTTCATGTCCATACAGTAGCAAACAACGTGATCTCGGAGCTATATGGTGAAGAAGGAAAAGTACGCTTTCAGTATCAGGAATTAATTAAAGCGTTTGATGTTTGGGAAGAAGATGCTGTCCTGACGATTCCTATTATCCATAACCATGCACATATACCTGCTCTAGCAGAAGAATTTCAAGAGCATATTCATGCTAATAAAGGAGCTGTCCTGATCCGGAACCATGGCATCACCGTATGGGGCAGAGATGGCTTTGAAGCTAAGAAACTATTAGAAGCATGTGAGTTTTTATTTCAATACGAGCTAGCATTAATTAATGCCAAATCAAATTTTAAATAAGAGAGGGAGATTCCTATGGCAACAATTACTATCCAAGGTACAAATGAAGTTATTGAAGAGCAAAGCGAAGTTGCAGCATTTTTAGAAAAGCAAGAAGTTATTTATGAGCAATGGGATATTAATAAGCTGCCAGAAAACCTTCGTGAAAAATTCAATTTAAGCGCTGAAGAAAAAGAGGGAATTTTAAAGTCATTTAAGGCAGAAATTGATGATATTTCTGCACGCCGAGGCTACAAAACAGCTGACGTTATTTCTTTATCTGATACGACGCCTAATTTGGATGAGCTTTTGAAAAATTTCCAAAGAGAGCATCATCATACGGATGACGAAGTGCGCTTTATTGCAAGCGGCCATGGCGTTTTCGTTATCCAAGGTAAGGATGAGCGCTTCTTTGAAGTTCATTTAAATCCCGGCGATCTAATCTCTGTTCCAGAATATATCCGTCATTATTTCACTCTTGCCGATGATAGAAAAGTAGTAGCTGTCCGTATTTTCGTAACAGAAGAAGGCTGGGTGCCAGTTTACGAGAAGGAAAGTGTAGAAGGTTAATGGAACAAATGCGAAAGCGCCTAGGTCACCCCTGACAAGCACAAGACGAGCCTCTCGGAAAGGTGTTCTTTGCCTTTCTGGGAGGATTGGCTTGTGACCTCGAGGTCGACAAAACGCGACGTCCTGTCGCAATGTCGACACTAGTACATCCTGTACGTCGGGGGTAGGCGCTGGAGCTGAACGTTGACAAAAATATTCACAAAGTTATACACAGCATGCGAATTTATAATTTCCTATAATAGTAAAAAAGATGTCTATGTAGCGATTTCTCGTTCTTAGACATCTTTTTTACTATTATCGCTGCTTATTTACTTTCTAGTGGTAACCATTTTTATTATTATCAAAGCAATTAAGGCACCAATGGAATCAATTCCTACATCCACAATAGAGCCTGTCCGGTCAGGGATAAAAGTCTGGTGAAATTCATCTGTTGCAGCATAAGCAGTTGTATACATCCATGCAAACAAGACTCGGCGTCTCTCTAGGCCGTTGTAAAAGCATACGGCGAGTAACCCAAAAGCGGACAGATGGACTAGCTTTCTTAATATCACATTAATCATTCTTGCTTGTTCTTCAGATAGATGAAAAATATCCACAATGATTGATAACGTATTTCCTCCCGTTGAGGCAGGTGATGCTGTCGTTATAAAAATGGCAATGCAATATGCAATAGCAGCGGTTAGCCAAATATGTTTTTTCTTCATGATTAATTCCTTCAGATGTTTTTTCTATTATTATAGACCTGAACAGATCCGATTTTCTATAGTGTTAATTTCCTTAAATAAATCAACTAATTCCCGCTTTACTCCTCAAATCCTTAAACACATGTATCGCTTTAAAGAAACCTTCATCATAGGTTCCACTTTCCTGTATGGACCAGCATGTAGAGAGAACTGCATGAGCGAACCCATATAATAGAACCTTATTTCTATCTAAGTTCAATTCTTTAACAAAAATATCTATTCGCGTCTCCATTACATTAGTAATTTGATCATCCGGCAGTTTATTTAGTAAAAATTGAATCACATCATATTCTCTGTCACCGATTAATCCCTTTGGATCAATGGCCAGCCAAGAATCGATGCCAGTCCTTAAAATATTATAATGATGTAAATCGCCATGCAGAAGAAAAGGCTGACCTTGATTTTCAATCAAATCCTTAAAGACTCTAGTTGCTTCCTGCAGCATTTCTTTTGTAATGGATCCACGTCCTTCAGGATGATCAGCATTAATTTTGTTTAAGCTTTTTTCTCTTTCTTCACAATGCGGAATATGAACAGACTTTTGCACCGGTTTCCATAGTTTTTTCATGATTTGAGCAGCAATAAAGGCAGCCTCTTTATGATCTTCGAGTGAAGCGAGAGTTGTTCCAGGCTTTAACCGTTCAAGAATGAGGACTCCTTTCGCCCGATCTGCTTCTATAATTCTTACCATGCCATCCCCGTTAAATAGGGTAAGGGCCTCTATTTCATATAGGAATTCATCATTCGGAACCGTTAGCTTGATGACTACTTACACCCCATCTTTTCGAATAGCTGGTGCCACAAAATTATAGGACAGATCGAACGGCGGCTTAATTTCCAATTGCCACCGCTCCTCACATTCGTGAATAAGCTGTTGAAAATCTTCTAGCCATTTTTCCCCTTTTTCCTTATGCACCTCTCTGATAGTTTTCATAAATGCAGTTGGTAAGCTAAGCATTATATATCTCCACGTCCTTTACCATTGTCAAAAAAACAGTAGATCCATTACTAAATTCCATTTTCTTCTTAAACCCAAGTTTTTCATATAGGCGTATAGCCCGTTCATTAAATTTTGCTACAGTTAAGCGCAGAGGAACTGATTTATCTGCAGCTTGAACATGATTTATGATAAAGGAGAAAAATGAAGATCCTAAACCTTGCCCTGTTAATTCTGGCCTCATTCCAAGACCAATATCTATATATTTCTCAGAATAAGCACCGTAGTGTGTTCCAGCAGGTACTTGCGCTGAATTTCCGATACAAAAGAAACCAATTAATTGATTTCTTTCATCAACGACAACCGAATACGAGTTTCCTAGTAATTCCTCAATTGATTCCTCGCTTTCTTCATTATTATAAAAATCATATGGAGCATTATATTTCCAGTTTAGTATTTGTATCGCATCATTTTTACTGATTTTTTGAATTGATAACTGCATAAGATCCCTCTTTTTTAATAGTTAAAATTTAAGTTTTAGAGCAAACACTTATGAATATTTTATGTTACTTTTTGGAATTAAGAAAGTGTGGAGTAAATTGTTAAAGGATTGGAATGTAAAATATTTCGATTTCATATCAATAAACAGAGATGCTTTTCGATCATTCATCCTGGTTAGAGGAGGAGCAGCATGTTTCAATATCTATTATTAATTAGCAATGCTTTAGAATGGAATATTCCTATATTAATGACTTCTATTTTTATCCTCATTTCATATATATTGCTCGTAAAACAAACAACTGAACTAACAATTATGCATAAACAGCCGCTTCTCTTTCTGCTCAGCCTAGCCTTACTTGTCTTAATAGTCGGCAGCCCCCTAGCAGCCATTGCCCATCTTTCATTCAGTTTGCATATGATCCAAATGAGCATTCTGTTTTTTATTATTCCTCCACTGTTATTATTAGGCATTCCAAAGCCCATATATCAGCTGCTGAGTAAGGTTATCCTTATTAGACCTTTCCTGCTTGTAAAGCCCCTAGCTTCACTAATTATTTTTGCTTTTATGTTTTTCGTTTATCATTTACCTTTAGTTTTAAACCTTCTTTCCAATCACCTAGGCATCCATCGTATGTATTTCTTATTACTATTTATATTAGCATTTCGAATGTGGTGGCCTATAATTTCACCTTTTCAAAAACAGACAATTTATAGCGAACCCAAAAAACGTTTTGCCTTCCTAAGCGGGCTCCTTCTCTTGCCTGCCTGTTCTGTTTTCATCTTAAATGCCTTAATGGATGGCACGAATAATCCATTTCTAGCTCAATTTATGACTGAACTTTGTTTACCTTCACATTCTAGTTCCCATACTCTTTTTCCACCGTTATTTAATCCAAGGCTGGATCAGCTGATGGCGGGTATACTCATGCTTGGCATCCACAAATTCTCATTAAATGTCGCATTACATTTGGGTGAAAGGAGTTAGAACCAGTTCCTCACTAATGCTCTACGTTCTAATTGAAAATTGATAGTAATAAAATGAATTAAAGATAGATGAAAGTGGTGGGAGAACGATGATCGAAACCGCACATATTGAAGTAAAGGGCATGCATTGCGCTGCCTGTACAACTCGAATTGAAAAATCCGTTTCAAAAATAGATGGTGTGACAGACATAATGGTCAATTTAACAACAGAAAAAGGTCGCGTTTCGTATGAAAAGAATCGGACAAGCGTTTCTGAAATTATTCAAAGGATTAATAAAATCGGATTCGAAGCGAAGGAAATTAGCAAAAACAACTTATCTGATAGAAATAAGTATAAGGAGATTCGGCGGCTTCAATGGAAATTTATCTTATCAGCCTTGCTTACACTTCCAATGGCATGGGCGATGTTTGCCCATTTCCACTGGGCTTCCTTCGTTCGTGTACCGGAACTGTTTGTGCATCCCCTTTTTCAGTTCGCACTTACGATTCCCATTCAATTCTTCATCGGAGCAGAGTTTTATGACAGAGCATGGAAGGCGATAAGAAATAGAAGCGCCAATATGGATGTATTAGTCGTTTTAAGTACGTCCGCGGCCTTTTTTTACAGCCATTATCTGACCTTTACGACAGTCAAAACTTATAATCCCGCTCAGCCTGTTGATTTGTTCTACGAAACGAGCGCTTTTATTATTACGTTTATTCTCTTAGGAAAACTGCTTGAAGCAAAAACAAAATTACGAACATCAGAGGCAATCAAAAAACTATATCAATTACAAATGAAAACCGCCACCTTATATGTGAATGGGAAAGAATCAAATATACAGGTTGAGGAAATTGTCCCTGGAGATATCATTGTTTTAAAGCCTGGCGAGAAAGTGCCCATTGATGGACAAGTAATCGACGGTCACTCCGTTATGGATGAATCCCTTTTAACTGGAGAAAGCATACCCGTGGAGAAGAGCATCGGACATGAAGTATATGCGGGAACGATCAATCAGAATGGCTTACTGAAAATACGAGCAACAAAAAGAATTTCAGAAACAGCCTTGTCACAAATAATTCGGATTGTTGAGGAAGCACAAGCATCTAAAGCCCCCATTCAATATATCGCTGATCATATTACTGCTTTATTTGTTCCTATCGTCGTCGTCATTGCTGCAGTAACCTTTGCCGTATGGTATGCCCTTTTTCAGCCAGGTGATTTAAGAGAAGCATTGGAAAAAACAATCACGGTTCTTATCATTGCCTGTCCTTGTGCGCTTGGACTTGCCACCCCCACTTCTGTTATGGTCGGAAGCGGAAGAGCCGCACAGCTCGGAATTCTTTTTAAAGAAGGAAGGTTCCTTGAATTATTAGGGAAAAATAAAATCATCGTTTTTGATAAAACGGGAACCATTACAAAAGGGGAACCCCAAGTAACCGACATCTATTCTGAACTCTTAAATATTGAGGCTTTTCTAGAAGTGATTGGGGCCGTTGAGAATACTTCCGATCATCCCATTGCCAAGGCAATCGTTCAGAGGGCAATAATAGATATTCCTATTTTCCCAAGCGTTTCTCAAGTTCTGTCCATGCCTGGGTATGGTGTTAAAGCTACAGTAGGAAATCAAAAAATTATTATTGCCAGCCCTGTCTATTATAAAAGGAAAGATATTCTCATTCCATCTAAGGCAGCTGATTTAGTAACAAAGCTTGAACAGGAAGGGAAATCCGTTATGATTGCTTTTATCGATTCCCGCTTTGCTGGAATCATCGCTGTTGCGGATGAAATCAAATCTACATCGGTTGAAGCTGTATCTCGTTTAAAAGGGTTAGGGCTAGAGGTTATCATGCTGACTGGCGACAATCGTAACACAGCTATGGCTGTAGGAAAAAAAGTAGGCATCCATAAATTACGGGCTGAAGTCATGCCTCAACAGAAGGCGGAAATTATCCAATCAATGCAGCAAAAAGGAAATAAGATCATTATGGTTGGTGATGGCATCAATGATGCACCAGCCTTAGCAGTTGCCCATGTCGGTATTGCACTTGGTACCGGATCTGATGTGGCAATTGAATCGGCGGATATGACCATCATGAAAGATGATCTCAATCGGGTTGTTGACGCAATCCTAATAAGCAGAAAGACAATGACCAATATTAAACAGAACTTTCTATGGGCCTTTCTCTATAATATTATGATGATTCCTCTCGCCATGCTTGGTTACTTAGCTCCTTGGATCGCAGCAGCTGCCATGGCATTTAGCTCTGTCTCTGTTGTGCTGAACTCTCTGCGGTTAAAGAAAATAAAATTGTAGATTTAAAAAGGTACTTGAGATCAAAAAATTATATGGATGCTATAAGAAATGGAATAGTCAGATATTAATTCACAGTATTATAACGTATTAAAAATGAGGCGAACCTAAAGGCCGCCTCATTTAGTTATTTGCTCACTTTTAAATTATATATATTCTGACTAGATTCAATAATATACTCGGGCTTTCGTTCTCCAGTCTTTGCTTTGTGACCCGCAATATGCTCAGGACTCTTCTCCCAATTCTTCCGGTCTTCCCCAGACTTCCAGCTAACAAGAACTAATACTTCCTTATCTCCGCGGCGCACCTTTTGCACAAGAACTTGGACTCCCACAAATCCAGGCTGTTTTTCAATAAGCCCTTCTCTGTCAAAACCCTCCACTACATTATCCGAAAAGCCTTCCTTCACAACAATACGCTTTACTTGATAAAACATATTATAGACCAGCCTTAACGTCTTCTGCCATTTGTTTCATTGATTGTAATCCGCCACCTGATAAGTACCAAGGTCCAGCATTTAAGTAAATGATTTTGCCATTCTTATAGGCATTTGTCTTTTGGACAAGTTCATTTTCAAGGGAATCCTTGACACTTGAATTAGCATTAATTGCTGCATCACGGTCAATGACAAACAGAATTTCTGGATTTGTTTCTGAGATATATTCAAAAGTTACACTTTGCCCGTGTGTTGATACTTCAATATTTTCATCAGCAGCTTTGAATCCAAACACATCATGGATGATGCCAAAGCGTGAGCTTGGTCCATATGCACTAATTTTCCCTTCAGTTCCTAAAATGATTAATGCCTTTTCATCTTTACCCGATGTTTGTTCCTTAATAGAAGCTATTGTTTGATTTACTTCTTCTAGTTCAGCTTTTATTTGTTCTTCCTTGCCAAAGACTTCAGCAATCATTTCCATATTATGTGTAAATGAATCCATATAGTTTGAATAATCAAGACCAACATAAATAGTTGGAGCAATTTCTTTGAATTCATCATATAAATCCGCTTGGCGGCCAGAAATGAAGATGACATCTGGCTTCATTGCATGAATTGCTTCGAAATCTGGTTCCTTTAAGCTTCCTGCATTCGTATATTGAGATCCCGAATATTTGTCTAGATATGGCGGGATCGATGCTTGAGGAACACCAGCAACTTCAATTCCTAATTCATCGAGAGTGTCTAAAATACCAAAATCAAAAACGACTACTTTCTCTGGTGTTTTTTCTAACACAACCTCTTCATCATCAAGCTCGTGCTTAATTTTTATTTTTGAAGATTCTTCGACCTTTTTATCATCTCCGCTATTTGTGTTCTCCTCTTCTTTAGCTGCTTCCTCCGTACCGCATGCAGCAAGCACTAAGAAAACTGTAAAAATCAACGCAAATAATGACCATTTTTTCATCATGTCTACCATTCTCCTTTTCTATGAATTAAAATAAACGCAAATTCTGCAGTTATTAATTTTTTGGATTGGAATATCCATATCATAAATTTCCTTCAGCGAATCTGATTGAATAATTTCATTTGTCGGTCCATCTTTGATCACTTTTCCATCTTTCAGAGCGACGATATGATCTGAATAAACAGATGCAAAGTTAATATCATGAAGAACAATCACAATCGTTTTTCCTAATTCATCAACAAGCTTCCTCAATATTTTCATGATTTGTACAGAATGTTTCATATCTAGATTATTAAGTGGTTCGTCCAGCAAAATATAGTCGGTATCCTGAGCAATGACCATCGCGATAAAAGCCCGCTGACGCTGGCCGCCTGATAACTCATCAAGAAAATCATGCTGCATATTGGTTAAGCCCATATACTCAATCGCCTGATCAACCATCTTTTCATCGTCATTATTTAGTCTCCCCTTCGAGTAAGGAAACCGTCCAAATGATACAAGCTCACGAATGGTCAATCGAACATTCATATAGTTTGATTGTTTTAAGATGGACACACGCTTTGAAAAGTCGCTTGATTTCATTTTCTTTACATGGGAATTATCGATTAATACTTCACCTGTATCGGCCTCAATCAGCCGGCTAACCATTGATAACAATGTTGATTTTCCAGCTCCATTAGGCCCGATAAAGGACGTAATTTTCCCCGGATGAATATCAGCTGTCACGTTTTCAACGACAGATTTTTTCCCATAGAACTTGGTTAGAGCACGGACTTGAATCAATTTGATCGACTCTCCTTTAGCAGTAAATAAATGAAATACACGCCTCCGAAAAAGTTAATGATGACACTAAGCGTTGTAGAGAAAGTAAAAATCCTTTCCACAACCCACTGACCTCCTACTAACGCAATGACACTCATAACCATAGCTCCACTTATAAGAATCGTATGCTTATAAGTTTTGAAAAACTGGTAAGATAAATTGGCGACAATCAGGCCGAAAAATGTAATGGGGCCTACAAGTGCAGTAGCAACGGAAATTAAGATAGCCACTAGGACAAGCATCCTCTTAACAATCTGATCATATGGCACACCAAGATTCATCGCATGATCACGTCCTAGTGAGAGAACATCTAAATAGTTCATGGACCGCCATCCAATCACTAAGACGATTGTAATAATGATAAATGCGATCCAAACTAAATCAGCATTCACATTATTAAAGCTTGCAAACATTCGGTCCTGCACTCTTAGAAATTCATTTGGATCAATAAGTACTTGCAGGAACATCGAAATGCTTGAGAAAAACGTCCCAATAATAATTCCGACCAACAAAAGAAAGTATATCGGCCGTTTGCCGCTTTTAAATAGCAGTTTATAAAGCAATAAAGCAAAAACAATCATAGCTACTACAGATAGAAAGAAATTCAGCTGCCGATTCACAACAAGCAAATGGCCGGATCCTAGGAAAAAAATAACAAATGTCTGACCGAGTAAATATAAGGAATCAAGCCCCATAATGCTTGGCGTTAAAATTCGGTTATGAGCTATCGTTTGAAAAACAACCGTTGCATAAGCAATCGATATTCCGGTTAACACCATCGCAAGCACTTTTATCCCTCTGCGCGGCAGAGCATAATCAAAGCTGCCATTTAATTCGTGAAATAAATAAATTCCACTGAACAAAATTGCGATTACAACAAGAATGATCATTTTAATTGAATTACGCATAAGCCTTCCTCCTAAATAATAAGTAGAGGAAGATACCGCTTCCGATTACTCCAACCATTAAACTAATTGAGATCTCATAAGGGAATATAATAATACGCCCTAATATATCGCATGCAAGTAAAAATGATGAACCAAGTAACGCTGTATGAGGCAGGGTTTTTTGCAAATGGTCTCCTTTAAATATTGAAATTATGTTAGGAATAATAAGTCCTAAAAAAGGAATCATTCCAACTGTAAGCACTACTGTAACTGTTATTAGAGCGACAAGAATAAGTCCAAGATTTACAACACGTTTATAGGATAATCCCAAGTTTTTTGAAAAGTCCTCCCCTATACCTGCTACTGTAAATCGATTTGCAAATACATAGGCTATGACCAACAAGGGAATCGTTATGTAAAGAAGCTCATATCGCCCCTTCATAACCATGGAGAAATCACCCTGGAGCCATGCTGACATATTTTGAATGATATCTGCCCGATAAGCAAAGAACGTTGTTACTGAAGACAAAATGTTACCAAACATCAAACCGACTAAAGGAATAAAAATAGCATCCTTTAACTTAATCCGATCAAGTATTTGCATGAACAATAATGTGCCTACAAGTGCAAAAACAAAAGCAACAGCCATCTTTTCAAGAATTGATGCATTTGTAAACAACAGCATAGAGACAAGAATACCAAGCCGGGTAGCATCAAGTGTACCTGCAGTTGTCGGGGAAACGAATTTATTTCTGCTTAGCTGCTGCATTATTAAGCCAGCAATGCTCATCCCTGCCCCTGCAAACAAAATGGCAACAAGTCTAGGCAACCTGCTTATTAAGAAAATTTGTGTTTTTTCCGAATGCAGAATTAATAAATCCTTTGGTGTAATATCGCTAACTCCAACAAATAAAGATAGCAGTGAAAGTATTATAAGTAGGACAATCAAGTATCTTTTTTTCATAACTTTAAAATACCTCTGCGCAAAGTTTTTGATATTGAAAATCATTATCAATTGAGCTCACGATTCTTATTATAGCAAGTAGGAAATCATTGTCAATGGATAATTGAAAATAATTATCATTAGCAACTAGACCTTCTATACCTCTGACCAGATGGTAAAAAAAATAAACACTCCGATTTCGAAGTGTTTTTATTATAAAATATGAAAAATCTCATCTTAGCCTAATTCAATATTTTTATTAATAGTCTTGTTTAATTAGAGACTTTCTTAAAAAACAAAAAACCGCTTTTCCACAATATGTAGAAATAGCGGTTTTGCTGTATAATATCATGATAGTACATTTAAGTTTGAAAAACAGTGATAACAGCTAGGAGGCTGTCACTCATAACGATAAAATAAATGGCTCCGCAGGTAGGATTCGAACCTACGACCGTTCGGTTAACAGCCGAATGCTCTACCACTGAGCTACTGCGGAATAATATGGTGGGCCTAAATGGACTCGAACCATCGACCTCACGCTTATCAGGCGTGCGCTCTAACCAGCTGAGCTATAGGCCCATATTTTGGAGCGGGTGAAGGGAATCGAACCCTCATCATCAGCTTGGAAGGCTGAGGTTTTACCACTAAACTACACCCGCATATTTATCAAAATTTATATAGTATTGGAGGCAGCAACCGGATTTGAACCGGTGATAAAGGTTTTGCAGACCTCTGCCTTACCACTTGGCTATGCTGCCTAATTAAAAATGGCTGGGCTAGCTGGATTCGAACCAACGCATGTCGCAGTCAAAGTGCGATGCCTTACCGCTTGGCTATAGCCCAATGGAAAAAAAAATATATATTAATAATATTATTATGGGGCGGCTGATGGGAATCGAACCCACGAATGTCGGAACCACAATCCGATGCGTTAACCACTTCGCCACAACCGCCATAATTAATGGCAGGGGTAGTAGGAATCGAACCCACATCAAAGGTTTTGGAGACCTTCGTTTTACCATTAAACTATACCCCTATAGGAATGGTGGTGGGGGACGGATTCGAACCGCCGAACCCAAAGGGAGCGGATTTACAGTCCGCCGCGTTTAGCCACTTCGCTACCCCACCAGATAAATAGGGTTCTAAAAATTATGGTGGCTCAGGACGGAATCGAACCGCCGACACAAGGATTTTCAGTCCTTTGCTCTACCGACTGAGCTACTGAGCCATAAATGAATATTTCTAGAGTTTATCTTGCTTTATAACTGTGTTCCAAAGTCCTACGGTCTTTGGAACAGATTGCTGCAGTCTGCTAATCAAGGATGTCATGCTTCGTAGTGCAAACTTTCACAATCAGCTACTGCGCCTATATAATAATGGCGGTCCGGACGGGACTCGAACCCGCGACCTCCTGCGTGACAGGCAGGCATTCTAACCAACTGAACTACCGGACCAAAAATATAATTATTATGTATTAAAAACATGGAGGAGGAAAGGGGATTCGAACCCCTGCGCGGTTTGACCCGCCTGTCGGTTTTCAAGACCGATCCCTTCAGCCGGACTTGGGTATTCCTCCAAATAAATATGGTAGCGGCGGAGGGGATCGAACCCCCGACCTTACGGGTATGAACCGTACGCTCTAGCCAGCTGAGCTACACCGCCAAAGTAAGAATTACTAAATATTTATAATGGTGGAGCCTAGCGGGATCGAACCGCTGACCTCCTGCGTGCAAGGCAGGCGCTCTCCCAGCTGAGCTAAGGCCCCAATATAAGTTAAAGTAATCTTTTTGGAGCGGAAGACGGGATTCGAACCCGCGACCCCCACCTTGGCAAGGTGGTGTTCTACCACTGAACTACTTCCGCAAATAAATTATAAAATATGGAGGATGACGGGATCGAACCGCCGACCCTCTGCTTGTAAGGCAGATGCTCTCCCAGCTGAGCTAATCCTCCGTTTTGGTGACCCATACGGGATTCGAACCCGTGTTACCGCCGTGAAAGGGCGGTGTCTTAACCGCTTGACCAATGGGCCTTATTAATCTTAAATAGCCTAGCGACGTCCTACTCTCACAGGGGGAGAGCCCCCAACTACCATCGGCGCTGAAAAGCTTAACTTCCGTGTTCGGGATGGGAACGGGTGTGACCTTTTCGCTATCGCCACTAGACTATTTTAATTGAGAGTTTGTTCCCTCAAAACTAGATAATGCTGAAGAAGTAAATCGAGTAATCTAAATGTGGTTAAGTCCTCGACCGATTAGTATTTGTCAGCTCCACGTGTCGCCACGCTTCCACCTCAAACCT
>NZ_JACWFE010000030.1 GCF_019749375.1 Bacillus sp. S/N-304-OC-R1
TATTATCTAGAGGAAAAGAAAGTTGTAAAGCCCTCGCCGTTCCGTCTGCGGGGTCTCGACCTTTCCTCTATTTCCCGCAGGAGTCAAGTGCCTTCCGCTCCAATCCACTCTGTACTTTCAATATTTATAAAATAGCAACATTCTTTTGAAAGAACCATTTTAATAAACGAAATCCATTTATCTATCAAGAGAAATTATCAAATCAAAGTCAAAAAAACTGCATGGTGAATGAATATAACCATACAGTTTTTTATTTACTTATGGCAGCCGCAGGATTTCTTTCTCCATGGCGTCTTCATCTACCGCTCCTAATACCTTTTTTCGAATAACTCCATCTGAATCAATGAAAAAGCTTGTAGGATAGGCCATGATGCCATACTGTTGGAATACTTTACCGTTTTCATCAAGCGGAACTGTGAAGGTAAGCTTATAATCTTCAACAAATTGATCGACATTATTTCTATTTTTTTCCGATGTTGTGACATTTACGGCAAGAATTTCAAATCGATCATTTTTGTATTTATTATGCAGCTTTTCCATATGTGGCATTTCTGATTTACAAGGAGGACACCATGTTGCCCAAAAATTTAATAGAACCTTTTTTCCTTTATAGTCACTTAGCTTGACTGTTTTCCCGCTAATGTCAGAAAGCTCAAAGTCAGGAGCTAATTGCCCTTCCTCAATACCAACCTGTAAATTCTCCAGATTATCGATCTTTTCGTATTTCTGACTAAAGTTTTTTACAATCCCTTTATCTTTGAGTACCATTTTATCAACAATAAATAAACATAGTACGATAATGCCAGCAACAAGAAGAAACTTCTTCATAGAACACCTCTGAGATAGACAAATCTATATTTTCATTGCCACTATCATACTATATTAACTTATTGTATATCAAAAACTATGGCCTATAGGCTTTGCTTAGTGATTTGAATAACTTAATAATTTTGCTAAGATGGCATACAATAACAGCTTGTCCTCATTAGATAGTTTGTGCTGAAAGGTTAGAACTGGGGTGTTTGGGTCCTTAAACCAATTGCCGCAATGAAGTGGCATCCAGCCTCTTCTCAACCTCGCAATTAATATATTATTATCATAAATCTGGCAATCTGTATAAAGAGATGATTGATAAACCATTATTTGCTTTCCCTGCTCTAGCTCAAACATATAGTTTTTTCCTGATTTTTTATGTGTGACTTTTGATATTATATTAAAATTCTCATCAGTTATTGCAATTTTTCTCCTTTTAAAAGTAAAACTCCCTAAAAGCTGATTTGCTTCATCGTAAATCCCATATTTCTTATTTAAAAGTCTGTCAATAAAATATGGCAAAAACCAACGAAATGATAAGAAGTGCAAATCTCTTATTTCCCCCAGCTGCTGTCCGCTCGAATTAAATAATAGCATTCTTAAAGAAGGAGCAGGCATAAATGTAATGAGCACCTGCTTTTCATCAAATATTCGAAAATTAGTTATCACCGGTCTGCTATTATGAATTTCCTTAGATCGCTGATCATTTAATAAATAATCGTGATAGCAAATCAGACTATAAATTAAAAAGGGGATCATTGCGAATGGAAGCATTCTATTTGGCATAACAATTAATCCGAATAGCAATATAAAAAATGGCGGCACTAAAGAAGCTACGCTAGCATTTAAGGAAATAGACGCTGTTTTTCGATAGAAATCTTGTATATTCATGTCCCAATCTCCCAACATCCTTTAAGGAATTTCTAAATAAAATTTAATAGAGTCTCTTTATATATCTATTATTGGTCATGGGAAAACATGAAAAAATTATTCAACTCTTTTATTAAATATTGAATACTAACTAAAAAGAACCCAACAAGGGTTCTTAAGCAAGTTCTTTTCTCATAAAGATTTGTACACTTCCAGCAAGCAGCACAACGATCGCAACAATTGCCAGTATCATGGATATGATTGCTTCCGTGGAAAACACGCCACTAAATAAGAATTGGCTTGTATATGCTGGAAGCTGCGCAGGGCTCCACTCTAGCCATTTTGCAAATAGATTTGTAATTAAACTAACAAAGATGACAGTTAATAGAGTTACAAAGCCAACTGCACCAGGAGATTTATATAATGCATTAAAAAAGATTGTTAGTGTTAATACAAAAGATAGCCAAATTCCATTCAATATAAAAGACAAAATAAAGTCTGTAAATGGAACTGCTTCGAATAAAATAACTACATAATACCAAGAAAATACATAAGCAAGGAAAAAGGAAATCCATAATAACAGCATTGCCCCTGCCCATTTTGCCGTAATATATGCTGAGTATGATACAGGCTTGACTAATATTAAGCCAGCAACACCGCTTTTTCTTTCTGCTGCGATAATTCCCATAGAAGCCAAAACAATAATTAACACGCCTAAAGTATTAATCTGGCTAAGAATAGAAATTAATACTTCGGATGCAGACGGCACTGGCAGCTGAATGATCGCACCATCAGGCAATCCGCCAAGAGAATCAAGGATTTGCGGTAAATAATACAAGGTTAATGGCTCTTTAACAGCAATCAAAATAAATACAATTGGAACCCAAATCCATTTAAAATTTCTAGCCATCTCGACCATTTCTTTATTAAATAATACCTGCCATTGTCTCATTTTTGCACCACCTTCATAAATACATCCTCTAGGCTTGTTCTGCTAATCTCAAATTTTAGCAGTGAGAGATTTTTATCAACGATTTCTTTCAGGATTAGGTTTTTTACACCTTCTACATTGTCAGCCACAATACGAATTGTGTTTCCTTCAGCGGTAACGTCAGAATTCTTCACAATGGCAGAAAAATTCTCCGTAAATTCCTCGGCATTCCCTTTAAATTCTAGCTCGATTTTTGCCTGCCCATGCTTTTCACGAAGTTCTTCCATTGCTCCCGACTCAACAATCTGACCATTATGCAAAAATAGGATCTCATCACAAACCTCTTCTGCATCATTCAAAATATGTGTAGAAAAAAGAATCGTCGTTTCCTTTTTTAATCTTTCAAGCAATTCGAGAACTTCTCTGCGGCCAAATGGATCAAGGGCTGATACAGGCTCATCAAGCATAACTAATTTCGGTCTATGAATAATGGCCTGTGCGATTCCAAGCCGCTGCTTCATTCCTCCTGAATACTTGCCAATCCGGCGGTTTTTAGCATCTGCAATTCCAACCATTTCAAGAAGCTCTTCAGTTCGTTTCTTTGCTTCATTTTTTTCAAGCCCTGCTAGTTTTCCTGCATACTCTAGAAATTCACGTCCTGTCATCCATTCATGAAAAACAGGATGCTGAGGCAAGAAACCGATCCACTTCCGAAAATCAGCTCCTTTCTCGAGTCCATCAAATTGAATACTGCCAGAGGATGGTCTCATAAGTCCTGAAAGCATTTGCAATGATGTTGTCTTCCCTGCACCATTGGCTCCTAGCAGTGCAATACACTTTCCCTTTGTTAATGAGAAATCTAATCCTTTAATTACTTCGTGATGCTTAAAACTCTTTTTTAAGCCTGTGACAGTTACAACGGCAGTCATCACTGATTTCTCCTTCCAAGCAAGAAATACAGGATTGGACCGATGATATTAATAAATAAAATGATGAGTGCCCACATCCATTTAGGCCCCTTTGTATTTTCAATACGCACTAAATCAATCAAAGCGACAATCAATAATACAAGCTGGATAACAATAATAGGTGCAATAATTGCCCAATTAATGCTTTGCAGTAATTCCATATTTATTTCCCCCAAAATGATCAATTATTTTTTGTTTTCAGCTATAAGACGCTTTAGTTCGAAAATCGTTCATAAAAAAATAAAAAAAATCTAGAAGATTTTTAATCTCCTAGACAAGAACCTTTATCTAATGATTCTAAATACTAACGGAATTTTGTATTCCTTTCCTTCGTAGGCCTTCACAGCCGCCACAATTGTAAAAATAAAGGCTAAAATGCCCGCAATCCACATTGTGACAAAACCAATAAGGACAATTGTTAAGATGCCACTAATTAAAACATAAACTCCATAAGAAATGACAAAGTTGAAATATTCCTTCCCATGTTCGTCAATAAAAGACGATTCATTTCTCTTTAAGAGCCAGATAATCAATGGGCCCACTATAGTTGTAAAAAAACTTGTTACATAAATTGCTGTTGCTAATAGCCTTTCATCTTGAGATGGCATTAGTCATTCCTCCATTTTCCCTGTTGAAGTCCAACCCTCAACTAATTTAAGATTCTAAAAATAATTCCTCTTACGATACTATTTACGCTTTTATTATCGAAATGTTTCATTATTATTTTACTTATTTTTTATTTCTGTCCTTAAATAATCCTTTTTCGGTTCTTGTTTAGGACAAGATGAATAAACTTTGTAAAGACAACTTCTACTTTATAGCGTAAGAGAAGACTTTTTTAAAGGGTGATGCTATTTGATGTCAAAGCTTGAAGCCTTTATCCTCGGAATTATACAAGGCCTTACTGAATTTCTTCCTATTTCGAGCACAGGGCATTTGTTTTTAGGCCGGCACTTGTTTGGTTTAGATGAGGCGGGTCTATTTCTCGATACGATGCTGCATGTCGGAACATTGCTGGCTGTTCTTGTCATTTATAAAAATGAGCTGCTGCAAGTGTTGAAAAATCCTTTTGGCAAGCTTTCTATGCTATTAGTCATTGGCACGGTTCCGGCAGTCATTGTCGGTTTTTTATTTAGTGATTTATTCGATTCTATTTCGAAGACAGGCGTTACGATTGGCTGGGAATTTTTATTTACTGGGATGATTCTTTGGTTCTCAGATCATATTCGAAATGGTGCAAAGAAAATGGATAGCATTACATATGGAGATGCTCTTTTCATTGGCACTTTTCAAGCAGCTGCCATTTTCCCCGCTGTTTCTAGATCTGGATTGACGATTGCAGCAGGACTATTCAGAAAACTGGATAGAGAAACCGCAGCTTACTTCTCATTTTTATTATCTATTCCAGCAATAGCTGGCGGAATCGTCCTTCAATTTGGTGAAATGCTCTCAGGGCGTACAGAAGCCATTTCTCTTGGAAGTTTGTTTGTTGCAACGCTATCTTCTGCATTATTCGGGTATATGGCTGTAGTTTGGATGATTAACTTTCTAAAAAGAAAATCACTCAAGATTTTTGCAGTCTATGTATGGATTCTGGGCATCTCAATTATTATTCTTCAAATGACAGGTATTTTCTAATATTCCATTTGTGGGCATAAAGGGGTATTTCATATGAAAGAATTGATCCTTTCCATTTTTGACTTGCTGTCACAGCTTGGGTATTTCGGTATTGCCCTCGGCCTTATGGTTGAAGTGATTCCGAGCGAAATTGTTTTAAGCTATGGAGGCTATTTAATCAGTACAGGAAAAATACATTTCATTGGCGCACTAATTGCAGGTGTCATAGGAGGCACCTTCGCTCAGCTCTTCTTATATTGGCTCGGTGTGTATGGTGGCAGGCCAGTGCTTGATAAATACGGGAAATTCTTATTAATTAAGAAATCTCACCTAGATGCGTCGGAACAGTGGTTCCAAAAATATGGGACAGGTGTCATTTTTACTGCGCGCTTTGTCCCTGTTATTCGGCATGCCATTTCCATCCCAGCCGGCATTGCGAAAATGCCGCTCTCAACCTTTACTCTCTATACAATAGCTGCGATGATTCCATGGACTGTTTTATTTTTATTATTAGGAATGGAGCTAGGTGACCACTGGCGGGATATTAAACAATATGCACAACCATTCTTATTCCCCATTATCATTCTTGCTGTCGTTGCCGTTGTCATTTATTTTATTTATAAAAAGACACAGGATAAATAATGAAAAATTACCAATTTGCTCATGATTATTCCTAATTAGCATCATTATTGATAAAATAGAAAAAAATAATTGTATAGTGCTAGAGAGGAATATTATGACAAAAATATTATTAAAAAACGCCAATGTGTATCCAGTTACTTCGACTGCTTATTATGGCGATGTTTTAGTGGAAAACGGAAAAATTATCGAAACAGGAAAAATATATGATTCAGATCCTGATGTATATGTGATCGATTGTCAAAACCATTATTTATTTCCAGGATTTATTGATGTCCATACCCATCTCGGCTTATATGATGAAGGAACAGGATGGGCAGGAAATGATGCCAATGAAACAGCGGAACTCATGACTCCTCATGTTCGTGCAATGGATGGTGTTTATCCTCTTGATCCCGCGTTTTCGGATGCTGTTAAATTTGGAATAACAACCGCTCACATTATGCCTGGAAGTGCGAATGTCATTGGCGGGACAACATCAGTTATTAAAACAGCAGGTAAAAATATTAAGAAAATGCTTGTACAAGAAACAGCAGGCTTAAAAATTGCCTTTGGAGAAAATCCAAAACAGATTCATAGCCAAGGCAATAAAGATTCACTAACCAGGATGGGCATAATGGGCAAACTTCGGGAAACTTTCTATGAAGCCAAATATTGCGACCATCCCGAATCATTACGAACAGCCCCTATTATTAAAGCCTTAAAAAGGGAAATTCCAGTAAGAGCCCATGCTCACAGGGCAGATGATATCATTTCAGCAATTCGTTTTGCAGAAGAATTTGATCTAGATTTACGGATTGAGCATTGTACAGAGGGGCATTTAATTGCAGAAGAGTTAGCTGGCCTTGATTTAAAAGTATCTGTCGGCCCTACATTAACTAGACGTTCTAAAGTAGAACTTAAGAATAAAACATGGAGAACATATCAAGAGCTCACTAACCATGGTGTAGAGGTATCCATTACAACAGATCATCCTTATACACCAATACAATATTTAAACCTTTGTGCTGCCATTGCTGTTCGTGAGGGACTGTCAGAACAAAAAGCTTTAGAGGGAATTACAATCCTTCCTGCAAAAAATCTGCGGATCGATCATCAGCTCGGCAGTATTGAAACTGGAAAAGATGCTGATCTAGTTCTGTGGAGCCATCACCCTTTTCATTATCTCGCAAAACCAAAGTGGACAATGATTAACGGAATTTTCGAATATATTGAATCGTAAAAAATGTTGAAAATTACTGTTGAAACTTGTTGAAAAAAAGACACAAAAAACCTATTTCTTTTTTGATCATTTTTTAGTATTATACGATAGTAAAATAGTTTTTATAAATTTTGTAAGAACAATAAAATATCGGAAACGATAAAATAGGGAAGGCAAATGGTGCGCCACCAGTCAAACTGGTTCTAGTGGGTTCGATTCCCACCCCGAAATTTTTTAGCAACATACAAAAAATTTCGAGGGTGGACCGTAATCTCTATTTGGCATGGAGAAGGACTGTCCTCTAATTGGAGGGATAACCTTGCTCAAGAAACGTGATTTTCATGAATGCCATGATTTGTTTGACTTAATGACGCATCCTGATGTCTTCCCTTTTGTTCGCCAAAAAGCCTATTCCTATGATGAATTTGTCTTTATTACAAAGCAAACCATTGAAGCTGAAGAACGTGGAGAATTAATTTCACGCACCATTCTTGATGAGTGGGGTGCTCCGATTGGGACTATTAATCTTTTTGACATTGAGGACAATGCAGGATTTTTAGGAACATGGCTTGGAAAGCCTTATCATGGCAAAGGCTACAATAAACTAGCCAAGGATGCATTCTTTAACGAGCTTTTTTATGAAGTTGGAATTGAAACGATCTATATGCGAATCAAAAAGGAAAATATTCGTTCACAAAGGGCAGCTGAAAAGCTTCCATATGTCATTTTTGCAAATGAAACGAGAAAGCTAGTCTATGAACAGCTGAATGCCAATGGTTTCATTTATAACCTGTACGAAATTCCTAAAGACTTATATACTTTGGAAGTTATGCGAAATGGAGCTTCCACTATTCAAGAAGCTTCTCATCTTATGGAAGCATAATAGAAAAAGCAAAGAGCCAATGAAATCCATTGGCTTTTTGCTTTTTCATTTCCTATTTTTATTCATTTTATATCGTTAATCAGTAATTGTGGAATCCATTTCATCGTACTTTTCACTTATTCCCATTTGTAACATGAGGTCATCTAATTCTTCATTTGTGAGAGTTTCAAACCGGCCATCTTGGTACAAAACTTGTGTTTGATTTGGATTAATTCTATTCAATTGAAAACTCATGTTTTTTCCACTCCTTTACTAGATTAAACTTGTTAGTGTGTGAATTCTAAATGAAGCATTTCTTTGTACATATATTTCACTAAAGAATCTCTTTTCATTCATGATTTTTAAAAGTTCGCATTATTGCAAAATCACTTCAGCTAACTTGTTGCATACCAAAATAAAAAAAGCTCCCTCTATTCAAAGGAGCTTAAAAAAATTATTCTGACTTTTCTTTTTCGATTAAATCATGATAAAGATTTCTAACGATGTAAGTTTTATACGATTCCAGTTTTCTCAATTCAATTGGATGTCTTTTAATACCAGCTTCCTTTAACTGCTGAATATACCAGCCCTTTGATCCTTTATAGGCCATTTTTATTCCCCTCCCTATTGCTTGTCCATATTCATATATATGCACCCAAACTATGTTCATGTCTGTCGACAGAGAAATATCACAATATTTTTTCATTTTTTCAAACTGAAATGTGATATAATTTCTTTTTCGAACTATTTTTGGAAGGGACTTAAGATGAATCAAACATTTACAAAAAAAGATAAATTAAAGCAATTGCTTACAATTTTAATACCCATTTTAATTACACAGTTGGCCATGTATTCCATGAGTTTTTTCGACACGATGATGTCTGGTCACTATAGTTCTAAAGATTTAGCTGGCGTAGCCATTGGGTCCTCATTATGGATGCCTGTATTTACTGGACTTAGCGGCATTTTAATGGCAATTACGCCGATTGTTGCGCAGCTGATTGGCGGGAGAAAAAAGAATGATGTTGCCTATTCTGTAATTCAAGGGATTTATCTGTCTATTTTCATTTCAATCATTGTCCTCATTGCAGGCAGCTTGGTTTTAAATCCGATTTTAAATGCTATGGACTTAGAAGAAATTGTTCATGTTAAGGCACATGATTATTTGGCTGCTCTTGGGTTCGGGATGATCCCATTATTTGTATATAATGTGCTTCGTTCATTTATTGACGCATTAGGAAAAACTCGGGTAACGATGTTTATTACTTTAATGTCTCTGCCAATCAATGTTGTCTTTAACTACTTTCTCATTTTTGGGAAATTTGGATTTCCAGAGCTTGGAGGAGTCGGTTCGGGCTATGCAACAGCCATTACCTATTGGCTGATTACGATTATTGCCTTTGTCATAGTTCATAAATATACTCCTTTTTCATCCTATGGCATTTTTCGAAAACTTTATTTAATATCATTAGCAAAATGGAAGGAAATTCTTATCATTGGCGTGCCAATCGGATTTGCGATTTTCTTTGAAACGAGCATTTTTGCTGCTGTTACCCTTTTTATGAGTAAATTTAACACGGCGACTATCGCTGCTCACCAGGCAGCATTAAATTTTGCTTCCCTTCTTTACATGGTTCCATTAAGTGTTTCAATGGCTTTAACGATTGTCATTGGATTTGAAGTTGGGGCAAAGCGCTACAAGGATGCAAAGGAATATAGTTGGATGGGAATATCTATGGCCGTATTAATGGCTTTCATATGTGGCGTTGTCTTGTTCTTTACGCGTTCTGAGGTTGCAGCTATTTATTCAAAAGATGGAGAAGTGATAAACTTAACTGCTCATTTCTTAATTTTTGCAATCTTTTTCCAGCTTTCAGATGCGATTCAGGCACCCGTTCAAGGAGCATTAAGGGGCTATAAAGATGTTAATATTACGCTTGTTATGACGTTAATTTCTTACTGGGTTATCGGGCTTCCATTCGGATATGTTTTGGCGAATTTTACAGACTGGGGCGCATTCGGGTATTGGATTGGTCTAATTGCCGGGTTAGCAGCGGGGGCTATTTTTCTCGCAAGCAGGCTTTTCCTTATTCAACGAAATCCTTTAAAGAAACTACAAAAAACACAGGCTAAATAAAGATGGGCTGCTCATGCACCCCATCTTTTTCATGTAATTATTTAGTCTCTAAATGCCTTTCCTAATACATCTTTCCCACCAGTTATAGGAATAATGCTGCCTGTTATAAAATCAGATTTTTCATCGATCAGAAACGAAATGACTCTTGCAATATCTTCTCCTGTTCCCGGCCTGCCGACTGGTGTTGTGGCATCCTGTACTTCTGCAGCCTGATCAATATCTCTTTCCTTCCATTCTCCAGTAATATCTCCAGGACAGACCATATTGGCAGTAATATGGTGTTTTGCTTCTTCAAGTGCAATTGTTTTCGTTAATGATGCAGCTCCGCTTTTGGCTGCTGCAAATGCTGAGCGATAAATCCAGCCAGGTGCTGTCTCCACTCGTTCAAACCCAACCGTAATGATGCGTCCCCAGCCTCTTTCCCTCATACCTGGCATTAATAATTTGGCTAAATAAAAAAGAGCATTTAAGTTTCCATTAATGATATAATTCCATTCACTAAAGGAATAATCTGTCATCACTTTTCTTTCATGCATATACGGACCTGCATTATGCACTAGAATATCTATACAGGTTAAAGCGGAGATGGCTTCCTCTGCGACACGCTGGCATTCCTCCAGGTTGGCAATATCTCCGCCTATGGCAATATTTTTTGTACCAAATTTTTCTGTTAGTTCCTCGGCCAGTGAGACAGCTTCCTCTTTGCTTTGACGATAATTGATTACAAGATGAACACCATTTTCAGCTAGCTCATAAGCTGTTCTTCTGCCTATTCCTGTTGCTCCCCCTGTTAATAAAGCTGTTTTTCCTCTCACAATAATACCTCACAGTAACAAATATTTTTTAAGCTCTGTTAAGCGTAGTTGTTGATTTCCGCTGCAGGTACTCGCTTTCCGCGGGCGGTCCGGGAGCCTCCTCGTCGCTATCGCTCCTGCGGGGTCTCCCTATGACTCGCTTTTCCCGCAGGAGTCTCGTGCCTTCCGCTGCAATCAACAAGTGCAAAAATCAACGTTCTGCTTTAACAAAGCCATTTTTTTAAAACCTTTATAACCAATATACTATTAAGAACATCTATGATATGCAAATGAAAAGAAATTCTCCTAAAATTTCAACTATTTCAGGATTAAATAGAAATCCTTTATTCTTATGTGTTCGAAGTCTCTTTCATATATTTTATTAACGATTAGGCGAGTACCTGCATACTTTATAGCATACGATGAATTTAGAAGAAGTTTGGTTTTCTGGAAGCTGCTTCAAAGGAGGATTTGTTCTATGTTTCCTTGGTCCTTATTTCCATTTAATAAAGATATGAAAAATATGATGAAACAATTAAAGCCAGAAGAAATAGATAAATATGTACAAAGTATTATGGGTCAAGTGTTTCCCCAACAGCTACAGGGAATGATGCCACAACAAAATTTAATGCCAGGCTTTAATATGAATCAAGATACACCGCAAAGTAAGGATTCCACTTCACTTCCCTCATCCGTCTTCGAAACTCATAATGATGTATTTGTGAGAATACCAATAAATAATGAGCAATGGCTGAAGGACATGAGAATTTATCATACTTCCAATCAAATGATTATTGAACATATACCAGAACGAGAAAATAAGCATACAATCATACTTCCTGCACTTGTGAAAAAAAAGGGAGCAACCGCCTATTATAAGGACGGAATGTTGGAAATGAAAATTCCGAAGAATATTGATATGCAATATTCTGAAATTGATGTGACTGAAATTATGTAATTAATTGAGCAGGCTGTGAATGAAAGATCGGAGGAGATTCCATGGATATGGAGAAGTTAAAACAATGGCTAGAATTAACACAACAATATCAGTCTCAAAATTTTTGGAATGAAGTATTTGACGGTAAGAAGGAATTTCCTGTTCAAGCTTCTGAGCAACAAGTAACAGATTTTTTTTCAAATCAAAATATTTTTCCTCGCTGTGATGTTTATGAAAATGAAAATGGATTGGTTGTTGAAGCCGAGCTTCCTGGAGTTGAAAAAAGTGATATGAAAGTATTTCTTCAGCAAAGAGAGTTAGTTATTAAAGGTGAATGTAAAACGATGCAGCAGTCGATAAAATATTATTTAAAGGAAAGACCAAACAGAGCTTTCGAAAAAAAGATTGTTATTCCAATACCTATTAATCGGCAGGAAATTAAAACTTTTTTTAATAACGGAATATTAACGATCATCCTCCCGATGAATCGGACAGAGGAAGAAGATATCCCAATCGAAGTTGATTATAATAATAGTTAATAAAGAAAAAAGAGCAGTTCTCACACTGCTCTTCTTTACGTCAATCTATTATTTTCCAATGAATTGTTGTGTCCAGTAGTTGCCATTTGCTACATAGCCAACACCAATATGTGTAAAGCTTGAGTTTAGGATATTCTTACGGTGACCTTCACTGTTCATCCATGCATTAACGACTTCTTCTGGAGTACGTTGACCCATTGCGATGTTCTCACCAGCTGTACGGTATGTGATGCCAAATTGCTTCATCATATCGAATGGAGAACCGTAAGTTGGACTGTTATGATCAAAGTAGCCTTTTGTTTGCATATCGACTGATTTTGCACGAGCTACTTTACTTAAGTTTTCATCTAACTTTAATGCCGGTACTCCATATTTTGCACGCTCTTTGTTTGTTAATTCAACAACCTTTTGCTCGTATGCACTTACAGATGATGATGCAGGCGCAGCTGGAGTCTTAGCCGGCTGTTGCTGTACAGGCTTTTGCGCTGGTTGTTGGACTGGCTTTTGTACTGGTTGTTGGACTGGTTTCTGAACTGGCTTTTGTACAGGCTGTTGAACTGGCTGTTGCTGTACTGGAGCCTGTACTACTTTATTATTAAAATCATTTAAATTGAACTGAATATTATAGTTTTTAAGATATTGCTGTAGCATGCTATTTATTTGATCATAATTTATATTAGCAGATTGAGAGTAATATACTTTTACTTGCTCTTGTGTTGGATAATTTGTTGCTGCGTCCGCCTTGTGTACAACTGGGTTAGACATTAATAAGGCTGCTGCAGCTGCTACTGAGAAAATCATTTTTTTATTCATCTATTAAATCCTCCTTGAAGTGAGTTTTAATGTGTTGTTGTAACTTGCATAATCATCATAACACATCGTTTTTCGTAATATTTTTAGGAGAATTTAGCAATTTCCTTATTTTTAGAGCTGCTAGAGAATAAAAAATCTCAAGTAACTATTAAAAGCCTTTGTCTAATAGGTTTGATAATAAATAGACTGGAATAAAAATACTTGTATATATTCCCCTCATTTGGATAGGCAATTAAACTCCTACCAGAATAATACTAAAAAATGAAGGTTGACAGTTTTTTATTGAGCTAACTTGTTTTACTATTATTACGAAGTTATTACATGTATGATCAGAAAATCTCTAAAGATCCATGACTGGAAGAGTAATGCTCACAGTAGTTCCGATCCCTATTTTGCTTGAGATCGAAAGCTTTCCGCCGTGAAGATTAACAATCTTTTCGACAATCGCGAGGCCAAGCCCTGTTCCGCCATCCTTCCTTGTTCTTCCTTTATTCACTCTGTAAAACCTCTGCTTTAATTTATTAATATCTTCTGAAGGGATTCCTATGCCAGTATCATTAATTTCTAAGCAGCAGCCTGACTTTACCTTATAAAGCTTTATAGTAATTTCTCCATTATCTGTGTACCGAATAGAATTATCCATAATATTTTGGATAATTTGTTCCATCCTGCCTTCATCCCCATTTATGATAATTTCCGGATCAAGCTCGTACACAAGATTAATTTCCTTATCACTTAATACTGGCCGATACTTTTGCAATGCGTCCTCAATTATCTGCGCAAGAGGCAGAGGCATTTTTTCCAGCTTAAATTCTTCTGAATCTAATCTTGATAAATCAAGCAGATCGCCAACCAGACGTTCCATTCTACTCGCTTCACGATAGATTAGCTGAATATAGCGATCATGGTTACCTTTCTTTGCAATTCCTGAGGTGAGCGCTTCACTATATCCTTTCACATAGCTTAGAGGCGTTCTGAGCTCGTGAGATACATTGGCAAGAAATTCTTTTTTCCTCTCATCTTCCCTTTGGATAGAGGATGCCATATGATTAAAGGCACTAGACAGCTCTCCAATTTCATCTTTTGACTGATTGTTGATTTTAATTGAATAATCCCCTTCAGAAACACGCTCAGCTGCAGCTTTCATTTCTTTAAGCGGTTTTGTCAGCCTTCTGACAAGAATAGTGCCAAAGAAAATAGCTATTACTAAAAACAAAACAGCCGCAATCATCCATAGGTAGGCAAAATCCTTCGTTACTTCTGAGATTTTTGCTAGTGGCAAATATAAATAAATAATTCCCTCTAGCCTGCTTTCATCCAGAAGCGGAATGACTACAGCCATAATATTTCGGTCAAATCTCTCTTCATATCCGATCTTTTGAACTGGTTTTCCTTTTAACAGCTCTTCTCTTTCCTTGCCGGTAATTAAGGCTTCATAATCTATATCAAATGGTAAGCAAGCACTTAACTCTCGAGGATTGCTGACAATAAAAATTTCAGATTCAGATTTTGTCCCGTACCATTCAATTTTATCCTTTAATTCATCAGTTAATGGGCCCCCATCATATTCACTCGCAAGACGCTGCCCCTCTTCTATTAACGACGTTTCTACATTTTTTACATATAGCTTTTCATAAAATAAATACGATAAAAAGTATGAATATATAATCGTAATCAAAATGGCTGCTGTAATCGTCAGCCATAGCTTTTTTGCAATGCTATTTGTAATAGACTTCATTTGGAAGGCACCTCAAATTTATAGCCTATCCCCCAGACAGTTTGGATATAGTCCCCCACGCCAAGCTTCATCCTTAAGGTTTTAATATGAGTATCAACTGTTCTAAGGCTTCCTATGTATTCGATTCCCCATACTAAATCAAGAAGCTGTTCTCTGCTCAAAGCCTGTGATTGATGTTCAACAAAACATTGCAGCAACTCAAATTCTTTAAGTGTTAATGAAATGCTCTCTCCATCTACCATTACTCTTCTTGCCATCCGGTCAATGATTATTTTGCCAATATGAAGTTTTGTATCCATCTTAGTAATTCCCGTTCTTCTTAAAATAGCCTGTATTCTAGCAATCAGCTCACCAGGACTAAATGGTTTTACAATATAATCATCTCCGCCAATCTGAAGCGCCTTGACTTTATCCCATTCTTCTCCTTTGGCAGATAGAAAGATGATGGGCGTATCGTATTTTTCTCTAATCTTCGTACAAACTTGAAATCCATCTTCATGCGGCATCATAATATCCAAAATAATTAAATGAATGGTATTTTGTTTTAAGATCGAATAACCTTCCTTCCCGCTTGCTGCAGACAAGCAGTGAAATCCGGAATTCTCTAGATACATTTCAACAAGATGTCTCATGTCTTCCTCATCATCAATAATAAGGATATTAAGCTTGTCCAAGTTCATTTTCCCCCTTTTTTATCGCTCTAGTCTCCAGGGGCCATTATTTATGTGCTCCTGCTTCTCTCAATACAATTTGAAAAGGTCCTTTCCCAACAGGGATTGTTTTGATTATGTTTAAGTTTTTAGGGTCAACAATATGAATATCATCGCTATCATAACCGGCAATTAATAAATAATTATGTACCACAGTCATCTCAAATGGATTTGCTCCAATTACTTTAGAATCGATGATTTTTCCATCCTCATTTAATTTATAAAGCATGCTTGATCCGTGGCTTAATGCAAATACGTTTTGTTTAAACTCCAAAAAGTTAACAGGCATAGTTGGAGCAGGAATCTTTTTAATTAGATCTCCCGTTTTTAAATCATATACATGAATATCCTTTTCAACAGTGGCACCGGCACCATGACCTCCAATCCAAAGTTCATTTCGGCTATCATTTAGCCATGCTCCTGCAGCTGCTGGATGGATATGAAAGGTTGAAATCTTCTTCATATTTTTAAGGTCAATTACTGTTAATCGTTCTTTACTAAAGCTTAAAACATAAAGCATAGGTTCCTTTTTTGATTCAAGGATGGTTAAGGGATTCTTTTCTGTACTTATTTGCTCCTTTTCTTCTCCAGCCAAATTGAAAAAGCGTACTTTCCCTAAATTTTGATCCGCAAATGCAATATAGGAATTGGAATGAAGCAGCTTTGCATTAACAATCCCTTTACCTGTCTTCCAGCTGTTTATTTGTTTACCTGCCTTTAATGAATATAAATCAACGGTTTCAACCTGCTTGCCGTATAATAAAATCGTATCGCCATCGGGCAAAATTACAGCACCTGTATAAGGTTTACCCAGCTCCCAGTTCTGAAGCTTTTCCTGATTATCCAAATTAATAAAAGAAACTGTCATATCCTTTATATTGACTGTTGCTGCAATAGATAGATCTTCTCTAATAGGCGGATATGTATGTTTGGAGCAAGAAGACAATGCAACAACAGCAAAAATAATGAGAATAGTACGGAATAGTATAGGCACGTTCTTCTCCTCTTTAATCTTTTTCCTTATTATATGGCCTATATGTGATTAAACTGTGAAGTCCACTATGAATAGTGCTCACTGTTTTGTGAACACCATTAATTCTTCATGAAGACTGATAAGAGCAACTTTACTTTGCTCTGCCAATTCTGATTCACTTATTCTCTTTGTCGCCATTTGATATTTTTCTATTGGTGTTTTACGAACTCTTGGATGTGCATTTTCATCCTTAAGCTCTCTAATGATTGCCTCTTTTAATACTGATTCTGCAGATTCATCTGATACTAATGGGCGATTCTTCCATAGTTTTCGATATTCTGCTAATAAAAAGTCAAAGTCAGTCATGTTCATTTTCCCCTTTTTATGAATGTAGTCAGCTCCGTGTAGTTTTGTCCTAACCTATTTTTACATAATTAAATTAGCGAATGCAAAAAATAGTTTAAATGAAGTTGAAAGGAGTTAATTTTCATGAGTACCCCTTATTGCTGCCCGAATTGCAAAACAAATAGAAGCAGATTCAATATTATTAGACAGGTACCTCAATCCGTTAAATTAGATCCGCAAACCGGAGATGTGATTGAAGAGTATTCAAACGAAGACTTAAGCCCTTTTCATATGGCATACAGAGGACCGGAGATTAAGGTACAATGCGGCTCTTGCGGATTAATAGAGGATGAAAGAACCTTCATTAAATTTGGAGAACGCTAAAAAATGAAAAAAACTTGAGATTATTCTCAAGTTTTTTTCATTTCTTGTAAGAATCGCACACTGTCGATCTTCCACGGATCGGCATGTGAAAACCGAACTAAGTGTATGGAGCCTTTAAAAAATGTTATGCCTTTTTCTTGATTATGGATATCAATCTCAACCGGAACTTCAATCGTCAATTCATGTGCAAGATCCTCAACTGGTAAAATAGCCATCCGGTTTAAATTAATATTTTCAATCTTAGGTAAATATTTTCGTTTAAAATTTTGCAGCGAGAAGGCAGAAATTATTTTTGGATCCTGCTGTTTATATCCTGCTATATAAGCACTGACTATTTCATATGGATCAGCATTACCAGCATATTCATCGAGTTTTCCGGCTGCTTTTAAAATCATTAACTTGTGCGACAAATCCATAAAATTTGTTCTATGGGTAGTACTTCCATAAAAGTGAATACAGAAATGACCAGGAAAGTTATTTTCTAGAGCTCCGGCACCATGAGGCATTCCATGCATAGAGGCAGCAATCCATTTATCATTATGAATGACTATAATAGCTCTTCTCTTCCAGCTCCATTTCCCATTATAAATGTCTTTCATTATTTTAGTTTCTCTTGAATTAAGCGGCTGGACATCGGCATGATGACTGCCTGCACGCCTTTGTACTTTAAACTTTTTACCTGTTTCTACATCCAAGACAGTGAACTTGCTGAATTTAGGCACGAGCTTATTGACTTGTTCCCAAGGGATCATTTCTATTTCATATCCAATGCCAGCCCTATCATCATTGGCTTGAACATCATTAACTAATATTGGAAATATTAGCAGGAAGGTAATGAAAAACTTCATTGTCTCCACTCAATTTCTTTAATAATTTATGGCTTTTTATTACCATATTTTTGCGCAAAGAGTATATAGTGTTCCTTTAAGAAAGTTTTCCTAAAAACAGGCTTATGTATTCATTTTAAACAGAAAAAAATCGTGTTAATTCACACGATTAATCCTGAGTTTTTCTATTCCTCTCTAAATATTGCAGCCGTTTTTCAATGTCTTGCCAATTTATTTGTTCCCCAATAAACACTAAATTTAACGGCATATTCATATTTTCTTGTAAGTAAATAGGCATTCCATATGAATATTGAAAAAGGAATGGATATTTGGAATATGAAAACCTAATATATCCTTTTATCCGATAAATAGTATCCGGTAAATTCCGTAAAACATCTTCAAATTCTTCTTGCTCTATTGAATGCTCAAATTTATAGACAAACGAACTTAAGTTTAAGTCATTTGATATATGAGCAGTGACTGGGGCCCCTTTTTTGCTAAAAGACAGTTTTTTAATCATATGGATTGGAACTTTTGCATATGAAGTTAAAATAGAAAAAGCGTGAGCGTTCAGTCCTTGTATTTCCATTGAAAGTCTAGATTGCTCTGCCTCAGTTAATTCATCAGTTTTATTAAGTAAAATTAAATCAGCATGACGAACCTGCTCAATTAATAGCTGCTGAACTTGAGGACTAAAATTTTTACGGTCAAGCCATCTTTTCCCATCAACGACAGAAATAATCCCCTTCAAGTCAATCTTATCGGCAAATAACGGGGAAAGGACCGCATCTAATACTTCTACCGGGTGAGCAGCACCAGTTGCTTCAATATAAATAACCTCTGGTTTCTCAATCATTAGCAGACCCTGAAGCTGGGCTTCGAGCTTGTCCTGAATCGAACAGCATATACAGCCATCAAGCAGTTCCTTTAATGGTACATCCTCTTCAACTGCATCCGAATCAATTGAAACTTTACCTAATTCATTCATCAGAACAGCCACTTTTCGATTTTGCTTTTTTTCCTCCGTTAGAAGCTGCTTTAACAATGTTGTTTTTCCGCTCCCTAAAAATCCTGCTAATAAATATATTTCAGTTATCATTTTTCTTCCAGCTCTCTCCTATGATCTTCATATATTTCATCAATCAATTGTTTTAATTTAACTTCCAGCGCTTCTAGACTAAAACTTATTACACACCCAACATGATGAAACATTTCCTGTTTACATTTCCATATAGGAATATAACCATTTGGAAAATATACTTCATTTTTTTCTACACCTATTTCTAAATAGGATTCGTAACCATCTAAGAATAGTTCTTCAATTCGGGCAGGCTTTCCTTTTCTTTCACGTACGAGCTCAATGATAAATGTTTCTCCTAATGAACGAAAATCATTTTCATACATGTTTTGCAGTTTTCTGCCTATCTCCATACATTTCACTTCAATACTTGCTACCTCATCCTTTATTTGTTCATTAAGGTGAACAATTTGTTTCAAGAAATCACCTCATAACTGCTCCTCTTTCTTACAAGGAGCTTCACTATACCTAAAGTCACATTTTATCTAATTTGCTCAGTTCTTACAATTAATTCGACCCGAGAAAAGAGAAAGCGGGCATGTGCCCGCTGTTCAGTTCTTACGAAGGAATTGCTTTATAGCTTCTTCATTTTCATTTAGATCGAGCTGCAGTACAGATCCAGCATGTTGATAGTGCTTATTTTCAAAGCTGTTTGAAACAGGCACTCTTAATGTTTGAATATCATTAACAGGATTAAGGAGAAAGCTTGCTCCCATTGAAAAAGCTTCATCAAAATTGAGATCTGTCTCCACATTTTGCAAAGTTTGTTTAATAATTTCTGGAAACTTCGCAATTCCATCAATGGATGAAAATTCATCGATTACCTGGTTTTTTAACGAGATAAGAATCTCCTGCTGCCTATTAACCCTGCCAAAGTCGCTCATATTATCATGACGGAATCTGACATATGAAAGCAAGTCTTCTCCATGAAGTTTTTGCTTACCTGGCATTGCACTTAATTTCATATCGTCAATCATTGCTTGTGTGACTTCAACATCTAGACCGTTAGGTGCAATTGTATCCATAACGTTAATAAATCCTTTGAAATCAATAATAGCAATGTGATCTACCTTTACACCAAAATTCTCCTCTACTGTTCGTTTTAGTAAATCTTTACCGCCTAAATAGTAAGCGTGATTCAGCTTACTAAACGTCATAGAGTGATTGGGAATTTTCACATAGCTATCCCTCATTAATGAAACAAGCTTAAGCTTTTTTTCCGCAGGTTCATACCGTGCAAGCATGATGGCATCCGAGCGGGAACTTCTTTCTCCTCTGCTATCAATACCAATCAGCAAGAAATTTTTTGGTTCTTTTGCCATTTTAAATGGAGTTACAGGAGCTGGAGAAATATTTCTTTCAATCACTTTTTCAATTACAGATTTTGATTTTGCCACATCTTTTTCCTGAAATTTAGTCTCTGAATTAGATGTTGAACAGGCAGTTAATCCGATACAAACTAACCAAAGAATGATCCAGCGTTTTATCAAACACATCACCTCTTTATATGAGAAAGCTAACAGAGGAAACACATATTGGTTACTTTCATTTTTGGAAAATAAGGATCATCCTATACCCGGTGTGTTTTGTAAATATAAAGGCTGTTTTCGTAAAGTTTGATGTTTTTAATAATGAACACTAGACCGTTCCTTTCCGCTACAGGCACTTGCTTTCCGTGGGGAGGAAGTCGAGCCTCCTGATATGAACGA
>NZ_JACWFE010000031.1 GCF_019749375.1 Bacillus sp. S/N-304-OC-R1
TGCTAACCGCAGTTGAGATTTTTGCCTTCGTGCCGTGTTCTTATCTCCTATTTCTAAAATAAAGAAGGAGGAAAGATCATACCTTCTTTAGCTTACAGACCATTTCTCATCTCTTAGAATGGCGGTCAAGTGCTTTCCTTGACGGGCATTCTAAGAGATGAGACGCTTGTTTAAGCTAAAAGAAGGGTATGATCTTTCCTCCTTCTCTATTCTAGAAATAGGAGATAAGAACACGGCACGAAGGCAAAAATCTCAACTGCGGTTAGCACTCTGATATTCGTGGGTTTTCACATTTTATCTTTCCGTATAAAGGACTAATCCACATACTCGGGACGTGCGTTAATCTAGTTAGATATAGCACAGAGGAGGCACGTGGGTTTTCCTTTCCGGTTTTTCTCTTTGCCTTCGAGCCCTATTCTCATGGTTCTATTTATATATTTATCCTATTCTCTTATGCTTGAGGGATATCTTCTACTTCCTGCATCACTGCCCAAATAAAACCTGCTAATTCTCTCGCTACTGCTGTAATGGCTTTACAACTTTCTTTTCCTCTAGATAATAAACGGTAATACTTTTTATGAAGTCGGTTCTGTGCTTTCCACGATATGGCCTGAATCGTTGGCGATTGGCCATTTTGCCGTCTTTGTAGTTCTCCTCTTACTGCGGGTTGATATCGATAACTCCAGGCAGATTCCACCAATAAGCGTCGTACGTGTCGATTACCTGTTTTGGTTATTTCGCCCTGTTTCCTTTTTTCACCACTCGAATACTCGCTTGGGATTAAACCAACATAGGACATGAATTGCTTTGGTGTAGTAAAACGTTTAAAAGAACCAATTTCAGCTACAATACTTGTCGCTGTAATAAGAGCTACTCCTCTTAATGATTGAAGTGCTTGAATTTTTTTGGCGTGAACTCCTTCATTCGCTAAAACTCTAATTTCTTCTTCTAACCTTAGAATCCGTTGTGCTAATTCCTTTAGCTGATGATAGTACTCCTGAAAGGTTACTCGTAACGAAGAGTTTTCAAATTTTAACGTGTCCAGCCACCTGAAATACTTAACTGTCCATTTATTTACTCCAGAAGGAGGTTTGATATCGTTTCGCAGTAAAAATTTACTTAAGCGGTGTTTTCCTCTTAGTTCGTCTTCTTTGGCATCTTCACGACATCTAACAAGGTCCCGTAGTGCCTCATCCTCAGGAGTCGGGACATAAATAGAAGTTAATTCTCCAGCCCGATATAATTGAGCTAAACGAACAGAGTCCCTGCGATCTGTCTTAACGCGTTCTCCAGGTCTTTTAGGAATCAAAGATGGGGCAATTACTGAGCAGTGAATCCCCAATGTAACGAATAGGCGATACAGTGGATATCCAGTTGGTCCAGCCTCATAGCATACACGCAGAGATTCTGGGCTACCTAACTTTTTCATTAATTTTTTCACTGCTTCTGGAGTATGAGAAATTATCCCCCAGTATCTTGGTTCTTCTCTTCCTTCTTCGGCAATA
>NZ_JACWFE010000032.1 GCF_019749375.1 Bacillus sp. S/N-304-OC-R1
TTCAAATAAAATGAACGCATGCAAGGCTAGTGTGCCTGACCCCCAGTATGGTAATGCTTTAAATTACTGGGGTCAGGCACTTTTACTCTAAAAAATTCAGAATTTCTTCATTAACTAGATGTGCCTTTTCTATCGAAAGGGCGTGGCCTGCGTTAGGAATAATCTTAAACTTTAATTTTGGAATCAATTTTAAAGCTCGTGCAATGACTTGGTTTGGGTCATAAATTACTTCTTTATCACCAATTAAAAGCAATACTGGTATGTCTATTTTTTGTAACTCTTCGTCCTTGAAGACTGAAGGAATAATGATTTTTGAGAATCTAAAATGTTTAATGCCTAAATAAAACTGTTCGAAAAGTGATTCATTCACTGTATTGCCTTTTGCAACAAACCATTTCCCTACAAAATCAATAACAACAGGCCGAAATGGAAATAGGATAGAAGAAATTTGCCTTACAAAAAATTGTTTGCGAAATGGAACGAATGATGCGGCAGGGGCTAGTAATATCATCTTGTTCATACGTTCCGGTGCATTGATTGCAATATTCAATGTTTGCCAACCGCCTGCAGAATGACCGATAACAGTCGCTTTATCTATATTTAAATGATCCAGTATGTCGCAAAACCAGAGAACATAATCCGAATGACCTTTCATTGGTGACTCCATGACACTTTTGTTTAGGTCCCCGATAACGTCAACAGCATAGACTCTATAATTTCTGTTTAATGATTTTACATTTGGATACCACATCGCACTGCTGAAACCAAATCCATGCAGCAAAATTACTGGAGGTTCAGAGATTGGTCCAGAAGCTATAACGTTAGTTCTTCCAAATCTTGTATGGACGTAAAAGGAATCAAAAGATGTATCCCAAAGTTTAAGGTTTTGATTATAGGTATATAGAAACTTTTTCTGCCCTTCCTTTGTCTTAAAGGATAATGCTTCATCAACTTTATTTTCCATATATATTCTCCTCTTTCTTAGTGCCTGGCCCCCAATTGTGTTAATCCATTAATACAATGGAGAGCAGGTACTTTTTGTTTTTGATAAAAAAGGATTAACGGATTCAATATATATTGGAGTCCTACTCTCATTGTGAAATCCTCATCCCTTCCAATCAAACCAATGATTTACATATAAAATTAAATCTATATATGAATTATTGTGTTTCTAGACTATAGGATTGTAAATCCTATGCTGAATTCAGTATCGGTATACGTCTTAAATGAGGAAAAGCAGTATATCAAACACAGGTGTCAGTCCCCAGTACAATAATCCTTTAAATTACTGTAATAGGGGATATGCACTTTTTTAGCATCCTATTCGGTGCAAATAAATCAATTAATGGATTACCAAGATTATAAAAATATTTGAATTGTATGGTAAAATATAACTAAATCTTCTTAAAAAGTTATGGTTGGGAATTAGTCAAAATAGGTTTGTGAAGGAGGAATTTAAATGCTGAATATTGGGGTTATCGGTTTAGGAGCCATTGGTCAGCGGTTAATTAATCAATTTAAAGAGCATTCTGAGGTTGAAATTATAGCAGTATGTGATCAATTAGAATCACTTTTGGAAGAAACAGCGGAGAGACTTGGTGGAATTCAGGCTTATACAGACTATAAAAAGTTAATTGCTGATGAGCAGGTGGATCTTGTTTATGTTGCAGTGCCGCCAAAATATCATCATCACATTGTTATGGATGTTTTAAGAGCAAAAAAACATGTCCTTTGTGAGAAACCGCTGGCAAACTCACTTGAAGAGGCTAAAGAGATGGAGCAGGCTGCAGTAATGGCAAATGTTGTCCATGCTATAAACTTTCCGCTAAATTATGGACAAGCAGCAACAAAATTTGCGAAATTGATTAACCAAAATTACATAGGCAAACTGCGCCGAATCCAACTTACAATGCATTTTCCAGAATGGCCGCGCAATTGGCAGAAAAATGATTGGGTTGGCGGACGTGAACAAGGTGGATTTGTGCTAGAAGTAGGAGTCCATTTTATTCAACAAATATTAAAATTATTTGGAGAGGTTACAAATATCCAAACACGTTTGGATTTACCGGATGATACGAGAAAGTGTGAGACGGGCATTATTGCTACAGCCCAGCTAGAAAATGGAACTCCCATTTTAATAGAGGGATTAAGCCAAATAGCAGGAAATGAATATATTGGATTTACGGCTTATGGTTCAGATGGTGTCCTATCGCTTGAAAACTGGGGCGAATTAAAAGGGGCCCAAAATGAAGAAGAACTTAAAGTAATACCGGTTGAAGCTGAAAAAACAAATAGTTTAATAGATGAATTAGTAAAAGCAGTCAATGGTCAAAAATCAGAACTCTACGACTTTACAGTTGGTTATAAAGCTCAGGAAGTGCTGGAAGAACTACGGAAAATTTAAGGTAGAACTAACATTCAGTGGGGGGGGCGGACTAAGTACGCTTACGTCCTGTAGAACCGTCTGTACTAGCACGTCCTGTGCGTCGAAAAACCCCCGCTGATTGAAGTTTCACTTTATATAACATCTACTTTGTTATCCGCAAAAAAGTTAAAAACGGCAAATGATGAAGACCCTAGTGCGCATGAGTTATGGCCTAGGCTTGAGAAATTGATTGATAGATTTTGTTGATGAAATGGTAAAGAACGTTGCTCTATTACGCGATTAATAGGATTTGCCAATAAAGATTCCGTGCAGGCAAAGCGATTTCCGATAATAATATTTTCAGGATTGAAGATATTGACAATATTAGCTAAGCCAATTCCTATATATTCACCAATTTCATTAAATAGATTAATGATTGAGTGTTTTCCCTCCTTAGCTAAATTAAGAAGTTTAAATATATCGATGTCATCCTCTGTTTTCAGTAAAAGTTTTGCTTGAGTTAAAAGTGCATTTTCAGAAGCATACATTTCCCAGCAACCTTTATTTCCACAACCGCACTTTTTTCCATTCATCTCGATTGAAATATGTCCCATTTCACCAGAAAATCCGGCTGCTCCCTTGTATAATGAGTCTTGGATAATAATTCCGGTACCAATTCCAATTCCTACACTTACATAAATCATATTGGATATATTCTTTGCAATCCCAAATTGTTTTTCAGCCCAAGCCCCGGCATTTGCTTCATTATCAATAATTACCGGTATATTAAACTCCTCCATCAAGTAATCTCTTAAATGAATATTTCTCCATTTTAAGTTAGGTGCAAATAAGATGACACCTTTATCATCTACAACTCCCGGGACTCCAACCCCAATTCCTACTACTCCATAGGGGCTATTTGGAGCGGAGTCAATCATTAAGTGAATAGACTTCTTTAATAATGGAAGAACACTCTCAAACGATTGTTCCTTAATCGTAATCATTTCTTCCTTAATAATCTCACCATCTAAATTAGTTAAGACGGTTAATAAATAGTTCACTCCAAGATCCACGCCAATTGAATAACCGGCATTTTTGTTGAAGTAGAGCATAACTGGCCGTCTTCCACCACTGGACTTCCCTGTACCGATTTCATACACAAGCTGTTCCTCCATCAACTCGCTTACTAGCGTTGATACAGTTGCTTTATTTAGACCTGTAATGTCAGATATTTGGGCACGGGATAAGGGGCATTTTTCTTTAATCTTTTCTAGAACAATTGATTTATTTAATTGCTTAACAAGGGTTTGATCGCCTGTTCTCATTATATATCCTCATTTCTTTATGAATACTTTGTTTAATCATTATACTTATAAAGCTTGCATACTTTTCTAGTAATATATATAGAATTCTAGCATTATTTTGATATTATTCAAAGTGTGTTTTTTTACTTTGGTGAATTTTCTAACAACATATTGACAAATACTTTCTTTTTTATTTATACTTTGTTTATTCATTAAATTAACAAAAGATTCAAAATAATTATTCAATAACCAATTGAGGTGGGATAAATGATTTTAGAAATGAAGGAGATTTCAAAATCGTTTGTTGGAGTAAAAGCTCTTGAAGATGTGAACTTTTCTTTAGAAAAAGGAGAAGCGCATGCCTTGCTTGGGGAAAATGGAGCAGGAAAATCTACACTTATGAAAATACTAGCCGGTATATATCTCCCAGATAAAGGTGAAGTAGTGTTAAAAGGGAATTCCGTTAGTATTATATCTCCATCAATATCCCAACAACTAGGAATATCAATCATTCATCAAGAGCTAAATTTAATTCCTTACCTAACTGTTGCAGAGAACATTTTCTTAGGAAGAGAACCAAAAAGATTTGGTTTAGTCGATTATAAAAAAATGGTTAAGCAAACGGTGGCTTTATTAAGCCAGTTCGGATTAGAACTAGATCCGACAGTAAAGGTACATACTTTATCGATCGGGCAGCAGCAAGTCGTGGAAATTGCGAAATCTCTTTCTTTAAACGCTGAAATACTCATAATGGATGAACCCACTGCCGTTTTAACAGAGAAGGAGACGCAAAATTTATTTACGATCATTCAACGTTTGAAGAATGAGGGTGTATCTATCATTTACATTTCTCACCGTTTGAATGAATTAAAGTATTTTTGTGATCGGATAACGGTTTTACGTGATGGAAAGTTAGTGAACACAAGGCCTTTAAAGGGACTTTTAGAACGTGAAATTGCAAATTTAATGGTGGGCCGCGAATTGAAAGAGTTATATCCTGATAAGCTTGAAGGTTCGACAGAGGATTTACTGCAAGTGGAGAATTTTACAAGCATCCCTTTTTTTCAAAATATTAGCTTTACTTTAAGAAAAGGTGAGATTCTTGGTTTTGCAGGATTAATAGGGGCAGGCCGCAGTGAACTAGCATCTGCTATATTTGGAGCACTTAAACCGAACAGTGGAAAGTTAACTTATAAAAACAAGCATGTCTCATTTACTAAGCCGAAAGCAGCTGTAAAGGAGGGCTTTGGTTTTGCAACAGAGGATCGAAAACAAACAGGGCTTGTGTTAGAGGCAAGCATTAGTCAAAATATGACACTGCCAATATTGGATAAAATAAGTAAATGGAGCTTAGTTCAAAAACGTAAGGAAAAAGTATTGGTGAGCCAAAAGATCCATGAACTAGGTATTAAAATCTATGATATTAATCAACCAGTAAAACATTTAAGCGGAGGAAATCAACAAAAGGTTGTAATAGCAAAATGGTTATTAGCTGGTACGGAGTTGTTTATCCTCGATGAACCAACAAGAGGGATTGATATTGGGGCGAAAGCAGAAATCTACTCACTTATTCATAATTTAGCGAAATCCGGTAAGGGGGTTATTGTCATCTCATCTGAGCTTCCCGAGTTACTTGGATTGTGCAGCCGAATTATTGTTATGAACAAAGGAACGATTGCTGGTGAACTAAAACATAATGAAGCTACAGAAGAGGCAATTATGGCACTGGCAACAGGAGTTTAATCGTTTACATGATTAATAAGGAGTTGAATTTGTATGTCTAATATATCATCCCAACCCGAAACAGAAAATAGCCAAAAAAAGAATGTTAAGTGGCTCTCATATCTTTGGAATAACTACAGTGTTGCCTTTGCCTTTTTGGCTTTAGTTATACTTGCCTCTTTATTGAGCGAACATTTCTTATCACCAATTAATATAACAAATGTGTTAAGACAAGTTTCAGTTATTGGAATACTAGCGGTAGGTTTAACCTTTGTTATTTTACTTGGTGGAATTGATTTGTCAGTCGGATCGTTATTAGCTTTTTCCGGAACTGTCATTATGGCGGCTCAAGTAAATTATGAAACTTCTATACCTGTTGCCATTATTTTAGGATTAATAGCCGGTGGACTAATAGGATTAATCAATGGAGTTATCATCACATATGGGAAAATAACAGCGTTTATCACAACGTTAGCGATGATGACAATTACAAGATCATTAGCACTTTACTATGCAGATGCAGGTGCTATCTCTGGATTTAACTATGATTACTCCGAACTTGGAAACGGTTATGTTCTAGGGATTCCAGTTCCAATCTATATATTTGCCATTGTTGTCGTGATAGCATTCATTCTTTTAGAAAAGACAAAATACGGCCGGCACGTATATGCGGTAGGGGGAAATGCAAAGGCTGCACATTTATCCGCTGTTCCCGTTATTAGAGTAACAATCTTAGCTTATGTTATTTGTGGGATTACTGCTTCTGTCGGATCTGTCATTGAGACTTCTCGTTTAAATTCAGTTTCAACTTCAAGTACAGGACATATGTACGAACTAGATGCCATTGCTGCTGTCATTATCGGCGGAACAAGTCTTGCTGGTGGTCGGGGCCGAATTATTGGTACTGTATTTGGAGTGCTCATATTGGGGGTTTTAAGTAACCTTATGAATCTTGTGAATATTTCGCCATACATTCAGGGGGTGGTAAAAGGAGCGATTATAATCGGGGCTGTCTTATTACAAAAGCGCGAGTAGCTGGATTGATGGCAGAAAAATTAGGAGGGAAATTTATGAAAATTAGTAGGCATTTTCTTAGTATAATGTTTATTTTGATATTTGGCAGCTTGGTACTAGCGGGGTGCAAATCCGAATCATCTAGTACAACAAACAATCAAGAAAATACAAATCAAAATCCTAGTGGTTCCTCTGAAGGAACTGCTTCAAAAGGTAAATACAAAATTGGGATTTCCCTACCTGCTGCGGATCATGGTTGGATGGGTGCTTTAATTGCGAATGCGGAAGCTGAAGCGAAAAAGTATGAAAATGTGGAATATATTCTTTATACAGCAAAGGACCCTGCAAAACAAACATCAGACATTGAGGACTTAATTACTAAGGAAGTTGATGCTATTGTCATGTTGCCGATGGAATCCGCTGCATTAACACCAGCGGCTGAAAAGGTTACAAAATCAGGTATTCCTCTAATAGTAGTGGATAGAGCCGTTCATACGGAGAGCTACCGTTTATATGTTGGAGGAGATAACTATGGAATTGGGTATGGAGATGCGAAATATTTAGTTGAAGAACTAATTAAACGAAGTGGAAAGCCTGAAGGGAAAGTAATTGAAATCACAGGTGTACCTTCAACCGTTACAGATTTACGATCACAAGGATTCCGCGATTATATTAAAGATTATCCAGGAATTGAGATTATCGCAAGTCAGCCTGGTGACTTTACAAGGGAGAAAGCGCTAAAGGCAACAGAAAATATTTTACTAGCAAATTCAAAAATTGATGCGGTTTATTCACAGGACGATGACATGACCATTGGGATTGTTCAGGCAATTAAAGATGCAAAGCGTCAAGATGAAATGTTTATTGTAAGTTCGGGCGGTATGAAGGAAATTTATAAAATGATGCAGGAAAAGGCAAAGCCGGAGGTTATTGTATCTTTAACTTATTCACCGACAATGAGTGGAACAGCTGTTAGCTTAGCAGTAAAGATTTTAGAAGGTAAAGGTCTTGAGGGTTTCTGGGAAAAAGAAGTTCCACATAATATTGTCCTTCGTGCAACACCTGTAACACCTGAAAATGTTGATAAATTTTTCAATTCAGATTCAAAATATTAATCGATCGACAGGGCAATTTGCAGATCACAAGTAGAGCAAGTCATACTTAAAATAAAAAAGTATGACTTGACTTTTTTAAAATTTTTGCTAAGGGGGAAATGAAATGAAGCTAGGTGTATTTGCTGTATTGTTCGGACAAAAGCCATTAGAGGAAGCACTTGATTACATATTGGCCAAAGGACTGCAGGCAGTTGAAATTGGTACAGGAGGATATCCGGGCAATATTCATTGTAACCCAGCTGAACTTCTAGAAGATGAAGCGAAATTAAATAAATTTAAGCATGCTTTCGCAAGTCGCGGACTTGAAATTAGCGCATTAAGCTGCCATGGAAATCCACTCCACCCAAGTAAATCGGTTTCGGTGAAACACCATCAGCAGTTTGTCGATTCTGTAAAATTAGCATCAAAGCTTGGTATCCAAAATGTCATAACATTCTCCGGTTGTCCGGGTGAGTCAGATTATTCCCTAAATCCATCTTGGGTTACTTGTGCATGGCCAGATGATTTTTCGGAAGTATTGCAATGGCAATGGAAGGAAAAAGTTATTCCATACTGGAAAGAACAAAATAAATTTCTCAAAGAATATGGTGTGCGGGCAGCGATTGAACCTCATCCAGGGTTTGTTGTATACAATACGGAAACTAGTCTCCGGCTTCGAAAAGAATGTGGAGAACAAATTGGTGTGAATTTTGATCCGAGTCATCTATTCTGGCAGAATATGGACCCTGTTGTGGGAATAAAAGAACTGGCGAAAGAGAATGCCCTCTTTCACTTCCATGCAAAGGATACAGGAATCGACCGACAGAATACAGCCGCAAATGGTGTTCTAGATACTAAGAGTTATCGTGATGAGTTAAACCGTTCATGGATTTTCCGAACAATTGGATATGGACATGGAGAGGAAACTTGGAAAAACATTATTAGTACTCTTCAACTTGTAGGATATGAAGGTGTAATTAGTATTGAACATGAAGATAGTTTAATGTCGGTGGAAGAAGGCTTCGAAAAAGCTGCTGCTTTCCTTAAGAGCCTACTAATTAAAGAAAGAGTAGGTGAAATATGGTGGGCATAAAGAAGAAAATAAATGTTGGTATGATTGGATACAAATTTATGGGCAGGGCACATACTCATGCATATAGAGATGTACCGTTTTATTTTGATACTGAAGCTGTTCCAGTTTTAAAAGCTGTTGCTGGAAGAGATGCTGATGGTGTGCGGGTTGCTGCTGAAAAAATGGGATTTGAGTCATTTGAGACAGACTGGAGAAAGTTGCTTGAGCGTGACGACATTGATTTGATTGATATTGTGACACCCAATAGTACACATGCAGAAATGGCGATTGCAGCTGCCGAAGCCGGTAAGCATGTGCTTTGTGAAAAGCCTCTTGCAATGTCAACTTTACAGGCACAAAAAATGTATGAAGCGGTGAAAAAAAACAATGTGGTACACATGATATGCCATAATTATCGATTTGCACCAGCTGTTCAATTTGCGAAAAAATTAATCGAAGATGGAACAATCGGAAAGATTTATCATATTCGTGCACAGTATTTACAGGATTGGATAATGGATCCTAATTTCCCGCTAGTTTGGAGATTAAATAAAGAAGTGACAGGCTCTGGAACGCATGGAGATATTGGAGCTCACATAATTGATTTAGCTAGATTTTTAGTCGGAGAGTTTTCGGAAGTAGTCGGAACATTTGAGACCTTTATTAAGGAACGACCGGTTAGTGAACACTCCGGTGGATTAAGCGGAAGTTCCTCAAGTGAGGAAAAAGCACTTGTGGATGTAGATGACGCATCAGCCTTCGTAGCTAAATTTGAAAATGGTGCATTAGGTGTATTCGAGGCAACACGTTTTGCTGGTGGAAATCGCAATGGCAATAGATTTGAAATTAATGGGGAATATGGGTCAATTAGATGGGATTTGGAAAATATGAACAATCTCCAAGTTTATTTAGCGAAAGACCCTGTTGGGCTGCAAGGATTTAGAACGATTAATTGTACAGAAGCAGAACATCCATATGCAGGTGCCTATTGGCCTTCTGGTCATATTATTGGGTATGAACATACATTTATTAACTTAATGAAGGAACTGATGGATGGAATTAATGGCGGGTATAGCCCTGTCCCGAATTTTAACGATGGGGTTAAAAACCAAGCTGTTTTAGAAGCAGTTGAAATTTCCATGAAGACAAGATCATGGGTTCAAGTATCTAATGTTTTTTGAACATGCAGAAGGATCAGTACTAAATACTACTAAATGATTCACAAAAACTAACAAACAAGGAGGGATTCTAATGACTTATTTTGATCATATAAATCAAATAAAGTATGAGGGACCCAACTCCAAGAACCCATTTTCCTTTAAGTATTATAATCCTAAAGAAAAGATAAATGGAAAGAAGATGGAAGAAATATTACGTTTTAGTGTTTCATATTGGCATACATTTACCGGAGATGGCTCAGATCAATTTGGATCTAGTGTAATGCAAAGACCTTGGAATCATCTTAAAGGATTAGACTTAGCGAAGGCACGTGTGGAGGCTTCATTTGAATTTTTTGAAAAACTAAATATCCCTTATTTTTGCTTTCATGATTTCGATATAGCTCCAGAAGGGGATACATTGGCTGAAACGCATAAAAACTTAGATAAAATTGTTGTAATGATCATGGAATACTTAAAAACTAGTAAAACAAAATTACTATGGAATACAGCAAATATGTTTACCCATCAGCGCTGGGTACATGGGGCTGCAACATCTCCGAATGCTGATGTGTTTGCATATGCCGCAGCAAAAGTGAAAAAAGGTTTGGAAATTGGAAAAGAATTAGGAGCGGAAAACTTCGTCTTTTGGGGTGGACGTGAAGGCTATGAAACGCTTTTAAATACAGATATGAAACTTGAGTTGGATAATCTAGCCCGCTTTTTCCATATGGCATTAGATTATGCAAAAGAAATAGGTTTTGAAGGTCAATTCTTAATTGAACCGAAGCCGAAGGAGCCTACTAAGCATCAATATGATTTTGATGTAGCATCTAGTCTTGCTTTCTTACAAAAATACGGTTTAACAGATCACTTTAAATTTAACATTGAAGCAAACCATGCGACTCTCGCAGGCCATACATTTGAGCATGAATTAAGAACTGCCCGCATTAATGGGATGTTAGGCTCAGTGGATGCAAACCAAGGCGACCTATTACTCGGGTGGGACACTGATGAATTTCCGACGAATTTATATTCTACCACTCTTGCTATGTATGAAATCCTACTTAATGGCGGCTTAAATTCAGGAGGTCTTAACTTTGATGCCAAAGTACGAAGAGGGTCCTTCGATATTTATGATTTATTTCATGCTCACATTGCTGGGATTGATAGTTTTGCAATCGGTTTAAAAGTTGCAAACCGTCTCCTAGAAGATAGTATATTTGAAGATATCATTGCCGATCGCTATGACAGCTATACTTATGGAATTGGTCTTGATATTGTTCAAGGAAAGACAAATTTCCATCAATTAGAGCAATATGCGCTTTCTATAGGTGAAATCCAAAATAGCTCTGGCCGGCAAGAAAGATTAAAAGCACTTTTAAACCAGTATATATTAGATATAAACACATCTAAAATAGTATGAGTAATAGACTCAACGATAAAATATCATGTGCTGGAATGATTTTTTTTTCGGCACCTTTTTATAATTTAACGACAAGATTGGGTGAAGCTCATGAAATATGTTATTGGCATTGACTTGGGTACTAGTGCGGTTAAAGTTATATTAGCCAATCAGGATGGTGAAATATGCCATACCATTTCAAAATCATATCCATTAATTCAGGAAAAATCAGGATATAGTGAACAGAATCCTGAAGAATGGGTGGATAAAACAATCCAAGCTTTAAAAGAACTAGTTAAATTATTTGATGGAAAGGTAGAAGATATTGAAGGTATAAGCTTTTCGGGTCAAATGCATGGTCTTGTATTATTAGATGAACAACATCAAGTTTTACGAAATGCAATTTTATGGAATGATACACGTACAACAAAACAGTGTCGGGATATTTATAACCTCGTTGGAGAAGAACGATTGTTAGAAATTACAAAAAACGCCGCTCTTGAGGGCTTTACATTACCTAAAATTTTATGGGTTAAGGATAATGAAAGAAATATATATGAACGAGCATCTCAATTTTTGTTGCCAAAAGATTATTTGCGTTATCGATTAACTGGGAAAATTCACAGTGAGTATTCAGATGCAGCGGGAACGTTACTTCTTAATGTATCCGAGAAAAGATGGAGCAGTGAGATTTGTGAGGCGATTGGGATTAACATTAATTTCTGTCCCCCTTTAGTAGAATCGCATCATTTAGTAGGCACCCTTAATGAAGAAGTAGCTGAACAAACTGGTCTTTCCAAAAATACAAAAATATTTGCAGGGGGAGCCGACAATGCGTGTGGCGCAATAGGAGCTGGAATTTTAGACGAAGGAAAAACGCTATGCAGCATTGGCACATCAGGGGTCATCCTTACCTATGAAGATCGAAAAGATCGTAATTTTCACGGCAATGTTCACTATTTCAACCATGGGAAAGAGAATGCTTTCTATGCGATGGGCGTTACATTGGCGGCGGGTTATAGTTTAAGCTGGTTTAAAAATACATTTGCTGCAAATGAAGATTTTAGCACGATTTTGAACGGGATTGAGAAGGTCGGAATCGGAGCAAATGGTTTATTATTTACGCCATATATTGTCGGCGAAAGAACTCCACACGCTGATCCGTTAATTAGAGGCAGCCTTATCGGTTTGGATGCATCTCATACGCATGCTCACTTTGCTCGTGCTATTCTGGAAGGAATTACTTTTTCATTAAATGAATCCATTGAAATTTTTCGAGATAGTGGAAAAAAGATTGATTCTATCGTTTCTATAGGTGGAGGAGCAAAGAATGATACATGGCTACAAATGCAAGCTGATATTTTTAATGCGAAAATCCATAAACTCTCAAATGAACAAGGTCCTGGTATTGGAGCTGCAATCCTTTCAGCTTTCGGTTGTGGATGGTATTCAACTTTAAAAAAATGCTCCGAAAAATTCACCATAATCAAAAAAACGTATAAACCAAATCCTAAGAATGTAAAAGAATATAAAGAGTTATTTTCCCTTTATAAAACTATTTATGGAAAAACAAAAGGAATAAATGAGAGTTTGAGTAAATTTCGGAGATAGAATAGAAAAAATATGTTAATATCAATTAATTCTTTCTCGAGCTGGGCTATTGTGCCTTAGTTCTCGCGGCCTGACCCCCAATGCTTAATTCATTAATACATTGGGGGTCAGGCCGTTTTCTAAGAGTGGTAATCCTTTCTTTTCACTTTACCATTCAATAAATCATACAAAATTCCTACATCCAATTAGTCAGAATAGTCAAAAATCACCGTTCACTTTAAATATTATTTCAAATATACTTGTATTGTATTTGAAAATAATGAAAGTTTTGGGAGGTTATGTATTGAAAAGATTATGGAAGTCTTTTGTCGTAGTAATGTTCTTTGTGTCAGCTCTGTTTTCATCTCAAGCAAGTGCAGCTTACACCATTCCAGGTGGTCCATCGACTAATGGAAACACGAGCATGGACAGTATGATTACATACGATGACATGATTAAAGAGCTGAAGAAAATCGAACACACGAGTAAAGGGAAAGTAGAAGTATTCACATTAGATGATTACGGAAAGAGTGAACAGAACCGAAGCTTCTATGTAGCTAAGGTTGGTACTGGCCCAATAAAAATTTGGGTACAAGCTCAAATTCACGGAGATGAAAAATTAACAACGGATGCCGTATTAGAATTATTGAAGACTTTTGGCAGTAATGGATCCAAAGATATTGAAAAGATCTTAAAAGAAACAACTATTTATGCAATCCCAATGTATAATCCGGATGGGAGCCTCATGAACACACGAACAACCCTGCTTCATGATGAAAATGGAGAACCAAGAGTAGACAACAGAGGCCGTGCCATGACGATTGATTTAAATCGTGATTGGGCAGATAACGGATTTCAAGCAAAAGAATCACTTGTCTTCTACAAATACTGGGCAGATGTAAAACCAGATTTCGCTGTCGATCTTCACCACCAAGGATTTAAAACAGTTTACGGAACAAATGAGTCAACATCCATGTCTCTTGGAGTATCATTAGCACCAAATGGACCGACTTTACCAGGTATTAAGGACGGCTTATACAATGACCTTACACGCCAAATGAGCGTCTATGTGTACGATGCATTAAAAGATTACGGGTATACACATATTGATCGTTACCAAACAGGCAGTGGTGATAAAAGATACGAGATTGACATCAAAGGCGGAGTTGTTTCTGCTATGATGATGGGCTTAAACTACAACAATATTAATCCAACTCATCACAGCAATCCGGCCATCTTCTTTGAAACGAAAGGAAATACAAGAGATGGAAATCTAGGACAAAAATCAAACGGTCATTTAATCAAACAAAATTATCTTGGATTAAAAGCCTTACTTTACGGTTTAGCTACAGGTGAAGTAGAAGAGGTAGATCCGAACCGCTGGGATAAAGAGATTCCTGCCTACCCGTTAGCTGGCTATCAAACAGATACTGGAATTAGTCCAGTAAGTTATTAAAAAAGAACGAAGCCCCATAAGTGAGTAATGATCCGTATGGGGTTTTTTCGTTTATTTCAGGTTCTTTAGTTGTTATTAGGAATTTTAGGGCCAGTCCTCTAGTCCGGTAAAGTTTTACCGAGCTGGGGGACTGGTCCACTAGTCTTGCATGACTTTTAAATAATTGC
>NZ_JACWFE010000033.1 GCF_019749375.1 Bacillus sp. S/N-304-OC-R1
GTCGCCAGGCAAATGGAAAAACAGCTCATAAGGGCTGTTTTTTTAATTGATTAAATAGTGTTCGAAGAACACTAAAAAATATGGACAAGACTAAGTTATGAAATAAAAATGCGAGGGTTTGAAAAAGCAAGGAGGTCAAGGAAGCAAGGGAGTGACGCCCGGAATGTGCGATGCACATGAGGACGGAACGAGTGCAGCTGACGCAGAGATCCGCCGCTTATTCAAAGCCGAGCCCGAACACGGAAGTTAAGCTTGGGCGCCGATGGTAGTTGGGGGCTCTCCCCCTGTGAGAGTAAGACGTCGCTAGGCAAAATAAAAAGAGTACCTGTGAGGGTACTTTTTTTGTGCTTTAAAGATATTTTTTAAATGGGCAAGCATCTTAATAAAAAATTCATAAATAAAAAAGCCCCAAATGGAGCTTTCATCAAGAAAATATTTCTGGTGTTGTTACCTTCTTTAGCTTTTTTATATAATATTTATATTTTGGATTACTTGTATCTGTAGAAATCAAATCATGCTCGCAATTTGTACAGATAAAAGAAGTGTATAGATGTATCCCTCTTAATTTTGTTTGCTCGCAAATGACACACTCTTCCCCTATATGTTTCTTTGCTACTAGCGAACTCAATCACTCCACCTCCATACACCAATTCTGCCCGCAATTTTCATATTGTATACAATCTTTTGAAAATTGTTTTTGAAAGTGATTACTTGAATACTAATGTATGTTCAATAATCAATTTGGTTGTATGTCTAATTTAATTCTTTATCAACGCTTTAGAATTGGAATGGTATCGGATTCCTTTTTGATTTGGTAAAATAGATGAGATGATAAACATAATAATTTGGTGATTAAATATGAATCAAAAAAAGATCCCTTTATTAGATGCATTAATGGTACATACGGAAAAAAATCCAGTCTCTTTTCATGTACCTGGACATAAATATGGAAGTCTTATTCCTGAGGCAGCAAAGGGCTATTTTCAGGACCTTTTAAAGCTGGATGCTACAGAGCTTAATGGATTAGATGATCTGCATGCCCCTGAAGGTGTTATTTTAGATGCAGAGAACCTGCTGGCTGATTTTTATGGAACCAAAAAGAGCTTTTTCTTAGTGAATGGCTCGACTGTCGGAAATCTTGCTATGATTATGGCTGCCATTGAAGAGAATGATACAGTGCTTGTTCAAAGAAATTGTCATAAGTCAATTTTAAATGGGGTTCATCTTGTAAAAGCAAACCCTGTTTTTTTAGCGCCGGATTTCGTTGAGTCTTGGGGTGTGGCTGGAGGAGTATCGCTACAAACAGTTAAAGCTGCTATTCATGAATTCCCAGAGGCAAAATCAATAATACTGACCTATCCTAATTATTATGGAATGGTTACTGAATTAGAGGAGATTATTGAGTTCTCACATTCAAAAGGGATCTCTGTATTAATTGATGAGGCACATGGGGCACATTTCGCGGGGGGCGATGTCTTCCCGAAATCGGCAGTGCAATTAAAGGCAGATATTGTCGTTCAATCCGCTCATAAAACGCTTCCTGCCATGACAATGGGAGCGTATCTGCATGTTAACAGTGAAATCCTTTCAGAAATAAAGGTCAGCCACTATCTTCAAATTTTGCAATCAAGCAGCCCATCTTATCCGATTATGGCCTCATTAGACATAGCTAGACACTATTTAGCTACATTTTCGAATAAGGATATGAAATATCTAATAAACAAGATAGAAGAATTCAGAACAAGATTGCAGGAACTGAATGGCGTTAAGGTGCTTTCCTATCCTAATGGGATTGGAGACCCTTTAAAAATTACAATTCAATCGGCTTCTTCTTTAAATGGATATGAGCTGCAAAGTTTACTGGAGGGGACCGGGATTTATGCTGAAATGGCGGACCCTTATAATGTACTGCTTGTGTTTCCACTGTTGAAAGATGGAGAGAAGTTTGCAATTGAGGAAATCGCCAAGCGGTTTGAAAGGGCTCTTCAATCTGTTTCAAATACAAACATGGAAAAAGTTAAGAGCAGCTACGGAAAACCGAGAATTTCTAAGCTTGCACTAAATGCTCGACAAATAGAAAAACTTAAACCTATATCGGTTCCGTTGGATGAATCAACTGAAAAAATTTGTGCGCAATTAATTATTCCTTATCCACCTGGTATCCCCTTATTATTTCCTGGGGAAAAAATTAGGGAGGAAGATATTGATTTTATTAAATTGCTCTTAAAATCAGGAGCCAGATTTCAGGGCGGGGACAGTTTAAAATCCGGAAGGTTAGACATATTTCCCGTTTAGCTAAATATATTAGGATTGAATCATCTTGGAGGTTAACGATGAAAAAAGGAATTTTTATTACGATGGAAGGACCTGAGGGAGCAGGGAAAACAACGATCATAAATATGCTAACAGAGAGACTATCAGCTGAAGGCTATCAGGTTTTACAAACGAGAGAGCCAGGCGGAATAGAAATAGCTGAGCAAATTCGAAATGTTATCCTAGATAAAAATAATACGAGTATGGACTCTCGAACAGAAGCTCTTCTTTATGCAGCAGCTAGAAGACAGCATCTTGTTGAAAAGGTTTTGCCGGCTCTTGAAAAAGGGTATATTGTTTTGTGTGACCGTTTTATTGATAGTTCTCTAGCCTATCAAGGGTATGCTAGAGGATTAGGAATTGATGAAGTGTTTTCCATTAATCAATTTGCTATTGAAGGGACTATGCCGCAATTAACATTTTATTTTGATATAGAACCAGAGGCAGGTCTAGAAAGAATAAATCGCCATAAGGATCGAGAGGTAAATCGATTGGATCTTGAGGATCTTAATTTTCATTATAAGGTACGTGAAGGTTACTTTCTGTTAATGAATAAGTATTCGGACCGTTTCTCTAGATTAGATGCCTCTAAGCCAGTTGAAGTGGTGTATCAGGCTGCAGAGAAAAAGATAAAAGAGATTATTAGCTAGAAAGTATAAATCTGTTAAGGGTGACTTAGAAAATTATTTCTTAATAAGGGTTATCTGAACTCTTCTTTTTAGGTAACCCACTTTTATTAACAGAAAGAAAATTTATCCTGGCAGTAAGACATGTTAGTTCATAAAAAAATTGATATAATAGATGTAGGAATGTAACTTTAATGAAGTGGAACAAATGAAAGGGGCGGAGAGAATGAAACTCATATTAGCGGTTATACAAGATCAAGACAGCAATAAATTAATGAATGCATTGGTGGATAATAATTTCCGTGCAACCAAACTAGCTAGTACTGGCGGATTTCTAAAATCAGGAAATACTACCTTTATGATAGGTACAGAAGATGTTCGTGTAGATAGGGCATTACAAATCATAAAAGAAAATTGCAAGTCAAGAGATCAGCTAGTTGCCCCGATTTCTCCAATGGGAGGAAATGCCGATTCGTATGTTCCATATCCAGTTGAGGTTGAAGTCGGTGGAGCTACAGTCTTTGTTCTGCCAATTGAAAATTTCTTACAGTTTTAATAGAATTTATGTTGATATAAAGAACAAAAGTGGTGATTTTTGTGGCTAATACGTGGCAAGACCTAGAAACCATACAGCCTGTTGTGTTAAAGATGTTCAGAAACAGTATTAAAAAAAATAGGCTTGCCCACGCTTATTTGTTTGAGGGAATGAAGGGAACGGGGAAAAGGGAAGCTGGTAATCTATTAGCGAAAAGCATGTTTTGTCAATCTCCTGTTGATGGCTATATCCCTTGTGAAGGCTGTGTGAATTGTAAAAGAATTAATCATGGAAATCATCCTGATGTCCATCTAGTTGAGCCCGATGGTTTATCGATTAAAAAGGGTCAAATTCAGGCACTTCAGGAAGAATTTTCGAAAACAGGTGTTGAGTCAAGAAAAAAACTGTATATGATTGTTCATGCTGACAAAATGACGGCAAATGCAGCTAACAGTTTATTGAAATTTTTAGAAGAGCCTCACCCTCATACATTGGCTATTTTAATAACAGAACAGGCACAGCAAATACTTCCTACTATTCTTTCTCGTTGTCAAACTATTTCATTTCAGATGTTATCTCCAGCAAAAATGATTGAAAAGTTAAAATTAAATGGAGTCACTCCTCAGTCGGCACCATTAATTGCCCAGCTTACTAATAATGTTGATGAGGCAATTGAGTATAGTCAGAATGATTGGTTTGTACAAGCACAAAAAATAGTGTTAAAATTATATGAAGTGCTTAAAAAGAGTCCGTTAGAGGCGATGGTAGCTCTCCAGGATGATTGGTTTATGCATTTCAAAGAGAAAGAACAGCTAGATCTTGGACTAGATTTATTACTGCTAATTTTTAAGGATTTATTATATATACAGCTCGGAAAAGAAGAACAGACAGTCTATTTAAACGAAAAAGAACGATTAGAACAGTTTGCATTGCAATCTTCCAGCAGGCAATTATCAGAACAGATGACAGCCATTTTGGAAGCAAAGAGAAAATTGCAGGCAAATATGAATCCGCAGCTGTTAATGGAACAGCTTGTGTTGAAAATGCAGGAGGGGTCTTCATTTGTATGATGTAGTAGGAGTCCGCTTTAAAAAGGCGGGCAAGATATATTATTTTGATCCCGGCGGATTAGAAGTTGAAAAAGACGATTTTGTCATTGTAGAGACAGTACGTGGTGTAGAATATGGCAAAGTTGTCGTTCCGCCTAAGAAGGTTGATGAGCACGATGTGGTTCTGCCTCTAAAGAAAGTTCTGCGAATTGCTGATCAAAAAGATAAGCTGATCGTCGAGGAAAATAGGCAGGCAGCAAAGGAAGCTTATGAAGTCTGCAACGAAAAGGTAAATACCCATCAATTAGATATGAAACTAGTTGATGTTGAATATACATTTGACCGAAATAAAGTGATCTTTTATTTTACGGCTGATGGAAGAGTAGATTTTCGGGAACTTGTTAAGGATCTAGCAGCAATATTTCGTACACGGATTGAACTTCGGCAAATAGGAGTAAGGGACGAGGCAAAAATGTTAGGGGGCATTGGCCCTTGTGGAAGAATGTTATGCTGTTCTACTTTTTTAGGTGACTTTGATCCGGTTTCTATTAAGATGGCAAAGGATCAGAATCTTTCATTAAATCCAACGAAAATTTCGGGTTTATGCGGGCGTTTAATGTGCTGCTTAAAATATGAAAATGACGAATATGAAGAGGCTAAAGCCCAGCTTCCTGACCTAGGTGAGTGGATTCAAACACCCGAAGGTCCCGGAAAAGTGGTAGGATTAAATATTTTAGAACGGGTGCTGCAAGTGGATGTAACTGCTGCTGAACGCGTGCTTGAGTATACTCTAGATGAATTAGTAAAACAAGGTGCTGTATCAGTTCAATCCACAGATTAATGAGGTGGAATGCGTGGATAAAAAAGAAATCTTTGATTCAGTAAGTAATATGGAAACCCAAATCGGGCATTTATATCAGCAGCTTGGTGAGTTAAAGCAGCATTTGGCAGAAATACTAGAAGAGAATAACTCTTTAAAGCTGGAGAATGAGCATTTAAGACGTCGTTTAGATCTGACAACAGATCAAGAAGAATTGTCGGCAAAAAAAGGACCGTCAGAAAATCCATCAACGGATTCGGCTGACTACAAAACGGCTGATATTGGAGAAGGGTATGATAATTTAGCCCGGCTTTATCAGGAGGGTTTTCATATATGTAACCTCCATTTTGGAAGCCCCCGAAAAGAAGGAGATTGCCTTTTTTGCTTATCTTTTCTTAATAAGAAATAATAAAATGGCCTTCCTTCAAAAAGGAAGGCTATTTTTCACTTTATTTAAATGAGCTGGAGGATAGAAAATGGATTTTTTAAAAGGGGACGAGCGTTTAGACTATTTACTTGCAGAAAATTTGCGTATTATCCAAAGCCCTTCTGTATTCTCCTTTTCACTGGACGCTGTTTTGCTTGCTCGATTTGTTCATGTACCCATTCAAAAAGGCCGCTTAATTGATCTATGCAGCGGGAACGGTGTTATCCCGTTATTTTTAAGTGTAAGAACAAAAGGCTCTATTATCGGTGTAGAGATTCAAGAACGGCTATTCGATATGGCGAAAAGGAGTATTGAATATAATGGGCTTGAAGAACGGCTGCAAATGATCCATGGGGATATTAAGGAAACGGCAAAGGAGCTTGGATATGGCCAATTTGATGTTGTCACCTGTAACCCGCCATACTTCCTGACCCCCAAATCTGATGAAATAAATGAGAATGAGCACTTAGCTATAGCCCGTCACGAGATTTTATGCACGCTGGAGGATGCAGTTAAGGCTTCAAGTGATTTAGTTAAGCAGGGAGGAAAAGTGGCATTTGTTCACAGGCCAGGAAGGCTGCTTGATATTGTCACTCTCATGCGGAAATACAAATTAGAACCCAAAAAAATTCAATTTGTTTATCCGAAGCAGGGGAAAGAATCGAATACATTATTAATCGAAGCAATTAAATATGGCAGCCCGGATTTAAAAATACTGCCGCCATTAATTGTGTATAATGATAACAATGAATACACCCCTGAAATAAAGGAAATTTTATATGGAAAATAATCATTACTTCTATGTTCTCCATTGTAAGGATAACTCTTTGTATGCCGGCTATACGAATAATCTGGAGAAACGGGTGAAGCTCCATAATGAGGGAAAAGGAGCTAAATATACAAGAGGAAGAGGCCCTGTTGAGCTAATTTTCTCCAAAGCCTATGATAATAAGAGTGATGCCTTAAAGGCAGAATATGAATTTAAGCAATGGTCCCGTGATAAAAAGGAAAAATACCTAGTAAATGAAACAGGTGGTACATATGTGGCAGCAAAAAAGCTTCGATAAAGAAGAAAGTAAAGGCATCTTGTATTTAGTTCCAACCCCCATCGGGAATTTAGAAGACATGAGCTTTCGTGCTATTCGAATTATGAAAGAGGCTGATTATATTGCGGCTGAAGATACGCGAAACACGAAGAAATTATGTAATTATTTTGAAATAGAAACGCCAATCCTAAGCTATCATGAACATAACAAAGAGGTAAGCGGACAAAAAATACTTGGAAAATTAGCTCAAGGGGCAAAGATTGCGCTTGTGAGTGATGCAGGAATGCCAACCATATCAGACCCAGGTTATGAGCTTGTAACGGCTGCTGTCGCGGAACAATTAACGGTTGTGCCGCTGCCGGGTGCGAATGCTGCACTAACTGCATTAATTGCTTCAGGGCTTAACCCTCAGCCGTTTTATTTTTATGGATTTTTAGACCGACAAAAGAAGACAAAACGAAAAGAGCTTGAGGCTCTTTCGAAAATAACGGCAACGACTATTTTATATGAAGCACCTCACAGGTTAAAAGAAACCCTTACCTTAATTGAAGAACAAATGGGAAATAGAAGGATTGTTCTATGCCGAGAATTAACAAAAAAGTTCGAGGAATTCATTAGAGGAACTGTAGAAGAGATATTAAATTGGGCCGCAACTGATGAAATAAGAGGAGAATTTGTTTTAATAATTGAAGGTTCATCTGAAACTGCTCTAGATGATGAAGAAGTATGGTGGGAAGGCTTGTCGATTGAAGCACATGTCGAACATTATATAAATAAGAGCGGACTGAATAGTAAAGAGGCCATTAAACAAACAGCAGCTGACAGAGGCATGAATAAGAGGGAAGTTTATCATGCTTTTCATGTTAAAGAATAGTTGCTTGTAGAAAAAAAGAAAGCTTCCCTCATAACAAGGAGAAGCTTTCTTAATATTATTTTACAAGTTCAAATCTGTTTTGGATTTCTTCTAATAATTTTTCTGCACCTTCGCGGCTAACAATTAATTTACCGTTAGCTAACTGGATGTTATCATCAGAAACTTCTCCAGTTACTAAGCAAGTCATATTTGGCTTGTATTTTTTAAGGATAATGCGATCATCATCCACATAGATTTCAAGTGCATCCTTTTCTGCGATGTCTAATGTACGTCTTAATTCAATAGGAATAACCACGCGACCAAGCTCATCAACTTTACGAACAATACCTGTAGATTTCATTATAATATTCTCCTCTCAAATCTCAAAAATTATTTTTCTTCTATCTTTTCTTTCGTCAATATTCGACAAAATCTTTAATAATTACATAATACCAGCGTTTCCCAAATACGTCAATTACTTTATTTTCATTTTTTATTAGAAATTTTTTCCTAGGCTATTAAAGCTTATAAATATAGGATTTATAGCAGTAAACCTTTCAAAAGTGTAAAAAACATATGGGAAATACTTGTTATTATCATTAAAATGGTGATTTTTAACAGGGGAATAATTCGACAAAAAACAACATAACTTTCGACATTTTACATAATAATATACGGAATTTAGATAGTCTTTTATGGGAATATCCTGTAAGAAATTATTTAAATTTGCTACAAGCCTCTTTTCTTGGAATAATCTAATAAACTTATAGATTTTATTGTTTTGAATCCATCTGCACTTTGGTTGCACAAATACTAAATTTTAGGTATATTTTGATGGTATAAGAGGTTATGATGACTTAATGTATTAGTTATTCACATAAGTTCTATTTAAATAAGGACAGCCTATAATTGGCACGTATTTCAGCACGATCTCGTCCATATAATAGGCCGAGATTTTTTTAGTTAATGTAAAGAGGAGGGAATATCCATGGGTAATAAAAAAACATTTTATTTAACAACACCTATTTACTATCCAAGTGGGAATTTACATATAGGCCATGCCTATACAACGGTTGCAGGCGATGCGATGGCTCGCTACAAACGTTTGCGCGGGTTTGATGTTATGTATCTTACTGGAACAGATGAGCATGGGCAAAAAATCCAGGAAAAAGCGGAGGAAAAGGGCGTTTCACCGCAGCAATATGTAGATGAAATTGTGGCAGGAATTCAAGAGCTTTGGAAAAAGCTTGATATTTCTTACGACGATTTTATACGTACTACACAGGACAGACATAAAGAAGTGGTACAAAAGATTTTTGCTCAGCTTTTAGAGCAAGGAGATATTTATCTTGGTGAGTATGAAGGCTGGTATTGTACGCCATGCGAATCTTATTTTACTGAGAGGCAGTTAGTGGAAGGAAATTGTCCTGACTGTGGAAGAGGCGTAAATAAGGTTAAGGAAGAGTCATATTTCTTTAAAGTTAGTAAGTATGCAGACCGTTTGCTGCAGTATTACGAGGAAAATCCTTCATTTATTCAGCCGGAATCACGGAAAAATGAAATGATTAACAACTTCATTAAGCCCGGTTTAGAGGATCTTGCAGTTTCAAGAACAACATTTGATTGGGGTATTAAAGTACCCGGCAATCCGAAGCATGTCATTTATGTATGGATTGATGCACTTTCGAACTATATTACTGCCCTTGGTTACGGAACAAACGATCCATCTAAATATGAAAATTATTGGCCAGCAAACGTTCATTTAGTTGGAAAGGAAATTGTTCGTTTTCACACGATTTATTGGCCGATTATGCTAATGGCTTTAGACTTGCCGCTTCCTAAGCAAGTATTTGCACATGGCTGGTTATTAATGAAGGATGGAAAAATGTCCAAATCAAAAGGTAATGTCGTTGATCCAGTCACATTAATTGATCGTTATGGACTAGATGCCCTTCGTTATTATTTACTGCGTGAGGTTCCTTTCGGGTCCGATGGTGTCTTCACCCCTGAAGGCTTCGTCGAGAGAATTAATTTTGACCTTGCCAATGATTTAGGAAACCTATTAAATCGTACATTAGCAATGGTAGATAAGTATTTTGGCGGAATGATCCCTGCGTACAAGGGTTCAAATAGTGAGTTTGATCAGTCATTGCTTCGAGCGAATAGGGAAGCAGTTCAAAAGTATGAAGAAGCGATGGAGAAGATGGAGTTTTCCGTAGCTCTATCAACTATTTGGCAGTTAGTTAGCAAATCAAATAAATATATTGATGAGACACAGCCATGGTCACTGGCTAAAGATGAGGCAAAGACTGCTGAGCTAGAAAGTGTAATGGTTCATTTAGCGGAATCTTTAAGAAGAATTGCTATTCTTATACAGCCATTCTTAACTAGAGCACCAAAAGAAATATTTGCCCAACTAAATGTGGATTCTGAGAATTTAACCACATGGGAAAGCCTAGATGAATTTGGCATCATTCCAGAAGGAACAAAAATTGCAAAAGGCGACCCAATTTTCCCTCGTCTAGACCTAACTGAAGAAGTCGAATTTATTAAAACTAAAATGCAAGGTTCAGCACCAAATACTGAAGAAGAGAAGCAAGAAGTGAAGCAAGAAGTGAAGCCTGATAGTGAAGAAATTTCGATTGATGATTTCATGAAGGTTGACCTGCGGGTAGCACAAGTAATACAAGCTGAACCAGTGAAAAAGGCAGATAAACTGCTTAAGCTTCAGTTAGACCTTGGGTATGAAAAACGACAAGTTGTTTCAGGAATTGCTCAATACTATAAACCAGAGGATCTAATTGGCCGAAAGCTTATTTGCGTGACGAATTTAAAGCCAGTGAAGCTTCGCGGGGAGCTCTCTGAAGGGATGATTCTTGCAGGAAGTAAGGATGGCGAGTTATCTTTAGCCACTATTGCTGAATCACTTCCGCTAGGGGCAAGAGTAAAATAAAGCGGTACTTCCAATTAGAACTGACAACTTAGAAATAGAAACAATTTACCAAATTATATTCATAACATAGAAATGTTTCACGTGTAACATTTAGCGTAAAACATTTCTATGTTTTTCTTTTTCAGGTTAGGAAAGAATAAATTTTCAGTAGTATTTCGAAGCAGTGGAAATTTTATTCTTTATTCTCAAATAATAACTTAAAAGATAAAACTAACTTTATAAAATAGTTTGTCAATTGTAGTAATCGTTATATTCATGAAAAATATGTAACAGAAAATTAATTTATGTAAAAAGGGGATTTTATGATGTTTTTCGACACACACGCACATTTGAATGCCGAACAATATAATGATGATCTAAGAGAAGTTATTGACAGAGCATTAGCTGAGGGCGTATCTCGTATGGTTGTTGTTGGTTTTGATCGCCCAACGATTGAAAAAGCGATGGAACTGGTTGAGGAATATGACTTTATTTATGCGAGTATTGGCTGGCATCCAGTTGATGCTATTGATATGACGGATGAGGATCTTCAGTGGATTGAGGAGCTTTCAAGCCATCCTAAAGTAGTGGCTCTTGGTGAAATGGGGCTTGATTATTATTGGGACAAGTCTCCTAAAGAAATACAGAAAGAAGTATTTCGAAAACAAATTCAACTTGCTAAAAAGGTGAAATTGCCGATTGTCATTCATAATCGTGATGCAACAGCAGACATTGTAGAAATTCTAAAGGAAGAGGGCGCAGAGCAAGTCGGTGGAATCATGCACTGTTTTAGTGGTAGTCCGGAAACAGCTCAGGAATGTGTGAAAATGAATTTTTATATATCACTTGGGGGACCAGTAACCTTTAAAAATGCGAAAAAACCGAAGGAAGTAGCAGAAGTAATTCCTTTAGAGAAACTGCTGATTGAAACGGATTGTCCGTACCTTGCACCTCATCCTTTCCGAGGGAAGCGAAATGAGCCAAGCTATGTAAAGCTAGTTGCAGAGCAAATTGCGGAAATAAAAAATGTTCCTGTTGAAGAAGTCGCAAGAATAACAACAGAGAATGCCAAAAAAATATTCGGCATGATTTGATAAAGGAATATGTCGAATAACCGAGGGACCTGTCCTATTTTTTAAAGTTTCCAAAAAGTTCTACATTTCCTTGTCCGCTCATAGGATAACCATGTCGATAAGTCTCTCTTTCCTTTCTTGAAAAGATTTTGCATAATAGGAAATACGTTTAGAGGAGGTGATGGAGAAAAAAGGAAAAGTGAAAGAGAGTTGACAAACCTGTAAGATAGTCTATATAATCACTCCGAGAGAAAAGGAGGCGTTTTTCATCGTATTTCAAAACATGAAAAACCTGTTTTCCGAGTCTTTGAGTAAAAAGAAATTGGTCATTATTTCTGCTAGTTTCATAGTGTTTGCAGCTACATTAGGCTTTTTAATATTTGAATCGACGAAGAAAACAGTGGCAATGACAATAGACGGTCATGAAAAGGTCGTTAAAACTCATGCGGAGACGGTTCAAGAGCTTTTTAATGATTTAGATATTTCTTTGCGCACAGAGGACTACGTGTCGCATTCGCTTGACACAAAGGTGAAGAATAACTTGAAAGTTGTTTGGGAGCCGGCTAAACAGGTTCACATTGTGAAAGACAACGAGAAGAAAACGATTTGGACAGTAGCCAAAACAGTAGATGAGCTTTTGAAGGACGAGGAGATTACCATATCCGATCACGATAAAGTTCAGCCAAATCTCGAAGAGGAAATAGAAAACAATCTTGACATTGTCGTAAATAAAGCTTTTTCTTTAACATTATCAGATGGCGGAAAAGAGAAGCAGGTATGGTCAACTTCGACTACGGTCGCTGACTTTTTATCACAGCAGGGTATAAAGCTAAACGAACTAGATCGTATTGAGCCCAAAGCGGATACGCTTGTCAAAAAAGACGACGTTATCCAAATCACTAGAGTAGAAAAAGTCACCGATGTAGTGGAAGAACCGGTTAAATTTGCTGTTGTAACAAAGAAAGACAGCAGTTTAGCTAAAGGATCTCAGAAAGTCGTTAATCCAGGCAAAGAGGGCCTTGTAACGAAAGAATTTGAGGTTGTATTAGAAAACGGCAAAGAAGTGTCTAGAAAGCTATTAAACGAGAAAACAGTGCAAGAAAAACAGGATAAAGTTGTAGCTGTTGGAACAAAGCCGTTAGCTGTTACAATGGTAGCATCCCGTGGAGAAACCGGGGGGAATGAAATTTATGTTTCCTCGACTGCTTACACAGCTCATTGCGGTGGATGCTCAGGCAAAACAGCGACAGGTATAAACTTGCGGGCTAATCCAGATGTTAAAGTGATTGCAGTAGATCCGAATATTATCCCGTTAGGAACTAAAGTGTATGTAGAGGGATACGGTTATGCAATCGCTGCTGATACGGGTTCTGCCATAAAAGGAAACAAAATTGATGTATTTTTTGCTACAAAGGCTGAAGCCTATCGCTGGGGACGCAAAACAGTAAAAATTAGAATCCTAAATTAATTTCCTTAATGCAGGGGATCTCAAAATCCTCTGCATTTTTTCTTTTTTTCTTTCTTGAATTTTTCATATATAATTAAAATCACTATTTAACCAATCATATATACAGACGAATTAGGTTACAGAAATGTTTCAGGATTTTATCAAATATATTATTTAAATTTAGGACCTGTTAAACGTAGCTGTTGATTTTCGCTGCAATCAACAAGTGCAAAATCAGCATTCTGCTTTAACACAGCAAAATTTATAATGTCTCCAGGGAGGAACTATGAAAATAAAGGAAATCATCGTAGTTGAAGGGAAGGATGATACGACTGCGATTAAAAATGCACTTGATGCTGATACAATTGAGACAAATGGATCTGCCATCAGCGAAGAAACAATAAAAAAAATAAAGCTTGCTCAAAGAACAAGAGGAGTCATAGTTTTTACCGATCCAGATTTCCCAGGTCAAAAAATCCGGAATACCATTAAAGAGCACGTTCCAGACTGTAAGCATGCTTTTATTGAAAAGAAGGATGCCATTCATAAACATGGTAAAGGAGTGGGTGTTGAACATGCCTCTCCTGAAATGATTCGCCAGGCTTTACAGGAGGCGCATAGTATGAATGATGAAGCCGAGGAAGTCATAACTCAAGATGATTTACTTGCAGCTGGGCTTATCGGCGGCACAGGTGCTAAGGAAAGAAGAGTGAAGCTTGGCAAACTCTTAAAAATTGGCTATACAAATGGAAAACAGCTTCATAAAAGCTTAATGATGTTCCAAATTAGTAAAGAAGAGTTTGCAGCTGCAATTCAAGTGATACGTCAGGAGGAAGAACATGCATAAGGATATAGCTACCCCGGTAAGGACTCGTGCCATTCTGGAAAAGTACGGGTTTTCCTTTAAAAAGAGCCTAGGACAAAACTTTTTAATTGATACAAATATTCTTAGAAGAATAGTGGATCATGCAGAACTATCTGAGGAATCCGCTGCTATTGAAATTGGCCCAGGGATAGGGGCATTAACAGAGCAGCTTGCAAAGAGGAGTAAAAAGGTGGTTGCGTTTGAAATTGATCAGCGGCTGCTGCCCATTTTACAAGAAACGCTTGAACCGTATCCGAATATAAAGATTATTCATGAAGATGTATTAAAAGCAGATGTAAAAGGGATGATTGAAACAGAACTACAAGGCATTAAGGATATAATGGTCGTCGCCAATCTGCCTTATTACGTGACAACACCCATCATTATGAAGCTGCTTGAGGACAAGCTGCCAATAAGAGGTATAGTTTGTATGCTTCAGAAAGAGGTTGCAGATAGAATCTCGGCTAAGCCGGGAACAAAAGATTATGGCTCCCTTTCTATTGCGATTCAGTATTACACAGAGGCTGAAACAGTCATGATAGTTCCGAAAACTGTATTTATTCCTCAACCGAATGTTGATTCAGCCGTTATTCGATTAACGAAGCGAGATAAGCCGGCCGTGTCCGTACAGGATGAAGAGTTCTTTTTCCAAATTATTCGAGCTAGCTTTGCACAAAGACGAAAGACGTTACTAAATAATTTAACAAGTCATTTACGGGATGGAAAACAAAAGAAGGAAGATATACTTGCTGCTCTAGAAAAGGCTGGGATAGAACCTGGTAGAAGAGGGGAAACGCTATCCATTGAGGAATTTGCCCGCTTAAGTGACAGCTTGTCCCCAATATTCTCTTAAGACTCGCATATGTCGGGTCTTTTTATATTGGTAAAATTTCTAATTAATAAAAGCACATGTTTTTAGAAGAATGCATAATTTATGAAGAAACCAGACTATATTTATTTATGGTCCTTGGGATATTGGCGTTTAAAGGATGCCATTAGGCTGATGAGGGCTAATTGGAGTGACTAGAGTTGAGCATAAATATTATGGATATTGTCGGAAGGGTTTCTTACCAATGTGATATTCTATTTCGCGTTATTGATATTCGGGAACAGAATGGGAAGAAAGTTGCTATTCTGTACGGAGAAGATATTCGTCTAATTGCAGATGCCCCTATTGGAGATTTAATTGCAATCAGTCCTTCAATGAGGGCAAGGATAGCTAAGCAATATCATTCCATGGAAGAGCAGTCTCTCCAGCTGTTTCGTCAAGATGTCGAATTGATTAAACAAAAACAGGAGTATGAAGCCACTGACGGGTATAGTAAAATGTTAAGCTACTTCCAAATGCCTGGGAGAGTTCTTCATTTAGATGGAGATCCAGCTTATTTAGAAAAATGTTTAAATCTATACGAAAAAATAGGTGTTCCTGTTACAGGTATCCATTGTAATGAAAAAGAGATGCCATTGAAGATAGGACAGCTCATAGATTATTACCGGCCAGATATTCTTGTCATTACGGGTCATGATTCGTACTCAAAGGCAAAGGGGAAGAAGTCAGATATAAATGCCTATCGCCATTCTAAACATTTTGTGCAAACGGTAAGAGAAGCAAGAAGAAAGGTACCTCATTTAGATCAGCTAGTCATTTTTGCAGGTGCTTGCCAGTCCCATTTTGAATCCATTATCCATGCAGGTGCTAATTTTGCGAGCTCACCTTTTAGAGTAAATATTCATGCGCTCGATCCAGTGTATATTGTCGCAAAAATAAGCTTTACTCCGTTTATGGAAAGAATCAATGTCTGGGACGTTTTACGTAATACATTAACTGGAGAAAAGGGTCTTGGCGGAATAGAAACAAGGGGAGTCTTAAGAACAGGAATGCCTTATAATCGCGAACATCATGTCGAATAATGCTGAAAAACCGTTCTTTTTAAGTAACGGTTTATTTTTTTGCCTATAAAAAATAGTCATATTTCTTTGAAAATAACGTACATATTCTATGATGGATAAGGATAAGCTAAAAATGTTGAAAAATAGAAGAAATTGTGGACGAAAATATATTGACAATCTTTTTTAAAGACTGTTATAATTTATATTTTTATTTGACTCCACTGTGTCAGTG
>NZ_JACWFE010000034.1 GCF_019749375.1 Bacillus sp. S/N-304-OC-R1
CCACTAGTCTTGCATGACTTTTAAATAATTGCATTTCTTCAAAAAAAAGTATTTACACACAAGAAAAAAACTCCTATTGTAGAAGTTGTTGACCTTGTTATGTTCCCTAAACAAACAAGTCTTCTACAAAGGAGTTTTTCCAATGAATAATAAAAGTATAGGACGAGAGATGCTCATCTGTCAATGCTTATCGCTTCTGCCAACAGAGGATTTTGACTGTCCATTGATTGATTATGACAATTACAAACTTTCGACAAAGTCACTTTTAAAAATCTTCGTTGCAGCACAGCTAGACCAATGGAGTTCTTATAGTCACATGGAAGAAAAGCTTAGAGCCTATCCAAAATTACGTGAGGAAATAAGAATTCAAGGCATTAGCGGTTCTCAATTAAGTCGTCGAATCAATGAGCTTCCTACAGAATGGGTCCAAAAACTCTTTGAAAAAGTGGTTAGAAAAATTAAGCAGCTAACACACGAACATAAAGGAATTCCCGACGGAATAGGACGGTTAAATATCGTAGATTCTACCGAGATTCGATTACCGGAAAATCTTTGTGATTGGGCTTTTATTTCAAAAGGACATAATGCCGTGAAAATGCATACCCGATTAGTTGTCGCCTCACCAGACACGGTCTTTCCAGACAAAATTATTCCATCAACAGGCACCGTGAGTGACTTCGAAAGTTCCAACTTTATCATTGAAGAAGATAATGCCACTTACGTTATGGACAGAGGGTATCCATCCAAGAAGAATTTAATCAATTGGTTAGAGAAGGGCATTTCATTCGTTGTCCGTATTTCAAAAAGCTTGGTACTGTATTCTTTAGAAGAATATGAGCCTACTCGTTTATCTGTTAAAAGAGATGCCAAAGTGAACTTTGGGGTTTCAAATGTACCAGTTCGATACATAGAATTTGTGGACGAAAAGGATAGAGTTTATCGAATTTTAACAACTCGCTTTGATTTAACTGATCAACAAATCCTAGATATCTATAAAAATCGTTGGCTCATTGAACTGTTCTTTAAATGGATTAAAGGCCATCTAAAACTAACAAAGATTTGGAGTACCAAACCACAAGGAATCTGGAATCAAATGTTCTTAGCTCTTATTGCATTTGGCGTTTCACTTATCATAAAACTACAAACCAAGTCGACAAAAACTTCTTGGGTTTTCTTTCGTATATTACAAACATATTTATTCTTACCTGGCGATAAATTACTGATTGAGCTAAAAAGAAAAAAGAAAAAATCAAAAGGAAGACAAAAGATTCCTATTCCAATTGAAAAGGAGAAACCTTCTTTTGGAAATATAGCTTTGGTCAAAGAAAGCGGCAAGAAACAGCGAAATAAAAACGATAGAAAGCATGAGAAAAAGTTAGGGAATTATTAATAGGAAAAAATAGGGAACAAGGTTATTTTAATACCGTGTTTCCTTTTTTAAATAAATAAGAAGAAATTAATAGTAAAATTTTTGAATAAATTCAAATAAAATGAACGCATGCAAGGCTAGTG
>NZ_JACWFE010000004.1 GCF_019749375.1 Bacillus sp. S/N-304-OC-R1
TCCTTCCGTAATGTAGCTCTGATTTGGTTTGTCTTTTTCAGTAAACATTCTAACCAAATTAACCTACGATGTTACGAGTAAGGAGCTAGTTTCGTTCATGATAACTAAGGCTCGACTTCCTCCCCGCGGAAAGCAAGAGCCTGTAGCGGAAAGGAACGGTTCACTGTTTAGTCCTATTACAGCAAAGTTTACAAATATAGCCAAATAAAATAGAAGGGTTCCACTCTCTTTGTTTATTTTTGAATATAAAAATTGTTTATTCGTAAAAGAAGTGTTACTATTTCAGTAATCGAATTAGGATTCCTTCGGGGCTGGGTGAAAATCCCAACCGGCGGTGATGAGGTCTGTGTCCTCTTAGTCCGTGACCCGGTTTCAATTACTTGAAAACGGTGGATTTGGTGAAACTCCAAAGCCGACAGTGAAAGTCTGGATGGGAGAAGGAATGAATATAGCGTGAAAAAAGCTATTTTTTCTACGCTTATTTAGTTTTGCTATTTTGCCCCGTACATTGACTTGTACGGGTTTTTTTCTGGAGAAAAAATAAAGAAAGGAGAGACGAGATAATATGCAAGACAAAACCTATATGGACTTAGCATTGGCCATGGCCCGATCGACAACAGGACAAACAAGTCCAAATCCAAAAGTCGGTGCGGTAGTTGTCAAAAATGGCGAAGTCCTTGGATTTGGAGCCCATTTAAAGGCGGGTACCCCACATGCAGAAGTACATGCCATTGGTGCAGCTGGTGAAAAAGCAGTTGATGCAGATTTATATGTCACGCTTGAACCATGCAGCCATCACGGGAGAACACCGCCATGTGCTGACTTAATCATAGAGTCAGGCATTAAAAGAGTAGTTGTGGCCACACTTGATCCAAATCCACTAGTAGCGGGTCAAGGTATTGAGAAGCTAAAGGCTGCAGGCATTGAGGTTGAAATTGGTGTTGGACAGGCTGAAGCACATTCTATGAATGAACCCTTTTTTCACTATATTAAAACGAAAACTCCTTATGTAACATTAAAGGCAGCATCATCATTTGATGGTAAGACTGCTGCAAAGACCGGTGACAGTAAATGGATCACCTCTCCAGAATCCAGACTAGATGTTCACCAATTAAGACATGAACACGATGCCATTTTGACTGGCGTTAATACGATTATTCATGATAATCCGCAACTAACCACCAGACTGCCCCGAGGTGGAAAAAATCCCATTCGAGTTGTTTTAGATACGCATTTGCGTACACCGATTACGTCAAATATTGTGCAAGATAAGGAAGCAAAGACAATCATTTTTACAGGAAGTGAAATCAATTCAGAGCATGCACTGTCTTTTCGAAAGTTAGGAATTGAGATATTTCCATTATCCAAGCCCGAAATCGATATCCAAGAACTATTAATAGAGCTAGGGAAAATGAACATTATGTCTCTGCTTGTTGAAGGCGGTTCTGAAATTCATGCTTCATTCATAGAAAGAAATGCTTTTCAGCAAATTATTTTATATATTGCTCCGAAAATTATTGGCGGCAAAGAGGCCATTCCCTTTGTAGGAGGAAATGGAGTTGAGCTCGTTCAGCATGCGACTAACCTGAAAATCGAATCCTTTCAATCGATTGGTTGCGATTTGAAAATTATTGCTAAGCCAATAGAGGAGGTGTCTAAATCATGTTCACAGGAATAATTGAGGAGCTAGGAATAGTAAAAAAAGCTGCACAGCTAGGAAATACAATCCAATTAACAATTAAAGCCTCTAAAATTATTCAGGATATCAAGCTCGGTGACAGTATTTCGGTCAATGGCGTCTGCCTGACGGTTACAGAATTTCACCACGGAGAATTTTCTGTTGATGTCATGCCAGAGACGTACAAAAGTACTTCACTGTCGTCGTTAAAGGAAAGAGCTCTCGTTAATCTTGAACGGGCCATGGCGGCAAATGGCCGTTTTGGCGGGCATTTTGTAACTGGTCATGTAGATGGAACTGGTCAAATTTTGAAAAAGAGACCGAATGAAAATGCGATTTATATTGATATTTCGGTGCCACGTACATTCAGCCATCTACTGTTAATGAAAGGGTCCATTGCGATTGACGGTACCTCGTTAACGATTTTTGGCGTTACGGATCATTCAGTGACCGTTTCGATTATTCCGCATACGGCAAAAGAAAGTGTTTTAGGCATCAAGCACGCTGGGGACATCGTAAATCTTGAATTCGATATGCTCGCAAAATATTTATATTCATTTGTAAATAAGGGTCAGAGCAGTGGCTCACAAAACAAAGGAATGTCTGAGGATTTTTTAAGAGCAAATGGCTTTCTGTAGAGCTCAATAATGATATAGGAGGTAACTGCAATGTTCAGTGAAATACAAGCAGCGCTAAAGGATTTAAAGGCAGGAAAAGTCATTATTGTCTGTGATGATGAGGATCGGGAAAATGAGGGAGATTTTCTATCAATAGCAGAGTTCGTTACCCCTGAAACAATCAATTTCATGGCTAAAGAAGGAAGAGGGCTCATTTGTACTCCTATTTCAGAAGAGATAGCGAATAAACTTGACTTACTCCCAATGGTTGAAAGAAATACGGATGCCCGTGGTACAGCATTTACTGTTTCCATTGATCATAAAGATACCACTACAGGGATAAGTGCTTTCGAAAGAGCCTTTACGATCGAAAGAATGTTAAAGGATGGAGCACATCCTGATGAATTTAATCGGCCAGGTCATATTTTTCCGTTAATTGCTAAGGAAGGCGGGGTATTAAGAAGGGCTGGCCACACCGAGGCAGCGGTTGATTTAGCGCGTCTTGCTGGTGCAAAGCCTGCTGGGATCATCTGTGAAATTATGAAGGATGATGGCACTATGGCGCGTGTGAATGATCTAAAGACAATCGCCGAAAAGTTCGGATTAAAAATGATTACGATTCAACAATTGATTGAATATCGACTTGAACATGATTCTCTTATTACAAGGGAAGCAGATATCCAATTGCCAACAGAATACGGAACATTTAGAGCAGTAGGATATACGAACAAGCTAGATGGAAAAGAGCATGTTGCTCTAGTCAAAGGCGAGATTACACCTGATGTGCCCGTACTCCTAAGAGTTCATTCTGAATGCCTAACTGGAGATGTATTTGGTTCCAACAGATGTGACTGCGGACCTCAGCTGGAAGCAGCATTAACCCAGATCGAAAAGGAAGGCAAGGGTATTCTGCTTTATATGAGACAGGAAGGCCGTGGAATTGGGCTAATTAACAAGATGAAGGCGTATAAGCTCCAAGAGGAAGGATATGACACTGTCGAGGCAAACCATAAATTGGGATTTGGCGATGACCTGAGAGATTATGGAGTAGGTGCGCAAATTATAAGGGATCTTGGTGTGAAAAAAATGAAGCTTTTAACAAACAATCCTCGAAAAATTGCAGGATTAGCTGGATATGGCTTAGAGGTTTCGGAACGAGTTCCATTGCAGCTTCCTACAAAAACTGAAAACGAAAAATACTTAAAAACTAAACAAGCAAAGCTTGGTCATTTATTAAAATTTTAACAGGAGTGATGAAAAATGAAAAAAGTAATCGAAGGACATTTAGTAGGAACTGGCTTAAAAATAGGGATCGTAGTATCACGTTTTAATGAGTTTATTACGGGGAAATTATTAAGCGGTGCAGAGGATGCATTAAAACGCCATGGTGTAAACGAAGAGGATGTTACAGTTGTTTGGGTGCCAGGAGCATTTGAAATTCCTTTAACAGCTAAAAAATTAGCAGAAGCAGGGAACTATGATGCCATAATTACGCTAGGCACTGTCATTAGAGGGGCAACACCTCACTTTGACTTTGTGAGTAATGAGGTTTCAAAAGGAGTGGCTTCGACAGGTATGCAAAGTGGAATCCCTATTATATTTGGCGTATTAACAACAGATACGATTGAACAAGCGATTGAAAGAGCTGGTACGAAGGCTGGCAATAAGGGCTGGGAAGCAGCAGTTGGCGCAATAGAGATGGGGAATTTATTTAAACAGCTATCTAAGTAATATTTCGGTCTACTAAATAATTTTTACAAAAATGTATAATATTTTTCTCTTATTCCAAAATTCGACAAACTATATAAGAAATATTATATAAAATTAGAACTATAAAATACGCAGAATTTGTCGGGGGTAAATTTCATGGAGGTTTTTGTAGCTAGGCAGCCGATTTTTAATGCAAATGAAGAAGTATTCGGATATGAGCTTCTCTATCGCAGGAATATGGAAATGAATGAATTTCCTGAAATAGATGGAGATCAGGCGACAACTGAGCTTATTGTTAATAGTTTCTTAAATATTGGCATTGATAGGCTATCAAATGGCAAGCCTTGTTTTATTAATTTTACTGAGAAGCTGCTTAAGCTAAGACTTCCTGCTTATTTTCGTCCTCGTGAAATTGTAGTAGAAATATTGGAATCGGTTGAACCGAGTGCTGAAATAGTAGAAATTTGCAAAGAACTGAAAGAACTTGGCTATCAAATTGCTTTAGATGACTATGTTATTAATGAGGAAAATAGATATTCATATGAGCTGTTGGAATATGCTGATTTTGTGAAAGTCGATTTTCTATTAACTTCAAAGGAAATGAGAGAGAAGATTGAGTTAATCGCTAAAACATTGCCTTTGAAATTAGTTGCTGAGAAAGTGGAAACGAGAGAGGAGTTCGAAGACGCAAGGAAGCGGGGCTATCATTATTTCCAAGGCTATTTCTTTGCTAAACCGAGTATTTTATCAACACGTGACGTACCTGCTTATTTCCATTCTTATTATGAAATGATTCAAAACTTTGCAACAAATGAGCCAAGTATTGATCGAATAACAGAATTAATAGAAAGAGACATCTCTCTTTCGTATAAATTATTAAAGTTAATAAATTCTCCTGCCTTTAGACCAAAGCAAAAAATTAATTCGATTCGGCAAGCAGTTATGATGCTTGGATTAATTGAATTAGAAAAATGGATTTATGTTTTAGCTGTAAGAGAATCTACTATTGATAAGAGAAATATTTCTCAAGAAACGATCCAGATTAGCCTTACGAGAGCAAAAATGTGTGAAGATATTGCAAAAATGGCTGTGAAAAGAGTACCATCTCCAAGTTATTTTATGACAGGCATGTTTTCAATAATGGATTCCATTTTATCGATTCCTATGAAATTTATCTTACAGGAACTACCTCTTGAAGAGGATATTTGTAATGCTTTAAATGGCAAGAAGAATAAATTAAAGGATGTACTTGATCTCGTCCTTGCTGTAGAAACTGCACAATGGAGCGTCATTAGTGAAATGTGCAAGGAATTATCTATTGATGAAAAAGATTTGTTTAAATTATATGCAGAGGCTTTAAATTGGTCTAGTGAACTAGTGATAGAGGAAAAAATTATGTAAAACAAGTGAACCTGCCGCTATTTTGAGGGCAGGTTTTTGCTTTTTGTGTAGGAAATAATAAATTCGAATGCTGTGTATAGCGTTGTGAATAATTTTGTTTACGTTCAGCTCCAGCGCCTACCCCCTCGAGGTCACAAGTCAATCCTCCCAAAAAGGTAAAGAACACCTTTCTGAGAGGCTCGTCTTGTGCTTGTCGGGGGTGATCAAGGCGCTTGCGCATTTGTTCTTAGAAACTGTAAAATAGGTGAAAAGTTTTGAATTTCCTTCGTCTCAAAAAATGTGCTAAAAGGATCGCCGAATTGATGAATGCGTTTTATCATAGTTGGTATTTGAAAGTCTTCAACCTTTAATCCATCTTTTACTTCCTCCCAGAACAAAGGCGCTGCAACTGTCGCTTCTTTCGTTCCTCGTGGAGAATATGGCGATATGATGGTTTTTCCCTCTGCGTGCTGAATATAGTCTACGTAAAGCCGATTTCCACGATTCTTTTTCATTCTTTCCACTGTAAAGGAATTTGGGTCCTTTGATATTAAATATTCCGCAATAAAACCAGTAAATAGTCTGGTATCCTCATAAGAATAAGTGTTTTCCGGTAACGGAATATATATTTGCAGCCCTTTATTTCCAGATAATTTGACAAAACTGATTAATTTAAGGTGGTCAAGGACTTCTTTTATTAGTAAAGCAGCCTTAATGGCTAAATAAAATTCATTTCTAGAAGGAGGATCTAAGTCAAAGACAATTTCGCTTGGGCCAATACTATTTATGGTTTGAAAAGGGAGATGAAATTCGAACGATAATTGATTTCCAAGCCATAGCAGCGTCTTTAGACTATTGCATATAATATAATTAATGCCTTCAGCCTCTTTCGTTTCGACAAAATCGGGTGCATAATCAGGGCAATTTTTCTGATAAAAGGGATCTCCGAAAATACCATGCGGGAAGCGGATGACCGTAAGCATCCGATTTTCTAGAAAAGGAAGCATATAAGGTGAAATCTCCCGTAAATAATGAATGAAATCGATTTTTTGAATCGGTGGATTTTCCCATAATGGTTTATCAGGATGCGTGACTTCAATGTCTGTAGGAAAGTTCTTCTGCTGCTTGAGAAACTGTTCAAACCTACAATCATCTGGAGTTAAATCAAAGCGAAAGCAATGAAAATGAGGCTCTCGCATTTGCTCTTCGTAAATTTCCAAATATTTGACTTCAACACAAATGGCTGGCTCTACATAAATATACTGTTGATCTTCATTTAATTTGTTTGCTTTAATTATTTCAAATAATGCTTTTTTTTCATCTGGCTTTAATCCAAAAATAAATTGGCCAATAGGATAAATTTCATCATTTTTATATACACCTGCATAGAAGTAGCCGTTTGTTTTTTCATATGCGGTAATGAAACACGAAACAAATTTCCAGTTTTTGTATTTTATCCATGAAGTAGTTCTTTTTCCTTCTTCCCATTTATTCTTCTCTTGTTTGGCTACGATTCCTTCCCCGTTGTATAAGGTGACCTTATCCCATATCTCGTTAAAGTTTTGATAGCAGGGAATGTATTGCACAAGTTTTTTACTTTTTTCATCTGGCTTAAGTGGGAGATTACACTGCAGAAATATCTCCATTAATTTCTGTTTTCGTGAAAAATAATCTTCATGTATGATTGATTTCCCTTGGGTTTCCAAAATATCAAAAATAAGGAGGTGACATGGAGAAGAGTTTGATTTTTCATGGATCCTTTTTTCTGATCTCATCCTGCCTCTAACTTGAATTTGCCCAAAATGAGCTTTATATGCATTTTCAAGAAAAACAAGTTCACCATCTAAAGTGAGAGGCAGAAAAGGACGGAAATGCTCAGATTGTGAATGTAGAAATGCTTTGATTTCCGGGAAAATTTCTAATAATGATTTTCCATTGCGGCTTTCTAATGTTATTTCATGGTGATTCCATTTTAATATGGCTCGAAATCCATCGTACTTCACTTCGTATTGCCAATCCTCGCCTTTTGGGGCTTCAAAAGATAAACTAGGCAGCATAGGTTTGATCATAATTTTCCTCTCCTAGGGTAATCAGTTGTTTTTATAGAATTCCCTTCATATGTAATGATACTCAGTTTCCAGAAGTTTTAGTGAATGAGTCTGTTATTTTCACACAAATTAAAGGAAAAAGCAGATTGGGGTCTTATCATGCATACAATGTGGAAGGGAAGTATTAGCTTTGGGCTTGTCAACATTCCAATTAAGCTCCATGCAGCAACTGAAGATAAGGATATTAAGCTTAGAAATCTTCATAAAGAATGTCATTCACCGATTAAATATGAGAAAAAGTGTACAGTTTGTGATGTTGAAGTGAAGAACGAGGACATTGTTAAAGCATATGAGTATACGAAGGGGAAATTTATTGTTCTGGAAGAGGATGATTTAGAAAAGCTTAAGAAAGAAAATGAAGATAAAGCTGTGGAAATAATGGATTTTGTCAAAATGGAGCAAATTGACCCCATTTATTATGATCGCACCTACTATATGTCACCAGGTGATGGGGGAAGCAAGGCGTATTCATTACTGCGAAAAGCTTTAACCGAATCTGAAAAGGTTGGATTAGCAAAAATTATCATTCGTTCCAAGGAACAGCTTGCAGTTATTCGTGTTTTCGAAAATACATTAGTGATGGAGACGATTCACTATCCGGATGAGGTACGAAAAGCAGCAGATGTCCCGAATGTTCCTGTTGAGGATAAAGTGACAGAAAAAGAAATTGATACTGCTATCCTCTTAATTGATCAGCTAACCTCTGAATTTGCGCCGGAAAAATATACGGATGAATATCGGACAGCACTATTGGATCTCATTGAATCCAAACGGACCGGTAAAGAAATTGTTACTCCAGTAGAGAAAGAGCCTGCAACAAATGTAACGGATTTAATGGCTGCTCTCCAGGCTTCTATTGACAAGACAAAACCAAAAAAGCCTGCAGCAAAGAAGAAACGAACTGTGGCAAAAGCAAAAAAGGAAGCATAAGAGAGCCAATAGACCGATTTTGTATTTGCAAAATCGTTTTTTTTAAATCCGCAAAATTTAATGTTACTGCTAATATAGTAATAATAAGGAAATGAATCTTTGCGCTTTTTTAAAAAAAGACAGGTTTATTGATTGATGCATATTTTTCTGGAACGAAAGTAAAATGGATACTTGATCATGTTGAGGGAGCAAGAGTCAAGGCTGAACAAGGTGAATTATTATTCGGGACGATCGATACATGGATTATTTGGAAGCTAACAGACGGAAAAAGCCATGTGACTGATTATTCTAATGCATCTCGGACCCTTTTATATAATATTCATGAATTAAAGTGGGATGAAGATCTACTTTCCGTTCTAGGAGTTCCAAAATCCATGCTCCCAGATGTAAGACCTTCCTCTGACATTTATGGTTTAACCTCTGCCTTTCACTTCTTTGGCAGGGAAGCGCCGATAGCTGGTATTGCCGGTGATCAGCAGGCAGCACTGTTCGGACAGGCATGTTTTGAAAGTGGCATGGCCAAAAACACCTATGGAACAGGCTGTTTTATGCTAATGAATACAGGTGACAAAGCAGTCCGGTCGGATCATGGGCTATTAACAACAATAGCTTGGGGATTAAATGGAAAGGTGGAATACGCATTAGAGGGAAGTATTTTTATCGCTGGCTCTGCCATCCAGTGGTTAAGAGATGGGCTTAGAATGGTAAAGCATGCTCATGATAGTGAAGATTATGCGAAGAAAGTTTCTTCAACAGACGGTGTTTATGTAGTTCCGGCATTTGTCGGACTTGGCACTCCGTATTGGGATAGCGATGTACGCGGAGCAGTCTTTGGATTAACGAGAGGGACATCTAAGGAGCATTTTATTCGAGCTGTTTTGGAATCTCTTGCATATCAGACAAAAGATGTACTCTCGGCAATGGAAGCCGATTCAGGCATACATTTAAAAAAGCTTCGTGTTGACGGAGGAGCAGTAAAGAATGATTTTCTAATGGAATTTCAATCGGATATTTTAAATGTCCCAGTAGAACGACCAATCATTAATGAAACAACTGCTTTAGGTGTTGCCTACCTCGCAGGTCTTGCTGTAGGTTTTTGGAATAGCCAGCAGGAAATTGCCGAAAAGTGGGCAATTGACCGTTCATTTTCACCAAATATGAATGCAGAGAATCGCAGTCATTTATATAACGGCTGGAAGAAAGCAGTAAACGCGGCAATGGCATTTAAATAGTTCCTCAAGCCTCCATTCATCTAATGGAATCTGCCTGTCCTATTATGGGCAAAGCTTAAAATGAAATAAAAGCTGCGACAAATCCAATTGACCATGAAGGAGCTCTCTCATAGTGAGCTTTTTTTACCCCCACACTTCATATAAAGTGTCTCTGAAAAATTCATTCAGCTTAGAAGTGGGGTCATTCATTTTATTAATAAGTGTTTTAGCATAGACCTCCAAGGTTATGTATTCATCTTCAATATAGCGAAGAAGATTCTCATTCCTCGATTCTTCTGTATCTCCCGCTATTTTTCGTTGTATTAAATTATGAATTTCTGCTTGCATAGAAGATTCACACAGTATATCGTCAACGAGATCTTGCAGAAGGACAGGAGGTATACAATTGTATTTTGCAATCCAACGGGCAGCTAAAATGGGTCTCAGAACATAAAAATATTTTTTTACCTTCACCTTCTCACATGTTAGAAACTGCTTGTAATTTTTCTTTGCCATATTTAAATAATGGTAAATACAAGAGATAGGGGAAAAAACATCTGGTGCCATCGACTTTATCTTTGATAAAAAATTATTCTCTTCATAATAAATAATGGGTGAACCTAACCACTCTAATAAAGGGGGATTTGATTTTCTGAACAGCTTTAGAGCCTTTGTAATATCCCAGCCGCTTAGATCAAGCTGGGGATCCAAAGGAATGGAAAAATGATCATGTTTTGGGATCTCGATTACATCTCGTTCCTGATCAATTGATAAATACCATTCCTGCTTATGAATATAGATAAAGCGCACATCATAGTCGCTGTCATTTGAAGCTATTCCCCATGTACGGCTCCCCGCTTCACAGGCATAAAGTATTTTCAAATCATAATCTTTTTCAATTTGCATTAAAACGTTTTGTATATGATAATGCATGTATTTCCCCTCTTTTCGATTACTATATTGTTGGTAAATTAATTATAAATTTACATTTGTAGGTATTGACAAAAAATAGGTTATTAGTTATTATGAATATCTGCTTACTTGAGATTTAATCGTTTAGTAGTAAAAATAGTTAATTTCTTCTTTAATTATCTTCTAACATTACCCGACAGTCTCACTTCATGTTTCTGCAAAAAATCATACAAATTTTCTCTTATTAGTAGAATGGATTTTTTAAATACCTGATTCTCGCTGGCACGGTCTCGGAGCCGTAAGGATGAAAGAGAGGTAGGGCTTTCATTGTCTTAGGTGTTATACTTGGAGCAAGATGTTTTTCCCAAGTAGGCAAGATGAAATAAATGCAGATCATATCCCTTTTAATATTGACATTATTAGGATTCTCATTTATTATAAGGTTAACGCTGTAAAGTTCGTTATATATATTTTTGGATAAGTGGTCGTAGCTACAATAAATTGTGGACGATTTTTATTCCTCGATTTATTATAGTTACGATCTTTTTATGTTTAAGGTTATATATTAAAGACTTATAGTGAAACAAATTTTTGGAGGTATTATCATGAACACAGGTAAAGTTAAATGGTTTAACGCAGAAAAAGGCTTTGGATTTATCGAATCTTCAGAAGGTCAAGACGTATTCGTACACTTCTCAGCAATTCAATCTGAAGGATTCAAAACATTGGAAGAAGGCCAAGCAGTAACTTTCGAAATCGTTGAAGGTAACCGTGGACCTCAAGCTTCTAACGTAAATAAAGCTTAATTAACGAGCAAAAAATAGAGTGGTGCATGTCATTCATGCATCACTTTTTTACGTTCTCCACTTTGTATATTCTTCATCCATTCCTCAAAAGAGAATCCATCTCAAAGTTACTTTTTGGGAATAACCTTTTCAAATTTGAATATTGTTCATTTTTCTAAATGAGAAATAGAAAATCCTCATTTTAAAAATGTAAAAAAGAGATGCAAACTGGAAAACCTATTAATGTAAGAACAGAATAAACGCTAGGAAATAATTGTAAACACTTTAAGGAGGAAATTACACATTGACAACCTTTTCAGAATTTAATTTAAGCAATGAAATAGTAAAAGCACTATCTAATATGGGATTTGAAGAACCAACTCCTATTCAGGCACAAGCGATTCCAATTGGTCTTGAAGGTAAAGATATGATCGGACAGGCGCAAACAGGAACAGGAAAAACAACTGCGTTTGGGGTTCCGCTGCTTGAGAAAATTAATATTGAAGAAGGCATACAAGGGCTAGTTTTGGCACCTACAAGAGAACTTGCAGTCCAAGTGGCAGAAGAATTAAACCGTATTGGGCAAGTGAAAGGAGTCAAAACATTGCCGATTTATGGCGGCCAAGATATTAATCGCCAAATTCGTGCGCTAAAAAATAAACCACATATTATTGCTGCTACGCCAGGCAGATTGATTGATCATATTGAAAGAAAAACAATTCGTCTTGGCAATATTAAAATGGTGGTCTTAGATGAAGCAGATGAGATGTTAAACATGGGCTTTATTGAAGATATCGAAAGAATTTTAAGTGAAATAAAGGGAGAGCGTCAGACCCTTCTTTTCTCAGCAACAATGCCAAAAAGAATTCAAACTCTTGCAGAGAAATTCATGAAGGATCCAGAGCTTGTAAAAATTAAAGCAAAAGAAATGACTGTAAAAAATATTGAACAACATTATATGGAAGTACATGAAAAGCAAAAGTTTGATGTCCTTTGCAGTTTACTTGATATTCAATCTCCTGAATTAGCAATCGTGTTTGGCCGTACGAAGAAGCGTGTTGATGAAGTAGTTGAAGGATTAATTAAACGCGGCTATTCGGCAGAAGGAATTCATGGGGATATTCCTCAAGCAAAACGTGATCAAGTTATTCGCCGCTTTAAAGAACAAACGATTGATATTATGGTTGCAACAGATGTAGCTGCACGTGGTCTTGATATTAGTGGTGTTTCTCATGTATATAATTTTGATATCCCACAGGATCCTGAAAGCTATGTGCACAGAATTGGTCGGACAGGTCGAGCAGGAAATAAAGGATTAGCTGTTACATTTGTTTCTCCAAGAGAAATTGATCATTTAAAAATCATCGAAAATGTAACAAAGAGTAAAATGATTAAAACACCGGTTCCAAGCTATAAAGACGTTCTTGCGGGTAATCAGCAAGCTACAATCAATCGTCTAATAGCAGTGATTGAAAAGAATGAACATAATGATTATAAGAGAATCGCTGAGAATTTATTAGAAGATACAGATTCAGTATCATTATTGGCTGCTGCGTTAAAATTATTAACAAAGGACATTGATGTTACCCCTGTAAAATTAACAGCGGTTGAGCCTATCCGTATTCGTAAGCCGAGATCAGATAGAGATCGTAAACGTTATAGCGATCGTGGCAGAGGCGCTGGCGGCGGAAGAGATAGAAGAGAAGGCAGAGAAGGTAGAGAAGGAAGAGAGAGCAGAGAAGCAAGAGATAGAAGAAGAAACCGTGCTCGCAGTAAATAATTTTTCTTTAATTTGATATTCCATGTATTACTACAAGCATAATTGGTTAAAATCCTAAATAATTACCCATAATATGATTGCAGGGTAATATATTCTGTCAGTAGTGATATTAGGAGGATTAAAATGGCAACAGGAAAAGTTAAATGGTTTAATGCAGAAAAAGGCTTCGGATTTATCGAAGTTGAAGGCGGAGAGGATGTTTTCGTACACTATTCCGCTATCCAAAGCGAAGGCTTCAAAACCCTTGAAGAAGGTCAGGAAGTTAATTTTGATATAGAAGAAGGTCAGCGCGGACCTCAAGCAGTAAATGTAACAAAAGCATAGCGCGAGTAAAAGAGCCATAACCAGGCTCTTTTATTATGCTTTTAGCAAAATAAGTTATAAGATGTTAGTTAACTAGACAAAGGGGGAATAGTCATGAAAGAATTTACGGTTCAATTTCACAAGGAAGACCAAGTGGAAGCAATGAAAGTACAAAAACTTAGTGAAGCGGATTTTGAGCGTTTAACTGAGGGTGGTACAAGACATTTATTCGAACTCGATACAAATATTGGCTTTTTTATATTCTTTGATGCCACTGATGAAAATGGGAAAGAGTCCTATATGGTACTTCAATATGAAGAAGAAAATGAAGATCCAAGTGCTTGCTATGCCTTTGAATTAAAGGATTTTTATCAATTTGCCGCTCTGCACTTAAATGATTTAGAATTCCAAGAAGAGAATGAGAGCATGGATGAGGATGAAGAGGAATATAGCCCCATTCATCATTTAGCACATTTGATGTATCATATTGTACAAGATGGAAAAGCAATTGAAGTTTAATAATGAAAGAAGCATTCGCCACTTAATGGACGAATGCTTCTTTCATTAAATTTGCTCAGCTTCTATGTAATGATCCATACAGAATTTTGTGATCAATTGTTCTTCATCTTCTTCTAAGGCGAAGTCTAATATTTTATCTCCAGCTAAGAAGTGATAATTTAATATCCGGTAATCATCGTCATGCCCATAAAACAAAACTCTGAGCTGTACTCCATTCTCAGAATATAATTCATCATCTTCATCGACCGCAATATCTAAAAAGAATTCAAAACGTTCTCCTAATAATATGCCTGTAGGGTCTTTTAATTGTTCCACAGAATAACTTGTAATTTCCATAGGTTTCACCCTTTCTTAATCAAACCTAAATGTTGCTTAACTAGAACATTATACACCTTGCCCGATAAAAAGTAATACTATTACTAGTTTTTCAAAAAAAGTTTTGATAATTTGCAGTTTTCCTGGTTTTTAATTGTTTAATGAATAAAAGGAGTAAAGTGCTTTGACTGATCAGGAAAAATATGCTATACTAATTATGATCTTATTTATAGTATATAAATTTCCCAAATACACTTGTTATTTAGAGTTGGTTAGAATGATCCCTTTATTTAACAGGTGTTTTTATTTTTAGGGAAAAATACGGTTCTACCCTTTGGGAGGTGCCTTTATATGGCAATGGGATTTGGAAGAAAAAACACAGAAGAAATTAAAATGGAACAGGTAAAAGTGTGGGAATGTAGTTCAGATTCTTGTAACTGCTGGGTCAGAGATAACTTTAAGAGCGGCGAGAAGCCACTCTGTCCAATTTGTAAAAGTGAAATGGAAGAGACAACTAGAGAATTACAGGTTGTCAATAATAATAGTATTTATTCGAATAATTAATATAACAAGGGCGATTCCAATCGTCCTTTTCTTTTTGTATATGCTTTCATAAAGCCTTCTCTCACGTTAATAATTACTTTTTCTGCGGATAAAAGAGCAGGCATAATATTTTCTTCCTAAACAAAAAATATAATGATTACTATTAGGGAGTGAATAAATATGGATGTTAAACGGGTTAAACAAATCCTTTCTTCATCTGCTGATATAGAGGTTACTTATAATGGTGCATCAGTTTGGATCGATGGGTTAAATGAAGATGGAAGAACAGCGACTGTCCATTTACGCGGCCCGCTAGAAGAACGGTCTACTGTCGAAATTACTGAACTCCAAGAAATGTAATACAATGTAAAAGGAAGAAGGCTTTTGACTCCCACTCTTGATTTGGTGAATGGATACCAAAAGAGAATTACGGGGTGAAGCCTTTTTTTGTGTAGAAAAAACTTAATCATTGGTTTTTATATAGTTGTTTTACTAAAATATATACAGAAACTTCTTGGGAGAAGGTGGAGAAATGAAAACTATACTTGTAGCCGACGATGATCAGCATATCAGGTATTTAATTAAGGAATTGTTAATGAAAGAAGGGTTTCAAATAATAGAGGCAGACAATGGGGCGGAAGCGCTGGAATTGCTGAATAATTATATTTGTCAGTTGGCGATTGTCGATATTATGATGCCTGTAATGGACGGATATAAATTAACTGAAGAAATTAGAAAGAACTATGATATTCCAATAATACTATTAACAGCTAAAGGACAAATTGAAGATAAGGAAAAGGGATATTTATCTGGAACGGATGACTATCTTGTAAAGCCTTTTGAGCCTAAAGAGCTTTTGTTTAGAATAAACGCATTGCTAAGAAGATACGGAAAGGTCATGGAAGCAAATATTCGCGTAGGGTCCATGTTTATCAATAAAAAAAGCTATGAAGTAGAGCTAAAAGGAAAAACATACATTCTGCCCTTAAAGGAGTTCGAGCTCTTATATTATCTGGCATCCCAGCCTAATCAGGTATTTAGCAGAAGTCAGCTCATTGAACAAGTATGGGGACTAGACTATGAAGGTGATGAACGTACGGTTGATGTCCATATAAAACGGTTACGAGAACGTTTTACCTTGACGGAAAATGACTTTACGATTAAGACAATCAGAGGCATAGGATATTCACTTGAGGTACATAAATGAAGTCACTTTATTCGAAATTTGCTATTACTACAATTCTCATTATGCTTTTAAGCGGGTTACTTTCATTTTTGTTATCGAATGTTTATTATCAAAAGAATTTAAAGAAACAAAATGATGTTAAAATGACGAATATTGCTTTGGAAATTACCGACTTAATTCAATCACAGGACCAAATAAATCTGGAAGATTATTTCGATCATTTAGGTTCAATAGGCTATCAAATTTTTATTATCAATGAAACTGGGAAGCAGCAATATTTTGGGGCGGCATATAGATTAAAGAATCTTCCGGATAAATCAACGAAAAAGGTGTTACAAGGCGAGATTTATCACGGAATAGCGGCGTTTCCTCATAAAACATTTGTTACAGGGTTCTTTGCTAATGAGCTTAGGAATACGGTAGGAGTTCCTTTCGTATTTAAAAATGAAAGATTTGCTCTGTTCCTTAGGCCGGATATAAAATTATTGTTTAATGAAATGCATCTCATGTTTGGATGGCTAGTTATTGGAATTATTGTTATCAGTATGTTCCTAGTATTAATCATTACAAAATTTCTCATAAAGCCAATATCAAAATTGAATAAGGCAACTACATTAATTGCTGAAGGAGATTATGGCATAGAGCTGGATATTAGAAGAAAAGATGAAATAGGGGATTTAGCGACGAGCTTTCAAACGATGGCTCACAGATTAGAAAAAGCTGATGAAGTGCGCAAGGAATTCATTACGAATATTTCCCATGACATCCAGTCGCCATTATCAAACATTAAAGGATATTTAAAGCTATTAAAAAGCGCAAATTTAAATGAACAGGAAAAAACATATTTTTCTGTTGTGGATTCAGAAGTCAATCGCCTATCGTATTTAACAAAACAGCTTTTATTATTATCTACCATAGATAGCAAAAGAGATTTGCTGGATAAAAAGAGGTTTAATATTAGCGAGCAGGTAAAAACAGTGATTAGGCAATATCAATGGGTTTTAAGTGAAAAAGGAATGATGGTCAGCTATTCTCTGCCTGAGGCATCTTATATAGGTGACCCTAGCTTGCTTTATTCCGTTTGGGAAAACTTATTAACAAATGCCATTAAATATTGTGGTGAAAACGGTGAAATAGAAATAACCTTGAAAGAAATGCCAGACCAAATTGAAGTTACCTTTAAAGATAATGGAATAGGTTTAGACTCTGCTGAAATAGAAAGAATTTACGACAGGTTTTATCGGGCGGATACTTCAAGAACCCGTTCTGTTGAAGGGACAGGTCTTGGATTGTCTATTGTATATTCCATAATGGAAATGCATAATGGAGAAATTAATGTGCAGAGCGAGAAAGGGAAGGGATCCGCCTTTATTGTGACCTTACCGAAAACATTGGAAAAATAATCGAAAAAGTACAGGCAGCCCCGGTAGCTTCTGCCTGTACTTTGAATATTGCTTTTTTCAATTAGCATGTAGCTGCATCAACAGGAACAAAATCAATTTCAAAGCCTAAATCTTTAAGCATTTGATGGTCTGCTGAGCCCTCTTGTCCAGCTGTTGTTAAATAATCACCAACAAATATAGAGTTTGCTGGATATAGTCCAAGAGGCTGCAGGCTTCTTAAATTGACCTCACGGCCGCCAGATATCCGAATTTCTTTTGAAGGGTTAATGAACCTCATTAAACATAATACTTTAAGACAGTATCGCGGATTTAATTCCTTTGTTCCTTCAAGTGGAGTTCCATCAATCGCGTGAAGAAAATTAACCGGAATGGAATCTGCGTCCAAAATCCTTAGGCTTCTTGCCATAGAAACGACATCTTCCTTCGTTTCACGCATACCTACAATTACTCCAGAGCATGGAGAAATTCCATGTTCTTTAATTAATTCAACTGTATTAACCCGGTCTGCGTATGTATGGGAAGTTGTGATAGATTCATGATGATTTTCAGAAGTGTTAATATTATGATTATAACGGTCAACACCAGCCGCCTTTAGCATTGCTGCCTGTTCAGGCTGAAGCAATCCTAGACAAGCACATACTTTAAGATTGTATTTGTCTTTTATCTCCTTCACTGCTGAAACGACCTGATCTACTTCTTTATTACTTGGACCTCTTCCACTCGCCACGATACAATATGTGCCAACATTCATTTTATATGCCTGTTCCGCACCTTTCACGATAGAATCCTTATCCATCATGCGATACTTCTCAATTGGTGCAGTTGATATACTTGATTGTGAACAGTAGCCGCAGTTTTCTGGGCAAAGACCTGATTTCGTGTTTATTATCATATTTAGCTTTACTTTATTGCCATAGTAATGGTGGCGAATTTTATAAGCTCCTTGTAAAAGCTCTAATAGCTCATCATCCTGACAATTTAAAATGCTTAATGCTTCATCTTCTGAAAGTTCATGTCCTTCTAAAACATGTTGAGCAAGATTACTCCATTTTCCCAATACTTTCTCCTCCTTAATTTTAGCAAATTATACATTACCAATTTTTCTAAATTGGCTTCGGGCAAACACTTTATACTCAAGGCGGTTAGCCATAATTCCAGCACAAATAGCTAGAACAATATCCTTTGGCAATGGAACAGCCATCCACATCCAAGCCATTTTATATGTAAACCCATCTGGAGCAGCAGCCCATAGCTTATAGGCAAAATACATCCAGTTAGTACCGAAAACATAGTTAATGATCAAGCCAATTAAGGCAGCCGTAATATAAATAGACATGCTTTTTTTTAGTTCGATTATTTTACCAGTTACATAGGCAGTAAGCATAAAAGATAAGATAAAGCCAAACGTTGGACTAACTACAGATGATAAACCGCCTCCAAATTTAGCAAATACCGGGGCTCCTGCAAGACCAACAAATGCATAAACAGCCATTGTAATTGCACCTAGCCGGCTGCCAAGAACGGCTCCTGCTAAAATCGCAAAAAACGTTTGAAGTGTAATCGGAACTCCGCCAATCACCAGAAAGGGAACGAAGGTAGTAATATTTGCACCAATACACATCATGGCGACAAACATTCCAGCTAATGTTAAATCTATTGTCCGTAATCCTTTTCTCATTTTCTTTCCTCCAAAAATTGTTAGTACTTATAAAATAAGCATAATTGGATTACGTAATATATGTCAACTTATTTTATTTTTAGTTAACAAATAATACTGGTAGAAGTAATAAATATCTCTATATTTTGGTTTGTAAAATTATGTTCATCTTCCGTTCATAATAGGAGGTTAATATAGGTTCGAGAAAAGAAATAAGGTGCTAGTACCATTTTTTTAAACAATCGTTTTGTATAAGGATATTGGTATATTACTAGGTGTACATTTGTTAGAATAAATTGGAAAAGTATATTTATAGGGAGATGACAAAAAATGAATAATTATAGTAAGCTGCTATTAAGATTATCTGCATTATTTGGCTTAATTGGAGCTTTTTTAGGTTCACATATGGCTGGAGCGGGAGATTATGCCTTTAGACCAATCCATGCACATATACTTGTTGTAGGCTGGTTATCATTATTTGCATGGGCAGTATATTATAAAGTTTTTTCTCCTAAGCTTGGAATTCTTGCAAAATTGCATGTGTATACAGCAGTCATCGGCTCGATCGGATTAACTGGAGGGATGTCTTTATATATTTTTAGACCGGAATTTCTTCCAAGTGCAGTAAACACTATTTTATATATCGTAGGCGGATCTATATTATTATTAAGTTTTTTGCTGTTTTTCTTTTTAACTTTTACAAAGGAAGAGAACAGATAAGGGCAGGCTGAATTAGCTTGCTTTTTTTTGTGCAAAATCATAAAAGATGGGGTGTATAAATTATTCTGAAATAGGATGTAATATAATAAAAACATAATAAAAATACTGAATCTTTTAAGTTTTCCCTTTACATTATTAAAGAACTGGTGTTAAATTATAATATTATTTAGGATAATTAAATAATATTAATCTACTATAATATGATTAAAGTAATTGAAAAAATGAAAATGTGGAGGGATCATTGTGTCAGAAATGCGCAGTAATATGATTAAACAAGGATTTGATCGTGCACCTCACAGAAGCTTACTTCGTGCTGCTGGTGTAAAAGAGGAGGACTTTGGTAAGCCGTTTATTGCGGTAGTCAATTCATATATTGACATTGTCCCTGGACATATTCATTTACAAGAATTCGGAAAAATTGTAAAGGATGCAATCCGGGAAGCAGGAGGCGTCCCATTCGAAATGAATACAATCGGTGTAGATGATGGTATTGCAATGGGGCATATTGGAATGAGATATTCCTTGCCAAGCCGTGAAATTATTGCAGACTCTGTTGAGACAGTAGTTGCTGCACACTGGTTCGATGGAATGGTTTGTATCCCTAACTGTGATAAGATCACTCCAGGGATGATGATGGCTGCTCTCCGTCTGAATATTCCTACAATATTTGTCAGTGGCGGTCCCATGAAAGCAGGTAAAGATAAAGAGGGAAATCCTTTAGATCTAACTTCTGTTTTTGAAGGCGTTGGAGCTTTCCAATCTGGAAAAATTAATGAAGATAGATTAACAGAAATTGAACAGCTTGCATGTCCAACCTGTGGGTCATGCTCAGGTATGTTTACAGCAAACTCTATGAATTGTCTTGCAGAAGGATTAGGTCTTGCACTACCTGGTAATGGTACGATTTTGGCAGTTGCTGAAGAGCGTAAAGAATTTGTCAAACAATCTGCTAAGCAATTAATGGAGTTAATTAAGAAGGATATTAAACCGCGTGATATTGTAACGATTGATGCAATTGATAATGCATTTGCACTTGATATGGCAATGGGCGGTTCTACAAATACAGTACTTCACACTTTGGCGCTGGCTCATGAAGCAGAAATCGAATATTCAATGGAGCGCATTAATGAAATTGCAACCCGGGTTCCACATTTAGCAAAAATTGCACCTGCTTCAAATTATCATATCGAAGACGTGCATAATGCTGGCGGGGTAAGTGCAATTATTAATGAACTTCTCAAGAAACCCGGTGCATTTAAAGGAGATTGCCTAACTGTCTCAGGAAAAACAATCAGGGAAAATGTTGCAGGCAGTGACATTTTGGACAAGAACGTTATTCGTCCATTAGATAATCCGCATTCTGATGTAGGGGGATTAGCTGTATTATTTGGTAACCTTGCTCCAGATGGATCGATTATTAAAGTCGGTGCTGTTGATGAATCTGTTGGCGGCTATCATAAAGGTCCTGCTATTTGCTTCGATTCTCAGGAAGATGCTCTATCTGGCATCATTACTGGAAAGGTTAAAGAAGGCCATGTTGTTGTTATCCGCTATGAAGGTCCTAAAGGCGGACCAGGTATGCCGGAAATGCTTGCACCTACATCACAAATTGTTGGAAGAGGACTTGGGGCAAAGGTTGGCTTAATAACTGATGGACGATTCTCTGGAGCATCAAGAGGTATCTCAATCGGACATATTTCTCCTGAAGCAGCAGAAGGCGGTCCAATTGCATTTGTAGAAGACGGCGATATGATTGAGCTTGATTTAAAGAAACGTACTATTCAGCTTGAAGTTTCTGATGAAGAAATGGAAAGACGCAGAGCTAATTGGAAGGGCTTTGAATCAAAAGTGAAAAAGGGCTATTTAGCTCGCTACTCTAAGCTAGTAACTTCAGCTAGCACAGGCGGAGTAATGAAAATCTAATAATACTTTAAATAAGCCGCCAAGGAATAATTTCCATTAGGCGGCTTATTTATTAACTAGAAAGTAACTCTTTACTATATAGGCGTTCTAATAATAAATCAATAAATTTTACACATCTTTTATGATCTTGTAGCTGAGGCAGTAATTCAACTTTTAGTGTTACAGCTAATTTTGTATTTGTTTTTAAAAGATCTCGAAAAATATTAACCGCACCACAGAAGTGGGGATAAAAACTATCTCCAGTCCCGAATACAGCTGTGACTAGATTGGGTCTACTCTTAACTTCAAACAAACGGTATATGGATTTCATTTCTTCAGGAATCTCCCCGTCTCCCCAGGTATAGGTTCCAATTACAATGGCATCATATTCATCTATTCTTCCTGCAGGAAAATCCTCAATACTGAATAAATCAGCATGATCTACCTTTCTAGCAAGCATCCCATGTAATAATAATGCCAATTCCATTGTGTTTCCTGTTACTGAACTATAAATAATGGCTGCTCTCATAGTTCATCGAATCCATTATCCTGTGAAACCTTCGTATAGGTACGCGATTTTTGCTCAAAGAAATCAGATTTCGTTTCATTCATCATTTCATCACTGAATACATGAATCCACGGCATCGGATTTTCTCGATCCTGATATAAATTTTCAAGCCCTAACTGTCGAAGACGCTTATTTGCTAAATATTCAACATAACCTTGGAACTCTTGTAAATCAATTCCGTCAATATCCTTTAATATATATTGAGCCCATTCCTTTTCCAGTTGTACGGCTCCATTAATAGTGTCATAGATGTATTGAATATTTTCATGGGTTCGTAATTCGGGATTTTCTGTAAAAAGTATTTTTATAAATTGTGCAATAAAATACGCATGCTGCATTTCATCACGCTGAATATAGCTAATCATGGAACTTGTTTTCAGCATTTTTTGCTGACGGGCTAAATGATAGAAGAAGGCAAACCCCGCATAGAAATAAATTCCCTCTAAATTAATTGAATTAATGCCGAGCTCGAATAAATGCTGTAAATTAGGCTTATCTCTAAATCTTTCGTAGGAATCTAAAATCAGCCCATTCCGTTTTCTAACGATTGGATCATCTTTAGCCTGATTAAAGCGTGCAATTTGATCACTAATCGAGATAAGAGAACTTAAAATATAGGAATAGGATTCATTATGAACTGCTTCCTGCTGTGAAATGACTGCAAAAATCGCTTTAAAGCTTGGATCAGTCACATAATCCATCACTTGTGACATCATAGGTGTCTGAAGACTATCTAGAGAAGCGAGCTGTGTGTTAATTCTCAGAAAGACATCTTGTTCGATGGGAGTTAATGTATCCCACTGTTTTATATCATCCTGCATATTAATTTCTTGAGCTTTCCAAAAGTTAGCTAACAATGTTTGGTACATGCGGTACATTTGCGGATAGCGGATATCGTTCCAGTTTAAGATGCCTGATGCTTGTCCATTAACAACACCAGTCGATTTATTAGGGAAATCCGGGTTCAGCAGTTTTATTTTGGACAATAATAATACATTTGACATAAGTTCCTCCTTAAGAAAATTAGTATTGGCGTTATTTAACTATGGCAAGCTTCACATTCCTCAATTTCGGTCTGGGAGGTACTGCGAACATAATAGGTTGTTTTTAAGCCTTGCTTCCATGCATCCATATGAAGTCCAAGCAAATCTCTAGCTTTAATATCATGGCGAACATATAGATTAAAGCTGATTGATTGATCAATATGTTTTTGTCTAGCAGCATTTTGCCTGATGCTCCATAATTGATCTAATTCATGTCTAACATGACGATAATAATTGTACGTTTGATGATTTAAATCAGGAGCGGTCACTTTAAATTTAAAATTCTTCTTTTCCTCTGCATACTCGACAGCATAGAGGGGATCAATACCATCTGTTGAACCGCCGATTTTTGCAGTAGAGGAGTTTGGCGCCACTGCCATCATCCAGCCATTTCGAACTCCATAAGCTTTGATTTCCTGCTGTAGATTTTTCCACTTATCTGATGTATAGCCTTTTCTATTAAAATATTCACCACTATCCCACTCAGATCCCGGGAATAATGGGTATGCTCCTTTTTCCTTTGCTAATTCCATCGAAGCCTGAATGGTCAAATAAGCAATTTCTCCATAAAGGTCATCAGCATATTGAACTGCCTCATCTGACTCCCAATGAAATCCTTTTAATGCGAGAAGATGGTGCCAGCCAAATGTCCCAAGTCCGACTGCTCTATACTTTTGATTCGTCCACTTCGCCTGTCCGACAGAAATTTGATTAATATCAATTGTATTATCAAGCATACGCATTTGTATGCGAATCAGCCGCTCAAGTACATTTGCCTTAACAGCGTTCGGCAAATGAATGGAAGATAAGTTACAGACAACAAAATCTCCAGGTTTGCGGACAAAAATGATATTGCCTTCTTCATCCTGATATTCATTTTGAATAACTGTAGCAGACATGTTCTGCATAATTTCGGTGCATAAATTACTGCAATAAATAGACGTTCTGCTTAACCCTTTAAGATGTTTATTAGGATTTTGGCGATTGACCTCATCTCTGTAGAACATATATGGTGTACCAGCTTCCAGTTGGGAGACCATAATTCTAGCCATAATATCCATAGCACGATATTTTTTTCTAGGAAGGAGAGGATGGTTAACAGCTTCTTCATATTTTTTTGTAAAGAGCTTTTCATCCCGTTCATCGTAAAAATCCTCTAATCCAAGCGGATTCCCCTGATCATCCTTCCAGCCCATAATTTGTTTCACCTGATGAGGGCAAAATGTATGCCATTCACCAATGCTTCTTCCGGTTTCATCTGCTTCTTGAAGCTTTTCCATGAATAAGTCTGGGATCGAAACACCAGTAAAAATGTCATGAGCCTTTCTGCGCTCATCACCATTATTCGTTTTTAAATCTAAAAATCCATTCATGATATCTTTATGGAAAACATCAAGATAGATCGCAATAGCTCCTTGTCTTTGGCCAAGCTGATCAACACTTACGGCCGTATCATTCACGAGCCGGATCCATGGAATTACACCAGAGGAGTTTCCTTTGAATTTTTTAATATCAGAGCCTAGCGCACGAACCTTTCCATAATAAATGCCAATCCCGCCGCCATCCTTGCTAAGTCTTGCAATATCCCAATTGTTTAAATAAATACTGTCTAGTGAATCATCGACTGTATCTATGAAGCAGGAGGAAAGCTGCCCATAGCTTTTTCCAGCATTCGCAAGAGTAGGAGTAGCAACAGTCATATAAAGATTGCTAAGTGCCCAATAGGCTTCTTTTACTAAGGAAATGCGCTCCGATTTTTCTTCATTTTTCATTAAGGTCATCGCAATAATCATGAATCTTTCTTGTGGCAATTCATATGTATGTTTCTCATAATCCCTAGCAAGATAACGGTCTGCCAGTAAGAATAGACCTACATAAGTAAATAGATAATCCTTACTCGGGTCTATGGCCTTTCCTATTTCATAAATTTCTTCCTTTGTGTAAAGACGAAGCAAGTCCTCAGAGTATATCCCGATTTCGGTTAACTTTTCGACTAGCTGATAGAAGTCGCCATATTGTTGCTGCTCCTCGTACCTTCGCATATCAGCAGCTTGAGCATATAGATCATTAAGATATAAATGAGCAGCTAAGTAGGTCCAGTTTGGCTGCTCCATTGAAATGCAGTTTAAGCTATATTGCAATGCATACTGATTAGCCTCATTTTCCGTAGTCTCTTGATTTTCCAACAGTGTTTTAAGGTGAGCGGCATCAATTTTATATTGCTCAGAAGCCCTCTGTATTGCCTCTAATACAGAATGGAATGCAGTATCCGTGTTCATCCTTGTTCCCCTTTTCTAAATGTAATATGGGAAGGGGAGGGCAGAATAAATAAAAAACCCATCACTCATGTAGTGGATGGGTTGTAAAAACGCTGATAAGTTAATAGATTGTAAAAAAAGTCTATCAAAATACCCTCGCTCTACCTTCCCAGCTCCCGAAGAAGATAACACGCTATAAATATGGCAGGTCTCCTGACTTGTGCCTTTGCCTACTTTAAGTCCTTCCCATCTTAATTAAAGACAGTGGTTTCTACTTATTTCGATAGCACTTACAGTTGCGGGAACAGTTCTGGATTTTCACCAGATTCCCTATTAAGTCCAAATGGACACCATATTTACTGGTTTATCACTGTATATTGTGTTATGTGTGAATAGCAAACACTATATATGTAACTTGTTCGATTATAAGTCATTTGAAAAAATTTGACAACCTTTTTAGTGAAAGATCGAAAAATGAAAAATACTAGGGCAGAAACAAAATTGCCCTAGTTTCAAGTACTTCGTTTTTAATTAACAATCATGTCCTTTATTAATATGCAAAGGAGGGGGAACTAGCCATCCTTTTTCTTTAGTCATTCGTAAAACCTTTAAACCTAGAGCTGCTTTTTGAGTATGGAATTGACCGAACATCATACCCACGTCTTCCCGAATACATTTTCCCATTACCTGACTGCATAGAACTAAGCCAGCGGCCATATCTGCTCCTAAAGAAGCAGCAATTTCTGGATCTTGGATTCTAGCTCCAACTGGAATATCCTCAAGGCATGCTTCCGGTCTTTCAGGAGGTGCTGGAGGCAAGCCAACACCATTTTCTTTTAATAATTCCTCAACTTGCTTCTTCATTTGCTTTGACAATTCTAAAGCTTCATGTAGGATTTTCTTTAAATCCTCATCACCAGCATGATTTAACATCGTTTGATACCCGGCAATTTTCCCATTCGCAACTAATAAAGAGGACCAAATATCAAACACTTCACCATAATGCAATGGCTCGTCTTTTGGATTACCGCTTAGAATTCCCATCGTTAACCTCCTCAAGCTATAGCTTATTTTGTTCATAAAAATAGTGCCACCTTTCTTTAAGTGCACATTTAGTAGTATGAACGTTTCCGTATTAAATATTTTATTTTTCATTTGGTAAATTGGACAAATGTCTAGGTATCAAAATTTGAATAGGATATTGTGTATGTATTAATGCTATTGGAGGATTAATATAAATGGTATATAACTACAGGAAAACTTTAGCCTGGCATGAAACATTGGAAATTCATGAATTGGTTGCATTTCAATCGACAGGACTAATAAAGTTGAAAATGGGATTCAGAAAAATTACTGATAAAGACTTGAAAGTCATTTATCAAAGAGCTATTAAAGATTTGGAGAAAAATATAAATGAGCTGCTTCAATTTTACCCATCTGCGCCCTCTATACAAAGAGTGACCGAGTCAAAAAGTGATCATATAGCATTTTATGCAGGAGATTTATTAGGTATATTCAAATCCTCAATCCGTAATTATGCCAATGCCATAACAGAAACGGCTACCCCCGAATTAAGAAAGGTTTTTTTAAATCAATTAATTCGAGCAATTAATTTGCATGAAAGAATATTTACCTATATGTACCAAAAGGGCTATTACCCATCATACGATTTTGGACAAATATTGCATAACGATCAAAACTTAGCACAAAAAGCTTTGTCAATGAAATATTGATTAAAAATGAGAAGAGCCATATAATTGGCTCTTTTTTTTATATAATTATCCATTTATTCCTTGTAGCCAGTCTTGATAACAGTCTCTGCAGAGAATTTCATCTCTATCCTTATTTGACACTTGAAAAGTTACCTGGTGAATCTCTTTTTCATTTGTTTCATTGCTGCAATAAAAGCACTGATGACTCATCGCAATCCCCCTTATATATAGGTGTTTATATTTTGAACGGGAATGGCTTATTTATTCTTTATGAGTAGCTGTCAATTTTTCGATACATATTTAGCTAGGTGGGGTTAATAATAATTTGGAGTTTTAAGGGAGGGATAAGGATGGAGATACCAGCTCGAGCAGCAGAACAAGGCAGCCAAGATGACGGTGAAAAAAAATTAGCTTGGTGGCAGCTGTCTCTTATCGGGGTCGGCTGTATTATTGGGACTGGATATTTTGTTGGTTCTGGAATTGGTGTTCGGATGACAGGGCCATCAATTATAATTGCCTTTCTTCTTGCCGCATTAGGCACATATATTGTGTTCGATGCACTAGGTAAAATGGCAGCGAAGGACCCTCAAAAGGGAGCCTTTCGATCGTATGCGAAAAAGGCATATGGAAGGTGGGCAGGCTTTAGCAGCGGCTGGGTGTATTGGTTCTCTGAAATGTTGATTTCTGGGAGTCAGCTGACAGCACTCTCTTTACTGACCCGCTTTTGGTTTCCTGATATTCCATTATGGGTATTTTCCGCTATTTATGCGGTGCTTGGAATATTCGTCATCATGATTGGAACAAAGGGTTTTGAAAGGGCTCAAAACATATTTGCTGTTATTAAAATAGCAGCTATTTTTATGTTTATCATATTAGCTATTTCTGTTCTATTTGGTTATTTTGGTGGCAATTTAAAGGACTTAAAAATACCGACTAATAAGGATGACTTTTTGCCGAAAGGGCTGCATGGGATTTGGTCTGCACTTATTTTTGGATTTTATGCATTTGGCGGAATTGAAATCATGGGAATATTAGCTACCCGGTTAAAAAAGAAAGAAGATGTCCGGAAATCAGGATCAGTCATGATCGTTATGTTAGCTACGATTTATTTTATTTCGTTAGCGCTTGCAACTGGGTTAGCTGCGATCGATAAGTTTACAGCGAATGAAAGTCCATTTGTTATTGCTCTCGAGAAATATAATATTAACTTTTTTCCTCATGTTTTTACAGGCGGAATTATTATTGCTGGTTTTTCAACAATGGCTGCATCGTTATTTGCTGTCACTAGCATGTTAGTTACACTTTCAGAGGATGGTGATGCACCAAAAATCTTCTCTAAGAAAGGAAAGCTGAAGGTTCCGCCACTAGCATTGACACTCACGATTGGCGGATTATTAACGTCTGTCGTCTTAGCGCTAGTTATGCCTGATAGCGTCTATGAATATATCACGACGGCTGCAGGGCTCATGCTTTTATACAATTGGTTTTTCATTTTAGTCTCATTCCCGCGGATTATAAAAGCTACAGGGTTTGATCATTTCAAACGATTTACTGGCATGGTCTTAATTCTACTGGCAATCAGCGGTACCTTATTTCAAAAATCAAGCAGACCAGGTTTTTTTGTGAGTCTTTTATTTGTTGTGTTCATAATAGCTGTGTTAATAATTATGAATTTAGTAAAAAAGCGGAAAGAAAGCAAGGGCTATAATCCTCAGGGGGCATTATAGGATAAATAAATGTAAGGCTGTCAGCATGAAGAGACAGCCTTACATTTATTGTGATATTGGTAACTTAAAAAAACAATAAAAGAACTGCCTCATAACCGAAATAGATCCCAAATCCAATTAAAGAAATTCCTGAAAATACAGAAATACCAGCAAGGATTTTTCCTGACAAAAACCTTCTAAAGCTGCTTGCTATGAGTGCCATTGTAATATCCCAAATGAGTAATCCAATAATAATAGCACAACTATAAGCAAACAAATGATTTGGGTCAAATTGTGATGCTGTTTTTGCTAAGACTGAACCGAAAATTCCTAACCAAAAAAGAATCGTTAAAGGATTTGAAATTGATAATAAAAATCCTGAGGAGAAAGACTTCATTGCAGATTCATTTCTATTTCTTGTACTTGTTTCAATCTTTCCAGCACTTATAATACTCTCAATCCCTGTATAAATTAGAATGAAAAATCCAAAAGACCATAGAAAGGTTTTTACAATCGTGATTTCAAGAAATTGAACAAGTCCAAGAAATACACCCAACATGTATATGATATCAGCAATCATGGCCCCAAGACCGACTAGCCAAGCATGCCAAAAACCACTTTTGATTCCTTTATCTAATTGTGCTGCATTTACTGGCCCAATTGGTGCCGCTAGTGTTAATCCAAGAAAGACATAGCTAAAAAAAAGCCCCATTTTAAATCTCCTTGTTATGTAGTTATGTTTGTACACATTCTATTCAGGAGCAATGGGTTGTACGACTAATTATTGAAGCAAATAATATTAAAATTTATGAAGAATAAAAAAATGCATTTGGAGAATAATAAAATTGAATTTTCTTTCATTTATAAATTTGGAGGGCATATTGATGTCTGTTATCGTTTACCAGTACTTTGAACTCAAGCAGGATAAATTTAAGGAAGCAATTGAAAACCTTCAAGAAATGAAGAAATACCGAAATGAAAATTATAACCATAAGGTGGAAATTTTAACGCCTATTACCGGTAGTGATCATACATATGCGATTATTGCGACATATGAAGGACTTGCAGAAATGGAATTGCAAAATAAGAAAATGTTCGATGATGATGAATATTTAAAGATAGTTGGTCAGTTTTTCTTGGAAAATACCGTTCAAGGAAGCATGCATACTCAATTTTTCCGAACAATGAATGATAATCCAGAACCAAAAGGCAAGGAGAAAAAATAATAACTTGTCCTTTTCCCACAGTTTGCAGCATATATTAGTAAAAGCAAACTGTTTGGGAGGATTTATCATGTTTCAATACTTAGAAAAAGCAATCATGGGCATGGCATTTTTAAGAGTAATCTCAGGGAGTTTGGAAATTTTCGCTGCGATTTTAATATTGAAATATAATGATGTTGAAAAGGCACTTGTTGTTAACAGTTCACTTGCTTTAATTGGTCCAATTATTTTAATCGCAACAACAACAATCGGATTGTTTGGATTAGCTGAAAAGATTTCCCTGAAAAAGATTGCCTGGATTTTTGGAGGAGTTGCTTGTATCCTTTATGGAGTTAAAAGTAATTGAAAAGGCGGTGACGTGCTATGTCACCGCTTTTTTTATGTAAAATCAGCTTATCATCTTTCCGTCTATTGATGCTGAATAGGAAGGAACTAAATTAAGCAAAATAGACTTAAAAGGAGCTGATGTTATGAAGCATGTTAAAGCATTTTTTGTAAAGTTTATACCTAGTTTTATCCTCCTATATGTGATACTGGGATTATTATATGGAATGTCCTTTGGCATGGTATTTTTTATCTCATTTTGGCTAGCAGCATCCTCATATGCAGTTGGGGATTTTATCGTTTTACCTCGGTCCAATAATTTTATTGCAACGGTAGTAGATTTTGTATTTGCGTTTTTCGTTATTTGGTCATTTAGTTTCACATTGTCACTTAGGGAAAACATAGTGAGTATGTCACTTGTAGCCGCAGCAGGAGTGGCCCTGTTCGAAATAATCTTTCATCGATATATGGCAAATGTAATTATGACGAATATGGACACTCATCCTGCAACACCGAGAATGCTGCAATTTCAAACAGAAGCTTCAGAGGAGCTTTCGCCTGATACATCCGATTTAAAAAAGGATACGGACAAGAATCATCCAAATGAATGAAATTCACGTCTGCTTTTATGGGCAGGCGTTTTTGTTTTTTTCGGTCCCGAATACTTTCTTTTTTCTTTGCATATAGAAAATGGAGATTAAGATTTTGGGGGGATTGCATGTCTATTTTGGTCACTGGAGGAGCAGGGTATATTGGGTCACACACGATTCGTTGTTTAATTGAAAATCAGTATAGTGTAGTAGCAGTTGATAATTTGCAGACGGGTCATCTTAAGGCAGTTCATCCTGCAGCAAAATTTTACAAAGGGGATATTCGATCCTTGCCTTTTTTAAATGATATATTTGAGAATGAGGGTATTGAGGCAGTATTCCATTTTGCAGCTTGTTCCCAAGTCGGAGAATCGATGGTGGATCCTTTAAAATATTATGAGGTGAATGTGAGCGGAACGAAGGTATTGTTAGAAGCAATGAGTATACATGGAATTAAATACTTCATTTTCTCTTATCTGCTGCTGTTTACGGTGAAAGTGAAAATCAGCCATTAAAGGAAAGTTCGGCCCTAAATCCATCCAGTCCTTATGGTGACACGAAGCTTGCTGTTGAGAAAATGATACATTGGTGGGGGAAAGCATATGATACAAAGTATGTTTCCTTGCGGTATTTTAATGCAGCGGGTGCAAAAGAGACAGGAGAAATAGGGGAAGATCATAGCCCAGAAACACACTTAATCCCTATTATCCTGCAAGCTGCATTAGGAAAAAGAGAATATGTGACGATTTTCGGAGATGAATATTCTACGAAGGATGGCACATGTTTACGTGATTATATTCATGTAGAGGATTTAGCAGACGCACATGTAAAAGCGTATGAATACTTATTGAATGGAGGAGATAGTGATGTATTTAATTTAGGGAACTCTGCGGGATATTCTGTAAAAGAGGTGATCGAAGCAGCAAATAAGGTTGTTGGGAAAAAGATCAATGTAAGGATCGGAACTAAAAGAGCTGGAGATCCCGCAGAATTAATTGCCAGCTCGAAAAAAGCTAATCATATTTTAGGCTGGACACCTAAGAAATCTTCCATTGAACAAATCATAAAAGATGCATGGAATTGGCATAACCGCCATCCTGAAGGGCACTAAATTTAAAAATCCAATCGCTTAAGGTACATGAATAATTTTTGTTTTAATTCTGGACGCTTTAATGCAAAATCAATCGATGCTTGCAAAAAACCAAACTTATCTCCGATATCATACCGTTTTCCTTTAATAATATATGAAAAAATTGATTCATGTTGGTTCAGGGAATCTAACGCGTCTGTCAGCTGAATCTCATTATTTTTATCTGGCAAAATGTCCTCAAGAATTGGGAAGATTTGCGGAGTTAAAATATATCTTCCAATAATGGCTTGTGAAGAAGGAGCTCTCTCAACAGAAGGTTTTTCTATTAGACTGTCAATCTTGTATAATTCTCCAATTTGTTCAGAATAGCCTACAATTCCGTATTTTCCTACATCAGAGAGGGGGACTTCTTTGCAGCCGATAATGCTTGCTCTTAATTTGTTATATTGATCAATCATTTGTTTTAATGCAGGCTCCTCATGATCTATAATGTCATCACCTAACAGAACAGCAAAAGGCTGCTCACCAATAAACTTTTTTGCACATAGAACTGCATGACCTAAACCAAGCGGCTCCTTTTGGCGAACATAATGAATATCTGCCATTTCCGATATATTTCGGACTTCCTTAAGCATATCTTCCTTTCCGTTTCTTTCCAATAGTAATTCCATTTCGATCGATTTATCAAAATGGTCCTCAATAGCACGTTTATTCCTTCCTGTAACAATAATAATATCTTCAATTCCTGAGGTAATTGCTTCTTCAATAATATATTGAATGGCAGGTTTATCAACAATTGGGAGCATTTCTTTTGGCTGAGCTTTTGTAGCTGGCAGGAACCGTGTTCCTAATCCGGCCGCTGGAATAACTGCTTTTTTTATCATGAATGTTCCCCCTTTTTTCACCTCTTAGGTAACATTACTATGTAAGAAAGAGGTTGTATTATCCCATTTGCTAAGTGAAAAGGAATATTTTTCACAGTAAAGTACACCTTAAAAGATAACATGAGTTTAAGAACGTTAAATTAAAGCATCGAGTTTATGAGGTGTTTACATAATGCTGTTTCAGGAAAATAAAGCAGAAAAGTGGCTGCTCATTTTTGCTTTTATTGCATTAGCCATTTTTGTTTCACCGCTTTACATATTAGGGGAAAATGCTCATATACGAGTACATGATAATTTGGATTCTAATTTAGCTTGGTATAAGGTACTCGCTGAAAGCGGAATGTTAACCGGGTCTGTACATGCGGTCATCCCGCAAATTATTAACGGACAATTGAGCCGCAATGCGTTTGGAACGGAATTTAGCCTCATCGTTTGGCTGTATGCACTATTCCCAACTATGCTAGCCTATGCTATCAGCCAGACAATTACGAGGGTTTTTGCTTTTATTGGCATGTACCTTTTATTGAAAACTCATTTATTGAAAGAGAATAATTGGATTCATTTATTAATAAATATCGGCACCTCTCTTGCATTTTCTTTTACACCCGTTTGGCCTTCAGGGATGTTAAGTACCCTAGGTATGCCTCTTGCTTTATGGGCATTTTTGAATATCCGAAAAAGGGAGAGTATGTGGAAAAGCTATCTAGCTTTAACACTTCTTCCTTTCTATTCAAGCATAGTTTTAGGATTCTTTTTCCTCCTTAGTGCTATGGGGATTTTCTGGCTGACCGATGTGTTAAGAGGAAAGGGCTGGAATTGGCGTTTTTTATTGTCGATTGTGTATATGACGGTCATGTTCTTTATAGTGGAATACCGATTGGTATATTCTTTTTTATTTGATGATGAACCGAATAGCCGTGATGAATATTTTCATGCAAGATTATCCTTTTGGCGTTCGATTAGGCTCACATATAAAAATTATATTTACGGCCATCATCATGCGGCAACAATCCACACTTTAGTTATTCTGCCTGTTATGGTATTAGCCTTTCTGCTTGTGTTGAGAAAAAAAGCTTGGAAAGCAGAAAGAATGTTTACCTTTTTATTTATTCTGAACCTTGCCTTATCCGCCTGGTATGCCTTTTGGTTTTATAGGGGGTGGCTTCCATTAACAGAGCGATTCCACTTTTTAGATACATTTAATTTTGCAAGATACCATTTTTTAAGGCCGCTTGTCGTCTATATGCTATTTGCTTTGTCATTAAAAATATTACTTCGTTCGTGGTTGAAAAAAGTAGTTCCCCTTTTAGTTGCAGCTCAAGTACTTGTTTGTGCCTTAACGAATGAAGAAATCATTTATCAAACGAAGCCCACAGTAAAACAATTTTTTGCTGAGGAACAATTTAGAGAAATAAAAGATTATATAGGAATTCCCCAGGAAGAATATCGAGTAGCAAGTATTGGGATCCATCCTGCGATTGCTCAGTATAATGGCTTCTATACTCTCGATACATATAACAATTTTTATCCGTTAACGTACAAATATCAATTCAGAAAAATTATTGAGAAGGAATTGGCGAAAAATAAAACCATACGGATTTACTTTGATGAGTGGGGGGGGCGTTGTTATATTTTTACAGCTGAATTAGGAAAAAGATATATGTTTAAAAAAAATACTAAAAAACGCTTGAAAAATTTGGAGCTAAATATTGAACCTTTTAAAGAAATGGGAGGGAGATATATTTTTTCGGCTGTTCCAATTGACAATGCAGCTGAAAATAGCTTGAGTCTGGAACGGACTTTTGAGTCTGACAGCTCAGCTTGGAAAATTTATTTATATACAACAATCTAAACATCAGGAGGAATCAGAATGGATTATCCAGTGCTCACAATTGTTGTTCCTTGTTATAACGAAGAAGATGTTCTCCCAGAAACAATGCCGCAGCTATGCTCTTGTTTAAAAGAACTGGAGAAGGAGGGATTAATATCGAATAAAAGCAAAGTTTTGTTTGTTGATGATGGAAGTAGGGATAAAACTTGGGAACTCATTTATAAACAAAGCCTACATGATGATGTTGTTAGGGGACTTAAACTTGCAAGAAATGTAGGTCACCAAAAGGCGCTCTTAGCTGGTCTTATGACAGCAAAATCTGTTTCGGATTGTGTCATATCCATTGATGCTGATCTTCAAGATGATATTTCGGTTATTCGAGAATTTATCATTAAATATCGTGAAGGAAATGACATTGTTTACGGGGTTCGGCGCAAGCGTGATAAGGATACATTTTTCAAAAGGAGTACTGCCCAAGGCTTTTATAAAATTATGAATAAAATGGGTGTTGACCTTGTATACAATCATGCGGACTTTCGTTTAATGAGCAAGCGGGCACTCCATGAATTACAACGTTTCGAAGAGGTCAATTTATTTCTCCGCGGCATTGTGCCTATATTAGGATTTAAATCTGCTTCAGTCTATTATGATCGTAAGGAAAGAAGTGCAGGAGAAACAAAATACCCGCTGAAAAAGATGCTTTCATTTTCCTTTGAAGGCATTACCTCATTCTCAGTAATGCCTATACGCCTTGTCATGTTTACCGGTATTGTCTCTTTCTTCATCAGTTTATTATTTGGTTTATATTTCCTTACATTAAAAATGACAGGCAGAACGCAAACTGGGTGGACTTCATTAATAACATCCATATGGTTAATTGGGGGGCTCCAGCTCATTTCTATTGGGTTAGTAGGAGAATATATTGGGAAAATTTATAGTGAAACGAAACGGAGACCAAAGTATGCTGTGGACATCGATATGTTTACTTTGCCAATCCCACGCCACTTAATGACAGATGGAGGCAATGAAAATGGGCTCTTTAACCATGATCATGCAAAACTATCTGAAACGAACTAATTATTTTATTAGATTTTTATTTGTAGGTGTTTTAAATACCTTGATTGGATTTTCCATCATGATTTTTCTTTTAAATATAGCAGGGATGTCTTATTGGTATTCAACCTTTCTTGGTAATACCGCCGGGGCTACGTTCAGTTATATATTAAATAGAAGCTTTACATTTCAAAGTAAAGTCTCTGTCAAAACAAGTATTTTCCGCTTTATGTTCGTTATCCTTGGGTGTTATTTAGTTGCATATAGTACAAGCCATCATGTTTTGAATTTTTTTGTAAATTATACACTAATAACTAACGCCCTTATTGCAGAAAATATAGCAGTGGCAATGGGAACATGCATTTATACAGTATTAAATTACTTAGGGCAAAAATACTTAGTATTTAAAAAAGCTGAAGTGATTTGATCAGGTTTTTAGGAATTTTACAATATAGTAATTGGAGGGTTTGTAATGGAAAAGAAAGCGGGCGAACATTTACTGAGAGGACTTGTGAAAGACATTGAAAGTGAATATGAGATTAGTAATACAGGATATGGATTGGAATCTGTGGAAGAGACAGATGAAGAAAGGTTAAATCGCCAAACTGGAAATGCCAATCCTACCTGTGGTGGGTTGTGAATAAAGCCAGGGTATTGGACAGGTTTTCAGGAATTTCGATATTCATGGCCGATAAAGATGGTTATTGGACAGGTTTTCGGGAATTTCGAATTTCTTGTCCGATAAAGCCAGTTATTGGACAGGTTTTCAGGAACTTCAATTTTCTTGTCCGATAACCTTACTAATTTTATAAAGCCAAACTCATTTTCAAATAAAGAAATGAGTTTGGCTTTTATGTTAAACTGTTTGCTGTTTTTGTTTCTTTCCAACAAAGAAAACGGTGAATACAATAATGACAAGTAAAAGCATTTGCGAGATGATCGTTTCCCAAGTAGGGAAGAAGCCGATAAAGTCTAGTACGGGCAGTTCTTTAATTGTTTTTGTCTTAATGACATTTGTCAGCTGTAATGCATGGAGACTCATACCCAAAATTTTAAAGGCTAATAAGTAAATAAAGATTGTGGCGACCTTGAAAAATGGAGTAATAGGCATTTTTGTGCTGAACTTAATAAATAAAACTGTGAAAATAAGCAGTATAGCTAAAGCTACGAGAATGCCAATGAATAAATTGGCTGGTGAAATAGATGGGGCCATTCCCACATAAAATATGATCGTTTCAGCACCTTCTCTAAAAATGGATAAGAAGCTGATGAAGGCCATTGTAAATATACTTCCTTTGGAAAGAGCGGAGCCCATCGTTTTATTAATAAACCCATTCCACGCTTTAATATTTGATTTTTGATGAAGCCAGATTCCGACTCCTAGCATCATAATGACAGCAATGATTCCGGTAATGCCTTCCATGATTTCACGATTTGCTCCAGCCATCGCGGAAGAAAAAACAGCATTAATCAAAATAGCTGCGGCAACGCTCATAATGATGCCGGCAAAGGCGCCAAGCCAAATCCATTTTTGAAATTGCCCATTATTCGTCTTTCTTAAAAAAGCAATAAGTGCAGAGATGATAAGTAAAGCTTCTATGCCTTCCCTAAGCATAACTAGAGCAGCATCCCAAAAGGTATAGTTTTTCTTTTGTATTAGCTGAATGTCCAGTTTATATTCTGACAGCTGAGATTTTAATGCCTCTTTATTAGTCTTAGAGTTTGATAGCTTTCCTGCTATTAAAGGAATATTACTTTCTAGTTCTTTATAAAGAGCACCATTCCTCGTCATTACTTCACCTTCTACAGAAGGCCAAACAGATAGAAATTTCTCTAATGGCTGAATGGCCTTTTCCGGTTCTTGCCCATGGATTGCTTCGATTGATACATCTAATAAATCAATAAGCGTTTGAAGTGAATAATGATTTTCTGTCTTTGCTTTCATATCAACGCCATTCGCGAAGTTAAAAATGGCTGACGAAAGTTCATTGAATTTAGCCTGGATATCGTCATAATTTTTATCTTCTTTTAGTATAGCGATACGTAAAAAACCCATTTTAGTTTCGATTTGCCCATAGGCATTAACGCTTTGCTCTCGGACGATGCTTTCTTTTTTATTCCAGGCAGAAAGCAGCAATTTATAGTTTACATCCAACTTTGCTCCATCTTTATTGTTAATGTCCTTTTGGAGTGCTTGAAGAGGTGGGGTTATGGCTGTTTTAAATTTTTGGCGCTCCTCTACATGATCAATTGGATTCATCGCTTTGTCATAAGCAACGAGGGAATTGGATACTGCCGTTAACCTTTTTAACATAAGTGTTTTGTCTTCAGCTTTTAAAGCCTTTTCTGTCTCTGTTATAGCATGAGTAACTGCCTTTTCTTCTTTTCCAGCACTTTTGTCCATCTGAACCCAGTCTTGTTTTAATTGTTGAAAAGCCTCATCGGCACCAGCCCAGTTATCTGCTTTTGTTTGCATGATGGCATCCCCAACGGAAATATATAAGTGGCTGTAGTTATTCTCTGCTGCATAGGAAGAGTAGGCAGGGGACATAAGCGAGATAAGAAGTATTAGAATAAAAATTATTTTTTTCATGGGAAGGACTCCTTAGTAAACATCAATTAAACTCTAGGAAATGGAAGAACCGGTCAAGTTCCTGCACTTCTTAGAGTTTGCTATAAAATATTTTAATCAAAAAGGGAAGAACCGAGGTAGCTTCCTTTTTTTACACCGGGGAAGCATGCAAAAATTGCACTGCCGCGGTGGGAGATATATTCATTTAGCTTGTCAATTCTGCCAAAGCTATTTTGAATATTAATAAAGCTTTTTGGACTTTTTTGGAAAGAGATAAATAATAATCCTGCATCAAATGCCCCTGTTCCTTGCTGTACCCCATTAGAATACGAAAATGATCTTCTTAGGATTTTGTCCTTTACCTGTCTTGCAAGGTAAACATGTGAAGTAGCAGGCACGACACTATTTCCATTTTCATCCGTCCTGTTTATATCCATATCTTCAAATTCATTTGTTTTTCCGATTGGCGCACCCGTATCCCGATGTCGTCCAAATGTCGCCTCTTGTTCTTTTAAAGCTGTACGATCCCATGTTTCCAGATGCATTTGAATCTTGCGGGCAACTAAGTAAGTTCCCCCGGTTAGCCAATCCTTTGATTCCCCTGGCTGTACCCAAACTACTTCATTCATTTCCTTCTCATCATCCACATTAGGGTTGCCAGTACCATCTTTAAAGGCAAATAAGTTTCGCGGTGTTTCTAGTTTTCCGTTTTTTTGCGGATAAGAATTAAACCCTGTTTGTGACCATTTCATTGTCACTTTGCCTCTTGCTGATCGAATTAAGTTTCGAACAGCGTGAAAGGCAACTTGGGGATCATCTGCGCAAGCTTGGATGCAAAAATCCCCTCCAGTATAAGCTGGGTCAAGCTGATCCTTCGGAAAATGAGGTAAATCCTTTAGCTCATTAGGCTTTTTTCTATGAAGGCCAAATTCTTGTTTTTCAAAAAGACTTGGCCCGACTCCGAAAGTTAAGGTTAAATTTGCTGCATCAAGTCCATTTGCTTCTCCCGTATCGAGAGGGGGAAGAAGAGTATTAGAAGAATCTAATTTCATTTCACCGTTCATCATGCGCACACTATCCTCTGTCCAAATTTTAAACAGTTCCTTTAATTCGGCCTTCGATGAGGCTGTGCAATTCAATGCCACAAAATAAACATGCTTCGGATTTTTTGTTAGAATTCCAGATTGATAGCTTCCATAAAAGTTAACCTTATTTTTAGAAGTTGGATTATCATCTGTAAAAGGATTGGCTCCTATTGCTGTTAATACGCCGCCCATGCCAGTCGCTCCAAGTACAAGACCGACACCGCCAATTCCTGCTGCCTTTAATATATTGCGTCTAGATACTGCTTTATTTAAAATGGAAGTTCGTAATTCTTCCTTCATTTTGATCACTCAACAACGATGGCCATTTGGCTTAACGGTTCTCCAAGCCCATCAACTGCTTCTGATAAAGCTTTAGTATCTTCGTTTGTCAGAGATTCAAATAAAACATAACCGCCTCTGCCATCTTCATATTTTGCTAATAAATCATTTACTGCTTTAAAACGACTTTCTAATGTCTTAACAAGCTCGGTGTCTTTTTTTGTTAAGGCAGGTTTGAAAATCTCAAAGATTTTTTCAGCACCCTCGATGTTTGCTTTAAAATCATATAAATCAGTGTGAGAATAGATTTCCTCTTCACCAGAAATTTTTGAAGTGGAAACTTCATTAAGAAGATCAATTGCACCAGTAATCATAAGATCAGGCGTGATTTCAACCGTTTCAACCTTCGCACGAAGCTCTTTCGTATCATTTAATAGCTGGGTAGCAACTTCTTCATAGCCCTTTGTTGTATTTTCTTCCCATAACCCATATTCAAGCTTATGGTAGCCAGACCATTCCTCTTCACCTTTGCCTTCTTCCTTAATGTCAGCCAGGCGGGCATCAATTCGAGGATCTAAATCGCCAAAGCTTTCAGCAACAGGCTCAGAACGTTCGAAAAACATACGAGCTGGTGCATAAAGTAATTTTGCTTTTTCAACATCTCCCGCAAGGATGGCTTGAACGAATTCGTCAGTCTTTATTACGAATTGATCAATTTGGTCAAGAGCAAATTCTTTATAAGCCTCCTGTTCCTTAGATAAATCCACTACCTTGATTTCCTGTTTAGGTTCTTCAGTTCCAGCGTTATTACTGCTGCTGCATCCAGCTAAAAGACTGCCAGCTAAAATGATAGAACTGGATAATAATGCTATAGATTTCATGATAATACCCCGTCTCATATAATTTCACATTAATAACGATAATCATTATCAATGAAAAAGTCAATGTTTTTTTAAACATAGAAAAGAGTCATTGAATCAGCTTTCAATGACTCTTTTTAATCATTTTTTTAAAGGGGCACTCTGAGAAATTAATTTGTTCATCAGGGAGGAAGTATTGTTTCCACTCGAAGTTATCACTATTACCATATGAGTTTAATGCGGGGTGGATGGGAAGTTTGTCGTATTTTTCAATCCTATGGCGGATTTTCTTTTTCAAATTTGCAGCCTGTTTTTCTTGTGCGAGAAAATCAATTAAAACCGATCTTGGAGTGATTGCTAGCATATAAGCAGGGAAGCTTCTGCTTTTACGATTCTCATGTGCTGGAGTGGCGCAATACATGAAATAAGAGGTACCGTGGAAACAGTATTCCCAAAGTGGATGATTTGGATCAATTGGAATGCTTTCTGGCCAAGCTTGTTCATCGTACTTATTCAAATTCTCTAACTGCTGCCAAAATAAGCGGTAATAATCTTCAACCTGCCAGTTTTTATACCTTTCTTGGGGGGTATTGAAAAAAACAATTAAACTTGTAAATTTTCCAAAGCTTTTATAGTTTATCGTATAATCTTTGAGTATATAAGCAAGTTCCTTTGCTGATTCTTGGCTTTCCGGAATGCCTGCGAAACCAAATCGAAGGTGACCTAATGTATATCCCAGGACTGCTGGAATACAAGGGAATGGATTTGTTTTATCCGTAATTTTCTCTTTAAATTGAAGATAGGCAATGTTTTGCCAAGATTCTAAAGGTAGCCCATCAAGCTCTGAATGATGAAATAAATTCATATAGATTCCACTCCTATCTTTACTAATCCTAAATTATGCGATTGGATACGATAGGTGAATGTCTATAATGAACAAGAAAAATAAAAACAGGGTGCATAATAATCAGCTTCCCTGTTCAATAGTGTTTATTGTTTTATTTGATTAAGTTCATGCATACATTCCTGAACAAGAGTAACAGCCTGACTCATTGCAGGACCTCCGCCGAAAGCGGCTGTAACGCCAACTGCTTCAAGAATTTCTTCCTCTGAACAGCCCTGATCAAGGCATCCCTTTGTATGATAGATTATACAATATTCATCACGGGAAAATAGACTAATGCCAAGTGCAATTAACTGCTTATCTTTTTGAGATAGAGCACCTTCTTTAAAGCATTCCTCTGTAAAAGCGTTGAATTGACTTGCAAATTCCGGCATTTTTTTCGTAAAAGTCCCAAGTCCCTCTTTATATTGATATAATGCTGCCTCTGTTGAATTCATACCTTGAACATCCATGCAAAAATCAGCTCCAATTCTATAAAGATAAACATCCCAAGATTATTATGAGCCTTTCTGCATGGATTAAACTATCTTTTTTAAAAGTATGTAGCTTCCATAATTAAGAAAACATAATTTCAATATCAATAGGCAAAATCATAATAAGTTAAACTTTTTGGTACAGGACTATAGAAGAGATAGGTGAAACTAATGGACTTATTTACGAATTACCAACAACAGTATAATGCCGGAGATGTTGTTTATGTTTTTTACCGTAATCCACATATACAAAATGTAACAAATATTCAAGAAGCAGCAGTGGTCAGAAATCCTGAAAATCCGAACGAGCTAGCGTTATTTCTCTATGAAACATATTATCCTTTATCAGATGAAATGGCGGTATACGCTTCAGAAGATGAGGCAAAACAGGCATACCATTATTTCTATGGTGATGTAGCTGAGGGGACGATCGAATGATTAATCCATTCCTGCCTAAATTAGTATATTTCGAACCTGATGCGTTAGATTACCCTTTAGGGAAAGCTCTAAAAGAAAAATTTGAAAAGATGGATTTAGAAATTCGTTATACAACATCTCATAACCAAGTTAGAAACCTTCCAGGAGATAATGAATTTCAGAAATATCGGGTAGCTAAATCAACATTAGTGGTAGGGATTAGAAAAACATTAAAATTTGATACGTCCAAGCCTTCAGCTGAATATGCAATTCCATTTGCAACAGGCTGCATGGGACATTGTCATTATTGCTATTTGCAAACAACAATGGGAAGCAAGCCCTATATTCGTACATATGTGAATGTGGATGAAATATTAGAAGCTGCGGACAAATATATGGAGGAAAGGGCACCAGAAATCACTAGATTTGAGGCCTCCTGTACATCAGATATTGTCGGGATTGATCATTTAACTCATACATTAAAACGGGCGATTGAGCACTTTGGCGAGTCGCAATACGGTAAGCTTCGGTTCGTAACAAAATTCCATCATGTCGATCACTTACTAGATGCAAAGCATAATGGAAAAACACGTTTCCGGTTTAGTGTTAATGCCGATTATGTGATAAAAAACTTTGAACCAGGAACATCACCTCTAGAGAAACGGATCGAAGCTGCAGGAAAGGTAGCTAGAGCGGGATATCCACTTGGCTTTATTGTTGCACCAATTTATTTGCATGAGGGCTGGGAAGAAGGGTACTATCATATGTTTGAACGACTAGAAGCAGAGCTTCCACCAGAAGCGAAAAAGGATTTAACATTTGAATTTATCCAGCATCGTTTTACGAAGCCAGCGAAAAAGGTAATTGAAAAAAACTATCCGATGACGAAATTAGAATTGGATGAAGAGAAAAGACGTTATAAATGGGGAAAATATGGAATCGGCAAGTATATATATCAAAAGGAAGAGGAAGAGGATTTGAAGACTCATTTACATTCCTATATGCAGAAATTTTTTCCGGAAGCAAAATTAGAGTATTTTACTTAGTATAAAAGAAAATGGCCCCTAGCCAATTTAACGCTAGGGGCAAATCTTATTTTACTTGAAATGTGTTTTGGCTATAATGTTTTTCTTTTTTTAGCTGTCTAATGAAGAATAGTTCGTAAATAACAGGTACCAGGATTAAGGTAAGCAGGGTAGAGGAGGTTAATCCCCCGATTACCGTAATAGCTAGCCCTTTTGAAATTAATGTTCCTGTAGAGGTGGTCAGTGCTAAAGGAATTAAAGCTGCAATAGTAGCAAAGGCTGTCATTAAAATTGGCCGGAGCCTAGTTTTCCCAGCTTCTATGAGTGCATCTCTAATGGACATCATTTTCTCCTCGCGATTCTGACCAACCCGGTCTACTAAGACGATTGCATTCGTCGTAACAATGCCAATTAACATGAGCAATCCAATCATGACACTAACTGACATTGGTTCGTTTGCAATAAACAATCCAAGCATAGACCCGATTGGAACGAAAATAAGTGATGAAAGAAGAATGAATGGAATCCGAGCCTTGCCAAATGTAATTAATAATGTTAAATACACTAATCCAATCGCAATGATCATCGCTAAGCCAAGCTGGATAAAGATTTCTACTGTTTCGTCACTTCCGCCTCCGCCTTCTAACGTCACGTTTTTCGGTATCTCTACATCGTTATTGACACCGTCTATGACCCTTGCAGATACGGAACGGATGTCATTTGAATCAATTAATGCAGAAACTTGTGCAAAAACTTTGCCGTCCAGCTTTTGGATGGAGGTAAATGCATCGATTTCCTCGATATCAGCCACTTCAGTAATTGCAACTGGTCCTTGCGGTGAAAGTATTGTTAATTTTTTAAATTCACTTAAAGAAACGGTTTGTTTATCATAGGATAATTGAACACTTCGATCTTGATCATCTAAATTTAATGTACCAACAGTGACTGGTTTTGTTTGATCACTGACTGTCGCTAAAATTTGATAGCCTGATATCCCATACTGTGAAGCTTTCTCTGACTGGATTTTTACGAGAATTTGCTTCTGTTTTTCCGAAAAATTATTCGAAACATACTTTAAATCCTTCTGCTTAAGCATGTAGTTTTCAACATGATTGGCAGCTTCTTGTAAAGCTTTAAGATCTGTAGAATAGAGGTTAATATTCACATTATTATTTGAAGGAGGTCCGCCAGTCGATTGTTCCTGGATACCAATTACTGCATTTGGTTCCTTTGTAAGAACGATTCCTTCGATTTCTTTTTCTATATCCTTTATGGATTGAGCAACATTCACATTATCCTTTAAGCTTATGAAATAATTGGCTTGATTTTGTCGCTTTAATCCAGTTTGAAAGTCTCTTGAACCAATTCCAGCTGTAACTTCATCAATTTCCGCATTATTTTCAAACATTTTTTCTACTTCCAGTGATATTTCATTCGTCCGCTCGAGCGATGTCGAGGCCGGAAGCCTAACAGATGCAACGAGTAGCTTTTGTTCTTCATTCGGAATAAATGTAAAGCCAAGGCGCGGAACGAGAGCTAGTGAGCCTGCTAAAGATAAAATCGAAATAATAATAATTGCCGATTTGTGATTAAGAGACCATTGAATAAGCTTGCCATATTGTCTTTGAAGTGCATTTTCTTTTTCTTCTTTTGGCACTTTCTTGAATGAAAACTTAGCCAAGATTGGAACAATCGTAATCGCAACGAGCAGTGAAGCTAATAAAGAAAACACAATTGTTAAGGCAAAAGGAAGGAAAAATTCCCCCGTAATCCCTCCTACAAATCCTAGCGGTAAGAAAACAACAACCGTTGTAATGGTAGATGACGTAATAGCTTTGAGAATTTCCTTCGTTGATTGTTGAATCAAATCATCAGTCATTTCTGATTTTTCTTTGCGAACGCGCCTGAATATATTTTCAATGACGACAATACTATCGTCCACAACACGGCCAACAGCTACAGCCATTCCCCCTAATGTCATAATATTAAGTGAAATGTCAAGCTGATATAAGAAAATAGATGAAACGACTAATGAAAGTGGAATAGAGACAATGGCAATGATAGTTGCCCGAATGTTTCTTAAGAATAGCAGTACAGAAATGGATGCGAAAAGTGCTCCGAGCAGACCTTCTTTTATTAATGTATTAACCGATTGTTCAATTCCTTCTGCGGAATCAAAGCCAATCGAATAATCTAATTGGTCTTTGTAGCTGTTAAGAACTTTAAGTACATTCCCCGCGACTTCTACTGTATTAGCATCCTGTTTTTTGGTCACAGCCATTGATAATGATTCCTTCAGATTATAACGAGTAATTTCAGGTTTCGATGAAATTTCTTCAATTTCAGCTATATCAGATAATTTTACCGCATTCATATTTGGGGAAAATGCCGATTTAAGTTCAATATTCTTTAGTTCATCAATTTTTTCTGTTTTCTCTTGTACACGAATAGGGATCACAACTTCATTATCATTAACATTTCCTGCTGGAAAAGAAAGCTGCTTTTGCAGAATTTGATCTTTGATTCCACTAAGTGTTAAGCCATACTGATTCGCTTTTTCTTTATTAATCGTTATTTGTAAAGTGTTTTCCGTTAATCCGCCAATAGAAATACTGTTGATCCCTTGGATTTTATTCAATTCCGGCACAACTTCATTGTCAAGAAGCGCTTGTAAGTCTGATGAGCCTTTTGAAAAAAGAGAAATATTAAAAATAGGAAATGATCCAAAAGAAAATCGATTAACTTCAATCTGTACAGAATCCGGAAGATCAGTTTCATTGATTAACTCTTTTACACTATTCTCTACATCATCTAATTTCACATCAAAAGGAAACTCCAGACTGATAGTGGAGATGCTTTCATAGGTTGAGCTCTGCATCTTCTTGATTCCTTCAAGCCCTTTTAACTTCATTTCAAGCTTACTTGTCACTTGCTCATCAATATCCTGCTGTGATGCTCCCGGGTAAAATACCTGAATGGAAAGCTGCGGGAATTCGATATTAGGCAGGAGATCAACTTTCAGCTTTGAAAATGAAAACAGCCCACCTAAAATTAATAAAAACGAAATTATAAAAATAGCGACAGCATTTCTTAAACTAAAACGAGTTAAAAAATCCATAAATATCCCTCCCACTTATTAAAGACGATAAAAGTAGTTAATCTTATCAAGAAAGATGATTGAATAGAACTTCGATTTTTTCTATGTATGGAGCAGCGGCCATTATCTTTAATTAAAAATAGTATATTCTAACATTGTCACTTTGTAAAATGTTTTTCATCAAATATTATACAAAGATTATACAAAGTGATAGTAAACCATTTAAGTTTTTGTTCTTTGTCAAATATATGTATAATCTTTTGGTTATATTGTATAAAGTGAAATCATGTTATATATTAAAAAAGACAGTTATTAAGTTAAAATAAATTATTTAATTTCGTATAGGGGATGGATTTATCATGACCCAATATTCAGAAGAATTAACATATAGCATTCAGCAAGTTGCAAATATTAGCGGGCTATCCAAACAAGTGATTAGAAAATGGGAAGAACGGTACGGTATTGTAAATCCACAAAGGTTAGACAATGGATATCGAATTTATTCTCATAATGAAGTAAATCGGATTCTATTTGTGAAGTCTTTAGTAGAAAACGGCTATACAGTTAAACAAGCTGCTATGCATGTTCAGCAGCAATCGAATGAGGAAGAAATCATTCATAAAGCAAAAGAAGGTTATATAGAACCACCAAAAACATTGAATGAGCATGTCATATCCTTGCTTCATGAAGGCGCTATGCTTCATGAAGAAAATATCAATCGGATTTTGCAGCAGGCTTATTTATCCTTAGGGCTACGAAAGTTTCTCTATTCAGTTGTTGTTCCGTTTTTAAAGGAAGTTGGGAATAGATGGAGTGATGGACGCTGGGGAGAATATCAAGAAGCTTTATCTAGCTTGGCTATAAGAGATTTTCTCGTCCAATTGCGGAGAAATTTTCACTTTAATGAGAATGCGCCAATAATAATTGGAGCATGCCTGCCTGAGGAAAGACACGAAATTCCACTCCACATTATTTTACTGGAAGGTATGTTAAATGGGTGGAAAACAGTTGCTCTTGGACCATCGCCTGCACCGAGTGCGATACAATCAAGTGTTGAACAGTTAAACCCTAGAAAAGTTATTCTATCAGCTATTACTACGCTTCCATTTGAGAAAAATCCGGAAATCATTCAGGACCTAGATGAGTTTGCTGCGCAATATCCTCATATCCAGTTCTATATTGGCGGTCCAGGTGCTGAAGAGTTTTTAAAAGATAAATCCCTGGATAATATTATTTTTTCAGACACTGTTAACGAAATTCTTTAAATAGTGACAAGATCAATCAAAGCAAGTGTATAGAAATCAATTTCTCGTTTAACAATAACAATGGTGTGATTCACCAACTAACGATGTAGGGGGATTTTACTATGAATATTCGTGAAGGCTTAATTCCAACTGCATTAGGTTCAGCTGTTACTTTAACAGGCTATGCCATGAAACAAAACAGAGGGTCAAATAAAATGATTGCAAATACTGTTTTCGGATTTGGTTTAGCTCACGTAGTATTAGGGGTAATTGACCTTATTGAACATCGTCGTTAGTTTTTTTGGAAAGTCGAGCATTGAAAAAGCTCGGCTTTCTTCCTATTTATCATTAAATCGGAGTAATTATAAAAGAATCGATGAAACAAGGACTTTCATTTGTTTCATCGATTCTTTTTGGCATATTTAGTTTAAAGATTTTCCGCCTTGTCATAAAGTTTACCTGATAGTTTTGTTAGATTATGTGTTGTAGTATTAATCTCTTCAATCGCATCTGCAATAAAATCTAGGTCTGATGCATTTTTATTAAACATTTCGAGAAAATTGCTCATTTCAAATTTAACCGTCATAATTCCTGTTCGTACCTGATTCATATTATCTTTTGAAGAGAAAGAGAGTTCATTCATACTCTTCATTATTTCAACAAGCGCTTCGATATTTTGCGTGCTTTGAGTGATTAGTTCTACAATTTCATGACTCATGTTTTTTGAGTTTTCCGCTAGTTTTCGTACTTCGTTTGCCACTACAGTAAACCCACGGCCTTCCTGGCCAGCTCTTGCTGCTTCAATTGCAGCATTGAGTGCTAGTAAGTTCGTTTGGTCAGCCACTTTTTGTATTTCATTCGTCATATTGGTGATTTGGCCTGAGATATCTTTAAGTGTTTCTGTCTTTATGATGGAATTTTCAATTCTCTCTGCTAATCCATCAAAGGATTCCTTCATATCCTCAATTTGCTTTTCATATTGCAGAGTTAAATTGACAAGATTCTTACTACTTTTGCTCGTTTGAACCGTATTCGTCTTAATTTCTTGTGTCTTTGCGGCAGTCTCTACAATGGAAGCCTCTGATTCTTCCATAGAAAGGGCTAGCTCCTGACTAATGGAAAGCAGTTCATCTCTTAGAGCTAAATTCTTTGTATGAGTTTCTTCAATTTGTGCAATTTTACTATTCATATAGTCTTCCACAACCATTTGGCCATCTAGATTAAATAAATGATTAAGTGCGAGTAATGTAGTAGCTAGCTGTTCGGGATTATCTTGCAGATGCTCAATAATTTTCGGAATTAAAAGTGATTGAAATGCTCCAAAAGTAGCTAAAAACCAGCCAATTGGCAAACCGGCCTTAAGGTGAATATTTCCCATTCTTTCTCTCATTGCATGATAGGACTCATCAAAGTTTCCATTTAAAATAGTAGAAATATATGCTTTAAAAACATTATGTAATCTTTCTCTGCTTGTCTTAGATGTAGCAATTTCATTTAAATTTGGAAATGTAGATAAATGGTCTAATATCATTGCTATTCCTTCATCAGCCATTTCAAGCAGCAGTGGACTAATATCCTTTATTGCGTCCAGATGTTTCTTAGATAATCCCATAAACTCTGCTCGCGAAGTAAATAACGGGTCCAAGCCTGTAACAGAATTTCCATCAGTAATCTTTAATTTTGCCTCAAATCTTGGTGATTTAGATTTAGAAAACATTGTTAACATAGTAATTCTCCTCTGTTGTATAAAGTTTGTAAAATGTTTGTATATTGTTGTTACGATTATGCCATTTTTATCTCTCTTTGACAATAATTTTCCTTTGCTATGCCAAATATTAGAATAAAGATTATAATAATATTGGTAGATAGAAAATTGAAAATATTTATAAATGAAAGTAAAGGTGGCGTCTAAATATGAAAATAGTCATTGCACCTGATTCATTTAAAGGAAGCTTAACTGCAATTAAAGCTGCACAAGCAATGGAAAAAGGGATAAAAAAGGTTTCTTCAAATATTACTACGATTTTAGTTCCTGTTGCAGATGGAGGCGAAGGAACAATGGAAAGTCTAGTTGCTGCAACAAATGGGAGGATCGTTCCTGTTACAGTCAAGGGGCCGCTTCTTCAACCTGTTCAAGCCGCCTATGGAGTATTAGGAGATATGGAAACTTGTGTAATTGAAATGGCTAATGCATCAGGAATTTGTTTGCTTAAGCGAGAGGAACTTAATCCGATGAACACTACAACATTTGGAACCGGTCAGCTAATTAAACAAGCATTAGATGATGGTTACAGGAAATTTATTTTAGCGATTGGCGGCAGTGCAACAAATGATGGCGGGGCTGGGATGCTTCAGGCACTTGGAATGAATCTGCTGGATTCGGAGGGAGCATCAATTGGTTATGGGGGAAGTGAGCTCGGCAGGTTAATGAAAATAGAAGACCGCGAATTTGATAACCGAATTCTCAACAGTGATTTTTTAATAGCTACAGATGTACAAAATCCTTTAATCGGCATAGACGGGGCTTCTAATGTATTTGGGCCACAAAAAGGTGCGACCCCTGAAATGGTTGAAATTTTGGATGCAAACCTAGAGCATTGGGCTGATTTAATCGAAGACAAAACCGGTATTCGTTTGCATGACAAACCTGGAGCGGGGGCTGCTGGCGGAATTGGAGGAGCATTTCAAGCCTTTTTTCCATCTGTTACTAAACGCGGTATCGATATTGTCATTGAATATTCCAAACTGGCCGATCATTTAGCTGAAGCAAGCTGTGTATTTACTGGAGAAGGTCAGATCGATTTCCAAACAGCTTGCGGTAAAACACCAATGGGGGTTGCAGAGGCTGCTAAAAAAGTAAATCTTCCCGTTTTTGCGTTAACCGGCTCAATTGGATACGGTATCGAAGTTTTGTACGAGCATGGAATAACAAGTGTTCATAGCATTACGAATGCACCAATGACACTTCAAGAAGCCATTGAAAATGCGGAAGAATTATTGGAAAAAACAGCGGAACAAGTGATGAGAACCTACTTAGCTAAACGAACATTTTAATCATGCTCCTCCTTGCTATTAGAGTACATAAATGGATTATGGAAGGGGACTTTAATAGTAAAGGGCTTTAAAATTTACCGTGTTAAGGAGTAGAGTTCAATGAGCAACTTGAATCAAGAAGAGTTAAAGAAACAAGTAGTTAATATTATTTCCAATCAACGGACAGGGGTTCTCGCAACGGTTGAAAATAACAAGCCTCATTCACGTTATATGACATTCTTTAATAAGGATTTAACCTTGTATACACCTACAAAGGCGGATACTGAAAAGCTCGAAGAACTTAAAGAAAATCCAGCAGTATCTGTACTATTGGGCTTTGAAAATAAGGGTCTAGGGGATACATATGTTCAAATTTCGGGAACATCTTCAATTAATGATTCACAGAACTTGAAAAAACAATATTGGGATGAGTCGTTTAATAAATGGTTTGATGGTCCAGAAGATCCGAATTATGTGTTTTTGGAAATAAAGCCTGAAATTGTTCGTGTTTTAAATAACGAAGGTAGTCCGCCTCAAGAACTACAGCTATAAAAATACGCCAGATTGTAAGGGAGCATATTATTGCTCCCTCGAATAAGGAGTGTATGAGAATATGCAATCATTCTTATCAGAAGACAGATATTCTCCAGATTATAATTGGCTTAAAGTATCGAAAAGCCAATATTTAAAGCAGTATGAGAAAAATCCAGTTAATTGGCTGGAGTGGACAGAAGAGACGTTTGATAAGGCGAAAAGAGAAGGAAAGCTGGTTATGATTAGTATTGGCTGTAGGAGCTGTCATTGGTGTGAGGTAATGAAAAGTGAATCATTTGAAGATGCAGAAATCGCCAAGCTTTTAAATGATTGGTTCATCTCGATTAAAGTGGACAGAGAAGAACGTCCGGACATTTACTCAAAATACTTAAATATTCGCCAGGAAGTAACTGGTAATGCTGGTTTGCCATTAACAATGTTTCTATCTTCAGATCAGAGGCTATTATTTGCAGGAAACTATTTGCCAAAAGAGAGTCGGGACGGTGGACAAACATTTAAGGAAATAATTATTGAAGTATATACCAATTATTTTTTGAAATTTAATCAGGGAGACTAGAAAGAAATATATGATCTTAAAGATGATATTTGCACTCTTGCCATAGGCAAGATTTTTTTTTGTACAAAAAAAATCCGCTCATGAAAAGCGGAAAATAATGAGACCTTGGATCGATAGAAAAGTTCAAGAATCGGAAACAACATATAGTGTGTTTGTGGAAATCATCATACTATATGTTGTTAATCAAATTTTATCATATTATATTTTTATGTGCAATCTATTTATTATATCGACCAAAAAAGACAAAAAAATAATAATTTCTGGAAAGAATTGAAAAAGATTAAGAGATTAGGTAATCTTAAAGAAAGAAGTTTTGTAGCGGAAATTTAATAGTTTTGTAAAGTAAGTGAGAAATTTGACAACTTTTTTTAACATAAAAACGTCTTAATAATATATACCTCAAAATATACCCTTAAAGGCACTACTGCCCCAAAAATTAGCTTCTCAGGAAATGGAATGGTGAACCCCTATGAGAAAAAAAAGGAAGAAAAAAAATCACATGTTTAAAATGTACACAAAAGTACTCATTTCACTTCTTGTATGTTTGTCTTTAGTGTTAACTACAGTAAAATCAAGCAATCATAATGAAGCATCAGCTGTTTCTAGTTTAACACAGCCAATAATTATTATGTATTCATTGCTTACACAAAAGGATGTTAATCAATATGAAGAAATGAGCGGTTCTCTTGCTCATAAATACTACTATTTTCAGCAATTAAATACAAAAATAGCCCTAGAAAAAGAGAAACAGATGCAAGATAAGGAAGAAACGAAAGAGAAAGTAGAAAATGCTGTAGAACAAAATAAAGATAAAATTGTTCAAAGTAAGCCAGTTGAAAAAGCACCACAAGCTAGTAATTCAAACGCAGATAAGCAAGAAAATGCTGTGGAGGAGAATCCCAAAAAAATAATCTATTTAACATTTGACGACGGTCCTTCCCCATATACTTTAAAAATACTAGAATCATTGAATAACTTTGATATGAAGGCTACTTTTTTCATGCTTGAACCAAATATGAGAACATATGAAAAACAATTGCATGCGATTATAGATAATGGCCATACTCCAGCTCTGCATGGTGTTACACACACTGTATCCAAAATATACAGATCAGAAAAAACAGTTGTTGATGAAATGGCTAAAGCCCAATCGACTTTAATGAAGCTGACAGGTACAGGAACGACCTTAATTAGAACCCCCTATGGGTCTTCACCTTATATGAAACCATCTTATAAAAAGGCTGTAGAAGATGCAGGCTTTCAGCTATGGGACTGGACTGTTGACAGTGAGGATTGGAAATCTAAAAACGGTGAATATGTTAAAAAGGTCATTAATCAAATTGAAAATTTCCGCTACAAAGATCGTCCCATTGTAATCCTAATGCATGATCGAAAAACAACAGCAGAGCACTTACCAGAGCTTCTAACCTATTTAAAAGCCAAAGGATATTCATCAGAAGTTTTGAATCAGCAGATGACAGCTTTTCATTTTTAACAAAGGTTCTTGTCAAAATGATTGGTTTTTTTTACAATATTGAAAACACACAGAGTGGATTGGAGCGAAAGGCACTTGACTCCAGCGGGAAATAGAGGAAAGGTCGAGACCCCGCAGACGGAACGGCGAGGAGGCTCGACTTCCTCCCCGCGGAAAGCAAGTGCCTGCAGCGGAAAGGAACGGTTCACTGTTCAGTCTTAAAACAACAAAGTATTCGAAAAAAGCCTTAACAAAAAAACTTTAATCCATTTCATTTTGGATTAAAGTTTTTTACGTTTAACATGCAATAAACAATGATGACACCCTTCTAATAATTGTCATAAAAAATCATAAAAAACGATAAGCTTTTAAGAGTAATTTGAAGGGAGGGGATCGGCTTGTCTGTTAGCTTTGAGAAAGCGGCAAAATTAGAGCATGGGTTTTGGCTGCAAGTATTAGGGGACCATGCCCGTTTTATTCACGATGCTCTATCTCCGCAAGAAAAAGAATTAATAAATGAGGCTAATTACTTTATTGGAGTATTTGATGGGCTGCTAGGAAGAGTAGAAACTAACAATTTATTAGAATTAAGCAAAAGGGCGGAAGAAGAGGCACAAAAAATTAGGAAACTTAAGTTAACCATTATTGAACTGCACCTTGTCGGAAAGGTTAAAATCCATTTAGGGCCAGTTTTCATAAATCATATGGTGAATGAGGTTGATGAATATATATTGCTTTTAAAGTATTTGAAAAAAGGGGAAGTACCACCTGTTTTTCATGAACTTCATCATCATTTATTATGGCTTTTAGATGCCGCCGGACATGCGGGTGCTATTTCGGATAATATGGAACAAGTTGAGAAAAAAATAAAGAAAATGAGTGATGGATTTACGAAGGATTTTGAGGCATTTTATTTAAAAGCAATAGAGATGACTGGCTTTCTGCGGACAAATTTAACTACATTCCCAGCTCTAGAGAAATTTAATAAAGATGTAGAACTGGAAATGAAATTGTTCATGAGTTTTTTAGATGAAATTGAGGAGCTTGAGCTAAGTAAAGAGGCATTAGGGACTTTTTCAGCATTAATGGCAGATCATATGTATAGAGAAGAATGCTACTACTTAACAAAGCTTGCCCAGTCAACCAATTTGTTGGCACCAGACTGTAATCCAGCAAAGCCTAGATTAAAGGAATAAAATGTTTACCATCCACCATACAGGTGGTTTTTTTATGTATAAATAGGAGATAAGTATCATTTTTAACAAAAGGGAACGTATGTTCTTTATATTGGACAAGTATATGGTATAATAGAGTGGCAATAGGAGAATTCTCAAGGGTGGTCGGCTAACCCCGTATTTGAAAGGGGGTGATGCCTTGACAGTATTCGAAACAATTATGATTATGATTTCTTTTTCAAGTCTAATCATTGCTGTCTTGTCTTTTAACCACAAAAAATAGACCTCCCTTGACCTGAAAATATAGGAGAGGTCTAGTCTTTGGACTGGCCGTCGCTCTCAGGGAACGACTATTGCAAATGACCGTCGGTGCGCCAACACCTGCGGTCGTTTTTAAATACGAATTAACTTAACAATAGAATATCATATACAGGAATAAATGTCACCACTAAGAGGTCATCAAGCTTCCTCCGGATCGGGTTTAATTGCCATAAATGTGGCAATAATTGCAATGACCGTAAGACCGCTTAAAAAGTAAAACATAATATTATTTGTACTTTCCATTAAAAGTGCAATAACTGGAGGGCCAGCAGCGACTCCGATAAATCGCATCGCACTGTATATCGATGTTATAGTGCCTCGTTCTTCTTTTTCGATACCACACGTTATTAATGCATCAAGACATGGCAGAGCCACACCGATGCCAATTCCCCCAAAGGTAAATAGAATGAGCATAAACCATAAGCCATCTGAAAAATTTAGTATCGCAACTGAAATAGCGGTTAAAGCAGATCCTCCAAAGATGATCCATTTCATTAAAACTTTATTTTCCTTTATGACTTTTCCGGTAATAAACGAGGCGATACATAGTGCCCCTAATGGAATGGCTAACAGGAACCCCTTTTTTACATCTTTCACTTTATATGTGTTTTCCAGTACGTCTGATAAATAAAACAATACGCCAAACAGGACAAACATCATAATAACACCGATGATAAATATTGCGTAAAGCCACTTTCCGTTATGTTTAAATGTATTTTTTATATTTTGCAAAAACTGTTTAAATGGAATTGGCTCTTCCCGTTCCTTAGGTGTTTTTATTAAGAGCATAACAAGTAATATCGATAATGTGCAAAACACTGGAAATGCGAAAAAGGGCAAGAACCAAAAGAAACTTGCTAAAAAAGCACCTAAAATCGGGCTTAAAACCTTCCCAAATGTGTTAGAGGTTTCAATCATCCCTAAAGAACTGCTGACTTCATCGTCACTTTTGAACATATCTCCTATAAGTGGCATGACAATAGGAGCTGCTCCAGCCGCACCAACACCTTGCAAAGCACGGCCGCAGAGAATAATCCAATAAGCATCTGCAACTTTCCATGCTGCCCATCCAGATATTAATCCTCCGATACCCGCGATGATGAGGCTGGGTATAATCACCTTTTTTCTTCCAATATGATCAGATAAGCATCCGGCAATAGGAATTAATAAGATTGCTACTACTGAATAGACTGTTAATATCATACTTGTTTGAAATGAAGATATGTTCAAGTTCTTTTCCATTGATGGTAAAACAGGAATTAACATGGAATTTCCCAGTGTCATCACTAACGGGATGGATGCGAGGGAAAGAACAGCCCACTTTTGATTATTAACCTTGTCACCGGATTTTTTTTTCTCTGATTTCTGGCTTTCTAATTTTATTTTTTCAACATGTTCCATTGACATACCATCCTTATATATAATCATACCTAAGTTTAATATTGGTCAATGCTCGGGAAAGTAGTAGCCTCTTTTTATGGTAATTATTTTTTGTGGAAAAAATTACGTAGTATAATGATTTATATACATAAAGAAAATAAAAAATAATAGAGGTGTAAAAAATGGGAGAACAACTTCTGGCTTTAAATATTGGCAGGGCAAACCTCCATTTATGGGATGGGGTAACGATTAATTCTGCGATTGGGAAAAAGCCAGTTACAGAAGTGATGCTTACAAAGGATGGATTTCGTGGAGATACGGTAGGAAATCGGGAAGTTCATGGAGGACCTGACAGAGCGGTTTGTTTATATCCTTTAGAACATTATCAAAAATGGGAAGAAGAGTTTCAAAAATCTTTAAAGAGGCCAGCCTTCGGTGAAAATATATGTGTAGCTAATCATCAGGAAAAGGATGTTTTTATCGGAGATACTTTTAAGCTTGGAGAAGCCATTATTCAAGTGTCTCAAGGTCGAGTTCCATGTGCCTCCATTTCTAAGCATAATGGAGTTAATCAATTGCTGGGCAGAGTGGTAGAAACAGGATATACGGGGTATTTTTTTAGAGTGCTTGAGGAAGGTTTAGTGAATGAAGAATCTTCTATTGAGCTCATTGACCGGAAGCAGGAAAAGTTTTCAGTATTAGCAGGAAATCATCTTATGTTTCATGATCGAAAAAATCTTGAAGCAATCCGAGAATTTATTGAACTCGAAGAACTGGCGGAAGTTTGGCGAAATCGATTAAAAAAATCATTAAATGAGCTGAAATAAATTTTAAAAAATACCGCTTGACTTTTTTTATAATTACGAATAATATAAAAAACAATATAACGTACGGCATTGACGAAGAGGAGTAACTTTTACGGGTACTTTAGAGAGCTGATGGGTGGTGTGAATCAGTGTAAACGTAATTGCGAATGGACTTCCGAGCCTCCAAACCGAACCTTTTAAGCAGTAGGCTTTGGCGAACAGTCTCATCGTTACAAGAGACAGGTATTCAAATGGTTACATTTCGATACCTGTTTAAGTGAGCTAATTTTTTAGCTAATAAAGGTGGCACCACGGGTCTCTCGTCCTTTTTTTGACGGGAGGCCTTTTTTGTTTTTCTAAAAAAGAATAAATACATCGCTGAGTAAGAGTAGTACATTGTTTGAAGCGTAACAGAGAGCCGGGCAGGGTGAGAGCCGGTACGCAAGAAAGCAAATGGAATGGACTTACGAGAGGCTTCTTGAAGGCTAGTAGGGAGGCACGGAGTTCCACCGTTATTGGGATAGGGTATCGATGATGAATATTTCATCCGTACCTGAATAAGGGAGCAGTTGTTTGCTCCGAATTTGAGGTGGCACCACGGTCAAAGATACGTCCTCTATATGCACATTACTTGTGCGTATAGGGGACTTTTTTATTTTAACGCTAAAGGAGACTGGAACATGCAAAAAACGGATGAGTTTTTAATTAGTGAGATGGAAGGTGATACATTAACGCCAATTCTTATCTTTCAGCGGCTGAAAGGACAAAAAAAGTTTCTATTTGAAAGCTCACTTAAGCATGAAAAAGCAGGGAGATATTCTTTTATTGGTGTGGAACCTGTGCTTGAACTAATTGGGGATGGAGATTGCAGTACGATCATATCGGCGGAAGAAAGAAAAATAGTTCAGGCTAAGCCGTTAGAAGTATTGAAGGGGCTGCTATCCGAATATCAGCAAGAGATAATGAGCAGGTTTCCATTTTGTGGTGGTGCAGTCGGTTACGTTGGCTATGATGTAATCCGTCACTATGAAAATATCGGAGAAACTCCAAAAGATGAATTAAATCTTCCAGAGGTTCATTTAATGTTTTTCGAAGAAGCAGTTGTATTTGATCATTTGGAACAAAAGGTTTATATACTTTCAGTCCCATTATTCAGCGACCTCCCTAGGCTAAAATCAAGGCATGAGAAGAGACTGGAAGAGATCCGTCGGGGAATAGAAGTGGATCATGAACTAGAGGATGTAAACCTTACAACCTTTAAGGCTTCAACAAAGAGAGCAGACTTTATTGAAAAAGTCAAAAAGGCTAAAGAGTACATTTTAGAAGGCGATATCTTTCAGGTTGTTCTTTCTCAGCGTCTTCAAGGAACGATTACCGGTGATTCATTCTCATATTACCGTAAGCTTAGAATCCATAATCCATCACCATATATGTATTACTTAGATTTTGGTAATTACAAAATTGCCGGAACATCACCAGAAAGCTTAATAAAAGTAAATGGTGAGAAAGTGACCACGAATCCGATTGCAGGAACAAGGCCAAGAGGGAAAACAGAGTTCGAAGACATTATGACTGAAAAAGAATTGCTTGAAGATGAAAAGGAGCTTGCTGAGCACAAAATGCTGTTGGATTTAGGGAGAAACGATCTCGGCCGTGTATGTAAAATCGGTTCCATTCAGATAGATAAGTTCATGAAAATTGAAAAGTACAAACATGTGATGCATCTTGTATCAGAAATAAGCGGAACTTTGAAGGGTGACTTGTCTGCCATTGATGCTTTAATTGCTACCTTGCCGGCAGGGACGGTATCCGGTGCACCGAAGATTAGAGCGATGGAAATTATTAATGAGCTGGAGGATGTAAAAAGAGGGGTTTACTCAGGCGCGATCGGGTATTTCTCCGCTAATGGAAACATGGATTTTGCTTTAGCCATACGGACAATGCTTATTAAAGATCAGCAGGCTTATATACAGGCTGGAGCAGGAATTGTTTACGATTCGGTACCTGAGAAGGAATTTGAAGAAACGATTCATAAATTAAGAGCTTTTTTGGAGGGTCAAGATGATATTACTTATTGATAATTATGATTCATTTACGTTTAATCTTTATCAATATTTGGGCGAATTAGGGGAAGAGGTTCTTGTAGTTAGAAATGACAAAATATCAATAGAGGAAATTACAGCATTAAAGCCGGATGCGATTGTTTTATCCCCTGGCCCAGGAAGGCCGGAAGAGGCAGGAATCTGTATAAAAGTTATTCAAACACTTCATAAAGAAATCCCAATTTTAGGGATTTGTCTTGGGCATCAAGCAATTGGCTATGCATTTGGCGCAGAGATCACGAAAGCAAATCAAATTATGCATGGGAAGGTATCTAAACTAAAGCATAATGGTTTGGCATTATTCGAGTATTTGCCACAGCCTATTGATGTTATGCGATACCATTCATTAGTGATCTCACAAAAAACATTGCCAGAATCCTTTCAAATACTTGCTCAATCCATGGATGATCATGAGATCATGGCGATTAAGCATTTTCAATATCCGCTTTACGGTTTGCAGTTTCACCCTGAATCGATCGGAACAAATTATGGCAAGAAAATTTTAGAAAATTTTTTAACGAGTATAGGGAGGGAAATTCAAAATGAAAGCCATTTTGCAAAAAATCTCTGAAGGAAAGTCATTAAATGAACAGGAAATAAGGGAAGCTACCGACCAATTATTCACAGAGGAAATCACAGATAGTGAAATTGCTGCTCTCTTAATTGGTCTTAAGACAAAAGGGGAAACAGTTGAAGAAATTGCAGGATTGGCAAGCGCTTTAAGGGGAAAATCCCTAACATTTAGCAAGAAGATTCCGAATGTTATGGATAATTGTGGGACCGGCGGTGACGGATCGAAGAGCTTCAATATTAGTACGACATCGGCCTTTGTGTTGGCGGGAGCGGGGATTCCAATTGCCAAGCATGGAAACAGAAGTGTTTCTAGTAAAACTGGGAGTGCAGATGTTTTAGAGCATCTTGGAGTGGAGTTAAATTTAGAGGCTGAACGGACAGAAGAAATACTGCAAAAGGTTGGAATTGCCTTTTTATTTGCTCCTAATGTACATCCGAGACTGAAAAGAATCATGAAGGTTCGTAAAGAATTGCGAATACCAACTGTTTTTAACTTAATTGGGCCGCTTACCAATCCTGTTGAGTTAGAAGCACAGCTTTTAGGCATCTATCGCCGTGACTATCTTCTCCTTTTTGCCCAAGTGCTAAAAGCATTAGGGAGAAAACGCGCGGTTGTATTAAATGGTGCGGGTTTTATGGATGAAGCTTCACTTCAGGGAGAGAATCATCTAGTGGTGTTGGAAAATGGAATCATTACTGAAAAAGTCCTGCACCCAGAAGAAGTTAGCCTGCCGGTTTATAACAATGAAGCAATTCTCGGCGGGGATGCGAAAGACAATGCTGCGATTCTGTTAAATGTGTTGAAAGGTGAAAAAGGAGCCTATAGGGACACTGTCCTGCTCAACGCTGGAATTGGGATATTTACGGCCGGGCGAGCTGAGTCGATCGGAGAGGGAATCGAACTTGCGAAGGAAAGCATTGATGGTGGTGCAGCCTTATCTAAACTCGAACAGCTTATCCAAGAAAGCAGATCTTTAAAGGAAAAGGTGATTTAAATGACAACCATTTTAAATATCATTTTGGAAGAAAAGGAGAAAGAAGTAGAGAGGTTAAAAGAGGAAGACGTTTTTATTGGAGAACAACCGCTTAATAAGCAGGTATCTTTTTTAAAAACATTACAAGAAAGAGATTCCATTGCGATCATCGCTGAATTTAAGCGGGCATCTCCTTCCAAAGGAAATATAAATTTGAGTTCAGATCCAAAAACTCAAGCTTTATCCTATATAAATTATGGAGCAGACGCCATTTCTGTTCTAACAGATACATCATTTTTCAAAGGGAATTTTCAAGATTTAACAGAGGTTAGAGAAGCAGTAGATGTCCCAGTCCTTTGTAAAGATTTCATTATTGACGAAGTGCAGATCCTTAAAGCAAAATCTGCAGGTGCTAATTTAATTTTATTGATTGCAGCCGCTTTAGAGGAACAGCGCCTAAAAGAGCTATATACATTTGCCGTTAATAATGGGCTTGAGGTTCTAATGGAGGTTCATAACGAGGAGGAACTTGCAAAAGCACTACAGACAGGAGCTCAAATCATCGGTGTCAATAATCGTGATTTAAAAACCTTCGCAGTTGATTTAAGCGTAACAGAAAAGCTTGCACCACAAATAAAAGCAGCTGGAGCCTTCCTAATTAGTGAAAGCGGCATAAAAACCGAAGAGGATGTACAAAGGGTAATGGCTGCAGGCGCAAATGGAATTTTGGTAGGAGAAGCTTTCATGAGGTCTGATAACTTGGAAGCATTATTTAAAGGAATGAAACAGCCTTTAAAAGAGAGGTCTTTTAAATGAAAGTAAAAATTTGTGGAATACAGGATACAGATACAGCTCTAAGTGCAATCGGGTTTGGTGCGGATGCATTAGGATTTGTCTTTGCAGAGAGCAAAAGACAAATTACAGCTGACATCGCGCGTGAAATTATTGGGGCATTACCTTACGAAGTTCTCAAAGTTGGAGTTTTTGTGAATGAGGCCGCTGAAGAAATAAATCGAATCGTGAATGAAACTGGGATTAATGTTATTCAGCTTCATGGAGACGAGACACCAGAATTTTGCAGGCAGTTTTCTATACCTGTTATAAAAGCATTGAGCATTGAAACAGCAGAGGATTTAAATCTGCTTGAACAATATTCATGTGACTATTTTCTTCTAGATAGCCCAAAAGGCAAATATCGCGGTGGAAATGGAGTAACCTTTGATTGGAGTCTATTAAAGCAAAAAAAATTGGAGAATAAAAAAATTATTTTAGCAGGCGGCTTAACAATTGAAAATGTCGCACAAGCAATTAACATCGCAGAACCCTATATGGTGGATGTAAGCAGCGGTGTCGAAACTGACGGAAAAAAGGATCAGAGTAAAATTAAAAAATTTATTGAAGCGGCAAAAAATGAAGAGGAGGCAGTCATATGACTATATATACATTACCAGATGAACGGGGACATTTCGGAGCTTTTGGGGGAAGATACGTTCCGGAAACATTAATGCAGGCAGTACTAGATCTTGAAACAGAATATAAAAAAGCAATGGCAGATCCTGAATTCCAAAGCGAGTTAGATTATCTTCTAAAGGATTATGTTGGTCGTGAAACTCCATTATATTATGCGGAAAATTTAACAAAGCATCTTCAAGGAGCAAAAATCTACTTAAAACGTGAGGATTTAAACCATACAGGCGCTCACAAAATTAATAATTCTTTAGGTCAGGCTTTACTGGCAGCAAGAATGGGTAAGCGAAAAATTGTGGCAGAAACGGGAGCTGGCCAGCACGGAGTAGCAACCGCTACTGCATGTGCACTGCTGAATTTAGAGTGCATTATCTATATGGGAGCAGAGGACATTCGCAGGCAGCAGCTGAATGTATTTCGGATGGAGCTGCTGGGAGCAAAGGTCGTGAGTGTGGAGTCAGGCAGTGCGACTCTGAAAGATGCCGTCAATGAAGCCCTTCGCTATTGGGTAACGAATGTGGAGGATACGCACTATATCCTTGGTTCGGTAATGGGACCGCATCCATTCCCGATGATTGTTCGCGATTTTCAAAGTGTGATAGGAAAAGAAACAAGACAGCAATTTTTAGAGAAAGAAGGAAAGCTTCCAGATGCGGTTGTTGCTTGTATCGGTGGCGGGAGTAATGCGATGGGAATGTTCTATCCATTTATTAAAGATGAATCAGTTCGATTATACGGGGTAGAAGCAGCAGGATTAGGCTTGAATACGGAAAAGCATGCTGCATCCATGACGAAAGGAAAGCCTGGCATTTTACATGGAGCTATGATGTATTTGCTTCAAGATGAGGATGGTCAAATTCAGGAAGCCCATTCCATTTCTGCAGGGCTAGACTATCCAGGCGTAGGACCTGAACATAGTTACTTAAAACAAATCGGCCGTGTTCAATATGAGTCCATTACAGATGATGAAGCGCTGGAAGCCCTACAGCTTCTTTGCAAACTGGAAGGAATTATTCCAGCTTTAGAAAGCTCCCACGCCATTGCCTATGCATTAAAGCTTGCACCGGAAATGAAAGAAGATGAAGGCTTAGTGGTCTGTTTATCTGGCAGGGGAGATAAGGATGTTGAAACAGTAAGGGGAAGATTAGGAGGAAACCACGAATGAATCGGATAGAAAAAGTTATGAAAGCATTAGCAAATAATAAAGAGAAAGCGTTTGTCCCTTATATCATGGCTGGGGATGGAGGATTGGAAAGTTTGCCAGAACGAATTGCGTTTCTAGAAAAAGCCGGATCTACCGCAATTGAAATTGGCATTCCATTTTCCGATCCAGTGGCTGATGGTCCAGTGATCCAGCAAGCAGGGATTCGAGCATTAGAAAATGGTACAACATTAAGAAATGTTCTGGCAACGTTAGCGGAAATACGCCCAATCATTCATATCCCATTAATTATAATGACGTATATGAATCCAATTATGGCGTTTGGGGTAAAGGATTTTATAGATGAATGCTTTAAGTCAGGAGTCGATGGGCTGATTTTGCCGGATTTGCCAATTGAAGAGGAAGAGATTATTGCCCCTTATGCAGAGGCAGCCGGAATTGAAATCATTCGACTTGTTACATTAACGAGTCCAATTGAGCGTATACAAGAAATTTCTAAAAAGGGACGCGGTTTTCTCTATGCAGTTACAGTGAATGGTATAACTGGAGTAAGAAAAGGCTTTAATGAACAGCTTTGTGAGCATTTAAAGAGAGTAAAGGGTGTTAGTGATCTGCCAGTTTTGGCTGGCTTCGGGATATCTTCTCCAGATCATGTACATGAAATGAACCGATATTGTGACGGAGTAATTGTAGGAAGTAAGATTATTGAGCATTTTAATCAGGGAAGCTTATCTACCATCGAGGAACTAATTCAAGCCTCTAAAAAAGCTAGTATTAATCAATAGTATTAAAAGACCGCTTCGACGACAGATCGAAGCGGTACCTCTTATTTCATATTGATGAAAAGAGGTAATTTAGTATGTCCCATTTCACGAACATAAACAAATAAATTCCCTTTATGATGAATTTCGTGCTCTAATGCCATTCCCACCATAAAATGACCTGTAACATTAATGCCGAAAACTTTTGTCATATCAATTTCTCGGTTTAACTCTTCCTCTGTCAGGGAAGCAAGCAGATCCTTTGTTTTTTCTGTATATTCTTCACCTATTTGTATAAGTGATTTTTCGGACTCATCTAGTTTTTCTAAAAATGGGGAACTATTGCCTTCCTTCACAGTTTTAACAAATTGATAATATGACGTATACATATGGGTAACTAATTTTTGTGCACTCATCGATGTTTCTGTTGGCTTATAACCGTAATTATCTTCTTCAATTTTTGCTACAAGGTCATTCGTAACTGTTCTGTGTGATAGAAAATGTTTAACTAAGCTCATGATTCTACCTCCTCAATTTTTTATGTAACAAAATAATAGTCTAATACTTCTTCCAGATTTGCAATTATGATGCATTCCGTTTAATTTTAATTTTTTCCCTAACTTGCTTGATCCAGCTTCCACATTTCCGTTCTAAATTCGATTTCCCAAAGACATAGCGATTGACAAAGAAATAAATAGCTTCTTCTGCCAGCAAAAAGATGATCACAATAACGGTAAAAATGTAAACCAAGAACCACATGAAAATTCCCCTTTGTAAATTAGAGTGCTCTTTTTCATCTATATTCAAAAAACATAGCTCCATTCATTTCTCATTTCTCAAAAATAATTATTTTTTGTATAATTTGGATATGTGGTTTTCCAATGTCTTACAGATACGTCTTAAGCCCTACATAAAATTAATACCCAAGCTTGTTATGGAGGTAAAAAGAATTTGATTTAATAGAAGCAGGAAATTATGTGAACTAAGATATTCTGATTAGTCTTGTTTTTGCAGGAGGGTTATTTTATGGGGGACAGAAAGGTTTATCTTTTGCTTACTGATACAGGGACAGTGTTGACTAGAATGATAAAGCTATATACAAGGCAATGTCATAATCATGCTTCAATTGGATTTGACTGTGAGTTGACAGAAGTGTATAGCTTCGGGAGAAAACGGCCGCGAAATCCATTTTTCGCAGGATTTGTTAAGGAAGATATACGCTCAGAGCTATTTAAAAATGCATCCTGTGCTGTGTATGTTTTTACGGTGAATGAAAAAACATATAATAAAATGTTAAATATAATTAAAGAAATGGATCTAAATCGGCAAAAATACCGCTATAATCTGCTAGGATTATTTGCAATAGCAATCAATAAAAGATTTGACAGGGAGCATGCTTTTTTCTGCTCTCATTTTGTAGCCATGGTGTTAAAAGAAGGCCAGCTCCTCAACACCAATAAGCATCTCAGCATGATTACTCCGCAAGATTTGAAAGAAGCATCCTCTCATCGTTTAATTTATCAAGGAAGCTTACAATCATACATTTCCTATCGGGAAAAATATTTAAAAGCACAATAATATCCAAAATAAAAAGAACCATCACTGCCGTCACTGAGTGTATGGTTCTTATGTTTTTTGCGATAAATATAGTCTTTTTTCGTTTTGGTTGTTCTTGTTCTCATATCAGCAAATACGAAAGGGCTTCTGTTTAACTCCGGATTCCGATTACCCTCACGCATAGCTTTTTCCCGCATTCTTTTCGCTTTTGATTTGGACATGCTTATCACTCCTAATAATAAATTTAGATTATTTTATCATAGTGTACCCACACTGCGCTAATGAAAATGAAAATGGTAGCTAAAAAGTCCAGCATCGTTAGGATGACGGACTTTTTAGGTCTGTTGGCAAGTTAGAATTGACCGTCATGAAGGTGATGACGGCCATTTCAGGTATAAAAGAAGGTCAAGTTGACCGTCATGAGGGTGATGACGACCATCTCTGGTTCAAAAGCAGGTCAAGTTGACCGTCATAGAGAAGATGATGGCCATCTCAGATACAAAAGCAGGTCAAGTTGACCGTCATGGAGATGATGACGGCCATCTCCGGTTCAAAAGCAAGTCAAGTTGACCGTTATGAGGGTGATGACGGCCATCTCCGGTTCAAAAGCAGGTCAAGATGACCGTTATGAGGGTGATGACGGCCATCTCCGGTTCAAAAGCAGGTCAAGATGACCGTCAAGGAGGTAATGACGACCATCTCAACTTCAAAAGCACTCCAAATAGTCCGTCATCCTCCATTTCAAAAGATCCCCCTCAAGATAGGGAAGTTCCCCGATGGGTTCAAAAGCGTTCTCCTTCTACAATAAAGGTAAGTTAATTGTTTCGTACAAGGAGGAATAGAAATGCTGGCAAAGGCTGCGATTGAAAAGAAGCGAGTGAACTCAATTAATAATGCATTTGCGTCAAATTTTGCAAAGTCTATGTTTCTTTCAGTCTTAGGACTTATTATCTTATCATTTATCGGTACTAGGATGTTTACCCATGTGGACCTCAATTTATATGGATATATGGTTGGTACAATCGTTTTCCTAGGAGGCTTCTTCTATCGATTTATATCTTGGGGGAAAGACCTCCAACAAAAATCATCATCAAAAAAGGAATCAAGCTGCTGTTTCGAAAATCAACGCCAAAAACATCAGGAGAACATTTGGCTATACATACAATTTCATCTGGAATAGGGGAATTTACCGATGGACACAGCACGTCTTGATCGGATGGGACTGCATCCTTTCTTGCTTCGTAACTTTTCCATTAGTTTTGGGCTGGATGTATTTCACGATGGATGAAAACGGCTACTACAATAGTATCGCCCTAGGCATGAAGGTAATGACTGTTCCAGCTGATGGAATTATTGCGAATTTATCTTTTAACGCCTTGAACATTACCGCTGTTATGGTAATCGCAGGCGTTTGCATGGCGCTATATCGCCGCTTGAAAAATATGCAGGCGCGAGCAGAACAAAAGTTTCTTATGACTTCTTGCCGCTTTATATGCTGTTATTAGTGAGCATTACCGGTTTAGCCCTAACCTTTATGAACATTTTCTTACACGGAGCGGGACAGCCAATCATGTCATTAATTCATCAATGGTCTGTCATTTTTACACTCATATATCTGCCGTTTGGAAAATTAGCGCATATTCCTTTCCGACCAATGAGTGTGCTGGCAAGAAACTACCGGGAGCATTATGCAGAACAAGAAATGAAAAAATGTAAAGTGTGCGGTGAAGGCTTCGTATCAGCTGAACAATCAAAGGATGATGTCGAAGTGCTTGGTGTAAACAGCATCGAATTTATGACAAAGGAAGGGTATCATCTTGCGGAAATGTGCCTCCATTGCCGAAGAAAATACCGGATTGCCCAGTTTTCCGGTTTCCCTACTCATCAGGTAAAAGTGAAGGAGGCCAACCAAAATGCAAAGGGATAAGTTTTTTAAAGAAATTGAAAATCTAAACCATCCGAATGAAAAATTAATTAAAACTCACTGCAGCTATTGCGGGATGCAATGCGGCATGAATTTACGAGTAAATACAGTTTCAAATAAAATCATTGGTGTTGAACCTCGATAAGACTGGCCCGTTACAGTTGGAAAAATGTGTCCGAAGGGTGTAACCGCTTATCAGCAAACGAAGGAATTTTTTAAGGAGCTTTGGCAAACAATTTCTTCCGGGAAGGTTTGGAAGGGTGAAATTCGGAATCAGGCTAAGGATGGCAGTTATTATTGGGTCGATACGACAATCGTCCCGTTCCTTGGGGAAAATGGGAAGCCTTATCAATATTTGGCCATTCGCCATGAAATTACGAAAAGAAAGCAGATTGAAGAAGAGCTGCAATTGATGATGACAAAGATTATTGATGTTCAAGAGGAGGAAAGAAGAAGATTATCCAGAGAGCTTCATGATGGAGTTGGCCAAAATTTATATAGTCATTTAATTACGATCAATCGGCTTCAGGCTGAATCAGACCATCCATTATTAGAGCAAATGAAGGATGAAGCAACAGAGATTATCGAAGATTTGCGGGATATTTCATGGGAACTGAGACCATCTGTACTCGATGATTTAGGCTTGATTCCGGCCATCCGATCATACTTAGTCAGATTTGCTGAACATTATCATACTAATGTGCATTTTGATTGCTATTTAGATTGCAGGCTAGATTCAAGTAAAGAAATCTCTATTTATCGAATTATTCAGGAAAGCTTAACGAACATTAGAAAATATGCAGGGACTGAAGAAGCGGCGGTTACGATCCGAAAGATGGATCATGTGATTAGAGTAATGATTGAGGATAAGGGGCAAGGCTTTGATATCGATGAAATATCACGAGGAGTCGGACTTTTCAGTATGGAGGAAAGAGTTCGCGCAGCTGGCGGTACAATGACGATTCATTCTGTAAAAGGAAAAGGAACAAAAATAATTTTAGAAATTCCTCTATAATCAAAATGGCTGCAAGATGGTGCAGCCATTTTAATTATAGAAATCCAAGTAATATTCCGCCAAATGCTCCTGTTAGAACAACAATCCATGGTGGAAGCTTCCAATAGGAGAGCATACTGAAAAGGATTGCGGCAAAAGCAAAATCTTTAGGCGTCAAAATGGAACTCGTCCAAATAGGCTGATAAAATGCGGTTATCAAGATGCCAACGACAGCTGCATTTATACCCATTAAAGCGCCGTTAACTTTTTGATTGGCGCGAAGCTCATTCCAAAAAGGCAAAGTTCCAAGGATAAGTAAAAATGCAGGTAAAAAGATGGCAAGCGTCGCAAGTAAACCGCCTTGCCAGCCGTTAATGACAGCTCCAATATAGGCAGCAAATGTAAATAAAGGTCCAGGCACTGCTTGAGTTGCTCCATAACCTGCCAAAAAGGCTTCCCCACTAAGCAAGCCTGAAGGAACAAATTCACGTTCTAATAATGGCAAAACAACATGTCCTCCGCCAAATACGAGAGAACCAGACCGATAGAAACTATCGAAAAGGGCAATCCAATGTAATTGAATCAGTTCTCTTAATAATGGAAGTCCGCCAAGTAATAGAAAAAACAGGATAAGACAACAGAATGCGAATCGCTTGGAGATTGGAAAATGTATAGAATCTTGTACTGTTTCATTTGTATTCCTATAGAATATATAGCCTAACAATCCTGAAATAAGGATAATGGCAATTTGTGTAATGGCTGTTTGCCATACTAGCCCTGCAATTATGGCTAGTAAAACGATGGCTTTTCTTTTTAAATCTGGTGCAAGCTTTCCGGCCATTCCAAGAATTGCATGAGCTACAACGGCAACTGCCACAATCTTTAACCCATGAATCCAGGCTGCAGTTTCAATATGTAAGTTCGTAAGCAGACTGGCGAATAGGATTAGAGCAAAAACAGATGGCATAGTGAACCCGATAAAAGCTAGAATTCCGCCAATTAATCCGCCGCGTGCAACCCCGATTCCAATGCCAACTTGACTGCTCGCCGGACCAGGGAGGAACTGACATAGAGCAACTAAATCCGCATAGCTTTTTTCATCCATCCACTTTCTTCTCTTTACATATTCATTGTGGAAGTATCCAAGATGAGCAACAGGCCCCCCAAAGGAAGTTAATCCTAACTTTGTAGAAACGAATAGAATTTCAAGTAAAGACAAAAAGGTGAGCTTTTTATTTATTTGTTTCATTTATATACTCCTTTAGCTGAAATCCTTTATATCATAGCAAATTTTACTAGAGAAGGTCCTTTCTTATCGAAAATTTACAATACCTTTACATTGAAAAATAGAAGAAATGTTGCATAATATTAATTTTGACTTATATAATGTAATCATTTCGTTTAATATGAACTTTAAAATAGAAAAATTCTCAAATCCTGGGAGGGGAAAAGGGTGGAAAATAAATTTCCTCAAACATTTGAAGTTATAGATTTATGTCTGCTGGCAGGGAAAATTATGCTACAGTGCGGTGCTGAAACGTATCGGGTAGAAGATACAATGACAAGAATTGCATCAGCATTGGGCATTCCTCATTCACACAGCTATGTCGTTCCAACAGGAATTATCTTTTCTATTGATGGTACAGAACCTGCAAAGCTGATTAGGATCTCTGAAAGAACAACAGATCTGTATAAGGTAACGTTAGTAAATGGCATATCGCGAAAGATTAGCAGCGGGGAAATATCAATACAGGAAGCCTTTAAAAAACTCAATGACATTGAAAAGGCAGACTATTCGTTTCCGATTTATCAGCAAATTTTGGCGGCAGCAGTTTCAAGCGGATGCTTCTTATTAATGTTTTTAGGACAGTGGAAGGATTTTGTTCCTGCTCTAATTACCGGCGGATTGGGATTTAGTTGTTTTATTTATATACACCGTTTAGTAAAAATAAAATTCTTCTCAGAGTTTCTAGCCGCATTAGTAATTGGATTAAGTGCGTATTTATTTGTTGAAACAGGAATAGGGGTGCAACTTGATAAAATTATCATTGGTTCTGTCATGCCGCTTGTACCCGGCCTGCTTATTACAAATGCAGTGCGCGATCTGATGGCAGGTCATTTAATAGCGGGATTGTCGAAAGGGGCCGAAGCTTTTCTGACAGCCTGTGCAATTGGTACTGGAGTTGCAGTCGTAGTTGCTTTTTATTAGAAAGGGGCTTTTCTAGGAGGAGTTTATGATGATTATACATTTAATTACAAGTTTTTTTGCCACTGCAGCTTTTGCTATATTATTTAATGCACCACGCAGGTCACTCATAAAATGCGGCTTTGTTGGCATGGCAGGCTGGTTTGTATATATTAGTCTTGTTAAATATGATTATGATGCAGTTATCGCCTCTTTTATAGCCGCTTTTATCATTGCTGTCATTAGTCAAATTTTCGCTAAAATGTATAAAACACCTATTATTATCTTTAGTATTTCTGGAATCATTCCGTTAGTTCCTGGTGGAAGTGCATATGATGCGATGCGTCATTTTGTAGAAAATGATTATAATACGGCGATTCAACTGGCAGCAAAGGCCTTTATGATATCAGGGGCAATCGCTGTAGGTCTTGTTATTTCTGAAGTATTAAACCAATTAATTTTAAAAATTGGGAAAAGAAATCCTTTACCAAAATAGAATACTTTATTAACCATTTTGTAACTCCTTACACTCACTGCTAAAGTACAATTCAGTTAGAAGCGAAGCAAAACGAGTTAATGGAGGAATAGAAATGAAAGTGAAAAAATGGTTATATACAGGTATTGCTGCGACATTATTAAGTATACCGGTTTTTACACTAACTGATCATGCAGAGGCAAAAGATCAATCTAATAATTCGATCGTTGTAAAGCCTAGTCAGGAAAATAGTATTACGGAAAAACAAGTAGTTGCCTTAGTTAGCAAGTGGAAAAAAAATGAAACTTATATTCAAATGGGCGGGAAATATAAAGAAGGCGAGTATAAATCATTTCAATATGAAAATATGCCTTACCGTTATCTGTCAAGTGATATTGGGACAAAGAAAAAGCTAATGAAATATTTAACAGGCACACTGACTCGCTCTCAGGCAAATCAATTTATTGAAGAACGCGGAATTATTGAATATAAAGGGAAAATGGCTCAGCCTGAAGCTGATGGCGGATCATTGCTGCAATGGGATAAGGCAAAAGCAGTATATTTGAAAACCGAAAACAAAAGCAGAATGTACAAATTGGTCGTCCCTGTAGGTGAATCAAAAGAAACTCAAACGTTTCATACGGAAGTCCTTTATTTGCAAGGAAAAGGCTGGAAGATTAGCGAGAGACCGTATATGCCAGTAAATTTAGATATTCCAGGAAATATAAATCCTGCCTTTATCTTCTTTAAATATCTTTTAGTGGATCAGAAGCAAGCTGCTGACCAATTCCTTTATGGTGATTTTGATATCGAGCAATTTAAACGGGGAATCAAGAAAGTAGAATTCAAGTCACTCGATGAAAGAGCTAGAACAAAATCGCAGGTTGAATTTTCTGTTACCTTCACTACAGAACTAGATAAAGGATATAAAGGTTCATTGAAAAATGGTACTAATAAAATGTATTTCTTAATCGAAAATACTGGGGAAATGGAATTCAAAATTGTCAGTGCATCAATGGAGCCTAATTTGTAACACCACAAGAATATAATAAGTAAGAGGCGCTGTTCCTTTAGCAGCGCTTTTTTGCACTTTAAGAAGTATAAATTGTCTGCGCAGAAGCTCATTCGACGCAGTCGCCAATTTTAGGAATAAAGTATAAGTGCAACTACGCCTCTGTCTTCGCCTTTTCAAGGCTCGTCAATCGGCGAGTTTTCTTTATTTGAAGAAAAAATCTATTAACTTGAGTATTGTTATTTACTTGAAAATAAAAGATAATCAATTAAGATTGAGTTAAAAACTCATCTCAATTATTTACTGATAAGGGGGATGACAATGAAACTTCGAGTTTCTGCAGTGCAGTACCATCTGCATACTATTCATTCATTTGAGGAATTTGCAAAGCAATGTGAACATTATATTAAAACAGCGCAGGAATTTGGATCAGAATTTATTTTGTTCCCCGAGTTTTTTACGACACAGCTACTATCAATCGGGAATGAAAATGGCGAAAGCCTATCCATCAATGAACTTCCTGACTTTACAGAACAATACAAAAATCTCTTTACCGGGTTTGCTAAAGAAACAAATATGCATATTATTGCTGGTACACATGTAATAAATAAAGATGGGCGCCTATATAATGTTGCTCATATGTTCTATCCAGATGGCCGAGTTGTCGAGCAAGCTAAGCTTCATATAACACCAACAGAGGTAGAAGAGTGGAATATGTCTGCTGGGGAAGGACTTCAAGTTTTTGATACTGATAAAGGAAGAATTGCTATACTAACTTGCTATGATATTGAATTCCCGGAAATTGTCAGAATGGCAAAGGCAAAAGGTGCAGATGTCATCTTCTGTCCATCTTGTACCGACGACCGTCACGGATTCCATCGAGTTCGATATACATGCCACGCGCGCGCAATAGAAAATCAAGTATATGTGGTTGTAACAGGTACAGTTGGTTCCTTGCCAACTGTTGACTTTATGAGAGGAAACTTTGGTCAAGCAGCCGTTATTACTCCAAATGATGTTCCATTCCCTCCAAAAGGAATCATGGTAGAAGGAGAAATAAACGATGACATGATTGTAACAGCTGATCTCGACCTTTCTCTTCTATACGAAGTGCGTGAGAGAGGTTCTGTTACAACATGGCGTGACCGCCGAGTTGATTTGTATCCGGATTGGGAAAAATAATGAGCAAAGAGAAAATGGCTTATCTCAGCGAATTTTATACCTTTGATCAGGAAAAACCGATCCCAGTTGTGATTCGAAATTATACTCATGCCGATTTTGACGAGCTTATTGAAATTCAGGCTGAATGTTTTCCTCCGCCATTTCCGTCTGAATTATGGTGGAATAAAGAGCAATTGCATAACCATGTTACATTGTTCCCGGAAGGGGCTCTTTGCATAGAGGTGAATGGACAGCTTGCAGGCTCATTAACAGGCGTTTGTGTTCAATTTGACTCAAAGCATCCTTCACATAAATGGGAGGAAATTACAGACGGCGGGTATATACGAAATCATGATTCGCAAGGAAATTCACTTTATATTGTAGACATAAGTGTCAGACCGAAGTATCGAAAACTTGGATTAGGTAAAATGATGATGCAAGCAATGTATCAGGTAGTCATCCAGCTTAATCTTGAACGATTGATTGGCGGTGGCAGAATGCCCCGGTATCACAAAGTGGCTGAAAGCATGTCACCGGACAAATATTTAGATGCTGTGCTGAAAGGTGAGTTGAGGGATCCGGTTATTTCCTTTCTTCTGAGCTGCGGAAGGACACCAGTCACCATTATTGATAACTATCTCGATGACGAAGAATCCATTAACCATGCTGTGTTAATGGAGTGGAAAAATCCATTTAAATAGGGAGGAGTAAAAGAAATGGAATATAAAAGAATAACGAGCATTGAAGATCCGTTATTTGTTAAAATGCATGATTTAATGAAGGAGGTATTTCCTCCTGAAGAGGTGCTGGAATTTGAGTTGTGGAAAGAGCCTCTTGAAGATCCGGGAATTCGAGTTTTTGTGGCTGTACATGAAGATGAGGTAGTAGGGACAACGGAATATCGTTACTATCCGGATTGGAATATCGCAATGACTGACTTTACAATTATTGGGCGTCCCGGTCTTAGCCTTGGCCGTTTTCTAGCTCAAAGCCGTGAGCAGGATTTGAAAGAATTAGCTAAGGCTAATGGAAAAGAATTATTTGGCATGTTTGCCGAAATCTATGATCCTTATGAGGTAGACCATTATGAGTTTGGCGGGGTAAAGCCGATGAACCCATTTGTTCGCCGTGAAGTGTTATCCCATCTTGGTTATAAGCGACTTGATATATCTTATGTCCATCCTTCATGGAAAAATGATGGTGAGGCAGTAAGAGGTCTTGATTTTTGCTTTATGCCAACTGATGATAGTGTAACTGACATTCCTGCTCAGTTAGTATCAGACTTTTTAACAACCTATTACTCGGTTTTATCTCATAAGCCACAAGAATGGGTAAAAATGATCGAGGATATTAATAATAAATCTGAAATTAAATTATTGCCGCTTTAATATTAATGAAAAGCTTTCCTATTTTGTACTCACAATAGGAAAGCTTTTTTTAAAATTAATACGTTAGGTCTTCCTACTTATTTTACCAAAAGCAATTATTAATAATGCTCGGAAATAATGAAATAATACCTATTGTAAGTTCATTATTACAGGAAATGAGGGAAAAAGGAATGACAGTAGGTACTCAGGTAAAACAAGCAATGGCTGGACTAAAAAGTGCGCAAGCTAGTTTTGAAACATTTGCATTAGCAACCGATAACCAAGAGGCTAAGAAGTTATACCAGGATTGTGCACAGCAAACTCAATCCATTATTGATTCTGTAACGCCTCGAGTTCAGCAAATCCTGCAAGAAGAGCCTCAATACAATCAATAGCATTTAAATGGTTGGCTTTTTAGCCAACCTTTTCACCATTTCTAGATAGGGGAATGTGGTATGACTGTTATTTCAAATGTAAAGCAAAGTTTGTCAACGATTAGGGGAATTGAAGCACAGTTATCAATACTCGCAATAAATTCACTCGATCCCGAAGCGCAAAGAACCTTCCATGAAACAATGAACATAATGAATGAGATAAAAAAGGATCTCCAAATTCGAGTAAATGAAATGATGGTAGAAGAACCGCAGTATAAGCAATGATAGGATAGAGGTGACAAGATGTCGGAGTGGAGTCATATCATTATACGTTCTTTTATATTTCTTTTTGTCTTATTTGTTATTACTAAGATCCTGGGAAAAAAGCAAATATCCCAAATCACATTTTTCGAATATGTGTGTGGAATTACAATTGGAGATATTGCAGGCGAAGTGATCATGGGCTTAGCGAATAATATTTGGCATGGTGTATTAGCTATCGGCATATTCGCAGGGGTAACAATTGCAGTTAGCTATATTTCTTTAAAAAGCAATTCGTTTCGTGATATTGTTGATGGAAAAGGCACTATATTTATTAAAGATGGGAAGATCATGGAGGATAATTTAAAGAAGGAGAAGTATTCTACAGATGAATTGACAACTCTTCTGCGAAAAAAGGATGTATTCAATTTAGCAGATGTTGAATTTGCTGTTTTAGAACCAACGGGGGATTTAACGGTTCTTTTAAAGAAAGAAAATCGGCCATTAACGCCAAAAGATTTAAATATGAAGGTTGCAAATGATAAAGTTCCACAAACAGTTATTCGGGATGGCAGTGTTGTACATGATTCGCTCGCTTCTGCGGGAAAAACTCGAAAATGGTTGTTTGATGAATTAGATAAACTGGGTGTAACGATTGAAAATGTATTTTATGCGCAAGTTGACTCATACGGAGATTTGACCGTTGATCTTTTTGATGACAAAATGAAGCAGCCTTCACCGCAAACACGACCGCTTCTGCTAGCAATGCTTAAAAAATGCCAAGCTGACATGGATCTTTTTGAATTGGAAACAGACTCAATCGAAGCACAAATGATGTATCGGAAAAATGCAAATAGGCTAAATGTAGTAATTGACAAGCTTAAGCCATATCTAAATGGTTAATCCATATTTATGGGACCTATATTAACTCCCAAAACCTAGTGATGAAAGGACTTCTTCAAAATCCAACAGATATGGGAAATGCATTTAGGAAAGACAATGGTAATTGTTTTGCAGTAAATTATTAAATGTTTCCAGTAGTAATTCGATGCTAAATAGCATTTTCCCTCTGCAATTCAACAGGGGGATTTTATATTTTGAAAATAAAAAAGCCAACCTATATAGATTGACTAGATTTTGGAAATTATCCTCCAATATGTGACATTTCGACTTTTTTTCTGTCTTTATTGTTTTTTCGAAGCTGATCCCGATCTTCTGAATACTGGTCAGACCGTTTATTCCAAATGTTGGTGATTATTTCTTCAATCTGGGCATCATCAGATTGGGCTCGAATAAGAGTTCGAAGGTCATGTCCATGTCCAGAAAATAGACAAGTATATAGCTTCCCTTCAGCAGATAGCCGAGCACGATTACAAGAGGAACAAAACGCTTCTGTGACGGAAGAGATGATTCCAAATTCCTGAATGCTGTTAGTATATTTAAATCTTGAGGCGACCTCACCATAATAATTTGGCGATATTGGTTCAAATGGCAATTCTTTTTCGATATCTGCGAGAATTTCCTTTTTGGCGTAAACAGATTCCATATTCCATTCATTTGTATTGCCAACATCCATAAATTCAATAAATCGCAAAATATGTCCTTTTTCTTTAAAGTATTTTGCCATCGGGACAATTTCATGTTCATTGACGCCTTTTTTGACAACCATATTGATCTTTATCTTTAACCCAGCTTCTGATGCCGCATCAATTCCGTTCAAAACATCTCGAACCTTGACGCCTCTGCCATTTATTTTTCCAAACAATTCGTCGTCTAATGAATCAAGACTTATCGAAACCCTTTTTAAGCCAGCATGCTTTAATTCTCTTGCATACTTTGGCAATAATACCCCGTTTGTAGTCATGGCAATATCATCGATTCCATCAATATTTGCAATCTTGCGAACTAGCTCAGGCAATGAGTTTCTCATCAATGGCTCTCCGCCAGTTAGCCTGATTTTTTTAATCTCGAAGGCATTAGAAAAGATCTTCACTAACCGTTCAATTTCTTCGAACGAAAGCAGCTGCTCTTTTTTCAAGAAAGGATAATCGGGACCAAATATTTCTGCGGGCATACAATAGGTACAGCGAAAATTACACTTGTCCGTAACAGATATTCGCAAATCTCTTAACGGTCTATTTCTTTTATCCTGTAAAATCAAGATTTTTTACCTCCTTTCTAATTAGTCTATTATTCTAAAGGAGTGAGTATACACGTTGAATGAATTTCCACGAATAAAGCCAACAGCTGTAATGTTTAAGTCTTCGGCAAGCTTGATTGCTAGATTAGTTGGAGCAGATTTAGATAGAATAATTCCTACACCGATTTTTGCTGCTTTTAGTAGAACCTCAGACGAGATTCTGCCGCTAAAGGCAATAATTTTATCTTTTACTGGAATTTTATTTTTAATACAATATCCAAAAATTTTATCTAAAGCATTGTGCCGACCGATATCGGTTCTGCTGACAATGAGTTCCTCGCCTGAAAAAAGAGCTGCATTATGGACACCGCCAGTTTCTTTAAAAACAGTGCTGCTTTCCTGAAGCTGCTTCATAATAGAGATACATTGGTTTGGTGTAATGGTTGTTGCAGATGTTGAAGTTTTGGCTGTACGTGCATCGTTGTGAAAATAAAATTGCCGGCTTTTTCCGCAGCAAGACCCGATCATCCGCTTAGAGTGAAATTCGTGGCTAGTTGTAACTTTAACATGAAGATCCACGTATGCAATTCCTTTACCTTCGTCTATGTGAATCGATTTAATTTCGTCTAGATGGCGAACAAAACCTTCAGATGCTAAGAAGCCAATAGTTAACTCCTCCAAATCCTCAGGAGAACAAACCATTGTAGCAAATTCTTCCCCATTAATCATAATTGTCAGCGGTTCTTCTATTACGATTTCATCTTGCTGTTCTATTAGACTTCCATTCTCATACCGATAAATCCAGCCATTATTGCTAATTTGCCCAGCCAAATTATTCACCTGCCCGTCATAAACTTAATTACACAAATAGTAGCATAAAATGTTCGTATAGCAATAGAAAAAAAACTAAAACTATAAAATCTTAAAAAAGGGTTGAATGCCTGTTTAAATAATGTTAATATTTAGAAAAAGTTCATAAAGTTGTAACATTTGTTAATTTGAGATAGCGATCCTGTCATCGATTAATAATGATTATAACATGATATGTAAGCGATTACGTGTTGGTGTAAAGTAGCGACCCTGCTGGTTACTAACCGTCAATTTTCCCTAATGATGACATATTAGGGCAAGTTGGCGGTTTTATTTATTTTAAAATCATGAGGTGATAAGAAAGTGGAGAAGGTAAAAAATAGGTGGCTCATTGCCGCCTCAGCTGTTGGGATTCATATTTCTATTGGTTCAGTTTATGCATGGAGTGTTTTTACAAAGCCGCTTGTTAATCAATTTGGCTGGGAATTAACAGATATTAGTTTGACATTTAGTTTAGCGATTTTATTTTTAGGACTGTCGGCAGCGTTTCTAGGGCATTTCGTTGAAAAACACGGACCGAGAAAAGCAGGCATGCTCGCTGCCATATTTTTTGGTGTAGGAATTACAGGCTCTGGACTGGCAATTATTTTGGAATCATTACCAATGTTGTATATTTTTTACGGAGTTTTAGGTGGAATTGGTTTAGGTGTAGGATATATTACACCAGTTTCCACACTTGTGAAATGGTTTCCGGACCGCAGAGGACTCGCTACTGGTTTAGCGATTATGGGATTTGGCTTTGCTGCTCTAATTAGTAGCCCGATAATGCAAAGTCTTATTGATTCAGTTGGAATCGCGAATACTTTTTTCATTTTGGGAGTGTCCTATTTTATCATTATGATGGCATCCTCTTTATACCTTGAGCCGCCTAAGGAAGGTTGGGCCCCTGCAGGCTTTAAAGAAAAAATAAAAGCAGGTACGAAAGCAATTAAACAAGATTTATCACAATTAACTGCAAATGAAGCGGTTAAAACAAAAAGATTCTATTATCTATGGCTGATGTTATTCATTAACGTCACATGCGGGATTGCGATTATTTCTGCTGCTTCACCGCTTGCACAAGAAAGCATCGGATTAAATGCAGTTGCTGCAGCAGCTCTTGTTGGAGTGCTTGGCGCATTTAATGGTCTTGGACGAATAGGCTGGGCGTCCGTTTCAGACTTTATTGGGAGACCAAATACATACACAACATTTTTCTTAATACAAGTAATTGCCTTTCCATTAGTGACGATGACTAGCAATCCGCTGATGTTCCAAATTCTATTAGCGATTATATATACTTGCTATGGCGGAGGTTTCGCAGCGATTCCAGCTTATATTGGTGACTTGTTCGGTACGAAGCAGCTTGGTGCCATTCATGGGTATATTCTGACAGCTTGGTCAGCTGCAGGACTAGCAGGGCCGATGTTTGCATCATGGATCCGTGAAACAACAGGATCTTATTCCCAAAGTCTAATGGTTTTCACAGGTATGTTTGCTGTTGCATTAATAATTTCACTCCTTATTCGCCTTGATATTAAAAAAATGAGGCAAAAACAAGCAAATTCAAGTGAAATTGCTGTTTGACAATTTTGTCAATTATTGATTAACTTAAGATAGTAGAATCAATCTTTAATATAGTATTTACTAACAAGAATGATTCTTAAGCATATGATATAATACTGGAATTAAAGGGTTGAAAAACGCATGAATAAATATGAGGCAGAATTTAGCAATCTTGTCCGTTCCTTTCGGAAGAAGCATATGGGAAAGGGACCGAGTAAAGTGACAACAACTTTCTGCAAAAATTGGGCCATTTGCGAAATGGAAGGAAATCTCTCTCCTGTTGAGAAATTTATTGCCAGCGCTGATGATGGAAAGCAAATGCTCCGTGCTGCCAGAACCGAAATGGTGAAGGAAATGTATAAAAAAAACCCTCCGGTAGAGATGGAGGAATTTTTGCAGGCCAAACTAATAGATTTATTTGTTGATATAGACATAGAAAGAGATTTCGGTATGTCCGTATTTGTTTTTGATAAAAATCTTGAAGAAAAATTCAATTTTAAATAATACTTGGAAGTTGGCACTTGGTAGCGACCCTGCTAAAGACTAACCACCAACACATTAAGGTTTATTTGTGTTTGGTGGTTTTTATTTTGCCTGAATTTTCAGTGCATTCATTCTAAATCTTAAGTTAAAGGAGTAGAGAATAATGGGATCAACGAAACATACTGGACCAATTAAACTGGATACATCCTTAAAGCCATCTTTATGGGCAAGCATGGCGCCAATGGGTCTTGGTAAAGTAAAGCCTCATCATATTCGGGACACGATGAAGGTGGCATGGGATAATAAAGATAATTTAGGCTATGCATATAGAATTCTTACTCAAGGTGTGTGCGATGGCTGTGCACTTGGTGTGTCAGGGCTTTATGATCAAACCTTGACAGGCCCACATTTATGTACAACAAGATTAAATGTTTTGCGCTTAAATACAATGCCTGCGATTGATCCTTCCTGGCTTGAGAATATTGAGAAAATGCAAGAGCTTGATAGTACAGAGCTTCGAAAGCTCGGGAGAATTCCATACCCGTTGTCACGTAAAAAAGGAGAAAAGAAGTTTACAAGAATCTCTTGGGATGAAGCATTAGACCGGATTTCAGCAAAAATAAAGAGTATTGATCCAAAACAGCTGGCATTTTATTTAACAGCAAGAGGGATTACGAATGAAGTTTATTATACAGCTGCAAAAGTAGCCCGTTTTCTCGGAACGAATAATATTGACAATGCCTCCCGTATATGTCATTCACCGAGTAAAACAGCATTAAAGCGCTCATTAGGAATTGGAGCATCGAGCTGTAATTATAAAGATTGGATTGGTACAGACGTCCTCATTTTCTGGGGTTCAGTTGCAGCCAACAATCAGCCTGTTTCAACAAAATATATGTATGCCGCCAAAAAGGCTGGAACGAAAATTATTATGATTAATCCATATCGTGAACCGGCAATGGAGAATTATTGGATTCCATCAGTAGCAGAAAGTGCTCTATTTGGCACAAAGATTGTGGATGACGTGTATCAAGTTAATATTGGTGGAGATATTGCCTTTATGAATGGTGTTATGAAGCATTGGTTTGAAATGGAAGAAAGAGAACCAGGTTCAGCCATCGATCATGATTTTGTTAATGAGCATACAAACGGCATTAATCAATTAAAGGAACATATGAAAAATCAAGATTGGGAGCTTCTCGAAAAATCATCGGGATTAACGAAGGAAAGAATGTATGAATTTGCCCAACTTCTGGCAAAATCAAAATCAGGTGTATTCATTTGGAGTATGGGATTAACACAGCACCGCTTTGCAACAGATAATATTTCACAAGTAGCTAATTTAGCGATGCTTCGCGGTTTTCTCGGAAGAAAGCATTGTGGGGTTATGCCAATTCGTGGCCATAGCGGTGTACAAGGCTCAGGCGAAATGGGTGCCGACCCATTTGTACTTCCAGGCAGTGACTTTGATGAATTAAATGCAAAACGAATGGATTATATTTGGGGATTCGCAGTACCAAGATGGCAGGGTGATACAGTAGGACAAACACTGGAAAATATTATGCTGCCGGAAGATCATGAAAGAAAAGTAAAGCTTTTCTATACAAGTGGTGGAAACTTCTTAGAAACAATGCCAGATCCTCATTTTATTAAAGAGGTTCTGGAAAATGTTGAATTGCGCGTTCATCAGGATATTATATTCAACACTTCGACTCTTGTGGAGGCAAAGGAGGAAGTCATTGTGCTTCCAGCCATGACTCGATATGAACAGCCTGGCGGTGGTACTTCAACAAGTACGGAGAGAATGGTTTATTTTAGCCCGGAAATTAATGGTCCTAGAATTGAGGAAGCGCGGGCTGAATGGGAAATATATGTTGACCTAGCATCAAGAGTCTACCCGGATAAAAAGCATTTAATTGAATTCAAGAGCACAGAAGAGATTCGTGAAGAAATTGCTATTGCGAACAGAAATTATGATGGCATTCAGAATTTGAAAAATCGCGGAGATGTATTTCAATGGGGCGGTGCATGGTTATGCGAAGGTGGAGTTTGTCCAACTCCTGATGGAAAAGGGAATCTGCTTGCAATTGAAATACCAGAGCTGCGCAAAACAGAGGGACAATTCTATGTTACAACAAGACGAGGTAAACAATTTAACTCCATGATCTATAGTGAAACCGATCCATTTAATGGTGCTGATCGCTATGATATCCTAATGAGTTCGGTAGATGCAGAAAAGCTTAATATTAAAGAGGGAGAAGCAGTTGTTGCCTATAATGGTTTTGGCACTTTACAGGGAAGAGCCAAATTTGAAAATGTGAAATCTGGTAATATCGCTGTATTCTGGCCAGAAGGAAATGTGCTGCTTCCAAAGGGAGTATATGAGAAATATGCAGAAATCCCTGAATATAACACAACGATTATTCTTGAAAAAGCTGAAACCTTCCATGCACAAAAGGATCGGAAATATGTAGAAAAAAGAATTGAAGAGCTAGAAATGAGTATGAGTTAAAATCTAGTTTCTTCTATTATATAGGCTGAAAATGCAAACAATAATAATTTGATGCATTTTCAGCCTTATTTTGTTAATAATAAATGTCATACGACCGCAAATATACTAATATTTTCCTTAATTAGTATACGAGTGGGTCCATTTGAAATACTTTTGTAATATAACTAAAATAGTCCTGTTAAATAAGCGTGCTATAATTCAATTTATAAATAAGTTTATAAGTAGTTTATGTTTTTGTGATAAGGGAAGATATATAAGTTTACGCTTACATTATACATATGCCAAAGGGCAACTAGAGCTACAAACAATTGGGGGCAGGACAGACATGAAAAAGAAACTTGTAGTACTAAATACGACAATTATGCTTGGACTTGGGGCATTTGCCATTCCTTCAGTTGATGCAGCGTCATTAAATAGTCAGAAAGCACAAATTAAAAAGCAAAGACAGGATGTTCAATCAAGTCTTTCAAAAGCTGATCAACAATTAACGGCATTACTTGAAGAACGTGCAGTCTTAGACGCACAAGTTAAGAGAGTATTACAGGCCATTTCAGATAATAATAATTTAATCGGTAAAACTCAGAAAGATATTGTAACTACAAAAGCTGAAGTAGAGCAATTAAAAGCTGATATAGCTGTGATTCAAGAGAGAATAGACAAGAGAAATGAAATTTTAAAAGAACGTGCGATTGCATACCAGGAAAATGGCAATAGCAAAATTGGATATGTAGAAGTATTACTAGGATCAACTAGCTTTGGCGATTTTATCGAAAGAGTTGGTGCAGTAACAAAAATTGTTGAGGCAGACCAAGATATTATTGCCCAGCATGATGCAGATAAGAAGGAAGTAGAAGAGAAAAAAACTTCCGTTGAAAACAAGCTTTCGGATTTAGAGAGCATGAAGGTTGAGCTTGAGGGTATGCGTGCTCAAATGGAAGAACAAAAACAGCAAAATGACCAATTAGTAAATGAATTAAACGTAAAAGAAAAAGAAGTAGCTGCACTAAAAGCTAGTTTAAAAATTCAAGATAGCACTCTAGCTTCAAAAGAGGCGGAAATTCAAGCCAAACTAGCAGCAGCTAGCTATAACTATACACCACCTACAAAAGCGCCAGTTAAAACGAATACAAATTTTGTGAGCAACAATACAAATACAAACACAAATGTGCCTTCAAAAGAAGTATCAGCACCAGAAGCAACTGAAAACGAACAAGAAAATAACGATGCTCCTGTAGTTAAAGGAGATGTGAATACAGTTATTAAAGCAGGTTACAAATACTTCGGAAACTCCGTTTATGTATTTGGCGGCGGCAGAACGGCTTCTGATATTGCGAACGGAAGATTTGACTGTTCTGGCTTCGTTTCATGGGCGTACTCTCAAGCCGGAGTTAAACTGCCTGCCTATACAGAGTCACTTAAAGGTGTAGGAAGACAAGTGTCTTCTAGTGATATGAGACCTGGAGATCTAGTATTCTTCGATACTTATAAAAAAGATGGACATGTTGGCATCTATATTGGCGGCGGTAAGTTTATCGGTTCTCAAAGCTCAACAGGTGTAGCAATTGCTAACATGAGCAGCGGCTATTGGCAAAGCAAATTTAATGGACGCGTTATTCGTATATTTTAATATTAAACCTGACTATGATAGATTTCATTCTATAGATAGTCAGGTTTTTTTGTTAGTAATTTTCTATCAATTCTAAATATTTATTGAATTTATACAATTAGAATGTTTTAATTATAGTTGAATACAAATTTTAGTAACTACATTAAAAACGCTGTTTCTTATTACAAAACAGTAAGGAGAGCTGGATATGAATTCTGCTATATGGGTTAATGAACTAACCGACGTTCTATCTAAGGAGCAAATATATAATGAAGAAAACGATCATCATATACTAGGGAATAGTGGACTAACAATTGTTTATCCGTATTCAGAAGAAGATATTTCAACAGTGCTGAAATTTGCGAACAAGAACAGCCTATCAGTCTCGATAATGGGAAATGGATCGAAAAGGGGTTTCGGGGGATTGCAGGAAGTTCATGATCTCCTTCTTTCTTTAGGAAAATACAAAGGCGTAATTGAGCACACTGTTGGTGATATGACTGTAACCGTTAAAGCAGGTACTCCCTTTCAAGAGCTGCAAGATTACTTAGCAAAAACGAATCAAAAAATTTCACTTGATCCTTTTTTACCAGCAGAAGCAACAGTTGGCGGCATACTTGCAGCAAATGACAGTGGTCCTAAAAGGTTAAAATACGGATCAGCCAGAGATTCAGTTATTGGAATACGAACCGTTTATCCGGATGGTACTGTCATTCGTTCCGGAGGAAAAGTGGTAAAGAATGTAGCTGGATATGATATGAATAAACTGTTTATTGGATCTATGGGTACTCTCGGAGTGATGACAGAGGTGACATTTAAATTAAGGCCACTTCCAAAATATGAATCTCTTGTTTTTGTTACTTTTCCAGACGGAAATGAAGCTAATCTAAAGGATTTCTCTACAAGAGTATTGGATTCTGTTTTAGAGCCAGTATGCATAGAACTTTTAAGCCCCTCATTGGCTGAAAAATTACTAGATGTTAAGAAATATACAATTGTAATTGCCTTTGAGGATGTTGAAAGCTCAGTACACTATCAAGAGGAAATGGTAAAATCCATTAGGCCATCTAACGCGGAGATGGGCATTTTAAATCAAAGTGAAGCACAGCATTTTTGGAAAGAGTTCTATTCGTTTTATCCTGATAAGTCCTCAGTGGGAAGGGAATTAACAGCCGTATTAAAAATCGGTGTAGTCAACCTTGATGTAATAAAAGTTATAAAAGAAACTGAGAGTTTGCAGGACTTATATGGAGTGACAATTGAAGCTCATGGGGGGCTTGGTCACGGTGTTTGTCATATGACGTTAAAAGGCGGTCAAGAAGATATTATTTCTTCGATCCAGCATATTAGAAAAAGTTTAGACCCATTGGGCGGCTATGCAGTGGGGAAGCATTTACCATATTTGCTTCGAATGGAAGTAAATACGTGGGGAGAAAAGCCGGCTTATTTTTCTTTACTTGAAGGGATAAAGTCAAAAATCGATCCTAATAAAATATTAAATCCGAAACGTTTTGTAGGAGGGATTTGAAGTGAGTGTGATGCAGACTGAGCCAAAACAAACACCCCCTTGCGCTACAAGTTTAGGCAATTACTTGTGGAAGGATCCGCCTGATGAGAATAAGTGGGCAGACTGTGTGCATTGTGGGATGTGCCTTGAATCATGTCCTACCTATGAGCATACAGGGCAGGAACAGCATTCACCGCGAGGCAGAGTATATTTAATTAAGGCAGTTGCAGAAGGAAAGCTCGAGGTGAATGAACAATTTACGGATCCTGTATTTGCCTGCTTGGATTGCCGTGCATGTACGACAGCCTGCCCTGCAGATGTGGATGTTGGTGGTTTAATCGAAGAGGCAAGGGGACAAATACGCCAGGCCATGCCATTAAAAGGCTGGAAGGGGACAGTGAATAAATTTTTTTTACATGGATTATTTCCTCACCACACCCGATTAAATACACTTGGCGGGTTTTTGAAATTTTATCAAAAAAGCGGAATTCAGAAGGTGGTTCGAAAAACGAAACTAATTAATATCATGCCGCAGCATTTAGTTGATATGGAAGCGATTATGCCTGAAGTAAAGGAATCAGTTCGCAAAAAATATCGTAATCAAACAGTCATGAAGGCTAAAGGGGAAACGAAAAGGGAAGTAGCAATGCTTACGGGCTGTATTATGGATATTATGTTTAGTGATATTAATGAATCGACTATTAATGTCCTAACGAGAAATGGAAATGATGTGAACATTCCTTCAGGCCAAACGTGCTGCGGCGCATTGCATGTTCATGCAGGAGACAGGGATATGGGAAGGAAGCTTGCAAAGCAAAATATTGAAGCTTTTAAGGATGCGGAAACTGTTATTGTAAATGCAGCTGGATGCGGCTGTATGATGAAAGAATACGGAGAATTATTTCGTGAAGAGCCCGAATGGAAGAAAAAAGCAGAGGAATTTTCCGAAAAGGTTGTAGATATTTCGAAACATCTTCATGATACAGGTTATGAAAAACCAAAAGCAGAGCTCAAAACAAAGATTACGTATCATGATGCATGTCATCTTGCACATGGACAGGGTGTAAGGAAGGAGCCTAGGGAAATATTATTAGATATTCCTGGAGTAGAGATGATCCATATGCCAAATGCAGACCGTTGCTGTGGAAGTGCTGGGATTTATAATATTACGAATCCGGAAATGGCTAGTGCGGTGTTAGAAAGTAAAATGGAAAATGTCCCTGAAGATGTAGAAATGATTTCGATGGGAAATCCCGGATGTATGCTTCAGATGGCAGTTGGGGTGCAGAAGTACGGAAGAAATCAAAGAATCGTTCATACTGTTCAGCTTTTAGATTGGGCTTATCAGGAGGAAGGAAAGGAGGTAAAACAGAAATGAAAGGAAAAATAAACACGGACGATATGCATATTCATCGTTTAGCCGAAAAAGTTGGCGGATCAAAGTCAATCCTTTACCACAAAGAAGATCTTATAGCCTATGATTGCGACGGATTTACCCTTCATAAGCATTTGCCTAGAGCTGTCGTCTTTCCTAAAAACACGGAAGAGGTAGCAGCACTTGTCAAATATTGCTCAGCACACAATCTTCCGTTTCTTGCTCGGGGAGCTGGGACAGGATTAAGCGGTGGTGCGATTCCAATCAATGGGGAAGTCATCATTAGCCTTGTTCGTATGAAAAAATTGCTGAGTGTTGACTTGGAAAATAGAAAGGCTGTCGTCGAACCGGGATTCGTCAATTTAAAGCTTACCAATTCAATATCAGATCGAGGGTACTATTATGCACCAGACCCTTCAAGTCAATATTGCTGTACAATTGGAGGAAATGTTGCAGAAAATGCCGGAGGGGCACATTGCTTGAAATATGGTGTAACGACGAATCATATTTTAGGGCTTGAGGTGGTCTTGCCAAATGGTGAAATTATAGAAATTGGCCGAAATGGAATTTTAGATGAGCCAGGCTATGATTTGCTCGGACTTTTAACCGGGTCAGAAGGAACTTTAGGCATCGTAACAAAAATAACGGTCCGTATTTTAAAAAATCCAGAAGGCAAACAAACAGTTCTTGCCTATTTCGATAAAGTGGAGGATGGAAGCAAAGCTGTATCTGAAATCATTTCTGCAGGCATTGTACCCGCTGCATTAGAAATGATGGATAAAGTAGCAATTGAAGGGGTGGAAGCAGCAGCTTTTCCTGTTGGGCATCCGAAAGATATCGAAGCAGTTTTATTGATTGAAGTAGATGGGATTGCTGCGGGCATCGATGAGCAAATTAATCAAATTCTCGATGTGTGCAGAAGATGTAATGTTCGTGAAGTACGCGCGGCAAAGGATGAAAAGGAAAGGGAACGCTGGTGGGCAAACCGGAAAACAGGATTTGGTGCAATGGGCGCGATATCACCTGATTATTTAGTACAGGATGGTGTGATTCCCCGCAGCAAACTCCCGGAGGTTTTGCGACGAATAAGTAACATAAGTGAAGAATCAGGTTTACGGATAGCGAATATATTTCACGCAGGAGATGGAAATCTGCATCCGCTTGTGTTATTTGATGCAAGAAAGCCAGGTGAAATTGAAACGGCCTTAAAAGCGGGTAGTGCTTGCTTAAAGGTTTGTGCAGATGTTGGGGGAACCATTACAGGCGAACATGGTGTCGGAATAGAAAAAAAGGAAGAGATGCGGTTTGTTTTTAATGATGAAGAAATTATTGCCCAGACCAATATTCGTGAAGTCTTTAACGAGCATAATTTGTTAAATGCGGGTAAGCTGTTTCCAACACCTAGCCGCTGCGCAGAAATAAAAAAAGAAATGAAAGAAGCAGCGGTTAATTTATAATTTTTTCGTTATTTTCAGAATATTATTGAAATATCATAGAGATTATGCTATTCTTTTTTTAACGATAGAATGAAACGGTGTTTTGTCATAACAAACAGAGAGATAGGGAGAAAAATAAACAATAGAGGAGGAAAATAAAATGTCGTCTTATAAGCAAGTTGGAAAATTGCAAGTGGCAAGCGAACTCTTTGAGTTTATTAATCTTGAAGTTCTCCCAGGGAGTGAAGTTGATCCGGAAAAGTTCTGGATCGGCTTTGAAAATATTGTTCAAGATTTAACCCCTAAAAATAAGGAACTGCTGGCTATACGTGATGAGCTGCAGCGGAAGATTAACACTTGGCACAGAGAGAATAAAGAGTTTGATTTTACTAGCTATAAAGCTTTTTTAGAGGAAATTGGCTACCTAGAGGAAGCTGGGGACGATTTCAGCATTTCATCGGAAAACGTTGATGAAGAGGTTGCTCTTCAAGCTGGGCCTCAGCTAGTTGTTCCTGTTAATAATGCAAGATATGCATTAAATGCTGCAAATGCCCGTTGGGGGAGTTTATACGATGCTCTATATGGAACTGATGTCATCTCTGAGGATGACGGTGCTTCCCGTAATGATGTCTATAATCCAATTCGTGGGGAAAAAGTGATTGCATTTTCCAAAAACTTTCTCGATCAGGCTGTACCATTAAAGGATGGATCTCATCATGAAACCATTCAATATAAAGTAAATAGCGGAAAGTTAATTGCTGTATTAGAAAATGGACAAGAAACTGGACTTTTAGGTGAAGAAAAATATGCAGGATATCAAGGAGAGGCGGATTATCCGTCAGCGGTACTGCTTAAAAATAATGGCCTCCATTTAGAGATTCAAATAAATCGTACACATCCCATAGGAAAAACAGATAAAGCTGGTGTTAAGGATATTTTACTAGAAGCAGCTCTTTCAACAATTATGGATTGCGAGGATTCAGTGGCTGCAGTTGATGCAGAAGATAAAGTCCTTGTTTATCGGAATTGGCTTGGATTGATGAAGGGGGATTTAACAGCAAGCTTTAAAAAGGACGGCAAAACCCTTACAAGGACGATGAATCCAAATCGGACATATTTAGCACCAAGCGGAGAAAGCTTCACTCTTCCTGGACGATCCTTAATGTTTGTTCGAAATGTTGGGCACTTAATGACAATAAATGCTGTTCTAGATGAGAATGGAGACGAAATCTTCGAGGGAATTTTGGATGGGATTGTAACAAGCTTAATTGCAAAGCATTCGTTAATTGGGAATACAGCCTTCGCAAATTCCGCAAAGGGATCGGTTTATATCGTCAAACCGAAAATGCATGGTTCGAAGGAGGCTGCATTTGCTAACGAGCTGTTCAACAGAGTCGAGGATTTAATCCGTGTAAAGAGAAACACATTGAAAATTGGACTGATGGATGAAGAGCGCCGAACGTCTTTAAATTTAAAAGAGTGCATCCGTGAAGTAAAGGAAAGGATTGCTTTTATTAATACTGGCTTCCTTGATCGCACGGGTGATGAAATCCATACTTCTATGGAAGCAGGGCCAATGATTAGGAAAAATGATATGAAAACAACCCTATGGCTGCATGCATATGAAAAGTCGAATGTTACAACTGGTTTAGCTGCCGGTTTTCAGAACAAGGCCCAAATCGGTAAAGGCATGTGGGCGATGCCTGATTTAATGGCAGAAATGCTGAAGCAAAAAATTGGCCATGTAAAAGCAGGTGCAAATACAGCATGGGTTCCATCACCAACAGCAGCAACTCTGCACGCTCTTCATTATCATGAAGTTAATGTCAAAGAGGTTCAAAGAAATATTTTAAATGATATCAAGAACTTAAATAATGAAATCCTGCAAATTCCAATTGCTGATAATCCGCATTGGAGTGAAGAGGAAATTCAGCAAGAATTGGATAATAATGCTCAAGGGATACTTGGTTATGTAGTCCGCTGGGTAGAGCAGGGTGTCGGATGTTCAAAGGTGCCGGATATTAATAATATTGGCTTGATGGAAGATCGCGCGACATTAAGAATTTCAAGCCAGCATATCGCTAACTGGCTGCATCATGGCATTTGTACGAAGGAACAAGTTATGGAAACACTGAAAAGAATGGCAAAAGTCGTAGATGTGCAAAATAATGGTGATCCTGCCTACCATTCGATGGCTGATGACTATGAAAGTTCTGTCGCATTTCAGGCAGCATGTGATCTTGTTTTTAAAGGCTATGATCAGCCGAATGGCTACACAGAGCCGATTCTGCATAAACGCCGATTAGAAGCAAAGGCAAAATTTGCAGTAAAACGATGATAATAGTTGCATGGCACTTCATTTTTTCTAGAAGGCCATGCAATTTTAATTAGGTTAGCTGTGTTAAGGCAGAATTTTGATTTTTGCACTTGTTGATTGCAGCGGAAGGCGCGAGACCCTGCGGGAATAGCGAGTCAAAGGGAGTCCCCGCAGGAGCGTTAGCGACGAGGAGGCTCCCAGACCGTCCGCGAAAAGCGAGTGCCTGCAGCGGAAATCAACAGCTACTTTTAACAGAGCCATTAAATTAAAAAAATTGATGGTTTTATTTGAGGAGAGGGAAATTTGGAAAGAGAGAATATGGTAAAATCCGTTAGCCGCGCCCTTGATATTATTAGTTTTGTCGGCATGAGAAAGGGTGGACTAGGTGTAACGGAAATCGCAAATCAAATGGATATTAATAAGAGTTCTGTATACAGAATTCTTTCAACACTTGTTCAGTATGGCTATGTGGAACAGGATAATGAAACAGGACGATATAAATTAGGATATAAATTTTTAGAGGTAAGCTCGAGGCTTTTGGAATCAATGGATTTAAGAGAAGAAGCAAAGCCGTATCTAAGGGAACTCGAAAGTGAAACAAATGAGGTAATTCATCTTGTTGTTTACGATCAGGGGGACGTTGTTTATATTGAAAAGTTAGACGGAAATGAAACGTTGCGAATGCATTCAAAGGTAGGAAAAAGAGCCCCTATGCACTGCACCTCTGTTGGGAAAGCGATTCTTGCTCATCTGCCTCCTGCCGTTGTTGCAGATATTTTAGAGCGAAAGGGGTTGCCTGTACATACAGATCATACAATTACTGACAGGGACCAATTTATTCAAGAGCTAGTGGAAGTACGAAAAAAAGGCTTTGCATTAGATTTAGAAGAAAACGAGTATGGGATCACCTGTATTGCTGTACCGATATTTGATCATTTAGGAAAAGTCATTGCAGCCGTAAGTATTTCAGGACCAACGATGAGAATGACAAGGGAAAGACTCCAAATGCTTAAACCTAGAGTAATCAGCATCGGAAAACAAATTTCAAGCAGGATGGGATTTTACGAAAAATAGAACGTAACTGCTGTATTAGTGCCGAATCGGTAACTACAGCAGTTTTTTTATGGTTAAATATCCTATTTTAAATTTTCCGAATATTATTGATATTCTTACAAATGCCTGTATAATATTAGTTAGGCTGAGATAATTTAGAAAACATTGTTTCGCAATAAGCAACACCAGCTATTATATGTTTGTCATCATAAAACAGAAAGGGGAAAAAGTCTTATGAGTACGGGAATGCTTTCAATTCTTTCGTTATTGCCAATCATTGCCGTGGGAGTTTTTTTAGTTGGTCTAAGGTGGCCAGCAAGTAAGGCAATGCCAATTTCTTATGTCATTGCCGTCGCACTTGCATTATTTGTTTGGAAAGTGCCAGGTGCCAATGTGGCTGCTGCTTCAATTAATGGGATCGTGGTCGCCATTACTTTACTGTACATTATTTTTGGTGCAATCCTTCTGCTAAACACATTGCAGGAAAGCGGCGGACTAAGCACGATACGTCAAGGATTTACGGATATTTCAGCTGACCGCAGAATTCAAGTCATCATAGTTGCGTGGCTTTTCGGTTCGTTTATTGAAGGGGCATCAGGATTCGGTACACCAGCAGCTGTAGCGGTACCACTAATGGTTGGTCTTGGTTTTCCAGCAATGGCTGCCGTTGTAGCAGGTATGGTAATCCAAAGTACACCAGTTTCATTCGGTGCAGTTGGAACGCCGATGCTTGTAGGTGCAAGCACAGGTTTATCAGCGGACCCTACAATTACTAACGATATGATTGCTTTAGTAACACATATTGGCGGAAAGGTTGCCATTCTGCATATGATTGCAGGGACGCTCGTTCCACTCTTTGTAGTAGCATTAATGACAAGGTTTTTTGGGAAAAACAAATCATTTTCGGAAGGAATTAAAGTTTGGAAGTTTGCACTTTTTGCCGCTTTTGCTATGACAATTCCTTATGTGATCGTTGCTAATACACTTGGACCTGAGTTTCCATCGATGGTTGGTGGTTTAACAGGATTAGCGATCGTCGTGTTTGCAGCGAAAAAAGGTTTCTTAATGCCTAAAGACGAAGTATGGGATTTTGAAGAAAAGTCAAAATGGGATCCGGAATGGTCTGGTAAACTGGAGATTAAAATTCAAGAACATAGAAACGGTAAAATGAGTATGGTTCGTGCTTGGTCTCCATATATATTAGTAGGGCTATTTCTTGTTTTAACGAGACTAAAGACATTGCCGCTAGGGACTTGGCTGAAATCGGTTGTAATTAAATTTGAAAATATTTTTGACTCCGGTATTACGTCAAGCTTTGAAATTTTATTCTCACCTGGTACGATCTTTATCGTTGTGTCAATGCTGACTTTCTTCGTACATGGAATGAGTGGAAACGCTTACAAAAAAGCGTGGGCGCAATCAGGCAAAACAACGGTTGCTGCATCTACTGCATTAATTTTTACGGTTCCAATGGTTCAAGTATTCTTGAATTCCGGTGGAGGGGCAGCAGGCTTTGAAAGAATGCCAATTGAATTAGCAAATGGTGTCGCTGCACTTGCAGGAGAATTCTGGCCAATATTTGCAACCTTCATTGGCGGGCTCGGAGCATTTATTGCTGGAAGTAATACCGTCAGTAATATGATGTTTGCACTATTCCAATATGATGTAGGCTCCCAAATTGGTGTTGACCCCACATGGGTTGTAGCTCTGCAGGCAGTAGGAGGAGCAGCAGGAAATATGATTTGTGTTCATAACGTTGTAGCCGCTTCCGCCGTTGTTGGACTTTATGGTAAAGAAGGAGTGGTCATCCGAAAAACACTATTCCCATTCGCATATTATGCCTTATTAGCGGGTTCAGTCGGATATTCAATTGTATGGTATTCTCAAAAAGGCATCCTCAACATTGGCTCATTCATCGCTGTACTCATCGCAGTTGCCGCAGTATACATCATAGCATCGAATAAAAACAGAGCAAATTTACTTCTAACACATGACACTTCAATCAAAAAATAATTAAAAACAGTCAATTTGTAAAAACATATCGAAGAGCCAGGGAGTTTTCGCTGGCTCTTTGCATACAATAAAGAAAGCATTAATCTTCTAGATTGCAGCCTCTATTTCTCTTTGGAAAAATAGTTGAATATTTTAATATTGTTGTTTATGCGGGATATTAATATATAGCTTTCTGGGGAAAAGAGCTGCTGCTGCATAAGAATACTCTTTAGTTTCAATAGCTATGTTTAAAGCCAATGTTGATACTGCTATTATGATGTTGATTGTAGCGGAAGGCACGAGACTCCTGTGGGAAAAACGTGTCAATGGGAGACCCCGCAGGAGCGTTAGCGACGAGGAGGCTCCCGGACCGCCCGCGGAAAGCAAGTGCCTGCAGCGGAAATCAACAAAAATTAAAACATAGTATTAAAAAAGAGTTTCTTAAAAAATTCAAATGGGAGGATGAAAATGGGAGAAGCTGCAAAAGTTAAAACGGTTTGTGGTTATTGTGGAACAGGCTGCGGACTCGTTGTAGAAGTGGACGATAATAAAATTGTCAAAATCCGCGGAGATAAGGAAGCACCAGTCAACAAAGGACAAACATGTGTAAAAGGGTCATTTGCCTATGAATATGTCCATTCTAACCGGCGATTAACCTCACCACTCATCCGTAAGGCTGGGGAGCTTGTGGAAACGACGTGGGAAGAAGCGTATACCTTTATTGCTGATAAGCTAAAAAGGATCAAATCACAATTTGGCCCTGATGCCATTACAATGTTTGCGACAGCAAGAAGTACAAATGAAGTCAATTATGTGACACAAAAGTTTATGAGGGCGGTGATCGGCAGCAACAATATTGATGGCTGTAACCGAACCTGACATGCTCCTAGCGTTGCCGGTCTGGCAACTGTATTTGGTAATGGTTCACCAACAAACACGCTGGATGATTTTGATCGTGCGGAAGTACTATTGCTTATGGGATCAAATACGACAGAAGCTCATCCGATCATTGCTAACCGTATGAAAAAGGCAGTGAAATCTGGATTGAAAATCATCGTGATTGATCCGAGAAAAATAGATATGGTGAAGTTCTCACACCGTCATTTACAAATTAATGTCGGGTCTGACATTGCTCTAATGAACGCAATGATTCACGTGATTATTGAAGAAAAACTATACAACCCGTTATTTATCGATAAATTTACAGTTGATTTCGAGACGTTAAAAGAACATGTAAAAAGGTATACTCCTGAATTTGCTGCCTCCATAACAGGGGTAAGTGCAGAGGATATCATTGCTACTGCAAGAGAGTATGCGAAAGCAGATAAAGCAATGATTGCCTATACATTAGGAATTACGGAGCATCATTGCGGTGTTAATAATGTATTTGATATCGCCAATCTGGCATTATTGACAGGGCATATTGGCAGGGAAGGCTGCGGGATCATGCCGTTGCGCGGCCAGAATAATGTGCAAGGTGCCGGTGATATGGGATGCTTGCCGAACATGCTGCCTGGTGCTGTTAGTCTATTAAATGAAGAATACCGAACAAGATTTGAAAAGGCATGGAATGTGACGATCAATCCAGAGCCAGGGAACACTCAGACAAGAGCATTTGAAAGAATGGAAGAAGGTAAAGTAAAAGCTCTATATTGCATAGGTGAAAATCCACTAGTAGCAGATGTGTATAGACAGCACACTCTGAAACTATTAAAGGATCTGGATCTATTAGTCGTTCAGGATATTTTCCTAACAGAGACGGCAAAACTAGCCGATGTGGTTCTCCCAGCAAGGTCTTGGGGTGAAGTAGAAGGAACTTATACGAATACGGACAGAAGAATTCAGCGTGTCCGAAAGGCGGTCGACGCACATCCGGATACGAAGGATGATTGGGAAATTCTTTGTGAACTATCAAATCGAATGGGCTATCCGATGAATTATAGAGATAGTGAAGAAATATGGGAAGAGATTCGTAAGTTAGCTTGGGAAATGTATGGCGGCATGCCATATTCCAGATTAGAAAAGGAATACAGTCTTCATTATCCTTGTCCTGATGAATCCCATCCAGGCACCTTTGTCCTTCATACAAGATTTCATAATGAGAGTGAAGATAAACGGACCTCTTCCTTTAAGCCAGTCAATTATACAGGACCAATCGAACGGCCGGATGAAGAATATCCATTTACCCTCACGACCGGACGAAGGTACGAATTGTATAACACCCATACACAAACAAATCTATATGCGACTGGGGTAAAAATTAAACAAACAGAAGAAACAGCTGATATCCATCCAACTGATGCCGAAAAATTAGGCATCGAGACGGGAGACTTAGTAGAGGTAAGTTCAAGAAGAGGAAGCGTCCAAGTAAAGGCAAAGGTTACAGATCAAGTTGCGCCTGGATTAGTCTTTATGAGCTTCCACTTTGAAGACGTCCCAACGAACGTCCTAACAATTAATGAGTTTGACCCAATTTCGGGAACTGCTGAATATAAAGCATGTGCTGTGAAAATAAAAGCATTGTAATTTAATAGAATGGTAGAGTAAAAAAGGAAAAGCAGGGTATTGGCTTTTCCTTTTTTTTGATTATTTTTTAGGGAATAAATGGTTTTTTAGGTGTATTTAAATATAAGGAACTCTACTTCGGAAGAAATTTCGGGCAATTTGGTAAAAAAAATAGTCAGTTTATGAATAAATCAGAAATTAAGATAAAACCTATTAAAAAAACCTTAAAAATTTATACTAAATTCACAATATATCCGCCAGATTCGGAATATATCCGCTAGAATCGGTATATATCCGCGAGATTCGGAATATATCCGCCAGAATCGGGATATATCCGCGGGATTCCCAATATATCCGCCAAATTCGGATTATATCCGCCAATCCAAACATTTCCCATCATGCTCCAAAAAAAATTTCCAAAAACCTATTCCCATTTCCACTTTTTTATAATATAATCCTAACTGTATCAACTGTACTATGTATCGTAGTACACTAAGTACAGATTGGAGGGCATGAAAAATGTTTGAACTGGATGTGAGAAGCCGCAAACCAATTTACGAACAACTCGTCGAGCGGCTCAAAGAGCTGATAATAACAGAAATATTGAAGGCAGATGAACAGCTACCTTCAGTGAGAACACTTGCCCAGCAGCTGACCATCAATCCGAATACAATTCAAAAAGCATATCGTGAGCTTGAGGTTCAAGGGTACATATATTCCATTAAAGGGAAGGGGAGTTTTGTAAGTCCGGCAAGCCCTTCACCAAATGCTGAAAAGCTAATGAAAGTGAAATCAGAGCTGATTAAACTGCTTTCAGAAGCGATGTATTTAGGAATGACAGCAGATGATTTATTTAAAATCATTAGAGAGGTCGAGGCTTCCGTGGGGGGAGGAATGAACAATGATCAAAATTAGAAATGTACAAAAGTCATTTGAAGATATTGAAGCTGTTGAAAGTATGAATATTACCGTTAATAAAGGATCGATATATGGATTACTAGGTTCAAACGGCGCTGGTAAGACAACACTATTAAAATTAATCGCTGGGATCTATGTTCAAGATGACGGGATAATTACTATCGATGAAATGCCAGTTTATGAGAATTCTAGTATCAAGCAAAGAATTATTTTTATTCAGGATATTCCATACTTCCTGCCTCAATATACAGTGAAGCAAATGGCTCAATTTTATGAAAGCATCTATCCAACATGGGATCAAAATCGATTTGAAGAGCTAGTAAAATCTTTTAATATGGACATACATAAAAAGGTTCATAAATTTTCTAAAGGGTTACAAAGGCAGGCAGCCTTTATCCTGGGATTGTCTAATCATCCAGATGTGTTGCTGCTTGATGAGCCAATGGATGGGCTAGATCCGGTAATGAGGAAGAAAGTGAAAAGCTTAATCATTGAAGATGTAGCCCTACGTGAGATGACTGTCTTAATATCTTCTCATAATTTAAGAGAGGTAGAAGATTTATGTGAAACGGTTGGCATTATGCATAAAGGAAAATTAATTATTGAAAAAGAACTGGATGACCTTAAATCGGACACACATAAAATTCAAGTTGCCTTTAATGGTCCAACGCCACATATTTTCTCGGAGTATGCCAAAATTCTCCATAAGGAAAAACGAGGAAGCGTCTCTTTATTTATTGTAAAAGGAAATGAAGAAGAGATAACTGCTAACATTCGAAAACACCATCCAGTCATATTTGATATCCTACCGCTTACGTTAGAAGAAATTTTTATTTATGAAATGGGGGATGTTGGATATGCAGTCCAAAATATCCTTGGTTAATAAAGAAATCGTTAAAACTATTTTTAGAAGTGTTGGCTGGGTATCGATTTTATATTTTCTTGGCTTATTTATTTTCGTTCCTTTAGAAATCATAATGTCTGAGTCACTAAGGGAAAATAACCTATACTTCGTAAGTGCTCGGAACTTATTTCAATATAATGCTGAGATTCAGAATATATTTTCGATTGCCTTACCAGTTTTGCTTGCTATTTTCTTATTTCGTTTTTTACATGTTAAGTCGTATAGTGACTTTATTCATAGTATGCCAATCAAAAGAGAGAGAATTTATCACATATATACTCTTTTAGGGGCTGCAATTTTAATAACACCTGTAATTCTTAATGCCCTCATCATCTTTATCATTTATGGACCATTACACTTAGATGAATTTTTAAAGATCAATGATGTGTTTTATTGGCTCGGAATGACAGTTATGTTTAATTTAGTAGTTTATATGGCGGCTGTATTTGTCGCCATGATAACGGGCTTATCTGTTGTCCAAGGCGGGTTAACGTATATTTTTCTTCTCCTGCCAATCGGCTTAATTGTATTACTTGGCTATAATTTGCCGTTTTACTTATATGGCTTTCCTGAGCAGTATTTCATGCAAAATAATATTGAATCTTTCTCACCTTTAGTCGCTTTTAGCCAATTAAGCGGTAAAAATGTTGGCTTTGGAGAAATTCTGATTTATATTTTGCTAATTATTATTCTTTATGCTGTTTCCTTATGGGTTTATAAACATCGGAAACTGGAGGCTGTTTCTCAGGCACTTATTTTTCCATTCATGAAGCCCATTTTTAAATATGGCTCAACCTTTTGTGCGATGTTATTAGGCGGAACATATTTTGGGAGAACGGAAAGCGGGACATTTTGGCTAATTGCCGGCTACCTCTTTGGTGCGATTGTTGGTTATTTTATTGCTGAGATGGTCTTACAGAAATCTTGGAGAATTGTGATTCATATTCGAGGCCTGCTTATTTATGCTTGTGCTATGGCCTTTCTTGTTATCTTATTTCAATTTGACTTTACTCATTATGAGAAGAATATCCCTTATACAAATGAAGTAGAAAAGGTTCATTTCGGCAATAGCTTTTATCGCTATACGGATGCTGAAAACAAATATTTTCTTAAAGATAAAGAAAATATTGAGCTCATCAGGAGGTTTCATAAGGAAATTGTAGCAAATAAAGGAGAAAGAAATCGTAAAGGGGAATCCGCCTTTTTTGTCTACGAACTTAAAAATGGGAAGAAAATTGTGAGAAACTATGAAATTGATAAAAACAAGTTTGCCCAATTTTATAAGCTGATTTATGAGACACCAGAGTATAAAAGGGTAACAAATCCTATCTTTCAGGTGAAAGAAAACGAGATTGAAAAGATAACGATTCAGCCATATGGACCTGTAGATAAACATGCAACTATTGTTGACCCTTCCGATATTAAGGCAGCCATATCAATTCTAAAAGACGAAATCAACAAAGCGACATATGAAGAAATGGAAGATGATCGGGATTCATATTCAGCTATTAGATTCATGCTTCAGAATAATGATGAACCCGTTTCGATGGAATGGCGCGCATCCTATAAAGAATTTGAAAAATGGCTAGATGAAAAAGGGTTATTGGAAAATTCTAGACTAACCGCATCAGATATTGACTTCGCGTATATTGCGCCAAAGGATCAGCTTCATATTGACTTTAGCGGGTACTCTCATGAAGAGGTATTAAAACAGATGGAAGAGCTGGGCAATGCTTTAAAGGTGACCGATCCGGATAAGCTGGAAATGACTTTGGAAAATTCTCATAGCTATATTAATGGCCAGTATATTATTGCCCTACGTTATAAAAACGACCGATATACCGATGTTAGGACCTTTAGTGCGTCAAGGATTCCTGAATTTGTAAAACAATTCTTTGAATAGAAAGTGAGGGAGAGGGATGAATTTGGATACTGGTTGTATTGAAATGAAAGAAATTTTTGATCAATATTATAAGCGGGTTTTTCATGCAGCATATGGTGTTACAAGAGATTATTACCTTGCCCAAGATGTCGTTCAGGAAACCTTTCTTAAGGCCTATCAAAAAATCGATACTATTCAAGATAAAGATAAAATGGGTGCTTGGCTGTCATCAATTGCAACAAGAACAGCCATAGACTTTATTCGAAAAGAACGAAAAACATCTGAAAAACTTGCGGCCATAACCCATTTAGAAAATACAAATATTGAAAGTAATCAAAACGTGGAACAGGAAGTAGAGTTCAACATGCTACAGGAACAAATCCAAGAAGTCATTAATTCTCTCTCTCCTGATCAAAGAAGCGTATTTTTATTGAAAATTGACTATGGCTTAAAAGAAAGAGAAATAGCTGACATGTTAAAATTAAATCAAAATACAGTAAAGACTAAATTGTATCGAATTCGCATGTTTTTAAAGGCCATTCTGCTCGAGAAGGAATTAGCATAAATATTTACTAGGAAGATCCATAACTGTATGGGTCTTTTTTTTAGCGCTAATAATTCAGCTTTACTTAAATATTAGGAAGGAGAATGACTGACTGGAATTGAAAATAAATATTAGTCACTTATGATTCCTATTAAGATTTTAAAAAATAATAAAATGAATACTAAATGTTCAGAAAAAATGACCAGATGTAGAAAGGAGCCCCTTATGTCTGCTATGTATTTAAATGAGGAACATGAAATATTTCGCAGATCATTTCGCAAATTTCTCGAAAAAGAAGCCTATCCCTACTATGAGCAATGGGAGGAAAACAGAATTATCCCCCGTGAGTTTTGGCTGAAAATGGGGGAACAAGGGTTTCTATGTCCTGATCTAGATGAAAAGTATGGCGGAAGCGGTGTGGATTGGGGATTTTCAGTTATTATCAATGAAGAGCTGGAGCGGGTAGGCTCTGGTCTTATTGGAATTGGACTGCACAATGATATTGTCATTCCCTACATATCCTCTTTCGGAACTGATAGTCAAAAACAAAAATGGCTTCCCCGCTGTGCAACCGGAGAAATTATTACTGCAATTGCTATGACTGAACCTGGTACAGGGTCTGATCTAGCAAGTATAAAGACAACAGCAAAACTAGAAGGCGAACACTACATTGTCAACGGACAAAAAACATTTATTACGAATGGAATTCATGCTGACCTCATTATCGTAGCCTGCAAAACAAATCCGGATGCAGTTCCAGCTCATAAAGGAATAAGCTTACTCGCAATAGAAAGGGGAGCTCTGGGATTTACAAGAGGAAGAAAGTTAAACAAAGTTGGTCTTCATTGTCAGGACACAGCAGAATTAATTTTTGAGGACTGTATCGTTCCAAAGGAAAACTTAATTGGGCAGGAAGGGCAAGGCTTTCAATTTATGATGGAAAAATTGCAGCAAGAACGATTGATTGTTGCGATCGCTGCTCAAGTTGCCTCCGAAGAAATGCTGAAAATGACAATCGACTATGTGAAAACACGACAGGCATTTGGCCGTTCGATAAGTCAGTTTCAAAACACTCAGTTCAAAATTGCAGAAATAGCTACCGATGTTGAAATGGGGAGGACTTTTCTGGATCAATTAATAACGGAGCATATGAATGGAAAAGATGTGGTTACAAAAGTTTCAATGGCCAAGTGGAAGCTCACTGAAAACGCAAGGAAAATAGCAGTAGAGTGCATGCAGCTTCATGGTGGTTATGGATATATGGAAGAATACGAGATTGCTAGACGTTATCGAGATATCCCAGTGGCCAGCATTTATGCAGGAACAAATGAAATAATGAAAACGATCATTGCCAAAAACATCGGACTGTGAGGAGGAAAATTGTAATGCGTGAAGCAGTAATCGTTGAAGGAGTTCGTACACCAGTTGGAAGGAGAAACGGGTATTTTAAAGATTTTAGAGCGGATGAGCTTGCAGCGGAAGCGTTAAAGGGTTTAATTGATCGGGCAGGAATCCATCCTGGAATTGTTGATGATGTAATCTTGGGCTGTGTTTCACAGATTGGTGAGCAAAGCGGTGATATTGCTAGAGTAGCTGCTCTAATTGCCGGCTTTCCAATTGAGGTTCCAGGGACAACCATTGATCGTCAATGCGGTTCCAGTCAACAGGCTGTTCATTTCGCTGCTCAAGCGATAATTGCCGGTGACATGGATGTGGTGATTGCTGGTGGAGTTGAAAATATGTCTAGAGTGCCGATTGGCTCAAGCTACCAAGGAGTTCCATTTAGCGAGAAGCTAAGGAGGAAGCATGAAATCATCCATCAAGGTTTATCAGCCGAAAGAATTGCTGAAAAATATGGTTTTACTCGTATAGAATTGGATCAATATTCATATGAAAGCCATCAAAAAGCATTAAACGCACAAGCTAATGGCTATTTTTCAAAAGAAATAATTCCGGTAGAAGTTAGTATGTCAGACGGGGTAACGATTATGGTGTCAGAGGATGCTGGACCGCGGAAAGAAACATCTGTTGATGCTCTTGGAAGTCTTAAAACAGTTTTTAAAGAAGATGGGATCATCCATGCAGGAAACTCTAGTCAGATTAGTGATGGTGCTGCAGCTTTATTAATTATGTCACGAGAAAAAGCGGAAGAACTTGGACTAAAGCCAAGATTCAGTATTCTAACAAGGACGGTAGTCGGATCAGATCCAACGCTTATGCTTACAGGACCAATCCCTGCAACTGAAAAGGTTTTAAAGAAAGCTGGTTTATCCATCCACGACATTGATGTATTTGAAGTAAATGAGGCATTTGCCCCTGTTCCTCTAGCTTGGCTGAGGGAGACTGGAGCAGATCCAGCTAAATTAAATCCAAATGGAGGAGCTATTGCCCTTGGTCATCCACTTGGGGCAAGCGGAGCAAGATTAATGGTGTCCATGATGCATGAGCTTGAACGGACCGGCGGAAGATATGGCTTGCAAACGATGTGTGAAGGGCATGGCATGGCAAACGCAACAATCATCGAACGAATTAATTAAGCTTCTTTGCATCGGGCTACATACCGATGCTTTTTTATTTTTTATCAAAAGGTTTTAGTCATATAAAGGAAAAAAGTGTTATAATCTTTCTTGAAAAGTAAAAACACATAATTAAAAACAAAATAACAAATAATATGTTGGTTCATTCTTGTCTATGTAATATGAATTTACATATGATAAAGAAAAAACAATTAGGAGAGAAAAAGCTTGTGAGATTAACGAAAGCAATACCAAATATGGTCACACTCGGAAACTTATATTGTGGATTTCTATCGATCGGATTTGCTGCGACCGGCCAGTTTAAGAACGCGGCCATTTTAATTTTAATCGGCATGATGCTCGACAGCATGGACGGGCGGCTGGCGAGAATGCTGAATGTAGACAGTCAATTAGGGAAAGAGCTGGATTCACTTGCCGATATCGTTACATTTGGGGTAGCGCCATCATTTTTAGTTTATTATACATATTTCTTCCAATTCGGTAAATTAGGATTGATTGTAGCAGGATTATTCCCGTTATTCGGAGCCTATCGATTAGCAAGATTTAATATTAGCTCTAACAAGACGTCATTAAATTATTTTGTTGGCGTTCCTATTACGGCAGCTGGGGGAATACTAGCGATCCTGACTCTTTTTGGGGACAAAATTCCTCACATTATTACAACGGTTGTTTTTACAGGAATGTGTTTTTTAATGGTAAGTAAAATTCGAATTCCAAGTCTTAAAGAGGTCCCTCTTCCAAAATACGGAACGATTGTTACGGTATTTTTAGGATGTGTCCTTTATATTATTTATATTAAAGGGACCCAAGGGCAATTCCCATACTTAATCTATATTGCAGCGCCTCTTTATATCGCCTACCTTGCTTATCGGTTTGTTAAAGGGAAAAATAAAAAGCATGAATAATGGTTCGGCAAGAGTGTAAATCATCTTGATTTTACACTCTTTTTTTTGCGTAAAATGTCGCGAATAAAAAGGATTAAATTTCATTAGTATTAAGGTATAGGTCCTAGTCTTATAAAAAGATGGATATAAAAAAGGAATCCTAATATTTATGTAGAATATAGTAAATATTCAAAATTTTGAAATTATCTTCTTTTTTTACAGGAATTAGGGGGAGATTGCTACGTGGGGATTTTAGAAATAAAAAATATTACGTTAAGATTTGGAGGGGTCGTAGCACTGGATAATGTTTCTTACCATGTGAAAGAGGGGGAAATATTTTCATTAATCGGTCCAAACGGTGCAGGAAAGACAAGTATGCTTAATTGTATTAGCGGTTTATATCGGCCAGCAGAAGGATTGATTTCCTTTAAAGGGGAAGATATTACCTCTTATAAACCGCATAAACGGGCAAGTCTTGGCATTGCAAGGGCATTTCAAAATATTGAATTGTTCCCTCATTTATCGGTTTTAGATAATCTAATGCTTGGCAGACATGTGAGGATGAAAACAGGTGTATTAGCAGGCGGTTTATATTGGGGAAAAGCGCAAAGAGAAGAGGTAGAGCATCGGGAGAAAGTAGAAAATGTAATTGACTTTTTAGAAATTGAACATATTCGTGATACACCTGTTGGGAGACTTTCTTATGGTTTACAGAAGCGTGTCGAAGTAGGGCGAGCCCTCGCTTTGGAACCAGAAATCCTGCTGCTTGATGAACCGATGGCAGGGATGAATAACGAGGAAAAGGAGGATATGGCACGGTATATTATGGATATTCATGAGGAAATGAATACGACGATCATTTTGATCGAGCATGATATGGGTGTCGTGATGGATCTTTCTGACCATATAGCTGTTCTTGATTTTGGCAAATTGATTGGTTATGGAACACCAATGGAAATCCAGAATAATCAACAAGTAATCGATGCTTATCTAGGTGAAGAATATGTTGGGTAGTGATTAGGGGAGGTAATAAATAAATGTCCAGCTCGAACAAGACATTTCCGAAATTATTACTAGAGTGGGCAAGTATATCTGGGGCTAATATAGCCTTAAGAGAAAAGGATTTTGGTATTTGGAATGAAATTACGTATGAGAAATATTTAGAGCAAGTAAAGTTCCTTAGCTTAGGACTCGCTAAGCTTGGACTCCAAAGAGGAGATAAGCTCGCAATTATTGGAGATAATCGCCCGGAATGGGTAATGAGTGAACTGGCAGCACAATGTTTAGGAGGAATCTCTGTCGGGATATACCAAGAGTCGCTTCCAAACGAAATCAGTTTTATTCTAGATCATTGTGATGCTACCATTGTCGTTGTTGAGGATCAGGAGCAAGTCGATAAAGTGCTGGAAATAAAAGCTGAAATCCCCAAAGTAAAAAAAGTGATATATTATGACCCTCGGGGAATGAGAAACTATAAGGATAAATCGGTAGTAAGCTTCAGTGATGTCCAAGAGCTTGGAAAGGAATTTGGACAGCTATCACCTGACTTTTTCCAAACGGAAGTATTAAAAGGCAATGAAAATGATGTTGCGATTTTTTCATACACATCGGGAACAACCGGAAATCCGAAAGGAACTATGCTAACGTATAAAAACCTCTTAGATATGGCAAAAAATCTTTCTGCCATAGACCCGCTATCAGAAAAGGATGAATATGTATCCTTTTTGCCGCTCGCCTGGATTGGGGAACAAATGATGACCATGGCGATGGGATTATATAATGGGATGACCATTAACTTCCCAGAGGAACCTTCCACCGTGTTAGAAAACCTGCGAGAAATTGGACCACAAGTTATGTTTTCACCACCTAGAATATATGAAGATATGCTTTCAAAATTTCAAGTGAAAATACAAGATGCCGGTTGGCTAAAGAGAAAGGTGTATCAATGGTGCAAGCCGATTGGAGAAAAGATAGCAAAAGCTCATTTTGAAAACAAGCCAATTTCGTTTAGTACAAGAATGAAATATAAAATAGCCGATTATTTAATGTTTAGTGCCATTCGGGATCATTTTGGCCTGTTAAAAATGAAACGTGCCTATACAGGCGGTGCACCGCTTGGTCCAGATGTCTTTGAATTTTTTCATAGTATAGGTGTAAACGTCAAAAGTATTTATGGACAGACAGAGGTGTCTGGAATTTCGATTGTTCATCGGGACGGAGATATTAAATTTGATAGCGTAGGTATTCCAATTCCTGGTACAGAGGTGAAAATTTCAGAGGAAGGAGAAATTCTCATCAAGAGCTCCAGTATTTGTAAAGGGTACTACAAAAATGAGGAATCTACGACAGATACAATCCGCGCGGGCTGGCTTCATACAGGAGATGCCGGCAGGATTGATGAGGAAGGGCACTTATATGTGATTGATCGAATAAAGGATGTCATTCGGCTGCATTCAGGAGAGATGTATTCACCGCAATTTATCGAAAATAAATTGAAGTTCAGTTCTTATATCCAGGAAGCTGTAGCGATCGGGAAGGATCGTCCTTATGTTGTGGCGATGATTAATATCGATATGGAGAACGTAGGCAGATGGGCAGAGAAAAACCAAATTAGCTATACAACTTATACTGATTTATCATCGAAGCCAGAGGTGCTAGAGCTAATCCAAAAGCAAGTAAATGAAATTAATCAAACGTTGCCGGAAAAAGCCCGTGTTAGAAAGTTTGTACTGCTTTATAAGGAGCTTGATGCGGATGATGAAGAGCTGACAAGGACGAAAAAGGTACGAAGACAATTTGTTGCTAAAAAATATGAATCTCTAATAGAAGGAATGTATACAAAGAAAGAACAAATAAAAGTCGAAGGAAAAATTCGCTATCGGGATGGAAATGAACAAACAATCCATACAACACTTCGCGTTATTTTCATGGATGAAGGAGAGGGAGCTGCTTAATGGCATTTTTTTTGCAAATGCTTGTCACGGGTATTGTCATCGGAAGTGTATATGCATTAGTGGCGTTAGGATTTGTCCTAATTTATAAATCCAGTGATGCGATTAACTTCGCACAAGGTGAATTTTTATTAATAGGGACATATGTATGTCTCACGTTGATTACTGCTTATAATATTCCGTTTATTGCTGCATTACTGATTGCACTCATCTTTAGTGCTGTATTAGGGTTTGCCATTGAAAGAATTGTGCTGCGGCCGTTTATCGGTGAGCCTGTCATTTCAATGATTATGGCGACGATTGGATTATCTAGCGTTTTAGCAGGATTTGTTCATATTATTTGGGGACATGAAACGCGTGTATTTCCGAAAATTTTTTCGGAACAGCCAGTTCGCTTAGGGGAAATTGTTGTCGCTCCAGTTTATTTATGGTCTCTCCTGATTGTTGTTGTTATGCTAATCATTTTTACACTGTTCTTCAAGTATTCGAAGCTTGGGATTGCGATGCGCGCTACTGCAGATGATCAGCAGGCAGCTATGTCTATGGGAATCAGTGTAAAGGTTATCTTTGCTGTCGCATGGGCGATTGCAGCTGTTGTTTCAGCTGTTGGTGGTATCCTGCTTGGAAATATAAATGGTGTTAATGCTTCTCTGTCTGCAATCGGATTAAAAGTATTGCCAGTTGCGATTCTTGGAGGATTAGACAGTATTCCTGGGGCTATAATTGGGGGACTCATTATCGGTGTCATTGAAAGTATGACAGGAGGCTATTTAGATCCATTGGTTGGTGGCGGCTTAAAAGAGGTTATGCCATTTGTCATCCTAGTCTTTATTCTGATGTTTAAACCATACGGTCTATTTGGCAAAAAAGAAATCGAAAGGGTGTAACCGGATGAGGAATCCATTTGTAATGGGGTGCGGCGAATTTTATGTGAATTACAAACAAGATATGGCCATATGGAAAATCGCCCGTGTACGAGTACGTGTTTTGATCATGCTTGCTCTTCTAGCCATATTTCCGCTGTTTGCTTCGGATTATGTCGTGGGGCTTGCCACCTTGTGCGGAATTGCTGCGATCGGTGCGATAGGGCTGAATATCCTAACAGGATTTACAGGTCAAATCTCTATTGGGGTTGGAGCATTTCTAGGTGTTGGCGGATATACTTCCGCTATATTAACAGCAAAGCTCGGATTAAGCTTCTGGATCGCTATGCCAACTGCTGGAATCATTACGGCCATTGTTGGAGGAATATTCGGTCTGCCATCTCTTCGATTAAAAGGACTTTATTTAGCCATTGCCACTTTGGCAGCTCAGGTGATAATCCTATTTGTGATTTCTAGATGGGATTCACTAACCGGTGGTACAGCTGGAATGGTTCTATCGAGACCAGCGGTTGGCAGTTTTGTTTTTAATAGTGAGACTAGTTATTACTATTTAATGTTTGGCGTCCTCCTTATTACAGCGATGTTTTCATTAAATCTCTTCCGGTCAAGAGTGGGGAGAGCGTTTATAGCTGTTAGAGATCGGGATATTGCAGCGGAAGTAATGGGAATTGATTTATTTAAATATAAAGTTCTAGCATTTATTGTCAGCTCTTTCTTTGTAGGAGTTGCTGGTGCTTTACTTGGTCATTATACAATGGTTGTCAGCCCTGAGCTTTATAGTTTTACTGTATCCATTGAGTATTTGGCGATTATCCTTGTTGGAGGATTAGGAAGTGTGTTCGGATCTATTTATGGTGCTGTCTTTATTACACTTTTACCTGTTGTCCTCCGTTCAGGAGTTGAGCTATTAAGTGGTGTATTTCCTGAAATATCCAATGTGCTGCATGGATTAAAGGAAGTGGTTTTTGGTCTTGTCATTATCCTGTTCTTAATTTATGAACCTCAGGGACTCGCAAAAATATGGAAAAACATTAAAGACTATTTTAGATTATGGCCATTTTCATATTAGACTGATTGAAAAATCGGAAGTATTCAGCGATTAATATTCCGAATTTTTAATAAAATTAAAATACAAAAGAGGGGGAAGAAAATGAAGAAAGTATTGACCGTTCTATTAGTTTTAATGCTTGCTTTGCTATCTGCATGTTCTAGTGGAGAGAAGAGCTCTGGAAGTTCAAAGGGCACTATTAAAATCGGTGGATTATTTGATATTACTGGCGGTACTGGTGACGTAGGCACACCATATGCAGAAGGGGAAAAAGCTTTTTTTGAATTCTTCGCAAAAAAGGGAGATGTCCAAGGCTATAAGCTTGAGCTGATCGGTGACGATTATGCATATAAGATTCCTGAAGCTCAGAAGCTTTATCAAAAACTAAAATCAAAAGACAAGGTAGCTGCCGTTTTGGGCTGGGGGACAGGTGATACAGAGGCACTTCGCCAGCAAGTAGCAGCTGATAAATTGCCATATATTTCGGCCTCTTATTCTGAAAACTTGAAAAACATTAAGGAAAGCCCATATAACTTCTTAGCTGCAGCATCATATTCTGACCAGGCAAGATCTGTTCTGAAGTGGATTAAAGACAATCATAGCGGCGGCACACCAACTGTTGCCTTAATTTATAATGATTCAGCATTTGGAAAATCACCAATTGAGGATGCGAAGAACTTTGCTAAGGAAATAGGAATTGAAGTTGTTGATGAGCAAATTGTAGAACTGCAAGCACTGGATGCCACGTCTCAATTATTAAATATGGAAAAGAAAAATCCTGACTACGCCATCATTCAGCAAACTTGGGGCGCTACAGCAACGATTTTAAAGGATGCTAAAAAGCTTGGGCTGAATACACAGTTTATCGGACTAAACTGGGCAACGGGTGAAGGACTTCTGCCAATAGCTGGTGATGCGGCTGAAGGGTTTATTGGAGTAGTTACACATGCATTTCCATATGAGGATCTTGAGGGAATAGCAGAAATTAAAGAATTCCTAGAGAGCAAGGGTGAAAAGTTAGAGGATAAGAACCAAAAGTTTATCCAGGGATGGGTATCGGCCAAAATCATGGTTGAAGGAATGAAGCTTGCTGAAGATCCAACAACTGGCGAAGGAATCAGAGGCGGGCTAGAAAAATTATCAAACCTTGATTTAGGAGGTTTAGCTGCACCGGTTTCATTTGCTCCAGATAATCATGCTGGAACAAATCAAGTTAGATTAGCAAAAGTAGAAAATGGGAAATTTGTCGTATTTACCGATTATATTGGCTATTAAAGAAGCGGAGGGCGTTTACAAGACGCCCTCTTTTTGAAAATGCATACTTTAACTGAAACTTTTGCTTCTTTTGAGGAGGATACTATGTTAACGATTAATAATGTAGAGGTCATGTACGACCGAGTCATTCTCGTCCTAAAAGGAATGTCAATGGTCGTTCCAAAAGGAAAAATTGTAGCCTTGTTAGGGAGTAATGGTGCGGGAAAAACAACGACCCTAAAGGCAATATCAGGACTTCTGAAAAGTGAGAATGGAGAAGTGACTGACGGATTCATTGAACTTTATGGAGAAAGAATCGATGTCAGCGACGCTGAAGCGATCGTAAAAAAAGGAATCTTTCAGTGTATGGAAGGACGCCGAGTGTTTGAACATTTAACAGTAGAGGAAAATTTAATTGCTGGGGCTCATACACGGAAAGACCGGAAAAATATTAAGAATGATATTCAAAAAGTTTATCACTATTTTCCGAAGCTTGAAATGCTTAAAAGTCGGCAGGCAGGTTATTTGTCAGGCGGTGAGCAGCAAATGCTTGCCATCGGCAGGGGAATTATGGCAAAGCCTAAGGTTTTGCTATTAGATGAACCATCCCTTGGACTGGCCCCACTTCTTGTGAAAGAGATTTTCGCTATCATTAAGAAAATTAATGAAGAAGAGGGAACGACTATTTTAGTAGTTGAGCAAAATGCAAATGTGGCGCTGTCTATTGCTGATTACGGCTATATTATGGAAAACGGGCGCATTGTGATGGACGGAACTGTTGATAGATTACTAGCTAATCAGGATGTACGCGAATTTTATTTAGGAATGAGCGACAAGGGCAGAAAGAACTATAAAAATATTAAGTCCTACAAAAGAAGAAAGAGGTGGCTGTAATGGATGCATTAAAGGCAGTTATTCAATATGCCTATGATCATGCAGCAGGCTTCAAAGCAGTCATGGCAGAATCTGGACTTACACCAAATGATATTCAAACAGTCCACGATCTTGATAAAATCCCTGTCTTAAAAAAGGATCAATTGCCAGAGCTGCAAGCAAGAAATCTCCCATTTGGCAAATTTGCAACGATAGAGGCAGCTGAAATGGCGAGAATATTTATGTCTCCAGGTCCGATTTATGATCCGCAAACTCATGAGGGTGATTTTTGGAGATTTTCTGAAGCTTTAGCAGTTGCCGGTTTTGGAAAAGGGGATATTGTCCAAAATACATTTTCCTACCATCTTTCACCAGCAGGATTTATGTTTGACTCCGCGCTTAGAAGATTAGGTGCTGCTGTCATTCCGGCAGGAACGGGGAATAGAGAGCTTCAAATTCAAGTCATGAAGGATTTGCAAGTGACGGGTTATACTGGAACTCCAAGCTTTTTCTCAATTCTCTTAGATGCAATCGAGGAAAAAGGCTGGACTATAGGAAAAGAGATTGTCATAAATAAAGTCTTTTTTACAGCAGAAATGGTTACAGCCGATATGAAAAGAAGGTGTGAGGAAAACGGAATATTGATATATGAAGGGTATGGAACAGCTGATTGCGGATGTATTGCCTATGAGGACAAGGCAGGACCGGGCTTAAAGGTCACAAATTCCGCGATTGTTCAAATTTGTGATCCGCTAACAGGTGAAGCAGTTGTTTCAAGTGAAGGAGAAATAGTCGTCACCTTGTTGGACAAAAGTTACCCTCTCATTCGATTTGGCACTGGAGACCTGTCCAGATGGGTAGAAGGATATGAAGGAGAACGAATAGCTGGTATTCTTGGAAGGGTAAGTGATGGCGTTAAAGTAAAAGGAATGTTTGTGAGAGAAAGACAACTTACACTTGTTTTATCAGAAGCCGGCTACGATACATTTCAAGGGATCGTCACAAAAGTCCATGGCCAAGATGAATTTGAATTATTAATAGAGACTGAGGAAGAACTTAGTACTAAACTAATTGGAAAAATTCAGGACGTCATCCGCATAAAACCTATTCTTAAAAAAGTTCCACTTGGAAGTATTAACAGGAAAGAAAAGCGGATAGTTGATAAAAGAATAATGGAAGTAAAGAACAGTTAGAAGATGAGGGTGTGCCTCATCTTTTTTTATTGCTTTCTTTATATAGATTATATTTTTAACCTTTTATTAAGTTTGACCTATTACTTGAAACTAGCCTATAAATTAATATTTCATTATAATAATTTATACGGAGTTTTACTCTTTTCTTTCGATAGGGCATAATGAATTTATTGGTTTGGCATCTTAAGAAAGAAGTGTGATACGGTTAATTAATTTGATATTGATTTTACTCAGAATAAAATAGATTTTTATTACGTTAAAGGAGTCTTTTATTGTGCAAATTCTTAATCACCTATTAGATACGTATGCTTCGTTTTTCGATTGGGAAATGTGGATCAAAGTTTTGTCTGACCCAGTTTCATGGGGGTATATTGGATCATTAGTTATTTTGGAAGGATTATTATCCGCGGATAATGCTTTAGTTTTAGCAGTAATGGTTAAGCATCTTCCAAAGAAACAGCAAAAGAAAGCATTAACATATGGGTTGTTCGGAGCGTATTTTTTCCGTTTTATCTTTATCGGTCTGGGGATGCTGTTAATCAAGTTTTGGTGGATCAAAGTACTTGGTGCGGCGTATTTAGCGTGGATTGTCATCAAGCATTTCTGGCTTGGTGAGGAAGATGAAGAAGCGAGCGGCATGAAAAAGGAAAGCTGGTTAACCCGCACATTTGGAGTGTTTTGGGCAACCGTTATTTCAGTAGAAATAATGGACTTAGCGTTTTCAGCAGACAGTATTTTAGCTGCTTTTGCCGTATCTGAAGAAGTTTGGATATTATTAATTGGCGGGATGCTTGGAATATTAATGATGCGAACTGTAGCCAAAGTCTTTCTTGTTCTTATTGAGAAAGTACCTGAACTTGAAAACACCGCATTTATCCTAATTGCAATTATTTCAGCAAAAATGTTTGCTAGTGTCTTTGGGTTCGAGCTTCATCATTTAATATTTTTCGCGATTTTAATTTTAGCCTTTATCGGAACATTTATTATCCATAATATTAATAAGAAAAAACGTGGAGAAGATGGATTGCCATCTGCTGAGGAAAAATAATTGAAAATGAATGGGTGCCTTCATTGTATGAATGGCACCCATTTTTCAAAAAAAGAGAAAGAATAACTTTCGAGTCTGAGAAATGTCTAGCTCCAGCGCCTACCCCCTCGAGGTCACAAGCCGTTCCTCCCAGAAAGGTAAAGAACACCTTTCCGAGAGGCTCGTCTTGTGCTTGTCGGGGGTGATCAAGGCGCTTGCGCTCTTCTTATGAGTATTGAATTTTTTCTACCCCAACCCGGCCGGAAAAGAATGTTGCGCCGCCGCCCATATCGGATAGACGATCTGGAGTTAATGAGTTAACATGCTGCTTCTTGCCTTTAGCATCTGCCCATAGTCCTTGAGTAACAACCACTCCTGGAAGGACATTTTCTCCAATAACAGCTTTCAAAACGCACTCGCCGCGGTGATTCCACACACGCACCATTTCTCCATCCTCAATATTTAATTGAAGAGCATCTGCTTCATTCATATGAATTTTTGCTTCTTTCTCTAGTGACACATGCTTCTCATTGTTAGAGAATGTCGAGTTTAAGAAATTATGATTTGGTGCCGGCACGAATAAAAATGGCAATTCACTATCTTCGACAATTGGAATATATGTCGGTAAAGCAGGAAATCCATCCGCTGTCATTCTTTCTGAGTAGAGCTCAATTTTTCCGCTTGGTGTAGGAAGCTTACCAGGAAATAATGGTCGAATATCCGCTTTTACATATTGATTTTCTACTAAGCGTTCATAAGTGATGCCTGACAAATAAGGATTATTTGGATTATCTAGCGCTTGTGCGATCATTTCTTCCTCAGTTTCTTTAAAGGCTGGTTCATCAAAGCCCATTCCTTCAGCTAGCAGGCGGAAAACCTCCACATTGGATTTTGCTTCTCCATATGCCTCAATAACCGGCTGCTGAATTTGCATATAGTGATGCCAATAGGAGCTATAAAAATCCGTATTTTCAAAAGAGGATGTCGCAGGCAAAACAATATCCGCGTATTTGGCTGTTTCTGTCATAAATAGATCATGGACAACCATAAATAAGTCGTCACGCTCAAGCCCTTTTCGCACTTTATTGCCTTCTGGTGCTACAACTGCAGGATTACAGCTATATACAAACATTGATTTTATCGGCGGATCTAATTCAAGCAGGGCTTGTCCGAGCAAATTCATATTAATAACACGAGTGTTCTTCTTTTCAAGTAAATCAGGTTGCTGCAGTTTAACATCGTTATGAGCTAAATAACCTGAATTTCCTTTAATCACACCGCCGCCTTTTTTTAGCCATTGACCTGTTAAAGCAGGGAGGCAGGCGATGGTCCGAATAGCCATACCGCCATTATCATGGTGCTGCAGCCCATTTCCGATTCGGATATAGGAAGGAGATGTGCTGCCATACATTCTAGCAAGCTGATAAATATCGTCGACCGAAACACCTGTTATGGCAGAAACCGTTGCTGGATCGTATTGCAAAACATGCTCGCGCAGTTCTTGATGACCGACAGTGAATTCATGTAAAAAGGCTTCATCGATTAAATTATCAGCAAACAAAATATGCATGATTCCAAGAGCAAGCGCTGTATCTGTACCAGGTAAAATGGGAATAAACCAATCAGCAAGACGGCCAGTTTGATTTTTATGGACATCAATGACGACGATTTTCGCACCATTTTTTCGAGCTTTTTGTGCAAGTGCCACCTGATGCATGTTTGTGCTTACCGCATTCACACCCCAAAAGATGATTAGTTTAGAGTGAACAGTATCTTCCGGGTCAATGCCAAAGCTTCCACCCATTGTGTACTTATAACCAGCAGTTCCAGCAGCCTGACAAATTGTGCGGTCAAGCTGGGTAGCGCCAAGACGATGGAAGAAACGGCGATCCATGCTTTCTGCTGTTAAATTGCCCATATTGCCATAAAAGCTATATGGCATAATGCTTTCAGGACCATCTGATGCAATAAGTTCCTTCCAGCGGGAAGTGATCGTTTGGATCGCTTCATCCCAGCCTATTCTTTCAAATTTTCCTTCGCCTTTTCGGCCAATTCGCTTTAATGGATATTTCAATCGCTGTTCGTCGTTTATACGTGCTGTCATATTCCGAACCTTATTGCAAATATTTCCTTTTGTGACAGGGTGATTTGGATCTCCTTCAACCTTTACAATTTTCCCATCCTCTTTATGTAGTAGCAGTCCACATTGATCTGGACAATCCAGCGGGCAGACAGAGGGAAAAATACCATTGCGTTCATGAACAAAAGAAGGCATTATCATTCTCCTTTATAGAAAGAATTAATAGATTATTAGAAAATGTTTATTCGTATTTACTATCATAAAATAGTTTAATAAGACTAGCAATAAAATGAGATGGAAAGTATGACAGCTTCCTTTGCCATTTGTTATGATGATAGAAAAAATGAGAAGACTTTGGAGGATATATGGGCAAAAAGATAAGAGAACGCGGATATAAAATAGGTTCATTAAAACCAGGAAAGAAAAATTGCATTACGGATGTGGAAGGTGTAAAGGTTGGTCATGTCACACTGGATTATCCATTAGAAGGGGAAGACTATGCATGTACAGGTGTTACAGCCATCCTTCCACATGGCGGCAACTTATTTACTGATAAGGTTGTTGCTGCTAGTTATGTAATAAATGGCTTTGGAAAATCAACCGGTCTCGTTCAAGTAAATGAACTTGGGATCATTGAATCGCCAATTATGCTGACAAATACGTTTGGAGTTCCTGCTGTAACTCAAGGTACATTAGAATACATGCTGGAGATGAATCCGGAAATAGGAGATACAACCGGGACGATAAATATTGTAGTCGGTGAATGTAATGATGGAGTTCTAAATTCAATTCGAAAATTTCCTGTTCATTCTAAACATGCGATTGAAGCGATCACGAATGCGACAACAGATCAAGCTGAGGAAGGTGCGGTTGGAGCAGGTAAGGGAATGGTTTGTTTTGGCTATAAAGGAGGTATCGGAAGTTCATCGAGGATTATCGCTGATGAAAATGAAAACAAAGATTACATAGTGGGCTGTCTCGTTTTATCAAACTTTGGCTCGAGAGAAGAATTTCCTTTTAATAAATACCCTGATCTTCAATCGGAAAAGGAAAGTGTGACTAAGCCAGCTGATGGATCGATTATAATCATTTTAGCAACAGATATTCCTCTAAGTGATCGGCAGCTGCAAAGAGTAGCGAAACGCTGCGGTATTGGTCTTGGAAGATCAGGTAGTCATTTTAGCCATGGGAGTGGAGATATCGTCATTGCTTTTTCAACAGCCAATAGAGTATCCCATTTTTCTCAAGAAAACTTTGAAATCGCGAAGCATATTCGAGAAGATCAGCCGATTTTTAATACAATCTTTGCAGCCGCTGCAGAAGCTGCCGAGGAAGCCATTATGAATTCACTATCCCAGGCCGAAACAACTACAGGGAGAAATGGAAAAATTGTAGAGAGTCTATTTGGTGAATAATACGGGAAAGCTAGAGAGATAAAGGAAGATATTGGACAAGAAAAATGGAAAACCGGTGAAAGCTGTCCAATAAAGAGTTTATCGGACAAGAAAAGTGGAAAACCGGTGAAAGCTGTCCAATAAAAGAGTTTATCGGACAAGAAAAGTGGAAAACAGGTGAAATCTGTCCAATAAAAGAGTTTATCGGACAAGAAAAATGGAAAACCGATAGAACCTGTCCAATAAAAGAGTTTATCGGACAGGAAAAGCGGAAACCGGTAGAAGCTGTCCAATAAAAGAGTTTATCGGACAAGAAAAGGGAAAGCAGGTGAAATCTGTCCAATAAAAGAGTTTATCGGACAAGAAAAATGGAAAACCGATAGAACCTGTCCAATAAAAGAGTTTATCGGACAGGAAAAGCGGAAACCGGTAGAAGCTGTCCAATAAAAGAGTTTATCGGACAGGAAAAATGGAAAACCGATAGAACCTGTCCAATAAAAGAGTTTATCGGACAGGAAAAGCGGAAAACCGGTGAAAGCTGTCCAATAAAAGAGATTATCGGACAAGAAAAGGGAAATTCAGTGTAAAGTTGTCCAATAAAAAGGAAAAAGCAATGAAAGCTGTTACCAGCCTTCATTTAATTTTATATAGATGGCAAGAAGCTGTTGGCGCTCCTCTTCGGTTAAACGTTCAAAAAGCTGTTTTCGCAGCGTGACGCCTTCTTCATGTGCTTTTTTTAATATTTTTTTTCCCTCATCCGTAATGTCTAAGTAAAGGATTCGTTTGTCCTTTTCATCTCTTAATCGGATTGCCAGTTTTTGTTTAATTAATTTTTCTGATAAATGTGTAATGGATGGGGGAGCAAAGCCTAATCGGTCCGCAATGTCTGATGGGCGGCTTTTGCCATGCTCTTTGAGATGACTGAGGACTAATACATGGGAAATGCCAATATTCTCATTAAACATTTGATTCCATTTAATTATCATATTATTAGTTGCTTTTTCCATGATATGAATAAGTTCAAATATTGTCTGATTTTCCATATTTCCGCTCCTTTCAAAATTAATCATATCATATAATAAGAAAAGCCTCTTCTAATAAGAGAGAGGCTTTTAAATGTTTAAACGAGCGAGTAAAAATATTACTGAGCAGAATAACCGCCGTCTATCGTTAATTCAGCTCCGGAAATATAAGAAGCTTCATCAGATACAAGGAATAGAGCAGCGTTTGCAATATCAGCTGGTTGTCCTAAACGTTTAAGTGGAGTCATTGCAATAAGCTGCTCAACTGCTGCTTGAGAAGATTGCAATCCTTTTGTCATCGGTGTTTCAATAACACCTGGGAATAAAGTATTTACACGAATGCCAGAACGGCCAAATTGAACGGCAGCCGCTTTAGAAATAGCGCGAACAGATCCTTTAGATGCTGCATAAGGATTTACACCCATACCAATTTGAGCTGTATAAGAAGAAATATTTACAATAGCACCTGACTTTTGCTCTTCCATGTAAGGGAATACATGTTTTAAGCCAAGGAATGTTCCAAAGCCGTTAATAGCAGATAGTTTTTGCCAGTCATCCATAGTAACGTCTTTCATTGGCTTTTCAGAAGAAATACCAGCATTATTTACTAGAATATCGATACGGCCGAAACGCTCTTTTACGTCTTGTAATAATTGCTTCCAATCTTCTTCATTAGAAACATCTAACTTTAAGCCATGGACATTTTCTTTTTGGCTTGCTCTTTCTAATGCTTCTTGATTGATATCAGCTGCAATAACAGTTGCGCCTTCTTTGCTAAAAAGATCTACCATATATTCGCCGATACCTGAAGCCCCACCAGTCACAATTGCTACTTTATTATCTAATCTTCCCATTCTGATTTCCTCCTTGTTGTTAAAAACTGCAATGTATTATTTAGACATCTAAATAATACCACAAAACTATTTAGATGTCTAAGGACTTACATGTGTTACTAGAAAAATTTTTAGTTAGAGATTAATAGGCAGACTATCCAGCGCCTGAACCAGAGTTATTACAGCCACCTTTGCGTGTAATCTCTCCATATTATGGCCACTATTTAGTAATTAATGTATGAACTTCAATCTGAGCAGAAAAATATTTTGATCTTCCCTTGCTGAAAAATATTGAAAGTTTAACTACTTATTATGTAAAAAATAATGGGGGTAAAACTTTTTATCATACTAAGGAATGGTGAATTCCACAGTATTCGACAAAAATTATTGATTCATACTTCGAGATCTTAATGCTTATATCCTATCTTCCTTATTAAAAAATTTAGCAAGTTGCAATGAATAATCCAACGATTTTATTCCTAACTCAGCAGCACGGAAATGAACAGCTTACTACAGAAGGAGCTCTTGAATTTATTAAACATTTAGGAACTGGCAAAACAAAAGGTATTCTTGAAAATGTAAACGTTCTCATCATTCCGATGCTAAATGCTGATGGAGCAATGGGGGATGTTAACTTCTCCTTAGATAACTATTTAGCTGATGGAGATCGCCATTTAACACGCTATAATGCAAACTATGTAGATTTGAACTGTGAACATGATAAAGCGTTAAGCAAAATGGAGCCAGAGGCTAGAGCATTGCATGAAAATGTTTTACAAAAGTATAAAATTGATTACATGATTGATTTACATCATCAAGGTACATTAAGTGAAACGGAAGGGCAGCTTGTTTCTGGATCTATTCTTTATCCGACAACGCCTAATGTAAAGCCTGAAGTATTAGAGGGATCTAAGAAACTAGGTTCGGTCGTCTATCATACTATTGAGCCGACTGGCTGGGGCCATCTTGGAAAATATGATGGTGGATCAACTAATAATATAGGCCGAAATGGAATCGCAGCTGATTATAATATTTCTACGTTATTATTTGAAATGCGCGGAATGTCGGATCATTACATTGAATCTTATGCGATTGGGCAAAAGAGTAATGGCTACCTAATTAAGCAAACGATTACGACATTAAACGCGACCGTAAGAGCTATAGCCGATGGTTCTATTGAAAGTGCAGATACTAGTTTTTGGAATACATTGCCAATCCAAAGAAGTAGAGCGGGCGAGGAAGCTGATGAATAAGTAAATAGAGGCAGGGGGCATGTCTAGAAATAGATGAATGCTCCCTGGTTAAATTATTCGAGTTCAGTCCAATCTTCATATGCTCCGCTTCCATTGCAGCCAGGACAATCAAGTAAATTGCCATAGAACGCAAATTCATTTGCTGGGTAAGGCATAAAGCCTCTTCCATAGCAATCAGGACATTTGTTCATCTCTTTCATTTGCGAAACATGATTTTCATACCTTGCAGCTCTCCAGTCATTGAATGATTTCATAAGCCCCATATTATTCATCACCTCCACTTACTTTTTCCCTTATTGTTTTAATAATTGGATCTTTTTATACATGTGATCTTTTTATCGCAGTGCATAACATATTGTTAGAACACGTACACTTACAATAGATGGTGGATTTCGAGGAAATACACGGGAAAGGAGTTTAAATATTAATGAAGATTTTAGGGATTTCTGGTACGATTATTGGTTCAAAAACCGCTGTTTTAGTAGATACAGTTCTTAAAGAAATCAAAGACAGATATCCGGAAATTGAAACAGAATTGCTTGATTTAAGAAAATATCATATGGAATTTTGTGATGGCAGAAATCCAGATTTATATAATGAAGATACGAAGAAGATCATGAAGAGAGTAATTGAGGCTGATTTCTATGTCATTGGTTTTCCCATTTTCAATGCATCCATTCCAGCCCCGCTAAAAAATATATTTGATTTGCTGCCTCCATCTGTATTTAGGCATAAAGTAATGGGATTCGCAGCAAACGGGGGAACCTATCAGCATTACCTTGTGATTGAAAATCAAATAAAACCAATAGCAGGGTATTATCGGTCATATGTTGCCCCTAGTTATGTGTATTTGAATAATTCGCATTTCAATGAGCAGAATGAAATTCGTGACGAAGAAATTTTAAAACGAATAGAAGAATTGGCAGAAGAATTGGTCGTTCTGCAAAAAGCATTAGTCAGAAAAAATGAAAAGTAGGTTTCAATAAAATTGTTGTATTTTGAAATATTAATATAGTCTGCTTTAATTCATTTATAACTCAAACATCCAGAGTCTATTACGTAGCCTGGATGTTTTTTTATTAGTATTGCAGAGCTAAATTGGACATTATTACAATATAAATAATAGTGGAAATAAATGGTTTTTGGAAAAGGAACAGTTAAGAGGGGTGAGGAAGCGATAATGATTAATTATCAGAATTATGACGGTTTGGGACTTGCTGAATTAGTTGCGAAAAAGGAAGTGCATCCGAAAGAGCTCGCAGAGGCAGCAATTAAGTCTATTGAATTGAAAAATCCAAAGCTTAATGCTGTCATTCATAAAATGTATGATAAAGCACTTAAGTCTGCAGAATCCGAATTGAAAGGAACATTTGCTGGTGTGCCTATGCTGATAAAAGATATTGCACAAGAAGCTGAAGGGGAGCCGCTTACTCTCGGTTCGAAAGGATTTTCTCGTTACCGGGCGAAAGCAGATTCTATATACGTAAGCCAATTAAGACGCACAGGCGCACTTCTATTAGGATATACGAATGTACCTGAATTTGGTTTAGTAGCAGTTACGGAACCTAAATACTATGGGGCTGCTAAAAATCCTTGGAATGTTAACTTTACGCCAGGAGGATCGAGCGGCGGATCAGCTGTGGCAGTTGCATCAGGAATGGTGCCGATTGCAGGTGCCAATGATGGAGGAGGTTCAATAAGAATCCCTGCTGCATACTGCGGTTTATTTGGGTTAAAGCCGACTAGGGGTAGGACACCTGTTGGTCCAAAGCATGGGAGAAGCTGGCAGGGAGCTTCAGTTGATCATGTACTAACAAAATCTGTACGTGACAGTGCAGCCATGCTAGATGAACTATCAATTATGGAAAAAACAGCAGCTTTTCATGCACCGCCATATCAAGGAAGCTATCTGACAGCAGCAAGCACACCTTTAAAAAATGATGTTACATTCGCATTTTCTATCTCGTCTCCAATTGGAACAGAGGTGCATCATGAATGTAAGGAAGCCGTTTTGAAAACAGTTAAAATCCTAGAATCATTGGGTTATAGAATAGAAGAAGCAGATGCACCAGTGGACGGAAACAAAATCACTAACAGCTATTTAACGATGTATTTCGGTGAAACCGCAGCATTAATAGCCTCATTAGAAGAAGTGCTCGGCCGAAAAGCCAATTCTAGTGATGTAGAACAAACAACTTGGCTATTAGGGCTCCTAGGAAAAGCTACCTCTGCGGAGGAATTTGTGCTAAGTCTAAAGGAATGGGATAAAGCAGCTTTTAAAATGGAAGAATTCCATGAGACTTATGACTTTTATATTACACCGACAACAGCATTTCCACCTGCAAAAATTGGCGAGCTTGATCCTTCCCAAACAGAAAAAATGCTGATCAATATAATTGGGAAATTAAAAATGGGAAATCTATTGAAGAAAGCTGGCATTGTTGATCAGCTTGCACAGAAAAATTTAATGAGAACTCCTTATACCCAGCTGGCAAATCTAACAGGACAACCAGCGATGTCGGTTCCGCTTCATATGACAGAGGATGGATTACCGGTTGGAGTACAAATAATGGCTGCAAAGGGTAAAGAAGATCTTCTTTTTCAATTAGCAGGATTGCTAGAACAGACAGAATATTGGATAGAATTGCAAAACAATCCTTCTTTTTAGGTAGGAATACAGCTATAAGCAGGGTAATAAAATATTCTATCTTCTCCTTATTTTGTAACAGACTTATGACAATTGATCTGTTTTGCAGATTTAAATAGAAATCTAGTCTGCATGATGTATAATATTAAAATGCAAGATCATCATTTAGGTAAGGGAGGAATAGAATGATGGGATGGGCAATAGCCATTTTGTTCCTTGCAGCAGTCGTGCTGCTCATTTTATCGTTTTATAAATCGGGGCAAAATTCAACTAGACTAGAGCAGCAGATAGATCAACTTACCTTCACTTTAATGGAAGAGGTGTATCAGCTCCAGCAGCAAATTAGAAATCTGGAAATTGATGCTGACATCACTGCTAAGGAAGGAACGAGTTCGGTTCCTTATGAAAAAAGACAGTTGCTGCGTGATATGATTGACTTACAAAAGCGTGGGTATTCTGTAGAGAGTATTTCGTCAGAGAAACAGATAGATCAGGCCGAGGTCGAACGCATGCTTGCTTCCTATGTTAAACAGAAGGATGAAAGGAGCAAGGTTGCCAATGACATCTAAAGAGATGCGCAGCTTTGCCGGGGGATTACTTGTTGCGGCAAGCTTATGTGGGTTTGTTTACTTTAGCAGTTCTGCTGATGCGACGCCAGCTAGCAAGCCAGCTGAAAAACTTTCAAATGAAGAAATGAAGGATTTGCTTACAGCTAAAGGCTATGTAATTTATACTGAAAAAGAGTGGAATCAGCTAGCTGATGAAAAAGCGAAAGACAAAGAAGAGAAAAAAGACAGTCAAAAGGACAGTAAAAAAGAAAATACTGAAAAAGAAAAAGTAGTCTATAGAACTGTACTAAATGTATCTTCGGGCATGACCAGCATTGATGTTGGAAGAAGTCTTGTAAGAGCGAAAATAATCGATAATGCCAATGCATTTTCAAAGGAAGTAGAAAAGCGAGGGCTTGCGAACGAATTGCGTCCAGGTATTTACGAAGTGGAATCTGGTATGGATATGAATAAAATTATATCGATCATCTTTCCAAAATAAAATGAATGACATGCATCCTGTAATCAGGCTGCATTTTTTTATTTTTGCTTTCATTTATGAATAAAAACCTCAATACCAATTGGAACTAAAGACGATAATTCTAGTACATCGTGATTAAACATTCGAATACATCCATGCGAAACAAACCTACCGATTGAAGCTGGATTATTTGTTCCATGAATGCCGTAATGAGGTTTTGATAGCCCCATCCAAAGCACTCCGAATGGTCCACCGGGATTAGGCTGCTTGTTGATAATCGTATATGTTCCTGTAGGTGTTGGTGACAATATTTTTCCCACGGCAATCGGGTAAGTTTTTAAAAGTCTGTTTCCATTAAAAAGTTTTAATTGATGCTTTGATGTTGAAACATCGATCCATTTCACCATGATGACCAACTCCACTTTTTAATACTATATGTAGGAAACTAGGCACTTGTGAATAGGAACCCAGATTAAGATTCCTAGTGATTGAACAGCCAATTCTAGGTGCTTAATCTGGGTACTGTAATCAATTGGTTTCATAGGTTAATAACCCATGTAAGATGCACCAATAATTATTAAGAGGATAAAAAGAACAACAATTAAAGCAAAGCCGCTTCTCATTCCTCCATGACCATGAGATTCCATACCTTTCACCACCTTTATATTAATTAGTACAAAGTATGCAAATGTAATCCTTTTTGAAATGGACAAATATTGAATTAATTTATTGCTGCGTCATTTTTCATGGATTGTTTTGAAGAATCAGCACTTTTCTATAAAGTTATGAAACTTTTTATTATGGCTAACAGTTCCTCTATGAAGAATTTTCTGAAAAATGATTGTATCATTTGTCGAAATGTGTTATTTTATTAACGTGATGAAAATGAAGTGTAAACTTCACTGATTAAACCAACTTAAAGCCTACGCTTCATTTCAAAGGGAGATTTCCATGGAATTAAAGAAAATTATCCTTTATAAATACAATGAACTATCAAAGGGGCAGCAAAAAGTGGCTAACTATTTGCTCGAAATGCCGAAGGATTTTGCTATGAAGTCTGCAAATGAAATCGGTACCAAAGCAGGAGTTAGTGAAACGACAGTGATACGTTTTTGTTATGCGATTAATCTTTCTGGTTATTCCGATTTGCAAAAGAAAGTTCGTGAACAGCTGCTATTTCAGGAAAGCAGTCTTGGGGAATATCATTCTACCAAGCTGCAATTAGCAGAGGAGCCTAACTTTTTTGCCAAAGTGATGGAAAAGGATAGGGAACAAATTAAGGAAATGATGGCACTTATCAATGAAGATCAATTAAACCAATTAGTTGATCAGATTGTTAAGGCAGATGCGATTTATATTTCAGGATTAGGAACATCTTTTCCTGCAGCAAACTGGTTGTCATTTACACTTGGACTCGTTAAGGATCGCGTAAAAATAGTTAGGTCTGACACAGACGATATTGTATTTACTCTAAGTGGAATGAATAACCAATCTGTTATGATTGCCATTTCGTTTCATCGCTATTTAAAAGAAACGATTAAAATTGGCCGGCTGGCAAAAAAGCAAGGAGCATATATTGTTGGGATTACAGATTCCCCGAATGCACCAGTAAGTGAATTTTCCGATATGTTATTTCCAATATTTCCATTTAAGAAATCTTCAATTGATACAACAACTGCTCTATTTTCTTTTTTAAACGCAGTTGTAGCCGGGGTAACAGTCAAAAATTCAAATCATTTTGAAAAACGTAAAGAACAATATGAAGAATTATTTAAGGATGATTTCTTTGTAGATGGAGGAGATGCGATATGAAAAGGGAAATTGCTCAGCTAAGACCCACAATTGAGTCCCTATTTGATCACTTTCATCAGAACCCTGAAGTAAGCTGGGAAGAGTTCAAAACGACTGAATTTATTCAATCGTTTTTACAGGAGCAAGGGTTTAATGTGCAAACCTTTGATGATTGTACAGGTCTAGTAGTGGAGGCTGGAAGCGGGGATTTCTGTATCGGATTACGAACAGATATGGATGCGCTTTGGCAGGAAGTAAATGGCATCTATAAAGCAAATCACTCATGTGGTCACGATGCTCATATGACAATGGTTATTGGAGCAATGCTCCTTCTGAAAAACTTAAATATGCTAGAAAAAGGTAAGTTTAAGTTTATTTTTCAGCCAGCCGAAGAAAAAGGAACTGGTGCGTTGAAAATGGTGGAGAAGAAGGTTGTCGACGATGTTGATTTTCTTTATGGGGTTCATTTAAGACCGATTCAGGAGCTTGAGGATGGCTGTGCTGTACCAGCGATCTATCATGGAGCTGCCAAGTTCATGACAGGCGAAATTATTGGTGAGGATGCACATGGTGCAAGACCACATCTTGGTCAAAATGCGATCGAAATTGGAGCAGCCATTGTAAATGAGATAAAGGGAATTCATTTAGATCCAATGGTTCCGTATACAGCGAAAATGACTAAATTTCATGCTGGGGGAGATTCAGGGAATATTATTCCTGGAAAAGCAGTCTTCAGTCTTGATTTAAGAGCACAAACGAATAAAGTAATGGAAGAACTAACGAAGAAGGTTGAAAATATTTTTAAAGGTGTAAGTTCACTTTATGGAGTAGACATAACTTTTGAAACAAAAGCAAATGTAGCTGCAGCTGAGGTTAATTTAGAAGCAGTACAATATATGAAACAAGCGATACGGGATACGTTAGGTGAAAAAGGATCAAAAGAACCGGTCATTTCATCTGGTGGGGAAGATTTTCACTTTTATACTTTAAGAAAGCCAAGCGTTAAAGCGACAATGCTAGGTCTTGGATGCGGATTAACACCTGGACTTCATCATCCTAACATGACATTTAATCGTGAAGCTATATTCTCAGGAATAGAAATTCTAACGAAAACCATTATAAACACACTTGAGAGACAACAAGAAGGTGAATGAACATGAATGAAAGTCTTGAAATACGTACTTTACACAGCAGCAATGAAATGAAGCTTGTTCAACAGTTAGAGGAAGAGGTTTGGAAGATGAGTGCAATTCCAATTCATCAAACTGTGACAGCTGCCAAAAATGGCGGAATTATGTTAGGTGCTTTCCATCAGGAGAAGCTCGTTGGCTTCAGCTATGGATTTGCCGGATTTGATAAAAAGCAAACCTATCTATGCTCCCATATGCTCGGAATCCACCCCGAGTATCAGGATCAAGGAATTGGTGCAAAATTAAAGGAAGAACAAAAAAGAGTTGCCGCAGAATTAGGCTATGACCAAATCATATGGACTTTTGATCCATTAGAAACACGTAATGCCTACTTGAATATGAATAAGCTTCGTGGAATCTGCTCCACCTATTTTGAGAATTGCTATGGAGAAATGGATGATGGGCTTAATAAAGGCTTGCCATCTGACCGCTTTAAGATAGATTGGTGGATTAATAGCGAGCATGTTGAGAACAGCAAAGGCTTAGATGAAATTCAATCTAAGGAAGGCATCGAACTTTTCAGCTGGGCGCTGACTAGCAGTGGAATGCCTAAATTAGGGGATATCGAACACGGTTTACAGCAATATTCTCAATACAATCAGCCATTGCTTGTGCCAGTGCCTGTCAATATTCAGGAATTAAAAAAAGCTGACAGTGAACTAGCTTTAGATTGGCGCATGAAGACGAGAAGAATTTTTCAAGAGCTTTTTAAAGCAGGCTATGCAGCTGTTTCTTTACAAAAAACAGACGGAGAACCAGTGCATTTTTATGTGCTCGTTAAAGTGCAGCAATTGAGAATTAACAAGTAGAAAAGGTGGATACCAATTATGAAGATTAAAGAAATTACATTAAGACATTTAAAAATGAGAATGAAATCTCCATTTACAACAAGCTTTGGGACGATGCAGGACCGAGAGTTCATTTTACTCGAAGCAAAAGATGAAAATGGAAATAGCGGGTGGGGAGAATCTGTTGCTTTCCATTCTCCTTGGTATAACGAAGAAACACTAAAAACAAATTGGCATATGCTTGAGGATTTCCTGATTCCAGCGATATTAAACAAAGATATTAAGCATCCAGATGAAGTTTCTGACATGTTCTCCTATATTCGCAAAAATAATATGGCGAAATCAACTGTTGAGGGAGCGATTTGGGATCTGTATTCACAGGAAAAAGGCATTTCTTTAGCAAAAGCACTGGGCGGCGAAAAAACAAAAATTGAAGTCGGTATTAGTATTGGCATTCAGAATACAGTGGACGATCTTCTCAAATTAATTGACGGATATGTAACAGAGGGCTATAAACGCATGAAAGTCAAAATCAAGCCAGGCTGGGACGTTGATGTCATGAGAGAAGTCCGTAAGCATTTCCCTCATGTGCCTTTAATGGCAGATGCCAATTCAGCATACCGTTTAGAAGATATTGACCAATTACGCGCTTTGGATGAGTTTGATCTAATGATGATTGAACAGCCTTTAGCATCTGACGATATTATTGATCATGCTACACTTCAAAAACAAATTAATACACCAGTTTGCTTAGATGAAAGTATTCATTCTTATGAAGATACTCGTAAAGCAATTGAATTAGGAAGCTGCAAAATTATTAACATCAAGATTGGCCGCGTAGGTGGGTTAACGGAATCAAAGAAAATCCACGACCTTTGCCAGCAGCATAATATTCCTGTCTGGTGCGGTGGAATGCTTGAATCAGGTATTGGACGAGCACATAATGTTGCTCTGACAACGTTAGATAATTTCATCCTGCCAGGAGACACAGCTGGATCTTCGCGCTATTGGGACAAGGATATTATCGATCCAGAAGTAGTTGTGAAAGATGGCTATATTACAGTTCCAGACGTTCCTGGAATCGGGTATTCACCGAATAGGGAGACGATTAAACAATTTACTGTTAGTGAAAAAACTTTTTCTTAATGATTTTACAAGGAGAGAAGTACCATTGCATGGCTTCCTCTCCTTTAAAATAAATTATCAAAAAATTCAATTTAATGGGGGCTTTTATGAAAAAAAGTATTCAACTTGCAGGGGCATATATTGGTACGATTGTTGGTGCTGGGTTTGCTTCTGGACAAGAAGTTTTGCAGTTCTTTACGAGCTTTGGAGTTATTGGATTCGCAGGTGCTGCTGTAGCGACATTTCTATTTGCATTTTTAGGAATGCAAATTACTCAAATCGGAAGCAGATTACAAACACATTCACATAAAGATGTTGTGTATAGTATTTGTGGAAAATATCTTGGAATTGCAGTAGATGTCATCATTACATTCTTCTTATTCGGAGTTGCCGTGATCATGTTTGCCGGTGCAGGAGCAACCTTCCAGCAGCAGTTTGGTATTCCAAGTTTCGTTGGCAGCTTGATTATGGTAGCGCTAACAATCTTTGCTTGTTTATTCAATGTTGAAAGAGTAATTAACATTATTGCTGCTGCAACACCTGTATTAATTGCATTAGTACTTATTATTGCTGCGTATTCACTATTTACGATGGATACAAGCTTTGCAGAGCTTCAAGCAATTTCTGAAGGACAAAAATCAGCAGCATCTAACTGGTTTGTTTCAGGGCTTTTGTATGTATCATTTAACATCGTATGTGGTATTCCAATGCTTGCTGTTATGGGCGGAACAACGAAAAATGCTAAGATTGCAGGAATGGGCGGAATTTTAGGCGGATTAGGATTAGGATTAATGCTAATCTTAATTAACCTAGGGATGTTTACTAGACTTGACGCAGTTGGAAGTCTTGATATTCCAATGCTTTACTTAGCAAATGAAATTTCTCCTATTATCGGAATTATTATGTCTATTGTTCTATTAGCGATGATTTTCAACACGGCAGTAGGGATGCTTTATGGCTTCTCAGTACGTGTATTGAAGCCTGGAACACCAAAGTTTAAAGGCTTTGTAACTGTCGTTGGTTTAGCAGGATTTGCTGCAAGCTTTGTAGGCTTCACGAAACTAGTAGGAACACTATATCCAATCACTGGTTACCTAGGCTTTGCATTAATGGCTGCAGTTGTGGTTGCATGGGTTAGAGGAAGAAAAATCAATCATAACGAGCAATTAGAAAAGAAAGCTTCTTAATAGAAATTAGGATTTAGAACTCTCCAAACTTTTGGAGAGTTTTTTCGATAAATGCAAAAGCCAGTCCAATTATTTTTAAAAAATTGGACTGGCTTTTAAATAAGCCTTATCGTCTAGAACCTAATTTTACCGATATATGTTTTGCAGTTTCTATTACCTTTTTAATTAAATAATCCTGTCTCTCTTGCGTTAAATTGAAGTTAACATAACCAATGCTGATTGCGCCAATTAAGTCATTCCACTGGTTAAAGATCGGCGCAGCAACAGATGATGTTCCTTCTGTTCTTTCACCATTGCTAAATCCATATCCTTGCGTCCTTGTTTGCTGAAGAACATTTAAGAATTTTTGTTTCTCTTCCTCTGCGATGATTGCTTGAACAATTTTCTGCATTTCCTCTTTAGGCATATAAGCAAGCATTGCTTTATTAGCTGCCCCGATATTCATCGGGATCCGAATCCCTAATTGGTCATTAATCCGAATCGGATTAGTAGGGCAGTCAATTCTTTCAACAATGATGGATTCGAGGCCAATGCACTTGCTGTAATAGATGCTTTCTTCAACCTCAATCATAAGCCTTTCCATTTCAGGACGAATTAAGTTAACAAAATCGAAACTATCATATAGCTGTAAGCCATACTCTAGCCATGTGTTGCCTAAAGAATAGAGTTTAGAATCAGGGTCTTGCTGAACAAGCCCATGTTTTTTCATTGCTTGTAAAAGCCGGTGCATCGTACTTGCAGGCAGATCGCATTCTTTTGATAAGTCAGTAATGGATAACCACATTTTATCTGGGCTGTTGGCTAAAGCCTTCGTTACCTGCATTGCGCGGTCTATCGTTTGCATAAATTTATCTCCCATTCCATTTTATAATTCTATTATATATAAAAATTGCTAAATGAAAAGATTCCATCAATTCGAAAAATATTGACACGCAAAAATATCTATTATAATATCATAAGTATAAAATTCCTTTCAGAGGAATTAGATTCCGATAGATGGAAAAGGAGGAGTTCGGGTGGATTATTGTCAATCAATGTACAAACAACTGCGAACTGTTATTGTAAAACATCCCAATGAGGCTTTTAAGAGCCAGGAACACTTAAATAAAGAATGGGAAAGATTTAATTATTTAGAAGAGCCAAACTTTGCTGAAGCTCAAAAGGAATATGAAGAGTTCCTTTCTATTCTTCGTAAACATGTGGATACAATTGAATTTTTACCAGCTTCAGATGAAGTCGGATTAGATTCTCTTTATGCCCATGATCCTGTTAAGTTCACAGGTAAAGGTGCAATGATATTGAAATCAGGAAAAAAACTGCGTCAAAATGAAGCAGTTATTTATAAACAATTTCTTCAAGAGAAAAACATTCCAATTATTGGCGAACTAACGGGGGATGCGGTAGCTGACGGCGGAGATATTGTGTGGCTTGATGACCGGACAATACTTGTTGGAAGAGGTTATCGAACAAATGATGAGGCCATTCGCCAAATTAAAGAAATGACAAAAGATTTAGTAGACGAATTTATTGTTGTCCAGCTTCCGCACGATCAAGGAGAAAATGAATGTCTGCACTTAATGTCATTTATCAGCATGGTAGATTCAGATTTAGCTGTTGTGTATTCAAGATTAATGCCTGTATTTATGAGACAGCTTTTAGTAGAGAAAGGCATTCAATTTGTAGAAGTTCCAGAAGAAGAGTATTTAACCCTAGGCTGTAATGTATTAGCTCTAGCACCGAGAGTTTGTGTAATACCTGCTGGAAACCCATCAACAAAGGAGCAATTACTTGCGGCTGGTGCTACTGTATATGAATATCAAGGTCGTGAAATCTCTTACTTAGGTACAGGCGGTCCAACTTGCCTTACTTGTCCGGTAGTTCGTAATTAAAAAATTCATACTATTTTCATAGATACAAATATTAGGAGGAAATGAAATGTTCAAAAATACAATTGTTAAAACACCTGGAGATACTTATATTAACGGATTAACAACTTCAGATTTAGGAACACCTATTTATGAAAAGACTTTAGAACAGCATGCAGCTTATATCGAAGCACTTAAAAAGTGTAATGTTGAAGTTCATGTAATGCCTAAAAACAACGATTTCCCAGATTCAACTTTCGTTGAGGACACAGCCGTATTAACAGCTGAATTCGCTGTGATCTCTAATCCTGGCGCAGATTCAAGAAATAGAGAAATCGTTGAAATGGAGCCAGCTATTAAAGGCTTCTACGATAAAATTTATTATATTAAATCACCAGGTTTACTTGATGGCGGTGACGTCCTGCAGGCTGATGATCATTTCTATATCGGTATTTCAGAACGTACAAATCAAGAAGGTGCAGAACAGTTAAAAGAGATCTTAGAGTCCGAAAACTACAAAGCTACTATTGTTCCGCTTAAAGAATTTTTCCACTTAAAAACAGGAATTGCCTACTTAGGGAACAATAAAATGGTTGTAGCTGGCGAGTTCATTGATCATCCGGATTTTGCATCTTATGACAAAATCATCGTTCCAGCTGAAGAAACATATGCAGCAAACTGTATACAAGTAAATGACTATGTAATTATTCCAGCTGGTTTCCCACAAACAAAGAAACTAATTAACGATGCTGGCTATGAAACAATCGAACTTGAAATGTCAGAGTTCCGCAAGTTAGATGGCGGGTTAAGCTGCTTATCATTACGATTCTAAACTTAAACAAATGCATCAATATTCAAGGGAAGCTGAGTAGGAATAATATCTTATTTCCGCATTCAGCTTCTCGGCACCTAAGAGCTTGCACCATGATGGAATTTTTGTAAGGGTTATCATTTGAAGTCAACTATGTAAATACAAAAAATTGGGATAGTGGATAGAAGGGTGTGAGTGATATGGCCAATCAAGAATTACAAGATAACCAGTTAAATCGTTCCATGAAGAGACGGCATTTATTTATGCTATCTCTTGGAGGAGTAATCGGAACTGGACTGTTTTTAAATGCAGGGTATACGATTAATCAGGCAGGTCCAGGCGGTGCATTAATTGGATATTTATTCGGAGGACTTATTTTATACATGGTAATGGTTTGTTTAGGGGAACTAGCGGTTTATATGCCAGTAACTGGATCTTTCCAAACATACGCCAGTAAATTTATTAGTCCTTCAGCAGGCTTTGCTCTAGGCTGGATGTATTTTATCGGGTCAGCAACAACTGCAGGAGTTGAATTTACGGCTGCCGGCATCGTCATGCAGCGCTGGTTTCCACACATATCTGTTTGGATATGGTGTGCAGTTTTTATCTTGCTATTGTTTGCCCTAAATGCATTAACAACGAGAGGATTTGCAGAAGCGGAATATTGGTTTGCTGGAATTAAAGTAGTTGCGGTTATTTTTTTCATTATTATCGGATTTGGTGCAATCTTTGGATTCATTCCATTAGCAGATCGTCCTGCTCCACATTTCGATCATTTAGCTCAATCTGGACTATTTCCAGCCGGTATAGCCATTCTCTTCGTTACAATGATGAACGTTATTTTTTCCTACCAAGGATCAGAGCTGATTGGGATTGCAGCTGGAGAAAGTGAAGAGCCTGAAAAGAATATTCCTCGTGCGATCCGAAATGTCCTTTTTAGAATTGTCATTTTCTACATTTCTTCTATCGTTGTATTATCTGCCATTTTCCCATCATCTGAATTAGGATTACTAGAAAGTCCATTTGTTACACTGATGGATTTAGCAGGCATACCGTTTGCACCTGATATTATGAACTTTGTTATTTTAACAGCCATTTTGTCTGTAGGTAACTCTTGTTTATATGCCTCCACACGTCTATTATGGGCGATGGCAAACGAAGGAATGGCTCCACGACGTTTTAGTAAACTATCTAAGCGCAAGGTTCCATTTGCTGCACTAGTGTTTACGATGGTTTTCTCTCTTTTATCGCTATTAACAAGTGTAGCAGCTGCTGACACAGTTTTCGTATTACTCATGTCGATTGCCGGAATTTCCGTTACGATTTCATGGATGGGAATTGCACTATCACAGCTTATGTTCAGACGGAAATATATTAAGGCCGGTGGAAAAGTAGAAGATCTAAAGTTCAAAGTACGATTCTATCCAGTTGTTCCGATCATATGTATCGTATTTTGTTTTTCAATTCTTGTATTCCTCGCCTTTGACCCGACACAGCTTGTAGGTCTATTAATCGGAATTGCATTCTTAGTAGGCTGTATATTATTCTATCGATTTAAACTCGAAAAAAAGGCAGTTCCTGAGTCAGGTTCAGACAATGCTGCTTAGGAATAGGCTTGTATTGAAAGTTTCCTGTTGTATAATATAAGTAAATATTTTGTAATATTTTGAATAAATAGGAAGTAAGAAGGAGTTATGGACAATGACACAACTTAGATGGGGAGATCCAAAGGCATTAAGAGAACTATTATGCGAGGTTGTCAGCTGGAAGAGCATGACTCTCACAGAAGGTGAACGTGAATTTCCAGTTAAACTAAAGGCAAAACTGCAGGAACTAGACTATTTTATAAAGAATCCTGGTCACTTACAATTAGATGATGCCGATTTAGGACGCCGTTTCCTTACGGCTTTATATAAGCACCCAGAAGCAAGTGAAACAATCGTCTTAATTAGCCATTTTGATACAGTTAATACGGAAGAATACGGAGATATTGAACCACTTGCTTATCAGCCTGAACAATTGACTGAACTTCTTCATGATCGATTAAATGATCTGCCAGAAGATGCGAAACAAGATTTATTATCAGGGGAGTACTTATTCGGCCGCGGAACGATGGATATGAAGATGGGGCTTGTGATGCATATGAGTTTAATTGAAAAGGCATCGATCGAACAATGGCCGATTAATCTAATCTTGCTAACAGTTCCGGATGAAGAGGTTAACTCCTCAGGTATGCGTGCAGCTGTTCATAAACTGCTTGACTTACGAGATGAGCATAGTTTAACTTATAAGCTTTTCCTTAATGGAGAACCTGTATTTTCACAGGAACCTGGCGACCGTAAATATTATGTGTACTCTGGTACGATTGGGAAAATCATGCCATCCGCACTTTTCTACGGAAAGGAAACGCATGTAGGTGAACCATTGAGCGGAATCACAGCACCTTATATTGCATCATTTTTAACACAGCATATGGAGTGGAATACAGCTCTTCAGGAAACAGTATTAGGGGAGAAAACACCAGTTCCAGTTACACTGCAGCAAAAAGATTTGAAGCTAGAATATTCTACACAGACTCCATATCGTGCTGCTGCTCTATATAATGTATTTTTAATGAAAAAGAATGCCTCCGAAATCATGGATGTATTCGAAGGAATCGCACAAGAAGCAGCTCAGGCATGTAATGATGCCTACAAAAAAGTATGCTCGTCCCAAGGAGTTACTCCTGTTGGAGAAGTTCGAGTTCTGCGCTATGAAGAACTATTGAAACATGCAACAACCAAAATTGGGCATGCTCGAGTTGAGGAAATAAAGAAGAATATTTTGGCTATCGAAGATTGGGATGATCGTGAAAAGTCCTTCCGCATTGCAGATGCGCTAATTATTCAATGCCAAGAGCTTACACCAGCGATGGTGCTACTATACGCACCTCCATATTATCCGGCCATTAATTCATCGGATAATGAGCTTGTTCATAAATGTATTGATTACGTGAAAGAGCAGGGCCAAGAGAAATTTGATTTGCCTGTTCATCAAATTCACTATTTCAATGGCATTTGTGACTTGAGCTATGTGAATTATAAGGACGAAGGGGAAGGCTGGACAGCGTTTGTAACCAATACACCAGTATGGGGGGAATCATACAGCATTCCTTTTGAAGGCATGAAGGAATTGGATGCTCCAGTTCTAAATGTCGGTCCATTTGGCAAGGACGCCCACAAACGAACAGAACGCGTTCATATGAAGAGTGCATTTGAAGAAGTGCCTGCACTAGTTGAAGGCATGATTAAAATGATGGTAAATGAAAAAGTCGGCGTATAAAAACGATAAGGAAAGAGACATCTCTTGCGGGATGTCTCTTTCCTATTGTCATGACGTTTTCTTTTGCTGCTCTTCCTTTTCGATCAGTGAACCTTTTTTAATCCAGTATTGGAAGCTGTCCAATGGAAAAACACCCCGGCAATCAGGATTATACATTTGAACAATCACACTGGCAGGAGTAACCTCTACTACTTTAAGCGACTGTGATTTAGCCAGATTAGGAATGAAGCAGCTCTTCATTTCAAACTCCATATTGATGTAAAGATTCATATTTACACATCCCTAGAAGGTAATTATCTTGATCTTCCTTATATTCCCCATGCCATCTTTTTTTATCCATAAATTGGACAAGACTTTTTCGAACAAAGAGATTGAATTATCTAAATATTCCTGCTAAAATAGAAAAAAGGTCAAGGAGTTGATAGGAATGGAAAAACACTTACTTAATTCACCTGAGCAACTGGACGAGAATATGGATGAGATTCTTGCTGAACAATTTTTAAACAACGCCTTGCAGACATTTCGAAAAGAACAATTAAAATCTCTAATTGACCACGCATTAATGGAAAGAAACAAAGACGAATTTATGCGGTTAACCCAAGAACTGAAGAGTATTTCATAAAGTGAAAGGCTGCCAAGATGTGCAGCCTTTATTATTTTTCATTTAAAATAATTTTTCCTTTAGCTACGATTTTACTTTTGCATTTTCCTTCATAACGAAGGGTAGGATACTGTTCCATAAAAGTAATGGTTACTTCATCATTAATATAGACCGGTGCACTAAAAGTCATGTCATATATTAGTGGTACTGAATGAGAAAGGGTTGCTTCCTGAGAAATCACGCTCCATACCTTCGCCATAGTCATCATTCCATGTGCGATTTTGTCAGGAAACCCATGGGAATTTGCCGCTTCCTTATCTAAATGAATAGGGTTGAAATCTCCGGAAAGCAGGGCATATTGTTCTATATCCTGTTGGGTTATTTTAAAAGTAACGGATTTCATTTCACACCGCCTGCAATCAAATGTGATATTCCTTGAAAATAAAGCTTTCCTTCAAGATCAAATATTTTTAGTGATTGCTGAACAAAAGTATTCTCGCCACGAACATCATTTCGATCTAGTGTTACAACAGCTTTGTATTTTTGGTCAATAAACATCGGCTGCTCAATTCTGCATTCCTGTTTTCGATGGATAACAGGAGGCTTCAACTCCCAAGGCGCCGTTATCCATTTATAGGTGATTGCCGGCATTGCAGGAGGGAGAGGAATCGTCGGAAGTCCACTTGATTTTGCTCCTTCTATTGATTGATAAATAGGATTAGGATCACCAAGAATTTGCACAAATTGCTGAACATCTTCCTTAGAAAATACAACTTCGATTTCTTCTGAAATCATACAATCACCTCAAATAGTGCTGCCACGCCGATTCCGCCGCCACTTCCTATGGAAGCTAGAACATATCTAATATCAGGATGCCTTTGCACCTCATAAAATAGTCTTGTCATCATGATCGCGCCGGATGCACCATAAGGATGACCCATTGTCAGCGCACCTCCACAAGAATTAAGCCTTTGATAGGGGATAGAAAGCTCTCTTGCACAAGCAATGACTTTAGAAGCAAAAGCCTCATTTATTTCTATTAAATCAATATCATCGATAGTAAGCGATTGTCTCTTAAGCAGAGCTTGAATAGCCGGGACTGGAGAATAGCCAGGGAAATTCGGATGTACACCTGTAACTTCACTATCGACAAAGCGGAGCACTGGTTTGAATCCATACTGTGCAGCCGTATTTTCCTCCATGATCATAACGGCAGCAGCACCATCATGAATTCCACAGCTATTCGCGGCAGTCACTGTCCCATTTTCTTTCATAAAAATCGGCCGAGCTCTATTTAATAGTGCATCAATATTTCTTTTCCTTAAAAATTCTTCGTCATCGTGAATTTCGTCGATGGGGATAATTTCCTCGCTAAATCTCCCTTTTTGAAAAGCTTCCCAGCTTCTTTCATAACTAAGTCTGGCATATTGATCTTGCTCTTCCCTAGAAATTTCGAATTTTTGGGCAACATATTCTGCGGCAATTCCCATACCTGGATCGCCAATGTGTTCTGGAGAGAAGCGGGCTCTTTGAGGAAAAGGTGAAGTGCTTGTACTTTCTACACCACCCGCAATATAGCAGGTACCTGCTCCTCCTTGTATAAAATAACACCCCATTCTAATCGCTTCTAGACCAGCACTGCATTGACGGTCTATCGTGAGACCCGGAACAGAAAGGGGGAGCCCTGCCTCTAAAGCAGAGACCCGTGCAATATTTCCGCCAGGACCGACAACATTGCCTAAGATGACATCATTAACTTTTTCTTCTATACCGTTAGCTAATGTACGAAGGACTGGAGCAGCAAGCTTGGACGGATCATCATCTTTAAAAATCCCATTCTTTTTCCCAATCGGGGTTCTTTTTGCTTGGACAATCACTGCACGTTTAATCGCTTTTCACCTTCCTTCCTTTCTATCATTTCCTTTAATTCTGATCTGGCTATTTTACCGCTTGTTGTATAAGGGAGTTCATCTAGAAAATACCACTTTCGCGGAGTTTTGTAGGCGGATAAGTGGCGTTTACACAATCGCTTCAACTCTAGCTTCTCTGCATGACCTTTGATAACTGCTGTAACGATTTGTCCCCAGTAGGAATTGGAAACACCAATGACAGCCACTTCCTCAACATCCGGATGGAGAGCGAGGATGGTTTCGACTTCCTCAGGAAAAATATTAATGCCTCCATAGATAATCATATTATTCTCACGGCCAGCTATATAAAGGAAGCCATCCTCATCTAAATACCCCATATCATTAACAGTAGCCCATCCATTTTCATCTTGAATGGTTTGAATTGCGTGTGTTTCAGGGTCTAAATATCCTGTAAAAATCAATTTGCTTCTAACAAATATTTTTCCAGTTTCTTGGGGCTGAGCAATCTGATTATCCGCTTTCCGAATTTGAACTTCCACTCCCGTACAAGGTTTGCCGACGGAGCCCGCTTTGTCCATCCCTAGACTAGTAGATAAATAGGAAACAAAGCTAAGCTCGCTTGCTCCGTAAAATTCGAATAACTCTATTTGTGGGAACATATCTATGATTTTTTTCTTTGAATGCTCAGTCCATTTCGCTCCAGAAGATAGAATCGTAAAAGGTGCATCGATTTTATAATTTAATTGAAGTAGAGCTTCAATCATTGTTGGTACAACAAAAATAGTACTGATCGTTTTTGTTTGTAAAAGATCTAATACTTGTAATGGCGAGAATTTCTCCAGTAAATATACGGTTCCGCCTAAGGCAAGTGTACTAATTGCACCGTAGAGAAAGTGCGAATGAATTAAGGCGCCTGGTATGAGAACATGCTCGGATTCTTTTAGGTTGAAATCTATTCGATTGCACGTAAAGCTTTCAATCCAGGATTCATGTGAGCGGATAAATGCTTTTGGGTTTCCTGTTGTGCCTGAGGTAAAACCCATGTAAAATGGCGGATTTCCTATTGGTTTTTGAAATATGGTATTCATTTGATTGATTTCATTGCTGCAGCTATCCCATGTTCGAACATTTGCATATTTAATAGAAGGTACGAGTTCATCAATCGTAATGATGAGTGATGGTGCTGCTAGCAACAGGCGTTTTTCTAATTCAGCTTCCTTCCACTTCATATCCAGGGGAACAGCTGTCCAGCCAGCACTTGCAGCTCCAGCGAAAATTTGCAGAAAAGGAATTCCATTTGGGAGGAGAATGCCGACTGTCTTTTTTGGCAGATTGAGAGACTCAAGCCAATTTGCTGTTTTCTTTATTCGCTCAGCCCAATTTTGGTAGCTAATTTTACAGGAAGCTGTTTGAATCGCTATTTTTTCTGGAAAGTCTTTAGCATGCTTCTCATAGTAATCTGTAATAAGATTCAAAATATCTCCTTCTTTCATAGATCCATTATGTAAAAAAGAGACACATATTAAAGTGTCTCCGTTGTATTAGCTATTCTTTGTTTAAAGACAGGATGCTTTCGTAGCCTGTATACTAATAAGGAAGCGATAATCGCTTTTATCGTATCCCCGGGAATATATACTAAACTTAATTTTATAGCGGCTGGAACGGTAATGTCCATCATAAAGGCTTGAACAGGGATACCAATTAAGTATATTAAGAATATACCAACAGTAAGATTAACAAGCAATACATGCTGTAGCTTTAAATTCTTGAATTTCGACAATAAATATCCTAAGCAAAATGCGGTAATAGGATACGAAATTAAGTAGCCTGCGCTTGGCCCAAAGAATACTCCAATACCGCCGCGGCCTCCGGATAATAACGGAACCCCTGCAGCAACTAACAGCAAGAATAAAGTTAGACTGATTCCGCCAAGTCTAGCACCCAAAATTCCGCCAGCTAGTAGAACACCAAGTGTTTGCAAAGTGATCGGCACAGGTGTGAATGATAAAAAGATAGGTGGAACTACTCCTAGAGCTCCCATAATAGCAGCAAATAAAGCAACGTATGTAATCTCTTTATTTTTCATAAGTCATCTCCAACAATTAATAGTTTTGTAGTTTAATTTTAATGTGTTGAAAATTCTTTTGTCAACTTATTTTTATTTAGGTTAACATTTAAAGGGGGATATAAATTGGAACAGCTATCGATAAAATTATCTGCAGGGGCAGTCGATAAATTAAAAGAAACGGTGGACACTGAAAAAGTTTCAATTCGCTTAAAATCGTATCCTACAGGCGATTGTTGAGGCAGTGTTGAGTTTAAATTGTCCCTGGATGGGGCAAGGGAGAACGATATTCACTTGATTATTGACGGCCTGCCATTTGTCATTGATAGTCATTCAACGGTGTTTATTTTTAAGACATTGTGGATTTCTTTTAGTGAAATGGATGGATTTGTTGTTGAGGATAGGTAGATGCGAGATTTTCGCCTGACTTATAAAATTAATGATGAAAAGGTGAGGAGAATGAATTTTAAAAAACGTCGTGAACCAGAGGAATTGACGGAATTAAGATATTTGAACAAAAGAATGAATTTATCAGAAGCAGATAGAAATCAATTAGCTCATTCAGAAAAAGGTTATAAGGGGGAGCTGCAATTTGACGAATGGATGAAGAAAATTCCAGATGATTGGCTTATTCTCAATGATTTGCTGCTGGAAAGCAATAGTACGTTGTTTCAAATTGACACTCTGGTCATTTCTCCTGAGACGATGTATATTTTTGAAATTAAAAATAATGAGGGAGATCATTACTTGGAAGGAGACCTCTGGTTCACTGCTTCCAATAAAGAAATAAATAACCCGATGATTCAAATAAATCGGAGTGAATCACTGCTAAGAAGACTGCTAAAAGATTTAGGTTTCAAAACTTCGATAGAATCCTTCGTTTGCTTCATTAACCCTGAATTCTTCTTATACCAAGCACCTCGAAATCTGCCAATTATTTATCTCCCACAGCTGCCGCGCTTCATTCAAAGACTTAATTCCGGTAAATCCCAAATTAACGCTAGCCACATGAGTCTCGCCGAAAAGCTAGTCACCCTTCATATTCCTAAATCCCCTTACAAAAGAACTCCAAGCTATCGCTGGGAAGAACTGAGAAAAGGAATCCCATGCCGTTATTGTCATTCCTTTATGGAAGAAAGCAGAGGTGAATACTTTATGTGTCGTCAATGCGGGGAGCAGGAGAAAACAGCCTCGTCCATTTTGAGAAATATAGAAGAGTTTGAGCTGCTGTTTCCAGAGAAGAAGATCACGACATTAGTGATTTATGAATGGTGCGGCGGTGTTCGTTCGAAACGAAGTATCAGGAGAATTTTGCAGAAAGAATATACCATGGTCGGGGGAGGGAGACATAGTTATTTTATCGGGAAGAAAGATTAATAGAAGAAATAGTGTAAATACTATATTTTAAGGCCAATACAAAATTAATAGACATTGAAAGTTAATTTATTGAAAGAATTTCCTCAAAATACACTTCAAAAGACCATATGAAAGTAAAATATGAGAAAGTAGACTTTTAGATTAGTTTAAAAGACCATAGTACGAGTGAAAAATGAAAAAGTTGTCCATTAGATCAGTTTAAAAGACCATAGTACGAGTGAAAAATGAAAAAGTTGTCCACTAGATCAGTTTAAAAGACCATGATACGGGTGAGAAATGAAAAAGTTGTCCACTAGATCAGTTTAAAAGACCGTAGTACAGGAGAAAAAAGAGAAAGTTGTCCACTAGATCAGTTTAAAAGACCATGATACGGGTGAGAAATGAAAAAGTTGTCCACTAGATCAGTTTAAAAGACCATGATACGGGTGAGAAAAGAAAAAGTTGTCCACTAGATCAGTTTAAAAGACCATAGTACAGGAGAAAAAAGAGAAAGTTGTCCATTAGATCAGTTTAAAAGACTATGATACGGGTGAGAAAAGAAAAAGTTGTCCACTAGATCAGTTTAAAAGACCAAAGTACAGATGAAAACCGAGAAAGTTGTCCACTAGCCGAGTTTAAAAGACCATTGTACAGATGAAATATGAGAAAGCTGTCCTTTAGACAAGGAAAACTGAGAAAGGTACATCAAGTATAAAAATAATTGTAAAAACAAAACACCCCCCTCTCAAAGTTGCCCTAAAAACAGGATTTCCCCCCGATTAGAATGAATAAATATAGTAAAGAAATTACGCCTGATCCAAAACACTGAAAATAGGTGATGATGATATGTTTTACTGGTATTGCAGAGTCTACCAGGGGGCGTTCCGTATCGTTTCTCGAATGCTACCCTGGCGTCAACCTGAATTATTAGAGGGAGAAAAAAGCCTGAGTAAACTTCCAGCACTTATAAAAAGTAAAGGGATTAGCAGTGTCCTCATCGTTACGGATAAACAGATTTCCTCATTAGGGCTAATGATTCCGTTACTAGAAGGTCTCCAGCAAGAGAAAATAGACTATATAATCTATGACAAAACTGTTCCCAATCCTACGATAGCAAATATAGAGGAAGCGCTCATACTATATAAAAATAGTAATTCAAAGGGAATCATCGCATTAGGTGGTGGATCAGCAATCGATTGTGCCAAGGGAGTGGGAGCGCGTGAAGCAAGGCCAAACAAAACGATTCCGCAAATGAGAGGCGAGCTGAAAATCAGGAGACCGATCCTGCCTTTGTTTGCCGTACCGACCACGGCTGGAACCGGAAGTGAAGCGACTGTTGTTTCCGTTGTGTCTGACAGTGCCACTCTTGAAAAGTATGCGATAAATGACATGTCGCTTATTCCGCAATATGCGGTTCTTGATCCGCTTATAACCGTTAATCTGCCGCCTCATCTAACCGCAACGACAGGCATGGATGCCTTAACTCATGCGGTCGAAGCTTATATTGGAAAGAGCAATACCGAAGAAACTGAGCAATACGCTAAAGAAGCGGTTAAGCTAATATTTGAAAATCTTTATGAGGCCTATTCCAACGGGGAGAACATTATTGCTCGCACGAATATGCAAAAAGCTGCTTATTTGGCGGGGCTTGCTTTTACCCGTGCCTATGTTGGTTATGTTCATGCGATTGCTCATACGCTAGGCGGCTTCTATTCGGTTCCACATGGTCTCGCAAATGCCATTATTATGCCATATGTATTAGACTATTATGGTGAAGCCGCTCATCAGTGTTTGGCTGAATTGGCAGATGTGATTGACTTAGGTGAAAATGAAGATACGATGGAACAGAAGGCAGGGAGGGAAATCATTGGAACATATTCGCACCATTATTGAAAAACAACAAAGATTTTTTAAAACAGATCAAACAAAGGATGTTGGATTTCGAATTGAAGTTCTAACAAAATTAAGAAACGCCATCAAAAATTATGAACGGGATTTAATGATAGCACTGAAGGCAGATCTTAATAAATCTGAATTTGATGCGTATACTACGGAAATTGGTGTAATGCTGGAGGAAACAAAAAATGCCCTTAAACATTTACGTAAATGGGCAAAGCCGGAAAAAGTGAAAACACCTATAACCCATATTGGTTCGACAAGCTATATTTATTCTGAACCTTACGGAGTGGCTTTAATTATTTCTCCATGGAATTATCCTTTTCAGCTGGCGATTGCTCCGTTAATTGGGGCGATTGCGGCAGGAAATTGCGCAATTATCAAACCATCCGAATTAACACCGGTTACGTCTCAATTATTAGCAAAGCTCATCGCTGAAATTTTTCCAGAAGAGTATGTAGCCGTCGTGCAGGGAGGGGTAGAGACGAGTCAAGCGCTGCTAAGTGAAAAGGTGGATTACATCTTTTTTACCGGGAGTGTACCTGTTGGAAAGGTAATTATGGAGGCAGCGGCGAAAAATCTAACACCGATTACATTAGAACTCGGCGGAAAAAGCCCGTGTATTGTATACAAAGATGCGAATATAAAGCTGGCTGCTAAACGAATCGCGTGGGGAAAATTCATAAATGCGGGCCAAACCTGTATAGCCCCTGATTATTTATATGTACATAATGACATAAAGAAAGAATTCCTCAGCCATTTACAGGAATCCATAACAGAATTATATGGACAGAATCCGCTCAATAACCAAGATTTCACTCGAATTGTAAACGAGAAGCATTTCAATCGCTTAAGTTCCTTCCTTAGCAATGGAGAAATTGTAATTGGTGGAAGCACTAACAAGGATTCTCTCATGATCGAGCCAACCATATTAACGAAAATTACATGGAATGATCCCATTATGAAGGATGAAATCTTTGGACCGATTCTTCCTGTAATGGAGTTTAAAGAACTATCTGAAGTCATCGATGGCATTCACAATCATCCCCATCCATTGTCACTCTATCTATTTACAGAGGATGAAAAGATTCAACAGGAAGTATTAAACCGAGTTTCATTCGGCGGAGGATGTATAAACGATACCGTCTATCATTTTGCTTCACCGTATCTTCCTTTCGGAGGTGTGAAAAGCAGCGGTATTGGTGCTTATCATGGCAAAGGCAGCTTTGACACATTTTCACACAAAAAGAGTGTCCTAAAACAAACAACGTTATTCGATATTCCTTTTCGCTACCCTAACGTGAAAAATGGCTTGAAAAAAATAAAGATGTTTTTAAAATAGAACAAAATAAATAAGTGAGGACAGACTATAATGAATAGCTGTCTTTTTTTTGACCTCAAGAAAGAAATTTTTAAACTTGTGTCGTAAATATTGCTATAATGATGATCATAGTTTTTTATTTCATAAGTAAAAGGTGGTACAACTTGCTAGAGACTTTTTTGATCAATATCCTTATTCTATTATTACCGGTCTTATTTTTTTTATTGTTTTTCGAAAAACGATTTATTACATACTATAAGGCCATCTTAATCATATTAAGCATGATTTCGATGTTGCTTTGCATGAAGTACCCGATTGTATTAGAAATTGGCTATAATGTAGATCTGCGTTATATTCCATTTATTATTTTTGCTCTTTTCTCAGGATATAAGTATACGTCGATACTGTATATTGTGTTAAATCTATATCGATTCTATATCGGCGGGCATGGTTCTCTTCAATCCCTTGCTTTCTCGACGATTATTTTTATCGTTGTCCCATTATTCAATAAATGGTTTTTGAAACAGTCTCCAAAGAAACGAATTTTGTGTGCTGTCTCTGCTGCGGTTATGACAATGATCTTCTATCTTATAACCCTTATTGCCTTTTTACCGGCATTGAATGATGAATACTGGACGATGGCATACCACACGATCCTGACTCATGCGTTCGTGATGTTCATTATTATGATTTTGATTGAGCAAATCATTGCGAACAGACAGGAGCGTGAATTATTATTTCAGTCTGAGAAATTTGAAGTCATGAGTGATTTAGCTGCGAGTGTCGCACATGAAATTAGAAATCCGCTTACCGTCACGAACGGATTTCTGCAGCTTCTGCAAGAATCAAAGAGCATTTCCCAGGAGGATAAACGGTATATTGACATATCTTTAAATGAATTAAAACGGGCTGAAGGAATTGTTAGCGAATTTCTAGCGTTTTCGAGACCGCAAAGTCAGAACATGGTAACTTCAAATCTCAAAAATGAAATTGAATATGCAAGAAATATCTTGATCCCGTATGCCAATATGCATCAGGTCAATATCGAATTGGACTATCATAATAAGAAGAAGGTTACATACGATAATAATCAAGTTCAGCAATGCTTGATTAATCTATATAAAAACGCGATTGAAGCGATGAAAGATACAGGCGGAACTCTTGCCATTGATGTTACGGAGAAAAAGAAGGCCATTGAAATACAAATTAAGGATACGGGAATTGGGATGACTGAGGAAGAGATTTCACAATTAGGGAGACCGTATTATTCTACGAAAAAAGAAGGGACTGGTCTAGGAATGCTGATGGTCTATAGTACGATCAGCAAATTAAATGGCAAAATTCATGTGGACAGTGAAAAAGGAAAAGGAACGACTTTTCTTATTACTGTACCAGCAGGAAAATAGTGAGCAGGAAGGATGGTCTTCTCTTTTGGGGAGGCTATTTTTTATGAAATATGAAAGAATAACATTTTTGAGTTTGAGAAATGTCTAGCTCCAGCGCCTACCCCCTCGAGGTCACAAGCCAATCCTCCCAGAAAGGAACAGTACACCTTTCCGTGAGACTCGTCTTGTGCTTGTCGGGGGTGAACAAGGCGTATGCGCTTTTCTTTTGTAAAAAATACACCGAATTTCAAACACTTTCCTTATAAATATTTCATGCTACAATAAAACAATAGACATATAGTACTATTCAACATCTAATGAGCAGGAGGTCATCATTTGTTTACCTCAGTAGTATGGCCAAATGGTACATTGAATCAGAAGGCGATATACAGAAAAGAAGAAATCTATCAGGGGATGAATGGTCGATTTGTAGAGCGGTTCTTTATGAATTCTCGAGAAAGCTATATATTTAAACCTCTAACGAATTCATCACAAATTGGCAAAGAAGTCTGGATACATAATCATTTGCTAGCTAAGCTGCCGCCGATTTTTCCAAAAATTATGGCATATTCTATAGATGAACATACAGATAATAATTGGATTATTTTTGAAGATTTAGGAAAAATATCACATCGGTTTAATGAGGATATTGCTTACAAGGTGATTGATTTAATGGCCAATTGGCATTCCATCCCGGTAGAAAATTTTATGAGCGAGCCATTGAAGGGGCCAAAACCATTCATTGAAGAAATGGTTCAGCACCTTTTTATACTTAAACAGAAATTACAGGACATTTCGGTTCAGTATGGCATTGCTGAAAAAATGTTAGATACTATTTTCAGCATGCTAGAAAACCATCGTTTTTCAAACAAAAAGGTCCTTTCCCATGGTGATTTGCACCAAGGGAATTATGGACAGACGGGAAAGAGAGTAGTCATTATCGACTGGGAGCATGCCCATATAAATTCCCCGTATTGGGATTTGTATCACTTCCTGGATATTTCTCATCCGGATTTTCCAAAAGGAATGAACAAGGGGCTGCGTAATCTGCTTCTTGAACATTATTTTATAAAAACAAATTTACCACAAGAAGAAAAATTTTCTTTTAAACAGGAGTATTTCTTGTTCTCCTCAGCCTTTTCGTTATGGATGATGCTTTTAATCCAGGGAGATTTAGAAAGAAACGCATCAAAATGGCCAAAAACGCAATTAATTGGGCAAATGTCTGAAACGATAACAAATTTGATTCAATGTGGAGAAGAGTTAAAACAGGATCTTATATCAGACAAATGGAGGTTTTACTATGACAAAAGTTGGACTCGTTATGAGGAAAATCCAATTTACCGAGGCACAAGGCCCTCGCGTCTTCGCGGACCGTCTTAAAGCGATCGGAGAGGAGCTAGGTGTTGAAATTGTTTTTATCTCACCTGAACGGCATGTCAGCGGATACGATTGGTTACCTGGATATGAGCATGAAAAAGGCGATCTCGTAAACTATGACATCGTATTAGATCAAATTCATTCGCAAAAAATTGAGCATGTCATCTACACCGTTTCAGGATTTACATACTTAAAAATGTTTTTAGAAAAAAGTGTTTTATTTCCTCATAGCTTTCCAGATCCAGCATTAACAGGCTATGAAATGATGAAGCCATTTTACCAAATTGTCGATAAAGCGATTGTGCAGACAGAATTTTTGAAAAGGGAAATGGCCCGCCATTTTGGCGTTCAGGATGTGACTGTTATTCCAATTGGCTTCAACGAAACGCTTGCTAAGAAACATTATGATCCAAGTCAGGTTATAGATAATCGTATTCTTTGGATTGGCCGTGATGAGGAAAATCGGCGACCGGATTTGGTACTTGAATATGCAAGAAAAAATCCGGATAAGGAAGTGTATATGGTTTTTGGCGGAGAGCGCTACAGGGAAACTATGAAAAAGTATGATATTCCAAGTAATATTAAGCTGCAATTCGCACTATCACAGGATGAAATTTTCAGCTTAATGAATTCGGCAAAGGTATATTGGAGCTGCTCGCGTTTTGATACATTTGCGATGCCGCTGACGGAAGCCCTAGCAATGGGGAAAATTGTCGTTAAGCCTGAGCATCCTTGTTATGATCATATTAGTGCCAAGCATTCCTTTTCCGGTAATGAAAAAAACTGGTTTGAGCTTGTTAATATGGCGGCTTCTGTTCCAATCAAAGCTTCCAAAGATAATCGTGATTATGCATTCGAAGCCTTTTCTGCAACCGTTATGAAGGAAGGCTATCGGAAATTTTTTAATGATTGGCTTAAAAATTAATTATGGATCTTAAAGAGGACAGTGCCTTGAATTAGGTTAGCTGTCCTCTGTTTTTTTGCTATATGATTTATTCTGCTGGCCACTATGATTAATTGTTTAATTGAAACATTATTCCAATTTATCTAAAAAAAGGGTTAGAATGTTATTAAGACAAAATATATATGACAGAAGGTTTATACGGTGTGTGAATATGATTTAGGATTAATAGAGAAGTCATAAAATAAATAATCGAATGCCAATCTTATCTATCAGGGAGGCTTCCACATGTCTGTAAAACAATTGATCAATGAATATAATGAGCCTGAATTTGCAGAAGAGCTTTTTCATGTCAGGAATTGGATGAAACCATGTCTACAATGTATTTTAGCGAGTAATACGGTAAGGGAGGCAGGTGAAATATTAAAAAAGTTGAACGTAAATGAGCTGCCGGTGATTGATGAGAGTGAGCGATTCATCGGAATGGTAACAACGAGAAAAATATTAGCTGATTTTTTACAGGGAGGAAATGGCGACGCTTATGTAGGGAGCGCGCTTATAGACGATGTTGCTGCAGTAAAGCCAACGGATTCCGTATTTAGTGCTGCCGCGTATCCATATGATCTGCTCCCAGTTGTGAATGAACACGGTAAAGTTGTTGGCATTCTGACGGCTAGAGATGCAATGGATGCATTATTTCAAATGATACATAAGCTTCAGAAGAAGCAAAACTCAGCAGAAGTTTTACGAATTATTTTAGAAAGTGCCTATGAGGGAATCGCAGTAGTTGATGAAAATGGAATACTTTTAGAATTTAATGAGGCATATAGCCGGTTTACAGGTATACCTCGTAAGGATGCAATTGGCAGGCATGTGACAGAGGTGATTGATAATACGAATCTCCATGTCACAGTCAAAACGGCGATACCTGAGCGTGGTGTCATTCAAAATATTCAAGGTCAGGATATGGTCGTCCACCGCATTCCAATTTGGAATAATGGAAAAGTGGCTGGTGCTATAGGCATGCTAATTTTTGAAGGAGTTACGGAAGTTTATAAACTCTATGAAACTTTGCAAAAGAATCATATTGAAGATCCATCATACAATCAATCCTCCTTTAAGGCTGAAGCGGAATGTGAAGTCACACTGGACCAGATACTTGGTGTGAGTGATGGAATTGCAGAGGTTAAACGACTAGCACGAAGGGCAGCGAGAACATCAGCGACGGTCTTAATTACTGGTGAAAGTGGAACTGGTAAAGAGATGTTTGCGAAAAGCATTCATCATTTAAGCCCTTATTCAAGTGGCCCTTTTATTAGTATTAATTGTGGTGCGATCCCAGAGCCTCTTTTTGAATCAGAGCTATTTGGCTATGAGGAAGGGGCGTTTACAGGAGCGAAAAGAGGAGGAAAGCAAGGGAAATTTGAGCTAGCGAAAAATGGGACAATCTTTTTAGATGAGATTGGAGAAATGCCGCTATCGATGCAAACTAAGCTGCTACGAGTTCTTCAGGAAAAAGAGGCAGAGCGTGTTGGCAGTGTAGAGAAGTATCAAATACATGCTCGGATCATTGCTGCGACGAATAGAAATCTATTGGATCTGGTTAGGAAAGGTCAATTTAGAGAGGATCTCTATTATCGGTTAAACATTATCCACCTGCATATTCCGCCATTAAGGGAACGAAAACAGGATATTCCTATTCTACTAGGCTATTATTTATCAAGCGTTAGCGTTAAATATGGAATTCCTAAGAAAACACTAACTTCAGAGGCTGTTTCTTTCCTTATGCAATATAAGTGGCGTGGCAACATTCGTGAAATGGTGAATATGATTGAAAGATTGGTCACACTAATCGATGGCGGATTCATAAATCAAAGTCATTTGCAAGAAGTTATGACGGAGCAAAAGGAAGACAATGACCCTAACTTTGTCGTCCGTGAGAAGTGTTCCGTACTGCTAGAGGCTAAAAATCTTGGAGAGCAGAGAGAAATAGAATTGATTACAAAAATTTTAAAAGAAGCAGGCGGCAATAAATCCAAGGCAGCCCAACTTCTAGGCATTCATCGAACAACTTTATATCAAAAGTTAAAAAAATATCGGATTCAATAGCTTTAATATGTAGTGACTATACTACATAAAATCTACATATGTAGGATGAAAACTACAAATCATTAACAATATTTTCTAATACAATGCTGTTTTTCAATTGGCACGCTCCTTGCAAGATAAATAAATATATTGAAGGAGAGTGAAGCCATTGGAAAAACAAGCTGTATTCAGAACTCCGCAAACCATTATTTATGGCAGTGGATCTTTTGAAAAAGTAGGCGAAGAAGCTGCATTAAGAGGAAAAAAGGCTCTCATCATAAGTGATAACATGATGGAGCAGTTAGGCTATGTCAGTAAGTGCAGAGGAATCCTCCAGCTTCATGGAGTGGAAAGCGTTGCATATTTGGGTGTAGCTACAGAACCGACAGATCTATATGTGTCTGAATCATTAGAAATTTTCGTTAAAGAAAAATGTGATGTGGTCATTTCTCTTGGCGGCGGCAGCTGTATAGATACAGCAAAGGCTATTGTCGTTCTAGCTGTGAACGGCGGATATATTGGCGACTATATGGGCGGTAAAAAGATTGCCGCAAATCCACCCATTCCGCATATTGCGATTCCAACAACGGCAGGAACAGGCTCAGAGGCAACTGATGCGACAGTCATTACAAATACAAGGAATGACGTCAAGATGATGATCAAACAGCCTGCCTTCATGCCTGCAGCTGCGATTGTTGATCCATTTCTGACTTGTTCATCACCAAAGAGTATTACTGCGGCAACAGGCGTGGACGCCTTAAGCCATGCTATTGAAGCTTACCTTTCAAGGCGATCACATCCGATGACTGATACCCTCGCTCTATCAGCTATGAATCTCATTGTGAAAAATATTAAAAATGCTTACGAGAATGGGGACGATCTAAGTGCAAGAGAGGCGATGTCGCTAGGCTCGCTTCAAGCCGGAATGGCGTTCTCGAATGCATCTGTCTGTCTAGTGCATGGAATGTCCAGACCGATTGGTGCCTTATTCCATGTTCCGCACGGCTATTCAAATGCCATGCTGCTGCCAGCCGTTCTCGAATACAGTAAAGAGGCGTGTATTGACCGCCTAGCAGATCTCGGGAGAATTTTTGCCGGGGACTCAGTGGGAATGTCCAATGAGGAAGGTGCCCATTTCGCTGTAGCATCTGTTAAAGAATTGTGTGTAGCCTTAAACATTCCGAATTTAAAAGGATGGGGAATCGAGGAGGCAGCCTTTCAACAGGCCATTAGTAAAATGGCAAGTGATGCGATTGCAAGTGGAAGCCCCGGCAATAATCCGAGGATTCCAACTCATCGTGAATTAGAGGAACTTTACCGAAAGTGTTTTAACTATCAATACAATATCAATATAAATGTCCAATGAAACGAGGAGGGAAAGAGGATGACTGCGATTACAACAGAAGTCATTAAGAATTTTATTAACGGAGTTTGGGTGGAAGCGAAGACAGAGCATTATCAATCAGTTCCTAACCCTGCTACAGGAGAAGAGCTGGCAAAGGTCCCGATTTCATCGCAAGAAGATGTTCAAGATGCAGTGAAAGCGGCTAAAGAAGCTTTTCAAACATGGAGCAAAACACCAGTACCAAGGAGAGCACGAGTTTTATTCAAATATCAGCAATTGCTAGTCGATCATTGGGATGAGCTTGCTAAGCTTGTCACGCTTGAAAATGGAAAAAGCTTCAAAGAAGCACAAGGAGAAGTACAGCGAGGAATCGAGTGTGTAGAGTTTGCGGCAGGTGCACCTTCCTTAATGATGGGAAGACAGCTGCCAGATATTGCAACCAATATGGAATCAGGCATGTATCGCTATCCAGTAGGAGTTGTTGGTGGAATTACCCCATTTAACTTTCCAATGATGGTGCCATGCTGGATGTTCCCGCTTGCCATTGCATGCGGAAATACATTTATCTTAAAGCCATCAGAGAGAACACCGCTTCTAGCAAATCGCTTAGCTGAGCTTTTTCAAGAAGCTGGTCTGCCTGATGGTGTATTAAATATCGTTCACGGTGCCCATGATGTCGTGAATGGTCTTCTTAGCCATGAAGATGTTCCTGCTATTTCATTCGTTGGCTCTCAGCCTGTTGCAGAATATGTGTATAAAACGGCTGCAGGGAATGGCAAACGTGTTCAAGCGCTAGCCGGTGCCAAAAACCACTCTATCGTCATGCCAAGTGCTGATTTAGACATTGCAGTGAAAGAAATCATTGGTGCAGCCTATGGGTCTGCCGGTGAAAGATGTATGGCCTGCTCTGTTGTTGTTGCAGTTGATGAGGTGGCAGAACCATTAATTGAAAAGTTAAAAGAAGCTGCAGATGAAATTAAAATGGGGAACGGCTTAGAGGATGAAGTATTCCTTGGTCCCGTCATTCGCCAAGAGCATAGGGAGCGGACAATTGGCTATATTGAAAGTGGTGTCAAAGAGGGAGCCGCACTGGTTAGAGATGGCCGTTTGGACATGGACCAGCATGAAAATGGCTATTTCATCGGTCCGACCATCTTTGATAATGTAAACTCATCCATGAAAATTTGGAAGGATGAAATCTTTGCTCCGGTACTCTCGATTGTTAGAGTGAAAAGCTTAGAAGAAGCGGTTGCCCTAACAAACAAGTCTGACTTTGGCAACGGTGCCTGCTTATACACGCAAGACGGCAGTGATGTCCGCTATTTCAGAGAAAATATTGAAGTCGGCATGCTAGGAGTTAACATCGGTGTTCCAGCACCAATGGCATTCTTCCCATTCTCCGGCTGGAAAAATTCCTTCTATGGGGATCTGCATGCAAACGGAACAGACGGGGTTGAATTTTACACGAGGCGGAAAATGTTAACGGCTCGGTGGTAGAAAGTTACAAAAGGCTGTCTTTTTGGATTGAAATATCCAAATAAGGCAGCCTTTTGGCTTTTATAAAGAAATTAAATAATATTATTAAAAGCTAGTGTTTGCAATGCGATGATAAAACAATTTACAATCCACTTTTGCCATGGTTTATGCATTCATTTGTTTAGAATATAATGAATATAAATAGTATTTCTTAAAAGCCTGGTTGCCCAAAATGAAAAAGGGGGTGCCAAATGTATATATCTGAATTAGACGATGTAAAACTTTCTGATGATCAAATGACAAGGCTTTTGTTCTCAAACATTGAAGATGATCAAAAAAATGGTGATTGTATATTTGTAGCCGGCAGCAGCAAGGCCATACAATACCGTTTACCAAAAGCAGTAGAATTATATAATCAAGGAAGAGCCAGCAAAATATTGTTTTCTGGTGGAGTAAAGTGGGAGGGGAATGCATTTTCAGAAGCCGTTGAACTGAAAAACGCAGCAATCGCATTAGGTGTTCCTGAAAAAGATATATTAATCGAAGATCAATCCGTACACACACTAGAAAATGTTCTAGCTTCCATGCTAGTCCTTGATAGAGAATTCAAATTATATAAAATGGAAAGGATTTTAGTCGTCACGTCCGCTTATCATATGAGAAGATTACATCTCACTTTAAAAACTTATATGCCTTCCTGGATTAATTTTACGTTATGTCCCGCTGATGATAATAGAATCAGGGAGGATAACTGGTTCCAAAATAACCTCGGGAGACAAATTGTTCAGATGGAGTCATCAAAACTGATTAAATATGTGAAACATGGTGCTTTGTGTGATATGGAAATAGAGATGTGAATACTCGTCAAATAAAAAATTTCCCTTTATTTCTTAGAAGAAAAGCTAGTTGTTAACACAGCACTTTATTTGCAAGTAACTTGTATTTGGTACCTGCCCAGATTTTAGAGCAGGTACCCTTTTTTGCTTAGATTAAACATTAAACCGGATTATTATTCATCAACGTACGTATTCAATACATATTCTAAGGCATTATGAGCTTGTCCGAAGGCTGTTGAAGGAGCAAAGTCTTTTGCTGTCTTCACATGGGCCATTGAATGCTTGGCCTGGATTAAGGAGGTAATGGCATCTTCGATCATTGACCCTTTGTCTCCATATTTCTCCTTTGTCTCCTGTAGCTGCACCTGTCCATATCTCTTAGCCCAGACATCCTAACGTTTTTGAAGTTACAGTAAATAGGATTTTATGAACCTTCTATCTCTACAGTTTTTGAAGATTCCACTTTCTTTTCAAACTCGCTTAGGAGTATCCCAATTCCAGCACCAACGAATGCCGGCAAGACCCAATCTAATCCAACTGAAGCGAATGGAAGGAAGTTTCTTACAGTTTCAATATGACCTAAATCCAGACCAAATGTTTTTAATCCTCCAATAACAGCAAAAATTCCTGTAAATAACATTGTGCTTCCGTATACTTTTTTTGAATTTTTAAAGAAACGATTAAAGAAGGTGAGGGCAATCAGCACGATCGTTAATGGATAAGCTGTTACAAGGAAAGGCACAGAAAATTTAAGTATTTGATTTAAGCCAAGATTTGAAAGTGTAAATCCAATTAGGGTTACAGCTAACACGATAGATTGATAGCTTGCCTTCGCCATGAGATTGGAAAAGTATTGTCCGCATGCAGTTGTTAATCCAACAACCGTTGTAAAGCAGGCGAGAGTAAATATTAATCCTAGAAAAGCCTTTCCGTTAGAACCTAATAATAGGGTAGAAGCCGCTGTTAAAAGATCTGTACCTGTTTCATAGGAAGAGGTTCCTGACATTTTTCCCCCGATTAATCCGATGCTTACATATACTAATGAAAGTAATACACCCGCGACTACTCCCGCTTTCAAAGTAAAGCCAGTTAATTGTTTTCGATCGGTTATTCCTTTTTTCTTAATAGAGTTTAAAATAACGATTCCAAATGCCAATGCAGCAAGTGCATCCATTGTATTATAGCCTTCAATAAAACCTTTCGAGAAAGCGCCAGACTGGTAATCTGCAGTTGGTGCACTTAGTGGCGCATCTAATTTCATAAATCCGATTGTACATAGAACAACCATTGACAAAAGTAAAACAGGCGTGATGAAGCGGCCCATATATTTTTCCATTTTAGAAGGGTTTAAACTGACTACATAAACTAAAGCGAAGAATACTCCAGAAAATACAAGCAAGGAAACGGAATCGCTCCAATTTTCGAGTAAAAATGGCTTTACACCCATCTCATACGCAACATTGGCGTTTCTAGGAATGGCAAGAAAAGGTCCAATTGATAAGTAGACAACCACCATGAAAATCGTACTGAATACAGGATGTACACGATTCCCGATAGTTGTAGCTCCATCTTTTACAAGAGATACGGCAAAAAGGACAGCAAACGGAAGACCAACAGCTGTTAAAATAAATCCTCCCATGGCAAACCAAAAAGCAGTACCAGATTGAGATCCTAAAACTGGTGGGAAAATCAGGTTTCCGGCACCAAAAAACATTGAAAACAACATAAGCCCAATAAATAATGTGTCTAACTTTTTCATTTAACTCTCTCCTTTTAATTTTATATTAAAATAAAAAAACTCGTCCCTATAGAAGGGACGAGTTTGTGCTCGCGATACCACCCTAATTCCGTAAAGATCATCAAAAAAAATACGGCTCTTAAGTCAACGTACAATCATACGTGATCCATGGTAACGGCGGAAACCCGTCAAAGCTTACTAAATTTCAGCTTTGCATCTCGGAGATGATTTTCAGTTAAGTTCTGTACATCGGCTCTCACCCAATACCGATTCTCTGTAGAACAGGGAGCTTATCTTACTCTTTCTCGTCACTGATTTGTATATTAACGATAATTTACCAAATGAAAAATAATATGTCAATATAATTTTATTATTAATTTGATTTCGAAATATCAAATTAACAGATATTTTTCAAACTATATATTTGCCAAAAGTGAAATATGATAGCCTTGTCCTTTGATAGGTGTACTAAATAATAAAGGGATTGTATATATCAAAACCAGTCCCCAAATGCTTCTTAAAAAATCCCTGTCAATTCATAAAAATTTCCAGCACTATTAAAATATTATGATTTAGTTAATAAAGTTGGAAATATGATAATATAGGATAAATTATTTAATTTGGATAATAAAGGCTTTTTGGAAAGGAGCTTTAAAGTAATGCCTAAAATCAGATTTATTTTCTCGTTCATCGTTGCAGGAATCTTTCTTTTTTCGTCTGGAACTACGAAAGCAATGGGTAATCCAATAGTTATTCAAGGTTTTGAGGAACCATATTTTATTTCACATAAAGGAAAAGAAACGTTAGCTGAAGGAAAACTAATCTCATATAATGGGAAATCATATATTTCTATATTAGATGTTTCAAAGCTTTTAGGTTTAACAATAGATGATAGCGATGAAAATATTTATTTTTCTGGTGATCCAGTGATAACTCTAACTGGAAATGCAAATGCTTTACCGAAAGAATCAATTGAAACCATACATCCATTGCAAGTTAACCCACTCATTAATGCAAATGCAGGATTCGTTATTGATAATAGGAATCCTGGCACCCCTGTTTTTTCAAAAAATGCTCATAAAAAATTGTTCCCTGCCAGCACGACAAAAATTATGACGATGCTGCTTGCACTTGAAAACGGGAATTTAAATGAAGTAGTAACGATTGGTTCAAGTGTTTCAAAGATACCTTTCGATAGCTCGAAAGCAGGAATAAAACAGGGAGATCAAATGACGCTTGAACAGCTTCTTTATGCGTTAATACTACCTTCAGGGAATGATGCTGCGGTAGCTGTTGCAGAACATATTGGAGGTTCAGAAGATCAATTTGTTAAAATGATGAATAAACGGGCAAAAGAGCTTGGGGCAATGAATACTTCATATACTAATTCACACGGATATCATCATCCTAATTTATACACAACAGCTTCTGATCTTGCTCTCATTGTAAGGGAAGCATCTGCAAATCAAGCATATAAAAAGATTGCCGGTACTCCAGTTTACACAGCATATTATAAAGATAAGAATGGAAAGACAATGACAAAGACATGGAAAAATACGAATAAACATATCCAGGCAGCGAATCCATTCTATTTAGATTCCATAAAGGCTGGAAAGACAGGTTACACAGGTGAAGCGCGTTATAATCTTGTAACCACAGCAGCAATTGGCAGCAATAATTATACTATTGTCCTGCTACGAGGTGAAAAAGATCACGGCTATAAAGATACGATAAACTTAGTTAAAGCTATAAAAGCGAAACAGCCTATAAAGACTGAAACGAGAACAACGTTGAATATCATGCCATTTACTAAAAATTTATATATTAATGGTAAAGAAAATAACAAGAATTCCGATATGTTTATCAAAGATGATCAAATGTACATATCAACTGATTTAATGAAGGAATTTTCATCTAAAATATCAAATGTTCAAGTAAGTACAACCGCAACACTGAAAGCGAGTTTTAATCAAGAGCTTTTACCATTAGTCCAGGATCAACCGATTATTCAGAATAATAGAATGCTAGTACCGATAAAATCATTTTTTGAGAAGGCGGGATTAACACTTCATTGGGATCAGAAAAACAAGATAATCCAGGCAAGTTCATCTGATACATCCATTGTAATGACCATTTATTCAAAGAGTGCAACTGTGAATGGAAAAAATATTGAATTAGAGGTTCCACCAACGATCCTAAATGGCCGTACTCTTGTTCCGCTTCGATTTATCTCAGAGTCTACTGGATCTATGGTCGATTGGGGGAGAGGACGTACTTTAGTTCTAAACTAATTTAAGAAAAGAGAGTGGTTTAATGGAACAGAAATATTTAGTTTTTGTATATGGAACCTTGAGGGCGAACGAGAGGAACCATGAATTATTAAGGGGATCAACGTGCATTGCACAACAAGCATGGACTGCAGGCATAATGTTCGATACAGGAAAAAATTACCCAGCATTAATTAGAAATAGTGAAGGTCGCGTTTATGGTGAACTTTATGAAATAACCTGGCAGCAGTTGGCAAACTTAGATAATTTGGAAGGATATAATGGCGAAGGTCAAAACAACCTATATGATCGTGCTATTCAAAAAATTTATACTGACCACGGTGACTATGAAGCATACGTTTATATTATGGATACGATAGATCCGGACAGTAATGAAATTAGCTCTGGTGACTGGAAAGTGTATCGTTATCTCAATGAAGAAACACTTTATTATTATGCATATGGAAGCTGTATGGACGATGCCCGTTTTAAAATAGCTAATGTCAGTCATTATTTTCAAAACCTAATTGGCCGAGGAATGTTAGAAGGTTATTCATTAGGCTTCACTTATAAAGCACATGACGGAGGCCGCGCTGATATTGTAGAGGGGCAAGGCGTTGTCGAAGGTAAGGTTTATCAAGTTCCTTCTGAAGCTATTCCGTATTTATACGCTCGAGAGGGTGTGAAAACAAGCTGCTATCGACCGGCAATTGTTGAAATAAAGATGGAGAATGAAAGAGTTATAGAAGCATTAACGTTTATTGTCGTAAATAAACAATCAGAGCTGCCGCCTCCAGCCCACTATTTAGAAGAAATCATTCGGGGTGGAACGGGTTTATTTAGTGATGAATATATGGAAAATCTTAAAGGGAGATTTCCTGAAATTATTGAGGAATTTTCAAAACAGTAAAGAGAAACCTATAATTTCTATTTTTGGATTGGATTCAAAGTCCATCCCCCACTTATAGTCTTTCAACATATTAGTGTGATTTTTTCAAGCATAAGTGCAAGTCCCTCAGTATCCTAATTTACTGAGGGACTTGCATTTTTATTCGAAACTAGTTTGACCCACGATAATAAGTAAGTTTTTTATATTCATCCTTACTATCAAATGGACTGATGTAATAAAAATACAACTCGTTCTCATCACTTGATGCAAAAGAGAATCTCAGTTCATCACCGCGATAGGGAATATCGTTGGTTTTCGCATATTCTAAATCCTTGCCAGTTAACAATTTTTCGTATAGTTCCACAACAGAATTATTTTTAAAGTCAATTAGTGTCAAGAATCCAGTCCGATTCGGGCGTACAATCAAATAATCATTAGAAGCCCCTAAAACAGCAAAGTTTTCATCTTTGCCTGTCAATTCAGGGAGATTATATTCTTTCACTTTCTCGCCATTTTTATTGTATACCGATACGATTTTTCCATCTGTAAGTAAACTGTTAGTCACATACAAATTTGTTTTTGGATCAAGGAAATAATAATTAGTCTTATTACGTTCATAGCGCTGGAAGTAGCTAGCTTTCTTCTGGTCTATGATTTTATTACTGTGAATTAGAAAATTATATGCATCAAATCCGATATGGGGTTCTCCAAAATTGTCCAAGACCGTAATAACGAAATTATTTCTATCCGTTTCACCAAACTCAAATGATAGACTTCCTTTAAAATCACTATTAATAGTTCCAGCAAGTGTCGGTGCTTGTTCAAATGGATATGCAAAGTAGAACTCCCCAGTCTTTCGGTTTAGCCATGTCGTCGAATTGACACCAAAAGATTGAATATAAACATCCCCATTTTGTGTAATGCTCACTGTCCTAGAAGTGTTATCCCAATCGACAGTGGCCCCAGTAGACTCCGAAAGAAATCGTAATGGAATATAAATGCGGCTATTCACATTTTGAAGCGGTGCTGTTAATTTCACCGTTTTCCCATTGATTTTTGCATTCATCGAACCGTACGTTAGCTGAACGGTTAGTTTCGGATATGTCATAGTTACTGTTCTATTGGAAGAATTCCAGAAAACAACTGTGCCAAGCAGTTCCCCAATATCTCGTAATGGCAAATAAACAGTGCCTTTATTAATAAAAGGGAGATCTTTGGTCTGAAATTTATCTCCATTTATCTTGATTGTGATTGGGTTATTTTTGGCTGGTGCTGCTGCTTTTGTGCTAGGAAGAGGGCAGGCTAAGGAGAGGCCAAAAGAAAGTGTAACTATGGAAATAAATTTAGCTAACCTTGATCTGGGAATCATGTATGTATCCTCCTGATTTTAATAAGTTGAGTGAAATATATTATTGATAATGAAAAAACTTTATTTCATGGTATCACATTATGAAAAATAATATAACTTCCAATTTACTTGCTTTTACCAAATTCGTATTTGTGTGAAATGGTTCGGAATGGATAAACAGGGAAAAGGGGAACGACTAGGAGATAGATTATTAGAAGTAATAACACTATAAGTTTTAAATATGATCCAAATAAAGAAATTGACAAGAAGCGAGAAGCCCAGTAATATTATACTTTGAAAAAAGTACTCTAATCAGAGTAAATAATACGTAAGGGTGATGAAATGAGCTTCAAAAAGTTTCTAAAAAATAAAGGAGTCACCGGGGCTATATTTATGGCTATTTTCTATCAAGTTATTATGATAGGATTATTTATTCCCGGCTATAGCGCTGTTCCTAAAAATATAGACAAACTGCATATATCAATTGTTAATGAAGATAATCAATATGGAAAAACAATCGCGGAACAATTAAAGGAACAACTTCCTTTTAAGACAATCGATTTAGGACAATCATTAAAGGATAGTAAAGAAGAGTTAAATAATAGAGAAGTACAATTAATCATTCATATTCCGAATGATTTTTCATCGAACTTGCAAAGCGGAAAAACCCCTCCAACTATTAATTATTATTTAAATGAATCTAACCCTGCTTTAATAACAAGCACAGTGAAGATGGTTGTATCTGAAATTGATTCAAAGCTTAGCGAAGAATTCTCATTCAATAAAGCAAAAGGTATACTAGCAAATCTTAATGTTCCGGAAAAACAGGCCGATCAATTAGCAAAATCTATTGGCAATAGCTTAAATGCCAACTTAATTTCAATTAATAAAATGCCAAATGGAATGCACAATCAGATGGCACCGATGTTCATGACTATGGTGTCTTATATTGGAGCGATGATTGCTTCTATGATGCTAGTAGGCGCCTTTAAAGCGGAGAGTCAAACGTTCGGAAAATGGAAAACGTTTGGCAACTTGCAACTAAAGTCTGCATTAATGGCACTGATTGCTCCAATAATAGGGATTGCTATTCTTTATCTCGTTCATGGATATGGAGGAGAAACCTTTATTCAGTTATGGATGCACCATTCGTTAGAGATGTTTGTTGCCCTTCAGTTTACAATGATTTTTACGTTCTTATTTGGGCAATCGGGAATGCTAGTGAACCTGCCATTGTTATTAACCCAAACAATCGCTGGCGGTGCCGTCATGAATCGAGATATGATGTACGGATTTTTTAAAGTCATCAGCTATATTTCACCAATGTATTATAGTATTCAAGGTGACTTTACGGTTCTTTTCGGAGGAGGCCAATTAGCAAATTATGAAGTGCACTTGGCTTTAATCGGTTTAGTTGCTTTTGCAATAAACATGTTTGTAGCAGTCCGCTCCCCAAAAAATAAGAAGATGACAAATGCAGTAGCTTAAACGACATCGAATCAACTGCTCCTGTGACTCTATTCGTTAAAATGAAATGTATAGCCAGCTTGTTTTTTGATATGATAAAGGGAGCTGGCTATACGAGTAGATTTTTAGAAGGGAGAACTCAAATTGTCAATTTCTTTGTATATACTGGGATCTCTGGTTAATGGAAATAGTCATCCATACAAGATGAAGAGAGAATTCCTCGACTTAGTACCAGGTGTGAAAATTAGTGAAGGAAAATTCTATTATAATTTAGAATCTTTAGTTAAAAAAGGATATATAGAAGCTGTTGAATCCGTTCATATAGAGAACCGTCCGAATAAAACGATATATTCTATCACAAATGAGGGGAAGGAACATCTGGAACAGGAGATTTACAACAGTTTTAAAAAAAGCACTACAATAAAAGAATTGTATGTAGCCATCTATCTTATGAAATTTATCGATCCGATAAAAGCATCTGTGTTTTTGGAAGAGTCGATTCAGCGCGAAAAGAAGAGATGGAATCAATATAAAGAGGCAGCACAGAATATTGAAGAATTCAATAAACATCACGAGGTACTCGATGAAAAAACAAAGCAATCCGTCAGATTTATTACTGAATATGCTTTCAGTCAATCTGATTTAAATATACAATGGATGGAGAAACTACTGAAACTACTAAAACATTATTAATTGCTTTAGGGTTTTTCTAGAATAATATGAGCCATTCAATGGACTAATATAGGATTTAGTCTATTTAATGGCTCATATTGTATTTTATTATTCTTAATTAAATATAGGTGCGAGTCCCTCGGTACGGTAATACTTTAGTTTACTGGGGGACTGGCACCTTTTTTAATATCCTTCAGGTAATCTCTCCAGCACCTTCTCTATCGGAACAGCAAGACCTGTTTGATCCTGCACAGAAATGGCAAACACAACTCCAATAACATGGCCTTCGCCGTTAATGACGGGACTTCCGCTGTTTCCTTTATAAATAGGTGCTGATAGCAAAAGAAGTCCATTCTTATCTGATCCCTGGAGTATTTCTCCATCCATAGCAATTTGATTATGTAAAAGGGGGTTGCCAATCACATAAATTCCATCAGAAACAGACCATTGATTTGGCTGACTTAAGGATAGCACAGGCAGGTTTTCTGCTTTAATATCTAAGAAAGCAAGATCGTTATCGGGATCAGCTTGTAAAATGGTTGCTTGAAAAATGTCTCCGTTCGGAAATGTAACCGTAATGGGATACATGTTATTAACAACATGATAATTCGTAATGATTAACCCATTTTTAGATATATTAAATCCTGTACCTTTGGAATTCTGGTCTTGTACCGTAACCACAGCTTCTTTATATTTGATAATTTCCTCCTGTTTTGAAAGCTCAGCAGATTTCTTTAAAAAATTTATAGAAGAAATATTAAAAAGCTGAGGCCAGATTTGAAGCATGCTGACTAATAACGCAATCGCTACACCAACTGATATGATTCTTTTTACAATTAAATGACGCCTTTTCTGCTTTTCTCTTAACCACTCATCCTCTTCATTTGGCAAGAAATCCTCTAATGGTGGTTCTTCGTAGTGATCTTCGATTTCGTCATTATCATATTGATTCATCTCGAAAACCCTTTCATTTAGTATTATTGGAATTTATTTAGGAGCCATAGAGACTAATTAAATCTACTATACAATCAGTAAAACTATTTTGCTAATAAAAGAATAGGCTTGGATAGTATTAGATGTTAGATGTTTTTTGAATAAACAATAAAGTAAGTGAAGAATAAATGAACACACAAAAAATATGATGAAAATTTCAGAATGAATTTGGGATTAACAAAACCTTTCCACAAAAGAAACCTAACCGTTTTATACGAATGGATTTAATATTTTGGAATGTTTATATTGTGACTATTCTAAATTTTATAAAATAAAATTGACATTTATATGCTAAAACTGGAATAAATATATGTAAACGATTACGTAAACGTTTACATGCATAGGGAGAGACTAAATGAATTCTATGGAAAAAGTAACCATTAAGGATGTGGCTAGAGAATCCGGTGTATCAACTGCAACTGTTTCAAGAGTATTAAATAATACTGGTTATGTAAGCGATGAAATAAAGGATCGTGTACTGAATGTTATCAAAAAACTAAACTATCAACCTAACGCAGTGGCTAGAAGCTTAAAGCAAAGTAAAACAAATACAATAGGTGTAATTATACCTGATATCTCTAACCCATATTTTATGAAAATTGCAAAGGGGATTGAAGATCAAACATGGGATGCAGGTTACAATTTATTTTTTTCTAGCTCTGATGGGAAGGTTGAAAAGGAAAATGAGTTATTAAAGCTGCTTGTTGAGAAACGAGTTGATGCGATTGTGTTAGGAACAGCGGGTAGCGAAAATGTATTAGCTAACCAAATAAATTCTTCTGGTACTCCTGTTATTCTTGTTGACAGAAGGTTTAATGAAAAATTATCAGATCTTGATTTAATTGAAGAGGATAATGTTGAAGGAGCCTATCTGCTTACTGAAAGACTTATTCAAAAAGGTCATACAAAGATAGGGGCAATTGTTGGTTCCTTACACGTTAGCACAGGTTCTGATCGTTTTATTGGATTCAAGCGAGCGATTACAGATTACGATATTCCTTTTGATGATAAAAATATTTATTGTGGTGATTTTACTGGAATTAGTGGACAAAATGCGGCGGATTACTTTTTGGGTTTGGAAGAAAGTCCAAAGGCAATTATTTCATTCAATAACTTGATGACCTATGGGTTTATTTGTCGGTTATTTCAAAAAGGATTTAAGGTGCCCCGGGATTTCGATGTGGCATCCTATGGTGAAACTGATGTTGAAATATTATTAGATCCACCTGGAATCGTATCAATCACTCAAGACCCTTATAACATAGGTACTAAAGTGGGAAATGTTTTATTAAAGCGTTTGGTATTGGGAGAGAGTGGACCGTTCAATGAGAAAATTAAGCCTAAAATCAATTATTAATGGCGGAATGTTAATAGACTTGTTTGTACAAAATTAAGCAATCTATTCATCTGTCATTTCTAATACAAAACAAGGAGGAATGTCATTTATGAAAAAACAAATTACTTTCATTTTTTTATTAATTGGTCTTGTTTTTTTGGTAATGGGTTGTGCGGGAAAATCAAATGAGCCAGCATCACAAGGTAATGCAAATAACGAACAAAAAAATGATACAAAAGAAGAAGTAAAAGAGAGCAATGATAAGATCTATACCCTTAAGTTTTCAACTCAAAGTGTTCCAAATGATGCCCATACAAAAGCAATTGATATTTTTAAAGAAGAAATTGAAAAAAGTACGAATGGTCAAGTGAAAGTAGAAAATCACAATTCAGGTGCACTTTATAACCAAGATAGTGAGCTACAAGCGTTAATGAGAGGTAACTTAGAAATGGCATATACTTCTCCTCCGTGGTTAGCTGAACTTGTTCCATCCGTTTCAATGTTTACAGCTGGTTATATGTTCAAAGACTACAATCATATGACAAAAGTGTATAATGGCGAAATTGGAAAAAAGATTTTTGAGCAAATTGCAAAGGAAACAGGAGTCAGACCTTTAGGTGCCTTCTATTTAGGAGCAAGACAAATCAACTTAGTTGATAATAAAGAAGTAAAAACTCCTGATGATTTAAAAGGTGTTAAACTACGTATGCCTGACAGTCCATCGTGGTTATTCTTAGGGCAAGCTTTAGGTGCTAACCCAACACCGATCGCTTTCACAGAGTTATATATGGCCTTAAATACTGGTACTGTAGATGGCCAAGACAATCCAATGCCAACAGTAAAAAATGCAAAATTTTATGAGGTTACAAAATCATTAAGCTTAACAAATCATATTATTGATACAGTTTGGCCGACAATTAATGAGAAATTATGGAAAGAAATGGGACCTGAACTTCAACAAAAAATTTATGATGCAATAGCTGTAGCTCAGAAGAAAACAGATGAAACAAATATTCAAGCTGAAAAAGAATTAGTAGAGTTCTTTAAGCAAGAAGGTTTAACAGTAACCGAGCCTGATTTAGAGGCATTTAGTTCACATGTTCTAGATCAATACTTAAATAATAAAGAAATAACAGCAAATTGGGATATGGATTTATTTAAACAAGTTCAAGATATGGCAGACTAATTCAATACCTGGCCCATTTTTTGGGTCAGGTGTTAAAAAGGATGAGTTGGATGAAGATTAAAAAAATTGGATCATTTATTTTGAAATTATTTGAACTTTATGTTCCGATTGCTACCTTCACAGTAATGTTTATAGTATTTATTCTTCAAATATTTTTTCGTTATTTTTTAAATCAACCAATTACCTGGTCATATGAAGTATCGACAATATGTTTTGTATGGACAATATTTTTAGGCGCATCCTATGCAAGGCATACTGGGGAGCATGTTGAATTTACAATTTTTTATGAATTAGTTGGTGAAAAAGGAAAAGCAATGTTTCGTATTTTGGGGAATCTACTAATTTCCGTGGCATTTATCATTTCTATTTACCCAATCTATGATTATATTCAATTCCTCGCTATAAAGAAAACGTCTGTATTAAGAATTCCTTTCAATGTTGCTTTTTTCCCTTTTATCATCTTTATCGTTATAACTGCACTTCACTGCATTTACGATTTAATCATTGATATTAGAAAATTACTATTTAACGAGTCATTTGAAAAAGATACAAAGTTAGATATTTAAAAGAAATGTGGTGACAACATATGAGTGCTATGGTGCTTATTCCTTTATTTGTTTTTATACTAACATTTATTTTAAGAATTCCAATTGCTTTAGGAATGGTGGCAGCTGGTATCTATTATTTTATGGCTAGTGGGCTTGATATAGGAATTGTCGTAGATAATGTTGCTTATAATTTGTATTCTTCATATGTATTAATAGCTATTCCTTTATTTGTATTTACAGCCAATGTAATGAATAGTGGATTAATTACTGACCGTGTATTTTCTTTCGCTAATTCTATTGTTGGAAGATATAAGGGTGGGATGGGGCATGTCAACGTAGCAGCTTCCTTGATTTTTTCGGGAATGACAGGGTCAGCAGTAGCAGATGCATCTGGATTAGGGAAAATGGAAATAGAGGCTATGAGGAAACAAGGTTATGATCGAGGATTCAGTAGTGCAATCACAGCTGCTTCAGCTACGATTGGACCAATTTTTCCACCTAGCATTCCTTTAGTTATTTACGCAATGCTTTCAGGGGCATCGGTTGGAGCATTATTCCTCGGAGGTATAATTCCTGGAATATTATTAGCTATTGCACTAATGATTTACGTAGCTTTTTTAGCAAGAAAGCGAAATTACCCTACTGGAGACCGATATAAATTTAAAGATTTTCTAAGGGTTACTTTAAGGGCTTTCCCTGCACTATTAACCCCTGTAATTTTGCTAGTTGGAATATATGCGGGGGTAATGACTCCAACAGAAGCTGGAGCTGTATCAGCATTTTATGCTCTCATTATTTCCTTTTTCGTGTACCGAACTTTAGGACGAAAAGGTTTATTTAAACTATTCGTAGACACAGTAAGTACGACAGGAAGCTTATGTTTAATTGTCGGTGCATCCTTTGTCTTCTCTTATATTATTGCTAGTGAACAAATTCCCGGAATGATTGCAACCTATATGCTTGATATTACTGAAAATAAGATTGTTCTATTGTTGGTAATTAATCTCTTATTCTTACTACTAGGTATGGTCATGGATACTTCTACAATCATGGTAGTATTCATTCCGATAGTATTACCATTAGTAGAATCACTAGGGATAGACTTAGTTCATTTTGGTGTAATGATCGTTCTAAATATGATGATTGGCCTATCAACACCGCCATTTGGAATGCTGCTTTTTATTGTTTCTAAAGTGGGAGAAACCCCACTTATGGAAGTTATTAAAGAAATAGCCCCGATGTTAGTTGTTATGATAATTGTCCTATTATTAGTAACCTTAATTCCAGAAATTACATTATTCATACCAAATTCAATAAAATAATGTATAAGTATTTTCATTTTAAGGAGATGAATTACTTTGTTAAATATTCCAAATGGCATTTGGCCTACAATGATCACCCCTTTTACACAAGAAGACAAGATTGATTATAAAGCACTAGAAGAATTAATTGAGTGGTATATAGAACGTGGAGTTGATGGATTATTTGCAGTTTGTCAATCAAGTGAAATGTTCAAGTTAAGTTTAGAAGAAAGAACTAACCTATCAACATTTGTAGTTGAAAAAGTGAATCGACGAGTATCCGTAGTGGCATCGGGTCATGTATCCGATAAAAATGAAGATCAGATTATAGAACTACAAGCAATTGATAACTCGGGTGTAGACGCAGTTGTAATTGTTACAAATAGGCTTGCTAAGGAAGATGAATCAGATGATGTCTGGATAGAAAATGTTCAAAAACTTCTACAAGCACTTCCTGAAACTAAATTTGGATTATATGAATGTCCATACCCCTATAAGCGATTATTGAGTGAGAAACTAACAAAATGGTGTGCTCAATCAGGACGATTTTACTTCTTAAAGGATACTTCATGTAAGGTTGCAGATATGGAACGTAAACTAGAAATCTGTAAAAATTCTAATTTAAAAATATTTAATGCGAATGCTCCGACACTACTTGACTCATTAAAAAGAGGTGTGAGTGGATATAGCGGAATTATGGCCAATTTTCACCCCGAGCTATACTCTTGGTTGTTTAATAATTGGCAAAAGTACGAAAAGAAAGCAACAAAATTACAGGCTTACCTAGGAATTGCATCTGTTATTGAAAAACAATTATATCCAACTAATGCGAAGTATTACCACAGTCTAGAAGGTAAAGGTATTAATATCAATTGCCGAGTACAGGATTATACACAACTAACTGAATCCAATCGTTTAGAAGTTGAACAATTGTATATTTTTACTCAGCATATTGTTAAAGAATTTGTATCATTAGAAAAAACTAACTAGACTGGGGTGACAATTATGATAGACACAAGATGGAGAAGTTTGCCCAAGATAGGGATTAGACCAGTTATTGATGGTCGAAGAGGTGGTATTCGTGAGTCCCTAGAAGACATAACAATGGAAATGGCACGAAATGTGTCCGACTTAATTGGCGACAATTTACGTTATCCCAACGGAGAACGAGTTGAATGTGTTATAGCAGATACAACAATTGGTGGAGTTATGGAAGCAGAGATAGCTCAAGCAAAATTCAAAAAAGAAGGTGTTGGAGTTACAATTACAGTTACCCCATCCTGGTGTTACCCCACAGAAACAATGGACGTGGATCCACATACAATTAAAGCAATTTGGGGATTTAATGGGACGGAAAGACCTGGGGCTGTTTACTTAGCAGCTGCAGTATCGGCACATAATCAAAAAGGAATCCCTGTATTTAGCATATACGGTAAAGACGTACAAGATTTGAATGATTCAACAGTACCAGAGGATGTACAGGGGAAAATATTACAGTTTGCGAAAGCAGGACTTGCAGTTTCGTTAATAAAAGGAAAATCATATCTTTCAATGGGCTCTGTTTCAATGGGGATTGCTGGCTGTATTGTTGATGAAAGTTTCTTTCAGAACTATTTAGGTATGCGAAATGAATATGTTGATATGACAGAATTTATAAAAAGAATGGAATTAAAAATTTATGATGAAGAAGAGTTAAATAGAGCTTTAATATGGGTTAAAGAGCATTGTAATGAAGGAAGAGATGTAAATCCTCCGGAACTTAAACGCTCAGTCGAGCAAAAGGAAAAAGACTGGGAGACGATTGTAAAGATGACGTTAATTGCGAGAGACTTAATGGTAGGAAATCCTAAACTTGCAGAAAAAGGATTTGGAGAAGAGGCGTTAGGAAGAAATGCGGTTGCAGCTGGTTTCCAAGGACAGCGTGCGTGGACGGATTATTTCCCAACTGGTGATTTTATGGAAGCAATTCTTACATCATCATTTGACTGGAATGGCATTAGAGAACCATATATGTTAGCAACAGAAAATGATACATTAAATGCAATCACAATGCTATTCGGTCATTTACTTACAAATTCAGCACAGATCTTTGCCGATGTTCGTACCTATTGGAGTCCAGAAGCTGTTAAACGTACTACAGGACATGAGTTAACGGGAATTTCTAAGAATGGTATTATTCATTTAATTAATTCCGGACCAGCTACATTGGATGGGACTGGACAACAAGAGAAAGATGGTTGCCCGGTAATGAAACCGTTCTGGGAAATTACAGAAGAGGAGGTTCGGAAATCTCTAGAGGCAACAAAATGGTGTGCAGCTGTTGATTTTTTTAGAGGTGGGGGCTTCTCAACAGATTATACGACCAAAGGAGGAATGCCTGTTACATTAGCAAGAATCAACCTTGTAGATGGTCTTGGGCCAGTCTTACAATTAGCAGAAGGGGTTACTGTAGAGTTACCTAATGAAGTTCATGACCAATTAGATGAAAGAACAAATCCTACATGGCCAACTACATGGTTTGTTCCGAATTTAACAGATAGCGGACCCTTTCGTGACGTTTATTCTGTTATGAATAACTGGGGTTCAAATCATGCAGCCATAAGCTATGGACATATTGGAAGTGAATTAATTACATTAGCATCTATGCTTCGGATTCCGGTCTCTATGCATAATGTGTCGGAAGAACGTATTTTCAGACCTAGCACATGGAGTGCTTTTGGTTCTATGGATCTTCAAGGAGCAGATTATAGAGCATGTCAAAAGTATGGGCCATTATATAAATAGAAATTTTGAAAATTGGTCCTTTTTAGGACCAATCTTTTTTAGGAAAACCACTAAGGAGGTATAGGCATTGGGGAGAAAATATTCAATTGGTGTTGACTATGGAACAGAATCAGGGCGTGTTCTCATAGTAGAAGTATCCACTGGTGAAGAGATTGCAACTCATGTTACACCATATAAACACAAAGTCATAAGTGAGCGACTTCCTGAATCAGATATTACGCTACAAAAAGATTGGGCTCTGCAGCACCCTGATGATTTTTTGGAAGTCTTATATCAATCTATTCCTAAGGTTTTGGAACAAGCAGACGTGGACGGACGTGATATCATTGGGATCGGTATTGATTTTACATCATGTACCATGCTGCCACTAGATAATTGTGGGGAACCGCTTTGTTTAAAAGCGGATTGGAGTAGGAATCCGCATAGCTGGCCGAAATTATGGAAGCATCACGCAGCACAAGAGGAAGCAGATATGATAAATCGCAAAGCACAAGAGCTAAATCAGCCTTTCCTTGCAAGGTATGGTGGAAAAATTTCATCTGAGTGGATGTTTACTAAAATACTAGAGATTGTTAATAAAGCACCTGAAGTATATGAAGCAACGGATATATTTTTAGAGGCATGTGATTGGGTTACATATAAGTTAACAGGAAAGATGATAAGAAGTAGTTGTATGATTGGTTATAAAGCGATGTGGGATAAACAGAGTGGATATCCTGACGAAATTTTTTTTGAAGCACTTCATCCAGACTTAAGAGGGATTAGTGAGAGCAAAATGCGTGGAGAGGTAAAAACTATCGGTCAGCGGGCGGGCTACTTAACAAGGGAAATGGCTGATAAACTAGGATTAGTACCTGGTACCCCTGTAGCCGTTGGTGTTATTGATGCACATGCATCAGTACCAGCTGTTGGTATCACTAAACCGGGTAAGCTGCTAATGGTTATGGGTACATCAACCTGTCATCTTCTTCTATCTGAACGTGAAGAAATGGTTGAGGGTGTTTCAGGTGTTGTTGAGGATGGAATTGTTCCAGGGCTATTTGCATATGAGGCTGGTCAAGCTGCAGTAGGTGATATATTTGCATGGTATACTGAAAATGCAGTTCCAAAAACAGTTGAAAAATTGGCTTTGGAAGAGGGGATTACTGTACATGAATGGTTAGAAAGAACAGCTTCAGCAGAATCACCTGGTGATTCTGGACTTTTAGCATTGGATTGGTGGAATGGAAATCGATCAGTGCTTGTTAATGGGAATCTTTCTGGTGTAATTATCGGTTATTCTTTGTCAACGAAACCAAATGAAGTATATCGTGCATTACTAGAGGCAACAGCTTTTGGTACAAGAAAAATAATTGAAGCATTTGAGGTTAAAGGAATTAAAGTTAATGAGATTATTGCGAGCGGAGGCCTTCCACATAGAAACAAATTATTAATGCAAATTTATGCGGATGTACTGAATCGAGAAATTAAAGTAAGTAAAACTGTTCAAGCATCAGCACTTGGGGCCGCTATGTTTGGGGCAGTAGCTGCAGGTCAGGATAATGGGGGATATGATACTATTTTTGATGCTGCCAAGGTAATGGCTAAAGCACCTGAAGATTTATTTATTCCAAATGAAAAAAATGTAAACATATATAATGATTTGTATAAAGAATATTGTAAGTTACACGATTATTTTGGAAGGGGAATAAATCCTGTAATGGAAAAACTAAAGTCATATAAAGACCGGGTTTAACAAGATTTATATAGCAGTGCATTATTCTTTAAATAAATATAAGTAACAGTAAGTGTTTTTTTCCTGAATACGGCTTTCACCATATTAAAAGTATGGATATAAAAATAGTTTCGGTGTTATCCCTCAATTCTTTTGTGAAGTCCTAAAGGAGAACACCTATTTTCAAGTTTACAATTAATATAATTCGGTATGATGACATTAAGAATTAGAATAGACTCACGTAGAATTTTTCCAATTCAATTAAGCAGAGCCTTCTTAATTTACTAACATATTTGTCTATGAAAGTCTCCAATAGAAATAGATAGAAATTATTAGCTAAGGGAGGAACTTTCTCTGATTTTTATCTTAAAAATATCTAATAGGAGGCCAGCAGAATGCCAAAAACAAATACAATAACATTTGGAACCATTACAGGAATCCTGTCTGGTCTTTTTCTAGGCTTGTTTTTAAAAATAATTCAGATGGTATTTGGAGTCAAGGTCTATACACTACTTTTAAATATTGATTACATCCCATATTTAAAAGACCTAACACTTCATGAAAGTATCGAATTTCTTTTACATATTTTTGTTTCTATCATACTAGCAATCATTCTATTACAGTTGTCGATCCTATATAAATGGACGAGAAGCCAAATCTTTACGCGTACTGTGCTATCGTGCTTTTTAATTGGTGTCATTCTTTATCCGACAACAGCCTTGTCTGAACGAACACCTTCTATTACATCTATTTCGGGAGTGACGGCTTGGCTGATCGGGCATTTATTATACGGTGTGGTTTTAGCCCTTTTTTTCATCCGAAAAAGATCACGCTAACACCCCAATTATTTTGTGAGTGTCTTACCAATGGACCACTTTCATCAATCCTGTATATCAAATAGGGATATTAGACAATCCATATGTGTATAGGGTAAATCGTAAGCAAAAATGCTCAGAATGACTCTGAGCATTTTTTTGCCGTGTAATCGTGCTATCCCTTATTTAGCTATAGTATCCCTTTTATTAAATCAGCTTACTGAATAACAACATTACCTACATATTGAGCACTGCCCGCTGAATTAATAAATTTAACTTCTAAAACATAATTCCCTTTGTTAGTTGGAAATCGAAATTCTCCTAAGTCATCCAATGCAAGTTCAGTTCTTTTGTCATTTTTTAATAGGGCAACTGTTATTTTCGGGTCAGTCCAAATATCTCCACCATTTTTTTCGTTCTCTATAAAATCCAATATTACCTTTTGACCTGAAAAAACCTTTATTTCATCCAGAGATAATGCGTATTCTTCAATATCAATTATTGTTTTCTGTACATCTTCACTTGCTGTTTTCCAACTAATATTTGCTTCTGTTAATTGAACAGATGCAATATCGAGATTTAAATGAGCAGTCGGAACTCCCACATCATAGTCTTCACCAAAACACCCTGCTAGCGTAAAAGCAAAGAGTATTCCTATAAATAATTACTTTCATATCACACCTCATCAGTTTCGTTTAACTGCTTCGTTTAGTTTTAAGAAAAGATCATTCAAAATCTTATAATAACTTTAACATAAATTTTCCATTTACCTGCATAAAAAGCTGCTAATTGATAGTGGACCTAAAAAATCGATTTGCAGACAAATTTGGAAAAGTCTACAATATTGGTAATTGGGAATGATTGGGCAATCCGAAGTTGAAAAAGCCCAATCCTATTATTTATAGACAATAATAAGATTAGGGGTTATCAATATGGACAAAAAAACATTTAAAACAAAGGTTACACAATTAATAGAACAGGATGTAGTTGGACTAGAAAAAGAGATAAAAATCAAGTATATGAAGAAATGGATTAGGGACTATGAGAGAAGTTTAATAGAACTATCACCAAATCAAGAATCACATAGTACAATAAAAATAGGAATACTTGTAAGAAACACATTAACAAAATTCAATCGAGCCAAATTGCTTACGCCGGATAGGGTTTCCAGGTTACAAGATGCGAAATACTGTAAAACAACGTTTGATATTAATTACCCATTTTTAATTAAGGTACAACATGGTACATCTTACTCAGAACAAAGAAAAGTGAATGGCTATGATCGATATTGGGCAGACGAGATCGTGATTGATCAGGTCAGATATTTTGTCTGTAACGATTGGTATGAACGGAACAGACCAAAGTTCATTAGATGGGTAAGGGATATAGAAAGCAATTAAAGTGAGGGTCTTTATATGCTAAAACAAGGAATCTATGAAGAAATCATAAATCATAAGTTAAAAGACGAGCTTGCTAGACTTGATGCAACCACCTTTGAAATAGGAAAAGAAGATATCGATGTGGAGGAAGCACGGAAGCTATTATCTTCATACATATCACTGGTAACAAGAAAAGCATTGAAGTTTGTTCGTGATCAGGAGAGTGATGACAAGCAAGCTTTAATGAACCAAATTAAGACTTGTAATGAAATAATTACTACCTTGAGTGAGAATCTTGATGAAAATGAATTCATGGAGTTAAGGATTGAAGAGGAGGGGGAAGTTCTTACCTCTATTTATTCACGAATGAATTCTATTAGAAGTATTCAGAAGGAAAATGTAATCAGGCCAGTAACTCCACTTTCTCAAAGCTCTCTCTTTACGGGATCTAGTTATGAGCCAAACATGCTCACAGAGCTCAAGAAAGAAATTCTTACTGCTGATTCGATTGATATGCTCGTATCTTTTATTAAATGGAGCGGTCTTCGATGCATTATGGAGGAGCTTAGGATATTTACCTCTAATCCACAGAACAAACTAAGGGTTATTACCACATCCTATATGGAGGCAACGGATTATAAAGCTATCCAGGAACTTAGCGAATTGCCTAATACAGAGATTAAGATATCCTATGATGTAGATCGAACAAGGCTGCATGCAAAAGCTTATCTTTTTAAAAGAGATACTGGTTTTAGTACAGCTTATATTGGCTCTTCTAATCTTTCAAATCCTGCCCTTACATCTGGCCTGGAGTGGAATATAAAGGTGACAGAAAAGGATTCCTTTGATATTGTTCGGAAATTTGAAGCGACGTTTGAAAGCTATTGGAATGATCAAGAGTTTAAGCAATTTCAGCCGGATTCTGTCCAAGATCAAGAGCTCTTAAAGCGTGCCCTAACAAAAAGTAAAATAAAAGAAGAGCAAGGGAACTATTTTCTTTTTGATATTCAGCCTTACTTTTATCAAAAAGAAATATTAGAAAAGCTTCAAGTTGAACGTGAGGTATTTGGGAGAACGAAAAACTTACTCGTAGCAGCAACAGGTGTGGGTAAAACCGTTATTTCAGCGTTTGATTACAAGCGTTTTAAACAAAAGAACTCATCAGCCAAACTATTATTTGTTGCTCACCGTGAGGAAATATTAAAGCAAAGCCTTGATACATTTCGGGCCATTTTAAGAGATCCGAATTTTGGGGACGTATTAGTAGGTGGAAGCCAACCAAATTCAATTGGACATTTGTTTGTTAGCATACAAAGCTTTAATAGTAAAAAACTATTTGAATTAACGTCATCCCATTTCTACGACTTTATCATTGTCGATGAATTTCACCATGCGGCAGCTGACTCCTATCAGAAGCTACTGGAGCATTACCAACCAAAGATTCTTCTAGGCTTGACCGCTACTCCGGAAAGAATGGATGGAAAGGATATCCTCACTTATTTCGATGATAAAATTTCAGCAGAAATGAGGTTAACTGAAGCGATCAATAGAAAATTGCTCAGTCCCTTCCAATATTTTTGTGTAAGTGACACTGTAGATCTATCTAAATTGAAATGGAGTCGAAAAGGGTACGACATTAAAGATTTAGAAAATGTGTATACGTCCAACGATCTTAGAAGCAGCCAAATTGTAAAAAGTATATATAAATATGTTACCGATTTGGATCAGGTCAAGGGGCTAGGCTTCTGTGTTTCAATTGAGCATGCAAAATATATGGCTGCCTTTTTTGAAAAGGTTGGGATTCCGGCAGTCGCCTTATACGGGAATGTGGATGGTAAAACAAGAAGAGAAGCACAGCATCGGCTTGTTCAAGGTGAAATCAAATTTATTTTTGTTGTGGACCTTTATAATGAGGGTGTTGACATTCCAGAGGTAAATACAATTCTATTCCTACGTCCAACAGAAAGTTTAACAGTCTTTCTACAGCAGTTGGGAAGGGGATTGCGCTTAGCAGAGGGAAAGGAATGCTTAACAGTTCTTGATTATGTGGGACAGGCTCACCAAAACTATGAATTTGAAGATAAGTTTCGTGCGCTAATAGGAAAAACAAAACATTCCGTGCGCCACTACATTGAAAATGGGTTCTTTCATTTGCCAAAAGGCTGTTTTGTACAATTAGAGAAGCAAGCAAAGGAATATATCCTTAGAAATATTAAATCGAGCACACACAGTCGAGCCAATTTAGTTTCGAAAATGAAGTATTTTGAAGAAGATACAGGGCTAGCATTAACCCTGGCTAACTTCTTACATCATCATCAGTTATCTATCTATGACTTTTATGGGAAAAGTGGGGATCGCAGTTTTTCAAGAATGTTGGTAGAAGCTGGCCAGGCGGTAGATTTTGATTGCAAAGATGGAAAGTTTATCACTAAGAGATTACCAAATCTATTTCACTTAAATTCAAAGAAACTTCTTCAATTTTTAATGGATTATCAAGATAATCCGGTAGTTAGAAGAGAGGAAGATCAATTGATGCTGGCAATCTTTTATTATTCCTTTTATCAAGCTCATCCAGAAAAAGAAGGATTTAGGACACTTGAAGAAGGAATCAAGAACATTTTAAATCAACCTGAATTTAAAGTTGAAATCAAGCAGATTCTCCAATTTCTTTACGAGTCACTAGAAATAATGGAGCTCGAAAATGACTTTGATTTTCCTTGTCCACTAGGCGTTCACAGTAATTACAATACCGCACAAGTGCTGGCAGCCCTAGGTTATTACAATGATACTAGCAGCCCAGCCTTCCGCGAAGGAGTTAAATATTTTCAGGACAAAAACTTAGACATTTTCTTCATTACCTTAAATAAATCGGAAAAAGACTTCTCTCCATCTACCTTGTATGATGACTATGCCATCAATGAGCAGCTATTTCACTGGCAAACCCAAAGCCATGTCGGAGAAGGCAGCAGCACAGCGGAACGCTATATTCATCATCGAAAAAATAACCATAAAATTGCACTGTTTGTACGAGAGTATAAGAAGGAATTTGGTTATACTTCTCCTTTTGTGTTTCTAGGAACAGCAGATTATGTTAGCCATTCTGGAAGTAAGCCGATGAGCTTTATATGGAGGTTGAAGGCGGAGATGCCTTCTTTTTTGGTGCCTCGGGCGAATAAGAATGTGCTTTGATGAGCTAATGGAGCCTATTGTTTTTATTAAAGGACTAGGCTTCTTTTTGAAGGAAGGATTTAGAAAGACATTTATCAAATATGTAGTGGGTTCATATTTCCTCTGAATAACACTTCAAGTTGTTACTCAGAAATGATATTCCACTTGACGAAAGAATACCTAAATTTAAAAGTTGATTTTATGTTTAAATAATTATTTGGCCATTAAGTCGAAGCATATTAAGATTGCATCCCTAAACGAACTGCTTGGTAGCAAAGGATCTGACTGAATAGAAGATCTAAAAATCGAAAATACAGAATATGCAAAAGAAGAAAAAAAGGGAAAACTGTAAGGCTTGATGTAATGGTTTTTACCAACATAGGTGAAAGAATTAAATTAGAATAGTATAAGTCAGAACTGTATATGTGAATTTAGAAATAAATACCCCCATGCCGATGTATTATTATTCGATGACATTTTCCCATTTGTTTGGATATGAACAAATCCAAGAAGAACTATTTCATATTATTAACCATCTATTTGAAAAGTCGAAGCAAATAGAATTCAGTGAGCGACTGTTTTCCGAAAGAAGGAAGGAAATAGGCGTACACCTTCGCGTCTGTCTAGAATTGGGCTTGGTGGTACACATATCCCTAGACGGAAAACCTCACTAATCAATGAAGTTTACAGAATCATCAAAAAGGAAATTAATAAAGTTTAAAATACATGCTTAAACAAGCGTTTTTGTACATACCTAATCTGTAATTTATAGGGATGTTTTAATTAACTTTATAACCCCTTCAAATTTTATGAGAGGACTTATATAATAGTAATTGGAAAATGTTTTCTTATAAAGAAATAAAAGTAATTGTGTGAATTTATTTAGTAATTTTTATTAGAAGGGGGATTTCAATTGGCTGATCCGCAGCAACAACAGACTGAGTCTATCAAATTTTTAGTAGATAATATTGATAGGGGAAATGTTGTTTTGCCAGAATTTCAACGAGATTTCGTTTGGGATATTGGTAAAACTTATGAATTATTTGATTCATTAGTAAGAGATATTTTTATCGGTTCCATTATTTATGGAAAACCCTCCTTTGAGATTACAGTTAGAGAGATTGACAAACGACCAAGGAAGGGAAGTGGGAGTAGAGCGAAATTAGAAACAAAGTTTTTTACTAAAGAAGAAATTGAACAAAAAACGCAAATAAATAACTTCCGATTAGTATTAGATGGCCAGCAACGTGCAACGTCAATTTATAGAGCTTTAAAAGGGATCGATGACGTTTGGGTGGTTATTAAGAATGAGGAAGAACTTAGAGAACAAATTCAAGAAAAAGAATTTAAGGATAGATTCTTAGAAGAAATTTTACATGAATTTTCTGGTCATGAAGATGAGGATCGACTTTCAATAAAGCTTTCTGATGCATATGAAATTTCAAAAGGTGATTTATTTGAAGATGAAATAAAACAAAAATACTTTGATTCTTTAACTTATCTTGCTGGTATGGAAGACATAGAAATAAAGAATGCATTTAGGAAGTTCTTAGTGGTAATAAAGAAATTGAATGAGTTATACGGAAGTGAAAAGTTACTTTCTTATTATTTACTCAATATGAATACAGAGAAATTCGCTTTATTTTTTGAACGTAGTAACAGTAAAGGGGTTCAATTAAACTTTATAGACATTTTAGCAGCAAAGCTATATAAGGGTTTTAATCTAAGAGATGAAATAGACAAATTACAAAATAGTTATTATATCTCAGATTATAGATTTAATAGAGAAATAATAGTACGAACTATATCATATATTATTAGTAACGGAAAAGAAGTAGATCGCACATATATATTAACAAATTTAAACTTTAATCATTTTAATGATCATTGGGATACTGTATGCAATTATTATAAAAAGGTTATCGATTTTCTATTTAAAGAAAATTATATTTTATCCCAGTCATGGATGCCGTACGAGAATATGATAATCCCTCTAATTATTTTCTTGAAAGAATTAGAGGGAAATGATTTTTCTCAAATGAATGAAATGCAACATAGGTTTGTTACTTATTGGTATTGGTCATCTATATTATCACAGAGATATTCATCAGGAACTAATGAGGTGATAATTCAGGATTCAACAATTCTAAAGAAAGTTGCTAATAATCAAAAAATACCGGATAAAAGCTACTTTAACAAAATGAAAATACAGATGAGTAGTTTTGAGGATATTCTTTCTTTAACTAAAAAAGGTAGTGCAGTTTATAAAGGTGTCCTAAACTTTATAAATTTTGCTTCAAAGGGATTAATGGATTGGAACAATTCAAGCAAATTAAATTTCAATAGCAAATTAGAGGATCATCACATTTTCCCTAAGCAATATCTAAAAGAGAATTATGAAGACGATGAAAATTCACTTTCTTTAATAGATTGCGTTGCAAATAGAACATTAATACCGAAATTAACTAATATCCGTATAGGCAAAAAAGCACCTTCTGAGTACTTAAAGGATATAAAAGTAAAAAACAGTGACATTGAGGAAAGTTTAGTGAATCATCTAATTCCAGTTGAACTTTCTGAAGGTTTGTATGACGATTTTTATATTGATTTTGTAGAAACGAGAGCAAAACAAATTTATGAAAAAATTGAAAAGAATATTATTCAGAAGGAATCACAAATATTAGACAATTTTTATCAGGCTCCGTTAACCGGAATTACTGGAAATATAAAAGTATTTGCAACCTACTACAATAAAAGAATTGAAGCTACGTTTGATAGAGATACTGAAAAAATATTATATATGGGTAAGAAGTATTCTGTGTCATTAGCTGCAAATAGAGCTAAGGAAGACCTTACGGGAAAAAGTGATGCTTCAACTAATGGATGGAAATTTTGGAAGTATACTAATGACTTAGGAGAAGAAAGATTTGTAGATGATTTTAGAAAAACAATTACTTTAATTACTTCATAAGTGAATGAAATGTTAATTTTATCCAATTGCACCTAATCAATTAGGTGTAATTTTTGTAAGAAAGAATTTTGCATTAATGCATAGATTAATAAAATGAGAATTAAAATTATATAGTAGCGGGCAAGGTTAGTTGAAAAGAATTTTTTTATTTTAATATAAAGAAGGGTCTCTATGTGAGTAAAAATGGTAAAGTAATACATTAAATAAAAGAGGGATTTAAATGTCTGAAAATAGGCGAGAATTACAAATTACCACTTCACATGAAGTAGTACCTTTTACAAACTTTGAAAGGTATTTACAGGAGTTAGGTCTACCTCATGAAGGAATTATTGCTTCTGATAGGGAGAGACAGATGATGAGTATGGTATTGCCTCAAACTATTCAAGAACTTTCATCGCAAACAAAAAGAGATGCAGTCTATTTATCTAAATTTGTAGCTAGCTCAGCTATTGGATTATATGATGCAGCCTTGAATTATTTATGGAATGAAGTTGTAGTTTCATTAAGAGCGAAAGTAAATATTTATGGTCTGGATTTATTTTTTGATGCAGCTGTAGGTGGCGAATTAAGAGAAACATATAGTACAGTTGAAGACTTAAGTTCAATTAAAGATAATACACTTATTGATACATGCAGGAAATTAGAACTTATTTCGGATCTTTTACATGAAAAATTAAAACATATCTTATATATGCGAAATAATATAGGAGCATCACATCCAAATGGTGAAACTATAAGAACTCTTGAACTTTTGGGATGGCTAGAGACTTGTGTAAAAGACGTAATTGACGATAGGCCATCGGAGGCTGCATTATTTGTACAACAGCTCATAGTAAATTTAAAGAATGAAGATTTGACACTTGATGAAGCACGTTTAGAACAAATTCAAGAAAATTTACAAAGACAGCATACAAGAATATCTGGAAATCTTCTAGTTACGTTATTTAGTATTTTTACTAAAAAAAATACCTCTCCAGATGTACGTGCTAATATACTTAAATTAGCTCCAATTGTATGGGGGATAAGCCCAGAAAATAAAAAATATGAAATTGGATTTAAATTGGATCAATATTCAGTAAATCTTGATGAAGAAACACTTTCATTAGGTAATAGTTTTCTAGATAAATGCAACGGAATAAATTATAAATCAGAGGGTACGAGAAGCAGAGAAATAAATGAGTTTTTGAATAGATTACTAGATACGCACCATGCATGGGATAATTTCCATCACGAGGTACCTATTGCTAGACAAATAAAAAAATATATTGTTGAAGAGACAGATATTTTAACAAATATAGAGGATAAGTTAATTAAAACTATTCTTATTTGTAGAGTTGGAAATGGAAAGTGGTATTGTAATGGTGTTTCACCAGGTGCAAAACCAATCTACAATGAAATAATAAGGTTATTTAATTCCAGACAAGTAAATAAACTTTTAAAATTCCTACTCGAACCAGAAATAAAAAATATGCTCTCAATTAGTCCTTGTATTCTACAAACAAAGGAATTGCTAGGATTAATTAATTTAGATTTGCAATTTGGTAGAAGCAAAGAAGCAATAGAATTTATTTTAGGCAATATCGACAACTATAAATCGAAAATTTTTATAACAAAAGAATTAAAAGAGTTATTAAAATATATTTGATTTGAGCTCGTAGCACCTAACTTCATGGATTGCTAATGGATACTTTTCTTTAATAAGATGGCGTCTTTTTGTAATTAGTCAGAAATCTGGAGCAACATCTTTTAGTATTGTAATTATCATTAAGTTTTGGAAAGTTGTGAAAGCTTCTACCTAAACTATCGGGACGATAATTGAATAAACTGAAAAAAGGTCCTTTGTGCCCCTTGTGTTGCGATTATTAAAATATTGATTTTTTTTACATATGAAATCACCTAGGTTCTAAAATCAAGGTGATTTTTATTTTCCTCTTTTGCAACAATTAATAGGATATATTACTTGTTATAGTAAATTTTCTCTGAAAGCCCCTCAGAAACAGTACTTTGACCGAATTATTATAGCTTATGCTCATTCTGATGAAGAATTTGATGACAGTGGAATCGTACAATTTAAGACTAAATAAAGGAGTAAAAAGTATTGGATTTCACAATCAGACTTATTCATCTTCAGGTGGCCATTTGATAAATTGACCAAAAAGTTCGGAGAATATATTGAACTTCAAAGAAAAGTTCAAATAGAAAGAAAATAAGCCAAAAAACCAAAAATCGAATTAAAAAGAACATGGTTGGTTTCAAATGGAAAAGTCATTTTGATGAATCTCGTCAAAAAGTATCAGAGTGCCTAAAAGGAAAAAATCCTGAAAAACAGAATACAAGGAAGATTTCTGAAAGCTGTAGTAAAGGAAAAGTGTATTGTTAATTTGATTGTGAACATAAATTTGAGTTAATAAGTGGAGCAGATGGAGTCAGGAGGTTTTTAGAACTTGGATTGATAAAAAGTGATAGTTCTTTCGGAAAAGCTTTGAGGAAAAATGGACAAGTTTCGAAAGGGAAATTAAAAGGGTAGGAAATTATCCAAATGATAAAAATACGTTCTCCTTATAATTAACCTCAGTCGGATGAGGCTATTTAAGCCAGGTCAAACGAACGTGGAATTATCATGTACCGGTGCGGTGAAGAAAAAGAGTTACGACTCTAATGTGTCGGTTCGACCCCGACCATCGCTATCACTTGATCAAAACATCAAAAACTTTCTTTTTTTGGACTCTTAATAGAGTCATTTATTGTCCAATATATGTAAAAATACCCCTCCTTTTGTAGTATAATGTAAGAAAACCTCAGATTGTGAGTGGATAGAGTGGCTTTTACAATTCCTGAAACGATTCGATCGACTGCAACTACTGGAGAGAGACTACTATTTCGAACGTTGAAAACATATTTACCGGATGATTATATCGTTTATTATGAACCTGAGATTCATGGGAAGCGGCCAGATTTTGTGATTATTGGCCCGGATCTTGGGTTATTAGTATTGGAAGTAAAAGATTATACAAAGAATACATTGTTTCAAATTAATCAAGACGAATGGACGCTGATTACTTCTTCAGGGGAGCAGACGAAAACGAAAAGTCCGTTAAAGCAGGCACGCGAGAATATGTTTCATATCGTAGATGCATTGAAGAAAGATCGCAATTTGGTTCATTTAGAAGGGAAATATCAATTCCAGTTAAAGTTTCCTTATGGATTTGGAACAGTGTTTACGAGGCTTTATCAGAAGGACTTTATTGAAAACGGGCTGTATTCTGTGATTGAGCCGTCCCTTTGTTTAACTCGGGATGAGATTGATCCAGAAAAGGACGCTTTTTCAGAAGAAAATTTATTTGAAAAAATCTATAATATGTTCATTGTCCCTTATCGTTTGCAAACTCCATTAGGTAAGGAAGAATTGGATGCAATCCGTTATCATCTTTTTCCGGAGGTACGTATTAGTGCTGAATTTAAGCAGCCAGTTCCATACCAAGATCAGCTGCTTTTGTCATTGCATGATATTAAAGCAATGGATCTTCATCAAGAAATGCTGGCTAAGCAAATAGGGGATAAAAATCGTTTGATTCGCGGAGTGGCTGGAAGTGGAAAAACATTAATACTTGCCAGTCGGGCAAAGATGCTGGCAAAGGATCATCCAGATTGGAAGATTTTAATATTATGCTATAATATTTCACTTGCCCGAAGTATTGAGCAAATGATTCATCATATGATGAATGAGCCTGATAGCCTTTTTGATTTTGATTTTTCAAAGGCAGAGAAACAATTAGATTCAAAGATACATAATATACAGGTCCGTAATTTCCACGCATGGCTAAAGAATGATTTAAGGATCACAGAGGATGCGATCCCATCCATGATCGAAAAACTTGAACTCGGGCAAGCTATTTTACCGATGTATGATGCTATATTAATAGATGAGGGCCAGGACTTCCAAGGAGATTGGTTCGGACTTGTTAGTCAATTGCTGAATCCGGATACAAAATCCCTCTTATTGGTTGAGGATAGGGCACAAACCATTTACAAACGGAAGCGCAGTTATGTGCAGGACACAGGGCTGAGCTTTCAAGGGCGATCTAAAGTCTTAAGCATTAATTATCGTAACACAGCTCAGATTGTGAAATTTGCTTGGGATTTTTATCAAAAGCATTCTGCTCTTAAAAATAAGGTTGTTAGTAAGGAGCACGAAGGGGAAATTATTGCACCACAAAGTACTAGAAGAAAAGGTGTAGAACCAGCCATCGTCAAAACGGATAGTTTTTTTAAAGAGGCAAAAATTGTCGTACGGCAAATTCAAAAGCTTCATGAGCAATACAAAGTTCCTTTTTCTGAAATGCTGATTCTTTATCGGGTGAAAAAGACCTATCAGATGAATTACATCGATGTGTTAAAGCGAGCTCTTGATCAGGAGGGCATTAGGTATTACTGGCTAACTGAAAATAGTGAGTCCAAGCGGAAGTTTGAGAGAGAAGAAGATTCTGTAAAAATTAGCACAATTGACAGCAGCAAAGGTTTAGATTTTCAGGCAGTTTTTATTGTAAATATTGACAACATGCCATTTGCTTTAGAAGATGATAAAGAACGAGAAGCATCTCTGTTATACATTGGAATGACAAGGGCGAAGGAGTTTCTATGCCTATCCTATTCCGGAGAATCGGACTATACGAAATATTTTGATGAAATCAACATGGAACGACAGACTGTGAAGAAGTCTGGAGAAAAGACTAGCTAATGTGATTTTATCTTCTGTTGTAAAGGGGAGGGGGCATGGTGAAAATAGATAGGAATGAATTTATTAATCGATTAAATCAATTATCGATTTGGAAAAAAGGGGATCAACGTGCTCCACATAAACCTCTCTTGATTTTGTATGCAATTAGGAATTTGCAAAAAGAGAGTCACCGCCTTATCCCATATAATAAAGCGAGAGAAAAGCTAAAAGAGCTATTAGTAGAATTTGGTCCCCTTAGAAGTTCATAACATCCGGAACAGCCATTTGTGAGATTAGTGAATGACGGTATCTGGGACCTTTCAGAGCCAATGAATACGAATAACTTCACGAATAAGCAACTAATGGATAAACAAATCTCTGCAGGCTTTAAAACAGAGATTTATAATCTATTAAAAAATGATATCCAGTTACAGAAGGAAGTAGCCCAAACAGTACTCGATGCTCACTTCCCAGAAACCTTGCATGAAGATATTCTTGATTCTATTGGGCTAGATTTTACGATCAGCAAAAAAAGCAGCCGTGATCCAAAGTTCAGAGAACGAGTGCTCAAAGCTTATGAATACCGTTGTGCAGTTTGTGGTTTCAACGTACGATTAGGGAATCATTTAGTAGGGATTGAGGCAGCTCATATTAAGTGGCACCAGGCTGGGGGACCAGATACTGAAGAGAATGGGATTGCACTTTGTTCCTTGCATCATAAGCTGTTTGATCGTGGTATTTTTACAATAAGCCACGAAAGAAAATTCCTAGTCTCCGAATATGCAAATGGCGGAGATGGTTTTGACGAATGGGTTATGAAGTATCATGGACAGCCAGTACGCAATCCTGTTCAGCATTACTATGTTCCGAATGATTCATTTCTAGGATGGCATGTAAGAGAGGTCTTTAAAGGGCCATCGCGCTATGTAGTCAATTGAGATATTTTTCACTTGAATTTAATAGGAACTATCTAATTTCCAAAATTATTTTAAAGCTTCCTTATAATAATTAAATTCTTGAATCCCCTGGAAACCAAACCAGGGGATATCTTTTTGTGGTTAAACTTTTTTCAAAACACCATTTTTTACTAGGTTAATTAGAGTTCCTTTATTTCCATACCTTTGATAGGCAATAAGACGATTCAAGTCTTTTACAGTCAATTCAGTAGGGGTAATTGCTAGCTTATATTCATTGCTGATTTTGCTAATTAGTGAAAGAGCAAACTCCATTTGCTTGGCTGTTAATTTATATTCATCTCCATTGGCTGGCTGTTTTTCATGTTGCTGATTTTCATTGGTAGATTGAATGGTGGCTGCATATTCTTTAAGTTTTGCATCTATCATTGCCTCTACATAAGCCTGGCTAATGTTCTGAGTCTCTTGTTGGGATGTTTGCTGGGTTGGTTTAAATATTTTATCAAGAAGCCCTTTTAACACTTTATTCACTTCACTTTCATTAACATTTATTCCTATATATTCCTCTTATTCTATTATTAAATGATTGTGATTGAAAAACAATAGATATTAGTTATTTTGTCCTATATGGGTAATTATTAGTGATGGATCCTGAGTAAATTTATATAAAGCCTATTTTCTAAAAAGATTGGTGTTTTATAACAAAATTTCTTGTTGGAATTTTATTTACTGTTAATATAGCAATATAAGATTTTTAATATCATCAAGAGAGAAGGGAAGATATAAAGAATTTGAAAGAAAAAACTAAAAATAAAAAAAGGGATTTCAATCCAAAAGATGCTATATTGGTGTTCTCATCTTTTACATTAATTTGCGTGGCTGTTATTTTTGCTCTTATTGTTTATGATGTAGTCACAATACAAAACTTCTTATCATTCGATAAGCCAGTCAGAATAATAAAGAGTATAATCATCGCTTCATTAAGTCTACTTTTGTTTGGTGTAATTTTAACCTTTTGCATTCCTTCTAAATATATTGAAGATACAAACCAAAATTATCAAACCTGTTCCTTCATAAGTATTTTTGGCTTTATGTTTTTAGGAGCGTTATTTGAGGAGCTTTTGTTTAGGGGAATTATTCAAAATTCATTTTACATATTTATCGGACATCAATGGATTGCAATAATATCAACTACTTTACTGTTCTTAGGGATGCATATTCATTACTTCAAAAAGCCAATAATGTTAATAAATATTACCATTCCTAGTTTGGTTTTTGGATGGATATATTTTGAAACAAACAATATCCTAGTACCATTTGCTGCACATTTTCTAATGAATATAGGGATGACACTATTATTCAAATACAACTTAATTAGAGTTAAAAAATAACTATTACCTATAATGTTCGCAACTACAATTAAAAAGAGATTGACCAAGCACACCGAATCGATGAATCAGAGACTGACTTGTCACAGTCAGTCTCACAAAACATCAGTAAGATCTTTATTTTTTTACCAATGTTCCAATTTGAGCCCCAAAATCGCATTTTTACCCTCAATTTGCCTCCAAAAAAAAGGACTTTTGACTAGAAAATACGTGTTTATGTTCCTTTTTAGCTAATTTCATATTATCGATATTTATACTAATGTAGATCTACCTAGGATATATGGATCGTGCACGATCGAAAGGCTATGAAAATGGAAAAATTAAATTATGAAACGATTCAAAGGTATCAATCCTTTGTGGATGTGGAAGAAATGGATAAAGCGGTTCGCGGCTTTTTATATGACATAAATCGTCCTTTTCAGAAGGTGCATTGAAGGTTCTCCAGTTTATCTGGAGACATTCTGTTAAAGTAGTTGGCGTTTCATTTGCCAAATACGATACGATTGCCGAAGCTGTTAAGCTTTCTCGAAGGACCGTTATTCGGGCTGTTCAAAAACTTGAAAATCTAGGCTTTTTATGAAAATCGAAACGGCGAAAATGAATGGGAAACAAGGTGTTAATTTACTGGTCATTCAACCGTTTCAAACTGTTGAGGAGCAAAAAAATAATATTTCACCCCAAGATGTCACTCCATCTGTCACTCCTATTAAAACAGAGAAAAAACATCATTCACTCTGTGAGAATAAACATAACGAAAAGAACGTAAAGATACCCGACAAAATGGATACAAAGAAGGAGCTAGATATCAGTTTCCTGCCTGAATCTGTTCATCCAAAGTTTAGTGAGACTGCTTCGCCATTTTTCTATCCAATTGACATTTATAAACTGTGGCAGCGTGCCATGACCGCCTATCGAAAAAGCAAACTCGAAAAACCTTTGGAAGAGGTTATTGAAATCATCATTAGTGCGTTTAAACAAACTGTCTTTATGCAAAAGGCAAGGGAGATTCATACCACATTTGAAGGATATTTTTATTCCGTTGTTTATGCGAATTTGGTGGTTACAAAGAGGAAGGAATATAGGCATTTTGGATTTGATATTTTTAGCAAAATTCTTAATGGAAATGGTTAAGACATTTTTGAAGTGCAAGTATTGTAGATCATAAGTCAAATGTAAATATATGGTTAGGTATAGAACCTCTCCCATTTTCGCATTATACATCCAACTTATGTTATGATATGTTATTGGAAACTTTTAAGCCGATTAAAATGCAATAGTCAGTCAAGTCATTAGGAAAAGGTTATGGACTTGCCAATAATAATTTCATTTAATCAAAAGTACTGCCATAGAAGGGATTGGAACGATTGAAAAATCTTAATGAAAAAAATGAGCTGCCGGAAAATTATGAGGAATTAAAAAAACATGCGACCCGAGCATCTAATTGGAGAGAACGTTTAGATGCAGTAGAAGAATTAGGGCAGTGGAAAAACCAAAAAATAATCGATTTATTAAAGCGAACAATGAATAATGATGCCGTGTTTAAAGTGCAAGAAGGGGCATACCGCCAGCTGAAAAAGATTGGTGAAGAAGTTCAATTGCCACCTAGGAAAAAAGGCGACTTGATTAAAGGTGTAGCAAAAATCCTGGTAAGAATTAAGAAGAGTTTGCCAGAAGGACATAGCTACGAAGAATTCAAAGAGAAATTAAAAAAGATGAGACTTGATGTATATGATACGTACGAAGGTGATAAAGGACCTGACTTTGATAAATGGCTTGAAAGTATGTGGGCGGCTGAAACGAAGAGGTAGTAAAACATAAAGTATGTTATTAGTTTTTCTAAGAATAATATCCGATTGCAGTAATTTGCAGTCGGATTTTTTGTATCTAGACGAGATTATTTATAGGGTACGATCGGTAAAAAAATGGAAAGGTTAGCTGTAAATATCAAACTGCAATGGAGTAGTGTCCGATGTGCAGAAGCTGTATTAGGGCCAACACCTGGAATTTCAAACCCTAAATGAAAAAATTTTTTTCACTATCCCTCAAACAAGTGACTTCAACCATTACCAAGATATCTATTCGTTGAATCAGAGACTGACTTGTTATAGTCAGTCTCAAAAAAATCATCAGTATGAATCTCTCTTTTTCTATCAAAGTTCCATTTTGAGCCCCAAAATCGCATTTTTACCCCTCATTTTGCCTCCAAAAAGGACTTTTGATTAAAAAAAACGTGTTTATGTTCTTTTTTAGCTAATTTCCTATTATCGATATTTGTACTAATGTAGAGCTACCTAGGAATAAATGGATAGTGCACGAACGAAAGGCTATGAAAATGGAAAAATTAAATTATGAAACGATTCAAAGGTATCAATCTTTTGCAAATTTGGAAGAAATGGACAAAGCGGTTCGTGGCTTTTTATACGTACATAAATCGTCCTTTTCAGAAGGTGCATTGAAGGTTCTACAATTTATTTGGAGGCATTCTGTTAAAGTGGTAGGTGTGTCATTTGCCAAATACGATACGATTGCCGAAGCTGTTCAGCTTTCCCGAAGGACAGTTATTCGGGCTGTTCAAAAACTTGAAAATCTAGGTCTCCTAAAGAAAATTGCCACGGCGAAAATGAATGGGAAACAAGGTGTGAATTTGCTTGTCATTCAAACATTCCCAACTGTTGAAGAGCAAAAAAATAATATGTCACCCCAAGATGTCACTCCATCTGTCACTCCTATTAAAACAGAGAAAAAACATCATTCACTCTGTGAGAATAAACATAACGAAAAGAACGTAAAGATACTCGACAAAATGGATACAAATAAGCAGCTAGATATTAGTTTCCTGCCTGAATTCGTTCATCCAAAGTTTAGTGAGACTGCCTCGCCATTTTTCTATGCCATTGACATTTATAAACTGTGGCAGCGTGCATTGAACGCTTATCGAAAAAGCAAACTGGAAAAACCTTTGGAAGAGGTTATTGAAATCGTTGTCAGTGCGTTTAAACAAACTGTCTTTATGCAAAAGGCGGGGGAGATTCAATCAACATTTGAAGGATATTTTTATTCCGTTGTTTATGCAAATATGTTGGTTATTAAACGACAGGAATACAGGCATTTTGGATTTGATATTTTTAATGAAATTCTTAATGAAAATGGTTAAGTCGCTCAATGAAATCAAAGTATTATAGATCATATCTTTAAAAAGATGTGCCTGAACAAAGTGATCATCCTTTATATTCAAACGCTTCCAATAAACAGAAAATTATTTTATTAATAGTTTCCCTTGAAACATGTCTTTTATTATAGTAACCTCTAAAACACGAACATTAATTAAATAAATAAAAATAATGTTCACTTTTACAACGACGGAGGGTGCTAAATATGAAAAAACGCAAGATCTATGGGGCTATTTTACTTAGTGTTGCCATGCTTTCAGGATGTTCATCAACGAATGGAGATTCTAAAAATAAAGCCGAGGCACAGCAGAAGGAAGTCGTACAGCCAATAGCGATCCAAGGAGCAATGGATATGGAGGTTTCCGCCATTCTTGATGCTATGAAGGATTATCAGGAAGAAAAACACGGAAATTATACATATTATGTAGGCGAAATTGAAGAAACTCCTGTTGTGGTTTCAAGAACGGAAATTGGGATGGTCCATGCGGCTGCTTCTACAACTCTTCTGATTGAAAACTATCATCCAAAGGCAATTATTAATCAAGGAACAGCTGGAGGACATGATCCAGATCTTCATGTGTTTGATACCGTCATTGGCACGGAGGTTATGAATATCGGAAATTTACGTTCAGAGCATTTAGATGATGAGCAAGGGATGAAGCCGGAATCATGGAAGTTCATGACAACAGGAATGAGAGACGAAAATGGCGAAAAGCAGGAAGTTGAGTCCTTTACGAGCAATCCTGAGCTAGTTAAGGTTGCATTAAGCGTAGCCAATAAATATAAGCATGGAAAAGTAGTAGAAGGAAAAGTCGGCAGTGCAGATTTCTGGAACAGAGAAATTGACCGAATTCAGTGGTTCCACGAAAATGCTGGTACTAGTGTTGAAGAAATGGAAGCTGCATCTGTAGCTCAAGTGGCAAGAGGATTTAACATTCCATACCTATCTATTAGAACTGTTTCGAATTCTGAGGTTTCTGGAGATAAAATTGAAGACCTAGAAACTGCAGGAAAATACGGTGCAGAGTTTGCCGTTGAAATTGTCAAAGCGATGGCAAAATAAAAAACAATAACTGAGCCCTTGCCTATCAAGGGTGACCGGATAGGGCTCAGTTACCTCTAATGAAGCAAACATTGGAGAGTTGAAGCAAAAAAACATACATCCTTTTTAGAGTATTCATTTAGCTGAATTTATTTTTATTATTTCATTTCTTATTCCTCTAAATGCTCACCACAAGCGGATTGTTCCTCTTAATTCCTATCCCTTAGTGCATTAAACTGATGAGGGTCAGGTACTTTACTTAAGCTCTAAAAATGTCTTTTCTTTAATTAAATAACCGAAAAAAGTTAAATAAGGGTGTATTTTCCGGTTAAATGTAGAATAAGAGCTAGTTTCGGGATAAATAAGGGGAAGTTTTCCGGTTATGCAAAGAAAAATCCACCATTTTTTCAATTTTTGAGGTGATAGGCGGAATTTCTCCATCTATTTAAGCGTATTTTTTAATAAGGTTCTAATTAGCCGGAACTTTTCCGCTTATTTCTCAGATTGGGGCTTAATCTGGTTCTCAAACTGATATGAACGGGCCCTCTTAAATGAATTTCCTAATATCCATACGTTCTTAATGAATCTTAGGTTTCATCGTTATTTTCCACTCATTATTATTCTCTAAATTTACTATTTTCATATTGATTAGGCACTCGATAATGTGACATTGGGAGATTATAATGTATACAATTTTCAAAAAATTAACTTATAATTAATAGGTGATATGCCATTAAGTTCAAACTAGATCATTTAAGGAGGCCTTTCTGGTGGAATTTGACGTAATCGTAATTGGAGCCGGGCTCGCCGGTTTAGTGGCTACAGCAGAAATAGCGGATGCCGGCAAGAAGGTGCTGCTTTTGGATCAGGAGCCCGAAGCTTCATTTGGGGGACAAGCATGGTGGTCTTTTGGAGGCTTGTTTTTGGTGGATTCGCCAGAGCAGCGGCTGCTGGGCATTAGTGACTCCAAGGAATTAGCATGGCAGGATTGGCTCGGAACGGCAGGGTTTGACAGGGAAGAGGATGAAGACTATTGGGCACGCAAATGGGCGGAGGCATATGTCGATTTTGCTTCCGGCGAGAAACGGGCATGGCTGTATGATATGGGCGTTCGTTTTTTTCCAGTAGTCGGATGGGCTGAAAGAGGGGGGTACTTAGCTGATGGCCATGGAAACTCAGTTCCGAGGTTCCATGTTGTCTGGGGAACTGGACCGGGAATTGTAGCTCCATTTGAGCGGCGGGTACGTGAGCACATTAAAAATGGCATGGTTGATTATCGTCCGCGGCATCGTGTTGATCATCTGCTCCAAGAAAATGGCGCCATTGTGGGTGTATCCGGATCAGTACTGAAAGAGAGCTCTGCTATGCGAGGAGAAGACAGCAACAGAGAAGTGATTGGTGAATTTGAATATCGAGGACAGGCAGTTCTTGTTTCAAGCGGAGGAATTGGGGCAAATCTAGAACTCGTTCGCAAAAATTGGCCAAGCCGGTTAGGGAATGCGCCTAAAAACATGATTTCGGGGGTGCCGGCACATGTGGACGGCCGTATGCTAGGCATTACAGAAGCAGCTGGAGGAAGAATTGTTAATCGGGATCGGATGTGGCACTATACAGAAGGAATTAAAAACTGGAATCCCATCTGGAGTCATCATGGAATTAGGATTCTACCAGGACCTTCGTCTATCTGGCTAGATGCGGTGGGAAAGAGATTTCCTGCTCCTAATTTCCCAGGATTCGATACTTTAGGCACTTTGGAAGCCATAATGAAAACAGGGTATGATTATTCATGGTTTATTCTTACAAAGAAAATCATTGCAAAAGAATTTGCTCTTTCAGGTTCTGAACAAAACCCTGATCTTACAGGTAAAAGTATCCGGCAAGTGATAGGTCGGGCACTTTCTGGTATTCCTGCACCTGTACAGGCCTTTATGGACAAAGGTGAAGACTTTATCATCGCAGATAATCTAGAGGAACTTGTCGCGGGAATGAACAAACTGACAGGCAATCAATTATTAGACGTGGCTCAAATCAAAAGGCAGCTGAACGCAAGAGACCGAGAGATGGATAATAAATTTACAAAAGACCTCCAAGTAACAGCTTTGCGAGGCGCAAGGAACTATATAGGTGACAAGCTTATTCGGGTGGCAAAGCCACATAAAATACTGGACCCGCAAAACGGCCCTCTCATTGCCGTACGTTTAAATATTTTGAGTCGAAAAACTTTGGGAGGTCTTCAAACAGATTTATCGGGGCGGGTGCTTAGTCAAACAGGGGATGTAATCAGAGGACTTTATACAGCCGGTGAAGCTGCCGGATTTGGAGGTGGCGGTGTCCATGGCTATCGGGCATTGGAAGGAACATTCCTGGGTGGCTGCTTGTTTACCGGAAGAACAGCTGGAAGGGCAATAGCATCTGAATTAAACTAACTACCTCTTCTGTCATTTAACCATAAAAGGATTCAAGTGATATTAGAAGCCGTTTTTTCGATTTTCATGATTCTATTATTCACGTAAATAGAGGACAGATGTTTCCTATTTTATGACAATAGAAAAAGCCGGTTCAATTATCACGAACCGGCTTCCCCATTACCAAGTATCCCCTCGCTCTTTTTTCAATTCCTTCATCTTCTCGACCCATTCGTCAACTCTTTGTTTGATTTCTTGGCTTTTGGCATCTGCTTTTTCTCGATTGGTCTTATAGATGGCGTAGTAGAGGTCTCGTAATTCTTCATTACGCTCATGTGCCCAGTTTCTTAGCTCTGATTCTTGATCAGGTGTAATCCACTCATTTTCTGCCATAATCTTAATTGCATCGAGGATTCGATGTGACTCGCTTCTGCCGATATTTCTTAATAGAAGTGGGTATTCTTCGCCTTTTTTATACTCGGCGACCATTTCCCATCCGTCTGGTGACATAGTAAAGGCAAAGGCAAGATCCAGAGTAGAGGGCAGCCACTTATATTGAATCGTATTTTTTAATTCTTCTGGATTGTCTGCTCTGAAATATTCCCCATTGCCTGCTTCGGCAACTGCCTTTAATTGGTTTTCGGTTTTACTGTCTACATCAAAGCCGATAATATTCACTTTATTGCCGCTGTTTTGTTGAACAAGGTCTTTACTAGCTTGAACTGGATCGCCGTCACATGTTTCAGCACCATCGCTGACAATGTAAATCGTTGTTACACCATCATAGCTGCTGCTCATTTCTGCCGCTTTTTCGATGGCGCCAGCTAGGGGAGTCCAGCCTTTGCTTTCAAAGGAATCGACTGCTCCATGAAATTGCTCTTTGGAATACTTCCCCATCGGGTAGATTTCCTCTATTCCTTTACAGGATATTTCCTTATCAGCTGCTGATTCAGAGCCTTTATGGCCATATACTACAAGAGACACTTCACTCGTTTGTCCAATCGTCTGTGCGAAGCTCTTTACAGCCTCTTTAGCAATATCCATTTTGACTTTTCCTTCAGTTGTAAGGAGCATACTTGAACTGGCATCAAGTAGAATGATGGTTTTTTCTGTTGAATTTTTCTCCTCAGTGCCCTCGGCAAGTGTAGGATCCGGCAAGTACGGCTCCTCAAACTCTGGTTCATAGGCTTTCGCTTTTTCGATGACTTCTTTATAGTGTGGACTGGCAAGTAAAGACAAGAGGCCTTTCTTGATTTCTTCCGTATTTGTTGTTTCCTTCGTTAATTTTTCAAGCTCGGGTGTCAGTTTGTTCTGAAGAGCTCGTTCCATTGTTGGTGTATCGAAACCAATGTCTTCAACGTCCTTTTCATACGAAAGGTCACTCATGAGTTTTCCTGGTGGCAAGAATAGTAAGCTTTCCTCGGAGACTTCTAAATTAAAATTCTTTAAATGGGCTAAAATTTCATCCTGTTTTTGCGCCTGTTCTTGTTCCTGCTGGTGATCTTCTTTTGTAATAATCGGAGTGGATGTTTCTATCTCCTTGTCATTGCTGCATGCGGAAAGGACAAATGGAATAAGGATCAGCAATAATAAGGCAAATCGTCTCACAAAAATCCTCCTCTTTTTCTGGCATTTTATGTAATTGATATTAGCTATTAATCTAATTAATAAGTATACCATAGAAAAAGAGCATTTATGAATAATTTACATTATTTGGTGCTTTAGGTGGTTTTTCTGAATCAGATATCTATTAATATTCGTGGAATAGTGGACCGGTCTTTTGTCCATATATCAAAAAGCAAGGAATGCTTGCTAGCTTTTTGTATGAATTATGGGAAAATTTAAATAAGGAGGGAAGGTTATGAACATTGGCGAAAAGCTAAAACTACGAAGGAAAAAAACGGGATTTACCCAGGAGCAAATTGCTGAAAAAATGAATATTACTAGGCAGACACTTTCTAATTGGGAGGTCGGGAAAAACTTCCCCGACATAGAATCAATTATTAAGCTAAGCCATATCTACCAACTTTCCTTAGATGAATTATTATTAGGCAAAATTTTTTTCAAAGGAGTGACGGTCATGGCTAAAAAGCTAACCCAATTGGAAATTCAAAGCATGATAAGAAAGCATTATCCTTTAGCTAGTCATTTCAAGGAACTAAATGGTGGTCTTGTCTCACAAACATACTCGTTCCAGTCAAATAACGAATACTTTATTTTTCAAGTAGGGAATCGTCCTGAAGTGTATGAAAAAGAGAGATGGGTATATCACTGCTTTAATCAATTTCTTCCTTTAAGGGAAGTGTTGGATATACACGTACCGGAAAGTGGGGACGTTTATTCAATTTCTAGATATATTGAAGGAAGTAAATTATTCGATTTAAATAGCCAGGAAATCCTCGATGTATGCTCAGATGTAATAAAAACTCTTGATTTATTAGAAGGAATTGAAATTACCGGACAGAATGGGTATGGCAGATTTGACCATACAGGGCATGCGGGTTATCCAACCTGGGAGGACTATATAAAAGCAGTGTATAACAAGGAAATATATGATTGGACTGCATTAGAAAAGAAGGGCTTAAATTCGGATGTCGTCGATCAGGCGATTAAAGAATTGAAATCCCATATTAAAAATGTTTCATTAAGTAAAAAATATTTAGTTCACGGCGATTTAGGATCGTTTAATTTATTAGCTAAAGATGGAAAAATTGCTGGGGTGATCGATTGGAGCCTTTCTATGTATGGAGATCATCTATATGACAAAGCGAATATTTTGTTTTGGAATGAGGATAAGCTTCAGCCACTCATACAAAGGATTACCAATAAATATTTGAATACTCAAGAATCCAAAGAAAAAATTTATTGCTACATGCTTCGCATCGGTCTGGAGGAAATATTCAATACAGTTATTCTAGACGAAATCGGATATGACATTGAATGGGTTGCGAATAGATTGCAAACTATTATTAATCGTGAATTTCGAAAATAGTTACGGGTTAATACCGAAGAAAATCGAGATTTTATTTTACCTTAATCTTCCCATTATAACTCTCCTCGTTATAACCCAAAATAAGATGGTCCCATCAATGCTTGGGAGATCCTTTGGTTATGACGAAGGGAGCTGGTTCGTTTGAAATGGCATAGAATGCTTTTGTCCATGCTGCAGCAGCGCCAAGATAAAAAAGTAGCGATTGCGGTAGACACATCCACAAATGAAGCACCAAAGGTATTAATTAATAACATTGTGAAATTATTTGAACATGTGAAGCCTGATGCCTTATTAGTTCAAGCGGATTTTAAAATCAGAAGTATTATTCCCGTAAAGAGTGACTCTATTCAGTACTATACACATGGGAAATCATCCTATACATTAGTTCTCGAATGGGCAGAGGAGAATAAGGTGGACACGTTGTTTTATATTACTGATGTAACTGGTTTTATAACAGACGAGATCACTGAGGTCGGCTATGAATTGTTTTGGCTAGTCCCTGGTTCGTTTTTACCTAGGGTGCCATTTGGAAAAGCAATTAAAGTTGCTTAATTAAGATGAAATCCCTCACACAGGTGAGGGATTCCTCCACTTAGACAACTAGTCGAATTAATCAATTATCATTACCGGGCTTATAGGAATAAAGGTCATGATTTTGATCTGAAAGCCGATTATCATCAATGAATACCTTCCCGTTTTCAAGAAAGGTGGCCAGTGTAATGTCCTTTATTTTTCCACCCGTTTTTTGGACTTCGCTCATGAGCCAATCTTGATCAAGCTGCAAATATTTTAAGTTATGATAAATAATTTGCCCATCCATGATCAATGGAATAGGAATATACTCTCTCTTTACTTTTAATTGCAGATCACTAGGTTGCACAGGTCTGTATTCTGCCTTTGGGATGACGCTTATACTCCCTGTTTCCTCCATGACAGCTAGCGCAATGTTTTGGGTATTCGTGTATCCTTGTATTCTTAAATGTGCTAATAATTCATTGATAGGCATTCGGACCTTTTTTAATCCTTTTCGATCAATATCCCCATTACTAATTAAAACTGTAGGGGTCTCATATAAAATCCATCTAAATTTATTATGTATAGTTAGACGAATAAAAATTCTATATAAAATGACAGTTATTCCTGCATAAATGACCGCTTTGCCGATATGACTATCCTCAATAGGCGTACTGATAATATTAGTTAGGACAAAAATATACAATAAATCAAATGAGTGCATTTGTGAAACAGCTTTTTTGCCTGTCAATCGTAAAAATAAATACCCAGCTATAAACACGATGAATGTACGAAAAAATATGTCCAAGTAACATCGCTCCTGAAAATAAACCAGAATGTAAAAATATTTGAATGACTTTTTTCCACAGGTGTGCTCCACTCGAGAGTACCTTTAGTTAAGTTTTTAAAAAAAGTTAGGATCCCTCCCAAAGTCAGGGATCCTTCCATGGTACACAGATTAACTGACAGTTGACTTTATATGCTCCTGCATTTCTCTAATAATAGTTTCTAATGGAGTCACAATCCCTTTTTCATCCTTATACATAATATGCCTTGGCTGAAAGTGAACAGGGGAATCGATCCCGGCGGCTGCCGATATTCGAAAAAGACCCTTTCTTAAATTGACGAGGAAATTGACAACTCTATATTTTTTCTCATCAATGACCAGAGCCTTTTGCAAATCAGGATCTGTTGTTGCCACCCCGACTGGACAAGCGTTTGAATGACATTTCAATGTTTGGATACATCCGACTGCAATCATAAATCCGCGGGCAATATTTACGAGATCAGCTCCCATTGCTAAGGCAACGGCAATCCGGTCAGGGGTGAATAGCTTGCCAGATGCAATAATTTTTACCCGATCACGAACACCGTATTTTTTGAGTGTCGAAACGAGAATAGGGAGGGCAGATTTAATGGGCAATCCAACGCTATCGATTAGCTCTTGATAGGAGGCACCGGTTCCGCCTTCACCGCCATCCACAGTAATGAAATCTGGACCTTTTCCGGTTTCCTTCATATATTTGGCGAGCTCTTCTACACTATCTGTTCCGCCGACAACTAACTTCAATCCTACTGGTTTACCGGTCTGATTTCGAATCTTTTCAATAAAATCACACATGGAAACGACATCACTATACTGAATAAATCGGTTTGGACTATCGATGGATTTGTATGGCTCCACTTTTCGGATTGCGGCAATTTCTGGATTAACCTTTTCGGCATCAATATGACCGCCGCGTGTTTTGGCACCTTGAGCAAGCTTGATTTCGAAAGCCTTTATTTGCGGAATCTCACTTTTTCGCTTTAATTCTTCCCAGTCCATCTCTCCGTTTGCATCACGCACTCCGAACATCGCTGGGCCAATTTGCATGATAATATCGACTCCGCCATCTAAATGATAAGGGGAGAGGCCGCCTTCACCTGTATTCATCCACGTTCCTTTCGCAAGACCTAATCCGTTTGAAAGTGCAGTAATGGCATTTTTCCCTAATGAACCATAACTCATCGCAGACATGCCGATCAAGCCCTTTAGCACGAATGGATGCTTTGTGTTCGGACCGATGACAACTGCATCATCGTCATGCAGTAAATAGGCAGTAGATTCTTCATCCTCCCATTTTTCTTCCCTTTGTGAAAACAGCGGATCTTTCACTAAGATATACCTTTTCGTTGTGACTGTGGTGTCCCGATCCATCTTCATTTCTTCTGCTAATTTAGGGAACATATCATTGCGTACATAGAGACCCTCGTCATCAAAATCCCGTTTCGATCCAAATCCGACAACATCGCGCAAATATTTGGCGCCTTTTACGATATGCTCATATTCATCTCTAGAAAACGGCTTTCCTTCCGTATCGCTATTGAACCAATATTGCCGCATTTCCGGACCAATTTTTTCGAAAAAATAGCGGACCCTGCCAAGGACAGGATAATTTCTTAAAATCGAATGCATCTTTTGGTTGCGATCAAACACAAGCAAATATCCGAGAAAAATCACAAACCCAGCAATCACAAGAAATAGAATGACAAATCCTGATATTATCAACAAATCCGCCCAATTCATACTAAACCCTCCATAAAAAGTCAGATAATGTTTATCTTACTCTCTGGAACGACATTTATTCGTTTATTTCCTATATAGATAAAAGAAATTGCGCGGGGAAAAAGACTTTCTCCTTCATTCTTATGGTATATTAATATAGCATTCTATAAGAAGAAGGAGCACTATTGATGAGAAAAGAATGGTTTCTGCGCTGGTCATTTTTTATTGTTGGATTAATGATTTTAGCGTTTGGGATTTCATTAACCATAAAAGGGAAGAATTTAGGTATTGGGCCGTGGGATGTTTTTCATTACGGGTTATTTCTTAAATTTGGTCTCACTATTGGTTCTTGGTCGATTATAAGCGGATGTATTCTTTTGTTGATTAGTTCCGTTATCAAAAAGGAATGGCCCCGATTAGGAGCACTTTGTAATATGTTGTTTCTTGGATTATTCATTGATTTATTCAATTGGCTGCTTCCGCCAGTTGATAGTTTAATAGGAGAATCCGTGGTGTATGTACTCGGTGTTATTTTTCTAGGCTATGGAATTGGCTTATATGTTTCAGCAGATCTTGGAGCCGGACCAAGAGACAATTTTATGCTACTGATTATTGAAAAAACGGGCTGGAGCATCCCATGGGTGCGAAATGGGATAGAAATATTCATTTTTCTTATCGGCTGGCTATTAGGGGGACCTGTCGGAATAGGTACGGTGCTTATTGCTTTTGGATTAGGACCCATACTAGGAATATCGATCCCACATTGTCAAAAGGTATTTTCTCTTTTCCTCAAACAAGGGAATTCAGCAACTGCAGATACATCCATTAGATGAAGAAGAGACTGACTTGTTGTAGTCAGTCTCTAAGTAAACAAATCTATTTATTACAGAGCTTTATATACTTTTGAAATAGAGTTGAGCAAAGTCAATACCGTTAATTAGAGTGACGTTATGATCATTAGCTAATACTTCGCAATCATTCGTAAATCCATCAGCAAGTGATATAAGAATTTTTTGGACAACATTAGAGTCTTCTAAGTTAAGGTTTTTTTCCATATTTACTAATTGATGAACGCCTGTTGCATCAGTTAAATTTTTATGCTTTTTAATTTGGATACAATAAGAAAGAGTAATAGACTTTGGTTCAAATGGAGTTGAAACGGGTATTTCCTTTGAACATAATAAGTCAATATCCCCACCTTTTCGGTCATAGGAATTCGATTTAAGGATATAGAATCCATTATCTCTCATAAATTTTTTTACTAGTTTTTCGAAATCACTAGGTGTAAGATTACGGACGGTTTTGACCCACTCCTCATAAAGTGAATGTTCAATTCGCTGCAGCTTTTGCGGCAGGGGATGAGGCTCTGATAATTCCGCTTTATCGTTTTCATTAATAATTTCTTCTATTGCTAGTTTGAAATCACGATTTCTAACAAAGTTGATTGGACCAGAATAAGCGATCGATTTCAGCAGTCTTTTTATAATAAAAGGGGCGAGAGGGGAATCATAGTGTACCTCTTGAATGCTGTTTGGATCAATATGTATGATATGACGATAATCATTTGTATTTTCTAAAGGATCTCCGAATTCATAGCAAACGTGTGAATTTGGATCTTTCTTTGCCGTTGCAATTATAAAATGATGGTGATTCGGTTGTTTTGGAATGACAATTGTATCTCCTTCTTTGATATAGAGCATTTTGCTTAGCACATTCCATTGCTTTTGAGCCGTTTCAAAAGATCCTTTTGTTACGTTCTGGTAGCTGTTAATAAAATCCTCCATCCCCTGATACAGAGAAAATTCCTGAGAATATCCCCATCCTTGTCTGACCCTGCCTTTTAACAGTTCGTTGTATAGAAGTTCTCGGTCTGCAGCATTTTGTCTAAAAACAATACAATTAGGCTCTTCTTCAAATCTAGTTCCATATAGTTCTCTGAAGGAAACTACTGGCCCGCCGAGTTTTACCTCTACTTGAAGCTGTGAAAGAAGGTCTTTTAAGTCAATATTTCCTTTATAATCATCCCAGTAACCGCGGCTTAGAATGGATTCTACGTGCATTGGTGCAGAAAGTACTTTTTCTTTCAGGAAAAGGATACTGCCTTGATCATTTCCATAGCTTACAAGGAATTTATCAGCCCCTTGCTGAGCTTCTATTTTCATATTTTTTAAGTTCAAAGATATTCTTCTCCTTCATTTTCATTAATTTTTTCATAATAGCCGCATGACTGCATACAAATCCATGCAGAGAAACTATTTACTATAGCTGATTCATCTTCGAAATTAATTTCTTCATATGCATCTTCTATCATTAGAGACCCACATTTTATACAAGTTTTTATATTGATTCCTCCTAGTCCATTAACATATAAATCCATAATAACAATAATTAATGTAAATTCGAATATAAAAGTAATATTTATTAGGACCACAGTGACAGTATGTAAGATAAATAGTTGTGTTGATTTCAGGTGAAATTTTTCGATTGCATCCGCTATAAGTGCTATAATGGTTCAGTAATATATGACTATTATTGATTGCAGGAGGTTTATGAAAGAAAATGGTCTCACGTACTAAGGTTTTTTACTTTATTTTTGCTCTCATGATTTCCGCTTTTATGTTGTCTGGTTGTGGTTCACAGGCAGAAAAGGGGAAAACAGCAGAAGACTCTGCAAACAAAACTGCTGAAAATTATCCGGAGTCTGTTAAAGAAAACCCTATTGTAACAATCACAATGGAGAATGGAAATGAAATTGAGCTTGAGTTATACCCGAAGACAGCGCCAAATACAGTTGCAAATTTTGTCTCTTTAGTTGAAAAGGGGTATTATGATGGCCTCATCTTTCACCGAGTGATCCCTGATTTCATGATTCAAGGTGGAGATCCTGAAGGAAATGGTACAGGCGGTCCGGGATATTCAATTAAAGGTGAATTTTCGTCCAACGGTTTTGATAATAACATCAAACATGAGCGCGGCGTTATTTCAATGGCCCGGGCACAAGATCCGAATTCCGCTGGTTCGCAATTTTTTATTATGGTCAATGATACACCAAGTCTAGATGGGGACTATGCCGCTTTCGGAAAAGTAACCAAAGGAATCGAAACGGTCGACGCTATTGTCTCAGTTGAACGCGATGGTATGGACAAGCCTCTGCAAGATCAGAAAATGAAATCTGTCAAAGTAGATACGAAAGGCTTCAATTATCCTGATCCAGAAAAAGCTCAATAATCCTATAATAAAAGGATGCACATGTATCGTAAGTAGTTCCGTTTCGGTGGAGAAACATACCGAATCGTATGCTAATTAGCAGACCAAATCGCATATGATTTGGTCTATTTTATATCAATGATATGAGGCTTTACTATTTTAATCAGTAAGCAAAATCGCAATCTAGACAATTGTTGTTGTTAACTTACGAATTACCATGTTATTTCATATGGTATTTACTATATTGATTTTTTTACTTAAGTAGGTAATAGATGTCTTTTTTGAGTAACCAGAGATACTTAAAATAAGCGGATATTTTCCGGTTAGATAGCTGAATAGAGCTCGGTTCGGGGTATTTAAGCGGAAGTTTTCCGATTAAGCAAAGCAATCTTACTCATTTTCACGTTTTTCGAGTCAATAGTCGGAATCTTTCCGTCTATTTAAGATATTTTCAGTGCTATTTCATAATTAAGGGAAATTTCTCCACTTATTTTTTAGCGGCTAATGAACTTGTACAGCTTCTCCTAAAACAGAACACAAAAGCTTCGAATAAAAATCCCAAGATTTTGTGTTCTTTTTATACTGTTATTACTTGTTCTATCAATGCTACGAAATATTATAATATTTATGCTGTGGATTTAGATTTTCTCCACGTTATCGGAACTACTTACATGTACCGTGCATCCGTTAATTTTCTAATACTGCCTGTCACTGTGTCCCTACCATTCTACAGAAGAACTCGTTATTCGCTTAATCCCTCTAATGGCAGCGACTTCCTCAACCAGCCTCTGCATAGCAAGGTTTTTCTGCTTTGCTTCTATCATAATGTCAAAGTCCTGACCTAGCTCCTTTGCCATTTTCAAAAAAGGAAGCACAAATTCCAAGGAAACAAAATCAGCATGTGAACGGTAGGCTTGGTCTGACTTTGGGGAAGAAATGTGAACTTTTGGGACCATATTAAAGGTTGTCCAAGTGTTAAAGATACGCTGTAAATAATGGTCGAGCTCAACATCACCTTTATTCGCCATGAAGTGATGATAATCGAGAACCATTGGGATGCTTTCCTGTTCGCAAGTGATCAATGTTTCATGAACATCATAAGTCTTATCATCATTTTCCAGTGTCATTCGCTTCTTTATTTCCACAGGCAACGTTTTAAGATTTTGATGAAATCGAGTTAACGTTTCTTTTTTGTCCCCATAGCTCCCGCCGATATGAATATTGATTAATCCTGTGTCATGGACATTCATCGCCTGCAGCATTTTATAATGGTATTCCATATCCTTCACTGCATTCATCGTCACTTCATCCCTTGGACTTGTGAAAAGGGTGTATTGAGAAGGATGGAAGCTTACTCGAAGGTTATTTTGCTTGATTAGCTGTCCTAACTCTGTCCATTCCTTTTTAAAAGGAGTGATGAAATCCCACATCACTTCCGGATGGGTAGCCAGGGGAACGAGTGCGCTTGAAAATCGGTATACTTCAATTTCATGTGCAATGTTGTAGTATAGAATTCTTTTTGAGTGGTGCAAATTTAGGGCAGTAATGGATTTAAGCTTTTCCATTCGTTCATTTTTAGGTAGTGCTGAATAGCGTGCAAACGTTAACGTCTTGGAGGGGCTTGCATCCCATAAATCTAGTGCGTGTGCGACATAGCCGAAACGAATTTTCATCTTATTTTCCTTTAATCATACGAATTTTTTTTGAATCACATTGAGTGATTATCTGTATATTTATCATAACGATTTAGGATTTTCAAGGATATGATTGTTTCGTTTTATGTAATGGAGTTTTTGGCCTTAATAATACAAGGGTCATTTTTTGTGGGCAATCATTGAAATGTATTTAAACTAGGTGGTGTCACTCTAAATAGGGAGAGAAATTTAGTTTCATAAGTAGTGAACTTTGTGGAAGGGTAAAATTGCAGAAAAAGATGTTGAAATAAGAGAAAATCCGTGGTAAATTTATATAGATACACATTGTATACTTTAAATAGAATATATTATCCCTATTTTAATTATACAATATAGTTTTTCGGAAATCAACCCTTATTTTATAATTTCTTTAAGGAGTGTTTGCTATGAATTCAGAATTTCGTCAGGAGCAAAAAAGAGTGGACAGTGTAATGGAGACCATTACAGAGCGAATAGACAGATTGGCGGAAGAAACTTCTCGGCGCCGGCACGAAGTCGTCAATATACGCAAACACTTTTGGGATGAAATCAAGGTAAATATTGATACGTTCGATGATTATCTTGAGACCATTATTGGCTTGAGGCAAGAGGCTCAAGCTTTGTCAGTTAGCCAAAGCACACATCGGCATGCATCTAATAAATTGTCCACGCTGCGCCGTATGAAGGAATCTCCCTACTTTGGCAAAATTGATTTCATTGAAGAAGGAAGTTCAGCTATTGAACAAATATATATTGGAATTTCTACGCTGACAGATAAGAGTGGCGATGAAATTCTGATCTACGACTGGAGGGCGCCGGTTTCAAGCGTCTACTACGATTACCAGCCTGGGCCGGCTAAATATGTTACCCCTGGTGGCGTAATTGAAGGCGAATTAGAGAAAAAGTGGCAATATTTGATCCGTGGTGGCGTTCTTCAATCGATGTTCGATACGAGTCTCACGATTGGAGATGAGATTTTACAGCAGGTTCTGGGCAAAGGGACTGACAAGTATATGCACAATATTGTAGCTACCATCCAACAAGAGCAAAACCGGATTATTCGACATGATCGTGGGAAGCTCCTTATTGTTCATGGTGCAGCTGGCAGCGGCAAGACATCAGCAGCCTTGCAGCGGATTGCTTATTTGCTTTACAAATATCGAGACAGCTTGAATGCGGAGCAAATTATATTATTTTCGCCGAATTCGATGTTTAACAGTTATGTGTCCAATGTGTTGCCGGAGCTCGGCGAAGAGAATATGCAGCAGGTCACTTTTCAAGAATATTTGGATCATCGGTTAAGTAATGAATTTCAAGTGGAAAATCCCTATGACCAATTGGAATATGTGTTAACTGCAGCGAATACTCCTTCGTACAAAACAAGGGTTACGAGCATCCGATTCAAAGCATCTGTTCGATACTTTGAGTGCATCAAATCATACAGGAGCTCACTTGAGCGCTCAGGCATGATATTTAAAGACATTCATTTCAGAGGAAAACCAATTGTAACTGCAGGGCAAATCTCAGACAGATTTTATAGCAGCGACACCTCACTCCGTTTTCATAACAGACTTGAAAAATTACAGGAATGGCTATTGCGGGTGATTAAGGAAGCTGAAAAGGTAGAACGGATAAAGCCGTGGGTACAGGAAGAAATCGAGTTTCTCAGCAATGAAGAATATCATAAGGCGCGAAAATACTTAATAGAAAAACGCGGCTTTAAAAAGGAAACACTAGAAAATTACGAAATGGAGCAAAAAGCACTTTCCCAATTGATTGTTGCGCGGAAATGGAAGCCTTTGCGAAAACGAATCCGTGAGTTTGGTTTTGTCGATATGAAGGGGATGTATAGGCAGCTTTTTGCTGATTCCATGCAGATCAACGAGTGGATTGAAGGAGAAACGCCAGCGGAGTGGGCAGATATTTGCGAATCGACAATGGAATGGCTAGATGAAGGGAAACTATCTTACGAAGATGCTACTCCTTTTTTACTTTTAAAAGAGCTTATTCTTGGATTTCAGACGAACAACGCGATTAGACACATAATTGTGGACGAAGCGCAAGATTATTCACCATTTCAATTTGAGTTTCTTAAGCGTTTATTTCCTTCGGCTAGGATGACTGTGCTAGGAGACTTTAATCAGGCGATTTTCGCACATGCAAGCGAGATGGTTGATTTTCAAACACTAACCGGCTTATACGGACAAGATGAAACAGAAGTCATCAACATGACACGCAGCTACCGTTCTACGAAACCGATTATTGAATTCACACGCAGATTAGTGCCTAACGGTGAAGGGATTATTCCTTTCGAACGGGAAGGAAATCCTCCGGTGTTAAAAGTATTGGCAGATCATGAAGAGTTGCATAGATGTATTACAGGCAAAGTCGAAGAATTACGAAGTCAGGGGTTCAATAGTATTGCGATCATATGCAAATCAGCTCAAGAAAGTCAAAGAGCATACGAAGGGTTGTCTCATATTGATGATATTAAGCTGATGAAAACTGGTTCGACCGAATATGAACAAGGTGTTGTTATCATTCCTTCATACTTGTCAAAAGGCATCGAATTCGACGCTGTCATCGTTTATGACGCATCGAAGGAAGTATATGGGGATGAGAGCCTGCGTAGAGTTTTCTACACAGTTTGCACGAGAGCCATGCATGAATTGCAGCTTTACAGTATTGGTGAACCAAGTCTTTTTTTGGAAAGAGTTTTACGTGAAGGTTATATTCGAGTATGACTTCACTACAGGGATACAGTCCTCCACTTCATTTTACAGATGAGGTTGGGACTGTATTTTTTTATTTTGATAAAAATGAGCTTCTCTATAGATTACTTAGATTTTTTTGCTGTTGCTTTTAGTCCTTTTGAGTAACAAGCGGAATTGCTCTTGTTTCTCTGACTTGGTCATGAATTGACCTGCGAATCCCGTGACCAATACCATAACAATCGACTTGGGCATCATGATGTACCTTGATCCACTCGGCGAAATGCCCTCCACGACTTGAATTAAAATGGGTGCATATTTCATACCCTTCCGAAGGAAAAAAGCAGATAGCGGAAAAAGAGCGTGGGCTTAATTGCCTGTTAAGAGAGAAAAAAGCAGATAGCGGTAAAAGAAAGGGGGCTTAATTGCCCGGACAGAGAGAAAAAAACTGATAGCGGTAAAAGAGAGGTGGCTTAATTGCCCGTTCAGAGAGAAAAAAGCAGATAGCGGTAAAAGAGAGTTGGCTTAATTATCCGTTCAGAAAGAAAAAAGCAGATAGCGGTAAAAGAGAGGGAGCTTTATTACCCGTGCGAAGAAAAAATGAGTTTTTTGGGGGTCAAGAGATTTAACTGTTTTCAGTACTTCTTGCCAAGAGTTTTTTTCCTCTCTATCTGTAATAGACATAATTGGGCTCCTTTCCATATATGACATATACAGTTTTTTCCGTATGGAGTGTAAAAATTATGGTAAATACTTCATATTAAACTCTTCTAGATAATAGGTTTATTTTTAATCAGGTCTATTTTATTGGACAGGAACATGGGATAGGCAATGGAGCTTGTCCGATATTTGGTTTATTGGACAGGAACAGGTGAAAATCGATGGAGGTTGTCCGATATCCGGTTTTATTGGACAGGAACAGGGGGGAATCAATGGGTCTTGTCCGATATCCGGTTTTATTGGACAAGAGCAGGGGGAAATCAATGGAGCTTGTCCGATATCCGGTTTTATTGGACAGGAGCAGAGGGAAATCAACGGAGCTTGTCCGATATCTGTGTTTATCGAACCGCCTTTTAATAAGATCGAATCTTGGCATAACGTCTTGAAATGAAAAAGTCTGTTACAATCTAGTTGTAAACAGACTTTCTTCTACGCTAGGGGGGAAGTACCCTCTTTTTGCTTTAATTATCCATTTCTCGGACAATCGTATCTCTATTAGTTCCTTCCACAATCCCTTTTAAATCATGCCCAGAAGGGTTTTGGAATAAGCGAAGACCAAACTCTTGCGCTATGGCAAATAGGTGATCAAATATATCGGATTGGACCGTTTCATATACGGCCCAGCGCACATCATTAGTAAAAGCGTATATTTCTAGCGGCAGCCCATTTTCAGTGGGGGCGAGCTGTCTGACCATTAATGACATGTTCTGATTGATTCCGGGATGATTTCTAAGATAATTACTGATATACGCCCTAAATACGCCAATATTCGTGAGAGCTCTGCCGTTTACTGGATTGCTGCGATTGATATCATTCATGGAATTAAACTCTGCAATTTCTCGTTCCCTGGTATTGATATAATCCGTCAGATAGTGGATCGACTTATATTTCTCAATCATTTCATCGGTACAAAATGAAATACTATTTTTATCAATAAATAATGCACGTTTAATTCTTCGTCCTCCAGATGTTTGCATGCCTCTCCAGTTCTTGAATGAATCGGATATTAAAGCATAGCTTGGAACCATCGTAATCGTTTTATCGAAATTTTGCACCTTGACTGTGTTCAATGAAATTTCGATGATATCCCCATCGGCTCCGTATTTCGGCATTTCGATCCAGTCGCCAACACGCACCATATCATTGGCTGCTAATTGTATTCCTGCAACAAGGCCTAATAACGCATCTTTAAAAACGAGCAGAAATACAGCAGAGAGGGCGCCGATCCCGCTTAAAAGAATAAACGGACTTTCACCCATCAGATTCGCTATAACTAAGATGAATCCAAGGATGATGACAACCATTTTTGAAACCTGAATATACCCTTTAATTGGCTTTTCCTTCGATATTTCATATGTTTGATAAATATCGTTAATTGCATTTAATAAGCTATTGATGACCCATAAACCGACAATGATTAAATAAGCAATCGCGCTTTTTTCGAAAAAACCCTGATAGGTTGGAAAATTGGATGCAAAGTGATAAATGATTATCGCCGGAACAAAATGGGATAACTTATGAAATACCTTTTGTTCTAGGAGCATATTGTCCCACTGGTATTTGTTATTTCGAACGATATGAGAAATGATTCTAATAACAACCTTTTTCGTGATGAAGTTCGCGACAATACAAATAGCCGCAATAAAAAGAACATTAATGATAATCGTAAGATACTCGGCTATCGTTGGTTGCAAGTCGAATTTTAAAATAAAATTTCTAATGAATTTCATCTATTTCCTCCGTAATTATGTAAAAAATCTCAGCCTTGATATGTAGAGTTCCTAATATTTATTATATCAGAGTAAACTGGTCTTTACTTTTACAAAAGTAATACGATGAAATGACAAAATAGAACTGCCATTTACAAAAATATTTATATATAATGAATGAAAACATATTTCACTAAAATTAGAGGATCTTATATGAAGAAATATAGGTTGAAAAATCAGTTTAAAGGCAGCAAAAGGGGAGCTAAATTTTTTCTTGTCGCAGAATCAGAGTTTATCGGTGTAAAAGAATTTGTCTTACGAACGGAAGACTTAACACAAAGGATTGTCATTTCAGAAGATGAATTAAACAAGAATTTTATTTTAATAAGTCGTGCAAATTGAACAAAAAAAGTCTGTTACAATCCAGCTGTAACAGACTTTTTTGATACTTATGAAATAGAAACAAGTTCTCTTTTTTCTTCTGCTTTTTTTACTTGTTCAATCGTTTTTACACTAAAGTCTTGATCAACAAAGACAACATGTTTTTCGTTGAATTGTCGAGGTGAAGTTAGACCAGCAGCTGCTGATAGTGCAAATAACTCTTCACGAAGAGTTGCCATATAGTTTGTCACGCGATATCTTTTTTCTTCAATAACTAAAGCCTTTTGAAGCTTTGGATTTGTTGTTGCAACACCAACTGGACATTCGTTGGATTGACATTTTTGTGCACCGATACAACCAACTGAAATCATTAAGCCTCGGGCGATATGGCACACATCCGCTCCAAGGGAAAGGGCAATAGCTACTCGGTCAGGAGAGAATAATTTACCGCTGGCGATTAATGTGACTTTATCGCGTACATCGTATTTCTTCAAGATTCTTTGTGCAATCATCAATGCCGGTTTGATCGGAAGACCTACAGAATCTGCCATTCCTTGATAAGTAGCTCCAGTTCCGCCTTCTCCGCCATCAATCGTAATAAAGTCAGGGCGTCTCTTTGTGAATGCCATATATGCAGCAAATTCTTCAAATGTTTCTTCACTGCCGATAACCATTTTGATACCAACAGGTTTACCGGATACTTCACGAATTTTTTCAATAAAATCCATCATAGAATTCATATCATCGAATTCTTCAAAACGGTTAGGCGAATTAATCGTTTTGTATGGTTCAACTCCACGGATCGCAGCAATTTCAGGTGATACTTTTGAACCTTCAATGTGACCACCGCGAATTTTCGCCCCTTGACCTAATTTAATCTCAAAGGCCTTTACTTGAGGGTGGCTTGCTTTTTCACGAAGTAAATCATAAGAAAAGCTTCCGTCTGGGTTTCTAAATCCAAACTTGGCAGGACCGATTTGTACCATGATGTCCACGCCGCCTTTTAAGTGGTGAGGAGATAGACCACCTTCACCTGTATTCATGTAGGCACCTGCGTCTTTTAGTCCATAAGAGAGAGCTGTAATCGCACGATCGCCTAGAGCTCCATAGCTCATTCCGCTCATTGCAATTGGGCTTTTGATTGTAAATGGATGACGGCATGAATTTTCACCAATAACAATCTTGTCAGCTTCTGTGTAAAGCCATGGCTTAATTTCAGCTTCTTCTCTATGCTCATGACGAGTGAAAAGCGTATCTTTATCTTCTACATATTTATGTGTTGGAATAAGTGCTTCATTATCCGCTTTCAAATCTGAAATTTGTTTAGCGAAAAAGGCATTACGAATATAAAAACCTGGTTTGTCAAAGTCACGCTTACTTCCAAAGGCGATAATATTTTTAGCGTATTTTCCTGCTTTAACAATATATTGAAAATCTAGACGAGAGAAAGGCTTCGCTTCATGATCTCCCTCAAAAAAGTACTGTCTTAACTCTGGACCGATATGCTCGGATAGATAACGAATACGAGAAATGATAGGGAAATTTCGTCTGATTGAGTGTTGAGATTGTGTCATATCTTTCTTTTTAATTACTACTACTGAAATGACTAAGGTAAGAATCAACAGTAAAGTAACGATAAATAGGATGGATACCCCAATTATCATGATGTTGCTAAAAGTGCTCATTGATATACTTCCTCCAAAGGTTTTAATAAAATACTAGGATAAAAGCTTGTTGGTGTGACAGGTTGATTGTTTTGTTTTTTTAATATAATTATTAAAGCAGGTCCAAAGTTAGTTTACCTCAAAGAAATAAAATATGCTATATGAATTATTAAGAAAAAATAAGAAGGGTAGAAGTACTTTAAAACTATTTAATTTCCCCTACAATATTATTCATTTTCAAAGATGAGATTCTATTATATCGAAATCATTAAAGTAAATTACATGGCTCAAATACTTATTGCCTTCTAATTGTTGGAACGCTGCTTTCGCTTCTTCTTGAGTTTCAAATTCAAACATTTGAACATTTTTCTTAAAATGAACGGTAATGATCCACATCTAATATCCCCTCACTTAATTCATATTTTGATTTTTAAAAGTAAATCGCATAAAATTTCTGACATTAGGCAAAAGAAACTCAAACAAAGCATATTTACAGCAACCCTTTTTATTGTAATTACTTTGTCAGTTGTCTCACAAGCTATTCCTGACTATTCATGATGCAAGAAGTGTGCCAAACTTAATTTCGTTGAGAAATATGATTATTAGAGTAATTTTTCGTAAGAAGTGCAAAGAATCTTTGCTATTAATTATAAAATTAAGCAAAAAAAATTTGCTTTTTATATTAGAAGGATGGACAGTAGTGAAAAATTATTTTGCTGTAAAGCTTAATAGGGTTGATGTGAATGGGGATATTTGGATTTTGGAAAATCAGAATCATCAAAAGCAAACAGTATCTTGAAAACATTATTTCATGTAATATAAAGTATTGATGAGAGATAAAAATATTTAACCTGGAGGAATAATCGGTGTCCTACAAACTTAAAGAAAATTTCAAAATGTTCACCCTCAATTCGAATCCGGAGCTTGCTGCAGAGATGGCAAAGCTTTTGGGTTGTGAGCTTGGAAAAATCTCAAGTACACAGTTTAGTGATGGTGAAATTCAGCTTCATATCGGGGAAAGTGTCAGGGGATGTGAAGTATTTGTTGTTCAATCAGCTTCAGAGCCAACGAATGAACATATTATGGAACTCCTGATTATGATAGACGCTTTAAAAAGAGCATCTGCTAAAATGATCAATGTCGTTATGCCTTATTACAGCTATGCACGTCAAGATCGAAAAGCCAGATCCCGGGAGCCGATTACTTCTCGACTTATCGCGAACCTATTAGAAACAGCTGGAGCTACAAGAATCCTGACAATTGATTTCCATTCGCCGCAAGCACAAGGATTTTTTGACATTCCAGTTGATCATCTAACGGGGATTCCAATCCTTGCAGACTATTTTAAAGAAAAAGCATTAGAGGATCTTGTCATTGTTGCCCCGCATAATGGTGGAGTCGTAAGGGCAAGAAAGCTGGCTAATTTGCTGAATGTGCCACTAGCTCTCATCGATCGCCGACGCCCGGAACATGATGAAACAGAAATCACGCATATCATCGGAAATATTGAAGGAAAAAACGCAATTATCATCGATGATTTAATTGATTCAGCTGGAACGATTACAACAGGCGCACAAGCTCTATTAGACAATGGTGCAAAAACGGTATATGCCTGCTGCACCCACGCTGTTCTTTCAGGTCCGGCAATTGAAAGAATTCAGTCTTCACCACTTCAAGAATTAGTCATAACGAATACCATTAAAGTGCCAGAACAAAAACGAATTAATAAAATTACTCTATTATCAGTTGCACCATTATTAGTAGAAGCAATTGATCGAATTCATAATGAAAAAGCGGTTAGTCCGTTGTTTGAATAAGAATGTACCGAAAAGGAGCTGATCACTTGCAGCTCCTTTTCATTTTACATAAATTTTGGACTGAACATGTTTTAATCATGTCGGTCATTTTTTGTTTGTTCACTTGAAAATAAAAACTAGGAGGAAATCAAAATATTATTATTATAGTAGAGAAATTTCTTCTTACTGGACTCTATACCGATATTGTAATTATTTGTCCAACCTTAGGAATAATAGGGATGATGAGTTCGATGTGGAATTTTCCAATTAAGGGAGATCAATCCTTAATATTAAGGACTGCTCTCAATCATTTGAGTTTATTGGGGAATTGTATTTGTAAAAATGTTTTTACTTTTGACGAAAAGATTTTTTTACTATGTCTAAATTTTAATATCTCAATATAATTTGAAGTGATGTAATGTTAAATATTTTGTCGAAAAATAATTATTTAAAAAGCAGGGTTTTTTCGTAGTAAATAGCGAAATGTAAAATATTTTTCTGAAATACTTTTAAGTTGGCACAATTTTTGCTTATTAAAAATAATGTCGTGTAAACGATTTCACTTCGGGTTGGTGAATCAGGAAATATTTAATGATCGTAGGACCTAGTTAGGAGTAATGCATGCTTTACTAGATAGATAAAACGTCATTAAGTAATTTAAAGATAATACCAAGGAAAATTATGATAGTGGGGATGAGAAAGATGAAGCAAAAAGGAAAAGTATTTTATGGTTGGTGGGTATTGGCGGCATGTTTTGTCATTATGACATTTCTTTATGCCCCAATTGCTAACTTAATTTCGCTATTTACAGTGCCAGTTACGAACGAACTTGGCATTGGAAGAACGGCATTTACTTCTTATTTTTCAGTGATGGCGTTCGTTGGTATGCTTACAGCTCCGATCGCGGGCAATTTAATGAAAAAAATGGGATTTAAATTGTATTTGACTGTGTTTACTCTGCTTGGTGCGATTTCTTATTTTGGTTTCTCGTATGCAACAAGCATTACACATTTCATTATATTTGCGATACCGATGGGCATGTCACTTTCAGGTGCTGCGATGATACCTGTTTCCGTTCTAATTACAAATTGGTTCGTCGAAAAGCGCGGTTTATCATTAGGTATTGCGTTATCGGGGACAGGTTTTGGCGGGATGATTTTAAGTCCGCTCGTTACTTGGCTTATTAGCAACTATGGATGGAGAACAGCCTACTTTACAATCGGTGTATTAATAGCGGTATTGATTATTCCGCTTGTGCTTTTTGTCATCAAGCTAAGCCCGGCAGATAAAGGTCTATTGCCGCTTGGTGATGCTGAAACAGTTCAGCCTGATCAGCCAAAAGAGTTGACTGGAATTTCACAAAAAGAAGCATTTAAATCTGTATCTTTCTGGGTATTATGTGTAGGAATCCTGGTTGCAGCAATTGTTGTAAATAGCATGATCGTCCATTTTGTTCCGTATTTAACTGATATCGGAACGACGCCGGAACATGCAGCACTCCTTTTATCACTTGCTTCAGGAATGCTAATTGTGACTAAGCTATTAGTAGGAAGATTCTTCGATAAATTAGGGGCAATTGTAACTGTACTTATTGTTTGTGCAGGTAGTATTGTAGGCTTTTTATTCTTGTTAAAAGCGAATTTGCTTATCCCGGGAATTATGTATACGATCCTAAATGCATTAGGAGCGACTGCGGTTACAGTAGCGCCTGCGTTTCTGACTGCTTTCCTATACGGGGAAAAAGAATACAGTGCCAAATATGGAACAGTCGCTTTATTTAATTCACTTGGTGTAGCCATTACTCCAATTGTTTCTGGTTTTATCTATAATATTAATCATTCATATAATTTATTGATTAATACATTAATTGTTCTTGCAGTTGTTGAATTTATTTTATTGTTTATTGCTATTAAAAAGAGACCAACATTGTCTTAAGAAATAGAATGCTTTCTTTCCGTCTGGAAGGGGAGTATTTTTATGTATATTAATAGGTATTTTATCCCGTATAATCCATCTATTGCACTGTTTTTTCGATTAATGAAATGATAAAATAGTGCTACTTTTTCCAATAGGGGGAATTATTTCAATAATAAGAATGATAAAAAAGGAATTTTTAGACTAGCGTTAAGTGAGAATTTTTTTGAAAAATGGGGAATCAACATGTTGAGGAATGCTAGGTCTGCTATTTGGTTTATGATCATTATTATGGTAACTTTTTACGTTTGGATTTTCTTATTTTTAGATAACCAATGGCTGCGGTCGATTGGGGCAAGTTTATTTCCTTTGATTGGAGTGGCAGTTAGCATCATATGGCTTCTTCGAGCATATCTGAAAACGTCAGGAACTCAAAGGATTTTTATCCTCTTGTTAATTATTGGAATGATTTTTTATTATCTATCGAATTTTATGTGGCTTCTTATTCAAATTATTCATCGGGAAATCACTTTTCCGAAAACATCTCATTTAATTTGGCTAACATCGTATGCCATTTTTTTAGCGGCTTTAATCTATAAATTGAGGTTACTAAATAGAACATTCTCAAAAGGACCGTTTTGGAACAACATATTAATCTTTACTATTGCAGCCTTCTCAATTAGTTTTCACTATCTAATCAATCCAATTTTAGAACTTTCGAGTCATTCAACCTATATCATTATTCTGAATCTTTCCTATCCGATTGCAGATTTATTTATCTTTTTTAACATATTAAATATTTTATATTTAGCACGATTTACTGAGGAGAAGAAATTTCTGCTTATTATAGCAATCGGTTTTTCTATTCAAATTATTGCCGATACGATATATTCCTATTTATTAAATGCAGACTTATATGTTTCGGGAAGTTTCAATGATCCTATTTGGCTGCTGAGAATATTAATAATAGGCTTTGCAACTTTTTATCTGCCGAAAACGAAGGAAGAGATGAGTTGGAAACATGCCAAAACGATTACACGTGATGGAAGTTCTCTCATTAGTTTAATCGTCATTCTGTTTATGATCTTAGTCATTAAAAGCAATCATTGGCAGTGGAATATACTTGTTATCGGTTTAACAGCAATCATATCGCTTCTGATTGTAAGACAGGTAATTGTCACGAATAAGAATCGGAGATTGATGGATAAATTGTGGTATCAAGCATATCATGATCAACTTACTGGGTTAAATAATCGCACTTGCTTTCAAATTGAGCTAAAAAATATTTTAGAAAATGCACGAGATGAACAATTCAAGGCAGCGATATTATTACTAGATTTAGACCGTTTTAAAAATATTAATGATACACTTGGTCACGAAATTGGTGATTTTCTTCTGAAAGAGTGCTCACAACGATTAAGGAATTGTATTGAAGATGGTTGTCGCATTTATCGGGTTGGGGGAGACGAATTTACTATCATTCTTCTAAAAACAACTGAGGAAGATTGCCAACGTACCGCTGATGCCATTCTAAAGACATTTGAAGATCCCTTCATGATAAAAAATTATGAAATATCCATTACTCCCAGTATTGGCATAAGCATGTATCCAGATAATGGCGAAGACAGTGATGCGCTGTTAAAAAATGCAGATACGTCCATGTATTTGGCAAAAAGCAGAGGACGAAATCGGTTTAAGTTTTATAGCTCAGAGTTAAATGAAGTTATTTCGAGAAAAATGAAAATAGAAAATGAATTGAGAAAGGCCATTGCAAATGAGCAGTTTACCCTTCATTATCAAACAAAAGTAGATTTAGTGACAGGAAAGATAGTGGGGATGGAAGCGCTGCTGCGTTGGGAGCATCCGGAGTTAGGATCGATTTCACCTTTAGAATTTATCCCGATTGCGGAAGAAACTGGACAAATTGTTTCAATTGGTGAATGGGTTTTGAAGTCAGCCTGCCAGCAAATGAAAGTGTGGCAGCTAGCCAAATTTCCTCCACTGCGTCTATCAGTGAATGTATCGGTGCGGCAATTCCAGCACAGCCTTTTTGTAGATAATGTAAAAACTGCTTTGCAAGAGGCGGGACTTGATTCTAAATTTCTAGAATTAGAGATTACTGAAAGCATAATGCAGAATATTACCGAAACTACGAGAATTTTGAATGAGTTGAGGACGATTGGCGTGAAAACGTCCTTAGACGATTTTGGTACCGGCTATTCTTCTCTTTATGCTTTGAAAAAACTGCCCATCGATTCAATCAAAATTGATAAATCATTTATTGATGAAATATCAGATGATGCAGGACAATCAATCATCAGTGCTATTATTGACATTGCTTTAAATCTCAATCTAGAAGTAGTTGTAGAGGGGATCGAATCAGAAGATCAAGTAAACATTCTGACCAAAAACAAAAAGCCTATTTACGGTCAAGGCTACTTGTTCGGAAAACCAGTCTCATCTGAAGAATTTAGAAGGTTAATAGAAACTAGCACACTGGCGCTCTAATTCCAGAGAAACGGTTGGAAGTTAACATATATTGATCAAATGATGTGCGAATTCAATTATTTAGATTATATGAGGAAAAGCAGGAATGATGGCTGCGAATGGCGAAAAATGTTAATGGGTGCTGTAGTTGAAGTTTTATTTTAGAATAATACGTTTGAAAAGCCATAACAGTACCCACACAATTGTTTATGCAAAACAATTGTGCACCAGATTGTTTAAAACCACAGTGATTAGCACGCCCTATTAGCATGCTAAAAGACAGGAGGAAGAAAATGACCGAATTGATCCGTAAAAGTATAGGTATGCTTTTAACTGAAAAGGCACTCGAAATGCCTAACCATGAGGCGCTCGTTTATCCCGACCGCAATCTTCGTTATACATACAGTGAATTCAATACAGTATGTGAGCAGGTGGCCAAAGGCTTAATGGCACTTGGTGTGCAAAAGAGTGAAAATGTGGCAGTTTGGGCAACGAATGTCCCGGAATGGGTTAGCTTACAGTTTGGATCAGGAAAAATGGGTGCTGTTTTAGTAACGGTCAACACGAATTATCGCTCCTCAGAACTTGAATACCTTTTAAAACAATCCGATAGCACCACACTCTTTTTAATTGAAGAATATCGGGGAAACTCCTATATCGATACGATTTATGAACTTTGTCCAGAGCTAAGAACCTCAGAGCCTGGCAAGCTTGAATCGAAAAGGCTTCCTCTTTTAAAAAACGTCATTGTTCTTAGTGAGAAAAAATATCCTGGCACTTATAATTGGTCAGATATTTTGGGGATGGCTGATAAGGTAACAGATGAAGAATTAACTGTAAGAATGTCTGCTTTGGAGCCTGATGATGTCATTAATATGCAATACACATCAGGAACAACTGGTTTTCCAAAGGGTGTAATGCTCACTCATAGTAATTTAACGAATAATGCATATAATATCGCGAAATGCATGGAACTCATGAAAGAGGATCGGCTCTGTATCCCTGTTCCATTTTTCCATTGCTTTGGATGCGTAATTGGAACTCTTGCCTGTGTGAGTGTAGGGGCAACGATGATTCCGGTTCAGGAATTTGATCCAGAAGCAGTGCTGAAGACGGTAGAGCAGGAAAAGTGTACAGCTCTCCACGGTGTGCCGACAATGTTTATTGCAGAGCTTAACCATCCTAATTTTGAAAAATATGATCTTTCGACGCTTCGTACGGGAGTTATGGCTGGATCGAATTGTCCTGTTGAAGTGATGAAAGCTGTTATGAATAAAATGAATATGACTGAAATTACGATTTGCTACGGTCAAACGGAATCATCGCCGGTCATTACACAGACTCGGACGAATGATCCCGTTGAATTAAGAGTGGAAACTGTCGGCAGAGCGCTGCCAAATGTAGAGGTCAGAATTGTAGAACCAGGTACAAACCGCGAATTGCCAGTTAATGAGCAGGGCGAACTCTGTACAAGGGGATATCATGTTATGAAAGGGTACTACCGGAATGATGAAGCGACGAGAGAAGCAATCGATGAAGAAGGCTGGCTTCATACAGGGGATTTAGCGGTAATGGATGAAAATGGCTATTGCCGAATTACTGGACGTTTGAAGGATATGATTATTCGTGGAGGAGAAAATATTTATCCGCGGGAAATCGAGGAGTATTTGTATACTCATCCTAAAATTCTGGATGCCCAAGTAATTGGAGTGCCTGATGAGAAATATGGCGAAGAAGTCATGGCGTGGATTATTCTAAAGGATGGGGAAACAGCAACTGCTGAAGAAATTAAAGAATCCTTTAAACAAAAAGTGTCTCGACATAAGATTCCGAAATATATCGAATTCACGGATGCCTATCCAATGACCGCTTCCGGGAAAATTCAAAAATTCAAACTCCGTGAGCAGTCAATACAATTGTTAACGGTGTAAAAGAGATTTTTTAACCTAGCAAGACCATCCGTTTTTAACATTACGGCTGGTCTTTTTTTGATAAACTTTATGCATTTGTTTTGACAGGTATTTTTGCTTTTAGTAAAGTAGAGATAATAATAGTTGATATATCAACGAATTTAGGTGATACTTTGGAATATAGAGCTTTAGAAAATATTGGGGTATTTATTCATACCATTGATCTTGAAATCACAAGTTATGTGAATAAGCAGTTAGCGCCTTTTCAGTTGACTTCGGAGCAAAATTTGATCATGGCTCTTCTATGGGAGCGTGAGGGGATTTCTCAAAATGAAATCACAGCAAGGCTAAATAAGGATAAAGCTGGAGTAGCCCGAATGATCGTTACCTTAGAGAAAAAGGGTTTTATTCGCAGAGAAGTATGCCAAAGTGATCGGCGCGCTGTTGAAGTTTATTTAACGGAAAAAGGGAAAATACTAGGGAAAGAGGTTACCCCGATCAACCAACAGATTGTGCAGCTCATAAATGAAGGGCTGACACAGGAAGAAATTGTTGAATTAAGAAGAATACTAACCAAGGTTCGCCAAAATGTGAATCAAAAATGAATGAACGTTGATAAATCAACAATTTTAAAATTTGGAGGGTTACATATGAAAGTTGTTGCAATCGTTGGAAGTATTAGAAAAGAGTCATATAATCTTAAGCTGGCAAAATATATTCAGGATAAATATAAAGAGCAATTAGATATCGAGATTTTAAATATTCGCGATCTCCCACACTATGATCAAGATATTGAATTAAATCCTTCAGAACAGGTTCGTGAATTTAAAAACAAGGTTGCGGAGGCAGATGCGGTTCTTTGGGTAACACCAGAATATAATTATTCCATTCCTGGAGTTCTGAAAAATGCAATTGATTGGTTGTCTCGTGTGGAGAAGGTTATGATCGGCAAGCCTTCTTGGATTATGGGTGCAACGATGGGAACATTAGGAACGGTTCGTGCACAGCAGCATTTACGTGACATATTATTCTGCCCAGGGGTAGGATCACCACTGCTGCCTGGAAATGAAGTGTATATCGGTGTCGTTCATGAAAAAATGGACGAAAACGGAAACATCACTCACGAACCAACCGTTAAATTTTTAGACACAGTTGTTCATAATTTTATTGACTGGGCTAGCAAGCGGGTACGCTAATAGGCTGTACTTTGACTATGTTAGTTAAGATTTGAATAGCCGTCATTATTCCGATGACGGCCATTTTTGGGTATTAAATGAGAGGAGTTGTCCGTCATCCTGCCGATGACGACCAGTTTGATAAGAAAAGGAAGTAGAGTTGACCGTCATACCTCAGATGACGACCATCTTGATAAGAAAAAGAAGCAGAGTTGACCGTCATACCTCAGATGGCTGCCATCTTGATAAGAAAAAGGAGCTGAGTTGTCCGTCATACCTCAGATGACGACCATCTTGATAAGAAAAAGAAGCAGAGTTGACCGTTTTACCTCAGATGACGGCCATCTTGATAAGAAAAAGAAGCAGAGTTGACCGTCATACCTCAGATGGCTGCCATCTTGATGAGAAAAAGGAGCTGAGTTGACCGTCATACCTCAGATGACGGCCATCTTGATAAGAAAAAGAAGCAGAGTTGACCGTCATACCTCAGATGGCTGCCATCTTGATAAGAAAAAGGAGCTGAGTTGACCGTCATACCTCAGATGACGGCCATCTTGATAAGAAAAAGAAGCAGAGTTGACCGTCATACCTCAGATGACGGCCATCTTGATAAGAAAAAGTAGCAGAGTTGACCGTCATACCTCAGATGACAGCCATCTTGATAAGAAAAAGAAGTAGAGTTGACCGTCATACCTCAGATGACGGCCATCTTGATGAGAAAAAAAGTAGAGTTGACCGTTATCTAGATATCCTTAAGGATTAGTAGCCCACAGTCCAGCTGTTTTCACGAATACTCTCGGGTTCAGTTTTAATCCAGCGACAATCAGTTCGGCTAAATCTTCAGGCTGCATGATGTTCTCTGCATTTTCTTGAATGAGTTTGTTTTCAAGTGCTAAGTCTGTGGCGACAGTACTTGGTGTTAAGGCAGTTACGCGAATATTGTGTTTGCGAACTTCAAGCATAAGTGATTCGGTCATGCCAATGACAGCAAATTTCGAAGCACTGTAGGCGCTTGTGACGGGTGCTCCTTTAAGACCAGCTGTAGATGCAATATTAACAATATCGCCTGATTTTCTTTCGATCATTTCTGGAAGTACGGCTCTTGTGACATTGTAGACACCCATTAAATTTACTCGAACAATGTTTTCCCATTCATCAGGGGTTAAGTCTAGGAATCCACCAAACTTTGCAATGCCGGCATTGTTGATAAGTATATCTATCGATCCGAGGTCGGATTTGATGTGGTCTACTGCGTGCTGGACAGCTTCAAGATCTGCAACGTCAGCCGCTGCTCCGGACACCTTAACGTCGTATTCTTCCAATTCCGCACTCACTTTTTCAAGATTATCCATGTTTAATCCAATCAATCCAATATTGACGCCTTCTTTTGCCAAGGCAATAGCAGCGGCACGTCCAATCCCTCTGCCAGCGCCAGTAATGATGGCTGTTTTTCCGTTTAACGAAATCATTATGAATCGCTCCTTAAAAATATTATATATTATCTGACCCACTCAATTATTATGTCATAAAATTACCGATATTACCCATTCTAGGAATTAGGACGGATCTTCCAATCGCCTTCTCTTGATATTTACTATATTGGTTATATATACCTGAAAAATAGTAAAAAAGACGCGAAAATGTTTTTATTAAAATATTAATAATGGTATATAAATATTAACAATATTACAAAATATTTCATGCTATTGATAAATAAGTAAGGTGTTAATAGAATAAATTAAATCGTCACAAACCTAGATTTTACAAGGAAAACGAAGGTAATCAAGTGAAAGTCCCTAATAATTTTTTAAAAAATAGGAATAATTAAAATTATTTCGGTTTTTGAAATATGTTAATATTTTATATTGAAATAATTAAATATTTATAATATTATAAAGTAACATTAATTAACAGAAATTCAAAAAATAAATATTGTTGTTAATATAAGATTTATTTAGGTAAAAATTATCAGGTCCTAAGAATCTTTCCATAAGGGTGATTATGTTGAGTAATGCATTATTGAAAATAGAAAACTTAAAGACCTCATTCAGAATAAAAGATGACTATTATGCAGCAGTGGACGATTTATCTTTAACAGTTAATAAGAATGAATTGCTTGCCATAGTTGGAGAGTCTGGCTGCGGGAAAAGCGCACTTGCCTTTTCAATCATGGGTTTACATACAAGAGCTAAGATAGAGGGTAATATTCTTTATAAAAGTCAAAATATTGCTACAAGTTCAGTTAATGAATTAAATAAACTGCGCGGGAAAGATATGGGGATGATCTTTCAGGATCCGCTAACTGCTTTAAACCCGCTTATGACGATTGGAGACCAGATTGGTGAAATCCTTCTTATCCATAATAAAAGCCAATCAGCAGGGAAAAGAAAAGAGAGAGTACTAGAATTGCTTAAGAAGGTTGGTATTCTCAGAGCAGAGCATGTGTTCAATCAATTTCCTCACCAACTATCAGGAGGAATGAGACAGCGTGTAGTAATTGCGATGGCCATTGCTAACGAACCAGAACTACTAATTGCCGACGAACCGACAACTGCATTAGATGTTACGATTCAGTCACAAATTCTCGATTTAATTAGAGAATTAAAAGAGGATAGCCAAGCAGGAATTATCCTAATCACGCATGACCTAGGGGTAGTAGCTGAAATGGCAGACCGTGTAGCCGTTATGTACGCTGGTCAAATCGTTGAAATTGCTGACGTCGTGACACTTTTTAAAAATCCATTGCACCCATACACTAGATCATTACTGAATTCAGTACCAAATAGCGCTGAGGCAAAAGCAAAGCTTCATGTGATCGAAGGGGTTGTTCCTTCATTACAAAATCTTCCGAGAGAAGGCTGCAGATTTAGCGCAAGAATACCGTGGATTAAAGAGACTTCTCATGAAAAGAATCCTGTACTGCATGAGGTAAGCCCAGGGCATTTTGTTCGGTGCACTTGTTATAAAGATTTCTACTTCCCTCATGAAAGTAAGGAGGAATAAGATCATGTCATTTCTAAAAGTTGAAGATGTAAAGGTTCACTTTCCTGTCAAATCAGGCATGTTTGGCAAAACGGTGGGTCATATTAAAGCCGTAGATGGAGTCTCATTATCAATTGAAAAAGGTCAAACTTATGGACTTGTAGGAGAATCAGGTTCCGGAAAAACAACAACCGGGAGAGCAATTATCGGACTAAATAACATTACATCCGGGAAGGTATTGTTTGAAGGAAAGGATATTACTCATATAAAAAACGTAAGTAAGGATGTCCGCAAAGATATTCAAATGATTTTCCAGGATCCGTATTCCTCATTAAATCCCAAAAAACGGGTTATCGATATTGTCGCAGAACCAATCCGAAATTATGAGAAATTAACTAAATTAGAAGAGATGAAGCGAGTTCAGGAATTAATGGAGCAAGTTGGGTTGAGTCCTGAAAGCGTATACAAATATCCGCATGAATTCTCTGGCGGTCAGCGTCAAAGGATTGGGATTGCACGAGCTATTGCCTTAAAGCCGAAACTAATCATTGCTGATGAACCTGTATCAGCATTGGATGTTTCTGTCCAAGCCCAAGTATTAAATTTCATGCAGGAAATCCAGAAAGAACTGGGCTTAACGTATTTATTCATTAGCCACGACTTAGGTGTCATTAAGCATATGTGTGATCGTATAGGGATCATGTACAAAGGAAGATTTGTTGAAGAAGGGTTGCCAGAAGACATATTTCAAAATCCGCAGCATATTTACACGAAGCGGCTTGTTGCGGCAATCCCTGACATCGATCCTAATAACCGCGATCAGCACTTAAAATTCCGTCAAGAAGTAAAGAAAGAGTACGAGAATTCGTATGAAAAGTACTTTGATGACGAGGGTTTAGCTTACAAACTGAAATCAATATCGAATACACATTTTGTGGCTCTGCCTGAGAAAGGTTGAATAGTATGTGGAAATTTATCGTAAGACGTTTAATCACAATGATTCCTCAAATCATTATTTTAAGCTTAATCGTATTTATCCTAGCAAAAATGATGCCGGGAGATGCTTTAACAGGAATGGTCGATCCAAATATTGACCCGAAAACAATAGAAGCGAAACGGGAAGCACTTGGCCTTAATGATCCGTGGTATGTGCAATATGGCAACTGGGTTAAAGGAGCGGTTCAAGGTGATCTTGGTCAATCCTTTCATTATAAGATGCCTGTAACAGAACTGCTTGGCCAAAGAATAATGAACACTGTATGGCTATCTTTACTTACATTGTTATTAACCTATTTAATTGCCATCCCGCTAGGAATTACGAGTGGACGTTTTCATGATTCATGGGCAGACCGGCTAATTACAAGTTATACGTATGTTGGATTTGCCATGCCACTATTTATTTTTGCACTAGTTATGCTATGGTTCTTCGGATTTTATCTTGAATGGTTTCCTACTGGTGGAAGTGTTGAACCAGGGTTAAAGCCAGGGACATTCGATTATTTTATGAGCAAAATCTATCATATGATGCTTCCTGCTCTATCAACAGCTCTCATTGCAACAGTATCTACTGTTCAATATTTGCGAAGTGAAATTATTGATGTTAAGCAAAAGGATTTTATTCAAACAGCAAGAGCAAAGGGTGCATCAGAATCTAGAGTCTATAATCGTCATATTCTACGAAATTCATTATTGCCGATTGCAGCATTTTTCGGATATGAAATTACAGGGCTAATTGGCGGTTCCATCTTCATCGAAAACATTTTTGGGTACCCAGGAATGGGGCAATTAGTCTTAGGCTCAGTATTACTTCGTGATTATAGCGTTGTTACAGCCTGTGTTCTCCTTATCGGAATTGCCACTGTTATTGGAGCACTGTTGTCAGATATTATCTTAAGTATTGTTGACCCGCGTATTCGTATTAAGTAATTTAGACGGTATTTTGATAGATTCCCGAGGTGATTCAAATGAAAATAGAAGCAAACAAATTGGATATAGCGGGCAATGCAAAAAAGTTGGAGAAAAGTCCATCGGGTTTTAGCATCGTCTGGCGTGAAATTGTTAGAGATAAGGTTGCTTTAATTTCCCTTATTTTTCTAACATTTGTAATCATTTTTGTATACGGAGTATCGGTATTTCTTAATCAAGAAGAGATTGTAACTGTAGATTTGTTCTCCATACACCAGCCTCCTTCAAGTGAACACTTGCTAGGAACTGACTATGGCGGTCGAGATATTTTTGGACAACTGATTATTGGAACGAGAAATTCCTTATCAATTGGAATTCTTGTCACACTAATGACTGGTATTATCGGAATATTTTACGGACTCATTTCAGGATATTTCGGTGGAACAGTTGATAACATCATGATGCGCGTTGTTGATTTCTTTATGATCTTGCCATTCCTTATGATCGTAATCGTATTCGTTGCAATTGTTCCTAAATATAGCATCCTAGCATTCTCGCTTATTATGACTGCGTTCCTATGGATGGGAAAAGCGCGATTAATTCGTTCAAAGGCACTTCAGGAAAAAGAACTCGACTATGTAAATGCATCGAAGACTTTAGGTTCATCACATTTGAAAATCATGTTTACACAAGTACTGCCAAATTTAAGTTCGATTATCATTGTTTCAATGACATTAAATTTGGCAGCCAATATTGGTCTAGAATCTGGATTATCCTTCTTAGGATTTGGTTTTCCAGAAAGTACACCAAGCTTAGGGACTCTTGTCAGCTATGCAAGAAACCCGCAAACATTACAATTTAGATGGTGGATTTGGGTACCTGCATCATTACTAATTCTAGTATTGATGTTAAGTATAAATAATGTTGGACAAGCGTTAAAACGTGCGACCGACGCAAGACAACGAAGAGGATAAAGAGGAGGTCAAAACATGAACAAGAAACTATTAAAATCTTTTCTTGTTGCCATGCTAGTTTTTGTTCTGGCATTAGCAGGCTGTTCTAAAGACACAAGCAAGCCTGCTGATGATACAGGCAAAAAGGATGACAGCAAGAAAACAGAAGAAAAAGCTGAAGATGGTGTGTATAACATTAAAGACTTTAGCAATGTGAAGACGAATCAAGGAGAAGCAATTGATGGCGGTACGTTCACTTATGGGTTAGTTTCTGATACCCCATTCGAAGGTACTTTAAACTTCAACTTCTATTCTGGTAATCCAGATTCACAAGTTCTTCAATTCTTTGACGAAGGTTTTTTAACATGGGATGCTAACTACGTTTATACGAACGATGGTGCAGCAACTTATGAAAAGGATGCAGAAGTATCTCAAAAAGCTTTAGCTTCACTTTCAGCTGACGAAGCTAAGACTGTTGCAGACAAAGGTGTAACTATTACTTTCAAAATTCGTGACAATGTAAATTGGCATGATGGCAAGCCTGTTACAGCTGAAGACTGGGAATTTGCTCATGAAGTAATTGGTAACAAAGCATATGATGGTCCTCGTTACGGATCAGATTTCACAAACATTGTTGGTATGGATGAATTCCATGAAGGTAAAGCTGACAAGATTTCTGGTATTGAAGTAGTTGATGAAAAGACTTTAAAAATTACTTATAAAGAATCTACTCCATCTCTATTAACTGGTAGTATTTGGACATATCCATTAGCAAAGCACATCTTTGGAAATATGCCAATCGATAAGATTTCTTCATCTCCTGAAGTGCGTCAGCATCCAATTGGATTCGGACCATTCAAGGTTGAGTCAATTGTTCCAGGTGAGTCTGTTACTTATGTAAGAAACGATGATTACTGGAGAGGCAAGCCGAAGTTAGACAAAGTTGTATTAAAAGTTATTAACCCTAACGTAATTGTTCAAGCATTAGAAAAAGGTGAAGTAGATACAGTTGATTCATTCCCTGTAGATCAATACCCTGCTAATGCAAAAATGGCAAACGTTGAATTCTTAGGAATGGTTGATCGTGCTTACTCTTATATGGGCTTTAAATTAGGTTCATGGGATAAGGAAAAGGGAGAAATTAAACCTAACCCAGAAGGAAAAATGTCTGATGTGAACCTTCGCCGTGCAATGTGGCATGCAGTTGATAACGATACTGTTGGTAAGAAGTTCTATCATGGTCTTCGTTGGAATGCGACTACTTTAATTCCGCCTTCACATCCAGAATTCCATGACGATTCAAATCAAGGCCGTGCTTATGATCCGGAACTAGCGAAGAAAATTCTTGACGAAGCTGGATACAAAGATGTTGATGGTGATGGAATCCGTGAAGACAAAAACGGTAAACCATTAGTAATTAATTTCGCTGCTATGTCTGGTGGAGAAACAGCTGAGCCACTAGCGAAGTATTATATCCAAGCTTGGCAGCAAGTTGGCTTAAAAGTTGAATTACTTGATGGCCGTTTACAAGAGTTTAACTCATTCTATGAGCGTGTAGGTAAAAACGGTGACGATGATCCGGCAATTGATGTTTATCAAGGTGCTTGGACTGTAGGTATCGACGTTGACCCTCGTGGATTATACGGTCGCGATGCAATCTATAACTTCTCACGTTATGCAAGTGAAGAAAACGATGCTATTATGTCTGACGGAGTTTCTCAAGCTGCATTTGATGTAGATTACCGTAAAGAAGTATACAATAAATGGCAAAAACTTATGGTTGACGAAGTACCGGTATTCCCAACATTATACCGTGCTGCTCTAGTACCTGTTAACAACCGCGTATTAAACTATGCGATCGGTGACGGAACAGGCGTTTATCTAAACGAATTAGCAGTTAACCAAGAAGCACCAAACCCAGCAAAATAATCTAATTATTAGAGAGACCTGCCTAACTAAATAGGCAGGTCTTTCTTCGGGACAAGGGGACGGTTATTCTGCCTCAAGTTTAGAGTATCTTCGGGACACCGGAACCGTCCCTTAGTCCCATTAACTGCTGAAGATGAGCTTTTACTTTCGGCCATCCTTCGTTTGTGATACTGTACATTACGGTATGACGTATTGTACCGTCTGGCCGAATCATGTGGTTGCGAAGGATGCCTTCTTTTTTTGCTCCGATACGTTCAATCGCTTTTTGAGAGCGGAAATTTTCGTGATCAGTTTTCAGCTGGACGCGATGAAGTCCCATCGTTTCAAAGCAATAGCGGAGCAGCAGAAATTTGCAATTCGTATTGGCGGGAGTCCTCCAATAACTTGGGACAAGCCATGTGGAACCAATTTCTAGGCACTTATGCTCTAAATGGATATCTAGAAATCTAGTCGAACCGATGATTTTATTTGATTGCTGATCGATCATGACAAATGGGATCTCAATTCCTTGATCTTTCAACAACAAAGCTTGTTGAATATATTGAATTGCATCCTTTTCCGATTTAATATGCTTTGTCATGTGTTTCCATATTTGTTGATCCTGAGTGGCTTTAATTAATTCCTCTGTATCTGATTCCTCCATGACCCTTATACAAATTACATTGTTTTCTAATTTAATATTTTTCATATTTGTTCACTCCTTTCCTCTATTAAAAGGGAAATTTGGTATGATAAAAATATCCAAATATAAAAAGTTGAACCATACCAAAAAGGAGAAAACCAATGGAATTGCCGATTTATTTAAAACAAGGAAAATCACTTTATAGACAAATTTACGAACAAATTAAAATAGCTATTCTTAATAAGACCATTAGTCCTGAATGTAAACTTCCATCGAAACGGCAGCTTGCCACTCATCTTGGAGTAAGTATTCATACGGTCAGAGAGGCTTATGAACAGTTATTGGACGAAGGTTATATTGTGAGCCGCGAACGTTCTGGGTATTTTGTTTCCGCATTTGAGGAAGAATGGCAGCACATTACAGAGAGGAAACAAATCTATGAATTTGAACCTATTACTAATCGAAAAATAAAGATCGATTTTAATTCTGGCCATGTAGATACTGCCAAATTTCCATATCAAATCTGGAAACGTTTCATACGTTTATACACTAACGAAGGCAGCTTAGACAATAGTCCATGGCAAGGGGAATGGGCATTACGAAATGAAATTGCTAATTATGTAGGACGATCACGTGGGGTGCATTGTGGAGCAGAGCAAGTATTTCTATATAGCGGAACACAAATGCAGTTACAAGATGTTTGTCAGTTTTTTGGCTCAGAGCTGAAAATCGGGATGGAGGAACCGGGGTTTATCCGAGCAAAAGCAGTATTTTCGAAGCTTAGACAAAACGTTATTTCTATACCAGTAGATGATCAGGGTGCGACTATTCCTGATGGCAAATTAAATTTACTATATACCACACCTGCACACCAATTTCCTCTAGGGATGGTCATGTCACTTGAAAGACGGATAGGACTATTAAATTGGGCTCAAGGACATGAAAGTTTTATCATCGAAGACGATTATGACTCCGAATTTCGATATAACGGCATGCCGATTCCATCTTTTGCACAGCTTGATCAGCTCCAGCGTGTCATTTATTTTGGTACATTTACAAAATCTTTAATTCCTTCTATTCGAATGAGTTATATGATTTTGCCTGCAGCTTTAGTAGAGGCTTTTGAAAAATTCAATGAATACCAAAAGTCAACGGTTTCCCGTATTGAACAGCTTGCAGTGGCTGAGTTTATGAGAGAAGGGCATTATGAACGTCACCTGGCGAAAATGCGAACGGCTTACCGGAAAAAGCATAAAGCATTATTGCAAGCAATCGATACATTTTTGCCTACCGACTTTGAGATCATCGGTGAAAATTCAGGCTTGCATATTCTTCTAAAACTTCCTTCACGCCTAACCGAACAGGAAGCAATTCAAAAAGCACTTGAAAAGGAAATCCGAGTATATCCAGCATCTGTTTCCTATACGGAGCAGCCAAAATCAAACATGGTCATTCTTGGATATGGGGGACTAACAATCGAACAAATTAAAGAGGGGATTATCAAGTTGGCACAGGCATGGTAGGGACAAGGGAACGGTTCTGCTGTCCCACCTAGCTGCATTTGGGTTAATACGGGACAGGGGAAACGTCCCTCTGTCCCAACCTAAAATTCTTTATAAATAGTCAATCCTTTTGTATCGATCATAGTAAGCCGGTTAGTTAAGTCATCAACCCATATGATTGAATTGTCGGTTGCTTCAATATAAACACCGCTGGCAGAATTTCCGTTTGCATTTATGATTATAATACGGTCACCGAGATTAAATTGAGTAAATGGAGAAAAATCTACAGTACTTATCGCTTCAAACTGATTATGCATCTTTGTCATATGTGCAGCTTCGGATTCATCCGTTTTTTCTATCATTTCTGGCAATGTTTGATTAAATGATTGTGTATCAGCATCGTATACTTGATTGTTATTGTTTGCTTTTACATAATCAAAGAATTCTCTTTGATTATGGGATAATGTTTGAATATGCCTTTGTAAATCATATAGAGATTGATTAATCGTTCCAAGCCAGGAAAATTGACTTTTTCGGTTTACATAATATTGATTTTGCTGATTATGCCAGTTGATTAACATCTGTGCAAGAGCTTGGTGGTATTGATGTAATAATTCGATGAAAGGTGATCTGACACAAATACTCTGATTACTAGAGTTTGGCTGATGCATATCATAATTTCTATACAAATCATCAATATGTGAAGAAAAATAAACTTGATTTACCATAGGGAACTCTCCTGAGTTTAAATGATCTTTATGTATTATTAATCTATGACATTCGCACAGTAAGGTGATAGGGTATATGCCTATTGTAAAAAGGCCAGGAAGGGCTTGAATCCCTGCCTGACCTCTTAGTATTAAACGATTTTTTGAACTGTGGAGCCTGTTAGATCTGTTACGAATAGAGTTGGAAGACCAGCAAATGGGCCAGTTGTTCCTAACGCAACCCATACAAGTTGTAGACCTGACTGACTGATAAAAATCCCTTGTGTATCAACTGGTGCTCCTGATGGTCCTGTTACAGCGATACGATCACCAAATACTAAATTTAGGTTTGTTGGCATATAAATTCACCTCCTTGTTTTTCTAGTTATATAAGATGCAAAAGGAGGTAAGAAGGGACAGGCATTCAACTATTGTTTCATCCAAAATTATAAAAATGATGAAACTGTCGCATATTTGAATCCAAAAAATAACACTATTTTGTAATTGAAAACAGTATTCAGTGGATTATGGCATAAAAAATTACTGTTGCAATCATTATTTTTTGATGGTATATTTTTCATATGCTCAATATTCAACGTTGAGTATTTAATTTTAACTAAAATACTCAACGTTAACTATTCAACAATAAAAAGGAGGAATTAACATGTCTAATCGGCTAATTCATGCAATAGGTTTAAAAAAACAGTACAATTCAGGTCCTGCCGTAAATGGTATAACTATCTCTGTTTTTGAACAGGAAGTTCTAGCTATTATTGGTCCAAATGGTGCTGGGAAATCTACAACCATTGAAATGATCCTTGGATTAAGAAAACCGGATGAAGGAGAGGTCTTTTATTGGAGTGAGGATTTTCGTAGATCAGTTGGCGTACAGCTTCAAGCAACACCATTTTTTCAAGGATTAACAGCATTAGAAAATCTGCAATTATTTGGTGCTTTTTATAAGAGGAAGATTTCAAAAGATGAAAGTATGAAGTTACTTAAACTTTGCGGTCTTGGAGATGTTTGTAAAACAGAAGCATCGAAACTTTCCGGCGGCCAGCAAAAACGGTTAGCCATTGCAATAGCGTTAGTTCATGATCCTAAGGTCGTCTTCTTAGATGAACCAACTGCAGCATTAGATCCTCGTTCACGAAGAGAAATTCATGAGCTGATGATGAAGTTGTTCGAACGGGGAACGAGTGTTGTATTCACCTCACATGATATGGATGAAGTATCAAAACTGTCTCATCGAGTGGTTATGATCGATAACGGGTCTGTTATTGCTGAAGGATCTCCTGATCACCTATGTAGGGAGTATTGTGTTCCAAATCTTGAAGAATTATATCTTCATATCACTAAGGGAGGCATCGAAAATGAAAACCATTTTTAGAACGATGATGGTTACATCATTAAGAGATAAAATTACATTGTTTTATTCAATTGCTTTGCCAATTGGATTGTTAGTAGGGCTGGGGTATTATGTTGACAACGAGTCTTATATTCCCACTTTACTTACTGGGGTAATTGCACTTAGCTCACTTTTCTGGGGTGTATCAGGGATTGCCTTTCAAGTTCATTGGCAACGAAGCAGGGGGGTATTTAAGCTGTTGAAATTAACTCCGTATCCGATCATCGGCTTTATATTTTTGTTAACAGCCGCTAGAACTGTGCTGGGAATTGCGATTAATCTGATTGTGCTATTGGTGGGCATTACGGTGTTTCATGTAACAGTTGCAGTATCGACTATATTCATCATGCTAGGAGTCAAGTTATTAGGCACTCTTTGCTTTACTCTTTTGGGCTATTCCATCTCAAATTTTGCAAATAATGAAGCACAAATAAATATTATTTCTAACCTATTTTTCTTTCCGATGATTTTTGGAACAGATGCTTTTTATTCCATTACCAATGCACCAGATTGGGTTGTCACAATGGGCAAAATGTTTCCGCTAGGCTATTATGTTCATGGATTAAGGTCCGCACTAGGTACTTCTAATGAATCTATCGTATATTCAATTATTATTCTAGCAATCTACACTTTTGCTCTATTAATTCTAGCAGCTGTCACTTTTAAGTGGGAAGCGAATTCCACAGCGATTAAATTGAAAAAGTTGAAGGGAAAGAGTGCTGCCTAGTCATCGTGAAATATATATGATAGAATATTTTTTATCATTATATATTCAAATTTGACTAATTAAGCTTGAGGTGTAGTGAATGGTTCGACTAATCATATTAGGAATGTTAAAAATGAGGCCATTATCCGGATATGAAATTCAGCAGGTGCTTCAAATGTCACAAACTGAAGTATGGGCTGGGATATTACCGGGGTCTATCTATCATGCACTGAAGAAAATGGATAAAGAAGGGCTAGTTGAAGTAGATTCTGTTGAACAAACTGGACATCGAATTAAAGCCATTTACAAAATCACAGAAAAAGGACAGCTGGAATTTCTTGAGCTTCTAAAGACAAGTCTAAAAGAGAAATCAGTTGGTTTACCAGGTACACTTTATGCAGCTATTTCATTTTTGCATGAATTGCCGGCTGAAGAAAAAGTTGGAGCGTTAAAAGAGCAAATAGAGCTACTGCAAAAGGAATTGGACTTGTTGAAAACAGGATTATTAGTGAAGGAACAGCATGTCTCCCTAAATGAAATTGCCAAACTTCAGTTTGAAAATATGTTTTCACATTACCATTTGCAAATTGATTTTCTTGAGAAATTAATTGCCATACTGGAAAAAACGGATGGGGAGCAAGCAGACTCAATCACGCAAGACTTTCAGAAATACTTTGAATAGTTTTTTTAACCTGGATCCTTTCCCTACGAAAGGGTCCTGTTTAAGCTAAAATCAATTATTTTATTATACATCAAATAAAATGATAAAATAATACTGGTTTTTCCAAAATTTGATTAAATTTATGAAAATACACATGATGAAAAATTATAGAACGGGGGAATCGTCACGCTTTCCCAAAGGAGGAAATGGAAGTTGGAAATAGGAATTAGTACGTTTGTCGAAACGACTCCAGATGCAAAAACAGGCGAGGTATTTAGTCATGCCCAGCGGATTCGTGAAGTAGTTGAGGAAATTGTTCTTGCAGATCAGGTAGGACTGGATGTATTTGGAGTTGGTGAGCATCATCGTGAGGATTTTGCGGCATCTTCACCGGCCGTAATTCTAGCTGCTGCTGCTTCAAGGACAACGAATATTCGCCTCACGAGTGCGGTGACTGTATTATCTTCGGCAGATCCTGTTCGGGTGTTTCAGGATTTTGCAACCGTTGATGCCATTTCGAATGGACGTGCGGAAATCATGGCAGGACGAGGTTCATTTATTGAATCCTTCCCGCTGTTTGGTTATGATCTGAAAGACTACAATGAGTTATTCGAAGAAAAGCTGGAGCTATTATTAAAAATTCGGGAATCTGAAAAAGTAACATGGAAAGGCGGGCATCGCCCTGCTATTCATGATCGTGGTGTTTATCCGCGACCCGTTCAAAATCCATTGCCTGTCTGGATTGGCAGCGGCGGAAATTCTGAATCAGTTGTTCGTGCCGGATTACTTGGATTGCCTCTTGTTCTAGCGATTATTGGAGGCAGTCCAATGCATTTTGAGCCGCTTGTCCAGCTTTATAAAAAAGCTGCTGCACATGCAGGACATGATTTATCAAAGTTGCCTGTTGCTACACATTCTCATGGATTTATTGCGGAAAATTCGGAACTGGCAGCGGACAAATTTTTCCCTTCTACACAGCAAGTGATGAATAAATTAGGACGAGAGCGTGGATGGGCACCGTATACAAGGGCCACCTTTGATGCGGCACGAAGTTTTGAAGGCGCTCTTTATGTTGGAGATCCGGAAACCGTTGCAGAAAAAATTATTCATTTAAGAAAAAATGTCGGCATTACGAGGTTCATGCTGCACGTCCCAGTAGGCACGATGCCACATGATGATGTTATGGGGGCCATTGAGTTATTAGGAAAACAAGTGGCGCCAATTGTACGGGAAGAAGTAGGCAGATGGGAAGCGGAATTAGATAAATAGGGATAATCATTAAATGTAATAGAGGCATAATTTTTGTATTCGGCTAGAATATAGAAGTAGGGTTATATTCAAGTGGGCAGTGAACATGTCCCTTATTCGAATATGGAATTAAGGTTAAATAATCACGAGGGACAGTGTACCTGTCCCTCAGTCCCAGGGGGGATTAGATGTCAAATATTATAGATCAGGGTAAAGCTGGATGGAATTTTGATAACAGTTATTCGAGGTTACCGGATACATTTTTTTCAAGGCTAATGCCGACTCCTATACGTGCTCCAAAGTTAACGATTTTAAATAAGCAGCTGGCTGAGACTTTGGGTTTAAAAGCTGAGGAGCTTTTAAATGAGGAAAATTTATTTGTATTTGCGGGTAATGAAACTCCTGAAGGCGCAGAACCGCTTGCTCAAGCTTATGCAGGTCATCAATTTGGGCATTTTACCATGCTTGGGGATGGTCGAGCAGTGCTACTAGGTGAGCAAATAACACCAAATGGCGAACGGTTTGATATTCAGCTCAAAGGTTCAGGCAGAACACCTTATTCACGTGGTGGGGACGGGCGTGCCGCATTAGGACCGATGCTTCGAGAGTATATTATTAGTGAAGCCATGCATGCGCTTGGAATTCCGACAACACGAAGTCTAGCCGTGGTGAATACCGGAGAAGTTGTTTTACGGGAAAATGCTTTGCCGGGAGCTATTTTGACAAGGGTGGCTGCCAGCCATATTCGTGTGGGAACATTCCAATATGCAGCAAATTGGAGGCCAGTAGCTGAACTGCGTAACCTTGCAGATTACACTATAAAGCGTCATTACCCAGACCTGGAAAATCATGAAAACTCATATCTTGCGCTACTTCAGGAAGTCATTAAACGACAGGCATCCCTAATTGCTAAGTGGCAGCTAATCGGCTTCATCCATGGAGTAATGAATACCGATAATATGACGATTAGCGGAGAGACGATTGATTATGGTCCTTGTGCATTTATGGATACTTATGATCCAGAAACGGTATTCAGCTCCATTGACAGGCATGGACGATATGCATATGGCAATCAGCCGATAATTGGAGGCTGGAATCTTGCTCGTTTTGCAGAAGCCATCTTGCCACTATTGCATGAAAATGAAGAAGAAGCTGTCAAAATAGCCCAAGATGAGATTTCGAAATATACTAATTTGTTTAAAGCAAATTGGCTTTCAGGTATGCGTGCAAAGATTGGATTATTTAATGAAGAAAAGGAAGACGAAACACAAATAGAAAATCTTTTAGATATGATGAAGCAGCATAAAGCTGATTTTACAAATACATTCAAAGCGTTAACCGTAAATAAAATGGAGGATACTTCTCTATTTATCAGTGAGGAATTTGTTCAATGGCAAAAATGGTGGAGGGAGCGACTTGAGCGGCAGGATGAATCAATGGAACGCTCCTTTGAATTGATGCGTAATAGCAATCCGGCTGTTATCCCTCGAAATCATCGTGTAGAAGAGGCGTTGGAAGCTGCGGTAAACGGGGATTTAACCGTAATGGAGCAGTTGCTTAATGTTTTATCAAATCCATTTGATTATACACCTGAACAGGAAGAATATTGTAAACTGCCTGCACCTTCTAACCACCCATATCAAACATTTTGTGGAACCTAATGCTATGGCAACAGGTTATTTTTCAAAAATAGTCGCAAACTAAAAGGGTGTGTTATTTCAACTTCAAAGGAGGGTTTAAGGTGACAAAGAACAAGCAAACACCATCAAGCCAAGTTGATCAGAAGAAATTATTAGATGACAAAGTTGAAGCATCACGGAAGAACAATTTCGAGGATGACCATGTTCGAAAGGTTACAACTAGCGGAGCACAAGGCCAATAATAATGTTTTCGCGGGTACTTATTCGTACCCGCGATGTGTATTTACTCGATAAACATAAAAGTACTTTTCACTAACTGAAAATCTAAACACATTTGTTCGAATTCCTTATATTCAATGCTGTTCTGACGATCCGCATACTGGTTTTCACTTACTGGCAAAATGGCATAAACAACCCCGTTTTTAACACCTAATTTCTGGTAAAGGCTTTCTTCATAGCCATCCTTCCATGTTTCCTCTTTTATTTTCTCAATGCTAAAAAGAGTCCGTTCTGGGATGGATTTATTTTTTGGTACATAACTGAATATTAAGTTGCCATTCTTCTCAACAGTACGGTATTTTGTATCCCAAGCAACTGGTATTGAAAATGCATACTCAGCCGTACGATAAATAAATAATTGTCTCTCGATATAAGGTGTTCTTTCCCAAATACTAGCATTTTTCATTTCAGTCTTATCAATAAACCAGTTATTATTTATTTTTTTTACTGTCACGATTGCGCTCTCTGTCCCAGCTGAGCCAGTTGAGGTTGCAAGGTGAAACTCGACCTTATATGAGAATGTAGTTGGATTAATTTTCTTTTCATTAATAATTTTATATTTACTTACCCAAGGGCTAGAGGTTCCAGTGACCCACCCGTTTTGAATAAAATACGAATCTGTTTTTTGTTTTAATGCAGGTGAAAAAAGAGCAAATTGATAAGCGCCATTACGAGTAGATACCGCATCTCCCCATTTATTAATCGCATCTTTTGCACTTTTTGCAGCAACTGCATTTTCTAATAGTGATACTTGCAGTGTTAATCTGTCGATTTCATTCCGGTTAATCTCCGTTGCTTTATTTTGAGCTATGTTGACATGTGTAATTTGTTTTGGTGTTTCATAAGCATAGGCTGCACTAGTCAGCATTGCTAAAAGAGCTGCCGTCCCTGTAATAGATACCCATTTTTTTTTCATTTCGTATTCCTTCTTTCAAATATGATCTACTTCATCTTATAATCCGTGATGAAGAAAGTCGTTAAGGAATCATGTAAAAAAGGTTACAAAGAAGCAACAATAGAAAAAGCAATCGACCATTTTAAAAAATTCCAATTAATAATCCTGCAAATTAGGAAAAAAGTAGTGAGCTTGTACAGAAAAAAGTCTATATTTATATTAGTTCACATTTACAACACGAAAGAAGGAATACGGATATGGGAAAATCAGGGGTGATCTCCCTTGGCGAAGTTTTTGTCGATATGATCTCACTTGACAAAACCAATACAAAGTTTCAGCCGTTTATTGGCGGGGCTACAGTTAATTTAGCTGTTGGGGTTAAGAGACAGGGGATAGATTCGTGTTATCTCTGTAAGTTAGGTAGAGATGAGACAAGTGTCTTTGTAGAAGAGGCGTTCAATCATGAAGGAGTTTGTCTTGATTACGCAGTACATTCAGATACAAAGAAGTCATGTGAAGTATATGTACACCAAACAAATAATGGAGATCGGGTGTTTCATTCGTATGTCAATCCGACACCTGATGAGTGGCTCACAGAGCAGGAAGTAGGAAAAATCCCTTTTCAGTTCGGGAAGATATTTTATTTTGGTTCGGGGACATTGTTTCATGAAACTGCTTGTGAAACGACTAAAAAGGCACTCTTGTATGCAAAGGAAGAACAATTATTTATAGGCTTTGATGTTAATATTCGTTTAAAACGATGGGATAGTGAAGAACAATGCCGGAAAACGATTTGCTCATTTTTGTCTCAAGCCCATCTCGTTAAAATGGCAGAAGAAGAATTGCTTTTTTTAATGGATACAGAATCATATGAAACAGCTATCTCTAGAATTAATCAATTTAACATTCCTTCTCTTTTTATTACAAAAGGATCAAAAGGGGCATGTGCTTATCACAAGGATCTGGAGGTTTGCATATCAGGATTAGACGTTGATGTAGTGGATACAACTGGAGCGGGTGACGCCTTCATGGCATCATTGCTATGCTCTTTTCATGAAAAAGGAGAGCCTTCGTCCTTTTCACAGCTGGAGAAATACTTGCACGATGCTAATAAGGCTGGAGCAATTGCGACAACCAAAATGGGTTCTTTATAAAATTAATCATGAAGTTTTATAGGATTGGAGATTATAAGTGTATTTATGAAAAAATTTATTATCGGAATTAGCGGATTTTTAGTATTGAACATATATTTCAATGGAACTACACATTTTCTCTCGAATAGTGTTGTTCAGTTTATTTGTCTCCTATTATTTTTTCCAATTGCTTCTCTTATAGCAAGACTTAACGGACTTCCGGGACTAAAGGGACTGGGCTTTTTTAAAGACCGAAATACACTAAAACACTTTTTTGTTAGTTTCGGCATTGGCTTTAGCTGTTGGGCACTCATGTACATTATATATTGGCAGATTGGTAAGTTTCATATTACCGGTGTAAAAACAGGAATGGATGCTTTTATGACTATAGTTCAGATCATGGTCGGTTTTTTCCTGGGTTCATTGATCAATGATTTGATTACAAGAGGCTATATCTTAAACCTTTTAAAAGGTAAACTCCCATCGATTGTAATTGCCATCATTAGTATCATTATTTATTCTCTTGATGATTTTTGGAATGGGGACCTTACCTTTACGAATTTTGTTTTTTCTATTTTTTTGGGCTGCTCTCTAACCTATGCTTTTCTTAAAACAGGTTCTGTTTGGGCAGATACCGGATTACATTTTGGCTTGAATGTAGCTTATGGGTTAATCTATGGGCTTTCCGGGGAATACGGAGGTGGACTCATCCTCACAGAAAAAGGTGAGATTAACTCAATATTAAATAATTTTGTCGTATTAACTGCCGCGTTGATGATATTCGTGCCGGTGTATTTCTATTATCGAAATAAGATAAGTCGAAGTTTTCCCTACTCATTCAAGTGAAGGCTAGAGCATTAAAAACCCCATTTTCTCACAGAAATAAATGAGAAAATGGGGTTTGTTTTTGAGAAAATATTTATGGATTATTTTCATCCTTTTGGAGAAAGTCCATCTTTAAAAGAAATTATATACTTGATGCAGTATTCCCATTTGAGGGAAGAGTGGATTCATTTTTAATTTTCACCCTGAAAGTTAAAAGCATTAGTATTACTAAAATAATTAATAACGCAAAAAATGCATAGTTATAGTTGTTTGTGATATCTTTTACAATTCCTACAAACATAGGGGTGATGCCGCTTATAATGTAACCGCCGAATTGGATCATTGCTGTCCATTGACTCGCTTCTCTTGGTGTCGATGTTGCATCTAAAGGAAGAATCATGGCCAGTGGAAACAAACCTCCAGCACCTACTCCCATTAAGATAGTACTAATAATCGGTGAAGTTACTCCCGTTAGTAGCAATATGATCCCAATAAAAGAACTTAAAGCACTTAGAATAATCCATGGTCTTCTATTCGATTGCTTATTAATTAATATAGGGATGATAAAACTGATCATCATCTGTGTAATTGAAAAAATGGTAGCAATTGTAGCTGCATACGAGGCGCTATAACCGATTTCTTGTACTTTTGGAGCTAACCAGGTTGCAAGAGAATAATAAGTACCAGATTGAAGCCCAAATATAATCATTAGCAGCCAAACATATCGATTTTTCCATGGAAATTGGCTTTGCTGCTGGATTTTTATTTGGCTATTTTCTGATATATTTTTAGATTTTTTTATAATAGGTATCCAAACGATTAAGCCAATTACCGCGAATAATGCCCAAATCGATAAAGCTGCGTTCCAAGAATTATGAAAAGAATGCATAATAGGAACAACCATTCCAGCACTTAAAGATGCACCAATTCCCATTCCAGCTGAATAAACACCGATCATTGATGATGAAGATTTTGGGAATTGTTTTTTAATAAATCCAGAGATAAGTGGGCCTGTGATGGCAATCCCAATACCTGCAAAAACTGCAGTCATTAATAAAAGGAAAGGAACGGTTGCAACGAGGCGCAATGCTGTTGAAGCACCAATTAAAAATACGGATATTGCAATTGTTAACTCAATTCCCCACCGATCACTAAGTTTTCCAGCAATGGGAGCAAAAATACCCATACAAAAAACAGGGAAGGCAGTAAGCAAGCTTATTGAAGCACTAGACATATGCAGATCTGCTTGAATATTTTTTAAAACTGGTGAAATCGAGGTAATTGAAGCGCGCAAGTTCATGGATACTACAAACAGTGCAAAAACACTCCAAACCATGAACCAATTTCTTGATTTTTCCATTAAGAATACTCCTCTGTTTATAAATCTTGATTTGTATTTGATATACTATAGTTAATCATTTATCTAATAATTAATTATAATTAACACATTAGTAAACTATAGTATACTTTTTGTGTGATATCAATAGGGAAGGTGTGAAGAATATGGAGGAGGAACATATTGATTTATCAGGTCAAGTCGGAATTAACCTAAGAGAAATACGAAAAAACAAAAAAATTAGTCTTGATGAGCTGGCGAAAATATGTGATGTTAGCAAATTAACGTTAGGAAAAATTGAAAGAGGAGAAGCAAATCCAACCATTAATATTCTTTGGAAAATTTGTAGAGGATTAAAAATTCCACTCGCTTCTTTATTAACTTTCGAAGAAGATACCGAAGTGTACCGATTCCAATCAAATCACCATTTTGCTGGTCAAAATCATGATTGGTTTATTGATCCACTATTTAAAGCGTTTGGCACAGTTGAATGGCATAGAGCTTGCATTGAGCCAAATAGTGAATATAGTGAATTTCATTTAGCAGGCTCAGAAGAAATCGTTCTAGTATTAAATGGACAATTGGAAATGCAAATAGGCGGGGTAGAACATCAATTAAATACGTGGGACGTAATAAAATTTAAAGGGGAAGAACGCCACACATACATAAACCGTTCTGATGAAAAAGTCTATTTAATGCTATCTCTCACTTATTCTACACCATAAACAAATACTAAAATGTTAACTTTATTATACATTGTATTAAGTTTAATACTTGAAACTATGAATTTACTATTATTAAAATTATCTCTTTCAAAATTAGTGCGTTTCTACAATTAGTGGAGACGCCTTTTAAAAAGCAGGACGGTTGACGAAAAAATTAGAACAAAAGGAGAAATAGATGAATAAAGTGTTCGGCATGTTTCTGTTATTAATAGGAAGTTCTCTTATGGGGTTTAATATGGATAACAATTACATAGGTAATATCCTAATAAGAATGATTGCGTGTATATTTTTCTTTATGGCAATTAAGAAGTTTAGCAATAGAGTTAACCCTATTTCAGAACTAATGCCTTACAGAAAAGGAGATCATTCTATTCTTTGGGTTACAGATGGGGAAAGTGGTATAAATGAAATGCCAAGCATTTTTAATTCTGTAGGTAAAGTAACAATGATAACAAATTTGATTTCGACAAATGAAAGATACCCACAATTAAAACTCGAAAAATGCCCTGTATTCGTTATATTTGATAAAGAGGGATTAGTGCTAAAAACCTACAAAAAAGATGAAGCAATCCAATATTTAGAAGAAAAATATGAAGGGGATTTGTTCAAGAAGGATTAAAACATATTCTTGATGAAGTTATTGAATCAATGAGAATGTAGGGTGGTTTAGTGCTGAATTTTTTAATCATTTCATTTTCTTTTTGCATTTCGGCAATTTTATCAGTTCTAATATTAAAAAAGACAAGCAACAAATGGATAAGCATGTTAGCAGCACTTTTTTCTAATACTCTTATTCTAGTAGCAACAGCGTGGATTTTATATAGCATGGATGATGAAGCAAAAATATTTGGTTTTGGGCATTCAGGCAATTATGTTTTTATATTTGCCATTCCCATCATATCCTGGTTCAACTTTTTACTGCTTCAATTTCAAAAAATAAGGAAATAAAGAATTAAAAGCTGTTTATTTTCTCAAATTTGCTATACGAGTGCTGGTTCTTTTTAAACTTTCGCGCAATATAGTTTGAATAAAGGCAAAAAGAATGTTTAGGTAACATTAAACATAAAAACAGGCATTCTTATTTTATTTACAAAGGTCATGAATGTAGGCTTTTTTTCATACTATGTTATGGAGGTGGTAAAATGCCAAGAGTAGCTTACCGAAGTGCTGACGTTGACTTAATGGCAAGGATGATGAGAGCAGAGGCTGAGGGTGAAGGAAATCAAGGAATGCTCTATGTTGGGAATGTTATTGTTAACCGTCTAATTGCAAATTGTATTGATTTTAAGAATTTGAGAACAATTCGACAGGTTATTTTTCAAGTACAAGGAGGAAATTATTCCTTTGAGGCAGTTCAAAAAGGCAATGTATTTTATCAAAGAGCAAGAGAGTCTGAAAGAAGATTAGCAAAACAGAATTTGGATTATTGGAGAAGTCACCCGGCAAAATATGCCCTTTGGTACTTTAATCCATATGCTCCGTGTCCTCCAACATGGTACAACCAACCTTTTACGGGTCAATTTAAACTACATTGTTTTTATGAGCCAGCTCCTGGAACATGTGACACTGTTTATAGCGGATAAGAAACTGAGTGTTATATGAAATACCTGAATATTCATAATACTAAAAGAAGATATTCGTATTAACATTATTAAAAATCTAATTCTAATATGAGCTTAAATCATAATAAAAATGAAAGAGACAAAAATGCAAGTTTTTTTAACAACTTGCGTATTTTGGCTCTTTTTTCATACATAAAAGTTACTGTCTTTTTAATAAAGGTAGAATGGGAGGATAAACATTACAAATATAGAATAATATTCAAACTGGTATTAAGGAGGATTAAGAAAATGGATTTGGTTTACTGGGAGAAAAACTTCATACAAACATCTAGAGGAGGATTTGAATTTTTTACACAAGGAAGCGGTGAACCTCTTTGTATTACTCATTTATATAGTGAGTTTAATGAACTAGGCTATTATTTTGCAGATGCTTTTACTAAGCATTTTAAAGTGTATTTGATCAATTTAAAGGGAGCTGGCAACTCTCTAAGCGTTACCTATGACGATGAACTTAGTATGAGTGAAAGTGTGAAAGATTTAGAGGCAATTAAGGAAGCATTAAGTTATAAACAGTGGAGTTTTGCAGGACATTCAACAGGTGGAATGCTAGGGCTGGTATATGCTTTAATGTATCCGCAGTCACTGGCAAAATTATTAATTGGTGGTGCTGCATCATCTAAGAGGTATATGGAATACGAAGGAAGTATATATTGTCCAAAATCACCATTAAATAAAAAATTAAAGGAGATTTTCTCAATACTAAAATCTCCAACTACAACGAAAGAAGAGAAAAGAGAAGCTAGTAGAGAATGGACAAATATGTCATTATACCGTCCTGAAAGATGGGATGAATACTTCTCCAAACCGAGCAGCGGGAAAGTTGTACAAAAAAGATTAGACTATTATTCATTTAAAGACCTGCCCAATTATGATATTCAAAGTGAACTGCCAAATGTGACAATCCCCACGATTGTGTTCTGTGGTAAACACGATGCCCAATGCCCACTGATATTTTCTGAAGAAATCAATGAAGGGTTGGAAAATTCAATATTGTATATCTTTGAAGAAAGTAATCATCTTCCTTTTTTAGAGGAGAAAAATAAATTTGAAGAAATGGTATCAGAATTTCAGAGCTTAACCTTAAAAAGTATTAACTCATTTTCATTAAGATAAATGTACCGAAGCTCAAACGTATAATGATTTGCAAATACGAGATTTTTTAACGGGAAAATTCTAAAAAAAGCCGTGGTAGGTAAGGTTTCTAACCATAGCCCCGAGCTATTAGCCATTACTAGTAAAATAATTAATGTTTATTAAACTGTAAGCTTAAAAGTACATTAATTCAAAAGTTTTTGGCGATCCGTCAGCCTTATTATCTTCAATAAGGCATCTTTCATTTGTTTAATTGTGTACAAGTTCATGATATAATAAGGAAATTGCGATAATTGATTCACTATTGAACGGATGCGAAAGAAAAGCCTCCGCCTAGCTATAATATATGGAGGTGTATGTGAATGAACAAACGATGGTCGATTGGTAAAATTAAAGAATTTGTTGAGAAAAATTCAGAAAGCAAGCTGCTTTCGACTGAATTTCATGGTTTTTCCCAAAGTTTACTGTTTGAATGTGCTTGTGGTAACAAATTCGAAAAAACCTTTACTAAATTTAAAAATAATCACCAACGTAAATGTGACGTGTGCCAGCCACCAAAAGCGTCACGTTAATGAAAAATTGTTGATGTTTTATTAAAACTAATATGGGCGTTGATCTATGCTGGATCAGCGCTCTATTTATGCGTTAAAGAGTAGTGGTATGTGGCGAATTACAATTATATTTTAAAAAAACGATTATTTTTTAATGAAATACGAAAAATACATTGTAATAGGCTAAGTAAGGAGCGACAAGATGCCACGAAAAACTGCACAATCCAATGAAGGTTCGGATGAGGAACTTATTATCCATTTGCCGAATAATCAAAACACCAAAGATGAAATTGGTAACCTTTCTCGAATGTTAGCAGCAGTGTTGGAATATTTGTCAGATGAAGAAGTAGATGAAATTGATGTCGAATACATATTGGAAAAGACAGAAGGACTCCGAGATTGGTGGAATGAATATCGAGAAAGCAACAGGAAACGAATTGAGGAGGAAATTAAAAAATCTCTAGGTGATCTTTCATTGGAAGAACTTAAAATAATTCGAGAACAAATAAAAGATAAGTAAATTATCGTCAAATTAACCTATTACAAAAGGAGAGAAATGTAACATGAAAAACATAAAAGAAGGCGAAATCTTTAAAAATGATGCGGGCGAAGAAATTGAAGTACTGGCAGTCGTAAATATAGAAGGCTCTGAATACGTTGCAGTCGCCTTTGTCGAGGATCTTCAAGAAGAAAACGAGGAAGAAATTGATATTTTCTTTTTAAAGGTCAATAAGGATGGAGACTTCACGGCTATTGAAAGCGATGAGGAATTTGATAAAGTTTCTTCAGCTTTTGATGAAATCATGCAAGAAGACTAATACTTAATAGGACGAATTAGGGATTCTTCAGCCTTGCTTATGCAAGGTTTTTATTTTTTTAATACGTACTTACCATATTAAAATTTTCTTACATTCGGTCTGATTTTTTAGTTATGTTTATTATTGACCGTAAATTATTATAGAAGAAATTAATCCTCTTTTAAGACTGACAATAGTATAATTTTTGTAATATGCTATTTCAAAGGAGGCATCGTATGAAGCAGCTTTATATAAAACAGAAGGTATTTAGTCTAGGTGGCAAATTTACAGTAAAGGACAAAGAGGAGAAGGATGTTTATTTCGTGGAGGGCAGTTTTATGCAAATTCCAAAGACCTTCTCCATTATGAATACAGCAAGAGATGAGGTTGCTCTTATTACGAAAAAAGTGTTCAGCTTTTTACCGAAGTTTTTTGTTGAGGTAAATGGCCGCGAGGTATTAACGATTAAGAAAGAGTTTTCCTTCATTAAAGCTCGCTATACAATTGATGCAGCAGGTATTGAGGTAAAAGGTAACTGGTGGGATATGGATTTTCAAGTATTACAACATGGTGAAGTTGTCGGTAAAGTGAGCAAGGAGTGGTTCACTTGGGGAGATAGCTACAGGGTTCAAATAGTGGATGAAAAAATGGAGGCCATTATGATTGCACTCGTTGTCGCAATTGATTGTGTAAAAGCAGACAATTCAGCTGCTTCCTCAGCGGCAACGATGTAATGTAGGGACGTACCAGATTAAATGTTGCTTGACATCATTAGATTATCAAAAAAATGACATTAGAAAAGTGGGGAAATACATTCAAATTCCCTGCTTTTTTTATGGGGTTTATATATAGAATTAAATATTAGGAAATGCGTGGTGTTATCAGAATAGTATGATTATGAGGTGAACTGAATAGTCATTATATTAATAATGATAATATAGTGTTATTTTTACAGTGTTAATAACCTTCAAAAATTAAGAAAATTATTAAGATTAGGGCAGAATGAATAATAGTGAGGAGGTCCAATAATGAAAGAATATAAAAAATGTCAAAGCTGTTCAATGCCAATAAAGAATGTGGAAGATCGAGGTACTGAAAGAAATCAAGAAAAAAGCTTAATGTTTTGTAAGCATTGTTACCAAGAGGGAGAGTATACACAAAAAAACATATCAGTAGAGGACATGAAGGAATTTGTAAAAGACAAATGTATTGAAATGGGTGTACCAAAATTTTTAGCAGGCATGTTTGTAAGAAATTTAGATAAGTTAGAAAGGTGGAAATAGAACATACTGAGAATATTTGATAAAGTAATAATATACCTTTGCTAAATACATAACTTAAGAATAGTTTCTATGGACAAACAGAGTATAAGGTAATTAGAGCATAACTCTTGCTTATAATGAATTTAATTTTTGAAGTGGAGCATATGATAGCTTCACTTTTTTTGTCTTAATATGGACCATAAGAGCAAGAATGAGGACGAATTCGAAGTCTAATACTTGTTAAAATGGGTCCAATAAAGAAATTAATAAACATAAATCAGTTAATCCATTGATAGATTCATTAAAGGAAAAATGGTTTTTAGGAAAGTTTAGGAACTTTACCCTGGAAAATATAAATAGAAATTTACGGGCACATGAATACAATCTGAGATAATCTTTGCACTATTACAGAAAGGAGATAGCAATTATGGTAAACAATGTAAATCTATCATTTGAAGAGATGTGGGAGAAAATCATCGCTTGTGATTGTAAATATGATGGATTATTTTTTACAGCCGTAAAAACTACAAAAATATACTGCCGTCCTTCCTGCAGATCAAAGAAGCCAAAGAAAATGAATGTAGAGTTTTATCATGACATGAGGGAAGTTGAAAAAGCTGGTTATCGTCCTTGTAAAAGATGTCAGCCAGAAGTGGAGCAATCTCCTCACATTGCGCTTGTTAGAAGTACCATTACCTTCCTTGTTAATCATTATAAACAAAAATTGACATTGAAGGATATTGCTGATCAAGTCGGTTTAAGTCCCTTTTATTTGGAGCGCTTATTTAAGCAAGAGACCCTTGAGACTCCACGGACATACTTAGAAAAAATACGTATTGATAAAGCAGCCTACCTGCTAAAGTGTACGACCCTGACAAATCTTGAGATCTGTTATGAGGTTGGATTCCAGAGCCCCTCCAATTTTTACAAAGTATTTCGAAGCATTAAAAACTGTTCACCTAGTGAATATCGAAAGGAACTCCAACATGAAATGGATTGATCACGAATCTTATTTAGAGATTTATCCTCCTGCGGAATTTAATTTTAAAGAGTGCTTAATTTTTTTAGATCGGTCCAGCCAAGAAATTCTTCATGAAATAAAAGAACAGTCTATATATAAACTCCTAAAAGTGAATGATTCCTTGCTTTTAAGCAAAATTGTGTTCATCCATAATTATATAAAGGTTGAATTTCCTATTAGCTCCCCATCTTTTCAGGATCGCAAAAAAGTGGGAGAATATATTTGGGAATGGTTTGATTTAGATCAGGATTTAAGAGGATTTTATCAAGTGGCTAGTCAAGATAATGTGTTAAAGACACTAGCTGCTAAATATTATGGCTTACGGATCATGTGCATTCCCGATTTATTTGAAGCGATAGTTTGGGCAATCATCGGACAGCAAATTAATTTAAACTTTGCTAACACCTTAAAGAAACGTTTCGTTGAACAATTCGGTGAGAGCCTCACGTTTGAGGGAGAAACGTTTTGGGTATTTCCTTCATTTGAAAGATTAGCGTCTATAAATGTGGATGACCTAAGAAAACTTCAATTTACTTTAAGGAAGGCTGAATATATCATTGGAGTAGCTAGAGCTATGACCAATGGGGAAATCGCAAAAGAAGTATTGCTTCAGAAAAATAATTACCATCATATAAAAAATTCATTAATGAGCATAAAAGGTATAGGAGCATGGACGGCAGATTATGTGATGATGAAATGCCTGCACTATCCAACTTCCTTTCCGGTTGCAGATGTCGGCCTTCATAATGCAATAAAGAATATATTAGATCTTGAGAGGAAACCGACTCTAGAAGAAATAGAAAAATATGCAGCTGGTTGGGATGGTTGGCAGGCGTACGCTACATTTTATCTTTGGAGGTCCTTATATGACAAAAATATTTAAGTTAGACTATGAATCACCAGTTGGTGTGCTAGAAATAAGCGGTACTCATGAAGCCATCTTATCCATTTTGTTCTCTGAAGAGTCTCAAAAATCGAATTTAAAAAGCGCTGAAACTCCGCATGTATTAGTAGACTGTTATAACCAGCTTGATGAATATTTTAAAGGTGAACGTTATGAATTCACCTTCCCTTATCAATTTGAGGGAACTGACTTTCAGAAATCAGTTTGGGAAGCATTAAAAGATATTCCCTATGCAGAAACAGGGTCCTATAAGGATATTGCCGTTTCCATTGGGAATGAAAAAGCCGTCAGAGCAGTAGGAAGTGCAAATGGAAAAAACAAGTTAAGCATAGTCATTCCATGTCACAGAATAATTGGGGCAAACGGGAAATTAACTGGATATGCAGGCGGTTTGGAGAGAAAAGAGTGGCTGCTGCAGCACGAAAGATCTTGTAGGAGATAATATTAGGAAAGGGTATGTTATCTATGAAACATACTCTATTATACTATTTTCCTTAGCAGAATGTGTAATTTAGAAAGACGATTACCTATTTCTTATTGTAAATATAAAATGAAAACTTGGGAAGAACCAGCTACAAAATACGTTGCTGGTTCTTTTTGCAGAAGGAAGGTCTTCTAATAGAAGGAAAAGACAAAGATTTAAATAATCTTATCTTTATTTGGTGTATATAACACCGTTAGTAAAGATGCCTTTGACACATTGATAATTAAAATAAAAGGAAAATTATTACACACAATTAGTAAAGATATCTCTTAAAAACAGAAAGGGTTAATTACGCCATTGAATAAATATTTGATTGAGCTTATGCGTATGAAGTTACAATACTCTTTTAATAAAACTACTACATACAAATAACTGCAAAATTAATTGTTTTTTCTCGAGAGGAGAATTGAAGTGGAATTTATTTTTATAATTGGTTTTATCGCTATCGTTTTTACATGTTTTTCAATTGAAGTGAAGTTAAGAAAAACAACTGAGCAAAATAAAGAAATAATTGAATTACTAAAACAGTTGAAAGAAAAATAATAGATGTCTTCCTCAACGATAGCTTCTTACACTATAAGAGGATTAATTTCAATCATCAACACCATTAAAGTTACCACTACCATCATCATCTATTATTTGTAACATTAAAAAAGAGTAATTAATATTTGCAGTTTTTTGTTCATCAATAAGAAAGGAAAATTATTGAAATAGGGAATTGGATTATTATGGTATAGTTAAAGGTGCTAAGGGGGATGAAATAAAATGAAAAAGACTCTTAGGACAAAACTAAAAAAATATTTAGCCTTTTTATTAATTGGTAGTATTATTGCAGGTGTCTCATATCTAATAGTGTACAAGGTTTCATTTTTACCAAACGGATATGATATTGTTGCATTGCAAAAGGATAGTATATCGCTAAAATCATTCAATCTGATAGGAATTGAAAAATCAATTGTGACCGTATCTTTTTCAGAAAATGACAATTGGAAAATGGAAGCTCTTGAATATGAGGTAAATAGACAAAAAGAATTTTTATGGTTGTTATTCTATACGGTGACTATATCCATAATTTTGTTTATTTATAAGTTTCGAAGCGGTTTGAAATTGTGGAAAGTAATTATTGAAAGTAATATTATTTTTTCTGTCTGGCCATTATACACAATTATTACCTCAATAAATAGAATAACAGCTCTAATTATCTGAATGCTAAGTTAAAAGCGTGTTTTAATAAAATATAAATTTTCCAAAATAGGAGTTCACATTTAAGATTAAAGATTGTAAAGCAAAGGGATTTGTAAAGGAACGTGACCTCACGTTCCTTAATGTGTGACATTATATTCAGTTCCTTATTTTTCAAAGGTTTTAAATGTTTTAGTGACTTTTAATAAAAGTTTTTTCTGAGCGTTTTTTAGCGAAATATTTTCAACCTAACTGTTACCTGAACAAGTGACCAAACATCACAAAAGGAAATTAATTAAAAGTATACCAAATATTAGAGTAACTATGGAAACGATATACCGTTTCGAACCCTTTAGATACTTCCAATCAATAAATGAATTAAAACCTAAAGCTAATGTTGTAAAAATAATCCAAAACCACTTTATTACATTTCCTTCAATATTGTCTAATACACTAAAAATAATGACTATGATAATACCAATAAGTGCTAATATTATTCTCCCGTATAGGGCAAAATCTTTAGCATCCTCTGGAAGTTCTTCTTTAATCTTTCCCGTTATCATTATTCTTAACATCAAATGAACAAAGGTTAGAATTATACAGATAAATACAATCGAATTTGAACTCACTATTAAAAGCCCCCTTAGATTCAGATTTTTATTTAACATTCCGCATCCCTTCGTGTAAGAACATCATTTCGTATTCCATAAATTTATTTTAGCATGATTTTTCCATTACCTCTTTAGAAAATTTGTTTGCTTGATATTATTACAATTACCTTGGATAGTCTAATTCGCATCAGGTTTTACAATGGTTTTCGCAACACCGCATAAATATCAGTAAAGGATATTAAATTAGCTCATCTGAGATGTACATTTTTTATAAATTACTAAGAATTATGGTATTTTCAATCATTGTACTATGATAAAATTAATTCCATTATTTAAGATGGGTAATCGGATGGGGAGTAGGACTTTAATTTTACAAAATCTAGAGAATATTTTTCTAAGGAGTGTTAGTGATGGCACGTGTTTTATTTATTAACGGCGGATCAGAAGGACATGTCAATCCTACGATTGGAGTTGTACAAGAGCTTGTTTCACGCGGAGAAGAGGTCGTATACTTTACAATCGAAGCATTTCGAGATCGTATTGAGAAGACGGGTGCTACTGTGCGTACATTTGATAGTGAAAAATTTATAAAAGCTTTCATTTCTGGTGGGAGAAATTATTTACTCGAAAGAGTCAATGGTTTATTGCATACAGCAGATATCATGATACCCAGTGTCCTGGAGCAAATCGAAGGGGAACATTTTGATTATATCATCCATGATTCCATGTTTGGTTGTGGACGATTAATTGCACAAATACTTAACCTTCCAGCAATTAATTCTTGTACGACTTTTGCACAGACAAAAGCAGAATTTGATAAAACTGAAGAATATCTTTCAAAAAGCATACCAACAGAAATATTGAAAAAAATAAATGAAGATTATCAAAATCTGACTACAAAAATTAAAGAAGAATATAATGTTGAAATCCATTCTCCTTATGAAGTTTTTTGTAATCCTGCACCACTTACAATCGTATATACAACCAGAGAGTTTCAACCATTTGGAGAAGCATTTGACCAAACTTACAAATTTGTAGGTCCGTCCATCTCATTACGAACGATGCAAGAAAACTTCGATTTTACTGCAATCAAGGGAAAAAGCGTTATTTACATATCACTGGGTACTGTATTAAACCAAGCAATTGGTTTTTATAAGCTTTGTATGAAGGCATTTGGGAACATGGATCATACAGTTGTTATGTCGATCGGGGAAAAAACTCAAATAAGTGAGTTAGGGGAGATCCCTAAAAACTTTATAGTCAAAAACTATGTTCCACAAACCGAGTTGCTGAAACACACTAAATTGTTTATTACACATGGTGGAATGAACAGTGCTAATGAAGGAATTTATTATGGGGTACCGATGATCGTAATTCCATTAAGCGCTGACCAGCCGATCATTGCCGAGCAAATCGTCAGTATCGGAGCCGGTATTAAATTAAATATGCAAAGCTTGACTGAAGATCACCTACGTGAAGCAGTAGATCTTGTAATAAGCCAACAATCCTTCCAAAAAGCTGCTGCAAAAATCAGTGAATCTTTTCAAAAATCAGGTGGATACCGCAAAGCTGTAGATGAGATATTCGAGTATATGAGATAAAAGTTTCCCAGGTTCCACGTTTGAATTTTTCTTAAAGGGAATGAGGGAATTTAAGTTTTGGCAAACAACTAGCATTTGATGAACAAGTCAAACAAATGCTAGTTTCTCTTTACTGACAATCAAATCAATTAACAGTTGACATGTTGGGTGTTCATAAAAGTTAATTATTAGAATCATATTTGTTGCTTCCAGGGAGTTTTTTGATTGCATTCCATGCTTCAATTGCTTCTTCACGACTTTTTCCTTGATTTTTCGAGTCAGCAAAATAGTCACGAATGAATTGATTGTATTGGAATTGAGGTGCAATGTTTTTCTTGTATGTGGGTTCTTTCTTTCGTACTTCTTCCTCATTCCAAGCTTTTACAACATCTCGATATGTTTTTCCAACATTGTTTTTAAAGTAGTTTTGAATATGGGTTGAAAAATGGAATTTCGGGATAACAGTCTTAAAAAACGCTCTGACATCTTGACTGCAACAATGGTGCTCGGTAATGACTGTATCGAGATTTAATACCGATTGAGGCTCTAATTTCTTGATCACACTTGTTTTTCTAATCGGTTTTTTTATCTCTCCTGTTCGAAGAAATATTTCAATTCTATTAGAAATCTCGATTTTGGAGCCGGAGGCACTTATTCCGTTTTCCCGACAAAATGCTTGTAACTCTTCTTTTAACCAATAAAAATCTTTAAAACTATTAACACTTATATCTACTGTTAATTTAGGTCTCAAAAAAATCACCTCCCAATCAATACTATAGAACATTTGTTCTCAGTAATCAAAATATAGATATTAATTACATATATATTTTTATAAATACAGCCACTAGAAAATAAGGGGGACATTATGATTCCAGGTTCTTGGAGAGCGCTATTATGGATTGGAGTTTCAGAATTATGTGCATTAAGCTTATGGTTTAGTGCATCTGTTATTGCACCCGAATTAATTGAAATTTGGAACCTTAGTTCTAGTTCAGAAGCATGGCTGTCTGCATCTGTTCCAATAGGTTTTGTTATAGGAGCATTATTTAGTTCCTATTTTGGGATTGCAGACCGTTATAATCCCAGAAAGGTATTTGCTGCTTCAGCAATATTAGGAGCGCTATTGAATGGCTTACTTATCCTCGCTGGCCATGCATTTTTAGGTATCCTGCTTAGGATTTTAACGGGAGTAACTCTCGCTGGCGTATATCCGACAGCTGTAAAAATTTTATCACAATGGTTTCCTAAAAAACGTGGTCTGGCAATTGGTATTTTAATAGCTGCATTAACATTAGGGTCATCTTTACCACATTTTGTAGTTATATTTTTTTCTTCATTAAATTGGCAGTTCGTAATTATTTGTAGCTCAGTATTAGCTGTAGTTGCAGCAATCATCGTTAATTGGATCTTAGAAGATGCTCCAGGAACATCGGGAAAAATTCCGTTTTCATTTAAATTAATTAAAAAAGTGGTAACGAATAAGCCTGTCATGCTTGCGAACTACGGTTATTTTGGTCATATGTGGGAATTGTATGCGATGTGGACATGGCTACCTGCTTTTCTGGCGGCTAGTTTCACAAGCCATTCACCAGAAACTCCGCATTCGTTTATTGCATTATCCTCTTTTATTTCAATAGGAATTGCAGGGGGGATTGGCTGTATAGCAGGCGGATTGATCTCAGATAAAATCGGAAGAGCCAATTTAACGATTATTTCAATGGCTATCAGCGCAAGCTGCTCTTTATTGATTGGTTTAACATTTGGTCACTTTATTTGGTTAACTCTTTTACTATCTATTATTTGGGGGATGTCTGTTATATCCGATTCGGCCCAGTTTTCTGCTGCAGTTTCAGAAGTAGCAGAAGTTGAGTATGTAGGAACAGCGTTAACCTTTCAAATGTGTATTGGTTTCTTAATTACCATATTTTCTATTAATCTAATCCCTATGATTGAGAGTTTTATTGGCTGGAAATGGGGTTTTGCTTTATTATCGATTGGACCTATACTGGGAATTGTAGCGATGATCAAATATAAGAGATACGAATATAATAATATGAATGGTTAAATGGCTTTGGATCCTTTGAGTTTAAAGGTGGTGTTCTTATGAGTAAAATAATTCCGCCATTATTGTCCTATATCATTGTGTGTCTCATTGCGGTCTTTGCTCCTGCATCAGAAGGGTATAATTCAGTAGGATGGAAATTGTTTGTTGGACAAATTTACGCAATCCCAGTTTTCATAATTGTTGCTGTGATTACTTATTATTTGAATAAAAAAAATAATCCGAAATGACAGATTAAATTTCAATGGAATATGCCGGCTCTTTTTAAGAAACCGGCATATTCTTATATTCCAGCAGCCTTTTGCAGGGCTCTTTTTTTCAGCCATGGCTGAGAAAGCCAGCGTTTTAATGCGAATAATCCGCGAATCCATTCATCCAGTCCCTGGGCGAGCCAAACTCCTAATAAGCCCATGCCGAGCGTCACTCCAAAGAAGTAACTAAAGACAACCGCGACACCCCACATGCAGATCATACCGATAAAAACAGGAAACTTTACATCCCCAACTGATTTTAACGAACCCATAAGAACAATATTCATGGCTCGGCCGGATTCAATAAATACCATTGCCCATAGAACGGGAAGAGCAACCGCGATGATCGTTTCATCATTTGTAAACACAGTTAGTATCGGCTTCCCAATTAGCGCTATCAGAAGTGAAACAGCAGTCGAGGCAATCATCGCTATTTTTAATGTCTTAAGTCCACGCTTTAATGCTTTGTCATAATTTCGAGCACCTATGTAGCGTGCAACCAAAAGCTGTGTTCCTTCAGCGATCGCCAATGTAAATAAATAACAGAGCATGGTTAAATTTAAAATATACATGCGGGCTGCCAATGGGGCATCACCGAAAAAGGCGATAAAGATTGTTATCACCACTTGGGAAAATTGATATGAAAGATTCTCACCTGCAGATGGAACTCCTATAGAAAGAAGACTCTTCACGTCTGATTTATTGATAATAAAAATATCTTTAACATGCAGACTTAAATGAAGCTGTTTATAAACAAAGTAAAAGAGAGCAACAATAATAAAGACTCGTGCGATGATGATGGAATAAGAAACTCCTATAACGCCAGTAACGGGCAGTCCAAACCAGCCTTTAATGGCAATAAAGAAGCCGAAAGTACTTATGACATTCATAATAACCGTAACAATCATCGTTTCCTTTGTATGTCCATAGCTTCGTAATACCGCACTTAGGGCTAGAGAGATTGCCTCAAGGAAAAGGGAAAATCCTGTAATGGTAAGATACGTGTATGCAAAGTCATATATCTCACCACTTAGTCCGTAAAACTTCAGAAACACCCCGCTAAATGCAACGATAACGACCGTCATGGCAATACCTACCCAGAAATTCACCCCAAATGCCGATCTAGCAAGTCTACGCGATCTGGCCAATTGGTTAGCACCTAAATTTTGACCAATTAGGATCGTAGCTCCAATCGCAATTACGTTAAATATTAAGATGAAGATGTTAATAATTTGATTGGCTACACCCACTCCAGCAACGGCGTTATCAGAATAACTGCTTAATATTAAAGTTGCAATAATCCCCATGCTCATATGAAGGGATATTTCAATGAATAAAGGCCATGTGATGTTAAAAAGTGTTTGATCCTGATATTTATTATTTTCTGTGGCCAAATGTTTTCTCCTTTCTGCCTTAAAGAACTGTTATGGAAAATACTATAACTCTATTTCATGAAAATGGAAATATTAATAAATCATTATCGTTAAAATAAAAAGCCATCATAATACCCAAAATAAAAAAGAGAGGAAATGTCCTCTCTAATACAATGATTATTGTATTTGTATACTTTTATAATAATTTCTTTAAGCGTTCTGCAATTGGAACTACAATAATACCTGCAATAACAACTTGCATAATGTTACCTGGGATGGACCCGAATGGCAGGACCCAGTTACCGTAAATAATCACTTCTGCAAAATAATAGCCAACGACTTTAATAATTAGAGCAGCTGCTACTGCAAGAGAATAAACCAAGACTCTATTGCCAGGTGATTTTTCGGAGATAAGTCCAACTACAAAGCCCATAGCACCTACGATGATAAATGTAAATGGTGCCCAGACAGCCCAGCCGGATATTAGGTCAAAGAAGCCCATTCCGAAGGCACCTGCTACGGCACCCGTTTTTCTGCCGTAAACAATTGCTGCTATAAAAAGAGGAACGTTACCTAGATGGATAAGACCACCGCTACCCATTATTGGGAGTTTTATATTGATGAACATCGTTGCTACTAAAGTTAATGCGATGAAAAGTGCATTAATGACTATTGTTCTAGTTTTACTTCTAGTTTTTGATGTTCCTGTAGGTGAGATTGCTGAATTCATTTGCTTAATAACTCCTTCTGTTTTTTAAAATAATATCATATAACCAGTCACTTAATAAATACTAATTCTATGAATATTATAAAATCGTTTTGGAAAGAGTTTTGTAGAAGAAGATTTAAAAAATTTAAAGCTTAATCTATTGATTCAGGGGTCACCACTATTAGAGTCGATCTTATTCTTTTTTCTTGTCTCTGTTTCAAAATGAAAGTACGCCGGAACCCAATTAATAGTGATAGTATTTTATGAATTGGAAAAAGTAATACATAGGAAAGGAGGGATTGCGAATGTTTGTGAAAAAATGCTTAACAGGATTGGTAGTTTTACTTACGTTGATTGTGGTTGCAAACACTGCAGGATCACAATGGGTATTGGCCGATTCCGGTATCGTTACTCAACCGATGGAAACAGTCAATAATATTGAGGTCGAGTTGAACGATAATTACTTTAATCCAAAAGCCATTACTATTCCAAATGGAACGACCACAACGTTGATATTGAAAAACAAAGGTAGGATAGAACACACCTTTACAGTGGAAAAACTCGGAATTGACACCGAGGTCCAACCGGGAAAAGAAAAGAAAATTACCGTGACACCAAAGCAGCCCGGTACATATGAACTGATATGTCGGTACCATTTCCAGGAAGGTATGGTCGGGAAAGTAATAATTAAATAACAAGCAGGGCCAATTGGTCCTGCATTTTTAATAATAAGTAATACATTGAAGGTATTAAGTGAAATATTATCGTTTTGAATCATGGAATAATTTCAAAGACAGTACCTTGGTTAAAATCAGTCACTTTCATAGAGCCATAAACACCTAGATATAGTTTGGATTGATCAAAATTAGTTCCCAAACTAACATAATGAGCAGATCCCGGCCCAAAATTATAATCGGTTTGAATCACACTAAAATCATTTAATTTACAATCTGTTCTTATCTTTGTATAAGCTAAAACCCCTCTAGCTGGAGACCTGGATTCATCCTTCCTTGCAATGTCGGTAAATACAACACTTCCTGTTAATGCGGGGATACTATTCCCCATATAGGCTTGCACTCCTGTAAGTGCAGTTCCTCTAAATTTATCGGGTCGGGGATCACTATGAAAATAACTTGTTAGAGGGGGAAGACGGTTAACGGATGTTGTGATGGCTTCATTGTAATAAGCAATTGTTTTCTCATCCAAGTTTCGATTTGTGCGGCAGCCCATTTTTAACGATGTAGGAAAAGCACCTTCCCACCCTCGCCAGCCAAAGTTAACAAGACCTTCTAGCTCAGGTTTAGGTGTCATTAAAGAATATTGAATAAGCTGAGTAACAGGTATCGGTTTATATTGTACGAATGAAAAAATCGATTCTACCAAATCCTGTCCAACATTTCCCACATATTTAATATACTGATTATAAAACCATTGAAATGAAATGCCCGGTATATTCCGAACCCCTTTTGCAATCACAGTAAGTGTTTCCTGAATGGGTACGGGAAGTTCATTAAACTGTGATACTACAGGTGGATTTTGGATAAAAGTATTTTTAACTACATCAATTTCAATTATTTTTCCGGCAATCTCCATATCATTCTGGCTTAAATTGAATGGATCATAACCTGCTCCACCATCCCCGGTTGTTAAAACAAGTTTTCCTGTTTCAGGTGAAAAGTTTAAGCTATTGACACCATTATGATTAAAAAATGGTCTTCTTAAGTTTAGTAATGTCCGTTGTTTTTGAGGTTGACGATTCGATCGAATATTCCATTCTTCAACAGTATCAATATGATCATATTGATTTTCTCTATTTATCCACTTAAGGTTTAAAGTACTTGGATCACATGGGTCAGGTGAAAATGGTCTAGGAAGGGCACCAGGACCTTGTGTTCCAGCAACTGAATAATGAAGATAAAACAGTCCGTTATGATAAAATTCAGGATGAAATGCTAGCCCTAGCAATCCTCGTTCATCATATCCACCACCTGAAACGCCTGCTTCTGAAGTACCTAGTTTTATAATTCGCGAGCGAATATTTAAAAATGTCCGTATAACTCCGTCCCTTATGTAAAAAATCTCTCCTACCTGAGTTGCAATAAATAATGTTTCTTTTGAGTCGCCAGGAAGTATAACTGTTTTTATAACAGTCGGTAAATTAATTTTACTTACAATGGGCCGTAAATTAACCTTAACTTTTTTCAACATTTTTTACACACCTTCTTAGTCTCCATATTTATAAATATGATTAGAACGTAATACCAAACCAGGATCGAAGAATCTAACAAGGAATTAAACATCTTTCGCATCAGCGCAGGAATTATTTATTAAGATTTTAAAAAGACTCTCATTAATCGTTTATTAAAGGTTATGTTATTTTGGGCTGTATTTATAACTTGCGAGATAGCTATTATTTATGAAATAGAAATTGTACCGGGGGGGACAGTCAGTTAAATAAACTTATGGCAGCGGTTTTATAGTGATTAACACAAATTTAACAGGCTCTATTAAAAATAGGGAAACATTTGGTTTCTTCTTACTTCTTATTAACATAAGATGTTTGGGAGAGTACTTGTTTTTACTCAATAAGCAATTTTGGAGAGTGATTCAATGGGATTAAGCTCAGAAATAATTGTGGAAGCAGTTCCATTTGGTCCAGACCATGAAACAATGAATCAAATAAGAAGTATCTGTGACAATCATCCTACTATCGAAAAGTTTTTAAAAGGAAACAGACATCTGCTGCTATCGTTGGAATTGCTTGATCTTAAGGATAAACCGGGAAACAAATCCATAAATCGACCGAAAAATTCTCAACTAACGCCCCCAAGTCATTTTTTAGCAACATACTATGACTACACTAACAATCGTACAGTAATAGCGACTGGACCCATTCATGATCCCAGTTGTATTAGCGCAGCACATTCAGATACGCAGCCGCTGCCAAGTATTGAAGAGTTTGAGTTAGCGGTATCTATTGTTCGTGATCACCCTGAGCTTGGCTGCTTAATTCGAGAAAACCTTGTGCGTCCTTACAGAGCTATGCCGGCACTCATTTATACAGAGCTTCAAGACTGCCGTCATGAAAGGACCCTCGCGGTTGGCCTTCTGCCTGTTGAAGAAGAATCAAATGATAGAACAGCAGATAACGAAGAGACTTTGCATCAGATTGTTGGAGTTAATATGATTAGACGTGAAGTCATTATATATGAAACTGGTGCACCGCCATTTTCAGCAGCAATAGACCATATTTGTCAGCCTCCGCCTGATGCAAATCAACCTACGGTAAGAAGAGGAACGTTAGGACAATCCCAGATAAGGATATTGCAAGGTGGTACTGAAATATGGAATTTCATTGCAGTGAGACCAGCTGCTTCTACAGGTATAGTTGGTTCAGGTATCGAACTAAGAGATGTGATGTATCGGGGAAAAAAAGTATTATCCCGTGCTCATGTGCCAATTCTTAATGTACGTTATAAGAATGATGTTTGTGGCCCTTTCCGCGATTGGCAGTGGCAGGAAGGGAGAATTGAAGCGTTTGGAACAGATATTGCTCCAGGATTCCGCAGGTGTTCCACCCCTGCTCGAACGATCCTTGATACTGGTTCTGATACTGGCAATTATCTCGGTGTAGCCATTTATGTTGAAGGGGAAGAAACAGTATTAGTAAGTGAAATGGAAGCTGGCTGGTATCGGTATATTAGTGAATGGCGTTTCCATAACGATGGTACAATTCGTCCACGATTTGGATTTAGTGCAGTAGCCAATTCGTGTACATGCAACCCTCATTTTCATCACGTATATTGGAGATTTGATTTTGATATCCGGACTGAGGGTAACAATGTAATACAAGAGATAAACGAACTACCAAGTACCGGAACTTCGATTTTTCGAACTATAAATTATGAAATTAAAAGGCTGCGTGATTCCTTTCATAATAGACAATGGCTAATTTCTAACAAATCAACTGGTGAAGGATATACTTTAATCCCAGGTAAGAACGATGGAAAAGCAGATAGTTTTGGGGTGGGGGATGTATGGCTTCTTCGCTACCGCAGCTCAGAGTTAGATGATGGACAAGGTTTCACAACAAATATAGATAAAGCACGAGCTAATTTAGACAAATTCGTTGATAGGGAGAATATTAATGGACAAGATATAGTAGTTTGGTATGCGGCACATTTCACACACGATGAAACAAGTGGAGTGGAGGTTCCACACATTCTTGGTCCAGAGTTAAAACCTCGAAACTGGTAGGAAATAGCAGGGCAGTTCAGCAATGACAATGTGGAATTTGGTTGAAGAAAAAATTAAGTCATATTGGAGTATAGGGCGTAATTCTGCTGAAGAATTACGCTCTTTCTATTCAAGTTGAACTTCACCTTTAAAAGGAACACGGTATTTATATTAATATAAGCTGATTTTTGAAGGAATGTAATTAAATTACAATCAATATTTTTCCCGCTGATAATAAGAGAAGATACAAAGAATTCTTTATATCTTCTCGATTTATCTTAATTCACTAGTTTAAGTTAAGCATCCAACCAGTTTTGAGACCATTTTTCTATCTCTTTCATAAGCGGCTGCAAGGCTATGCCTTTTTCGGTAAGTGAATACTCGATTCTAACTGGTGTTTCTGCAAATACCTCTCGTTTAACGATCCCTTCGTTCTCCAAATCCTTTAACCTCTCTGAAAGTACTCTGCCACTTACACCTATTGAAGATTCAATAGTACAAAAACGCTGTGGACCAGACAAAAGCTGATAAAGAATTAAGCCAGTCCACCTTTGGCTTAGCAGCCCCATGGCTTTTTCGAATCTAGGACAAATCGACTTATCCAATTAAATCAACTCCTTACTTAATATTATATACATATTTATCAATAATTAAATTATTTTTTGTAATAAACTTACTTGACTTTATTTAATTATATTAATATACTTACTTACATAAAGTAACCGACTTACAAAATAAATAAATAAGGTTGTTAGTTGGTTTATAACAAATAAAATTCAAAGGAGTGTTACGTTTATGATAGGGAAAAATGAAATTGTTACAACGATTTTAAGGGTATTTTTAGGTGCAACCTTCTTCATTCATGGGTTAGCAAAGCTACAGGGCGGTATTGAAAATACGGTTGGTTTTTTTGAAAGCTTAGGTCTTCCAGGCTTTACAGCTTTTTTGGTAGCTTTAATAGAATTAATTGGCGGGATCGGAATTATTTTAGGCATAGGAACAAGAATAATTTCTATTCTTTTTGTAATTATTTTAGCTGTTGCGATTGTTAAGGTGAAGCTCACTGTTGGTTTTCTTGGAAATGGTCAAATGGCAGGCTATGAACTTGATCTTGCTTTAATGGTTATTTCAATCTATTTCGCTGTAACGAACAAATCATATTTAGCTTTAGATAACGTACTTTTTCGCAGTGAAAAAGCGTAGAAAAAGGGGGAGAGATTTTGAACTTTCATCGTGAACCGATAACATTTGTTGGCCAAGTAAACTTAAAGGTACAAAATCTAGAAAGATCTCTAGCCTTTTATCAGAAGGTAATTGGTTTTAACGTATTGGATAAATCTGAAAGGTCCGCAAAATTAACGGCTGATGGGAAGACAGTTTTATTATCAATCGAACAGCCAATTAACAATGCACCTAAACAAGTGAGAACGACTGGCTTATATCACTTTGCACTACTTCTTCCTAAACGTTCAGATCTTGCTAAAATTGTTCAATATTTTGCGGAAATTGGATTTCAATTTGGTTCTTCAGATCATCTTGTAAGTGAAGCTCTTTATTTATCTGATCCTGATGGGAATGGAATTGAAATATATACAGATCGAGATCCTTCCGATTGGAGTTGGGAAAATGGCGAGGTTGAAATGACGGTTGATCCGCTGAATTTCCCAGACTTGCTTTCTTTCGGGAGACAGCAATCATGGAAAGGTCTGCCTGCTGAAACTGTCATGGGACATATCCATTTACATGTTTCTGAATTAAGAAAGTCTGAAGAATTTTATGTCAAAGGACTGGGATTTGAGGTAGTAAATCGTTATGGATCTCAGGCACTCTTCCTTTCGGATGGAAAATACCATCACCATATAGCTATAAATACTTGGAATGGAGTAGGGGCACCTGCACCTGCACCCAATTGTGCGGGGCTTGAATCCTATACTCTTATGCTGCCAAGTGAGGAAAAAAGAGCTAAAATCGTTGATCAGTTAAAAAGTATTGGGGCATCCATTTCCGTATCAAATGATTCTTTCATTACTTCTGATCCTTCCAGTAATCGCATAATCCTAAAAGTATAAATCTATTACCTTTATCCACTTGGAGGTATCTACTGCCATGCGAAAAAATGATGGATTAAATAATAAAGGCATAGAAATAGGAATCTACACACTTGGTGATATAGGGACAGATCCTCATACGGGCAAAACAATTAGTGCAGGGCAAAGAATAAAAGAAATATTACAAGCTGCTAAACTCGCTGATGAAGCGGGACTTGATGTATTTGGAGTTGGTGAACATCACCGGTTGGACTATGCTACCTCAGCTGTTCCTGTTGTATTGGCTGCGATTGCTCAATTAACTAAACGTATTAAATTAACAAGTACAACTACGGTATTAAGTACAGTTGATCCTGTTCGCCTGTTTGAAGATTTTGCTACATTGGATTTGCTATCAGATGGTCGTGCAGAAATCATCGCTGGTCGCGGTGCATTCGTGGAATCCTTCCCCCTTTTCGGTTATGACTTAAATGATTATGATGCTCTCTTTGAAGAAAATATAAATCTATTATTAAAGCTTAACGAAAATGAATTAGTTACTTGGGCTGGCCGGTTTCGCTCACCATTAACAAATGCAGAAATAGCTCCAAGGCCTTTACAGGATGAAATACCAATTTGGGTTGGTGTAGGGGGAACACCAGGAAGCGCATTCCGAGCTGGCAGGCTAGGACTAGGGATGATTATGGCAATATTAGGTGGTGAGCCTGAGCGATTTCAACCACTAGTAGACCTATACCGTCAATCAGGTAAAGAGGCTGGTCATGACTTGGCAAAACTTAAGGTAGGCGTAACTGGTCATGGCTTTTTTTCCAAGACAAGTCAGCAAGCCAAGGATGAATTTTACCCTTATTATGCCAATTATTGGTGCTATGTTAACCGACAGCAGGGGCTAAAAAGTCCAACGATCACCAAATCTGATTTTGAGCAAATGACTGGTCCAAATACTGCTTTGTTTGTCGGAAGTCCACAACAGATCGTAGAGAAAATCCTGCAGCAATATGAACTGTTTGGTCATCAGCGTTTTATGGCACAGATCGATATCGGGGGTGTTCCGTTTAAGAAAGTAGCAGAGGGAATTGAGTTGCTTGCGACGGAGATAGCTCCAATTATACGAAAAGAAACGAGAAAGTGAAAAATTACAGGTGGTGTAAAGAATGGGTTTTTTAGACAAAATATTAGGGAAAGCAGATAAGGAGGAAATACCGATGACATCAGAAAAATTAAATATTGGAATTATTTTAGGCAGCACTCGCCAAGGACGAGTAAGCCCGCAAGTTGGCGAATGGGTAAAAGGAATTGCTGATCAACGTGGAGATGCTAATTATGAAATTGTAGATATTGCAGATTATAATCTACCGTTTTTAGGTACAACCGATGGAACAGAGCCAGGTATCACAGCATGGAATGAGAAACTGGCAAGTCTTGATGGTTTTGTATTCATCGTTCAAGAATATAACCACAGTATAACTGGTGCGTTAAAAAATGCCATCGATTTTGCTCGTGAAGCTTGGTATAACAAAGCAGCTGGTATTGTAAGTTATGGTTCAACTGGCGGGGCTAGAGCAGCGGAACATTTACGTGGAATTCTTGCTGAACAAAAGGTTGCAGACGTTCGTACTCATCCAACTTTAAGTTTATTCACTGATTTTGTTAATGGAAGTGAATTTAAACCGCAAGATTTGCACCTTAACAATGTAAATGCAATGCTTGATGAAGTAATTGCTTGGAGCGGTGCATTAAAAACAATCCGGTAAAAGTTAATATTAATGAATGAACAGCGGTATTATGTGTTCTATAAAAATAAATTTTTGCATGATACTAGCATTTCTATATTCTTTACTGCTAAACAACTGAGTTTGAACCGACTTTCTTAAAAGAAGGTCGGTTTCTTAGTTTAGGTTAAGGATTGCACACTATCTAAATGGAGGGTATCGAAATTATTAGGTTATTTTTATAAAAATGGACTTAAAACAAAAATGAAACGGTGAACCTGATCAAAACGAATCAAGTTTATTATTCAAATATAATTATTTAGCGATAATTCTGTAGAATTAAGCCTCGAATAAACGCATAACTCTTTCGAGGGAAACCTTAATTGGGTATAAGCCTCGTGCATTCCATAAGGTTAGTCCTTGAGTAAGCGATTGATAGTAGACAGCCAGTTCCATAGGGTCACCCTCTACGAATATTCCTTCTTCTTGACCTTTTTTAATGATCCGGCAAATTCCTTCCAAAGATGCTGTAAACTTTTGTACAAATTCCTGTTTTATGTCTTTAGGCAGAAATTCAGATTGAAGAGCTTCAATAACGAGAGTATGATGGCTAAGCGCATTCTCTAAAGAGCCAGAATAAGTAAGCTCAGTGAGCCATTCAAGCTGGTCCTTAGGTGTTCCTTCCTTTTTGGCAGCTTCCTCAACAGAGTCAATAAATAGATCTAGTACATTCGAAATTAACGAAATATATAGATGTTCTTTTGATTCGAAGTAATGATAAAACAACCCATGGCTTAAATTTACCGATGAAGTAATTTCACTAATTTTTGTTGCTGCAAAGCCCTTACGAGCGAATACCTTCAAGGCAGCATTACTAATTTCCTCATAACGCTGATCACGTATTTGTTTAAATTGTTCTTTACTCTTTGCCATAATTTCTATCTCCTGTATTGTATTTCGTAAATTTTTTAAACACTTCTCATCATAATCAGCCTAATACCTGAGACAGATTACTCATACCCTTGAATATGGAAAATGAAAGGAAAGTTGAAAAGTTAATAATAGCTATTATAGCACTTTTAAATTTTTTTTTTGGAAAAGTTATAAATAAACATTAAGTATAATTATTACACTTTTTTCAATGATAATGTATAAATATGACTTTTTCTTAGTGTGTTTAAGCACTAAAAACAATAAAAATAGGTATAATGTATAGCTATTTTACAATAACTTTTGAATTTTGTTTTATTTTCTATTTTTTGCAATATATTTTTTGATTGATTTGTAAGTCAACGTTATATATTATTGGAAGTGGAGTTTTATAAACACTATGTAAATATAACTAAAAGGGGTTGGAAAAATGAGTAAGCTTCAAGGAAAGACAGCAATCATTACCGGAGGAGCAAGCGGTATTGGTAAAGGTATGGCAATGGCTTTTGTTAAAGAAGGAGCAAAAGTAGCTATTATAGATTTAAACGCTGAAGCTGGGAATCAAACTGTAAAAGAATTACAAGAATATCAGCCAGAATCGATCTTTATTCAAGCTAACCTTGCAGAACATGACAAAATAGTTGATGTTGTCAACCAAGTAATTGAAAAATTTGGTAAACTTGATATTTTAGTAAATAATGCCCATGCATCAAAAATGGCTTCTATTGCGGAAACAACTCAAAAGGAATTTGATTTGTCATTTAATACAGGTTTCTATCCAACATTCTACTTTATGCAGGCAGCACTTCCTTACCTAAAAGAATCTCAAGGAAATATTATTAATTTTGCTTCTGGTGCTGGAATTAACGGAGATGTAAACCAAGTTTCTTATGTAGCAGCAAAGGAAGCAATTCGTGGAATCACTCGTGTAGCAGCTAATGAATTTGGCCCATTTGGAATCAATGTTAACATCATTTCTCCAATTGCTAAATCACCAGGTATGCTTCAGTGGGCAGAAGAAAACCCAGAATATTATCAAGGAATGCTTTCGAAAATTCCATTACGAAGACTTGGTGAAATTGAAAGCGATATCGGACGTGTTGCGGTATTCCTTGCAAGTGAAGATTCAGCATATATTACTGGCCAAACAATTATGGTTGATGGCGGTTCTATTAAATTAAGATAACGTTTTGGAATAGTCGTTGTGTTTATTACTCAATTTAACATTGAGTTGATATAAGGAATTGGAGGAATAAATATGGGAAGAGTACAAGGGAAAGTAGCATTAGTAACAGGTGGAGCTTCAGGTATTGGTCTATCTACAGCGCAATTAATGGCAAAAGAAGGCGCAAAGGTAGTTATTGCTGACTTCAATGTTGAAGGTGCTAAACAAGCAGCAGAAGCGATTGTAGCACAGGGCGGTGAAGCTGTAGGAGTATTTCTAGACGCTGGAAACGGGGATTCTATTAAAGAAGCTGTCGATTTCACAGTTGAAAAATTTGGTTTACTAAATGTCCTATTTAATAATGTTGGCTTAACGAATCTGCAAAAGGATTTAGATGTTGTCAATATGGACTTAGATGAATGGGACAAGCTCATGAATGTGAATTTGAAAAGTGTCCTGCTTGGTTGCAGATATGCTATTCCACACATGATTAAAGCTGGTGGCGGATCTATCATTAATACCGCTTCAATGGCAGCTTTTGCAAGCGATGCCATTCGTTCTGCATACGGAGCATCTAAGGCAGCAGTTGCTCATTTAACAAAATATGTTGCTACTCAATATGGAAAAGATCTCATTCGCTGTAATGCTGTTGCTCCAGGGCTTATCTTAACGCCAGCAGCAGAAAAGAACATCCCTCCAGCAGTATTGGAGATTTTTAAGAAATATAATGCACTCCCATACAATGGTGAAGCTGATGATATCGGCTATACTGTGCTGTTCCTAGCTTCGGATGAGTCTAAATATATTACGGGTCAAACTATTAAAGTTGAAGGCGGACATTATATAGCAAATCCAAGCATTGCGGATTTTAATGAATTCATGAAAAATACGCAAGCATAATTGAAATCATTTTCATGGGGACTATTAGAACGTCCATGTCCCCATGAAAACTAGAAAATAGAGGGGTATACACCTTTTATAAGGTGTTTTTAATCGGAAATAAGGGAGAAATGAAAGACATGAGTGAGAAAAAAAATAAATTGCATTTTGCATGGTTAGTCTTAGTTGGTATTTGTTTAATGGTCGGCTTAGGGAAGGGTGCCATGAATAATTCAGCTGGATTATTCCTAGCTCCTGTAGCGAAAGACCTTGGGGTAGGTATGGGGAATTTAACTCTATATTTCAGTGTGTCAGCAATTGTAACGATGATATTCTTACCGATTAGCGGGAAACTGATGGCTAAATATGACACTCGTTATATTTTAAGTATTGCTATTATCCTGCAGGGAGGCGCTTTTGCTTTATTTGGAGTTATGAGCTCTGTGTGGGGTTGGTATATTCTTGCTATTCCATTAGCAGTTGGTGGAGTTTTTATAACTGTTATTGCTGGCCCGGTATTAATTAACACTTGGTTTAAAAAACATAATGGACTTGCATTAGGAATCATGGGAGCAGCTACTGGCTTAATTGGTGCATTTTCACAGCCGATAGTTGGAAACTTAATTTCTAACCAAGGTTGGAGACAGTCGTATATGATGGTTGGGATTGTAGCCATTGTTATTGCGGTTCCAATTATTTTCTTATTTTTAAGAAAGTCACCTCAGGAAAAAGGTTTACTTCCATTAGGAATGTCTGAACCAACTAGTAATGAAGGCGGATCTGCCAACACATCTGAAAATAGTGGTATTTCTTTTGCTGTAGCAAAAAAATCAGCAGCATTCTTCTCATTAATTACTTTCTTTTTCATTATTACTTCATTTGGAAGCTTTGCTATACACATGCCAACATATTTAATGCATAAGGGTTACGATGTTACGTTTGCAGGAAATATAATGAGTGCATATATGGTTGGTTCTCTAATCGGTTCTTTAGTGTTTGGTATTTTTAGTGACAAAATTGGTGCTAAAAATACGACCCTTTTCGCAATGGTTATTGGTATTATCTCAGTTACTTTACTATTATTCTTTGCAAATAGTGCAATGATTATCACAATAGCAGTTGCATTATTTGGTTTTGTAGCAGCCTCAATTGGAACATTATCACCTGCCATTACATCAGCATTATTTGGCAGTAAAGAATACAGTCAAATTTATTCAACCGTATCGATGGGGTTAGCAGTAGCTTCTATTATTGCGTTGCCAGCGTACGGATATGTATATGATCTTGCCGGAAGCTATACACCTGCATTGTATGCTTTAATTGTTTTGTTAATTATTAATATCGTTTGTATCTTAATTGCTTTCAATAGTAAAGAAAAAATGGTTAAAGCCGGTTTATGGAAATAATATGATCATTAAAACCTCACTGTTCATACAGTGGGGTTTTATTTAGTTTTAATTGGAGTAAACTAGCTCAAAATAAATTGAAATGCTTACAAACTTATTATATACTAATAAAGTTTAATGATTCAACTATTTTTTTATTAAAGTATATTTAGGGGCGAGAAATATGGAAAAGGGTAATCATTTGTTTTTTCAATTTGAACATTTATTTTGGGATGTATCTAGAAATATGGGGTATATTTGGAAGCAAATATTTGAGAACAGCTTTCCTGGTTCTCAATCATATATTATGTTTAAGCTTGAACAAAGCGGCAGAATGAGAATGTCCAAGCTGGCTGATTCTCTGCATCTTACTCCAGGCGCCGTAACGATTGCTTCAGATAAATTAATTGATCAAGGGTACATCATTCGAATTCGAGATGATAAAGATCGCCGGGTTGTTTATTTGGAACTGACTCAGGATGGAAAAGAAGCACTAAATGAATTAAGAAATGGAGGAAGACAGATAATGAGGAGTGTATTCAACGGATTATCAGAGGCTGATTTGCAAAGACTTATAGAAATTTTTGAACGGGCGACTGCAAACCTAAATATCGCAAGAGAAGAGTTTGATAAGTAATTGAAAGCTTTCCTTTTCCATGTAATATTCAGGTTTTTTGAAGGTTATAGTAATTTTTTATCGAATTATTTTATTTTAAGAATTCGTGTGAAATCATAAATATGAAAGTGAGTAAAATTTATGGGGAAAATCATTGCAATTGGAGGTGGCTATCAAGGTGGAAATTTTGATTGTCAGCTTGAGAAGATTATTCGGAATTTAATTAAAAAGGAAAAGCCAAAGGTTATTTTTATTCCATATGGTTCAAACGATTTTGAAGAAAACTATAATGAATTTAAGCATATTTATGAAACCCTTGGTTGCCATGTAAATTTACTGCAACCAGGTGATGAACATCTATTGCATCAAGCTGATCTAATCTACCTTGGCAGAGGTGAAACTATCCCTCTGGTAGAGACGTTAAGAGAAACGAATATCATTCCATTATTATTTCAAGCAAGTGAGAATGGGGCTATTATCGCTGGATTTAGTGCCGGTGCGCATGCTTTGTTCACCTTGGCAGGCAGTAATGAAAAAGATATCGGGTATACAATCGTAGAGGGAATCGGTATGGTTGAGGGATGTATGATGTCCCACTATAATTATACTGAAAGAGCAGAGGCGTTCCACAAGCTGTTGAGTAAAAGAAGATTAGCAGGGATTGGACTTGAGGATCATACGATGGTGGTGGTTGAAGATAATGTGGCAAGTTTTTATTCATCCAAAGCAGGTTCAAGTGTGTATTTAATTAAAACAGTGAATTTTCAAGAGCCTATACGTATAATGCCGGACGAAAAAATTCAATTACCTCTATAAAATGTAGTAAAAAATGAAGGAACTGCAATACGATGTCTAGAATACATATTGCAAGAAATAAAGAATCAAATGCGTTGAAAAAAGGAGGATATTTATGGGAAGATTAATCCATTTTGAAATTCATGTTGATGACATGGAACGAGCTAAAAAGTTTTATGGTGATGTATTTGGATGGAGGTTTGAGGATTGGAGTGATTATGCAGGGATGTCTTATTTCGGAGCTGTGACTGGCGATGAAAATGAGCCTGGAATTAATGGAGCTTTAATGCAGCGGCAAGGTCCTCCTCCACAACCGAACCAGCCTTTGAATGGCTATGCTTGTACAATGGGAGTAGCGGATTACGATTCTATTGAAGCTAAAATTTTAAATAATGGCGGTAAGGTGGCAATGCCGAAGTATGCTCTACCTGGTATGGCCTGGCAAGGATATTATATCGATACAGAAGGAAATGTCTTTGGCATTCACCAGCCAGACGAAAATGCAAAATAAAATTTTAACATTATAAATAAATAAAGGACCTTATCCTAGGGGGAGAATACAATAACGCCTGAGCTTAGGGCCCTTTTTAAATTTATGTCATTTTGATAGTAAAGCATAAAACATTCGGTGCCGACCATTTATTAAATAAAACTTTTATATTATGTCTGATTTTATAATCATTATCCGCGTTTTAATTTACTTTTCAATTTTACAATGGGTTGATTAGTTGATGAACATTTAATAAGTAAGATACTGTTTTTATCTAAGATCTTTTCTAATAATAATTCCACTCCTTGAATATCAGGAAAAGAGTAAACATCACCCTTTAAACCTCTTGTTTTTGCTCGTTCTGCTATCACGGCAGCCAAAGGGCCAACTGTTATTAACGTGTCTACCCCGATTTCTGCAATCTTTTCACCAACCTGATAATGGTATTCTAAGCTTAGATCTCCTAAACGCTTAAAGTCTCCAATAAGGGCTACCTTTTTCCTCCCATTTGATATCCCATTCAGAGTTTCAATTGCAGCTATTAAAGAAGAGGGTGTTGAACTCCAAGTATCATCTACAATGATATACCCACCTTTGGTTATAATGCACTCAAAGTGAGAGGGAAGGTTGGAAAATGTCCTAATACGACTTGCTGATTCTTTTATTCCAATTCCCATTTCAAATGCTGCAGCTATGGCAGCAAGTGCATTAAGGACCTGATGTTGTCCATACCCAGGAACAAAGACTGGATATCTTTTATTAAAAATAGAATATTTCCCTTTCTTATAGGTAAGTTCAAATCTCATTCCATTCTGATCATATTGAATTTTAGATGCCTTAAAATTAGCACGATTGTTTATTCCGAAGGTTAGCAATTTCCCTTTAAAACTTTTAATTCCCATTTTTTTGATGTTTTCATCGTCTGCATTCACAATGAGAGTGCCATTAGAACCTACTGCTTGAATCATCTCCGCTTTTGCTTGGATATACGCTTCCGGTGTTTTGCACCCATCAAGATGATAGACTCCTATATTAGTAATTATTCCGATTGTTGGCTTAAAGTATTTGGATGCGAGGATCACATCACCTGGCTTGCCGACAGCTGATTCAAATACAGCTGCATCTGTGTCCTTCTCAATTGATAATAGATAAGTGAGATTATGGGTCCTTGAGTTTGCTGATTTTTTTGTACCAGTAACTTTATGGTCAAAATTCAGGATATGTTTAATCATATCCTTTGTTGTTGATTTTCCATTTGTACCAGTGATTGAAACAACTGGAATTGAAAATTGATCTCTATAGAAATCAACGAACTTCCAAAATGCACTTTCAATATTTTCTACTTTAATAACTGTACACATGCCGATTTTTTCTAATTCAGGAAAAATGATATCTGTTACTACTACACAAGGAGTTGATTTGGAAATTTTCTCCCAATCAATTTTCCATTTCTGTCTTAAGAAAAGAAGCTTATTTTGATCAATTTTTTCTTGATGATAGATTATATCATGAACCTTGAAATCATCTGAACCTTGTATTAGTTGTCCATTTATACATTGGCGGATATCTTTCACGGACAATAAAATCAATTTGTTTTCCTCCCAAAGTTTTATTACTTTATTTTATGTCTAAAGTCCTGTTTAGTTTGTATGGGAGCCTTTTTGCACTTATTGAATTTAAGTAATTAATATCTTAATAAATTTAGAAAAAATATTAATCAAAACATGAAAATCCCCTAGTTTTAATTTAAACTAGGGGATTGATTATTTTTTTATTGTGTATAAATGGCAATTTTAGGCCTCTTTTTGCTGTTTTCGAATTTCCATAATACGCTTCCAGACAGCTTTGTTTTCAACCTCGGCAAAACTACGGATGCTGGGGGTTGTATTCACTTCAAATATTACAGGTTTGCCGTGTTTATACAGACCGATATCCAATCCATATTCCCTGCACGGATATTTTTGAGCCATTACTTCAGCTGCAGAAGTTGCCAATTTACTAATATTATTAATTACCTTATCTTTTTTTGATTTTTTCATGTGAAGATGTAACGATAATAAATCATTTATCGATATGACTTTGGCACCTTGATGTGAATTGACAATTCCATTTTCTACAGCTTCTTCTAACCCAATCTTCGAATACATGCCCCCAACTATCCATTTGCCTTTAAGATTCTGAACATGAACACGAATGACAAAAGGCTGCGCATTTTTTGTTGTACTGTTTATGGCTTGCTGAATTACATAAGGTCCGCTTAATCTCCCAAACTTCAAAAACGGGTTCAGAAACTGATGAAACTCTTCTATTGTTGAAACACATCTACCTACAGGTTTGCCTTGAATCGTAAAGCCGTTAAAACAAAAGGTATTGTCTTTTCGTTTAGAGATTTTATAAATGGACCTTCCTTGTCCTGTTGTATCATGTTTTACATAAACATAATCATACCGATCTAGTAATTTTTTTAGATTTTTGACACTATATATCTTTGTTTTTGGAATATTTTTAGCGGTTAAGGGGTTATTTTGGAACAGCACAGCTTGTTCCCATTTTCCTACAGCATCACTCAAAAAAATACACCTCATTTTTAGTGTTTTAACATTTTTGGTGAAGGTTTATATGGTAGGATAGTTTTCTTTCCCACCGTATAGGACTTCTGTTAAATTTTCATCTGTAGTATCGATTCCTAACTTTTGAAAATATTTTTCCAATAATGTTAAAAAGAGATCAATATCACTTTCTTTAAGATCCCCAATATTTGCTATTCTAAAAGAATTCATTTGGTTCAGCTTTCCTGGATAAATCGTTATTCCATTCTCATAAAAATAATCATGCATTTTCGTAAAATCATACGTACTGCATGTGGGTTCCACTATTGCTGTTATTATTTTTGAATGATGTTTGTCAGGAACAAGATATTTAAGTCCAAGACTAGTCATTCCAGCAATTAACGATTCCCATAGAAGCGTATATCGTTTGTATCTTTCCGTTACACCTTCTTCTTTTAGCTCAATTATTGCTTGTTTCAATGCATAAATTGTCTGGACAGGGGGGGTAAAACGCATCTGCCCAGTCTCAAGGAAACTTTTATATTGTGAATATAGATTTAAATAATAATTAGTTGGTTTCGTATGTTTTTCTTTCGATAAATTGCTTTTTTTAGCTACAACAAAGGAGACTCCTGCCATTCCCTGGAGATTTTTATTGGCACTTGCAGCTAAATAATTAATATTCATTTTGTTCATATCAATTGGGATTGCCCCAAATGAACTCATGGCATCTACCATCATCTCGATATTATTTTCCTTGCAAATGGTACCAATTGCCTCTATATCGTTCAATAATCCTGTAGTTGTTTCGTTATGCACGACTGCGAGATAGGAAATGGTTTGAGGAAGTTCCTGAATAAATGATTGCAGCAAATCTAATTGAATGGGCTGATATGGCACACTTTTAAATTCAATCCAATCTAATTGATAAGCTTCTGCAATTTCACACATTCGTTTTCCATAAGCACCATTATTAATAATTAGAATAGTGCCATCGGTCATAACGGAACTTAAGATTGACTCCACAGCAGCAGTACCTGATCCTCCGAACAGAATAGTAGTATATTCCTGTAAATCCGCTACTAAACTAGTTAGTTCAGAGGTTACGAATTGCATTAATTCACAGAAACTTTTTTCACGAGGGCATATATCAGGTACCACTTGAGCGTATTTAACCGAATCTGTGGTAGTAGCTGGGCCGGGATTTAATAAGATATTTCGTTTAACACTCTCCATGCCGTTCATCCTTTTTCGTTAATATAATTTAGCAGACGATTTTTCACCTCATGTGGAGCTACTTTTGGGCGGCCTAAGTTGGGAAATGATCCTTTGGATATTTTCATATATAGAAATGTAAGACCTTTTGTCATTTTCCATAATTGAATTTGTTCTTCAAGCTCTTTTAAATTATGGATATAGATAGAGTATTCGTAACCGCAAGCAGCAGCAATTGCCACCATATTTACGTTGTGGGAAACGGTACTTTGCCCGCCAGTTGAATCATGAGCTTCATTATCTAGTAATATATGAAGCATATTTTTTGGACGGTAATAGCCATTTGTTGCTAAACTCCCCATCCGCATAAGGAGTGAACCATCACCGTCTATGGCAACTACATCTAGATCATTTCGGGAATAGGCTAAACCTAATCCTAATGAACTGACACACCCCATAGATCCAACCATATAAAGATTATTTTCAGCATCTTCCATTTCGTAAAGCTCTCGTCCAGTTTTTCCGGTAGTTGCAATTTGTACTGTATTCTCGTCTTTCAAGCTATTAATCACATTTAAAGTTTCAAACCTCGTTGGCAGCTCATCCAACGAATTTTTTTCGATTATTATTTTATTATGATGAATTATATGTTTCTCTATCATTAATGACTCACTTTCAAAGGTTCCTTTTTTCACAACAAAGAAGAAAGGCTTGTTTTTTTCAATCCATTTGTTGGCTGTTTCAATTTGCAACTTTGCTTCATTAAAATCCGAGGAAAGGAATTGCCATGGAATACCCATTAGATCGAGAATCTTTGTTGTAATCTTTCCCATTAGTTCATGCTGGGGTTCATCAGGTAGTCCTTGTTCTCCTCGCAAACTAACAAAACCAAGAACAGGTATTTGAAACGGGTGAGTTAAGGATGTCAATGGAGAAACAGCATTGGCAAGACCTGAGTTTTGCATTAAAACGACTGGTTTTCTGCCTCCTAAATATGCTCCAGATGCTATAGCAACAGCATCACCTTCATTTACGGCTGCCATGTATTCACACTCATTTATGGCATAGTTAATAAGACTTTTTAAAAATGAACAGGGGACTCCACTGTAAAAGTCATAGCCAAGTCTTTTAAGTTCGTGTCCAAAAGCAGTTGTTTTTAACATAGTATTACTCCACTTCCAAATTTGGTTTGTTAAAGGATGTTGGTAAATATTTTTTCTCAGCTCTCTGAAGTTCATCAGCGTTTTGGATTCTAAAAATTTCCTCAACACTTGCTAAAGAGTCTTCCACTCCAATAAGACTTTCATCTTGATGAATTTGTTTTGATAACTTCTGCATCGCAGTGAGAGAGGCCCTTAGATTATGATTGGCCCAGATTACAGCATTGATGCCTAATTTCCTGAACTCTTCTGTTGGAGTGGAATAATATTTGGTAGGGACAATGACTATTGGATGTCTCCCATTCCATTCTTTAATAAATGCTTCGATTTCATTAAAATCAGATTTTTTACTGTGAATAAGGATCGCATCAGCACCAGCCTGCCTATAGGCTTCTGCTCGTTTAAGAGCTTCTTCTAATCCCCAGCCTGCAATTAAAGCCTCAACCCTAGCTACAACAATAAAATCTTCGTCCATCTGGGTATCCTTCATAGCACGAATTTTCCCGCAAAATTCTTCGATTGATGCGAGTGGCTGGGCTTCTCCGTTAATAAATGAGTTTGTTTTCGGAAAAATTTTATCTTCAATACAAACCCCTGCGATATCCAATTGTTCTAATTTCTTAACCAGTCGCCTGGCATTGTTGAAATTTCCATATCCTGTATCCCCATCTAGCAGGATTGGTATTGTCGTAGCATCACTCATAAACTCTAGAATATCTAAAACTTGAGTCCACGATGCCTCATTGTTATCTCTAACTCCCATTGAAGCAGATATTGAAAGTCCACTAGCCCATATGGCTTTAAAGCCAGCTTCTTCAACGACTTTTGCAGAAAGGCCGTTATGGGCTTCCATAATAAATTCTGGCTTTTGTGGAGAATTCAGCAAATGTTTTAATTTGGTTGTTTTCTTCATGTTGATCTCCTCACAATATATAGGTTTTGTTTATATGTCACTCTGTCACTGCAGAAATTGAAAATAAACTAATGATCATTTTTAGATGTTTATAACATTAAATTCAATTTGAAAAGTTCCGAAACGGACAGTAGTTTAGATTTGCGAAATGATTGTGGTTTTAAAATAGAACATCTAAAGTGGGCAATTAGGAGTAAAGCAGGGAAAATTAATATTTCTAATTCACTAGACATACAATTGGTCAAAATGTGCAATAGTTCATTAGATTTGACTACAATGAACAAAAAAAGAGCCTAAAGGCTCTTTAGTAGACTGTTATATTCGTTTTGTGTCTAAAAGAATCTTCGTCTACTTCTGAAAAATGCAATGCGTCTTCTTCTTTCTATCTCAATGGGAATAAACCGTCTTCTTCTAAAGCGATTAGGGAAAAAAAACATAATTTAGTATCCTCCTTTTACTAAAGAAATCTAAGCATGATAGCAGTTTCTAAACTGTAAGTTGTTCGAAAACATTTAGTAGTTCATTAAAGAAGCACCGACAATGATTAGGAGAATGAATAACACTACGATTAAGACAAAGCTACTGCCGCGCTATAACGCCACCATATCCTGATGACCCATACATATTATCAGGACCTTTCTGATTATCTGCGGAAAAAATACCATCCTCATTAAATTTATAGTTTTTTGGTTATGAAAAGCTTGGACAAGCATCATGATATCAATAAAAATCAGCATCTTTGAGATATGAAAAGAACGTATGCAATACATGCAAACGTTCCTTTGGAGGTACATTTTCTAAGAAGAAGGCAGGTGTTAGTAATAACATATTCGTTAAGAATAATATGGATTGGACAAGTGCTGATGAAAAGTAAATTAAATTGAGGATCGGCATTCATATATTATTAATACAGTAATAGTCCTATTATTTATGCTGAAAGGATATTAGATTCAATTTAAATATTTATGTCGGAGTTCTTCCAGGGAAAAAATTTTCAATTGGGTAGCTGATAAAATAATGATAGTATGGTGTATTTTGGAAAAGTTTAAGAATTTAATATTGGAATAGAAATACACTACATTATTTGATGATAGATTAATTAAAGGAGTCATTTATTTGAGCTCAAAGATTGAAAAGGTAATCCCTAAAAGATTAGCAATATATTTATGGAAAAGTCTACCTAAATCAAGTATTAATTACGAAGAAAATTATAGGTTTGCTGAACTTCTCCATAATAAGATTGAGGAAGAATATCCCGGATTATCTCGAGGAGTCTTGGTTAAAAACAATGAATACAAGCAAAATACTTATAATCAAGAACTTTTTGGCAGCTCTGTATTGCTTGAGATAGGCGGATTTGAAAACACTTTGCAGGAGGAATACAGAACCGCTGATGTTCTTGCAGAGATCATTCAAGATATTCTTAAGGGAGATAATAAATAAACGATTTTAGCTGCACTTTATGAATGATCATCATAATACAAAATATTGATGAAAGGGCATTCTTAAATGGTAAGTAGATTCGTTTCGGTGGAGAAACATACCAAATAGTATGCTAATTAGCAGACCAAACCTCCTATGATTTGATTTCTTATTTTCCTCATATTTATCAACGACTATGAGATTTTTATTACTTTAATTAGCAAGCAAAATCGAAACCTAAAAACATCTCGACAATTGTTGTTGTCAAAGTACTAATTACTAGGTTAATTAATATGCTTTTTACTATGTTGAATTGTTTTAAGTAGGTAATTGATGTTTTTTTGAGTAACCAGAGATAATTAAAATAAGCGGAGATTTTTCGGTTAAACTGCAGAATAGGGCTCGGTTCCGGGTATATAAGCGGAGTTTTTCCGACTAAGCAAAGCAATATTACTCATTTTCACGTTTTTCGAGTACATTAGTCAAAATCATTCCGTCTATTTAAGCTATTTTCAGTGCTATTTCCTAATTAAGGGAAATTTCTTCGCTTATTTTTTAAACTCGCTTTAGCGGCTAATGGACTTGTGCAACTTCTCCTTTACACATAATACGGACAAATCTTGAAAAAAAATCCAAAGCTTTTGTGTTCTAATTATATTGTTATTACATGTCCCTTCAATTCTACGAAATCATATGTTATTTGTGTTGCAATTTTAGATTTTCTCCACGTTATAGGAACTACTTACTTAAATAGGAATGCTATTTTAAGCGGTAAGTAATTTTATGATAAGGAATTCAGTTCACACAAAATATTTACCCCTCATAATATTAAACCAGGGTGATGAATATGCGAAATCGAAAATTAAATGAAAAAATTTCCTATCATCAAAAATATTTTCGTCCATCTTGCTTAAAAGCATTAAATTTAAGATTTGATAATTGGGAGTTCTTCGCTCCTTATGATGAAAAAACTCATGACCAAATTCAATTGCCTTCAGAATTAACTAGAACTCCAGAAGATACCCTTGTTAACTATTTTAGTATTTTACTTGAAGCTGAAAATATGTATGACAGAAGTTGTGGTACCGTTGGTCAGGCAAAAATTCCATTTCCAATTGCATATAATTTTTTATCTAAAGAGTATCAAAATAAATTTAGCTATAAAGAATTTCTAAATTCTTTTGCTGGAATTGGACATACGAGCTTGATCAAGCTTTGTCAAGTGCCAGATGGAAAACATGGCATAAGGTTTTTTTATGAAATTGAAACGATTGAGGGGTTTGAAAGCAGAAAAGCGGAGTATTTCGGGTATTCTTACGGCTTTATTCAACTTATCCAAGAAAAAGAAGGTTATCGAATTTCAGATTTAAGTAAAATGGAAGAAGATTTCTTATGCGCTCCATATCATGGCTGGGATCATGACGGGGAAACGGTTGTAGAAGTGAAATATGGAAATTGGTGCAAATTAATACAACATATGTACCCAACAATGAAAAATGGGTATATAAAAAATATTTACTTTCATGGGAATGATGGGGCAGATTATTGTATTATTTTTATTTCATTAACAAATGGAACTGACGTAGAAATTGCTCAATTTCGTAAATCAGGAAATCAAAACTGGAAACAAATTAACTTAAAGCCTGAAGAAGAGTGTTTAACGGAAAATGCTACGGAAGATTTGTAGCTTGTTCTTTAATGTTTCTATATTAGTAGAAACCCTTAAATAAAAAAGCATTTTGTTAAAAGGTCTGGATTTATATGGTAAAATATACTGGAAGAAATGTAATTGTTCGATTTTAAATGTTATTCTTTAATAAGCAAAAAAGATTGTAATAGTCAAAATTAAGATAACAGGTGATTGATTGTGAGATTTATTGTGCTAGGCGCATTTATTATCATTTTATTGTTCATCATAGAAAGAGTAATGAATAAATTATTGGGTGTGAAAAAGAAAAAAATTTCAGAAACGACTGGTAAAAACATTGACATTTGGAGAAGGGGAATAATATTAGTCATTTTTTTATGCAGTTACCCATTTGCAATTAATATTCATTTGAATATAAAATTGCTTTTTATTCCGTATGCCATTCTATTAATAGGATCTGAAGCTTTTATGGAGTGGAAGTACATTAAAAACTCAAAACAATTTATTACTACCCTTACTCTATTAATATTTGTAATAATTTTTATATTTAATATCGAGTTTTTATATAACCTTGTACAATCATAAATCTTTATAAAAGCAAAGGGAGCTTTTAAAGAACCCTTTGCTTTTATTTTATATTGTGAACTTTATTTAAATTGTTCATATGAACTAATGCTGTTTGATTTTGAAATCCCCCAACAGTCCATTAATTGGTGAATGCCTTCCTCCATTTGATCTAATGGAATACCGCCAAAGCCAAATAAAAATGTAGGATATTTGTATTCAATTGGAGTTAATAAATAATCGCTTACCGGATAGATCGCAATATTTGCTTTTGACGCAAGCTGTTTTAATTCATTCTCACTTTTTGGCTGCGGGACAGAAATTAAAATGTGCATTCCTGCTTGATCTCCAGTAATCAAGACATTAGGATAATTATCTTCAAATATTTGAGTTATTTTATCATGTTTTTTCCGATAAATTTTCCGCATACGGTTCAAGTGCTTGGAGAAGTATCCATCTCTCATAAAGCTAGCTAATATATGCTGATCAAATCTCGGCACAGTTGCAGAGTAAAAACTAAATATTTCTCTATATTTTGTAAGTAATGTAATAGGCAAAACAAAATATGCAACACGTAATGAAGGCATTAGTGACTTTGTGAAAGTGCTTATATAAATTACTTTATTATTTTGGTCTAAACCGTGCAGTGCAGGAATAGGCTTTCCAATATAGCGAAATTCACTATCATAATCGTCTTCTATAATGTAGCGATTCTCATCTTTCGCAGCCCATTTTAATAGTTGTGTTCTTCTAGTAGCTGATAGAACGGCACCTGTAGGGAATTGATGTGAAGGTGTAATGTAAACAACATTCGCATTTGTTTTTTCTAGTTCATCGACTATTAAACCATCTTCATCAACCGGAATGGGGATGGCACTATTTTGCAAATGAATTCTTGGGATTGCGGAATATCCAGGATTTTCAAGGGCGAATTTTGAATCACTTTCAAATAATCTTAGAATCATGGGAAGAAGCTGTTCTGTTCCCGAACCAATAACAATCTGTTCTGGTTTACAAACAATTCCCCTGGATTGAAAGAGATATTTGGAAATTTCAACTCTTAAAGCGTATTCTCCTTGAGGATCTCCAATCTGTAACAACTCTTTTGAACTACTATCATATAAATTTTTTGCATATTTTCGCCAAAGTGAAAATGGGAAAGAGTCGGTATCAATTTTTCCTGGATGGAAGTCAAATTGATATACTTTTTTCTCGATTCTATCAATAGGCATATTCATAGGTTCATCTTCAATATAAGGTAATTCATCGATCTCTTCTACAAAAAAACCAATGCGAGGTTTTGAGACGATATAGCCTTCAGCAGAAAGTTGGGCATAGGCAATTTCGATGGTAGTTTGACTGATGTTTAAAAATTCAGCTAATTTTTTTTTTGACGGTAATTTAGCTCCAACGTTGATTTGTTTATGAATAATGGCGTTTTTAATACCAACATAAAGCTGTTCATATAAAGGCTTTGCTGTGCTTTTCTCTAATTTTAACATAAGCATATCCATCTGCAATTCTCCTAACTGACCACATAACTTTTTTAAAACTTGAACCTTTTCATAAAGTCAATTTCTATTATACTAGGAATCAATAAATTATTGGAGGTAATTATTATGAAACAAGTTGGAACAGAAAGAGTAAAACGTGGAATGGCTGAAATGCAAAAAGGCGGCGTTATTATGGACGTCATCAATGCGGAGCAAGCAAAAATTGCAGAAGCTGCAGGTGCAGTAGCTGTTATGGCTTTAGAGCGAGTACCATCAGATATTCGTAAAGCTGGAGGCGTAGCTCGTATGGCAGATCCTCGTATTGTCGAGGAAGTATTGAACGCTGTAACGATTCCTGTAATGGCAAAAGCTCGTATTGGCCATATTGTCGAAGCACGAGTATTAGAATCGATGGGTGTTGATTACATAGATGAAAGTGAAGTATTAACACCTGCTGATGAAGAATTCCATTTATTAAAAAGCGACTACACAGTACCTTTTGTCTGTGGGTGCCGTGATTTAGGAGAAGCTGCACGCCGTATTGGAGAAGGAGCTTCCATGTTACGTACTAAGGGTGAGCCTGGAACAGGAAATATTGTCGAAGCTGTTCGTCATATCCGAAAAGTGAATGCACAAGTGAGACGTGTTGTTGGTATGAATACAGATGAATTAATGACAGAAGCAAAAATTTTAGGCGCACCATTTGAATTATTATTAGAAATAAAAAAATTAGGACGTTTACCAGTTGTAAACTTTGCTGCTGGTGGTGTAGCAACTCCTGCTGATGCAGCATTAATGATGGAACTTGGTGCTGATGGCGTATTTGTAGGATCAGGAATTTTCAAATCAGAAAACCCAGAAAAATTCGCACGTGCTATTGTAGAAGCAACAACTCACTATCAAGACTACAAACTCATTGCTGAAATTTCCAAAGAGTTAGGAACACCAATGAAGGGTATAGATATAGCAACACTTGAAGCAAGTGAACGTATGCAGGAACGTGGTTGGTAATATGCTGAAAATCGGTATATTGGCATTACAAGGTGCAGTCAGAGAACATATTAGACAAATTGAAGAGCTTGGTTGTGAGGCCATTCCAGTTAAATCGGTTGAAGATTTAAGAGAATTAAATGGTCTTGTGTTACCTGGCGGAGAAAGCACAACCATGCGTAAGCTTCTGGATCGTTACGAATTATTGGAACCCATTCGTGCTTTAGCTGAAAAAGGAATTCCGATGTTTGGTACATGTGCAGGTCTGATTTTATTAGCAAAAAAAATCGTTGGATATGATGCACCTCATCTAGGGTTAATGGATGTAGTCGTTGAACGGAACTCATTTGGACGCCAAGTAGATAGTTTTGAAGTGGAGCTGTCCATTCCATGGGAAGAGGAAGACATTCCAGCCGTTTTTATCCGGGCACCACATATCGTCGCTGCAGGTGAAAATGTTGAAATATTGGCAAAACATGAAGATCGCATTGTATTAGCTCGCGAAGGTCAATTTCTAGGTTGTTCTTTTCATCCAGAATTAACGGAAGATACGAGAATAATGAAGTATTTTATTGAAATGGTGAGAGAGAATACAAGTGTAATATCTCAGTAGATGTTTATTGAAAAATTAGGTATGAAAATAGTAAGAGCCAACATACGTAAGTGGTTATACACCGCGTAAGTTGGCTTTTTTTATATACTTAAGAGATAAGGCATGCCTATCATGCTAAAAAAAATCAAAAGTTTATAATTCTGGTCATGTAATATTCCAATAAGCGTGGTTAAAAGAGTCTAGTAGCAAAAACAATTAATTCAACATTATGGTATAATTATCCAAAATTATTTTTGTTTGGAGAAAAATGAATGAAAGCAAATTTTATAGTTTTGTTTTTTTGTCTACTAGTCTTTTTCCTAACAAGTTGTGTGAAAAATGATGATATATTGAGTTCTGATGAGATCCTCAAACTAGAGGTTTTAAACTATGATGATTATTTATCCCCAGAAGTTATGAAAGCTGATTTTAAGTTTCTGGTAAAGAAGATTCTAGAGGTTCATCCAGATCCTAAAAGAAATATCGGGGATAATTGGGATAGGTTAGTCCAGCAAACAGAAAGTCAGTTTAACAAACCAATGTCAGCCAGAGAATATGCTATAAGCCTAATGTCATTTACTAGCCAGTTAAAAGATGCCCATACAGGAGTATATCCGATGAATATGAAAGATAAATTCCTTCCCGTTAAATTTGAATGGGTGAAGGAAGGATTATTAATTGTCGAAAGTAATAACGAGCTTCTTCAAGTAGGTGACTTAGTGATTAAGGTTGGCAATTATTCAATTGAAGAGGTAATTAATTTTATGAGTAGAATTATCTCTGCTGAGAATGAATACTGGATTAAGGAAAAAGGGAAGGATTTCCTTACAAGAGAGATTTTCTTAAGAAGTCTATCAGTATGGAAAGATCATTCTGTTTCGTTGACAATTGAAAGAAATAATAAGCTACTTACATTTGATGTTGATCTCGTAGATAGAAACGAGCTGCAAATCAAAAATAAAGAGGCCTCTCCTTGGTTTAGTTGGGAAATATTAGAGGATAAAGGTATTGGTTATTTTAATATTTCTGAATCTATGATGACTATATATTACGACAAAAAGGTATTAATGTTTTTCGAAGAAATGGAACGAAAAAATATTGGCAAACTAGTTATAGATTTACGCAAAAATTCTGGAGGAACATCCGAGGTAATGACACCATTTTTAAAACACATACAAATAGAACCAATATATTCTATGACATCGAAAGTAAAATACTCTGAAGAGGCTATGAAGCAAATAGGTTACCAAGAAACTTTTGGGTTAAAAGAATATCATTCTCAAGTTGGAGAAAGTACACTTCGAGAACCACAGTTTAATGGTGAAATATTCATTCTTACTAGTTATGCGACGTTCAGTTCTGGTAATATGTTTGCTGTTCATTTTCATGATACTAAAAAAGCAACCATTATTGGAGAACCAACAGGCAACAAACCTACTCAATTTGGAGATCCTTTACCAGTTGAATTGCCTTTTACAAAATATACTTTAGTTATTTCTCATAAGGAGTTTATGAGACCAGATCAATCTCTTAATTCAGAACCTACTCTATTGCCAGATATTTTAATTGAAAAAGAAAAGGAAGACTTTTTATATGGGAAGGATGGACAGCTTGAAAGAATTCTTTCACTTATTTCGAATGAATAGATTGACTTGAGAAATTTTGTAGCTTTGTATATAGAAACTTTGAAACTTGAAAAACCCTTTTGGATAAGTTGTTATGAATATTGAGATGATTGCCGCCTTTATCTTGAATAACATTTAGTAGTTTCACGGAGATTTGCCAATTGTTTTAGAAGAATCGAAAGAATACTAATATAAGACTGATAGTAATGCTTCGGGAATTGTTCTAGGTTTAAAAACAGAAGACATTAATTACACGGTTAAACTGTTAAAAGAACATAATGTTGAATTCATTTTAGAAGAGCCAACAAAGTGCCCTCCAGGAAAATACATAAGATTTAAAGATCCTTTCGGAAATGTCTTAGAGTATTTACAATTTGATTCAAAGTAAAAATATGACAGTTATTTTATTTTAGGTATGGCGCATTTATTTGGGAACGCGTCTATTTTATTTAAGTGCTATTTAATGAAGGAAGAGTCTCAAGGGTAAGTGAAAACCTAAAGTAATGATAGTATGGTGTTTGTGAAAGATTGTACTTAATCTTACGCAGCAGGATAGTGTAAAAAGCAGTAATTTCTTTCGGTAATGTTTAAGGGGAGGATGGATATGATATTCTTTAATAAAGAAGAGGTTTATTTTGGATATTCAATGGAAGACTTTTCAAAGGTAAGATCAATTTTAAATAGAGAAGGCATTAAATATACCCATAAAATTATTGACCCTTCAGGGCAATGGTTCGGACCTGGTACATCGAGAGGAAACTTTGGAAGTTTCGGAATGAACAAGAATTACGAAAAACAATATGTTGTTTCTGTTAAGATAAAAGATGCAGAAAATGCAAAATTTTTTGTACATAGTGTTTTGCATTCATAAGTTTTATTTAACTAAACCAGCTAGTAGAAGCTTATTGATCTTCAACAATCGGGCGCCATTCATTAATATGAATGAGCGTCCTTTTTATATCTGAGAAGATACTTGAAGAAGGTATTTAGGTCAATGATAAAGAATAATGTTTCTTGGGAGAGGATGTAAAATGATTAAGGCTGTCTTAATTGATTTAGATGGAACTTTATTAGAATATGGAAGTATCTGTTCTTGCTGGTGAAGTGTTTGAGCGTCCTGGGCATTTCAGTGTTGGATTTGGGCTTCACCCTGACAAGTTCCGCAGTGCAATGAATTGATGTATTAATTAAATGCATCAAAGGCATGGGAATAGGAATAAGCAGAGTTTCTGTTGAATCATGATCTCGGCGAGCCGAGTGAACGAATGATGAGAGGGATGAGAAAATGAGCGATTCAAGGAACAAATTGATGCTGGATTTGCAAAGAATTGAGAAGGATGAGTATCAGTTACGCGAAGGTGAGCAGCATCAAGATTTCTTACCTTTGTTACTTCAATATATTGGCGATCCTCAGCCAGAATTACGGGATAACCTGATTTATCCAATGTTTTATATGTGGATTAAGGAAGAGAATAGGTTCAGTGGAGAGGAGTTGCGTAGCCTCATAACTGTTCTGACTGATGAGAACCATTTGTTCTATAATATTGGCAGCGAAGATGATCAGTCAGTTTTTACAAGGACGTTTTCTGCCTTGCCTATCGCTTTGATTGTGCAACGCCATAGACAGAATCGATTTTTCAATCAAGCAGAAATTGAGCAATTAATGCATACTATGCTCCGTTATTATAAAGAGGAGAAGGATCTGCGAGGTTACCTTTCAGTAGGAGGCTGGGCTCACAGCGTGTCTCACGGTGCGGATGTTTTTGTCGAGCTGGTGCAGTGCGAGGAGAGCAGCGTTGCAATGGTGCATGAGGTTCTTGTCGCTATTTCTGGCATGCTTCATAATGGTAAACACATTTTTAGCGATGAGGATGATGAGCGTTTGGTCAATATCGTGGATACGATGATTGACAAAGAGTTACTTCCACATAAAGAAATCGCTGATTGGATTAGCAACTTAGCGCAATGCTGCAATTTGCCGAGAAGTCGTAGCCAGGTGATTGCTCGCGTGAACAGCAAGAATTTTTTACGGAGCCTCTATTTCAGAAGGGGACAAGATAGCCGAGGGAAAGAGTTTAACAATGTCATTCTTGGTACTGAGGCAAAATTGAACAGGTTTTCTATCATTTAATGGATTAGAGGGACTATCCCAAAAGCCATGGAAAATCGGCTGAGGGATTGCCCTTTTGTATGTCAAGAAAAACAAAAAGAAACCATCCCTTGGTAAAATGGAAGTACCACCCACCAGGTACAAAAGTAGAGGTATGTATTCCAGATTTACAAAAATTTCGGTGAGGGTTTGAAAATCATTGATTACCAGACAGTTAGAGATTGAACTAATTAGAAACAGCAAATTAATTTGCGGTATAACTGACCTTGCTAAGCTTGTTTCGGATTTAATTAAATAGGGAAGGCGAACGAGTCTTACATAAATAGAAGATATTTCTTTAAGTTTCGGTATTATATAATAGCGGTTTCCAACATTCTTAACATGGCAATTTCTAGTGGTTTCACACTTTCTTTTTTCGATATTATCATGTGCCAAGGCAAGCCTAGTAATATTAACAAAATTGGTTCACGACTTTTTTATCACTCGACACCGTTGTGTAGTTTTATAAAATAGATTGATTAAAAATCCTGTGTTGTATGCAAGGTTTTTTCTTATTTAACAGAAGCGGATAACGGAACCATATTTACCTTATCAAATTCTTCAACAAAGAAGATGAACGAGATCATACGACAGTATCTGAACCTGAACCCATTAAATTAAAGAGTAGTCTAGTAAAATAAATAGAAGTTATTTTTATTCTTTTTATGTTCATCAATAAGGAGCTTTTCTGAAATAAGGAAAGCGTCTTTCTTCATGGAAAGGGCCATTTAATGGAGGAAGAAACCCAAGAAAGATTGAATACATATATAACATTGGGGGGATGGAAATGAACAAGAAGCAAATTGTTGGTTTCATTGTACTTATTGTTATTATGGTAGGCTACTTTTTATTTGAACAGTCAAAGAAAACTACATACGAGGAAGTTATTGCAAATTTAATTGATGAAGATGAAAAGGTTGAGCAAATAACAGTTTATAGCCAAATACCCCTTGTTATGAAAACTGCCTCAGCTACAATTAATGACGAAAAATTGATAAATAAAATTATAAATGAACAAATAAAGTTAAAAAAAATTAATACAATGAAACTTCCAGTAATTATGACTACTTTAGTAATAAAAACTGATAAAGATTCTTATGAAATTGGATTTGATGGAAATAGTATAATGATAGGTTCTGTACGATACTCGACGACTAATCCATCGATCAATCCGATTTATATGTTAGTCAACCAAGATTTAAATTGGGAAATAATAGAGTATACTCCATTTATTTGGAGATAGCGTTGGGTTGGAAAATTCAAAATTAATAGGGAGAAATTCCTGAACAACGGAATCGTTCTTCTTCAACAATCGGGCGCTTTTCGGTAATAAGGAAAGCTTCTATTTTCATGAAAAGGGCCAGATTGCGAAGGAAATATCCTGAGAATCTCTTGCATAACACTTAAATGTAGAAACATATATTTCAAGAAGGGGAAGTGCCTCCTTTGTTGAAGTAGATACTAATGAAGTAACATAAAATTCTACTTATTATGTGAGGTGATGATTTTTTTGATTAGCCTTTTGGAAAACATCTTTCAAATATCAGCAGTAATCCTACTCATATGTGCAGTCTATTATTATAGACACTTTAAAAAAACTAAGAGAGAAAGAAAATTAAACTTATTTGAATTTTCAATTTATATCACAACTCGAATTGCGTTATATCTTTGTGCAGGTAGTTATATTCTTTTGTTTTTGGATAAGAATTTTGGATAGATAGTATTCAACGAACGGGCGCGTTTATCTAGGAACGCGTCTCTTTAAATTGTGAAGTAATGTACTTAAACAAACGATCAGGTTAGTGAAAGAAGGGATATACGATTTGTATGAAGAAATTACAGACATAAGTAGCTATTGGAGCAATTAATATTTTGTTGGGGGGAATTATATTGAAACGGCTTCTCATAGGTATATTGGTGATAATGATTATACTTATTGGAATGTATTTTTTGACTACTCCTGGTGCTTAATTGTTTTATTCTCTTTTTCAATTAACGGGCAAGAGTTAAACAAGGTGTTTCAGTGGGGGCATCTTTTTTCTTGTTGTGCTAACGGAGCAGGTTAATTAAATAAAACATTAATTTGAGAAGGAATTATAAAAATTAATATTGAATATAAAGAAATTATGAAGTCTAAAGAGGCGGTACGGTTATGAACCTTTTAAATAGGTTGATAGAACAAGCTAAGAATCCTGATAGAATTGTAGGTTCATTTATGTTGAGGATTATGAATACTGCTCATACAGTAATGAACAAATGGACATTGGGGAATACGAAAATTGGAGAAGATTCGATTGTGTTGGATGTAGGTTGTGGTGGTGGAAAAACGATACAATTATTGTCACATATTAATAAAAACGGGAGAATATACGGAATAGATTATTCTGAACAGGCTGTAAAAGATTCTATAAGAGCAAATTAAATTGATGTAGCATCGGGTAAGGTAAACATTCAACAAGCAAGTGTCACTGACATTCCGTTCCCAGAAAATTTTTTTGATATAATCACGGCATTTCAAACACATTATTTTTGGTCTGATTTAGAAATCAGTATAAAAGAAGTTTATAGGGTATTGAAAGAAGATGGATGCTTCTTAATAACAGCCGAGTTATATAAAATCAATTATCATATGAAATCTTATAAAACAAAGGAAGAAATTGAGCAATTGTTAAAAAATACAGGATTTGCTGTTGTACATATTAATGAACATGCAAATAAAAAATGGATTTGTATAAAAGGGATTAAAGGAAAGTAAATTAGTTTAAAAACCATCATTGTGAAGATTTGCACTTAAACTAGCGGGTGCTTTAGTAAAATTACTGAGAAGTCATTTTCGCATCTCTTTCTCATTTTCAATATTCCACAATCGGGCACATTCTGGAATAAGAATCACGCTCTTAATTAGGGAAGTTGTAGTGTGCAATTCCTTATTAAACGGGTGCGTATCCAAAATAAGCAGCTACGCTTTTTTGCTAAAGGCTTTGCATGTTGTAGGTGATGGACTTATAGAATATAGAGTAAGAGAGCTTATCGTAAACGGGATATTTGAAATAAAAGGTGTGCTCAAAGCGATGAGATTCTACAGAGGTAAGTTTCGTTCTCCCCAGATTCCACCATTCGGAAAATATATTGAATACCATTCAATACTTAATGTATATTAAAAAAGGTGAATCTTTAAAAAATTACTCTTTTACGGTGAGGTGTTTAGATGAATTATCCATACCCAAGACAACGAATCTTTGGAATATTTCTCATTGCAGTTGGATTAACTATGGGTTTATCTACTATCTTTGGGACTGATCAATTTCCGCAAGTTCTCATTTTTCTCATAGGCTATATTCTTAGTTTAGTGGGGATTATGTTTAATTCCCGCTTAAGGAGAAAATTAGCAATAGGCGAAGCAACCGCGAAACAAGAAAAGGTTTCTAAACTTTCTTTAATCTTTGTCGCTTTAGCATGTGGAATAACTGGATCAGTTTTAAATGGTTCTAATGATTACCGATTGATCTGGATGCTCATTTTATTATTTGTGGGGCTTCATTTTATTCCTTTCATAGTTGTTCATGGCAAATTTTCTCTTTTGTTAGGTATATTAACCACTTTGAATGCATGTTTCGGGCTTATACTACCAAATATATCATTTTATGTTTTTGGAGCCATCGATAGTATCATCAAAATATTAATCGGAATTTTATTAATTAAATATAGTCCTAATAAGCAGAGTATAGCTTACGATTCCTTCGCTTTGAATAAATAGTTTTAATATTTCAAAATGCAAAAACTGAAACATTAGTTAAAGGGAAAGCCGATTTAATCACAGATAGTTACAATGAAAATGAAATTTATAATGTTCTTAATAGCATGTCATTAATATCAATGAATTAGTTTTTACCAACAAACCAAATAACAGGAGATTGTGAAGGATTACACTTAAGCTAACGGGTGCTTTAGCACAATAACTACGGTGTTATTTTTGTAGTTTTTTCTCATTTCCATTTTTCCACAATCGGGCGCTTTTCTGAAATAAGGAAAGCGTCTTTCTTCATGAAAAGGGCCATATTGTTGAACAAGTTTAGGAGAGATTGTGAAACTTTGTACTTGAATTAACGTAAACAGTCAGTGAAAGAGGTGTTTCCCAACAGAATGGCGAATTTATCATCAATCGGTTAAAGAGTGGAGATTAATATGGAAAAAGAAAATAAAGCAATACTGTATTTACATATGATTTTGGCGACATTAGGAACAATTATTATTCTTTTAACTGCAATTCTAAATACAAAAAATAATAACTACTATGAAACTCCACTTATTTTATTTGGTGCTTCATTAATATTTGGTTACATCAATTTCTTAGAAAAAAAGGCTGGGATCAATAATAAATTAACTTGGGCAAGAGTAATTGTATCTCTGATTGGTATGTTAATTTTATATTTCCTATTAAAGTAAAGAGCGCAATTCACAGCAAGAATTACGCCCTTTTTTTATATAACTGGCCGTATTTTGAAGCAATGCCTCTAAAACAATTTGATTTATAGGATGAAATTTAGAAGATATTGTGAAATTCTGTACTTAAAGTAACGGGTGCAAGAGCTGGGGACTGGGTAGCTGTAGCAGCCTCTTTGTTGTTCCACCAACGGATAGAATAATTGAAGATTATTGTTAAAACTAAGAGTAAAATTAACAAAAAATAAACGGTGATTTTTATGCAAATGTACATTCAAACTCTAGATTGTTGGTATCTTAATATTCCTAACTGTATTCTTTAAGGAAAAAACGAACTGGAGAAAACATCTTCTTAGGTTTATTTATTTTGTTGTTGGTTTCTCCATTTTGTATTTTCTATTAGATCTATTGTTAAACAGAATTTTGTAATTTTTTACTGACAGGATGCGTTTCGAAAATAGTGAAGACACATCTCTTCTTCAAGTAACGGGCAGTTTAGCACAATAGAGCAGAAGAAATATTCATTGCTAATACACTAAAATTACACAAATCATGTAAAATAAAGGATACAGTACAGTTAAATGGTAAAGTGAACGAATGGGGAGGATATAATTGAAAAGATTTATTGCAATTTTAACTTTAATTTCAGTTATAGCGATTTTAACTGCTTGTTCGTCTGAATCATCTTTGGAGCTTACGAATAAAAAAGTGGAAATTACCAACGATAAGGGAAGATTAGGCTCAATGATTTTACAACAAGGCGAGAAAGCAGGGACAGAAGCTGTACCTACGGCGTTGTATTACACTTTTTCAATTAAAAACGTAGGAAGTAAGAAAATTGGAGATGAAGTTGAATCTTTGAAATTAAAAATTGAACCAAGCGAAAAATTAGCGACTGTTTCCGAGGAAGTAATGGGGTTTAATATTTTTAATCCAGAAGGATATAATGAAACTGGTTTAGGTTATGGTCATACCTTTAGTAGCATTCTTGGACCTAATGAAGAAGGAGAATTTACTCTACATTATGATTTAGGTATTGATGTAGAAACTACTGAGGCTCTTTTCGTTCCAACTAAAGAGCAGTTAGAAAAATTGGAAGATAATGCTTTAGAGGCAAATTTAATTGTAATGTTAGGCGATGAAGAAATAGCTCGTTTTGATTTGAGTGAAAAAGAGTAAGTATTTATTATTAAATGTACTAAAAGATGACATTAATGAGAAACATCAGTGTTAATACCGATGCTTTTTTGTGTGTTAAACTACCTACTATTTATGAAGTTTTTTTAATTTTTGTCCCCTGAAAAAGAACCCGTTAGCTGTTTCGGCAAACTTTATTTATTTTCGTTATTCAACTAAAGGGGCAGATAGTGGAACAAGGAATTAGATAGGATTTGTAGAAATTAGGATATGGGGTCCATAAAGGAGAGGAAATGAGGAGAAAATAAAAAATGTTATAGGCTTAATATTTGTTGCTATTATAATTATCGTTTTATATTTAGTGGTGTTATGCAGTATTGTATTTTGCCTTAGTTTTATTCCCTTCTTGGGAATTGAAGTTATTAGTTGGACATCCGTATTAGCTTTTTCCTTATTCGTAATGATATGGTCAGTTCCCTTTGAAATTATTAGCTTTTTAATGGATTTTCGCATAAGAACAAATCAACAAAGAAAGTCATATTGTCAGCAACTATAATATTAAACTTTATAGCATTTACTATTTTTGTTATTTGGTTAAATTCGTATTTAGAAGGGATTCATTTTTCTAATACTGGATTAGTTTTCTATATTATCATTGTAGCACTCCTAGTTTTTGTTATTAATACTAATGGTAATAGAATAAAAGATTCTGACCACAAGCAAAGCATATAATCAAATCCAATTTTACTTGTTGAACGGGGGCAATAATACAATAAGCTATGATCGATTTAGGACTTAAACACATATTTCGTTATTCCATTAAAGGGCGCCATTCCCGATTTGAAATGCGCTGTTTCTCTAAGAGCAATTTAATGATACTGTACTTATTGAAAAGTGGAATATTTAGCGACATTTAATGAAAAACTTAATTAACATGGTTTTCTTGCCAGCAATTTTCACAGGAGGAAATAAAAAATGGCATTAACATCCAAAAATATCTTTATTAATTTATCAGTAAAAGACGTGAACAATTCCACCAATTTTTTCAAGGAGCTAGGTTTTGAGTTCAACCCACAATTCTCCGATGAGACCACATCTTGTATGATCATAAGTGACAATATCTTTGCTATGATTATGAATGAGGAACGTTTCAAAGGATTTAGTAAGAAGGAAATTGTGGATACGGCAACTTCTGCCGAAGCAATTCTCAGCTTTTCAACTGAAAGTCGGGATCAAGTGGATGAGATAGTAAATAAGGCTTTGTCATCTGGTGGAAAATCTTTTAGTGAACCTCAAGATCATGGGTTTATGTATATATGGGGGTTTCAGGATTTAGACGGTCATTTATGGGAAGTTGCTTATATGGATGAGATTGAAATTAATCAAAAATAAACTTTAAGGTTTAAAGTCAAATCAAGTTTAATATCCTAAGGGATGATGCCTTAAAAGGTGTCATCTTTTTATTTATCTATTATCAGATTAGATATATGTGAAGTCATGGACTTAAAGTAATACTTACCGGACTTATTGGATAATTGGTGTTTCATCGATTTTACTCTATATTTTATGAGTAAATATCTTGATGAGGGCTAAATTGAAAAGTGCTCAGTCAGTGAATTGAGAAGACTTAATTGAAATTTTAGAAGCAGAAAAATCAAAGCTTAGAGTTAATTCAAAGATAAAAACTATTTATAGTATTTATTCGAAATTGCCAGCTTAAAGGAATCTATTGGTTCAACCCCTTAATCTGGTATTCACTTAATCAGATAAAACAAGACTGTGAAGTGGCTTGTGATTCGTCTGTCATCAGCACTTTAAAGACAGAAGAAGTAAAAAAATATGTTGTGACAATAATCAATATGATTAGATTATTAGCAGAAAAAAGGAGTACTACTGGGACATTAGGATATGCTAGTAAATACAATAAACGGGGAATTATTATGATTACACAATTTAATAAAAGTTCGGCAAGCAGTATTAGCTCTATCTCTAATGCTTTATCATCTAAAGGGTATACTCAGAGAAAACTTCTTTCAAGAATCATGCAATTGGCAAAGCAGGGTAAAATCATCAACTCATAGTTTCCTGTTAAAACTACTGATATAGAAGACGTAGAGAACTGTATTTTCAAAATAAATAATTAACAACTTAAATAATTAATAATAGAAATAACCATCGGAAATGAACTCGAAAAATGTGAAAAAAACGTCACAAAAGCTAAAAACGAAAAGTTAGAAAGGGAAATTGGAATATGAAAAGACAAAGAAAATCTCGATATAAACTACTTATTTTTACGATTCCACTTTTTATAATAGCCTTAATAATTGGCGTTTATTATTATGCAATCAAAGAAAATAGTAGTGAACAGACTACCCAAGGTGAAGAAAGTACAATTATTACTCAACCTTCCGGTAAAAATACAGTGGATTCGAAGAAAGATCAAAATTCAAATCTTGAGAAATTAGTAGAGGAAACGTTTTCCTTATCTAAGGTAGGCAAGGTTCCGAACATTTCCTTTGTTTCTGGCAAAACAGAATGGAAGGAAGTAAATCAAAAGTGGGGAAAATCAGATCATATTTCGGAAACTGCTAAAGGCAAATATGAGGAATACGAAAGTCATCATGCTACAATCGGCTATGCCGGTCAGACTGTAAATGATATACGATCGTATGATTCTGAACTGCGAAAAATCTCGTTAAATGAAATTGAGAAAACTGGTGGACAACCCGATGCCATTCGATACTATAAAGATTCAACTGTTGACCAAATGATACTTGTCTATCATGCAACGTCTTCTACTGATTTATTATGGGTTTTACCTGTACAAACAGAGCAGGAGCCAAATCCTAAAGTTGACCATATCTCACTTTTTACACAGATTGAAAAGGAACCAAATCAACAAACACAAGTTAAAAAACCGAATCAACAAGGAAATCAATCCATATCAGAGGTGATTTCTAAACTAAGCTTAGAAGATAAAATTGGCCAAATGATTCTTGCTGGGGTTTCCGGGACTACAATGGATGCAAACGCAAAACAATTAATAGGCAAATTCCATGTTGGGGGAATTATTTTTTACAAATATAATTTTGAAACCCCTGCACAAGTGATTCATCTTGTGAATCAACTGAAAGCTGGAAATAGTTCGAGTCTACCGCTTTTACTAGGGGTTGACCAAGAGGGTGGACGTGTGACAAGATTGCCAGGTGGACTTGTGAACTTTCCTCCAAATAAACAGATAGGACAGGTAAATAATCCCGATTTTTCTTATAAAGTCGGAACACTTCTAGGGAAAGAACTAAAGGAATTTGGTTTAAATCTCGATTTTGCCCCTGTTCTCGATATTAACAGCAATCCAAATAACCCAGTAATCGGGGATCGATCGTTTGGGAACAATGCTGAAATAGTAAGTAAACTTGGAATTCAAACGATGAGAGGGATACAGTCTCAAAACGTGATCACGACAATTAAGCATTTTCCTGGACACGGAGATACATCGGTTGATTCCCATCTGGACCTTCCGATTGTAAATAAAAGCCTTAAGGAACTTAAAGAATTAGAGTTAATTCCGTTTGAACGTGCGATTAATCAAGGAGCAGATGTTGTGATGGTCGCCCATATCTTATTGCCTCAATTAGATAAAACGAATCCAGGGACCATGTCAAAAGCTGTCCTGACGGATCTTCTTAGAAAACAACTTGGTTTTACAGGAGTCATTATAACGGACGATATGACAATGGGAGCCATAACAGAACATTTTGATATTGATAAAGCAGCGGTAGAATCAGTTAAAGCAGGAAGCGATATTATTTTAGTAGGGCGTGACTATAATAATGTTGTAAAGATAATCTCCTCTTTAAAAGCTGCTGTTAAAAATGGGGAAATTTCAGAACAAAGATTAAATGAAAGTGTAGAAAGAATTATTGTACTAAAAAGGAAATATAGCATTAATGATACGAAAGTAGAAAGTCCTAAGATAAATGAAATAAATCACTCAATCAATAGCCTAATGAAAAATTATTTACATTAATTATTCCGTTAGTGAAAGAAAAATACTATAAAAAGGAGTAAAATCAAAGTAAATTAAACAAAGACAATAAGGAAGGTGAGTTGATGGGAAGTCAAGTACGTTCAGTTCCTCGCCCCCTTGTTCGAACAAACCAATGGTTTATTATTGTATCTGTAATGCTTACTTGGATAACTAAGCAAGATTGGATCCTTGCTATCCCTTTATTAGCAGGATTAATGAGCATATCTTTTGGATTTAATCCTGTAATGCGTTTAGCTAAGCTGTTTTTAAGAAAGCATCCATCACAATATATTCCTGAGGAATGGGATCAGCAGCAATTTAATCAAAAGATTTCCGTTATTTGTCTTGCAGGAGGATTAATAAGTTTTCTAATGAATTGGAACATCTTAGGCTATATCTTTACCATTTTGGTTGCAGCAGCAGCATTTATTGCAATTTTGGGTTTTTGCGTTGGATGCTTTATAAGATATCAATGGAAACAAAACAAATTTAGAAAATCTCTTAGAAAATATTAAAATGGTTGAGGGCAGGAAATGAAGATCATTTCCTGTTCTTTTTATAATTTAGGGAGCACATAAACAATTTTTAATTATAAAGTTTAAAATTAAAGATGTAACATAAAATTAACCTTTTGACTTTTTGTTTTAGATTTTTTTAATAAATATAGTGAATAGCTGAAAAATGCCAAGTTAAGTAGAAAGAATATAGTTAACCATTCCAGTGGGTATTCAGCACTATGAATGCCGTATGCTCCTATTCCCGCATATTCCACTGCATCCAACACAAAATGAAATGCTATGGCTGGAAGTAAGCTTTTATTCACCAAAACCATAATTGTTAATGCCATACCAGCTAATGAAGCCCATCCAAACTGGAATAGAGCGTACGTTACATCACCACCTACTAAGATATTACCGAGGTGTACTGCTCCAAATAATACAGAAGGAACAATTATTGCAACTGTTTTACCAAACGGTAAAATAGCTCGAAGTAAAATTCCTCGAAAAACAATTTCCTCATTAACTGCGACTCCGACAGCTGCAATTAGAAGGAATGGTACATGTCCCCAAGAAGAATTATTACCAAGATAGAAAGCTAATGTCACTGGAATAATAAGCGTTGGGATCCATACATACCAGTCTTTAGCGGACGTAGGCATTGTTAATCCAATTTCCTTATCTATTTTCACCCATTTGACAGCTAAGATAGCACATGCTGCATATATAAGCATAATCACCCAACCTAAATCCTTCTCGATTGTCAGGGTTGGGTTATAAAGATGGACCCCCTTTACAGCAAGCATCCCGAGTAATCCCCTTCCAAACATCACCAGCAAAAACAAAATCAAACCATGGCGGTATAAAAACTTCTTCATTGTTATTTCTCCTTTTTTTATCCATTTGTATCCTCATTATGGAATAGAAAAGGTCATATCTAAAAGTGAACTTCGTCATAATGGGGTCATTATGACTTTTATGACTTTTTTAGATAAAGGAAATAGAGAATATCATGTGGAATATAGTAATCGAGAAAAGTGAGGTATGAAGGAGCTTTGTATGTTGCCGATTAATCAAGAAACCCATTGGGTGTATAAAACTGCACAAATAACCAGAATAGGTTGGTTTACCTTCCATATGTTGATTCTAGTTTTAATTCTAGCCTCAAAGCCTTTCTATTGGTTAATTCTTTTATTATTTTTCGCAGCCTTCCTGATTCCTCAATGGTCAGGAACGAGGATAGATAGTTTTGGTGTCAAAAACTATCCCTTGCTAGAATTAATTTTCAGCGGGATGTTCTTAATTATAGGGTGTTATTTGTTTGATAATTATTCCTCCTTCTTGGCGTATCCGGCACTTTGCGCAGGTATTTATAGTAGTGCGGGGAAGGGAAGGTGGTTATTATGGGCTGGATTTTCCGTTGCGCCCTTTCTTGCTGTACTCGCTATTGGATTAGATCAATTGGGTATGGGCGTTATTGATGGCTTTTTCTTTTTTGGTATAGGCATTGCAATCGCAAAAGTTCTCGAAGCGGAGCAGAAAACGAAATTGTTACTTGAAGAAAACCGGAAGAAAAATCAACTTTTAGAGGAGTATGCTAAGCAGATTGAAAGGATTACGCTATTGGAGGAACGAAATCGGCTTGCTAAAGACCTCCATGACACAATTGGGCATACCTTTACCTCAGTCATTATGGGGCTTGATGCGGCAGCATTCTTACAAAAGTCATCTCCTGATAAAGCGAAGGAACAAATTGAGCGATTAAGTCATGTGATGAGAAAATCCTTAGGTGAAATTAGAAGTCAAATTCACCAGATTTCGCCGAATGGAGAAAAGGAAGAACTATCTTCTCAACTGAAATATATTGTTGATGAATTTGTTTTACACACTAATATAGAAATTCAGTTTGAGCAAATAGGGTCACAAGCCATAAATATATCTACGCAAGGAACCCTTACTCTAATCCGTTGTCTTCAAGAATCATTAACGAATGCAGTCCGCCATGGGCAGGCGAACAAAATAAGTATTACGTTAAAAGAGGATGACTCTTATGTTGTGCTTCTTATTAAGGATAATGGCATTGGGATGAGAGATATTCAGTTTGGATTCGGCCTCAGTGGCATGAAGGAACGTTTGGATTCTCTTCAAGGTAGATTTTCCATTGAATCAGTAGAAAATGAAGGCACTGTTGTAGCTTGTTTTATACCAGTTATCGTAAACAGATTAAAGAGGTGAATGAATCAAGATGATAAACATATTAATTGTAGATGACCAGGAGCTTATTCGTGAAAGTCTTTCAATTGTATTAGGTGGAGAAGAGGATTTTGAAATCGTTGGATTAGCCCAAAATGGAAAAAGGGCAATCGAATTAACGAAACAGCTTTCTCCAGATGTAATATTAATGGATATTCATATGCCCCTCATGAATGGGGTAGAGGCTACAGAGATTATAAAAAGCGAATGTCCAAATGTAAAGGTGATAATTTTAACTACCTTTGAGGAATTAGGCTATGTTCGGGATGCATTAGCAGCGGGAGCTGAAGGGTATTTATTAAAGGCAATTCACCCCCAGGACCTTGCAGTGGGAATCCGGTCTGTTTATCATGGTGGAACTTTGATCACACAGGAGATTGCTAAGCAGTTAATTGCCCAGTGGGTTAACCCTTCAGAGCATGCAATAGAGGGGAAAAATAAAAAAAATAACTTCGGATTAACGGATAGAGAGATTGAGGTATTAGAAGTACTTGCACACGGAGTCACCAATCGAGAAATTGCCCGAAAGCTTTTCCTAACAGAAGGCACAGTTAAAAACTATATTTCTAGTATCTATTCCAAATTAGAAGTTACAGGAAGACAAAAAGCAGTGTTTAAGGCAAAGGAAGAAGGAATTATTGATGCTTAGGGTTGAAAATATATAGCAATTATCATATAAATATTCTACTTATAAAGATACAAGAATAACCCGTCATAAATTTTTGATGTAGCAATTTAATGTAAGTGCGTTCTATCCATGGAAAACTCAATCACCAAGAAGCTGACAATATTATAGGTGAAAATAATAAAACACTGAATTGATTCGTCTATAGGAAATAAAACGCAGTTAGACAAATTTAATTTTTCCATATAGGAGTTTGCAACCATAAAGTAATCGGACTTTCAAGTCTATTGAGAGTGGCACAACATTGATATTTTAGCTGTTCTGAGGACAATCAAATTGGGATTTTTTAAAACATTTATTCTTCTCGGCTTGGTTGGAATAATATCCTATATTCTATCATTTATATCGTCTCTATGATTTTATTCAATGGAATAGGCGCTGTTGTATTCGGATGGCTTTTTTGGAAAAAAGGTCTTGAAATATCATTTATTTCACATGCCACCTACACATTGCAACAACCATTTTTGCACAAATTGGTTTTTTATCATATAAGAAGGATCGTGAAATATGACTAGTTTTATAAAAGTAGAAGGTTTGTATAAATCATTTGGACAACAAATAGTATTAGAAAATGTAAACTTCGAAGTGAAAAAGGGGGAAATAGTTGGGTTATTGGGCCCAAATGGGGCAGGGAAAACGACATTTATCCGAATTTTGAATGGTGTTATTAAACCGGAAAAAGGGTCGATCTCAATAAACGGAATGGATCCTGCCTCAGTGGGAGATGCAATTAGAAAAATATCTGGAATTGTGACGGAGAGTGCAGGACTGTATCATCAAATGAGCGGAAAAGAGAACCTAGAATTATTCGCTGAATTATATGAAGTAACAGATAAGAAAAGAGTGGCAGAGCTTCTCGAACTGTTTGATTTGAAAGAACATCAGGATAAGCCAGTGGGAAAGTATAGTACCGGAATGAAAAAGCGGTTGGCATTGGCTAAAGCGCTGTTGCATAAACCGGACATTCTGTTTTTGGATGAACCGACAAATGGATTGGATCCTGATGGAATTCAGATGGTCTTGTCCTATTTAAAAAAATATAATCAGGAAACAGGGACCACGATTATCATTTGTTCACATGTCCTGCATCAATTGGAGACAATCTGCGATTCTTTTGCTTTCATTGAGAATGGGGCGATAGCTGAACAAGGAACGTTAACAGAGTTAGAAAATAAATATGTTCAAAGCGTCACCGTGAAAGTGAATACGACATTTAAGCCACAAGATAAGCATTATTTAGGGTTTCCTTGCAGAGTGCTGGCAGAATCAATGGTGGTTTTCGATCTGCCTTCTAAAAATGATATCCCTCAGTTGCTAAATGGCTTGCTGAAGACGGATCCTGTTTATTCGGTTACGATTATGAACAATGATTTACAATCGATTTATTTCAAGGTAAGGGGGGATAAATAATGGGTACATATATTAGTAAAGCTTTGATTAAAAAAGACCTTAAAGATATTTTTAGAAGTAAAACATTGCTGGTAACCATGATTATCATCCCAATTCTGTTTTCTGTTATTTTCCCTTTGGTTGTGATGGGAGGTGCTTTAATTTTTGATATTGAAAAAATTGCCGGAGATGATGGACAGAAACTAATTGATGCTTTTCTTAAGAGTACTACAGGTGGTGAGTTCTCTTCTTATACACTTGAACAGCAAATTATTTATATGTTCATTAATTTTATGCTTCCAAACTTATTTTTGCTGGTTCCGATAATTACAGCCATGACAGTGTCCGCTAACAGCTTTGTTGGAGAAAAGGAAAACCGAACGCTTGAAAGTTTATTGTTTTCACCAATTTCTATTAAATCGTTATTTCTGAGCAAGATATTAGCATCTTTCATACCGCCATTATTAGTTTCTTTCATCAGTTTTGTAGTTTGTGGAGTCATTATCAATTCTTTGGGGTATCCTCTGTTTGGTGAGCTGATTTTCCCATCGGGTAACTGGGTAGCGTTAATAACTTGTCTTTCTCCAATGGTAATCTTACTTTCGGTGCTGCTGAATATCTTAATATCAGCAAGGGTGAAGACGTATCAGGAAGCCCAGAACCTTGGTGGCATTATCGTTCTGCCTGTAATTGCAATGATGATTGGCCAGGTTAGTGGACTGTTTTTACTTGGAGTTCAGTTAATCATCCTGATTTCAGCAGGAATATTCATTGTGAATCTCGTGTTATGGAGCAGAATTTCAAAAAGTAATGACAGATATGTACTATTTGAAAAGCAAATTCATTAAAGAGATAATGCTCCAATTAATACAATTAAAGGATTTTTTCTTATTGGAAACCATTTAAAGGATTTTTTATTGCATATCGAAAAAATCATTATTAGGCGATGGTGTTTTAAACATCGCCTTTTTTGTGTTAATTAACAAATGAGATTGTGAAGATATGCACTTAATGTAACGGGGAATTTTGTTCAATAACGATATTCAACAATCTGGCGCTTCTGCCAGACTTGAACAAATCGTTGATGATGTGAAAATGGAGGCTGGGGAGAACGGACTGGAATTGTGCTTTCATGCAAACACGAAGCCGCTACGGTGATAGCTAAGATTATTTTTTTTGATAGCTGTTTTTTTTATCAGCTTCCTTCATAAAATGGTTATTTGAGTATGGAGTGAACTGTTTAGGTGGCAGGCTTTTTTTACCGTGGTCAGCTACGCTCTACCCTTTCTACCGTAATCTAGAAGAATGCTGCGTAGTAAACCTATTAAACCATGTTAAGAAATATCTTTAGTTCTGTTATATGAATAGCTGGAGTGAATAAAAGTGGAAGACTATTTTAAGGGAGTGTTTTCCAATGCAGAGGAATTATTGGTTCATTGCTTTTGGTATTGTTTGGACTATAATTTTTGCAGGTATCAGCTTTTATTGGGCAATGGGTGGCTTACATGGTGTTAGATCTCTAGGAGGGGTTATTTATGAGATGTCTCTAAACCCTTCTCCCTCGTTCGTGATAATTGTCTGGCTTACCGGTTTTATTAAATTACTTGGGGTAGTGTTATTGTTGATGCTACTTGTTAACTGGAAGAAGCCTATAATATCCAGAATTCTCTATTACGTTGTAAAAATTGTAGGAGCATTATTGTTCTTATATGGATTTCTTAATTTCTTCACCATTACTTTAAGTCTGTTTAATATTTTAAATTTTGATTTAGATACATTCGCAACGTTTTGGAGGTTAATTTTCTGGGAACCTTTTTGGATGATCGGTGGAATTTTTTACTACTTTTCCATTAAAAGCAATAAATCTTTATTCAACAACTGAGAGAATTACTTTAAGAATTTATCGAATACAAGGATTTATTATTAAAGGCACCATTATAAATTTAGCGATATTTCAAAGGTAGATTGACAAAGTTGGAATTAAGGTAGATACATTTTTTGCCAAATGTTGCGATGCTCTAAAGAGCATCGCATTTGCTTATTATTCTTTTACGCCGTCAGTGTAATTTCTATCATAATGTTTGTCACCAAGATGTTTAAAATCCTCAATGGTTTTTTCTAATTCAATAATAAGGATTCGCTTTACATCACGCAAACTTGTGTAAAAACTATTTTCCCGCTCTCCGCTTGGTTTTATCCCAGCTAGTGAGTTTAAGGATACAATCCTTCTATGCTCATCCGCTAATTTATCAATGGCTTCCAGTACATGCTGCGTATATTTTACTATTTCTTTGTGTTCAGTTTGTTCTTGCAACTCTTTAATTTGTTTATCCACTTCATGCCACCCCATTTTGTGTTTTAGTATTAATAGTATCTTTCCCAAAATGTTCTTAAAGCTAAGTTGGGATTTTCCTCCTTCTCAAATACGGAAATGGCCAGTACTTCTAAGCGTTCAGAGATTATGCGGATAGATGTTACACTTGAACGATTTCTGGCAATTAAACAATGAATGTTTTGGCAGTATGTTTATAAATCTGCACGAAGCATCAATCAAAGGATAACTGAATTAAAACAATTATTTATACATATTTGTAAAATTGTACTTGCTGCACTAATGGAGCAGGTTAGCTCAATAAGACTTTTTAAAAATTTCGATTTACATACATAGAATTTCTATGTACAATATGATTATGAAAAAAATACCAGGATAATACAAAAGAATCTTATTTATTAGTTAAATAATCTTTCAAAACCAAGTAACCTAATAAACGCTCATTAAAATATAGATAAATTAGGAGAGAAAATGCGAATAAAATATATTGTATTACTTGCGTTAATTATCCTAATAGCGATTATCGGCATTCAAACAATTTCTCGCTTTACAGAGGGACGAAACTATTACTTTAAACATACAGATTCAACCAACCTTTCAAATGAATCTTTAGGGAATGTACAACTGCATGATAATATTCATAATCAATCTTTTGTAGAGTATTATGGAACACCTTTTAGCTGGGAGGATAACGAATTATACGATTATTATCATTGGAAAGATGGATTAAAAACGGCTTCTATCATCACTGGGAAAGAAAAAGGGAATATTGTTCATTTAATAATTGGGGAAGAAAAAGAAGGAGTAAGAACGAAATCCAGCATTAAAACAGTAAAAGGAATCGCAATTGGCAGTGCGAAACAAGATATTATTGATTCTTAGGTTCAAAATACTAAACAAGGACAGAGCAAGGTGTGGATATTATCGGGTACGTTGACCATAAACTTCGTGCAACAATTGAATTGTGGCTAAATGAAAACGGAAAAGTAGCGGAAATACGATTAGATGACATAAACATTGACTAATTAACTTTTAATTTTATTATTGGAGTAATTGAGGCACCTCTTTTGAAATTTCAAAGTTAATTTGTGAATGATTATACTTTAACAATGGGGGCAGAATAACAAGCCAACAATAGTCAGTTTACACGGACTTGGAAATAAGGTATCAACAATATACAAAACGATGGAACGAAAAAATTGAACAAATGGTATCAACACTCTTTAATGCTAGAATAGCTGGAATAACCAAATTAAAACAGAACATAAAAGATGTCACAATTGTTTCAATGAAAGAAACTAATCACATGGTTCATTGGGATAACACACAAAAAATAGCTAATGCAACTCACAATTGGATAACTAAACAGTTGTTGAACTACCATGAAAATAAACTTCTCCAACTTCGAAAAAAGGCAATAAAAAAGAGAGCCTTATCCATCTTTAAAGAAATAGAAATAGTGAAAATGCATTGATCTATGGAATGTGTTGACTGGATCAAGGTCAGTATGAGTATTGGTCCTTCCTAATATTTTTCTTACTCTGTCGTGCAGAATTGATTTTGTGCTGCATGGTGGTAAACGGGTACGTTTGTATAAGAAGGGTCCTTAAAAATGATAGATGTTCAATTTATGTCAAAAAGGATGGCAAGAGCCATCCTTATTTTCGTGAATTTTGATTCAAATAACTTGTTATTTTGAGTGTCAAAACACGTTATCTACCACTTAACTGAACCAGTTAAAAGTTGACAGATAACTTTCACAATATTATTAATCTTGTATGCTGTAAGCTTCTTCAATTGAATCCACAAATAATCCAGCAAAGGTAATGTTCCTTACACAATTTTCAACCTGCATTCTTGAAGCAGGAGAGGAGGGATTAATAATTATAATCTTTTTAAAATTAGCCATTGAATATAAATTTAAAACGAATGTAATATCACCTGTCACATGACCAGCCACTTTTTCTTGTCCCCGTCCATCTATAATTAATTTATACCTTGAAGGATTAATAGTATTTACGATGGTTTGAAACTCGCTTAAATATATTTTTGCATCTTCCTCTTTAAAAAAACCGCATACTTTTACAAAGAAAATGCCTTTCTCTTCATCCAAATCAAAGGAATATAACTTCCTCATTTCTTTCCTCCAGAGTGTGAAAAATAACTACTATGATACCATAATACATAAAACGGCTTATTTCGACAATCCTAGATATTTTATCTCGCAAGCTTCAAAGATAAATAATAATGGTATTATGTAAAATATTTCACTTAAAGTAACGGGGGGAGTTTCTCCAAGAAGTAGAATGGTTTTATCTTATTGAAGGAAAGGAGCAGGTTAGTTGAAGAAGGAATTTCTCCAAACTTGGAAGAATTTATATTCAAAATATGTTAAGGAGCTTGTGAATAATATGGAATCCATTAGCAAATGTGAAGTGAAGCTACGAAATATCACAGAGGAAGATCTTCCTATCTTTTTCGAACAACAACTAGATTCAACGGCGAACTATATGGCTGCCTTTACAGCTAAAGACCCCACTGATAAGGAGGCATTTTTTGACCATTGGAAAAAAATTATCGCTGACGAGACTAACACAATAAAGACTATATTATTCAATGGCATTGTCACTGGACACGTCTCAAACTTTGAACGGTTCGGCGAACCCGAAGTAAGCTACTGGATTGGGAAGGAATATTGGGGTCATGGTATTGCAACTAAAGCGTTGTCAGAGTTTCTGGAGTATATTAAGGTACGCCCGCTCTATGCTCGTGCTGCTAAAGATAACCTCGCCTCCATTAGGGTATTGGAAAAATGCAGGTTTAAAATCATCTCTGAAGATAAAGGTTTTTCCAACGCAAGAGGCAAGGATGTTGAAGAATTTATTTTGAAGCTCGAACCTTATGATAGATAATTTAATACCGTAATACGATTGGACCGGTTCTTGACTAAGAAACCTTCTGTTGTTTAACTACCATGAAAATTAACTTCTGTGATAACCGTAAAATGGCAATACTAAAATAGACGCAGCTCATTTATTTTTTAAAATAGGGAAGAGCGCCAAATTCGTGGATTTATGGTTAAAAATCGTGACCGTATTAAGATGCTTTAGGTTCTTCTATCGTAACTGCGTATCCTAAACTTTCGAGTCTTCTCAGTGAATGCCGAACGATAGATTGTTGTCTCTGCTTATCAAAGTAGTCTTCGCCTAAGTCTACATACATTTCTTTTCGAGTTAATAGATAATAGGAGATACGTAACATTGCGTGAGCGACAACAATACCTGCACGTTTTTTGCCTTTTCGAGATGCTGTACGCCTATACAGTGCTCCAAGATAGTTTTTGGATCCTCTTACTGAATGAGTTGCCTCGGTTAATGCCGATCTTAAATACTTATTTCCTTTTTTAGTCTTGGCTGATTTTCTTTTTCCTGCACTTTCGTTTTGCCCTGGAACTAAACCTGCCCAAGAACACATGTGAGCTGCAGTAGGGAATTGTTTCTGCACATCAGTACCAATTTCAGATAGGATTTGTTCAGCCATTCTGGTCGCTATACCTGGAATGGAATCCAGTCGTTCTATATCTTCTTGATGGGAGCTGACTCTGTCGGCAACTTCTTTATCAAGCATCTCGGTTTGTTCAGTAAGAAAATCTATATGACCTAGAATGGTTTTTAACATAAGTCGTTGATGTGAATTAATATAGCCTTTTAGAGCGAGTTCCAGTTCTTCTTTCTTCTTTCTTCTTTTTCATAGTGCGTCGAGCAAAGTTAGCTAGTTTTTCAGGATCTTCTTCGCCTTCGGCAATAGCTTTGAGCATATCTCTAGCTGAAACTCCCATGACATCCGAAACAACAGATCCTAACTTAATATTCGCTCCTTCTAACACCTTTTGAATCCGATTGTGTTGCCTAGCACGCTCTTCGATAATGCTTCGACGATAACGCACAAGTTCTCGTAACTCACGCTGATTTCGGTCAGGAATATAACTAGCTTTAAGTAATCCATGACGAAGAAGATTTGCGATCCATTCTGCATCTTTAACATCAGTTTTACGACCTGGAACTGCTTTCATGTGTTGAGCATTCATAACTAAAAATTCAATATCTTCAGCCTCAAGTAAACTAACAATAGGCTTCCAATATACACTTGTACTCTCCATCGCTACATGGGTGCTTCCCGTATGGGAGCGACAGTCAGTGGTGCACCGTGGTCGTTGTAGTCAGACTAAAGGATGGGCTCTAACGCACCATAGTTCAGCGACCTTCCTCTTCCAGCCGTAGAATCAGCATTGACGGTTCTAACACATTTTCATTCTCTGTGGTGAAGCGCTGATTTTTGCGTTTCATTATTGGCTAACTGGTGCTTTAGTTCAATAACGATATTCAACAATAGGACCATTTAATGGAATAACTCTTTATAGAAAAGTGGAGATTGTGAAGAACTATACTTAAGCTAAGGGCGCAATTCATGAAGAGGAATTGTGCTTTTTAAGTAATCTGGCCAGATTATTGAGGTAAATCCCTAAATAGAAATGGAATTTTTTTTAATTCCACACCTTGTAACACGATGTATGTAGTGTTACGATGTAAGGGGTTCTAGAAAGTGAGGTATAGTGATGGACAAAGAAATTATGAAAGGCAGCATTGATATTTTACTTCTCTCACTCTTGAATAAAAGAGATATGTACGGTTATGAAATGGTAAAAACGTTGAAAGAAAATAGCAATGAACTTTATAACATGAGTGAAGGTACCCTGTATCCTGCTTTAAAAAGACTGGAGAATAAGGATTGGCTCCAATCATATTGGGAAAATTCAGAGTCAGGAGGGAGACGAAAATATTACAGAATTACAGAAGGTGGTAAAAAAGAATTGAACAGAAAATTGAAAGAGTGGACTCAAATTAGTAATTTAATAAAGGTTTGTTCGGAGGGAATCGCTTGGATAAAAACATTGAATCCTATATTGACCAAATTGTAAGTGAACTAACTTGTGATGAGACAGAAAAAAGAGAAATAGTTGATGAAATGAAAGACCATTTATACTTGTTGAAATGTGAATATATAAAAAAAGGTTTATCTGATAAAGAAGCTACAAAAAAGGCTTTAGAATGTTTTGGAGAGCAAAAACATTTAAAAAGTGGTTATCAAGAATCCTTAATTCCATATTATAAAGTATTCAAAATAGGGACATGGATTTTATTTTGTCTGTACTCATTCATCGTCTTGTTTAAATTGTTATTCCAACGAATTTTAATACGCATCACAGATTATACTAATGCAGTTGCTTTTGGTGATCCTAACCCAAGTTTTAATCGCTATTTTTTTAGCCCGCCTGATTCAAATGGTTTTTTTGATATAGAAGTATGGCTTTTAAATTCAAATATCATTCCTTTTCAGAATACGATTCAATACATAATGGGTTTTGACAGATTTAACATGGATATTATAATCAATAATACATTAGGAAATATTATGATTTTTTTGCCCCTAGGAATTTTTCTACCTATGTTATTTAAGAAATACTATACATTTTCGAGAATTTTTGTTAGCTCAATCATTATAAGTTTTTCAATTGAAGTTCAACAATTTGTGTTTCAAATTGGCCAGTTTGATATTGATGATATTATTTTATATACCATAGGATGTGCATTGGGGTATTTTGTTATAAGAACAATACGAGACTTTACTGGCTTAATGAAAAAGAAAACATTAGAAAAATCGACAAGTTAATTTTTTTATTCAAGAAAAAGGGCGCAATTCTTGAAGAGGAATTGTGCTTTTTTCAGTAATCGGGCCAGATTGTGGAGTAACTTTATATTACGTAGTAGATTAAATACTGTTCAGCAAATAGATCTTGGTAAGAAAAACCTTTGATTATTGGAATGTTTACTGTCCTTAAATAACTTCAAATGGGTGCTTTTCCAAAATAACTGGAAGGCATCTTTTTTGCGTTACAAAAAACTACTTGTTTACGATTTACAGCAAGATATGGAAAGTTTCTTTACACTTGTGATGGTATCCTTCTTATTAAAATAACAAGTTTATTAACTTATATAGGTAGTTAGACACTAATCAACGTCGTCACTGGAGAGTTTTTTGATTGGTACGAATATATGATAGGAAGAATTAAGATTATGAATATTCTCAAAAAATTGAATAAGTTCAATATCGGATTCCTCTGTTTCTTGTTTCGAAATCTTTAAAAATCTTGCAAAGTCAGTAATAAAGACATTTCCTATATCTAGTAGGTCACCAAAATATTTAAACTTAGCACAAAAAAATTGTTGAACATCTACTGTAAAATAATTTGGTTTATTGATTTTTAGATTTTGTGGAATCCCGACTAGAGCCTTGAACTTAGTTGAGTTTGGCTGACAATTGGAATAGATGATATAACAAGGACTACTGTTCGTTTCATCAATGCTGTTTACGAGCATTCTCGAATATGATCGAGTCTTTTCTTTAAAATCACTTCTTGCTAAATCAACTTCAAATGCTACCCCACTTATTCGAGTTGTTTTAAAATTTGTTAGTGTAAAATCGGTAACGATATCCCCATTGATGTTTTTAATTGGTCTTTTAATTACTTGAGGAATGTCTTCTAGGGCTATGGTTTTTCCATTTTTTCTTAGAGAGCTTGGGGCGATACCATATTGGCTTTTAAAAGCGCGGGTGAAGGACGATGGAGTTCCAAAGTTTAGTTGATACGCAATTTCTGTTAATGATAAGTTTTCGTTTTGAATAAATTGAACAGATAAATTTAATCTTCTTGATAAAGTGTATTGGTTTAATGAACAGCCCATTATTGCAGAAAAAAGTCTATGAAAATAGTATTTAGACATATTGAAGGAATTTGAAACAGACTCCAATGATAATGGTTGTTGCAAATTGTTTTCAATATACAATAAAGATTTTTCAATTACTTCATAATGTTCCATTTCGTCACCTAATTTCAAACATTTATTCATCTCTTGCATATCTAACTTACTATATGAAGTTTAATTCTGCAATAGCTAAGGTCGTTTATAAAATTTGTATTTACTTTAAGAGTAAAAATAAAAATTGGAGGGAATCACATGAATAATAAAAATGAAAAAAAGCGAAGAATTACGGGAAAGAGTTTAATGCGATGGGCAGGTCTTTTTGCAATTTTGGCAGGGATTTTATATATATGTATTCAGTTTATTCACCCAGAGGATCATATATCTTCTGTTAGCACAAGCTTATGGGTAGTCATTGCATGTACTACCAGCATTATGTCTCTTTTCAGTCTGATAGGAATTACAGGCATCTATACGAGACAAGCGGAAGAAGCAGACTGGCTTGGGCTGATTGGTTTTATTTTATTTTGTCTATTTTGGTTAATTTCTATGAATTTTAGTTTTAACGAGGCTTTTGTTTTGCCGTTGCTTACAACTGATGCTCCGAAGTTTGTAGAAGGAATAGTAGGGATTTTTGGTGGAACCACAAGCACAGTGAATATTGGTATTTTCCCATTATTAGCACCAATAGCGGCGATTCTATATTCTCTTGGTGGACTCTTGTTTGGAATCGCAACTTTTCGTGCAAGAATCTTCCCACGCATGGCAGGGGCTTTACTTTCCTTCGCAGCCGTGGTCACCTTTGCTGCCGCCGTAATTCCTCATCCATTCGATAGGATATTGGCAGTACCGATGGGATTAGCTCTAATTTGGTTGGGGTATGCTCTTTGGTCAGAACGTAGGAGAACAAGTGCTGATTGATTTTTATATCTTCTCTTAATAATCAGTACTTAACCTATTTTATCATTACAAAAAATATAAATTTAGTTAAATTAGCTTAATGTAGCAATCATAATTATTATCTTGAGCTTCCTGGAATCGGGCGCGATTTATTAATATGAATGAGCATCCTTGTTATATTTGAGACAGATACTTGAAGAAGGTATTTTAGTTAATGATAAAGAAATTAAGGAGAATTATGTTTCTTGGGAGAGGTTGTAAAATGATTAAGGCTATCATATTTGATTTAGATGGAACCTTGTTAAATCGCGATGAATCAGTTAAGAAGTTTATTGATAATCAATACGAGCGATTGAATAAATGGGTAGGGCATATTCCAAAAGAGAAATACACCATAAGATTCATAGAGTTAGATAGCCGTGGGTATGTTTGGAAAGATAAAGTGTATCAACAATTAGTCGCTGAATTTGAAATAACTGGTGTTAATTGGGAAGATTTACTTCAGGATTATATAAGTGAATTTAAGCATAGTTGTGTTCCTTTTCCTAATCTAATAAGTATGTTAGAAGATTTGAGAAAGGGCAACCTGTTATTAGGGATAATTACAAATGGATATGGGCAGTTTCAGATGGACAATATAAAGGCTTTAGGTATTGAAAAGTATTTTAAAACTATTTTAGTTTCTGAATGGGAAGGAATAAAAAAACCTGCACCTAAAATATTTAAAAAAGCCTTGGAGCAACTGAAGGTTTTAGCTAATGAAAGTATATTTGTTGGAGACCACCCGGAAAATGATGTGAAAGCTGCTCAAAATGTAGGGATGAAAGGAATTTGGAAAAAAGACTTTCAATGGGAAAGTGTCAAAGCAGATATTACTGTAGATGATTTAACGGAATTACCCTTAATTATCAAGAATTTAAACTAACAATTAATTGAGTCTCGAAAAACTAACGGAAAGAAGCTCGGATGTTATTCCGTTAAAGGGCGCTTTTCTGAAATTAAGAAAGCGTCTTTCTTCATGAAAAGGGCCATTTAATAGAATAAGACTTTAAACAAAACTAGATATTTATGTGAGATTGTGAAGAAATCTAAAGGAGCAGTTTAGTTTAAGTACATTTCTTCACAAAGTTAAAAAAGGGATTTTCCCTATTTTTTTACAATAGTATAACGTTGATTCGGGAATATTGAACTTCGATACCTGCTAATTGAATTCTACTTCATCTGGAGACCTTTAAATTAAAATGTTTCCTTTCTTCTGACAGACTTATTAAATTTTGAAAACAATCAATTCAAACATCTTTTCGTATAGAAAAACTTATTAAGAAACATGCACTAGAAAAAATATATGTCATATATAGGTGATATCCCGTTTGAATGCTTGAGGAGGATATTATGAAACCTATGTTACCTAGTGAAAAATATTTCGGTAATTTAGAACTAGTTTATGCATTTTATGGGGCTATGCCTACAGGTGTTACTGTTTCAGAGACCGGTCGTATTTTCATTTGCTTTCCGAAATGGGGAGACGATGTTAAATTTACAGTTGCGGAAATTGTTGAGGATAAATTGCAGCCTTTTCCTAATTTACAAACCAATTTGGTTAACCCCGAGAATATCACAATGACTTTTATCAGTGTCCAAAGTGTAGTTGCTGATGGAAGGGGAACGCTTTGGATATTAGATACAGCGGCACCCAATTTTTCTGAACCTATTAAAGGGGAGGCAAAATTAGTCGCTGTTGATTTAGAAACCAATACAATAAGAAAAGTATATACCTTTACAGAAGATGTTGTCCTGCCTACAACTTATCTAAATGATGTCCGTTTTGATTTTCGTGTTGGAAAAGCAGGTTATGCCTATATAACAGATTCTTCTTCAAGAGGACCAGGAGCTATTATAGTCGTAGATTTATCAAATGGAAACGCGTTTAGAAGGTTAAATGGGGCAAATTCAACTTCACCCGATCCATATTTTTTACCGAAAGTAGAAGGTCAAATTTTAATGAATCGAAACAAAGACGGTTCAACTTCTCCATTTAGATTGGCGTCTGATAGTCTTGCGATTTCTCCCGATGGAAAGATATTATTTTTTGCTCCACTAACCAGTCGTCATTTGTTCTCAATCTCAACAGAAGCCCTGAGAGACAGAACGATACCGGACAAGGATTTACCTTATCATGTGGAGTATTGGGGAGAAAAAGGTGCTTCTGATGGAATGATCACCGATGCAACGGGAACTGTTTATGCTGGAGATTATGAAAACAACAGTATCCGTAAGATATTGCCAAATGGCATAATGGAAACTATTGCCCATGATCCGAGAATTTTGTGGCCGGATACTTTTTCAATTGGTCCGGATCAATATTTGTATGTCATTGTGAACCAATTACATCGACAGCCTAGATTTCATTATGGAAAAGACTTACGACAGAAACCTTATAGTTTACTTCGTATCAAAATTGATGAATTTCCTGCTCCGACCTTTTCATAAAAATATTCAATTAATTGTTTTCATAATATGGTATAAAACAAACAGGAGTAAGAAGTTTTAATTTTTTTTACTTCTACGAAATAAACTCAAAATGGTTTACTAGGAACAGTTTGTTTGGTGAATGTAAAACTGTTCCTGGGATTTTTTTATAATGTCGGTAAGTTCAATGCTGTATGGATATTATTTAAATCCAAACTGATCTGTTTGTTTGTATCCCAAGCATGGTACCATCCTTTTTCTACCATATATGCGGATATTTGTTCATGCATATCAAGAGCTTCCACTAAATGGCGAGTGAGCATTTCTTTAATTTCCGGTGTTCCTGACTCTGTAACTGCCATGGCGTAATTTCTAATTCCACTTTTAGCTGAACTGAGTAGATCCATTGCAACCACTTGATCCGATAGAGCGTCCATGCCAGTTAAAGTTTCAATGATTGGATTCATGTTCATTCATCTCCTAATTTACTGCTTAGCGTTTGTAAGGATAGAAGCATATTCTTGTAATTGTCTCGTAGATACATCAATGTCTTGCTGCATAATATCTTTTAATAGCTGATCTGTAACTAACGCTTTCATCGTTTTAGATTTAGTTAAACAAGTGGTCTTAAATGCAGCCATCTCATGGACCTCAAGAACTTCATGTAAGGCGTAGTTCATTTTTTATACCTCCTTCTTCAAGGTTTCAACACGACTTTAATACAATCATCCATTTTTGTGTCAAAAATCTCATAGCCACGCTTTGCTTCACTAAGTGGAAGTACATGACTTACGACATCTCCTGGATCAATTTTTCCGGTCGTAACTAATTCAAACATATATGGCATATAGTGGATGACAGGTGCTTGACCGGAGCGGATATTGATATTTCGCTGCATAATATCTCCAAGAGGGAAACCATTATATCTGCCACCGTAAACGCCAGTAACTTGAATTGTCCCGCCTTTACGCACTGCTTGTGAAGCCATGATAAACGCACTTAATGCTCCGCCATGAAGCTTCATTCCGCTTGCAAGGAACTCCATATCAGTCATTTTACCGTCCATACCAACTGCATCAATGACAACATCAGCACCGCCTTTGGTGATTTCCTTCAGGTAACTTCCTACATTCTCATGGTCCTCAAAGTTAACAATTTCTACTTTGTTGGTGCGCTTTGCGTGCTGCAGGCGATAATTGACATAATCAACGGCAATGACTCGCTTTGCCCCTTTTAACCAACAGAATTTTTGAGCAAAAAGACCAACCGGACCACAGCCAAGAACAATAACTGTATCTCCATCCTTTACACCTGCATTGTCAACACTCCAAAAACCAGTAGTCATTGCATCGGCAATAACTGCTAACTTTTCATCTGGCTCTTCACAAGTCTCTGGAATTTTGAAATGAGTAAAGTTGGCAAATGGCACTCTTAAATATTCAGCTTGCCCACCGGGATAGCCACCCGTCGTACCAGAATATCCGAAATAGGCACCCATATCACCATTATCATTTGAATTATCACATTGGCTTTCCAAATGGTTTTTACAGTAATGGCATTCACCGCATGCTATATTAAAGGGGATAATTACTCGATCTCCCTTTTTTAGCTTAGTCACACCTGGACCAACTTCTTCGACGATTCCCATTGGTTCATGGCCAATAACATAGTTTTCTTGCAGGTTAGGAATCATCCCATGAATTAAATGTAAATCAGACCCACATATAGCTGTACTTGTTACTTTAATAATCATGTCATCTGGTTTTTCAATCTTGGGATCTGGAACTTCTTTGACTACAACATTTTTAATACCTTGATACGTTACTGCCTTCATTGGTTACAGCCTCCAGTGTTAGTGATCATCAGGTGTCCGGTCAAACATACCTTTTCTATTGGTCTCAACAGGGAATAGATTCATTTTGCCAATCAACAATGTATTGTTGGCAGAGAGTTGATCTAGTTTATACTGTTCACTTAGTTCGTATGGATGGAACCATTTTTTATTAATCATAAGTTCTGTAATTTCTTGGTGCATGGCAATACCTTGCATTAAATTTTTTCGTAAGAACGTTCTAACATCAGGTGATGCTGACTCAGTTAATGCCACCGCAATAATGCGAACACATTCTTTGGCACGAAGAAGTAAATCCATCGCAAATGTGGTATCTGCTAGCTCTGGTACGTGTAGCGCGTTTATAGGGTCTAAATAGTCCTGGTTCAATGAATTTGCCTCCTTTTCAATTGATTATTGGTGTTGGCCGGTTTTGAGGAACAGGAGATTCAAAAGGTGCACGTTGATAAATTGCCTGTAATTCCCCAAGCGCTTGTATGGATTGTTCAACATCTTTTTGCATTAATGCTCTCAAATCATGATCAAATACCAATCCTTGCATTAGTTTTGATTTTGCTAAGCAAAGGGTTTTGAAATTAATAACTTCATGTAAATCCAATGATTCATGATCAGCTAATTTTTGATTATCCATTTCTAATTAACCTCCTTAGTCGTTAATTCAATCAATAGTATTAACGACTAAGGAGGACTTTAATGTTTTTAAAAATTTGTAAGTTATCCCAAATGGTTGATATATTCATAAAGTGGGGGAAATTCATTTATTGTGATGGGTGAGGATGCTTGTTGCGGTGTTCTTTTTTTGTAGCTAAAAAAATTTAACCTGAAACTATAGAATCCTGGTTTCTTAACTTTCTTATTTTTGTGTCTACTTGACAGGGTCACATCATCTTAATAAGGGTTTTTTATATTAAAAAATGAATAATTCGATAAAGTGGTGTATACATACTTCTATGAACTAAATTTCCTAAAATGAATTAACCAATTTAGTTTTTTATATTCTTTATCATTAATCATTTTTTTGTTTTGTATTTCAATTTCTGCCAAGCCCCTGTATGTTAAATGATGGTACCTAATTTCTTATGAAGTTAACTAGATAATCGATAATTGTTCCTTCTGGAATGTTTTGATAAAAAAAACAGATAATATTTTTAAACGTTTCAAGGAGATGAACCAAATGAGTTACCGTAATTATCTAGATGTTTTAGGCTTAAATATTCGTGCTCGTCATCATATTGAAAAAGAAAACCATGATCCTTTCAAAAATCCTATAATTCATAAACGATTAGATGGTCTGGAGATTGTACCAATTGATAGGACTAGATTGTGGGGAAAATAATTATCCCTTAAAAACATTTCAAGCAACCCCACAAATCAATTTCAGTGTTATTCCATAATCGGGCGCAATTCTTGAAGAGGAATTGTGCTTTTTTTCAGTAATCGGGCCAGATTGTTAAATAAAATCTAGATATCTAGGTAAAAGTTTAGGCAAGATTGTGAAACTTTGTACTTAAAGTAACGGAGCAGGTTAATTGAAGAAGACAGTAAATCGTAGAATTCATCTAATTTTTTTGAGCAGTATTACATAAATATTACTATATGCAAAATAACAGCCAAGAAAACACGAATAATAGGTAAACGTCTATTCCTCTTTAAACATGGACACATACACTATTTTTGAAACAATTTGAGGAGGAGATAAAAAATGGAAAGACAATTCTTTGGCGGTATGGGTTATGGAGGCTATCCTGGTTACGGTATGGGATACGGAGGTTATCCTGGTTATGGCATGGGCATGGGTTATGGAGGCTATCCTTTCCACCACCACCTCCATGGATTCCATCATGGCTGTTGTTAACCTACAAAAAGTATATTACCCTGGAGCGATGTCTTATCGGTTTTAATCTTTACATGTATTTTAAGTAATAATCTATTAATAACTCCAATCACGAATTAGGTTAGAGAGTTTTCTAAATTTTCATTTGGATTGGTCCTTATTCCACTAAACGTGCAAGAGTTTAACAAGGGGCTGCGGCGGCGGCTCTTTTTCTTGTTCCGCTAATGGAGCAGGTTAGTGCAATAACGCAAACGGTGAAACCTTTATTAGCTGTACTCGTAGTCTTATATATAAGTGATTGCAATTATACAATGAAATTGTGAGGGTTGGAATATGGAAAAGGGAAGGAACTATTTATCTTTTGTATTGCTAATACTAATATTTGCATTGTCGGCTTGTACTCAAAGCCCTGATTTCGAGTTATATGAAGGTAAATCTTTAAGAATAGCAGTAGTTGGGGAACCACCAGAAGTGAAAGAAGAACAGGTTACTTTCAATGAAATTTCTTTCGATAGTCTGACAGGCGAGGAAATAGGCTCGTATGATGCCATTTTTATTACAGAAGAAAATCTTCCTCAAGCATCTGAAAGCAATTATGCAAATATTTATTTAGAATCAACTATTCCGTTCTTTTTTATATCAGCTAATAGCCTTATCCCTTTTACCGAAAAAGAAACAGAATTTAATAAGTCTTGGAGTTGGACTGCTGGCATTAGCTATGCTGTTGGGGTTATTACCTCAAAAGAAGATAAATCGTCAAAGAGTTGGGGCTTTGGATTATATAATGATAAAAAAACTGATGAAAACATAAAAGAGGTATATTCAAGAATTTTTGAAACAATTGAAGGACTGAGTCATTAAAAATTCTTTAGTAATCATTCTCCGATTGAACTAACGGAATGCTATTTTTCAAGAAGGAGAATGGCTTTTTCTTATTGAAGTAAAGAGCAGGTTAGTTCAATATTATTAATAGATTTGGAACTTTTACCAATATATAAAGTCATACTATACGTATGGAGAATTGTTGTCGAATGTGCAATTTATTTTTGAAAGGGGAATTTAGAAGTAATGAAAAAAGCTATGATTTCAGGAATTGTATTTTGTTCAATCCTGTTAGTTGGATGTAATACAACCAAGGTATTAGAAAGCCAAGTAGTAGTTTCTCAGAGAGATGGGGGAAATGATGGAATATCAAATTTAATATCCGAATTAAAAAATGAAATAATAGTATCTATTACAGAGCAAACGGAACTTGATGGTGATTCACTAGCAATAATGATAGATGGTGGTACTGATGAATTAACAGTTTCAGTAGGTTTCCCGAAGGATGCAAAAATTGATGATACGTTGATTCAACAAATAGTTGAAGATTCTATTAAGAATGTTTCTGAAACAGAAACAATTAGGAAGAAAAAATGAAAATAAAAATAAAGATTGAGAAATACTAACAGTGAAGTTCTTAAAGAATACAAACAGTCTTAAAAATAAAGTAGTTTCCTAAGTATGTGAATAAATGTACTTAAACAGGGGCTTTAGTTCAATAACGATCTTCAACAATCGAGCGCTTATCTGAAATAGGGAAAAGCGTCATTCTTTACGAAATGGGCCGGAATAGTGTGGTGGTGTATTCAATGCAAAAGTGTAAGAACTGTAACACGCAATTTAGTTGGAGTAATATATATAAATCTTTATGGTGGGCGTATAAACCAATTGAATGTGAAAACTGTAATACTGAACATAGAATAACAGTTCTTGGAAGGTTAATATTTGTATCTTTGACTATCATACCAATGCTGATGTTTGGATATTTTTTTTCACCCTTTGATAATGCTTTTGCAACAATGGGTGTAGGGATTGCTATTTTAATAATCGGTTCTCTTTTTACACCATATTTTGTTAAATACAAAAAGCTAGCTCAGTAATCATAATTCAACTAAAACAGTAATAAGCTACTCAGTTATTCCATTAAACCAGCCAATAGTTGTCAACATTTTTCAATAAAAATATTAAAAATATCATGTTATACTAAATTTGTGCATACCAAATAACCGTCCAAATACTATATTTGGAAAGTCATGGCCCACTTGGCTAAATTGTTTAATCAAGCTAAATCTAGGAAAGAAGTTTTGCTTTTTAATAGGGCATAAATCCAATGTAAGAGTTTGTTTGCACAAGCTATTACAGCTACTCTAAATGGTTTTCCTTCCTCCCGTTTTTTATCATAAAACGCTCGTAATCTCTTATTACGAGGAAGGATTTCATCCGTTGTTTTCTGTTTGCGACAGTCACGAATAGCACATTTAACAGCCATATATAAAGCTTGCCGTAGTCTGCTAGAGCCTCTTTTGGTAATTCGATTGTAAGTACCTTTGAATGTGCCAGATTCAAAAACACTTGGATCAAGACCGGCAAATGCCACTAGTTTCTTAGGATGATTAAACCTTTCAATTTCCCCAATTTCAGAAATAATCGTGGCAGCGATTTTTTCACCGATACCGGGAATTGATCGGATAATCTTAGATTCTTCAATACTTTTTGCTAAAGCATCTATCTCATTTTCAAGCATGGATAGATGTTTTTTGTGTTCAAAGAGCATATTAATATACATATCTAAGCTTAGGGCAAGACTAGAGTATAAAGTCTCCTTAAAAGGGTTTTGAGCTGCGGCATTAATTAACTTTTCAGCCTGTTTATTTGCCCATTGCAATGAACGAGTATTGCAGAATTCTTTTATTTTAGTTGCTAATATTTCAGTATCAGCTTTCAAGACTTCTTCTGACGTAGGGAAGCTTTGTAATGTTTTTAAAGAAACATCCGAATATAAGTCTCCAAAAACCTTACTATATTCAGGAAAAATTTGATCCAAGACTGCCTGAAATTGTAGTTTGGTTTGTACAAACATGCCAGTAATATTATCGTGCTGTCTCGTAAGATGACGCAAGTTCGTAAGTTGGATACCACGCTTTTTATAAGGCTCTAAATCCTCTTTATAATACAGCTCGCAGAGATGATTGGCATCAATGATATCTGTTTTTACCTTTCGCAAACTAGAACTTTTTGCTTTATAAGAGATGAGTGGATTGACGATAATGATTAAATAGCCTTTGTCCTCAAAATATTGAACAATAGGTGTGTGATAATGACCCGTTGATTCCATTACAAGAGGGGGCCGTTCTCCTGAAGTATGTTCTACCTCTTTAATAAAATCTAATAAACTAGCTAACCCATCAAGATCATGTTTTACTTTGAAACTTTTCTTGTAGGGCTTCTTTCTTTCCAAATATGCTTGAACCTGACTTTCACCTTTTGCCACATCCAGACCAACGACTGGATTCATTAAAATTCCTCCTTCAATAATATAATTGCCGGTAACCCCTAAATCCTCCTTATAGTGTCATAGCTTCGCTTGTTATACGAGATCATTGTCCCAACCAGCCTCAAACATGTTTCTACAAGTAGGGGGCGAACTGTTTTGCGGACGGAGTCTTAGCCCCACGGGCGCGAACGTTCTACCCCGGCTACCGTTATCATATATCGATATAAAAAAGGTCAACCAGAAATATTTTCTGGATGGTCTTATAATACGAAGGGCGCAATTCTTAAAAAGGAATTGTGCCTTATTCAATAATAGGGCCAATTAATGGAATAAGACTCTCCTAAATTAAAAAGGGGTTTTATATTAATATTGGTGAATTTGTGAAACATTGTAATTAAGAAAAAGTGGCAGGTTAGTGGAAAAAGAAGGAAAAATGTTCGTGGTTGTCTAAATATGTTTCTTAGAAAAAATATAGTGTTTTTTTGGAGGAGACTATGGGATATATTGAAGATTTACGCAAGGTTTTTGGAAATCAACCTCTAATATTAGTTGGAGTTGCGGTAGCTGTAATAAACCAAAAAGGAGAATTATTATTACAAAAACGAAGCGATGGACTTTGGGGAGTTCCTGGTGGATTTATTGAATTAGGAGAATCTACTGAAGAAGCAGGAAGAAGAGAAGTCTTAGAGGAAACAGGAATTGAAATTGGTAAACTGGATTTAGTAGGTGTATTTTCAGGAAAACAGCATTTTGTTAAATTACCAAACGGTGATGAATTCTATCCTGTTACTATCGCATATATTTCAAAGGAAATTAAAGGTGGAGTTCTTAAAGCTGATGGTCAAGAAACTAGTGAAGCTAAGTTCTTTAAAGCAAATGAGTTACCAGAAGGACTAAATCCTTTAATAAAAAATCTTATCAAACAATATTCGCTGTCTTTTTCACAATAAGAAATAACAATATTGTGCAGAAGTGTACTTAAAGTAACAGGGGCAAGAGTTAGAAAGCGAGGAGCGCCAGGTCGTCCTTTTTTCTATTGAACAAACGAAATTTTGGTTTAACAAGTTTTTTTATTTAATTTAAATACTCTTGCAGTCGTCTGAAAAGGAGAAATTTCTCCCTTTCTAAGAGACCCATTAGCCAAATAAACCGTTCATACCAAAGCACTTGGAGAAGGTCTATTTTGCTGAAGAATAAATATTATTTCTAAATTTGAATGTAATTATTAGACAGCTTAATTGGCTATTTTATAGTAAATTGTTATACTTTACCCAAATAATGTAATTCATACAATGACTTAAGGGGAATCTAAAAATTGAGAAATGTTTATTGGGTTTTGGCGGGTATCTTAGTATCTCTATTGATAAATGCTTTTATTTTAGAAACGAATATCTATAAACAATATAATGATTTTATCAACGACTTAATATTTTTGTTTATTGGATTATATTTATTATATTTTCATTTTACAAAAAGACTAAAAGGCTTTATTTTGTTCACTTTTCCAATTATCTTATTCTGTTTAACACCTATGATATCAACGATGCTGAGTAATTTTTTTAAGGATAACTATACTCTGTTTTCTATTTTTGCAAACTCCCTATCTTGTATTTTATGGAGCTTCATTCTTTTAAAATTAACAGACAAAGTTACTTTTGATCTAAAAGCTAGTAGTAAAAGTGTTATCGTGTCTCTTTCATCAATTATTATTCTTTTTGCTTTTCTTAGTATATTTTTTAATACATATCAGACACCCATTGTGAATGCAGCGAAAATACTACGGGAATATTCACACGGTTTACTAAATTTCGATTTGTTAATAAATGCAAGCTTGTTTCTAATCGTTTCATTTATATTATTTTTAATCATTCCATCTCGTTTATTCAAGAGGGTGATTCATGAGGTAGTCCATTTAGATAAAATAAAAGTAGGATTTGTCTATTTACTAATCATTTATTTAATTTCTAATGGTTTTGTTCTTGGAGTAGAACTGCTTTCAAACCAACCGCTTTCTAGCTTGATAGCAGATGCAGGCATTTTAAATTTAGTTGGCTCATTTGTAGGGTTGCTATTTGGGTCGCTCTCTTTGAGGAAGCAATGTTTAGACTTTTTTTACCCGTCTTCCTTGTAATACTTTTAAGTAATTACTTTAAAAGAAAGCATGCAATCTTCCTTACTATGTTAATAAGCTCGGTATTATTTGCTTTTGTTCATACAATAACTGGTTTTGGTGGCTTTGAACAACTAAATTATGAAGAGGCTATTAATCGTCTTTTTGGGTTATTTTTAATGGGGCAAATATTTATTTATCTATATATAGTAACAAAAAATTTATGGATACCCATTATAGTACATGCACTTAATAATTATGGACTTCCATTATTTTTATTTGTTGATTTTTCTAATTATTCATTTGTAAATGTAATTTGGGTAATTGTGTTTACTTCAATTATTTTAATTCAGAATCAAAGTAAAACTTCAAGTTATAAAGAAAACATATTAACACCAAATTCAATGATAAATGAGGATGGTAAAGCTGTTAACTAACCAAACGGGGATATTTACATAAAGGGTGGTATAATCATTTTCAGAGTTTATTTTTATTCGAAAATTTGTAAAATCATATATTTAAGCTAACTGATGTTAGTTTAACTGGGGATAACTGGTTTTTAGATTCGAGGATAATTGAAGTTATTCCATTAAAGGGCGCTTTTCTTAAATAAGGAAAACGTCTTTCCTCATGAAATGGGCCATTATGTGAAAAAGGACTAAGGGTCTGGAATGAAGAATAAATATCAGTATATGGGCGGTTAGCAGTGTGGGGGTGGTATCTTGAAACGCATTCTCATCGGCATTTTGATGGTAATAGTTATCCTTATGGCTATGTATTTATTGACTACTCCTAAGGTGTAAACAGTATCTACTTATTCATGAATAGGGCGCAATTCCGTAACAAGATTTGTGTTATTTCATTATGTTTTAGGGCTTTGGTTGAATTACCCCTTATAAATGAATTAGATATATATGTTAAATTGACAAGCGGAATAACAAAAAACTTTTTCATTAAAGGTCGGTATTTTTGAAGCACTCTGTGAAGATATGGGGGTATTTTGATCTGAAACTAAACAGTGAAGAGGAAAAGACATTCGAAAATTGTATAAGGCTCAAAAGGTGGCTTTGTATTGGTTGTTAGGACTAATTTATTCGGCATTTATAGGTTTACAGCTGGGAAGAGTCCAGGCAATTGCAGATTTCAATTATTCATTACATGAAATAATGTACCTACCTTTCAATTTAGCAGTGTTTATTGTCCCAGTTATCTTTCTTATCTACTTATATTTTTTAATTAAATATTTTCGAAAAAGAGGAAGCGTAAAAGTAAAAGAAAATCTTAAAGCAAGTATAAAAGCTGCTGTTATTATTATCTCTGTCATTACAATTTTATCAATAATAAATCATCAATTTCATGAAGTATCAACTGGAGGAGTATTCAAGCTTGAAGAGAAGCTTCAAGAGAAGGGGAAGTATTATTTAATATTCGATGATAAAAAAATAAAGGTTTCTATGAATGAATACAAGTTAGTTAAAGTTAATGAAAAGTATATTGTGAACTTTATTTGGAACTTAAAAACTCCTAATGAAGGTAAGCTTACAACAATTGAACCAATGAAAGAAAAGGAATAGAACTGCGAGTTTCAAAGTCATATTCCAATGAAGGGGGCAATGCTAGAAGAGGAATTGTGCCTTTTTAGGTAATTGGGCCAGATTGTGGAGGATGTAGTTAGCATTAATTGAGGTGAACCGTATCATATATGTAGAAAAAGCAAGCAGGTAATTTCATTTTAATTATTGAAGTAATAATGGTGGAATAAAACCAAAAGCCACCTATCTAGAACTTAATTAAATTAAGGGGGCTCATGTTGTGATTGAACATTCAACGGGGTGAAAACTATGAGGATTAAATCAATTGTTTTTTTTGTGTTGCGTTTTTTGCAAATGCTGCCATGGATTGTGGAAATTGTATTTGGAGCGGTGAACACATCACCTTTGTTATGGGTGCTTGCTGCATGTATATCCACATGGGCAATAATAAAAATTACCAGGTGGACAAACAGAAAGAAATTAGCGAAGATTCGTTTCGATCTTGGCGGTTGGAAGAAACGCACGGTTTTGTATAGTTCTTACTTGGGTTAATTTCGTATGGAATGGTTTTTGTCATCAGATGGATGTTAGGCGGATTCGAGGTAGGTGGAATTCCTGCAATTTCCCAGATAGCACTTGCTGCAGCTATAAATCTGTTTACTACTTTTTATATAGCTTTGACGGAGGAAGTTATTTTTCGCGGATTTGTATTCTCGTCGCTTCGTGAAGAGCATTCAATGTTCATCTCTATAGTCTTTTCTATGTTTCTTTTTATTTTGTTCCATCTCCCAAAATGGGAATCACTTTTGTCATCGCCATATCTATTTCATCTTATTGCCTCTGGAATAGTTTTCACTTTGATATACATAAAATCTACTACTTTATGGCACAGTATAGGTCTTCATTGGGGATGGAATATGGGGGCATTTGCATTGAGTGACAGTCGTATTTACGGAAAAACACAGCTCTTATGATTGGTCGGATCCAGTTGCGTGGGTGTCTGTTGGCGTAAATATCATACTCATAGTTATGATTATCAATCTATACCAAAGGCGGCCATCCGCTCGATTAAATCAGTAATATGAGACTAGTCAAATAGGCAATCATCGTTCACATTAAATTTCAAGTGTGCCCGGGGACTCACGCTAATTGAGAAATGATGCTGGAGTGATTGATTTATTAGGTAGTTTCTCAAAAAGTCTGCGGTTTGTCTCATAAAATATGGGGATCCTTGTTTTATTCCTCATCAAGGTGCGTTATGGAGAGCCTATTAAATAAGCAGCAAGGTTATTCGGTATAAAGGTTTAATATTCATACTTCACCAAATACGAACTGGCGCTTTTTTGAAATAAGGAAAGCGTCTTTCTTCATGAAAAGGGCCATATAGTTGAATAAATTAACCATTTACCAACCTCTTCAAGAGTAGACACAGGACAGAAAATGAAACGATTGCTGTACTTAGCAATCTGTTTTTACAATATTGACATTGATTTAAAGTGAAAATAACTCTTGAATTTTTTTCCACATCTTTTTATAATTTATTTATTAATAAATAATTGAGGAGTGGGAAGTATTGACTGGCCACGAAAATCGCAAACAACAAATTATCGATAAAGCGGTAGGACTATTTGCAGAACTTGGATATTATAAAACAACTACAGCTATGGTGGCTAAAGCAGTAGGAGTTACACAACCGTATGTGTTTCACTTTTTTAAAAATAAAGAAGAGCTTTTCAAGGCTGTTTATGACAGGGCAATGAATCGAATATATGAAACGTTCACCCAAGTTGAAGCACCTCCTGATCGATTAATGGAGACGATGGGGCATGCTTTTATTCAAATCATGGAAGCCCATAGAGATGAGGTTCTCATGGTCATGCAAGCTCATGCCATTTCTGAACCTGAGATTCGTGATTATGTGAGAAAGCAGTTTCAGATCATACATGAAACTATTGTCGTGAAGTTTAAATCGGCAGGAATTTTGAAAGCGGAGGAAGCAGCTTCACAATTTATTGGATCAGGACTCTTAATTACGGTCTCAGAAGTTTTAGATTTACCACAATTACTCTGTTTTTAATCAAAGAAACCAATCAAACTATAAAAACGAAATAAGGCAGAAGAAAATCTGCCTCTTTTATTCTAATTTTTTTTATTTATTAATAAATAAATTTTAATTCCATTCAAAAATGAAAGAAAGGAATGATTTATTGATGAAAGCGAGTAATGGAAAGGTTGATATTTCTGAATTGAAGCTATTTAGAGGAGAAAAGCTGCTCGTAATGATTAGTTTGCTCGGGTTTTTACTTGCAATTGGGGTTGCTCTTTATATCGGAATATTTGGGAATGTGGTTTTACCAGAAGGAAGTTTAGATCGTGCGTTTTCCTTTGACGCAGCAATCGCATTGTTTCTTTTGTCCATAGCAGCCATTTTACCAATATCGGGTCTAAGTTTACGCAAACGTGCTGCTGCTCGTTGGTTTTTTATTCCTGCAATTCTCTATGCTTATGCGATCGAAACAATTCAGCAATTTCGCGGGATAAATCCACGATTTTCAAAAACTGGTTCTAAGACAGCCGATATAATTGCTGGTGCTTTATTCGGGCTTGATTCGCTATTGATCATCCTTGTAGTTGTGCTGATTGCTATCTCGTTCTATCGCAAAAGACAGGCGAATGAACGTCCCCTTGTAGTTCTGGGCATCCGGTATGCATTTCTATCCGTCATGTTTGCCTTTGCTTCTGGTTTATGGATGATTGTTATGCAAAGTAGATATACAGGGGATTCAGGAAACCTAATTGTCCTCCATGGTCTTGGTTTTCATGCTTTGCAAGCATTACCGCTGTTAGGATGGTTATCCGAGAAGGCACGAATTGAAAATCAGTACGCACGACGGCACATCCATTTTGGGAGTTTAGCTTGGACTATATCTATCCTGTTGATTGCTGTACAAACAGCCTTAGGACGTACCGTTTTTGAATGGACTGCACTTCCAATCCTTTCAGGCGTTATGCTACTTATCTGGTTTGGATCAGTTGTTACAATTGTAATTAATCTTATTTGGCCGAAGACGGTGAATCTCGATACATCATCGCACAGTGATTAATCAAAGGAGGGGATATTAAAGATGTATGAAAAGTTATTTTCTCTTGCAAGCTTAGTTATGCCATTTTGGATTGTCTTAATAATCGTTCCGAAATGGCGAGTTACACGGTTTCTAGTGAATAATGCCGTTTTTCCTATCTATCTTGCCGCACTTTATGTTATTGGAATAATCATTACGATTGCAGGATCTGGATTAGGATTCGTCCATAATTTTGGTTCTGTAGAGGGTGTCACTAAATTGTTGTCTCAACCGAACTTCGCTATACTTGTCTGGCTTCATATACTTTGTTTCGACCAGACTATCGGTCATTATGTTTTTAAGGATAACATGGAACACCGATATTTACCCATACCGGTCCAATCAATTATCTTATTCCTTATCCTAATGTTCGGCCCTCTTGGATTTTTGTGTTATCTAATACTGCGAAAAATACTGAAAAAAGAGAAGAAGATTTTTCATGTCTAGACCAGTCGCGAAAGCCACACTATATATAACCACATCTTGTCGTATCATAAATTTAGTTTTGAAAGTACAAAAAACCGACTATCTTAAAGGAAGCCCTTTTATGTTCAATTTCATCACTGTATATAAACCAGCTTTCTGTTTGTATGAAAAAAGCTGTCCAGAAATGGCCACTGGATGTTAAAGAAAAGCACTCCTATTCGGAAACGTTAGCTTACAATTCACCCCTACTTTATTCTACAATCGGGCGCTTATCTGAAATAGGGAAAAGCGTCATTCTTTATGAAATGGGCCGGAATAGTGTGGTGGTGTATTCAATGCAAAAGTGTAAGAACTGTAACACGCAATTTAGTTGGAGTAATATATATAAATCTTTATGGTGGGGGTATAAACCAATTGAATGTGAAAACTGTAATACTGAACATAGAATAACAGTTCTTGGAAGGTTAATATTTGTATCTTTGACTATCATACCAATGCTGATGTTTGGATATTTTTTTTACCCTTTGATAATGCTTTTGCAACAATGGGTGTAGGGATTGCTATTTTAATAATCGGTTCTCTTTTTACACCATATTTTGTTAAATACAAAAAGCTAGCTCAGTAATCATACTTCAACTAAAACAGTAATAAGCTACTCAGTTATTCCATTAAAGGGCGCAATTCTTAAAAAGGAATTGTACCTTATTCAATAATAGGGCCATTTAATTGAATAACTCTTTAGCCAAGTGGAGATTGTGAAGACATGTACTTAATCTAACGGAGTATGATAGTTGAATAAGGCAAAGGAGATTCGAGTACAGAAAGAGAATAGATATTATGTAACATTTTCTTTGGGGGAATCTTATATGTCATTTGAACAATGCCTGGGTATTAATTCATTAATGTCAGGCTTTGATAGAAAGTGGTTTTTTGCTGGCGGATGGGCGATTGACCTTTTTATTGATAAACAAACAAGGGAACATAACGATATAGAGTTTGCTATTTTTCGAAAAGACCAACTATATCTAAAAGATTATCTCAAAGAATGGGAGTTCCAAAAGGTCATTAAAGGTAAGTTCCATATTTGGGAAAATGAGTATTTAGGGTTACCAATTCACGAAATACACGCTTCGAATATGTTAAACGGCGACAAAATAGAAATTCTTCTTAATGAAACCAAAGAAAATGATTGGATATACAGGAGAGATTTAAGGATTTCTTATCCACTCAATTCCATTTGCAGTATTACTAAAACAGGTATTCCGTACCTTAATCCAGAAATTGTACTTTTATATAAGGCTAAAAACACAAGAGAAAAAGACCATCAAGACTTTATCACCATAAAGGATTATCTCGATGATGAGAAGAAAAAATGGCTTCGAAATGCTTTAGAAATACACGAACCAGAACATATGTGGCTTCAATTTTTAATTTAAGTTTGATTAACTAAGAATGGCGATGGCTGAATAGGGCTGTCGCTTCTTTAACTATTGGGCAGGTTTCTTGAAGAAGGAGTAATTTTACAAAAGAGAGAATAAGTAAATAAATAATAGTTAATAGTGAGGTATTAAAATGCAGAAGGTTCTTGAGAAAATAAGGGAAATAGAATCAGGTGAAGTTGGAATTATTATTTATTCAGTATCAAAACAGGATATATTAGGTTCATTAAATGAAGAATTATCAGTTCCTCTTGCTTCTTCTGCTAAAGTTGCAATTGCTTTTTGTATAGCAAAATTAGTCGAAGAAAAACACTATAATTGGAATGATATTGTAGGGGAGATTAATTTTAATCCAGAAGAAGTTAGTAATGAAATATATCCTCACTTACAAAACAGAAAGACCTTGGCATTGCAAGATGCCGTTGAAGTGATGATAGCCTGTCATGATAGTTTCGTTGCGAATAGAATCCTTCAATATTGTGGAGGATTGGAAAAGATTAATAAAAAAATTAAATCATTTTTTAAAAATATAAATATTACCCAAAATCCAAAGGATTTAGATAATAACGGAGAATTGAGTCAGATGTTAGAACTTTTGCGATTAATATATCAAGGGTACAAAAATAATCCCGAATTATGGATTCCAATTATTAAGGGTTTAGTTAGGCAACGAGGTGAAATAGAAGGAATACCAGCCCATTTCTTAAATCATATGACTGGTGGATTAGATAATGTTGTAGTTGATATTGGGATAATAGGAGATATATAGATTCCTTTAGTTGAACAGCGGGATTGCTTCGGCGATCCTGTTTTTTATTGAGCTATCATGAAAATAAGTATCCCTTTAGACATTAAAATAGGAAATACTTAAGAAGACCCTGCTCAATCGTCAAAAAAAGAGGTGGGCGTGACTGGATTAAGGTCAGTATCAGTATTGATAGTTAACCCATTTCCATTCTTTGTGGTGCAGCTCTGCTGAATGGTAACGGGCAGGTTTGTCGAATAAGATGGTTAGCGAATCCCTATTATGGTAAAGAAAAGAAGCCCTTCTGAGGTACCTCTGAAGGGCTTCTTTCTATATATGAATCAACTTAAATTTGAATATTGGTAGGGGGCATTCTTAGATTAAGTTTAGTTAGGGGCTTTTGTTTGCAGTAGTTTAATCCCCATGCCGATAAAAATTATTCCTGTAATTTTGTTTAAAATCATTCCTATTTCTTGGTTTCCTCTAAGTTTTTTTGTAACATAAGAAGAAAAATAAGCCACAAATAAACACCATAACAACCCAGTGGTTGTAAAGGTCAGTCCCAAGATGAGAAATGGAACGGGTCCAGAAGCCTTTGTTTCTATGAATTGTGGAAGAAACGCAATAAAAAACAAAGATACTTTTGGATTTGTAAGACTCGTCAAAAGTCCTTGCACATATAGTTTCTGTATATTTAGTTTGTCGGATGCAGCTGCCTGAAACGCTAAATTGGACTTATCAAGTAACATGCGAATCCCTAAATACACTAAATACATAACACCTATTATCTTAATGGTATTAAATAAGAAAACAGATTTAACAAGTATCATTGATAAACCAAACGCAACGAACAACGTGTGAGTCAAAGAACCAGTAATAATACCCAAAACAGAATATACACCAGCTTTTCTGCCTTGTGACATACTTCTCCCAACGATATACATCGTATCTGCACCTGGAATTAAATTCAACAAAATTCCTGTTAGTAAAAATACTTCATAATGAATTATTCCGTACATATTAATTAAGCACCTCTTTCTATTTTTAGGGTGCCCTTATTGATAATACAGCATCATCTATGAAAATAAAAGTTTTTTTATGTAGCTATTCCAAAATTGTGAAAAAATGCACTTAAACTATCGGAGCAGGGTAGCGTAATAAGAATGGCTAGAATGTTATAAAGAAAGGACAACAAAAACACTTTCAGTATAGAAAGTGTCTTTTATTATAGTCTGTAAAACATTAGTATGAAACAGGGAACTTTACATCTAAATTTCTAGTCCAAAAAAGTCTTTAAAGCCGGATTTTCCCCGGGTAGTAATAACGATTTCTCGAGAATTTGCTTTAGTCTCTATCCAACCCAATTCAATATACCTTTCAAATAAACCATTTCCTAAAGCACCTCCCAAATGATGTGTACGTTCACTCCAGTCAAGACATGAATGAGAAAAGGAACGGCGCTTTTTAGATAAACCAACTAAATCTACTCCCAAGTCTCTAAAAAAGAGTTCTCCCTTTGCTGATACTATAAACTTTTTATTGCATCTCTCTAAATATCCTTCCTCTTGCATTATATTTGTTAAATTAACACTTACACGTCCAGCTAAATGGTCGTAACAAGTTCTTGCATTTTCTAATCTTTTTAATTGACTAGATTGTTTTAAAGATCGAACTTCAGGTGGAGGAGAAATGGACATAAATATCTCAAGGGTATTTGCTACCTCATCATTTGCTATTCGAAAATATCGAAATCGTCCATTTTTCTCACTGATTACAAGGTTATTTTCTTCTAGCTTTGCAAGGTGAAAACTGGCTGTCTGGGGTTTAATGGTGGCCATATATGCTAGTTCACTTGCTGTATGGAATTTCCCATCCATTAAAGCTGCCAGTATGGTTGCTCTTGACTTTTCTGCAAGTAGAGCAGTTAGTGCCGTAATATTCGGATGTATACTCATTTTTGAACACCTCTGTAATCCATACTTCGATAAATATCGTATTATATAGGTTTTATAATAATACTAAAGAGACCTATTCACAAGGTAGGTGGAGATTTTTAATTTTAGAGGAAAATAAAAAATTTGTCTGGGAGGGGACGGTATACATGAAAAAATACAACTTTTTTACATTAATTATCTTGACTACTGTTTTAATGGGTTCATCTTTTGCCATAGGAAAAATAGGATTAGGCTACTCTTCTCCTTTGTTATTGGCTGGGTTACGTTTTTTTCTGGCTGGATTTATCATGACTGTTATCGTGATGATACAAAAAAGACCACACCCTAGTGGCATGAAAAATTGGGGAAGAGTGATAATAATAGGATCTCTACAAACAGTGGGGGTAATGGGATGTATATTTATAAGTCTAAGAACTATAACAGCCAGTGAATCTTCTATTTTAACTTTTATGAATCCGTTATTAGTCATTATTTTTGGCACTGTTTTAATGGGTAACCGTTATAAATGGTATCAATGGAGTGGAGTTGTCTTAGGCTTCGTAGGTGTAGGGATTACATTAGGCGGCATTAATGATTTTAGAATAGGTTTAGTGTTTGGAGCTTCTTCCTCTGTTTTTTGGGCTATTTCCACTTTATTAGTTAATAGGTGGGGTCGGAGTTTCGATACATGGGTACTATCTGCCTATCAAATGCTATTTGGCGGAGGCATTCTTATATTTTTAAGTATATTACTGGAAGAACCTTTCTTTCATATTAATAAGCATTCTATATTTATTCTCCTATGGTTAAGCATAATGTCTTCTATTGTTCAATTTGCGGTTTGGTATTTCCTTTTACAAAAGGGAGATCCAGGTAAAACAAGTTCTTATTTATTTCTAGCTCCCTTTTTTGGTGTTTTGACTGGGAGTGTATTGCTAAATGAACCTATTTCCTATTCGCTTATAGCTGGGGGAACATTTATTTTAATCGGCATCTATCTTGTAAATAACAATTTTATAAAAGAAGAGGTAAACAATACTGGTTACCTTCTAAATAAAACAAAGTAATAAAAAATTATATTGAGGAGCAACTAAAGGTGAAGAATAAAACCTGGAAGGATTACTTTCATGAAATAATTAAGGCATTGTTGCTTTATAAATAAGTATTTTTATTGGAGCTTCTTAGTTTTATCCAATAAGTTAAACTAGCCAATCAATCTTAATTAAGAATAAATGGAGGATACATTGAATGTCTGTTAATACAAAAGAATTTAAAGAATCTTACTTTGTAGTAATTTTTTCTTCACAAAGATCAGAAGGTGAAAATGGATATGGGAAGATGGCTCAAGTAATGGAAGATCTAGCTTCAAGACAACAAGGATTCTTAGGAATTGAAAGTGTAAGAGATAATGAGTTAGGAATTACTATTTCATACTGGGAGTCTCTAGAAGATATAAAGAGATGGAAAGAGAATACAGCTCATAAGGCGGCTCAAATAAAAGGGAAAAAAGAATGGTATAAGAACTATAAAGTACGAAAGATGGAAAGAGAGTATTCTTTTGAAAGGTAATTTTATAAGAATTAAGTGATATTATGCGTGAGGTAAGATTTTAGTTATTCCATTAAAGGGCGCTTTTCTGTAACAAGGAATAGCGCTTATTTTCATTAAAGGGCCAGATTGTTGAATATAGTAATTGCATAAACCACGGAATTTTGAAATAATTATTACGATTCATAATAATGGTAAAAATGTTTAATTTAGGAGGATGCGCATTATTGAAGAATAAGAAGAAGATTGCTATCGCAATTTATATTTTAGTAATTTTACTTCTGCTGGTCGCTTGTTCCCAAAGGGAAATAGACAATAATAAACCAATGGAGAAAGGTACCCAGATAGATGATGACAGTATCATTATGGTATTTGAACATCCTGATACCAAAGAGAAATTTAAAATAGTAAAAGCTTATAAATTATTTAATAACTTTATTAGTAAAGCTGAAGATATCTCTGATAAATCCTCTTTGGAACTTTATAAAAAAGATGTGATAGAACCTATATATAATGATTGTTTTGCAAATGGTGAACATCTCCATATGGCCAATTCAATTCTGCATACAGCCCCTGATAACCTCAATGACATTAAGCGATTAACTGAAAAAATAGAGAGTAAAGAAACGACCAAAATAATTAAGGAAGCCCTACTGAAATCATCGGAGATATTGCCTTATGAAAAGGAAACAACTGTTTGTGTGTTCCCATTCACAAATCAAAACTTTGGTTCCATGGTAACAGTTGGTTCGGGAAAGATTACGGTTCTTTATAATAAGTATTACACAGATGAGGTACTAAGGGCTGGGATCGCACATGAATACCACCATAGCTATTGGACTGAAAACCATCTGACTAAAAATATGTCATTTTCAGTTCTAGATAACCTTATATTTGAAGGGAAAGCTGTCACGTTTGAGAAATTAGTTTATCCAGATATTGATTTCACCCCTATTTATTCAAGTTTCAATACAGGGTATTGGTCTCAAATTGAACCTGATCTTATAAAGCATAATTTACAAAGATCATTAGAAATCCTTCTAGGTGGAAATGGCCTTCCCAGAAATTATGGTTACAGTGAAGGTTACAAAATGGTACAGTCATATCTTGATTTAAATCCTGATATAACACCAAAAGAGTGGACGGGATTAAGTGCAAAAGAGATTTATGAAGAAGGAAATTATTTGAAGAATTATCGCTAATATTTTTTTAAAATATGTGCAGTTTAGTACAATAAAGGTAATTAATAATTCAGGATGTACTTATTTAAAAAGCAATTTTAGCTTGATGTTTTTAGGGGGAGTTAGGTTGTTTGAGTCAGAAAGATGTTTTATTACTATCATAGAAAAATCTGATTATGTTGACGTGAAAAAATTATATGGCAATCAGGAAGTTAGAAAATTTCTTGGTGGAATACGTGATGAAAACTCGATTAAAGAAGTATTTGCAGTTATGCTTAATTCCAGCACTGACTCTTATTATTGGGTTGTTAGAGAAAAACACACGGATAGTTTCGTTGGGTTAGTTTCACTTGATCCTCACCACGAGGGAGTTTACCATGAACTCTCCTATCAATTTTTACCGAAATGGTGGGGAAATGGTTATGCAACAGAAGTTGTTCAGTTGATAGTTAACTATGCTTTAAATGAATTAAAACTTTCAAAAGTAATTGCTGAAACACAAATTGCAAATAAGTCCTCTTGTAGACTTTTAGAGAGAATAGGTATGAATTTTGAACGAACAATTACCCGATTTGGAGCAGAACAAGCCATTTATTCTATCAAAATATCTTAGCTGGATTTACTTCTTGTATTTTAGTTGTATTTGCTACTGTGTTAATTTAACAAGCATTATTATTCAACTATTTGGCGCTTTTCTAAAGAGGGAAAGCGTCTTTATTCTTGAAAAGGGCCAGATTGTGGAACCACACCTTTTGAAAAATGCGTATCTATGTTAATGGTTAGAAAAGCTTGTAAAGAGAGGGTACTTATATGTAAAGGGGAATTTAGTGAAATGAGTAAATTGTAAAAAAAACTAATTAATGGGATTAAATGTTATAATGAGTTATAGAAACGATTTTAAAATTGGGGGTTCGACTTATTTGTTAAACACATTAAGGGGTATCTTTGCGGTGATTGCATTCTGTTTAGCAGGGTACTCATTGATAACTAGTAAATATCAGGTAATGCCTTATATGTTATTTTTCTTAGGAGTAATGATGTTGTGTACAGGAATTTCTGAACTAAAAGTAAAACGAAAGACAAATGCAATTATATCTTTCACCGCATCAGTTTTTGTACTCTTTGTTTCAATCTATACATTTTAGCTAAAGAAGACTTCCGACATAAAAGGGCGTACTTCAGGAGCAGGAAATTCACCTTTCTAAATTTAATGCAATAAGAGCAGGACTTCTCACGAAAAAAACGATCATAAAATTGATGTAATATATCAGGACTATGAAGGGTGGAAATTAAATGAGCAATACTACGAGAGACATTTATAATAAATTAGCAGATACGTATAGATACGATGTAGATGAGGGGAGTCCTTATAACGCATACTATGAACGCCCAGCTATGATTACGGCTTTGCCTTCTCAATTAAAAGGGAAAAAGGTGCTTGATGCTGGTTGTTCGGCTGGATGGTATTCTTATCAATTATTGCATCAAGGGGCAGAAGTTACTGGTATTGATGTAAGTCCCGAAATGGTGAAAGCAGCGAAGCAACGTTTAGGGGAAGAGGCAACATTCCTTTGTCATGATCTTCAAGAATCCCTACCGTTTAAGGAAGATTCCTTTGATGTGATTGTAAGCTCACTTACTCTTCATTATTTAAAGGATTGGACTTACACATTTCAAGAATTCAACCGCATTCTAAAAGCAGGCGGAACCTTTTTATTTTCAGTTCATCACCCATTTATGGACTACACAAGACATGATTGTGAAGATTACTTTAAAACTCAGCTCCTATCAGAAACCTGGAATAAACCTAATATTACAATTGATGTTAGCTTTTACAGAAGACCCCTTCAAAGCATCGTAAGTGAAACTACTCAATATTTCAATCTAGATCAGCTAATTGAACCACAACCGCAAGAAAAGATGAAAGAAATAAAAGAAAAATCATATTGCTATCTCATGACCAGCCCTCATTTCCTTATTGTAAAAGCTACGTCAAAAAAATTTATGGACATTTAGCTTGTGGTGACTTTTATGTTTTCCAAAAAGAGCGCAAATCTGCAGCAAAATAGGTTCTTTCTTTATGTTAAGGGCCTTTTAATGTAGGAAGAAAATCAAGAAAAATTGCATACTTACGGTAATGATAGATGGTGCTCGTGAAAAAGTGTATTTAAAAGACAGTATAGTATACCATTGATTTTACTTTTATTTGCAGAAGTGTGTAACGAGGAGAATTAGATGGGGAATAGTATATTAATGTATTCAATTTTCTTTTTAGGTCACATAGTAAGTGTAAGTTTAATATTGGCAATTTTTACTACTGTTTTTGTGAATAGTAGAAAGAGAGGTTTTGTATTTTTAACTATCTATCTATTATTAAGTATATACTCTTTAATTGTTGGATTTGATTATTCGGCTGTAATGGGAAGTGGCATGTTGGTTATATACCTTGTTTTAGGTGTATTAACTTATTTTGTTATTAAAAATAAACTTTCATACGCTACTGCTACCTAGATAATTTAATTATTAATTGTTTTTTAACAATCGGGCGTTTATCTGAAATAAGAGCTACGCTTATTTTCAATTAAGAGCCAGATTCAGTTATTAACTCCTAGATATCTAGGTGAAAGCTTAGACGAGTTCGTGAAACTTTATACATAGAACAACGGGGCAGGTTAGTGCTATAAGAAAGCAATAATAAGGGGGAAATAGATGAAAAATGGCACGTTTTGCTGACTATCAATTTCAATTGTTAGCTCAAATGGTGAAAATCTCGAAATTGTCACCGATAGCGATAGGTATGTGAAATTAACAAAACAAGATTCAGAAAATCTGTATGAAATTTTAACTGGAGATTTTTTGGGTAAATAATTTCTTAATTTTATATACTATTTACCTAAAGGGGTGCAAAAGGGGTAGAGATGTTTTTTATAATATTACCATCCCTTCCGAATCTCCTAATAATAACAAACTATACTAAGTTCTCCTCCCCAGATGTGTTACTCTGGATTATTTCAACTTAAAAAGGTCTGCCCTATAGCGTACTTTAGTTGTCAAGATGAAGGAATAAAAGTTGGATGAGCCGAATAAGTCATAGTGATCATGATTTTGTTGTATTCTCAAAATTAATGATATGAAAGATTAAACTAAACAGTGAGGAGATTGGTTGTATGCAAGATGTAACCAAAATGTTCTTAGAACAACTAGACATGCATTGCCATGAGAATGAATGGTTTGCATCCATGGATCAGGCGCTTCATGGAGTGAACGCTGCTGAGGCAGCATGGACAAATTCGGGAATCAGCAATTCAATTTGGCAGATTGTCAACCACTTGATATTTTGGAATGAAGATGTAATCCATCGTATTAAGGGCACAGAGAATCCGTGTAAGGCAGAAAGCAATGAAGAAACTTTTGGAAATCCGGGGGATCCAGAAGACGAAATTGGGTGGGCCCAGACTGTGCAGCAATATAATGAAGTCATGAATAAGTTAAAAATGGTCATTGCGGACCTTGACGATGAAAAGTTAAAAGCTCCGTATGCAGCTAACAGGTACTCTATTGAGCGTTTACTTAGCAATATTATGATGCACGATACGTACCATCTCGGCCAAATTGTCCTGTTGCGAAAGCTGCAATCCTGTTGGAGTGGTGTTGATTGGTCCTAAAGCGCCATAATTCAGCTCCCCTCCTTGCACAGCCGTAGAAGCAGTATTGACGGTGTGAAGTACTTTTCAGTCTCAATGGTAAAGCGGGTGTTATATTCAAATAACGCATTTGCAGTGCGATCTCTTGCATATTGCATTGTTCAACAATCGGGCGCTTTTCTGAATAAGAGTAGCGTCTCCTTTCATGAAAAGGGTCATATAATTGAAAAACCCATACCTTTTTTTGATATTTATTGTTCAGCTGCTAAAAGGCTGCTTTTTTTTATTTTTCACTTCAAAACTTATTGGGCTGTTTGCTGATTAACTCCGGAAAAAAGCCATAATAATGCTCAAACCAGCCACAATTGAGGCAATTCCAGCAGAGGTTGGATTAATGATCCAAAAAACAAAAGGAAATGCTGCATTTGGAAAAAAAGTAGCTACGATTGGATAGTAAAACGAAATAATCAGACATGGTACTGTCACACATAGAAATAATTGTTTATTCATTTTAAACAACCACTTTTTTACTAAAAGAAGAGAAATGTATACACCAAATATAAAAGGTACAATCGAATAAAACCAAATTAGAGGCAATGTAATAAAAGTTTCATTCACTTTTTTCTTTACAATAAGTTCAAAATGATTACTAATAAATAACAATCCCAATAACCCTGCAAACCATAGTAATTTCAAGACCCATATTGACCACTTAGGACGCATGTTAAACCTCCTTATCAAACTTTTTTTGATATCATTCTATTTCCCTAAATTTCTTATTTAAAAAATCCCAGTACCATCAGATTTAGTATTTTAATAATTTAAATTGGTGCTTCATTAATTAGAGTTTGCTATTCCTAATCACCAGTAATTCTCAAAATTTCCCTCACTATTGAATTACATCAGTTTTTTAGAAAAAAAAGCTGGAATCAATAATAAATTGTTTTGGGCAAGAGTAATTGTATCTCTGATTGGTATATTAATTTTTATATTTCCTATTGAAGTAAAGTATGCAGTTCACAGCAAGAATTCCGCCCTTTTTTTATGTAAAGGGCCGAATTTTTGAGCAATGCCTCTAAAACAATTTGATTTATAGGATAAAATTTAAAAGATATTGTGAAATTCTGTACTTATAAGGAACGTAGCAGGTTAGTTGAATAATCTTATCGAAAATTAAGGAATAGCACCTATTTGAAATGTATTGTCCCTTATATTTTGATATTTACTTTTTAAAACCAGCAGCAAAGAGGGGACCATTTACCATAATGGTCGATAGAATACGAGCCATTTCTTCTGGAGATTCTTTTCTGCCACTATTCAACCATTGCTGAATAACACCAATATGAGCAGAAGCTATGTAAGATGCTAAGTATTGCCCAGGAACAAGTAAATTTTCCTCCTTAATAAAACCATTTCCAAAGATTGTTCTCCACATAAAATCTTTAAGTCTAGTTTGAAAGGACAAGTCTCCTTTTGGACCTAACACAGCTTTCAGAAACCCACTATTTTCGTTTATATGCCTAAGTATTAAAACCGCAATAGAATAAGGTCCTGTAGTTGGCGAATTGGATTCAAGTGCAGTGACAATACTTTGGAAGTTCTGTTCTGCAATTTTGGACAAATCAAACATAATTTCTTCTTCATATTTGGTCATTAAGTCAAATTTGTCTTGATAATGTGCATAAAATGTCCCTCTATTAATATTTGCTCTAGTTGTAATGTCCTTAACCGTAATGGCTTCGAAACCCTTTTCCTCTATTAATTCTACAAAAGCATCTCGAATAGATTGCTTTGTACGAATAACACGTAAATCTGTATTATTTTCTTGCATTCTTTATAACCCTCCTGACTTTTTTGCGACACAAATATATAAAGTGTTCCTTAACCAACACATGAGCAATTTATGCTTATTGAAACTATACTCGTACCCAAATTATAATTTGAATGTAAATAAAAAAGCAACACGTTGTCTTTTTTATTCAAAAACAAAGGAGGGGCAAAAATGTTCAAAAATAAACTGGTATTGGTTTCACCAATTATTTCATTTACAATTATTTTTATTTTTTCACTAACATTATTTCCATCGGTTCACCCACAACCGAAAAACCTGCCTATTGCAATCGTAAATGAGGACGAGGGAGTGGAAATTCCTAATCAATCAAAGATGAATATGGGTCAGATAATTGTTGACATGATACAAAAGTCTTCAGCAACAACAAAGGATAAAGAACCTGCTGTAAAATGGATGGAAGTAAAAAACGCTGAGGAAGTCCAAAAAGGGTTAGACAATCAAAAGTATTACGCGGCTTTAGTCATTCCAAAAGATTTTAGTGCTAAACAAGCATCATTACGGACACAAGTACCTTCTGCACCTGAAGTACAAATATTTATTAACCAAGGAATGAATACTGCTGCTTCAACGATGGCGGGTCAGGTTTTGAACGGTGTAGTTGACAACATGAACAATATGGTCCGCCAACAACTACTTGACGGTTTTAAAGCACAAGGCGGAAATTTAACACCTGAACAGGCAGCAGCCCTTGCCGTTCCAATCGCTAAAGTAGTTTCAAATGTAAATGAAGTCGGAACTAATAGTGCTAATGGAAACTCTCCTGTTTCTTTATTCCAACCATTATGGATGGCCAGTTTAGCTATGGCAGCTATTCTATTTATTTCCGTTAACAAACTTCCTATCACCACTCGTAAAGAAAGTCTTTTGACAAAAATAGGACAGATAGCAATGGGCGCAATTGGAGCACTAGTCATAGGATTCGGCTTAACCTGGATTGCAGATGGAATGATAAGGTTGAATATTTCGAATTTTATGGATACAGCTATATTTTTATCAATTACATCATTTAGCTTCTTTTTAATGATTTTAGCTGTACTTTCGTTAGTTGGGATAAAGGGAATCGCCATCTTTGTATTATTGCTATTCTTCGGGGCTCCTTTATTGGCTTTGGCACCTGAAATGATGTCACCATTTTATCAGGATTGGATTTACTCTTGGCTACCAATGCGTTTTATGATCCAAGGTTTAAGAAAAATCTTCTTCTTCGGTAATGCATTATCATGGGATATGGTTTCTGCACTTGTTTGGATTGGTATATTGGGCATGATTATAATTCTAGGTACAGTTTTAAAACGAAATAAAATGAAGGATGAAACTAAATCGTTTGAATAACTAGTGTAATAAAAGCTATTTCTCATATATAGAAAACGGCTTTTATTGTGAAGTATGTGAAATAATGTACCTAAACTAATGAGGGCGTTAATCTTAGAAGGGTTAACGCATATTTTTGTTAAACTTATTGTACTAAAGGAGCAGTTTACTTCAATAAAGACAATTGGTTTCGTTATGGTAAAATAAGTATAAAAAGGGTGGAGTTTATGTCTGATAAATCAACTAAAAATGTAATGATAGGTATTTTAATATGCTTAATTGTAATTGCTTTAAAACCGGTTCCATCATTTCAATCTGAAATTCCGTCATCGGTTGATATTTCGGCTGGTGAGAGTGTTGTACAACTTGGTGAAAATAGAATAGCAATCGTTGATAATACTTTAAATTCTGGAATGCGTGGAGAAGTATTTGTACTTGAATTTAATGAGGATAAGAAAACCTTTGACTTGATAGGAAGATACAACTACGTTGACTTCTTCCATAATCCACAAAACTATCCAGTAGGAAAGTAACCATATTACGAACGGGGGCAATACTTCAAGTAGGAGATTGCTCCTTTTTTATTGAACGGGGCAGGGTACTGTATTAAGCTACATCCTATATTTACTTTCAGACATATAAATTTTATGATTAAATAATAAAAATTTGTGGATTAAAGGAGATTGAAAATTGGATACTCCCAAGAACGAATACAATGAAATAAAAATAATTTGCCCTGAAGATTGCGGAAATGCACCCAAAAAACAGCATCTTAAGGAATTCAACATTGCTCTTGTTAAAAACGATTTGATTTTTATTATTGATAATATTACAGATGATTTTAATTGGAATATAATCGGAAAAAAACTTATCAAAGGGAAAGAAAGTTCTGTCGAAACATTAAAACAAATGCAGAATAATGAGGTATCAGAACTGCACATTAGTAACATTATCACTCATGGATATGATGGTTCAATAAACGGTACTTTAATATTGGAAAATAGGAAGAGGTATGCATTCTGTAACGTGTTCAAATTTAATAGTTCACGAAATAATTCAAAAGTAAAAGAATGCACTTCTTATATAATTGAATTAAAATAAATTCGCCAAGGAATTACCCTTATCAGATGATTGCAAAGATTGATGGATTGTGCAAAAAAGGTAATTTCTAAAAATATTTTAGACATTGTGAAATCTTTTACTTAAAGTAACAGGTACGATAATCAAAGTTTGGTTATCGTTTTTTTGTTGAATAAGCAGATTATGGCTTTATCTAATTGAAGTAAAGCAGCAGGTTGATTGAAGAATAATGAAAATTTCTGTTTTAGGATGCGGTCGATAGGGCACATTTATAGCTTGGTATGCTAATAAAATTGGTCATGATGTAATGCTATGGGGGAGAGAAAGTTCTAATAATTTTACTGGATTAAAAGAAACGAGAAAAAATGAATTTCTCACTCTACCAGATACAATAGCGTTATGTAGCTCATTAGAAAAGTCCATATCATATGCGGAATTCATAATCATTTCAATCAGTGCCCAACAATTAAGGTCATTTGCTAAGCATCTAAATTCAATAATAGAAACACAAAACAAAACTTTCATTTTATGTATGAAAGGACTTGAAGCCTCCAGTGGAAAAAGACTTTCTCAAGTCTTTAGCGAGGAGGTTGGAAGAAATGTAAATGTAGCAGTTTGGCTCGGCCCAGGACATGTACAAGAATATGTAAATAACATACCAAATTGTATGGTTATTGGTTCAAAGAACGTTGAAATAACTAAAAAGATTGTTAAAGAACTAAATAGTGATTTAATCAGATTCTATTATGGTCAGGACCTTATTGGGAATGAAATGGGAGCCGCCACAAAAAATGTTATAGGAATTGCGGCTGGCATGCTAGATGGATTAAATTATAGTAGCTTAAAGGGTTCACTTATGGCTAGAGGAACTAGAGAAATATCTCGTCTAGTAAGTGTAATGGGTGGAAGCGATTTAACTATTTATGGGTTAAGTCATTTAGGTGATTATGAAGCTACACTTTTCTCCATGCACAGCAAAAATAGGAAGTTTGGACAGGCTTATGTTGAAGGAGAAAGGTTTGGAAAACTAGCAGAGGGTGTTTCAACTGTAAAGGCTTTGAAGGAACTTTCTAGACAGTATGAAGTAGACCTTCCAATCTGTAACGCATTATATGAGATCTTGTTTGAGAATAAAGATGCAAAGGAAACATTGGAAAACCTATTGTTGAGACCAGTGAAGTTTGAATTTCAATAAAATAAATAATAACTTAGTTAACTAATAGATGCGATACTTCAATAACGAAGGTCGCTTTTTTCTTCTTCGAGTAACGGGGAAGTATAGTTAAAGTAGCTCACCCTTTTAGTATCAACTATTAATGCCAAGTGATAAAATAACGCAATAAATAGAATTTTCCAAGATGGAGAAGTAGTTTGCAAAACAGAGATAGTATTTGCATCTGGTGATTAATATCTAAAATTTTAAAAATGCCATTCAAATTGTTGGACAAAAGAGTGTCTATTTGTACTATAGGGGGCTTTAGTTCACTTACGATCTTCTGCAATCAGGCGCAACTCTGAAGAGGAATTGTGCCCTTTTCAGTTATCGGGACAGATACTTTATGAAAAGGGACAGATTGTTGAATAACACCTAGATATCTAGGTGAAAGTTTATACGAGTTTGTAAAAATTTTTACTTAAAGTAACGGGGCAAGTTAATAGAAAAAGGAATATTCTGGTGTAAAGAGCATAACTCTTAGAATTTGGCTGTTTTCTGAAATGTTGCTGCTATTTATCAAATCATCATATTGATTTTTAGTCAGTTAAGGAGGAAATCAAATGGATTGGTATATATGGTTCGCAGTAATTGTTGCTGTTGTTATTATTATTGGGAATAAATCTTCTAAAAAGAAATAATGCTTGTTGAACTAACGGGAGCTTTAATTCAATAACGTTCTTCTACAATCAGGCGCAATTCTTGAAGAGGAATTGTGCCCTTTTCAGTTATCAGGCCATTTTCTTGAATAAATATTAATAATTATACCCAAAAATTTCAAGCATGGTAGCACTTCGAAATTAAAAGCTTGTGTGGATTTCATTAAATGAGAGAATTTGTACTTTCCTAAACATATCGCATAGGTTACTATTTTAACGAATAATCATTAAAAAAATTTTACATTAGAATGGAGGTTTTTTATGCATCTATCTGCCAATACGATCATTATTATTTCTGCTTTATTACTTTTTAGTATCTATCGTCGTGTTCGACGGAATATCGGCTGGCAGGAGCTGATTCAGAGGAAACTGCTAATAAGAACTTTTATTTTCCTGATCATTGGGATGTTATTTTTAAGCGGCGGGATTTTTCATCCGATCAATCTAATTTCTGACATTATCGGTATTCTGATTGGTGTTGCCCTAGCCTATTACGGGGCAGTGATGACCCATTTCGAAAACCGGGATGGAGGCTGGTATTTCCGTCCAAACACTTGGATTGGCAGTGCAGTAATGGCTATTTTCTTTGTGAGGCTAATTTATCGCATTTATAATTTAAACATGTTAGGTGATTTAACCAAGTTGCAGCAACAGGGGCAGGCAAATGGGTTTCAGAACTTGGGATATGCTGTCGGAAACTCCTGGAGTTCGGGTTTAATATTGATTATATTTGCTTACTATGTGACTTACTATCCGATTATTATCTGTAAACAGAAACAGCTCTCGACAGAAAAAACGCTTGATATTTGAATTAGTACTATTAAAAAAGGTCGAGGCAGGTTAATTAAATTTAGCAGGGATTTAATAAGTAACAGGTCAATCCAGGGGTAATAACACCAAAAAACGCAATAGGTTAAATTCCTGTTGCGTTTTTGGTTGTAAAATTCTTAGATTCTAGATACAAGGATACACTCAAAACATTTGATTAATAATCTGGATAAGTTCTTTTTTCTCTTGTTCGTATGGTATTTGTGAATTTAAATACGAAACAATAAAATTTGCGTCGTTTGCTTTGGAAGATATGGAGCCACCACTATGTTTTCGAATAACAATTTTTTCATAAAATTTGCTCCTTGAAAAATGTATTAATAAAACAAGGTGGTTAATAGTTTGAAAATCCATAATATATAATTATCTTATTATAAATCAAAATCCCTATTTTTGGTTGATTTTCTCGTGCTGGATTTCCTACATTATTTGAATTTCAAAGATAAATATTAAAACCTTTTTGAAGTAACGGTGGCGATTTCTAAACAGTGGCAATCGTTTTTCTACTGACGGAGCAGATTAGTGGAGCATGATAGCAGAGAGTATTGTATATCAATGCAAATTTTCACTTTTATGTTTGTGAAGAAGTGTACTTAAGACAAAATTGTATATTTATGTAAAATTAAACGAAAAAATTGATAAAATTGCTTATATTCTAACTGACCGTATTGTTGATGAAAGTATGTTATAAAGAACCTAGGATTCTGTAAATATGAAACTAAATATAAACATATAATTTATAATTAGATTTAAAAATTTTAGGCTGGTTTTATTAAGAAATACTTTTACCAAAATGGAAGATAAAGGGGAAATCTTCATGAAGGCGATGGTATATGATAAGTACGGATCGATAGACACTCTTATATTTAAAGAAGTAGAAATACCTACTCCACTGGACAATGAAGTACTTGTAAAAGTCCATGCTGCTTCCGTGAATTCTTGGGACTGGGACCTCCTAAGAGGTAAACCATTTCTTGCTCGGTTGGGTGGACTGCTAAAACCAAAATACAAGATACTTGGTGCGGACATAGCGGGGCGAGTTGAAGCCATTGGCAGAAACGTAAAAGATCTTCTTCCAGGTGATGATGTTTTCGGGGATATTTCCTGGTGTGGGTGGGGTGGATTTGCTGAATATGTGTGTGTACATGAAGATGCATTATCCTTAAAACCATCTTGTATGACATTTGAACAAGGAGCGGCAATTCCACAAGCTGCGGTCCTCGCCTTGCAGGGATTACGCAATAAAGGAGAACTTCAGGAAGGGCAAACGGTTTTAATTAACGGTGCCGGTGGAGGTGTAGGCACGTTTGCACTGCAAATTGCCAAATTACATGGTGCTAAGGTAACTTGTGTGGACAGAGCTGTTAAGTTTGATATGCTGAAGGCAATGGGTGCAGACAGTGTTATTGATTACACTCAAGAAGATTTCACTAAAAAGGGACAATATTATGACTTGATAATTGATGTTGTAGGAACTCGGTCACTCTTCGATTACAAGCGTGTATTAAAACCTAAGGGCAAATATGTTATGGTGGGAGGCACAATGTCACTGATTCTTCAAATATTGTTTATTGGGCCTTTAATTACTAAAACCGAATGTAAGAATATGACTATCTTAATTCATAAACCAAATAAAAATGATCAAAATTTATTAAAAGAACTTTTTGTTGCTGGTAAACTAGTACCTTTTATAGATAGACGTTATTCGCTAAGTCAGGTGAAAGAAGCTATTCAGTATCTTGGAGAAGGGCACGCCAAGGGGAAGGTTGTAATCAGTGTGGAAAACGAAGAAATTGTTAATAAATAGTTTTACACCACCTACTTGTTTGATAATCACTCACTCTTTTTTCCGAGCTGGAGTTTTTATACTTGTTGTTATATAAAGGGTGAAGAGAACTTTTAATCAATCGTTATTATAAAGTTACAAAAGTAGTAAATTTAATAGAAGCATAGGACCTGCACAGGTAGTTTTAGACAAATTAATGACAGGGTAAAAACATATAAAAACAGAAAGAAACTTGAGGAGATATTGTCATGAACCAAAATAAAATAATCATTACTCAGTTTAACCCCAAATATGCAGAACAAACAGTAGCCATGTGGCGGGAAAGCAAGGAGCAGGCAATTGGGCAAAAAGAAATTCACAGCTTTGAAAATCACGTATATTTTTTAAATCATATATTAGCTGAACAGTGTCGAATAGATTTAGCGTTAATTGATGAAAAAGTAGTTGGAATGGTTGCCTATAATGAAAGGGAATTAACCCAACTATATATTCATATAGATTATCAAGGATTCGGTATAGGTCAAACATTACTAGATCGAGCAAAAGCACAATCAAGTGGGAGATTAACATTATACACATTTGAAGTAAATGAAAATGCTCAACGTTTTTATGAAAAAAATGGATTTGAAATCATAGGAAGAGGACATGAAAATGAAGAGAATTTACCTGATATTCAATATGAATGGACATCCAAATGAATGATGTAATCTGGGGCTTTTCTTGAACAAGGATAGTGATATTTTTATTTTTGAGCAATAACATAGGAAATTTCCAAAGGGCGTCGAAATAGAAAGAGATATAATTTAGAGGGAGTGTGGCCGGTATGTCTCACGCTAAAGATGTTTTAGCTGATCAATTGTCAGCAAATGCGAATGACCCTAGCTTTTACGTTCCGTTTTCGGAATCAGTAGCAAACTTGTCAGAGGAAGAAGCGTTTTGGAAACCGAACGATGAAAGTAAAAGTATAGCTGAAATTGTGCAACATCTGCTTTACTGGAATGAGACATGGCAAAAGAGGTGCGAAAAATCCCATGTAAGTGCTGTTACTCCAATAGGTGATAATAATAAAAGCTTTATTGTTCCGGAAAACAAAGGGTTTAATGACTTAAAGAGTGTCTTCTTGAGGTTCTGCTTCAGTGGCAAAATCTACTAACTAAAGAAAAGGTAGAAAGTGAAGTGAATGGATTTCAAGTGTCTGCAAAGTGGTGGGAAATATTGGGGAACATTTCCACGCATAACGCTTACCATATCGGCCAAATTGTTTACATTCGAAAGCAATTACAAAAAGGCTGGAAAACTAATATTAAATGAGAAGATAAGACAACTTGCAATCTCTTCTAAAGCGCTTTCCTGTAAATAAGGATCAGCGCTTATTTCATTTTTGACCCTCTTTCCTTTAGTTCAATAATAAATTAAAAAGATCAAAGTTAATTTATATGTTAGAATAAAAAATAAATATGGAAAATATCAGGGTGGTGGATGTGGGTTTATGAAAATGTTTGCTGCACTACTTTTTAGTACCATTTTATTATCTGGATGTATTCCAGAATTATCTTTTTCCGAGGTTAGTGTGAATAGTGCAGGTAAAGATATTCAATCGTTTATTGTCGATGTTAAGAATGAAAATGGGGTACATCTATATTTTGATAATGCAAATGTCATTTATGTATATATGAATGGTTTAAACGTTGTACAAGGTGAAAAAGCTTTTCATTTTACAAATTTAGATGTTGAAGAATCTGGTGAAACACTAAACATTAAATATAAAAGTACTGAAACAACTGACTATTCAAATCAGTCATTAACTCATGAAATATTATATAAGTTAAATACAGCTATGAATTATTAGAATATTAAGTTTTTTGTGATAGTGAGGAAGTTTCATTTGGCACAATATCAGGTAATTAATCATGATCTTATACAATTTTATGGTGCTATCATGGAACAAGGATAAGTGTTTGCATTTCAATTTAGGGCATTCAGAGTTGAATAACCTCATTCCATGACACTCTCCACCATCAATAGTTTTGGGCATCCTGATGTAAGAGTACTTATTTTAAAAGATGTAGATAAAGATGGATGGTATTTCGCATCTGGTTCAAACAGTGTGAAGGGTCAACAATTGAAAATAAATCCAAATGTTTCATTAACCTTTTATTGGTCATTGATTGGCAGACAAGTTCGAATAGGAGGAACCACATTGAATGTTGGAGAAGATTTAGATAGGCAGGTGTCAAAATGAAAGTAAGATTAACGGATTATACAGAAAATTGGAGATGGATGTTTGAGCAAGAAGTACAATTTTTAAAATCTATTTTTGGGGAAGTAATTATTTCATTTGAGCATTTCGGTAGCACATCAATTCCAGGTATGAAAGCAAAACCAGTGATTGATATGATGTGCATAGTAAATGATATTGAACAAATAGATACATACAATGAACAAATGAAATCATTTGAATATGATGTTGCTGGTGAATGGGGGATTAAGGGACGAAGATTATTCCGTAAGGGGGGAGAACATAGAACACATCACATTCATTTTTACCAATTTGATAATCCCCAGATTATTCGACATTTAGTATTCCGAGATTATCTTCTCGTGCACCAAGATGAAGCTAGAAGATATAGTGAATTTAAACAAGTGTTGGCAAATAAATATCCGTCAACTCGTGATTATAGCCCTGCTAAAAAATCATTTGTTTCAGAAATGGAGAATAAAGCACTGGCCTGGTATAAAGGAACTAAGGAGCGAAAGTAATTAATTCTTGCAGCGATATTATTACGTGTGCACCCAATTTCTGAAGATGACAATTTGTCTTTTTACATTTTGGAGAGAAATGAGAAGCCACTGATCTTCATTAATTCGGCGCTTCTATTTTTCTTCTATTGGTCGTCTGCCTGTTCAGTCAGTTTCCATACTAGGATATCTGGAACCTCTCTCGGCATTGGTTTTTTCAGCTGCCATTTTAGGGGAAAAGTTAAGTCTTGTACAATTAGTTGGGGCTGTGCTGATTTTAGGTGGTGCAGCATACGGGGAATTGTTTCGGTCAAAAAAATTAACAGTATAATAGATATTAATAAACTTTTATTATTGAGATAATGAGGAAAAAGCACTTTTCATTCCTCAAAAGATGGGCGCTAAACTTGAGGTGTAGGGTTAGTTAACATCCTTTTATGATTCTAATCATTTTCCTAATATTGTTCGCCATACAATTATAATATTGTGTGGTTTTTTTGTGCGTGCTATGATGATTCAAATCCAGTTGGAGGTTTAAGAGCTTTCTAGAAAGAGAGGTTAGATTATGTTACATAAGGAAAGTGCAGAATTGTTAGACATCCAAGCGGCTTCGTTACAAAGCTATGTTCGTTCTTCAGAAAAACAAAAAATGTTATACAAGCGTACTTTATTCGTTGTAAGTATTTCACAAATTTTTGGTGGTGCTGGATTAGCAGCAGGAGTTACTGTGGGGGCACTTCTTGCACAGCAAATGCTTGGTACGGATGCGTATGCCGGACTTCCTTCAGCTCTATTAACTTTAGGGTCAGCAGGAGCAGCATTATTTGTTGGAAGACTTTCTCAGCTGTTTGGGCGACGTATTGGACTGACAGCAGGTTTTATGATCGGCGGACTTGGAGCAATAGGAGTCATCATGGCAGCAATCATCAATAGTGTATTCCTGTTGTTTACTTCTCTGCTTGTTTATGGTGCAGGGTCAGCAACGAATTTACAAGCTCGTTATGCGGGTACAGACTTAGCGAGTAATAAACAACGGGCAACAGCCATTAGTATTGCGATGGTTTTTACAACATTTGGCGCAGTTGCAGGCCCAAATTTAGTGAATGTCATGGGAAATTTCGCTCTATCCATTGGAGTACCGTCACTTGCTGGCCCTTTCATTTTAGGAGCAGCCGCATACATCTTAGCAGGTGTTGTCCTTTTCATCATGCTTCGTCCAGATCCATTCGTTATAGCTAGAATGATAGAAGCTACCAAGCAGGAATCAAATAATAAAGATTATTCTGCGACAACTGAACATACACAAAACAAAAGAGGTATTATTGTTGGGGCAGCCATTATGATTCTTACCCAAATTGTCATGGTAGCTATCATGACAATGACACCTGTTCATATGAGACATCATGGACATGGCTTGGGTGCAGTTGGTTTTGTTATTGGTTTTCATATCGGGGCGATGTATCTCCCTTCACTTGTTACAGGAATCCTTGTCGATAAGCTTGGGCGTACTGCGATGGCTATTGCGGCAGGAACTACTTTGCTCCTCGCTGGGTTAATAGCAGCATTTTCACCTGGAGATTCGATGGTTCTCCTTGTCATTGCTCTTTGTTTACTTGGGTTAGGCTGGAATTTTGGTCTGATAAGCGGGACTGCCCTTATTGTTGATTCAACCGATATTTCCATACGAGCTAAAACTCAAGGTACAGTGGATGTTTTAATTGCGCTATCAGGTGCTGCTGGAGGCGCCTTATCGGGAATAATTGTGGCAAGTTCCAGTTATCCAACATTATCATTTGTTGGAGCGATTTTGTCATTATTACTAGTTCCAGTGGTGATATGGTCTCGCAGAGGCAAAAAATAAACAAGAATGTATTGCAGAAACAGTATTAATTGACGGGAATCAAGAAGAAAGTGCGGTTTTTAATAAAGAACAGCTTATTAGAAATATCAATAAAGTGATCGAAAAAGCAAGGGAATCTGATGTTCCTGTTGTGTTGTAAGGGATCTCGATGTTGCTGAAGGTAAAGGTGAAGGATTTCAAATTCACAATGAAATCATTGTACCTTCGAAAGCAAAGATTTTCGATAAATCTGCAACGAATTCCTTTCATGGAACAGATCTACTAAATCATTTACGATCTCAACAGATTGAACATATTGTTGTTATGGGCAGTAAAACACAACACTGTATAGATAGTGCAGTTAGAACAGCTACTATTAGTGGTTTTGATGTAACTTTAGTCGGTGATGGTCATTCAACAACAGACAATGATGTTTTAAGTGCTGAACAAATTATAAAGCATCATAATAGAAATCTTTAAGGTCATTATAATGTCGAATGCTTTTCACTTGTCAGATATACAGAAGAGGACTTATTTCGTCCAACCCATTACTCATATAGGTAATATAAAATTAAAAGTGTTACTATAATGTTTGTTTCTATTCCACAATCGGGCGTTTTTCTGAAATATTAGTATGAAAACATTAAACAAAAGGGCGTATTTCTGCAATAAGAATTACGCTCTTTCTTTATGATAAGAACCAGATTGTGGTTTAACAAATAGAGAATTGTAATATATTTTAATTGTTCAAACTATTACAATATATGGTAAGATTTAAGGGAGAAGAGTTATTATTTGGGATTGAATACTATTTACCTACAAAAAGTTTGATAAACATGGAGACTAGGCTTTACTGAAACGTCCGAAGATCATTTTCGCTTAACTCAAAGGTACAGATCAGATACATGCGGATGAAACATATTATGAAAGTCAAGATAGATAACCATAACTGTACTCCTATAAAGTTTTAATGCTTAATATAGCATGAGGGGGCTATTAAAATTGTTAACATCCATTGATGCATCATTTGTTGATGAAATAGTGTCAACTGCAGTAACAAAGAAAAACATATATGGGGCTGTATTATGTGTCGAAAATGGAGAAAACTCTTTATCGTACTTATACGGGGCTGGAAATCTAACTGCAGATAAACCCTATTTTATCGCAAGCGTAACAAAATTATACGTTACGGCTGTCTTACTAAAACTAAGGTCAGAAAATGGTCTGAATCTCCAAAATAAAATTTCCGAATATTTTTCTAATGATATTCTACAAGAACTCCACCTATTTAAAGGCATAGATCACTCCAAAGAAATAACCATCAAACATTTAATGTCCAATTCATCAGGAATACCTGATTACTTTTCCTCTGATGTGATTAGGGAATTAACAGCAGGAATTGATCAGAGTTGGGGCTTTGAAAGAACAATAGCAAGTGCAAAGCAAAAGAAACCAAAATTTGCTCCTGGTAAAAGGGCTCAATACTCTGATACAAATTATCAGCTTTTAGGTAAAATTATTGAAACAATCACAAAAAAAGATATCCATGCCGTTTTCAAGGAATTTATTTTTGATGAACTTAAATTAGAGAATACCTACTTATATGAAGATGCAAGTGATAAACGACCAGCCCCTATCTATTACAAAGAAAGGGAGATCTATTTACCCCAATATATGTCATCCATAGGACCAGAAGGAGGCATTGTATCGACAGCAAAGGAATCTATGATATTTTTAAAGGCTTTTTTCAATGGACATTTCTTTCCAAAAGAATATTTCAATGAGCTTCAAGATTGGAAAATTCTTTTTGGCCCAGGATTATTCTTTTATGGAGTTGGGATTGCGAATCAACCTATATCTATTAAAGAATTAAAAAATGGATTATTAGGACATTGGGGGCAGACAGGTGCTTTTTCATTTTACCATCCAAATACTGATCTATACTTTACAGGAACGGTCAATCAGTTTTATGGGCATAGTGTCGCAGCAAAAATGATAGTAAAAATAGTAAAAAATGCAAGAATAAACAAATAAGTCTGGCATATTCAGAAGAAATTTGATGAAGTTTGTGAAAGCCTGTACTTAAAGTAACGGCTAGGGAAAATAATAATTTTTTAAAATATCTTTGGGGCGGATAATAGTGGATTATAAAAAGGTTGAAAAAATCTTTAGAGTTGTAGGCATAAAAGACAGTGGAGCGTATGCTGATTTTGATGCCGAAGTTCCTAAAACTGCCCAGAAATTTCTAACTCGATTAGATGAAGTTGAAAATTATTCAGGTACTGAAATAGCCCTTTTTGAACCTAAAAGAGAAGCTAACCAACTGGAAGGCCACTATTACGTAGGATTAATTGTTAAAGAGACTCCTAAAGAAGTTCCAGATTTGATGGATTATATCGAAACTGCACAAGTATATGTCACAACTAGGAGGAAAATAAGTAATATTGGTAATCTACATGAAAATCTATCGAAATGGGCAGATGATCAGGGATATAAAAGGGATTTAGAATCTTATATTGTTGAGACCTATCATCCTATGGAAAATAGTGAAGAGGATGTAGAGATTTTTTTACCAATCCATATTTGAATTCCGTTGCTCTAAACCCGGTATGTAACTTTTGAGAACATTTTTTATCATTTTCAACTAAAGAGTGTTTTGTGTGAGTAGAATGGAATCATATTTTGTTTAATGGGGGAGTTAAATTTGAAAATTGCTATAGTATGTTTTGATGATTTTACAGATATTGATGTATTTTTACCTTGGGATTTGTTAAATCGTGTACGTTTGGTTGGCGGTATTAGTGATTGGGAAGTTCAACTCCTTGGAACCGATAAAACACATGTTTCTATGGCAGGATTAAGAATTCCGATGACAGGGGACTTATCTGAAATTCCTTCTGCAGATGCTGTTATCATTGCAAGTGGTAGTGGTGTTCAGGGTTTATATGAAAATCAACAGTTTTTAGACAAAATACAATTGAATCCAGAGAATCAATTAATAGGATCTATGTGTTCTGGAGCATTAATTCTAGGAGCTAAGGGGTTGTTAAAAGGTCTTAAAGCTACTACTTATCCAACGGTAGTTGAACAACTAAAAAAATTTAATGTAGAAGTTGTTGAACAAAGTTTTGTAAATAACGGAAATGTATCAACAGCTGCTGGATGTATAGCTGCTCAGGATCTATCTGCTTGGATTATTAGAACTCTAGTAAGTGAAGAAATGGTAAACAAAGTTATAGAAACGGTAAAGCCTGTTGGAAAGGGATTGTATTTTAATTAAAGTCATGAAAAATTAAAAATAAATATTATAATTTGTCTTATAGTACTACGATTGTTAGAATTTTATAAAAGCAATATTTATAGACTTTTGATATACCTACATAGTTAATTGTAATGAAATTTATAGAAGCGTCGTCATGCAAATAAGCTTCTACTCGTGATGATAGTCCTGAAAAAAAAGCGTTTCTTAGCTGATAGAGATCTCGCAAAATCAAAAGAATATGAATACAAATAATAAAACACTATCATTTTTCAACACAATTATTTAAACCAATAGGTAAATCAAATATTATTTAAAAAGAACGCCATTTTTCCCATCTTACATTTTTTGTTTGTAAGTGAAAAAGATAGCGTTCTTACCTTTATGTTTAATTACTTGATGAAGTTTTTGAAAGTACATCTCGATCCGCAGCAGAAAAGGGTTCTTCAAGCCATCCATGTTCGATCATCATATTTAATCCATCATTGCTATATTTACCAACTAAAGTAATTAGTTTGATAAATTCTGCTGATAAGTCATGCCTCAACATTTGTGAAAGGGCAGAACCAAAGTTCTGTATGGCTAGATTTCCTGCCAGTGATGTGTGGTATAACAGCAGTTTATCTGAAAAAGGAGATGACGTTGAATCGGAAATATGTGCATCTAATAATTTTGGAGCGGGTAGGTCCTGGTTTATCAAATGGTCCGAGAAACTCTTAATTAGGTAACTTGAAAGCTTTGCTCCATCAGAAAAATAATTCCTAAGTTTATCTGAAGAAGCAATTTGACTGAAACCAAGCATTAAAGCTTTACCTAAAAGATTCATGTTAATGTTTAAATGCAATTGCTTTATTTCAATGGCAGTAAGGGGCCTATCTCTTCCTGTAAAAATCGAAATAAATGATTTCTTCTCAACGAAATCGACCTTTTTTGCATAAGGGATATTGGGAGGACTAATATCCATGCCTTTTGATAGTAATAAATGACATCCTCTTTCAAAAGTCTCTGCAGAATCATTCAAACAGTTCCGAAAATAACTCATAATATCGTGCCGAGTAGAATTTCCGAATGCACTGCCATAAGTTAATAATGCAGCACTAGCCATTTGGGTGATATAAAAAATCATAAACAAATCACTAAATAACCGAGGTGAACCTTTCCGAACATCTTGCTCCCCGAAACCGACAGGAACAGGTATTTTTTCAGCCAAAAAAATATTCTTTATTTCTTTAACATGTCTCCTTGAAAGGCTTAATGCAAATTCAATATAATTTCTAACCTCTTCATCCTCTACGACTTGAAGGTAATGCTCAAATACACAACAAAACATACTGTCACCTAGATAATTATTAAATAAATCTGCTAGTTCCGCTGAGGAAAGCTGTTTATTTTGCTGATGTTCTTCAACATGTTTGATTAAATCGCGGTTTTTTTCCATAGTTCTCCTCCAACGCTTTTTATTACAACTATTATCTGTAAATAATTAAAAAATATTATCTCCTTCATCCATTTCTTCCTGTATAAGTAACTTTTGGTTTCGTTATTATTAGGTAATAAAAACTTTACAATTTCTCTATAATTCTAAGGTGAATATCAGAATTTAGATTGAATTTCATGCTTGCTGCATATGTTCAAGCAAACGTTTAATCGATTCAAATTTACGCTTTGGATATATGATATAGCTTTGAATGATTGGTGGCTTCGTTTTGGAACTAAAGGGGAGTGAAACGAGTTCACCTCTTTGTATGAAGGTATCCGCTATGGCGGATGGCAAAAGCCCCAAAAAGTGGCCGCTTCTTAAATATTGCACATAGAGGGAAGCATGATCGACCATTAAAGAAAATATTTGCTTTCCGGCGTTCTCTTCAAACCAGGATCTATAGCTTGGTCCCCAATCCATATGAATATAGGGTAATTTACTTAAGTTAGCCAAATCGATTTCCTCAGTAAAATCATTATCTACATTTGCAACAAGTCTTATTTCTTCTTTTTTAAAAGGAAGAACCTCTACTTCTGAATGTGTAGGTGGAATAAGGACGACTCCAATATCAATAATTCCGTCAAGAATTTGCTGAACAATATCCCATGAATGTCCTGTAATGAAACGAAGTGCTGTTCTAGGGTGCTTTGATTGAAAGTCTTTCATTATAGGAAACATGAGATAATCCCATAAAGAATGCAAGCCACCAACGACTAATAAGTTTTCAAAGGATTCTTCCATGCCAACTTTTCTTGATCCTTCATCAACAAGTTCAATTATTCTCTTTGCATATTCCAACAGCTCTTTGCCTGAGGTAGTAAGAAGAACTTGTCGATTATCGCGTTCAAATAATTGCTTCCCAAGCGCTTGTTCCAATGCTTTGATACGCATTGTAACAGTTGATTGTGAGATATACATTAATTCTGCAGATTTTGTAAAATTTTTCGTCTGAGCAACAGACAAGAAAGCACGCAACTGTTGAATTTCCACTTTATTCATCCTTCAATTAATTTTTTTAATCAATGCTATTATATTTATGCGTTACACAAATGGCAATGGTCCTGATACTCTATTACTAGATTCTACTTGGATGAAAGGTGAGAACTTGATGCGAGCCATTCGATTACTACTAGTCAATTCATTTCTAATGAACGTCAGTTTTTTTGCATTTATTCCGTTCTTAAGTTCCTATATTACTAGGGATTTAGCGCTTTCTGCAGGGATTGCAGGAGTAGTCCTTATGATTCGTCAGTTGACACAGCAAGGTACTTCCTTTATATCAGGGATGCTCGGTGATCGGTTTGATTATCGATTGCTGATAAGTACGGGAATGATTTTACGCGGAGGTGGCTTTGTACTATTTTCTTTTTGTACAACTCCGATGGAATTAATAGTTGCTGCGATCATTGCCGGAATAGGCGGTTCCTTATTTGAGCCGACAAGTAAAGCGGCTATGTCCATATTTAGCCAACCTTCTAAACGGGGTGACATTTTTGCACTAGATAAAATTGTTCGCCATTCGGGGATTATTTTTGCTGGGATATTAGGTGGTATGCTACTTCATCTCGACTTTTTCTATTCTTCCTTCGTATGTGGCAGAATTTTTATTTTCATCGGTTTAATTACCTTTTTTAATTTGCCTAAAGAAAATATAAATGTTCCAAAGCAGTCATTTAAGGACTCTTGGCAGAAGGTAAAATCTGATCGACAATTTATCTATTTTACAATTTGTATGATTGGTTTTTGGATCATGTTTATGCAGCTGTATTTGACCATTCCACTTCATGCTACTGAGGTGTTTTACAGCTCAACATTCGTTTCAGGCTTGTTCATCGTCTATGGGATGATTGTCGTTATTCTTCAATATCCATTGCAAAAATGGACGAAAATGTTTTCGCGATTATCGGTTATTAAAGTAGGAATGGCTATCATGGGAGCAGGTATGCTACTAATTGGTTTGTCTGATAGCCTTTTAATCTTTTGGGGCGGTTTTTGTATATATGCTGTTGGTATTATGCTAGTGGAACCAACCTCATATGAATATACGTCGGAAATTGCACCTCCTCAATTTTCTGCCAGTTATTTTGGCTTTTCGCTGATTGCAATGGCTATTGGAGGCAGCCTCAGTCAAGGGGCAGGTGGATGGCTGTTTGAGCATATGCCAGATGTGAATTGGATTATTTGTACTATAGCTGGATTCATTTCAGCAATAGGCATTCAATGGCTGCAATGGATGATAAAAAGACATCTCCAATTTGAAGAAGAAGAGACTAGCAATAATTTATTAGAAAAAACTTGAGATAAAAAAAGTTTAATAACAACGAGTATGAACTCCAGAAAAAAATGGAGTATTTATCGAGTAAAATGGAGGAGTTTTGAAATTAATATTGAATGCTTTACATATTTCTTTAGATGCTTGGAGGAGGTGAGAAGGAACAGGTTGAATTTATATTAACTAAATCACTCATTTAACTTATTAGAAAAAGGTGAAATTATGTATATACCAAAATATTTTAAGGTCACAAATATTGATGAAATTAGGGATTTTGTTCAAAAAAACTCTTTTGGCACGATCGTTACGACCGAACAAGGAAAGCCAATTGCTACTCATTTGCCCTTGGGATTGAAGAAACAAGGTGATGACACCTATATAACTGGACATATGGCTTATGGAAATCCACAGTGGAAAACATTTGAAACCTGTGAAAATGTTCTTGTAATGTTTCAGGGCCCGAATGCTTATATTTCATCTTCCTGGTATTCACATGAAAATGTTCCAACGTGGAATTATCAAGCCGTCCATGTACATGGTAAAGCAAGCATTTTAGAGAAAGATGAGTTAATAGAAGATTTAGCAATCATGCTAGAAAAATATGAAGAGAATCGCGAAAATCCGGTTTTATGGGATAAACTTTCACCTCAGCTGTTAGAAAGTGAACTCAAAGGTATAGTTGGATTTAAGATAAAGGCAGAAGAAATTCAGGCTGCATATAAATTAAGTCAAAATCGAAATAAATTGGATTATATGAACATCATTGATAAATTACAAAATGAAGATAATTCTCAATCGAAAGAAATGGCAGAACTAATGGAAAGGAGAATGAATAGAAACGAGGCGAATGAATAAAACCTAATAAAAAAGCGCATTTCAAAAAATAAGAAATGCGCCTTTTTTATAACTTCTCATATGATAAAATCTCGAAATATAGATTCGTTTTAACATGGAGATATCCTATCTTTACTCTTAGAGCTAGCTTCCTTAATTCATTTCATGCTCCCTGAGCTTTCTTTCGCATCCAATATATTCTGACTGAGGACGGAAAATTGCATTATCTTGAAGTTGCTCAATTGCATGTGCAGTCCAACCGATAATTCTTGCAACACTGAATGTCGGTGTGAACAGTTCTGGTGGCATTTCGATTGAACGCATAATGGCAGCTGCATAATACTCAACGTTTGTATAAAGTTTGCGGTCAGGCTTATGGTGTTCGAGTAAATCAATTATTTCCTTTTCAGCTACAGTGGCTAAGTCTAACCATTCATCTTTTCCTGACATACTCGTACATTTATTTCTCAAAAGAATGGAACGTGGATCTTCTGTCTTATAAATTCTGTGACCGAATCCCATGATTTTTTCCCCATTTTGAAGTTTTTCTTTTATAACGGATATGATGTTTTCTTGATTTCCAATTTCCTCAAGCAATTCAATAACTCCTGATGGTGCTCCACCATGCAATGGTCCTTTCATTGTACCAATGGCAGATGTAACGGCTGCAGTTAAATCCGATTCTGTCGAAATGGTTACACGAGCAGAGAACGTAGCTGCATTCAATCCATGCTCCATTGTTAATTTCAAATATGTTTCAAGTGCCTCAACTTGTTGGTGTTTTGGAAGCTTCCCGTTTAGCATCCATAAGTAATTCGCTATGTGTGACAAATTAGGATCAGGGTTGATGGGAGGTAACCCTTGTTGATTTCGATAATGTCTTGCTATGATTACTGGAAAGACAGCAGTAAGAATAATTGCTTGCTCCTCAATAGGTTCATTTGAAAAACCTTCATGTACATATGCGGAAATAGCTGTACGCAATGCATCCATGATTGGAACTTCTGCTGGCAAAGCGTCGAGTATTTTTTGAACGTGAAGAGGTAAATGTCTCCCATTCATTAATTTACTTTCCATATTTCTTCGCTCACTTTCGTTTGGTAACAAACCATACCAAATAAAATATGCCACTTCTTCAAACGAATGAGATGGGATGAGTTCGTCTACTAAAACACCCCTGTAGCGTAATTCCCCTATATCTCCTTTAACAGAAGCTATGTTTGTTTGAACGGCCACGACATCTTTTAATCCTTTTTTAAACATTCCGATTCCTCCTTCTTTTCTTTAGTATAGTGGTGTTATATGATTATAGAAATTAAATATTTTATATTGAAATGATTAATTTTTTTAATTAATAAAGGGGGAGTTTTGTGGAACTTCAGTGGTTGAAAACATTTATTGTAGCAGCCGAAACGACTAATTTTCGTCAAGCATCGGAAAAACTAATCATTTCTCAACCAAGTGTAACTGTTCATATTCGGTTATTAGAGGAATACCTAGGGGCAAAGCTTTTTGATCGAATAAACAATCGCGTCACGTTGACGGATGTTGGAAAACTCTTTTATAGAGAGGCAATGCAACTAGTCGAACAGATGGAACAGAGTGTAAATCGGATTCATACATATGCACAAGGATTTCGAAAAAATTGGACAATTGCAATTTCCCCACTTATGGCTGAAACGATATTGCCATATATTTTGCGAACGTTTATGGAGAGTCATCCAGACGTTGAGATCAGCATTCGAGTTGAAGAATCAACTAATATTGAACAACTAGTTGATAACGGGGATGTGCATTTGGGCATCTCAGCACTAGACACTAAATTAAAGAATATCGATTCGATTCGAATTTACGATGACCCCATTCTGTTTGTGACCTCACCTGATTCATATGATGAAGAAAGCGGACCTCCAATTGACGCAGTGGAAGTATTACAAACAAATTATATATTCACACACCATCACCCAATATATTGGGATAGATTGCTTAATAAGCTGAACAAACACGTAAAGCGTATCCGTACGATGAAAGTAACTCAAGCACATATTGTAAAACGATTCATTCAGGAAGGGCTCGGTATATCTTTTCTACCACACTCAATTATTAGGCGTGAATTAATAGAAGGAAGGCTTATGCAGCCCCATTTTGATCTTTTCCCACTTCCGACTGTTTCAACTTTTATCATTGTGAAAAGGAAAGGGAAAATTGAACAAGAGTTCATTGATTTGATTTCAAAATATTATTTTGGATAATTGAAATTACATAGAAATGTACTAATGAAACAAAGAAGTTTATTAAAGTTAATAAGAATCTATATTATGAGATTAAATCTCATTGGCATTCTTTGTGAAGTAGTAGAAACAATATTAGTTTAGGAAGATTATCTTAATATACATTTTACAGTAGGAAGAAGGGGAGTATTCTTTATGGGAAATAATAAAAAAATTTTAATCGTAATATTAACAGTAGTAATAGTGATATTGGCTGCTTGTAGTAACTCATCTGAAGAGTCTAGTGCAAATTCGGAAAACCAGTCACAAAATAGTAACTTAACTCAAAATAATTCTCATAAAGAAGCAAAAAGGAATGCTTCAAATACTGACATTGCTAATTCAAAGAACAGTAATTCAGAAAATAGCAATACAAATAATGAAGAACCTACAAATGTAGAAGACTCTGCTAATAATACATCGAGTCTAAAGGGAAAATATATCAAGAAGTTAAATGATACTAAAAATAAAGTAGAAGAAATGCGAAAAAGTCAAACTGACGACACAACTTTTGCTTTGAAAAAAGTAGAAGGAGATATATACGATATTTGGGATGGATTGTTAAATGAAATTTATGTAGTCTTAAAGAAGCAGCTCTCTGAAGACGAGATGGACCAATTAAGAAAAGAACAGCGTGACTGGATCGAAAACCGAGATCATATAGCAAAAGAAGCCTCTCTTAAATATAAAGGCGGTACAATGGAACAATTAGAATATGTAAGGGTCGAGAACAATCTTACAGAAGATAGATGCTTTGAATTCGTTTATAATTATTTGAAATAATTATTGAATCTGTCCTTTGAATGAATTAATAAAGGAGAAAACTGTATACTAGGTGATGGGAAAATACAACTAATCTATTTAGTCAAAGATTAAGTTGACTAGACACCAAATAGTGTCCTATAATTAAGACACTATTTGGTGTCCTATTTAAAAAGGGGAGGGTGATTTTGAACGAGAAAACTCCAGAACGTGATGTTTATGTAGCCATCGCTGACCCAACAAGACGTAAATTACTGCGTTTATTGGCTGAAGCAGAAGAGCTGCCTCTTCACGAATTAACCCCTCATTTTCAAATGGGTCGCACTGCAGTTTCCAAACATCTTGCGATTCTTAAAGAAGCTGGTCTAATTTCTGACCGAAAAGTTGGTAGAGAAACTAGGTTCCGACTAAACGCATTACCCCTTCAGGAAATTAAAGATTGGGTGTCTTTTTACGAGAAATTTTGGATAGGAAATGTAGCACTTTTAAAAAATTTATTAGAGGAGGAATAAATAATGGCAGAAGTATCATTAGATTTTCAATTTACAAGTTCAATCGATAAGGTGTGGAACGCATTAACAGATGCGAACACGTTAGGAAAATGGATCATGGCAAATGACTTTAAACCAATCGTAGGATATAAATGTCAATTCCAAAATCCACAGTGGAATTTAATTGTAGATTGTGAAGTATTAGTAGTGGACGAGCCTTATAAATTATCTTATACATGGGTAGGTGGTCCGATCAATACAATCGTCACATGGACACTGAAGGAAGAGGAAGGAAAGACGTATTTACATCTTGAACAAACAGGATTCGATAAAGAAGATCAAGCGTTCAATGGTGCAAAATATGGTTGGGCGAATATGGTTGGTGAACTCCAAAAAGTGTTAGAGGCAATGTAATACGGTTTTGATAAAGAAAAGAATCAAATACAACGTTTGATGAACTTATCGTTACTACTATTAGAGATAAATGGAGGGATATAAATGTCCTATGTTGTTGATTTTAAAAATGTTTCAACTGTTGGTTTAGAGTCTTCACCTGTAGTAGAAGCGCTAGCTGGTTTACGCGCTAATGAAGCCCGCTACTTTATGAATAAATATAAGCATGAATTTACTGTTGTACCAGCTAGCGAAAGCCAGGAGACACTTGATTATGTAAACAGAATTTTGAAGGAAGAACGTGATATAGAGTTTTCGGCCAAACCTTTAGAAACTTCACGGTTTCAAGTGGAAAATATTAATATGGCATATGTTTTTTATGAAGATGGTCTTAGCGTTAATGTCATGTACACAGTTGATGACCCTAAAAAGCGAGCTGTTGGTTTTAAGCTTTCGGATGGGATGGAGATACCAAAGGAATTAGAAGAGAAGTTTAAGTTTGCTAGGCAGAAGTCTAAGCTAGCTGGAACAATTCGTGGATCGTATTTTGTAATTAAAGGAGAATATTAAAGTAAGCAAAGGATTAAAATGAGAAATCCAATTCCTTTTATTTTTGATCATTTTTATTTATCATAAAAATTAGTGAAAGCAATTTTATTTTAAGATTAAAATAAAATTGCTTTCACTAAATACATCCCCAATGAAGACATTTTCCTCATCTACTTTTACTCAATTCCAATGCCTTGGTGGCGAAACCTCCCGAAGTTAAACGGTACATGCCGAGTATAACTGGATTTACTTGAACCCACCCTTGATAGATTAAGTCTTTAAGTGCCTGATTTATGTTGGATAGGTCCTCAGATGTTCTTGAAAGTCGACCAGCAATCTGTATTGGTGTTTGCCAATCAGTTGATAATACAAGTAACACGGATTTTTGATTGGGGGTCAAGTTCATTACTCCAACCTCCTAGCTTTTTATCGTTATCATCTGAAAACGAAGACAGTATATGTTCCCACTATAATAAAAAATAAATATTTCGAGATCAATAAACAATTAAAGATTCAATAGTATTGCGCAATTCATTAAGGAATGGCGTTCTTTCTTTTTAGTTTTAAAAATAAAATGGGTAAATATGTTAAAATGGTAATGAATAGAACGATAACGTACCATTACTATAAACTATAGATCTTTATTTAGAATGGGAAGGATAATGTCTTAATCGAACAATAATATTATATTCGGAGGTATTTAATGATATATTTAGAAACTTCAAGATTGTTAATGCGCGACTGGGAAGAAACAGACTTAGAACCATTTTGTAGACTAAATGCGGATGAGAAGGTAATGACATATTTTCCAAAATCCTTATCAATCGATGAAACATATATGTTTTATAAATCAATTTTATCAGAATTTAAGGAATGTGGGTTTGGGCTATATGCAGTAGAATTGAAGGAGAATAAAGAATTTATAGGGTTTATTGGATTTCATAGAGCAACATTTGAGGCTGAGTTTACACCGTGTATCGAAATTGGATGGCGACTGAAAAAAGAGGTTTGGGGAAAAGGTTATGCAACTGAGGGAGCGGCAGCTTGTCTACAATATGGATTTAACGAATTAGGTTTTAGTGATGTTTATAGTTTTACAGCCGATATTAATGAGCCTTCGAAAAATGTTATGAATAAAATAGGGATGAACTTTATAAAAACATTCAATCACCCGAAAGTGAATAGAGATAGTCCATTAAATAAACATGTGCTATTTCATATAAACATAAAATAAATCAGAAAATGGCAATTCATGTGTTTTTGTCATACATTGTTATGAAACAATAAGCAATTATAGAAATAAAAGCTTAAGTACTAAATTTAAATTATTATAGTCTATTGTGAGGAGTGACGTTTCTTGAGATATTTTATTATAGGGATTTTCATTTCTTTAATAAGTATCTTGATATCGCTCGTTCTATGGGGAATTGAAAAAGCTTATTATCTATCTGGCATTATTGGAGTTATTTTTCTGGGAATATCAGTAATTCTTTCAGGTTCAATGGTAAGCGGTGACCGTATGAGAGCTAATTTCGCAACAGAATCTGCTGAAGATAGGAGAACGCGAAATAATATCACATTACGTGCAGCATTAATTGGAATACCGAATCTCGTTATTGCTTTGGTGGTTTATTTATTTTTCAATTAAATATACGGAAAATTTAAAATTGTAATAAACTAATAGTTATGTCATGTTAACTATGATAAGAAAAGATACAATCGAAGCAAAATTTAACAAGTATATTCTATAAACAATTGCTTTTATGTACCGTTTATTTAGGTGTCGCAATAAATAATAGGGGATATTATGAAAAAACACTTACCAATCATGATTTTTATAATTTTATTTTTAGTTTCTTGCGAATCAAAAGAGAATATCTTGAAATCTAATGGCGGAATAGAAGTAACTTATAAACCTAAAGACAATAGCTTTACAACTAATCAACAAAATGATCTCTTTCTTCCTATTGATATACTAGATCATGAACAACTCAATGTATCGATTGATAAGGTTCCGATTTTAAAATCATATATTGAGCAGTTTGAGGACAAAGAGAATGAAATAAATAGAATTTCCAGTAGATTTTTGTATCGAAACAATCAGAAGAATTATATCCTCGTGAATTATAGTTGTGGAACGAAACTTTGTAATCAACTCTTTCTTGAAGAAAAGGAAGGGAACATACAGTCAATACAGGTGTCAGAATCGAGTTTTCTTCAAGATTCAAAGATCAATAATGATTATTTAGCATTCCTCTTTGGCAGAAATGAAGGCTCTGAGGTAGTTAGAAATCAAGTTTTTATTATCAGATTGAAGGATTTCCAGAAAATATCACCACCAGACGATTTGATATTATTAGAGTCATTTGAATACCCAATTCCCATGATTGAATGGAAAGATGAAGTATTAATAGCCACAATAGCTAATATAGACGAAACTTCATATGAAGGTATAAAACAATGGTATATGAATAAGCAACACTCCATTCAGCAAATCGAATGGAAGATTAATAACTGAATATAGATTGTATTATTAAAGCGCTTCAGAGAAGAAGCTTCTGCTTAAAGTTATTTTTGAACCTAAGGAACTGGTTGGTAAAGGCAGGCAGCGAGGTGGGTTAAAAGGAATTCCATACCTATCTCTAAATCATATGACTGGTTCACATGGGACTAGATCATGTTGTAGTTAACATAGGGATGATTGGAGTATTCACCAAAAATCCATTATTGTACGTATTGGCAGCAAAGAATCTACCAATAATCTATATAATGGAAAATTAGCAGATAAAGTTATAATAGCTGCGTGAAATTACTTTATATAATAGTTTACTAGGTTTAATTTATAAGTGCCTTTAAGGACTTTTTTTTCCAAATAAATTGATGATAAATGGACTGAGCTAAGAAATTGACTATGAACGCTATAGGGTACCCAAGCCATATACCATTTAAGCCAAGAGATGTAAATTGTGATAAGAAGTAGGCTACTGGAACTTCGATTAACAAAATACTTGTGATTGTAAAAATTGTTGGCCATAATACTGTACCGGTTGCTCTCATAGTTGCCGAAATTACCTGAGTATGTCCCAAAATAATGTAACTCCAAAATGTGATCAAAATAAAACTCTTTGCTATATTCATGGTTTCGTCGTTATCTAAAAAAATGCCTAAAATTGGATTTGGTATTAGATAAAGGGTGAGAATGAGAACACCACCAAGGAAATAATTCAGGGAAATCGCTATTTTTTTGATGTGTTTAATAGTTGAAATCTTTACAGATCCCACTGCTTGTGCAACAAAAACGGATGTTGCTATCGAGATACTCATCGCTGGTATTTGGACATAGCTTGCAATTTGATTGGTGATTCCGTATGCTGCAGTTGCATGAGCACCATACTTATTTACCAAAGTGATAACTGCAATTTCTGAAAAAGCAATAGAAACCATACTAATACTAGTAGGAATAGCTAATTTCAGTAATGTTTTCAAGACGGCACCTTTTAAATGAAGATGTCTCAAAATAGCTGAGTCAACTTTAAGTATATGGTTTCTTTTGTGTAAATACGTTAATAAAATCACAAATGTTATGAAATTGGCTAATACTGAGGCGTATGCAGCACCATTCAATCCGAATTTTGGTAATCCACACCACCCGAAAATAAGAATTGGCAGCAATACAATATTTAGAAATGTATTAATCAACAAAAAATAAAATGGAGTTTTTGAATCACCAACACCTCGCATAAAAGTTGTATAGGAAATGTATAAAAAGGTGATGGGTAATGTAACAAATAAAATACGTGCGTACTCTGCACTTTCATTTAAGATATTCTCTGGGGTTCCCATCCATTTTAGAATATCTTTTGTAAGGAGCCCCCCGAATAGGGAAACAGCAATGGAAATGCTCATGGTTAAGAATAGCGTTACTCCAACAACTTCCTTCATCTTTGGAATATTTCCTCCACCGTAAGTTTGCCCAATTAGAATTGAACTTCCAGAGCCAATTCCGATAACAAAGGATATTAGGAAAAACAATAGAGGAAAGAAAGCAGAAAGAGCTGCCAAAGATTCCACTCCAAGTGTTTTTCCAACTACAATTATTCCAAAGACTTGACCTAATGATTGCAGAACACTCGCAAAGATGATAGGAATGAGGAAAGCAATCATCGGTTTTACTAATGACACTGTTTCATTAATGGATTTATTCATTTCATTTGACCCCTATAATTTATTAAAAACTTGTAGTTGATTTCCGTTAAAAGAATCCCTCACCTTTTAATAAGTGAGGGAATGAATAAAATAGTTAGCATTGTTTAGATAAGCTGATAAAATAAACCGAATTGAGTGTCAAACCATAACAATTTCCCATGTTTACGTTTGGGAATGCGTGTTTGTAAGCTCCATTCAGGATATTGTTTAATAATTTGCACTTGATCACCGGTTGCAAAAGCAATAAATGAAATATAATGATCTTTATTCATCGGATGCTCGCTTGAAATGAACCATTCATTATCAATTTCTGAAATCGATAGCTTTTCTTGTTCGGATGCTTTCTTTGCTTCTAATGGTTCTAACTTTCTTCCACAACAGGATATAGTTACATTTCCAGTTGCTAAACCGATATTATTACATGATGAACAGACAAAATAATTAGATTTTTTCATGTTTCCTCCTACAAATTCATTCGACGATAATTCACCATCTAAAATATTTTCTATATTTATTCCTAGGAGAACTGATAAACTTGGTAAAAGCGTGATATCAGGACAACCATACCCACGCTCCCATTTTGAAATCGTTCGATCAGAAATATTCATTTGATCCGCTAATTGTTTCTGTGTGAGCCCCTTTTCCTTCCTCAAATTATAAATTAACTCTCCAACTTTACGATTATCCATCAATCTTTCCTCCTAATCTAATGTCATCTTAAAGCTTTACATGTATTGAGGCAACAAACGCTCCGTAGAGTTAATTCAAACGAATATAATTTTCGGTAAATTATGAAACTTTTCGTTTTATAGGTCGTACAAATGGTAAATACTATCTTTTTTCAGGACAATATGTATAGATATAGAGTTATCTTCCTTATTTCTATATTTGCACTAAACTAGAAAACTTTTTTAAGGTGTTCGAGTTTGTATTCAACTTGACTTACATATGCAAGTGTCTCAAGAATGCTAATGTGAATAACCAGTGAACACAGTCATATTAATTAGTGATTAATAAATGTTGTAGCATGGTTATTATGTGGATAAAAAAATAAATAAGTAAAAATATTATTAAGAAACTTATGTCCTAGTTATTGCAACAAAAATTGATAAATTAATTTTTTGATCATAGTTACGAGGAGGGGTATTAATGAAAATGAATAAAAAAAGATATTTAAATATAGAAGAAATTATTTCATTACCAACCTTATCAGGTACAAACATAAGTGATGATGGCAAAAACGTAGCATTTGTCAAGAGGACAGCTAACTGGGAAGACAATAAATATAGGAATCAAATTTGGATATACGAAAAAGATAAGTTGCAGTGTTACCCATTAACTACTAGGGAAATAGATAGTACATACCCATTATGGTCTCCCGATTCTAGAGAAATCGCATACTTGAGCCCAGTTGGTGACGGGGAGAATAAGAAAAATCAGATCTTTGTTAAGTCAATAGATGGTTATAGTGAGGTTCAAATTACTGATGAGAAAGAAGGGGTCAGTAAATTCAAATGGGAGCCTACGGGCAAGGGATTTTATTATGTGGCACAGTCAAAAGAATCTGAGGCGATAAAGAAACGTAAGGAACGATATGGAGATTTCCATCATATAGGTAAGGACTACCAGAATAATAGTTTATATTACATTGGAATAGACAAAAACGAAAATAGCGTTGTTTATCAACTAACTGATGGCAATTATCTTCATATCCATGAATTTGATGTTTCTAATGATGGGAAAAAGGTTGTATTTATGGCTACACCAAGCCCAGATATGGGAGATTATATTAATGGAGATCAATACATACTAGATATTCAATTTAGAGAACTACAAAAGATGAAAATAGATAAGTTGTTGGGAGGGAGCGTTTGCTTTTCACCTGATGGCAGCAAAGTATGTTACACAGCAAGCATACGGGAGAAGGATTTCTATAAAACCCAAATACAAGACAGTACACTAGAAATATATGATATTAATAACGGAGAGCTAATTCAACCTTTAACAGATTTTGATAGTACGGTTATTCCATTACGGTGGACAGCTAAAGGAATATTAATTAGATGGCAGAATAAAACTAATTATCTTATTGGGTTATTATCTGAGAGTGGCACTGTGGAAATGTTAAGCGAAAACGCAAATAGCTTTATAATGGAAGCTTCCATAACAAGGGATGGAAATCACATATCCTATAATAAGGCTATAACAAATGAAACCTTTGAAATCTATTTAGACGATATAAAAATAACGAATGAAAATAGCTTTTTCAAAGAAAAGCTTAAAAGTAACAGGGAAATAATCTCATGGCAAAGTAGTGATGGTCTTGAAATAGAAGGAGTTTTATCAACTCCAGTAGAGTTTGACGCAAATGAAAAATATCCCTTATTAGTGGTAATCCATGGCGGCCCAGCTTGGGCATCCTTTCCAATCTTTTCAGACTGTTTTAATGAGAAATATCCTATTGAACAGTTTATCAAAAAAGGCTTTATCGTTTTAGAACCAAACTACAGGGGAAGTTCTGGTTATGGTAATGAATTCTTAAAAGCAAACTATAGAAAACTTGGAATTGCTAACTACGATGATGTTATATCTGGAGTGGATCATCTAGTTGACATAGGGATGGCAGATAAAGATAGAGTAGGGATTATGGGATGGAGCTATGGGGGATATTTATCTGCTTTCTGTTCTACATATAGTAGTAGATTTAAAGCTATTTCAGTTGGAGGAGGAATTACTAATTGGAGTAGCCATTATGTAAATACAGATATACCTTACTTTATTAGGATGTATTTAGGAAATGATCCATGGAATGATCCAGAGATATATACTAAAACATCACCAATGACATATATTAAATCAGCCAGTACTCCCACTTTAATCCAACATGGCGAAACGGATGCAAGAGTTCCAACTTCAAATTCATATGAGCTATATCAAGGATTAAGTGATATGGAAGTGGATACAGAATTAATTATATTTAAAGGAATGGCATATAGTTCTGACCAGCCAGGAATGAATGTGGCTATTATGAAGCAGAATTTGATGTGGTTTTCACACTATATTCTTGGAGAAAGTATGAAAGATTTTAGGGTTTTATGATTTATAAATGCCTATATAAAATGGAGGCTAATAATGATAATTGTCGTTCGACATGGTCAAACTGATTTGAACCTAGAACGGAGAATGCAAGGGCGAAGGGGACTTCCATTAAATGAAAGAGGAATTGAGCAAGCGGAAAAACTAAGAGAAGATCTTAAAAATATAAAGTTTGATTATGTATTTTCCTCGCCACGAGAAAGAGCTGTTCAAACTGCAGAAATAGCAACGGGATTAAAGGCCGTGAAAGATTATAGGCTTGACGTTTTTGATTTAGGAGAAGCTGACGGACTGAAAATATGTGAAGTTCAGATGAATGGAGCAGCACCTGATTCAAGCATTTCTGAAGGTGTAGAAGACAGAAGCAGTTTTGTTCAGCGAGTTTTTAGTTTTATGAGCGAGCTTGAAAATGAATACAGAAATTAGAAGTTAAATATTCTTTTATCAGGTCATAGGTGTACAACTGGGTGCATTGGGTCTTATTTTGAGGGCATTCCGAAAGATGGCAACATCTTAAAGTATTCATCAGGCAATGGAGATTATAAAGTCTATTATTTTAACTAAATTTAATTTAAGGAGAAGGAAAATGAAGCACGCACTAATAGTTGGTGGAACAGGAATGTTATCAAATGTATCACTTTGGTTATTAGATAATGGCTATCATATTTCTGTCATTGCACGAAATCCTATTCGAATGAAAAATCTAATAGAGAAGACAGGTTCAGAAAGAAAAATAACACCAATATTAGTTGATTATACAAATGTTAGTGAGCTTCAAGCGAAAATAAAGGATACGATTAAACAAAATGGCAACATTGATATTGTCGTTGCCTGGATTCATTCCAGTGGAGACGACGCATTACCAATCATCGTTGAAGAGGTTTCAAAGGATAAGAATGAGTGGAAGTTATTCCATGTTTTAGGGAGCAGTTCGAATCTAGAAAAAATAAAGAAGAAAGCTAGTGCGCCAAATAATTGTACATATCATCAAGTTCAACTAGGGTTTGTGATAGAAGGTGTTAACTCAAGGTGGCTTACAAATCAAGAAATTTCTAATGGGATAATTGAAGCGATAAAAAAAAGAAAGCAAGTATTTACCGTTGGAGTAATAGAACCTTGGGAAATGCGGCCGTAACAATGTGAATCTACCGGAGTTTGTGAAAAGATGTTCCTAAACTGATAGATTGTTAATCATATTAGGGGAGGTTAAATGGAGATTATTATTGAAAAAGCAGGAAGTCATGAGGCAGAAACATTGGTTAATATATACCGTGATGCGTATGCAGAAAATGAGAGTCTAGGTTTACCTGCATGTGCATCGAAGGTTACTGTTAAAGAAGTTCAAGACTGGATAAACAATACTATCTTACTTACGGCTAAAGAAAAACAAACTAATACAATCGTAGCAACTGTAAGGTTCAAATATAGTGAAGAGTGGCAGTGTTATGTTCATAGCAGATTAGCTGTTAACTCACTTAATAAGGGAAGAGGACTAGCTACAAAATTAATGAAGCATGGGGAATGTATGCTTTCAGAAATGAATGAAAAAGTAGTAAGATTAACGGTTGCTCAAACTCATCCATATTTACCTAAAATGTATGAAAAAAAAGGGTATAAAATTGTAGGGGAACGTTTACTTAACAATCTACCTTATAATGAATTTATTATGGAAAAAATTTTATAGATTTTAAAGTATCCTGATGCAAACCTCATAAAATTTAAAAAAGCTGCACGTAATAATTTAAATAGTTCCGATAACGTGGAGAAAAGCTATAATCGCAAAACAGATAAGATAAGATTTCGTTGCATTTGAAGGAACAAGAAAATAACATATAAATAGAACACAAAAGCTTAGGATTTTGTTTCCAAGCTTTTGTCTTTATTAGGTTTAAAGGAGAACTTGTACAAGTTCATTAGCCGCTAAAGCGAGTTTGATAAATAAGCGAAGAAATTTCTCTTAATTAGGAAATAACACTGAAAATATCTTAAATAGACGGAAAGATTCCGACTATTGACTTGAAAAACGTGAAAATGAGTAAGATTACTTTGCTTAATCGGAAAACTTCCGCTTATATACCCCGAACCGAGCTCTATTCTGCTGTCTAACCGGAAAATCTCCGTATATTTTAATTATCTCTGGTTACTCAAAAAAGAGATATATTACCTACTGAAATAAAAAAATCAACATAGTAAATTTCATATGAATTAACATAGCAATACGTACGTTGAAAACAACGATTGTCAAGATTTTTTATGTTGCGATTTTGTCTGCGAATTAGCATACGATTTGGTATTTTCTCCACCCAAACGGAACTACTTAGTAAAAATTTGTGTTTTTTTAGGGTGTGCGGAGGAAAAAATGAAAAAGCAGTATTAATTGTGAAATTCTTTTTTGGGAGTAAATAATGAAACTTTTCTACTTAAAACTCGTATAACTGGAAAATGCTATTTTTTCCAGGGGGTATTATGCTTAGATCTTTAGTCTACATCCTTATAACTTTATTCTTATTAACTGCATGTACTCGAGATACAGTAGTTCCCATTGAAACTATACAAGAGCAACAAGAGGATAAAAACATTGTAGTTTCAGACGATGGGGAAATTACCTTTAAAATTTTTAATAACATAAAAGTTACAGACGAAAAAATAGATTCCATAAAACAGGAACTTCTTAATGCTTATAACCATATTCAGAAGTCAATCAAAACAGATTATGTACCATCCGAGAAAATAAATGTAATCCTAAATGAGGGGAATCAATCTTCATGGGGATTAAGATCAGAACTTAAACTATATGGTGTTAGGAAGAATCAACATCCACTTGTCCATGAACTTACGCATTCCTTACTTGGTTATGGTAATAATTTTGATTCAAGCACAGGGTATCTCACTCAAGAAGGTTTTGCTACATACATGGAAGATATGTACGGAAAAACAAAATCGTATTCCCATCAATATATGAGATATTTTATCGATTCAAACAAAAGAATTTATATTAACAAGCTGATTGATTTGAATCAAGATGATTCATTTTTTCGTCCAGCTCTAATAAATACAGAAGATTATACCCTTCAATGGATGAGCTATATTCATGCAGCTTCTTTTGTTACCTATTTAATAGAATCATATGGATTAGAAAAGTTTGAGCAAATTTACAATAAAGAAGACTTGGCTAATAAAATAGAGGATATATACGGAAAAAATATAAGTGAATTAGAAAATGATTGGATATCATTTATAAATGAAACCCAAAAAGAGCTAACATACGAGGACAAACTAAAAATGAGATATTTTTATACATGGACCTCAGCCATTGATCAAATTGATTCTAAATTTTTTACAAAAGATTGATGTGTATAAAAGAAGAAGGGAAGAACCTTAGAGGATAATTTTGGAGGAAAACGAATTAAAAAATCGACGGGAATACCGTCGATTTTTATTAATGTGTTCTTAGCCTTTTTACGGGCAGTTTCCAATCAAAAGTATATGAGAGAATACGCAAGCCTGTAACGATTACAAACAGGGTATATAATTGCCAAGGGGCAATAGCTATTTTTAATCCAATTATGACGCCTGCTAGGATGGCCCAAACCGCGTAAATCTCTGACCTTAGAACTATTGGTTTTCTACCAGCAAGCAGGTCGCGAATAATTCCTCCGCCAATTCCGGTAAGGACAGCTGCAACGATTACAGCACTAAGCGGGTGTCCCATCTTTGAAGCATATATGGCACCTTGTATTGCAAAGGCTGACAAACCAATTGCATCAAACATATTACCCCACTTCTGCCAATGTTTTATTAGGTTCGTTGGGAATAGAAAAACCGCTGTTATTGATAATAATGCAATTTGAAATAGTAATCCCTGACTCCATAATGTCGAAACGGGGACGCCAATTAACAAATTCCGAATGGCCCCGCCTCCAAAGGCAGTTACAATGCCTAAAATATAAACTCCTAAAATATCATATTCTTCTTCCATTGCAACAATTGCTCCGCTAACTGCAAATGCAATTGTGCCAATCATACTAAGTACTTCCCATGTCATTTTCTTCTGATGTCTCCTCTAAGTTCCTTCGGTTAATACACTGTATTATTAGCAAATTGAAGTGTACAAACAGTATGATTTTAACACAAAATACAACAGTTTTTATATAAAATATCAAATAAGTATTAAAGTTAAAGACTTTTATGTGGTTAAATCAATAATGTAAGCGCAAACAACAATATGGCGGTGATAATATGGAGATTACAATTCAATGTTTACGAGATGAAGATGCATTAGAATTATTCGAATTTGAACTTGAAAATCGCGAATACTTTGAAAAAATGGTACCAAGTCGTGGAGATGATTATTATAACTATGATACTTTCAAAATAAAACATAAATCATTACTAGATGAACAAGCAGAAGGATTATCGTATTTTTACTTAATTAAAAATAAGAACGGTTCAATTCTTGGAAGAATGAACTTAGTAGATATCGATAAATCCCAAATGCTAGGTCACTTAGGTTACCGAGTAGGTAAAGAGAATGTTGGAAAAGGGATTGCGAGTTCAGCATTAAAGTTATTATTGGAAAATATTACTGTTAACGAAGGTATTAAAAAAATTTTAGCGAAGACAACGACTATAAACACAGCGTCTCAGAAGGTTTTGGTGAAAAACGGATTTAAGCAGATAGAAACAAATGAGGATGATGAAGCGTTTTATTTGAATGGAGAAAGTTTAACATTTCAATATTATAGCTGGAATAAATCAAGTTAAAAAACGGACCTTTTTAGGTCCGTATATATGCAATTGGATCATATTAACTTGCCATCATTGTTCTTTTGTTTGAATGATTAATTTCTTTATTTTTAACAGCTAGATAACTAGCTTCGATTTTATTTTTAAACATGCTAATGATACTTGATGTAAGTATAATGGAAAGAACAGATAGAATACCTTTGATAAACCCAATAGAATAAAATCCGTAAAGCACGACGACAAATTCTAATATGAAATTTATCTTTCCAGGATTCCAATTTAACTTCTTCTGCAGGATTAAAGTCACGATGTTCGAACCGCCAAGTGAAGTACGATTCATAAACATGATAGACAATCCGAATCCAAGGATAATACCTCCCAATATAGCACCAGCCAATGTAGGGACAGAAAAAGTTGGCAGCCAGTTGTCAATTCCAGTCATAACAGACAATAATGTAACAGAAAGTATCGTTGTGATCGTAAAATTCCAACCCATTAACGTAACAGCTAATATATAAAATGGAATATTAACGAGGAAAAACACGAGCCCAAAAGGGAGACCAGATGCATAAGTTAATATCAATGACAGTCCACCAGTTCCTCCTGTCATGATTCCAGCATGTTTTAAAATAATTACGCCAATACTTGTAATCAGACACCCTAATACAATAAATAATCCTCTTTTCATGATGTACTCCTTATTCACTATGTAAATTTCCCTTTTACATGATACAATCATTTTTACATGTTATATATGCAATAATGAATGCGTTTTACGTATTTAGTTTACAATATGAATTTAATTGAATTAAATACACTTCATTTAGAAAGGTAATTAAAAATGGATAACATTGATATTGATTTACTGAAATTTTTACAAGAAGATGCCCGAATGACCGTTAGTGAATTGTCAAAGAAGTTATCATTGAGCCGTCCAAGCGTATCTGAGAGATTGCATCGGTTGCAAGAACAAGGGATTATCGAAGGATTCGCTGCTAGGGTGTCCCCAGCCAAGATAGGAAGAGGGACACTTTTAATCATTCAAATCAGTGACTTAAAAGTTTCAGCGAAGGAATTTGAAGAGGTCATTGCTGGAGATGAAGATATTATCGAATGTCATCGAGTAACAGGGCATATTGGCTATTTTATCAAGGCAGCTGTAACTGGGATGGATTCCTTACGTTTACTAGTTGATAAATTGATGCCGTTTGGAAACATCTATACTTCCATTGTTCTGACCTCTCCTGTGAAATTTCGTCCAATTTTGCCATCTGAGAATTAACGATAATTTAAAATCTTTGATGTGATTAAATGAGGTTACCATGACCGCAGAGAAGGGGAGAGTAATTACCAATTACATTTTTGCTCTGCTGATAAGCAGAAAGATATTGAAGCTTATACTAAATTTTATATTAAGATGTAATAGTATACCATCATTATATGATAAAATATTTACAGGAAATTTACAGGGGAATATTAAGATAAAATACGAAAATTCTAATGTATCATAATAAAAGAGGTATTTATGAAAGGAATTTTATACTCAAAAGAATATTAAAGTTTACTATATTACAATGTTAATTATCATTGCGATTATGATAATGGGGATAGTTTTTAGTAAACCACTTAATGGTGAGCATTGGGGCGGTTTTATCTCACATATTGCACTTGTTGTCATTCTATCTGTTTGTTTATTACTTTATCCTAGATATGTAACCCATGCTTTTAGAATAATCATAATGACAGTAGGGGCCGTTTACTTTTATACGCTTTTCATTTTATATCCAGATACGGAGATTTACTTCAATCATATGTACTATTGCATGATAATAATATTGAATTAAATGTGACAGATAATTGCTTTATCGCCGCAAACCACATAGAATTTAAACAATTATTAATCAATATTATTAAAAACGCCATCGAGGCTTCTGGCAATGGTGATTTGGTTAAAATAAATGCTGATATAAAGAATGATTTTGTTGAGATTAAAATAATTGATTATGGAAAAGGAATGTCAGAAGAAGAAGTTGGGTCTTTAGGCACCCCTTTTTACTCTTTAAAAAGTAAAGGGACTGGATTAGGAATGATGATTTGCTATAATATTGCAGCTAAATATAAAGGCACAATTGATTTTCAAAGTTCGAAAGGTGTAGGAACAACAGTAACTATTCTTTTTCCATCAGAGAATCATACAAGCGATCCTAAATAATATGTCCTTATGACGATTCAAGATTATTTCTTATATCGGCTTTATATTTTGAGTGCAAAAGAATTAAATATTGATCCTTGTAGAAGAGACCCTAACAGATTAGGATACTCTTCATAGAAACAATCCCATTATATACGTATTGTAATAAACCCCATTAATTAGATTATCTTTTTTAATAAGGCCTTCCTTTTCAAATCCAAGTTTTTCGTACAGTTCAATAGCATGAATATTATCTTCTCTCGTTACTAAACTAATTTTGTTCGTTATGCCATTAGAGGCAGCCCATTGGATCAAACGCACCATCATTTCCGTACCTAAACCTTGCCCTATAAATTGCTTACTAACAACGATCCCTAATGTTCCAACATGTTTCATTCTTACCTTCTGGCTAGAGGTGATGGATGCTATGCTTATTATTTCATCATCAATGGTTGCCAGTAATATGATAGAGTTCTGTTCCAGCCTTGTAGTTTCAATATACTCTTGATACTCTTCTGCATTTCGCTTAAATTCATCTTTCCCAAATGAAAGAAAATCAGTTTCCCCTCCAACAACATTATAGAAATCGATCATCCGTTGGGCATATTCTTTGGTTGCTTCTATTATCGTTACTTCATTTCCATCTCTTAATCGAAATTTCATCATATCTATCAGCTGCTTTCTAGGTAGAATTAATACTAAAGTTATATTTGGTGTACAAGAAATACTGCTAGTATACATGATTTTATCATTATCGGCATTAAAATGCGTATTATAAGGAATGAAATTTATAACTACATGGTAAATTTAAGAATAAGTGAAGAACAAATAGAAAATGCTATTTGAGTGAAGAGTATTAGTTCACATTAGGAGGTGCTGCCTTGTTCAATCAAATAGTGAAAGTTGTTCCTAATTTATTTACGATTGGAAATTTATTATGCGGGGTGCTTTCAATTACTTTTAATATGAGTGGTTTCTTAGAAGCAGCATCCATTTTTATATTCTTATCAGCTGTCTTTGATCTTCTAGATGGCAGGATTGCGAGGAAATTAAAGGTGAATAGTGAATTTGGCGTTGAATTGGATTCATTGGCGGATATAGTTAGTTTTGGAGTTGCGCCTGCACTTTTATTTCATTCAATTGCAGTACCATCCATTTTTACATCACTTGCTTTTATTCTATTTCCAATAATGGGAGCATTACGTTTAGCGAAATTTAGTGTTAAACCAACTATTGGTTATTTTAAAGGGTTGCCTATTCCAGCGGCAGGACTGCCTTTGGCAGGGATGGGGCTATTTTCATATAGTAATGCCTGGATTACTTTAATCCTTGCAATCTTAATGGTAAGCCCAATTAGAGTGAAAAAAATTTAACTTTTTATGAGAAAAGCTAAAACCTGTTAAAACCAAGGTAAGTAGGTCCGATAACGTGGTGAAGACCCAAAATTACAAGTTAAATAACATACGAATTAACAATACAAATTAACATTGTAAATAGCACACAAAAAAGCTTGAAAAACTCCAAGCTTTTTTCACTTTAAGGGGAAATGTTGCTTATTTAATTAAAGCTCCTATTTGTTGAAGGGGGAAAATCTATTTATGCTAAAGAACGTCCCTGACTTTTTATATACAATGTCTTGTCCTTAATTAGTAACCAGCAAAATAAGCGGAAATTTTCCCGTTAAATGCAGAATAGAGCTCGTTTTGGGGTAAATAAGGGGAACTTTTCCGTTAATTCAAAGAAAAATCCCCCGTTTTTTCAATTTTTGAGTAAATAGGCGGAATTTCTCCGCCTATTTAAGCTTAATTTTTTAAAATTTTTAATTAGGAGGAATTTTTCCGTCTATTTATCAGATTGGGGCTTAACCTGGTTCCCAAACTGATAAGAACAGGCCCTATTAATCCTAGATGCGGAAATAGCAGCATTTTATCAACCAGATGAGAAACACTAACCACCTTCTTAAACAAACTGTCCGTTGGTTGAAGAATTTAATAAACTATATTTTACCATAAAAGTATTTTTCTCAAAATAAGAGAGAAATTGAAAAGCAAAATAACAACAATAAAATATCACCCTAATGCCAATGATGACTACTACTGCTATTGTCAAGATGCAATTAAGGGTTTATTTGCTATAATGTTTTGCGTTTATTTTCATTAAAATCATTGTAATACCTACGAAAATATAGATGCTATTTACTGTGCTAATATGTATGCAACCATATGCTATTTACAATGTTTCTCCACAAAAACCGAACTACTTAAAACTAAGGGGATAGCTTTTTTCTATTTTGGTTTTTGAATAATTGTGGGATGTATATTCTTTTAGTAAAAGAATTGAGCTTGATGTAAGAGGGGAGTAGGAAACATTTTTGTCCTTAAGCAGTTGTACACAATTCAAAACCTGAAAATTTGTTGATCAATCCAAAATTTATCCGCGAATGTCATAAAAAAAATTAAAAATTCAGGACATAAACCCAAGAATTTATCCCAATTATGCATATGCTCTAGTGTAAAAAGAAATGGGGAGGAAGATAGCGTATGTATTATGCCATTGATGAGAGAATTTATCCAGGTATGGGTTTAGGAGGTCCAGGTTCAGGTTTTGGTTATGCACCGGGTCTAGGTTTAGGAGGTCCAGGTTCAGGGTTTGGTTATGCTCCTGGGTTAGGTTTTGGTGGTCCGGGTTCAGGTTTTGGCTATGGTCCTGGAATGGGGTTTGGCGCTCCAGGATATGGATGGGGCTATCCATACCATCACCATTACCCATATCACCACCATTACTATCCATACCACTCCCATTATTAAGATTTACAGATAAAAATGTTAAAATCTGAATGAAGTGAACAATGAAACAGGCGTTTTTCTATAATTTGTAGAAGCGCCTGTTTCTTATTAGGGAATATTAATTTTTAAATCAAACAATAATTCATCTTAACCAAAGTAAGAATGCATTCCTAATTATTTAGGTTTAAAAATCTGTTAATCTCTTCAACATATTTATCTTTTTTATAGTTTCTATATAAGCCACTTGCTAAGCGAACTGGATCACCGAAAAAGTATCTTTCATATTGAGTCTCTCTTGTACCAAATGAACTCATTGTGAGATCCCAAGCCAAACGAAAAATTTTAACCCGATCCTCAGCAATCTTGCTTGTTCCTTGAAGATATCTTTCTAAATCTGACTTAATATCAGAATCAAAGTCTTTTTGTGTAGGTAATGAAACCATCCCGCTGGCCCCAATAAGTTGGATAATTTCGCAGAAGCGGGGATAAATTTTTGGAAAGATGACACTGGCAACATGTAACGGTATTATGCTGGGACGCATAATGCCAAACTGATCAGTTTCTGCATCATTTTCGGACTTCTCTAGCAGCGCCTTCATCGTTTCAAGACCAATTATGATTTCGGAAAGCTTTTCTTGAATATGCCCATACTCACCAACATTAATTGTCTCGACAATAAGTTCAGCAACTCCTAAGATAAATTCAGTTTTTACAATTTGTCTTGTAACGACTTGATGGTATGCAAAGTTTTGAAAGGAACCATAATTCAAAAAGTCGGCTGCAACCTCAATATTATTATAAAAAAACACTCGATCCCATGGCACAATTACATTGTCAAACACGACAATAGAATCCATTTCCTCATATCTTGAACTAAGAGGATGATTAAATAGAGAATCTCCTCCAACAAAAGACTCTCTGCAAATGAATTTTAATCCCTTTGTATTAGAAGGGATAGAAAAGGCGAACGCATCTTCTTTTTCAGAGAATAATAAACTTGGGGAAGAAATGATTATTAATTCATCAGTTAAACCGCCTTGAGTAGCTAGAAGGCGGGCACCCATAATGACTATTCCTTTTTCGTTTGTATCAATAACCCTAGCAGATATTGGATCCGAAGTGGATCCGAAATAATGCTGAGAACGATTTATTTGTGGAGTAATGAATGTATGTGTAAACGAGAGATCTTGCTCCATTGCTCTTTCATAAAGGGATACGATATTTTCAGGAAAGGAATTTTCTCTACCTTGTAAAATAGACGCAGAAGAGGCAAAGCTCATGAGAGCAGTATTCATATAATCTGGACTTCTTCCCAGCATTCCATGGGTACTTTTAGCCCAATGCTGAATCATTTTTCTCCTTCTCTTTAAATCTGCCTTTGACTTTGGCTGTAAATATGAAAGTCCAATAGGCTCGTTTTTATTAGGTAAAATGAAAGTCATTTCATCTATAATGCTAGGATCATTTTGTAAATCATAAAGGGAAGCTTTTGACTGTAGGATCCCTTTAAAGGCAGGATGTTCTGAAATTTTCCCGCTTACTTTATCACCATCTAACCAAATTTCATTCTCCATTTTATCTAACCGTTCAATAAAGTTTTCCCCGTTAATGATTCCCATTTTCAACCTGCTCCTTTTGGTGTAATAAATGTACGAAATTTGTTAGTAACATTTTATTGAAAAAACTAGAAGCCTGTTCTTATTGGAAAAGCCTTGTTTTTAAATTGGGTAAATGCTTGAATAATTACCTACCTATTCAAATAAATACGCATTGACTTGCGTTGGATAAGAGGGGAGAGAATATGATTATTTCAGATAGTTAGAAATCGGAGTTTATTTGAATATAAAGATAAAGACCTCAATAAAAGTCTAATTGAGGTCGGTAATTGGAACAGTTATTTTTGATATTGATATCTTTTGGAAATTATATTACACTGGTTTTGGCAGACGTGCTATCAAGAACATCAGGGTCTACAACAGAGGAGATTGGAACATTAAGTGGACATAGATCGCCATTTACTTCTCCAATTCCTTGGTTTCTTTTATATGAGAGAAACAGATCTACATTTTGAAGAGATCCAGTCATAACAACCGATTCGTTATCTACTGCGTTAACCTTAATTGCTAAAACATTCATAACTACAGGTGAAAAAGAAAACATTTTACCACCTACCTAATTATCTTTATTTAAAAAACCTGTCCCTTAAATAAAACTATACTTTGCAGAAGGACTATCACTAAAATCGCTATCTGCCACAATAGAGTTGGTAAGAAGCATTGGAGAAAAATCCCCATTTTGTTCCCCGATACCTTGACTTCTTTTATAGGAGACAAATACATCAATATGTTGGCTGGGACCCATATTAACAACGGCTGAATGGTCGATCGCGTTGATTTTAAAAACAATCATATTGATTGTAACTGGTGCAAAATACATATGAACTCCTCCCCAAAAAATATTGATGCATCAAAATTATGATGTTACTTATTAATTTTAACGGATGCCTGGTCCGAAATATCTTCATCGAGAACATAATGCCAATTAAAAGCGCGAATAGTGTTATCCCCGTGCTGCTGGCCGAATCCTTGCGTTTTTTTGCCATTCACATTTCTCCCTATTTTCTGTGTAGAGCCAAAAGAAATAGCACCTAAATGATCTAGATTATTGACCTTAAATGAATCAATCTGAATACTTGTCGGTTTAAAAAACATTTCCCTTCTCCTTTATGGTTTAATATCAGGCATTGGTAACCATTCTGATTCAAAAGAAGCAGCAGAGTCGATTTGATCTCGATCGTCTACCATACTATTCGTTCCAAAGAAATTGCTTCCATCACCCATATTTTGTCCGAGACCCATATTTTTCTTATCAGAATTGTGCCATTCTGCTAATAAATTATTACCGACATTAATGGCAGATGCATTTTCAAATGAATTCACTTTAATTATATTAATATGAATATTGAACTGAGCAGGCCTTGTTACAGGAGCCATCCACAACCTCTCCTTTCGTCTTTTAAACTATATTCATAAAAATGTCGATTATGTTAAATATATATGAGTATTCGCGTTATAACCTAGAATTTTAAGCATATATCGAACATTTGCTAACCCATTAAAATAACAAAATTTATATTTTTATAAAGTTTGGAAATGTATATTTTATAATCAGCACAATGAAAAAAGAACGCCAAAAAAGCGTTCTTTAAAGAAACTAATCTAATTTTTTATTTAAGAATAGTAAAAAATCGAAGTTCTTCAGTTTCTACCTCGAAACCAACAGATTTGTATAAGTTTAGAGCTTTTTCATTGGTAGTTTCTACCTGTAACTTTGCTACAGTCAAACCTTTTTCTTTTAAATAAAGCATGGATTTTGTAAGGATATGTTTAGCGATGCCTTGTTTTCTCCAATTTTCCCTTACAAATACATCTTCAATTATTCCGATTTCATTATCGCCTTCTAGTTCTTTCCAAGCCATTGCATTCCCGACGATTGTTCCATTTTCTCTTACATTAATAGAAGTCCAAAATTCGTTACTTTTATACTCTCGAAGTCTATTTAAACCAAGAGCGGCTTCAGGCCATATTTCTGCTTCGACTTTTAAGTATTCTTGTTCTTCGTTAGGAGATTCCATATTCCAGTGGAAAAGTTGATAGTCCCTAATTGTTGTTGTTTCATTTATCTCTCTTTCTAAATCTCTTTTCATCGAATATAAAGTATTTAAATGGTTAAACCCTTTTTCTTTAGTGAAGAAAAGGTTATTTTCGACTTCGTTTTGAAAGTTCCCTACACATAGCAGCGTTTCATACTCATTTGGCAATGTTTCCTTTAAAAGTAGCGCTATATTGTACAATCTTTCGTAAATTTGATTTAATATCGCTGTATCTGTATTCGGTAAGGCTTTTAAATTAATATAAATGGAGTGCTTGCTATCATTTGAACGTCCTGATGGAATGACACTAATGACTTGAATTTGACCTTTAGCAATCATTTTTCCATCTTTAAAAGCACAAATTACATCCTTCCAATTTCCTTCGTCTCCTACCCACCAAAATACGGTTGGTTCTTGAGATGTCATTGTGCGATAAAAATTCCCCAAAAGAGGCATATCCTCTTTTTTAAAACTCCTAATTTCTACATTGCTCATTAAACACTCTCCTGATTCTATAATTAAATGATAATATTAAAATAACATATTTTACCTTATAAGGATAGAGTTGTAATAGGGGATCGCTAATTATTAATTCAATAGTGTTTTTGATAACAGATAAAAAGTAGAATTAAAGTAAATATAAAATGTGGGGGATTAACTTGAGCCTAGTATCATTAGCTGGTCAATGGGGGGTTGTCAATATTACCTAAAGAAATGCAAATGATTATTAAAAAAGTGAACGATACATATTCAGGGATGCAGAATTATTATCATTTTTACTAAGATGAAATTTAAAAAGTAGAGATTATTTTTTAATTCATGGTCAAGAGTTATTAAATAACTAAAATCCATTGGGTTGATTAAATTGAAACCATTTTGATTACTTTACGTATTATTTAATAAGAATTTTTATTAGAAAACATGAAAGAAAGAGTGAGCTATATGGCTGAAACCATTTTGATATTTATTTTTATAATTCCTATTTATGGTTTATTAATTTGGTCTTATTTATGCACTGAAGATAGTATATTGTTTGGGAGAATGTGGATGTTTAAAGAGGAACCAGAGCTATCCAATGAAGTCATCCGCTACACCAAATTCGCATCCTTAACTTGTTTGATTGCCATTCCTATTATTCTAATAAGTTTCATTTTTGATATTCTCATTCTCAGATTTTCATTAGTTGTATTCCCTTTAATATTAATATTAGGGAAACTAAAAATATACACAGATGATAAGGATCTTTAATCAACTATGAAAACAATAATAGGTTTCTATAAACAACTAAGCTTTGAATTAATGACAAAACACAGGATATAAACCCTGCGTTTTGTCATTATTTATATAGTTATTTTATTCCTCCAAATCATTCCAAGGTAAATACCAACAGACAACAGAACAGATATGCCAGCAATAACATAAATGGTGCTGTAGCCAAACCAGTAGGCGATTTGTCCAAATAGAATTGCACCGATTCCTACTCCGAGATCAAAAAAGGTTAAAAAGGTCGCATTGGCCATTCCTCTTCTATGACTGGGTACATCCTTAACCGACCAAGCTTGCAAGGCAGGCTGTACCGTACCAAAACCAAATCCATACAAAACAGCTGCTATGTAAAGGGTCAAACTATTGGGCAGCCACGCTAGCAAACTCATTGAGATGATGATTAAAAGTGCCCCTGGGATAAAGACTGCCTTATGTCCTTTTCGATCATATAGTTTCCCTGTAAAAGGGCGTGAAACCATTAATGCAATTGCATACAAGAAGAAATACATGAGGATCCCATCAATTCCTTTTTCCTGCGAATAAATCGGAAGAAAAGAGGAAATGCCACCAAATGTAAGAGTGATGAAAAACAGAAGGATAGAAGGCGGCAATGCACTTTTCTCATAAATTCCCCGTTTTCCAAGCTGTGCGGAATTTGTCTCCATTTTTCGATAATGGATGTTTAATGATAAGAAGAAAGCAACGAAACCAAGGACTGCACATACAAGAAAAATCTGCGGAAATGTTAAAAAACCAACGAATGCTAGACCTAATGTTGGACCGAGTGCCAATGCCAGGCTACTTGATAGACCATAAATCCCCATTCCTTCTCCTCGTCTTTTTGGCGGGATGATATCCGTGATAATTGTTCCTGAGGCGGTTGTCGAATATCCCCAGCCAACTCCTTGAACAATTCTTAGAAAAAATAAAAATAGTAAACTCTTTACAAATCCAAATGAGGCGATTGAGACGACAAATAATACAAGTCCTAGCAAATAGACAAAGCGTCTGCCTTTTGTTTCGATTGTTTGTCCCGCATGAGGTCTAAGGAGGAGGGAAGAGAATGTGAAGATCCCAACGACTAGACCAACTAGCTGGTCGTTTCCCCCAAGCTCTTTAACAAACAATGGAATGGTGGGTACAGTCATTTGAAAACAAAGAAAAATAAAGAAATTGGCCAATAATATAAGAGTAAAATCCTTGGTCCATATTTTATCGGCTGACATTTGGGGAGCACTTTTTATCATTGGTTCAGACATTTTGATTTCCTCCTGGATGTTATCTAAAAATTAATTCAATCAATTATTTGATTATTTAATCAATAATTTTATTTTACAGGAAGCTGTAATTGAATCCTAGTAGAAGGATTGGAACCTTTAATATAGGCTGTTTGTAACCAAACTAAAATGTTTTTGTACATATTTATTTTAAAAAATATAGTCTGTCTTTTAATGTTATATACATGTATGGTTACACTATGAGATGTACGAAGGAGTGTTCAATTTGTTTATTAAACTGACAAAAGACCAGCAGCAATTAATGATTTCAGATATTCAAGAATTTTTTTTACATGAGAGGGACGAGGAAATTTCGGAATTTGCGGCAGAAAGATTTCTGTTTTTTATTAAAGAATCGTTAGCTCCTCATTTTTATAATGCCGCTGTCTTAGATGCAAAACATGTATTAGAGCAACAATATTCAGCTTTAGAAGAAGAGATATTAACATTAGAGCGGCCAATCAATAAATAAATGATGAATCTAGAGTGAATTTTCTATTCACTCTTTTTTTATTTGCGATATCAATGTAGTGATAAAACTTTGCATAATTATATGAAAAAGATTATGATATAATCAATAATTAGGAGCAGATACTATGATTTGCTACCAGATTTGTATGAACTCAATATATAGGTTTTGGAGGCTAATATGGAAGATTTACTTAAATTACAGGGCAAGAATATTGTAGTAATGGGCGTAGCAAATGAACGCAGTATAGCTTGGGGAGTGGCAAAATCTCTTTTTCAAGCAGGAGCGAACATTATTTTTACTTATCGAAAGGAACGTTCTCTTGCAAAGCTGACAAAAATGCTGAGTGATAACAATCTTGAAGCTAAATTAATTATCCAATGCGATGTAAATAGTGATGAAAGCGTGACAGAAGCATTTAAGAAAATTGGGGAAACTGCAGGCACAATCCATGGCGTTGTACATTCCCTTGCATTTGCACATGCAGAAGACCTAAAGGGAGATTTTATCGATACTTCTAGAAGCGGCTATGCATTTGCTCAAGATACTAGTGCATATTCATTGATTGCGGTTGCACGTGAAGCAAAACCTTTCATGACTGAAGGGGGTTCCATCATTGCGATGTCATACCTAGGCGCAGAACGTGTTGCACCTGGATATAACGTAATGGGAATCGCTAAAGCATCACTTGAAGCATCTGTGAAATATTTGGCTTTAGACTTAGGAAAAGATAATATTCGTGTGAATGCTATTTCTGCGGGTGCTATTCGAACACTCGCTGCGAAGGGAATTCCATCATTTAATCAAATTCTGCATAAAATTGAAGAAACATCACCACTTCAAAGAAATGTTACACAAGAAGAGGTTGGCGATATGACATTAGCACTTATGAGTCACCTTTCAAGAGGTGTAACAGGTGAAATTGTGTATGTAGATGCCGGCTATAATATTATGGCTTAAGTGTTCATATAGGAGGTTCTTTTTGGAGAGTAAACCAGAAAGAATCTCTTTTTTATTTATCCTTGAAGTTTGTAAAAATAATAAGTATAATCATATCGAGAACGAATGTTCTGTTTTGGTATAATTACAATAATTAGAGATAGGTGGAAGCAATTGAACGGTACAGCACATACAGTCATCGGGGCAGGAGCGGGGTTTATAACAGCTAACGTGCTGCAGACAGATCCAACTGGAACAATTATTTTAGTAGGATTAGGAGCTATTTCAGGTTTAATGCCTGATGTCGACATTGATGGAAAACTTAGTAATAAAATTACGATCTCTCATAAGCTTATTAAATCAATAGTCCAGTGTATTTCAGTTCTATTCGTTTTGATTAGTTATTTTTTTGGTGCAGGAATTTATAAGTGGACAGGTATTGCTATTGGACTTATCTTCTTCTTCCTTTCTTCGTTTATTAAACAAAGGAGGATGCTCACCATTACAGGTATTGGTTTATTCCTTGGGGGATTTTATTTACGTGAAAATTGGTTATGGATGTTAGGGATTTTTATTATTGCTGCTTCCTTCGTTCCTCATAGAAGCTATACGCATTCACTTATCGGAATCCTTGCGTTCAGCTATATTTCCTATCAGTTGGAAGTATCAATGAAGATGAATGGGATATTTATAGCCTGTCTTTTAGGGTATATTAGTCATTTATTAGCCGATTTGAAGCTGCTTCCATTCAACAAGAAAGGAATTAAACTATTTTTACCTTTTTCAAATCGGGAATTTTGATTAATAAAAGGGAAGAGCCGATAAAATACTACCGGCTCTTTTACTTAATTGAATCATCTTCAAAGAAATCTCTGAATTCATCCGTATCCGTAAGCTTTTTATTTTCGAAGTAGGGATTATCGATAGTTGAATCTTGCGGGTCTAGGTTTGTTTTAATAACCAAGCTTGGTCCAGATGTTCTTGTTTCAGCAATGATTCGATCAGTCAGTTTATTGAAGTCCGGTAGTTTTTTGCTGCCTGGCTTTTTTGGATTCGTCAAGGTAGCACCTCCTATACGAATAGGTTGCTTCTCAAAAATAATTATATGTAAGCTTTTCTCTTTCATAGGCAGCATTTGCTAAGCAGAAAAGAAAAACACCCGCATTTAATAAGTGAAACATGCAGGTGTTAATGGAATAGTTATTCATATTCTTTTTTTATTTCTTTTGAACTTCTTTCTGTATCTATTGGACGCACTAATTTTTCGATTTGCTCACGCTTTGATTCCAGAAAAGGCGGCAGTGATAATTTTTCTCCAAGTGTTTCATACGGTTCGTCTCCCATAAATCCTGGGCCATCTGTAGCGTATTCAAATAATATTTGTGGAGCAACCCTTGAATATAATGATCCGAAGAAGAAACGGTCAACAAATCCTGATGTAGGAATTCGGAAGTTTCTAACTCGTTTATCCCATTCTTCCAATTCTGCTCTATCATTTACTCTGAACGCAGCATGATGCACAGTTCCGAAGCCTTGCTGAGCTTGAGGAAGATCTGGATTGTCTTCAACTATCACTTGGGCACCATTTCCTCCTTCACCAGTTTCAAATAGATGAAAAGCATCTTCTTGAGCAATTTCTCTAAATAAAAGCACTTTTTCGAGCATTTCTTTAAAATATGCAAAGTTTGCAATTCGCACAAAGATCGGTCCTAAACCAGTAATAGCATATTCTAAAGGGATCGGTCCCTTTTGCCAAGGAGTTCCCGATGCAACGCCATTATTATGTTCATCTGAAATTAATTGATAATGTTGCTCATCAAAATCAACGAAAGAAAGTGTCTTTTTTCCAAATTGTTCTGTAACGCCTGAGTGCTTTACCTCAAGACGGTCAAATCGTTTGACCCAATAATTTAGCGCAGCATCACTTGGAACACGAAAGGATGTTTTTGAGATTTCGTTTGTTCCATGAACCCCTTTGGGAATCCCCGGAAAATCAAAGAACGTCATGTCAGTTCCAGGACTGCCAGTGTCATCAGCAAAAAATAGGTGATAGGTTTTAATATCATCTTGATTGACAGTTTTCTTAACAAGTCGAACTCCTAAAACATATGTGAAAAAGTCATATATCCTTTCTGCGCTGCTTGTGATTGCAGTGACATGGTGGACACCTTTAAGTTCATTCATTTATATTCCTCCCAAGTATAGAATTATCAGTGTATCTCAAGTACAAAAATAAATGCTTCGAATAAAAATATCTTTAATTCGAGATAAATTTATCACGGATTTGAAGTAATGTCAAATTTCTAACCTATATTGGGCACACTATCTATTTAAGTAAATATATATAAATTTCCTGTGTATATAGTAATATTCTTAATCGAAAGACTTTTTAAATACTTTTTGATTTGTTATAATATGAATATTTTTTAGAACATTGGAGGCACATCAATGAAATTAACTGAAAAGGATTTAGAAATCGTCGAGATTTTAGAAAAGGATGCTCGAGTTAAAACAGAGGATCTAGCAAAAATGATTGATCTAAGCTTAGCTGAAACAGAAGAGGCGATCAAGAAACTAGAGGATGAAAAGGTCATATTAAAATATACCTCTGTGATAGACTGGGCAAAGGTTGAAGGGCACGCAGGCTTAACAGCCATGATTGATGTCAAAGTTACACCAAAACGGGGGGTAGGCTTTGATGATATAGCCGAAAGAATTTATCGCTACAATGAAGTAAAGTCAGTATATCTAATGTCTGGTGCTTATGATTTATCGGTTGAAATTGAAGGTAAATCGATGAATGAGGTAGCCCGGTTTGTTTCACAAAAGCTTTCAACCCTTGATTCCGTTATCTCTACAACGACTCATTTTATTTTGAAGAAGTACAAGCATGATGGGACGATTTTTGAATCCGGTAATGATGAAGACAAAAGAATTGTGGTGTCTCCATAATGAAAACATTGAACAAAACTTACTTATCTAAAAAAGCTCAAGAACTAAAGCCTTCAGGAATCCGCAAGTTCTTTGACTTAGCTGCCGGTATGGAAGGGGTTATTTCCTTAGGAGTTGGTGAACCTGATTTTGTCACTCCTTGGTCGGTAAGAGAGTCAGCTATTCTTTCATTAGAACAAGGTTATACATCCTATTCTGCAAATGCTGGCTTTATGGAGCTGAGAGAAGAAATTGCCTCTTATATGAAAAGGCAATTTAAAGTTTCTTATTCCCCTCAATCAGAAATAATTGTCACTGTTGGAGCGAGTCAGGCTATTGATATTGCGATGAGAGCAATACTTGATCCAGGGGATGAAGTAATTATTGTCGAACCTTGTTTCGTTTCCTATTCACCAATGGTGGAAATGGCAGGCGGTATTCCTGTACCGGTTCAGACGTTAAAGGAAAATGACTTTAAAATATTACCATCACAGCTAGAGGAGGCTATGACGAAAAATACAAAAGCAATTATGCTTTGTTCTCCAAATAATCCAACAGGCTCGATGCTAAATAGAAAAGAGCTGGAGGAAATCGCAACAATCGCTGAAAAATACGATATTCTTGTCATTGCTGATGAAATCTATGCTGAGCTAGTCTATGATGAGGAATATACAAGTTTAGCATTTATAAAAGGGATGCAGGAGAGAACGATTTTGATTTCCGGCTTTTCAAAAGGGTTTGCCATGACTGGTTGGCGATTAGGCTTTGTTTGTGCACCTGAAGAAATCACACAAGCCTTGTTAAAAATCCATCAATATGCAATTATGTGTGCTCCAACGATGGCGCAATTTGCAGCCATCGAGGCATTGCGAAATGGCAGACCAGATGTAGAGGATATGGTCAAAAGCTACCGGAGAAGAAGAAATTATATTGTGCAGTCCTTTAATGAAATTGGCTTGACTTGCCATATTCCAGGCGGCGCTTTTTATGCCTTTCCATCTATAGAATCAACAGGACTAAGCTCAGAGGAATTTGCTGAAAGACTGTTGCTAGAAGAGGGAGTAGCTGTTGTTCCTGGTAATGTTTTTGGGCCAAGCGGCGAAGGACATATTCGTTGTTCCTATGCAACATCATTGGAACAGCTTCAAGAAGCAATAAAACGGATGAAACGTTTTATTGAAAAATTAGAATCGAGTAACAAATAATTACAAAACGAAATTTTTTAAGAAGTTATGGTATAATGAAATACAATTAAATTAAAAAATCCGCTAACGCGGTAGAGGTTCTAGCTACCCTCTCAAAAAAACTAAGGAAAAACAGTTCTGCTTTCTTAGTGGAACTGTTTTTTCCTTTTTATAAAGGAGTATGCAAGATGAAAAATGAAAAAGCGGTTGTCGTGTTTAGCGGCGGTCAGGATAGTACAACATGTTTATTCTGGGCATTGGAACGTTTTAAAGAAGTAGTGGCGGTCACATTTGACTATAATCAGCGTCATGCTATAGAAATTCAATGTGCCCAATCCATAGCGGAGGAACTTGGTGTCAAACACTATGTACTAGATATGAGTTTATTAAATCAGCTTGCCCCAAATGCATTAACACGACAGGAGATCCAGGTAATGGATGGTGAAAATGGAGAGCTACCTTCAACCTTTGTTCCTGGTCGAAACCTATTATTCATTTCTTTTGCAGGTGTTTTAGCGAGTCAGGTCGGAGCTAAGCATATCATTACAGGTGTTTGTGAAACTGACTTTAGTGGTTACCCTGATTGCCGTGATATTTTTATTAAGTCATTAAATGTTACATTAAATCTTTCAATGGATGAACGATTTGTTATTCATACACCGTTAATGTGGCTAAATAAAGCTGAAACATGGAAGCTTGCAGACGAACTTGGAGCATTTGATTTTGTCCGTGAAAAAACATTCACATGCTATAATGGAGTCGTTGCTGATGGGTGTGGAGAATGTCCGGCATGTCAGCTTAGAAAGAACGGTTTAGAAGAATACTTATCTATTAGAAAGGGGTTTTAATCGATGTACGGATTTCGAATTGTAGATAAACTCCAAAAAATAGATATTGATATATTAAGAGAGCAATTAAAATACCATCAAAAGCGTGTTCTTGTCAGCAAAGAATTCACTTTCGATTCTGCTCATCATTTACATGATTATGAGGGAAAGTGTAAAAATCTACATGGCCACACGTATAAAGTGATTTTTGGCATAAGCGGATTTGTCGATCACCGTGGTCTATTAATCGATTTTGGAGATATTAAGGATATTTGGAAAAAAGAAATTGAAATCTTTTTAGATCATCGCTACTTGAATGAAACTCTGCCTCCGATGAATACGACGGCAGAAAATATGGTCGTTTGGATATATGAAAAAATGCAGGAGAGCCTAGAAAAACGTGAGTACAGCGGTAATCCAAGAGTAGAATTTGTTCGTTTATATGAAACTCCTACTAGCTATGCGGAAGCAAGAAGGGAGTGGATGGAATTTGAGTAAGATTCCAGTTATCGAAATTTTTGGTCCTACCATTCAAGGAGAAGGGATGGTAATTGGCCAGAAAACAATGTTTGTCAGAACAGCTGGCTGTGATTATTCCTGTTCTTGGTGTGATTCTGCTTTTACATGGGATGGGTCTGGAAAAGATTTAATTAAACAGATGACAGCAGAAGAGATATGGACAGAGCTAAAACAATTAGGGGAGGACAGATTTTCGTTTGTTACCATTTCTGGAGGAAATCCGGCGCTACTGAAAAACCTAAATGGATTAATTGATTTGTTAAAGAAAAATTCTATAAAAATTAGTCTTGAAACGCAAGGAAGTAAATGGCAGGATTGGTTCTATCAAATCGATGAACTGACCATTTCACCAAAACCGCCAAGCTCGAAAATGACTACTAATTTATATATTCTCGATGACATCATTGACAAGCTGAAATCACAGCAAATCAGCTTAAAAGTGGTCATTTTTAATGATGAAGATTACATTTATGCCAAGAATTTGCATCAGAGGTATCCTCAAGTTCCTTTTTATCTGCAAGTAGGGAATGATGATATCACTTCGCCTGATCAAGGCAGGCTAGTAAATCGCTTGATCGACAAGTATTCATGGCTTATTGATAAAGTAGTAGCTGACTTTAATCTAAATGATGTCAAGGTGCTTCCACAGCTGCATACTTATATTTGGGGAAATAAACGCGGTGTGTAGATAAATTTAATTAACGATAAAAATGTTATGTAAACTAATAGTTCTTTACGATGGCTCCCATCAATTAAATGGAAGGGAGCCATTTATATTATGCTAGAAGTTTGATTTGGCGATTGATAATGTAGAAAAAATAAGCTATTCAATTTTTAATTCTAATCTAGTTATACCTTTTCCTTTATTCTTTACTTTTTCCAAAACTATTCTACCAATTTCTCGTGTTTCTTTAATATGGGTTCCTCCACATGCCTGCAAATCAAGGATACCAATCTTCACCAATCTAATTTCATTTACTGATTCAGGAATGAGATTAACAACTGTTTTAATCGTGCCGGATAAAGTTTCCGCCTCTTTTCTAGAAACAAAGGAAATTGAAACAGGATGATTAGCCGCGATCTCCCTGTTTGCTTCTGCAATTAAATTATTTATCTCTTCAATTTCTAAATCAGAAATTCCTGTTAAGTCAATTCTCGCTTTATCCTGATAGATTTGATTCCCAGTGCATAAAGAGCCAAAGTGCTTATAGAATACCGCCCCTATCACATGAAGCATTGAATGATGCCGCATTAATCCTAATCGTCTATCCCAATTTATCTCTGCTTTAATTGGTCCTAATGTCAGATTCTCATGATTTTTAATATAATGAACAACTTGACCTTGCTCTTTCTTCACTTTATAAACCTCAAAGGAGTGAATACCCTGATGAAGCCAGCCGTTATCATGCTCCTGCCCGCCTCCTGTTGGATAAAATACCGTTTGATTTAGTATGACCTTTTCGTTATCAATATGAATCACATCAGCTTTACAATTAGTAGCATAGCTGTCATGCAAAAATAACTCTGATAGCATCTATTAAATCACCATCCATTATATTATTGATTTTTTACATTATACCAATCAATCTTATTAAATACAAAAAATTTTAAAAATTACAAAAACTTATTGAAATGTCTGAAAATTATGACATAATAAAACTAATTCATAGAAAGGAGTTGAATAAATGGTAATTGAAGAAAAAATTAAGGAATTAGGTTTATACTGGCCAAAACAATCTCCAAAGCCAATGGCAAATTATGTTTCTTTGAGGAGAAGCGGAGTCCTGCTATTTTTATCCGGTGCTGGTCCATTTATTGATGGTGAGGCTCGCTATGTTGGAAAAGTAGGGGAGGAACTTTCTGTTCAGGAGGCTTATGAAGCAGCAAGGATTTCAGCAGTAAATTTATTATCCACTATCCATGCAGAGGTAGGAAGTCTGGAAAAAATTAGAGTGTTGAAACTTCTTGGTTTTGTAAATAGTGCAAATGATTTTTTTCAACAGCCTGAAGTGATTAACGGCGCCTCAGATCTTATTGTAGAAATACTGGGGGATAATGGGAAACACGCCCGTACCGCAATTGGCACGAATGTTCTTCCTTTTAATATTCCTGTTGAAATTGAGCTCATAGCCGAATTATTAGAATAGGAGAGTGAAAATATGTATGTCACATTAAAACAGATTAAACAAGCAAGAGCTACACTTGCCGGTATTATTATACCAACTAATCTTCAAAGTTCACATACTTTTTCAAATTTGGCTGGAAATGAAATCTTCTTAAAAACTGAGAACCTTCAAAAAACTGGATCATTCAAAATTAGGGGGGCTTATAATAAAGTTGCTAATTTATCGGTAGAGGAGCAACGAAGAGGGATAGTCGCTTTTTCAGCAGGAAATCACGGAGCTGGAACCGCCTATGCAGCTCAAAGGTTAGGCATTCAGGCAACTGTTGTTATGCCTAATAACCCTGTAATGAGTAAAAAAAATGCCATTATTCAGTATGGAGCAAAGGCTATTGAACATGGAAATACATCGATAGAGATGTATGAAAAAGCATTACAATTGCATCGAGATGAAGGATTTTCTATGATTCATCCATTTGATGATCATCATATTATCGCTGGGCAAGGAACGATTGGACTTGAAATTCTAGAAGAACTGGGAGAAACAGATGCAGTTATTATTCCGGTTAGCGGGGGTGGCCTTATTTCAGGCGTTGCAGCAGCATTAAAAGAAATAAAGCCATCCATTAAGGTGATAGGAGTCAATACAGAGGGAGCCACAGCAATGTATACATCTCTTCAGTATGGAAAGCCTGTTGAGATAGAAAAGGTTAATACAATTGCTGATGGGCTAATGGCTAAAAAGCCTGGTGACCTTACTTTTGCTCATACTCAACGCTATGTTGATGAATTGGTTTTAGTAAAAGAAACAGAAATTGCAGAATGTGTTTCTCTTTTAGCTGAAAGAGCAAAGCTTGTCGTAGAACCATCAGGGGCTGCTGCATTGGCAGCGATAGTTAATGGACATACCACACTAAAGAATAAAAAAGTGGTAGTCATGGTTAGTGGCGGAAATATAAGCTTTGAACTCTTTCAATCTATTATTCAGAACTATCATGAAAAAAACTATAAAAGGAGTGAGTTAATGAAATGATCTATAAATTTATGAATATCCGAATTTTGACTTGTAACGATGAAGAGGTAATTGAACGAGGAGAAATACTCTTTAATGAAAAGTCAATAGTCGGATTTGGACATAAAGTAGATGAAGGATATTCAGATGTAGAAGAAATTGACGGTACTGGGCTAACCATTCTCCCTGGATTAATCGATTCCCATGTTCATTTAGGAATGGATGCTTCCCCAGATCCATTTTTAAGCATGAAAGATGAGGGTCCTGCAGATATCGCCTATTTGGCGGTTCAACAAGGATACGAATTTTTGAAAGCGGGAATTACCGCTATTCGTAATCTTGGTACTCGTTACAATGCAGATATTGCATATCGAAATGCAGTATCATCTGGAAAAATCATAGGACCAAAGGTATTCGCTGCCGGTAGTCCAATAGTAATGACGGGTGGACATGGGCATGTTATGGCTATTGAAGCAGATGGTTGCGATGAGGTAAGAAAAGCAGCTAGATCACAGTTAAAAGCTGGGGCTGATTTGCTTAAGGTCATGGCGACTGGGGGAGTATTGACACAAGGAAATGAACCTGGTGCTACTCAATTTTCTGAGGAGGAATTAAGGTGTATTTGTCAAGAAGCTGCAAAAGTTTCGAAAACGACAGCAGCACATACGATTGGAACTGAAGGAATAAAAAATGCGATTAGGGCAGGAGTTACAACTATTGAGCATGCATATTTGCTTGATGAAGAAGCAGTTGAACTTATGCTGAAAATGGGCACATATCTTGTACCTACATTATTAGCCCCAACACTTATCCTGGATAAACCAGGCACTGTTCCTGACTATATGATTTCTAAAGTGAAAAAAATAATCAATGATCATAAAATTAGTTTTCAAATGGCCTATAAGGCTGGAGTTCCGATTGCGGCTGGTACAGATGCCGGTACTCCATTTAATTTTCCTGGTTTGCTGGCAAAAGAACTATCATTAATGATTGAATACGGAATGACTCCTAGAAAAGCTATTTATTCTGCTACATTAGGTGCAGCAAAGGCAGTTCAAATGGATCATAAAATAGGTTCTATTCAAATCGGTAAAGAAGCAGATCTTACTATTGTACGTGGCAATCCTCTAGAGAATATCCATAACTTATGTGAACCTGTTTATGTTTTCTTAAATGGACGAATGGTTCATAATAATACCTCACATTCAAAAACTCATCTTGAAATCAATTCTTAAATGATGTAATTAACCCTATTCAAACAACTCACATAGCAAGGAAACTAACTAACTTATCAATTATTTGAATAAATGAAAAAGGGGCTGAATAAAAGTTGGCAAGTCATTTTCCAATTGAACAAGTAAGAAATAATTTTCCTGCATTATCCAGATTGGAAGGAGAAAAAGCAGTTATTTATTTTGATGGTCCTGGCGGTACACAAATGGCTGACTATGCCATTGAATCGATGTATCGCTATATGAAAAGAGGAATGGCAAATCTACATGGGACGTTTCAGACAAGTATTGAAACAGAATTAGTTATTTCCGAGGCACGGGAGGCAGTTTCAGATTTGTTGGGTTGTGAGGAAAAGGAAGTGGCATTTGGAGCAAATATGACAACACTAGCGTTTTCAATAGCTAGAAGTCTTAATGATTACATCCGCGAAGGGGATGAGATTGTTGTAACGGAGCTGGACCACCATGCCAATATCGATCCTTGGATCAAATTAGCAAATGATAAGGGAGCTACTATAAAATTCATCGAGCTTAGCAAAGAAAGCTTATCACTAAATTTAGAAAACATTGACGAAGTAATAACAAAAAAAACAAAAATTGTTGCAGTTGGACTTTCTTCAAATGTCACAGGAACTGTTACAGATATTAGCAAAATTGTCGAGAGAGCAAAGGAAGTAAACTCACTTGTTATTGTTGATGCAGTCCATGCGGTTCCTCACTTACAAATAGATGTACGTACTCTTGGCTGTGATATTTTGCTTTGTTCAGCTTATAAGTTCTTTGGGCCTCATGTAGGGATTGCATATATTAGGAAGGAATTATTTGAAAAGCTTTCCGTATACAAATTAAATCCTGCTCCTTCTAATATTCCGTATAAATTAGAAACTGGGACACAAAACCATGAAGGAATTTCAGGCGTTAGGGGCGCTATTAAATTTATTGAAGAATTAGGCTTTGGAGAAACTAGAAGGGAGAGACTCCTTTCTGGTATGAAAGCAATAGAGGAATATGAAACTGAGCTATCCATTGACTTAGAAAACTTTTTAAGGAGTATTCCCGATATACGTCTCTATCGTTCATCAAAAGGCATAAAAACACCAACATTTGCTTTTACGATTGACCACCACCATTCTCGAAATGTAACCGAGTGGCTCGCTCAAAATTATAATATGTGCGTAGCAGATGGAGATTTCTATGCGTCTACTATGGCCAAAAAACTAGATGTCAATAAAGTTGGCGGCTGGATCAGAATTGGCCTTGCACCATACAACACAAGGGAAGAAATACAGCATTTTAAAGAAGCGCTCCTTCAATATATGAAGAGGCATAATGAAAACGATAGTAAGACTAAGGAACATATTTTAAATACCAACACAATTAGTTGAATTTTTCGATAAAAGGAGATCAAATTGGAGGGCATAATGTACCAAATCGATCAGAAGAAAGCACAGCATCCTATATTTAAAAACTACCTGCCTATTGCTGAAGGGATCGCCAAAACGGTCGGCAGCCACTGTGAGGTGGTTGTACATGACTTAACGGACATTTCCTCTTCCATTGTGGCCATTTTTAATGGACATGTAACCGACAGGGAGGTAGGTTCACCTATAACTGATTTAGGATTAGCAATATTAAGAAAAGGTGCTGAAGAGGACCTTCTATTAAACTATCCAAACAAGAGTATAAAGGGAAAAAAGATAAAGTCTTCCTCCATTGTTATTAGGGATAACGATGGAAAAATTGTTGGATGTCTTTGTATAAACATTGACCTTACCCTTCTATCCCTAGCTACTAGTGTTATGAATGAATTGGTAAATGTCCAAGAGGAGAAGGAAGACGAACTATTTCCTCAAACAGTAGCAGATTTAGAGGATAGAATGATAGAGCGAGCAATCGAGAAGATTGGTAAACCTATAGGATTAATGAATAAAATTGAAAGAATGGAATTTATTCATTTACTCGATGAAATGGGACTATTTCTTATTAAAGGAACAATTCAAAATATTGCTGAGTTGTTAGATGTATCTAAATTCACCATCTATAACTATATCGAGAAAAAAACTTAAAAATAAAGGAGGATTATAAATATGAGCACACCTGAAATAAATGTAAATAAACCAAAGAAAAAAGGCATGTTTTACCGCTTTTTAGATTGGATCGAGGTAAATGGGAATAAATTACCTGATGTATTAACACTGTTTGTTATTTTTACAGTAATTATTTTAATAACATCTGCGATTGCCGGGCTTTCAGGCTGGAGTGCGATTAACCCAGCAACGAAAGAAAAAATAGATGCAGTTAATTTATTGAATGGAGATGGGATTAAGCGGATTCTCTCAGAAATGGTCAAAAACTTTGTTAATTTCCCTCCCCTTGGAATAGTTCTTGTCGTCATGCTTGGGGTAGGGCTAGCTGAATCAACTGGCCTAATTTCTGCATTTATGAGGAAAGTTGTATTGTCTGCACCAAGCAAATTGATCCTTCCGATTATCGTAATTATCGGAATTGTAGGAAATGCAGCTGCTGATGCTGCTTTAATCGTACTGCCTCCAGTTGCTGCAATGATTTTCCTTGCTCTAAAACGTAATCCTATTGCTGGCCTTGTAGCGGCATATGCGGCTGTTGCTGGCGGATTTAGTGCAAACATTATTATAAATGTTCTTGATGCGATGCTCGCTGGATTCACTGAAACAAGTGCACAAATTTTGGATCCATCCTATAAAGCTAATCCTGCGATGAACTATTATTTTTTATTTGCTTCTACCTTTGTTCTTTTACCCGTAGCGGTGTTCGTTACAACAAAGATTGTAGAACCAAGATTGGGTACTTATCATTCACAGTTGCCTAGTGAAGAAAGTAATTCGAAATTAACAGTTGATGAGAAAAAAGGATTAAAGTGGGCAACAATTTCTTTAAGTATCTATATCCTTATTCTCCTAGCTGTTACATTACCGCCAAATGCACTACTTCGCCATCCAGAAACCGGATCAATTGTTGTTTCTCCTTTTATGGATTCACTAGTTGGCATTATGTTCTTATTTTTCTTCATTCCGGCCCTTGCATATGGTATTGGTGCAAAAACGATCAAATCTGATAAAGATGTTGCTGAGCAATTAAGCAAAGCCATGTCCGGTATGGGATATTATATTGTTTTAGCGTTTATCGCGGCCCAAATGATTACCTATTTTAGCTGGAGCAATCTTGGTGCCATTATAGCTATTAAAGGAGCAGAGGCACTACAATCAATTGGGTTAGTCGGTTTACCGTTGTTAATCGGATTTATAATATTTACTGCCATTGTCAATCTTCTAATTGCAAGCTCCTCTGCAAAATGGGCTTTATTAGGTCCGGTTTTTGTTCCAATGTTTATGCTTCTAGGCTATAGTCCGGCATTCACACAAGTTGCCTATAGAATAGGAGACTCTATTACAAACACGATTACTCCTATGCTTGCCTATTTTGCTATTTTACTATCATTTGCGAAAAAGTTTGATAAAAATATGGGGGTAGGAACACTGATTTCCTCTTTAATTCCATTTACAATCGCATTTGGTATATTTTGGATTATATTATTCTCCGTCTGGTATTTACTTGGACTACCGTTGGGACCAGGTTCTTATATAAAACTAAATTAAGAATAAATAAAATAGAATGGGGTTGAAAAATATGCTTGAAAAATTGTATAAAATATTGGAAGAAAATTACGATGAAATGGTGGAGATTCGACGTTACTTGCATCAGTATCCCGAATTATCATTTGAGGAAGTAGAGACTCCTAAGTATATTGCTGGTTATCACGAAAAACTTGGGCACCAAGTTCGAACAGGTGTCGGGGGCCGTGGCGTCGTTGCGATATTAAAAGGAGAAAAGCCAGGGAAAACAGTTGCCTTACGGGCAGATTTTGACGCATTGCCAATTCAGGAAGAAAATGAAGTTCCATATAAATCAAAAGTAGATGGAGTCATGCATGCTTGTGGGCATGATGGACATACTGCAACATTACTTGTTCTCGCTAAAGCTTTAAATCTATTAAAAAATGAAATTGAAGGAAACATTGTTTTTATCCATCAGCACGCTGAAGAGCTTGCCCCAGGTGGTGCGATAGCCATGATAGATGATGGCTGCCTAGAAGGAGTAGATGTTATTTTTGGGACACATATTTGGGCTACGAGTCCGGTTGGGGAAATTGGGTATCGAACGGGACCTGCTTTAGCGGCTGCTGATCGTTTTCATATTGATATTCAAGGAAAGGGAGGCCATGGTGCTCAGCCCCATCTCACAAAAGATAGCATTGTTATTGCGTCCCAACTTGTTGTGAATTTACAGCAAATTGTTAGCCGGAGAGTAGATCCATTAGATTCCGCAGTTCTTTCAGTCGGTTCATTTGAGGCAAAGAATGCATTTAATGTGATTGCAGATACAGTTCGATTAACTGGTACTGTAAGAACATTTAAGGAAGAAGTTAGATCGAAAATGGAAAGTGAAATCAGAAGGATAACGGAAGGTACGTGTTTGGCGGCAGATGCGAAATTCTCCTATCAGTTTCTAAGAGGATATCCACCGACTGTCAATCATAAAAAAGAAACTGAATTTATAGCAAAGCTTGCACCAAATGTTCCTGGGGTAATAAAAACGCAAGAAATAGCACCTCAAATGGGGGGAGAGGACTTCGCCTATTACCTTGAAAGAGTACCAGGAACCTTTTTTATTACTGGTGCAAGGATTGCTGATCGAACAGAAGCCTATCCTCATCATCATCCGAAATTTGATATTGATGAACAAGGTTTATTAATCGCAGCGAATGTTTTAGGGGCAGCAACTCTAACATATTTTAACAGAGTTGAAGTTTTGGAAGCTGAAATAGAAAAAACTGAGCTAGTCTGAGTTATATATAAACAATTTATTATTTGCCTGCCTTCATCACTAAAAAGAAGGCAGGCATTTTAATAGCTATGAAACATAATAAAATCTTACAGCTGAATTTCCATTCCATCATCGGCAATCTTAAACCCACGATTTTCAATTTCGTTTCTAATTGTTCGGTCCGAATCAATAGCAGGATTCGAATGGTTTAAATGCGTAAAATAGATTTCCTTTTCTCGAGCTAGATCCTGCAATCTATCCATTGTTTCTGTCATTAATGGATGGGGAATTTCTCTGAAATCCCGGCCAATTTTTTCAAGGTCCTTCACAGAATGAAAGGTACCGTCTAGAAGACAGATATCCACTTCTTCAGCTGCTTTATAAATATCAAGTTTCCATTCATGCCAGCGGTCAATGTCTGGAATATAGAGTACCTTTTTATTCGGTCCTTCGATAATAAAGCCAAATGTTTCCGAAAACTCATTTCGATGCGGAACTTCAACCGGTTTTATGAAGACTTGCTCTGAAATAGAAATGAGCTGTCCGTCCGATATTTCATGTGTCTGAATATTACCTAGTTTCGTTAATTGACTCCAAGGTGCTTGATCCTCTAGCAACTGCTTCATTTTTTTACCAGCCATTACAGGAATCCCTGTGGCTCCAATGGCTTCTCGCCCTAAAAAAAGCAAGCCTGGATAATGTCCCAAATGGGCATGTGTAAGGAAAATACTATCCATTAGCTTCCCATGCATTCCATATTGTAATTGTAGCTTCGTCATTTGTTCTCTTAAATCAGGTGAGGCATCAATTAAATGCCATTTTCTTTCATTTGGAAAAACAATCGCTAACGAAGCAGCGAGCCGCCGAAATCTAGGATTTTGGATTGCTTCCATACAGTTTTTGCAAAAGCAGTTAGGATGGGGGAGACCTGCATCTTGTGCTGTTCCTATTACATTTAAGATCACTTCACTCATAGCGTGATTTCTCCTTTTTTATTATTTGAATCATGATTGTAATTTTTCTTAGATATGGTCCAGCCTGTAAAACCGAAAACAATATTAATAAGAGGAACTAAAAATACAAAGAATGAATATGGAATAAATTCACCAGGGCTAACACTTAAAATGCTAGCTGCAAATACAGCGGGGACACCCCACGGAACAAGATTTATACCGACTGTTCCAGCAGCTTCTACACATCTTGAAAGGTTTTTCGTATCAATGCCCATGTCTTTATATTTGTTGACAAATGTTCTTGCGGGCAAAATAATTGCCAGAAATTGTGCTCCGCTTGCAAAGGCAACAACAAATGTAGAAAGAATGGTTGAGCTGATTAAAGTTCCAGCGGAGTTTACCTTTGCCATCATTTTTCTAGTTAATACTTCAAACGATCCAGTCTCTTCTAATATTCCACCTAAAGCAGTAGCAATAATGAGAAGGGCAACGGTTCCAAGCATAGACATCATGCCACCGCGGTTTAAGAGTGAATCAAGTGCCTTGATACCAGAATCAACGGTAAATCCGCTAGTCATGATTTGTATAATAGAAGAAACAGTTGAACCTTGGACAAATATGGCTAGAAGACCGCCTAAAAGACTTACACCCATTAATGCCGGAATCGCAGGTGTGCGTAAAACCATTAAGATAATCGTTAGAATAGGCATAAATAATAATAACGGATGAATAGTAAATATATTATTTAATCCTGTCTTAATCGTATCAATTACATTTGCATCTGCGCCAGCCCCGACAGCACCTGAATTACTAACAATCCAATATAATATAATAGACACGAAAAAGGCAGGAAGAGTGTCCCATAGCATATGTTTAATGTGGCTGAATAGATCGGTTTCTGCCATTGCTGGAGCAATATTAGTCGTATCAGAGACAGGGGATAATTTGTCACCGAAATAAGCTCCAGAAATCACTGCCCCAGCAACAAGACCGGGTGTAAAGCCAAGTCCTTCACCGATTACCATAAAAGCAAGACCGATCGTAGCAATAGAAGTGAAGGAACTTCCTAGAGTTACAGAAACGATCCCTGTAATAAGAGCAACTAGTGGTACGAATAGCTCTGGCTTCAAAATCGAAAGACCATAATAAATGATCGTTGGAATGACCCCGCTAGCTATCCATGAACCAACTATCATGCCAATGATGAGCAGAATAAACACAGCAGGTAATGCCCTGGAAACACCTCTTACCATCATATTTTGTATTTCATCCCAATCCCAGCCGCTTCGCTTTGCAACAAAAGCAGCAAAAATTACGCCAATCATCAAGGGAAAATGCATGCCAGCTTTCCAAATAAAAATTGATAACGCAGCAGAAATAATTAATGCCAATATAGGAATGACGGACATTCCAATCGTAAGTTCTCTTTTCATTCCATTTAATCTCCTTTCATTTCCGAAAAAATAAAAAAGCCCCATCCCAAAAAAGGGACGGAAGCTCCGCGGTACCACCCTAGTTAGCAGATTAAACTGCTCTCTTGTTTTCATAACGGCCGAGACCGGAATAAACAGCTCCCTATTTGTAATTCACTATACAGATTGCCTGATTTTCACCAGCCATCAGGTCTCTACATTCAAGATTGTATAAGTTACTATAATAGTTCAACGCTTTTACGCTTTTATGCTTTTGTGTAATTAAGTGTAGAACAATCATAATATTAATCTTATAAAAGAGTCAACCGATATTTTCATATTTTAAAAACAACATAATTTTTTGAATTATTAATATATTAAAGGGATTTATGGAAATGTATAGAAGTATTCATAATGAGTATGAGGAATATTAGGAGGATGATCATGAGAAACAAAGAAATGTTGTTAATACCTGGCCCGACCCCTGTTATTGATTCTATTTATGATGCCCTAGCTGAAGAAACGAGAAGTCATACTGACCATAGGTTTACTGCAATATATAGGAGCGCTATTGAAAAAACAAGAGAAATGTTTAAAACTGACGGTGAGGTTATAGTTGTCGCTGGCTCTGGCACACTAGCTATGGAGATGGCTCTTGTTAATACAGTAGAAGCAGGAGAAAAAATTCTGATTATAAGCCAAGGATTTTTTGGTGACCGATTTATTAAAATTGCTGAAGCATTTGAAATTGAGGCAGAGGTCATCCAATCTGAATGGGGTAAACAGGTAAACCCTGAAGAAATAAAAGAAAAATTAGCAACTGGCAAATACAAGGCAGTCACGTTAACACATGCTGATACATCAACTGGTGTTGCGGCTAATTTAGATTCACTTGTACCTATCATTAAAAATCATGGAGCTCTCGTTATTCTAGATGGAGTATGTGCCACTGCAGCAATGGAAGAGGACATGAGCAAGTCATATGGAAATGAAGATGCTAAAATAGATGTAATTTTGACAGGTTCACAAAAGGCAATAGGAGTACCTCCAGGAATTGCCATTGTCGCGTTTAACAAGTCTGCACTTGCTGCAAGAGAACAAATCAAACGAGTGCCAGCTTATTACTGTGATATTTACAATTGGATTCCCATAATGAAAGATCCTGCAAAATATTTTGCAACCCCTCCGGTTAATCTTATTTACGCATATGAAAAAGGAATGAAACTTGTACTGGCTGAAGGGATGGAAAATCGTTATAAACGACATGCGGCATTTGGTAAAGCCGTAAGAGCAGCTCTTGCAGTATATGGTATGAAGGCTTTAGCATCAGAAGAAGTAGCAGCAGATACATTAAGCTGTATTCTTTACCCTGAAGGAATGAATGATGCGGTTTTCCGTGCTGCCCTCGCTGAAAAGGGATTAATAGTTGCAGGAGCGCTTGCTCATTTAGCGGGAAAAGCATTTCGAATTGGACATATGGGAAATACAACAGAGGAAATGCTGGAAAAGGCGATCTTATTTATAGGAGAAACAATGATAGAACAAGGATTTGAGGCAGATACTAAAAAGGCAGCTGATAAATTCAGGGAAATGGCAATGCCAATTGGTTAATACCGAAAATAAGAAAATCTCTCGAACAGACCAATTTAAATGATGGATTGGTCTGTCTGATTTTATTAATAGGCTGCCTTCAAATACGTGCATCCACACTAATAGAAAGTATATTTTCCTATATTCATAATATAATTTACATGGAATCTAATAAAAATTAAAATCATTAAACTCAGTGATAATAATAGTTCCTGAGTTTAGGAAGAGAATGGAGGAAGGAAGTTTATGGATGTTACTATTTACTCAGTTTTGGCTCTAGGTTTTATTTTGGGTATAAAACATGCGATAGAACCGGATCATGTTATCGCAGTATCTACAATTGCAAGTCAAAGCAAAAAACTATGGAACGCTTCATTGGCAGGGGTATTTTGGGGAATTGGCCATACAGCAACCTTATTTATCATTGGAATTATTCTTATTTTTATGAAGGGTGAAATACCTGAAAAGTGGTCCTTGTCCTTAGAATTTTTTGTAGGTATCATGCTTGTTTATCTTGGAGTTAAAACTATTAAATCTTTTAAGAATATTCATGTTCATGAAGGTGATGATCATAAACATGTTCATGCTCATAAACAGCATGGTGACCATGAACATAACCTTCAGCACAAGAAACCAAAGTATATAAATTCCTTGTTGATCGGTTTAGTTCATGGACTTGCAGGCAGCGGTGCTATGGTATTATTAACAATGAGTACAGTGAAGAGTATCGGAGAGGCAGCCATTTACATACTTATTTTTGGCGCTGGAACCGTTATTGGAATGCTTTTCTTTACTACTATTATTGGCATACCTTTTGTGATAAGCAAGAACCGTAAAAGCATTAGCGGATCACTTGGATTGGCTACTGGAGTCATTAGTACATTATTTGGAATTTATTACATGTATAATTTAGGATTCAATGAAGGGCTGTTTAGTCTTTGGGTTTAAGATCATCTTAAAAAAGGGAGTTGGTTTGACAATAACCAACTCCCTTCTAAGTTTCCTTAATCGCCATTTTCCCGCTTCTTGCTAAAATAAACAGATATAAAACAATGGATAAAAGAACGGATACCCCGGCAACCTGATAAATAGTACTATAGCCAAACCAGTGGCCGATTTGCCCAAATGTCATTGCACCGACTCCAACTCCTAAATCAAAAAAAGAGAAAAATGTAGCGTTTGCCATTCCCCTTCGATGAGGGGGAGATTCTTTTACCGACCAAGCCTGTAAAGCTGGCTGAACTGTACCGAAGCCGAGACCGTAAATAACGGCAGCGGTATAAAGAATAAGACTATTTGGCAACCAAGATAGTAAACCCATCGAGATTAACACTAGTATAGCTCCAGGAATAAAAACTGCTTTATGCCCCTTTTGATCATACAGCCTTCCTGCGAATGTTCGGGAAAGCAATAAGGCGAAAGCATATAGTAAAAAATACCACTGAATTCCTTCTATCCCTTTTTGTGCTGAATATAGAGGCAAGAAAGAGGCAATTCCTCCAAAAGTAACGGTTAAGAAAAATAATAACATTGAAGGGGGAAGAGCACTTTTTTCATAAAAATCCCACTTTTTATGAGCAACAGCAACAGATTCTACTTTTTTATAACGAATTGTAGAGGATAAGATCAAGGCTGTAAGTCCTAACAATGAACAGAATAGGAATAGAGACTTGAAAGAAATTATGCCAGCTAAAGATAATCCAATAGTTGGACCAAGTGCTAAAGCCAAATTTCCTGAAAGGCCATAATAACCCATTCCTTCGCCTCTTCTTCTAGGCGGTATTAAATCAGTTGCAATCGTACCCGAGGCAGTCGTTGAAAAACCCCAACCAACACCTTGAATAATTCGGAGCATAAAAAGAAACATCAAACTATGTACTAATCCAAAAGACCCGACAGACAGTACAAATATGCCCAGCCCAATTAAATAAACAAACCGTCTTCCTTTTGATTCAAGTGCATGACCAGCGAATGGCCGAAGAAGGAGTGCCGAAAATGTAAAGATACCAACAACAATTCCAATTAACTGATCATTTCCTCCTAATTTTTCTACAAATAGGGGAATCGTCGGCAATGTCATTTGAAATCCTAGAAAAACAAAAAAGTTGGACAAAACAATTAGAATAAAATCTCGGGTCCAAATCTTTTCAGAGCTTGCCTTTGACCTAGAAGCAGCATTGACTAGATCATGACTCATATAAATTCCTCCTGGGAGTAACATGTAATGCATAGTGCCCCTAATTATATTTTCCATTGTAAGGAGTTTTGACAAATAATTAATTAGTAAGTTTCATCGTTATTGTTAGCTAACAAAAAAGAATTATTCTTTTACAGAGGTGGAAGTTCACATGACAAGAGCACAAAAAAACACAGCTTCAAACCAAGCTGTGTCAGTCAGTTTCATCACTAGTTTCACTTTCTGTAAACTTATCTAACATCGTAATTGTATCAACAAGATGATTATTGAAGATTTGTCTAGCTACTTGTAGCAGATCAATAATCATCTGGTCCCGCAATGAATAGATAACGCGATTGCCGTCCTTTGTTCCTGTTACAATGTTTTTTGAGCGCAGGACTGTCAGCTGCTGGGAAACTGCAGACCCTTCACTTCCAACAAGTGTTTGAATTTCATTTACACTTTTGTCGCCTTCAGAGAGAAGTTCTAGAATTCGAATTCTGAGCGGATGAGCCAAAGCTTTAAAGAAATCCGCTTTGAATTTTTGCATTTCAAGGTTCATGTCATAAACTCCTTCTTTCAATAAAGACAGTACATTTTCAGCAGAATGCTATAGTTGACCGGAAAAGTCGGTGTCATACTTGCCAATTAATTGCTAGATGTATACATAATAAAAAGTATTAGTATTAATAATACCATGATAACATGAATGATCCCAGAGATAGGGGATACTGGTTCGATTTTTATATTGTATTCTTCAAAAACTAAACAGAAGTGTCCTAAATCTAATTCAAGCTACACTAAGTTAACTATGGTACAATCTATAAACAAACAATTAGAAATAATGATTAAATGTGAAAGGAGTTTCGAAATGGACCAATTTATGAAGCAAGCAATACAGTTGGCACTCGATAATGTTGAAAAGGGGGGACAGCCGTTCGGTGCAGTTTTGGTAAGGGGCAATGAGGTAATTGCCGAGGGAGTAAATGAACTTCATCTTCATTATGATATTAGCGGACATGCTGAACTTTTAGCCATTAGAAGGGCCCAGGCAGATCTCAAAACATTGGATTTAAGTGATTGCACGATATATGCAAGTGGAGAGCCGTGTGCGATGTGTTTAACGGCAATGTATTTTGCTGGCATTCAAGATGTCTACTATGCAGCTTCTGTAGATGATGCTGAACAAGCAGGGCTAGGTAAATCGAAAATGATTTATCGCGAATTGGCTAAAGCAAGAAGCGAAAGAGAAATAAATATTATCCAAATGCAGATTGATCAGTCTCTTGCAGATCCTATGAAGCAGTGGAAGGATAAACAGAAATAGAACGAAATCAAAAAGCGGTCTGCACGACTAAAGCAGAACCGCTCTTTCTTTATGAAGAAGACAATAGATTTTTCCTAGATTGAACTTGATCTGTTTCTTGTGATAATACCGCACATTCCTGGAATGCGAAATGCTTACAGCCAATACATTTTTCTTTATTTAAATAATGCAAAGCCATATCAATAGCCTCTCCTGTATGTTCAAAAAAATGATGCTCACCTATGACTTCATATAGCCCAGTTTTTATTATGACTCTCTTCGGTTGAGCTCTCATCCCGGCAATTAAAATAACCCCGGTTTTCGAAAAATGACTGACAATTGAAGCTAAAGAGGCTTCACCTGTCGTGTCCATAAAAGGGACATTCTCCATTCTTAATAGCAGCACTTTTGGTTTATAATATATTGTTTTCATGATCGACTGTGAAAATGATTGTGCAGCTCCAAAGAATAGGGGACCTTCAACATTATAGATGCTAATTTGCGGACAATCCCGGTTTTTCGAAACCACCTTTGAATCAACCTTTTTATTCTTATGCATAGGATTTGGCAGTACCTTTGTGGTAATTAATATATCACTCATTCGTTTTGTAAAAAGAATCAGCGCTAATAGAAGTCCAACCTGAACTGCAACTGTAAGATTAATCAACACGGTTAATAAAAATGTGACAACGAGAACGATAGAGTCCCCTGTTTTTGTTTTTAAAATATGATAGAATACATGCTTTTCACTCATATTCCAAGCTACAATCATTAGAATAGGAGCCATACTTGCGAGTGGAATCATTGAAGCATATGGAGCAAAAAGTAAAAGTACAAGCAAAACTACAAATCCATGTGTAATTCCTGATAAAGGAGAAACAGCCCCATTATTAATATTGGTAGCTGTTCTGGCAATGGCTCCTGTTGCCGGGATTCCGCCAAATAAAGGTGTAATAATATTCGCTATCCCTTGTGCTTTAAGCTCCCTGTTACTATTATGTTTTCCATTAGTCATTCCGTCAGCAACTACAGCAGATAAAAGAGACTCAATACTTCCAAGCAGAGCAATGACAAATGCAGGTCCAATAAGTAATTGAATCTTCTCGAAAGTGATTTCTGGAAACCGCCATTGTGGCAATGAACTGGGAATCACACCGAAAGTCGAGCCAATTGTGGCAATATCGCTTGGGTAAAAAAGATTGGCAATGATAGTAGAGATCAATAATCCGATTAAAGGTCCAGGAATTTTCGGAAAGAACATAGGTATTAAGAGTATGATAAAGAGACAAATGCCGGCAGTCAAAATGCTTAATATGTTGAATGAATCTAAATGATTAAAGATTTCCTCGATATTTTGTAAAAAGTATTCGTGCTTTTCAACATTCTCTAAACCTAGAAAATTAGCAATCTGACCAGTAAAAATAATAACTGCAATTCCAGTAGTAAAACCAATAGTTACTGGTTTGGGAATAAATTTAATTAAAGATCCTAAACGGAATATACCCATAAATAAAAGAATAAAACCAGCAAGAAAACCAGCAATAAGCAAATTTTCGTATCCATATGTCATGACAATGCCAAATAAGATTGGAATAAACGCACCAGTTGGACCGCCAATTTGGTATTTGGATCCGCCCAATAATGAGATCAAAATTCCAGCAATTATAGTTGTGTAAATTCCATATTCTGGTTTAACACCAGAAGCAATAGCGAAAGCCATACCCAGGGGGATAGCAATGACACCAACTACTAAGCCGGATATTAAATCCTTTTGAAAACTGTGAAAAGAATAGCCCGCATATCTTCCGGTAAAGAAATTTTTCAGCTGCATAACCATCCCTTTTCTTTATGTTGTTATTTTAGTATATTTGATTATTTGAATATACTAATATATAGAATGTACTCTGATTATGAAATAAAGTCAATGCAAGTGAGCGCAGTAATACAAAAAGAGGAACTAATCTCAAACTAGTTCCCCATTGTTTAATTTATTATTATGAAGCATTTGCATTTATAGTATCAGGAGCCGTTTCCTTTTTCCCTGAAGGAATTACTAAATTCAATACAACTGTGGCAATCGCACCTACTGTAATTCCAGACGATAAAATATAGGTTGCCCATTCAGGCGCACTATATAAAACATCCTTTGGTAATACAGTAACAGCGATTGTTAACAAAATCGGAAGCCCAATGACCATCATATTTCGGTCATCAATAATAATTGGCTGAATAACCTTCATCCCATTTGTCACAATAGCCACGCAAACTATACCAAAAATTCCGTTAATAACAGGTTCAGGAATACATGTGATTGCCGTTGATAGCTTTGGTACTAGGCCTAAACATACAAGAATTAGTCCGCTAGCCATAATGGCTAATCTGCTGGCAACCCCTGTAATCGCTAGTAGCCCAGCATTTGAAGAATAACCTGTCATCGGTGTACTTCCGAAAAGGGCACCAACGAAACAGCCAAGGCCTTCTCCAACAGCAGCGCGGTTTAACCGCTTCTCATCAAGCTCTTTCCCAGTTACAGTTGAAACAACAAACCAAGTACCAGTCGTTTCGATTAAAATAATGAAATAAACTAAAACCATTGTAATAATTGCACTTACATTAAAGATAGGTTTACCGAATGGAAGGAACGATGGCAATGAGAACCATGCAGCTTCTTTAACAGGAGAGAAATCTACACTTCCAAAGAAACTTGCTGTAATTGTTCCAGCAATTATTGCAATAAGAACAGATACTAAACGGAAAAACGTTCCAAGTCCGCTTACTTTACGGCCAAGAAGCATACAAACGATTAACACTCCAGCAGAAACAGCAGCAACAATAATATTATCTCCTACATTCCCTGGTGCAATATAGATGTTATTGATACCGACCGGCATTAACGCGATTCCAACAATAATAATAACAGTGCCTCCAACAAGAGGTGGGATCACTTTCTTAACTACCTTTGCAAACCATTTTAAAGGAAAACCAAGAATGGCAATAATTAGCGCACCAGGAATAAGACTACCTGCAATGGCGCCTAAGCCAAGCTTGCCTCCAATCGCTGCAATTGCACCAATCGGTACATATGAAGGACCTTGTACTACTGGAAGTTTAATGCCAGCGCCAGTTTGAATTAAAGTCGCAAGTCCCGTTGCTAGAAAGCACATTTGGATGAAGAAGGATGTGTTTTCAGTTCCTAAAGATAGAAGTCCGGCAACAATGATTGGTGCAATATATAAGTCCATTGCTAATACGTGCTGTGCTCCAAGCAAAAGCGCCTTTCCATAACTAATTTTATCATCTACTCCAATTATAATCCCATTATCTGGTCTTTTTTCCAATGGTATTCCTCCTAGATTGTATGTGATTTTCTTGTTTTCAACTGGATTATATTAAAAATTTAATTGTTTGTATATAAAAAACGAACATTTTTTAAAAAATAATTAATTTTGTTCGTATTTATGGTTGACCCACAATAGTATTCACATTAAAATGAAAATAGAGAAAACTTGATAGAGGAGACTAACATGATACAAGATAAAGTATTGCTAGAAGATTGGATTGTAGCCTGTCGCTCAATCGATGTAGAAGATAAGCCAAAACAAGTTATTTTAATGGGAGAACGTCTTGTTATTTTCAGAAATAGCAAAGGGGTTCACGCTTTTAAAGATTTATGCATTCATAGAGGAGCTGCTCTTTCACTCGGAGAAGTTAAGCATGACTGTCTTGTATGTCCTTATCATGCGTGGGAGTATAATGATGAGGGGAATTGCGTAAAAATCCCTCAGCTTCCTGAGGGCAGAGCAATTCCTAATAAAGCAAAGGCAATCAGCTATTCATGTCAAGAAAAATACGGATTTATTTGGGTGAATTTAGGTAATAACCAGCCTGATTTCTTCTATTATAAGGAAATGGAAGGAGCGGATTATCGTAATGTCATATGGGGTCCACAGGAGGTCAATGCGAAACCTCCTCGTATAGTAGAAAATTTCTTGGATGTCGGACATTTAGCTGTTGTCCACCAAGGGTTTCTTGGTACAGAAACTCACCGTGTCATAAATGATTATTCCGTAAATAAAGAGGGGAACCGTATATATTCTGATGAGATTGCTATTTATCAGCCAGACCCAGATGGCTCCGGAAAACCGAAGTATGTTTATTACACATATGAAATTATTCGTCCTTTGACCGTCCTGTTTACAAAAAAGGACCGTGAAAATGGGACTCATATGACGATTCTTTTAACAATACGTCCAGAAACAGAATCGAAATCGGTGGCATACGGCATCCTATCCTTTGATTATGAAACGGGATTATCAGATGAAGAAATTATCAAGTTCCAGGATGAGATTTTTGCTCAGGATAAACCAGTTGTAGAAAATCAAAAGCCAGAGGAACTTCCTCTAGATTTACAAGTTGAACTTTCCTTAGTGTGCGATAGGATGAGTATTGCTTATAGACAATACTTAAAAGAGCTTGGAGTTGTTCTTGGAACGAATTAATTAATAGAAACGCGACCTCTTCAAAAAACAAAATAGGTCGCGTTTTTTATTTTAGAATTCCAAAGAAGGCACTGACAAAAGTGATAACTACTAAAGAAGAAACTGCAAGGGAACCGATTTTATTATGATCCTTCCAAAGAGCAACAGAAAAGCCAATTGTATAAGTAAACAAAAAGATCATTAAGATCCATGTCATGATAACCATATTATTCCCTCACACTTTTCAGTTTTGGCATCCTGCTTTGTCTGCCGAAATTTCCAAATGTAATTTCAACCTTAGTGGATATCTCCATATCAGGGTACTGTTTTTCCCAGTTGAATTTTTCATATTCAGGCAAAGTTAGAAACTTCTTTCTGGCAAACAATGACCAGCCAAACGGTTCTCCTTTATATTCTTCTTGGGTTTTAGCAATAAATTTATTAATTTTTGATGAAAAACGCTCCTCTAAATAACTTTTTAACTCATTTCTTTTATCCAGGCTTTTCGCATAATTAACCATACTTTGATCGGTTAATATATCAACCCTTAAAGGAATGGTAATATGTAACTTACCAGATTGGTCTTTAATTTTGAAATCCACTTTGTTTTTTCTAAGCTTTTTTAGTTTTGCAGCGATACGAAAATTTTTATTAAAAGGATCTGGTACTGAAACAACCATTTCTGGTGCAGGCTCCACATCGTTTAATATATTCGCTATTCTCGTTTCCTCACCTGTCAGTTTGCCAATCATTGTTCCTTCTTTAAATATAACTGAGCCAAGAAATTGGGTTCTATTCGTTTCCCCAGTTGTATTAAATTGTCCGGCAAAAAGATTATCACCTTCGGTTGATGGTTTTTCTTCCTCAGGATTATGCTCTGTCGTTGCATAAATCGCTAAAAATAAATCTGCATCTGATTCTGTTATTCTGAGATATCTATGCAATTGAGAATTTGGGATTAATCCCGTTTCTAGACCGCGCCTAATAATAAGATCGAAATATTTATGAGCCCTTGACTCAAGCTTTGGACTATTCTGCTCAAAGAACTTTAATGCATCTTCCTTAGTTACGACTAAGAATACATCTCTTCTAATTTCTCTTTCTTTCGTCGTGTCGTATAACCATCTAATAAAGTTTTTATCTTTCGCAAGTTTTTCTGAAACCATTATATTTCTTAACAAATCATAGGATATTTCTTTTGCGATTACTGTATTGGCTTTCGTTTCTGCCGTAATTATATCCCCTGTTTCGAAGCTAATGATTTCTTGAGGAGGCTCATTCGTTCCACCACCTTGCTGCTGCGTACCATAGTCCGGATTTGCAATAAGATATGAAATTTTAAGGTTATCACCTGTTCCTTTATCAAGCCCAATTGATATTACGTAAGCTCTTTTCTCAATTTCTTTCCTATCCCAGCAACCACCTAATGTGATCACGAGGAAAAGGAGGCAAATCATTTTAATGAAAGTTTTTAGTCTTATCATTTTTAAATTCTCCTCTCACCACTGCTAGAATCCAAATGATAATTGGCAGTAAAAAAAAGAGTGGGCTCACATATGTGAGTAATTTTTCCCTAAGATAGAAAATCGTAAATGTTGGGCTTTCAGGTATCAATCCAAGGAAAAAAACTAAAGTGGCTAAAATAGGGGTTAAATATTCAAAATGTTTTATTTTGAATAGATCACCGAAAAGTAAGGAAGCAAGGTATAAATAGAAAGTAAACCTTACAAATGTAGCAATGAGCCAAAAGGGAAAGAAAAAGGTCTCAATATTAATTAAAAATCCTAATTCCAAATAACGAATAGCTTCATGGAATGGATAGTTCATCATCTTCACACCAACATAGTCAAATAACAAAATAAAACCGATGATGGCAATTGTAATTTCTACAGTTATCAAAGGTAAGGTAATCCAGATCGCCTTTTTAAAGTGACGTTTACTGCTTAAATATGGGTAGATAAGACCTAGATAGAGAAACTCTGCGTAAAGTGTTAATCTCATTGAACTATCTTTTACTACTTCTAAAGGTCCGGGACCAAAAATCGGGAATAAGAAACTAAATTCCCCTCGAAACAGAATAATAATTAATACACTTAGAAGTGACAATTTAATCCAAAATAGGACTGCCCACGAAACAGAGCCGATTTGCTGCAGCCCTTTTTTTGCACCATAGGCACATACCGCCATAAGTACAACGTATACTGCGATTAAAGGAGTTTCAGAGAAATACATCGTCGTTATAATATTAGAATATATCGCTGTATCAAAGGTTAGGGCACATATCAGTATGATCCATAAAATCATCAAGATAATGAATCCAATATACTTTCCGAATAGCCGTCTAATGACATCTGATAAATTTTTTTCCTCGTAGTTTCCTAGTACTTTTATCATAAAATATATAGGGATTATTGATAAAATAGAAATTATTATCGGTGCCATCCAAGCTGCAGTATCTAAATATTTATACAATATGGTTGGTGAATCATCCCCATATTTTGGGCCAACAGTAAGAAAAATGATTGCGACAAATTCACGTAATCCGATCTTTCCCTTAGACTCTTCCATTTAAATTCTCCTAGTTTTTTTCATATCTTTTGGCTTCAAATAGCCTGGACGGAACATTTCATCCTTAAGCATCCTCCTAAATACGGTATCTTTAGATGATATATATTTCGGTGTCATCGGGGCTAAGTAGGGAACACCAAAGGATTTTAATGAGACTAAATAAAATATTCCAGCTGTAAACAAAGCGGTCATTCCGTAAAATCCAAATAGACCTCCAGCAATAAGAAAACAAAAACGAATTAAGCGGATTGTAAAATTCATACTGAGATCTCCAACAGTAAAAGAACTTAAGCCGCTTAACGCTACAACAATTACAACAATAGGACTAACAATATTTGCTTGAACTGCTGCCTGTCCAAGAATCAATGCTCCTACAATACCAATGGTGGGACCGATTGGAGCGGGGACTCGGAGACCGCCTTCTCTAATAAGTTCAAAAGCTATTTCCATCAAAAACACTTCAAATAATGCTGGAAAGGGTACCTTTTCCCTTGTAGATGCGATGGCCAGCAATAAATCTGGAGGAATCATTTCAGTATGGTAGTTTGTAATGGAAACGTATATTGCTGAAGCAAATATGGTGATAAACATTCCGACTGCTCGTAAAGCCCTCGTGAAATTGCCGTACAAAAACCTCATATAATAATCTTCAGATGTATGGAAAAACGACCAAAACGTTGCTGGTACAATCAAGGAGGCAGGGGAATTTTCCATTATTAAAATGATATAGCCATTTTCGATATACGCTGTAGCTCTGTCCGGTCTCTCAGTATATAAAATCGTTGGGAATATCGAAAATGTTCTTTCTTCAATATGTTGTTCTAATAAACCGAGGTTTTGAATGGAATCAACACTAAGACTCTTGAGTCGTTCTCTTATGTTATTTAGTAGTTTTTCATTTGTTATATCCTTTAAGTAGACTAATGTTACTTCGTTTCTTGCTCGTTCAGAAACCATAGTTGATTCAAATATTAGGCTTTCATTACGAATTCTTTTCCTTATCAATGAAATATTTATATCCATTTTCTCTGTAAAGGCTTCCTTTGAACCTTTTAGAGCAATTTCATTGTCTGGTGATCCAATGTCCCGGCCATGAAAATTTGCAGCATTTATACAAAAGGCATTTTTAAAGCCTTCGATAAAGAGGACAGCATGTCCATTATTTATTTTTGTGATAATATCCATAATGACAGTATCAGGCGAAATAGTCAGACCTTGTAATATATCATCCACTTTTTTTTCATTAGCATTTCTAAGAAGTGGTTTAATAATGAAATCATCCAAAATTACTGGATCAGTAATCGTACTTACCGTTAAAATAGCTGCTTTTCGATTTAAACTCTTTATAACCAAACGTCTAATTTTTACATCTTTATTTTCTGGAATCGAATATATTTGCTCAAAAATCTCAATTGTTTTTTCTAAATTTGCTGAAATAGGATTCTCTTTTATTTCGATTTCTCGCTTATTTGATATCTCATTGAACTTTTTATTGCTAACCTTTGTATGTAGCAGCTTTTTAAACAAATCACGAAACATTAATAGCACACTCCCTTCTTAAAAGTTTTCCTTTTTCGTTGGTAATTATGTAAAAAAATTTCTACCGCTTTTGAAAAAGGCATTATCAACCGTAATAGACAAGCATTACAGATTAATTCCTCTGCATATTTTTGTTAAAATTGTATAGAAATTTATTATGTGCTTTTGATTAAATAGGGAGGGAGAAAATGGAATATAGTATTGGACTAATTGTAAGTATTTTGATCACTGTATATTTGGTAATTGATGCTCCGAAACATGGGAAAAGTCCTGTATTATGGGGGATTGTAGGATTTATATTTGGACTTTTAGGATTAGGAATTTATTTAATTGTGACAGGAAGAAAGGCTTTAGGCTGGATCATTGTGGCATTATTCATTCTTTTAGTTATTGGTGTCATACTTCTCTTTGCATACTTCTTCTCCGTGTTCATGAATATGGGCTATTAACAGGGAAAACCCGTTCTAATTGCTAGAGCGGGTTTTTATATTACATATAAATATACACAAAGAAAATGGGACATGCTCCCAAGCATTATGAAAATATGAAAGATTTCATGAAATCCAAAATGATCAAATTCCAGAAACTTAGGTTTAACTCCATATATAACACCACCAATAGTGTATAGAATTCCGCCTAACAATAATAGTAATATTCCAGGCTTGCTTAAAGAATGAGACAATGGGGAGAATGCAAAGATTATAATCCAGCCTACTGCTACATAAAGCATTGTTGAAAGCCATCTTGGACAATTAAACCATATCATTTTAAAAAGAACCCCTATCACTGATATAGTCGTTACAATCGAAAAAATAACCCAGCCAGTTACACCACTTAAACTAATAAGGCAAAAGGGAGCATAGGAACCAGCAATTAGTACAAAAATCATTGAGTGATCTAGTCTTCTCAGGAAAGCGATGACAAGGTCTTTTGCAATTACCATATGATAGGTGGCAGAAGCAGTGTAAAGCAAAATCATACTTATTCCAAAAATAATGACAGACGTAATCACGAGAGGAGAGGAAGTAGTGATTGAAGCTTTAATAACCATAGCCAAAAGCCCGACAAATGAAAGGATTGCTCCAGCTAAGTGTGTGAGTCCATTAATAGGTTCGCGGATATAAGATGTCATAAGATAACCCCCTAATATGTTGTTATGTAGTTTTGATAACTACTTAAAATGATACATCTATTACATTACATAGTCAATCATTTACATACACTTTTTTTTCCTGTAAAATCAACATACAGATCATAAGTAATGAGGTAAATTAAATGGACAATAAATTAATAGATATTACCGGTTTAAACAATCAAATCACGCTAAACGAAATTCCAGACATTGACCTGTATATGGATCAAGTAATTCAGCTATTTGAAAATAAATTCAGCAACTCGAAGCGAAATGAAGATGAAAAAGTTCTGACAAAAACGATGATTAATAATTATGCAAAGGGAAAATTATTCTTTCCAATTAAAAATAAAAAATATTCGAAGGAGCATCTTATCCTAATCAGCTTGATTTATCAATTAAAGGGAGCACTTTCGATTAATGACATAAGAGGAACTCTTTCAAAAATCAATGAAAAGATTGTAGACCATTCTTTTAAGGTTGAACAATTTTATGAGAGTTTTCTTCATTTAACAGAGAAAAATGCAGCTGTATTTGAGAAAGACATTATCAACAAAGAGAATGATGTGGTAGAAGAGATAAATATTCTTGAGGATATGGAGTCAGGTCAGTTAGAAAAAATTCTCATGATTGCGTCTATGGCCCACATGAGCAATTTATATCGTAGAGCAGCCGAAAAGCTAATTGATAAGTTAGAGGAGAAGGAATAAAAGGGGAGTAAAATACTGAAGAATTATAAAACGATATGTTAAGTGATTTGTTAAAAGAAACAATAGTCCTTCATATATAAAGTAAAGGACTATTGTTTGTAGTTTTTTAAATGTAAACAATGTAAATAATGATAGCAAGTACTATGCGGTAAATAGCAAAGGGCACTAGCTTTATTTTGTTTATTAGCTTTAAAAAGAAGCGAATAGACAATAACGCAAAGACAAAAGCACTAATAAATCCAGCGATAAAGAACGGCAGGGCATCCATCGTGAAATATTGCCAATTTTTTAATAATGAAATAAAGCTAGCTCCAGCCATAATTGGAACGGCCATAATGAAAGTAAAATCAGCTGCTGCCCGATGGCTTAACCCAAGCAAAACACCACCGGATATTGTTGAACCGGATCTTGAAAAACCTGGCCAAAGGGAGAAGCATTGAATAAGGCCAATTGAAAATGCTTGCTTATATGTAATTTGATCAACTGAGTCTACTTTTGGTTTTTTTGCGCCAAAAATATCGGCAAGGATCATAAAAATTGCACCAATCACTAAACCAATTAATACAGTTTTTGTAGAAAATAAGTTTTCATCAATATAGTCATCGAATAAAACACCTAAAATACCTGCTGGGATCAGGCCAACAATAACTTGAGTCAGCTTTAACCGCGAACCTGCATTCGCCTCAGAAGTATTTCTCCCTAGACCAAGCATTTGAATAAATCTGTCTTTAAACACAATAACGACTGCAAGGATGGAACCTAATTGAATAACAACTTTAAATGTATTTGCTGTTGATTGCGATAGAAAATCCTTTGAATGAAGCCACATATCATCCACGATAATCATATGTCCTGTAGATGAGACAGGTGCGAATTCCGTTAATCCCTCGACAAGTCCTAAAATAATTGCCTTCAAAATCATGATAAAATCTACTGCCATTTTACGATTAATTCTCCTTTATGATGCAGAGGCATCACTTTTATTCGGATTTGATAACTAAACGAATAATAAATAGACATAACTCTGCAGTAATTAGAATAAAAGTCCAATTGAAAATGATTTAGGTATGATACGCTGTATCAGTATACCATAAATAAAATCGGTATGACTAAGCATTTCATACTGAATTATTTCTAGGATTCATACAGTTTTTATCATCATACCAGAAAATAAATACTTTTTTTATTCGGTTCAGATTTAACAGCATAATAATTGGATACTATTAGTAGGACAAGGAATATTAATGGAGGCTGTCTATTTTGTTTATTGCAATCCTATTTTTTATGCTTATGTCTTTTTTCTTATCTGGTAGTGAAACTGCCTTAACCGCAGTAAATAAAATGAAATTAAAGACAAGAGCTGAAAATAATGATAGTAAGGCTGAAAGACTTTTAAAGCTAGTTTCGAAGCCGGATGAATTAATTACTGCCATCTTGATTGGAAATAATATTGCGAATATTATGCTACCAACTCTTGTCACAATTATTGCAATAAAATATGGTTATAGTGTCGGGCTAGCTACTGGAATTTTAACAGCAGTTCTTATCATTTTTTGCGAGGTGCTGCCAAAGTCAATTGCTGCTTCATTATCAGAAAAAGTTGCTTATGCAGTGTATCCTGTTATTCGAGTGCTGTTAATAGTTTGTAAACCATTAACCTTCTTACTCTCAAAATTTACTCGTACCATCATTAAAATTTTTACGAAGGACCAACAGCATTCTATTTCAGTATCCCGTGAGGAATTAAGGGCAATGGTTGATATCGCAGCGGTTGAAGGGACATTTCGAATTGATGAAACAAGAACTCTAAAAGGAGTTCTTGATTTCTACAGCCTTGATGTCCATGATGTCTTAAAAACACCGAGGATGAAAATTGAGGGGATACCAAGTGAATCTACATTTGAAGAAGCAAGAGAAATTGTCCTTTATAATAAATATTCCAGATATCCAGTTTATAAGGAAGATATTGATCAAATAATCGGTGTGTTTCATTCAAAGTTATTACTAGCATGGTCATTACACCCAAATAAGAGTTTAGATGATTTTACTGACAATGATCCACTGTTTGTATTTGAATTTCATTCCATAGAGAAAGTATTTAAATTAATGAATAGAGAGAGAAAACATATGGCGATTGTTCTTGATGAGTATGGAGGTACACAAGGGCTTATTACTCTTGAGGATATAATCGAAGCGATGCTCGGTCAAGAGATTGAAGACGAGTCTGATGAAGAGGATGATATTGTTCAAAGAATAGAAAATAGGAATGCCACAAAACATATTAGTGGAGACCTGGTAGACAGTACTTAATACAGAAAAAATGGCTGAACATAACGTTCGGCCATTTTGTTATCTACAATAGAAATTTTCTGTGTAATACGGCTGTGACTTCGAGTTAAAGGCGACGCCGACACCTAAATACCGATACTCTGGTCTAAGAATATTTTCCCGGTGACCGAGTGAGTTCATCAATCCTTCATGAGCAAATATGGAGCTAAACTGCCCAGTCGCAAGATTTTCACCAGCCATTGTAAAGGATACGTGATCCTTGCTCATACGATCAAATGGAGATAAACCTTCCAAGTTTGTATGAGAAAAATAGTTTTGATCTGCCATATCCTTGCTATGCTTCCGCGCGGTTTCCCTAACATGGTCATCCCATTGCAATACTGTCAGATTATGCTTAACGCGGTCTGCATTCGTTAAATCAAACAATTGATATTCAAAGCCTTCCTTTAAAGGAAGAGAACCTTCCGTGTAAAAATAATGCTTCACTTGTTCAAGATTCTCATCAATAATTTGAATAGCTGTTACAGTATTATTCGAATGTTTATCGTAAAAAATAGTGACAAAACTATTATCCATTTTAAACATATCATAGTCCCGGTCTTCCTCAATTTGGTAATAAACCAAACCTTTTCTAATTTGCTTCAAAGGATCCCCTAGCTGCTGACGAACATTTTCCTTCGTACTGCCAAGCTTGATCCCTTTTTGGGAAGCAATTAGATCCTGATTTGTATACAATGCGGCTACTCTGTTATTCGTATCGTAGGCGACCATTAAGAAATTATGATAGTTTTCATGGTACGAATACCATTTAGTGCCGTATTCATTATATGAAGACCGTTTCGCGAGGCCAATTTGTTTTTCAACGTTTTCCTTTAATTCACCTAAAGCAATATTATGAATCGAAAATGCATGCTCCGATGGAATGGTTAGATTAGGTTTTTTCGCTTGCTCGGGTTTAGTTTCTTTTAAAGGAAGCAACTCATTGTTTTCAAGCTTATTCGTTAACTCATTGATTGTTCCGTATATTACATCAACTGTTTCAGTTACACGAGGGTTTTCGGCCAAAGCCTGAATCTCAGTTTTTATATTTTCTAAAATAGGGGCATATTTTGTTTTTTCAATTTGGTTTTCAATAAAGGGCCACGATAAATATATAATAAATAACAAGATGACCGTTCGAAATAATCTACCCATTGTTTGTTATACCTTCTTTCAGTAAATGGCCGCAATTAGTTCTCATTATAAATAGAAACAGTTAAATAATAAAATAATATACACCTAGTTATTTATGGTAACAGCTTATTTATCATATTTGCCTATCGTAATGGGCAATATAACAATATTTACAGGAGTTTCAAAAAAAGGGGGAACTGATTTTGACCTTAACTCCAGAGCAAACCATTGAACTGCATGGATTTAATAACTTAACGAAGTCGTTAAGCTTTAATATGTATGATATTTGTTATACGAGGACGAAGGAAGAGCGAGACGCATACATAGAGTATATTGATGAGGAATACAGCGCAGAAAGGTTAACAAAAATATTAAAAAGCGTGTCAGAGATTATTGGGGCCCATGTATTAAACATTGCCCAGCAGGACTATGTGCCTCAAGGGGCTAGTGTAACAATGCTTGTATCAGAAGGACCCGTTGTCGAGGTGCCAAGTGAGTCATTAAAAGAATCTCCAGGTCCGCTGCCAGAATCCGTTGTTATGCAATTAGACAAAAGTCATATTACCGTACACACCTATCCTGAATATCACCCATCAGATGGGATAAGCACATTTAGAGCCGATATTGATGTCTCAACATGCGGGGAAATTTCTCCTTTAAAAGCATTAAATTTTTTAATTCATTCATTTGATACGGATATTATGACCATTGACTACCGTGTACGTGGTTTCACTCGAGATAAAGACGGAAAGAAGCTCTTTATCGATCACAATATTAGCTCCATTCAAAATTATATTCCTGACGAAATTAAAGATGAATTCGACATGATTGACGTCAATATTTATCAGTCCCACATTTTCCATACAAAATGCAGAATCCGCGATTTTGATTTAAACAACTATCTCTTTGGCTACACAAAGGACAAACTCAGTGGGGGAGAAGTCGAAGAAATTACAGAAAAACTCAAAACAGAAATGGACGAAATCTTTTATGGTACAAATATGAATTAAGGAAAAGGTTAGTCAAATATCACAAATAAGACGGTCTTAACTTTTAAGACCGCCTTACTTTTCTACTATACATTACCCCCAAAGCTTCCACCAAGGTTTCACTTTTTCTTCAGATGCTGCCGCAGCTTTCCGGAAGCTGGCCATTAAATCTTGAAACATCCTTTCGCGTTGAATAACATCTTCCAAATATTGCTCACGTTCCCGATTAATTGTTTCAATATAGATTTCACGGTCCTGGTTTAACGTTTCAATTAGTGCACTAATTTCCGTGTGGGTAACCTCTGCCGAACTCGATATATAATGAATCATTGTTTTGAATTCTTCAGATGCAGCTTCAGATGATTCGGAAACTCGGTGAACTAGGCTCCGAATTTGTTCGGAAGTGCCTTTCGAAGCTTTCGAAATCCTTTTGCTCAAGGTTTCGAGCGACTCGGAAGTATGTTCCGAAACATTATGTATCTGGCTAGAAAGCTCGGTAATTTCAAGGCGTGTTTTTTCATTTGACTTATAAATGGAATCCGAAAGACTTTTCACAGTATGTAGGGAACTCTTCGAAATCTCTTTTTTTACTTCTTCAATAACTTCTTTCCTTATACAAGTCTTGATTTCTGTTCGTACATCCACTATTAATTGGTTCCTGAACATTTCCATGGCTTCATAGACCATTGCGAGCTCATTTTTCTCTATTACTAGGTTTGCTTCATTCTCAACAGGGGATAAAGAGGTTTCGACTGTTTCGGAAGCAGGTTCCGAATGTAAATGCTGCTGAAGTAATTCCCTAATCATTTCCTTGCTTAGGTTTTTTGTTCTCATTTGTTTAATCTTTTCAAGCAATTGAATTTCCCTATCTGAATAAAATCTTGCCCCTTGTTTAGAGCGGGGAATAACAAGAAGGTCATCCAAATCCTTCTCCCATTGACGAAGTGTGCCAGCTGGTATATTTATCATTTTAGATACTTCCTTGATTGTGTATGCTTTTACAAATTGACTTGACATTCGATATCCATCCCTTTCTGTCTAGCATCATTATGAATAATTCGGAATATATTCCAAATAAATTTTCTATGTAAAAGTTATTCAGCAAGAGATACCCTATTTTCCTGCTACCTGACAAAAGCTATCAAAAGTAGTCCTATTTCAACAGAAATAAATATTTTCGCTATAAAAAATAAAAAAAATGTAGCAAAAAAAGAATTCTGTCGATTAATTCATAAATATTTCTGCATAGTAATGAAAACCTTACTTTCAGTGCCTCCTTACTAGCCAATTTATGTTAGCCTCATTATTTTGAAATATTCATTAAAGAGGAGTGCGAAGGAATAAAAAAGTGCTAATTCTGTCCCTTATTTAAAAGAAGCAAAATTAGCACTTTTTTTATTTTATGTAATATTTTTCTCACATGATATTTGAATATACTGATGTATTACTTTAGAATAGCCGCTTGCAATTCAATTTCTACATTTCCTTTTACCGCACGAGAAATCATGCAGGAAGCTTCGGCTTTATGTGCCAATTTAAGTGCCATGGCCTCATCTCGCTCAGTTGCACCTTGCTTTAATACAATCGTTGGACGGTGGATGATTTTTTTATACGTAATAACACTATTTGTTACATCCACAATTCCCTCAGATTCCATGTACAAATCGACTTTTTCTAGTTTACTGCGCTCCATCATCGCAGCAAGAGTAATGATGAAGCATGTTGCAGCTGCCCCAAGCAGCATTTCATCTGGATTTGTCCCGATTCCCGGTCCATCCATCTCAGGGGGAATAGATACCTTCGTTTTCAATGATCCTGTTTCGATCTCACCAACGTCATTTCTTAGTCCTGGCCAGTGAGCCTTCAAGTGAAAATGATGTTCTGCCATTATTGTTAATCCTCCTTCTTAACGGTCCAATTTTTCGATAAATAATAGAGATGATTTACATATTTGGGAGTGTAATGTAATAATTATGTAGATTCATAACATTTTTCGCTTTGATACATAATTGGGAGGCATATTATGAAATTTTTACAAGATATCCTTGAATTAGATTACGCCTATTTAGAAAGCTTTACATCACGTACCGATAAATGCTGGGGAATTCTATTTTGCAATGAATACCAGCCTCATTATTATAGTGCCAATCATGCACATATTAGTCAAATAGCAGCTCAGCCTCAGAACATAATCAATGAAGTAATGAATTATTTCCAATCAAAAGGAATCATTCCTAGATTTTATATCTATCAGCTGGATATTCAAGAGGAATTTATCTCAATACTGAAAGAGAATAATTTTGGTTTTGAAGAATTAATTGAGCCTATTCAGCAATGGAACAAAAAAATTTATCAGAGGGAAGCTCCAGACCAAATCACCATCGAATTAGTTACAGACAAAAATTATTCTGAAGCACTTCATATTGAATGCAGCATTAAAGAATTAGGAGGAAAAATTGTAAGAGAAAGGGCATTTGAGCACGAGTTTAATCATCCGAAATTTACATATTATTTACTTAGATATAATGGCATTGCTTGTGCAACAGCTTGTTTATTTGTAAATAATAAACAGGGCCGCCTTGAAAGTGTTGCAACCTTAGAAGAATATCGAGGAAAAGGACTTATTGGCTTTTTAATACAACATATTCAAAAAGAAGCAGCCAAACTAGGATTAGAAAATCTTTGGGTGTTCCCAATCAATGAAAAAATCGAAAAGGTCTATCAAAAATACGGTTTTACAACGATAGGTAAAATAAGAATGGGACACGCCTATTTAGGCGGAAAGAGTATAAAAGAGATTCAAGGATAACAATGTTTATGGAGGTGGGGTGTATATTATTTGATGAATTTACGAGATTGAGAGAGGTATTGGACAAGAAATCATATATTCATCAAAATTTGTCCAATATCACCCCGTTATTGGACAAGAAAACACAAATTCACCAAAATTTGTCCAATAACACCACTTTATTGGACAAGAAAACACAAATTCACCAAAATTTGTCCAATAACACCACTTTATTGGACAAGTAAACACAAATTCAACAAAATCTGTCCAATAACACCGCATTATCGGACAAGAAAATACAAATTTATCAAAATTTGTCCATTAACCTAGCTTTCTATTACTATCTATCATTTCGTAGCACTTAATACTGTTCCATGTTATTCTAGTAGTCTAGAGTTCTATGAAAAAGGAGTCTTTTCAACATGAAATTTGTTTCTTGGAATGTGAATGGAATTCGAGCTTGTGTGAAAAAAGGTTTTTTGGATTATTTTCATGAAGTGGATGCTGATATTTTTTGTATTCAAGAGTCAAAGCTGCAGGAAGGTCAAATTAACCTGGAGCTTAATGGCTATTATCAATATTGGAATTATGCATTGAAAAAAGGGTATTCTGGTACAGCTGTGTTTACGAAACAGAAGCCGCTATCTGTTAAATATGGAGTAGGGGAAAAAGAGACGGAAGATGAAGGGCGGATTATTACGCTTGAGTTCGAATCTTTCTACTTGGTGAATGTGTATACGCCAAACTCTCAGCGTGACTTGGCTCGTCTTTCGTACCGACTAGAATGGGAAAACAATTTACTCCAATATTTACGTGAATTGGATCAAATAAAGCCAGTTGTGTATTGTGGTGATCTTAATGTTGCACATGCTGAAATGGATTTGAAAAATCCTAAATCCAATGAAGGAAACTCCGGTTTTACTCAAGAGGAAAGAGCAAAAATGACGAAGTTGCTAGATTCTGGTTTTGTAGATACCTTTCGATATGTTTATCCGGATGCAGAAGGGGCTTACACTTGGTGGTCCTATATGGCAAAAGTGAGAGAGCGGAATATTGGATGGCGGATCGATTATTTTATCGTTTCAGATCGAGTGAAGGAATTCATCAAATCAGCGCAAATTCATTGTGACATAATGGGCAGTGATCATTGTCCTGTCGTGCTTGAAATGGAATTATAATAGTAAAAAGGGTATCCAATAGATGCATCGGTGCTGCACCCCAAAAGTTAGAGTTAAAAAACTAACTTTTGGGGTGTTTTTCTATGGCAAAATATAGTGAAGGATTTAAATTGAAAGTTGTTCAGGAGTATTTAGAAGGTAAGTTGGGTTATCAATTATTATCGAAAAAATATGAGATGCCATCTTCAACTCCAATTGAACAATGGGTACGAGCTTATAAAGCTTTCGGTAACGAAGGTTTACAACGAAAAACAGGAAAAGAAGTATACGCTGTTCAATTCAAGCTTGATGTATTACACTTTATGAAACAAACAGGTGCTTCTTATCATGATACAGCGATTGAATTTAACATGAATAATCCGTCATTAATTGCGAATTGGAACAGTCAAGGAATAGAGGGCCTGCAAGAAAAATTGAAGGGACGGCCATCTATGTCTAAAAAGCCTAAAATTACACCTGCTAAAGGTGAAAAAACAATGTCACGTGAAGAACAATTAGAGCGTGAAAATGAACTACTTCGTCTAGAGGTGGCGTATTTAAAAAAGTTGAAAGCTTTTCGGGAGAATCCGGACGCCTATCTCGAAAAGCACAAGCAGCGTTGGTCTTCGAACTCAAAGAAGAAGGATTCCGATTAAAAGATGTCTTAAAACAAGTGGATATTCCTGAAGCAACGTACCACTATCACATCAATCAAATGAATAATGAAGACCCGGATCAAGCGTGGAAAACGTTGATTTTAGCGCTATTTGAGAAGCATGAAGGTCGATATGGTTATCGTCGCATCTATCCGGAATTAAGAGCACAAGGATACGTAATTAATCATAAGAAAGTACAACGACTTATGAACGAACTCGATTTAAAGTGCGAGAAGTTCGTTCGTAAATCTCGTTATAAATCTTATAAAGGCAAAGTAGGTAAAGTAGCAAAGAATCGATTAAACCGTCGTTTCAGCACCCGAAATGCCTTACAAAAAATTGTGACAGACGTAACGGAATTCAAGTGTACAGGAGATGAAAAATTGTATTTAAGTCCGATAATGGATTTGTATAACGGTGAAATTATTAGCTTCAGTCTATCTAAACGTCCGACACTCGATTTTGTGATGGAATCGCTACAGCAAGCACTGCCTATCATTTTAGAACACGCCAATCACCGTACAACGATTCATTCAGATCAAGGATGGCATTATCAACACAATTCATGGGTGAAAACATTAAAGCAAAACAAGATTTTCCAAAGCATGTCTCGTAAAGCAACATGTGCAGACAATGCGGCAATGGAAAACTTCTTTGGCATACTGAAACAGGAAATGTATTATGGAGAAGAATTGATTTCATACGAAGCCTTAAGAAAGAGAATTGAAAGATATATAGATTACTATAACAACGAACGGATTAAACAAAAACTGGCTGGCATGAGTCCAGTAAAATACCGAACTAATGCCAGCCAATTAGCTGCATAATAAAAACTCTAACTTTAAGGGGTCACTAC
>NZ_JACWFE010000005.1 GCF_019749375.1 Bacillus sp. S/N-304-OC-R1
TTCAAATAAAATGAACGCATGCAAGGCTAGTGGGACTGGTCTTGCCAGACCCCCATTATAGTAATAGTTTAATACATTAGTAGGGATTGGCATCTTTTTTTGGTGAGTTTAGTTAGAGAATACCTATGAATATTATTAGTGCCTGATCTCCAGTGTAGTATTACTTTCATACTCAGGCGATCAGGCACTTTTTTAAGTCTGATTATGCTTATTCTTCATTTTTTGCAGTTTTTCAATCATATAGTTATAGTCAATTTCATCAATATTTGGGTAGGCATCAATCGTTTGTTTAATATCCTTAAGCTCCTTTGGGAGTCGGTCATCTCGATTATCCGTAAATATGGAGGCTACTGTTCCTGTTATTAAACCGATGACACCTATTCCCGTTAACATTAGCACGCTCGCAATGATTCTGCCAACCGTTGTTTCCGGGGATAGGTCCCCATATCCGACTGTTGTCATTGTGACAATTGCCCACCAAAGTGCATCGCTATATGAATCAAAACTCGGTTCAATGAACTTCATAGGCAAAGCAATAAGAAAAAGAATGGACATGACTGAAACAACGAAAGTGTCAATTTTGTATTTTCTTAGGAGTTGATCAAGGAAGGCTATGCGTCTGTTCATGATCATTATTAGGCGAATAATCCTGAAAATCCGAACAAACCGCGCAGTCCGGAAAAACTGATCTAAAGGCAGAATGGCAATAAAGTCTAAAGGGTGGCCCTTGAAATACTCCCATTTATTATCACTAATGTATAGCCTAATTATGTAGTCCAGAATAAAGATTCCCCAAATAAACCAGTCGAGAATTGCCCCTTGCTTTGAGGGCAGATCAAGAACAAGGGAAAGTATAACTAATGCAGCTAGGCAAAGCTCATATATGATGCCAAAGTATATTTTTTTCATCCAATCCCTACTTTGTTAAACTATTATTTTGTCATTTTAACATAATAGGTGTGTTTTTTTACCTTCATAAATTTTCATTTTTCGCATCCCTTTTCAATAAATTCGTTCATTTATGTATAGAAAGGGGGGAGAAATCCCCCTTACTAATCTTTAATTTGATACAATACCTTAAATGCTTTTTCAGCAGCTTCTTGATCAAGAATATCTATATGGATTCCATAGATGTACACGCCGTCAACGCTAAATCTCTTATCTGGTATGGAAATTGTTAAAAAGTATTCTACTCCATCATTTTTAAAGCTAGAGCCTTTTGCTAAGTCCGCATATCCATTTTTGTTTTTAACAGAATCTCTGAATGGTTGTGTTTTTGTTAAAAATATATCAACATGTTTGGATACCTCTTTAAGTGTTAATTCTTTACCGATTCCCTTCGACACCGTAACTAATAAATTTTTCATAAAATCCCCATCTATAGGAAAATCCTTACTGTTAGCAATTATGTTAATTTGCTCTAATTTACCATCAATTTCTTTAAACTCGACATTTTTATCATTAGAAAATAATTAATTATCTTCTTTACTATAAGTCCATATTTGGATGCCGGTGGACACTGTGCTTCCGTTTTCGTTAATTCCTGTCACTATTTCATACTCTTCAACATTAGACGGATTAGAGTATCCGTAATCAGTGGATTTTACTAAATCAATCCTAGGATACTCAATCTTTAATGCATCTATTAAAGTATCTCTAGGAATCAACTTCCTGTTAAAGTCTTCTTCATTGAATTTATTATTAAAATTACTATTTGAGACTATGTGATTTCTTATTAAATTGCATCCATTAACTATACCGACAACTATTAATATAATAATTAGTGTTACAACACTCCCTCTAAAACTGCTATTCTTCTTTTTTACTCTAGATCTGCTCATGATTTTCTCCAATCAATTAGTTATTACATTATTCTTATCGGAAACATTTTCACATTCATTTAATATAAGTATTATTTCTCGTTTTCAGAGATTCACTCAATATAAAAGAATCATAGTATTTAGATTTGAGTGTCTACAATGATATAAAATCCACCTAATATGCAATTATAGTTTGCAGCTATGTAAATGTATTTTATCTAAACTGATTGCTTACAGAACTGATACAACTTTACTTTTTAATATCTAATTAAAGTCTATACTTAGCTATTTAGTTAAAACGATGTTATTTTTGAGCAAAATAATTTTTGTCGATTTTTATGAAAAATACTTGAATTAATATTGGAATAGATTTATAGAAGAGATGGTTAAGTTGAGGTAATGATGATGAATAAAGGGTTAATAATAAATGCTGATGCATGCTACCGACTGGCGGAGCGGAGGGCTGCCCAGTACTTTCAATCACTTTATGTGCAAGTCATGGAAAAGGCTTTTGTACCAATCCTAACAAAAGATTTTCAATCATGGAAACATAATCATATTCAACATTCTTTCGTATCCTTTTTTTCGCGTGGAAAGAGAAAAACAGATTCTAAAGAGTATCACCATTATATCCGTTGGCTAGAGCGTAAAGGCAAACTAGATAATTACTTGGATCGAAGCATCTCCTATATTTTCTTGAGGGATCTGGGGAAAGCTCTGGACTCAACTGACACATTGACAAGAGTTCGTCGTGTCGTTGAAAGTATAAAAAATAACCTGACTCATTCCACGGCAACAGATGAGATGTTAAGCATTGTTGGATTGTACAGGAAAGCTCAGAAGGAATGCATTGAATCCACTATGATCTGGATGCTAGAGAAGCTAAAGACTGTAACTTCCAATATTCCAAAGGGAATGGATGCTGAAGAAGCCCAGCGAAAACTGATCAAAATCATAGTCGGGGTCATCATGCATGTCGTCGATGCGATGGATAGTGACATATCAGCAGAAGAACGTAGGCAGAAGCTTGATGAAGCGATTAGGCTAGGGTATTACTATGGTCTGACCTATCCATTCATTGATGATCTACTTGATGCCAAAATCTTATCTGAAAGAGAGAAAAGGCAGTATTCCCAATTAATTAGGACAACACTGACCACGGGAAATGTGCCGGAATTGGGGAAGTGGACGGGAGTATACTCAAGCTTAATACGATATATTCATTCGGAACTTCGTGAGGCCTTTGAGTATATTAAGACCTATCAGAGGCCAGAGGCAAGAAAAAAATTTTTTGAGCAATCCTATGTATTTTTTCATTCGCAGGAAGTGGACCGAGTTAAAGAACTATCGAATGCCAATTACACGAATGAAGAGCTTTATATTCCGATCATATTAAAATCCTCTTCATCACGATCCATTGTCCGTTCAGTCATTAGTGCTTCTGAGGACGAGGGCTTTGACAACCGTACATTCTTTTATGGAATTTACAATCAGCTCGCTGATGATTTTGCAGATATGTTTGATGACATGAAGGAAGGAGCGGTCACACCATATACGTATTATTTGAAATACCATGATAAGCGTCCGGATCTTATCAATCCCTTTGAATTATATTGGACGGTCATTTCCCACTTGATCCATCATGTGTATCATTCTGATGCCAAGACTTGTGAAGTGATGTTGGACCGAGCAATAAATGGCCTAAAGCGATGTAAGGAACGATTGGGAACCAAAAAATACAACGAGTTGATGGATTTATTGGCTTCTGGAACTTCGGAATTCAATAGTTTGATTCAAAATATGGTGAAAAAAGCGGATGATGTGGATTTCTTTGATAAGCTGCTTCGAGATCGTATGATTACTATGCTGAGAAATGAACGGAAAGAGCAAGAAGACTTTTTAAATACGATCGAAACAGTACGAGAACAAATCAACAACGCCCTGCCTATTCATAAAACCAATGATAACTCTACAATGAATGTGCCAATCATTGATGCTGCGAACTACAGTTTGGCAGGCGATGGAAAGCGATTGAGGCCCATAGTTGCTTGGTTCATGGGAGTGAACGTATATGGATTAGATAGTTCAGCCATCGTACCACTTCTAAGATCATTGGAATATATGCACACGGCATCCTTAATCTTTGATGATTTGCCATCTCAAGATAATGCATCAATCCGCAGAGGACGTTCAACCCTCCATCATGTATATAACAGTGCCATTGCTGAATTAACTGCTCTCTTTCTGACCCAGAAGGCAACTTGGGAACAAGCAAATCTTGATCGGTTCGATGCGAAAGTTGTCCTTAAATTGATCCAATATTCGGCTCAAATGACAGAGGAGATGTGTAAAGGGCAAGTAATGGATTTGGAATCTAGAGGGAAGCAATTGACTTTGGAACAATTAAATACGGTGAGTTTTTATAAAACTGGAATTGCCTTCGAAGCTTCTTTAATCATGCCTGCCATTCTTGCCCAAGCAAATGAGGCAGAAATGGAAACTCTGAAAACATTCGCCCGCCATGCCGGCATTGCGTTTCAGATTAAGGATGACCTCCTTGATGTTGAAGGAGATCTAACCTTACTAGGAAAACCAATCGGCAAAGATGCTGAAAACAACAATATGACTTTTGTAGCCATCCTAGGTAAGGAAGGTGCCAGAAAAGCAATGTGGGAACATTACTGTCTGGCGATGGAAGCGATAGAAGAAATGCCGCGTAAGACTTCATTTTTGAAGCATCTTTTGAATTATATGGTGAATAGGGATCGTTGAGAGGTTGTTATCGATCAATCTAGTTAGAATAGGTTTTAAAAAAGAGTTTATATTCAACAAGGGATTGAACCGAAACCCGAATAGTGGACACTAATATTTTGTGCCTGCCCCCTAGTACATTAATCCATTAATGCATTGGGGGGCAGGCACCTTTTTTAAAATTGTAAACTTTAAGGTTAGTGAAGTTTCAAAAAACGAATCAAATGTCTTGTTTGAAGTATAAAAAATGAGCTCAAGGTTCAATTAAATGTTACAGTTAGAAAGATAAATTTTAAAAGTGAGTAGGCGAACAATATGATTGAGGTAAAAACATCTACACTAAGTGATGGAGAATTCAACAGAGGGGTATTTGCTACACGTGATATCAAAAAAGGAGAGCTTCTGCATGAAGCACCTGTCATTGCTTATCCAAACGACCAGCACCAACACATTGAGCAAACGATACTGGCTGATTACGCTTTTGAGTATGGGAAAAATCATTCTGCTATCCTACTTGGTTATGGAATGCTGTTTAACCATTCTTATGAACCTAATGTAACTTATGAAATTAATTTTAGCAACCACACATTTGACTTCTATGCTTTCACAGATATAAAAGCAGGAGATGAGATTCTAATCAATTATAATGGCGATGTTGATGACAAAGATCCACTTTGGTTTAATCAGGATTAAATCCTGGACCGATACCTTTTGCTGAAAGTAACGTGCAAAAATATGTGAAAAAATCGTGCAAATATCCAAAACATCGTGCAAATCTGGATAAGAAACGTGCATATAAACAAAATATCGTACAAAAAGCTGTTTTTGATTATTAATTCGGTGTCTGATACCCAGTGTGTTAATCCAGTAATACATTGGGGGCAGGCACCTTTTGTTTGCTTCTATTCGGATCTAGGGCATTGAGGTTTCGCGATTTTTTGGAGCCCTATATTTCACAGTTATTTTAATAAGATAAAAAGAATAAAATTTTATTTTACCTCATGATAAAATATATTGTCAACAATAATTTTGTGATATTTTCAAAAAAATGATATAATAGTGTTACAATTGTTTTTTTAATCGTATTCCGAATTCCGCTGTATTTTTTTGCTTATAGAAAGCGGATACGTTTTTTTAATATCCATTTTTAGCCGAAGAACAATTGTGTGAGCTTTAAAGGTAAGTTAGTTGAATAAAATGATCAAATTACTATCTAATAGTAACCGAGTTTTTATTCTACAAGGAGGACTAGAATAATGAATCTAATCAATAAGAAAGTTACACACAAGAGTTTTGGCATGGGTAGTATAATTAAACATAATGATTCTAGTATTGAAATACATTTCGCATTGGAAAATAAAAAGTTTGTTTACCCCGACGTATTTGAGAAACACCTAAAACTACATGATAAAAGTATGGCTCTTATACTTGAAAAAATTATACAAAAAAAGGAATTGGAACGAAAGGAGGAAGAATCGAAGAAGGAAGAGGAAAAAAAACTACAACGAAAAAACCTGGAACTTCGCTTGGAACATGAAAAACTTATGAGAAATCATAAACTTCATCCCGAATCACAAATGGTTTTTTGGTGTGACACAGAAGAACAGAATAGTTCTTTTTCAGAATGGAAGGTTTTCTCAGGTGTAATAAAAAGTGGTGATAACAAGGGGAATCCAAACAAACCCATCCGTTTGTACAAAAATAGTGCTGTCCTGTTAACAGCAATAGATTCTGATAAGCCTGAAAAAGATAGACGTATCTTAGGGGTCTATATGGTGAATGAAAACTTTATCGGTAAGCTTTGTGAAGATGGATATATTCCTGCTCATTCAAAATACAGACTCCAACTTACAGAACAGGAATCCGATCAGATGCTTTTCTGGGAATATTATACAAATAAGAAATTCCCACACAAAATGACATGGAATACAGGTAAATACCGTTATTTTGATAATTTATGGATAGCTCAAATTTTGCATGATATAGTTTCGTTGAAAAGTGATCCAAAGGAAAGAGAGCTGGCACAACAATTTTTAAAACATTTTTGTAAAATGAATCAGATAACAGATCGAGAGTTACCAAAGCCTAATGGTGCATTAATGCGTATTTAGACGTTATCCCAAAGTTCTCGGTTCCTGACCCCCCAATGCGTTAATACATTGGGGGTCAGGAACCTTTTTTCATGTGGGAACATTACTGTTTGGCGATGGAAGCGATAGAAGAAATGCCACGTAAAACTTCATTTTTGAAGCATCTTTTGAATTATATGGTGAATCGAAGGCTAATGTGCCTAGTATAGTAAATAGTTAATAAATAAAAAAAGACCACCGTTTTCATTGTAAAATAGAAGTACCTATCACAGAACTTCCAATTACTATCCGACCAAGGAGATGAAAACGATGGCATATTCATTATTGAATCACATTCAAGGTAAAAAAGGAAGTCGATGGGCACAATTTGTACGGGACACGGGATCAGAAAATTTACTGGTAGTGGCTATTGATGCAGCTAAATTTACACATAAGGTATTAATTTGTACGTTTTATGGAGATGTATTAGTGAAACCCTTCGAGTTTGATGCATCTTTGTCTGGATTTGAGAGAGTTAAAAAGCAGATCCAACTAGAAAAGGACAAGCATGGAATGCAGGATGTAGTTGTGGGGATTGAAACTACTGGACACTATTATGAGGATCTTGTCCGGCGTTGTCATTTAGAGGGTTTTCATGTTCGTATTGTTAATTCAGCGACCACAGCACAAGAAAGAGATGCCCTCTTAAATTGGTCAAAGACAGATAATTTAGATTTAATGGCGATTGTTCAATCCATTATACATGGAAGAGGAACTTCGAATGAATTATCTTCAGGCAATGTACATACATTACAAAAACTAACAAGGGCACGTCGCGAACTAGTCGATGAACGTACAGCTACTCAAAATCTCATTCGTATGCATATAGATCATATATTTCGGGAGTTCCAGGGGAAAAGTGTATGGAAAAATGGAAAACGTGAACACTGTCAACCCTTTTCTAAATTATTTGGCAAGGCACCTCGTTATATAATGCGGCACCATCCACATCCAAGCGATATTCTTGCGCTAGGAGAAGATTGGCTACGAGCACTCTCTATTCGTGAGAACCTTAAATTAAGAGATCAATCTATTAAGACATTACTAGAATTTGCGAAAGAATCAATTTCTCAACCTAAAAAGTATGTAGAGGCAGATATATTTCTTCTCATTCAAAAACTCGACAGATTAGAATTATTGGATCATCAAATCAAGGTATTAGAACGAAAAATTGAAGATTTATTCATAGAGACAGAGGGTGCCGTTATACTCACTGTTCCAGGAATAGGGGTAGTAACAGGAGCTGAATTTTTCGCAGAAATGGGCGATATCTCTGATTTCGATCATGCGGGGCAATTAATTAAACTGGCTGGGACCAATCCGATTGTTAAACAATCGGGAGGACATAAACCCACTTACTATGGTATTTCCAAACAAGGTAGGAGAACCTTTAGGAATATTACCTATCAAGTTGGAAAGTCCTTGGCTGTTAATAACCCCGAAATGAAACAGAGATATTTGGACCTTAAAGAACGTGGAAAACACACCCGGCAGGCATATGTCGCTCTTGGAAATCGGATGATACGCCTTGCCTTTTCAATGATTCGCAATCGGACATTATACAGTACTGATCAAGAGAATTATGTGTTAATTAATGAATTAAGTAAAAAGCTAAGAGCTGCCAATGTGAAGAAATTTTATGAACAACATATCTCGTCAACTGTCTGTCTATCAGCTTAGATTAATGTTTTTTATTAGTTAATTTTGCAGTCCTGTTTTAAATGGGGCTTCTCTAGGACGTCAGATCACATTGTTTTTCGTGCCTGAGGCTTCAAGACCTCGCGGGTCAGCGTTATGGATCTTGTCCTACAAATACGGATAATACGTGAAAATCAAAGTTTAAATTTGCTAGGCGGTATCACTGTGGGATGAAAATGCAAGGTCCTTTCACGTTCTAGAGAAGCCCTATAATAATATTCTGTGATAGTTGAGTACTCAAAAAAATGGAAATTGGGCACTTTACTTAAGGTCGGCCTTTTTTAAGAAAAATTGACTCTTGATTTATTTACAATTATACGCTGACCCCTAGTACGGTAATACTTTTATATTACTTGGGAACAGGCATTTTTTTTCTGAAAACGGCTCAATTGATTGGCATTTTAATCCCGCATCCCCCCAGCTTCCCGCGAAGTCACCGCCCCTTGCCCTGCACTCACATCTTTCCTAATTTCCTGTTTCACCTTCTGCGGATCCGTTCCAACAACTCCAGATTGCATATTAGAACCAGAACCTAAATTCTTATTAGCCTGTTGATTCGGTTTCATACAAATCCTCCTCAATTGATTATTTAACCTTCATATTATTTACAAATACCACTCATATATCCCTAGGATTTAAGCCTCCTCTCAAATGACATCTACTTTTTCCAATGTTTACAATCCGAAATACGCATGCGGATTACCATACGAGGCAATCATTTTAATGTATAATAACCGTCAGTAGAACTTACAAGTACCGGATTTGATTTAACATAATCAACAAGTAGTAAATAACAAGGAGAGCAAATGACAACAACCAAAACATATATCAAAGAATGGCAGCAAGCCTTACAACAAGAGATTAATCACTTAAAAAAGTTTGGCGGGAGCCGCTATTCTGTTATAAATGGAAGGCTGTTATCAAACGACGGCCCGTATAGCTACTATTTTGATACAGCCATTTCATTGAGGATACCGGTTGGTTCCTCGATAAAATTGGAATGGGGAACGATGAAAAGCAGTGGAAAGGTGCTTTCCTCTGAGGGCAGGGGAATCATTCTGGCACTAGAGCATAGCTTTGGCGACCTTATCCCAGAAGCGTATTTGCTGCATGACCCTTGGGAATTGCTTGAACAATTAATCGAGCGATTGGATGAAATCAAAAAAAGCAAACAGAAGCGGCTGCGAGTGCAGAGATTGATGAACCCTTCCATGGAAACGAAACATCCGGAGGAAAAGATCAAAAGCAATGTTCATGAATTGGTTTTGCGGTCTAAATACAATCCTGCAACGTTCGTTTGGGGCCCCCCTGGTACTGGAAAAACATACACCTTAGCGAGAACAGCTTCGAATAAATATATGCAAAAGAAAAAAGTGTTGATTTTGTCGCATAGCAATCAGGCTGTCGATGTCTTGATGAGTGAAGTGACTGATTTTCTTAAAAAGAAGAAAAAGTTCAGTGAAGGGGATGTACTTCGCTACGGCGGGAACGTTGGAGAAACGCTCTCAGCCCATCATGAAATTACCACAAATCTGCTGATTGAAAAGCAGGACCCGCTCCTTGCTCAGGATCGTGAGAGATTAGTGGAAGAAAGGCGCCACTTAAAGCAAGACTTGGCTCATTCCTTCAGTAAACGAGATTCGGATCATCTGCTGGAACTAGAAACGAAAATTGCTAGGATTCTGGAGAAGGTACGGAAACAAGAAGTTGAATTAGTTAAAGAGGCGTTCATTGTAGGCACTACGCTGGCAAAGGCGGCTAGTGATAGCGCGATTTATGAAGAGGATTTTGACCTCGTCATCCTTGATGAAGCAAGTATGGCTTATGTACCACAGGCCGCTTTTGCCGTAAGCTTAGGAAAGCGAGTCATTATTTGCGGTGACTTTAAGCAATTGCCACCGATTGCTTCAAGCCGAGATCCTCTTGTAGCGGAATGGCTGAAAGAGGATGTGTTCCATAAGGCGGGAGTAGTGGACTGGTTGAATGAAGAGAAGCTTCATCCGCAGCTTTTTTTATTAAAAGAACAGCGGAGGATGCACCCGGATATTTCAGCTTTTACGAATCGGTACATCTATCATTCACTAGTTGGAGATCATGAAAGTGTTAATAAAAGTAGAAATAGCATCGTAGGCCAAGCTCCTTTTAAAGAGCAAGCTGCTGTGCTATTGGATACGAGTTTCACAGGTTTGCATTGTTTAAGTGATAAAGCAACCAATTCTAGATTTAATTTATGGCAGTTGCTGCTGTCTTTTCAATTAATACATGAAGCATATTTAAGTGGAGCGAAATCGATTGGATATGTAACACCATACCGTGCTCAAGCGAATCTCATGGAGATGTTTCTCGAAGAAATATATGAAGAAGAGCGCAGTGGAGCGGATATTATTGCAGCAACTGTTCACCGATTCCAGGGAAGTGAACGGGATGTGATGATATTTGATACCGTCGATAGTGCTCCACAAGAGCGGGCTGGTATGCTTCTAACCGGCAAGGAAAGTGAACGATTGATTAATGTTGCCATTACGAGAACGAAGGGGAAATTTCTTCACGTCAGCAACAGAGATTTTATCGAAAAGCATGTTTTCGCAAAAAAAACGCTTCGCCAGCTTGTTGATCATCAAGTCCGGAATAACCAAACCGTCACTACAAAAGAAATTGGTTCATGGATTCAAAACCAACACCCAAAATTAAGATGGATGCATGCACGAAAACTGGAAGCTGTTTTTCAAGATCTGCTAAAGGCAAAGTCATCGATTATCATCTCCTTGCCAGAGGGAAGCAAGTTATCTGAAGAGTGGACGAAGCATCTATCAAATAGAGGAAAACGAGTAAAATTAACCGTTATTTCGAATCAAGAGTGTAGCGATTCCGATGTTTGGCTGGACGAGAGCTTTGCATTTCCATTTGTGATCATCGATGAGAAAGTACTGTGGCTCGGACTTCCGCTAGAAGGTGCGAGAGGAGTTCAGCCTCCTTATGTAGCGGCGAGGCTTCGTTCGAGTAAAGTGTGTGAGTATTTGTTAAAACAGATTTAATTAAACTATTACGAGTTAGATGTGATATAACGACTAAAGCTAAGATTGATAGTTGTGGAAGAACCAATGACATTCATTATTTGAAAAAAATAATTTCTATGTTTACGCCTCTCACATTTGTTGAGAGGTATTTTTTTGTATCAACTAGTGAAACTGATTCATGGAAGATATGAAAGAGCTATTCGTAATATTTAGAAATATATTGCGAAATAATAATATCGAATATATAATTAGGGACAAGACCGTTATTGACCGAAAATAGTGAAAGTTAGGTTTTAGCAGGTTGGTTTTATTCTTACTACGCGGAAGGTGAAAATGTATGGGTTTACAAATGAGCACTGGCAGACGCAACTTTATTTTTTCATTGTTGTTTCTTGGATGGCTGGTTGATTCGTTAACATTGTTTGGAATGAATGTTGCAATTATTCCAATTAGTAAAGAATTGAATTTATCTCAGACACAGAGCGGTATGGTCATTAGCAGCTTCTGGCTAAGCAGTGCAATGATGACTCTGATTGCCGGATGGGTCTCTGATAAGTTTGGTTCAAGAAAAGTTATCACGATTGCCGTATTTATCATTTCGCTATTTTCATTGTTAACTGGGATGGCAGGATCATTCGTAGCGATTTTAGGGATTCGCTTTGTTCTTGGATTGGGTGATGGAGGACTGCCTACAGGAAGCGGGGTTGCCATTACCGAAATTTACAAAAGAGAGGTTCGAGCAAGAGCCAAGTCAATGCTTCTTGCGGCACAATTAATCGGTGGGGTGCTTGCATTATACCTTACAGGATTAATCTCAGACGTTTGGGGCTGGCGAGTAATGTTTTACATTGTTGGTGGTCTGGGTCTTGTTACAACCCTATTATTAGTCAAATTTTATAATCCGCCAAAAATGGTAAAGCAAACGCAAGAACAGTCTAATTCCTTACCAATGAAAGAATTATATAAAAGTAAAGTTCTATGGACGATCGTCATCATGTATTTTTGTTCAAGTGTAGTGCATTGGGGTTTTTCTTCATGGCTACCGTCTTATTTAGAGGAAACTCGCCATTTAAATTTAAGGGCAGTAGGATCTCTTTCTATGATTCCGCAGGCATGTGGCTTAGTTGCTGCAGTTCTTACAGGCTATTTAATTGACAAAGCTTTAGCAGGTAAAGAAAAACTAATTGTCATAATTGGGGCCATCGTTTCTGGAGTTTGTTTGTATTTAATGTTTAAAGCACCAAATATTCAAGTGGCGCTTACGTATCAAAGTATTTTCTCTATTGGCGATTCCATGATTGCAATGGCCATTATTACAATACCGCTTAAATACGTTTCACAAAATATTATTGGCTCCTTCATGGGCATGATGTATTTTGCTGGGGGATTAGCCGGATTTATTGCTCCAACGGCAATGGGTGCTCTAATCGACGGATTTGGGGGATCATTCGAAGCGGCATTTTTCTTCCTTATTGGTGCACTAGTTGTTGTTGTTATTTGTGGGTTATTATATAAAATCCCAACCAATAATCCTAGTTTCGTAGGAGATAATTAATATAAGAGGTGTAGGAAATGGACTATCGTACGCGATTATCACAAATCATTGAAGATAAGCGGGAGAAGCTGATTGGAGTAAGTAATAAGATTTGGAGCTATGCCGAAACAGGCTTCGAAGAGTTTAAATCAGCAGAATTATTATGCCAAACGTTAATAGAAGAAGGATTTTCGGTAGAAAAAGGCATTGCCAATATTGAAACCGCCTTCATGGGCAGTTTCGGCAGCGGTAAACCGGTGATTGCTTTTTTAGGAGAGTTTGATGCACTTACAGGATTAAGTCAATCTGGCGGCGTTACTCAAAAGACTCCAGAAAAAACTGGAGGAAATGGCCATGGCTGCGGTCATAACTTATTAGGAACAGGATCACTTGCGTCTGCTATCGCACTAAGATACTTCATGGAGGAAAATAACATCAAAGGGACGGTTCGCTATTATGGCTGTCCTGGAGAGGAAATTGGCGGCGGCAAGACGTTTATGGCCAGAGACGGAGTGTTTGATGATGTGGATGTTGCCTTAACATGGCATCCGGGAACGACTAATAACGTATGGTCTGTGGCAACCCTTGCTTGTTATGAAGTTTACTTTAAATTTAAAGGAAAAAGTGCGCACGCAGCAGCTAGTCCACATTTAGGGAGAAGCGCACTTGATGCGGTTGAACTTATGAATATCGGCGTAAACTATTTACGGGAGCATATCATACCTGAAGCTCGTGTACATTACGCCATTATAAATACTGGCGGCCTTTCTCCAAATGTTGTCCAAGAGGAGGCGGAAGTATTGTATTTCGTTAGGGCACCAAGGGTGTCGCAAACAGAGGAGATTTATCAGCGAGTTTGCGAGATTGCGAGAGGAGCTGCGCTAATGACGGGAACGCAGGTAGAAGTCGATCTGGCCTCAGCTCTCTCAAATGTGATTCCGAATACAACGTTAGAAAAAGCGATGTATGATAATTTCTTAGCACTAGGTATTCCTGAATATTCAGATGAGGAAGTACAATTTGCCAAGGAGATTCGTGCCACATTGGAAGAGGCAGACAAACAATATGAGGTACAAAAAAATCGCTCTATGGCAGGTAAAGACCTAGCGGACAGCATCGACCCGTTCACTCCAGATGTTTTTATGGCCGGTTCAACAGATGTGGGCGATGTCAGCTGGATTGTTCCGACTGCACAATGTATGACTGCATGTGAACCGCTTGGCACACCTCTTCATACGTGGCAAATTGTCGCTACCGGAACGACTTCATTAGCTCATAAGGGAATGTTGCATGCCGGAAAAGTCATGGCTTCAACGGCCTTAACCGTTCTCCAACAACCAGAGCTTATCGAGAAAGCTAAGCAAGAGCTTGTAGAGCGTCGAAATGGGGAAGAATACATGTGTCCATTACCGCCGGAAGTAAAAGAATATAAAGTTAGAATCTAAAAAAACGGAGAGCACACTCTAATGAATGTGCTCTCTTTTCAACGTTTACCTTTTAGATTAAAATGGAGAAATTTTATAGATTTTTCGCGGCCTTCCACGTGTTTGAGGCTTCTCCTCAGCAACCACCTCGGCAAATCCTTTTTCCTCAAGAGTCGTTAATATTCTTCGGGCACTTCTTGCGGGGATTTGCATGTAATTGGCAAGCTCATTTGCGTTCAGTTCATCACTTGCTAATTTTTTTAAGGAGGATTTCAGTTTATTTAAAGTCATCACACTAAGGGATGTTTGTTGGCTAATGGATTCTAATTGTTTTGATGTATAGGAATAGGTGATTTTTTCTTGTTTCCCTAAAGGACCTGTGAATCTCTTATCATCAAAACAAACCATCCATGAGCCTTTTCCGCATTCTTTTGCATGAAGTAAGGCATTCCCTGCATTAATTTCAGCAGCGTACACCGTTTGACCAATACCAATTCCACAAGTAATAGCCTGTTTATTAAACCAGTCAAAATCATCGCTATATGGCAAGTGGCTGAAGTCTCCTGTTATTTCCTGCATTAATCCTCTTGTTGTAAAAATAACATAGCGCCCAAATCCCGATGATTTAATTGAACCATGTACTTTATTTGTATAGGTGAGCAAATTTTCCATTACTTTAAGCTCAATTCTATAAAGTTCATCGGTTGAAAAAGCATCCTTTTTCATTCCGATAAACGTGTCAATTTCGATAATCTGGACAGCAGTTTGAGTAGACTTATAATGCAGCATTTCATAGGTGCGAAGCATATTCGTCAGCACTGCCTCAACCGCCATTGAGGATGGAAGAAGCCGATAAGCAGGAACACCAAGCATCTTGAGTTCATGATCAATTGGATGTCCAGTAACGACAGCTTTCGTTTGACCGTTTTTCCAAAGATCAAAATGATATTGCACTAAACCTGTAAGCGAGATCATCTCGGATTCGACATATTTCGGCTTAGTTTCTATGCCTGCCTCCTGTAATGCCCGTTCCCATGAAAGAAAATCGGTAGCATCAAAGCTGATTTCATCCACTTCAATTTTTTGTTCATATAATACGCGTAACACAATTTTATACAGGGAGGAACCGTTGTAATCTATACAAAATATAGGAGATGCAATTCGATTCCAGTCCTGAACGATATTATAGGTGATGGGTCCAGTACAGAGCCACATATCCATTTGTTCAATAAATGGCGATACCTTCTCATCCAAGTCTTCTAAAGTCAGACATTCAAAAGGTGTACAAATGAATTCTGGCCTTTCACTAATAACGGACTGGACAAATTCCAAAGAATCAGACGGACCTAATAGGCCGAGTCGAATTTTCAAGAACGACCCTCCTCTTCTAATTTAAATAAAAATACATATATTTGAAATTATTTTTCCAATTCATATTTTAATTTAATTATATCAAAAGTATAAATATTAAAGTAGAACTATAAAAAAGAAAGAGGTTTTCTTTTACATTTAGTAATGAAGCCGCTTATTTATCGTGTATGCAATTTTTCACAACCATTTTCACCAATTTATCAGATGCTCTTATTTGGAAAGTATTAAAAGCAAACCTTTAATTGGACAATAAAACATTAGTCCCCGTTCTAAGTTAAAATAGTGCATTTCCGGAAAAAGGGTGACAAAGTCATTAACCGGTTCATATTACGTTGGTTTTAATCATTCATTTAAGGTTTTGAAAAGGTGATGGCAACAGCTATAACTCACAGTGCGGAGAGCACAGTGGGTATTTTTCTTAATGAAACTTATACGGGAATACTTGAAATACAAAGGAATTTTACAATCGAATCAGTTTTATTTATCCAGTTGTGTGGGGTAGTAGAATCTAAGAAAATACAGTCAAATGGTTTTAAATCATGTTCCTCTTTATCTATAAGGATTGTAAGCGTTCCTTCTAGGACGTAAAGAAATTCTTGCCCTGAATGTGAATAAGAATCCTCTCTATTACCACCTGGATTGAGTAAAACTAATATAGGATTAAATAGTGGATTTTCAATGTTACCCGCTAAATCTCTATAAAAAAATGGATTATCAAGGGTGTTTGTTTTACTAATTACGTTTCTCATAACAGCTGGCGCTGCTTTCTTATCGGATTCCGAAAAAAAGTAGCTTGGATTGACTCCAAGTGCTTCAGAGATTTTTTTCAATGATTCAAGCGTTATGGATGATTTTGAACGCTCTACTTGAGATATAAAGCTGATTGATAGATTAGTCTGATCTGCTATTTGCTTTAATGTTAACTTTCGTTCTTTCCGTAAACTCTTTATTTTTTCTCCAATTAAATCATTCACTTTACTCAACTCCCTTCACAGCTATTCATCACGCTTACTATTCTACGAAAGTTTATTTGCATAAATTTTTTTTACTTTCACTTTAATAACTTCAATCGTTTTACATAAAATTAAGTCCCATATGCCACAGATACTTATCAAATAAAAATAAAAGTATTTTACTGTAGATTTATTGATTTTTAGGTCGATGAATACATAATAAAACTCCTTATTATTAGGTTTGGCAGTCCTGTCCAAATCCCTAATCAAAAGGAGAAAACTTAGATAAGAATAACACAAAAGTCAAAATTTATGAACTATTAAAGTAATTAACGAACAAAAATAAAGTAAAAACTGAAGTGCTACTTAAATAAAATATAATATTTAATCAAAAAAGAGAAGTTTTTTAATAAATATTCAAAAAATTACATTTACAACGAAAATTCAGTGTGTTATTATCAAAAATAATTGAAGTACTACTTCAATATTAAATTTTATATTAAATGATTTATTACTAAAAAAATTTATTATTTGAGGAGAATGACGATGAATTTTCATGGTATTTTGGTTCCATTGGTGACCCCTTTTAAAAGCGATAAAAGCTTGGATGCAGAAACCTTAAAACAATTGACTGAATCCTTTATCAATAAAGGTGTTACTGGTTTAGTAGTGTGTGGCACGACTGGTGAATATTACACCTTAAATGAAGAAGAACGTGAAATCGTTTTAAAAACGGTAGCAGAAATCGCCAAAGGCCGCGTAACTCTGATTGCTGGTATCAATGATTTATCAACTGAAGGGGCAGTTAATCATGCTAAACAAGCTAAAGATTTGGGCTATGAAGGTCTAATGTTAGCACCTACGCCTTATAGCCTGCCTGATCAAGCTGGTGTGATTGCTCATTATGAAGCGGTGGCAGCGGCGACCGATTTACCAATTATCATGTACAACTTTCCTGCTCGTATCGGCATTGAAATTGAATATGATACCGTGGTGCAATTGGCTAAGAATCCGAATATTGTCGCTATTAAAGAAAGCAGTGGCGACTTTAGCCGCGCTTTACGTTTGCTTCAAACCCCATTTGATAATTTTGAAGTGATTTGTGGTTGCGATGATCAGCCTGTGGACTTTTTCTTCTGGGGAGCGAAAAGCTGGATTGCGGGCGCAGGTAATGTGTTCCCTGAAGAGCAAGTCGCCATGTTTAATGCTGCGCAAGCTGGTGACTGGGACAAGGCTCGACAAATTATGAGCAATATCTACCCAGCTATTTACTCTATGGAGTCCGGCAATTACAACCAAAAGGCGAAACTAGGCTGTCTGAAAGGTGAAATCAACGTCGGTACGGTACGCCTGCCTTTATCTGATTTATCAGAAGAAGACAAAGCAGAATTCTTGGCTTTCTTTAAAAAATAATTAGGAGGAGAGGTAAATGACCGTTACAAAAGAGCAAGTCTTTGCCCGCGCCAAAGAAGGCAAACTATGGGCAGGCAACTTAATTGCTGGCTTTACGAGTGAAGCTGGCAAAATAGAAAACCGTACCCCTATCGACAATAGTCTAATTGGCTATATTGCCGATGGCGATGCACGGGATGTTGATGCTGCTGTTAAGGTAGCAAGAGACACATTTGAAGCAGGGATTTGGAGTCAATTATCCCCAAGTGAGCGGAAAAAAGTGATGGTTCGTTGGGCGCAATTGCTAGAAGAACATAGCGAAGAATTGGCCGCCTTGGATTGCGTTGATGCAGGTAAACCTATTACAGAATGTTTGAATACCGATATGCCAGCAACGATCGATACATTTTATTGGTATGCCGAAGCTATTGATAAGCTCTTTGGCAAAGTCGCTCCTACAGGTAGGGATGCTTTGGGATTGATTATCACTGAACCGATTGGCGTGGTTGGTGCGGTGCTGCCTTGGAACTTCCCGGCGCAAATGTTTGCCTGGAAAGTGGCACCTGCTTTAGCTGCAGGGAATTCTGTGATTGTAAAGCCTGCTGAATTAACTTCACTTAGCGCTTTCCGAATGATTGAACTTGCTTATGAAGCGGGTGTGCCTAAAGGCGTTATAAGTTTGGTGTGTGGTTTGGGCGAGAAAGTAGGCGAACCATTAGGGCGGCATATGGATGTGGACATTGTCTCATTCACGGGCTCAACTGAAGTTGGCAGGTACTTCTTAAAGTACTCAGCAGAAAGCAACCTCAAGGAAATTGTGTTAGAGTGCGGTGGTAAAAGCCCACAAGTGGTGTTTGAAGATGCTGATTTGGAGGCTGCGGTTCCACATATTCTATCTGCTGCTTTCTGGAATATGAGTGAAAACTGCAGCTGCGGTTCACGTTTAATCGTGCACGAATCCGTCAAAGACGAATTAGTAGAAAAATTAAAAGCTGGCTTAACAAGCTGGAAGGTGGGGAACCCGATGGATGAGTCAGTCGCTATTGGCCCCATGGTCGAAGAAGCACATTTTAATAAAGTGAAATCGTTCTTGGACATTACGCTTCAAGAAGGGGGACGCTTAGTTGCTGGTGGGAAAATTCACAGTGAATTGGGTAGCGGCTGGTACATAGAGCCAACTATTTTTGATCATGTAACCGCTAACATGACCTTGTTCCAGCATGAAGTATTCGGCCCTATTTTAGCCGTTAGCACTTTCGAAACGGAGGAAGAAGCTATCGCGCTTGCCAACAACACCTCTTATGGTTTGGCTGCTTCTTTTTATAGCCAAAATGTACATCGTACGGTCCGTGTGGCACGTGCCATAAAAGCTGGGACAATTTCTGTGAATGGCTTTAGTGAGGGCGATATCACCACTCCATTTGGTGGCTTTAAACAATCTGGCTTCGGCGGCAAAGACAACGGCTTAGAAGCATTTGAACAATATGTGCAAACAAAAGTGATTTGGTACGTTAATTCATAATAATCTGAATGGTACTTTGGGGGAGTAAATATGGTGAAAACAGATAATAAGCTTCTAAAAAAAGTAGTTGCTGCTTCGATGGTTGGGTCTGTAGCTGAATGGTATGAGTTTTTCTTATATGGTACCGCTTCTGCTCTCGTCTTTGGGGAATTATTTTTTCAACAAACGGGGAGTGCAATTGACGGCATACTGGCTGCATTTGCTCTTTATGCAGTAGGCTTTTTAGCTAGACCGATCGGAGGACTTGTTTTTGGTCATTATGGAGATAAAATTGGGCGTAAAAATTTATTACAGCTTAGTTTGATTATTGTTGGTATTACGACCTTTTTAATGGGCTGTATTCCTACATTCCATAGTATTGGCTATTGGGCTCCAATCTTACTCGTTACATTACGTTTAATTCAAGGATTTGCTTTTGGGGGAGAATGGGGAGGTGCTGTTATATTAGTATCTGAGCACAGCCCTGATGATCGACGCGGTTATTGGGCAAGCTGGCCACAGGCAGGCGTGCCACTAGGGAATTTAGTAGCAACCATCATCCTGTTACTTTTATCTAAAAACTTAAGCCCTGAGCAATTTATGGATTGGGGCTGGCGCGTAGCATTTTGGTTCTCGGCAGTAGTCGTCCTAATTGGTCTTTGGATTCGTAAAAGTGTAGACGATGCCCCTATTTTCAAAGAGGCACAAGAAAAACAAGCACAATTAGAAAAGCAGCAGCTAGGAATTTTAGAAGTATTGAAACACCATAAAAAAGCGATTATTGCAGGTATTGGAGCTCGTTTTGCAGAGAACATATTATATTATATGGTAGTCACTTTCTCCATTAGTTATTTAAAACTTGTTGTGGATAAAGACACATCCCAAATTTTATTATTAATGTTTGGTGCCCATGCTATTCACTTTTTCTTTATTCCATTAATGGGACACTTAAGTGATATTTTGGGACGTAAGCCAATCTATATTACGGGAGCCGTCTTAACTGCATTTTGGGGATTCATTGGGTTCCCTATGATGAATACAGGAAATGACTGGTTAATTATGTCTGCCATAACGATTGGATTATTCATACAATCGATGACGTATTCACCATACTCAGCATTGATGACAGAGTTATTTCCAACTCACATCAGATATACAGCACTGTCGCTATGTTATCAAGTTGCGCCAATTTTTGCAGGCTCGTTAGCTCCATTAATTTCATTAAGTCTTTTAAATAAATTTAATAGCTCCATCCCAATTTCAATTTATTTAGTTGTATCAAGTATCATTTCGATTTCATGTATCATGTTAGTAAAAGAAACAAAAGGAAAATCACTTACTTTTAAGAAAGCAGGGTAATTGTTTTCGTCAGTCTTACACATTTTTGGAAAGAAACATCAGATAGAATTAACCGTAGAAAAAGGGCACAAGGAAAGATCCCTGACACATATTGATATGCTCCCCATAAGGTAGATAGATTAAAAAACAATCTGTTTCATCTTAAGGGGAGCTTTCTTTATTAATTTACGATCAATGCATCCGAGAGGTACTGGCAGGCAATAAACAAGCCTATGCACATATTATTAAAGCCTTAACTCTGGATAAGGTACCAGCCCCCACACTACGGTTTTGCATTAACCCCTTGGAGAACAAGCCTCTATTTCAATTCAGCCAATCCCTTAAATAGCTCAACTCCCGATTCAATTAGTTCATCAGGAAAGTCGTATGCATACGTATGAACATGTGGATGATCTTCACCGTTTCCAATCATACAATAGGCACCTTTTGTTAACTTGGTAAAGTGTCCAAAGTCTTCAGAACCACGGAATGCTTCCTTCATTTCGATTAAATCCATTCCCTTAGATTTTGCAACGAAACGAATGTTGTCTGCGCTTTCTTTATGATTGAACGTTTCGGGGAATTCATCGTTATAATCAAAGCTTACTTTTAACCCGAATTCTTCTGCTTGTGCTTTAGCGAAATTTTCAAGGTTATCTTGAAGTCTATCTAACTCTTCCTCATAATAAGCCCTTATTGTCATGCGAAGATCGCCTTTTGATGCAGCAATACCGAATGCTTTTTCGCCAACATCGATTTGTACAACTGTGCAAAGGATCAGACCTTTATTGTTTTCTGGAGAAGTGAATTCTGGAATCATCCTAAGAATATTTCCGATTGCGTAAGATGGATTGATTCCCGTTTCTGGCTGACTGGCATGGGCTGGAGCGCCTCCTAGATGAATGGTCATTCCTTTCGATGCACAAAACATCGTACCATCCATAATCCCAACAGACTTGTAAGGGAAACCACTCATATTATGATAGGCGTAAATTTCATCAATCTGGTGTTCCTTAATGAAATCAACACATTGAATTGCACCATCTCCTGTTTCTTCTGCAGGTTGAAAGAGGAAGAAGATGTTTTTATCCGCACCCTCTTGATCAATTTCAAGTGCAAATCCAGCTAGTGTTGCAGAGTGGCCATCATGACCACATTTATGTGCTTTTCCAGGAAATTTAGAAGCCCATGGAAGATCAATCACTTCGTCCATCGGAAGGGCATCAAAGTCCGCTCGGAAAGCAATATTTGGCTTATCTGTTCCTGCATGATAAATCGCATAGAACCAATTTCCTTTATCTACAACTTCGAGGGCTGTATTCGCTTTCAAAAACTCCATTAAATGTTGCTTTGTCCAAACTTCTTCATTAGATAGTTCAGGATGTTGATGTAGTTCGTGACGCAGTTTTTTGGCTAATTCATAATTTTGTATTTTCATATTAGGCAACTCCTCTTTCTAAACTTTTACTTCCCACTGTTGATTTCTGAGTTACAAGACTGACGGCAATTGTTACGATTGCATTGATGATTAACATATATAAACCATTATTAATATCTAAAATATAGGAAGGTAAATGTGGGAATAATTTTGCTACCGTTGTGCCTGTTGCTGCTGAGAATAGTGCTAATGATAAACCAACGACAATCCCACTGATTGCACCTTGTTTCGTAACAAAGTTTTTCTTCGATAAGCTAAAGATTAAAGATGGGAAAAGCTGTATGATAAAGTTATAGCTTAGTAATTGCAGCAGCACGAGTGCACCACTTGAATGTAATGATAAATATAAGCTAATAATCGCAGCAACGATTGCAAAAGATCGTGCAATATTCATTTGCTTACGAGCTGATGTGTTTGGTTTCAAGGGCATATAAATATTAGACATGATCATTGAACCAATTGTAATAAGCATGACTGAACACGGAACTAAAGATGCGAGTAAACCCGCTGCTCCAATTAATCCAACAAACCACGGATCGAAAGTTTTAAATACTAACTGAATTAATGCCATATCACTTTCCGCACCTACTAGATTCGGAATCGTTAAGATCGCCGCTAATCCGACAAAACATGAAAATAACTGCATTAATGAATATAAGGGCATTAATATTGAATTTTTACGAATAGCTTTGTCACTTTTTGCTGCATATGCTGATAAAAATGTATGTGGCCAAATATACACTCCTAAAGACATTAATATGATGCTAGAGATAAACCATACTAGACTTAGACCTGCCTTTGGAAAGAATAATACTTGAGGCTTCACTTCAGAAATTCCTTTAATCATTGATCCAATGCCATCATGATAATGGAAAGGGAAGTACAGACCTAGAAATAAAAGCACGCCAAATGTAAGAATATCCTTAATCAAAGCTACACGAGATGATCCATGAAGCCCTGAAATTAATGTATAGATGACAACAACAATGCTTCCTATCCAAATGGCAGTTGAAGAAGATATTGCTCCATATGATGCGACAGACACAATCAGACCTAACCCTTTTAGTGCCATAACAATCATTGGCATAATGGCCACGACACCTACAATGGTAATAAGCTTCCCTAGAATCGGACTAGAATATTTCTTCTCAAAAAAATCACCTTGTGAGATTAGCTTATGCTCTTTACTGTAACGTCTGATTTTTGGTAATAGAAAGTAGCCAAGAACGCAGCCAATTGAAATATATGTCATGATATATAGTGTTGCAATTCCACTATTATAGGCTAGTCCCACTAATCCAGTTAATGAAAATGCGGTAAAAAACTCTCCAGCTAATAAGAAGAAGGTAACGATAGCCCCCATGCCTCGTCCACCTAATGCCCATTCTTCCATATTGCTATTTTTCCCTCTTCCTGCCTTGATCGCCCAATACATACAGACGATCACAAAAGCAATCATAATTGTGATAGAAATCTTCATTCTGCACCCTCCTCATCATGTTTGTCGAACTTATACATAACCAAAACCGTTAAGGAACTTAATACAACACACAAAACAATCCAAAACATGGAGAAAGGTAACCCTAATACAAAGGGTTCAATTCGATTCGTTAAAGGTACGCCAATAAGAAAACCGACGATGGGAATAAATGCTAGATAATATAATGGTTTCAAGTTAATCAACCTCCACAGGTACTTTTTTTAATAAAGGCTGTACAAACTGCTGCATACGTTTCATTGCCTCTTCAAGCTTCTCCATTGAACATGCATACGAAATACGGATGTACCCTTCGCCATATTCAGAAAAACCATGGCCTGGAATGAGGGCAACTTTCGCTTCCTCTACAAGCTGAAGGATAAATTCATTCGAGCTTAGGCCAGTCTTTTCAATGGAAACAAATAAATAAAACGCTCCTTCTGGTTTGATTGCTTCTAAGCCCATGTCCGTAATGCACTGATAAATATAGTTGCGTCGTTTTTCATATTGCTGACGCATTTCTTCAACTTCCGGTAAATCGTGATTTAATGCCTCGATAGCAGCGTATTGACTGACGGAGCTTGCACATACACAGTTAAATGCATGGACTTTAAACATTTCTTCTGTAATAAAAGCAGGAGCTAAAGTGAAGCCAATTCTCCAGCCTGTCATCGCATGGGACTTTGATAAACCATTGATGACGATACATTGCTCTTTCATTTCTGGGTATGACGCGATTGAAATATGCTTCAATCCATAGGTTAGTTCACTGTATATTTCATCTGAAATAACGAAGATCTCTTTACCTCTTAAAAGGTCTGCGATTTCTTCTAATTCATGAGCTTCTAACATGGCGCCTGTAGGGTTTGATGGATAGGGTAAAACAACGCATTTCGTTTTTTCTGTTAAGTTTTCATCAATTAATTTAGCCGTGATCTTACAATTATTTTGACGAGTATCCACAAACACTGGTGTTGCGTAGCACATCCGAATAAGTGGCTCATAACCAGGATAAATAGGTGCAGGTAAAATGACTTCATCACCTGGCTCTAAAATCGTACGGAATGCAATATCCAGCGCTTCACTTGCGCCCATTGTAATGAGAATTTCATCTTCAGGACGATAATTAAGTTGGTAACGTCTTCTGACAAAATCAGCAGCAGCTTGTCTAAGCTCAAGCACACCTGAGTTATGTGTATAACCAGTTTTGCATGCATCAATGGCACGTTTTCCTGCTTCTAAAATGGAATCCGGTGTAACAAAATCCGGTTGTCCAATGGTCAAGTTAATAATCGACGGATCATTAGCCACTTTGTTACCGATTTCACGGATGGCAGAAATCTTGATGTTTTTTATAGTTTTACTAAGTAAATGTTTCATGATATCCTCCTCAAGCATGCTATAAATTTGAGTACACTTTTTACATAAGCAAGAATCATGCCAATTGTTAAAATATTGATAAATCAGTATTTATGAAACTGCTTACATTGAAAATATAATTCTATTTCGATTTGTTGATTCGAATTAGAATCGAAAGATGTAAAAATTCAGAGAATTATGATGGATAGTATGCTATAGTTTTTTACAAAGGGGTTAATAATGAGTCGTTTTCGAATCATTAGACTAAACGCTGAAATATTTCGAGAGATGTAAACTATTTGCGAATGGGGAGAAACGCTTTGACAGCGAAGGATTTACCACAATTTGATGAGCAATTATTTTTGAAAATTTTAAATGCATTGAATGACCCTATTTGGATTATCGATAATAAAGGAAATGTATTGTGGGTGAATCAACCAACCTATGATTATTTTTCATCGATCCAAATTCATGAATTGGTTGGCCAAAACGTTTTTGAAATGGAAAAACGAGGAGTATTTTCACCATCGATCGCAAGGCTTGTCATTGAACAAAAACAGGCTGTAAGCACCACTCAGATCACTCAAAATAATCTTCACATGATTATTTCTGGTGACTATATTCCAGACGAGAATGGAAATATTCAATATATCGTTACGCATGTAAGACAATTATCTCAAGCGATCAATCAATCGAGTGAATTAGAAAAAATAGAATCGATTTTACAACAATATAAGCAGCAAATTCGCCAGCTACTTTTACAAAAAAATCAGCAAGATGACGATTTCTATGTCGGAAAAAGTAAAGCAGCTCAGTATATTTCTGTATGGTCTGAAAAGATTGCAGATATCGATGCATCAATTCTATTAACGGGAGAAACAGGAGTTGGGAAAACAGCCTTTGCCTTTCGAATTCATCAGCTGAGTAATCGTAATAATAAACCATTTATTCATTTAGACTGCGGTGCCATTCCAGAATCTCTTATTGAATCTGAGTTATTTGGATACAAAAAAGGGGCATTTACAGGGGCCGATGCGAATGGAAAAATCGGATTAATTGCAGCGGCCGATCAGGGGACATTGTTTTTAGATGAAATCGGAGAATTCCCTCTCCATCTACAATCAAAGCTTCTGCAATTTTTACAAAACAAGACATATCGGATGATTGGGGATAACCAAGTACAACAAGCAGATGTGCGCATTATTGCAGCTACCAATGTGGATTTAATGGAAAGAGTAAAAGAAGGAACATTTCGTAAGGACTTATTTTACCGTTTAAATGTTCTTCCACTGAAAATTCCACCATTACGCGAAAGAAAAGAAGATATTATTCCGCTAATAAATTATTATTTACATAGATTTAACCTAAAGTATAGCCGTCAACATACATTATCCAAAAACTTAATGGATGCCCTATACAATTACCGTTGGGAAGGCAATATTCGTGAACTTGAAAATTTAATGGAACGGTTAGTCATTACATCGGCTGGACCAAAAATTGATATGGATGATTTACCAAGCGACTTCCCGCTTCAGCGCTCTCAACAAATGCTCCTTCAGAACGTAGAAGAAGTGAGCCTGCCAATCTATTTAGAACAGATTGAGAGAAGCATATTAATTAATACTTATAATGAGACGAATAGTACGTGGAAAACAGCTAAAAAACTTGGCGTCTCTCAATCCTATATCATTCGTAGGTTAAAAAAGTTTAATTTGAGAATAAGTGATGCGAAGGAATTGGTTGAGGGTTAGTTTTAGAAAAGCTCAGGACGGGGATATTCAATAATAAGCAGTAATTATAAACCCTCGATTAGCATTTCCAACGCTAACCGAGGGTGTTTTTTCTCTAATTACATTCATTAATGCAAAACAACTTGTCCATCGCTCATTTTAATAATCCGATCCGCATATGAAAGCATTTCTTCATCATGAGTAACGAGTAAAGTTGAGATGTTCAGCGATTTGGTTAATTCACGAATTAAAGCCATGACATCTTTAGACCTTTTCGAATCCAAACTAGCCGTTGGTTCATCGGCAAAGAGAACTTTCGGTTTATGGATAATGGCACGTGCAATAGCAATTCTCTGCTTTTCGCCACCAGACAAAGAAGATGGATAAGCATTTTTCCGATGGCTCATTTCTACTAACGATAGAATCTTGTCTATTTCTTTTTTCTGTTCATGTTTCTTCATTTTTGAACCTGCTACATCAAGCATCAGCAGGAGCTGCTCTTCTACTGTAAGAAAAGGGACGAGATGGGCAAATTGAAAAACAAATCCGAATTTGTTTGCCCGTATTTTTCGAACTTGCTCAGCATTCATAGAAGTCATGTTTGTCCCTTCGAACAGCACTTGTCCATCTGATGCTGGCTGAAGTCCAGCTGCAATTGTGAGAAGTGTACTTTTCCCCGAACCCGAAGCTCCAACTAATGCTGTAACCTCGCCTTCTCTAAGGGAAAGATTGACTCCTTTTAGAATTTCTTCTGTCACTTCACCATTTGTAAAGCTTTTTCTAACGTCCTCTATTGTAAATACGGTCATATTAAACCTCTCCTTGTTGAATGGCTTGCAATGGTTCTACTTTTTTAATCTGGATACCTGAAAGAGTAGCTCCAATAAATCCGATGATAAGGAAAACGATCGATAATTGTACCGTTGTTTCAGGTGTTAAATGAAAGGGCATCCCCTCAGGTGCAATCATATTAAAAACTTGACTCAGTCCAATAGATAGACTAAGAGCAATGGCAGTAATAAACAGCATTTGAGTCCACATCATTTTAAACAAAGCACTTGTTTTGACACCGATCGCTTTTAAAATTCCGTATAAACCAATTTTTTGAACGTTCATCATGTAGAAGAAGATAGCAAACAACATTCCGCTAATGACGACTAAAAACCAAACAATCATATTCAAAGACATCTGTTCTGCTTTATAACTTGCAATGGTATTTAGAAATTGCGTGTTAGAAAATGCTTGTAATCCATCTACTGCTTTTGCTGAATCCTTTCCAGGGATGAAAAGCATTTGCATTTCATCTGTCCGATACATTTCCTTGAAGTCATCCATATGAATATAAGCAACAGGAGCATGACTGAATTTCTTTTGCTCGACAAAACCTTTTACAATAAATTCACCGCTGTATTGATTATTTGTCAGGACATCGCCGACCTTAATTCCCTTATCTTTCATCGAGTCATCGAGGACGATTTCTCCTTTTTTCACATTTTGAAACAACGAAGAATCCGTCGATGTAACAAACACAACACTTTGCTGTTTATCAGCCGCATCATTCACAAAACCCATTCCAATAGAAAAAGAAACAGCCTCTTTTTCTTTCGTTAAAACTTCATCTTGTATGTCATTAGGGATTCTTGAAAGAGTAAACGTTTTGTCGGAATCCTTTGTCATATAAAATTGCCCCTCAGGCAAATCCTTAATGAGTGCCGCATTATCTTGTGATAATCCATTCGCCAGACCAGATATAATAAACGTTAAAAAACTAACGAGAAAAACGATAGAACCTAAAATGAGAAATCTAACTTTACTTTTTTTAATTTCTTTCCAAGCCATATTCATCTCTTATTCCTCCGATCTCTTTTTGACATCTTTAGTTTATGCTTGGAATGTGAACGGAGAATGAACAGGAAATTACATATGGTTTCTATGAAAAGGATTATTGCAAGGTGCGGGACTTCACGAAAGAATGTACAGGGGCAGTACAACATACTAAAATGGAAGCCCCTTATTTTAATGGTCAATGGCGAATGCTGATATCACATTCTGAATCATGTGGTATTGGGAAATCTAAGGAATCAAGGAAGGTAACGGCCTGTTTAAGGTTGATCAAGAACAATTGAGCCATATTCAAGGAAAATCCATTACGGATGACAACACGCATAATTGTAATATTTTCCATGTCCGGTGGTAAAGAATATGCTGGGACTTGCCAGCCAAATCGCTTCAGCTGCTGTGATAAGTTATATAGGTTCCAGATGGAAGTGTATCCTTCTTTCAGCCGAAACGTTAATACAGGAATATCCGATCCATTTGTAAATATGTCAAAAGGTCCTATTTCCTGAATGGCCTTGCTAAGAAAAAGCGCTACTGATTGAGAAGCACTTTGTACTTGATAGTATCCTGCTTTTCCTAAACGAAGGAAATTATAGTATTGCAAGAGCACTTGTGCGCTCGGACGTGAGAAAGTTAAAGATAGTGTACGTATGTTTCCGCCTAAGTAGGACACATGAAATATAAGATCTTCTGGAAGATCCTGAGCTTCACGCCAAATAATCCAGCCAATTCCCGGGTATACTAATCCGTATTTATGCCCTGAAACATTGATGGATTTCACCCTAGGCAATTTAAAATCCCAGACTAAGTCTGGTTGCAGAAATGGGGCTATAAATCCTCCAGAAGCAGCGTCAACATGTATCGGTATATCAAATCCCGTTAAAGCTTGAAACTCATCTAGGGCTTTTGCAATTTTATCAACAGGCTCATAGAGGCCAGTATAAGTTACTCCTAAGGTAGCTACCACACCAATTGTGTTTTCATCTATGGCAGCAACCACAGCCTCAGGATCCATAGACGGGTGTTCTGGTGTAATGTTCACATATCGCGGTTCAACATCCCAATAGTTCGCGAATTTTTTCCAAACGATCTGTACAGCTGAACTAAATACGATATTAGGCTGGTCAATTGGCTTTCCTTTCTTTTTACGCGCATTTTGCCAACGACGTTTTAATGCAAGTCCTCCAAGCATGCATGCCTCTGACGATCCCGTTGTCGATATGCCCATCGTTTCATGCGGTTGGGGAGAATGCCAGAGATTCGCTAATATTCGTACACATCTTTCCTCTATAGCTGCCGTATGCTGGTACTCACACTTGTCAATTAAATTCTTGTTGAATGATTCCGCATACAATTGATCTGCAGAACGCTCCATCCAGGTGGTTACGAAGGTGGCAAGATTGAGTTTAGGATGTCCATCAAGAGTCAGTTCATCGTGGATCATTTGATAGGCTGTTTCAGGCAGCATGCCCTGATCAGGTAAATGAAAATTAGGGACAGTTTCTGTATGGCGGTCAGACAGGGGACTTATGTTAGATTCGTGAGAGAGCCGTCGCGCTCTGTTTCTTCTTGCTAGCTTATGAGGAAAAGGGGAATACAGCTGTTCCCATTGTGATCTCGGTCCCAGTGCATTTACGGGAGTTGAATGTGTATGGTTTGTCCACTGATATTCTGTAAATAAATTAGGAGATTGGGTGTGTGTCATATGCTTTATTGGTGAATTAGAAGCGTGCGGGCTTAAGTAGGGTTGAAAAAACGTATAATAACTCATCAAGGACCTCCTTTTTCAACAATTTAGTAATAACTATGAGAAACAACCTAAATCTAGAAGGTTAATTTAAAAGGGACAAAAGCTGATTTTTCAGGTATTCCGAGTAAGCATTTAAGTTTGTTTTCTATATGTAAATTGTTAGTATGGTATTGAAATCTTTCTATAGAAAGGATCAATCAGAATGGCAAATATACAAATACCTGTTTCTGTATTAAATCTTGCTCCCATTCGCGAAGGTCAAGTGGCGAGGGACGCCATTGATTCAATGGTTGATTTGGCGCAGGCAACTGAAAAAATGGGTTATACACGTTATTGGATTGCTGAGCATCATAATACGCCAACACTTGTTAGTTCAGCCACCTCAATTTTAATAAAACATACATTAGAACATACAGACCATATACGTGTAGGATCTGGCGGGATCATGCTGCCGAACCATTCTCCTTTAGTTGTGGCTGAACAATTTGGAACGATGGCGGCTATTTATCCTGGTAGACTAGATTTGGGACTTGGCAGGGCACCAGGGACAGATATGATGACTGCAAGTGCACTAAGAAGATCCAAAAATGATTCAGTCTACACTTTCCCTGAGGACGTTCAAGCGTTGCTTACGTATATGGGGCCAGAGGAGCACCAAGGCTATGTGAGAGCCTATCCAGGTGTGAATACCAATATCCCGATTTATATCCTTGGTTCATCCACCGATTCTGCATATTTAGCGGCAAAATTAGGATTGCCATATGTGTTTGCGTCACATTTTGCTCCTCAATTTATGGAAGAGGCCATTTCTATTTATCGAAATCGATTCCAGCCATCACAATACCTTGATTCCCCATATATGATGGTTTGCTTAAATGTGATTGCAGCTGAAAGTGATGAAGAGGCGCAATTTGAATCAACGACGATGCAGCAATTTTTCCTAAATGTTGTCCGGGGAACACGAAATCCGCTAAGGCCACCAGTTGAAAGCATGGATCACGTTTGGAGTACTGAAGAAAAACATGCATCCGGCACAATGTCCAGAGTTACTTTAATAGGAAATCAAGCTTCTATTCGAAATCAATTAACAAGTTTTCAGGAGAAATATAATGTAGATGAAATTATGGCTGTGTCTTATATTTTTGATCCTGACAAACAAAAGCGTTCTTATGAAATCTTAAAAGAAGTTGTGGATGGGAAATGAATTTGCAGTTCTGATCATTCAAACAAACTGGAATAGGCTTTAAGATAATGGCATTAAATGAACAAAAGGCAGCTCCAATAGGACTGCCTTTTTTATATAGTTTATTTGGTTTGGGGGCCTCTATTTATCAATAAACGTTAATCAATATCGTAATATCCACAAACTACTGTACCAACTGCTTTGGCTGCTACTAAAAGTGCATCTTCATCAATATCAAATTTAGGGTGATGGTTGAAGTATGGCTTTTCAACCCCTTTTGGTGTACAACAAATGTAGAAAAAACATGCTGGGAATTTTTTTGCATAGTGTGCAAAGTCCTCAGAAGGAGGCATTGGCTCGAATTCCTGCACATCCACAATATCTTTATCGTTTGCATTTTTTAAGTAAGAAGCAACCATTTTAGTCACTTCAGGATCATTGTAAAGTGGCGGATAGTCCGGTGTATATGTTAATTCACAAGTAACATTGAATTCTTCTTCGATTCCTTTTGCAATGCGGCGAATTTCTCGTTGTATCGTTTCCCGTGTTTCTTCTGTCATTGCACGAACATCGCCTTCAATTTCCACGCTATCTTTAATGACATTAAAGGTTCCTTTACCATCAAATGAACCAATTGTTACTACACCCATATCAAATGGATTTAATCGCCGGCTGACAATTGTCTGAATCGCTGCAACAAAATGTGCACCTGCGACAATTGAGTCATTTGCCAAGTGTGGTGAAGAGCCATGTCCGCCTATACCTTGGACTTTTACTTTAAAGTAAGCACGGCCTGGGAATACATAACCACTGTTATATCCTACTAAACCAGATGGACCAAGAGGTAATAAGTGAATACCAAAAATATTATCTAAATCATCTAATAAACCAGATTGGATCATGCCGATTGCTCCACCTGGCGGAACTTCTTCTGCAGGCTGGTGAATGATTTTGATCGTACCAGGAATTTCATCTTTCAATTGAATGAGGCAATCAGCAAGAACTAACAGGTAAGCTGTATGTCCATCATGTCCACATGCATGCATAACACCAGGATTTTTAGATTTAAACGGTACATCCGTTTCTTCTTCTATCGGAAGCGCATCAAAATCTGCCCTCAGTCCAATTGTTTTTCCTGGTTTCCCACCTTTTATTGTGACAATAATTCCATGGCCACCGCCGACTTTTGTATGAATATGAACATCTTTTCCTTTATAAAAATCCTCAATATATTTGCTAGTTTTTTCTTCTTTGAAAGAAAGCTCAGGATTCTCATGAAGGTGACGGCGTATTTGAATGATTTCTTCTTTACGTTCTTCAAGCATTTGCATTAATTTATTTTTCATTGCCCATTCTCCCATTCAAAACTAAATAGATTATTCAATTATTCCACAAAGTAGTGTTGTCTAATCGTTGCAGGTTGGAATCAAGGGGCTAGAAAATTGAACGAATCGAGAGCAAGACTTGTTATATAAAGTTATACAAAAGATGATAAAATAAATAAGCTGTTATTTATAGGAAGTAAGGGAGGTCTTGTGAAACTGGTTATGTTATATTTAATCATTTTTATAATAATTATCGTTTTACTCATTTTACTAATAATTAATCTACATCCTGCATTTGGCGGAAAGTTAACCAAAGAGCAAAAGCGAGACTTTAAGAAATATGACCAATTTGTCGATGGGAAATTCATAAATCAAGAGATAACAAGAGCTAACATCCGTTTATCGGAGTTTCCCTCAATGATGAAGGATTTCATTCGAGGAGGCAATGACCGTACTCCTAATGAAGCACTTTCTGTGGCTGCAATTGATTGGAATAAAATTATGAGCGAAGAAGATAGTGTAACCTGGTTTGGACATTCCGCTTTCTTGGTCAGTCTTGATAATAAAAAAATCTTTGTTGACCCCATGTTAAGTTTAAGAGCTTCACCTGTTTCATTTGTTGGCAGTAAACGCTATACAGGAAGCATGCTTGATGTGATTATCGATTTGCCTGATATCGATGCTGTTTTTATTACTCATGATCACTATGATCATTTAGATTATTCATCTATTACTATGCTGAAAAACAAGACTGCTCATTTTTTTGTTCCACTAGGAGTAAGCAATCATCTAATACGGTGGGGGATTCCAAAAGAAAAGATAACGGAGCTGAATTGGTGGGATGAAACGGACTTTGAAGGTTTAAAGGTGGTCTTCACTCCATCAAGGCATTTCTCAGGTAGAGGAATCTTTAACCGGAATACAACGTTATGGGGCGGCTGGGTCATATTAGGGAAAAAGACACGGTTTTATACGAGCGGTGATGGAGGATATGGCCAGCATTTTAAAACAATTGTTGATAAATACGGGCCATTTGATATGGCGTTAATTGAGGGTGGTCAATATGATAGGCGCTGGCCAATGATTCATATGACACCGGAAAAAGCGATTCAGGCAAATGAAGATATTAAGGGCAAGTCAATGATGCTTATACATTGGGGAGCCTACACTCTTGCCAATCATGGCTGGACGGAACCAATTGAACGGGCAATATGTGCAGCCACAAAAGCCGATAACAACCTAATCGTTCCTCAAATCGGCGAAACTGTATCATTAGAAGAAGGAGAATTTGCAACTGCAATTCTTCCTTGGTGGCATAGATAGCTCTACACTAATGATTCAGTAAAAAAGCTACCTTTTTCAATATGCAAAAGTACCCTATAGGTAGACTTATTTAAGTCTACTCAATAGGGTATTTTTTTATATACTATTTAGCGGATATATTCCGGAACTAGCGGATATATTGAAGAACTGGCGGATATATTGTGGAACTGGCGGATATATTGTGGAACTGGCGGATATATTGTGGAACTGGCGGATATATTCCGGAACTAGCGGATATATTCCGGAACTAGCGGATATATTCCGGAATTGGCGGATATATTGTGGAATTTGCGGATATATATCGGAACTGGCCGATATTTTCCAATAAAAAGGCATAGGTAAATGTTTACTATCTCCTATCAATACTCAATGCTAAAGGACTCAAATATATTTGCAGATATTTAGAGTAAATATACTGTATTTTCAAAAAAAGGTATTATTACATTTTTTAAGATGTTAAAATTTTTATTATATGGATATTGTCTGGATGAAAGTATTTTTTGTTGTGGGGTATTCGAATGACTAGAATTTCTTTGCGCATGAAGATGTTTATTTTTTCATTTATTTTAGTAGTTTTTTCGGTGATGACAAGCGGGTTGATTATGATCCTTAATATATCCAATTCATTTGAAAAAGAGCTTGGAGCACGTGCGATCGCCATAGCAAGAACTGTCGCTCAGCTGCCAGACATTAAATCATATGTTGGGAAAGAAAGTGGAGAACAGACCATCCAGCCTATTGCTGAGAGAGTACGGTTGGCTACAAATGTTGATTATATTGTTGTTTTTGATATGAATCGGATTCGCTACTCTCATCCATCGGAAAGTAAGTTAGGTACACTTTTTGAAGGCGGGGATGAATTAGCATCATTATCTGAGCACGAATATATTTCAAAGGCGCAAGGCGTTTTGGGATATGCTATTCGTGCATTTGTCCCAATCATGAATGAAGAAGGGGTAAAGCAAGTTGGTGTCGTGACGGTTGGGATTTTGTCTCCTACAATTCAAACCTTGATTACGGAATATCGGGTTAACATGCTGATCTCTTTGTTTTGGGGCTTATTGATTGGTCTTATTGGTTCCCTTATTATTGCGAACCATCTTAAAAAGCAGACACTGAATCTAGAACCCTATGAAATTGCCCGCTTAGTAGAAGAACGTTCAAGTATGATCCAGTCTATGGATATTGGAGTCTTAGCAACGGATGAAAAAGATAATATTACTTTTATGAACCGCTTAGCAAAACAATATACGAATTTTTATGGGGAATCTATTAAAATTGGTGATCTCTTTCCTGAAACATGGATAGGGAAGGAATTTTCTTTAAGCAAGGAAGTCATTTCCCGTCCTTTGCTTTGCCGAGATGTGATGTACTTAGTGAAAATTTATCCTATTAATGTAAAAAATCGGCGGGTTGGTTCGTTAATTATGATGACGGATCGAAAAGAAGCACATATGCTGGCAGAGGAATTAACCGGAATTAAAGCACTTGTGGATGCATTACGCTCCCAAAATCATGAATATATGAATAAATTACATAGTATAGCTGGGTTAATCCAATTAGAGAGAACAGAGGAAGCTTTAAATATGATTGTCGATGAAATATCAGATGAACAAACAGTTATTCAGTTTTTAAAGGATTATATATCTGACTATTCTGTTCTTGGTCTTCTCCTTGGGAAACGATCGCGAGCCAAGGAATTAGGAATTTCACTCGTCATCGATAAGGAATCTTTTTTACTAGAAGGAATGAATGGGATTTCAAGTGGGGATCTCGTTACTATTATCGGAAATTTACTAGATAATGCGATGGAGGCCTGTTTAAAACAGGAGGAACGTAATGTCTCTCTATTATTACAGGGGAATGCAACGTTTTTGTATATAGAGGTTCGAGATAATGGGGCTGGCTTGCCGGATAATGTGGAGAGAATTTTTGAATACGGTTACAGTACGAAGCAAAAGGAAGGCAGAGGAATTGGATTAGCATTAGTGAAACAAATTATCGATTCAAACAAAGGAGAGATTTCAGCTGAACAGCTGTCACATGGTGGTACAGTCTTTAGAGTAAAAGTAGGAGGGAGAAATCATAATGAATAAAATTTCTGTGTTTATCGTTGAGGATGAGCCGATCGTATTAGAAGTAAATAAAGGCTTTTTAGAGAAAATGGACGGCTTCTCCCTTATTGGACAGGCTACAACTGGAAAGGATGCCCTGGAACAAATAAAAGAACTAAAACCAAAGCTGATATTGCTGGATATGTTTTTGCCAGATATTTCGGGTTTAGATATATTGGTCGATCTTAGATCAGAACGGATTCCTTCTGACATTATCATGATTACAGCAGCTCGTGATGCTGGTACTATTCAAGAAGTCATGCGTTTGGGTGCGGTTGATTATCTAGTAAAACCTTTTCGTTTTGAGCGATTTCAAAAATCACTTCAGGAATACAGGAAGATGTTGAAAAAAATAGAATCACTCCAAACGTTAGTTCAGGCTGATATTGATGAGTGGCTGGGAAATTTAGAGGATGAGGATGATTTACCAAAAGGATTCAATGACATTACAATGAAACAAATTTTACTTGGCTTAGGTTCAACAGAAGAGCCAATAACAGCCGAACAATTAGGACAAACCCTGGGGATGGCTAGAGTAACAGTAAGAAAATACTTGGATTTTCTAGCGGGAAAAGATAAGGTTCATATTGAATTGCAGTATGGAAATGTGGGGCGACCAACGAAGTATTATTCATTAATATAAGACTAAAAAGAAGTTGTTCACAAAAGGTGTAACAACTTTTCTTTTTTATTTTTTTGATACCATAAAAACCAAAAAAATCATTAAATACAAAATATCTAAAAATTACAAATATGAAATACAATAAAAATGTTCTACTTTTAGAAGGTTTGGAGGAATAAATTGTACATCAGGTCAAGTTTAAAGGTCACTATAGTTATCTTGATTATCATTTTATTTGGTTGTCAGTCTGTTCCATATCCGAAAGATTATGAGCAGTTAGGTGCAGATGAACGAATTGTTATTCGATTTTCACATGTAGTAGGTGAAGATACGCCAAAAGGTTTGGCTGCTCGTAAATTTGCCCAGCTCGTTAATGAACGAAGCAATGGCTATGTTGAAGTACAAGTATTTCCTAATGGGTTTCTTTATAAAGATGGCGAAGAAATGGAAGCGCTTTTACAAGGGGATGTGCAAATGATTGCGCCTGCGACATCAAAGGTGACATCACTAATTCCTGAATGGTCAGTCATTGATCTGCCTTTCGCTTTCAAAAGTTATGAGGAGGTACATGAATATATAGCCAGTCCGGTTGGACAAGAACTTACATCCAAGTTTGATAACCATGGCATACTCATGCTAGGCATCTGGGACAATGGATTTAAGCAGATTAGCAATCGTAACAAGCCTATTTATAAACCAGAAGATCTAAAAAATTTAAGAATTCGAATCATGCCAAGCGACATTATTTACAATCAATTTTTTAGCTTAGGAGCGGTACCGCAGAAAATTGATTTCAATACAACCTTTACACACTTAGAAAGAAACGATATTGATGGTCAGGAAAATACACTCTCAAATATTACAAGTAAAAATCTTCATTTTCTTCAAAACTATTTAACAGTAAGCAATCATGGCTATCTAGGTTATGTATTGTTAATGAATAAAGAGTTTTGGGATCAGCTCCCAAATAATATCCAAGTCCTAATAAATGACACTCTCAAGGAAGTAAGTGTATGGGAAGCGGAGCTGGCACAAAAGACAAATGAAGAAAAACTGAAAGAACTAATAGAGTGTAATTGCATTAATATCTATCAACTAACAGATGAAGAAAAAAAAGCTTGGGAACAAGACTTTAAGCCAGTATATGAATATTTCCAGGAAAAATACGGGGATAAGTATATAAAGGCATTGCCTAAATATAAAGAATAATAGTTCCTGTAATAAAGTGATGAAAATTAGAGTTAATGGGCAATTTCAAGAGAAACAAATTCTATGTTTAACTCTAGTATTTTATTAACTTTTTACAATATAAACATTTTCATTAAAAAAAATAAGGGGGAAAAAGAATGAAAAAGTTTACTTTAATTAGCATTATTAGTCTTTTCATGATACTTGCCACAGCATGTTCTGGAGGTACTGAGAAGAAAACAATTGCATCCAAAGATAACCCTATCATTATCAAATTTTCGCATGTTACATCTATTGATAGTGTTAAAGGAAAAGCGGCTGAGCGCTTTGCTGAGTTAGTAAAAGAAAAAACGGATGGGAAGGCAAAAGTAGAAGTTTATCCATCTTCGCAATTATACGGAGATAATGATGAGTTGGATGCTCTTGTTTCTGGAAATGTCCATATGATTGCTCCTTCTGTAACGAAAATGGTTAAATTAGATCCACGCTGGCAGTATGTAGACATGCCTTATTTATTTAAAGACCAAGAGCATGTTCATAAGTTTTTCAATAGTGATATCGCAAAGACTCTATTAAATAGTGATAAATTAGCAGCTAATGACATTATGGGCGTCGCTTTCTGGGAAAATGGATTTAAGCATTTCACGAATAATAAGCATCCATTGAAAGCACCTGAGGACTTTAAAGGAATTAAATTCCGTGCTCAAGCTGGAAAAGTGTTAGAAGCTCAGTTTAAAGCTCTTGGTGCAGGAAGTGCAACTATTGCGTTTGGTGAAACATATGCAGCTTTACAGCAAGGTACTGTAGATGGGCAAGAAAATACTTATAACAATATCGACACTCAGAAATATCAAGAAGTACAAAAATATATGTCAATAAGTGAACATGGAAGGTTGGATTATGCAGTATTTGTTAATAAGTCATTCTGGGATAGTATGCCAGAGGATATTCGTACAAAAGTAGAAGAAGCAATGAAGGAAGCCACAGAGCTTGAATGGAAACTTGCTGGAGATGAAAATGCAAAAAGCTTAGAAAATATTAAAAACTCTGGAAAAGTGGAAGTTATTAATTTGACTTCGGAAGAAAAAGAAGGTTTAGCAAAAGCTTTACAGCCAGTTTACGATGAGTTCGAAGAAGTCATTACTCCTGAATTAATTAATGGCATTCGTGATCTTAAATAAGGACATAAGAGTGTCGGTCATGTTATTTGATCGGCACTTATTCTTTTATTCAATTAGAAATGATTAAAGAAGGGGTGCAGCATGAAAGGATTGAAAAGAATTTGGAACTTATTTGAAGAAGTTTCCGCGGGGACATTCTTTTTTGCAGGAATTACACTCATTTTCTATGGGGTAATCATGCGGTATGTCTTTAATGAACCGAAGGCCTGGGTGGAAGAGATTGTGAGATATTTAATCATTTGGGGAACCTTTATCGGATTTGCCATTGCATTAAGGCATAATCAGCATATTCAGGTTGATATTTTATATGATAAACTCCCGAATGGCGCAAAACGAGCAGTAGATTTATTTGCAACTACAGTATGTATATTATTTTGTCTTGCTTATACGTTTTATGGTTTGATCCTTGTAGAAAATCGATATTCTTCAGGAATGGTTTCGTTAGACGTTGGATTGCCAATGTGGGTAGTCTATTTAATTCTTCCGATATCTGGAATCTTATTTTTATTACGATTTATTGAGCGGTTTCTGAACCAATTGCGAGGAAAGGAGGAAAACTATGATAATCCTATTACTTAGTATTTTCTTTCTTTTAATGATTCTTAGGGTGCCCATAGCCATCAGCTTAGCTGGGTCGACGATGGTAGTATTAATGCTTTCTGATTTTAATATGAACATGCTGCCACAAAGATTTTTCACGGCAATTGATTCTTTCCCAATGATGGCGATTCCAGGATTCGTTCTAGCGGGTGTCTTACTAGCCCGAGGAGGAATCTCCAAATATTTAATTGAAGCATTAAGATCATGGGTTGGCCATTTACCAGGCGGCTTATCGGTAGTAACCATTTTAGCTTGCATGATCTTTGCTGCCATTTCCGGCTCAAGTCCAGCAACGGCTGCAGCAATCGGTTCTATTATGATTCCGGCAATGGTTAATGCTGGTTATGATAAGAAATATTCAATGGGCCTAGTTGCGGCGGCTGGAACTCTAGGTATTCTCATTCCACCAAGTATTCCACTCATTATTTATGGAATTACAGCTGAGGAATCCATCGGGAAATTGTTCATGGCTGGAGTAATCCCTGGTTTATTACTTGGAGGGGTTCTAATAGTCTCAGCCATCTTTTATGCAAAGAGAAAAGGTTATGGAAAAGGTGAGAAAGCTTCTTGGGAAGAAAGAGGCAAAAAGTCTTTAAAAGCAATTTGGGGGGCATTTTTGCCATTCTTAATTCTAGGGAGCATTTATAGCGGGATTGTAACACCAACAGAGTCAGCCGTTATTGCTGTATTTTATGGGATCATTGTATCTGCATTCATTTATCGGGAACTCCATTGGAAAGATGTACGCCCCATTATAGTAGAATCCATTAATATTACTGCTATGATTTTCTTAATTATTGGGGCAGCAAGCTTGTTTGGATTATATTTAACAAATGCTCAAATTCCTCAAGAAATTGGTGCCTGGATTGCCAGCAGTGAGTTGAATAAATGGGTATTTATGATAATCGTGAATATCTTGTTCTTCGTAATGGGGATGTTTCTAGAGGCAGTTTCCATTATTCTGATTACATTGCCAATCCTGCTTCCAATGCTTAAACATTTCGATATTAACTTAATTCATTTCGCCATCATCATGACGATAAATATGGAGTTAGGAATGATTACACCGCCAGTTGGACTTAACCTTTTCGTTGTTAGCGGAATAGCTAAGGAGAAACTCGGCAATGTTGTAAAGGGTGTCATTCCATTTATCGTATTAATGATTGTCGTACTCATTTTTGTCATCATCGTACCTGGATTATCTCTTTGGCTGCCAGATCGAATGCAATAAATGAAGAAGCAAAGTGAATCATTCTAAATTGATTCTAACGAAGCACCCTTCCAAACTAATGATGGAGGGTGTTTTTAATAATGGAAAAAAGGAAGAACACGGTAAAAATCAGTAAAAAATGACCAAGAAATTATGCTATAAATGATTATTAAGTATTCTCTATTTGTATACTAGAAATAGTAGCGAACAAACATAGGTGATTTTTTTTTGCCAAAGGAAGTACATAATAATAACTTTGAACGATTTTAAAATAAGTGTTTTTAATCAACATTTGGGGAATTTCGAACATAATAGAAGAAAAAGAAAAGGATCCTTTTGTTTCTTCGAAAAATTCAATCATTTTGTGTCAAAAAACACATCTGATTCTCCCTATTTATGTTATTCTAGCTATATACATCTTGTTTTGGAGGAATAGCGAAATGCAAAATACTTTAGAGAATCCTAAAAGTGAAAAACTGCCATTTTCAAGAACTAACCCATTTCCAGCAAAAGTACTAAAAAATACTAATCTGAACGGGACTGGCTCTAGCAAGGAAACAAGACATCTAGAATTGTCATTAAAAGATTCAGGCTTGTTCTATGCTCCAGGTGATGCACTTGGTATTGTCCCTTCAAATGATCCTGAACTAGTGGCTGCTCTTCTAGAGAAAATGGGCTGGGATGAAAAAGAAGTTGTAACTGTTGGAAAACAGGGGGAAACGCTGCCATTGAAGGAAGCGCTAACAACCTATTGTGAAATCACACTTCTGACAAAGAAAATTCTACAGCAGGCAGCAGCATTCACAGAAAATGAAGAACTGCAAAAGCTTATATTGGTTGAAAATGCAAACGAACTAAAAGAATATTGCAATGGCCGCGATTTATTAGATATGCTTCGTGATTTCGGCCCTTGGAAGGCATCAGTACAAGACGTTGTTTCCATGTTAAGAAAAATGACACCGCGCCTCTATTCCATTGCAAGCAGTATAGCTGCTCATCCAGATGAAGTTCATCTAACTATTGGGGCTGTTCGCTATACTGCCCATGGACGTGACCGTAAAGGTGTTTGTTCTGTTCAATGTGCTGAACGAGTTCAAGAAGGAGATACGATTCCGGTATTCGTTCAAGCGAATAAACATTTTTATTTGCCGGATTCTCAAGATCAAGATATTATCATGGTTGGTCCAGGGACAGGCATTGCGCCATTCCGTTCGTTTATCGAAGAACGTGCAGTAAGTAAGGCAGATGGCCGAACATGGTTATTCTTTGGGGACCAGCATGCATCGTCAGATTTCCTTTATCGTGACGAATTGGAAAAGTATCAGAGTGATGGAGTACTAACAAAGCTAGATACTGCCTTCTCACGTGATAGCGATCAAAAAGTATATGTTCAGCATAGAATGCTTGAAAATAGTAAAGAAATGTTCCAGTGGATTAGCAATGGTGCTTATTTCTACGTCTGTGGAGATAAAGAGCATATGGCGAAGGATGTCAATGAAGCACTTATTTCGATCGTAGAAAAGGAAGGCTCCATGTCGCGTGATGAAGCTGAAGCTTACTTGAAGGATCTGCAAAAGCAAGGCCGTTATCAGCGTGATGTTTATTAATCAGAAATTTATTATTTTGAGTTTTAATTAAGAAACACCCCTTCGTTTTTTTTCGAAGGGGTGCTTCTGCGTATGCCTTATAATCTAATGAATATCATGCTTTTTAAAGTTTCCGCCTTTCACCTCAGCAACGTCATAAACCGTCACAAAGGAATAGGGGTCAATTTCTTGAATAATTTCTTTCATTTTTGTTTCTTCTAAACGGTTAATAACACATGTAATTTCTTTGAATTGTTCATTTGAATAAGCACCCCGAACGATGTTATACGTGGCACTGCGGCCTAAGCGGTCACGTATCGTTTCTACCATTGATTCGGGTTCATTCGTAATAATTTTAAAAGTTTTAGAACCACTTAAACCCGTTTCAACGATGTGAATAACTTTTGATGCAATAAAATAGGCAATCCCCGATAGAATTGCTCCTTGCAGACCAAACACAGTAGAGACAACAATAAATACAAACAGATTTAAGAAAAGGATAAGGTCACTTGTTCCGAAAGGCAGTTTTCGGGATAGAAGAACGGCTAACATGTCAATGCCATCTAGGGCACCGCCATTACGTAAGGCTAGTCCCATTCCAAAACCAATAATGATACCGCCAACAACAGTTATGAGCAGCGTATCTCCTTCAATTATAGTATGGACTTGATGCATGACACTAGTCCCCACTGCAAGTGAAGCAATGCCGATAATGGAATTAATTGCAAAGCTTTTACCAATTTGTTTATATCCTAAATACACGAATGGGATATTCAGTACAGCAATTAACACTCCTAAAGGTAATTCAATTAATTGTGAACCGGCGATGCTGAGTCCTGTCACTCCTCCGTCTGATACATTGTTTGGGATTAATACCGCTTCTAGGCCATACGCTGTAATAAAGGCTCCTATAATAATCAGTATAGCTCTTGATAGTTTTATCATCTTTCTCTGGCGTTTTTGCTGGGTGTTCGGGTTCATATAATTCCTCTCTTCAGCCAAATAACTTCAAACTTATGTAATTTGCTTATATTTTATAGTATATGCTTTGAGAAAAACAATTACTGATACTAATTCGAATTCGATCTATTTATTAAATAAAAGCTTTGAAAGGCATCCAAGTATTTTTAATCAATTAGCGATTGAAACTTTTCAATAACTGCTTCTTTTAAAATACCTAATTTATAAAAATGGCTCGTAAAAACACTAACCATCATTTCATTTTCTTCTGTAATTGTAATTTTCGATAAGACACGGTTAATTATGTCTATAAGTTCAATAGGATTAGCATACAGCGTATTCCAAGCACGCACTTGCAATTCTAAATCACTGCCAAAGATGGCAGCTTCTATTTCCTCTGATGGCACGGGTACACTAAAGTGTGCATAGGGATCTTCGTATACGTCTGTATGAATATATGTAATGGGGTTGTACTCTTCTAAATCATACGCATAACGTTCATTTCCGATCGTAACAATTATTTCATTTTGCTCAAATTCAACCTTCCCATTTCCTAAAACGATACTATTCGAAAATGATTGAATGGCACTGATCACATCGGGAGTAATTAGCCAATACCGAAAATTAGGATTTATCTTCTTAATATATTCCTCAAGTGATGTTTTTTTAATCTTTCTTTCATCTCTCAAAACCGTATATTCAGCCGGACGATAAAAATACTCGGCATCTAGCCCTTTCATTGTAATTGTCTACTCAGAATCCGGGCATTCAAACAACACTCGAAAGGCAAAACCATCATCATTTTTTTGCAATTCGTAGTAAACGATCCATTGGCCAACACTTAATGCTTTATCACTTTCCTCAGTTAGTACGTTTTGAAAAATAAGGTGTATATGCGATTTAGATGTAAATCCGCCATCCGTATTGATGAAAAGATGAAGGGTATCCCCATATCGATCAATCAGCTCTATAGATGAATCATGCAAACTTTCTGCAAATACATCTTGAACCGCAACTGGTAAATATGGAACTGCTTGTTTAGTCTGCCGGTCTGCAGCACCTAAAAATTCTTGAAATGCTTTATCTGCTTCTCTCATCCATTGTAAATAATCTTCACTAACTGTTTTGGGTAAGGTTGGCCCATTTAATGTGCCATTTTCTACATAAGGAATGAAACGGCTCGGCAAAATATATTCCACATAAAATCACCTTAAATAAGTTGGTAAAAATAGTATACTATAAGCGCATTCGTCTTCACATTGGCATCTGCGTTCAACAACTTCAAATAGGCGCATCATATCATCATCTTCATGCTCTAATATGTGACAGTGGAATACATAGCGGCCAGTGAATGGACGAAATTTCATCATAATTCTTGTGATAAATACTGAAGGACATTTGAACGGTGTTTCTAATCGTAACGATAAATATCTCGTTATGCCATATTTTTTTGTAAAATTTCCCTGTTTATCATACTCAGAAAAGTTAGGGTATCTGATAAACTTAAATAGAAGAGTATTTAGAAAGAACTTCTACAAAATTAGAGGAGGAAACTAAGAGTGAAAACATTATTGCTGACTGGTTTTGAACCTTTTTTACATTTTTCTATTAACCCAACGATGCGTATTGTTCAGGATTTAAATGGGCAGCAGGTAGGAGATTACAAGATTCATAGTGAGGTATTATCTGTAGATTTTAAGAAATCTGGGAATCAGATTATAGAACATTTAAAGAATATTGAACCAGATGCAGTTATTTCTTTAGGACTGGCTGGTGGACGCTACAAAATTACACCTGAACGTATAGCGATAAATATAAATGACGGAGAGGCAGATAACAGCGGCAATACTCCGGTTGATGAGGTTATTCAGCAGGAAGGACCAGATGGCTATATGAGTACTCTTCCAATCAGTGCAATGGTGGGTAGGCTGATTGAGGAAGGACTCCCGGCAGAAATATCAAATACTGCCGGGACGTATTTATGCAACCATGTTATGTATCAAAGCCTGCATTTTGCGAGCACACATAATAAACAAATTCCTGCTGGCTTTATCCATATTCCTGCTTCACATGAGTTAGCAATTCAGCATGGGAAGATTCCAAGCTGGTCTCATGAGGATTTGAAAAAAGCGGCTCTAACTTGCATAAAAGTTTTATCTGAACAAAAATATTAATTTGGATAAATGGGGGTGTCATGAGCTTGAATGGCACCCCCATTTATATTGGAGTTTTTAAGTGAATCTCTTTTTTGAAATAGTAATTTATAGTAATGAAATTGGAGTGGTTATTACAATTTATTGCAATATTTAATAGATTATGAATAGTTTTAATAAAAATAATAGTATTGTAGTATATCAAAAAACACCGTATAATATTTTTATAGAAAGACAAGTGTCTTTATAGAGTGGAATTTCGGTAAATGCGATAAGAATATACAGAATAATGGAGGAACATCTATGAAAAGCTTGCTAATCAAGTGGAGCAGATTAGGCCTAGTAAAACAAATCATCATAGGTTTGATAATTGGCATTGCTCTAGCTTTAACAATCCCTGAAGCGGCAAAACCGATTGTTATTTTTGGCTCTTTATTTGTTGGTGCTTTGAAAGCTATTGCACCTGTACTCGTACTCTTTTTGGTTATGTCAGCAATTGCTCAGCACAAAAGTGGTCACAAGACGAACATGAAATCCGTTATCATACTTTATCTTTTAGGTACTTTTTTGGCTGGATTGATCGCTGTTGTTGCTAGTTTTATTTTCCCTGTAAACTTAATACTTGTTAAAGGTGCTGAAGGGGTAACCCCTCCAAGCGGTGTTGTTGAGGTTCTTAAAACATTGCTGTTGAATATTGTGGATAATCCAGTGAAGGCACTATTTAATGCGAATTATATCGGTATATTGGCTTGGGCGGTTCTGCTTGGTTTGGCATTAAGAAATGCAGCTGATTCAACAAAAACGTTGATTTCTAATTTCTCCGATGCAGTATCAAAAATGGTTACTTGGGTGATTAAGTTTGCTCCGCTAGGAATTATGGGACTAGTATTTGAATCCATTACAACAAATGGAGTGGAATCGTTATTAGGCTACGGAAATTTACTAGGCGTATTAATTGGTTGTATGCTCTTTGTGGCACTAATTGTTAATCCAATCATTGTGTTTGTGTATATTAAACAAAATCCATATCCGCTCGTGTTTAAATGTATAAAGGAAAGCGGTATAACTGCATTCTTTACACGAAGCTCAGCTTCCAATATCCCTGTTAATATGAAGCTATGTGAAAATCTAGGCTTGAATAAGGATAGTTATTCAGTATCTATTCCATTAGGCGCAACAATCAATATGGCTGGTGCAGCTGTTACGATTTCTGTTTTAACACTTGCAGCAGTTCATACTCTTGGTATCCAAGTGGATCTTCCAACTGCGATCATTCTTAGCGTGTTGTCAGCAGTCTGTGCTTGTGGTGCTTCAGGGGTTGCCGGCGGATCCCTACTGCTCATTCCACTAGCTTGCAGCTTATTTGGAATCCCAAATGAAGTGGCTATGCAGGTAGTTGGAGTCGGCTTTATTATCGGAGTTCTGCAAGACTCATTTGAAACAGCTCTAAACTCTTCTACAGACGTTTTATTCACCGCAGCAGCTGAATACAAAGAATGGCGTAAAGAAGGGAAATCAATAAATCTTAACAAAACAGCTTAATGAATATGTGATTGAACTGTATCCTAAATGTTAGAAGAAGTCATTAGGATACATGAAAAAAGGAGTCGCATAAGTTAAAGTGAACTTCAAAATCTATATTGCTATATTAATCAACAGATGATATACTTTGTTTGATTAATGTCTTACTGTCATTAATTTTTTCTTTATCATCTAAGTAGAAATAAATTTCTAATATAATTTGTAAAATTGTTTTATGGTAAATGGAAGAAATATTGTCTATCCGTGGCCTAACTCCTTATTTTTGGAGTTAGGCCATTTTTGTTTTCTGTTAAAAATTTTCTTTCATTAGCTATGTTCCAGTATTAGTACAAATTTAAAACGCAATGTAAAGGAGGGACAAATAATGATTAGAAGCGGTAATAAAAATCAAGAAGATCTCCTCCAGCTAAGCAGCACATTAAGTAAAATGCTTAAACAGAGATTTGGAAAAGGTCCTGAATCATGTTTTGTAACTCTTCATACGGGAAAGCTGATCGTATATATACGCAATTTTATTACGCCTGCAGAGGAAGTGCTAATTACAACTGAAGAGATGAATTTAGCATATGATTTTCGAACCCTTTTAATGAACCATATTGCTAAAGAATTGATTACACACGATGCTTTTAAAGTTCTAGACTTTAATTATGTTTCATTTCATCAAGATTGGGATTATGAAACGAATACGGCTATATTGTTATTTGAAGAGGAATCTTTAAGCACGGATTTAGATGTAAAAAACAAACCATATTATTATGAAAAAATGGCTCAACAAATTAAGTATATAAGTGCAGAATTACACAAGGCACCTCAAGCAATGGAGCTCATGAAGATTAGCCCAAATTTATTGGCTGTTAGATGCAGTGGTGTCATGTTAGAAATTGAAAAAGTACTAAATAAAAAAGGGCATCAAGATTTATTACAAGAACGCTCTTGGGAAATCAAAAAAAGTTTTCAAGACAAAAAGGACTCCTTTACCAATATTATTGGCAAAGAAGTTGAATGCATATACATATTATGGGATTATATAAAAGATCGAAACTTTATATTCTTTTATCTGCAATAAGAAGAATTAGAAAAGCATATTTGGACATTTTGTAAATTATCTTAAGCCAATATAAAGCAGACCACCGGCTGCTTATTATATTGGCTTTTTTAAATGGAGTCTTTAAATGGATACCTTACCAGGAAGTAAGATAATGTATAAAAAAATTGAATGAAAATGGAGATAAATAGTTTATTTATGATAAAGACTATCTAATGGGGACTAAAGAAGGAAAACGTATTGAAAAGGATTGGGGGTAAAAAGATGGAACATGAGAAGGACAAACTAAATACTATTAGCAGTTTTACAAGCAAGTTATTGCGAAAGAATTTTGGAAAAGGGCCACAATCCTGTCAGTCAACACTAACAAAAAATCACCTAGTCATATATATTCGCGGCTTCATTTCTCCAATGGAAGAAGTGTTAATAAAGCAGGGGCAAAGAAATCAAGTCGAAAAGGCACGGACTGTTATATTAAATTATTTATTAAATGAGTTAAAGGGTGTTATCGAGTTAACACTGGATCAGGAAGTAAAACGGGTGTACCATGATTGGAATTTTCCGAATAACTCAGGTGTTATTATGCTTGTTTTAGACGAAGAAACGAATGGAGGAGCAACAGATTCCAATTTTCAGGAATTAGAAGCAGAAGTAGCTCGAATTAGTAAATTAGTACAAAAAGTTCCAGATAAAATCTTTGTGTATCCAATGTCCTCTACCATCTACTTAGTAGAACGGGTGGGCATATTAATGATGATCGAAAAAGCATTAGTACAAAAAGGATTTGCTGAAGAACTGAAAATAACAAAAGATGAATTAGAAAAGGAATATTTTCACCGCCAGGGGAGATTTAGTGAAATATTCAATAAAAGGGTTCGAGATATATTTATTGATTGGGATATACACGGTGATCGATCTTTAATGACCTTTATTCTGAAAGATAATAATTTAAATTAATTTTTTATAATGCAGCCGGTTAAGCCATATACCAGAAAAAAAGACCGTCCTAGGACGATCTTTTAAAAAAATTTGGTTAAAAATATTCCTTAACCTGGTTGTTATTTACTGCTAGAGTGAGGTCTTTTTGGGCCCCTTTTACCGTAATAGTTGCCTTTGTTCCTTTACCGACTTCACTTTCAAATGTTAGGGATCCGCCAATTGCTTCAATCAGACGGAAGGTGACCATTAAACCAAGACCAGTTCCTTCCGTTTTGGTTGTATAAAAAGCTTTTCCTATTTTTTGAAGATGCTCCTTAGACATTCCTGATCCGGTATCAATCACTTCAATGATGACTTGCCCTTTCTTATGATTAAAGCTGGCAAGCACGCTTACATTTCCTTTATCCGTAGCTTCAATAGCATTTTTAATGATATTTAGGAGCGCTTGCTTAAACTTTAAAGGATCACCCTCTATATATACTTCCTTATCTATTTGGCTATTTAGCTCAATTCCTTTTATATTTGCATATGAGTTCATCAAAAGAATCGTTTCTTTAATTCCGATGCTCGCATTAAAACTTTCAAATCTCTCCGTCAATTGAGGCTTAGCAAAATTTAAATAATCAGAAATAATCGTTTCTGCTCGATCCAGCTCGTTAATAGCGGTATTCATATAATTCTGTGTAGTTGGGTCCACTTTGCTTTTTGTCAGTTGGATAAAACCTCTAACAACTGTAAGCGGATTTCGAATTTCATGGGCAATAGAAGCCGCTAACTCACTAACAATGTTTAATTTTTCTGCTTTATGTATTTCTTCCACAAGGTTTAATCTGTTCAGCTTACTCTCAGTAAAATATGTATAAATAAGAAAACAAAGAATATAAGAAATGGCTGTTTGGAATAATAGTTCAGAATTAATAATAGAACTTGATAATCCAACAAGATGGAAATGAATGTTTATAGATATTATGACTAAAGCAAAGATTAAAATCGAAGAAATAAAACTAACTAAATATTTTTTCACTATACTTAATTTATGAAATATTGGTCGGAATAAAATAAATGCTGCAAAAAGAATGATTGAACTAATGAAAACATTTAAGGAAGCTGCCGAACCGCCTAAAAAGAATCGATAGCTTACTAATAATATTCCGCAAATTGTCCCCGAGATAGGTCCCATATATAGAATACAAATTACAAAAGGAAAGTAACGTAAATCCCATATAAAAGTTCCACCATATGAAGCATGAATAATAGGGAACTCCATGCTTAAAATGGATGCAGCCCCAAAACAAATACCTGCTAAAACCTTGTAAAACTTTTTATTCGGATTTGAAAAGATCCATTGATAAAAATAAATAGGACTTAATACAATAAGTAAATTTACAAAGATGTCTTTAATCAAAGATGTAGGTTCCAAATATAATTCCCTCCTTTCAAAATAGGCTTTAATAAAAATAAAAAAGCCAAATAAGAGCAGAAAAATCTGCGACTTATCCTGGCTTTAAAATCTAGCTTTTGCTACTAGAGTATCATAACCACTTATAATTATTTTCATTTTCTATTTGAAAGAGACCTGGGCATCGAATCCCTGTATCCAATTAATATATTACTTGTTATACATTCTCTTTACAACAATAAATAGCGCTTTTATAGGTTTTATAGGAAAATAGCCTGTATCGGCTATATCGAATAACTGTAAAGAAATACAAAAAAAAATTTTTAATTAATTCAGAATTTTTAATAAATAATGGTAAAATATATATAATACATGTCATCTCGTTCAATAATAAGGGCGAAGGGAGAATGAAAATGAAGAGGTTTTTATGGGGGATCGTATGGCTGGTAATCTCGGGCGTACTAGTTGCCTGCTCGAATCAAACGAATGCAAATGAGACAACCGAAATCAATGAATTAAAAAAGCAAATAGAGCAGCTATCAATGGAAAACAAAGCTTTGCAAATAACGATGGAGCAGCAAAAGAAATTCATTGAAGAAAATATAAACAATAACTCTTCTGTTATTCTCAAAAAAGACATCCAAACATATCCACAATCATTATTTAAAGAGGCGGCTTTTGATATCAATGATGATGGAAAGGAAGAAATAATTGAACTATATGTAAATGCAGAAAAAATGGAAGATGGCATGTTTGCGTGGGATGATGGGCAGACATGGCTGTTGGTCGTAAAGGATGGGGAGGATACTTATCCGCTATTTGATGATTTTGTTCAGTTAGGATCAATCGATTTTAGTACGGCCAAGTTTGATGGAAAACCTGGTATTGTGATGCTAGAGACTGGTCATGGAGATAAATCAATCCACAAAATTGCATACAATCAAAACGAAAAAGGATTTGTGAGGGAAACTATTTATAAAATAGAAAATTCCTTTCAGCACTATACTCAGCCAGCGTCCTATGCCTTTTTCAAGGACGCTTATGAATTAATGCAACTAGCTTTTACAGAAAAGGCAGCAAGGGCTTTAGATGAAAATGAGGATAAACTTAAGGAACTTAGAGATCGTGCTGAGATCTTTAATCCTATTGAAGTTAATCTTTGGAATGCACAGCGATTGTTTGAAACCGCCGGTGAGCTGAATCCCGAATTAAGTGTTTCCGTAGAAAGAGTAATTGATTTGCTTAATGACATGGTAAGAGAACAGCCTACAGAAGGACAATTGAAAGTGTTAAGGAGTATTTGTGATGTATTCAAAGAAAATGAAAGCAGTCAATTGATAATTGAAGAAGAAAATCAAATCCATCCTGACATTATGGCTAAGTTTGAAAAAATTAAATTCATTCTTAATGAGGGAAAGTGACCTTTGTAAAAAGCCCATCCGAAAGAATGGGCTTTACAAGTATATTTGAAAATCAAGGATTAGCAAATTGCATTTATATAAAAAACTGCTCAATTTCTTCAATGATGATCTTCAAATTATTCTCATTTTGAAAGTGGCTTGCATTTTGTAATGTGATGGCTTTGGATAATGAAGGAAAGATGTTCTTTGCCCTTGGTATGACTTCTTTTGCTGGAAAAAACACATCATGCTCAGCTGCAAAAATTAAAGTAGGAGCATGGAAATTTTCTAATTCTTCTTTTGTAGCGTAGCTTGGAAAAGCAGTTTCCAGTTTAACATAGTCGTAAACATACTTGATCTGTAATAGCAATTCAGGCTCTATGTTTGTATCAAACATTTCCTTACTCGCTCTTACTAAATTTCTTTCATTCGGAAATAATTTATATAAAGCAAGAGGGATAAGGATTTTCTTCATCATATTTGAAATTTTCCCGCCAGCGATTGCAGACGGTACAAGAAAAACTGCCTTTTCTATACGTTCTGGTGCATAGGCAGCTAATCTAATCAGAATACCGCCTCCATAGGATGGGCCAATAAAATTTGCTTTTTTAATGCCAATACCATCCATAAAATCACAAACCCACTGAGCATATTCATTTGACTTTGGATTGAGGCGAACTTCATCACTTTTTCCTGGATGACCGATTGTATCTGGCGCGAAAATTTGGTAATGCTTCGCCAGTGGTTCAAACCATTTTAATGTAATAGGGTTTACGACATTTCCCCCGTGAAAGCAAATTAGAGGTTCTGCCCCCTGATTCCCTCCAACAAGAATATGAGTTTTCCCAAAGCGAGTGTCAACATACTTACTTTCAAATATAGTGTTAAGCCCGTCCGTCATCTTATCATAAATCTCAAGGATTTTCTTTTTGCCCTCTGGATCTTTATAAATGGTTTTCATCATGTTTTCCTCCATTGAAAAGGGTATTGGCAAGGCTCTCTATTAAAAATCTAATGACTCCGTCAAAATGGTTATGACCAATTTCATTTTTATGAAGCAGTGTAAAGAAAATCGTTTTTAATGCAGATGAAACAAATCCACTGTCACACTTGATGTTAAAGTGCTCTAGAAGGATTGAAATATCATCCTGATCCTTTATTAAGTGGCTTTTTATTTCATTCTCAGGAAGCTTCTTAAGTATTTGCTCATAAACGCCATTTTGCAGGTCCAAAATCCATGGATTCTTTTCTATTTCCGAAAAAATAGCATGTATGGCAGAAATAAATTTTTGTTTTGGAGGGTCAGTTGATGCCTGTAATGTATCAAAAACCTTCGTTTTTACACGCCTATCGATTCGTTCCAGCACCTTAAAAAAGAGAAGTTCTTTGGATGGATAAAATAAGTAAAATCCACCTTTTGAAATGCCAACTCTTTTGACTAGTTCATCTACTGTTGATTTTTTATATCCATAAATAGACCAGCATTCCTCCGCGGTGTCTAAAAGTTTCTCATTAATTGCTTTCTTTTCCTCTTCACTAAACCCCTTTGCCATAGCTTCACCTCATTTGTGTGACTAAAATTTAAAAAACGGTCATATAAATAGTAAAAGATTCCATGAAAAAATACAATCAATTTTTATAAAAATTAAGAATTTATAATTAGTCAAAAAAAGATGAATATAACGGTTTACGTTATTTCATCTTTTTTTGTTACGTCCGGTTTGATCCATATATTTTTAAAATCTACGTGCCCTCTAGAATTGATCTTTACCCCTTTAATGGAGGGATGAAAGGTTGATTCAATACTTTTATGAACTAAGAAGGCAGCTGCCTGTTCTGAAATGAGATGAGCTTCTATTTCTGAAAATAACGTTGATCGTTCCTCTTCTTTAGATGTTGCGAGGATTGTCTCTATCTTTCTATCAATAGCATCCTTAATTTCTGGATCCAAATGCTGATGCAAAAAGCTAAAGCGGGATTGATAAAGTTCCAGCTTAGACATTTCTTTTTCTCCCCATACAGCTTCAAATAAAATACAGTCTGCTTGTTGGATACTTTCTTCATTAAGGATTTCCTGCCAGCCGAGAATCGTTATATGAATAGAAATCCCATATTGGGCTGCTTCAGTCATTATCCATTCGGCATCAGGCTGATGCCGTTCGTACGTAAATAATTGAATGGGTTCCCCGGAATAGCTAGATTGCTGTAAAAGAAACTGTATTTCTTCATTCTCTATTTTTTCCTGAGTCATGAGCAGAGAGCGTTGCATTTCAAAGCTAAAGGAAGGAAGCAGCCTCGGTGATCCTAGGTCAGCAATCAGCTTTTTACGGTCAATTAGCTTATTGAGTGCCTTTCTAAAAAATATACTTTGCAGAGGGCTATTCTTTTTTCGAAGATTAAAGGTTAAAAGACTGCTGCCTTCATACATCCCCTCGACTACTTCATGAGATGGATCGTCACTGGAGTAATTACTTTCGCCGGTGTTAACAAAAATACTGCTGTTATCTGCTAAAATTTCTTTCTCATATTCTCTTGGCACATTTAAAATTTCAAAACGGTCCACGAAAGGTCTGCCTTCATAATAAGATGAATTTGCTTCAAGAACAGCGTAATTTTCATTATACGTATGTACCTTAAAAGGTCCTGTACCTATATAGTCTGTACCTTCCGCGGGGATAATGGAAAGGGCAGGAAAACTAAGAAATCGCAAAAATAGTTCGTTTGGTTTATGTAAATGGAATCGTACCGTGTATCGATTTAGACATTCAATGTCATTAATATTTTTGACAAGCCATGATTGTTCAAAGTCTGGATGGAAAAGTAACGAAAACGTAAAATGAATGTCAGTTGATATAAGTTCCTTGTCATTGTGGAATTGTAATCCTTTTTTCAAATAGAATGTCCACTCTGTTTTTTCCTCGTTAACCTCCCAATGATGGGCAAGTTTCCCCTTTACTTTTTCGGTTGAATGATCAAATAAAACGATCGTGTCATATACCTGCTTAATGAGATGGACATCGAAATCAAAGAAAGCTTTTGAAGGAACTATCGAATTAAAGGTTCGAAACATTGGGAGTCGAATAATATCCTTCACTACCTTAGCGTTTTCTTGTTGCGTATAACCAAAGTATTGATTTAGCCATTCCAAAAGCTGTTTTTTTAAATCGGGACTACCATAGAGTGTGGCAAGCTCCAATCCTTCTGTAATTTTTCCATTCATAAATAGATTTATTGCTTCAGAAAAAGCAGCATCGTCAATTGATTTTAAAAAGGTAAGATGAGATTTATTTCCTCGCCCGCGGCCAGGGGAAAATAATATCCAGCCGGACTCGATGAGCTTTGATAGGATAAACTTTGTATTTCGCTGTGAACAAAACAGAAGATTTGCAAGCTCTTCCATCGTGGTCGAGAATGGGACATGCTCGGGTTGGCTTTTATAGTAATCACGTATCGCTTTGTAGTTCTCAATTAATCGACTCATTTTTCCACTCCTAAAACCCGAAACTTTTTAAATTATTTCTTCCATTTTTACATATTAAAAATCCACCTACAATAAAAACAAAGATTGAAAGGGGAATGGCATGAATGTCTACTTCATTAGTGAAATTGAATAAAGAAACAGGAGGTATTTGGAGTAATCAATCCTTTCTCATCCTCCTTAGTTCAACATTTTTGCTAAGCTTAGCGAATCGAATTTATGAGCTTCTGCTTCCACTTATTCTTTTTGAATTAACGAATTCGTCTGTTGCGGTAACAACGATGCGAACTGCAGAGCTACTGCCCAATTTGGTATTTGGCATCTTCATTGGTGTGATTGTTGATCGAGTGAATAAAAAGAAGCTTGCACTATGGAGTATCGGTTTGCAAGCTGCACTGCTTTTCTGCATGGCTTATTTGTTAAAAGTGGGAACAAGCTGGCTAGGCATTTATTATATTATCGGCTTCCTGCTGATGACTTGCAATTATGGGTATTTCAATGCTCAGATTGGGCTAGTCAAAATGAACATTCCAACGAATTATTTAAATTCGGCGAATGCAAAATTCTCCTTTATAGAAACGTTTATTAGTGTGATGGGTCCTGTTATTTCCGGCATTATTTTACTGCTGCCATTTTTCTATAATGGAGTGCTGCTTACCGCCTTTGTTTATATGCTTTGCCTGTTCATTTTGGCACGGCTATCACACCAGGCAGAAGCAGTCAGGATGAATAGCTCTGGATTCTTTGCTGATTTTCGTGAAGGTTGGAGAGCGTTTAAAGATAATAAACTCCTTTGGATGATGACTATTTTTATTATGCTATTAAATTCAACATTTTCAGTTGTCCAGATTGCAGTGCTACTTTTCGCAAAAGAGGATCTAGGTCTAAAATCTACCGGAGTGGCGATCGTCATATCGGCTATTGGAATTGGTGGAATGATCGGCAGCCTTTTCTCAAGTAAACTAAGAAAAGCATGGGGATTAGGCGTTTTATTCGGAGTGTCTGCATTTCTTCATGGAGCTGCCTATTTGTTAATGTATTTTTCAGATCATTACTATAAGCTGATTATAGCACTGTTTTTTAGCGGAATAGCAACATCATTTTACACTGTCTGTGCATACACATTCAGGCTGGAGCAGACGACTCCCGAATTGATTGGCAGAATTAGCGGAATGACAGGAACGTTTTTCAGAATCGGGATGCCGATTACTGTTTATTTGTCAGGCTGGGTCATTTACAAGTGGGGGACTGCCCCGATCTTTCTCACAGCCGCGATTTTTAATCTTATTGTTTTTATCATCTACCGCATGACTCTCTTATGGAAGGTAAAGTAAAAAAAGTTCCGATAAATTTAAGAGAAAAAGAGAAAAATATTAATAGTTAGATTGTATTTTTTTAACAACTAAATAGGATGGTGTAACTTGTCTAATTTAACCTTTCCAATAGAAGCCACAAGAGAATTGTATTATCAGAAATATGATGAATCATTAAAGCAATGGAACATTGAGATAGAGTCCCTTTACATCAATACAACATTCGGGAAAACACATGTGATTGCTTGCGGACCCAAAAATGCTCAACCGCTTGTACTGCTTCACGGTATGACTGTAAGCTCCGCAATGTGGTTTGCGAATGCTCCGGGTTGGTCCGAAATGTATCGAGTTTATGCGATAGATACGATTGGAGATTTCGGAAAAAGCGAATGTGTTCAGCCAATTACAACTTCTGAGGAAATGAAGACTTGGCTTAATGAGGTTCTTGATGCTTTAAAATTAGATCAAATCTATTTGGTTGGACACTCAATGGGAGGATGGATCTCGTTAAAGTTTAGTTTGGAATCTGAAAAAGTAAAAAAATTAGTTTTATTAGCACCTGTCATGAGCTTCTCTTCATTAAATTGGAAGTTTCCATTTAAATTGCTGCCTGCAATGATATTAAAAAACTCGTATTTTATTAGAAGTTTATATAATTGGATGTTTGCAAAACAAAGTCGTCCCAATTCCATTCTCTACGAACAATTTCTTCTAGGGTATAAATATGGAAAAATTCAGCTAAGAGTTGCACCAACTGTTTTTAAAGAAACGGAATTAAAAAAATTGCAGCCTGAAACCTTAGTTCTGATTGGTGAAAATGAAGTCGTCTATTCATCAGTAGAAAAAGCACTAAAGAATGCAGAAGCTTCACCAAAAATAACCGCTAAATTAATTCCAAGCAGTTCACACTGTTTACCTGCTGAACAAAATCAACTTGTCAATCAATTGGTAATCAATTTTTTAGATGAAATGAAGAAATAAATATTCTTTTATCTTTCTAGAAAATTTTGTTTTATTCTTTAAAAATATCTTTTTTAGGCAAAAAGGTATGGTATAATTTTACTAATATTTTAATGGGAATGAGGTTATTGTATGCCAGAAATTAAGTGGGGAACTCCATTAAGTTTAGCTTGTTTAGGAATATTTTTAGGCGGTTTAGGCACCTTTTTTAAGGCAGTTTGGAGTACTTTTTTGTAAACAGACTATTACAGTCTGTTTTTTTTTATTTGCATCCTATCACTTAGTTTTTATAAGATTATCCAAGGTGATCAAATTTACTTGAATAGCTAACAATAGGTGATGAAATGATACATACATTCTTAGGAGATACAATTCATTTTGAAATAAAATACAAAAATCGAACTTCCATGGGCATTTATATAGATCACTATGGAAATATTGAGGTTCAAGCTCCAAAGGGGACACCAGATAAAAAGGTGATTCAATTAATAGAAGATAGCTGGGATTTAATCCAGAAAAAATTAAAAGAAATGAAGGACAGAATGGCAGGTCCAATTGATAAAGTCTATGACGCTAGTGAAAGCTTTCTGTATTTAGGAAATGAGTATCCTATCCAGATCCACGAAAATCATAATGCCGATCAGGACTATGTTGTATTTGAACGAGATAAGCTGCACATATATGTGCAGCAGCTTGAGGATGAGAGGATAAAACAAGCTTTAAAGCGATTTTATTATCAGCAATGCAAGGCTTTAGTGGAGAGGAGCATTTCCGCTCATCAAAGTTTCTTTAAAGAAAAGCCTCGTTCTATCCGAATTTCAGATAGTAAGACGACATGGGGAACGTGTGATTCAAAACGGCAGTTAACCTTCAATTGGAAGCTGGCAATGGCACCACGAGAAGTAATCGATTACGTTGTGGTGCATGAGATGTGTCATATGGTTCATCTGAATCACGACCGATCCTTCTGGCGTCTCGTTGGAGGGATGATGCCGGATTATAAGGAACAGGAAAAATGGCTAGCCCGATCAAGCTGGAAAATGACTGTTTAGCGTTTCTGATTTTGTTATTTACAAAAAAATAAAAAAGTGGGATAATAAAGAAAATTTCGGAGGTGGAAAGTAAGTATATGGAACCAACTAATTGCTAATATTAATTTATTTTTTAAATTAATAACGATTTTCAAATGAGTGACATTTACCTAAAAAAGTTAGGTTTATTTGTTATGCTCTTTATGGAATGAAGGCAATTAGAAGGTAACTTACTTTACTACTATTGAGATCATAATTTATAGAAAATTACGTAGTCTTTGTGAAATACAGCAAGCCAGTTTTTGGTGCGTATTTTTTCATGACTGTGTTAATAGATTATTTTCTATGATCAATCTAGACTGTAAGAAGAAATCCTCTTCTTATGGTCTTTTTTAATTCATAAATTAATAGTAAATATTGTCTTTCTTCACCTTGTCCATAAAATGCGTAACGTAAATATGGATGAAAGAAGGAATTAACATGTTAGAACTGAAATTGAATGGAATTAAAAAATATATGGAAGCTACTCTTGTCGTGAAAAATATTACCTTTGAAGCGTATGAAGGGGAGAAGATCGGAATTATTGGTGCAAATGGAAGCGGTAAAAGCACGATTCTCAAATTAATTGCAGGAATCGAGCCCATGCATTATTATCCAGGTTACCCGCAAACCTCTAGTCCTGGATATGATGAGGGGCTGATTCATTCTCCACGAGGGGCAACTAAGGCTTACCTCGAGCAATCACCTGTGTACCGGGAAGGCTTAAAAGTAAGAGATGTGTTAAATCTTGCTTTTGCAGAGATTGAAAGCATTGAAATTCAAATGCGTGAATTAGAGGAACAGTTGAAGACATTGGAAGAGGCTGCTCTAGAAAAAGCTCTGAAAAAATATAGCGATCTTCTTCATCAATTCGAAGTAAAAGGGGGATATGAGCGGGAGGAGAAAGTCAGCAAGGTTTGTACGGGTCTTCAATTTGATGAGAGCTTCCTAAATATGGAATTTGATATATTAAGTGGAGGAGAAAAAACGACTGTCGTGCTAGGCAAGCTCTTAATTCATAATCCGGATATTTTGCTGCTCGATGAGCCTACAAATCATTTGGATATGGAATCGATAGAGTGGCTTGAAGGGTATCTGAAAACCTATAAAGGAATCGTATTAATTGTCTCCCATGACCGGTATTTCCTGGACAATGTCGTGACAAAAATCGTAGAGATAGAAGATATGGAATCAATAACCTATAAGGGAAACTACTCCTCTTTTATTAGTCAAAAAGAAGAGAATATGCGGATTCAATACGAGCATTTTCGAGAGCAGCAAAAAAAGATTAATAGCATGGAAAAGACGGTTATGAGCTTAAGAGACTGGGCGATGAGAGCAGATAATAATAAGTTTTTTCGAAGAGCGTCCAGTATCCAGAAGAAGCTGGATAAGATGGAGCGCATCGAGAAGCCAATTTTTGAAAGACGAAATATGAAGCTGGATTTAAAAGAAGCCGTCCGGTCAGGAACTGAAACAATAAAGGCAATCGGGCTCTCTAAAAGCTACGGGGATAAAATCATCTTGAGGGATGCAGATTTGCTAATTACCTTTGGTGAAAGAGCAGGTTTAATCGGGCCGAATGGGAGCGGGAAAACTACTTTTCTGAAGATGCTTTTAGGTGAAGAACAGCCCGATGAAGGCGTAGTGGAATTGGGAGCTAATGTGGTCGCTGCATATTTGCCTCAGAAAATTGTTTTTAAGGATGAAGAACATTCTGTAATCGAAGTATTTAGGGAGAATATCTCGATTGTAGAGGGTAAAGCAAGAGAGTATCTTTCAAAGTATATGTTTTATAAAAGCAGTGTCTTTAAAAAAGTAAAGCATTTATCCGGAGGAGAAAGAATCAGGCTGAAGCTAGCTATGCTGTTGTATCAAGATATCAATTTACTAATTTTTGATGAGCCTACAAACCATCTTGATATTGATTCGATTGAAACGCTTGAGGAGGCTCTGGAAGACTTTAAGGGCACCATATTCTTTATCTCTCATGACCGGTATTTTATTAATAAAATCGGCCAAAGGGTAATAGCCCTAGAGGACTATTCTTTAAAAAGCTATCTTGGGAACTATGATAATTTTAAAATTGAAAAAGAAAAAATTAGTATTGGAGAAGAAACGAAAAAGCCAGTTATAAAAACGGATAAAGTTAAAAAACAAAAAAGTCAATCTGAAGAAACAAAGAAGGAAGGAGCTAATGCCTTAGCTCGAATTGAAATTCTTGAAAGGGAAATAAGCGAGATTGATTTAGCCATGGCTGCCGACTTTATGGATTATGAGAAGCTTAATATCCTGTATGAAAGAAAACTAGAATTAAATAGTGAACTGGAATCGATTATGGAAGTTTGGTTGGGATTAGGTAATTAATTGAGCTAAGGCGCCTGTTCTTCAGCGGATATAAGCTGGAGATCAGGCGCTTTTTTATTAGTTTCATACCATATTTCTGTATATTATTTAATTTATTTGCGAAACAGGACAGTTTATTTGCGAAACAACAGGATTTGTTCGCGGAATTGGACAGATTATTTGCGAAACATCAGGATTTATTTGCGAAACTGAATTTTACCAAGGAATGTTTTCAACGGAATAAGAACGGTTCTTTTTCTCTCCCGAACTAATAAGTCTTACGGATCGCAATTGTCTTCCTGCTGCGTCGACAGATTCAATATGGGCAAAATTTCGAAACTCGTGGTTAGTTATTTTCGGATCATATAGTAAAAAATAATCTAGTAACGAGCACTCTAGTGCATCACTAGAAAAACTATTACATGATGGACAGTACCATTTTCTCTTTTTGCGAACAATAGGAAGAGAATCGCATAAGGGACAATGAATTCCCGTTAATAATTCGCTCTTTTTAATATCATATCTTTCTAATATATGGACTGTTGGCGGTGTATTCTTTTTGACAAAGAGCTTGCTTAGTTTTCGTAGCTCCTTTTCTTCGAGGATTTCATGCGGGTACATGCTCTCAATCATATCAATTTTTTTCAGGAGATTATGAGATTTGCACACTCGTTGTTTAGCTTCTGGATTGTGTCCAATAAAGGAGATAATGGCATAAGGATTACTAATTACGACTAAGTAATCAACTGGCACTGAAGGGAAATTATATTTAGAGAGAAACTCTTTTATGCAGGCTTTTTGCATTTCAGCCTGAGAGATAGGGTCTGTGTAGCCTTTATATTTTTCATCAACCTTTTGATAAAATTGCTCATTTTCAAAATCAAAATTTAACGTTCCTGTCATATTTTTGGTTTCAACTATAAGGGCGAATTTTTTAGTAAGGAGGAGTGTATCTATTTGGCAGTTAAATTTTCCAAATGGAAGGTTTAAATCGTGGAAAATCATATATTCTTTATCGGGGAGTCTGCAAAAAAAGTAGTCTAGGGATTCTTCACCTTGATAACCTGCCTGTCGTCTTGCGAGTTCCTTCATTATCTGTTGGCGTTTTTCATGATTTTTGGGGAGTCGCCGCAATAAGGCCGTTAAAATCAAGATAATTAATGGGATTTTCCGTTCCTTAATAATCAAAATGATCATTCCTTTTGTTTTTATATACTAATTCTCATTTGGTTAGAAAATACCTGCAGAATCTTGTTGAAAAATATCATATTTTAATAGCTTGCTTTATATATTTTTTTTGAATAGGATTTATTTGCGAAACTAGGCAGTTTATTTGCGAACCGACTAAATTTGTTTGCGGAACTAGGCAGTTTATTTGCGAACCGACTAAATTTGTTTGCGGAACTAGGCAGTTTATTTGCGAACCGACTAAATTTGTTTGCGAAACTAGGCAGTTTATTTGCGAAACAACAAAATTTATTTGCGATATACCCTTATTATCTTAAAAACGTGAGAGAATTTATAAAGTCATTAATTTCTTTTTTTCATCTTGATTCATATTTGTATTTATGAATAAAAACAGTACTGGAATGTCAATAGATAAGAGTCTGTCCATCAACACTTTAATGTGAAGTTGGCAGACTCCTTAAACATTATGCGCCGCCTTTAACGGTTTCGATTTCAATGATTTTGTTTCCAATTGCTTCTGTTAATTCTTCTGCCGTTTTCGGGACAAATGATTTTAGTATGGCGTTGATCATTGGTCCCATCATGCCGCCAGCAGTAATGTCTAAATTTCCTATCATTTTCGTTGTGTGATCTGGTAAGGATTCAGCCTCGAAGTATCCGTTTCCAGAGAAGTTTTCATTCAATCCTGATAGTTTGAAGGTGACACGAGTTGGTTCAATCCATTCGGTTATATCAATTTTTAGCTTTACCGTTTTTTGCATGATGCCGATATCGCCTTTGAATACCCACGTAGATTGTCTTTCATTTAAAATATCGTGCTCGATATAACCAGGAACTAATGGTGCCCATTTGTCCATGTCCTTGACAAAATCCCAAATTCGTTCAATTGATACATCTAAATCCTTCGTATGTGTTCCGGTTGGCATCGGAATCCCTCCATTTACATTGTTGTCGTTGTTTTCAAATCTTTATTAATCTCTCTTGAAGGCGCGCTTCCCGAATGAATGCCTGCTAAGTAACCAAATGTTAATGCAGGTCCAATTGTTCCGCCTGCACCTGGATATGCAGGGCCGAGAATGCCCATTGCTGCATTTCCTGCAGAATAAAGTCCAGGAATTACTTTTCCGCGAACGCTGATTACTTGTCCATGTTCATTGATGCGTGGTCCGCCATTTGTACCTAGAGTGCCATAGTAAATTGGTAGCGCATAAAATGGTGCCTTCACAACTGGACCGATGTTCGCCTGAGGACCAGCAAAGCGGTTAGCGAATTGCTCAAAATGTAAAGTACCTCTGTTAAATTCAGGGTCTTCTGCATTTAACGCGTGCTTATTAAATTTCTCAACCGTTTGCTCAAGACCATCTGGATCAACGCCGATTTTTTCAGCAAGTTCTCTAATGGTGTCTGCCTGATCAACCCAATCTGGTGCAGGTTCTCCCGGAGACATTGTCACAATTAAGGCACGATCCTTCAATTGCTGGTCAAAAATAAGCCAAACAGGCGGTTCATTCGGTAATGTCTGAGTAACCTGATCATACTCATAGAATGATTTAGGGAAGTCCATATAAGTTGATCCTTCATTTGCAAAGCGCTTTCCATGACTGTTAACAATAATAGAATTCGCCATAGTACGAGCGGGGCTATCAATTTGGTTATACACACGGCCCTCGTATTCTACTGTCGGGTCAACAAACGCTGGCGACCACCAAGCCTCGCCCATGTTAGCCAAACCAGCACCAGCTTCCATCGCCATAATCAGGCCGTCACCTTCATTCGTGGCTGGTGATTGAGGGTGAGTAACCTGCCCTTTCAGGAATGAACGGACAAGCTCTTTATTCCATTCAAATCCTCCTGTTGCAATAACAACACCTTTACGAGCACCAATATAAAAGTTGCTTCCATTTCGTTCAGCTCGAACACCAATCACTTCTCCATCATCATTCATAACAAGTTCTTTTCCAGGTGTTTCGATATATGTTTCAATGCCGCGATCAAGAACTGCCTTAAACAGACTGCCTACAAGTGCTCTCCCCATAGTGGTAATGTTTTTTTCCATGCGATCGGCAACAATTGAAAAATCAATATCTCCCGGATCAGCAGCTCCGCCTTCTTCTAGTGTTAAAGGAGGAAAGATAGGATTTCTCCTAATTTTGTCTGCCCATTCCCCTAAATCATTCAGAGAAAACGGCTGAGGATCAAGTGAGCGCCCTTCATTTTTTCCCCCTGGAAGATTTGCATAGTAATCTCCGTATCCCCGGGGAACTGAAAAACGTACAGGTGTATGCTCATGTAAGTAATCGATCATTTTCCATCCATTATCAACAAAAACATCAATGAGGGCAGGATCAGGCTCTTTTCCTCCAGTTAAACGTGAAATGAGTTCCTTTGCTTCTTCCTTAGAATCTGAGACGCCACGGTCCTTCATATATCGGTTCATTGGAATCCATGGAATCCCGCCGGAAAAAGCTGTAGTACCTCCAACTTGATTCGCTTTTTCCAAAATGGTTACACGCGCACCTTGGTCATGTGCAAGAATGGCAGAGGTTAGTGCAGCTCCACCACTTCCCAAGACGATTACATCAGTCTCTAAATCCCATTGAATTTCTTTTCTCACTACCATTTCATAACCTCCCATAGTCATTGGTATCGCTTACAAAAAATGAATTGGACTAAATAATGCTGTTCCTGCTCTGAATAATTCTGAGTGGGTGAGAAGAACTACTTTTCTCTCAATAAATTACTGGGAATTTTTTGGTGACAATACTTTTTTGATGAAGCATGGTCATATATAATGGTAACAAATACAGTTTTATAGACAATAAACAATCTTCTGATAAATGCTGTTTAATAGGCAATATGGTCTATTTTGTTGAGAAGATTATTAAAAAGAGACAAAGGGGATAAAAATGTCTAGAAAGTTAGATCCTCGCGTTAAACGAACAATGAAAATGTTTGAAGACGCATTACTAGAGTTACTTGCAGAAAAAGAATATAAAAAGATTACAGTACAAGAAATTACAAAAAGAGCTTCTTTGAACAGAGCGACTTTTTATTTGCATTTTTATGATAAGGATGAGCTTTTAGAAGCCTGCTTGAATAATGCATTGATGGACTTAAGAGAAAGTGTTAAACTGCCTGAGTATGAATTCACCTACAATGGGGAACATCCACATCCAACTATTATCCGGCTACTAGAAAAAATGATGGAAAATAGCAGATTCTATAAAATTATGCTAGCTGAAGAGAAAATTCCTTATTTTACTGAAAAAGTGTTAATAGTAGTTGAGGAACTTGTAGACCAAGGAATGAGTTTTTTAGAAAAAGACAATATCGAAAAAAGAGTTCCTGCTCCAATCATAAAATCATATATTTCAACAGCCTATCTCGGTTCCATTATTTGGTGGCTTAAAAACGATATGCCGTACACACCGGTCTATTTGGCGACTCAACTAACAATCATGTCAACTGTCGGTCCCTTTGTGCAAAATCCGTATATAAAAAAATAGATTTTTTAATTGTAATTAACTAGACATATTTAGGTAGAAATTACTAAAATTATGTTGAAATTTGTAAAATATCCATATACTATAGTTTATAATTCATAGATTGTTAGAGAAGATTTAAACAGTGAAAACCATTTTATGGAAGTGATGAACTATACTTTTTATTTGGGCATCTGAAGTATAGGGAGCTAGTGATGCAACCGGCCAACCTTTGTTGGTCTTTTTTTGTCATTAAGGATTTGCATGGATGGGGAAAAGTGGGGATTTTGGAATGGTTTTTAATCGTATTGTTTCATTACTAGGAATTACGAGCTTAAAGGGAAGACTACGATTTTGGTTTATATGTTTTCTTGTACTATTAGTTTTGTTGGCTTCGTTTCCATTTGTTATTTTAGGCAAAATGCAAAAACGTGAAGATGCCAAGATTGAACTAGAAAAAATGATAAATTTACAGCAAATCGTTATTAATAATTGGTTTGAGGAGAAATTAGCAGATATAAAATCTATTGCCGAACTTCCAACTTTTAAAGAAAAAGATTATAAGAAAATGAATGAGGCTCTTGAAGTATTTGTTAATAACCATGCTGAATTTAGTGCAATGGTATATGTAAATGAAGCTGGAAAAACAGAAATTGATACATCTGGTCCAATAGGATTAGATTTGTCTGACAGACAATATTATAAGGAAGCCAAAAAAGGAGATTCCTACATAACGGATGTATTGATTGGAAGGCAATCCAACAAACCAATCGTTATTATCTCTGTCCCTATTTACAGCTACTCAGGTCAGTTTCATGGATTGGTATTTGGTTCTGTACCAATTACGACGATCGACAAAATTATGGAGCAGTTTCAAGATAGCTCCCGCGAGACATACTTGGTTGATAGGGAAGGAATGCTGATTACGAAATCTAGGCAAGGTGAAATTGGAGATACAATTTATACGGAAATTTATAAGCACGCATTGACAGGAAATCGTGTAAATAAGTTTTATCAAACCCAAAATGGAGATCTAGTTCTAGGAGAATATCGGTGGGTTCATCATCAGAAATGGCTCATAATAGGAGAAATAAAGGGAAGTAATATTTATGAACCATTTTACCGTATGGCAACTGCCTTTTCTATTGTTCTAGTACTTTTAGCGATTCTAGGATATATTCTAATTATTTGGGTTTCAAATCAAATTGAAGCCCCTATACGAAATGTGTTAATTGGAACAAGAAAAATTGGTCTTGGAAAATTTGGCTATAGATTATCGAGGTCAGATTACCGTAAGGATGCAAAAGAGCTTCAGGAGCTAAGTGAAAATTTTAATAATATGGCTGAGTTAATTGAGAGACATATAGATTCTATTGCAAAAAGTGAAGAGCGATTCCGGATGATTGCTGAGTATTCAAGCGATATGATTACCATTCATGATTCAACTGGAAAATATCTTTATGTGTCCCCTGCAGGAAAAGAAATATTACAATATGATGATAAGGAAGTTATTGGATTTGATGCTTATTTTTTCATTCATCCCGATGATATTGAGATGATTAGAAAAAGTCATGAAAAATTATTGAAGACTGGCTATGTTGTTTCCACTTATCGAATCCGCAGAAAAGATGGAGAATATATTTGGCTTGAATCTTCTATTAAATGTTTGCAGGCAGAACATCCAGGGGAACTGCAAATTATAGTGATTTCGAGAAATATTACAGAAAGAAAAATGGCGGAGCTAAGACTGAAGGAAGCTAATCGGACACTTCATGAACTATCTACTAAAGATGGATTGACAGGGGTTTGGAATCGCCGTACATTTGATAAACAAATTGAAAAAGAGTGGAAACGAGCTTTAAGAGAATTAACGCCGCTTTCCCTTATTATGTTCGATGTGGATTATTTTAAAGCTTATAATGATTCATATGGTCACCAAGCTGGAGATGAATGCTTAAAAGCTTTAGCAGCTAGAATGAATGAAATTTTGGAAATGTCTAGGGGTATGGTTTTTAGGTATGGAGGAGAGGAGTTTAGTATTCTTTTGCCTAAAACCGACCTAGCAGGTGCGAAAGTTGTTGCAGAAAGGATTAGAAAAGCTGTAGAAAAATTAAGCATTCCACATAGAGAATCTCAAATTAGTAACTATGTCACGATGAGTTTTGGAATTAGCTCCACTGTTCCAACTAATGATAATACAATAACTCAATTTATAGGAGATGCAGATAAGGCTCTTTATAATGCTAAAAAAGATGGCAGAAATTGTGTCAGGTTCTATACTAATGATAAATATTAGAAAGTAGGCAGTTTATATGAGATATAGAAGGCAAGAGTCATTCCGCTATCAATTTGAAGAACCTGTTGCATGTACATTTAGAATTCTAAAAGTAGAAAGCAAAGAGCGATTAAGTAATACAGGAAATGCTTACGTATATGACATAAGTGAAGGTGGTGTAAAGCTAACAACTCCTTTGAATTTATCAATAGACAACAAGAAAATAGAAATTGAAATTTCTTTTCGATTAAATGAAGCAGAATTATTGCTAACAGGCATATTAGTTTGGAAAAAGAATCATATAAATGATTATTCGTACGGAGTTCATTTTACAATAGATGAGAAGCTGAAAAGGAAATTAATAGAGGAACTTAAAATTTTTTCAAGAGGAATTGCGTTCATTAAGAGGAAGTAATATTTGCTTTTTTGGTCTATATCCTAATGATGTAGGCCATTTCTTATGTTGATAGTAAAGAAATTTTAATCTGGTCTCCATACTGGTAAAATAAAACAAGAATACATCGTTCGGGGGGACTTTTTATGAAAAACATGATCGATAAAATTACCGAATTCCGTGATGAAAGAGGATGGGGACCGTTTCATAACGAAAAGGATCTCGCTATTTCCATATCATTGGAGGCAAGCGAGCTGCTGGAAAATTTTCAATGGAAGAGCAGCGAGGAAGCAGTCAGTGCCACTAGACAAAATATTAAAGAAGAAATGGCGGATATTTTAATTTATCTTTTACAGTTAGCGGACAAAATGGAAATAGATTTAGAAGAGGAAGTATTTAAAAAAATGGAAAAAAATGCACTGAAATATCCAGTTCATCAAAAGTGAGTAACAAATATTAGAAAAGGTGAAACATGTTCTATACAATAATCGTATTTTTACTAGCAGGAATTGCAGAAATCGGCGGGGGCTATTTAGTTTGGCTATGGCTCCGTGAAGGAAAGCCATATTGGTACGGAATTATAGGCAGTATCATTTTAGTTTTATATGGAGTTATTCCTACCTTGCAAAAGTTTCCGACGTTTGGAAGAGTGTATGCAGCCTATGGCGGCGTATTTATCATTCTCTCAGTTTTGTGGGGCTGGGGAATAGATAAGAAAACACCAGATACATATGACTGGATCGGAGCAGTTATTTGCTTAGTGGGCGTCTCGATTATGCTCTGGGGTCCAAGGCAGTAATGGCTGAAAAAAGACGCTGCTAATATAAAGCAACGTCTCTTTTCAATGACAAAAATTTATGATACATTTTTCTCTTTAGCTTTATCTTCAGTATTTACATGTTCCCAGTAATCCGCATTTTTAATTCCTAATTTAGCACAATTAAATGTTGGATCAAGGCCTTGTTTCTTCTGTTTTTCATAATCTTTTAGAGCTATAAAAGCGGGCTTAGCTAAGAAAACAATGGCAATTAAGTTTAGCCAAACCATCACACCTACACCGATATCCCCAAGTGTCCATGCTAAAGTTGCTTCTTTTACTGCGCCGAAAAAGGTAGCACCTAACAGAATAAGCTTCAGAATGGTTATTGGTACTTTATTGTTTTTCCCTTTTAGAATATAAGCTAAATTGGTTTCCGCGATAAAGTAGTATGACATGATCGTTGTAAATGCAAAGAAGAATAGCGCGATTGCTACAAATTCTGAACCAAATCCAGGCATAAGGGTATCAACGGCGATCTGAGTATACCCTGGTCCTTCCTGGACATGTGACAGGTTTTGTACTAAATAATCTCCAGTTTTTTCATTAATTGTATTGTACATGCCTGTAAACAATATAATAAACGCCGTAGACGTACATACTAAAAATATATCAAAATAAATCGAAAAGGCTTGTACTAAGCCTTGTTTGGCAGGGTGAGATACTTCTGCAGCAGCTGCTGCATGGGCACCCAAACCTTGTCCAGCTTCACTTGCATAAAGTCCGCGTTTAACTCCCCAAGCAATAGCTGATCCAAGAATTCCGCCAAATACAGAGTCTGCACCAAAGGCGCTTGAGAAAATAAGCGAAAAGACAGCCGGAATTTCCGTATAATTAAATGCCACAATCAAGACAGCGATTAGGATGTATATACATGCCATAAAAGGGACTATGTATTGGGCAACATTTACAATCCGCTTAACTCCTCCAAAAATAATTACCCCTAACAAAATAACTAGAAAAATACTCGTTATCTTCGAATCTACGTTAAATGCATTTTTAATGGAAACGGCAATAGAGTTTGATTGAACGCCGGGCATTAAAATGGACATGGCTATTAGCGTGGCAATTGCAAAGACAAATGCATACTTTTTCCAGCCAAGACCTTTTTCAATATAAAATGCAGGGCCACCCCTGTATAGCCCGTCCTTCTCTTCCTTGTATATTTGGGAAAGTGTTGATTCAATGTAAGCTGTAGCAGCCCCAAAAAAACCGATCACCCACATCCAAAAAACAGCACCAGGCCCTCCAAATGCAATCGCAGTAGCAGTTCCAGAAATATTTCCGGTACCAATCCGGCCAGATAAGGCTAGAGCTAAAGCTTGAAAAGAAGAAACTCCCTTATCCGAACTTTTTCCATTAAACAATAAACGAATCATTTCTTTAAAAAATCGCACTTGTAAAAATCTCGTAAGCACACTAAAGTATAACCCTGCAACAACGCAAAAAATAATTAACGGTGCGCTCCATAAAAAATTGCTTACATTTGATGCCATTTGTTCCAACAAGATAACCTCTCCCTTTATAAGTAGTAGTATCAATACTCTTAGAGTGGTTTATCTTCAGGTATTCATTTGCAAAAAACTTAGGAAACATAGGGTGTAATATATTTTTTTGTGAAAATAAAAAAATCCTTTTTCTGCTCGCAAATGTAAAGCAAGCAAAAAAAGGACAAAAAAGATGAATTAAAAAATTCATTGACCCTTCTCTGTCCTTTATACCTGAGAGTTTAACCCTATTATGAATAGAGTCTTTCTCCTTTGGTGTCGTACATAAAGTACGCACTCTCCAGAGGTGCGTCCGGTTACAGTCCTTTTACCTGAGAGATTAATTCCAAGGGTATTTTTGGAACTTGCTCCTTCGGTGGCATATTACATGCTCTCTCCCGCAACGTTCATCCGCCTATATTTCATTATTTCAGAATATTGATTGTTATATCATATACTGTTAGGTTCCATTAATCAACATAATTTTTAAAGGGGGATACTTCCACATCTTTTAGTGGTTTATCAAAAATCGCAATTGAGCTAATAGTTCTAGGGAAAATGAAAGATGCTAATGGATATGGAGGTGTATTATGAAAACAGAACTAATTTGGAAGTTAGCACTAGGATCGGCTATTGCTTGGGAAGGGGCAAGATTATTTGGTTCTGAATATCCTTACTTAGCTCCGATTTCGGTCATATTATGCACACAAGCAACACTTAATAAAGCTTTTCGTCTATCCCTGCATCGTATCATCGGAACGATTATTGGTATTTTTGTTACGGTTTTAATTGCTAGTCATATAAAAATTAATGGAGGATATTTAGGGCTGCTAATATTGATTGGAGGTTATTTGGCAAAATGGCTAAAGCTTGATAGGATGGTCATTCATCAAGTTGCTCTAACGATACTATTTGTCTTTGCCTTTGAGCACAAAATGAAGGACTATCCTTTAGAACGGATGAAAGATACGATTATAGGTGTTATGGTTGCCATAATCATTCAATTTATATGGTCAAAGTTTTTTTCCCGAAATAAGCCAAATGCCGGCTGATACATATTTTGATGGTGATTAATAACAGATGCATAGGAAATTGCCTATGCTTCTTCGTTTTTATTGCTCTGCAAATTCTTGTTGAATTGGAAAATAATCCTACACCTATGCTCTCATTGTTTTTCTAGAGTTCCATCATTAATTGTATTCTTTTTCCTTACATTTCATACTTCAAATATTCGAAATGCCCTGTAGGATTACTCTTTATCACATTGCCATCCTTATCTTTAAAAACTTCATATTCTTCGTATGTTTCAATATAATAGTTGCCACCATCCGCTTTTTTTCGATCAACAAATTTTAGTTCCATTACAGGAATCATGTTTTCGCTCATTTCTTCTTCACTCACTTCGGCATTAACTGCCTGGTTGGACGAAGAATCAGAGAAAAGAGACAAGTTCCCGGTATCATTCCTTTTTAGATCAAAGGATTCAAAATATGCTGCCACGCCAAGAAACACTATTATGACTATTAGTGACATGAATTTTTTCATCTCTAAAACTCCTTTAACATAAGACTTTTTAAAAATTTATGCATGTCCTTACCGTTATATGAGCTTTAGGGTGCATTCTTCGATTTCAGAAAGCTGGAGACATCCGTAATGTCTCCTACTCAGGAATCACTTCATAAGCGAGCTTCTTAATGACCTCCTCGTGCTGTGGATATTTTGCTAATAGCTCGACCTGTGTGAATAACTCAAAATCTTGAAATTCAAAGCCAGGGGACACCATACATCCTACTAAAGAGAAAGTGTCCTCCTTCATCACAGAAGACCCAAAGATTGAGTTTTTGCGAACTAGCGCTTGTGGAACTTCACCTTCATCCAAGTTTAATCCAAGCTTTATCTCTTCGTATTTCCCGTCTTCATGAATAATGTGAATGGTTAAAGGGCTTCCAGCGTGGTAATACCATAGCTCATCAGATTTTAACCGGTGAAAATGGGATACATCATTAGACGTTAATAAGAAATAGATGCTTGTATATAGCTTTCGTTCTCCATTAAACTCAACCGTCAATTCTGCATCCGTAATTCTTTCTCGAGATTCAAAAGTTCTCCTATAATAACCGCCCTCAGGATGTGGATCCATCCTAAGATTTGTTACATAATATTGTGCGTCGCGCTGATTCATCGCAAAATACCCCCAATATACTTTAGCTGTTTACTCCTTGAAATTATATCAAATGTATTGATATTACAAAAAAGTCATACAGACGTATAGAAATTGCTTTTGCGGCCAGTCGTTGTTAAACTTATTTTGTCTATCTTATTGTTAAAAAAAGGAGAATTCAGATGATAAATAAAATTGGAAAAGTCACTGTCTATGTACAAGATCAACAAGCGGCTAAAGATTTTTGGATTAACAAAGTTGGTTTTGTTTTAAAGTTTGAACAGCCTATGGGACCTGATGCTTCTTGGATCGAGGTTGGACCAAGTGAAGAAGAATTTACAACTTTAGTTCTTTATTCTAAAGCAGCGATGGAACAGCATCAGCCTTCTAAAGTTGCTCATCCTTCCGTTCTATTCAGCACAACTGATATTGAAGCGGCGTATGAGAAAATGAAGCAGAATGGTGTTCAAGTAGAAGAAATGATGAGACTTCCATTCGGGACAATGTTCTCATTCAAGGATCAGGATGGAAATGATTATTTAATACGCGAAGATAAATAAAGATTTTGCATAAGATAAAAAAGACCTAGGTCTCATTTTTTTGAGAGCTAGGTCATCCGTTCATATGAAAACGCTTTAGTAAAAGCGTGAAAAAGATAGGTGATTTCTACATTCTATTTACTTCTTGCCCTGCAATATTTATTAATGTAATAGGTTCCTTTCTTGATTTGGCTACTAAGAAACCGATGACAAATCCAACTAAGCCTGTTACAATCCATCCAGCTCCATTTTCAAATAAAGGGATGAAGCCAAAAATACTGTTAATCGTCTCTGGTGCTATTTTTGCATCCTTTAATGCATCAAGAATAGCAACAAAGCCGACTCCGATAATCGTTCCAATATAAACAGATCGATGTCCTTTGAATAAATTATTAGTAAAAATTAATGCAATTAGAGCAATCGCAATTGGATACAGCAGCAGTAATATTGGCGAAGCCAAAGTTAAAATCGTGTTTAATCCAAAGTTTGTAATAATTAAGCTTAATATCGAAAAGATAATTAGCCATTTTTTATATGATATAGATGGAACAATTCTTTCGAAATACTCTGAGACAGCTGCTAAGCAAGCTACATTCGTCGTAATCCCTGTTAAGAAAATAACTGTTCCGATAATATAAATACCAATTTCTCCGAAAAGAACTTTAGCACTTTGAGCTAAAACCTCTCCGCCATTTTGTTTAAATCCGATTTGCTCTACACTTGAAGCTCCAATCCATGCCATGGAGATTTGTAAAAGCACAAGCCCGATAATCGTTACAATTCCAGATTTAATAAAGAGCTTTGATACCTCTTTTTGAGAGGTGATTCCTAATGAACTGATCGATTTGATAAAAATTCCTCCGAAAACAAATGCAGCAAGTACGTCCATTGTATAGTACCCTTGAGTGAAACCTTTTAAAAAGGCACCGCTTACATATTCCTCCTGAACCTCTCCAAGACTGCCCATTGGGGTAACGATCGACTTTACAATTAGCGCTATTAGTAAAATTCCGAAAATAGGAGTGATAATTTTCCCTAAACGATCGACGAACTTTGTTGTATTCCATGAAAGGAGAATCGTTAACAAAATAAACAAGAAAGAGAAAATGAATAGGTAAAGACTTGTACTAGATTTTGTCTGGATTAATGGATGTATAGCAATTTCATATACAACCGAAGTCGTTCTTGGAATTACGTATATTGGGCCAAGTGTTAAGAAAAGTAATATGGAAAAAATAGTTGCAAATAGGGGATTTACTCTTCCAGCAAGTTTTTCCACTGTTCCGCCGCCACGTGTCAATGCAATGATAGCAAGTAAAACAAGTCCCACTCCCGTGATTAAAAATCCGCTCATTGCAATCCACGTATTTGTTCCCGCTTGCTGTCCGACCATAGGAGCAAATATAACGTTTCCTGCGCCAAGGAACATGGCAAATAACATAAACCCAATTGCAAGTACCTGTGAAAATGACAATTTCTTTTCCATTGTGGTTCCCCCTTGTAATGTTAACGTCTGATTGTATTAATAATTATAGTAACATAGTGATTTTTTTGTAAATTGGTTAATTTAATAATGATATAAATTTTATGAACAAGATAGGGGAGAAGAGCCCCTATCAATCACTTCTTGAGCTTTTTAGTAGCTCTTCCTAATAGGAACGCCCCTGCTCCCATTCCTATTAAAGTATTAGTCTTTTTATTAAACATTTGTTTTGCTACAAGATTAAGATTTTGCGGGCGTTCAGCTAAGCGTCTCATGAAATAGCCGTACCAGTCATTTCCGAATGGAACATAGGTGCAGAAATTATATCCTTCCTTAGCAAGCTTAAGCTGTAAATCCTTTCTGAAACCATAGAGCATTTGGAATTCAAATTTGTCATTTGGAATATTGTGCTCTCTTACAAAATTCTTCACATGATTAATAACATGATGGTCATGTGTGGCAATAGACGTAAATTTACCATTCAGCAGGTGATATTCAATCATCTTAGTAAAGTTACGATCAATTTCATTCTTATCTTGATATGCTAGGTTTTCAGGCTCTTTGTAGGCACCTTTCACAATCCTTAATCGGTAGTTTTTATATTTTTCGATATTGTCTTCTGCATTATAGAAGTAGGCTTGAATCACTGTGCCGATATTATCATAGTCAACAGAAAGCTCGTCTAAAATATCAAACGAAGGCTGAAGATGACCGTAATCCTCCATATCAAAGTTAATAAAAATGCTATATTCGTATGCTTTGGCAACGATTTCTCTTAAATTATCTAAACAGAATTGATATTCAATATCTAATCCGAGCTGAGTTGGCTTTAAAGAGATATGTGCATCTAATTGGTTTTCATGAATAGCTTCAATGACAGAAAGAATTTGTTTTTTAGCATCGAGAGCTTCTTTTTTCTCAAAAACAAATTCACCCAGATTATCAATAGTTGCAGAAATTCCCTCTGCATTTAAAACTTTTACACTCTCAACCATTTCTTTAATATTTGTTCCGGCCACGACAGATTGTGCCCCAAGTCTTAATCCCCAACGCTTAGCTCCCCTGTTTAAAACCTTATTTTGAGAAAGCATAATGAAGAAGTCTCTAGTTAGTCCCATAGTTAATTCCTCCGCGATAAAAAATGTTAATTACTTTAATAAAAATCCTTCGGTATAAGGGTCGGTTGCTTCAAGTGAGAATTGATGAATGCCAGTCATCCATGCAGACCCCGTTATTTTAGGCAGGATGGCTTTATAGTTTTGAACTCTAGTATGTTCCACAACAGCTCCTTTAAAAGTAGAGCCAATAATGCTTTCTTGAATAATTTCTTCACCTGGCTTCAAGTTTAGGGTTGCTAGCTTTGCGCATGTTCCCGTTCCGCATGGAGAGCGGTCAATTTGTCCATCTCCGAAAACCACCGTGTTTTTATAATGGTTTTTGCCTTTTTGTAAACTGAACTCTACTAAATCAATAGAATTGATTTGTGGGATTTCAGGATGCTTAACGGTTAATTGTTCGTTTGCCGCTTTCCTAATGGCAAGGCCAAGAGAGGCAATTTGATCTTGTTCATCCAAATCTAGTTTTAGATTCAATTGATCAGCATCAACAATTGCAAAGAAGCTGCCTCCGAATGCTATATCCATATTGATATACCCTATGTTTTCTACTAAAACGCTTTCACCCTTCAGAAGTACAAAAGCTGGAACATTAATAAAGGATACTTCCTTTACTCGGCCATGTTCATACGCTACTTCGCATTCAACAATGCCAGAAGGTGTATCAAGCAAAACTTTGTCTTTTTTCTCGATGATTCCGTTGTTGATCGCAATCGTAACCGCCGCAATTGTACCGTGGCCGCACATATTTAAATAACTGCCGCTATCCATGAAAAGAACACCAAGGTCACAAACTGATTGGCAAGGCTTTGTTAATATAGCCCCAAACATATTCAAGTGCCCTCGTGGCTCATGCATAAGCAGTTTTCGTATATGATCCAACTCCGATTGCATATAAAGCTTCTTTTCCATCATCGTATTCCCTTGGATATCTGGAATTCCATTTGTAACAATTCTTGCTGCTTCTCCCATCGTATGGGCATCAATTGTTTGAATATAGTTCTCTAAAACTGCCATAAGAAAAAACCTCCTGGTGTACACAATTAATCGCTTTTCACTCTATAAATGCAATTTGTGTGCCAAAAGAATTATTTTTTCTGATTTTATTGTTTTAAGGACTTTTATAATCAAACAAAAATCGATAAAATCCAAGAATTATAAGAAGAAAATAGTAAAAACTTAGCGTTAAAAAAGATTCGAATCAAATTAATATATTGTCAATATTCATATGCTTCTGTACAATGAACTGTAAACTCTGGTTTACACTTTTGTAAATCTAAGTAAACAATTTTGTAAACTGCTTCATAGTTTTATAGAGAGAGTGTGGGAAATCAATGAATTCTTCTTTTAATCATTCACTATATTATTTAAATACTTTAATAGAAACGAGTTCGGATGCGATTACCATAATTAATACGGCAGGAGAGGTCCAATATTGGAGTTCTCAAGCTGAAAAAATGTATGGAATTTCTCTGCAGGAAATTAAAAATAAAAAGATAAGCCATTTTTTTAATAAAGAGGATCTTAAATTAATAGAGATTTTAGAAACAAAAGTGCCTGTTTTTAATATCTATCACCAGCCAAGACCAGATAAGCACGTGCTCATCAGTTCCTCTCCCATTTTTGATGAGAATGGAGAATTAATTGGGGCTATTTCAATAGACCAGGATATAACAAACATTGTTAAGCTAAATGAGAAATTAACACTCACCAATAGCCAATTACAGAAAATCAAACAGCAATATCAAATTCAGGAACAAATTGGTCCATTAGCTGAAATAAAAGGAAATAGTGCCACTATACAAAATGCGAAAAATTTAGCTGTTAAGGTTGCCAAGACAGATGCAACCGTATTGATTCAAGGGGAAAGCGGTGTTGGAAAGGAGCTTTTTGCTCAAGGGATTCATGATGCAAGCTTTCGGAAGAATCAGCCGTTTATCCCAATTAACTGCGGTGCAATCCCTGAGGCTCTGTTTGAAAGTGAGTTATTTGGCTATGAGAAGGGCTCGTTTACAGGTGCATATAAAGAGGGAAAAGCAGGGAAGGTGGAAATGGCAGACGGCGGAACGCTATTTTTGGACGAAATCGGGATGCTTCCTCTCGAAATGCAGGTTAAGCTGCTTAGGGTTCTCCAAGAGAGAGAGGTATTTCGTATAGGGGGCAATGCATCAATTAAGGTAAATATAAGAGTGGTAGCAGCTACAAATAGTGATTTAAAAGATATGGTGAAGAAGGGGCTATTTAGAGAGGATTTATATTATCGCTTAAATGTAGTCACGTTAGAAATACCGCCGCTTCGTAAAAGAATTAATGATATTCCGATACTAGTAGAGAATTTTGCTCAAGAGTTTTCCGCTAAATATCAAAAGGAAATGCCCACTCTATTGGAAAGTGCAATGGAAGTATTTACGAACCATCATTGGCCAGGAAACATTCGAGAATTAAGAAATGTTGTTGAAAGAATGATTATTTTTATTGATAAGTCTACGATTCATGCAGAAGATGTAATGAGTATTTTTCCTGTTGAGGTCAATGAAATAATTGTAAAAGAAGGGCTTGCACAAGAGAAAGCTCTATTGGAAAAAGATCGGATTGAGCAAGTTCTAACTGAAACGTACCGAAACAAAAGTGCGGCAGCAAAGAAGCTAGGGATATCAAGGGTAAGTCTTTATAAAAAATTGAAGCAGTATAATATTGATATGTGATTTCTATTTTAAAAGTCAGAGTTTTATAGATGCTCATTTTATGCATTTATATTAACAAAGGGATTTAAAAAGCAGCCTCGTAGTTTTTATAGAGTTATAATATTTTGGTGTAAAGGACATGCTCTTGGCTAAATGCTGAGAGCATGTCTTTTTTTGTTTTCTGAATTCAGTTCAATATCTATTGTGATTCATTTAATATTAAACTAAAATTTAATTTACTATTAATAGATATTTTGGAAAAATAGCCTTGTTATTATCCGAAAAATATCATTATTGGACAGGAAATGAGTAAATCTAACCAAGGCTGTCCGATAACCCCTTTTATTGGACAGCTTTTTAACAAAATGGCCAGTTTCTGTCCGATAAACCTTTTTATTGGACAGCTTTTTAGCAAAATGGCCAGTTTCTGTCCGATAAACCACTTTATTGGACAGCTTTTTAGAAAAACAACCTAAAGCTGTCCGATAATATATTTTATCAACTGAATTAATAAAGTATTTTAAGAGATAAGGAGTCAATTTTGAAAAAGAAGAGAAAGATGTTCATTGCCTGTATAATTATTATCTTATTAATTGGAATTAAATTTATTATCCCGACTTGGACACCTAGCATTAAAGGAACTGACAGTATTAGCACATTACAGCAGGTTGAAATAAATGGAACAAAGTTGGAAGTTATGGTTAGAGGACAAAATCGATCCAATCCAATTATCATTTTTGTACATGGAGGACCAGGATGTTCGGAAATCCCTTACGTCAGGAAGTACCAGGATTTGCTTGAAAAGGACTTTACGATTGTCCACTATGATCAGCGCGGAAGCGGAAAATCTTTTCACTTTTTTGAAGAGTATTCGAACTTATCAACAGATGTACATGTGGATGATCTATTGGCATTGACGGACTATATTTCAAAAAAATATAAGCAGAAAAAAATCCTTTTAATTGGTCATTCTTTTGGAACTTATATAGGTTTGAAGGCAGCAAGCAAAGCTCCTGAAAAATTTACAGCCTATATTGGGATTGGGCAGGTTGCAGATACTATGAAAAGCGAATTAGACGGTTGGGAATTTACAAAAAGTCAGGCACTGCTTGCGGGGAATAGAGCGGACGTTGAAAAATTGGAGAGCCTTAAAGACTCCATTGAAAAAGGAGAAGCCTATACACCAAGGAACTTAATTCGAAAATACGGGGGAGCAGCAAGATTAATTAATGATAATATGGATTACTATTTAGGTTTTTTGTTTAGCCCGGAATATAACTTTCTTGATGTCGTTCGCTATCTAAAAGGAGTTTCGGTTTCACAGAGTATTCTTCTTCCAGAAGAAAGACAGCATAGCATTACAAGTTTAGTTGATCGCATTGAAATACCTTGCTTTTTTGTTATGGGACAATACGATTATATGACGTCAGTAAATGCTGCAAAGGCATACTTTAATCGTCTTGAAGCGCCTGAAAAGGATTTTGTGATTTTTGGAATATCGGCTCACTATCCACAATTTGAGGAGAAAAAAGAGTTTGCAGCGTGGCTGAATCAAAGATGGGAAGAGCTTGGCGAAAATTAATAGTAGAAACCGGTGATTGGATCCAAAAATGCAAGTATAAGCTTAGGACAATCATATGTCACAGGCTTGTTTGTTTTATAGGCGGTTGTAGAGCCTCCTCAGACTTCTTTTTCGTGGCAATATTTGGCACATAAAGGCGATTATAAGAATAATTTATGATTGTAGTCAAAAATAGAGGAGGTAGAGTTGTCTTGCAATATGGTGTTTATCCCCAAAGAAATATGGAGAATTTCCATGAGAAGTGCAAAAAACACTTGTATCAATTTGTTCAAATTGAATTAAATGATGGATCTGTTTATCAGGGATTACTTCACAGCTATGATCGGGAGAAGATATACATTATCATGCCTAAAATGCACCACGATCACCATGATCACCACCATCATCACCATCATCATATGACGATGGAAAGCAGTGATGAAAGCCGCTTATTTCCTTTCTTTGGACCATTTGGGCTGTACGGCTTTCCTTTCTTTGGTGTGAGAGCCTTTGGACCATTTTTTCCATTTTTTATTTAATAAATGATAGTAAAAAAGGCTTGAAGTTCATATGAATTTCAAGCCTTTCGATTAAATTCATTTCGAACATGTAAATATGCGATAATCTATAATTCCTTGATATTTTGCTAGTATATAATGATGCTGGTTCATGACTGAGAAAAGTTCAGGTTCAATATACGTAGAATAGTGAAATTCCTGTGCAGCATTATTTTTAAGGAGCGATGGTTTTTCCTTGCGCATTTTTATATTTGAAAATCCAGATTGTTTTAATAAACTGACCCAATCCTGTTCCATAAGAACCGAATCTAATCCATAAAATTGTTTAATTTCTTCCCTGTTTGCTAGAGAAAGATCGGAATTAATCGTAAGCTCATTTGCAATAAAGCGGCCGCCGTCTTTTAATAACCGGAATATTTCATGTAGTGCTTTAGGTTTGTTCACAAAAGCAAGAACAGATTCGGAAATAATAAAATCGAATGTTTCATCCCTGAGTGGGCAATCCTCGATGGACCCTACAATGATTTCTACAGGTAGTTTATGTCCCGCTATTCTTTTTTTTGCTTTTTTCACCATAACGGGATTAATATCCATCCCTATTACCTTTGCCCCAAATTGAGATGAAAGATAAGCGGCAGTTTGGCCAGTTCCACAGCCTACATCAAACACAGTTGAGCTGTTATTAATTTTTTCTGACAAAAGGATTTGCTTTGTCAGTTTTAATCCTCCGGGATGTGCACCGCCAACACCAAATTTGGATAGGAAATCTAAATATTTTGAAGTTGCCATTAGAACCACCTTCTATATTTATTACTTTTCCCATGATATGTAATAAGAATAAGAAGGTCACACGGTTTTATTATTTTGCTCTTTTTCATAGACTCTTCTAAAAAGGGGAGAAAATCATGAACAGTGAAATGCAAAAAGCAAATATTCTGGCTGAGCAAATAAATGGTTTCATTTCATTTGTAGACAAATGCCATCGGAATAAAAGTGTTTATTTCAATTCTGACAAAATGTATCAAGTTATGCTTTGGATAGATGAGTATAAATTTCAAACTTTAGCAAAAGAGCTCCTTCGAATCAATCGATTTTCTTGGGATGAAAAGTATACACATTATTTAGTGGAGCAATTTCTGAAGGGATCTGCCATAATTGAAGAATACGTCAAAAATCATTATGATGATTTGTTCCTTCTAACAGCAAGACTATATACATTGAAAAATATTTGTTCGTCCTTTACAAAGTGAAAACAAGGAGTGATTCTATTGGCAATGTCTCATTATTATAAAAAGATGAGGGAGAGAGTTAGAGATGATCTCAGAAAAATGACTATGCTAATATTTTAAAAATTAAAAGATACATAAATGTACAAAGTATGCCAATTCCAAAAGAGGGATTGGTTTTTTCATGTCAATCAAAAGTTTAAAAGGGACAAGCATGGGTATTAAAATAAATAAACTTTCATGTAAAGGAGGAAAATTATGAGTAATGAAATGGAGAGAATAAATGGAACGATGGTTCGTAATTTAAAGGAAATGAAGGAAAATGGCAAGGTAATGGAGAGTATGAAAACAAACCAACAAATAAACGAAGAGGGAATGGAGCCAGATCCTAAGCAAGAAAATGTTTCTAATAAAAACAGCTCCTTAAAGGAATAGATGTGAATATGAAAACCCCCGCCTTAAACGAAAGCGGGGGGGTGTTCCATACATATCAAACGTGAATGATTCTATTTCTATTAATAAACTCGATCTCCGTTGAAAATGGAGTTTTTAACAACTACATAATCTACATTGCGGATAGAGCTTAATTTGTTGCCGCCAGAGTATGAAATGGAGGATTGAAGATCCTGTTCCATTTCAGTTAATGTTTCTTGTAAAGGTCCTTTGTACTCCACATACATTTTTTTGCCTTCTACATTTTTCTTTTCACCTTTTTGGAATTCAGAAGCAGAACCGAAATATTCCTTGTAAAGTTTTCCGTCCTTTTCAACTGTTTCTCCAGGTGACTCTTCATGTCCAGCAAATAGGGAGCCGATCATAACCATTGTTGCACCGAAGCGTACTGATTTTGCGATATCCCCATGAGTACGGATTCCGCCGTCAGCAATGATTGGCTTGCTTGCTGCTTTTGCACACCAGCGTAATGCAGCCAATTGCCAGCCGCCTGTTCCAAAGCCCGTTTTGATTTTCGTAATACAAACCTTACCAGGTCCAATGCCAACTTTAGTTGCATCAGCACCAGCATTCTCAAGCTCTCTTACTGCCTCTGGAGTTCCAACATTTCCAGCAATTACAAAGCTATTAGGCAGGTGTTTCTTAATATGGCCAATCATGTTAATAACAGCATTAGAATGCCCATGAGCAATATCGATGGTGATAAATTCTGGAGTAAGCTGTTCATCTGCTAATTGTTGAATGAAATCATATTCTTCTGCTTTCACACCAACACTAATAGATGCGATTAATCCACGACCTTGCATATCCTTAATGAATGAAATTCTACTTTCAGGATTAAAGCGATGCATGATATAAAAATAGCCATTTTCAGCTAAGTATAGAGCAATATTTTCATCTATAATTGTTTGCATGTTTGCAGGAACGACAGGTAATTTAAATTTATGTCCGCCCAATGTAACAGAAGTATCACATTCAGAACGGCTGTTCACTATACATTTTGCAGGAATCAATTGAATATCTTCGTAATCAAATACGTTTTCCATATATTACACCCCTAAATACGAATATTAAAATAAATACTCATAGTAAATGTTCGTACATATAGTAATGTACATGATTATAAACTCAATGTCAAAGTATTTTATTATTATTTGTGAAAGAGTTTGAAAAATCCTTATAAAGTATTTAAAGTGTCATTCAGCAATAAGATAGCAAGAATTAATGGAATATAAGTGACTACTTGCTTGCAATTTATCGCTTGTTAGTACAATACTATTAAAGGGCTCGATTGTTGGGGCAATTTATAGGGCAATAGTCGATGATAATACCAACGATTCAATAATGCAAAAAGTATATTAGAACAGACATGTAGCTCATACTGAAACTGAACATTTATTTCATTAATAATTGATGGGGGAGGAAAGAAAAATGAGTAATGATGGAGTACCTTCTCCGAAAAAGTCCTTAATAACTGATTTAAAATACCTTGTTAAAGCTAATGTTTTAACCGCTAATGTTCTTCCGGTTTTTACCGGTTTTTGGCTAGCACTTTATTTTACGAATCAATCTTTTGCAGATAACATAAGTTTGTTTCTCCTAACGATTATTGGCAGTACCTTTGTAATTGCAGGGGCTCTCATAATTAATAATTGGTATGATGTTGATATTGATAGGGTAATGGATAGGACTAAAAAGCGGCCTACAGTAACCGGAAATATATCTTTAAGAACGGTCTTATGGTTAGGTATTATTCTTTCCATTCTAGGTTTTATTTGTTTGCTTTTTACGACAATAGAAGCGACGATATATGCATTTATTGGATGGTTTACATATGTAGTTCTGTATACGATGTGGTCGAAGCGAAGGTTTACACTTAATACGGTCATTGGGAGTATTTCAGGGGCTGTTTCCCCATTAATCGGCTGGTGTGCGATTGCGACAAGTGTACATATCGTGCCCATTGTCCTATTTCTCATATTATTTATTTTTCAAATGCCTCATACTTTTTCCATTGCGATGCGGAAAAATGATGAATATAAGGCTGCCGGGGTCGCGATGCTTCCAGCCGTGCACGGATTTGCGATGACAAAGAGACAAACAATGGTTTATATTGCCTGCCTGATTCCGTTTCCATTCTATTTAACATCTCTCGGAACAGTATTTATCACCGTAGCTACTTTGCTAAATATTGGCTGGCTTGTCATTAGTATTAGAGGATTCTTTACGAAAAATGATGAAAAGTGGGCAAAGGTGATGTTCCTATATTCTGTTAACTATATTACGATCTTGTTTTTGCTTATGGTTATAGTGACACTGCCAATATTCGAATAGGAAGAAGGGAACACGGTGAAAAAAGCCATGTTCCCTTTCTTCATTTATCGAATTCTGCTCATGGAAGGCTGGATTAATCCATTTGATGATGCAGCCTGAACCCAGCCAGGATACTCGGCCATCAATAAATCGAAAGCTCATTTTCAGATGTGAATTGAGGATCTGCCACACTGGATTTTTCCAGAGTGGTATAAGCTTGCTATAATAAAAAATATCCTAAACGATAGAATAGGAGTCCTGCATAAATGAACAAAACAATAGGAATATTAGCACATGTTGATGCGGGAAAAACAACCTTCTCCGAACAATTGCTTTATCATACAAATAGCATTAAGAATCGGGGACGAGTGGATCACCAAAGCGCCTTCTTGGATAGTCATGAAATTGAGAAACAGCGTGGGATTACTGTTTTTGCCGATCAGGGAATGTTTGATTTTGGTGACAGCACGTATTATTTAATAGACACTCCGGGGCACGTCGATTTTTCTCCGGAAATGGAGCGGGCTATTCAGGTGATGGATGTTGCCATTATCGTTGTCAGTGCAGTTGAAGGTGTGGAAGGCCATACGGAAACAGTATGGAATCTATTGAAAAAGCATCGTGTGCCAACATTTTTCTTCATTAATAAAACAGATAGAACGGGTGCAGATGTAGATAGGGTGCTAGAGGAAATTCGCAGTAATTTATCTGCAAATGCCTGTAATATTTTTGAATCACTTGCTTCTGAAGTGATGAATGAAGAATTAATCGAATTCATTGCCGAACGGGATGAGGCGCTATTGGAGCATTATATGGAGGAAGGATATGAGCCAAAGCTTTGGTTTAATGCAATGCAATCGCTGGTTCAATCCTCACAAATTTATCCATGCTCAAGCGGATCAGCCTTACAGGATATAGGGGTAAAGGAGTTTCTTGAACAGCTCGAATTACTAACAATTACGAATTTTTCTAATCATGAACCTTTTGCAGGACGAGTATATAAAGTCCGATATGAAGAAAATGGCACAAGAGTTACGTTTATTAAAGCGCTAAGCGGGACATTAAATGTACGAGATGAAATCTCATATGGTAATGAAATGATCGAAAAAGTAACTCAAATTCGCCGTTATAATGGGAGTCAATACGAACATATTAATCAGGTTAGTGCTGGTGAGCTTTTTGCAGTTATTGGACTATCTGATGCATCAGTTGGAGATGGAGTTGGCGTACTAAGGGAAAAAGCTATATATGAATTGGTTCCCGCTCTACGTTCAAAAGTTGTTTTTGAATCTGGTGTAAACGTGAAAGAAGCTTTAAGATATTTTCGCATGCTCGAGGCTGAGGATCCTTCACTTAACGTCATCTGGGAGGAACGTTTTCAGGAAGTTCACCTTCATGTGATGGGAGCTATTCAATTAGAAGTCCTGCAGCAAATTGTTCGGGATCGCTATCGCTTAAATATAAAATTTGAAAAGCCGGAGATTCTTTATAAGGAAACGATTGAAACAGAAGTCATCGGCTATGGCCATTTCGAGCCGCTGCGGCATTATGCCGAGGTGCATGTGAAATTAGAACCAGGAAATAGAAATGATGGAATTACATTTGAAAGTAAGTGTCATAGCGATGATTTAGCGATTGGATTTCAAAATTTAGTTGGTCAGCATATTCATGAAAAAGAGATACACGGCTTGTTAACCGGTTCACCTCTTACCGATATTAAAGTGACGCTGTTAACAGGAAGAGCCCATAATCAGCATACGCATGGCGGCGATTTTAGAGAAGCCACGTTTCGTGCTATACGGCAAGGACTTGAGAAGGCTAAAAAACTATTGCTCGAGCCGTATTATCAGTTCAAGATTAAAGTAGAATTGGAGCAAATGGGAAGGGTTTTAGCAGACATTCAATCAGCATCCGGACGCTTTGATCCGCCTGTTACAGAAGGCGAAAAGACAATAATAACGGGAATTGTTCCAGTTGCTACGTTTATGGATTACAGTGCTGTGCTTGCTTCCTTTACCCATGGCAAGGGCCGCATTTCCCTAACGTTTCAAGGCTATCACCGCTGTCATAATGAGAAGGAAGTAATCGATCGGATTGGATATGATAAAAATGCAGATCCTGATTTTACGTCTTCTTCAATCTTCTGTTCGAAAGGACAAGGCTTCTCAGTTCCATGGGATGAAGCGGAAGAAATGATGCATTGTATAAAATAAATGCCGATCTACTTGTAGAATGATATCACAGGTAGGTGGTTGCAATCCCAGCAGGGTCGGCTTTTTGCTGCTAAAGAACAAGGACCGACCCTGTTTTCTTTATTTTTTTTGCATAACCATGATGGATGAAACTGCATTGGCTATTCTTTTTTTATTTTGTGTGAGTACTGAAGTTACGTAGGATATGGTGTTGCCGAATTTCTCCACTGTAGCTTCTATCTCAACGTCACCGCTTAAAATAGGACGATGGAATGTAGTATCTAAATCAATAGAGGCAAACGTTTGCCCTTCATTCAAAAGAGTGGAAATGGCATAGGCCATTGTTACATCAGCTGCAGCAGAAACAAACCCGCCCATCACTACGCCATTTCCATTCAGCAAGCGATCATCAATGGTCCATAGACATTTTGCATATCCACTATTTGCTTCCAAAACCTTTATTCCAAGCGTGTCATCACATGCAGGTGGATCGCTTTCACGGCGAATTACCTTATTTAAATCTATATTTTGTCTCATCTAGTCATCCTTCCTTTATTAAAGTTCTACCGGTACGAAATACTGGTCTTTGCGATACACAGTTGCATCCATAGTGGCCAAAAGATTTCCTTCACTTTCTACTGTAATCCGATACCAGGCGATCCGTCGGGTTTTCTTTTCCTCTGTAGCTGTGGCTGTGAGGATAGCCCCTTTACGGCCAGGAGCCATAAAGTTCATATTGGTCGATAGACCTACAGCGGTTTTTCCATACGAATTGCTTGCTGCAGCAAAAACATAGTCAGCAATTGAAAACATTATCGCTCCATGAACGGTTCCATGGGAATTTAACATATAATCCTTAATTTGCAACTCTGCAGAAGCTGTTCCTTTTCCAAGTTCAGTTAATCGAATACCAAGGTGATTTGCATATGGCTCCTGCTTTAGAGTTTCAACGATTTGTTCGTAATGCGTTTCGTGTACTTCCAGTTCATCCACTTGTTTAGTCAATGAAAACACCTCAATCTTATAGATTTGCAGAATAAAATAATCTTCTAGTGGGATTAGCATATTATGTAAAAAGTCAAGCCAATCCAATCTTTTGAAAAAAATACAACGTTTATTTCACGACGAGTAAATATTAGTTTATATAGCTACAAATAAAAAATATCATAGCTTATATAAAGTGTAAATGAATGTTTTTGAATATTTCAGTTAATGAGAAAAAATAGTCCGAATAACCTTGAAAACACTATATTTATTAAATGTAAGCAATATAAAGATGATATTGTCAAATGTGAATTTTCAGAAATTATTGTTGACAACCTATTCAACTGATTTTAATATTTAGTTATATTTTCATTGTTGCTATGTTACTAATCGTTTAAACGGCGTATTTAAACTGTTATGAATTCTTTTTTACATAACAGTAGAGATATATTTATGACATTGGAGGGCTACACATGTTTAATCCAGAAATTGAATCAATGGCACGCCATAAAATGGAAAATCTGCAAAGTGAACGTCTTCAAGCAACTGTAAAAAGAGTATATGAGAATGTTGAATTTTATAAGAGAAAGTTTGATGAGCTTGGAATTACTCCGGAAAATATAAGAAGTCTGGATGATATAGTAAAGCTTCCTTTCACAAAAAAGCAGGATCTGCGTGATAACTATCCATATGGTTTATTTGCTGTACCACTGGATGAAGTTGTTCGAATTCACGGATCTTCCGGTACAAGCGGGAAGCCTACTGTTGTCGGGTATACACAAAATGATATTGATGTTTGGAGTGAGGTAGTAGCTCGCTCGATTGTTGCAGCTGGAGGAAAAAAATCAGATGTTTTTCATAATGCATATGGATATGGATTATTCACTGGCGGTCTCGGCCTCCATTACGGTGCAGAAAAACTAGGTGCTGCAGTTATCCCAATTTCTGGAGGAAACACAGAGAGACAAATTACAGTCATCGAAGACTTTAAGCCAAGAGGCATTTGTGGAACACCATCGTACATTTTGAATATTGCTGAAAAAATGCAGGATATGGGTTTGGATCCAAGGAATACATCGGTCGAATATGGTATTTTCGGTGCAGAGCCATGGTCAGAGGAAATGCGTGCCAAGCTTGAAGAAACGTTTAATTTGAAAGCGGTTGATATATATGGACTAAGCGAGATTATGGGGCCTGGCGTATCAATTGAATGTCACGAAGCTCAAAACGGATTGCATGTTCAGGAAGACCATTTCTTCGTTGAAGTTTTAGATCCAAAAACACAGCAGCCGGTTCCTGAAGGTGAAGTCGGTGAACTTGTTTTTACGAGTTTAACGAAGGAAGCATTTCCTGTAATCAGATACCGTACTGGTGACCTAGCTTCAGTAACAAAAGAAAAATGTATTTGCGGCCGGACTACAGTTAGAATGTCAAGAGTTAAGGGACGTACAGATGATATGATCATTATCCGCGGAGTAAATGTGTTCCCATCCGAAATTGAACGTGTTCTTTTGCAGATTAATGGACTAGTCCCACATTTCCAAATTCATCTAACTCGAAAAGGAACAATGGATAGCGTAGAGCTCCATGTTGAAATTGAAAATGGAATATACGAAGAAATTGGCGGAGATCTAACTCACTCTCGAATTCAGGAAATGAAATATGAAATTGGGCATTTAATGAAGTCTACATGTCTAGTATCAATGAATACAATTTTCAATATTCCTAAAGCGCTTCCAAGAAATGAGGGTAAAGCGATTCGGATCGTTGACTTAAGAAATTCAGGTGCTGTAGGTGTATAAAGTTTCTCAACTATATCATTCTAGTAAATATTCATTTGAATAGTGTAAGAATAAACGCCAGTCATCACAAAGTCTGGCGTTTTATATTGTTTGTAAGTTTAAGAATAGCATGGCTGAAGATAACTTTTTATAAAAAATTATCTGAATATATTTACAAAACTTATAACAATAAATTATAATAACGTTAATAAAGTGTTATATAGTGAATAACTTAATATAGATTTAAAGGGGGAGCAAAATGTCTAATCTTACTATGGTATCGGAAGAGGAAAAATTAGCGCAATTTATCGAGCGGATTGAAGAAGGAGATAAAATTGAAGCAGATGACTGGATGCCTGAGGAATATCGCATGGCACTCATTAAATTAATCTCAATGCATGGAATAAGCGAAATCATGGGGGCGCTTCCAGAAAAGGAATGGGTGCCAAAAGCGCCATCATTACAGAGAAAACTTGGCATTATGGCTAAAGTACAAGATGAGATGGGACACGGACAGCTGCTGCTTCGGGTAGCAGAGGATTTATTAAAGCCATACGGAAAAAATCGCGGTGACTTAATGCAGGATTTATTTAACGGCGATTTGAAGTTCCACAACGTTTTCCATATGGATACAAAAACATGGGCAGACGCAGGGCTTATTGGCTGGTTAGTCGATGGAGCAGCAATCATTACCCAAACAAACATGCTTGGCGCATCCTATGGACCGTATTCAAGAGCACTTCAGAGAATTTGTGCAGAAGAGGTTTTCCACGCACAGCATGGAGAGGCCATTATTATGGCTCTTGCAGAAGGAACAGAAGAACAAAAAGCAATGATTCAGGAAGCACTTAACCGCTGGTGGGATGCACTCCTTATGTTCTTTGGCCCAGCAAGCAGTGCTACAACTGGCGCATCGAAACAAGATGTGACGATCAAATACAAAATTCGTACAAAAACGAACGAAGAATTAAGACAAAACTTCTTTGACAAATACATCCCAAGAATTAAATCTTTAGGATTAACGATTCCGGATCCGACAATGCACTATGATGAAGAAAATAAAACTTGGGTATATCAGCAGCCCGATTGGACTGAGTTCAAAAAAATTATCAAAAATCAGGGACCACGTTCTCAAGCACGCTTAAACCTTCGAAGATCTTCTTATCAAAACAATGCTTGGGTGCGTGACGCACTTGCAGCGACAGTAAACTAAGGAAAAGAAAGGGGCAGAAGACAAATGGCAGAAAAAACATTTTATCAGGAATTTGAAGTATTCAGTAAGCGGACTCCTAGCTCTTCCTTCCAGCATCAGTTTAGTCTGCTCGCTCCAAACGAAGATATGGCGCTTGTTATGGCTCAAGAAAATTTTATGCGCCGAGAACCAGTTGCAGACATTTGGATTGTGAATAGGAAGCATATTAGAGGATTGGATGCTGAAGAGAAACAAACACTGGCCAGACTGGATAATAAAGACTATCGTACAACAAAAGGATATGGCTACTTAAAGAAAAAATGGCGTCACTATGAACAGCAAATGCTCGATGAAAAAGAAATTCTTTCATGGGGAGGCGAGGGCAAATGAGCAGCACAGAAAACGTATTAAGCACGGAATTTAAAGAAGCTTTGACAAATCTGTTGTTTCAGCTGGCAGATGATGACTTCTTAATTTCTTACCGCGGATCAGAATGGCTTGGTCTTGCTCCTCATATTGAAGAGGATGTTGCTTCCTCTTCAATAAGCCAGGATACGATGGGACATGCTGCCATGTATTATACACTCCTTGAAGAGCTTGGAGCGGGGAATAAAGACGAACTTGCTCATGTGAGACCAGCAGAAGAACGGAAAAATAGTATCCTAGCTGAGCGGGTAAATGGCGAAGGATATTATATGGAAACACCGACTTATGATTGGGCTTATGCTGTTGTTAGGAATTTCTTCTATACACAGGCTAAAAAGGTGAAAATCGATTCGCTGCGCCAAAGCTCGTATACACCGCTAGCAGAGGCAGCTGTAAAGGTGAATATGGAGCTTTACTATCACCTACTGCACTGGAAAACGTGGTTTGTTCAATTATTAAGCTCAACAGATGAAGCAAAAAAGAAAATGAACGATGCGATTGAGCTTGTGATGAAAGACTTTGGGGATGTTTTCTCGTACGGAGATCAAAAAGAGGCTATTGAGAGCAATGGACTGATTGGCAGTGAGGAAGAATTAAAGGATAGATGGCAAGAGAAGATAGCACCTATATTTGAAACACTCGGATTGAAAGTGCCGGAAATTCCAGAACCATCACATTTAAACGGCCGTAATGGCGAGCACACAGAGGATTTAACAGAGGCATTAGCTACCCTTTCAGAAGTATATCTACTAGACCCTGCAGCAGCTTGGTAATCAACTTTTTTCAGCAAAAATCTGTGAAAAAGAGGTGTCTTAGATGGCTGCGTCAGAAGAATCTATTAAACAACAAGTATTCGAGGCACTCATGAATGTAAAAGACCCAGAGATTGATACAGTTAGCATTATTGATCTCGGGATGGTGGAAGAAGTAAAGATGAACGAAAATTCCGTAAAGATTGTTCTTCTTCCAACATTCTTAGGGTGCCCAGCCCTAGAAATTATTAAAAAGAATACAGTGAATGCAGTAAAAGAATTGAATTTAGTAGACGAGGTGGAGGTAGAATTTATTTTTCATCCCCCTTGGACATCAGACCGTATAACAGAAGAAGGTCATAAAGGCTTGCGGGCGTTTGGAATTGCACCGCCGCCAAAGCATTTTGAAGAGGATGGCACCTGGCATGTGGATTGCCCGTATTGTGAATCAACGTATGTCACAATGGAAAACATCTTTGGACCAACAGCTTGCCGCAGCATTCTATATTGCAAGTCTTGCAAAAATGTATTCGAAGCAATGAAACCAGTTTCAACATTAATGTAAAGTGGAGGGAATTAACAATGGCTAAAGTCGTTGCGCTATATAAACAACCAAAGGATAAAGAAAAATTTGATGAGCATTATTTTAATGTTCATGCACCTATTACAGCAAAAATTCCAGGACTTCGTGAAATGAAAGTATCAAAATTTAATAAAAATGTCATGACTGGCGGTGAGCCTGATTACTATTTAATGTGTGAAATGATTTATGACAGCATGGACGACTTAAAGAATGGCATGCGTTCTGATGAAGGAAAAGCATCTGGAAAGGATTTAATGGGATTCGCGGGTGATCTAGTCACTCTAATGATTGGTGAGGACGCGTAATGAATCGTTTTGAATACATCGAAACATCGATTCATGGCAGCAAGGCGGTTATTGAATTAAATCGCCCTCGCCAGCTAAATGCACTAAATCGAAAAATGGTCAGTGAAATTGCCGAATCTATGGAAGAGTTTGACAGGAATGAGGAAATTCGTGTCATCGTTCTAACGGGAAAAGGCCATTCTTTCTCAGCTGGTGCTGATATCGATGAAATGGCTGATGATGATCCGATTCGTCTTGAACTGCTAAATCAGTTTTCCGATTGGGATAGGCTATCCCTTATTAAAAAGCCAATTATCGGAGCAGTGAAAGGATTTGTATTTGGTGGAGGCTTTGAGCTTGCGTTATGCTGTGATATTTTGATCGCGGCTGCGGGTACAGAATTTTCCTTCCCAGAAGTATCAATCGGAGTTATGCCAGGTGCAGGCGGTACACAAAGGCTGACTAAACTCGCTGGCAGAACAAAAGCCATTGAATGGCTGTGGACAGGTGAGCGAATTCAGGCAGAAGAGGCACTGAAACATGGTGTAATTAATAAAATTGTAGCACCTGAATTGTTAATGGAAGAAACGTTAAAGTTTGCAGACAGAATCGCGAAACAGCCCCCATTATCTGTCCGACTTATTAAAGATTCGGTAAATAAAGCCGTAGATTACTCATTATATGAGGGCATGCAATATGAGCGGAAAAACTTCTATCTGCTGTTTGCCTCACAAGACCAAAAAGAAGGCATGAACGCATTTGTTGAAAAAAGAAAACCGAATTATAAAGGAAAGTAAGGGGGCTTAACGAATGTTTGAAACGATCCAATATAACGTTAAGAATGGGGTCGCTTGGCTTCGTTTAAATCGGCCAGACAAACTCAATGCCTTTATAGCGAAAATGAATCGTGAAATAAAGGAAGCAGTCAGAAGTGCCTCAAAGGATGAAGAGGTTCGCTGTATTGTTATTACAGGTGAGGGACGAGCGTTCTGTTCAGGTCAAGATTTATCAGAGGTTGATGAAAACATGGATCATGGCGAAGTGTTAAGAAACCATTACGGTCCAATGGTCAAGCAAATAAGACAATGTGAAAAGCCGATTGTAGCAGCGGTAAACGGAGTTGCAGCAGGAGCAGGTTTTTCACTTGCGCTAGCGTGTGATTTCAGACTAGTTTCTGAGAAAGCTAGTTTTATCAATGCCTTTGTCCATGTTGGCCTAATCCCGGATTCAGGCAATCTATATTTTCTAAGCCAGCTTGTCGGCCAGGCAAAGGCGGCAGAGCTTGCGATATTAGGAGAAAAAGTGTCAGCAGCTAAGGCTGTTGAAATTGGTCTTGCAACCAAAATGATCCCTGCGGAAGTATTTGAAGAAGAAGTGAACAGCTTCTCAGCACATCTAGCCACTATGCCAACGAAGGCAATTGGATTGATTAAACGATCCCTCAAAGCTGTTTCTGAATTATCATTTGATGACTATCTGGAGCACGAAGCCCAAGGTCAGAGAACAGCAGGATTAACAGCTGATCACCGTGAAGGCATCGAAGCATTTATGCAAAAAAGAAAACCTGTATTTTCAGGAAAATAAAGGGAGTGGGTTACTATGTCAACAACTCAAGAAACGAAGTTAGAACAAGAAGCAGTTAAACGCGAATACTATCATCTAATCATTAATGGAGAAAAAGTGAAGAGCAGCACAGGAGCAACCATTAAGACATATAACCCAGCTACTGGCGAATTAGTGGCTGAAGTGGCTAAAGCATCTAAAGAAGATACTGAAAAAGCGGTTGCTGCAGCGCGCGAAGCATTCGATAACGGGAAGTGGAAGAAGTATCCAGTAGGCAAACGTGCACAAGTTTTAAACAAAATTGCAGCTATCATGCGCTCCCGATTTAATGAACTAGTGGAGTTGGAAGTTTTAGACACAGGTAAAACAATTCACGCAGCTCAAGGCCAGATTACACAAGCAATCGAAGACTTCGAATTCTATGCTGGTGCCATTGTCGGCCACCGCGGAACTGTTAACAATGTTCCGGGACAATTCCACAACTATACAGAGAAAGAGCCGGTAGGTGTTTGTGCGCAAATTACACCTTGGAACTATCCAATGATGATGGCAGCATGGAAAATTGCCCCTGCCATTGCAGTTGGCTGTTCCGTAATCGTAAAGCCTGCATCATTAACTCCATTAACAACAATAGTTCTTGGTGAAATCTGTTTAGAAGCTGGTGTCCCAGCAGGCGTTGTGAACATTATTCCTGGATCAGGCTCTGAAGTAGGAAATCTTCTTGTAGAGCATCCTCAAGTAGATAAGGTAGCATTCACTGGCTCAACACCAGTTGGGAAAGATATCATGGGCAAGGCATCTCAAACGCTTAAGCGTGTAACACTTGAGCTTGGGGGCAAATCTCCTAATCTCGTATTTGAAGATGCGGATATTGACGGGGCTGTAGACGGTTCATTATTCGGTATTTTCTATAACTCAGGCCAATCCTGTGAAGCACGATCCCGTCTATACGTTCATGAAGACATTTATGAAGAATTCATAAGTAAGTTTGTTGAAAAAGCGAAGAGAATCAAGCTAGGCGATCCATTTGATAAGGGCACACATATGGGGGCATTAATTGACCAGGATCAGCTTGATACAGTTGACGGCTATGTTAAGTCTGCTATTGCAGATGGAGCAGAGGTCCTTACAGGCGGTAAACAAGTACATCCTGAAGGATTTGAAAATGGCTTCTGGTATGAGCCAACTATCATTGCTAACGTAAATCATGATATGAGGGTTGTAAAAGAAGAAATCTTTGGCCCAGTTGTAGTGATCATGAAATTCAAAGACGAAAAAGAAGCAATTAAACTAGCAAACGACACCGAGTTCGGTCTTGGTTCTGCCATCTGGACGAAGGATGGCGCACGTGCAACTCGTGTCGCAAACCAAATTCAAGCAGGTATTGTGATGATCAACTGCCCATTCTCTGCATTCCCGGGAACTCCATTCGGCGGTTATAAGCAATCAGGCTTCGGCCGCGAATTAAGCATTGAATCATTAGATCTGTACACAGAAACAAAGAGCATTCTGTCCTACTATGGAAGCCGTCCAATAAATCCACTAGGTCTTTAAATTAGTCTACTTTCTAAAGAATTGAAAGAAACGGTTCTCTGTTTAGTCTTATTTAAACAAAGTTTACGAAAACAGCCTTAAAAAAATTTATGAGTACGGACAGAGTGCAAATTGTGCAGTCTGTTCGTACTCATTACATGCATAAGGGGGAGAATCCAGATGATTAACCGTATCGTGGTTGTTGGTTCCGGAGTAATGGGCAGGGGAATTGCCTATGTCGGAGCAACAGGCGGATTTTCAGTGACATTAGTGGACATCAATGAATCTGCTTTGCAGAATGCGAAGAAGGAAATTGAATCTATTTTTGAAAAGGGACTATCACGCGGAAAAATAACAGCTGAAGCAGCCGAAAACGCCCGTGCCCTTTTGAATTATGAAAATGACCTGGCTAAAGCAGCAGCTTCAGCCCATTTAATTATTGAAGCGGTTCCTGAAATAGCACATATTAAAAAGCAAGTATTTGAAACGATAGAAGAGCACGCAACAGAAAGCTGCTACTTTGCTACGAATACATCCACAATGAGTCCAACAGAAATTGCATCCTATGCAAAACGTCCAAATAAAACAATCGCTATGCATTTCTTTAATCCAGTGCATAAAATGCCGCTTGTAGAAATTGTTCGAGGACTAGAAACAAGTGATGAAACAGCAGAAGTGATCCGAGAAGTAGCGGCTAAAATGGGCAAGGAAACAGTCGTTATTAATGAATTCCCTGGATTCGTGACAAGCAGAATCAGTGCGTTAGTAGGCAATGAAGCGTTTTATATGCTCCAAGAAGGACTTGGAACACCAGAAGAGATTGATAAAGCGATTAAACTAGGTTTGAACTATCCGATGGGTCCATTTGAACTGGTTGATCTTGTCGGCCTTGATGCTCGTTTAAATAACTTGAAATACTTACATGAAAAGCTTGGAGAGAAATACCGTCCAGCACCGCTTCTAGAGCAGTACGTCAAAGCAGGACGCTTAGGACGTAAAAGCGGTAAAGGGGTATATGATTATACAAACAAGGAAGAGATGGTAAGAAAATGAGAGAAGTAGTCATTGTTGATGCTGTCCGTACACCGATCGGAAGATATAAAGGAGCTTTAAAGGATGTAAGACCAGATGACCTTGGTGCGGTAGTCATTAAAGCACTTATCGATAGAAACTCGAATCTTCCCCTAGAAAAAATTGAAGAAGTGGTATTCGGCAACGCGAACCAAGCTGGTGAAGATAATCGTAACGTTGCCAGAATGTCTGCTCTTCTAGCTGGACTTCCTGTAGAAGTCGGCGGAACAACTATTAACCGATTATGCGGTTCTGGACTAGACGCAGTCATGTATGCAGCAAGAGCGATCGCTATTGGAGAAGGGGATATTTATATTGCTGGCGGAACTGAAAGCATGACACGTGCACCGCTTGTTATGGCAAAGCCTTCACAAGACTACCCGCGCGGAAACATGGAGCTGCACGATACAACGATCGGGTGGCGCTTTACGAATCCGAGGCTTAAAGAAATGTATGGGGTCGACTCTATGCCGCAAACTGCTGAAAATGTAGCACAGCGATATAAGGTTTCCCGTGAAGACCAAGATCAATTTGCATTTGAAAGCCAACAGCGAGCAAAGAAAGCGATGGAAAAAAATCGCTTTGCGGAAGAATTAGTGCCTGTTGTTTATAGAGATCGAAAAGGTAATGAAATTATCGTTGATCAAGATGAGCATCCACGTCCAGATTCAACGCTAGAAAAGCTTGCTAAACTGAAGCCTTTATTTGAAGGCGGTACAGTAACAGCCGGCAATGCGTCTGGAGTAAATGATGGGGCTTCGGCACTGCTGCTGATGAGTGCCGAAAAGGCAAAAGAGCTTGGCCTTAAGCCATTGGTTAAATATGTAACAGGTGCAACAGCTGGACTTGAACCAGCTGTCATGGGACTTGGCCCAATTTATGCTTCAAGAAAAGCGCTTGAGCGTGCCAAATTGACGACAGATGATTTAGGGCTAATAGAACTGAACGAAGCATTCGCTTCTCAATCCCTTGAATGCATCCGTCAGCTAGAACTAGATCAAAGTAAAGTCAATGTTAATGGCGGAGCCATTGCTTTCGGTCATCCGCTTGGTGCAAGCGGAGCTCGTATTCTGACTACCCTTATTTATGAAATGAAGAAGCGCAATGAAAAGTATGGCCTTGCCACAATGTGTATTGGTGTTGGGCAAGGAATTGCAGCTATTGTAGAGAATGTGAATGAATAGAAGGGAGCAGTGAACACTCCCCTTAACAGGCTGTCTCTCTTGCACCGCTAATAAGCGGAGGGCAATGGACAGCCTGTTGCTATAGAAAGGATGAATAATATGACTACAGTTTTATATACGAAGAAAAACAATATTGCCTATATAACAATCAATCGTGAAGAGGCTTTGAATTGTTTTAACTATGAAACCTTGAAACTATTACAGGAAGTAACAGACAATATTTCTATTGATCCGGAAGTAAAAGTCGTGATTTTTACTGGAGCGGGTGATAAAGCTTTCAGTGCCGGTGCTGATTTAAAGGAGCGTAAGACGTTGACAGAAACGGAAGTACGCCGCAATGTAAAAGCAATCCGTGATGTATTTAATAGTATTGCAGCTTTGCCTCAGCCAACCATTGCTGCTGTAAATGGCTATGCCCTTGGAGGCGGTTTTGAGCTAATGATCGCGTGTGATTTTCCGATTGCAGCAGAGGGTGTAATGATGGGGCTAACTGAAACAAGCTGGGCGATTATTCCTGGAGCCGGCGGTACACAGCGCCTTCCCCGTCTTGTTGGTGAGATGAAAGCGAAGGAATTAATTTTTACCGCCAAACGGTTCACTGCTGAAGAAGGACTTGATCTCGGGGTTGTTCTGAAGGTTGTTAAGAAAGAAGAGCTGTTAGCCGCTTGTGAAGGGCTGGCATCTGAGATTATGAAAAATGGTCCTGTCGCAATCAAGCAAGCTAAATACGCGATTACACAAGGAATGAATACAGATCTTCAGACGGGACTAGCTATTGAATCAAAAGCCTACGAATTTACAATCCCAACGGAGGATCGACTAGAAGCGCTGCAAGCATTCAGTGAAAAAAGAGCCCCTCAATTCACTGGGAAATGAGTTTACTTTTCCCAGTGTCACGTTATAATGAAGAAAAAAGATCGTAAATGATTGACAGAAGGGAAAAGAGTGGGAGAGATGGCGAACACACAATCAATGATTTTTACGATTTACGGCGATTACATTCGTCATTATGGGAATAAAATTTGGATTGGCAGTTTAATTCGCTTGTTAGAACAATTTGGCCATAACGAGCAATCTGTCCGCGTTGCGGTTTCACGAATGGTAAAGCAGGGGTGGATTCAGTCAGAAAGGGAGGGAAATAAGAGTTATTATTTCCTCACCCCTCGCGGAGAGCTTCGAATGGAAGAAGCAGCCCGTAGAATTTTCAAGCTTAAGGCACATGAGTGGGATGGAAAATGGCGGATGCTTATGTATACCATTCCTGAAGAGAAAAGGAATATCCGCGATGAATTGCGTAAAGAGCTTTTGTGGAGCGGTTTTGGCAGCTTTTCAAATGGATGCTGGATTTCACCTAACAATCTTGAAAAAGAAGTAAAAATGCTCATCGAGAAATATGACATTGGTGAATATGTTGATTTCTTCATATCCGAATATAAAGGCCCTCAGGAAAATCATGCGCTTGTTGAAAAAAGCTGGCCAATGACCGAGATTGAAGCGAAATACGATGAGTTTATTTCGGTATACAGCAAAAGATATATCATTCATCAAAGCGCAATGGCGAGCGGACAAATGACAGATGCTGAATGCTTTGTCGAACGGACTAATCTAGTTCATGAATACCGTAAATTTCTCTTTACAGATCCTGGGCTACCGAAAGAACTTCTGCCAGACATGTGGAATGGAGACCATGCAGTTCTTCTATTTGCTCAATATTACAAGCTCCTTGCAACACCGGCTAGCCAATTTTTTGAAGACGTTTTTAGCGAAGATAATGATATGGGCCGGAAGGATAAATCCTATGATGCCGATGATCATCCGTATATTGTGAATTAGGGACTGAAGATATTTAGTTATTTAATGTCACTGCATGGAAAGAATATTGATTAAGGCCATATAATTGATTGAAAAAAGCTGCTCTCAAAGGCAGCCTTTCTTTTTCCTAGTTTTTATTCTCTTCAGAAAATATTTCCCGGAATTCATAGCCCTTTTGTACGTATGTGTCGATAGATAGCTGAATGAGTTCGAGGTCTTTATCATTCAATTCACGCACTACTTTGCCTGGGGAGCCAACGATAAGTGAACGTGGCGGGATTTTTTTGCCGCTTGGAATGAGTGTATTGGCACCTATAATACATTCTTCTCCGATGTCAGCGTGATCGAGAATAGTTGAGCCCATGCCGATAATGGACCGTTTTCCAATTTTACAGCCATGCAAAATTACGTTATGGCCAATTGTCACTTCATCTTCAATGACAACGGGAGCGCCTTCATACAAATGAATGGTAGAGTTGTCTTGGATGCTGCAGCGCTTTCCGATTGTAATTGGCCCTTCGTCTGCACGCAGCACAGCATTGAACCAAATGGTGGATTCTTCCTCAATACGGATATCTCCTATTAAATCGGCACTTGGTGCAATAAAAACAGACGGATGAACTTCAGGTTTTTTTCCTTTGTATGGAACAATCATTGTATTCCCTCCATTGAAATTAACGGAATTGTTTTTCTTTTTAATATAGTATAACATTATTTTTATGGGGAGGAGAATGTATGAAATATGTTTGTGGATTGCTTGGTATCAAATACCCTATTATCCAAGGGGGAATGGGCAATATTAGCAATGCCCAGCTGACAGCTGCTGTGTCTGAAGCAGGGGGCCTTGGCACAATTGGCTGCGGCACGATGACACCTGATGAAGTAGAAAATATTATTACAGAAACGAAGCAACGCACAGCTAAACCGTTTGCTGTCAATATTGCGATTAGTGTATCACCTTATCCGAAGGAACTAATTGAGCTCGTCATTCGGCACAAAATCAGTGTCATATCTCTTTCTGCAGGAAATCCGGCACCTTATATTCCGGTGCTTCATGAGCATGGAGTGAAGGTCCTGGCTCTCGTTGCGTCTGTTAAACATGCACAAAAAGCAGAAGCGGCTGGTGCAGATATTTTAGTAGCTGAAGGGTTTGAAGCTGCTGGAATCAACTCTAGTTTAGAACTGACTACCTTTACCCTTATCCCGCAAATTGTAAAGCACGTAAATGCACCTGTGTTAGCGGCCGGAGGAATTGGCGATGGAAAAGGGCTTGCTGCGGCACTTATGCTTGGAGCCAGCGGCGTGCAGATGGGGACAAGGCTCATTGCGACAAAGGAAGCTCCGTTTCATGATATATATAAACAGAACCTCGTGAATGCAAGCGACACGGATACAATGATTTTTGGCCGAAGTGTTGGCCGTGTACGAAGAATATTAAAAACACCATACGCGGAAACACTTCATAATCGTGAAAAAGCGGGAATGACATTAGAGGAATATGCGGATTGGACATCAGAAGAGAAGCATATCAAAGGTGCAATTGAGGGCGATATGGAAAAAGGCTTTATCAACAGCGGCCAGATTGCGGGTCTCATTGAAGATTTGCCAAGTGTGAAGGAATTGTTTGATGCTATGATGGAAGAAGCGGGTACACGGCTCTATCAGTCGGCTGAAGAGTTAAAGGAACTTCTAGTATTGAATGACAATAATAGCTAGAAATCGATTGAAAACGATTATTAAACAGGCCTGTTCCCTAGTATCGGGACAGGCCTTATTGCTATTCTTTTATGATAGAATTAACAATTGATTTAACAGCTAGAACAGCTTTTTGAATATCGTCTGCAGTTATTTCTCTATGTGTGACAAATCGAATTCGGTGTGGACCAGATGATGTTGCTAGTATATCAACCTGTTTTAGTTGTTTTATAAACTCTTCAGAATCGAGTCCAATTTGTTCAAATGACATCATGACAATATTGCTCTCGACGCTGTCTGCATCAATGTCGATTCCTTTAATTTGTGATAAGCCCTTTGCAAGGGATTTTGCATTTGCATGATCCTCTTCCAGACGATTAATCATTTCCTCTAACGCTACAATTCCCGCAGCACCAATCATACCAGACTGGCGCAGTCCGCCGCCTAGCATTTTTCTCCATTTCCGTGCTTTTTCAATAAACTCTTTAGAGCCTGCTAATATCGAACCCATTGGCGCACTTAAGCCTTTTGATAAACAAAACTGTACCGAATCTGCATATTTAGCAATTTCCTTAGGTTCCACGTTTAAACTAATCGCAGCATTAAATAATCTCGCACCGTCAAGATGAATGGGAATTCCATGCTTTCTTGAAAGGGAATAGACCTCCTCCATATAGCTTAGAGGCAAAACACGTCCACCTGAGTACGCATGTGTATTTTCCAAACAAATGAGGCTTGTCCTTGGAAAATGAATATCATTTCCACGAATGGCACTTTCAATATCAGAAATAGGCATTCTGCCATTTGTTCCTCTAATTGTTTTCGCCTGTACACCAGCAATTGTTGATAGTCCGCCTGTTTCATAGTAATAGATATGGGCATGCTCTTCTAAAATAATTTCGTCTCCGCGCTGTGTATGAGTTAGTACAGCTACCTGATTACCTTGAGTTCCGCTAGTGACAAAAAGAGCAGCCTCTTTTCCCAGTAATTCTGCAGCTATTTTCTCTAAATGGTTAATAGTTGGATCATCTCTATACACATCATCTCCAACCTCAGCATTACGAATAGCATCTCTCATTTTTTCTGTAGGAGTTGTTACAGTATCACTTCTAAGATCAATTGGCATATGTGCTTCCTCCTTGAAAATTCTATATATTCTAATTTAAGCATAAGGCTCATTTTATGTATAGAAACAAACCTTCATATAAAGACAGTTTTTTGATCATGGAAATGATTTTGCAAATGATTAGTCAGTATTATAATAGATATAAAGAGGCAGCGGGAGGCATGGGGTATGATCATTGAAGTAGATGAGGAATCAAAAAAGTGGATTGAATCAAAAGGGAATCAACTAACTGTTAAGACTCTTGATGTGAAAGGATGCTGTGCACCCGGAGTTCAGGAGATCGTAGCCGTTCCGGGAAAACCGAAGACATTGAATTACTTTCATGAAGTTTCTGTTGATAATTTAACTATTTATGTTCAGAGGGATATTAAATTTAAAGAAAAGCTAGTGTTAAAACTATCTGGATTTAGTCTATTAAAAACAATGTCTGTTAAGCTTTATTAATTAAAAAAAGGGGGTGTCTCATAGCGAATTATCCAGCTGATTGAGACGCCCCTGTATTTACTTAAGCAATTTCTTTTTGTGATTGTTCCACCAGTAAGGCTTGTGGTATTTTAGAAAGCTGTATCCACTTGTTAATAGAAGTAATTAATATCACGAATCCTAGGACAAGCATGATGATGGAAAGAACGCCATTTAATACATTGAAGCCTGGACTGCCAGAATTTAAATAGACATTTTTTATCATCCAGTATCCTGCCACGTTAACCGTTACATATAGATATGCAAGCGGTACTAAGCAAGTTAGCATATACCAGCGCTTTTCAGCAATTTTGAGAACAACTGTTGCTCCAATAATTAATCCAATAGAAGCCATTAACTGATTGGAAACCCCGAATAATGCCCAGACAGAGCTAATATCACCAGAATATAGCAGGTAGCCCCAGAATAAGCATGCTAATGCACTTGAGATAATATTAGCAGACAATGAATCTGTGCGTTTTAACGGTTTTACAAAGTCACCGACGAAATCCTGGATTAGATATCGGGCAACACGTGTTCCGGCGTCAATCGCTGTTAAGATAAAGACAGCTTCAAAGAGAATAACAAATTGGTAGAAAAATGATGCCATCTTTTCAAAGAAAGGAATTCCTGTAAAGATGTCTGTCATTCCAACAGCCAGAGTCACAGCTCCACCTGTTCTTCCTTCTAAATCCATGCCAATTTCTTCACTAAGCTTTTGCAAATGAACTGGTTCCATTCCAAGTGTTGCGTACTTCTCTGGTGTTGAATTGATGGCAAAATAATCGCCCGGCTGCAATGATACAGCTGCAATTAATGCCATAATCGCAACTAAACACTCAACAAGCATAGCTCCAAATGCAACACCTTTAATATCTGTCCAGCGATTAATCATCTTCGGAGTCGTACCTGAACCAACAAATGCGTGGAATCCGGAAATCGCTCCACAAGCAATTGTAATTGAAACGAATGGCCATACTGGTCCAGCAATAATCGGTCCGCCGCCATTAATAAATTCTGTAAATGCAGGGAACTGAACTTCTGGATTTACGTAGAATACCCCAATGATTAGAGCAATAAATACCCCAATTTTCATAAATGTACTTAAATAATCACGCGGTGCCAGCAATAGCCATACTGGAAGAGCCGCAGCAAAGAAAGCGTAAATCGGAAGTGCAAGAGCAAGTGTGCTCTTTTCCAGTGTTAAGAATTCCCCTAAAGCTGTACCCTTAATATCTTGACCAAATATGATTGCTAAAACGATTAAAGAAAATCCAACAATGGTCGCAACTTTTAAATTTCCTGTTTTCTTATGATACAATCCTACTCCCATAGCAATTGGTATAGTAATTCCGACTGCAAATGTTCCCCAAGGATTTCTTTCTAAGGCGCTTAGGACAACTAAAGATAAGCCTGCCATCGTAATCGTAATAATGAATAGCATCGCTAATCCTGTACAAAAGCCTGCCACAGGACCAAGTTCTTCCTTTGCAATTTCTGATAATGATTTACCATCTCTGCGCATAGAAGCGAAGAGAACAACCATATCATGGACTGCGCCACCAATAACTGCACCAATTAGAAGCCACAATAGACCTGGTAAGTAGCCGAACTGTGCTGCCAGAATAGGCCCGACTAATGGTCCCGCCGCAGCAATTGCCGCAAAATGGTGACCAAAAGAAACCCATTTGTTCGTGGGTACATAGTTTTGACCATCCTCTAATTTGTGTGCAGGTGTCGGCTTAGCATCATTAAGCTTTAAAACCTTCGCAGCCATAAATGTCCCGTAAAGACGGTAAACAATTAACAGTATACAAATGGAGCCAATAACGATTGTAACCGCATTCATTTTTTAATTCCCCCTTTTGATTCTAATCATACAAAACGTAAAGTTTTTTTTTTGATTTTCAAAATAAAATACATAAATAGGGGGTTAAATTGCATGAATAAACAGATGAATTACAATATTCTATAAATATAAAGATTTAGAAACCGATTAACTGTTTTAATTCCTTTACATATGTTCTGCTGACAGGAACTTTGGATTTGTCTTTCATGATTAAGTTATAAGTAGAGTTAAACCATGGTTCGATTTCGCCAATTTGATCTATGTTTACAATGTAACTGCGATGTACCCTGAGAAATTGTCTTTTATTTAGTTTTTTCTCTAATGCAACAAGAGTTTCACTTAATTTATATTCTTGCCCTTTTGTTTTTATCGTACATTTTCCTTCACTTGATTCTAGATAAAGGATTTCAGAGTAATTTAGTAAAATAATTCTTTCGTCGATATTAACAGGAATTTTATCACTTCGATCACTTTTCATTAAGGGTGCGGGAGGTACAGATTGGTTTCCGTTCGTCTGCAGTTTTTTTACTTTTTCCAATGTTTTCTTAAGACGGTTTTCATCGTAAGGCTTTAATATATAATCAATTGCATTCAGCTCAAAAGCCTGAAGTGCATACTCATCATAAGCAGTTGCAAAGACGATAGCTGGCGTTAAATTGAGTGCCTCTAATTGCTTTGCCAAATTTAATCCGTTTTGTTCGGATAGTTCAATATCAAGAAAGACAAGATCAGGCTTAAGAATAGAAATGTCTGCAACCGCCTCCTCAAAACAATCACTTTCACCAGCAATTTCTACCTCCTTGCTCCGATTGAGGAGAAATTTCAATTCATCCCTTGCTAATGGTTCATCATCCACTATATAAGCTCTCAACATCGCGTTCAAAAACTCCTTTACTGTCGAGCGGTATGGAAATAGTGATGGTTGATCCACTATCCACTTGACTTATTATTTTTAAGCTTGCTAAACCGTTATAAATCCCATTTAGGCGTTCATAAATATTAAATAGTGCTGTGCCATTTCCTTTTTCCGAATTCACAATTTGCTTCCCAAGCAACTTTATCCGATCTTCGGGAATTCCCTGACCATTATCAGCGACAATAATTAGAAGCTGATTATTGTCGGTAAAAATTCTAATCGCAATTTTCCCTTCGGACTTACATCGAGGGAATCCGTAATGAATTGCATTTTCAACTAAAGGCTGTAAGGTAAACGGGGGAATGAATACTTTTTCAAGACCAGGCTCGATTTGATACTCAATGCAGTATTTATTAGGAAAGCGTGTTAGTTCCAAAGAAACATAAGCTTTCACATTTTCTAGTTCCTTCTCCAATGGTATGAGCATTTGCCTTGCCCCTTGGAGGTTGCCTCGAAAGAAAGAGCCTAAATCTAATAATAATTTACGTGCTCTATTTACATCCGTACGGCATAAAGCTGAAATGGTATTTATACTATTAAATAAGAAGTGCGGATGGATTTGTGCCTGTAAGGCTTTAATTTCCGCATCCTTTAACAGTTTGGTTTGGTGCTCTGCCTCTGCAAGCTCTAGTTGTGTGGAGAATAAATTAGCGAGTCCTTCTGCTAATTGCTCCTGAATTTTATCTAGCTTTTCTGGTTGATTAAAGTACATTTTTAATGTTCCAACGATTTTATTTTTCACTTTTAAGGGGAGGACGATTGCTGCTTCTAAAGGACAATGTTCATGGAAGCAAAATATATCCTCCTTCCTTTTTACAACCGCAATTTTCCCGTTTTCAAGCACCTTTTTTGTTAAACCTGTAGCAAGCTTTTCCTTAGGTATATGGTGATCCGAAGCAGTTCCTACATGAGCAAGAACATGATTGTCATCTGTAATGGCGACCGCATCAGCGTCTGTTAGGTTAAGCATAATTTTAGAAATCTCTTTACAAGAAATTGTGTTCAAGCCTTGCCGGAAGAATGGAAGTGTTTGATCAGCAATTTGAAAGGCAAGATTTGTTTGATTTGCTCGTGCACGGACTTCATCACGCATAATCGATTCAATAATGAACATGAAGAGCAAAGTGCCCAAACCATTTACAAAAATCATCGGCAAGCCAATCACTTGTACGAGCCCCCATGCATTCTCAAACGGTTTAGCTGTTAAAAGAATAATCACCATTTGCAAGAATTCCAATGTCATTCCCATTATGACAGCATATCCGGCTGTAATTTTCTTTCCCATCTGTTTTCTTCTTCTGCCAAAATAGCCGGCTATAATTCCAGCAATAATCGTAGAAAACGAACAGGAAAAGGCTGTGAATCCACCTAGTGAATAGCGATGAATTCCGGCGATTAGTCCAGCTCCTACACCAACAAACGGCCCTCCAAGCAAACCACCAATTACAATTCCCATAACTCTCGTATTAGCTAGAGCACTTTCGGGATCTATGGCGGCAAGCCAATGCGCTTTGTTAATCAAGGAATGATTAATCTCAATCCCAGTGTAATTACTGATTATGCCAAATGAGCCGAATAGAAGAATAATCATCAGCTTCTCATTTCTGCTGTGATCCTTTTGAACGATTTGCCGAAACGACTTCATTTGAGAGAGTAGAAAAGCAAGGATAACAATGATTCCAACCTTTTCTAGCATTAACGGTGCTAAATTGAACATGACCATCCGTCCTTTATTTCTAAAATTCAGATAAACTGGAATAAACGAATCGCTCGTTCCTTGATCCCACATTGCACCTTTGATTTATGCAAGTATGTTATTATTCTATCAAAATTTAGAATACTTTTTATTCCTTTTTTATAGACTTATCAAAATATTTATTTTCATTAGGATTGGATGGATAGGAAATTTTTGATAATCTATTTTATTGCCATAATATGTTTTTCCAGCTAAAATAAATTCACTGTCTAGCATTAGTAATTACTGAAAACAGAATAGAGGAAAAGTATGAGAGAACTAAAGCACCTTCACCCGTTAATATGGAATATTATCATCGGAACGGTTTTTGGAAGAATGGCAACCTCCATGAGTATTCCGTTCTTGGCGATATATTTAACGAATGTTAAAGGAGTTTCTGCTACTGAAACAGGATTGATTATTGCCGTGAGCTCGTTTGTTGGGATTGCAACAAGCTTTTTTGGCGGTTATTTTTCAGATCGTTTTGGTAGGAAAAGCGTTTTATTAATTTCCATTTTTCTTTGGTCATTTGTCTTTGTTGGTTTTGGCATGGTAGAAGCGGTTTGGGGTTTCTTTATGATGAATGCACTAAATGGCTTTTGCCGTTCGGTTTTTGAACCAGCCTCAAGAGCATTGCTTGCGGATTTGACACAACCAAAGAATCGGTTAATTATTTTCAATTTGCGCTACACCGCTATTAATGTTGGTGTCATATTTGGACCGCTGCTTGGATTTTACTTAGGGTCTTCTAAATCGACCTTTGCCTTTTTTATCGCGGCCGGAGTGTACGCATTATATGGACTTTCGCTGCTGTTAACCTATCAAAAGACGATGATAAAAACAGAGGCTACGGTTAATAAGGATGAAAGTAATCACGTCAAATTAATAGATGCGATAAAAATTACGAAGTCAGATACCGTTTTATTATGGTCTTTAATTGGCTTTATCCTGGCCATTACCGGATATTCTCAACTTTCATCGACCTTGCCGCAATATCTATCAAACACATCCTTAATAGAAAATGGAGCGAAAACATTTTCTATTTTACTAGCTTTAAATGCTTTCACTGTCATTTCCATTCAATATCCTTTATTAACAATCGGAAAGAAGTATTCGCCGTTAACATCCATTATGATCGGTAGTATTTTAACAGGCTTAGGTCTAATTGGCTTTGGTTTGGCACGAGGAATGTTTACATTAGTATTAGTAGCGATTCTCTTTACTGTTGGAGAAGTATTAATGTTCAGCATGACTGATTTATTTATGGATAATATTGCGAAGTCACATTTGCGTGGAACTTATTTCGGCGCGATGGGCTTTACACAGATAGGAAATGTGGTTGGTCCTGCTCTTGGCGGATTTTTACTTGATCATTTCGGATATAATCAGCCGATTTTAGTATTTGGGTTTTTGGCTCTAGCTCCATTCCTGGCGATTCCGATATTATTAGGAGTGATGGCAAAAATGAAAAGAAACACAATAGTGAAGGTAGAAGAAAAACATTTCCAATGAGTTTTGAGTGGAAAGCCCTTGTCATAGCTGATAAGGGCTTTCACTTTATAGAAAATCGAAGTAAGAAAGGTTTTTATATTACCCTCATAGAATAGAAGGTAGAAGTGGTCAGATTAATTGAGAAAAAGGAAAATGATTGATGCACAAATATTCTATGTTAGAGAAATTACTATTTTTATCATCGAGTTTGAACACAGAGAAATTAAGAAGGGCAATAGAGGGAAAAACGGTATTGATTACAGGGGCTAGCTCAGGAATTGGCGAGCAGGTAGCGTACATGCTTGCTGATTTTCAAGTTCACTTAATTTTAGTTGCGAGAAAGGTGGATAAGCTTCTTGCCGTAAAGGATCAGATTGAAAAGAAGGAGGCCAGTGTAAGTATTTTCTGTGCAGACTTAAGAAGTGATGAGGAAATGAAAGGGCTGCTTTCTTTCATTCATCGATTGCCTAACGGTCTTGATATAGTTGTTAGTAATGCAGGTTTATCCATCAATCGCCCTATCAGCCAGTCTCTAGACAGGTTTCACGATTTTACACGGACGATGGCAATTAATTATTTTGCCCCCGTCCAATTAATGCTGTCTCTGATTCCTATACTTGAAAAAAACAAAGGACAAGTAATTAATATTTCAACAATTAATGCTTTGCTTCTGCCATTTCCTAATTGGGCTGGATATCAGGCATCTAAGTCCGCTTTCGATACATGGTTTCGATCGGCAGCACCAGAATTAAATGCGATGGAAATTGCAACAGCCTCCATATATCTTCCATTAGTAAAAACTCCTATGATTTTGCCAACTATAGCTTACGAAAAAATGCCAGCTATGTGTCCGAATCATGTAGCAAAGATTATTTGCAAAACAATGTATACAAAGCGAAAAACTTATAAGCCATGGTGGTTAATATTTGGAGAAGTTGCTTCGATTTTGTTTAGAGGAATATATGAACGCCTTATTCCAAAAATATTTCAAAGTAGGGGGAAGTAGTTTTGAACATAATGAAACTAATGTATGTTCTATACAAAATGAAATTACTTTCCCCAACTGGACTGTACAGGGTTTTGTCAGCTTTATACTGCTGTGGTGTAAATGTTATGACGCTCTTGCATATTGCTGCAAAGACATATGGGAACAAGATCGCTATAGTGGATGATCATGAAGAGATTAGTTTTGAACAGCTTATGATTCAGTCAGAAAAGCTTTCTATCATTTTATATGAATATTACCAGCTCAAAAACGGCCAAAAAATTGCGGTTTTGTGCAGAAATCATATGTCGTTTGTAAAAACAATATTTGCAGTTTCACGTCTAGGAGCAGATATTTATCTGCTTAATCCGAAAATGAGCAGAAGACAGTTTTTGTACTTTAATGAACAATACCAATTTGATTTTCTTATTTATGATTGTGAATTGGATTCAATTATTCATAGGTCCGAATTTCACAATAAGAAAATTTATAGTTATCATGATAATTTACCTGCGATAAATAACATCACTTCTATAAATATAAAAGAAAAAATGAAAGTTAAACGAGCGTCTACGGGAAGATTAATATTGCTGACAGGAGGAACCACAGGGACATCAAAAAAAGCGCCACATAAACCATCTTTCTTTCAGTATTTAAATCCCTTCATAGGTATGCTGACGAAATTGAATTTAGGACGCTATGAAAATATTTATATAGCAACTCCTTTATTTCATGGTTACGGTGCAGCGGTTCTCTTTTTATTTATAGCATTAGGAAAGAAAGTGGTAATCAGCACAAGGTTCCATGCTCAGCAAGCATGTTCACTCGTTCGAAAACACAAAGTGGAAGTCATAACAGTCGTTCCTTTAATGATTAGACGGATGATCAACTATAATATTGACGATCTTCGGACTCTTACATGTATCGCATCAGGCAGTGCAGAGCTTAATCCTAAGCTTGCCGCTGAGGTTTTACAAAAGCTAGGGAATGTATTGTACAATCTGTACGGCACTTCTGAAACTGGTTTAAATGTAATCGCCACGCCTTCTGACTTGGTCTATTCAAATCGGACAATTGGCAGGAAAATTGTAAAACTAAAAATATTAGATAAACATTTAAAAGAAGCGACAGCTGGAACAGTTGGCCAATTGTATGTAAGGGGTGGGCGGGAATGGAAAGCAACAGGTGACTTAGGGTATCGAGATCAGAACGGCTATTACTTTCTATGCGGGAGAGTAGATGATATGGTTGTTTCTGCCGGAGTAAACGTGTATCCCTTGGAATTAGAACAGATCTTGATTAGTCATCCTCTCATTCAAGATGCTGCTGTAATCGGAATTGAAGATGAGGAATACGGACAAAGGCTAAAGGCTTTTGTTCAATCAGTTAATAATGCCGAACTCTCTAAAGAGGAACTTTATAGGTGGTTATCTCTAAGAGCTGCAACATTTCAAATTCCTAAGGAAATCGACTTCATGAAAGAAATGCCTTATACGGCATTAGGTAAATTGGATAAAAAAAGATTAAGGACATATAGATAAATAACACTTTGTCTTGAATGGACAAAGTGTTTATTTTTAGCCTAAAAACAATGAAAAGCCAATATAAAAAATAAATGCAGCGGCTGCACCGACGGCAGAAAGTTTTAATTTATAGCGGGCATAGTCCACAATGGATAAGTCAAGAATCGAAGCAGTCGTGATGGTCGTATCGCCAAGCGGAGAAGTGATGGCGCCAAAGGCTCCGCTTGCGAAAACAGCTCCGACCGTTAACGGAATTGAGGCACCAGTCGCCACAGCTAATGATATTCCTAATGGCATAAATAATCCCCATGTGCCCCAAGACGATCCAATAAAAAATCCAACAACAGAGCCGATCAAAAATATTGTTGCAGGTGTCATAAAGGCAGGTACAAAGCTTCCTAAAGTGGAACCGACAAATGCTGAAAAGCCAAGGTCTTCAGCTGCTGATGTTAATGCCCAGATCAAAATGAGTAGGCTGATGGCCTGCATCATTTGGTTGCCGCCATCATAAAAGTGATACAAAATCTCACTCATTTTCTGCTTACGGACTATGTAAAAAATATATGTAAAAATCAAGGTAATAAAAACGGCGAGGAGCATAACGAATGTGGCATCTGCCTTTGAAAACGCCTCAAAAACAGTTTGAGCCCCTTTAGATATTCCATTCTTCCATAATAGAAATAGTGATAGTGCTAACAAAATAAAAACCGGAAATATTAAATGCCATGGCTGAGCCTTCACTAAAGATAATTCTTTATTTATCCCCATTCGGTGAAAATCATGATCTCCATGTTCATTTTCTGCATTCTTGTTCAGTTTATTATCATACTTCGCTTTTTTAGTCGATGGCCAAAACGTTTGTATAATGCCAATCCCAAGCATAATAATCGCATAAAAGTTAAACAGGATACTTAATAAAAATACTTCATACGGTGACATGCCTAAATTTAAACCACGTATTCCGCCCGATACTAACGAGACCATAAAACCAACAAAGGCAGTAGCAACAGGTAAGAGAACAATGGTCGATTCCGTTGAAATATCTAACGTCATTCCAACCTTTTGTCTAGAAAGATTCATTTTATTGATAAGCGACTTGACGATTGGTCCAATCATCATAATGCGAAACATAGGCATCATAAAAGTAAAGGGAAGAGTAAACCAAATAAGTCCAAGGAGTCCACGCTCGGTCTTAATTTTTTTTCCAACCCATTCTGCGAAGCCTTTAATGCCTCCAGCAATATTCATCATCCCGACAAGACCGCCAAATAAATATAAAAAGCCGACTATTTTAATATTTGTATTATCCGATAATGTGGATACGATGTATGTAACAGCTTGTTGTGTGCCAGTTAATAAATTTGAAGTGACCAGAATGGAGCCAACAAGGATCCCTACAACAAGTCCCGGCAGAATGTCTTTTAACCAAATAGACATAGAAATGACAATAGCAAATGGTAATAACGAAACCCAAGCATGCTCCACAACCTTATCCTCCCCATTTAACTGCATCTTTTTTAAACAGGGAAAGAATAAACTGTCCCTGTTTTCTATACATGCCTAGTATGACCATTCATCGTATTCCTAATTACATTGTTCTAGCAATGAAAAAAGCCTCCTTGATGAAGGCTTAATTAGTTCTGGTAGTCTAAAAAAGACATTTTATAACGAATTATATAAAACCCCAAATTGAGTCCCATGCTCTATCTCATCAACCATTGCAAATAAAAAGGTATCCTTCACTAATTGATCAGTATTGGACAATTGCACATTTCGATAGAATTCGGCTGCTTTTAATTCATCTTTTAATGCCATTAGGAGTCCTGCTTTGTAATTTGGATATTGAGAAGGGACAATACGATATTGTGGTGTTTTTCCTGTTAAATACGTATAGAGCTTTTTGAAAGCTTCTAAGTGTTCTAATTCATCATTTCTTGCATGCTGAACAAACTCTTTATGCAAATTATTCGGAGCTTCTTTCAATAAACGAGAATAAAAATCGGCTGCAGTCGCTTCATCCACAATCGCCTTCATAGTGTTTTTAATTAATTGATCCATCGTTTCTTTTCCTAATAGGGGTAGATTAGGGATGTTGAATTGTTGATTATGATCAGGGGTACGTGGATACATATGCTGATTTTGCGGATAGGAAGCCATGATCGGTACATAGGGATAATAATTATTATACATGAGCAAATCTCCTTATTTATTTATAGTATTAATTATTAGCCTATGCACACTCATATTTTTTGGTTCTGAAGCGATTTGTTTTTTTGAAAACCTTCTAAAATGGATATATCTGTATTGAGCATGTATAATATTTATAATATATTGCAGGGGGGATCTCATGGAAGAATTGATGGGTTTCTTATTAGGATCTTTACAATTGTTCTATCCTTTGCTAATAGCATCTGGCATTGTTTTTGTGTATGGACTCATAAAGCGTTCATGGATTTCGATGACAGTAAGTGCTATTTTACTTTATCCTGATGCCTGGTATTTTAGTGGCTATCCTCCATTTCCATGGGCGAAATTTATTCCGATTATTTTCATATTAATAGCTATTGCATTTTACTTAAGAAAAAGAAAAGGGATAATGGATTAAGAATAAGATTGAAATTCTGGAAATGAGTCTTGTGGATTAGCTAATATAATGAAAATCGCTCAGATTTCACTGAGCGATTTTAAAGTATATTTCAAGCTTAGATTTCTCGAAAGATACTGTCTAAACTGCTATATCTTCTGTGATCATCTGCGTTTGGATTATCATGTTCAACAATCCATTCATCCATTTCCTTAGCTAATTCTCCTTGGTCATTTTTTATGTATGGGCTATGGATATGATAGGTTTTGCCGTTCTTATTGACCGTATAGCCAAGATAATATCGGTCGCCTTCTCCGTGTTCTTCAAAAATCCCAATATCATCTACATTATATTTATCCATATAAGATTGAAACGACTGCTGTAAACCATTGATTACTTGCTCGCGCGGTAAAAAATCCATTCGATCAGCTCCTTTCATTATTACTACACTTAATATGGCTTAGCTTTAATTTTTTTACACTAAAGTAGGAAAATCATTTCCTGAATTAGAATTAATAGAAAAATTGGTCATAGAATTTAGTATTCCGATTATTGCTAAAGGAGGTATTTGGACACCAGATCAGTTTAAGAAGGTATTTGAGCTTGGTGCTCATGCAGCAGTTATTGATACCGCTATCACAAGACCAATGGAGATTACGAAGAGATTTGTAGAGGAAATGAAATAGACTTATATAATGATACACATATTGAGGTCGAATGAAATGAACATATTAGCATTGGATATAGGGGGAACCTCTATAAAAGCTGGCGTCAGTGATGAGAGGGGGAATTTAAAGGATTTTAATGAATACCCTACTCAGCTCAGCGGCAATCAAAAAAATATAGTTGAAAAAATAAAGGCAATTATTGCAGACTATCATGGCTTTGATGCAATCGGTATAAGCACAGCTGGGCAAGTGAATAGTGAAGAGGGATATATCATTTATTATGCAAATGACAATATTCCAAACTATACAGGTACAAGCTTAAAGGATATTTTAGAGGAGCAATTTAATGTGCCGGTTGAGGTTGAAAACGATGTAAATGCAGCTGCTCTCGGTGAAAAGTATTTTGGAGCGGGCAAAAAATATGAAAATTTTCTTTGCCTGACCTTTGGGACTGGAATTGGCGGAGCAATTGTTCTTGGATCACAATTGTATAAAGGACATCGGGGAATTGCAGCAGAATTTGGCCATATGATTACCCACCCGAATGGAAGGAAATGCCCGTGCGGCCGCTTGGGGTGCTATGAAACCTATGCTTCTACAACAGCTTTAGTTAGTAAAGCTAAGGAAATAAATACAGACTTTATGAACGGGAAGGTAATCTTTGCGGAAGAAAATAAAATTCATTTTGAACTTCAAAAGGTTATACAAGAATGGATCTTCGAGGTTTCCCTTGGTTTAACCTCCCTTATTCACATTTTTAATCCCTCGGCTATAATTATTGGCGGTGGGGTTATGGAACAAGAAGATCTTGTTCACATGGTGTCACTAAAGGTAAAAGAATTAATCATGGAAAGTTTTTCAGATGTAGTTATAACGAAAGCGTCTTTAGGCAATAAAGCGGGGATGTTAGGCGCTGCTTTATTACATTTGCAAAAGCACTAAATAGAGGGAGTGAATAAATAAATAATCAAGATATTTTTTCACTCATTCACTCACAATATAAATCATTCACTCTCTTATAGCACGTCTAATGATAAAGATAATCCGCAAATGACAAGTAAAGTTACAATGTGAGATACGATAAAATAATTATCAACAAAATTACTGGTATGAAATGTAATGCTTTAAATGTAAGAAGGTCCAAGGAGGCAGTTTAACAGTAAAAATTTCACAGCTATTTATTGGATCTTCTTTATTTTGAATTCTTTATTCGAACTAACAATGAAGCAGCTGTCAACCAAGAGCTTACGGCAAAGGCAGTTATAGAGAAATTGCTTTAAACAAATACGCTTGAGAGCTTTTTGGGTGGCGGCAAGAAGGTGATGAAGTGGACAAGTTAATCATATTAAATACTACAGTATATTCAGAGGATGATGTCATCACCAAAGGCTACATCAAGATAGAGGCAGGCAAAATTGCTGAATTAGGAAATATGAAAGAACTAGACGATATCCAGGACTATAAGGTTCTTTCCTTTCCAATGAATTATTCAGCAATTCCCGGCTTAATTGATGTACATATTCATGGAGTAAATGGCGTTGACGTGATGGATGCCACTAAGGAAGCACTTGAAACAATGGCTGCAGTTCTTCCAAGAGAAGGAACAACCAGCTTTTTAGCTACGACTATGACACAATCAAAAGAAGCTATAGAAAATGCCTTAATCAATGCAGGGGAATTTATTGAAAATCAGGTCGATCATAATAAAGCTGAAATTCTCGGTATCCATCTCGAAGGTCCCTTCGTTAATAAAAAAATGGCAGGGGCACAGCCTGTTCAATATATTATCGATCCTCAAGTTGAGTTATTTAAGAAATGGCAGAAGCTTTCAAAAGGGTATATTAAGTTAGTCACGCTAGCTCCAGAAATCGATGGGGGACTCAAACTTACAAAGTATTTAAAAGGAACGGGAGTTATTGCATCCATCGGTCACTCTCAATCAACATATGAAGAAGCTGTTCATGCCATTGAGGCTGGAGCTACTCATGCCACTCATCTTTTTAATCAGATGAGCGGTTTACATCACCGGGAGCCGGGTATAGTAGGTGCGGTATTTTTACGAGGAGAATTAAAAGCCGAGTTAATTGCAGATGGTGTGCACGTTAAACCTGAGGTTGTGAAGCTAACTCATAAAATGATCGGGACTGACCGAATTATCTTAATCACAGATTCAATGAGAGCGAAATGCTTAAAAAATGGAACGTACGATTTAGGCGGCCAAGAAGTAACGGTTAAGGATGGAAAGGCTGTATTGAGAGAGGGGACCCTGGCTGGAAGCATATTAAAGCTCGGTCAGGCGATAAAAAATATGATGTCTTATACGGGTTGTTCATTAGAAGATGTTATTGAGATGGGATCAGCGAACCCTGCAAAACAGCTCAATGTGTTCCATCGGAAGGGCAGCCTCGCTGTTGGGAAGGATGCAGATTTAGTAATTCTAGATGGAAATAAGGATGTGTATATGACACTTTGCCATGGCTCAATCGCATATGACAAAGGTGTTACGAAAAATCCATGAACATTAAAAGAGTTCGACAAGCTCCCATTCAAATAACGATTATTGTGATGAAACGGCATTATCGGGAATACATTTTTAAAGTGATCTGTACCAGATCCATAACGATTGGAGGCATGATAATGCAAAAGACATTTTCAGCTGATGGGGAAGATGCTGGGGAGCTAGTTAGCAAGCTATCTGAAGTCATGATTTCGCAAGCTATTGGTGAAGAATGTTAGAGATTTAAAGAAATTCCTGTTTCATATATAGTCGCGATAGCAACGAATTATAGAAGTACATCAAAAATCGGAAGCCACTAATTCCAAAGGCTTCCGTTTTTAATGTCTTTGCTTTTTCAAGGCACGCCAATCAGCGAGTTTTCTTTACCGAATGCGCACTTCTGTTTCCGCATCAAAGAAGTGGACTTTATTCATATTCAAGGCAAGTTCAATTTTCTGGCCGCTTTGTACAGGGGTGTTGGCATCTATACGAGCGACAAAATTTTGACCTTCAATGCTAGAGTAAATCATTAATTCAGCACCCGTTAACTCCGAAACATCCACCTGTACTGAAATCGCTGATCTTTTGGAAGATTGTATGAAGGAAGCATCATTTTGAATATCTTCAGGACGAACACCAAGAATGATATTCTTGCCAACATAGCTTTTATCACGAAGAACCTTAAATTTGTCTTCTGGTATAGCAAGAGTTGTATTACCAACTATAAATCCATTTTCCTCTAACACACCGTTAATGAAATTCATCGCAGGTGAGCCAATAAATCCGCCGACGAAAAGATTTTCAGGATTATCGTAAACCTCTTTAGGAGCGCCAACCTGTTGGATCACGCCATCCTTCATTACAACAATTCGAGTTGCCATTGTCATGGCTTCGGTCTGATCATGAGTTACATAAATCGTTGTAGTCTGTAGACGCTGATGGAGCTTAATAATTTCTGAACGCATTTGTACCCGAAGCTTCGCATCGAGATTAGAAAGCGGCTCGTCCATTAAGAACACCTTTGCATCGCGAACGATAGCTCTTCCGAGAGCAACACGCTGACGCTGTCCGCCAGAAAGAGCTTTTGGCTTACGATCTAAATACGTATCAAGACCAAGAATCTTCGCTGCATTTCTAACGCGGCGATCAATTTCATCTTTTGAAAATTTACGAAGCTTTAATCCAAATGCCATATTTTCATAAACGCTCATATGTGGATAAAGGGCATAGTTTTGGAAAACCATGGCGATGTCCCGATCTTTAGGAGGGACGTCATTCACTCTTTTTCCATCAATATAAAAATCACCCTTTGAAATCTCTTCAAGACCGGCAATCATTCGTAAAGTAGTAGATTTACCGCAGCCTGAAGGACCAACAAATACAATAAATTCTTTATCCTTAATATTAAGGTTAAAGTCTTCAACAGCTGTTACTTTATTGTCGTAGATTTTGTAAATCTGTTCGAGTTTTAATTCAGCCATATTTAACAGCCCCATTTCGTTTAGTGTTAATTTAATTGTAAGAAAAATCTTTGATTCAGAATATGGGCTGGCTGCACAAACTTTTTTCGGAATTTTTAGTCTGTTCTTATAAATGCTAAGCCATTATTTTAATTACCTTCATTTTTAAATAATAGACAAGAAAGGTAAACCGTAATTGTGCTATTGAAATCCTTGAAATTTACCCCTGTCTTTTGGGCGAATTTATCTAATCTGTACTGTAATGTATTCCGATGAATATAGAGTTCTTTTGCGGTTAACGTAACGTTCGAGTTATTTTCTAAAAATCGTTTGACTGTCATTAACAATTCAGGCTCATCCGCAATTTTTTTTAGTATTTCTGACTGCAGCCAATTCCGTATTTTTTTCGGCATCTGGTGGGAAAGTATAAAAGGCAAACTTCGTTCAAATGTGTGAAAGACCTGTGATGGTATGAGTTTTATCGCTTGTTCAAAAAATCCTTGAGCTTCTTTGATTTTAGCTGGCCATTCTTTTGATAAAGGCTGGATTTTTCCACTATAAAAATAAGCTTTAATAAAAAAGTCACTTTCAAGAGTTTGACTAAGGGAGAGGAATAAACTTTCATCTTCTTTTGGTTCTGAATTCTGTTCGATAATAATGCCAAATTCGTGACCTTCCCAAAGAATAATAGCTTCATCTCGAAAAAAGCCGTACATAGCTTCCTCTAATCCATCTCGCTCCCACTCTTTTCCAAACAAATGAAATAATATGAAACGATTATTGGTATCGTTTTCGGAGATCGGAATTTCTCCGTTGTTGTAAAGGAAATCGTGCCATTTTTGGACCTTTGGATGAATGGCAAATGAGTTAGATTCATATTGAAATAGAGATTTTAATAATAGGAGTTCTTTTTTATGAATGGCTCCAAATGGAATTCCGAGCCATTGTGAGCTAGAGTCATCTTTAAACCAATGAAAGCCGGAATAGTAGCTAAAATTAGGCTTCTCAGCTAATAGCAGGGAATCACAATAATAAGCTTGTAATTTATCAAACATGAAAAACTCTCCATTATATTCAAGTATTTACGTTTAATTCAAGTTACTTCTTAATTATATGTTATTAAAAGCGATGTCACTAGCAAATTTGATTTTATATTAAAGTGAGAGAAGGTCATTGATAAAAAATCTTAAGACCATGACACTCATCTGTATATTTGATTAGAATGATTAAATTTTCATATTTCCCGAGAAATATACAATTGAAGATATAAACGAACAGGATTGGACAGATTTTTCAAAGAGCCGCTTACATATAAGGTGCCAATTGATCTATGGCTCGTGAAAATCTCAATAGAATTATTGAGTAATGTCTGAAAAAAATGAAATCTTGCAGGTAATAACTGCCGTTTCAACCTTTTTATATCCTGTATATAATTATGATATAGAAAAGTATTTTAGCGAAAGTTGTCGAATAAATGAATATATTGTCGATTTTTTAGAGGAGGAGGTATAATAGTACTATCAATGATTGTGAGGAAGCAAGCATGAAAAATAAGAAAATTACAACTCTGTTGCTTCATGAAGAGAAGCGAGCACTTAAATCCTACTTACTATTATTTTATATAACATTATTTCTATATGATTTCTTTTATTATTACTTATATCCTAAATTTATTATAAAAACGGAGCCAGGGTTCGGCAGCTCTTTGAGTTATTGGAATTATATACTATTCCTGCTTTTAATCCCTGTTTCATATTTGTTAATCAAAAAAAACAAACTGCATACAATTAAATATTTATATCTAGTCGTATATATGACCTGTGTTGCCATAACCGATATTATTTTGTTTACAGGGGAAACGGTCGAATACAGGAGTGGAAATGCTGCTGAGCTTATACTAATATTATTTTCACCCATATTTATTAGTAAAGGTTTCTATTGGACTGCTACTATTACTTCTATATTAAGGTATTTAATTGTAGGTATTTTCATTCAGTCTGCAACGGTAGTTACGCCGATTGCGATAATATGCATTCTCTCAATAATCGCTTATATTTTCCTCAAACGCTCTACCTCCTATATTGATGCACTCACCTCAATGTATGAGGAATTGCGAAATAAAGAAAAGCTCGCATTTATTGGACAAATTGCTGCTTCAATCGGTCATGAAATAAAAAATCCTCTCGCTTCCTTAAAGGGGTTTACACAACTTCAGAAAGAAAAAGATTTGGAAGAAGAACAACAATACTATTTAATAATGGAACAAGAAATTGACCGCATAAATTCTATTGTCAATGATTTACTGCTTCTTGGGAAGCCAAGGTCAGCTAAGCAATTTCGCAAGAATAATATTAATGAAATTATTGCATATGTTATTTCAATAACTCAACAATTGGCTTCACAAAAGGAGATAGAGCTTTTATTTCATGTCGACGATAATATGCCTACAGTCTTATGTGATGAGAATCAATTAAAGCAAGTATTTATTAATCTTATAAAAAATGGAATCGACGCCATGAATGATGGAGGAGTGATCAGAATCTCCTCGAAAATGGACGAAATTAATACATTATCGATTAGTATTATTGACCAAGGATGTGGGATTCGTCCATCTGAGATGGAAAGGCTTTTTGATCCATTTTATACAACGAAAGTGGATGGAACAGGCTTAGGTCTGTTGGTTTCTAAAAAAATAGTCGAGGATCATAAAGGGCAAATACAGGTTGAGAGTGAAGTAAATAACGGAACAATGGTTGAAGTGATTCTGCCTATAGTTCAATAAAAAGCAGGGAGCAGCATGTAAAGGCATGAATGCTCCCTGTTTATTTATTTTCATTTTAAGTATAAATTGTCAGCACAGAAGATTGCTCGGCGTATGTGGCAATCTGTAAGTTTCAATAAGAAAAAAGGTAAATGGCTGTCATGAATCGAACCATAAAACATATGATTATGGAAAACCATGGAGGTGCTTATTTGCAGAATAAATTACGATTGATTTTATTTGGGTGTATCACGTTATTACTTATGTCAGCATTTCCCTTTGATGTAAAAGCTTGCTCCTGTGCAGAACTTCCAAGTATTGAAGAGGAATTTGACCGTTCACAGGCAGTATTCAGCGGGAAAGTAATTCGTATAAGTGAGACTGAATCTATGAAAGGCTACAGAACAAAAACTGTATTATTTGAGGTAATAAATACTTGGAAGGGAGTCACGCAATCCCAAATCATTATTAGAACAGGGCAAGGCGGAGGAGATTGCGGGATTGACTTTATTGAGGGAATAGAATATTTAGTTTATGCCAATGAATCAGATATGTATGGTCCAAAGGAGCTTGTGACTATTATATGTGATCGAACAAATAAACTAAGTGCCTCTCAGGAGGATATACAAGTGCTTGGTGCAGGAACTCCTCCAACGGAAATGGTAGATTTGACTAAAAAAATAGAGGAGAAACAGGAAAGAATAGAGGAGAAACAGAAATTTATTTGGGGCGCTGTCATTTTAACGATCGGGATTGGGGCGGTTTTAATTCTATTATTGAGAGGAAGGAAAAAGAGAAAATAATAAAGCCAAGGAGATGAAGTGAAACAGCAAGGAAAGCCTGCGACTAGAACTTCCTCTGTACGCAGGCATTTTATTCTCAAAGTTTTATACTCCTAGATTGCTGCTTATATATAATAAAAAGCAACACCAACATCACAATGTCTAATCGGGCATTTGCTGCAAACTGGAAAAAGCCAGTATGCAAGGTTGGAATCTTTGTTAATATAATTGCCACAATCATAATGCCGATTAAAGGCAATGAAGCATTAGATACACTTCGATTTAATAAAATCAGGATACCACAAACTAATTCCACAAGGGCTACAATATACATCACCGTAATTGGGTAAGGCAGTCCCAAATTAACAAAGTAAGTACCCATCTCAGGATTAATAAATTTAATGATTCCGGCGATAATGAATACGTACGACACAGCATAGCGAATTAATTGATCCGCTGATAATGATGTTTTTATGGTCAACCCCTCCTTTAATAAAACTGTATGCACAGTTAAGGACAAACAGTCTAAAAACTCGCCTTTTTGTCACAAAATTGTTGGAAGAGTGGCCATACGGATGCAACATAAAGTATGATACACTTTGATTAGAATCAGGAACAAAAACAGAGGTGTAAACAATGAAAACAGTCTTAGTTATTGGCGGGGGAATCACAGGCTTATCTGCAATGTACGAATTACATAAATGGAAAAAAGCAAATGGATCGGACGTAAGGCTCATACTTGCAGAAGCGGGACCGGAGCTTGGCGGAAAAATTCGAACGGTTAAAGAATGCGGTTTTATTATGGAGGCTGGGGCTGACTCGATTGTAGCTCGTAAAGCAAACTCAATGTCCTTCATCAACGAGCTTGGTTTAGAAGATGAACTAGTGTATAACGCTGCGGGCCGGTCATTTATTTACACCGATGATGAACTTAAGCAAATTCCTGCGGATGCAGTATTTGGGATTCCGGCAAGTATAGAGTCTTTAGCTAAAACGACACTTGTATCGGCAGAGGGAAAAGTAGAGGCCCTCAAAGATTTTTACACAACAAGTGATTCATTTACGAAAAATGATTCTATCGGAGATTTCCTAGAATATTTCTTCGGGAAAGAATTAGTTGAGAAGCAAATCGCCCCTGTCCTATCAGGTGTTTATTCCGGAAAGTTAAGCGATTTAACAATTGCTTCTACGCTTCCATATTTATTAGATTATAAAAAAGAATACGGCAGCATTATTAAAGGATTTGAAGCGAATAAAGAAAAATTCCAAAGCGGAAGCGGGAAAAAGTTTCTTTCTTTCAGAAGCGGCTTAGGAAAACTGATAGATGCCTATGAAGAAAAGCTGAGTGACGCAGAGATTCTAAAAAATGCACGAGTAAGCAAAATTGACAAGTCTAGTGAAGGATATCTTATCACTCTGCACAATGGGGAAGTGATCCAAGCTGACTATGTTGTACTAGGCATACCAAGTACAGAGGCGAAAAATCTATTTACTGATTATGAACTGGAAAGTAGCTTTTCTCAATTTACAAATAGTTCCCTTATAAGTATCTATATTGGTTTTGATGTACCAGACAGCATGTTGCCAGAAGACGGAACAGGGTTTATTACGGCAAATTCTAATGATGTTTTATGTAATGCATGCACATGGACAAGCCGCAAATGGGAGCATACATCAGAAACGAAAAATCTGCTTGTTAGGCTTTTTTATAAGAGCAGCATTACTGCGTTTGAGTCATTATCAGCGATGAGCGAAGAGGAGTTATTAGAAGTTGCCTTAGCGGATATTCAAAAAAGCCTTGGCATCTCAGCTAAACCTGTTACATGTGAAATTACAAAATGGACAGATAGCATGCCGAATTACCTAATTACTCATCCAAACACAGTTGAAGAGCTTGAGAAAAAGCTTGCAGCTGCCTATCCTGGGGTGATGCTTGCCGGCTGTTCGTATTATGGTGTAGGGATTCCTGATTGTATTGAAAATGGGGCAAATGTAGCCGAAAAGATTATTGAAACTCTATAAAACCGAAGGACAGCTAATAACGGCTGTCCTTTTTTCTGCTGTAAAAGGATTTTTTTCCTCGTACAAAGAATTATAAAGGAGAATGTTCTAAACTGTCCGAACAAAGCACAAATTGACAGGATTCCATTTTCGGCTCTTGTTAAGATGAGATCAAGGGAGTGAGACAATGGCTTGGATAGAATCTATACAGAAAGCAATTGACTATATAGAGGAACATTTGCAAGAAGAAATCACTATAGAAGAGGTCGCTTTTAGAGCAAATGCATCTGCTTTTCACTTTCAGCGAACCTTTACGATTCTAACTGACATGTCTGTTGGTGAGTACATTAGGCGGAGACGTTTAACTCTAGCTGCTCAGGAACTATCTAGAACAAACTGTAAAATTATTGATCTTGCATTTAAATATGGCTACGACACTCCCGAGGCTTTCACTAAAGCATTTCGCAGACAGCATGGAGTTGCTCCTACTGAAGCGCGAAAGTATATGGGAAAGCTGAAATTCTATGAACGCCTGGTGGTACAGGTAATTCTGAAAGGGGCAGAACCGATGAAGTATAATGTTTTGGAAAGAGATGGATTTCAGGTAGTTGGTATTAAACGCGGGTATTCAATCGTCAATGGGGGAAATTTGATAGGTATCCCTAAATTATGGGATGAAGTTTTGAATGATGGAACTTGTGAGAAGGTAGCTCGTTTGAACAATGGTCAAATTAAAGGTGTGCTAGGGGTATGTGTGTGTGCAGATAATAATGATGCTGCTTCACAAGGAATGATTGATTATTGGGTTGCAGCTGAATCTACTGACAAAGTTCCTGAAGGCTTCTTATCGTTAGATATTCCTGCAAGTAAATGGGTTGTTTTTGAAGTACATGGTCCAATGCCAGATGCGATGCAGAAAAAGTGGAAACAAATTTTTTCAGAATGGTTCCCAACAAGCGGCTATGAGCATGCAGGGACACCTGAGTTAGAGGTGTATCCGGAAGAGGACTCAACGAGTGAAAATTATTATTCGGAAATCTGGATTCCAGTAAAGTAAAATAGAGCAGGAGGGTCCCGTAGATAAGGGAACCCTCCAGTTAAAATTACGCATTTATATGTTTACTAGAGTAATAATAAATCAATTCATCTAAGACTTCATCTAAACTAGCGAAAGAATAGCCTAGTTTTTCTGCTTTTGCGGTATTAATGGACCAAGAACCATCGAGAGAATAAGGAGAGGTGTTTTCCTTTGTTAACACCCCTGTAGTGTTTGCCTTCTTATTTAAGTGAGTTTCAATTTTCCCAATAAATTCTATAACGGAAATATCCTTTTTGCTTCCTGGATTGATAGGACCAGTGAAAGCTGATTTCCCAATATCGTATAAAAATTGGGCTGCGTCATCAGATAAGATAAAGCTAAATCTTGCCTTTGGATTGGATACTCCGATTTCTTCCCCATTTTTCACCTTATCTACATGGAATTTGAGCCTGTTCGTAAAGTCATCCTTGCCAATTACGATTGGAAAACGGACTGCCACAACATCTATTCCCTTTTGTGAGAGTAATAAAGCCTCTGCAGCACGCTTTGCTTCCTGATAGCCTTTATAGCCAATATATTTCTCTCTTGGCTGAGGGTCAAAAGTATATATGTATGGATCAAAATTCTCCTCAATATGTTGTTCTCCAAAATCGTATACTGCTTGAGTGGAGGTGAACACATATTTTTTCACTTTCCCTTTTAAAGCATTCAGTATGAACTGTGCTTCAAGAGGTGATTGGCAGGTTTGGTCATAAATGATATCCCATTCGCTGTTAGATAAAGCAAGATCAATCGACTCTTTGTTTCTTCTATCGATCACTAATCTTTCCACCTTATCCTCAAAAGGATCCGGTGTGATGCCCCTCGTTGCGATGGTTACCTTTTCTCCATTTTCAATCAGCTTTTTGACTAATTTCTTTCCAAAAAATTGTGTTCCGCCCAAAACTAATACTCTGCTATTCAATGATTTCCCTCTTTTCTGTATTCGATTAATAAAATTTGCTGAGATCATTCTTTAAGCAATAGTTGATGGAGATTGCTGATTCTTTTGTGGTTTTTCTTGTAGTACGTAAAGATTTCTTCCTGCACCAATTCCGGCAATCGTGTATAAAACGGTGATAAAAATAAGCAATATTAACGGAATGGTCCAGCTTTGAAAAAAATCAAAGAGAAATCCAATTATAAATGGTCCCATTGCTGCTAAAATATATCCGACCGATTGTGCCATTCCTGATAAGTCAGATGCCTGCTTTGCATTGGCAGCACGCAGACCAATAAGCGTTAAACCATGACTGATTGCAGCTCCAAGAGCAATACCTAACATAATTATACAGCAAATTATAATTATTTTATTAGTGCTAAAAATTAAACCGGCTAATCCAGCTAAGCATAAAATTCCGATACCTAGGGCGATCCCTTTTTGATGAGGAAGCCGATCGGCAAGAACAGGAATAATGATATTTGCTGGTAATCCAGAAAACTGAAATAATGTAACCATCCATCCCGCAACAGCAATTTCAAAGCCTCGGCTAAGCAGTATTTCTGGTAGCCAGGATGTGACACTAAAGTAAACCATTGATTGCAAGCCCATAAAGAAGGTTACCTGCCATGCTAATGATGAAAACCAAATGGGTGAAGTGGATTTATTTTGAGTGGGGCTCTTTAATGATGTTTGTTTTATTTTCAGTTGAGGCAGCCAAAAGCCGATTGCAGTTATGATAATAATTGTCCACATTCCAAGTGACATTCTCCAGCCTAAGTTTAATGTATCAGCAAGCGGGATGCTTAGGCCAGGTGCCAAGCCAGCAAATACACCCATTGAAAGTGTATAAATACCGGTTAGCAGCCCCACTTTCTTTGGGAATGACTGTTTCACAATACCAGGCAAAAGAACATTACAAACCGCTATTCCTAAGCCAATGAAAATAGTGCCGGAGAACAGAAGTACGATTGTGTCAGCAGATCGAATCATAATACCTGCACCAAGAATTAATAATCCAATCAAAACGCTCATTTCGTTGCCAAACCTTCGTGCAATTCCCGGCACAAAGGGAGAGATGAGTCCAAAGGCAATGAGAGGAAGTGTGGTAAGCAGTCCTGCTAAGCCATTGGATATTCCGGTTTCAGCGCGGATGTGTCCAGTTAATGGACCGATTGATGTAATAGCAGGCCTTAGGGTAAATGCAACAAAGATAATACCAATCATCAAAAGGGTATGCTTGCTTTGTATTTCTTCATTCTTCATTATTTTAAGTCCCCCAATTTACAAAAATCGCTCAGTATGATTAAAGTTATTCACTCTCCATAAGAAAAATTTGATTTTGACAACAATAGGAAAAAATTTCATATTCACCCATTATAATGAATATTCAGAATTTTGTACAGAGAAAATCGCAAAAAAGTGCCTCCCTATATAACATATGTCAATTAGTCATTAGGGCAAGCACTCTTTTTAATTATTCTAGATGAGAGAAATTTTCATGGAGATGACAGGCTAATAGGATTTGTAAATAATCATCTGGATCATTGAAATCAAGCTGAAGTAATTCCTCAATCTTTTTAATGCGGTTGTAGAGCGTATTTTTATGAACATGAAGCTTTTCTGAAGTGTCGATAATAGATTTGTTCCATTTAATATACGTAAAAAGGGTATTCTCCAGATCATTGTTCATAGCTTTTTCTGTCCGCAATGGAGCTAAAATATCATTAGCAAACCGCTCAATTTCTGGAGAGGGCTGAGCAAGAAATAACCGGTTAATTCCCATTTTTTTATAATTCATAATTCCTGTTTTATGCCTGCTAATTAAATAGGATAGAGATTTTTGTGCTTCATCAAAGCATTTAGCTATGGCAAGAATTCCTTTATGTGAAGAGCTTAATCCGGCATAAAGAGGGATATCCTCTTGATTTCCCCACTTAACTAAAAGAGAGTCAAGCATCATGGCTACTTCATCGATCTCTTTTGGATCTTTAGTTGAGAAAAGTATCGTAACTTTGTTGTGAAATCCGAATACGATTGTCCCTTTTTCGTGTATTCTCCGTTTAATCCGTGAAATAAGTCGATGAATGACAGCTTCTAATATTTGCAGATCTGTATATGAGACGATTTCGAGCTGCATAACAGAGAAGTAGGAATTCGTATTTAAACCTAGTGATTCTCCAATCTCCTCTAAAACAAGAGGATCTTTATTTTTTAGCAGGACATTAAATACTTCCTGCGTTTTTTTATAATAGACTTCTGCCTGGGTTTTCTGCTTTGTCAATTCTAGCGCGAGGACAGAGCTTGCCTGTTCAATTGTCATTTTATCCTGTGAAGAAATGGACCTTAGCATCGGAATAATGAAGCAGCCGAGTGAAACTCTATCCGAGAGAATTGGGTATATATAATATTTGATTTCACGTTCATCATGAATTTCTATAAAGAATGGTTTCGTTTTTGTTCGTAGAATATAGGCAAATTCATCAGTGCTTAAATATGGGTATTGGACGGCCTTTTTAGGCAGGAGCTCAGAGTCTAAGTTATCAAAAAAGAAAATTTCACTATTCATCATGTGATTTAATTCCCTAATAATGTATTCCACGCTTTTATTTTGCAGGGATAGACGAGTTAGTGTTTCATGTATATCGGCCCTTCTTAAAAGCAGCTTGTTTTTCTCCTCTAAGCGTTTAGTTAATTCAGTAATTTCCTCTAATTGCTCATTCTTTTCCTTATAAAGCTTTGCATTGTGGATAGCGATGGCAGCCTGTGCCGCAAAGCCTTCTAATAAACGAAGATCATCCTCACTTAATCTGCCTTTCGCTCCATATTGATGAACAGTCATTACACCAATTGGTTGCCCATCCAGCATAAGCGGAACTGAAATGAGAGATTTTAATTTGGTATGATCACTTGCACTCTGGATATTATTGAAGTTTTCCTTCGATAGAGTTTCCATTCCTTCATAGATTTCAGATTTAGAATAAAAAATGACTGGCTTTCCATCTCTAAATACTTTACCTGTTATGGATTCTCCACTTTTTATCCGGATGGCTTGCAGCTTATTGTTAAATCCAATGGCTGATTTAACAGTTAATTCCTTTGTTCTGTCATTTGCCAGCTGTACATACCCTGCATCGGCAGCTCGTATAACACTTAGGGCATGGGTCACAATTTTGTCCAATACTTCATCAATTTCCAAAGATGAGGTGATCGAGAGAATACTGTCAATGATATTAGTTAGCTCACTCTCTTTTGAAGTAATCCGATTTTCTAGTTCAATAATTGAGAATAAAAGAAATAGTTCGTCCAGTTCTCCTTCTGTGAAAGGAAAATCGGGATCTGCGAGACAGAAATGAACTAGATTTTTTTCAGAATAAATAAATGAATAGATCACGCAATTCGGACATGATTTAGTTATAAACCTCTTGTTTACAGTGCTAGTTATATCAGGGATCTCACATTCACTCATGTTTCCATGTGAATATAGTAACTGTGGCTTCAGATTTATATTAGGAGAATAATAAATTTTATACGCAATTTCATTAAACCTCTTTTCTAGAAAAGAAGATAAATAAGGATTGTTAACCAAGTGAACACCTCCTAATGGACTATTATACAATAACCATTCCTAATTATTGTACAAATGAACATTGAAGTAATTTTCAGATATTTTATTATATTCATTATAGAAAAAACAACCGTAAAATTTTATTTTGGAAAAGTATTTCAAAAAATATTTAAGGAGTGAATGAAAATGAATAAGTTTTTTGAGCTATTAGACCAGGCTTACGATGAAATGGTAGAAATCCGCAGATATTTACATCAAAATCCAGAGTTATCTTTCCAAGAAGAGAACACACCAAAATATATTGCCGAATACCATGAAAAATTAGGACATGAGGTTCGCACAGGAGTTGGCGGACGCGGAGTTGTTGCAACATTGCGCGGAGGAAAGCCTGGCCAGACAGTGGCTTTAAGAGCTGACTTTGATGCATTGCCAATTCATGAGGAAACGGATGTACCTTTCAAGTCTAAAGTAGATGGAGTTATGCATGCATGCGGCCATGATAGCCATACAGCCACACTTCTTGTCCTAGCAAAGGTTTTAAATAGCATGAAGGATGAAATTGAAGGAAATGTAGTATTTATCCATCAGCATGCTGAAGAGGTACTGCCTGGCGGTGCGATTGCGATGATTGAAGATGGCTGTTTAGATGGGGTAGATGTTATCTTTGGTCAGCATATTTGGTCACTAAATCCGGTTGGAACGATTGAATATCGTCAAGGCCCAGTGATGGCTGCATCAGACTTCTTTAATGTAAAAATTCAAGGTAGAGGCGGACACGGTTCACAGCCGCATAAAACAAAGGACAGTGTCGTAATTGGCGCTCAATTAGTAGGAAATATCCAGCAAATTGTTTCACGCAGAGTAGATCCTCTTGATTCAGCCGTTATTTCAATTGGATCATTTGAGGCAAAAAACGCACCTAATGTTATAGCGGATAGTGCAACACTTTCTGGAACGGTCAGAACTTTTAAGGAAGAAACACGCGAATTTATTATAGAGGAAATTGAGCGAATTATTAAAGGTACGTGTCTAACTGGAAATGTAGATTACGTATATAACTACCAAAAGGGATACCCTGCAGTAGTAAATCCTCAGGAAGAAATGGAATTTGTTGCAGAGATTGCAAAAGGAGTTCCTGGAGTTACATCTGTTGAGGAATGTGTTCCACATATGGGTGGAGAGGACTTTGCTTATTATCTTCAAAAGGTAAAAGGAGCGTTTTTCTTCACAGGCGGACAAAATCCAGAATGGAAAGAAACGTACCCGCACCATCATCCGAAATTTGATATTGATGAAAAAGGAATGCTGATTGCAGCTAAAACTTTAGGTGCTGCGACATTAACGTATTTGAAGAATAATAATTAATCTATTAAAATAGCGTACCTGGCTTTGGCAGAGGGATCAAAGTCGGGTACGAGAATAGGTCTTTTTCAGAGTTAATTATTTGAATTTTTCATCATTTTAACACTTCAAAGCTTTAGTAAATTAAACCAATATGCAAAATAATCTTTTAATTGAATTTTTCTGATGATATTATACTGATATAATTTTTAGAATATTAAATGAAAGGAAGGGATTCACATGTCTCAAATGTTAGCCCTAGCAATTCTTACACTTATACTATTTATCGGAGACATTATAGCAACTCGAACAAAAGCGTGGGTTCCTTCTGTGTTTGTTTGTGCAGTGCTATTTCTAGCAGGATACTGGACATTCTTCCCTAAGGATATTGTGTCAATTGCGGGTGTGCCACCTGTAGTAGCAACAATGATTATTTATATTATTATCACCAATATGGGAACTTTGCTTTCTCTTAAGGAATTAATGAAACAATGGAAAACCATTGTCATTGCTTTAGCCGGTATTGTTGGAATTATCGCGATTCTATTTAGTATCGGAACACTAATTTTCGGCTTTAAAACGGTAGTTGTTGCCATTCCACCGTTAGTTGGCGGTTTAGTATCGGCCTTAATTATGTCAGACGGTGCTAAAGAGGCTGGTTTAACTAATTTATCTGTATTTGCCATCGTGATTTACGTTGTACAAGGATTTGCGGGTTATCCGTTAACATCGATTGTATTGAGAAAAGAAGGAAGAAGACTTCTTGAGAAGTTTCGTAAAGGTGAACTAGAGGTTAAAGAAGAGGAAAGCACTAATTCACAATCAAAAGAGCGAACAGAGCTTAAGCTATTCAAAAATATGCCTGCGAAATATAATACAGACTACTTTAAATTCTTTAGATTGGCTGTAGTGGGTTTAATTGCTTACTATGTATCAACTTTACTTGCGCCAATCGCATCAATTAGCCCGTTTGTTCTCTGTCTTGTATTCGGTGTTATCGGAAGAAGCATCGGATTCCTTGAAAAGCAAACATTGCAAAAGGCAAATGGTTTTGGGCTAGGAATTATGATTCTAATGCTCTTTATTTTCGACGGTTTAAAAATCGCGACACCAGGTATGATGCTTGAAATTCTCTATCCGCTTATTGGCTGTATTATTCTTGCCGTTATAGGGATGTATATCTTCTCTTTCTTTATCGGGAAGGTATTAAAGGTAAGTAAGGAAATGGCCTTTGCTGTATCATTAACAGCTCTATATGGATTTCCAGCTGACTATATAATTACAAACGAGGTCATTAAATCCCTAACAGCAGATGAAAAAGAACGTGAAGCCTTAATTAGCCATATGCTGCCCCCAATGCTAGTCGGCGGTTTTATAACCGTTACAATGGTTTCAGTTGTTTTAGCAGGTATTTTCGTAGGATTCTTAAAATAATATATTTATACGAAACTAGCGGTTCTATGGATTTCCAGAGCCGCTAGTATTATTCTTATTAAAAATGATAGAAAGCGGGGGAATCACATGAATAAGTCCAAACAGAGGATTGAAGATCATATCAACGCTTTGAGCCAGTTTACGGCAACTCCTGGGAAAGGAGTAACCCGACTAACTTATAGTGAAGAGGATTTACAGGCACGTAATTATATTAAAGCTGCTATGAAAGAATATGGTTTGGATGTCCGTGAAGATGGTTTAGGAAATATTTTTGGCAAGCTGGAAGGCAGTTTGAAGGATGCCCCAAGCGTTATTGTCGGTTCTCATTTTGATTCCGTCCCAAATGGCGGGGCATATGATGGAACTGCTGGGGTTGTAGCAGGATTGGAAGTAGCTGCCCTTTTTAAAGAAAATAATGTTAAGCCAACATATCCATTGGAAGTTATTGCGATGATTGAAGAGGAAGGCTCACGTTTTGGTGGTGGCTTAATGGGCTCTAGAGCGATCATCGGGACTTTAAGTGTGGAGGATTTTGGAAATTTAAAGGATGCAGACGGTATTTCAACTGTTGAAGCGATGAAGAAAATCGGATTGAATTCTTCCTTGGAGAAACAAAGAGATCCAAAAACAATGAAGGCTTTCTTAGAGCTGCATATTGAACAAGGACCAATTCTAGAAGAATCTAACATTCCAATTGGAGTAGTTGAAGCTATTGTAGGTTTAACCCAACTGGAAGTAACGATTGAAGGGCAAGCTGGCCATGCAGGCACAACGCCAATGAATCGCAGATCGGATGCACTTGTAGCGGCAGCAAAAATCATCGCTCAATTACCTGACCTTGCATATGAAGAGGGGAAAGGAACAGTTATTACAACGGGCCGCCTCAATGTGTTTCCAAACGGAGCTAATGTCATCCCAGATAGGGTTATTTTCACAATCGACATCCGCTCAGGAAATGAAGAAAACGTTCTTAATGTGTTAGAAAAAGTAAAACAACTTATTGGATGGTATGAAAATGAGGGCATTCGCACATCTGTTAAACAGCAACTATACATTCAGCCAAAAGCATTGAGTAAAAATGTACGATCACTTTTAAAAGAAAAGAGCGAGGAATTAGGAATCGCGTATTGCTCCATTAATAGCGGTGCTGGCCATGATGCTATGGTTTTTTCAGATGTGACAGAAGTTGGAATGATTTTTGTACCGAGCAAGGACGGACTAAGTCATTGCCCAGAGGAATGGTCTGATTCACAGCACTTAGCCGATGGGATTCAGATCTTATTTGAAGCGGCTAAGAGTTTGACAGAGGCGGAGTAAGTAGAAATTAAAGGATCCGCCAAAATGGAGGTTCATCACATTTTGGCGGATTTTTTTCATATGCAATTTAGGATAGAGTGTGGAGTTTTGCATTTGCAGTAGGGATTTTTGGTCATATTTCTTCTTTTTAGAGTCTTTTTATTCTATTTTCAAGAATTTATCGGCTATATTCCGTAATATATCCGCTACTTTCGAGATATATCCGCGCCTTTCGGAATATATCCGCAACTTTCGGAAAATATCCGCACCTTCCAGAATATATCCGCGCCTTTCGAGATATATCCGCGCCTTTCCAGAAATATCCGCGCCCCTGCCTTATGACATGAACGACTTTTCCGATATGTTTTCAATATTAATAGATTGATTTACCTCCCTCTCCGGCAGAGAAAGCAGGACAACAGCAGCGACAATAAACACCCCACCAGCTAATTGATAAACCCCAAATGTTTCATTTAGCCAAATAATCGAAACAACCGCAGCTACAAGGGGCTCAATACTTGATAATAAACTAGATTCTGCTGCAGATAGATATTTTAAGCTGCCAATGTAGAGGATGAAGGAAAACGTTCCAACTAAAATAGTTAAAAATAACATTGAGCCAGTTGAAAAAGTTAAAGCATTTTCGACATCATGGAAGCTAAATTGCGGACTGAAAAGAAATAACGCAATACCCCCGATCAACATTCCCCAGCCAATAATGACTAACGTTCCCCATTCTGTAATTAAGTTTTTCGGCTGAATCGTATAAAAAGCAAATCCGACCGCTGTTAAAATTCCAAAAATAATCGCTTCCCGAGTAAGAACTATATTTTCTAATGAACCGTTAGTTATTAACAAGAAGACTCCTGCTAATGCAGCCATTATCGCAATAAACTGAACCATCGACGGCAGTTTCTTCACTTGGAAAGAAACATAAATGGTAATCAGAATAGGGGCTAAAAACTGGAACAACGTGGCGGTAACAGCATTGCTGACATAAACAGCTTCAATAAATGCATATTGAGCGCCGAGCATCCCAAGTGTACCGAAAACGATTAGCCCCATCCAGTGGCGGGGATGCTTCCAAATACTAAAAATATCTTTTTTAGCAATAACTAAGAAACCTAAAATGAGAAAGCCTGCCATTAGCAGACGAACGATTAAAAAATCGATTGAAGATAGTTTTGTATTTTGGAAAAGCCATTGAATCATCGGTCCGGAAAATCCCCATAATGTGGCGCCGCTAATAATCATCAGCAGACCTAGATGTCTTGGTTTCACGAACATTTACCTCCTAAACAAAATCCCTTGATTTTCATTAAATAGAATGCTATTGATAGAGGTATTATATAAGTCAACTGATACTAATGAAAGTATCAGTTTTTAAAATGGGGATGGGATCAGTTTATGCCGGAGCTTACACCAAAGCTGGATTTGAATAATGAAATGCCATTATATATCCAATTATATGAATATATTAAAAGTGAAATAAAAAAGGGGAAGTTGCAGCCAAATATGAAGCTGCCATCAAAGCGCAAGCTATCCCGTTATTTAGGCATTAGCCAGAATACAATTGAGAATGCCTATTCGCAGCTTATTGCTGAAGGCTATATAGAGGCACTGTCACGCAAAGGCTATTTTGTCTGTAATATTGAGCAAGAATTAATATTTCAAGAAAAACAGCTCAACAAGGATATCCCAGAAAAGCTATTTTATGATCCAACTTATCACTTTGATTTTTCTCATACAGGAGTGGACAGCGGAGCGTTTCCATATGCAGTCTTTAGAAAGCTGACGAATGAAGTAATCCGGCCAGAAAATGAGCAAATATTAAGAATTGGCCATCCACAAGGAGAGTTCAAACTCCGTGAAACAATTGCAAAATATTTATTTCATTCCCGTGGCGTTTATTGCTCGCCAAGTCAAATTGTCATTGGTGCTGGGTCACACTATTTGTATCGATTATTATTTCAGCTGCTTGCCGGGAGCCGTTTTGCAGTGGAAGACCCAGGGTATCAGCGGAGATTTGTTATTTTTGAAAAGGGGGAAGAAAATGTAGAGATGATCCCGCTGGATAAGGAGGGGATTATGGTCTCTCATTTAGAGAAAACTACTGCCAATGCTGTATTTGTTACACCGTCCCACCATTTTCCTTGTGGATTGGTTATGCCGATTTCAAGGAGGATGCAGTTATTAAAGTGGGCAGAAGAAAGAGAAGATAGGTTCATTATTGAAGACGATTACGACAGCGAATTCCGTTATTCAGGTAAGCCAATACCAGCGTTACAGGGAATGGATCGTGATGGAAAAGTAATTTATATGGGGACTTTTTCAAAGGCGTTGATTCCGTCATTACGAATTAGCTATCTCGTACTTCCAATGCTGCTTATTAAAAAATATCAGGAAGAATTTTTCATATACAGTCAAACAGTATCGCGGATCGATCAAGAAATATTAGCGAAGTTTATTGTAGAAGGATACTGGGAGAAGCATATCAATAAAATGCGGGTTGTTTACCATCGAAAACGTAATGAGCTAGTAGCCGCTATTTCTTCATTTTTCCCAAATTCTGCTGAAATCATTGGACAGGATTCCGGTCTGCATGTATTGGTTCGTGTTCACAACGGGATGAATGAGCAAGAGCTAGTTGCAGAGGCATTAAAATATAACATAAAAGTATATCCTGTATCGGCCTACGGAAAGAGTGATAATAAGACTATTCTACTTGGCTTTGGAATCATGCCTGAGGAAGAAATTTCGCAAGGCATTCAGCTTCTATCGAAGGCTTGGTTGTGACATTTGGCATCTGTCGGGTTATTGGGCAGATGCCTTATTTTTTGGTGGAGGAGCTTTCATTAAGATGTCGAATTAATAATGCAGGGGGGATGGAGTATGCAGAAAACAGTAAATACTGAAATACATTGGGTTAAAAATCAACATTTCTTGCCTGAATATAATGAGGAAGAATTGTCTTTTTTTCAAGACGAGGAAATACATAAAGTTCATGAGTTTCAAAAAACACATAAGGTATATACGAAAACACCTTTGTACCAACTGAGAAACCTAGCAAAACATTTGGGTGTTGCTGATTTTAGAGTTAAAGATGAATCCCAGCGTTTTGGTCTTAATGCGTTTAAGGTGATGGGTGGAATTTATGCAGTTGGCAAGTATTTAGCTGAGCTACTCGGAGAAAGCATAGAAAATTTATCGTTTGCCGAATTGCAATCGCCAAGGGTAAAGGAAAAGCTAGGGGAGTTAACTTTTATTTCTGCGACAGATGGGAATCATGGCCGTGGTGTCGCATGGGCTGCAAGAGAACTCGGCCAGAAATCGGTTATTTATTTGCCTAAAGGTTCGTCATCACAGCGTCTAGAAGCAATCAGGAATGAAGGGGCTGAAGCGGATATAACTCAACTAAACTATGATGATACCGTAAGATTATGTGCTGATCTTGCTAGTGAAAATGGATGGATCATGGTTCAGGATACTGCATGGGAAGGCTATGATCATATTCCGCTTTGGATTATGCAGGGATATGCATCAATGGCTAAAGAAATAGTAGAGGATATAAATGAGGATAACGGGCAGTCGCCTAGCCATATTTTTCTTCAAGCAGGTGTTGGTTCTTTTGCTGCGGCGATAGCGGGGTATATGGTCCAGCATTATAGAGATAACCCGCCGAAAATCATTGTAGTTGAACCCGATCAGGCAGATTGCTACTATCGTTCTTTTTCAAGCGCTGAAGGAAAACGGGAAAAAGTCACAGGAGATATGAATACGATCATGGCTGGTCTTGCTTGCGGAGAACCAAATACACGAGCATTTCGAATTCTGAGGCAATATGCTTTAGGCGCATTTTCCTGTCCTGACAGTATTGCCGCACTCGGAATGCGAGTGTATGGTAATCCATTGAAGAATGACCCTCGTGTCGTTTCGGGAGAATCTGGTGCAGTTACGCTTGGGCTCCTCTATTATTTGCGAAAAAATAATCCTCAAATCTGTGAAGAACTGCTTCTAAACTCACAATCTCGTGTTCTTCTCATAAGCACGGAAGGAGATACGGATGCTCAAGATTATCAAAGAGTAGTTTGGGAGGGACATTGTCCATTATGAAAAAAATACTGCCAAGTTAATTATAGTAACTGGGCAGTATTTTACAGGACCATAAATCTTTTTCTAAAGCGCCTTAGTAAAACAAGGATAATGATTTCTATAATGATGGTTACCAAAGCACTTATGATAATGATTAAAAACGATTTCGATTCATCTGCATTCCATACAAATGGCATGGCAGCTAATGCAGCAAGTGTACCAATGATATAAATGCGCAATCCTTTTTTCGCACTTTCTTGAAGATGGAAAAACTCCTCTTTTTCCGCCACAACAATGAGCCCTTGAACTGCATATATGATTAAAAATAAATGCAGAATGCTGTGGATTGTTTGAGTAAGCAAGCTAAATAGCGTTATGTTTGAAATTCCGAATTCCTCCATTGGTATCGGGGGATTTATAAAGACGATCACTAAAGATGATAGTGCTAATAGAATGCCGAAAACTTTAGCCTTTGAAAAATACGAGGAGTGAGGCTGAAGCTGACTTAAGCCAGAAACGACTATTAAATACCCGATGATATCCGGTAATAAATCGAAATAAACAATATTTAAGTCAACTAGGACAAAGATCAATCCCCAAAAGATTTTGTTAATGGAAAAAGGTATGTTAGTCATTTCGGCCCTCCTGAACTATTGCTTTTAAGTCTTTCTTATCAAGATAGGGCCGATAGTTAAGATTTAAGGTATCTGTGAATTTCTGCCCGCCATCGCCTATTCCCTGCAAACTCACATCAAAATCATAGAAGTTCAAGCGATTTTCGTCATTTTCTGGAAAGGTGAATTGATATCTTACGGAAAGGAGTTCTTCTGATCTTATTTTCAATGGAAATAGTTCTGCTGATGGTGGTTCTCCTGTATCTTGAAGAATTTCCGGAACCGGTTGATTTAAAAAATCCTGAAGTTCTACCCCATTGCTATTAAGCTTTAAAGAAAGTGTGTTTGTTAATTCCTCTGCATATGGGATATTTAAACTAGTAATCTCTACATCCTGTAATGCTTTAAAAATATGGTATCCAGTGTGGTCACTCGAGCTGCCACTGCTCAGTGATGATAAGGCTCGATCCAGGTGCTGATATAAGGTAACTTCACCGACATCCAATTCTATGCTTTCACCATTTGCAAGATGGGCAATAATTTTATTAAAGCTCCTATTTTGAGCCATAAAGGTTTCGTCCAACTTAAGATAATAGGTTTTTAATTTGTACTGACCAATCGTTTGGCCGTGAGAAGGTCCTTCGTACAAAGGAGAATAAAACATTTCGTCAATCTCAGGGATGGATATCGATTGAATTTCTAGATTATCGCTGCGGTTATCAATATAATATAAATTCAGCATGGATAAATTAGAAGGTAAATAATAGTAGTGCTTTAACATAATTGGCTTCTCCAACTGGTTCGAGACAAATACCAGGTAATTTCCTATTATACTTATGAATACGGCAGCCACCCCACCAAATAACAAATACTTATTAATTTTCATCACGTATTCCTTTCGATAAAATGTCATTATAATATTTGTATATTCCATTTAAAATGTTATTTTCCTTGTTTTAATGAAAAATGGGTAATTTGGTTTCATATTTATTGAGAAACTATAAAAAAGAGATTTCGTTGATGTGCTCTCTTTCATCCAAATAAATGATTAATCGAACAAAGGAGGTTAATAAATGTGTCTTATTCTATTTGCATTTAAAGTCCATCCCACATACAAACTCATCGTTGCAGCGAACCGGGATGAATATTACGCGAGACCAACGGCAGCGGCGCATTTTTGGGAAGATGAACCGCAAATTTTAGCTGGACGTGATCTTGAAAAATTGGGAACTTGGATGGGGGTCACAAAAACTGGCAGGTTTGCTGCCCTCACGAATTACAGGGATCCAAAGGAAAACGCAACCAGCAAGCAAACACGTGGAGAATTAGTAGCAGGATTTTTAAAAAGCGATGAAAAACCAGAAGAGTATCTTCAAAAAGCAGCACTTCAAGCAAAAATGTACCCAGGCTACAATTTATTAGTTGGCGATGGGGAAGAGCTATACTACTATTCAAACATCCAGAATGAAATCAAAAAGCTTGAACCTGGCATCTATGGAGTCAGTAACCATCTGTTAAACACAAATTGGCCAAAAGTTAAAAGTGGAAAAGAGGGATTATCGGCAATCTCGGACCAAAAAAATAATAATTTGACGGATGAGCTATTCAAACTTCTGCAAAATACTGACCAAGCACCAGATGATTTCCTACCAAACACCGGCGTTTCCCTCGAGTGGGAGAGGATTCTTTCTCCGCTTTTTATTAAAAGTGAAGGTTATGGGACAAGAAGTTCAACAGTATTATTGATGAATGGTAGTGATATGACCTACACCGAAAAGGTATTCTCGGCAAACAAGGTAAGCAGACAACAATTTAAAATAGAGTTTTCCTAGAAAATTGGTAGGTTTACCATAAAAAAACTTTAATGTAGTAAAGGTTTTTATATTGTATCTTTTTCTAAAAAAAGGTAAGATGTAAAAATAAAAAGGATGCATCTCCTTATTAATTTCAGCAATGGAGGGATTTCACAATGAGCAATGGAATTAGAGTAGGTATTGTTGGATATGGAAATCTTGGACGTGGAGTTTTAGCTGCAATCGAGCAATGTTCAGATATGCAGGTAGAAGGAATTTTTACTAGAAGATCACCTGAAAGTATTTCCGTTCAAAATGATAGTTTAAAAGTTTTACATATTTCCGAGGCTGAAAATTATAAGGATAAGATTGATGTCATGATTCTTTGTGGTGGTTCAGCGACCGATTTACCTCAGCAAGGACCTGAGTTTGCAAAGCTGTTTAATACAGTTGATAGCTTCGATACACACGCGAAAATTCCAGAATATTTCGATTCGGTTGATAAAGCTGCTAAAGAAAGTGGAAAAACAAGCATTATCTCTGTCGGCTGGGACCCAGGTTTATTCTCAATTAATCGTCTAATGGGAGAAGCGATTTTACCGGCAGGTGAAACATATACATTCTGGGGAAAAGGCGTCAGCCAAGGGCATTCGGATGCGGTTCGCCGAATTGAAGGGGTTAAAGGAGCCGTTCAATATACAGTTCCGATTGAAGAAGCTGTTGAAAAGGTAAGAAGCGGTGCTAATCCGGAACTGACAACTTCTGAAAAGCATTTACGTGTTTGCTATGTTGTGGCAGAAGAAGGCTATGATCAGTCAAAGATTGAAGAAACGATCAAGACGATGCCGAATTATTTTGCTGATTATCATACAGAAGTTCATTTTATCTCTGAAGATGAGCTGAAAGCTAACCATTCGAAGCTTCCACATGGCGGTTTCGTGATTAGAGGCGGACAGACCAATGAAAACAAACAAATTATTGAGTTTTCACTTAACCTCGATAGCAATCCTGAATTTACCTCTAGTGTATTAGTAGCATATGCACGTGCTGCATATCGTTTGAACAAAGAGGGGCAGGCTGGAGCTAAGTCTGTATTTGAAGTAGCGCCAGTTTATCTATCTCCGAAGTCTGCTGAAGAATTAAGAAGAGATTTACTATAATTAGAAGTTTAATATTGGGACGCTGAACCCGTCCCTTTGTCCCGGATGTCATATTTATTATGGCATCTTTTTTTGCATAAAATTTGAAAAGTATATTGTTAAAAAGAATTAAAAAGTGTAAAATTACACTAATTATTTATAGAGGGACGTGTACATACTGATGAAAAAATTAGGGGCGCTGTTTTTATATTTTGGAATTATCCCGTTTGGACTGTCATTTTTAACGATTGTCATTTTAATGAGTGGAATAGATAATGTTATGGTTTCTTCACTTATTCCGCTTATTATAGGCGGCGGCATCATTGGTTTTAATGCTGGTAAAAAGGAAAAACAGAATGAAAAATCATATAGTAGATTATTGCTTTTTTTAATCCCGCTCCTTTATACAGGAATTCTATGGGCGATTTTTATGGTCATTACAGACGGATTTTACGGTTCAGATATATGGCTGTTTTTCGGGATTTCTCATATTGCTTTTGCTCCAATATTTTTAATAGGATCATTCATGGGAGTGGGCGGTCTGTTTATTTGGGCACCATTAGCATATGAGCTTGCGTTTATTTTTGTCTTTATTTTTACGGTGATGGTAAGAAAAGAGCGCCTGATTTTTACTTGGAAGCAGCTCCTAACTATTCTATTAATCTCAATGATTGCATTTGGAACAGGAGCAAACATTCAATGGCAGCGAAGTAAAAACGTTTTACCTTCATATGGATTTGACTACGGGGGAGGTTACTCCAGTACTGACTTGACACCATATTCCGTGACGAATTGGAATAATCGTCTCCCCAAGCTTGATGAAGAAGCAGCATTTAACATAACTGAACGTAAAGATATGCCGATTTTGGATGGGGCTGAGGCGGCTTATCCCGTTTATTCGGCTTTTGCTAACTCAACCTATGAAAATATAGCCAGACTTAATCATTCAGAGGAAATTGTTACCTTTACAAATACGATCTATGCTTATGAACGGCTGCTTTCTGGAGAAATCGATATTTATTTTGGTGCGGAACCTTCGAAATCACAGATCGAAATGGCGAAAAAGGCGGGAAAAGAACTTGTCATGACGCCAATTGGAAAAGAAGCATTTGTTTTCTTCGTTAATCCTGATAATAAGGTTAATAGTTTAACTGTTCCAGAAATTAAAAGCATCTACTCTGGAAAAATAAAAAATTGGTCTGAATTAAATGGAAGTAATGAACGTATTGTTGCCTTTCAGCGGCCTGAAAACTCTGGGAGCCAAACTCTATTAGAAAAAATAATGGGAGATACTCCAATCATGAAGCCACTAAAAGAAGAGGTGCCGAGAGGGATGGGCGGAATTATGGAACAGGTCGCAGATTATCGAAATTACAAAAACGCGATCGGATTTTCCTTCCGTTTCTTCGCCACTGGCATGAACCCAAGTTCTGATATTAAGCTGCTGGCGATTAATGGAGTAGAACCAAATCCGGTCAATATATCAAGTGAAAAATACCCTTTTACCGCTTCACTGTATGCCATTTCGTTAAAGGATAATCAGAAGGAAACGATTCGTCCTTTCTTAGAATGGATGCAAGGTCCTCAAGGACAAAAAATTGTTGAGGAAGTTGGGTATATCAAGCTGCAAAAATAAAGAACACAAACAGATGCCCCATAAAAGGAGGCATCTGTTTGTGTTCATTGTTTCTGTTTCATCAGCTGCAAATCAATAAATAACTGACATCTTAGATTAAAATCATCCAGATCAAGCCCAGTTAATTCCGTTATTTGCTTAATTCTGTATTTTAGTGTGTTAATATGAATAAAAAGCTGATCAGAAGTTTGCTTAAGCCGGCCGTTATTTAATAAGTAAATTTCTAATGTATTGACTAAATCTGTTTGACTTTCTTGATCTTTTCTTTTTAGAATCATCAGATCTTCATTTTGATAATTAATCTGTTTATTGTGTCGGGAAATCGTTTCTAGATAGTGAAAAACTCCAAGCTTTTTATATTCGTATACTTGTTGAGGAGAGCCGAGAAATTTAGCAGAATTGATTACATCAAGAGCCTCATTATAGCTTTGATTCATCTTCATAATAGAAGAATAAGGACGTCCAATGCCGGCAAAAATAGGCTGATTTTTAAATTGACTCACTACTGTATTCGTTAGTTCGTTAGCATTATTCATCAATTGTCTAGTGTTGTCCGAATTACTTCCCATGACCACAATAATCTTCAGCCCATCGCAAAAAAGATGAGAGGGATTTTTAAGAGCGTTGGCAAACAGTCGAACAGTTTCTGTTAGCTCATCGAAAATATCCTCTTCACTTTGCGCTATTGTAAAGACTGTAATTATTGACGAACTTGGAATAATAATATTTTTATTCGCTGCTTCCCATTTCAATTGATTTTCTGATAGATGCACATCATGGATAATTTTTTTGAAAAAGAGGGCTTTTTCTTCATCTTTTTTTAGCTTTTCCTGCATTTTTTGATAAAGAAGCTTGCCAATTTGCAAGGAAACATCAGATAAGAATTGAAGCTCCGTTTCGGTAAGAAGATGATTCGTTTCCTGAATCCAAATATAACCGAGGATTTTATTCTTATGTTTGGCACTCATGACAACCCGCTGATTTAAGCCAATTTCTTTCATTTCCTTTATTCGAAAGGGCTTAGTTTCCATCTTTAACCTATCAACAATTCCTTCATCCATAAATTTTTCCAAAATTGAAATCGGCCAGCGCTTTGAGAAAATGGTTTGTTGGTTCGCATTGTCAAATTGCTCAATATAGAAAGAACTGTAGGCTATTAAAGAAAACTGTTCATTTTCTATAACAACAGGCTTTTTCAAATAGGTACTAATGAGATCGGTAATTTCATCAATGTCAGAAAGAGTTAAAATCTTTTCCAATGGCTGGTTCACTCGGCTTCTCCTTTCTTAAGAATTTTAATCTATATAAAATCTTCGTAAAATATAAACATAAACCTTAGATTCTATCATACTTACATTGAGTATTTCTGTATAGTTTTTTTCGGAAAATAAAAAATCAACCGGCCCGAAAGCCGATTGATTCTATAATTAAAACATCTCAGATGTAGTTTTAGCTTGCATATGAAGAAGAAGGTAATCAGGGCCGCCTGCTTTAGAGTCAGTACCTGACATGTTGAAACCACCGAATGGCTGGTAGCCTACGATCGCACCAGTACAGCCGCGGTTGAAGTAAAGGTTCCCAACATGGAAATCTTCATGTGCTTTTTCAATGTTTTCGCGGTTATTTGTGATAACGGCACCTGTTAAGCCATATTCAGTATTGTTTGCAATTTCGATTGCTTCATCGAAATTCTTCGCTTTTGTAAAGCCAACAACTGGTCCAAAGATTTCTTCTTTCATGATGCGTGCTTCAGGAGAAAGATCAGCGAAAATAGTTGGTTTAATGAAGTAGCCTTTGGAATCGTCTCCTTCGCCGCCTGTCATTAGCTTTCCTTCTTGCTTGCCGATTTCAATGTAGCTCATAATCTTATCGAAAGCACTTTGGTCAATTACAGTTGCCATATAGTTGCTAGGATCTGTTGGATCACCTTGTGTTAACTGATTTGTAAGCTCAACTGCACGATTTAATACTTGATCATATACATCTTCTACAATAACGGCACGTGAACATGCAGAGCATTTTTGGCCAGAGAAGCCAAATGCTGATTTAACGATTGATTGAGCAGCTAATTCTAAGTCTGCCTCTTTATCAACGACAATAGTATCTTTACCGCCCATTTCCGCGATTAGGCGTTTCATCCAAATTTGCCCCTCGTTAATTTTTGATGCACGTTCGAAAATGCGAAGACCGACATCACGAGAACCAGTGAAGGAAATAAAGCGTGTTTTCGGATGATCAACTAAGTAATCGCCAACTTTAGCGCCGCTTCCAGGAACAAAGTTCAGTACGCCAGCAGGAAGTCCAGCCTCTTCCATAACCTCTACGAACTTAGCTGCTACAATTGGTGTTGTAGAAGCAGGTTTTAGAAGAACTGTATTTCCTGTTACGATTGCAGCAACAGTAGTTCCAGCCATGATCGCAAATGGGAAGTTCCAAGGCGAAATAATAATTCCGACACCTAGTGGAATATAATCATAGCGGTTGTATTCGCCAGGACGGCTTTCAACAGGCATACCGTCTTTGATTCGAAGCATTTGACGAGCATAGTATTCTAGGAAATCGATTGCTTCAGCTGTATCAGCATCTGCTTCATTCCATGGCTTACCAGCTTCTTTTGTAAGAAGAGCAGAGAATTCATGCTTGCGGCGGCGAATAATCGCAGCTGCTTTGAATAATACGTCAGCACGCACTTCAGGTTTTACTTTTTTCCAAGATTCGAATGCTGTAACGGCTGCTTGCATCGCTTTTTCAGCTAGATCCTTGCTTGCTTTAGAAACGCTTCCGATTACTTCTTCTTTGTTTGCTGGGTTATAAGAAACGATTTTGCTATCAGTTGTTACTTTTTCATTGCCGATAACAAGAGGATAATCTTGGCCAAGGTAGCCTTCAACTAGTTTAATAGCCTCTAAGTAAGCTTGTTTATTTTCTTCAATTGCAAAATCAGTAAATGGTTCGTGTTTGTATGGAATCATTATATTCGCTCCTTTTGATATAATTTAGCTTTTTACCATGCCTTTGAAGGCAAATGCAATATTGGCTGGTCTTTCTGCTAGTCTTCTCATGAAGTAGCCGTACCAGTCTAAACCGTATGGTACATAGACACGGAATTTATAGCCTTGTTTTGCTAACTCTAATTGAGTTTTATTTCTCATTCCGTAAAGCATTTGGAATTCAAAACGATCATTCGGAATGTTATGCTCATTGGCAAGATTTTTTGTATACTCGATGATGGCATCATCATGCGATGCGATCGCTGTATAGTTGCCGCTTAATAAGCTTTGTTTAATGAGCTTTTTATAGTTCTCATCCACGTCTTTTTTATCAGGATATGCAACATCCGCTGATTCTTTATACGCACCTTTTACAAGACGCAGAAATGGCTGATAGGCACTAAGATCTTTCAAGTCTTGCTCGGTACGATATAGATAGGCTTGAAGAACAGTGCTAACATATGTATATTTCTCTTTTAACTCTTTAAAAATATCAATTGTTGCCTGGCAGCGAGGAACATCCTCCATATCAATCGTCACCATAATTTGATGTTTTTCAGCACGATCTAGGATTCTAGTCATATTTTTCATAACTAATTCACGATCAATGTCAAGTCCAAGAGAAGTCATTTTCAAAGAAACATGTGAATCAAGCTTTTCCTTACTGATCATTTCAATCGTACGAATACATTCTTCTGTACGTTCATTAGCAACCTCAACTGAATCTACGAATTCTCCTAAATGATCGACAGTAACAGATAATCCTTGCATATTTAACTTTCTGATAAATTCGATTGAACTTGGAAAATCAAGACCGCCAATCAATTTACCTTGTGCGAATTTTCCACCGCTTTTTTGAGCAATTCTATTTAAAGTATCGCTTTTAGAAAGAAAGAGGAAAAAGTCTCTAGTAATCGCTTCCAAAAATATTCCACCTCCGTGAATTTAGTGAATGCCTAACATTCCATTAGCTAAGATAAATTCTACAATTGTGTGACAACTGTCTACAATGTTTGTGAAAAACAATAATTGTGCTGTTCTTTTGTCGGTTTTGGACAATGAACTTTATTATTTAAATATTCGGTAAAAAGAGGTATGATAAGAATAACTGAAATTATTTAGGGTTTCGAAGTATCGTTGAACATATATATGAATTGAAAACAGCTTTGGAGGAGGACAAATGTTAAAGGTATTATCGTTTTTAAAGCCATACCGGATCGCGGTAGCCATTGCACTCGTGTTAACACTAACTGAGCTTGCAGTTGAACTGGTCCAGCCGTTGTTCATGGCTAAAATTATTGATGAAGGCATTTTACAAAAAGATTTATCCGTTGTCATAAAATGGGGAAGCATTATGCTTGTATTTTCACTTATTTCCTTTGCTTCTGGTGTTCTTAACTCGTTCTATGCTGCACATGCTAGTCAAAGCTTTGGCTTTGATATTCGCAGAAGTCTATTTGAAAAGGTGCAATCCTTTTCCTTTGCTAACTTTAATTTATTTCCGGCATCTTCGCTCATTACAAGAATGACAAATGATATTACCCAAGTCCAAAACACTTTATTTATGAGCTTACGCATCATGCTGCGTGCTCCTTTATTGATTATCGGCGGTCTAATTATGGCATTCTATGTAAATGTAAAGATGGCACTTATCTTGTCCATTGTTGTTCCATTTCTGTTTATTTTTCTTAAATGGATTATGGGAATTGGCGGGGTCCTGTTTAAGATGGTTCAAGAGAAATTGGACTCAGTGAATGGTGTCATGAGAGAGACATTAACTGGAATAAGGTTGATCAAAGCATTCGTAAGGAGAAATCATGAGACAGAGCGCTTTACACAAGCAAATGGAGATTTAAAGGATCAAACCGTTAAGGCATTAAGATTAATGGAAGTGACAATGCCTGTGTTGCTAATTATTATGAACCTATCGATTCTGGGAGTGCTTTGGTATGGAAGCATACAGGTAAATAGCAGCGAAATTAAGGTAGGGGAAGTAGTCGCTATTGTAAACTATGCGACTAGAATTTCAGGAGCATTCTCGATTTTTTCTTTTATCATCATGGCTTTCTCACGTGCACGTGCATCCTCAAATCGGATTGTCGAAGTGCTTCAGGCAAAGGTTGATCTAACTGACGAGGAGGATGCAGATTCAAGCCTATTTATACGGGAAGGTAGGGTTGAATTTAAGAATGTTAGCTTTCAATATCCGGGAACAGATTCATCTGCACTAGAAAATATCTCTATTTCAGTGGAGGCCGGACAGACTGTAGCGATATTAGGAGCAACCGGCTCTGGAAAAACATCATTATTTCAGCTTATTCCAAGGCTATATGATGTAAATGAAGGTGAAGTATTAATTGATGGAATTAATGTTCGTGAAATGAAAATGGAGAATCTTCGCAGGAAAATTGGGTTTGTTCCACAGGAGGCATTATTATTCACAGGAACTGTAGAAGAAAATATTGCATGGGGCAAAGAAAATGCTTGCCAAGACGAAATTAAAGAAGTAGCTAAAAATGCACAAATTTACGAAACGATTGAGACTTTTCCAAACAAATTCGAAACAAGGCTTGGACAAAAGGGAGTTAACCTATCAGGCGGTCAGAAGCAGCGACTGTCCATTGCGAGAGCTCTCGTTAGAAAGCCGAAAATCCTGTTGCTAGATGATAGCACAAGTGCTTTGGATATGAGAACAGAAGCCAAATTGCTGGAGGCATTGAAGTCATATACTTGTACAACCTTTATTATTACTCAAAAAATTAGTACAGCAATGGAAGCAGACTTGATATTACTTCTTGAGGAAGGGAAGCTTTTAGCCGAAGGAACTCACGAAACTCTATTAGATGAGTCTCCTCTATACAAGGAAATTGTCCGATCTCAAATGAGGGAGGAGCGAAGAAATTATGCTTAACGAGTTTAAAAGGCCATTTCAATATAAAAAACCGTTCGTATTAAAACAGAGAGAAAATAAACCGCAACGTAAAGAAAAAGCTAAAACCAAAAACTACAGGCAGACAATAAAACGGCTTTGGCATTTTCTTTCAAATAATAAAGGATTATTGTTCCTTGTCTTATTAATGGTTTTAATTAGTTCTGTTTTAGGTTTGCTCGGTCCATATTTAGTAGGAATGTCGATTGATAACTATATTGTGAAAAAAAGTACGGATGGATTTTTTACACTGCTTATTGGGCTCGCAGGCATCTATGCAGCTTATTCACTCTCTCTTTGGTTTCAAAATTACTGGATGATTGGCATTGCACAAAACACTGTATTTGAGATGAGGACAAAGCTATTTAAGCATTTGCATAAACTGCCAATTCCCTTCTTTGATAAAAGACAGCATGGGGAGCTAATGAGCAGAATTACGAATGATATCGAAAATGTCAGCTCTACTTTAAATAGCTCTGTTATTCAAATTTTTTCAAGCATCTTAACACTTGTCGGGACTGTGACCGTTATGCTGTGGCTTAGTCCGTTTTTGACATTGCTGACATTAGTAATTGTCCCTCTCATGTTTCTGGGGATGAAGTGGATTACAAAGAGGACGGGTGTACTATTTAAAGAGCAGCAGAAAAATCTTGGGGAATTAAATGGATTTATTGAAGAAACAATCTCTGGGCAAAGAATTATTAAAACTTTTTCTCAAGAAAACAAAGTGATCCAGGAATTTTTGGAAAAAGGAGAAAGATTACGGGGAGCAGGATATTGGGCACAAACGTATTCGGGTTTTATTCCAAAGGTAATGAACTTTCTTAACAATTTAAGCTTTGCGATTATTGCAGGGATTGGCGGGATTTTTGCATTAAAAGGATGGATTTCAATCGGAGTGATTGTGATCTTTACGGAATATGCACGACAGTTTACTCGGCCATTGAATGATTTGGCGAACCAGTTCAATACACTGCTATCAGCCATTGCAGGTGCAGAAAGAGTGTTTGAAATACTTGATGAAGATGATGAGTTTCCAAATGAAAGCTCACTTCAGGAAATGCCCATTGTGAATGGAGAAGTCGAATTTCGCCAAGTAAGCTTTGGTTATGAAGAAGATGGAAATACTATTAGGAATGTTAATTTTCATGTCCTGCCCGGAGAGACGGCAGCTTTTGTCGGTCCAACAGGTGCAGGGAAAACGACAATGATTAACCTGTTATCACGATTTTATGAAGTAGATAGCGGGGAGATCTTAATAGATGGAAAGCCGCTCACAGGAATAAAAAAGGAAAGTCTCCGAAAACATATGGGCTTTGTTTTACAAGATTCCTTTTTGTTTCAAGGAACGGTAATGGAAAATATCCGTTATGGGAAGTTAGATGCATCCGATAACGAGGTGATTAAAGCAGCTAAAATGGCAAATGCCCATTCGTTTATTATGAGGCTTCCAAATGGATATAACACATTATTAAACCAGGACGGAAATGGAATTAGCCAGGGTCAAAAGCAGCTGTTATCAATAGCAAGGGCATTTCTTGCCAACCCGTCCATTCTTATTCTAGATGAGGCAACGAGCAGTATTGATACAGTAACCGAATTAAAAATTCAAGAGGCCTTGCAGGAGCTGATGAAAGGCAGAACGAGCTTTGTCATTGCTCACCGATTAAATACTATCCAAAATGCAGACCGGATTTTTGTTCTTCATGAAGGTAAAATTATTGAAGAAGGAACACATCAATCATTATTAAAGCAAAAGGGCTTCTATTTTCAGCTTCATGGAAGTAAGAGGGAAGCTGCAAAACTAGGGTGTTGACCGTTATGCAATCCCATACGTTAAGAATATATTAGGAAAAGGCAATTTCAAGGCTTTAAAACAAACAGGCTTTAATAATTTAAGCAGCAAGGAGCTTACCCTTGCTGCTTTACTTTATTTTTTCTTTTGTCGTGTTTTTGCCCGCTGGTTAGCTGCATTTGCACGTGCTTGTGCTTCAAGATCAGCTTGATCTGCTAGCTCTTGTGAAAATTCCTCATCAATTCCATCCGATTTCATATTTTTAGGTACTTGAGGAAGTGTTGCTTTATTTTTGTCTCGAGATCTTTGTCCGCGTGAACGGCCCATAGCAAAAACCCCTTTCAACAATAAAGTACGGAAACTGTAATTGCTTCCGTCCTTATTGTTTGCTATCCACTCTCGATCTAATGATGGGAATTAATGTTTATTATGTCTGCCATCTAAATAACCGCCGGCCCGGTCAGCCATCTTAAACTCACGTGAATAGAGAACCTCCTGAGTGGCAGATAGAGAACGTTTTTTCTTATCCTTTGTTTTTTTATCCATTCCGATCACCCTTTCAAAAAAATAAGGTAAAAACTCATACCACTATTATTTTTCCCTTAATTGAAAGGAATGATACCAAACTTTAGTAAATATCCTCTAAAGCTTCCTGTAAATGCCTGAATAAAAATGGATAGCCATTTAAAGTCAGCTTGGCTGGATGAACATTCTGACCTTCAAGAACGAGAACACTCATCTCGCCTAGTACAGCTTTTAATGCAAAACCAGGAGCGGGAATCCAATGCGGCCGGTGCATAACCTTTCCTAATATTTGACCAAATTCCTTCATTTTCACAGGAGTAGGAGCTGTAAAATTTATAGGACCATTCATCTGTTCGTTTTGAATGGCAAAAATAATCCCGTTCACTACATCCTTTAAATGAATCCAAGAAACCCATTGCTCACCCGATCCTACTGTTCCGCCTGCAAATAATTTATACGGAAGTGCAATTCTCGGCAGTGCGCCATCCTCTCCATTAAGAATAATTCCAAAGCGGCAGCACACTGTACGAATCCCCATTTCTTTAGCTTTTAAAGCTTCAGCTTCCCATCGCTGTACAGTTTGGGCAAGAAAATCAGTCCCCTTATCAGATGAGTCCTCTGTGAAAGTTTTTGTTTGTGAGGTACCATAGTATCCGATTGCACTTGCATTGATTAGTACAGAAGGTTTTTGTTCTAATTTTTCCAGTATCCTTAGTACTTCCTTTGTTGCTGATATTCGGCTTTTCAATATACTCTTTTTTCTACTTTCCGTCCACCTGCCGCTATTGATGGATTCTCCAGCCAAATTGATGATGACTTCTATTCCTTCAAGTGTTTCTTCAGGATGATCCCCTTCGTTTAACCACGAGATATAAGTGATATTATCAGTGTTTTTTCGAGTACTGGTATTTCTCGTTAAAATAAAAATTTCATGGCCATTCTTAATCAATTCCTCTGTTAATGCTCTGCCAACAAAGCCAGTTCCGCCTGTCAAAGCAATTTTCATATTCCTGCTCTCCTTCAAAATTAGCATATTAATATAGAGTTCTCTATGCAGTTATGAAATCCTTTATGATACATTATAATAGAGGTGAACAAAATGCCTACCATTACGAAAATTACCGTGCAGGAAAAACTAAAGGACCGGTATAATATTTTTTTAGATGAAAAATACGCTTTTAGCATCGATGAGGATGTATTAATTAAGCATGGGCTTAAAAAAGGAGTGGAGCTAGACGAATTTGCTATTTTGGAAATCGGCTATCAAGATGACATTCGTAAAGCCTATAATACAGCGATTCAATATTTATCAAGAAGAATGCGATCAGAAAAAGAAGTCCGACAGTATTTATCAGGAAAAGAAGTAAATGAAATCGTCATACAAGAAGTTATTCATAAATTAAATGAGTACAAATTTCTAAACGATCAGGAGTTTGCAATTGCTTTCGTACGAACTTTAATGAACACGACAGATAAAGGATCAGGAATTATTCGGGGGGAATTAAGAGAAAAAGGGATTTCCGAGGATATTATTGATAAGGCAATGAAGGAATTTCCTTTTGAAAGGGAATTTGAAGCAGCGCTGAAGATTTGCGCTAAATTTGTTGAAAAGAATACGAGGGATTCATCTAGAATCACGAAACAGAAGCTTGAGCAGACCCTTTTTAGAAAAGGATATTCAAATGAAATCATTCGAGCAGCAATTGCTGAAACGGAAATGGATAAGGGGGAGGATTTGGAAATGTCAGCTCTTCGAACGCATGCTGAAAAGGCACATCGCAAATATTCACATCTATCTGGGTTTGAATATAGGCAGAAAATGAAACAGACCCTTTACCGCAAAGGATTTTCTATCGAATTGATCGAACAAATTCTTGATGAATTAAAAGAAGAAGAATAAGCAACCCTGCCACTCTTCATTGGCAGGGTTAATTATTATGGGTTAAGTATTATTTATTTTCAATTATGATTGTATCCTGATTTCTATTTGCATAAATGATTTCTGCTATTTTTGCAGGAGATTGAAGCCGAGATTTGTCTTTTATATGGTTACTTTGATCCCAAAATGGAGTATCCATACCGCCCATATATACAGCTTTTATCTTTATATTCGTATCTTCATATTCCTTTTGGAGGCTTTCAGTAAGTCCCCGTACAGCAAATTTGCTTGCGCAGTATCCCGCTTCGTTCAGCTTTCCTCGTAAACCCGCTGTTGAAATAATGTTCATCACAAAGCCTTCTTTAATGGCAGGAAGAAAAGCTTTAGTCACATTGATTGTTCCAAATACATTCACTGCAAACATACTTTCTAGGTCTGAGATGGCTGTTCTTTCAAACGGTCCAAAAAATCCAGTACCTGCATTGTTAATGAGTCCATACAAATGAAAGTCGGTGCTTATCTTTTCTATAAAAGAATTTACTTCATCAGGGATTGTAATATCAACTGCAGCTGAGCTAGCAGTGCCATTATTATCAACAATCATTTTTTCAACTGATTTTAACTTTTCAATTGACCTGCCTACAAGGATAATATGGTAGCCTTTTTGTCCATATAATAAGGCGAGTTCTTTGCCCAATCCTGAGCCTGAACCTGTAATAATGATGGATTTCATTTTCGTCACACCTTTAAGCGAAATTCTTCATTCATTGTACCAAATAATGATAGAAGCTTTTACTTCTTTTCTATTTGTCCTTTTTTCAATATACTTTAATATGATGCTATTAGGATGCCCTTTAGGTAAAAAAAGGTGCATGACAGGAAGGTGTATAAAATGCAGGAAAAAAGATATAGTGAAATGACTCCATATGAATTACAGCAGGAAATTGCCTCGTTAAATGAAAAGGCAAGAAAAGCAGAGCAAATGGGGATGGTCAATGAATATGCAGTTCTTGAAAGAAAGGCTGTAATGGCAAAAGCATATTTATTAAATCCAGATGATTTTAAACCAGGATATATTTATGAAATAGAAGGTGCACCAGGCTCTCATTTTAAAATTGACTATATGAACGGTGTTTTTGCTTGGGGATACCGATTAAACGGTGGTGGAGAAGAGGCCCTGCCTATTTCAATGTTAATTAAGAAATAAGAAAGAGGTAAAGTCCTCTTTCTTATCCAAAAATAATTAAAATTCAGGTGTATCACTATCGCGATTGGAAGAAGCTCTCATTCTTTCTTGGGGATGTGTATTTATAGTCCCATCCGCCCTTTTAGAAGCATATTCGGCTTTCGCACGGGGCTCCCCTTCAAATTTATTATTATTTTGGTTTGGGAAGTTTTTCGCTTTATTACGCATAATTCAACAGCCTCCTGACAAGGGATGAAAGAACGTGAAAAGCAAAGGCGGTATGCAATGCTCATCACGTATTAATAGTATGGATCTTTCCCATTCCTGTATGATGATAAGTAATTGGAAAAGAGGTCATGAAAATGAATGAATACCAAAAAAGATTATATGAAAGACTACTTGAGAAAAACGAACATCTTTCAGCTAGCCTAGCTCAAACATGGGTTGAACTTTTATGGGATGACTTTGAAACGACTTATGCAAAAGCAGGCAGGGAATATAAAGGCAGTGAGATGACGGAAAGAGTGGTCAGCCAATGGATTGAGCACTACGGGGATAAGTTGCATGAATTTGTAGCGAAAAATCCAAAATACAAACATTTATTAGAACAAGATCCGAACAAGCTTCATTAAAAAATCTGGTCCCTCTTGATCGGACCAGATTTTTTCTTAACTAGGGAGAATATCAAGCTTTTTACGCAGTTTTTCTTCGCTAAAGATCCAGCCTGTATACGAAGTAATGATCTCTAAATCTTCAGTAAGCTGAACAACTGCCACGAATGGATAATAATCATTGCTGCGATATCGCAGGTCTATGAAACGTACTTCATAATAATCATCATATACATCAATTTCCCATCGATAAACAGGTGAGAAGGATAAAAATGCAGATAGGTTTTTATCTTTCTTTGCTGCTTCTAATACAGGAGTTTCCGGTACAGGAACGCGATTAAACTGATCGATGATTTTCACTTCATTATTTTCTGCACGTCCCACAAAAAACTGATGTTTATTGATAACGGCAATCCGCCATTTATTATACCTCATAGTTGGAGCAATAATGATCTCTGTCGCATCAGGGATCATTCTTTTAACCTCATAGTACACTTTCTTTTGAGCAATAAACCGGAACACATAGTAGAAAATTAAAATGAAGTATATAGGCAAAAATATATACCCTGGGTGTGCACCTAATGCCCAAATTAAAAGTCCGACAATATGGATGCCAAAAATATAAGGATCAAATGTATTGATTACACCTAATGCGACCCATTTAGATGAAAAAGGCCGTAACGCTTGAGTTCCATAAGCATTGAAAATATCAACAAAAACATGAAGAAAAACAGCAATAAAGGTCCAAATCCAAAGATGGAGTAAATTTGCTCCTGGAAAGAAAGGGTAAATTGCAGCAGTCAGAACAATTGGCCAAAGGAGAACAGCGGGTATAGAATGAGTGATCCCGCGATGGTTACGAATATAAACAGCGTTGCTTCTAAGTTTTAATACGGTATCAATATCTGGAATTTGTGAACCAACAATGGCCCCGATCATAACGCTTGTTGTGGCAGCTGTGTTTTCTGCAACAACAGGATCAAGCGTAGCAATACCAGCTAATGCAAGACCCATTACTATATGTGTACCTGTATCCAAGAGGAAAAACCTCCTTAAATAAGAAATCATTAATATTAATTTTAGTATGATTTTGCTTGTTTCACCATATAAAAATCGTTAAATTTAAAGGAGTTGCTAAATTTGATGAAAAAACCTAATTAAAATTTTATTAATATACGTCAATATATTTTTCCCGTTATTTTTATTGTTAATCCTATTTAGGGGATTTACCAATTACTTGGAGGAGAAACATTGAAATTACAAGAAATTAATCATATAGATATCAATGAATTTCAGCATGATTTAATAAGCTGGTTTGAGGCAGAACAAAGAGATTTGCCATGGAGGAAGGACAAAGATCCTTATAAAGTTTGGGTTTCTGAAATTATGCTTCAGCAAACAAGAGTTGATACGGTCATCCCGTATTTTCATCGGTTTATGGAACAGTTTCCGACAACAAAAGCATTGGCAGAGGCTGAAGAAGACCGTGTGCTGAAGGCATGGGAAGGACTAGGTTATTATTCAAGAGCCAGAAATCTTCAAGCAGCTGTAAGAGAAGTTGAAGAAAAATATGGCGGGAAGGTTCCGGATAATTTAAAAGAGATATCCTCTTTAAAAGGAATTGGTCCATACACAGCAGGTGCTGTTCTCAGTATTGCATACGGAATCCCAGAGCCGGCCGTGGATGGAAATGTTATGCGGGTTTTGGCCAGAATTCTGTCAATATGGGACGATATTGCCAAGCCTTCTACACGAAAAATTTTCGAAGAGGCCGTAAGAAAACTCATTTCCCATGAAAATCCATCTTTCTTTAATCAGGCATTAATGGAACTGGGGGCACTAATCTGTACCCCAACTTTTCCGAAATGTTTATTATGTCCAGTTAGAGAACATTGTCATGCTTTCCACGAAGGCACCATTGCTGATCTGCCTGTAAAAACGAAAAATAAAAAACATCGGCATGTTCGAATCGCGGCAGCAGTATTTACGGATGAACAGGGGAGGATTCTCATTCATAAAAGGGATGAGAACGGACTGCTCGCTAACCTATGGGAATACCCAAATACAGAAATTTTGTTGCCATATGAACATGAAACCACTCAGCTAAAAGAGATTATGAAGGAACAATACGGAGCAGACGTTGAAATTAACGAAATGAATGGCCAAATCGAGCACGTCTTCTCACATTTAACATGGAATATTAATGCTTATAAAGGGACTTTGCTTTCGTTGGAAAAAGAAACAGATAATTTAAAACTAGTTACTTTAGAAGAGATGGAGCAGTATGCATTTTCAGTTTCCCATCAGAAGATTTTTCAACAGTTTTTTGAATTAATGTAACCGTTTTGGAGAGAAAACAAACAATTGGGAAAATAAATGGGGTTTATCTCTTCAATCTGATACAGCATACGAAAAAATGGTCACATTGAAGTTTCAATGTGACCGCCAAACATTTTATTATCAGCTCTTCGTGTTCTGTAATCCCCCGCGGTTTTGAATCTCTTCAATTATTTCACGCTGGATCGTTTGGCCTTCTGCGTTTAGGTAGGGGACGATTTGCTGGAAAGAGTGGTGGAAATATCTTATTTCCTGATCCTCCCACTCGTTTTTGGGAATCATTGACAATTCAGTCATATCTCGGCCATTATACATATTTATCTTCCTTTCATTTATCGTATTAGTATTGTTTGATCTCGATTGATAGATATACACGAAAAAGATAGAATGAGCATTAGAAGAATATGTTGAAGACAGTTTTAAGAGGAGAGGAACGAGAGCAATGAAACAGAAAGTAGCGTTAGTCACAGGAAGCAGCAGAGGAATTGGGAAGGCAACTGCGATCAGATTAGCAAAGGAAGGCTATGATATCGTCCTGAATTATGCTAGAAGCAAATCATCTGCAATGGAAACAGCGGCTGAAATTGAAGCACTAGGAAGAAAAGTTCTTATAGTCAAAGCCAATGTTGGTGATGTCGAAAAGATTAAAAAGCTCTTTTTAAGTATAGAGGAGGAGTTTGGCCGTTTAGATGTGTTTGTTAACAACGCTGCATCAGGAGTGCTTCGTCCAGTAATGGAATTAGAAGAAACTCACTGGGATTGGACGATGAATATTAACAGTAAGGCTTTATTATTCTGTGCTCAAGAAGCGGCTAAGCTGATGGAGAGAAATGGCGGGGGGAAAATTGTCAGCATTAGCTCACTAGGTTCTATACGCTATTTAAAAAATTACACAACGGTTGGCGTATCCAAAGCTGCTCTAGAAGCACTAACAAGGTATTTAGCTGTTGAATTGGCACCTAAAAATATTTCCGTAAATGCCGTTTCAGGCGGAGCTGTGGATACCGAGGCACTAACGCATTTTCCAAACCGTGAGGAATTGCTCGCAGAAGCGAAAGAAAAAACACCTGCTGGCAGAATGGTTGAAATTGAAGATATGGTGAACGCAGTTATGTTCTTATTAGGCGATCAGTCTTATATGATTCGAGGCCAGACCATTATTGTGGACGGAGGCATTTCTTTACTAGTTTAATCGTTAATAGGAATTGTAGTAAATAGTATTTAGCGGCACATTATTCATTTTTCTCACCTTTTAAAACTTTTTTTAATCTAAGGATAATTTTTCATTCCTTGGTTAAATTAATGTCGTGGAGGTGATAATCATGGCAAAACAACCAAATCAAACTCAAGCTGGTACAAACATTCAAGAAGTTAGACAACAAAACGCTCAATCTGCAGGTGCAGGTCAATTCGGCACAGAGTTTGCTAGCGAAACAAACGCTGCTGAAGTAAGACGTCAAAATGCACAATCCGCTGGTGCTGGTGCAGGTGCAGCTGGTGCTCAAGGTCAATTCGGTACAGAGTTTGCTAGCGAAACGAATGCTGCTGAGGTAAGACAACAAAACCAACAAGCTGAGGCTCGCAAAGCACAAAACTCCGGCCGTCAAAGCCGCTAAATAAGTTAGAAGGCGCTCTTTAATACTAAAGAGTGCCTTCTTTTTTTATGCCTTTTTAGGTCTATGAGCAAGCTATAGCGGATATACTGCTCAAGAGTGGCAGAACCCATTGTGATAAGCATTTATATAATTCGACAAAACTTCTATCCAATCAACAGAAGTAGTCAAAGGAAAGGCAAGGTTAAGCGAGAATACATAGAAAAAGAAAAATAATCTGGACGGTGATTCTTTAGTGAGAAACTTTAACCATTTAGTATCTGAACAAATGCAAACGATGGAAAAGCTTCTATATCTCCAAGGTGAATTGGAACGCTGTGAAGAAATCGAGGAGGAGCTTAATAGTCTACAGCAAGAAACAGAGCTTGAAAGCATTCAAGTGGAAATAGCCAATTTACGAAAAGAACTGAAAGAAATTCATCAGCTGTTTGAAATTCAGACAGAAGAAGTTATTCGCTCATATCAAAATATGAAGGTGACCGTCTAAAGTTAAAGTAAAAACGCATAATAATTAAAATCATGCAACGATGATCCTAATTCAGTTTTCTTTCAGCCATTGACGATTTTCAATGGCTCTTTGTTTTAAATTTTAACTGAAACCGTTATAATAATAGAAAAAAGCATCGTTCTTTGTTACCTTTAGTAAATAAAAACAATAGTATCAGAGGCTTGAGTAGGAAGAGTTTTTTACACGGTAGGAACACATTGCTTGTGCCTATCGCTCACCTCTAGTTCTCAACTAAAGAAAGACAAGCTAATCTAATCTAATCTTTCTTAGAAAGACAGGTTGCAAAGCCCGGGATTAACGAAAGTAGGGGAAAAAGAATGGCCATACCCAGAGAGGGAGAACCAGTACAAATTCATAGCTATAAACATAATGGGCACATCCACCGCGTCTGGGAGGAAACAACTGTTTTAAAAGGGACTCAGAATTTGGTTATTGGCGGGAATGACCGGACTGTTGTAACGGAGTCGGACGGAAGAACTTGGATTACGAGAGAACCTGCAATATGCTATTTTCATTCTCAATATTGGTTTAATGTCATTGGGATGATTCGCGAGGATGGAATATATTATTATTGCAATATTAGTTCCCCATTTATTTTTGATGGTGAAGCAGTGAAGTATATTGATTATGACCTTGATATTAAGGTTTATCCCGATATGACCTTCAATTTGCTGGATGAGGATGAGTATGAACGGCATCGTCTTGAAATGAACTATCCTGAGCCTATTGACCGTATTCTAAAATCGAATGTTGATCAATTAATTCATTGGATTCGTCAAAGAAAAGGTCCATTTGCACCCGATTTTATTGATATTTGGTATGAAAGATATTTAACCTACAGACGCTTATAAATAGGTGAAGTTGTCACAAGAAATGCCTGTTGACTGAAGGTTCAACAGGTTTTTGCATGTTTCTAAAGGTAAGTGTAAAGAGGGGGAGAAAAGTTGGACAGCATCAAGCGTTACATGCACTTTGTTAAGCCATACCGCGTTCAGATTATCATAACGCTCATCATTGGCATTATTAAATTCGCGATTCCCCTATTAATTCCATTATTAATTAAATATGTAATTGATGATATTGTAGGAAATCCAGATTTAAGCAGTGGGGATAAAACAGACAGCTTATTTTTAATAATGGGTCTGATGATTTTTATCTTTGTGATCATTCGGCCGCCAATTGAATATTATCGCCAATATTTTGCCCAATGGGTAGCAAGTAAAATACTATACGATATTCGTGACAGGCTATTTACGCATATCCAAAAGCTAAGCTTTAAATATTACGCAAATACAAGAGCTGGAGAGGTTATTTCAAGAGTTATCAATGATGTAGAACAGACGAAAACATTCGTCATTACAGGGCTTATGAATCTTTGGCTTGATATGGCCACGATTGTCATTGCAGTTGCCATTATGGTGAAAATGGACGTGACACTAACACTTGTGTCGCTAATTCTGTTTCCGTTTTATGGGCTTTCTGTTAAGTATTTTTTCGGCAATTTAAGAAAGCTTACTAGAGAAAGATCACAGGCGCTTGCTGAGGCCCAGGGCTATCTTCATGAAAGAGTTCAGGGGATGGCTGTTATTAAAAGCTTTGCCATTGAAGATTATGAACAAACCCAATTTGACAAACAAAATGACAATTTCCTGACAAAGGCGATTGCTCATACGAAATGGAATGCTAAAGCATTTGCAGTCGTTAATACGATTACGGATATTGCACCGTTACTTGTTATTGGCTATTCTGGTTATCAAGTTATTCAAGGAGATCTGTCAATCGGAACGATGATGGCTTTCGTTGCATACATTGATCGCCTTTATAATCCTCTTAGAAGACTGGTCAATTCTTCAACAACCTTAACTCAGTCAATTGCATCTATGGACAGGGTGTTCGAGTTAATTGACGAAAAATATGATATTGATGATTCTCCAAATGCAGTTGAATGTAAAAATGTAAAAGGAGATATTGATTTTGAACAGGTAAGCTTTGCATATGATGAAAAGGAAGAGCCTGTCTTAAAAAATATTTCTCTGCATGTAAAAAAAGGAGAAACGATTGCACTTGTTGGCATGAGCGGCGGCGGAAAGTCCTCATTGGTAGGCTTAATTCCGCGATTTTATGATGTGACAGAAGGCAGAATTCTCCTAGATGGGACGGATATCCGGTCATTCAAGGTTCGTTCCCTTAGAGATAAAATCGGCATGGTTCTGCAAGATAATATTCTTTTCAGTGAATCGGTCAAAACTAATATTCTATTAGGAAAACCAGATGCATCCGATGAAGAAGTAATCGAAGCGGCAAAGGCAGCCAATGCACATGAATTTATTATGAATCTGCCAAATGGCTATGATACGAAGGTTGGCGAACGTGGAGTCAAGCTATCTGGCGGGCAGAAGCAGCGTGTGGCTATAGCACGTATCTTCCTGAAAAATCCACCGATTTTAGTTTTGGATGAAGCGACATCAGCACTAGATCTGGAAAGTGAACATTTAATTCAGGAAGCGCTGGAGGAGCTGGCAAAAGACCGTACGACCTTTATTGTAGCTCATAGGCTGTCTACCATTACTCATGCTGATCGAATTATTTTAATAGAGCATGGAGAAATTTCTGAAGAAGGCAGCCATGAGGAATTAATGAAGAAGCAAGGAAATTATTATAAACTTTTCCAAGTTCAGCAACTAGAAAATTAACGAAAAAAAGAGCATCCGCATGAAAACTTATCCTCAATTATTGTGAGGTGCAGCTTCATGCAGGATGCTCTTTATTATTTGTCAATTGTCATTTCATTTGCTTTTTTATGATACGTTTGAAAACTAGTAATTAATTTGTTCAGATGTTCAACCTGTTCATTATAATCAATAATTGCCGAGATAATTTGCATATTGTGGGAGAGAATCGCTTCATCTTCAAGCTGTGCTTTATCCTTTTGTGCTAAAAAGAGGTTGAAAAGCTCTTTCCTGTTTAGAAAAATATCACCCTCTTCAAAAACAACGTGGGGCCGAACCTTCCCGATAAATTTTAACATGATATGTTCATGATAATGAATGAGGCAGTCTAACTGCTGCTGAATAGCATTTTGGAAATCGGCTGGCATGTCTTGAAGGTCATTTTCGAATCGGTGCAATTTCCGTAAAGTTTCGAGGGCCCTTTTTGCTGTTGAAATCATTTGCCGATAAATCACAAGCTTTCGTGATTTAGACATCGTATCCTTTTTGAAATAGTTGCGTTCCTCTTTATACATTGAGTATAAATGATCAAGGCTTCTAACCGTTTCTTTCATTTTTCCAATATCATTCTTTAAAAGTTTATGCTCGGATGCATGTCTAATGGTAAGCCGTATCCACTTTGTTACTTCCTCTGTAATGTCTGAAATGCTGAAGTATAATTTCTTCTCATACTTTGGCGGCAAAAACAGCAGATTGACTATAAAAGCTGAAAAGACACCTAACATAATAGTAGAAAAACGTATAAGGGCAAATTGAATAAATTCGTCACTTGGTGTTTCCATAATGACGATCATTGTTACAAGTGCAAGCCCAATCGTGTTTTCGATCTTTAGCTTTAGGTTAATTGTGATGACAACAATTGCTGCTAAACCAATAATAAACATATCATTGCCAAATAATAGAACAAAGACAACCGCTGTCACAGCCCCAATCGCATTTCCTTGAATCTGTTCAATGATTGATAGGAAGGAACGATATATGGTCGGCTGAATGGCAAATATAGCCGCAATGGCTGCAAACACTGGTGAAGGCAGCTGAAAAACTTGAGATAAAAATAATGAAAGAATAATTGCGATTCCCGTTTTTAATATGCGGGCGCCAAGCTTCATACTGATTTGTTTCCTTTCTTGCAGAAGAGACTCTTCTGGTTCTCACATATCATATTATCGAGTAAAAGGATATTTTAACAAACATATCCAAACTTTGGAATGTTTTTGTTAGAAACAATTCGATATATGACAATACTGTACTATACATGGATATAGAGAGAAGTACAATGGGCATTTTGGTGAATTTTTTTCTGAGGTGAAATGACAAATGCGGTTCATAATTTTGATAGAGCGGCTGTAAAAAAAGGAGCGAAAAAATCGCTCCTATAATCATATGAATAAAAAAACTAATTATTCTTCATCTCGCAAAGCTTGGAAGGCTTGCTCGACTGCATGAATGGTTGCCTGAATATCGTCCTCTGTATGTGCAATGGTTACAAACCAAGCTTCATACTTGGATGGAGCTAGGTTGATTCCTTGCTTTAGCATAAGCTTAAAGAACTTGGCAAACATTTCACCATCTGTGTTTTCAGCTTGCTCGTAATTTACAACCTTTTCGTTTGTAAAATAAACAGTTAGTGCACCTTTTAATCGATTAATAGTGATAGGAATTCTGTATTCATTAGCTGCAGCTGTAATTCCTTCTTCAAGCATAGCACCAAGACGATCAAGATATTCATATACGCCTTCCTGCTTTAATACTTCAAGACATGCAATTCCTGCCAAAATCGAAGCTGGGTTACCTGCCATCGTTCCCGCCTGGTATGCTGGTCCGAGCGGTGCAACCTTTTCCATGATTTCTTTTTTACCGCCGTACGCTCCGATTGGAAGTCCGCCTCCAATAATTTTCCCCATAGCCGTAAGGTCAGGAGTAACACCTAGTAAATCCTGAGCTCCTCCATACATAAAGCGGAATGCTGTAATAACCTCATCATAAATAACAAGGGCGCCTGCAGCATGAGTTAGTTCATTCACTTGTTCTAAGAAGCCAGGCTTCGGTTCAACAATCCCAAAATTCCCAACAATTGGCTCTACTAGAACAGCTGCAATTTCACTGCCCCATTTATCCAAAGCCTCTTTAAAGGGTTCAATATCATTAAAAGGAACAGTAATCACTTCTTGAGCAATACTCTTAGGGACACCAGCTGAGTCTGGAGTACCTAATGTAGATGGTCCAGAACCTGCTGCAACTAGAACTAAATCTGAATGGCCATGATAGCAGCCGGCAAATTTAATGATTTTATCTCTGCCTGTATAAGCGCGGGCAACACGAATTGTTGTCATTACAGCTTCTGTTCCAGAGTTAACGAAACGGACCTTTTCTAGGGCTGGCATTGCTTCTTTCAGCATAGCAGCAAATTTCACTTCATGAGGAGTCGGTGTTCCGTATAAAACGCCTGTCTCCGCAGCTTTCTTAATAGCTTCCGTAATATGCGGGTGGGCATGACCTGTAATAATGGGTCCATAGGCAGCTAAATAATCGATATATTGATTTCCGTCCACATCCCAAAAGTAAGCTCCTTGTGCTCTCTCCATAACTACAGGGGCTCCGCCGCCAACTGCTTTATATGAACGGGAAGGACTGTTTACTCCTCCGACAATATGTTCAACTGCCTCTTTATGTATACGCTCTGAATTTGTAAATTGCATGTAGATCCTCCTTCTATGGACTTAAATAAATATCATCCAATCTTATCTTATCATGTTTTTTAAGAGAATGGTCCGATTCATAATTGCGACTTTTTTTAACTTGACAAGCAGTCATACGTCATTTGCTGTGAACGTATAGTTTATAGAGGCAGAGAGGAAAGTGGGAGTAGAAATGTTTTTTTATTTGTCCCTTGCATTAATAGTCATCTGTATGATTATGAGTATTCGAACCTTATTTTTGCCACATAAAATAAAAGGCAAAAAGGTAAGCTTCGAAAATTTCATTTATTTAGCATTTATTTATATTACTGTCATGTTAGGATTTGGTCTAATCTATATTTTACTACAGACAAATGGATATACGATTTTTGGAGAAGGTACTATAGGGCTGGATGGCGATTTTGTGAATCAATTGGAAACGGGCATTTATTTTAGTGCAGTCACTCTTTTTTCAGTCGGCTATGGAGATATTGCTCCTATTGGGATTGGCAGAATGATTGCTGTGCTTGAAGCATTAATTGGCTATACGATTCCTGCCGCTTTTGTGTTCAGAGCCGTTTTTGAAATGGAGAAGAAATGAAGGCTTGAAGGTTTTCTAATTGTTTTTCTAGGAAAAATTGGATAGGCTTATGGTAAAAGCATTAGGAGGAATATTGATGACCGTTTCTATTGGAAACCTAGCCCCTGACTTTTCGCTAAAAGCAAGCAATGGTGAAACTGTGAAGCTATCTGACTTTCGCGGAAAAAATGTTGTTCTGTATTTTTATCCAAAGGATATGACGCCTGGCTGTACAACTCAGGCTTGTGATTTTAGAGAGTTTCATTCTGACTTCACAAAGCTGGATTGCATTATCCTTGGAATTAGTCCTGACCCACAAGACAAACATGAAAAATTTATTGAGAAATACAACTTACCATTTCTACTTTTAGTAGATGACGAACATCATGTAGCTGAAATGTATGAAGTTTGGAAGTTAAAGAAGAATTTCGGAAAAGAGTATATGGGAATTGAGCGATCTACATTTGTGATTGATAAGGAAGGGAATCTTACTAAGGAATGGAGAAAGGTAAAAGTCAAAGGGCATGTTGAGGAAGCTCTTCAATATGTAAAAGAAAATCTATCATAAATCAAAGGTATACGAGCTAATACATTTGTGGCTTTACTTCCATAGGAAGTAAGGCTTTTTTGTGTTTATAAAAATTGTTTCGGTGAACCATCAATTTTTTGCGGATGTGTCTCTTAAAGTGTGCGGTTTGGAAATGTTTATTTAACCGTAAAATGAAATCATTCAAAACAACATCAAAACTTTAGCTGGAATAAGTACTATAAATTCATAATTATGGAGGGTACTACTCATGATAAACATTCAAAATGTTTCAAAGGTATTTTCGTTAGAAGCAGGTGATTTCTATGCTTTGAAGCACAACAATCTTCACATATCAAAAGGAGAATTCGTAGCGATTATGGGTCCGAGCGGCTCGGGGAAAAGTACGCTTTTGCAGCTTATCGGCGGTCTTGATCAGCCAACATCAGGGGATGTAATAGTAGACGGAATTCAATTAAATCATTTGACTGAAAAAGAGTTAACCCTATTTCGCCGGACGGGGGTCGGTTTTGTTTTTCAAAATTATCAGCTATTGCCAATGTTGACTGTAGGTGAAAATATAGCTTTGTCATTAGCAGCGAACAAGGAAGCAAAAAGTGAAATCAAAAAAAGGATACAGCAATTGCTTAAGGAAGTTCATCTCGAAGGTAAAGAAAATCAATTTCCTGTCCAGTTAAGTGGAGGACAACAGCAAAGGGTAGCAATTGCCAGAGCGATTTCTATGAAACCGAAATTGATTTTGGCAGACGAACCAACGGGAAATTTAGACCAACAGAATGGTAAGAGTATTTTGCAGCTGCTTTCCAAGCTTAATAAAGAAGAGAACATCACAGTTGTAATGGTCACTCATGACCAGCAGGCAGCTGAAGCAGCAGAGCGGGTTATTATCATCCGGGACGGAGAAATTATTCGAGATCAGAAGAAGGGAGTGAATGGTTATGAATCTTTGGTTAGTAGCCTGGCGTAATTTAATGCGCAGAAAACTTCGCAGCATTCTGACCATAATATCCATTGTAATTGGAGTAGCCTCTACCTTCGCAGTTATTACTGCTGTTGACTCTGCCGAAAAGGCATTTCCGGTATACCTTAAATCAGCCTTTGGGAAAGCAGATTTTCAGATTAGCGGCACAGATGCTTATTTCTCAGAAGATGTTTACCAAAAGGTCGAGAAGCTCGAGGGAATTGAGTCAGTAGCCATACTGAAAAAAAACACAAAGATTCACATAGAAAACAGCGAGCTGAGCTCGATTCAGAAAAGAGTCACACTTGGCGGTTTTAGTAATCTCGATACACCACTTACCGACTTTAAATTAGTTCAAGGGAACCTCACTGCAAATGGCGCCATTATTACCGACAGAACAGCAAAGGTCTGGAAAAAAGAAGTTGGCGACTCACTTTCTTTTGATACAGATGCTGGGGTAAAAACGATTAAAATAACAGCCATCGTTAAATACACAAAAGATTTAATGGGGCCATCTAGCTGGTCGATGGCAAACTTTCATCCTTGGTCGGTTGCCGTTCCGTTAATCTATGTACAGGAATGGTATGACCTACAAGGAAAAATTGACAATGTGCAGGTCAAGGCAGACAATCCTGCCACTATTGATAAAGTAGAACAAGGTTTAGAACAATTTGTTAAGCAAAATGAAGGGATTTATGCACAGCCCATTGTAATTGATTTTGAATCTCAATTTAAGACTCTTGATACATTTTTCCTTGCCCTTTATATAGCTGGGTTTTTAGGAATTGCCCTTAGTGCCTTTATTATCTTTAACTCCATTTACGTCAGTATTAAGGAACGAAAAAATGAGTTTGCTGTTCTCAAAACGATCGGCTATACATCTTCGCAAGTTCAGAACATGGTACTGTTGGAGGTTATGCTGCTATCCCTAATCGGAACTGGGATTGGCTTACTATTAGGCTATGGTTTAGGTTATGGATTAAAATCATTAATTTTTTTGATTTATAGTGTGTACGATAGCGAAACGATGATGATTACAAAAGGAATTCTCCTTTCTGCTATAGCGGGACTTCTAGTACCGGTTGTTTCGGCACTATATCCAATTCGTCAGGCAGGGAAGGTTAGTGTCATTGAAGTGTTAAAGGAAAATCGAGTATCATATGCAAAACCGAAGAAGTGGTTTGGTATAATCGGCGTGATTCTCATTATTTCTGGTTTCTATATTAAGAGTCTGCTGCTTGTAATCCCATTGATGGTTGGGATTGCTCTGATATTCCCTTACTTGTTCAAGTTATTTGATTTCGTGCTGAAACCAATTTACCGGTATTTATTTGGGTTCATTGGAGAACAGGCTTCACGCAATTTGAATCGAAACATCGGGCGTACCTCTATGACATCGGTTATCCTTTGCTTAGGAATTGCAATGATTGTATTAATGAGTTCATTAAACTCCGCCCTGCTGCAAACATATGAAAGGGTTATTTATTCTTCCTATGGCGGCAATCTAGATGTCATGTTCCACCATATTGAAAAAGATGATCTAGAAAAACTAAAAAATACTGCAGGAGTGGCAGATGCTACAACCTATTCCCTTCAAGCTATTGTTTGGTCTCATGAAAATAAAAATAGGAAATTACCAGTTTATGGGGTAGGGGAAGAATGGATTGATAAATTTCCGCTGTTTACTTCGACAAACGCTTCACCAGGGACATTAATGAAAAATTTAAAAGCAGATGAAATTATCCTAGACAAAATTGCCTGGGGCGTATGGGGCGGAAAGATTGGTGATACAGTTCTGCTTCAAACTCTTGAGGGATTCAAACCGTTTAAAGTGAAAGCCGTAGTAGATACGATGAAAAACAGCGGCTATGGAGCTTTTATGACAGAGGAGAGCTTTAAAGAAAGCTTTGGCATGAAATATGAAAGAAATGCACTTGTTCTCAAAGACGAGAATACAAGTCCATTACAGCTTAGGGAACAAATATTTGCTCAGTTTGGCGAAAGAATTGAAGAGATGTTTGGACCTGAAGATTGGGTAACTGTCATTAGTGCTACTTATACAGGCTCCTTTAGCATTATTAATGGGCTGATTTTCCTTTCGATTATCGTTTCAGGAATTGGGATTACAAACACATTACTCATCAGTATTATGGAACGTATTCGAGAGATTGCTATGATGCGTGCTGTTGGTGTGACCCGCCGGCAAATTATCGGGATGATTCTTTTAGAGGGACTGGGAATTGGATTGACTGCAACGATCATCGGATGTTTGTTTGGAATCCTGTTAATATATATTACTTCTACTTTCATGGAGGTCAATTCACTTACATTTACCTTCGGAATTACTTGGTGGATTATTCTATTAAATGGCCTGTTTGGTGTTTTGGTCAGCTTGTTCGCAAGTTTTACACCTGCTTCACGAGCATCTAATACTAAATTAGGTGAGGCGCTTAGATATGAATAAAACACATATCTATATGCTCTTATTGTCCTTCCTCCTGTTATCGGGCTGCGCGGCTAATAATTCCTGGGAGGTCGAAAAGGTAAGTGAGGTAAATCGTCCGATTCTTTCAGAGAATGTGGATGTTTCGTGGAATGTAAGGGGAAGAAATATCCAACTGGAAATAATGAATGAGAACCGTATTTCTATAGAAGGATTCGAAGTGAATCATGAAAAGTTACTTCATTTAATTCTTGTCAGCAAGGACTTATCGTATTTTAACCATATTCATCCAGAATATAGAGGGAAGGGTATGTTCGAGATTCAGAATGATTTTCCGTCTGGCGGGGATTACAGACTGATTGCGGACTTTAAACCTTCCGGGGGCAATTCAATGAGTAAGATGGCATGGGTTCAGGTAGATGGTCCCAAGACAGAGGCTGCTCCTGTTACAGTTGATGAAAGTCTTGAGAAATTGGTTGATGGTCATAGGGTTCAATTATCAACAGATTCTCTTGAAGCGGGCAAGGAGGTAACACTTACATTTACTGTTATGGGTGAGAAGAACAACCAACTCATTTCCGATCTTCAGCCTTATTTAGGTGCAATTGGCCACGTAGTCGTTCTATCTAAGGACGGCGAACGTTACCTGCATGTTCATGCGGCTGAAGATCAAGGTAGTGGACCAGAAGCTCTTTTTGAAACAGAATTCCCTAGCAGCGGCATATATAAGGTCTGGTTCCAATTTAAAAGACATAATCAAGTTTTTACGGTTCCTTATGTGGTGAATGTTCAATAGGAAGAAGTGGAAGAGACAGTAAAATGCTGCTCTCTTCTTTTTTTACTAGATGAACATTATTTTTTGTAAATCTATTAAAAATAGCTACATAAGCTAAAGGTTGCTCTAACGAATTGTTCCTCAAATCTCTCTTCTTTTGCTACTACTATATTACTTCTTTCTCTCTCTCTCTGACTTTTCGGTGCACCTCAAAAAACTTGCGGTTCTTATTCAAAAAGGATGCGGGGGTATTCAAAATGACTGCGGTTTGTAAAGGCTTCATTCACCGTAGAATGAAATTATCAAAAACATCGTGGTGATAGGGGAGAGAAAGGAGTCCTAAAAATGAAAGACTTTAAAATGTTTTTACCTTATGTAAAGCAGGTGCAAACATTGTATTTGATAGGTTTTATGGGGAGTATTTGTCGGTTTTTAATACCGCTGTTTGTACCTTTAGTTTTGAAATATATCTTTGATGGATTGCTCCAAAATGAGGCACTATCTCGCACAGAAATGTTCAATCAGTTATTATTTATTGCTGCTGGAATGTTAGCCATATTTTTATTCATCAGGACACCGATGGAATACGTTAGACAATTTTGTATTCATAAAGCCAATAACAATATTATTAGGCAGCTTAGAAGGGATGCATTCAAGAAGGTTCATTCGCTGGATGCTAAGTATTTTGTTGATAATAAGAGTGGAGAAATTGGCACACGCTTCTTCGACGATATTGAAAAGGTAAAAGGATTTTTGACAGCTATGTTCGGAAACATCTGGATCGAAATGCTTGTCCTTCTTGTCATTGTTTCCGTTATGCTTACTCTTAATGTAAAATTGGCAGTTCTCTCCATACTGTTAGTCGGGTTTCAATTTATCTTGGCGCATTTTCTATCAAAGAGATTTAAAAATTCGACACGGAATATGATGAAGTACCGGTCCGTGCTTAGCGGGTTTATTTTTGAAAAAATTCAGGGAGCCTTTCTTTCAAAATTATTTGCATCAGAAAAACAAGATAAAGAAGAATTGGATCAGCATTTAAACCATTTTGATCAATTAACAGATAAACATGCGAAAATAAATGCAACGATGTTAGCGTTAGTAAATGTTCTGAGCGATATGACGCCATTTATTGTCACAATTGTAGCTAGTCTTTTTGTTATTGATGGAAGTTTATCAGCAGGAAGCTTAATTGCTTTTTTCGCTTACGTTGATAAAATGAGAAGCCCAGTTGCAGCCTTAGTGAATGCCTACCCAGCTATTACAGAAGGAAATGTAGCTCTAAAAAGGATTTTTGAATTTTTTGGGACACCGTCAGCTATAATTGAGAAAGAAAAACCTTTAGAGCTTAGGAAATTCACGAATTCCATTCAATTTAAAAACGTTTCCTTTTCTTATGATGGCAGAAATAAAATCATTCATGACGTATCTTTCACTCTTGAAAAAGGAAAAACCTATGCATTTGTGGGGGAAAGCGGGGGTGGAAAAAGTACCATTCTTCAGCTGCTTCTTCGGATGTATGATGTTTCAGCTGGTGAGGTAATTATTGATGGAGTGAATATTAAAGATTATGCAATTTCAAGTTTAAGAGTGCATATGGGAATCGTAACGCAAGACAACTTTCTCTACAGTTCATCGATTAAAGATAATATTAAGATGGCAAAGCTGGACGCAACCGATGAGGAAATTGCGGCAGCTGCGAAAAAAGCATTTGCTCATGAATTTATTTCAGCACTGCCAAAAGGCTACGAAACTGAAATTGGTGAAAGAGGAATAAAGCTTTCTGGTGGCCAAAAGCAGCGAATTGCTCTTTCACGAGTTTTTTTGAAAAATCCTTCATTAGTCATTTTGGATGAAGCGACGAGCGCACTTGATAATGAAAGTGAAAAATTAGTCCAACAATCAATCAACCAGTTTGATCATAATAAAACCGTCATCATGATCGCACATAGATTATCAACGATTGAAAATGCAGATACGATTTTCGTTTTAAAAAAAGGGGAAATAATTGAAAGAGGAAGTCATCAAGCTCTGTTAAACCGTAATGGATATTATCGAGAGCTATATTCAAAACAAAATCAGTCAAATGCTGCTCAATATCAATTATCAGCTGGATAAGAAACCAAAAAAAAATTTATTGAGAGATCGAATCTTAGGGTTTGGTCTTTTTCTATTAAGACAGTTGTGGAGGGGCTAATTTTTCTATTCAACTTTACCTTCGTCGTGTAAAATGTAATTTGAGGAAAAAATATCCATATAGGGGTGAATACCTTGGATAAAACGGGAAATTATTGGGAATTTGATATGATTACAAAGCATACACACGATATTCTCATAATTGTTGATCAACAGCAGATTGTAAGGTATGTAACGCCTTCTTTTGAATCAATATTAGGCTATAGCCCTGAGGAGTTTGTGGGTAAAAATGCTTTTGATCCTATTTTTTCTGAAGATCGGAATCGAATAATAGCCTCACATAGGGAAGTGCTTTTGACAAAGCAGCCTAGAGTAGATGATTATCGAGTTCTTCATAATCATGGTGAAATAAAATATTTAGAATCCCGGGTCATGCCAGTACAAGATAATCCAGATCAGATTGTGGTTGTTTCTATTCGGGATATTACCTTTCGCAAACAAATGGAAAAAGAGCTAGAGCATAGAAAGAACAGATACCAAGAATTGCAAAATAGTTTAAAAAACTACTCTCAAGACTTATCAAAGGTAATGAAAGTGTCAGATATTACAAATAGACTGATAAAAGAGCTTAAAACGATGATGCATGATTCTCAGCCACAAATTATCAACCATATTCGTGAAATAAACATGGTTAAAGGAGACTCTGATCTAATCCCATTCTCCGTTGGGAATCAATTAACAGTTGGTAAGCTGCATTATCATAATGATCTAATTTATATATTATTAGGCAATAGTAATGAAATGGCGTATATTCTGACAGTCCGAGCCTCCGCTATTAAAGAATCTATGGATTCGCTATGGCTGGAAACTTTAATTTATTACACAGTTATGGTATTTGAGAGTTTAAATGTCATTGAGAGTCTATTAAATCAGTTAGAAATAGCCCTTCAAAAAAGTGAACGGCCACAATGGATATTAAGATTAATGTTTAATTTATCAGAGAAACAAAGAATGGAATTATCAAGTGATTTACATGACACTGTTTTACAAGATCAAATGGCTCTTTTTCGTAAACTTGAGAGCATTTTAAAGGAATACAAATTGGACAGTGAAGTGGATAAGCAACTAAAAGGGATTGTAGAAGGGCTATTAGACACAATTCATAAGATAAGAGTGACCTGCAATGAACTACGTCCGCCTCTTTTAAGAGAAATGGGACTTGTTCATGCATTAGAAAATCTATTTCAGTACACCCAAATTTCATCTACTTATAAAATTAGCTTTACTGCGGATAATACAGAAGGTCTAAATTTAAATGAAGAAGAAACTCTTGGATTATATCGCATTGTTCAAGAGTTACTTAACAATGCGGCTAAACATTCTCAAGCTTTTAATCTATGTTTTAATTTGAATTGTTTAGATGGTATCCTCTTTTTGCATTATTGGGATGATGGAATAGGCTTTGATTCTAAAGTATTATCGCCATCCTTCAAAAGTATGGGGCTCTCAGGAATAAGGGAGAGAATTCGAAGCCTTAATGGTAATGTAGAATTTACATCTCAACCGGGTAATGGTCTTAAAGTAAAAATGCAATTGCCAATAAGTGTGTAAGTCTGTTAATAAATAGGTCTGCCAGTGCTAGAACATACTGGCTTTTCTTTATGGTATTAAAATTACATCTTAGAAAAATAACGGTAATCCTGTATGAATCCATCATAAAAAAATCGCCTGACACGCAAGATTTTTGCGGTTTGTATGAACTGTGCTTCCGGTACAATATAAATAGAACGAATACAGGTGGTGTTGTTATGAATGACATGCAGCAATTGTTTCAGACCGTCCTGAACTATACAAGTGATATGCTCATGATCGTTGATCGAAATCGTCACCCAATATATATTACTCCTAATGTATATGAGCTCACAGGGTTTACACCTGAAGAGGCTTTAAATAGGGACGCCTTCCTTTTAATTCATCCTGAGGACCGAGATTCGTTGATGTCTAGACATAAGAAACTCCTTGAAACTGAACAGAGTAACTCCTCGGAATATAGAATTATTAAAAAAAATGGAGAGATTCGATATTTTGAATGTAAAACTACCCCGCTGCCTTATACAGAAAATTACCTTCAGGTAGTTTCAGTTAGAGACATACATGAAAGAAAACAGATGGAAATCGAACTCGAATACTATAAGAATCGCCATGAAATTCTGCAGACTAGTCTAAAGAATTTTTCGCAAGAACTTTTTTCTGTTATGAAACTGACGGATCTTGAAGAAAGACTGATGAAGGAAATCAAAGAAATAATCCCCGATTCAAATCCAACTATAATGAAAGGTGATTTAGAGAATGTAAGATCACCAGAACTTCGGCTAGGTAAAATAGAAGTGGTCTCCGACAAATTGTTAATTAAAATAGGAGAGAAAAAGCAACGATCCTATATTTTATCCGTACAAGCAAATGCTGCTCAAGAAAAGATGGATTTGATTTGGCTGGAAACTCTTGCTCATTATTCAATGATGGTTTTTGAAAATTTAATTATGATAGAAAATCTGGTGGAACAGCTCGAAACAGCTTCACAGAGTAAGGAATCTCCCCAGTGGGTATTAAGGATGATGTTTAATTTGCAGGAGCAGCAGCGTTTGACATTATCTAGTGATTTACATGATACAGTCTTGCAAGATCAAATTGATTTATATCGCAGACTAGAATCTATTCTAAATCGCTATGACTTGGATAAAGATGTGAAATCCAAGTTTATCGAGATTGAACAAGGATTACTGGATATTATTCATGAGATTCGGACTGCATGCAATAATTTACGTCCTCCATTATTAAGAGAGTTGGGACTGGAAAGGTCTTTGGAGAATTTGTTTGAGCATATTCAGGTGACCTCGACCTATAAAATTATTTTTACGGCAGAAGATCTCTCAATGCTATCGTTAAGCGAGGAACAAACTATTGGGATATATCGAATTGTTCAGGAATTCCTTCATTATGCTGAAGAATACTCGAAAGCCAATTTAATAAAATTTGATTTCTACAATGAAAAGGATCAAGTAAAGATTATTTATAGGGATAATGGGGATTTGCTGGAAATGAATAGTGAGAATCCTTTATTTGAAAATATGAGATTAGCGAATATAAATCAAAGAGCGCAATGCTTAGGGGGAAGAATAGATATTCTTAGGCAGAATTGCGGTGTAATGGCTGTATTAGAGCTTCCGATTGAGGTAGAAAGGAGTTTAGGTGATGGTTAATATATTGATCGTAGATGATCACTTATCGATAATTGAAGGAACCAAGATGCTTTTGGAACAAGAAAAGGATTTTAACATTACGATTGAAAACAGCTCACTTAATGCAATGAACTTAATAAAATTAAAGCAATATGATGTAATGCTTTTTGATTTGTATATGCCTCACTTAAATGGTCTGGAGCTAGCAAAACAAGTATTAAATAATAATCCTGATTTGATTGTCCTAATTTATACCGGGTTTGATATCAAGCCTCACTTTAATTTGCTGGTTGAGGCAGGTGTAGCCGGGTTTCTGTCAAAAACGTCTTCAAGGGAAGAGCTGGTGGCAGGGATTAGAAGCGCTTTAAGGCAACAAGTACTGCTCCCGCTTTCTCTCGTTAGAGAATTAAGAAGACCAGGAATTATAGCGGACAGTTCCAGTTCTAATGAAAAAGTAGTATTAACCTCAAATGAAGAACAAATCCTTATAGAACTGTCTAAAGGAAAAAGTACAAGGGAAATTGCCTCCACTTTAGCTATGAGTCAGCGATCATTGGAATATAGTTTAACAAATCTATATCAAAAGTTTGGTGTGCGGACAAGAGTGGACACTGTATCCAAGGCTAAACAGCTTGGGATTATACCTGAAGAAGAATTAAAATGAAAAATCCATAAGAAAAGAGCTGTATAAAAATTTGGTATTAAAGAATCCTATTTTCTGCCTATTTTAATTTTTGCAAGGCTTTTGTCCATTCATCTGAAAAGGTTTTGAATATCATTTTATTAGGGCATACCTCCTCAGATATTTTTTTGAAGCGAATCTAAATGGATTCGCTTTTTTTTGCACTAGAGAGCTTAAGGATTATTCATTGCAGACCATTGTCTTTACTTTCCAACCTCACTAATCGTCGATTTTTCCTTAACATAAACTTAAATTTTCAGTTTTTAAATTTACAAATGGGTCATATATTAAACTAAGAATAGTCGTGGGGAAAGACTGGGGGTGGAGAAATAAAAAATGGCGGACGGTTATGTATAATATTATTTGCAGCCTTGTAATTCAGTTTGTAATGTTGACAAATGTGGCAAATAGTTAGTAAACTAATTATAAAGATTATAAAGTAATAATTCTTGTTAGAAAAGAGGTGCATGGCGGTGGCGCAAGTACAGTTAAAGGAAGCGCTGGACACTTTAAAGGATACTGGAGTTCGCATTACACCACAGCGTCATGCGATACTTGAATATTTAATAAACTCTATGTCACACCCAACAGCAGACGATATTTACAAAGCTTTAGAAGGAAAGTTTCCAAATATGAGTGTGGCTACAGTTTACAATAATTTAAGAGTATTTCGTGAGGTTGGGCTTGTAAAGGAACTAACGTATGGAGATGCATCAAGCCGTTTTGATTTTGTAACAACACATCATTATCACGTTATTTGTGAGAACTGCGGAAAGATTGTGGACTTCCATTATCCAGGCCTTGATGAAGTAGAACATTTAGCATCCCATGTAACAGGTTTTAAAATTAGCCATCATCGGATGGAGATTTACGGGACCTGCCCGGAGTGTTCGAGTAAAGAGGCACATTAATGAGTTGTTAACAGAGCTGCTGGCCAATGTGCTGACAGCTTATTTTAATATAAAAAATCTCGGCTTCACTTCACGGCCGAGATTTTTTATTGTATTTTTCATCGAACTCTTTACCTTCAAGATTTCGGTCTAATGTTAACGGTTCATTACAATACATGCACATATCAACTTTGCCCAATATTTTAGTATGTTTTCCGCAATTAGGACAGACAACCTGAACAGTTTTTGTTGACAGCATTCCAATCCAAAAATAGACTCCTGTACTCGCGATAATGAAAAGCATTCCTAAAAGCATGAACAGGGTCATAAGTAAAGCGGATTGTCTAAAGAAAATTCCAAGATACATAACTAAAAAACCGACAAATATTAAAATAAGGGCGAATGAACGTATTTTATTTATTTTACTAGAATATTTAGCCATTAATGTCCCTCCTAAGGAAATACTATAACATAACAAAGGAAAGATAATAAGTAAAAAAATAAACTGAGATATATTGACTCGAACTTCTTACTGATACATAGACAAATGGCAATAGAATATGAAAAATTAAGAAGGATTATTTAAAAAAATTGTCGAAGTATATTCTCATTACATTTTTATAGCCTAATTTAGACAGATGAGAAAAGGTTGAAACAGACTTGACATAGAGCTAAATAAAAATATGGAGGAATCAAGATGGAAGACATTCTCCGTCCGATTTATCAAGAAAGAGCAAGTCAAGCAAATACACTAGGTGTCTTAATGATAAAGAAGCAGCAGAAAAATATTCCTGTGACAGATACCTTTGACGTTGTGTTGCTTATTTTAGTAAAGGAAGCAGAAATACCAATTTATGTGAAGCATTACACTTATAATGATCAAAAAGCAGCATTATATATGATTACTGATGAGCAATTAAGAGAATGGATATTATTAGGAACAAATAAAAAAGTTTTTGATTGGCTATACAATGGGAAGATTATGTTTGAACGCAATGAATATTTTCAAAAGATTATTACTGAATTAAGAGATTTTCCATTCAATGGGCGCAAACTAAAGATGGGAATTGAATTTGCAAAGTTAATTCGACGTTATATGGATGGCAAGGCACTGTTTGAAAATGGACATTATCTAGACACCTATAATCATGTTGTTCATTCACTTCATCATCTAGCCCGACTGGCTTTAATTGAACAAGGCTTTCACCCGGAAGTTACAGTTTGGCAGCAGATAAAACAAATCGAACCAGAAATCCTGAAATTATATGAAGAACTAATCAGCAGCCAAGAGCCCCTTGATAAAAGATTAGAACTATTATTCTTAGCAAGTGAGTTTCTAATCCACTCAAAAATAAAAAGCGGTACTATTCATTTTGTTGAGGTTCTTTCAGAAAAAGAATTCTGGTCTATTAATGAAATGATGGATCATAAAGAACTGCACCACTATGCTGTTGACCTAGGAATGCTCCTAGAGTATTTAATTGATAGAAATATTATTGAGGTTGTTACGATTGAGACAAAAGGTAAAGGTGTTTACCATCGTTATTACAAGTTAAGTAAAAAGCTATCTTGAAAAAATAAAAAAGTTATTGACCTTTTGAGGAATAATTGTTATATTAATATCCGTCGCTGCAATTTGTTAAGAAAAATGAAGGGCTGCTGACGGATATAGATTATAAAGAAGTGTTGACATTATATACAACACATGTTATATTAGAAAAGTCGCTTCTGAGCGGCGAGGTAGTTCTTTGAAAACTAAACAAAGCAGAAACGTCAACGTTTTAGTCTTTTTACTAAAAAAAGACATTTATGAGCTAATCAACTCACAATTTATCGCGTATAACGCGCAGTAATATCCTATCGGATAAACTGCCACTAAATGCCCGATTGATTCGACTAACCATTCCGGGGAAAGACATCCCGAAACGGAAGTCTCATTTTATTGGAGAGTTTGATCCTGGCTCAGGACG
>NZ_JACWFE010000006.1 GCF_019749375.1 Bacillus sp. S/N-304-OC-R1
GCATTATCTAGTTTTGAGGGAACAACTCTCAATTAAAATAGTCTGGTGGCGATAGCGAGAAGGTCACACCCGTTCCCATCCCGAACACGGAAGTTAAGCTTCTCAGCGCCGATGGTAGTTGGGGGCTCTCCCCCTGTGAGAGTAGGACGTCGCCAGGCGAAATGAAAAGAGTACCGAAGAGGTACTCTTTTTTCTCGTTTTAAAATACTAATAAATACCTATGAAGTTAGCCGGATTTTTTGTAGCAAACACTTTTATATAAAAGATAATGCCTTAGCTTGAAAAATATAGGTTCTCCAAAGAATTACAATCACTCCTGAAACATCTTCTAAATAAAAATATTTCACAGGTTTGAGAACTAAAAAAAGAGGGAAAATTAATAACATCTGTTAATTGCATCGAAATATATTGTTATGTATAATTAAAGTCAAATATAGTCAAAGTCAGATTTGGGGGGAGGAGTATTGAGAAATATCTCAGACATTATTGAAGATTATTTAAAACGGGTTTTAGAAATGAGCGAAAAGGAAATTGTTGAAATAAAGCGTAGTGAAATTGCAGATAAATTTCAATGTGTTCCGTCCCAAATTAATTACGTTATTAATACGAGATTTACGATAGAAAAAGGATATGCTGTTGAAAGTAAACGCGGCGGCGGCGGTTATATCCGAATTATGAAAGTGCAGACACATGACGACGCTCATTTAATTGAACAATTGCTATCCTTAATTCAAAGCCGAATCGCCCAGAGCAGTGCAGAAGACGTTATTATTCGGCTTGTTGAAGAAGAGATTATTACCGAAAGGGAAGCAAAGATAATGCTTAGTGTTATCGATCGCTCTGTCCTTTATATTGAACTTCCATATCGTGATGAACTCCGTGCAAGGATGTTAAAAGCGATGTTGACGACTTTAAAATATAAATAGTAGCGGGCTGGAGAGGTGAAAACATGATATGTCAAGAATGTAATCAAAGACCGGCAACGCTTCATTTTACAAAAATATTAAATGGAGAAAAGGCTGAGTATCATTTATGTGAAAAATGCGCTCAGGAAAAAGGCGATATGTTCATGTTAAGTGGTACACCAGGCTTTTCGATAAATAACCTGTTAGCCGGACTGTTAAATATGGATACAGCTTTCCAAGCAACGAAGCAGGATCCTTTTAAGCAGGAAGAAATCCTCCAATGTGATCAATGTTCAATGACTTTTCAACAATTTATTAAAGTAGGCAGATTTGGCTGTGCTAATTGTTATCAAGCTTTTAGCGGTCAATTAGAACCAATTTTAAGAAGACTGCACAGCGGAAATTCTGCACATAACGGGAAAATTCCTGCCAGAATTGGCGGAAGTATTCATATTAGAAAAAGTATTGAAGAATTAAAACAACGCTTAAAAGATTCTATTTCCAGAGAAGAATTTGAAAGGGCTGCTGAGATAAGAGATGAAATACGCTTACTTGAAGGCAAATTAGGCTCTGGTCACAAGGAGGGGAAATAGAATTGTCTTTAGACCGTTTCATGAATCAGGCTATCAGCTCCTGGATGAGTGCTGAAGGCCCGGATTCGGATATTATCTTAAGTTCTCGAATTAGATTGGCCCGAAATATAAAGCAGTATAAATTTCCGACTCTTTTTACGAATGAGGAGGCACAGTCCATTATTCGTGTGATGAACGAAAGGTTAACGGATTCATCACTTACAAAGCTGAAAAAATTAGAATTATTACTAATGGATGAGCTTCAGCCTCTTCAAAAAAGAGTATTAATGGAGAAACATTTGATTAGTCCTCATCTTGCTGAAAATTCCTCCCATGGTGCCTGTATTCTTTCAGAAAATGAGGAATTAAGTATTATGATCAATGAGGAAGATCATATCCGAATTCAATGTTTATTTCCGGGATTTCAATTATCTGAGGCACTGGATATGGCAAATAAGGTAGATGATTGGATCGAAGAAAAGGCGGATTATGCTTACGATGAAAATGTTGGCTTTTTAACTAGCTGTCCAACAAATGTAGGTACAGGTTTAAGAGCATCTGTTATGGTTCATCTGCCAGGGCTTATTCTAACTCAGCAAATGAATAGAATTATTCCAGCAATTAATCAGCTTGGCTTAGTTGTTAGAGGAATTTATGGAGAAGGCAGCGAAGCTTTAGGTAATATCTTTCAAGTGTCAAATCAAATTACTCTTGGCAAATCAGAAAAAGATATTGTTGAAGATTTAAAGAGTGTTGTTGGCCAACTTATTTCACAAGAAAGATCTGCCAGAGAAGCATTAGCTAAAACTTCTAACATACAATTAGAAGACAGAGTCTTCCGCTCTTATGGGATTTTATCAAACTGCCGAATAATTGAATCAAAAGAAGCAGCAAGATGTTTATCTGATGTTCGGCTAGGAATTGATATGAATTATATAAAGAATATTTCCAAGAACATTTTAAATGAATTAATGATTCTGACGCAGCCAGGTTTTTTACAACAGTATGCAGGAGGTCCGTTAAGACCTTATGAAAGGGATATACGCCGGGCGTCATTAATAAGAGAAAGAATGAAAATGGAAAACGAAGAGACAGGAGGATGAGAACATGATGTTCGGTCGTTTTACAGAGAGAGCACAAAAGGTATTGGCATTAGCTCAAGAAGAAGCTATTCGTTTAGGTCATAACAATATCGGTACAGAGCATATTTTGCTAGGCCTCGTACGCGAAGGCGAAGGAATTGCGGCGAAGGCTCTTCATGCATTAGGATTGGGTTCAGATAAAATTCAGAAAGAAGTGGAAAACCTAATTGGCAGAGGCCAAGATGCATCGCAAACGATTCATTATACGCCAAGAGCTAAAAAGGTAATTGAACTATCAATGGATGAAGCACGTAAATTAGGCCACTCTTATGTGGGAACAGAGCATATCCTTCTTGGTCTCATTCGTGAAGGGGAAGGCGTTGCAGCGAGAGTATTAAATAATCTTGGGGTAAGTTTAAATAAAGCACGTCAACAGGTTTTACAGTTGTTGGGCAGCAATGAGTCAGGCAATCACCAAGGGGGATCATCGGCAAGTGCTAATACTCCAACACTTGATGGATTAGCAAGAGATTTAACAGCTATTGCTAGAGAGGGCAGCCTTGATCCGGTAATTGGACGCGGAAAAGAAATTCAGCGAGTAATCGAAGTATTAAGTCGCCGAACAAAAAATAACCCTGTTCTTATTGGAGAGCCTGGTGTTGGGAAGACAGCAATTGCTGAAGGATTAGCACAGCAAATTATTAATAACGAGGTACCAGAAACCCTTCGTGATAAACGCGTGATGACTCTTGATATGGGTACAGTCGTGGCAGGTACTAAATATCGTGGTGAATTTGAAGATCGTTTAAAGAAGGTTATGGATGAAATTCGCCAGGCCGGAAATATTATATTATTCATTGATGAGCTTCACACATTAATTGGAGCAGGCGGAGCAGAAGGAGCGATCGATGCTTCTAATATTCTTAAGCCATCTCTTGCACGCGGAGAACTTCAATGTATTGGTGCAACTACGCTAGATGAGTATCGTAAATATATTGAAAAAGATGCAGCACTTGAAAGACGCTTCCAGCCAATTAGTGTGGATGAACCGACAGCTGAAGAATCGATTCAAATTCTGCAAGGATTACGTGATCGCTATGAGGCACACCACCGTGTGACTATTACGGATGAAGCCATTGATGCGGCAGTAAAATTATCGGACCGCTATATTTCAGATCGCTTCCTTCCGGATAAAGCAATTGATCTTATTGATGAGGCGGGCTCAAAGGTAAGACTTCGATCATATACTACTCCGCCAAATTTAAAAGAATTAGAATTAAAGCTTGAGGATGTACGAAAAGAAAAGGATGCCGCTGTTCAAAGTCAAGAATTCGAAAAGGCAGCTTCATTAAGGGATACGGAGCAGCGTCTTCGTGAACAGCTTGAAGAAACAAAGAAAACGTGGAAAGAAAAGCAAGGCAAGGAAAACAGTGAAGTAACAGTTGAAGATATTGCTAGTGTTGTTTCTAGCTGGACTGGAATCCCGGTTTCTAAGCTAGCCCAAACTGAAACGCAAAAACTGCTTAACCTTGAAGAAATTTTACATTCAAGAGTGATTGGCCAGGAGGAAGCAGTAAAAGCGATTTCGAAAGCTGTACGCCGTGCAAGAGCAGGTTTAAAGGATCCAAAGAGACCGATTGGTTCATTTATTTTCCTTGGTCCTACAGGAGTTGGAAAAACAGAGCTTGCCCGTGCACTCGCTGAATCCATGTTTGGCGATGAAGATGCTATGATTCGTATCGATATGTCTGAATATATGGAGAAGCACTCAACATCGAGATTAGTTGGCTCACCTCCAGGCTATGTAGGTTATGAAGAAGGTGGACAGTTAACAGAGAAGGTCCGTAGAAAACCGTATTCCGTTGTACTTCTTGACGAAATTGAAAAGGCTCATCCGGATGTGTTTAATATTCTTTTACAAGTGTTAGAGGACGGACGCCTTACAGATTCTAAAGGAAGAACTGTAGATTTTAGAAATACCGTCTTAATTATGACATCCAATGTTGGTGCTGAGGCTTTAAGACGAAATAAATATGTTGGCTTCAATATTCAGGATGGGGAGCAGGATTACAAGGATATGAAGGGTAAGGTCATGGAGGAACTGAAAAAATCATTCCGTCCTGAATTCCTAAACCGAGTTGATGAAATTATTGTTTTCCATGCTTTAGAGAAAACTCATCTCAAGGAAATTGTGACGTTAATGTCAGATCAGTTAACGAAACGATTAAAAGAACAGGATATTATCTTAGAATTAACAGAGGCTGCGAAGGAGAAAATTGCGGATGAAGGCTATGATCCAGAATACGGCGCTAGACCAATTCGCAGGGCGATTCAAAAGCATATTGAGGATCGTTTATCTGAGGAGCTATTAAAAGGAACGGTATTAACTGGTCAGAACGTTGTTATTGATGTCAAGGATGGAGAATTTGTAGTCGGAACAGCAAAAGGGAAGGTAGCTGCAACCTTACAAAAATAATATCGTCTAAATAGATAGTATGAGAAAAATCAAGGGGGTACACGAAAGCGTGTGCCTTCTTTGTACTTAATAGTCGTTTTATAGTAAGAAGATTATTTTTCCTAAATAAATGAAGAGGAAGAAACGGTATGGCAAAAAGAAAAACAAAATTTATGTGTCAGGAATGCGGTTATGAATCTCCTAAATGGATGGGGAAATGCCCTGGCTGTGGTGAGTGGAATAAGATGGTGGAGGAAGTTGAGAAAGCAGCCACATCACGAAGGGGAGCTTTCTTACACTCTCAAGGCTCTACAGTAATTTCAAAAGCCACGCCTATCACCTCCATTGAAACAGTCAGCGAACCCCGTATTTATACAGACCTAAAAGAATTGAACCGGGTGCTTGGAGGAGGAATTGTCAGGGGATCGCTAGTACTGATTGGCGGTGATCCGGGTATCGGAAAATCCACATTATTGCTGCAGGTTTCCTCTCAGCTAGCTAATAAAAATCATTCTGTCTTATACATTTCTGGTGAAGAATCAATGAGGCAAACTAAATTACGTGCGGACCGTTTAGGTGTTTCTTCTGAGCATTTATTAGTGTATTCAGAAACGAGTTTAGATGAAATTAGCCGAACAATCGATAGCGTTAATCCTAGTTTTGTTATTATCGACTCGATTCAGACCATTTTTCACCCAGAAGTAACCTCAGCTCCTGGCAGTGTCTCTCAAGTAAGAGAATGTACGGCAGAATTAATGAGAATTGGAAAAACTAAGGGTATTGCTATTTTTATTGTCGGGCATGTTACAAAGGAAGGCTCGATCGCGGGTCCTAGATTATTGGAGCATATGGTGGATACGGTGCTTTATTTCGAAGGGGAGCGCCATCATACATATAGGATTTTGCGGGCAGTAAAAAATCGATTTGGATCCACTAACGAGATGGGGATTTTTGAGATGAAAGAGTTTGGATTGGAGGAAGTGGAAAATCCATCGGAAATCTTTTTAGAAGAACGATCCCAAGGAGCTGCTGGGTCAACGGTTGTTGCTTCCATGGAGGGGACACGCCCGGTGCTTGTAGAAATTCAGGCGCTTATTTCTCCAACAAGCTTTGGAAATCCCCGCAGAATGGCGACAGGTATTGATCATAATCGTGTGCCTCTCTTAATGGCAGTTTTAGAAAAACGGGTGGGCATGCTTTTACAGAATCAAGATGCATATTTAAAGGTTGCTGGAGGGGTAAAGCTGGATGAGCCGGCCATAGATCTGGCCATTGCTGTCAGCATAGCATCAAGCTTTCGTGATAAGCCCACAAGGCCAACCGATTGCATAATTGGGGAAGTGGGATTAACAGGTGAGGTTAGAAGGGTATCGAGAATAGAGCAGCGTGTCCAGGAGGCTGCAAAACTTGGTTTTGACCGAGTCATTCTGCCAACCAATAATTTAGGAGGCTGGTCAGCACCTAAAGGAATTGAGCTTGTAGGTGTAAGCTCAGTTAGTGAAGCATTAAAAGCTACATTAGGAGGTTAAAGGATGGAAATTAAAAAGCTTGGTGAAAAAACAATGAGCGAAATCTTGCAGTTTATGGCTCCTGGTACTCCAATTCGAGAGGGAATTGATAACGTGCTGCGTGCCAATACTGGCGGATTAATTGTAATGGGAAGCAAAGAGAAAATTACTCATATCGTTGATGGGGGTTTCCAAATTAATGCTCCTTTTTCACCAAGCTATTTATATGAGTTAGCGAAAATGGATGGAGCGATTATCCTCAATCAAGAGGGAAATAAGATTTTAATAGCAAATGCTCAATTAGCCCCAGACCCTACGGTACCTTCTACGGAAACAGGTATGCGTCACCGTACAGCAGAAAGGGTTGCTAAGCAGACTGGGGAGCTTGTCATTGCTATTTCCCAAAGAAGAAATGTAATTACGCTATACAAAGGTCATTTTCGCTATGCCTTAAGAGATATTGGCGTTATTCTGACAAAAGCCAATGTAGCTTTGCAAACACTTGAAAAATATAAAATGGTTTTAGAAGAGGATATCGCCAATTTAAGTGTTCTTGAATTTGAAGAGATTGTTACATATAGCGATATTTTAAATGTTTTTCATAGTATTGAAATGGTTCTAAGAATAAAGAATGAGTTATTAACATATTTAAATGAACTTGGTATCGAGGGTAGGCTTATACGGCTTCAAATGAATGAGCTATTAGAGGATATAGAGAGAGAAGTGGATCTAATAATAAAAGATTACGCTCTTTCAAAGGATATACAAACAAAAGAAATGTTTTGCAAATTACAGGAAATGTCTGTAGGGAAAATGCTGGAGGATGCAGTCATATTAAAGCTGTTGGGCTATAACGGCTATGTTCCTACCGATGAATATAAGTGTCCTAGAGGATATAGAATGTTATCGAAAATCCCAAGATTGCCTCCTGTCATAATTGAAAATTTAATAAATCGATTCGTAGATCTTCCTGCGATTGTTTCTGCTTCCGTAGACGAGCTGGATGATGTTGAAGGCATCGGGGAAGTACGAGCAAGAAAAATAAAAGAGGGTCTAAAATTGATAAAAAAACAGCATTTAGCAGACCGTCAGCTTTAAGTGACCATTGAACTATATAGACCAGTATGATAAAATATTCGGTTATTCATTTTATTTGACACTTTATTGTAAATGGTGCTAACCTAGATTATAATAGATTTCTTTATTTCGTAACTATATTTTAATATAATTTTTCCTCTCCCCAAGGTTTCAATTTTAAAAATTTGTTTATAATGATTAAAAGGAGGTGAAGGTATGTTAAAACGTATTGTTCAAGCATGCTTTCTGATTATCGGGATAACACTTGGGATCTTTCTAATTCCCGATTTATTAATATTAATTTCGCTGGATGACGTTACTCTATTAAATAATCCTTATTCATCCGCCATCTTAGGTGCAATTATTTTTTATCTTATTTCTTTCTGGGCGGTTGACTATGTTGTTAATGTTGTCAAATGGGTGGAAGAATCCCTCGTTAAAGCGCCGATCACTGATATTATATTTGGAAGCGTTGGATTAGTTTTTGGTTTGATTATTGCCTTTTTAATCGGGTATGCTCTAACTGCCATTGAAGTGCCTATTTTAAATACAGTTGCCCCAATTGTACTTACTTTAATTTTTGGTTATTTAGGCTTCCAGGTAGGTTTTAAAAAGCGTGATGAGCTTTTATCTTTATTTTCTAACAGAAGGAAGAAGAATGCGGAAGAAGATCCCGAAGCTGCGCCAAAAAATGTGTTGAAATTATTGGATACAAGTGTCATTATTGATGGCAGAATCGCAGATATTTGCCAAACTGGATTTTTAGAAGGGACAATAGTCATCCCGCAGTTTGTGTTAGAAGAATTACAGCATATTGCTGACTCTTCAGATGTACTAAAGCGGAACCGCGGAAGAAGAGGATTAGACATTCTAAACAGAATTCAGAAAGAGCTTTCGATTAAAGTTGAGATTTACGAAGGTGATTTTGAAGAAATTCAGGAAGTTGATAGTAAGCTAATAAAGCTTGCTAAGGTAACAAACGGAATTGTCGTCACAAATGATTTTAATTTAAATAAAGTTTGCGAATTTCAAGGAGTATCGGTCTTAAATATTAATGACTTAGCCAATGCGGTTAAACCAGTTGTTCTTCCTGGCGAAGAAATGAAGGTTCAAGTTATTAAGGATGGGAAAGAGCAGAATCAAGGAATTGCCTATCTTGATGATGGTACGATGATTGTCGTTGAGGATGGACGTGATTATATCGGCAAGCACATTGATGTCCTTGTGACGAGTGTTCTGCAAACTTCAGCTGGCCGAATGATATTTGCGAAACCAAAGCTATTAGAAAAAGCATTATAATACTAGAAGTAGTTTAGGGAGAATGGGGTTTATTTATAATGGCTTATCAAGTCATCATTCCTGCAGCTGGCCAAGGAAAAAGAATGGGAGCAGGCAGGAATAAAGTATTATTAGAATTAAATCAATTGCCTATTTTTATTCATACACTGAAAGTTTTCGAAATGGATCAGGATTGTAACGGAATCTATCTAGCCATCAATCCTCGGGATGAGTCAGAAATGAAAGCACTCCTACATGAACATCACATTACAAAGGTGGTGGCTTTAGCTCCCGGTGGTAAGGAGAGGCAGCATAGTATTTATAATGCATTAAAATTCGTTAAGCAAAAAGGAATTATTCTTGTACATGATGCTGCACGGCCATTTATTAATAAAAAGCTTCTTGATCCTTTAGTAAAAGCTGCAGAGGAAAATGGGGCTTCGATATTAGCTGTCCCGGTAAAGGATACAGTAAAAAAGGCTGCCGGAAAAATTGTTACGGAAACGGTCGAACGTACCAGCTTGTGGGCTGTTCAAACCCCACAGGCTTTTCGTTTTTCTATTTTAATGCAAGCCTATCAAAAAGCCGAACAGGATGATTTTCTCGGCACAGATGATGCCAGCTTAGTAGAGAGGATCGGGCATAATGTTGTGATAGTTGAAGGCAGTTATGACAATATTAAGCTGACTACACCAGAAGACTTATATTTTGCGGAAGCAATTATTAGAAAACAGAATGGGAATCATTCACCATAACTATTATAAAAAGAGGGGACAATACGATGTTTCGAATTGGACAAGGCTTTGATGTGCATCAATTAACGGAAGGGCGCCCGCTCATAATTGGCGGAATAGAAATTCCTTATGAAAAAGGGCTGCTAGGGCATTCTGATGCGGATGTACTATTGCATACGGTGGCAGATGCATGCTTAGGAGCAATCGGTGAAGGGGATATTGGAAGACACTTTCCTGATACAGACCCTGAATTTAAGGACGCGGATTCGGCAAAACTACTGGAGCATGTATGGAATCTTGTGAAGGAAAAAGGCTATGAGTTGGTAAACGCAGATTGCACAATTATTGCACAAAAGCCAAAAATGGCACCGTATACAGGGCAAATGAGAAAAAGAATCGCAGAGTTATTAGAAACCTCTGAAGAAAATATAAATGTAAAAGCAACAACAACAGAAAAACTTGGGTTCACAGGGCGTGGCGAGGGAATTGCCTCTCAAGTAGCGGTGCTGCTGCAGAAAAAGAGCTAGTTTTTGCGTTGTTAAAAAGATTAATATATAGGCATGAACAAGTGGAACTGATAAAATAAATCAAGGAAATGATACCTAGAGGAGGACATTAGTAACATGTCAAACGATATTCGAGTACGTTATGCTCCAAGTCCAACAGGACATTTACATATTGGAAATGCCCGTACCGCTTTATTCAATTATTTATTCGCCAGAAATCAAGGCGGGAAATTCATTATCCGCATTGAAGATACAGATAAGAAAAGAAATATCGAGGGCGGGGAAGAAAGCCAGCTAAAGTACTTAACATGGCTTGGCATTGATTGGGATGAAAGTGTTGATAAGGACGGAGGCGTTGGCCCTTATCGCCAATCTGAACGAAATGATATTTATGAGAAATATTATAATGAGCTCCTTGAAAAAGGGTATGCCTATAAATGCTATTGTACGGAAGAAGAGTTAGAAGCGGAGAGAGAAGCACAGTCCGCAAAGGGAGAAACACCAGCATATTCAGGCAAATGCCGTCATTTATCACCTGAAGAACGTGCAAAGCTTGAAGCGGAAGGCCGAAAGCCGAGCATTCGTTTCTTAGTGCCAAGCGGGAAAGTGTATGCTTTTGACGATATGGTAAAGGGTAATGTTTCGTTTGAGTCAGACGGAATTGGCGACCATGTAATTGTTAAAAAAGATGGAACGCCAACTTATAATTTTGCTGTAACAATTGATGACCATCTAATGGAAATCTCTCATGTATTAAGAGGTGATGACCACATTTCTAATACACCAAAGCAATTAATGATTTATGATGCTTTAGGATGGGAGCCTCCGATTTTTGGTCATATGACATTAATCGTAAATGAAAGCCGCAAAAAATTAAGTAAGCGTGATGAATCAATTATTCAGTTTATTGAGCAATACGAAGAATTAGGCTATTTGCCTGAGGCTCTATTTAACTTTATTGCCCTCTTAGGATGGTCTCCATCAGGTGAGGAAGAAATCTTCTCTAAGAGCGAGTTTATTGATATTTTTGATGCAAGCCGCCTATCAAAATCTCCAGCTCTTTTCGATAAGCAAAAGCTGACTTGGATGAATAACCAATACATGAAAACAATTGATATTGATAGACTAGTTTCAATTGCTCAGCCGCATCTTGTTAAAGCTGGCCGTATAGGCGAGAATTTAACTGAAGAGGAAGCTGGATGGGTTCGCAGCCTAATCGCTTTATATCAGGAGAAAATGAGCTATGGAGCTGAGATTGTAGAGCTTTCTGAGATTTTCTTCAGTGACAAAACGGAAATGGATGAAGAAGCAAAGGTTGTTATTGAGGAAGAGCAGGTACCAGAAGTACTATCTGCTTTCTTACAGGAAATTGAAAGCTTGAGTGAATTTAATGCAGATGAAATTAAGGCTGCTATGAAGGCTGTTCAAAAATCTACAGGTCATAAAGGGAAGAAGCTTTTCATGCCGATCCGTGTAGCCATTACAGGTCAAACACACGGTCCTGACCTTCCGCAGGCAATAGCACTATTTGGAAAAGAAAAAGTAAAAAATCGATTATTAAGTATTTTAGATTAACATATTGCCTAAAATGTAATATAGTAATAAGTAACTTAATAAATGAAAGTGTTGAAGAGGAAAAGTAAGAAAATGATGCTTTTTAGAGAGAACCATCACCGGCTGAAAGTGGTTTAAGCCTCTCATAATTCTGAAGTGCCCCTCTGAGCCTCATTTCGAACGGAATTTTGTTTAAATATCCTACTAGAAGTGAGCGGAGCTAATCCGTTAAAAAGTAAGAGTTGAGGCATATTTATTATGTCTAAACAGAGTGGAACCGCGTGTTAAACGTCTCTGTCATTATTGACAGAGGCGTTTTTTTATTTCAAAGAAATTTAGCAAAGAAGGTTTAATCCTGTCGAGGAAATAAAAAATTTCCCGGAAAATATTATTCAAAAAAACCTATTTTCTAAATTTAGAATAACAATTTTCTATTAAGGAGGGGAAAGTACCATGTTTAAAAGGCTTAAAGAAGACATAGAGGTCGTGTTTGAGCAAGACCCAGCAGCAAGAAGCTATCTAGAAGTCATCTTAACTTATTCCGGCCTTCATGCTATATGGGGACATCGGATAGCGCATGCACTCTTTAAAAGAAAACTCTATTTTCTAGCAAGAGCGGTTTCTCAAATAAGCCGTTTCTTTACAGGAATAGAAATACATCCTGGCGCCCAAATCGGGAGAAGACTATTTATCGACCACGGGATGGGAGTAGTCATTGGAGAGACGTGCGAGATTGGAGACAATGTAACAATATTCCAAGGTGTAACCCTAGGTGGAACCGGGAAAGAAAAAGGAAAACGTCATCCGACCATTAAAGACAATGCACTGATTGCCACAGGAGCTAAGGTGCTTGGGTCAATTACTATAGGGGAAAATTCAAAAATTGGAGCAGGCTCTGTCGTATTACATGAAGTACCGCCGAATTCAACTGTAGTTGGAATACCAGGAAAAGTGAAAATTCAAGATGGAATTCGGATTAAAAAAGATTTAAATCATAGCGACCTTCCAGACCCAATTGCTGATAAATTTAAAGAATTAGAGAAAGAAATTGCTAAATTAACGACAGAATTAGAAGAGCTTAAAAAAGAAAGGAGTATGGTTAATGGCCATTCAAATTTATAATACACTAACACGGCAAAAAGAGCCTTTTATCCCTTTAGAAGAAGGAAAGGTAAAAATGTATGTGTGCGGTCCAACTGTTTATAATTATATTCATATAGGAAATGCCAGACCGCCAATTGTTTTTGATACAGTAAGAAGATATTTCGAGTATCGAGGCTATGATATTAAGTACATCTCCAATTTTACAGATGTAGATGATAAATTAATTCGGGCTGCGAATGAGCTAGGAGAAGAAGTGCCGGTTATAGCAGAGCGATTTATCGACGCTTTCTATGAGGATGTTTCGGCTCTTGGATGCAAACGTGCAGATGTTCACCCAAGAGTAACGGAAAGTATGGATATTATTATTGAGTTTATTGAGGCATTGATTGAAAAAGGATATGCCTATGAATCACAAGGGGATGTGTACTACCGTACTCGTAAATTTAATGAATATGGCAAGCTTTCACATCAATCCATTGATGAGCTTCAGTTGGGAGCAAGAATTGCAGTAGGTGAAAAGAAGGAGGATGCTCTCGATTTTGCTCTTTGGAAAGCGGCAAAGGAAGGGGAAATCTATTGGGATAGCCCTTGGGGGAAAGGACGTCCAGGCTGGCATATTGAATGCTCTGCAATGGCAAAAAAATATTTAGGTGAAACCATTGATATTCATGCGGGTGGCCAGGATTTAGCCTTCCCTCACCACGAGAATGAAATTGCCCAATCAGAAGCAGTTAGCGGCAAGCCATTTGCCCGTTACTGGATGCATAATGGTTATATTAATATCGATAACGAAAAAATGTCTAAATCACTTGGAAACTTTGTGCTTGTTCATGACATTATTAAGAAGCATGACCCGCAAGTTCTGCGATTCTTCATGCTGTCCGTTCATTATCGTAATCCTATTAACTATAGTGAAGAATTACTGGAGAATACACGAGCAGGCCTAGAAAGAATTAAAACATCTTACCATAACCTAAAGCACCGCCAAGAATCGAGTGCGAATCTGACTGATAATAATCAAGAATGGCTTGATAAAATTTCGGCATTGCATGAAGAGTTCATTAAGGAAATGGACGATGATTTTAACACGGCAAATGCGATCTCTGTCCTCTTTGAGTTATCTAAGCTAGCGAATTATTACTTAATGGAAAAGAACACTTCCTTTCAAGTAATTGAGGCTTTCACAAAGGAATTTGAAGATCTGTTTCATGTGCTTGGATTATCTTTAGACTCCCCGAAAGAGGATTTGCTTGATGAGGAAATCGAACGATTAATTGAAGAACGTATTCAAGCAAGAAAAGACAGAAACTTTGAATTAGCCGATAAAATCCGTGACCAGCTAAAAGAAATGAACATCATTCTTGAAGACACACCTCAAGGCATTAGATGGAAAAGAGGCTAAGGAATGCTTCAATATGATAATAAAATTGATGAGAAACAACTAAACAGCCTCGCCCTTGCTTATATGGGCGACGCTGTTTTTGAAGTTTATGTTCGAAGACACCTGATCCAAAGTGGTCAGGTAAGACCAAATCAGCTTCATAGAGAAGCTACCCATTATGTGTCAGCAAAGGCCCAATCAGCCTTTATCCACCAATTATTAGATTCGGGATTGCTTTCCGAAGAAGAGATAGCGGTTGTAAGAAGAGGAAGAAATGCAAAATCTGGTTCTGTTCCAAAAAACACGGATGTTCAGACATACCGATATAGCACAGCATTTGAAGCATTAATTGGCTATTTGCATTTATCAGGACAAGAGGAGCGGCTGGAAGAAATTATTCTGTTTGCTTTTCAAATCGTCAAAGACAAGAAAGGAGGAAAATAAAATGAGTCAAGATTTTATTATGGGAAAAAACCCTGTACTGGAAGCATTAAAGTCGGGGCGAGATATTAATAAAATTTTTATTGCAGAAGGATCCCAAGGGGGACAAATGCAACAGGTTATCGGGCTGGCAAAAGCATCAAATGTATTTGTCCAGTTTGTACCGAAGAAAAAATTAGATCAGATGGCAGAAGGAAATCATCAAGGTGTAGTAGCTCAGGTGGCAGCTTACCAATATGCGGAAATTGATGATCTTTTCCATGCGGCAGAAAAAAGAAATGAAGCACCTTTCTTTTTATTATTGGATGAAATCGAAGATCCTCATAACTTAGGATCCATTATGAGGACAGCGGATGCTGTAGGTGCTCATGGTATCATTATTCCGAAGCGGAGAGCGGTTGGATTGACTGCGACGGTGGCAAAAGCATCAACTGGTGCAATTGAGCATATTCCTGTTGTTCGTGTAACTAATATGGCAAGAACGATTGATGAATTAAAGGAAAAAGGGGTCTGGATTGCTGGAACAGATGCTAAGGGCAGTCAAGATTATCGCAGATTTGATGGAACTCTCCCTCTAGGATTAGTAATCGGCAGTGAAGGAAAGGGAATGGGCAGGTTGATTCGTGATAAATGTGATTTCTTAATCCATTTACCGATGGCAGGTCATGTAACATCCTTAAATGCCTCCGTTGCAGCAGCTCTTTTAATGTATGAGGTTTACCGAAAGCGACATCCTCTTGAGGGATAGAAATGGACATCCTACTCGTTGATGGATATAACGTAATTGGTGCTTGGCCCGAATTAAGGGCACTTAAGAAAAAGGATTTATCTTCTGCCAGAGACCGATTAATTGAAAAAATGGCAGAGTACCAAGGGTTTACAGGATATCGTGTTATTGTTGTTTTCGATGCTCATTTTGTAAAGGGCACTGAGAAAAAATATAAAGATTCAAAGGTTGAAGTTATTTTCACACGAACAAATGAAACGGCTGATGAAAGAATTGAAAAACTTGCCATCAGCCTTAGTAATAGAAGGACCCAAATTCATGTTGCAACATCTGACTATACTGAGCAATGGGCCATTTTTGGACAGGGAGCCTTAAGGAAATCCTCCAGAGAGCTTTTGAATGAAATGAACTCAATTGAAAGTAAAATTGAGAAAAGGGTCAAGAAAATTCAAGAAGATCAACCATTCTCGAAAATTCATCTTAGTAAAGAAATGGCGGAAATTTTTGAAAAGTGGCGCAGAGGGGACCATTGAATGGTTGACGCTGGAAAAAATCTTACTGTATAATATTTCTATCTATGCTTGTGCGGTCGGGGGGATCTTAGTGGATACTGACTTAAAAACAATCGACGAGAATAATTTAGAGTTTATGCAGCTTGAAGATGAAGAATTGATTGATTTAGTGCACAAAGGCGAGAGTGAAGCGTTGGATTACTTAATTCATAAGTACCGCAATTTTGTGCGCGCCAAAGCAAGATCCTATTTTTTAATTGGCGCAGATAAAGAAGATATTGTTCAAGAAGGAATGATTGGTTTATACAAGGCTATTCGTGATTTTAAAGAGGACAAGCTATCTTCTTTTAAAGCGTTTGCAGAGCTGTGTATTACTAGGCAAATTATTACAGCTATTAAAACCGCTACACGGCAAAAGCATATTCCGCTAAATTCATATGTTTCTTTGGACAAGCCTATTTATGATGAAGAATCAGATCGTACATTAATGGACGTAATTTCAGGTGCAAAAGTGATGGATCCTGAGGAATTGATTATTAACCAAGAAGAGTTTGATCATATCGAGGTTAAAATGTCTGAGCTTCTCAGTGATTTAGAGCGAAAGGTCCTTTCCCTTTATTTGGATGGGCAATCTTATCAGGAGATTTCTGAAGAATTAAATCGGCACGTTAAATCCATAGATAATGCCCTGCAAAGAGTGAAACGAAAGCTTGAAAGATATTTGGAGGTTCGTGAAATTACTTTATAATTTGAGGCCTCACTCTTTCTTCCAGCTTTCACTGTTATTGACATCATTTATGGTCCGTGATAAAGTTTTAAGAACGTAAATGTATTTTTTAGTAGGTGGAATCATGAGGAAAAAAGTTGTACTAGCATGCCAGGAATGCGGGTCAAGAAATTACACAACAATGAATAACAAAGACTCCGAGCGCCTAGAACTTAAAAAATATTGCAACACATGCAGTAACCATACGATCCATCGTGAAACAAAGTAATTTAGGTGAATGTATACTGTGTTTTTAAAGGGATTTTTCTAGATTCGTATACTCTTAATATTGAATAATGAATTATTTGTTTTTATGCTGATTAAATACAATATGAAATTTACTTAGATCATAAGTAAGTTGGGGGTTACATTATGCAACGCATCTTGAATTTTTTCCGCGATATTGGACGTGAAATGAGAAAGGTCAGTTGGCCAAAGCGGAAAGAAATGACTGGCTATACAGTGACAGTTCTTGCAACTGTAGCGTTTTTTGCGGTGTTCTTCGCAGTGGTTGACTTAGGTATTTCTGAATTGATTCGTTTAATTCTTGAATAACCCCTGTATATCCATGGTATAATGGAGAATAGCGCAGGAAACATTTTGCAAAGCCCGGAAACGGGTTTTTTATTTGGTTAAAAACATGCAATTTTTAATTGTAACGGCTCTTTTCTGGAGATTGTTGTTTACTAACTAGAGGCTGTTAAGATACAGGCAATTTACGAAAATAGTCAAAACTATTTAATATTACAGGGAGGGAAGGACGATTTAGTCCCCTTGAATGGAAAAGAATTGGTATGTGGTTCATACGTACTCCGGTTATGAAAATAAAGTAAAAGCAAACCTAGAGAAACGCGTTGAATCTATGGGAATGCAAGATAAAATCTTCCGAGTAATCGTTCCGGAAGAAGAAGAAACAGATATGAAGAACGGTAAAAAGAAAGTTGTAAAACGAAAAGTTTTCCCAGGTTACGTGCTTGTTGAAATTGTGATGACAGATGACTCTTGGTATGTAGTCCGCAATACACCTGGTGTAACAGGATTTGTTGGCTCAGCTGGTTCAGGTTCAAAGCCAACCCCATTGCTGCCTGAAGAAGTAAATGTGATCCTGAAGCGCATGGGCGTTGAGGAAAAACGAGTAGACATTAATTTTGAAATCGGAGAAATGGTTCAAGTGAAAGAAGGGCCATTTGCCAACTTTACTGGTTCGATTGAAGATATTGATAAAGACAAAGCGAAAATCAGAGTTCTTGTTAATATGTTTGGCCGTGACACCCCAGTTGAATTAGATTTTTCTCAAATTGAGAAACTATAACGAAATGCGGACAGCGCTTGTTTATGACCTCGAGTCGATGGCGCTTGAAACTAGACAATTCTCTAACTTACAAAAGCTACCTTTGTATTTTTTCAAAAAAACTTGAAATTGCCTTTGAAAAGTGATAATATTTCAAAGGTCAGTATGTCTCACTTTTTGAGACCAGACAATTGTTATGTTCTTTATCTTAATATAAAGACTATAAGTTGAGTGGGAGGGTCCCAAGGGTTCCCTATTACCACATCACGGACTTTAAGGAGGTGTGTCTCGTGGCTAAAAAAGTAATCAAACTTGTAAAATTACAAATTCCAGCAGGTAAAGCTAACCCTGCACCACCAGTAGGACCTGCATTAGGTCAAGCGGGTGTTAACATCATGGGATTCTGTAAGGAATTTAACGCACGTACAGCTGAACAAGCTGGCCTAATCATTCCTGTTGAAATTACGGTTTTTGAAGACCGTTCATTTACATTTATTACGAAAACTCCTCCTGCTGCTGTTCTTCTTAAGAAGGCTGCTGGAATCGAGTCTGGTTCTGGTGAACCAAACCGTAATAAAGTAGCAACAGTCAAGCGTGACAAGGTACGCGAGATTGCTGAAACAAAAATGCCTGACCTAAACGCTGCAAGCGTAGAAGCTGCAATGCTTATGGTTGAAGGTACTGCACGCAGCATGGGTATCGTTATCGAAGACTAATCCATGCTTCAAGTTTTAGGCTATTCAATGGGGTTGCGTTGCTGAGCTTGGTTTCACACGCAACCTTTCTTCTGTCTAGGACTTTTCTTTTTTATGTTGAGCACAGGGGCCGAACAAGGCGTCTGCGCTTTTCTGATGTCTAGCTCCGGTGCCTAGCCGCTCGAGGTTATAAGCCAATCCTTTCAAAAAGGTAAAGTACAACCTTTTCGAAAGGCTCGTCTTATACTGGTCGCGGCTGACCAAGGCACCTGCGCTTTTCAAAGTGGGAGGTTATTCCGCTAAAACCACAATCTAGGAGGAAAATATAATGGCTAAAAAAGGTAAGAAGTTTTTAGAAGCTGCAAAGCTTGTTGACCGTACAAAAGCTTATCCAATCGAAGAAGCAATTGACCTTGCTAAGAAAACAAACTTCACTAAATTTGATGCGACTGTAGAAGTTGCTTTCCGTTTAGGGATTGACCCTAAGAAAGCTGACCAAAACATCCGTGGAGCAGTAGTTCTTCCAAACGGAACTGGTAAAACTCAACGCGTATTAGTATTCGCAAAGGGTGAAAAAGCGAAGGAAGCAGAAGCTGCTGGTGCAGATTTTGTAGGCGATGCAGAATACATCAACAAAATCAACCAAGGCTGGTTTGATTTTGATGTAATCGTTGCAACTCCTGACATGATGGGTGAAGTTGGTAAACTTGGTCGTGTATTAGGACCTAAAGGCTTAATGCCAAACCCTAAAACAGGCACAGTTACATTCGATGTAGAAAAAGCTGTTAACGAAATCAAGGCAGGTAAAGTTGAATACCGTACTGATAAAGCTGGTAACATCCATGTTCCTATCGGTAAAGTATCATTTGAAACTGCAAAGCTTGTTGAAAACTTCAACACAATTTTTGACACTATGCTTAAAGTGAAGCCAGCTGCTGCTAAAGGTACTTACATGAAGAACGTATCTGTTACTTCTACTATGGGACCTGGCGTAAAGGTTGATCCTTCAACTGTAACAGTTAAGTAATTACTGGAAATAAACGTAAGAGATTGACAAACAAAATTACATTTAGTAATATGTATTTTGTTGTTAAAATAAATATTCATTTGTACCGTAGACAGCAGGTGCTTGTGCTTAATATCCTGCCGAGGTCATACGATAGATTCTTGCTTTGCTATTGTATACTCCCTCCATGTCTGCTCGATGTGGAGGTTTTTTATTGGACGGTATAAGTGTAGAATTTCTACAGGAGGTGTAAAGATGAGCAGCGCTATCGAATCAAAGAAACAAATCGTCGAAGAAATTGCTGAAAAACTAAAAACTAGCGTATCAACAGTTGTTGTTGATTACCGCGGTTTAACTGTTGCTCAAGTAACTGAACTTCGTAAACAACTTCGCGAAGCAGGTGTTGAATTTAAAGTATACAAAAATACTTTAACACGCCGTGCAGCGGAAGTTGCTGAATTATCTGCTTTAAACGAAGTGTTAACTGGTCCTAATGCTATTGCATTCAGCACTGAAGATGTTATTGCTCCAGCTAAGATCATTAACGAATTCGCTAAAAAGAATGAAGCACTTGAAATTAAATCAGGTGTAATTGAAGGAAATGTTGCATCAGCAGAAGAAGTAAAAGCTCTTGCAGAACTACCATCTCGCGAAGGTTTACTATCTATGCTACTCAGCGTACTTCAAGCACCTATCCGCAATCTTGCTCTTGCTGCAAAAGCTGTTGCAGATCAAAAAGAAGAACAAGGCGCGTAAGCTAATATTTTTAATAAATGAATCGATTTCAATCAACCAAATATAAGGAGGAAACATTATCATGACTAAAGAACAAATCATTGAAGCGGTTAAAAATATGACTGTTTTAGAATTAAACGACTTAGTAAAAGCTATCGAAGAAGAATTTGGTGTAACTGCTGCAGCTCCTGTAGCTGTTATGGGCGGAGCTGCTGGCGCTGCTGTTGAAGAAAAAACTGATTTTGATGTAATCCTTGCTTCTGCAGGCGACCAAAAAATCAAAGTTATCAAAGTTGTACGTGAAATCACAGGTCTTGGACTTAAAGAAGCAAAAGAACTTGTTGACAACACTCCAAAACCAATCAAAGAAGGCGCTTCTAAAGAAGAAGCTGAAGAAATCAAAGCTAAACTTGAAGAAGTTGGAGCTAACGTTGAAGTTAAGTAATATAGACTTAAAAAGGCTCGCTGTATAGCGGGCTTTTTTTCCATCCTATTGTCTTACCTCTCTTCATTTCTACCATGAATCTCCATTGGAGGTGATGATGACATGTCAGAGCATTACTATTCCAAAACTCAAAGTACAGAAAGCAATCCGAAATATTGGAACTTTACATTAAGGGATTATTCATTTCGTTTTAAGACTGATAACGGGGTGTTCTCGAAAAGCGAGGTTGACTTTGGTTCGAGATTGTTGATTGAAGTGTTTGAACCGCCGATGATTGAGGGAAATATTCTAGATGTCGGCTGTGGTTATGGTCCGATTGGGCTAACTGCGGCAAAGCTAATGGATAATCGCCTTGTTCATATGGTGGATGTTAATTCAAGGGCATTAGCGCTTGCTCGAGAAAATGCGGAATTAAATCATATTCATAATGTTGATATTTACGAAAGTGATCGTCTTGAAAATGTAAAAATTGATAATTTTGCGGCTGTATTAACTAACCCTCCGATTCGCGCCGGGAAAAAAGTAGTCCATGATATTTTTGAGCAAAGTTATCATAGACTACAGCAAGGTGGAGATCTATGGGTAGTGATACAGAAGAAGCAAGGTGCTCCGTCAGCAATTGAAAAATTATCAGAGTTTTTTAGTGAGGTCGAGACGGTGGATAAGAAAAAAGGCTATTATATAATACGAGCAAAAAAAGATTGACTTGACTTTTTGCTTATGTTAGCATTATATAATGCCAACATAATATATTCCGATTATTTACTAAAATACACAAAAGATGTATAATTTTGGTGTTTAGTGGGAAAGATAACAAAATAATAGTCGTAATGTGAAAATGTGGTTTTTGAACTAAAAACCCTTTTTTCTTTTTGTCTTAAGATAGGACTGTTTGTTCTATTTGAGAATATTATTGCCATTAAGCTTGATTTGAGGGGTGAATCAGTTGATAGGTCAACTTGTTCAGTATGGACGACACCGCCAACGTAGGAGTTACGCACGAATCAGTGAAGTTTTAGAATTACCAAATCTAATCGAAATCCAAACCTCTTCTTATCAATGGTTTCTTGATGAGGGTTTACGTGAAATGTTCCAGGACATTTCACCGATTGAAGACTTTACTGGTAATTTGTCGCTTGAATTTATTGATTACAGCCTTGGCGAACCAAAGTATTCCGTTGAGGAATCGAAAGAACGAGATGTTACATATTCTGCACCTTTGCGTGTGAAAGTACGTCTTGTAAACAAAGAAACAGGCGAAGTTAAAGACCAGGATGTCTTTATGGGTGACTTCCCGCTTATGACAGAAACAGGTACATTCGTGATCAATGGTGCGGAACGTGTAATCGTTTCTCAGTTAGTTCGTTCACCGAGTGTATACTATAGTGGAAAACTAGATAAAAACGGGAAGAAAGGCTTTACTGCAACTGTTATCCCGAACCGCGGCGCTTGGCTTGAGTATGAAACTGATGCCAAGGATGTCGTTTACGTTAGAATAGATCGTACTCGGAAACTGCCCGTTACGGTTCTTTTGCGTGCGCTTGGGTTCGGTTCTGATCAAGAAATCATCGATTTGATTGGAGATAATGAATACATTCGCAATACGCTTGAAAAAGACAATACAGAAGGTACGGATAAGGCGCTATTAGAAATTTATGAACGCCTTCGTCCAGGAGAACCTCCGACTGTAGAAAATGCTAAAAGTTTATTAGTTTCAAGATTTTTTGATCCTAAGCGCTATGATTTAGCAAACGTAGGAAGATACAAAATTAATAAAAAGCTCCACATTAAAAATAGATTATTCGGACAACGACTCGCTGAAACTCTGGTAGATCCGGAAACAGGCGAAATTATTGCCGAAAAAGGTGTAACTTTAGATCGACGCACACTAGACCGTATTCTCCCAAGCTTAGAAAAGAATATTGGTTTCAAGTCAGTTAGTCTTGTTGGCGGAGTTCTAGAAGAGGATATTACACTTCAGTCTATTAAAATCTATGCACCTAATGAAGACGGTGAAAAGGTTATTAATGTAATTGGAAATGCATATGTAGAAGAGGCAGTGAAAAATATTTCACCTGCTGATATCATTTCATCCATCAGTTACTTCTTTAACCTGCTGCATTCTGTAGGTGATACAGATGACATTGACCATTTAGGAAATCGTCGTTTGCGTTCTGTTGGCGAATTATTACAAAACCAATTCCGAATCGGTCTTTCAAGAATGGAACGTGTAGTTCGTGAGAGAATGTCCATTCAAGATACAAACACGATTACTCCGCAGCAATTAATTAATATTCGCCCAGTTATCGCGTCTATTAAAGAGTTCTTCGGAAGTTCACAGTTATCTCAATTCATGGATCAGACGAATCCTCTTGCAGAATTAACGCACAAACGCCGTCTTTCTGCCTTAGGACCGGGTGGATTAACGCGTGAACGCGCAGGGTTTGAAGTGCGTGACGTTCACTATTCTCACTATGGTCGTATGTGTCCGATCGAGACTCCAGAAGGACCGAACATTGGACTTATTAACTCTTTATCATCCTTTGCAAAGGTGAACCGCTTCGGATTTATTGAAACTCCGTATCGTCGTGTTGATCCTGAAACAGGCAAGGTTACAGACCGTATTGATTACTTAACGGCTGATGAAGAGGATAACTATGTAGTTGCTCAAGCAAACGTACTTCTAGCTGATGACGGTTCATTCCTTGAAGAGGAAGTTGTTGCTCGTTTCAAAGGTGAGAACACAGTTGTTCCTCGAGACCGCGTTGACTATATGGACGTTTCGCCTAAGCAAGTAGTTTCTGCTGCAACAGCGTGCATTCCGTTCCTTGAAAATGATGACTCTAACCGTGCACTAATGGGTGCGAACATGCAGCGTCAAGCTGTACCGTTAATGCAGCCTGAGGCACCAAGAGTAGGTACTGGAATGGAGTATGTGTCAGGAAAAGACTCAGGTGCTGCTGTAATTTGTAAGCACGAGGGAATCGTTGAACATGTGGAAGCCCGTGAAGTTTGGGTTCGCAGAATTGTAAATGTAGATGGCCAAGAAGTAAAAGGTGATCTTGATAAATACAGAATGCTTAAATTCATCCGTTCTAACCAAGGGACTTGTTACAACCAGCGTCCAATCGTTGCGGTGGGCAATCGTGTAACAAAGGGTGAAATTCTTGCTGATGGTCCTTCCATGGAGCTTGGAGAGCTAGCGCTTGGACGTAACGTTCTAGTTGCCTTCATGACATGGGATGGATATAACTATGAAGATGCCATCATCATGAGTGAACGTCTAGTGAAGGATGACGTATATACATCTATTCACATTGAAGAATATGAATCTGAATCTCGTGATACAAAGCTTGGACCTGAGGAAATTACTCGTGATATTCCTAACGTTGGGGAAGATGCTCTTCGCAACCTGGATGAAAGAGGAATCATCCGAACAGGTGCAGAGGTTAAGGATGGCGACCTGTTAGTAGGTAAAGTAACGCCTAAAGGTGTAACGGAACTGACTGCAGAAGAAAGATTATTACATGCAATCTTCGGAGAAAAAGCTCGTGAAGTCCGCGATACTTCCCTTCGTGTTCCACACGGCGGCGGCGGTATTGTACTAGATGTTAAAGTCTTCAACAGAGAAGATGGAGATGAGCTTCCTCCTGGTGTTAACCAGCTTGTCCGTGTATACATTGTTCAGAAGCGTAAAATTTCTGAAGGGGATAAGATGGCTGGACGACATGGTAATAAAGGGGTTATCTCTCGAATTTTACCTGAAGAGGATATGCCATTTATGCCAGATGGCACACCAGTCGACATCATGTTAAACCCTCTAGGGGTTCCGTCGCGTATGAACATTGGACAGGTGCTTGAGCTTCATCTAGGTATGGCAGCAAGAGCATTAGGAATTCATGTTGCATCCCCTGTATTCGATGGTGCCACAGAGGAAGATGTATGGGCAACGATCGAAGAAGCAGGAATGGCGCGTGATGCGAAAACAGTTCTTTATGATGGACGTTCTGGAGAGCCATTCGACAACCGTGTATCAGTTGGTGTCATGTATATGATTAAGCTTGCTCACATGGTTGATGATAAACTTCATGCTCGTTCTACTGGACCATACTCTCTTGTTACTCAACAGCCATTGGGCGGTAAAGCTCAATTTGGCGGACAGCGTTTCGGGGAGATGGAGGTATGGGCACTTGAAGCATATGGTGCTGCTTACACGCTACAAGAAATCTTAACAGTTAAATCTGATGATGTTGTTGGTCGTGTGAAAACATATGAAGCCATCGTTAAAGGTGAAAACGTTCCGGAGCCAGGAGTACCTGAATCCTTTAAGGTATTAATTAAAGAGCTTCAGAGCTTGGGTATGGATGTTAAAATTCTTTCAGGCGATGAGGAAGAAATTGAAATGCGCGACATGGAGGACGAAGAAGATCTGCAGCAAGCAGAATCATTTACAATTGCCCCTGAACCGCAAAACTCAGAAGCTGAAGAAGTAGTTGCTAAAGAGTAGTTAATATAAAACCTAACAATTATTCACGGCCCTAGCTTTATGAAAAAGCAGGGCTGATGAACGATTGTATTTTGCACCCACATTGCTTTCTTAGGGCAAACTGGGTATAGCCCGGACATAAAAAGGGAGGTAGGCCCCTTGCTAGATGTAAACAATTTTGAGTATATGAAAATCGGTCTTGCTTCACCAGATAAGATTCGATCTTGGTCTCATGGTGAGGTAAAAAAGCCTGAAACGATTAACTATCGTACGTTAAAACCTGAAAAAGACGGTTTGTTCTGCGAACGCATTTTTGGACCGACAAAGGATTGGGAATGTCATTGCGGAAAGTACAAACGTGTACGCTATAAAGGTGTAGTCTGTGACCGATGCGGCGTTGAAGTAACGCGTGCAAAGGTACGTCGAGAAAGAATGGGGCATATTGAACTTGCTGCTCCTGTTTCTCACATCTGGTATTTTAAAGGAATCCCAAGCAGAATGGGACTTGTTCTTGATATGTCTCCGCGTGCTCTTGAAGAAGTCATTTATTTTGCTTCATACGTAGTGACGGATGCCGGCGATACAGCTCTTGAGAAGAAGCAGCTGCTTTCCGAAAAGGAGTACCGGGCGTACCGTGAAAAATACGGCAACAAGTTCCAAGCTTCAATGGGAGCTGAGTCTATTAAAAAGCTTCTTTCTGATATCGATTTAAATAAAGAAGTTGATATCTTAAAAGAAGAGCTTAGAACAGCACAAGGACAACGCAGAACACGTGCTATTAAGCGTTTAGAAGTATTAGAAGCTTTCCGTGGATCGGGCAACGAACCATCTTGGATGATCCTTGATGTACTTCCTGTTATCCCACCAGAGCTGCGTCCAATGGTTCAGCTTGATGGCGGTCGTTTTGCTACGTCTGACCTAAACGATCTATACCGTCGTGTCATTAACAGAAACAATCGTCTTAAGCGTTTATTGGACCTTGGTGCTCCAAGCATTATTGTTCAAAATGAAAAGCGTATGCTTCAAGAAGCAGTCGACGCATTAATCGACAATGGACGCCGTGGCAGACCTGTTACTGGTCCTGGTAACCGTCCGTTAAAATCACTTTCTCATATGTTAAAAGGGAAGCAAGGCCGTTTCCGTCAAAACTTGCTAGGGAAGCGTGTTGACTACTCTGGACGTTCGGTTATCGTTGTAGGACCTAACTTAAAGATGTATCAATGCGGACTTCCAAAAGAAATGGCATTAGAGTTATTCAAGCCATTTGTAATGAAAGAGTTAGTTGAAAAAGGCTTATCCCATAATATTAAATCGGCAAAACGCAAAATTGAACGAGTTCAGCCAGAAGTTTGGGATGTTTTAGAAAGCGTCATTAAAGAGCACCCAGTACTTCTTAACCGCGCCCCTACTCTTCATAGACTAGGAATTCAGGCGTTTGAACCAACATTAGTTGAAGGTCGTGCTATTCGTCTTCACCCGCTTGTATGTACAGCTTATAACGCTGACTTTGATGGTGACCAAATGGCGGTTCACGTTCCGCTTTCATCAGAAGCACAAGCTGAAGCGCGCCTATTAATGCTTGCAGCTCAGAACATTTTGAATCCGAAAGACGGAAAACCAGTTGTTACTCCTTCCCAGGACATGGTTTTAGGTAACTACTACCTGACACTTGAAAGAGATGGTGCTGTTGGTGAAGGGATGATTTTCAAGGATATTAATGAGGCGCTTCTTGCCTACCAAAATGGTTATGTTCATCTGCACACACGTGTAGCAGTTCATGCGGGTTCCTTGAATAATCCAACATTTACACCAGAGCAAAATCAAAAACTGTTAATTACAACAGTAGGGAAAATGATCTTTAATGAAATTTTACCAACGTCATTCCCTTATATTAATGAGCCTACTAGTAGCAACTTAGAAGTTGAAACTCCTGCAAAGTATTTTGTAGAAAAAGGACAGGAAGTTCTTTCGATTATTCGTGAAATGCCTATAGTAGAGCCGTTTAAGAAGAAAATTCTTGGTAATATCATTGCAGAGGTTTTCAAACGCTATAAAATTACTGAAACCTCAAAAATGTTAGACCGTATGAAGGACCTTGGATTTAAGTATTCTACAAAAGCTGGTATCACAGTTGGTGTAGCTGACATCGTGGTATTAGGTGAAAAGGAACTTATTATCCAAGAGGCACAAGGTAAAGTTGATAATGTTATGAAGCAGTTTAGACGCGGACTTATCACAGAGGATGAGCGCTATGACCGTGTTATCTCCATTTGGAGTGCTGCTAAAGATACAATTCAAGAAAAGCTGATGAAGTCACTTGATAAATCGAACCCAATCTTCATGATGAGTGACTCTGGTGCCCGTGGTAACGCATCTAACTTTACACAGTTAGCGGGTATGCGCGGTCTGATGGCTAACCCGGCTGGTAGAATTATTGAGTTACCAATCCGTTCAAGTTTCCGTGAAGGATTAACAGTATTAGAGTACTTTATTTCCACACACGGTGCTCGTAAGGGTCTTGCGGATACGGCACTTAAAACAGCGGACTCAGGATATCTGACTCGTCGTCTTGTTGACGTAGCTCAAGATGTAATTGTCCGTGAAGATGATTGCGGAACGGACAGAGGTCTGTTAATCGGCGCATTGATGGATGGCACCGAAGTCATTGAAACACTTGAAGAACGTCTAATTGGACGTCATGCAAGAAAAGCGATTAGACATCCAGAAACAAAAGAAGTAATTGTACCTGAAAATGGATTGATTACTGAAGACCTTGCGAAAGTAGTGACAGAAGCAAATGTTGATAAAGTATGGATTCGATCAGCGTTTACTTGTAACACACGTCATGGTGTATGTAAGAAATGTTATGGCCGCAACCTTGCAACAGGTCAAGAAGTTGAAGTAGGGGAAGCTGTAGGTATCATTGCTGCGCAGTCTATCGGTGAGCCTGGAACACAGTTAACGATGCGTACATTCCATACTGGAGGAGTTGCGGGAGACGATATTACCCAAGGTTTACCGCGTATCCAAGAGTTGTTTGAAGCACGTAATCCAAAAGGTCAGGCAGTTATTTCTGAAATTGAAGGTGTTGTAGTAGGAATTAACGAAGGTCGAGATCGTCAGCATGAAATTGTTGTTCAAGGTGAAGTAGAATCACGTACGTATACTGCTCCTTACACAGCTAGACTTAAAGTAGGCGTGAACGATCATGTAGAACGTGGTCAGGAACTAACAGAAGGTTCAATTGACCCGAAAGAATTAATTAGAGTAAAAGACGTAACAGCAGTTCAAGAATACTTGCTGCGTGAAGTTCAGAAGGTTTATCGTATGCAAGGGGTTGAAATTGGTGATAAGCATATCGAAGTAATGGTTCGCCAAATGCTTCGCAAAGTGCGTGTCATCGATGCAGCTGAAACGGATGTTCTTCCAGGTACATTACTGGATGTTCACCAGTTTACAGATGCGAATGAAAAGGCACTTCTTGCTGGAAAGCTTCCTGCAACAGGCCGCCCTGTATTACTAGGTATCACGAAAGCGTCTCTTGAGACAGATTCATTCCTATCTGCAGCATCTTTCCAAGAAACAACAAGAGTACTTACAGATGCAGCAATTAAAGGAAAACGTGATGAATTACTAGGACTTAAGGAAAATGTTATCATCGGTAAGCTTGTTCCAGCTGGTACAGGTATGCAGCGATATCGCAGAGCAGAGCCTTACACAAAGGAAGAAATAGCTGAGGATACTGTTACAGTAGAATAATATTAATTTGCGGTGCTGGCTGAGTTGCTTAGCCAGTACCGTTTTTACACTTTCTCTAACATGTTTTTAATAAAAATATTAGATTGATTGTTGACATCGAAAAACTAAGATGTTAATATAGCAAAGGTGCTCCTATTAACTGGATACTTTGGAGGATGTCACTTATGTCTTATGAAAAAGTATTGCAGGCAAAAGATATTATAATAGGGACAAAGCAAACGGTGAAAGCACTGCAGACAGGAACAGCGAAAGAAGTTGTCGTTGCCAAAGACGCAGATCCGAAAGTGATTGCAAAGGTGGCAATCGTTGCAACTGAGATGAATGTTCCGATACATTATGTCGATTCTATGAAAAAGCTTGGCAAAGCATGTGGAATAGAAGTGGGTGCGGCAGCTATTGCGATAATTAATTAAAAACTGTTTTTGTAGAAACGTTCTGCAAAGACTTTGTTTTTTGCATCAAAATGAACCACCTGGATGTGTGGGCTTAAACAAATAGCGAAGGGAGGACAATTCAATGCCTACTATTAACCAATTAGTGCGTAAACCTCGTCAAACTAAAGAGGAAAAGTCTAAATCACCTGCACTAAACAAAGGATACAACAGCTTCAAAAAAGCACAAACAAATGTTTCTTCACCACAAAAACGCGGTGTATGTACTCGTGTTGGTACAATGACTCCGAAAAAACCAAACTCAGCATTACGTAAATATGCTCGTGTTCGTTTATCTAACGGAATCGAGGTTAATGCTTACATTCCTGGTATCGGTCATAACCTTCAAGAGCACAGCGTTGTTCTAATCCGTGGCGGACGTGTAAAGGACTTACCGGGGGTACGTTACCATATCGTTCGTGGAGCATTAGATACAGCTGGTGTTGCTAACCGTATGCAAAGCCGTTCTAAATACGGTCAGAAGAGACCGAAAGCGCCTAAAAAATAATCTTAAATAAATTAAAGAAAAGAATTTCTGAAAGGAGGAAATAATATGCCACGTAAAGGTCCTGTTGCAAAAAGAGACGTATTACCGGATCCGATTTACAACTCAAAGCTTGTTAGTAAACTTATCAACAAAATGATGGTTGACGGTAAGAGAGGTAAATCACAAGCAATTCTTTACTCAGCTTTTAATATCATCAGTGAGCGCTCTGGAAAAGAGCCAATGGAAGTTTTCGATCAAGCACTTAAAAACATCATGCCTGTACTTGAAGTAAGAGCACGCCGTGTCGGCGGATCTAACTACCAAGTGCCAGTTGAGGTGCGTCCAGATCGTCGTACTACTCTTGGTCTTCGTTGGTTAGTAAACTATTCTCGTCTACGTGGAGAAAAGACGATGGAAGAGCGTTTAGCTAACGAAATCCTAGATGCAGCTAACAACACTGGTGCTGCAGTTAAGAAACGTGAAGATACACACAAAATGGCAGAAGCGAACAAAGCGTTTGCTCACTATCGCTGGTAGAATTTATTCCTTATACAAAATACTACTCATACTAGGAAGGAGAAAGACCCAATGGCAAGAGAGTTCTCCTTAGAAAATACTCGTAATATCGGGATCATGGCTCACATCGATGCCGGTAAAACAACAACAACTGAGCGTATTCTTTACTATACAGGTAAGATCCACAAAATCGGTGAAACACACGAAGGTGGAGCTCAGATGGACTGGATGGAGCAAGAGCAGGAGCGTGGAATAACAATTACATCTGCAGCAACAACTGCACAATGGAAAGGTCACCGCGTAAACATCATTGATACACCAGGACACGTAGACTTCACAGTTGAAGTTGAACGTTCACTTCGTGTACTTGATGGTGCTGTTACTGTACTTGATGCTCAATCTGGGGTTGAACCACAAACTGAAACAGTATGGCGCCAAGCAACAACTTACGGCGTACCACGTATTGTTTTCGTAAACAAAATGGATAAGCTTGGTGCGGACTTCTTATATTCTGTAGGCACTCTTCATGATCGCCTTCAAGCGAATGCGGCTCCAATTCAATTACCAATCGGTGCTGAAGATCAATTCTCAGGCATTATCGATTTAGTTGAAATGAACGCTACATTCTACAAGAACGATCTTGGGACAGAAATTGAAGAGGGGGAAATCCCTGCAGAATATCAAGATCAAGCTGCTGAATACCGTGAGAAATTAATCGAAGCTGTTGCTGAACTTGATGAAGAATTAATGGAGAAATACCTTGGTGGAGAAGAAATCACTAAGGAAGAGCTAAAAGCTGCTATTCGTAAAGCGACTATTAGCGTTGAATTTTATCCTGTTCTTTGCGGTACTGCATTTAAGAACAAAGGTGTTCAAAAAATGCTAGATGCAGCAATCGATTATCTTCCATCTCCACTGGATATCCCTGCTATTCAAGGTGTAAATCCAGAGACAGATGAAGAAACAGAACGTCATGCAGATGATAACGAACCATTCTCTGCTTTAGCGTTTAAAGTAATGACGGATCCATATGTAGGTAAACTTACATTCTTCCGTGTTTATTCCGGTACATTAAGCTCTGGTTCTTATGTACAAAACTCTACAAAAGGCAAGCGTGAGCGTGTAGGACGTATCCTGCAAATGCATGCAAACAGCCGTCAAGAAATTTCAATCGTACACGCAGGGGATATCGCTGCAGCAGTTGGTCTTAAAGATACAACTACTGGTGATACACTATGTGACGAGAAGAGTCTTGTTATTTTAGAGTCTATGGAATTCCCAGAGCCAGTAATTCAATTATCTATCGAGCCAAAAACAAAGGCTGACCAAGATAAAATGACTACTGCTCTTCAAAAACTTCAAGAAGAAGATCCAACATTCCGTGCACATACTGACCAGGAAACTGGAGAAGTTATCATTGCAGGTATGGGTGAGCTTCACCTTGATATCCTAGTTGACCGTATGCGTCGTGAATTTAAAGTGGAAGCAAACGTTGGTGCACCTCAGGTTGCTTACCGTGAAACTTTCCGCGCTTCAGCATCTGTTGAAGGTAAATTTGCACGTCAATCTGGTGGACGTGGACAATATGGTCACGTTTGGATTGAATTCTCTCCAAATGAAGAAGGTAAAGGCTTTGAATTCGAAAATGGCATCGTCGGTGGGGTAGTTCCTCGTGAATACATCGCTCCTGTACAAGCTGGTCTTGAAGATGCTCTTGAAAGAGGAGTACTTGCTGGATTCCCATTAGTTGATATTAAAGCTAGATTATTTGACGGATCTTACCATGATGTTGACTCATCTGAAATGGCGTTTAAGATCGCTGCTTCAATGGCATTGAAAAATGCAGCATCAAAATGTAACCCTGTTATTCTTGAGCCGGTAATGCGCGTTGAAGTTATTATCCCTGAAGAATACATGGGAGATATTATGGGTAACATCACTTCACGTCGTGGTCGTGTAGAAGGTATGGAAGCTCGTGGTAACGCTCAAGTTGTTCGTGCGATGGTTCCACTTTCTGAAATGTTTGGATATGCTACTTCTTTACGTTCTAGTACGCAAGGTCGCGGTGTATTCACAATGCAATTCGATCACTACGAAGAAGTTCCAAAGTCAATTTCTGAAGAAATTATCAAAAAGCATAAAGGTGAATAAATTTAATTGATTTTACCTTTTTAATCAAGTATAACTACTATTGTAGGCATCATAGCTGCGAAAGGAGACATCTTTTCGCGGCGTTTAAAAATACTTAAATTTTTATAAATTAAAGGAGGATTTTCCTAATGGCTAAAGCTAAATTTGACCGTTCAAAACCCCATGTAAACATTGGTACAATCGGACACGTTGACCATGGTAAAACTACTTTAACTGCTGCTATCACTACTGTTCTTGCAAAGAAAATGGGCGGTGAAGCAAAAGGTTACGACCAAATCGACAACGCTCCAGAAGAAAAAGAGCGTGGAATCACTATCTCAACTTCTCACGTTGAGTATGAAACTGAAAACCGTCACTATGCACACGTAGACTGCCCAGGACACGCTGACTACGTTAAGAACATGATCACTGGTGCTGCTCAAATGGACGGCGGTATCCTAGTAGTATCTGCTGCTGACGGCCCAATGCCACAAACTCGTGAGCACATCCTTCTTTCTCGTCAAGTAGGTGTACCTTACCTTGTTGTATTCATGAACAAGTGTGACATGGTAGACGACGAAGAGCTTCTTGAATTAGTAGAAATGGAAATTCGTGATCTATTATCAGAATATGAATTCCCTGGCGATGACATTCCAGTTGTTAAAGGTTCTGCTCTTAAAGCTCTTGAAGGCGAACCAGAATGGGAAGAAAAAGTTCTTGAATTAATGGCTGCTGTTGATGAGTACGTTCCAAACCCAACTCGTGACACTGAAAAGCCATTCATGATGCCAGTTGAGGATGTATTCTCAATCACTGGTCGTGGAACAGTTGCTACTGGACGTGTTGAGCGTGGAGTAGTTAAAGTTGGGGACGTTGTTGAAATCACAGGTTTCACAGAAGAGCCAAAATCAACTACTGTTACTGGAGTTGAAATGTTCCGTAAATTACTAGACTATGCTGAAGCTGGAGACAATATCGGTGCTCTACTTCGTGGGGTAGCTCGTGAAGATATCCAACGTGGTCAAGTACTTGCTAAGCCAGGTACTATTAAGCCACACACAAAGTTCAAAGCTGAAGTATACGTTCTATCTAAAGAAGAAGGTGGACGTCATACTCCATTCTTCACTAACTACCGTCCTCAGTTCTACTTCCGTACAACTGACGTAACTGGTATTTGTAATCTTCCAGAAGGCGTAGAAATGGTTATGCCTGGAGATAACATTGAAATGACTGTTGAGCTTATCGCTCCAATCGCTATCGAAGAAGGAACTAAGTTCTCAATTCGTGAAGGTGGCCGTACAGTAGGCGCTGGCGTTGTTGCTACAATCCAAGAGTAATTATTAGTTAATATAAACCAGATGGGTGACGATCCATCTGGTTTTATTTTTGAAAAAATTGACTAGTTTCTTCTATATTAATAAATATGAAGCGACAAATATAAATGAAGAGCTTTTTAAGGTGTTCATCCATTATGAAATTTTTGGATTCTCTTACTCAAGCTTGAAAAAGAGATGAAATGCCGATATAATTATACGAGTGTGATAGACATAAGAAATTACAGGATTTTATCTTGCAATTTACTTATGGTTTATGTATAATAGACAATGTTGGTCTTTGACTGCGATGAAGTGAAAGGTTGCTGACACACCCGGCCGCTTTGCCATGGCGAGTGTGTGGGAAATTTTCACGGAGAATGTCTATTTTAAAATAGGCGAAAAGGAGGGAAAATAATGGCAAAACAAAAAATTCGTATTCGTTTAAAAGCGTATGATCACAGAATTCTTGATCAATCTGCTGAAAAGATTGTTGAAACTGCAAAGCGTTCTGGTGCGGCTGTATCTGGTCCGATTCCATTACCTACTGAAAAATCTGTTTACACAATTCTTCGTGCGGTTCATAAGTACAAAGATTCTCGTGAACAATTTGAAATGCGTACGCATAAGCGTCTAATCGACATCGTTAACCCAACACCACAAACGGTAGATTCATTAATGCGTTTAGATTTACCATCTGGTGTAGATATCGAAATCAAACTTTAATGAAATAAATTAAACTTAACAATCAGGAGGTGTGACTGAAATGACCAAAGGAATCTTAGGAAGAAAGATTGGTATGACTCAAGTGTTTGCTGAAAACGGTATTCTTATCCCGGTAACAGTTGTTGAGGCAGCAGGTAACGTTGTTCTTCAAAAGAAATCAGTAGAAACTGATGGCTACGAAGCAATCCAAATCGGATTCGAAGACAAACGTGAAAAGCTATCTAACAAGCCGGAAAAAGGCCATGTTGCAAAAGCTAACACTGCTCCTAAGCGCTTCGTTCGTGAATTACGCGGAGTTAATTTAGGAGAATATGAAGTTGGTCAAGAAGTCAAAGTTGATATTTTCGCAGCAGGTGAAACTGTTGATGTAACAGGAATTTCAAAAGGTAAAGGTTTCCAAGGTGCTATTAAACGCCACGGACAATCTCGCGGACCAATGTCTCACGGTTCTCGTTACCACCGTCGTGTTGGTTCTATGGGTCCTGTTGCTCCAAACCGTGTATTCAAAGGTAAATTATTACCAGGACGCATGGGCGGAGAGCAAGTTACAGTTCAAAACCTTGAAATCGTAAAAGTTGACGTTGAACGCAACCTTTTACTTATCAAAGGTAATGTACCTGGAGCTAAAAAAGCTTTATTAAAAATTAAAAGTGCGGTTAAAGCATAGTAATAAGTCGGAAAGGAGGAAATAAGAATGCCGAAAGTAGCATTATTTAACCAAGGCGGATCACAAGTTGGTGAAATCGAACTAAACGATTCAATCTTTGGTATCGAGCCTAATAACCATGTTCTATTTGAAGCGGTTGTTATGCAAAGAGCTTCTTTACGTCAAGGAACTCACAAAACAAAAATTCGTTCTGAAGTAGCAGGCGGCGGTCGCAAGCCATGGCGTCAAAAAGGCACAGGCCGTGCTCGTCAAGGTTCTATCCGTTCACCACAATGGCGTGGCGGTGGTACTGTATTTGGTCCTGTTCCACGTAGCTACAGCTACAAGTTACCTAAAAAGGTACGTCGCTTAGCGATCAAATCTGCTCTATCTTCTAAAGTGTTAGCAGAAAACATTCTAGTATTAGAAAGCCTAGCTTTCGAAACTCCAAAAACAAAAGACTTTAAGGGTGTATTAAAAGGTCTTTCTGTTGATTCTAAAGCATTAGTTGTAACAGCTGACTTAGATGAAAATGTAGCATTATCTGCTCGTAACATCCCTGGAGTAACTGTTGTAACAGCTACAGGAATTAACGTTCTTGATGTTTTAAATCATGATAAATTAATCATGACGAAAGCAGCGGTTGAAAAAGTAGAGGAGGTGCTTGCATAATGGATGCACGCGATATCATTAAGCGCCCCGTAATTACTGAAGCTTCTTCTGATATAATGGCCGATAAAAAATATACATTTGAAGTTGACGTTAAAGCTAACAAAACTCAAATCAAAGATGCTGTAGAAGAAATTTTCGGCGTTAAAGTTGAGAAAGTTAACGTTATGAACTACAAAGGTAAATTCAAGCGTATGGGACGTTTCGGCGGTTACACTAACAAGCGTCGCAAAGCAATCGTTAAATTAACAGCAGACAGCAAAGAAATCGAATTCTTTGAAGTTTAATAATAATTGAAGAGGAGGGAATAAAATGGCGATTAAAAAGTACAAACCTACCTCTAATGGTCGTCGCGGAATGACAGGGTTCACTTTCGAGGAAATCACTACTGATAGACCGGAAAAGTCACTCTTAGCTCCATTGAATAAAAAAGCAGGCCGCAACAACCAAGGTAAGATAACTGTTCGTCATCAAGCCGGCGGTCATAAACGCCAGTATCGTATTATTGATTTTAAACGTAACAAAGATGGCATTCCAGGACGCGTTGCTACGATCGAGTACGATCCAAACCGTTCATCACGAATTGCTTTAATTAATTATGTAGATGGTGAAAAGCGCTACATCATTGCTCCTAAAAACCTAGAAGTAGGTATGGAAGTAATGTCTGGTCCTGAAGCAGATATTAAAGTAGGTAACGCTCTGCCATTATCAAACATGCCAATGGGTACTGTTATTCACAATATTGAATTAAAACCTGGTAAAGGTGGACAATTAGTTCGTTCTGCAGGTACTTCTGCACAGGTTCTTGGTAAAGAAGGCAAATATGTGCTTGTACGCTTAAACTCTGGCGAAGTACGTATGATCCTTGCTGCATGCCGTGCGACTGTAGGTCAAGTAGGTAATGAACAACACGAACTTATTAACATCGGTAAAGCAGGACGTTCCCGCTGGTTAGGTAAGCGCCCAACTGTTCGTGGATCTGTAATGAACCCTAACGATCACCCACACGGTGGTGGTGAAGGACGTTCACCAATCGGACGTAAGTCTCCAATGACTCCTTGGGGCAAACCAACACTTGGTTTCAAAACACGCAAAAAATCAAACAAGTCGGATAAGTTTATTGTTCGTCGTCGTAAAAAATAACGGGGTTGTCCTACGGTTCATGTGTAGAACCGTAGATCAATCACGAAGGGAGGTTCACTCATGGGTCGCAGCTTAAAAAAAGGGCCTTTTGTTGATGATCATTTAATGGCAAAGATCGAAAAGCTAAATGAAACTGATGGCAAACAAGTTATCAAAACTTGGTCACGCCGTTCTACGATCTTCCCACAATTCCTAGGACACACAATTGCAGTTTACGATGGTCGTAAACACGTTCCTGTATATGTCACTGAAGACATGGTAGGCCACAAGCTTGGAGAATTCGCTCCAACACGTGCTTACAAAGGGCATGGCAATGATGATAAGAAAACAAGACGTTAATGAGAGGAGGGCATTCATATGCAAGCTAAAGCTGTTGCAAGAACAGTTCGTATTGCTCCTCGTAAAGCTCGTTTAGTCGTAGATTTAATTCGAGGAAAGCAAGTAGGTGAAGCGGTAGCGATTTTAAAATTAACGCCAAAAGCTGCTTCTCCAATCGTAGAGAAAGTTTTAAAATCTGCATTAGCAAACGCTGAGCACAACTATGAAATGGACGTTAATTCTTTAGTAGTTACTCAAGCATTTGTTGACGAAGGACCAACACTTAAGCGTTTCCGTCCTCGTGCAATGGGCCGTGCAAGCCAAATCAACAAACGTACTAGCCATATCACTATCGTTTTATCAGAAAAGAAGGAGGGGTAATCAGTGGGTCAAAAAGTAAATCCAGTCGGTTTGCGTATCGGTGTTATCCGTGATTGGGAATCAAAATGGTACGCAGGCAAAGACTATGCTGATCTTTTACACGAAGACCTTAAAGTTCGTGAGTACATCACAAAGCGCTTGAACGATGCTTCTGTTTCTAAAGTAGAAATCGAACGTGCTGCTAATCGTTTAAACATCACTATTCACACTGCCAAGCCAGGAATGGTTATTGGTAAAGGTGGTACTGAAGTTGAAGCACTTCGTAAAGCTCTTAACTCACTAACTGGCAAACGTGTACACATCAATATTCTTGAAATCAAAAAAGCTGATATCGACGCGAAATTAGTTGCGGAAAACATTGCTCGTCAATTAGAAAACCGCGTATCTTTCCGTCGTGCTCAAAAGCAAACTATTCAACGTGCAATGCGCGCTGGTGCTAAAGGTATCAAAACAATGGTATCTGGTCGCTTAGGCGGTGCTGATATCGCTCGTTCTGAATCTTACAGCGAAGGAACAGTTCCACTTCATACTCTTCGTGCTGATATCGATTATGCTACAGCTGAAGCTGATACAACTTACGGTAAGCTTGGTGTGAAAGTATGGATTTATCGTGGAGAGGTCCTTCCTACGAAGAAGAAATCTGAGGAAGGAGGCAAATAATATGTTACTGCCTAAACGCGTAAAATATCGTCGTGTGCACCGTGGAAAAATGCGCGGTCAAGCTAAAGGCGGCACTGAAGTGACTTTCGGTGAATTTGGTCTTCAAGCTACTGAAGCTTCTTGGATCACAAACCGTCAAATCGAATCTGCCCGTATCGCTATGACTCGTTACATGAAACGTGGCGGTAAAGTATGGATTAAAATTTTCCCTCATAAGCCTTACACAGCTAAGCCTCTAGAAGTCCGAATGGGTTCCGGTAAGGGTGCTCCTGAAGGATGGGTAGCAGTTGTTAAGCCTGGGAAAGTTATGTTCGAAATTGCAGGTGTATCTGAAGAAATCGCTCGTGAAGCACTTCGCCTTGCATCACACAAACTTCCTGTTAAGTGTAAGTTTGTAAAACGTGAAGAAATTGGTGGTGAATCAAATGAAAGCTAATGATATTCGTGACCTTACCACTGCCGAAATTGAACAAAAAGTCAAATCATTAAAAGAAGAATTATTCAATCTTCGCTTTCAGTTAGCGACTGGCCAGCTTGAAAATACAGCTCGTATTCGTGAAGTACGCAAATCAATCGCTCGTATGAAAACAGTGATTCGTGAAAGAGAAATTGGTTTTTCAAAGTGAAATTGAGAGGAGGTTCGCACAATGAGTGAACGCAACCAACGCAAAGTTTACACTGGGCGTGTTGTTTCTGACAAAATGGATAAGACCGTGACTGTCCTAGTTGAAACATACAAAAAGCACCCTTTATATGGTAAACGCGTTAAGTACTCTAAAAAATTCAAAGCTCATGATGAGCAAAATGTAGCGAAAACTGGCGATATCGTACGTATTATGGAAACTCGCCCACTTTCAGCTACAAAACGTTTCCGTCTTGTAGAAGTAGTAGAAAAAGCAGTTATTATCTAATTGTTCGGAAAGAGTTTAATTCCGAAGGGAGGTTACACACATGATTCAACAAGAATCACGTTTGAAAGTTGCTGACAACTCTGGTGCTCGTGAAGTACTTACAATTAAAGTTCTTGGTGGCACTGGCCGCAAATACGCTAACATTGGTGACATTATCGTTTGTACAGTGAAACAAGCAACACCAGGTGGCGTTGTTAAAAAAGGTGATGTTGTTAAAGCAGTAGTTGTTCGGACAAAGAGCGGTGTACGCCGTAATGACGGTACTTACATTCGTTTTGATGAAAACGCATGTGTAATTATTCGTGACGATAAGGGTCCTCGTGGTACTCGTATCTTCGGACCTGTTGCTCGTGAACTACGCGACAGCAACTTCATGAAAATTATTTCTTTAGCTCCAGAAGTTCTATAATCCAAATTAAATTGCCTTTAAGGAGGTGCTTACTGATGCATGTAAAAAAAGGTGACAAAGTTATGGTCATCTCTGGTAAGGATAAAGGCAAAACAGGAATCATTCTTGCAGCTTTCCCTAAACAAGACCGTGTTCTTGTAGAAGGTGTAAACATTGTTAAGAAACATTCCAAGCCTTCCCAAGTGAATCCGCAAGGCGGAATCATTAGCCAAGAGGCTCCAATTCATGTATCAAACGTTATGCCTGTTGACCCTAAGTCAGGCAACCCAACACGGGTAGGCTATAAAACGGTTGATGGCAAAAAAGTACGTGTTGCAAAAAAATCCGGTGAAGTTCTAGATAAATAGTTAATTAAAGAAGGGAGGTACAATGAATGAACCGCCTAAAAGAAAAGTATACAAAAGAAATCACTCCTGCTCTTATGAGCAAGTTTAACTATAAATCAATTATGCAGGTGCCTGCTATTGATAAAATCGTAATCAACATGGGTGTTGGTGATGCTGTTCAAAACGCTAAAGCATTAGATAATGCGGTTGAAGAGTTAGCATTAATCGCTGGTCAAAAGCCAGTTGTAACTCGTGCGAAAAACTCTATCGCTGGTTTCCGTCTTCGTGAAGGTATGCCTATCGGCGCTAAAGTTACTCTACGTGGAGCGCGTATGTATGAGTTCTTCGATAAGTTAGTCTCTGTATCACTTCCACGTGTACGTGACTTCCGTGGTATTTCTAAGAAATCTTTTGACGGACGCGGTAACTACACTTTAGGTGTAAAAGAGCAGTTAATCTTCCCTGAAATTGATTACGATAAAGTAAACAAAGTTCGTGGTATGGATATCGTTATCGTAACTACAGCTAATACTGATGAAGAGGCTCGTGAACTTTTAACTCAATTTGGAATGCCGTTCCAAAAGTAATCGCTAAATAGAGGGAGGCGAAAACGTGGCTAAAAAGTCAATGATTGCGAAACAAAAACGCACGCCTAAATACAAGGTACAAGAATACACACGCTGCGAACGTTGCGGACGTCCACATTCTGTTTACCGTAAATTTAAGCTTTGCCGTATCTGTTTCCGTGAATTAGCATATAAAGGTCAAATTCCTGGCGTGAAAAAAGCTAGCTGGTAAACCTAAAGGTTTAGGAAGGAGGTAAAAACAATGGTCATGACAGATCCAATTGCAGATTTGCTAACTCGCATCCGTAATGCGAACATGGTACGTCACGAAAAATTAGAAGTTCCTGCTTCTAATATTAAGAAGGAAATCGCTGATATCCTAAAGCGTGAAGGATTCGTACGCGATGTTGAGCTTATTGAAGACAACAAACAAGGGATCATCCGCATTTTCTTAAAATACGGTTCTAACAACGAACGTGTAATCACTGGTCTAAAGCGCATCAGCAAACCAGGACTTCGTGTTTATGCAAAAGCAGACGAAGTTCCACGTGTACTTAACGGCCTTGGAATTGCATTAGTTTCTACTTCTCAAGGAGTTCTTACTGATAAAGAAGCTCGCGCAAAACAAGTTGGCGGAGAAGTTTTAGCATACGTTTGGTAATAGAGTTTCTTAATGAATGGAGGTGCAACAAATGTCTCGTATAGGTAAAAAACCAATCGAAGTTCCAACTGGTGTTACAATCACAGTTGATAGCAAGAACACGGTTACAGTAAAGGGTCCTAAAGGTGAACTTACTCGTTCATTCAGCCCTGATATGGTTATTCAACAAGAAGAGAACGTATTAACTGTTTCTCGTCCATCTGAATCAAAAGCACATCGTACTATTCACGGTACAACTCGTGCTTTACTTTCTAACATGGTTGAAGGTGTATCTAAAGGCTTTGAAAAAGGTCTTGAGCTAATCGGGGTCGGATACCGTGCTCAAAAACAAGGTACTAAACTTGTACTTAACGTAGGATACTCTCATCCTGTAGAAATCACACCTGAAGCTGGTGTTGAAGTAGAAGTTCCTTCTAACACAAAGATCATCGTAAGAGGAATCAGCAAAGAGCGCGTAGGTGCTTTAGCTGCTAACATTCGTGATGTTCGTCCTCCAGAGCCTTACAAAGGAAAAGGTATCCGTTATGAAGGCGAATATGTGCGTCGTAAAGAAGGTAAAACTGGTAAGTAATGCCGCATAGGTAAACGAAAGGAGTGACTGAAATGATTACGAAGGCTGACAAAAATGCAGTTCGTAAGAAAAGACATGGCCGTGTACGTGCTAAGCTTTCTGGAACTCAAGCTCGTCCTCGTTTAAACGTGTTCCGCTCTAATAAGCATATTTATGCTCAATTAGTTGACGATGTAAAAGGAGTTACTATTGCAAGTGCTTCTACATTAGATAAAGAAATTAATCTAGAATCTACAAGCAACGTTGATGCAGCAATTAAGGTCGGAGAATTAGTTGCAAAGCGTGCGACTGAAAAAGGAATCAAAGCTGTCGTATTTGACCGTGGAGGTTACCTCTATCATGGCCGCGTTAAAGCATTAGCTGATGCTGCTCGCGAAAACGGACTAGAATTTTAATAGACAAAGGAGGGACACAAAAAGATGCGTCGTATTGATCCAAACAAACTTGAACTTGAAGAGCGCGTAGTTACAGTCAATCGTGTAGCGAAAGTTGTTAAAGGTGGACGTCGTTTTCGTTTCTCTGCTCTTGTAGTAGTAGGTGACAAAAACGGTCATGTTGGCTTTGGTACTGGTAAAGCACAAGAAGTTCCAGAAGCAATTCGCAAAGCGATTGAAGATGCTAAGAAAAACTTAATCGAAGTACCAATGGTTGGAACAACGATTCCTCACCAAGTAATTGGTAACTTTGGTGCAGGGGAAGTATTACTAAAACCTGCATATGAAGGTACTGGAGTTATCGCTGGTGGACCAGTTCGTGCGGTACTAGAATTAGCTGGTGTTGGCGATATCCTTTCTAAATCTTTAGGAACTAACACACCAATTAACATGGTTCGAGCTACTTTGAACGGTTTAACACAATTAAAACGTGCTGAGGACGTAGCTAAATTACGTGGTAAATCAGTAGAAGAACTGTTAGGATAAGGAGGGAAATCAAATGGCGAATAAACTAGAAATTACCCTCACTCGCAGCGTGATTGGCCGCCCTGGGGACCAACGCGAAACAGTTAAAGCTCTTGGCTTACGTAAAATGCACCAAACAGTTGAGCATCAAGATAATCCTGCTATTCGCGGAATGATCAATAAAGTTGCTCACCTTGTTACGGTAAAAGAAAAATAATATCCACTCTTCTACAAAATAAGGAGGTGCCAACATGAAACTTCATGAATTAAAGCCTGCAGAAGGTTCACGCGGGGAACGTAAACGCAAAGGACGCGGTATCGGATCTGGTAACGGTAAAACTGCTGGTAAAGGTCATAAAGGTCAAAATGCTCGTTCTGGCGGCGGTGTACGCCCTGGATTCGAGGGTGGTCAAACACCTTTATTCCGTCGTTTACCAAAGCGTGGTTTCACAAACATTAACCGCAAAGAATATGCGGTAGTGAACCTTGATGCTCTAAATCGTTTTGAAGAAGGAACAGAAGTAACTCCTGAACTTCTTATCGAAACTGGTGTAGTAAGCAATGAAAAAGCAGGAATCAAAATTCTTGCAAATGGCAAAGTTGAGAAAAAGCTTACTGTTAAAGCTCATAAATTCTCCTCTGCTGCAAAGGAAGCGATTGAAGCTGCCGGCGGTCAAACTGAGGTGATTTAATGTTTCAGACAATCTCCAATTTTATGCGCGTGGGTGATATAAGAAGAAAAATCATATTCACCCTTTTAATGCTGATTGTATTCCGTATTGGAACATTTATACCTGTTCCAGGCGTGAATGCAGATCTTTTAAAAGCTCAGGATGAATTTAATGTATTTGGTCTTTTAAATACATTTGGGGGCGGAGCACTACGTAATTTCTCCATACTTGCAATGGGAATCATGCCGTATATCACGGCATCCATTATCATTCAGTTACTTCAAATGGACGTTGTTCCAAAGTTTACTGAGTGGTCTAAGCAAGGGGAAGTAGGACGCCGTAAGTTAGCTCAGTTTACCCGCTATTTTACAATCGTGCTTGGTTTCATCCAAGCTTTCGGTATGTCATACGGATTTAACAATATGGCAAACGGGCAGCTTATCAAAAATCCAGGGATCGGAAGTTATCTTCTGATTGCAACTGTTTTAACGGCTGGTACTGCATTTTTAATGTGGTTAGGTGAGCAAATTACTTCTAAAGGTGTTGGGAATGGAATCTCAATTATCATCTTTGCTGGTATCGTAGCCGGTATTCCGTCAACGATTAACCAAATCTACGCTCAGCAGTTCGAGAATCCAGGCGAACAGCTATTCCTTAATATCGTTAAAGTAGTATTAATTCTTGTTGCAATTATTGCTATCGTTGTAGGTACTATTTTTATTCAGCAGGCTTTAAGGAAAATTCCGATTCAGTATGCGAAAAGAATGGTAGCAGGCAAAAGCCCTGTTGGGGGTCAATCCTCACACCTACCTTTAAAAGTAAACGCAGCTGGTGTTATTCCAGTTATCTTTGCAGTTTCTTTTATCGTTACTCCTAGAACGATTGCTTCGTTCTTTCAGCAAAGCGATGTAACACTCTGGATCCAAAGAGTATTTGATTACTCACATCCAATCGGTATGGTGGTTTACGCTACACTGATTATTGCTTTTACGTATTTTTACGCTTTCATTCAAGTGAATCCTGAACAGGTTTCTGATAACTTGAAGAAGCAAGGCGGATATATTCCTGGTATTCGTCCAGGTAAAAATACTCAAGAGTATTTGACTCGTGTTCTTTATCGTTTAACATTCGTTGGTGCTCTATTCCTGACAGCTATTGCGATCTTGCCGGTTATATTTATTAATGTGGCTGGACTGCCGCAATCAGCTCAGATCGGAGGAACAAGCTTACTAATTGTTATTGGTGTTGCACTAGAAACAATGAAACAGCTTGAGGCTCAGCTTGTTAAACGTCACTATAAAGGTTTTATTAAATAATTTGGTTTTTAGGGAACCATGAAGGTCCCTAAAAGCCAATCAGACTTAGGGGGATTTCACATGAACCTAGTATTAATGGGGCTCCCTGGTGCCGGTAAAGGTACACAAGCAGAAAAGATTGTCGCTAAATACGGCATCCCTCATATCTCTACTGGAGATATGTTCCGTGCAGCCATTAAGGATGAAACGGAACTTGGCCTTCAGGCAAAATCTTTTATGGACAAAGGCGAACTTGTTCCTGATGAAGTAACAATCGGTATTGTTCGTGAAAGATTATCCAAGGGTGACTGCCAAAAAGGCTTCCTGCTAGACGGGTTTCCTCGTACTGTTGCCCAAGCAGAAGCTTTAGAAAACATCCTTGCCGGGCTAAATAAACAAATCAATTATGTAATTAATATTGATGTTGATAATAGCATTCTTATGGAACGCCTTACTGGCCGTCGTATCTGTAAGGATTGCGGTGCAACTTATCATCTTGTTTTCAATCCTCCTGCAAAAGAGGGAGTATGCGATCGCTGCAACGGAGAGCTGTATCAGCGTGCTGATGATAATGAGGCAACTGTAAAGAATCGCTTAGATGTTAATATTAAGCAAACAAAACCATTGCTCGATTTTTATGAAACTAAAGGCTATTTACGCAATATTGATGGACAGCAGGAAATAGATAAAGTATTTCTTGATGTAAATCAATTACTCGAGGGATTGCAATAATGATCATTTGCAAAACACCGCGTGAAATTGAAATCATGCGTCAAGCTGGAAAAATCGTAGCACTAACTCATGAAGAACTGAAGAAACATATTGCTCCTGGCATTACAACTTTAGAGTTGGACGAAATTGCGGAAAAGTTTATTAAAAAACATGATGCAATTCCATCATTTAAAGGTTATAATGGCTTTCGCGGCAGCATTTGTGCTTCAGTTAACAATGAGCTTGTCCATGGCATTCCTAGTAATCGGGTATTAAAGAATGGCGATATTATAAGCGTTGATATCGGTGCTAAATATAACGGTTATCATGGTGATTCTGCTTGGACGTATCCTGTTGGTTCCATTGATAAGGAAACTCAAGTTCTCCTTGATATAACAGAGGAATCACTGTACAAGGGCCTAATGGAAGCAAAACCAGGTGTGCGTCTATCGAACATCTCACATGCAATTCAAACGTATGCGGAGTCATTTGGTTTTTCCATTGTACGCGAGTATGTGGGTCATGGAATCGGGCAAGACTTACATGAGGATCCGCAAATTCCTCATTATGGTCCCCCAGACAAAGGCCCGCTGTTAAAGCCGGGTATGGTTCTTTGTATTGAACCAATGGTGAATGCAGGAAGCCGATATGTGAAAACGTTAGAAGATAATTGGACAGTTGTAACTGTTGACGGAAAAATGTGTGCCCACTTTGAGCATACAATTGCCATCACAGAAACAGGATATGAGATTTTAACAAAGCTTTAATTTGCTTTTTTCTCACTGTTGATACGATCTGTTCTACTTTTATGTCAAACAGTATTGGTTCTATGCGGACTTGATGCTTTCAATGTGATATAATAATAAGGTTGTTGTATGGCCGTTTTATTTTTTTGTCTTATGGCAATTCCTGATCATTTGGCTTAAGAGTAAACCAGACTGCATCTGTAAATCACTGACAATGCATCCCAGAAGTTCAGGAAGATTACAAGAATCCGGTTGTGTTGCTATGGAAACACTTTGCTTTTAGGAAGTAAAATAATGAATTCGTATATGAAATGAAAAGGGGGACACGTTCGATGGCGAAAGACGATGTAATTGAAATAGAAGGTACTGTTGTTGACACGTTGCCAAATGCCATGTTTAAAGTAGAATTAGAGAATGGTCATACTGTACTGGCTCATGTTTCTGGCAAAATCCGCATGCACTTTATTCGTATTCTGCCTGGAGATAAAGTAACAGTTGAACTTTCTCCATATGACTTAACTCGCGGAAGAATCACTTATCGTTTTAAATAACCATTGCACTCCGTACTACTAAGGAGGTTAGGATAATGAAAGTAAGACCATCTGTTAAACCAATCTGCGAAAAGTGTAAAGTTATCCGCAGACGTGGAAAAGTTATGGTTATCTGTGAAAACCCTAAACATAAACAAAAACAAGGTTAATAACAAGGAGGTGCGCAAAGAATGGCACGTATTGCTGGTGTAGATATTCCACGTGAAAAACGTGTAGTTATCTCTTTAACTTACATCTATGGAATCGGTAAAGAAACTGCTAAGAAAGTTCTAGCAGAAGCTGGTGTTTCAGAAGATACTCGTGTTCGTGATTTAACTGAAGACGAATTAAATAAAATCCGTGAAGTAATCGACAAATTAAAAGTTGAAGGTGACCTTCGTCGTGAAATTTCACTTAACATCAAACGTTTAATGGAAATCGGTTGCTACCGCGGTCTTCGTCACCGTCGTGGTTTACCTGTTCGTGGTCAAAATACTAAGAATAATGCTCGTACACGCAAAGGTCCTCGTAAGACTGTAGCGAACAAGAAGAAATAATCAGTAAAGGAGGTACTTTAAATGGCACGTAAAACTAATACACGCAAACGCCGTGTGAAAAAGAATATTGAACAAGGTGTTGCACACATCCGTTCTACTTTCAATAACACAATCGTAACTATTACTGACGCTCATGGTAACGCACTTTCTTGGTCAAGCGCTGGTGCTTTAGGATTCAAAGGATCTCGTAAATCTACTCCTTTCGCAGCTCAAATGGCCGCTGAAACTGCAGCGAAGTCTTCTATGGAGCATGGAATGAAAACTCTGGAAGTAACAGTTAAAGGACCAGGTGCTGGCCGTGAAGCTGCAATCCGTGCACTTCAAGCTGCTGGTTTAGAAGTTACTGCAATTAGAGACGTAACTCCAGTTCCTCATAATGGATGCCGTCCGCCAAAACGTCGCCGTGTATAATTTTTCTGTATAAAATCTGTATCCTTGTCTATAATGGGATATGATGGAAAATTTTCTTGCTTTTATACAGAATTTTATTCAAGTTGTTGTGCGCAAAACGGGAACGTATACATGGGGAATTTCGGTTATTTTTAACCGGGGTTTCGACGTTTTGAAGGAGGGTGTATTTTCATGATCGAAATAGAAAAACCAAAAATCGAAACGGTTGAGATCAGCGATGATGCCAAGTACGGGAAGTTCGTTGTAGAGCCACTTGAGCGTGGATATGGTACAACTTTGGGTAACTCCTTACGTCGTATCCTTTTATCCTCACTTCCTGGTGCCGCAGTTACATCAATCCAAATTGATGGGGTACTTCATGAGTTCTCAACAATTGAAGGCGTCGTAGAAGATGTAACATCTATCATTTTGAACATCAAAAAGCTTGCACTAAAAATCTACTCTGATGAAGAGAAGACGCTTGAAATTGATGTACAGGGCGAAGGTGTAGTTAAGGCTGCTGATATTACTCATGATAGTGATGTTGAAATTCTAAATCCAGATCTTCACATTGCTACATTAGGAACAAATGGTCATCTGCGTATGCGTTTAACTGCTAAACGCGGCCGTGGTTATACTCCAGCTGTCCAAAATAAAAGAGAAGATCAGCCAATTGGTGTGATTCCAATTGATTCTATCTATACACCAGTTTCACGAGTTTCTTTCCAAGTAGAAAATACACGCGTAGGCCAAATGACTAACTATGATAAGTTAACATTGGACGTATGGACTGATGGTAGCACTGGTCCACAAGATGCTGTAGCACTTGGTGCAAAGGTTTTAACTGAGCATTTAAATATCTTTGTTGGTTTAACTGATGAAGCACAAAATGCTGAGATCATGGTTGAAAAAGAAGAAGACCAAAAAGAGAAAGTACTTGAGATGACAATTGAAGAACTAGATTTATCTGTTCGTTCATACAACTGTTTAAAACGTGCTGGAATCAATACCGTTCAAGAACTAGCTAACAAAACGGAAGAAGATATGATGAAGGTTCGTAACTTAGGCAGAAAGTCTCTTGAGGAAGTTAAACACAAATTAGAGGAGCTTGGATTAGGCCTTCGAAAAGATGACTGATAAGCATCCGCTTATTGTGGCATTAATTGTGGCTAACTAAAGCTTATGATGACTTCAACAAAGGAGGGAAACTTTCATGGGATACAGAAAGTTAGGACGTACTAGCTCTCAACGTAAAGCTATGCTACGTGACTTAGCAACAGACTTAATCATCAACGAGCGTATTGAAACAACTGAAGCTCGTGCGAAAGAACTTCGTTCAGTTGTTGAGAAATTGATTACGCTTGGAAAGCGTGGCGACTTACATGCTCGTCGTCAAGCAGCAGCATACGTACGCAATGAGGTAGCTAACGCTGAAACGAATCAAGATGCTGTACAAAAATTATTCAGCGATATCGCTTCTCGCTTTGAAGAGCGTCAAGGTGGATATACTCGTATTATGAAGCTTGGACCTCGTCGTGGAGACGGTGCACCAATGGTAATCATCGAGTTAGTATAATCTTTTAACAGAAAAGGGCGAGAGACAGTTTATTCAGAAACTTTTTTCTTGCCCTTTTTCTATAAATTATTCGTTTGCCTAATTGTGGCAAATTTAAAAAGTGAGCGTTACGATGAGCATATAGGAGTAATACATTTACTTTTGGAATTGGCCATATAGTGTTGTTTTTGCACTATAGTATGACTCGTCTAGCTCTTGCACCTTTCCGTCTTTTCTATTTTGCGTATAACAGGTGGAGCCTGTTTTGTTCGGGAAGGTGCAGGCTTTTTTAATTTAAGGTTTAAAATGACAACTGTGTATGGGCTTGAATAGGGAGGCAGTTTTGGCATTTTATACAGCTCAGATAACGGATTTTCTGGAGATTTTCGTAATGAAAAGGTAATTTCTTAATTTATTTGTTATCAGCAATAATATATCAACTGTCATACTATTGAAGCTCGCCAATTGTGGCGGCTTTTTTCATAGTTAAATGTTTTTTACTGCAATATGTTGTTGAATGTTTGCCAGTCCAGTTTAGAATAGAGAGTAGAGAGAGATGAGAGGAGGAACAACCATGAGCAAGAAAGCGCTAGTCCAACTAAAAAATGTCTCTTTTCAATATGATATTCAAGCTGCATATGCTCTTCAAGATGTGTCTTTTGAGATCTACGAAGGGGAATGGCTTGCGATTGTAGGACATAATGGTTCTGGTAAATCCACGTTAGCTAAGCTATTGAATGGTTTACATTATGCGCAGGCGGGTTCCATTACTGTTAAGGATATCCCATTAACAGAGGAAACTGTGTGGGATACACGAAAAGTAGTTGGCATGGTTTTTCAAAACCCGGACAATCAGTTTGTTGGAACAACTGTCCAGGATGATGTGGCTTTTGGTTTAGAAAACAATGGAATTGCTAGAGACGACATGATAGAACGAGTTCATAGTTCCTTGGAAAAGGTGAAAATGGCGCAATTTCTCGATCAAGAGCCGCACCATCTATCAGGTGGCCAAAAGCAAAGGGTGGCTATTGCAGGAGTAATTGCTCTTAGACCATCCATTATTATTTTGGATGAAGCAACATCTATGCTCGATCCAAGAGGCCGGGAAGAGGTTCTAGAAACCGTAAGAGAGTTGAAAGAAACACATAATATGACCGTTATTTCCATTACGCATGATTTAGAGGAAGCTGCAAAGGCTGATCGAATTATTGTAATGAATAAAGGCAAGCTGTATCGCGAGGGGACACCAGCTGAAATATTTCAAATGGATGAAGAGCTGGTGAAGCTTGGTTTGGATATTCCATTTCCTGTAAAGATGAGCAAACTACTAAAGGAACAAGGCATTTCCATATCAAGACATTTTTTATCTGAAGAAGAGTTGGTGACAGAGTTATGGACATCTCACTGCAAAAAGTAGAATATCGCTATCAGGTAAATACCCCATTTGAACATCTAGCTATAAAGGATGTTTCCATTGATATCCCCTCTGGGACATTCTTAGCTATTATCGGTCATACAGGCTCTGGTAAATCAACGGTTTTGCAACACTTAAATGCGCTATTAAAGCCTACAGCTGGGAAGGTCATCCTTGGTGATAAAGAAATTACTTCAGATAAGAAGCAAAAGAATTTGAAGGAAGTACGGCAAAAGGTCGGTATTGTTTTTCAATTTCCAGAGCACCAATTATTTGAGGAAACGGTTGAGAAGGATATTTGCTTTGGACCGATGAATTTCGGTGTTTCCGAGGAAGAAGCAAAACGAAGGGCTAGAGTGGCTATAAGGCAAGTGGGCCTTTCTGAAGAGATATTAGAGAAATCTCCGTTTGATTTATCAGGTGGTCAAATGCGCAGGGTAGCAATTGCAGGTGTTCTTGCGATGGAACCAGATGTTATAGTACTGGACGAGCCGACAGCAGGTTTGGACCCAAGAGGCCGTAAGGAAATCATGGAGATGTTCAATAAGCTGCATCAGGAAAGAAAACTATCAACGATTCTAGTAACTCATAGTATGGAAGATGCTTCTAGATATGCAGATCAAATTGTCATAATGCATAAGGGAGAAGTCTACAAAAAAGGAACCCCTAAGGAAATTTTCTCATCACCAGAAGGGTTAATTGATTTAGGTTTAGACGTACCGGAAGTTGTTCGTTTTCAGCAAAAAGTTGAAAAAGCATTTCAAATCAAGTTTCCGGAAACCTGTTTAACAGTTGAAAAGCTAACCGAGGAAATTGCAGCTTTCGTAAAGAGAGGTGACCAAAAATGATGGAAAAAATGATTTTTGGGCGCTATGTACCTGCGCAGTCTGTCATACACCGTATGGATCCTCGTTCAAAGCTTATTGTTATATTTTTGTTTGTTTGTATAGTGTTTATTGCAAACAATGCTTTCACTTATGGGGCTTTATTAGTTTATACCCTTTTTATGGTGTCCATGTCTAAGGTTCCATTACGGTTTATTCTTGCAGGCTTAAAGCCTGTATTGTGGCTTGTTCTCTTTACACTGCTCCTGCATTTGTTTTTAACAAAAGATGGAGAGATTTTGTTTAAAGCAGGCTGGTTTACGATTTATGAAGAAGGATTAAAGCAGGGGTTATTTATTTCTATGCGTTTTTTCCTATTAATCTTAATGACATCGATTTTGACGTTAACAACAACACCAATTGAAATTACAGATGGGCTTGAGACCCTTCTTCATCCTCTTAATAAGGTGAAGTTTCCTGTACATGAGCTTGCTCTCATGATGTCCATCTCTTTAAGATTTATTCCAACCTTAATGCAAGAGACAGATAAAATTATGAAAGCTCAAACAGCAAGAGGAGTAGATTTTTCTGGAGGGCCGATTAAAGACAGGGTGAAAGCGATTATTCCACTCCTCATCCCACTATTTGTCAGCTCATTTAAAAGGGCAGAGGAGCTAGCTACTGCCATGGAGGCAAGGGGATACCGCGGCGGTGAAGGAAGAACGAAATACAGGCAGCTTAACTGGAGCCTCAGGGATACAACTATGATTATCCTGTTAGGTTTATTAACGGTTGTATTATTCTTATTAAGGACATAATGGAGCTTAATGATGAAAAGATATAAGTGTATAGTAGCCTATGACGGAACTAAATTTTCTGGTTATCAAGTTCAGCCTCAAAAAAGGACCATACAAAGTGAAATTGAGGATGCTTTAAAAAAGCTTCATAAAGGGAAGGAAGTAAAGGTGAGCGCCTCTGGCAGGACAGATGCAGGGGTCCATGCCAAAGGACAGGTTATTCATTTTGATTCTGAACTGAATATTCCGTTGCCAAAGTGGGATATTGCCCTTAACTCTCTCTTGCCTGATGATATTGTTATATTAGGTACGGAAGAGGCCAATAGCACCTTTCATGCTCGCTTTGATGCAACAGGAAAGGAATATCGGTACTTTTTGAAGCTTTCTTCTCAAAGAGATCCTTTTACACGAGATTATGCCTATCAGTATCCCTATCCTTTGAATCTCGAATCTATGAAGGCAGCAGCAGCCTTTTTAATAGGGACTTATGATTTTACAAGTTTCTGCTCGGCAAAGACCGAGGTGGAGGATAAGGTTCGTGAATTAAAGGAGATAGAACTGATTGAAGAGGATGAATCGTTAGTTTTCCGCTTTGTTGGAAATGGCTTTCTATACAATATGGTAAGAATATTGGTTGGTACTCTTCTCGAAGTCGGAGCGGGAAATCTGGAGCCGTACTCCATGACTGAAATCTTGGAAAAGAAAGACCGGTCCTTTGCAGGAAAAACTGCTCCAGCACATGGACTTTATTTATGGAGAGTATTTTACTAGGAAATTTTATTATAATTTTTTTGAAATTCCTGTAAGAACCACGCGGTGGCGTTGTAAAGCCGTTTTGCTTATTAAAAAACGCCCAAAACAACTAAACCTGGTGTAACATTTTATTGACAATAGTCGTTCAAAAGTGTATTATAGCAAAGGTATTGTTATTAAAACCACGATAAGCCCCGGAACTTATTGTGTCTAAGATAAATGAAACCAATGAAATTATGATGATGGAATTTTTAGGAGGGAAAATGATGCGTACAACGTTTATGGCGAATGCAAACAATATCGAGCGTAAATGGTACGTGGTTGATGCAGAAGGCAAAACTCTAGGTCGTCTTGCTAGTGAAGTTGCGTCAATCCTACGTGGTAAACATAAACCAACTTACACACCACATGTTGATACTGGTGATCATGTAATTATTATTAATGCAGCTAAGATCGAATTAACTGGTAATAAATTAAATGACAAAATTTACTACCGTCACACAAATCACCCAGGTGGTTTAAAACAAAGAACTGCTAACGAAATGCGTACGAACTATCCTGAGAGAATGTTAGAGCTTGCTATTAAAGGCATGCTTCCAAAGAACACTCTTGGTCGTCAAATGTTCAAAAAATTACACGTATATGCTGGCGCTGAACATAAGCAGCAAGCACAACAACCTGAAGTTTACGAACTTCGTGGATAATTTTTAGGGGAGGTTATTAACTTGGCACAGGTTCAATATATTGGCACTGGTCGTCGTAAGAGCTCCGTTGCACGAGTTCGTTTAGTACCAGGCGATGGCAAAATCATTATCAATGGTCGTGAAATTGAAGACTATATCCCATTTGCAGCTTTACGTGAAGTTGTAAAGCAACCACTAGTAGCTACTGAAACTCTTGGCGGCTACGATGTGCTTGTAAACGTAAATGGTGGAGGTTACACTGGTCAAGCTGGCGCTATCCGCCACGGTATCGCTCGTGCGTTACTTCAAGCTGATCCAGAATACCGTCCAACACTAAAAGCTGCTGGACTATTAACTCGTGACGCTCGTATGAAAGAACGTAAAAAATACGGTCTTAAAGGCGCTCGTCGTGCACCACAGTTCTCAAAACGTTAATTTTTGGCGTTTCAAAGCCCTCAACCGATTTGGTTGGGGGTTTTTTGTATTTATTTTGGCTGAAATTCGCGCTTTTGCAAGTCAGAGAGAATAGTTACGAAAACAGACAGTAGTTGCATTTCGATATGAAAATGGAGATCGTGGTAAAAGAGGGGAGGTCATATTGCCCAATCAAGGCGAAAAAAGGTATACCCGGTAAGAGAGAGACTGTCTTATTGCCCGATCAAGGCGAAAAAAGGTATACATGGTAAAAGAGAGTCGGTCTCATTGCCCGATCAAGCTGAAAAAAGGTATACCCGGTAAGAGAGAGACTGTCTCATTGCCCGATCAAGGAAAAAAAAGGTATACCCGGTAAGAGAGAGACTGTCTCATTGCCCGATCAAGCTGAAAAAAGGTATACATGGTAAAAGAGGGGCGGTCATTTTGCCCGATCAAGCTGAAAAAAGGTATACCCGGTAAGAGAGAGGCAGTCTCATTGCCCGACCAAGCTGGAAAAGGAATCTCCTGGTTAAAAAGAAGTAATCTCATGGCCTATTCAAGGGAAAATAGGATAATTACGGTCAATAGTGCAGTACAGGCCATTTACTTTTGAAAGATCAGTACTAACTTCTGTTTATACAAAATATCTATGCTTTTTAGCCCCTATTGACTCTAAGTTTTGCAATAGAATTCTTCTAATCGTCTTCTGGGACTTAACTATTTTGCACCAATCATGTACATAGTTAGTAGTGATTTTATTATTGGGAAAAAGGCATTTTAATTCTTCGACATTCCTCAAAACCCCGAAGTCGATATCCTCTGCGTAACCACAAGAATTGCATACTATCTTCTTTTCATTGCAAATCGTTTCAAAAGAAAGACAAGCTATACAAGTAATTCCCTTTTGCAGTTGGCTATAATCGTATGATGGCAAACGGGTAAAAGGAGATTTGGATAGATGTATTTCCATTAACAGATCTGCTAACTCTCTGTGCTGAGGATTTAGTTTGGAAGGGGTATCATTCAACTTTTTAATAAAACGATTAAGCTGTGTTGGTAAGATTATAGAAGCAATTACGGGGGCTTGATATAAGGTGAATTCAGGATTTACAAATGTAACATACCCTTCAATTGGTAAGTATATTCCATTGTTTTTGAGGAGTGAGGCGAGTAATGTTTTGCTGCGCTTTAGCTGATCAAGTGGATTTGTTATTTCATGATTGGATAACAACGTGCGAAATTCGTCGGAACTATAATGATAATCTCCTTCATAATTTTTAATTTCAATAGGGAAGATGGTTTTCTGTGAAATGATTAAGGTATCAATTTGGAATATTGAGCGGTTATACTCGAGGCATAAATCATTAATAATGTAAATATCACTTTGGATTTTTTCTGTTAATTGATCGAATATTAATTCGCCTTGATAACCTTTTTCAAGGTTAGAATAGTGTCTTTTATCTTTTTCGGACAACTCCATTCGATTGTTTAATGATCTCATAATAACCAATTCGTTTGATATCGAACGAGGTTTCAAATTCATATTTTGCCTCATCTCCTAAAAATACTTTTAACACTTGTGATAATTTTTGGTTGCTTCCCTATAAACAATACATAATTAATCAGTTTTAAAATGAGAATGAAATTAGCAATTGGTTTTTAAGGGGAGGGTGCTTGTAGTAATTGAATACATTTCTTACGGGTTTGTTATCAATGGCATGCATTTTATTGGAGGCTTGTTTTCAGCTAACTTTACGTTCCATATTACAATCAAAGAAAATTACTTGCAATCATCATGTATATTAATAGTGGTAAATGGACATCTGAAAGGTGCTTTAGCAGCTGTTTTGTCGAATCAGAAGATAAATGATTGACGTAAAAGTGCCTTGAAACTAAGACCAAAAAATTGGCAATCAAAAGCACTGTCCTCTTTGTATGTCCCTCGTTTTATAGTTAAAGACTATCTATAAGAGGTGAGACATCATGAATATAATTACAACCTTTACAGAAAAGAAAAGAGAAAAGCAAATAAAATATGAAAAATCTGTTTTACGCGAGATTTCGATAAAAGCTTTAAAAGAAAAGGTTCAGCAGTATTTTGGGGCGTCACGTTTTGTGAGCGGGTTGCTGATGAATAATGGCATAGAAGAAGCGTGTTATGATGTAGCGATTGAAGCCTATTTATTAGGGGCTCACTTTAGTCGGTTTGGATATTTTGGAGAAAGTGTTAAGGAAGTTAGATATCGATGCAGGCATGAAGAGCGGCATTTAGTTGATACTTTATACCACTTTTTACTCTACTGGGGACAAGGGGAAGAAGGAGCAGCCAGTGAAGCCCTTTATTATTTATGTGAGGAATACGTATTATTTTGGTGGATGGAAGGTTTTGATAAGGGGGAAAGAAGATATAAATTGAGACTTCACTAGGTGAATTCTGAGTTCTATTACTCCAACTCGTCCCATATATTGAAATGAGGACGAGCGGGAGGATTGACTATTTAATGAGAAATAGACTAAAAACCGGTGGATTTATTATTGGCCTTATCATTCTGTTCTTTATTTTACAATATGACTTTACTGATAATGATTCTTGGGAATCGTGGAATTTGCCGCTGACAGGAAAGATTATCTTATTGGATCCTGGTCATGGAGGGCCGGATGGAGGTGCCGGTGACGATGCAGTGCTAGAGAAGGACATTGCGCTCGCTGTTTCATTAAAAGTTCGAGATCTTCTTCAACAGCAAGGGGCTCTTGTCTTAATGACAAGAGAGGATGATCGGGATTTGGCTCCAGAAGGAACGAGGGGCTATAGCAGGAGGAAAGTGGAGGATTTGAAACAAAGACTGGAAATGATTAATAACTCGGGGGCGGAGTTCTTTATCAGTATTCATTTGAATTCAATCCCTTCCCCAAGATGGAGCGGGGCGCAGACCTTCTATACTACAAGAAAAAATGATAATGGCCGAGCGGCTAAGTTTATCCAAGACGAACTGCGGCGAAACCTTGAGAATACTACAAGAAGAGCAAAAGAGTTAAACAATGTATATATATTAAAACATGCGAATATACCAGGCTCGCTAGTAGAGATTGGTTTTTTATCAAATCCTGCTGAAAAAGCGAACTTAAAGAATGAGCAATATCAGAATAAGGTGGCTGCATCTATTTATATGGGGATTTTACGCCACTTTTCAGATGAAAAAGAGTTAATTGAGGAGGATTAAAAGATGCTTTAGGGCATCTTTATTTGTTTAAAATACCTCGCCTCATAATGGGTAAATTAGAGGTAGTGTAATGGTTTAATACAATACAGGTGTGATACAATTACATAGTAGGCAATTAATCATATGTTATAATTTAAAGTAAACGAATAAAAAGAGGCGGTGCTTAATTTGTTAACCGAACAAAATATAAGAGAAGTCTTAAGTGGATTACAGGAGCCATTTTTACATAGACCATTAGGAGAATTAAACGCGATTGAAGAAATAAAAATTAAGGAAGAGAAAAATCATGTCAGTGTAAAACTGCTGATTGCGAAAACTGGTACTGCTGAACAGCTTCAGCTTCAAACTCAAGTGGTGAACCTTTTAAAGGAGGCGGGAGCGGCTACAGTAGGAATTCGCTTTAGTGAGCTGCCTGAGGAAATATTATCTCAATATCGTCAAGCCGAGGCAGAGGATGATAAAGGATTATTTTCACCTAATAACAAAACAGCCTTTATTGCTATTGCAAGCGGTAAAGGGGGAGTGGGGAAATCAACTGTATCTGTAAACCTAGCTGTTTCTTTAGCACGCTTAGGTAAAAAAGTCGGCTTAATTGATGCAGATATTTATGGATTTAGTGTTCCGGATATGATGGGAATTACAACTCGCCCTGTCGTAAGAGGAGAAAAAATAATCCCGGTTGACCGTTTTGGTGTAAAAGTAATATCAATGGGATTTTTCGTTGAAGATAATGCGCCAATCATTTGGAGAGGTCCAATGTTAGGGAAAATGCTAAATAGCTTCTTTAATGAAGTGGAGTGGGGAGATATCGACTATCTATTATTAGATCTTCCTCCTGGTACAGGAGATGTGGCGTTAGATGTTCATACGATGCTACCATCTTGTAAAGAAATTGTTGTCACTACACCGCACCCAACAGCTGCTTTTGTTGCTGCACGTGCTGGGGCGATGGCAATCAAAACTGAACATGAAATATTAGGTGTTATTGAAAATATGTCCTATTTTGAAAGTAAACTTACTGGAGAAAAGGAATATGTTTTTGGAAAAGGCGGAGGTCAAAAGCTTGCTGAAGAGCTTAGAACGAGTGTGCTAGGCCAATTGCCATTAGAACAGCCTAATTGGAATGAAGATGATTTTGCTCCATCTGTATATGATGCAGATCATAAACTAGGAAAGATTTATGGAGAAATCGCACAAAAAGTTGTAAAAACAATAGAAGAATAATAAAAAGAAAAAACCTCTTCCCAGATGGGAAGGGGTTTTCTTTTGCAGAAGAGCGATCATCGACATATAATTCATTAACTGCCTCCTCCGCCACCGCCGCCTGCGCCTCCACCAGCTCCACCTTTGCTGGTCTCTCCTTTTCCTTGTTCGCCACTTTTTACGTCTTCAGCTGCTTTTAAAAGGATATCTTGGATTTTGGCTTTAAATAAAGGGCTTTCGAAGGTATCCTTGACGACGGATTGTAAATGTTCACGATACTCTTTACTTTTTAAGACTATGGTTACGGCTTTTTCTAGTTCAGGGTCCTGAAGAATCTCAATCATCATACCGCGATATTCAGGATCCTTCATTAAATCCTTTAATAATTTTTCATTTTCTTTTTTCATGCTTTTTGCAATACTCTCAGCAAATTTAGGATCCTCAAATGATTTTTTCCAGAATTCTGTGCCCTTATCAGAAATTAAAGTTTTCTCAATTGTATCAGAAACCACTTTTTGATCCATTATTAGATGTTGTTTTATTTTTTCATCTTCCATTAATTCTTTTATTGCCTTTTTTCCATCATCTGTTTTTAGAATGTCGACGACCATCTTTTTGGTTTGCTCGTAATCCATCTGATTGCCGCCAGTTTCACCTTGAGCACAGCCTGTTATGAGTAGGATCATCAGGGATGGCAGGAGCAAACTGAATTTTTTAAACATATTTTGAAGCTCCTTTCAGAATAGGTATCCTATTTTTAGAATGAAGAAAAAGGTCAAATATTATTCGCTGCAAAATACAATATCTAGATTTTTCAAAGTTTGGTTGGTACAATCATAGAGGTGATTAATTTTTACTTTGGAGGAAAAATAAATTGACAAGCCGTAACTGGGTAAAGCTGTTTATATCCACACTTCTGGTAGGGGGATTAACTACTGGTATTGTTGGTTTTATTGTTCGTTGGAAAGAGTTTGAATCCATTTTTGTTCCGTTTGATTTTCTAGAAGTATTATCTGTATTATTATGGTTAATAGGGGTAGGATTAATTTTTAGTATTTTAAGTCAGATGGGCTTTTTTGCATATTTAACGATTCACCGATTTGGATTAGGAATTTTTAAATCGCGATCCTTATGGAATGGAGTTCAAGTAGTTCTTATTCTATTCGTTTTATTTGATTTAGTTTATATTCGCTATAATGCTTTTGCAAATGCAGGCGAGAGTTTGGTGCCTTATATTGGCCTTGCTGTACTTATATTGGTAGTGGCATTGTTAGTTGCCGCCTTAAAGGTTAAAGCTACAAATAAAGAGGCTTTTATTCCTGCTGTTTTTTTCATGGTGGTGGTTACCACTATAGAATGGGTGCCAGTTTTGCGGGTAAACGAACAAAGTTGGGTTTACCTAATGATTTTCCCATTATTAATATGCAACGCTTATCAGTTACTTATACTTCACAAACTAAATGAAAAGTCGCAACAACAAAGACTAAATACTGCAAAGAAGCCGTCCAGATAATGGGCGGCTTAATTTATTTCTTTTGTCTTCGTATGGGCATTGGCAATCATCTCGGAAACGGTAACGAGCTTCAGCCCTTTTTTATGAATGACCTTCACTACTTGCGGCAAGGCTTTTGCTGTCTGTTTAGCTGAATCAGAGGCATGAAGAAGAACGATGTCACCTTTTTTGGCCTTTGCGACATTATTTGAAATTTCCTCTACTCCTGGATTCGTCCAGTCCTTTGAATCAATACTCCAATGAACGACAGAATAGCCGAGCCGTTCAGCAATTTTTAAGGTCCTTTGGTCAAAATGACCGGTTGGAGCCCGAACGAGCTTAATATCTTTAACGTTTAATTTTTTAAAAACTACTTGGGCCTTTGCTAAGTCTTGTCTAATTTTCGCATCTTCAAGCTCAGTATAATCCTCATAATTGTAGCCTAAAATGCCAATCTCATAGCCTTCTTTAACAATTCGAGCCACTAGATCTGGATGACGTTCTGCCCATGAACCAGAAAGAAAAAATGTGGCAGATTTAACGTTTTCCTTTTTCAAAATATCGAGAATAGGCTCAGCTTTTTCATCGCCCCATCCGATGTTGAATGTCAGAGCTAAATCCTTTTCACCTTTGTATACAGCTTTTGGTCCGTCCTTTGATGAGAAAGCTGGTATATGTACGATGTTCCCCACGTATAAGAACCATGCTGCAAAGAAAGCTGCTACCAAGATTAACGCCATTTTTTTTATTGATGTCCCGTTTAATATAAAAAAGAAATTCATTTTTCCTTTCACCTCGTCCAATGCACTCCTTGTCTCAATTTTATGCAAAGGATTTTAATAAATGAGTATAAAAACAAATTCATAAAATTTTTTTATTTGGAAAACACTACAAAAACAAAAATAGAACGGAGTTGTAAATATGTTAGGACTTTTAATTAATGGAAGAGAACAAAAGGAAATGCAATATTTAATAAAAAGAGAAATGGATGAAATTCTTTTTGATTTAAATGATGAGCGGATTGATCATATTGTAAAAATGGCGATGGAAGAGAGATATAAATTATTATTTTCTCTATTTAAAAGGGTCGCTTCACCTGAAGAGTGTTTATTGTATACACGCAATAGTAAATGGAAAGAACAAAAAGGATAAAAAAGTTTCTAAAATTCGTTGACAAATATTTTTGAAGTTGATATATTAATAAACGTCGCTGCTGATGAGTTGGTAATGACTTTTAAAAAAAGTGTTGACACTCTAAGCGTGAGATGATATATTGAAAAAGTCGCTTATAGGCGACGAGATAGTTCTTTGAAAACTGAACGAACAAAAA
>NZ_JACWFE010000007.1 GCF_019749375.1 Bacillus sp. S/N-304-OC-R1
CTTCTCAGCGCCGATGGTAGTTGGGGGCTCTCTCCCTGTGAGAGTAGGACGTCGCCAGACAAATGAAAAGAGTACCGAAGAGGTACTCTTTTTTGTTTTACTCAACTATTCGTCAAAAATTGATAAATTAAAAATGGCCCTTTATTTGAAGTGATATTTAAAAACGATTGTATGAAGGGATAATCCTGATTTGGCATCATTTTTATTAATTCACTCCACCATTCTGTTTCATATCTGGCTATCATGCTTAAATTATAAAGCAACAAATAATGGATCATTAATTCAGGAAAGAGATTTAAGCTCTTTTTTGTTTTAGGATAAAAGAGCTCTCCATTTTCTAAGTTTAATTTGATTGGAAGCAGGTCATTTATGTTTGAATATGTAATGGTAAAGGGAATATGTTGTTCATTTGTTTCTTTAATCTCTATCTGTGATAATGTTTCGTTTTTCCAATACTCTAAAAAACGTGTTTCTGTCATAAAGTAAGAGTCTAAAATTTCCTTTGGCAGATAATAATCTTCGTTAATCTGCTGTATTTGCAAAAATGTCTGTTTTCCCTCTGTTTGCATAAACATATGATTGAGCTCCGGAATCTGTGCTAACAGCTCCTTCATTGTTGTTTTTTCTCCTTCTAAATGTTTCATGTGAAACATTTTTTCCCCCATGTATGGAAATAACCCACTTTTTTGTATTTTTACTTCATCATGAAAGAAATGATACTGCTGCTTTTTTCTCTTCCTTGTCGAAACTCCATGAGCCAGTACTGATGTGGTTTCAGGATAATTTGGATCCACTGTTAAAATACAAGCCTTTATTAAATGAACTAAACCATAAAATAAGAGAATAGGCTTAATCATTAAGGGAGCTTGTTCTGCTTGTTTGTAATAAATTTGTCCATGTTCTAGATAATATATAAAAGGGTAGCTATTTTCATAACTTTTTTGTTCAGCTAAATCAATGTGCTGAAGCTGGTAACGTTTTTTGAGAAAGGACTGTGAGGAGCTTGCCGAAAAAAAGTATAAAAATGAATCCCAGTTTTTATAATCAAGCATTAATAGGTACCTCCGAGTTTTTAGAAAAGTCCAACATATCAAAGAATCCTTGACAGTATTTTGCCCAATTGATAACCTACTAATAATATTTTCAAGACATGGGGGTCAAAAAGATGTGGGAAAGTAAGTTTGTAAAAGAAGGTTTAACGTTTGATGATGTGTTGCTTGTTCCTTCAAAATCAGAGGTTCTTCCACGTGATGTAAGCTTAAGTGTTCAGTTGACAGAAAAAATTAAGCTTAATATCCCAATTATTAGTGCAGGTATGGATACTGTAACTGAAGCTGAAATGGCTATTGCCATGGCCCGCCAAGGCGGATTGGGTATCGTTCATAAGAATATGACAATCGAGCAGCAAGCTGAGCAAGTTGATAAGGTAAAGCGCTCTGAAAGCGGCGTAATTACAGACCCATTTTTCCTTACCCCGGAACAACAAGTGTACGATGCAGAGCATTTAATGGGGAAATACCGTATTTCAGGTGTACCGATTGTTAATAATCGCGAAGAACAAAAACTTGTTGGGATATTAACAAACCGTGATCTACGATTTATCTCTGATTATTCCATTATTATTTCAGATGTAATGACTAGAGAAAATCTTGTAACAGCACCTGTTGGAACTACTTTAGAAGAGGCTGAAAGTATTCTTCAGAAGCATAAAATTGAGAAGCTTCCGCTTGTGGATGATAAAGGAATTCTTAAAGGACTAATTACTATTAAGGATATCGAAAAAGTAATTGAGTTTCCTAATTCAGCCAAGGATGAGCATGGCCGCTTGCTAGTTGGTGCAGCAGTAGGAGTAACAAAGGATACAATGAAGCGTGTAGAAATGCTTGTTAAATCCCAAGTGGATGTGATCGTAGTTGATACTGCACATGGCCATTCTAAAGGGGTATTAGACACTGTTCGTGAGATTCGTTTTGCATACCCTAAATTAGGAATTATTGCTGGGAATGTTGCAACTGCAGAAGCTACGAGGGATCTAATTGAAGCAGGAGCAGATATTGTAAAAGTAGGAATTGGACCAGGATCAATTTGTACAACTCGTGTTGTAGCTGGTGTGGGGGTTCCACAAATTACGGCTATCTACGATTGTGCTACAGAAGCAAGAAAGCTTGGAAAGGCAATTATTGCGGATGGCGGAATCAAATATTCCGGAGATATTGTTAAAGCACTAGCTTCTGGAGGACATGCAGTAATGTTAGGAAGCCTGTTAGCAGGTGTTTCCGAAAGCCCTGGTGAAACTGAAATTTTCCAAGGCCGCCGTTTCAAAGTATATCGTGGAATGGGTTCTGTTGCTGCCATGGAAAAAGGTTCAAAAGACCGTTATTTCCAAGAGGACAACAAGAAATTTGTCCCAGAAGGAATTGAAGGCAGACTACCATACAAAGGACCGCTAGCAGATACGATTTATCAGTTGGTTGGGGGAATTCGTTCAGGAATGGGTTATTGCGGGACAAAAGACCTAACTGAATTAAGAGAGAACTCTCGATTTGTAAGAATGACAGGTGCAGGCTTAAAAGAGAGCCACCCGCACGATGTCCAAATTACAAAAGAAGCGCCAAACTACTCATTATCATAAATCTTTTAAAAAAAGCAGAGAAGCATTCAGGTTTCTCTGCTTTTACTATGGTAAAAAGTGGTCTAAGGAATAGGTAATTCCTCTGTCTATTTTTTAGTGTCGAATTATGATAAAATATCAAAAGTGTACTAAAAAGTTGGAGGGCTTTGTGTTGAAAAAATTTCGCAAATTTGTAGCTAGTTTTCTTGTACTCGTGATGGTAATAGGACTTTTCCCAAGCTTAAATAAAGCCTATGCAGAGGATATTTTAAATGTTAATGGCGATGCTGCTATTTTAGTAGAAGCAGAGACAGGTAAAGTACTATATTCAAAAAATGTCGATCAGGTCCTTGGTATTGCAAGTATGACAAAAATGATGACAGAGTATCTCCTTCTTGAAGCTATAAAAGAGGGAAGAGTGAAATGGGACCAGGAGTACTCTGTAAGTGAGTATGTATGGAAAATTTCACATGACACGAATCTATCCAATGTGCCTTTGCGCAGAGATGGGAAATACAGTATTCGTGAATTATATCAGGCAATGACTATTTATTCTGCTAATGCTGCAACCATTGCTATTGCAGAAACGATTGCAGGTTCTGAAGAAAATTTTGTGAAAATGATGAACAAAAAAGCAGAAGAACTTGGATTGAAAGATTATAAATTTGTAAATGCAACTGGTTTAAATAATAAAGATCTAAAAGGATTCCACCATACTGGGACGGAAGAAGAAGAGAATGTGATGTCGGCAAGAGCAGTAGCAAAGCTTGCTTCTCATTTGATTAATGACTATCCAGAAGTGCTGGAGACAACAAGTATTCCAAAACTAACATTCAGAGAAGGCACTGATGATGCAATTGACATGCAAAACTGGAACTGGATGCTTCCTAGTCTTGTATATGGATATGAAGGTGTAGACGGGCTAAAAACAGGTACAACTGAGTTTGCTGGGTATTGTTTTACCGGAACAGCTATGAGAAACGGCATCCGCTATATTACTGTTGTTATGAATGCGAAGGATGATAGCGGTAAAGGCACATATAAATCACGATTTGATGAAACAAAGAAAATGTTCAATTATGCTTTTAGTAATTTTACGAAAGAAGAGCTTATTCCAGCTGGCTATCAAGTAAAGGGTCAAAAGACTTTACCTGTTATTAAAGGGAAAAAAGATCAGGTGAAAATCGAAACAAAAGATCCTATTAAAATGGTAGTCAAAAATGGCGAAAAGGAAAACTATAAGCCGAAGCTCGTTCTAGATAAAGATAAATTAAATGAAAAAGGCGAACTAACAGCTCCTATTAAAAAGGGGGAAAAAGTAGGAACTTTAACGATTGAGTCCTCAAATGCAGGTGACTTAGAATTTTTAACTGAAAAAGGAAAAGGCAAAGTTCAGGTTGATATAGTTGCCGCTGATGATGTTGAAAAAGCAAACTGGTTTGTGTTAATGATGCGCGGAATCGGCAGCTTTTTCGGAAATGTGTTTGGAGGAATTTCATCCACTATTAAAGGTTGGTTCTAATTAATAAGGGTTTCCTGTCAAAATGGGAAACCCTTTTAACTTTTTGGGGAGTGATTGGATGTTGCTCTTTTCAGCCTGAGTTCATTGATGACTATCGCATTAGCTCTTAATTTTTTGATTGGTAAAAGAAGTGTAGAAAAATTAATTTGAATAATATAGTTGCAAAAGGTTCATAATTGTAGTACATTATGAATTAAAATTTACTATAATCCAAAGCAATGAGAGGAACTAGTAACAGGTTATTCATTCTTAAGAGAGCCAATGGCTGGTGAGAATTGGCGGTGAAGCTTGTGAATCCATCCTCGAGCAAAGTATGGAACGCCTTTAATGGAGATAATTATCTTCAGGCAAGTAAATACTTTCGGTATAAAACCGTTATGAATTTAAGGTGGGAGGCTTATGCCTTCAACTAGGGTGGCAACGCGGGTAACTCTCGTCCCTTTTTTAGGGACGGGAGTTTTTTGTGTTTTTGCCTATGTACAATCATTAGGAGGGATTAGGATGTTAGACATTAAGTTTTTTAGGGCTAATTTTGAAGAAGTGAAAAAGAAGCTTGAGCATCGCGGGGAGGATTTGACTGATCTTGGAAAGTTTGAGGATCTAGATACAAAGCGCCGTGAATTGATTGTGAAAGCTGAACAATTGAAGAGTAAACGCAATGAAGTTTCTCAACAGGTTGCGACATTAAAGCGCGAAAAGCAGGATGCAGATCATTTAATTGCTGAAATGAGAGAAGTAGGAGATCAAATTAAAGATCTTGACGATGAACTTCGTGTTGTGGAAGAAGAGTTAGATACACTAATGCTAAGCATTCCAAATATACCTCATGAGAGTGTTCCGGTTGGGGAAACTGAGGATGATAATGTGGAAGCGTGGAAATGGGGAGAAGTTCGTCAATTTGATTTTGAACCAAAGCCTCATTGGGACGTTGCAGATCACTTAAATATTCTTGACTTTGAACGTGCAGGAAAAGTGACTGGAAGTCGTTTTGTTTTTTATAAAGGTTTAGGTGCTCGCTTAGAACGTGCATTATTTAACTTTATGCTTGATCTTCACACTGATGAGCATGGCTATAAGGAAGTACTTCCGCCATACCTAGTAAATCGTGCAAGTATGACAGGAACTGGCCAGCTCCCTAAGTTTGAAGAAGATGCCTTCCTTATTGAAAATGAAGATTACTTCTTAATTCCAACCGCTGAAGTGCCTGTTACGAATATGCATCGTGATGAAATTCTAGGTGTGGAAGATTTACCGATCAATTATGCAGCATTTAGTGCATGTTTCCGTTCAGAAGCAGGCTCTGCAGGACGTGACACGAGAGGGCTAATCCGCCAGCATCAATTTAATAAGGTGGAACTTGTTAAATTTGTAAAACCGGAAGATTCTTATGATGAATTAGAAAAGCTTACAAAAAATGCGGAGAAGGTTCTTCAATTACTCGGTCTTCCATATCGAGTAATGAGTATGTGCACGGGTGATTTAGGCTTCACAGCGGCTAAAAAATACGATATTGAAGTTTGGATTCCAAGCTATAACACATATAGAGAAATTTCTTCTTGCAGTAACTTTGAAGCATTCCAGGCGCGCCGTGCTAATATTCGTTTCCGCCGTGAACCGAAAGGAAAACCAGAGCACGTTCATACATTAAATGGATCTGGACTTGCCATTGGACGTACGGTTGCAGCTATCTTAGAAAATTATCAGCAGGCTGACGGCAGTGTAATTATTCCTGAAGTATTACGTCCATACATGGGCAATAGAGAAGTTATTAAGCCAGATTAATTAGTAGTAAAATAAAACATATAGGGCGGGATAAAACCCGCTCTAAATAATTTAAATTAGGATGTTGACATCAATATAATAAGGTGATATATTATTTCTTGTCGATACGGAGGAATACCCAAGTCCGGCTGAAGGGATCGGTCTTGAAAACCGACAGGCGGGTCAAACCGCGCAGGGGTTCGAATCCCCTTTCCTCCTCCATAATAATTGACATCTAACACGCGCATATATTGGAGATGAAAATCGTTACAGTCAAATGTAACGATTTTTTTATTTAGCTTTGTCAAACTATTTTGTTGAAATCTGTTGATTTTGAAAGGTTGTTCTATATTTATGGGGAACATCGTAGTACGGAGAAGATTCACGATGGCAATATAATATGGTAATATATGGGGTGAGAGATTAATAGGAGGAGTAAAAATTTATGATATTTTGGTTTAGACACCTACCGCAATTACGTATGGATTTGTCAGAATGGACCCCCTTTATACCAAATCATTGGTTCAGAAAGCACTATATGAAGTTTGTTTATCTACTCCAGGTCATTATATTTCTGATTCCATATTTCTTTGGAGGATGGTTCCCCCATATCACCACATTCGTTCTTTTCTTAATAGGCCTCCTTGTCTTCATCACTCATGAAACCCTTCACATAATTGTAATAAACAAAAAAGGTGATATTAGTTTAACATTTAGAGGATTATTTTTCTGGCTACATACAAATGCAGTTCTATCCAAACAGAGATTTTGGGTCTTTATGAGCTTGCCCTTCATTGTATTATCAGTAGTGCCTGTCATTGTTTCGTTTTTTGTAACTGAAGATATCAGGTCCATCTTTTTATTTGTGTGTTGGATAAACTCTTTGATTTCTGCCTCAGATATCATTAATTCGTTTTTAATTGCTATTAAACCGAAGAATTCCGTATTTTGCAAAGGCTATTACCAATTGCAATAGTATTTAGGCATGTAATACATCATTCATTGAACTAACAAGTATGATAGTTCAGTTCTTTTAACCGCCCTTCATCAGTGGGGCGGTTTTTCCATAGGTGGAAAATCAACATTTAGTATTAACATAGCCTATTTTTATAAAAGAAAAAAGCCGCCGATTAGCGACTATTTTTTCAGTAATTGAGTTTGCTTCATGAACTCTGCGATGCGTTCGATAATAGGTTCGACTGAGCTTTCGTCATCCATAATATCATAATCATTAATATTCAAGCGGAGCACAGGACAAGCGTTGAAAGAATTGATCCAATCCTCGTACCGTTTATGCATCTCCTCCCAATATTCAATAGGCGTCTGCTGTTCCATCGGGCGTCCTCGTTCATGGATACGTGATAGTATGTCATCTAGAGACCCTTCAAGGTAAATGAGTAAGTCTGGGTGTGGGAAATAAGGGGTCATGACCATAGCTTCGAAAAGACTTGTATAGGTTTCATAATCAACCTTAGACATTGTCCCTTTTTCATAGTGCATCTTAGCAAAAATCCCTGTGTCCTCATAAATGGACCGATCTTGAATAAATCCGCCGCCATATTCGAAAATTCGTTTCTGCTCTTTAAAACGCTCAGCAAGGAAGTAAATTTGCAAATGAAAGCTCCAGCGTTCGAAATCGGCATAAAATTTATCCAGATAAGGATTCGTATCCACTTTTTCAAAGGATGTTCGAAAATGAAGTGCCTCGGCAAGGGCATTCGTCATGGTAGATTTTCCAACTCCAACAGTCCCAGCAATGGTTATGACTGCATTTGAAGGAATTCCGTATTTATTTCTTAACATCATGATTGTATGCTCCCTTTTATTAATGTGTTCGATAAAGTATTTATAATGAATTGAAGGTCTTCTTGATGTTTCACAAAATCTAAATCGTCGCCGTTAAAGCGCAGAACGGTAACTTCTGGATGCTGAGCTTCAAACTCGTTTATCGCTTTGTCATAATCAATGGATAATTGCTCTAAATATAGTGGGCTAATATTCTTTTCAATATCTCTTCCTCTTAGCTTAATACGACTTAGAATCGTTTCAAGACTAGCGTGAAGATATATGACTACATTTGGCTTAGGCATATCGGCTGTTAAAATATCATATATTTTTAAATACTTTTCGTATTCAACCCTATTCAATGAGCGGCCAGCAAATATTAGATTTTTAAAAATATGGTAGTCTGCAACAACAGGTACGTCTTTCTTTAAATAATGGTTGTGAATATCTGTTAATTGTTTATAGCGGTTGCAGAGAAAAAACATCTCTGTCTGAAAGCTCCACTCCTCAATATTTTCATAGAATTTCCCTAAAAATGGGTTTTCATCAACAATCTCCTTAAGCAATGTAAATTGAAAATGGTCAGAAATGGCCTTAGCTAATGAAGTTTTTCCGACGCCAATTGGTCCCTCAACCGTAATGAAAGGGGTTGCTCCCATAATTGTCCTCCTACTCCGAATTGCATTTCTATATGTTTGGGTTCTAAATTTCGATAATAAATGACACAAAATTTATTTTATCACACTATGATAGTGGAAGGGATATGGAATTTTCTAATAAAGGGCAAAGAAAAAACAGCTGCACATAATCAGCTGTTTTTGAATATAATCATGGTCTTTTCACGACATTAAAATTCTCTGAAATTAATAGCCAGTTTTGCGGGAAGGAAAGTCCAAGCTTCCAATAGCTCATTCCTCTTAATTTCAATTCTTTAATCAAGTCAAACTTTGCTTGAATCGAGCGGGCATCCTCAAACCAAACTTCATGCTTTTTTCCCTCGCTATCTGTATAGGTAAAGAATGGGGCTTGTGCAGCGGTGTCATACTGAATAGAAACATTATTTTTTTCAGCAAGCTGGATCGCCTGTTGTGGACTAATTGCACGAGCAAAGGATCCTTGAACAAATGGCAATGTCCAATCATAGCCATAAAGGTTTTGTCCCATTAATATCTTAGAGGAAGGAATCTCTGTTATGGCATATTCTAAAACCTTTCTGACAGGTCCAATAGGGGAAACGGCCATGGAAGGACCTCCGCTATAGCCCCATTCGTAAGTCATGATAACAACAAAATCAACGATTTCACCGTGTGCCTTGTAGTCATGAGCTTCATACCATCGTCCCTTTTGCTCAGCGCTTGTTTTTGGAGCAAGGGCTGTTGATAGAAGCCAACCTTCCTTTTGAAACCTGGCTTTTGCTTTTCTTAAGAACCGATTATAAGCTTCGCGGTCTTCCGGGCGCAGAAATTCGAAGTCAAAATGGATATCCTTGAATCCGAATTTTTTTGCTGTTGCTACTATATTATTTAAAAATTTATCCTGAATCGGAATATCATTTAGAAGTATGCGTCCCAGTTCATCACTAAACTGGTCATTTTCTTGATTAGTAATGACCATCATCAATACATTTCGATTGGCTTTGGCGATGGCAGGGAAATTATTTAATAATGGTTCTTTCAATGATCCATTACGAAGTGCCTGAAAGCTGAAAGGGGCTAAATAGGTCAAATAAGGAGCAGCTTCTCTTGCGCTAGCCTCTAAATTCGGCGCAACCGTTGTTCCTCGAGGTTCTACATAGGCATTAAATTCTGCCCGGAATTTAGGATGGGGCGGAATATAAAGCCTGACTCCAATCTGAAGCGGTGTGTTAACAGAAATGCGGTTAATGGAAGCGAGCTCTTGATAGGAAAGACCAAACCTTCTTGAGATGGAGTACAAACTATCGCCACTTTTTACAGTGTAAAATTGACCGACAATAGGGATTACTAGGGTTTGCCCAACAACTAAATTATTTGGATTAGGAATTTCATTGGCTTCCGCAATATCGTTGGCAGTGGTACCGTAGGCTTGCGCAATACGTGTTAATGTCTGGTTAGGCTGTACAACATGAATTTGCAAAATGATTCCCTCCTTCATTCAAACAAATAACCATCAATTTTGAACACTACAACCATTTTATGAAGGTATTCTAAAGGAAATGATATAATTCCATAAAGGAATAATATAAAAGGATGTAATACGTATGTCTCTGCAAATGGAACAAATGGATGAAATATTAATGCGAGAAGCAATAAATGAAGCAAAAAAAGCTGAACAAATGCAGGAAGTGCCAATTGGGGCGATTATCGCCCATAATGGAGAAATTATCGCAAGAGCTCATAATTTAAGAGAATCTAATCAAAATGCTATTGCTCATGCAGAATTACTTGCAATTGATCAAGCCTGTAAGAAACTTGGCACATGGAGACTTGAGGATGCCGTTCTCTATGTTACACTTGAACCGTGTCCAATGTGTGCAGGTGCTATTATTCTCTCAAGGGTAAAAAGGGTTGTGTACGGTGCAAAGGATCCGAAGGGAGGCTGTGCCGGCACCTTTATGAATCTTTTACAAGATGAACGATTCAATCACCAAAGTGAGGTTGTGACAGGTGTACTTGAAGAAGAGTGTGGGGAACTTCTTTCTGCTTTTTTCCGTCAATTAAGGGAAAAACGAAAGGAAGAAAAGAAACGAAGGAAAATATCACAGTTGGATCAGGATACAGAAATTGTCAGTGAATAGGGTTTGATTTTTTAACAAGTTATTAGTATACTTATAAATGCGTCACCAATGACGCAACTAAATACGGTTTCAACTTTGCCGTGCTAGGTGGGGAGGTAGCGGTGCCCTGTACTCGCAATCCGCTCTAGCGAGGCTGAATCCCTTCCCGAGGCTGGTGTCCTGTAGGGCCTGCCTTAAGTAAGTGGTGTTGACGCCCGGGTCCTGCGCAATGGGAATCCATGAAACATGTCAGGTCCGGAAGGAAGCAGCATTAAGTGGACCATCTCATGTGCCGTAGGGTTGCCTGGGCCGAGCTAACTGCTTAAGTAACGCTTATGGGCGTCAGTCGACGGAAGGTGCACGGCAGTTTAACTATAATACATGAAACTCATCTCTAATCGGGATGGGTTTTTTTGTATAGCGGAAGCGGCTGGCTGTTTCCACTTTTCTAATTTAACTTTGTAATATTTAAATCGAATAAGGTATAATAGTCGAAGAGAATACATAGGAAGGGGGCGTGTCAATGAGTTATCAGGCTTTATATCGGGTTTGGCGTCCTCAAAGCTTTATGGATGTTGTCGGTCAGGAGCATGTAACAAAGACATTGCAAAACGCCCTGCTTCAGGAGAAAATCTCCCATGCGTACTTATTTTCAGGCCCTCGGGGAACTGGTAAAACGAGTGCTGCAAAAATTCTGTCAAAGGCAGTTAACTGCGAGCGGGCCCCAATAAGTGAGCCATGCAATGAATGTCCTACTTGCAAAGGCATTACAGACGGGACTATACAAGATGTAATTGAAATTGATGCAGCATCCAATAATGGTGTAGAGGAAATCAGAGATATTCGGGATAAAGTAAAGTATGCGCCGAACGTCGCTAAGTACAAGGTCTATATTGTCGATGAAGTTCATATGCTTTCCATTGGAGCCTTCAATGCATTATTAAAGACACTTGAAGAGCCGCCGAAGCATGTTATCTTTATTTTAGCTACGACTGAACCTCATAAAATTCCGCTTACTATTATTTCAAGATGTCAAAGATTTGATTTTAAGAGGATTACTGCTCAGTCTATTGTAGGTCGAATGAAGCTAATTGTTGATGAAACGGGCGTACAGTGTGACGAACATGCATTGCAAGTCATTGCTAGAGCGGCAGAAGGCGGTATGCGTGACGCTTTAAGTTTGCTTGATCAAGCTATTTCATTTAGCCAGGACCGAGTGACAATTGAAGATGCTTTAACCGTAACAGGAGCTGTATCACAAGGTTTTTTAAATAAATTGGCTCATGCGGTTATGGATAAAAACGCAGCTGCAGGTCTCGAATGCTTAGAGGAATTGCTTTTCCAAGGAAAAGATCCTTCGAGGTTTGTCGAGGATTTCATTCTTTATTACCGAGATATGCTTCTTTTCAAGGCTGCTCCAAATTTGGAGGAATCACTTGAAAGAGTCATGTTGGATGAAGAATTTAAAGCATTGGCAGAAAAAATTCAGCCTGAAGAGCTATATGAATTAATTGAAGTTTTAAATAAGGCACAGCAAGATATGCGCTGGACGAACCATCCGAGAATTTTTCTAGAGGTAGCGATCGTTAAGCTTTGTCAGCTTGAAAAAAGAGGATTACCAGCATCGTCTGGGGATCTTCAGCCATTACTTCAAAAGATCGAACAGCTAGAACAGGAAGTCAGCTTTTTAAAACGGAACGGAGTTGCTGTTCAAGAAGAAGGGCAGCCAGCTGTTCAGAAAAAAACGCCACGGACATCACGAAGAGGTTTCCAAGCCCCTGCAGGTAAGATTAATGAAATTTTAAAGGTAGCTACCAAAAATGATTTAATGGCCATAAAAAGCAATTGGGGAGAAATGTTAAATAGATTAGCCAATAATCAAATGCGCTCACAAGCAGCTTTACTTAATGAAGCAGAGCCTGTTGCAGCGTCCCAAGATGCTTTTATTATAAAATTTAAATATGAAATTCATTGTCAAATGGCGATGGACAATATGAAGTTTTTAGACATATTATCTAATATCCTTTATGAGCTTTTAGGAAAACGACTGCAATTGGTGGGAGTACCTGATGAGCAATGGCAAAAAGTTCGAGAGGATTTTCTACAGAGTCAACATGAGGATGGTACAGAACAAGCAAGTTCAAATGAGGAAGAACCATTAATCGCCGAAGCAAAAAAACTATTTGGTGATGATTTAGTAGAAATTATTGACTAATTATAATATGGAGGTACAAAAACATGCGTGGTATGGGAAATATGCAAAACATGATGAAGCAAATGCAAAAAATGCAAAAGAAAATGGCTGAGGCTCAAGAGCAGCTAGGTGAAGAACGAATTGAAGGAACTGCAGGCGGTGGAATGGTTACTGTCATCGTTTCTGGCCACAAAGAAGTAATTGAAGTAAACATTAAGGAAGAAGTAGTTGATCCAGAAGATATTGAAATGCTTCAAGATCTAGTGTTAGCTGCAACAAATGATGCTCTTAAGAAGGCTGAAGAATTAACAAACAGCACAATGGGCCAGTTTACTAAAGGATTAAATCTGCCAGGAATGTTCTAATACTCCAATTTCAGCTGAAGTGCTTTAGGTAGGGCACTTCCGCTTTTCTTTGTTTAGCACCAGTGCCTGATGTCTAGTCCTTTGCTTTTGGGTCTAACTAAGGCACTTTGCTTTTCTTATAAGGAGGAATTTATAATGCACTATCCTGAACCGATATCTAAGCTGATTGATAGCTTTATGAAATTGCCAGGTATCGGCCCGAAAACGGCCGCTCGTCTGGCTTTTTTTATATTAAGTATGAAGGAAGACACAGTTCTTGATTTTGCAAAAGCTTTAGTTAATGCAAAGAGGAATTTGTCATATTGTTCAGTTTGTGGTCATATTACAGATCAGGATCCTTGCTACATTTGTGAAGATCAGAGAAGAGACCAAACTGTCATTTGTGTAGTCCAAGATCCTAAAGATGTCATTGCTATGGAAAAAATGAAAGAATATAATGGTTTATACCATGTATTACAAGGGGCTATCTCGCCTATGGATGGAATTGGGCCAGAGGATATAAATATTCCTTCTCTGTTAAAAAGACTGCAAGATGATACTGTACAAGAAGTCATCCTTGCTACAAACCCTAATATAGAGGGAGAAGCGACAGCTATGTATATTTCTAGGCTATTAAAGCCGTCCGGTATTCGTGCTACACGAATAGCCCATGGACTCCCTGTTGGTGGGGACCTTGAATATGCTGATGAAGTGACTCTATCAAAAGCACTTGAAGGAAGAAGAGAAGTTTAATTGACACCGCAGAAGGTTATTGCGCTTTCTAATGGAGGCTGGGATTATGTTATTTCGCAGAAGGGGCTGGCTGCGAAAGGAGTTCGATGAAAAGCTATTGGATAAGGTTTATGACTTAAGGGACATCTGGACCAACCAAAAAACCTTAGTTGAAAAGAGCTTTGATCCTTCCGCAGAGATTATTACACAAGCAAAACTTGCAGAGGCAAAATACTTTTTTCTTTTTAAAGAAGTAAAAAATAGAAATATCTCATTGCACAAATAAAATATAGTCACTCTCCTCCGTTCGAGGTCTTTTTTGTACATCCTTTTCATAAATTGATAGTACAAGTTTCTCGAAAGGAGGATTTTCTTATTGGAGCCTGTGGTCGTTATCTCCATTTTAGGAGGCTGCATTTTATTACTTCTCTTTATTGGTACTCCGTTAAAACCGGTTAAAATGGTTGGACAAGGAGTAATTAAAGTACTAATCGGTGCATTGTTTTTATTCTTTTTAAATACATTCGGGAATCAATTTGGAATTCATGTCCCGATTAACTTAGTTACAGCTTCAGTCTCTGGATTTTTAGGGATTCCTGGTTTATTCTCCTTAGTAGCAATTCAAACTTGGGTAATGTAAATACATGAACAGCTGCAATTATTAGTAGCTGTTCAATATTTTTTATAAATGAGTTGACAATCTAATAATTCACTGATAATATATTTAAAGTCGTTACAAAAACTTTGTGATTTAAAAATTAGTTTCAATAAAAACTTATTGACAAATGTTTTTGAGAATGATATATTTAAAAGGTCGCTTACGAGCGGTGAAATAGTTCTTTGAAAACTGAACGAACAAAAAA
>NZ_JACWFE010000008.1:0-3082 GCF_019749375.1 Bacillus sp. S/N-304-OC-R1
TCGCTATCGCCACCAGACTATTTTAATTGAGAGTTGTTCCCTCAAAACTAGATAATGCTGAAGAAGTAAATCGAGTAATCTAAATGTGGTTAAGTCCTCGACCGATTAGTATTTGTCAGCTCCACGTGTCGCCACGCTTCCACCTCAAACCTATCAACCTGATCATCTTTCAGGGGTCTTACTAGCTTGACGCTATGGGAAATCTCATCTCGAGGGGGGCTTCATGCTTAGATGCTTTCAGCACTTATCCCGTCCGCACATAGCTACCCAGCGATGCCTTTGGCAAGACAACTGGTACACCAGCGGTGCGTCCATCCCGGTCCTCTCGTACTAAGGACAGCTCCTCTCAAATTTCCTGCGCCCACGACGGATAGGGACCGAACTGTCTCACGACGTTCTGAACCCAGCTCGCGTACCGCTTTAATGGGCGAACAGCCCAACCCTTGGGACCGACTACAGCCCCAGGATGCGATGAGCCGACATCGAGGTGCCAAACCTCCCCGTCGATGTGGACTCTTGGGGGAGATAAGCCTGTTATCCCCGGGGTAGCTTTTATCCGTTGAGCGATGGCCCTTCCATGCGGAACCACCGGATCACTAAGCCCGACTTTCGTCCCTGCTCGACTTGTAGGTCTCGCAGTCAAGCTCCCTTATGCCTTTACACTCTTCGAATGATTTCCAACCATTCTGAGGGAACCTTTGGGCGCCTCCGTTACACTTTAGGAGGCGACCGCCCCAGTCAAACTGCCCACCTGACACTGTCTCCCGCCCCGATCAGGGGCGCGGGTTAGAATTTCAATACAGCCAGGGTAGTATCCCACCAATGCCTCCACCGAAGCTGGCGCTCCGGCTTCCAAGGCTCCTACCTATCCTGTACAAGCTGTACCGAAATTCAATATCAGGCTACAGTAAAGCTCCACGGGGTCTTTCCGTCCTGTCGCGGGTAACCTGCATCTTCACAGGTACTATAATTTCACCGAGTCTCTCGTTGAGACAGTGCCCAGATCGTTACGCCTTTCGTGCGGGTCGGAACTTACCCGACAAGGAATTTCGCTACCTTAGGACCGTTATAGTTACGGCCGCCGTTTACTGGGGCTTCAATTCAGAGCTTCGCTTTTAAGGCTAACCCCTCCTCTTAACCTTCCAGCACCGGGCAGGCGTCAGCCCCTATACTTCGCCTTGCGGCTTTGCAGAGACCTGTGTTTTTGCTAAACAGTCGCCTGGGCCTATTCACTGCGGCTCATCCGGGCTATTCACCCAAATGAGCACCCCTTCTCCCGAAGTTACGGGGTGATTTTGCCGAGTTCCTTAACGAGAGTTCTCTCGCTCACCTTAGGATTCTCTCCTCGCCTACCTGTGTCGGTTTGCGGTACGGGCACCTTTTACCTCGCTAGAGGCTTTTCTTGGCAGTGTGGATTCAGGAACTTCGGTACTATAATTCCCTCGCCGTCACAGCTCAGCCTTCACGGGAAGCGGATTTGCCTACTTCCCAGCCTAACTGCTTGGACGCGCTATTCCAGCAGCGCGCTTACCCTATCCTCCTGCGTCCCCCCATTGCTCAAACGGTAAAGAGGTGGTACAGGAATATCAACCTGTTGTCCATCGCCTACGCTTTTCAGCCTCGGCTTAGGTCCCGACTAACCCTGAGCGGACGAGCCTTCCTCAGGAAACCTTAGGCATTCGGTGGATGGGATTCTCACCCATCTTTCGCTACTCATACCGGCATTCTCACTTCTAAGCGCTCCACCAGTCCTTACGGTCTAGCTTCAACGCCCTTAGAACGCTCTCCTACCACTGACACCTATTGGTGTCAATCCACAGCTTCGGTGATACGTTTAGCCCCGGTACATTTTCGGCGCAGAGTCACTCGACCAGTGAGCTATTACGCACTCTTTAAATGGTGGCTGCTTCTAAGCCAACATCCTGGTTGTCTAAGCAACTCCACATCCTTTTCCACTTAACGTATACTTTGGGACCTTAGCTGGTGGTCTGGGCTGTTTCCCTCTTGACTACGGATCTTATCACTCGCAGTCTGACTCCCATGGATAAGTCTTTGGCATTCGGAGTTTGTCTGAATTCGGTAACCCGATGAGGGCCCCTAGTCCAAACAGTGCTCTACCTCCAAGACTCTTACTACATGAGGCTAGCCCTAAAGCTATTTCGGAGAGAACCAGCTATCTCCAAGTTCGATTGGAATTTCTCCGCTACCCACACCTCATCCCCGCACTTTTCAACGTGCGTGGGTTCGGTCCTCCATCCAGTGTTACCTGGACTTCAACCTGGACATGGGTAGGTCACCTGGTTTCGGGTCTACGACCACATACTCAATTCGCCCTATTCAGACTCGCTTTCGCTGCGGCTCCGTCTCTTCAACTTAACCTTGCATGTAATCGTAACTCGCCGGTTCATTCTACAAAAGGCACGCCATCACCCATGAAAGGGCTCTGACTACTTGTAGGCACACGGTTTCAGGAACTATTTCACTCCCCTTCCGGGGTGCTTTTCACCTTTCCCTCACGGTACTGGTTCACTATCGGTCACTAGGGAGTATTTAGCCTTGGGAGATGGTCCTCCCTGCTTCCGACGGGATTTCTCGTGTCCCGCCGTACTCAGGATCCACTCTGGAGGGAACGAAGTTTCAACTACAGGGCTTTTACCTTCTCTGGCCGGCCTTTCCAGACCTGTTCATTTACCTCGTTCCTTTGTAACTCCGTGTAGAGTGTCCTACAACCCCAAGAGGCAAGCCTCTTGGTTTGGGCTAATCCCGTTTCGCTCGCCGCTACTCAGGGAATCGCGTTTGCTTTCTCTTCCTCCGGGTACTTAGATGTTTCAGTTCCCCGGGTCTGCCTTCAATACCCTATGTATTCAGGTAAAGATACTGTTCCATTACGAACAGTGGGTTCCCCCATTCGGAAATCTCCGGATCAAAGCTTACTTACAGCTCCCCGAAGCATATCGGTGTTAGTCCCGTCCTTCATCGGCTCCTAGTGCCAAGGCATCCACCGTGCGCCCTTTCTAACTTAACCTTGTTCGGTGAATGATAAGCGGCGCATCTCTTCGTCAGCTCCGTCACTGTGCTCCTC
>NZ_JACWFE010000008.1:3090-4718 GCF_019749375.1 Bacillus sp. S/N-304-OC-R1
TTTGAGAGTTAATTCTCTCAAAACTGAACGAACAAGTAACGTCTTTTATTGAAGCATCGAGGCTTCAATTTTTCCTTAGAAAGGAGGTGATCCAGCCGCACCTTCCGATACGGCTACCTTGTTACGACTTCACCCCAATCATCTGTCCCACCTTAGGCGGCTGGCTCCTTGCGGTTACCCCACCGACTTCGGGTGTTACAAACTCTCGTGGTGTGACGGGCGGTGTGTACAAGGCCCGGGAACGTATTCACCGCGGCATGCTGATCCGCGATTACTAGCGATTCCGGCTTCATGCAGGCGAGTTGCAGCCTGCAATCCGAACTGAGAATGGTTTTATGGGATTGGCTAAACCTCGCGGTCTTGCAGCCCTTTGTACCATCCATTGTAGCACGTGTGTAGCCCAGGTCATAAGGGGCATGATGATTTGACGTCATCCCCACCTTCCTCCGGTTTGTCACCGGCAGTCACCTTAGAGTGCCCAACTTAATGCTGGCAACTAAGATCAAGGGTTGCGCTCGTTGCGGGACTTAACCCAACATCTCACGACACGAGCTGACGACAACCATGCACCACCTGTCACTCTGTCCCCCGAAGGGGAAAGTCCTATCTCTAGGATTGTCAGAGGATGTCAAGACCTGGTAAGGTTCTTCGCGTTGCTTCGAATTAAACCACATGCTCCACCGCTTGTGCGGGCCCCCGTCAATTCCTTTGAGTTTCAGTCTTGCGACCGTACTCCCCAGGCGGAGTGCTTAATGCGTTAGCTGCAGCACTAAAGGGCGGAAACCCTCTAACACTTAGCACTCATCGTTTACGGCGTGGACTACCAGGGTATCTAATCCTGTTCGCTCCCCACGCTTTCGCGCCTCAGCGTCAGTTACAGACCAGAGAGTCGCCTTCGCCACTGGTGTTCCTCCACATCTCTACGCATTTCACCGCTACACGTGGAATTCCACTCTCCTCTTCTGCACTCAAGTTCCCCAGTTTCCAATGACCCTCCCCGGTTGAGCCGGGGGCTTTCACATCAGACTTAAGGAACCGCCTGCGCGCGCTTTACGCCCAATAATTCCGGACAACGCTTGCCACCTACGTATTACCGCGGCTGCTGGCACGTAGTTAGCCGTGGCTTTCTGGTTAGGTACCGTCAAGGCACCGGCAGTTACTCCGGTACTTGTTCTTCCCTAACAACAGAGTTTTACGATCCGAAAACCTTCATCACTCACGCGGCGTTGCTCCGTCAGACTTTCGTCCATTGCGGAAGATTCCCTACTGCTGCCTCCCGTAGGAGTCTGGGCCGTGTCTCAGTCCCAGTGTGGCCGATCACCCTCTCAGGTCGGCTACGCATCGTTGCCTTGGTGAGCCGTTACCTCACCAACTAGCTAATGCGCCGCGGGCCCATCTGTAAGTGATAGCGAGATGCCATCTTTCAGCTTTCCTACATGAGTAGAAAAGAATTATCCGGTATTAGCTCCGGTTTCCCGAAGTTATCCCAGTCTTACAGGCAGGTTGCCCACGTGTTACTCACCCGTCCGCCGCTAACCTTTGGGAGCAAGCTCCCTCAGATTCGCTCGACTTGCATGTATTAGGCACGCCGCCAGCGTTCGTCCTGAGCCAGGATCAAACTCTCCAAT
>NZ_JACWFE010000009.1 GCF_019749375.1 Bacillus sp. S/N-304-OC-R1
TTTTTTAACTCTAACTTTTGGGGTGCAGCACCCTGCCATCCTTTTGTTAATTTAAAAACGTTTCTGGAATGAGTTTGAAGCCTTCCACTAAAGTATCTTCATCGACTTCAATTAGTAGACAGCGTTTGCCATTAAAATTCACCTGTCTAACATATTTTAAATCCTGTGGACTAATAGAAATGTTGGCTACTTTTGTGTTAATCTTGATCGATTTTGCATTATACTTTGGCAAAATACTGCTTGCTTTCAGTTCATACTTCTCATCGTCAATGACTCTTTGGAAAGCCATTTCTACCTTTTCCGGATTAACATCCTCTACCCCGCTGACCTTGAGAACTCGTTCAACATCCTTGTAATCGAGTTTAGGTGTATCTTCCTCTTCTTCTTCGTCCATCATTCTGTTAATTTCTTCATACACATTCGCAATGGTTGTCGCATCTAATTCATCGCCAGCTACTACTTTCACAATCTCCTCAAACACAGCCTTATCTTCTAGAGCCGTCATAATCTCTTCACCATTCAAAACATTCTCAATAAAATGATAATCCGGCTGGTTTGGCTTTCCTGCTGAATAGAGAACACGATTTACATCAGCTGAATTCTCCGTAAAGCTTGGATATAAAAAGCCCGCTACAGGTGACGTTAAGTTAATAATGGAATCGACGATAATGCTAGACTTAAATTCCTTTTCAATATAATCAAACATCAAGGATCTCTTAGGCTGAATTGTTTGATTGATGCTGCACAGAATAAATGGTGTTGTATACACCTCGTCCCGATCACTTGTTTCCGCTTCTTCATTGCTTCTTCTTGTCGGCTTAAAATATGTTCCCCGAATAAACGTTACGACCATGTCATGCTCATATTGAACATCCTTAAACATCTTCTCAACCATTTGCAGCATATACTCTTTCCAATCTTCCACATCACCGGACTGCAGCCCATCATGAAGAATAAACCGACTATGATTTTCAGCCTCACGTTTAAATTTCACCTCAAAGAGCTTCACATCGATTTGACCTGTCAGCACCTTTTTGAAGTTGCTCATAAACAACTCCTGCTGCTCCTGATCCAGCATGCCAAACGGATGGCTCTCCTCATGATATATCTCACTACTCTCCTTCCTGATATACACATTAAAAATGTCCGATATTTTCAATAAATCATTATCAAGCTTAAATTGTTTCCGAATGTTTGCTATATCCTTTTTATTCATCTAAAAAGTCCAACTCCTACGTTGTTTAGTCTATTAGTAAATTATAAGCAATCCCGTTCTATTAGGGAATGAGTAAAAAGTAGACACCATTTTATTTCGTGGTTTATGTAATAAAAAGAGGAAGAAGAGGAAATTCTCTTGATATCGGATTGGTAATTTATTTTTTGGTGAGATTTAGTTTTGGATTTTCTTTGAATTAGGTTATTAGTTAGGTTTGAGTGGTCAGGAATGGAACCTTTTCAATAAATGAGTTAGCGGACGGATTTAACTGACTTGCAACAGAACCTGTCTACTAAAATCACTTATCGGACAAGGTTGACTCTCTGAGAACAGAACTTGTCCAATAAAATCAGTTATCGGACAAATTGGACTCCCCGGGAAAGGAACTTGTCCAATAAAATCAGTTATTGGACAAGTTGGACTCCCCGGGAACAGAAGCTGTCCAATAAAATCTCTTATTGGACAAGTTGGACTCTCTAGTAACAGAACCTGTCCAATAAATTAATTTATCGGCAGGGCTCCCCCAGGGACCATAACCTGTCTAACCATACAGTCCTACTCCTACTTCTTTCAGTGAAAAAGTAACTTTACCGATACTCTTTTCCCCCACCCCAAATTTCTCTTCCTCCTGTATGGCCCGTATTTTGATGAATATCTTCATCTACTAATTGCAGGACACCCGGCTGTTCGTTATGATGCCAGACATAACCATCTGGAGTTACTCCGTTTTCTAGTCCTCGTATATCCTGAGAAGATAAACCTAACTCTCTCGCTAGACTAGGATTCTCTTGAATTGACTGATATAAAGTCTCGTTTGCTATGCTAAAATGGGTATGGTCACTTTCATAATACAATTCCTCGGCTAAAACAACACTAAACTGGGATTGGAATACAGGGAATGTACCTATTTGATGGTCGCCATTAGGTAATTCGATCATCTTTTGTTCGAAAGGTACGCCTGTTTCAGAATGCTCTAATCCATTTAAATGACTATTTCTCGTATCGATTTCTTCGGCCTGGATCAAATCAGCCCCGTCAATAATATCAATAACCCCAACAGCAAAAGTGGTTACAGCAGCTACCTTGCCAAGATTTTTAACACCATTCAGAATTTGTTCCCTATCTTTATTTTTCAAACCTTGTAATGTGAGTCCAGCACTTTTTGCTGTATATTTAATGCTGGAGCCAATTCCTTTAACAGTACGACCTGACGAATCCTTTATATCATTCCAGCCTCTATTTTTATGGTAATCGTCTTTTTTGACTACACCATACACACCGCGAACAGTTCCATCCGCAAATTGTGTAACGGAATCCACTGCACCTCTAGAGGCATCTACAACACTATTACCTACATCTTCAAGATATTTTCCTAGTTCATCGTTCCTAATAGACACTGCTTTACTGACAGCTTTTACTCCTGTTTTAGCTGCTCCCCCTACAACCGTATTTACCACTTTTCCAATCTCACGAAAAACGACCATTGTGCACTCTCCGTTAACTAATTTTAGGATAATTGTACCATATTTATAATTTTTGAAGGGTAAACGAAAAAAGGAAAAGTGCTGTACGCACTTCTCCTAATCTTAGATTCTTTAATTATTCCCAGGAGTCTTCTTCCTCACAACATCAAATAGCCCCGATCCGATAATGTCAAGCGCAGACTGCATTCTCTCAACAGAGATATTATCCTCAATGGTATCCTGAGGAGTGTGGTAAACTTTTTCGATATGGTAGACGAGAGGGTCCCAGCTGTCGATTCCCATCCAGATAAATAGTGCTGCCGGAATGCCTGCGCGGTGGAAGTACACGTGGTCACTGGAACCAAAGGTGCCTGGCAAAATATCAGAGTTTCCTAGTCTGGCACCTGCAGCAACTGTAGAATCTGTCACAATATTCGTGCTGCCATCGACAGTCATCGCATAAAGATTTTTCGCTTTATCATAATTCGTTGCTACCATATCAGGGACAAAAACAGCTTCAATTCCATCCCTTTGTTCCTGCGTTAACTGCTCAACATAATATTTAGAGCCTAGAAGGCCTCTTTCCTCAGAGCCGAAAGCAATAAACTTCAATGTTTTATCCGTGTTATAGCCCTTGTAAACGCGAGCAAGCTCTAGCATTAAGCCTACACCAGAAGCATTATCATTAGCACCAGGTGCACCTACAACACTGTCGTGATGGGCGCCAAGAATAACTTCTTTCACATTCTTATCCTTTGATTTTGCTTCCTTTGTGCAATTACATTTACGGATTGAAGGTTTGAAAAGTGCTCAGCTGATAAACTGATCTCTACAGTACCTTTTTCCATTTGTTCCTTTAGCCATTCTCCTTGAATATATGCAGCTCCAAAGACAGGAACATCATATTTAGCTGCTAAACTTGGGTTAAAGGATTGACCGTAATTTCCTCGGCTGCCTACTAAACTCTGAAGAATAACACCAGATGCGCCAGCTTGCACTGCACTCCCTACCTGGGCACGATAATCAGCTGTTGAAGCTGCCCGTGCCATTAGCACAACTTTTCCATTAACATCTGAAAAATCGCTGGCACTTGTTCCGCCTTCAACATATACAACCTCTGCTTTTACTCCGTTATTACTAATAACACCATTAGGAGCAGCTCCCATTTCCCAAACAGAACCATCAGAAAATGCAACATTCGCTATGTACTGGTCTGCTACTGGAAAGTATTGATATTCCACATCATATCCGTAGCTTTTTAGTGTTTTTGCAATATAATCAGCTGACCTTTTCTCAGCCTCTAATCCGCCTGGTCTTGTCCCAATCTCCTTTGATAAATATTTAATGTGTTCAATGGCACGTTCAGCGTCCACTCTTGCTACTATTTTTTGATCTTGCGAATACGTCGACTTTCCTTTTTCTCCCTCAACCGGTGCAGCATACCCTACTGAACTGAAAGCTAATGAAGCTGCTAATAATGACGCTAATACTTTTGGCATTTTATAATTCCTCATCATCCGAACCTCCTATTTAATAGCATAATCTTCGTAAATTTAGTATAGGCGGAACATAATTTCGAGGTAAGAGGATTAATTCATAATATTCCGATAATTTTTAGTGCTTTTTATTACCTAGACTAGATTTGTATATATTCACCCCCCGACTAAAATTAGTTAAAATTTTGAAAAAAATCAATTGTTAGCTTATTATTATTTTAATACATATAAGGAGAAATCTTATGAAAATAATAAAATCTAATCCTAATAATGTTGCTCCTCCAATTGGTCAATATCATCATGTAACCGTTGTTCCTAGAAATGCTGAACTCATCGTTATATCCGGTCAAATCGGAAATGACAAGGACGGAATACTGCCAGCTGATATTGAAAGCCAGTTTGCCAACGCACTCGAAAATATTAAATCTATTTTAAAAAGTGAAGGTATTGGTGCGGAAAATGTTTTTAAAATTAACTTTTGGTTTACTGAAAGTATCAATAGGGAATTTTATTTAGAAAAATGGAGTGAATTTCATAAGGAATCCCCGCCTGCAACAACACTCGCATATGTGCAAGCTTTAGCGCGTCCGGAAATTAAGGTGGAGGTAGAAGCGTGGGCAGCAAGATAACGGGGGAGATTCCCCCTATCCTACCATAATTTTGATTTCTTGAATAAGCATCTGTACACGATTAACATAGTATTCTCGTTTTAAAGAGTCTGGTACAAACGTGGTAAATAAGATCGCTAGCATTAGTGCAGTATCAAGTCTATAAATGTTTTGTATCAATCCATCCGTTCTTTCTAGAATAGAAAGATCCCTATAACCCTTTAAAAACTCTTCTACATGTAATTCCTGAGACTCTGAGATTCTCATCAATTCCATTATCGGATTGCCTATAAAAGCATTATCCCAATCTACTATTGCCTTTATATGCCCTTGTTTTCCTATTAAATTTGGATGTCTTATATCAAGGTGGAGAAGACAATCGTTAATTTGGGACGAATTTAAAACTCTTTCAAGCTCCTCAGTGCTCGGAATCAAAAAATCTTGTTTCATTAAACCTCCAAGTGTTCCAGCCCGGCTAGTGATTCGCTTTGAAATAATACTTGGTAATGATCGTCCATCCTGACCAATAATAGAAAGTCCATCTATTGGTATATGGTGCAATTGAGATGTTAGTTCACCAATTGCAAAGGAGGATATTTCCTTATCATCCCCATCAATAAAATCAGAAACTAGAAAATTAATATTTTCACTTAAATAAAGCTTATGAACTTTTGGAACAGGAAGGTGATGTTTGAAGCAATGCTCTGAAAGTGCAGCTTCTTTTTTCAAAGATAATATGGCGCTCGATTCCTTATCCATCATTTGCTCTTCGGATCTCCATGGAATTCTCACAGCAAGCCTTCCTAGGTTTTTTTCTTTAACAAGGAAAACGGCGTTTATGACCCCATTTGCAAAAAATGAAATTTCATCTATTGCCCAATCAAATTTATTCCTTAGAACATGATGAATACTAGCTTTTAGTTCTTCTATTTGTAAATTTGTTAATGTCATAGTATTAGTCCTTTATTGCAAATTAGTTAATGTCCCCTAAGTACACCGGAGACTTAGTTGAAGCAGTTAATAAAAATTTGCTTAATTCCCGAGGATAAATTCGATATTGAGGTAAATCATTGATTAAGATCCACTCTATCCCAATTTGATGACTATCCGGATTAGTAGGCTCAAAATGTTCACCATTCCCATCTTTAATCGTACAATCAAAGTAAAATTCAACCTGATGAATATTAAAATCTATTGATGAATGCTCGTGATTTTTTCCGATATATTCCCGTACATGAAGAAGTTCACCAACTTCAACATTGGCCCCAATTTCCTCTACACATTCTCTAATTAAAGCATTTTGAAGAGTCTCCCCATGCTCCTGACCACCGCCGGGATATAAATAAAAATACCCTTCATCATCTCTATTTTTCGTAAGCAATATCTTGTCTTCTTTGATGATAATTGCTTTTGCAGAATTACGTATATTCATATATTCTCAAGCACCCTTTAAATGGAATTTCAAGACCTATTAGAATCTTATCATCTTTTCAAACAATGTAATATACTTCCATTAAGAATATAGTAAATTTTCATACGAAGAGAGACATGAATTGCACTTGGACGCCCTCGTCTCTAGATTTTACATACGAAAGGTGCCATGATCCTTCCCAAGGCACCTTCTATTGGTTCCTGAACTGTATGGAAAACTTAAATACTCCGTTCCCTTATCTTCCTAACAATTTCCTCTTTAAATTCTGCGATAGCAGCACTTTCAGATGTTTGATCTCCATATTTCCTAACATTTACTTCATCATGACTCACTTCCTGATCTCCTATCACCAACATATAAGGCACCTTTTGTATTTGTGCTTCTCGCATTTTATATCCAAGTTTTTCATCTCTATCATCAATCTTTACTCTTACTCCCGCTTCCCTTAACTGTGATTGTATTTTTAGGCAATAATCCAGATGAACACGGGAAACTGGAATGATTTGTACTTGAACAGGGGCCAGCCAAACAGGAAAGGCTCCCGCAAAATGTTCAATTAATATGCCGAAGAATCGGTCAATGGAACCATAAATCGCGCGGTGAATGACAACTGGGCGAACCTTTTCATTGTTTTGATTCACATAGCTTAAATCAAATTTTTCTGGCATCTGGAAGTCGAGCTGGATTGTTGCGCATTGATGACTGCGTTTTAAGGCATCTTTAATATGAAAATCGATTTTCGGACCATAAAATGCTCCATCTCCTTCATTTAGCTGATAAACAATGCCTAAATCCTCAAGCACCTTCTTTAAAGCTCCTTCAGAAACCTCCCAAAGACTATCTTCACCTAATGAATTTTCAGGCCGAGTCGATAACTCCACAGAATACTCGAAGCCAAATGTACGATACACTTCGTCGACTAGCTGAAATACATGCTTAATTTCACTTTCAATTTGATCCTCACGTACAAAGATGTGAGCATCATCCTGGCAAAAAGTCCGGACCCGGAGCATTCCATTTAAAGCACCACTGAATTCATGACGATGCACTTGCCCAAACTCAGCCAAGCGAATCGGCAAATCACGATAAGAGTAAAGGTTATTTTTAAAAATCAGCATATGCCCTGGACAATTCATTGGCTTCAGAGCAAACTTTGCATGATCGACCTCAGAGAAATACATATTTTCATGGTAATGATCCCAATGCCCTGATTTCTCCCATAATTGCTGATTCATCATAAAAGGTGTACGGACCTCATCATAATAAGCCTTACTCTGAAGTTCTCTAGAAAAATTTTCTAGCTCATTTCGAATCAATTGTCCCTTCGGCAAATAAAATGGCATCCCCGGCGCTTCCTCAGAAAACATAAATAACTCTAATTGTTTCCCCAATTTGCGATGATCTCTTCTAGCCGCTTCCTCTAAAAAATGAAGATGCTCATCTAAATCCCTTTTTTGTTTAAAAGCAATACCATATACACGTTGGAGAACTTCATTTTTGCTGTCACCTTTCCAATATGCACCTGAAACACGAGTTAACTTAAATGCTTTTATGAAACCAGTTGATGGCAAATGCGGTCCACGGCATAAATCAATAAACTCTCCTTGCTGGTAAAGAGTGATCTTTTCATCTTCTGGAATCCCCTTCAAGATTTCGATCTTGTATGGCTCACCTTTTTGAATCAATAATTGCTCTGCTTCTCCATAAGAAACCTCTATACGTTTGATTTCTAGATTTTCCTTGATGATCTTTTCCATTTCTTTTTCAATGGCTGGAAGATCCTCTATAGTTATGCTATTCTCCGACTTAAAATCATAATAAAAGCCGTCCTCAATAACAGGACCTATTCCTAATTTCACATTTCCATAAATCCTTTGAACCGCTTGAGCCAATACATGTGCGGAAGTATGCCTTAAAATGTCTATACCCTCTTCAGATTCAAGAGTAAGAATGGACAATTTACTATCATGCTCCAACCCGAAGCTTAAATCTACAAGCTGCTCGTCCACTTTCCCAGCTACTGCTTTCTTTTTTAAACTGGAACTAATGAATTGGGCAACACTTCCAACTGTAATGCCTTTTGGAAACTCTTTTATACTTCCATCTTGAAATTCAATTTTTATTAATTTTTCACTCATTTTAAAACACTCCTTTTTTTTATATAAAAAAACACACCCATCCCTGTGCAAGGGACGAGTGTGTGATATACCCGTGGTTCCACCCAATTTCCCATAAGTAAAATTCTACTTTTGGCTTTGGTGCTGTAACGTCGCAGAAACGATATCAGCTACTTTTGTTCACTGACATAGCTCGAAGGCGGTAAATTATTTCCCTAAGCTAGGAAGTTCGCAGCATCCTTCCCTCTCTGAAAACCGTAAAAATAATTCATGTCCTTGTCTTCGCTTTGTATATTTAATTATAAAAAAAAACGCACTCATCCCTATGGCAAGGGACGAGTGCGTAATACCCGTGGTTCCACCCAATTTCCCATAAGCAAACTTTCACTTATGGCTTTGGTGCAATAACGTTGCAGAAACGATATCAGCTACTTTTGTTCACTGATATAGCTTAAAGGCGGTAAATTATTTCCCTAAGCTAGGAAGTTCGCAGCTGCCCTTCCCTCTCTGAAAACCGTAAAAATAATTCATGTCCTTGTCTTCGCTTTGTATATTTAATTATAAAAAAAACGCACTCATCCCTATAGAAAGGGACGAGTGCGTGTATATACCCGTGGTTCCACCCAATTTCCCATAAGCAAACTTTCACTTATGGCTTTGGTGCAGTAACGTTGCATGGACGGTATTGGCTACTGTCAGTTCACCAATACAGCTTAAAGGTGGTAAGATGCCTTTCTGCGTTAGGAAGATTTCAGCAGTCCTTCCCTCTCTGGAAACCGTAAAAGCAGCTCATGTCCTTGTCATTGCTTGGAAATTAAATTGTTATTTTTTACATACTACAATATTTTTTTTAGAAAAGCAATCACTATTTTTAATCCCCAAAAGCAAATATCAGCTCAGTCTCACATACTAGTTCCCCATCAACTGTTGCGATTCCCTTCCCCTTTCCAATTGGACCCTTTAAACGGGTAATTTCAACCTGAAGCAGAAGCTGGTCACCTGGTTTAACTTGCTTCTTAAATCGGCATTTGTCGATTCCCGCTAATAAACCCAGCCTTCCCTTATTCTCTTCTTTTGTTAGCATGACAGCTGCACTGACTTGTGCTAACGCTTCAACAATTAACACTCCAGGCATTACAGGATAATCGGGAAAGTGTCCATTAAAAAATTCCTCATTGCCTGTTACATTTTTTAAGCCAACTGCCCTTTTTCCTTCCTCCAATTCTATTATTTTGTCAACAAGAAGAAATGGATAACGGTGTCTAATAATGTCCTTTATATTTTGAATATCAAGCATTAAAAATCCCTCCTCAACATATTTTAACACTTGGTACTAATATCTAGTAATAATTACTAGATATTTTTTCTATATAGTAGGGAATTAACCTGTTTCTCTCGAAATACTCTATACAAGAAACGAATAAGGAGGAGCTACAGTGGAGCAAACAATTTTTCAACATATGGACACGGTACGCAGTATTACAGAAAAGGCCATTTCGAAAATACCTGAGGAATTGGCAAATATCATTCCAAAAGGGTTTAATAACAATATCCGCTGGAATTTCGGTCATATTGCTTTTGTTCAGGAAAAGATTGTTTTTGAAATTTTAGGAGAGGAAAAAAACGTGCCAAATGAGTACGAAAAGCTATTCGGAGCTGGTACCAAACCAGCTCAGTGGGATATTCAGGCTCCAACACTTTCAGAGATTGCCATCGTCTTAAGTGAACAAAAAACGAGAATAAAAGAGTTCCTGCCTGGCAGATTGCACGAAAAGCTGTCAACTCCTTTTACAAACAAATCCGGTATCACTTTTTACACGGCGGGTGAAACATTTTTATTTAGTTTTTACCATGAGGCCTTGCATATGGAAACAATAAAACAAATCCATAGAGCCATATCTTTAAATCAGTGATAAAGCAGAAGTTCATCCTTCTCTTGCTTTACGAAAGGAGGAAATTCTGAACATACGTTAAAAATTTTTGAGTTGCGGGAGAAACATTTTTCATTGAACTGACAGCAATACCAAGGGTACGGAAAATGGGCTCATCCATCTTCTTTATATGGATATTGCGCTGCTGTCCTCGGAGAACGAGCTCAGGAAGTATACTAATGCCGAGTCCCATTTCCACCATAGCCATAATAGCGTAGTCATCTCCCGCAATGAATTTTGCTTCTGGTTTTATTGCAGCCCTTTGGAAAACACGATTAATATCGTCATCTCCCCCTTTGCGAGGCATAATAAAAGGCTCACCCTTAATTTCAGATAATGAAATAACCTGCTTAGAGCTTAAAGGATGGTCTAGAGGCAGTAAAATGTGCATCTGATCTTGGTGTAATGGAATGGTCTCAATTTTGCCTCGAGCAGGAAGTGAAAGAAATCCGCAATCAATATCTCCGTTTAGAATCCATTCCTCAATTTCCCGATAATCTCCTTCAGCCAGATGAATATCGATCCCTGGGTAATCCTGTTGAAAGCTTTTAATAATTCCTGGCAGCCAATGGACTGAAACACTCGTAAAAGTACCAATATGAACGGTTCCCGTCTCGATTCCATGAATAGCAGCAACCTCTTGTTCTAAATGCTCATTCCATTTCAAAATTTCTCTAACCGTTTTGATGATCTGTTCTCCGTTTTTCGTTAATCTGATGCCTGATCGTCCCCTCCTAATGAGCAAAAAGCCAAATTCCTCTTCTAGGCTATTGATGATATGACTGACTCCCGATTGTGTATAGCCTAGTGCTTCCGCTGCTTTTGTGAGACTTCCATACTTGACCACATTCATGAATACTTTGTATTTACTGATGCTCATAACTAACCTCTTTTTCCATTAGTTTTCCTCATGTTTAACATTAAAAACATTCGTTTTACTTGTGCTTATAAGCTTAGTATACTTTATTTACAAACTGGAGGGGTTAATGGATGAATGCGTTTAAAGCCGATGTAATGATGGTATTGGTGACTATTTGTTGGGGTTCATCCTATCTTTTTATGAAAATGGGATTGGGTACCATATCCGAATTCAATTTAATAGCTCTACGGTTTGGAATCGCTTTTTTACTAGCAGCAGCATTATTTTTTCGGCGACTTAAGTTTGTCGATTGGAAAACAATAAAATATGCCATGCTTTTAGGATTTATCCTTTTTCTTGTCTTTGTGACACTTACATATGGATTAAGGACGACTGCAACATCGAATGCAGGATTTTTAGTGAGCTTGACGGTCATCTTCGTCCCTCTTTTAAGCTCCCTATTTATGAAAAGTACAATAAAAATTAGGTTGAAGATTAGTATTTTCATGGCCTTAATAGGAATTGCCTTTCTTACGATTCAGCTGCCATTCCATATTTCATCGGGTGACCTGCTATGTGTAATGACTGCCGTTTTTTACGCATTACATATTATGATCGTTGGCCACGCCGCCCATAAAGTGGATTCTATTAATCTAGGTATTATCCAGCTAGGGTTTGCAGGATTATTTGGCTTTATTTTTTCTCTTATTTTTGAAGATCCAACATTTCCAGCAACTAAAAGCAGCTGGATTGCCATTCTTATGCTGAGCATTGTATGCAGTGCCTTAGGCTTCGTTATCCAAACTGTTGCCCAGAAATATACATCTCCAACAAAGACTGGGCTTATCTTTTCATTAGAACCAGTATCTGCTGCTTCTTTTGGGTATGTTTTTGCACATGAAATTATGAGCGGAAAGGAGATTTTTGGTGCGCTTCTTGTATTATTCAGTGTTTTTTTCGTAACTGTTAGAGGAGAAAAAGAAGTAAAGATACCTATAAAAGATACCCTAGGTGGAGAAAAAAGGTTGCCTCATTAAGAAGCAACCTTTTTCTGCCTATCAATAATGACGAATCTCTATTCCCTTACTATATACTTCATGAGCCAAGCGAACATCGGAAACAGCTAATTGTGCATACGTGACATTTTGCTTTGGATTAAATTTATTATTACTAGCGGACAATAAATCTAATGAATGGGCTAATGCAACAAATCCAATGTTCTCTTTGCTGACATCTTTTGCATCTGCAAAATTAAGCTGGTAGATTCCCTGATTTTTTGCTGCTTGCTCAAGGCCTAATGTTCGTACATACCAGACTGCTAATTCCTCTCTTGTCAGAGGCTTATCAAAATCAAAGTTATCCTTATCTTTTTTGAGGATGCCCTGAGAAACAGCCCGTTCTACAACTTGATGCAAAGCGTGTTCAGGATTAATATTTTTAAATGATTGAACCTTATTTCTTTGACCAGAATAATAATCAGGATAGATCCATGTAAGTGATTTCATGATAATTTCAATAGCTTCACCTTTTGTTATCTGTGCATCAGGATCAAACTTTTTTACATCCTCTACTTTTAAAATCCCAGTATTAATCAGATGATTAAGTTCTTTCTCTGCCCAAGGATGCGAAACTACTTTTCTATCATTTCTTTCATCTAAGAAACTTTCCCACTCACCTGTTTTTGCATTTAAAAAGCTAAATGGGATATCGGTAAACTTTGGTGAATATACAAGATGATAATGTTTGTTATCCTTTTCAGCTCCTACTTTAGTGTAATTAAGGTCTAGAGCCAGTTGCTCAGTATACTTCTCCAATGCTTTTTCCTTCGTAATAATCTTTTCAATAGAAGGCCAGTCTTTGATATCTGAACGATAAACATTCAAACCTAGTAAAGAGCCATCCCCAGAAACACTTACTGAAATCTGGTCTCCACTTACAAGAATGTCATTTTCGATTCTTGGAAAGCTGAAATAATATACGCCTCTTTCAGTTTCATAAATCGATTCTTCACTAACCATTGCATAATTATAAAGATGCGATGGTGCGTATTGTTTTAAGTATTCCACTGATTTTTTCAGAGCCTCATCACTAGAAATCTGCTTATCTTGTTTTCCTTCTTTACCTGTTCGTTTAAGAAGCTCCGTTTTAAGATCATTATATTGGACAATCTCACCTGTATGTTTATCTAATTCCAAGTTCGTCCCCGATCCGCCATTACGGGATTCATACATATATTGAATGCTAATAACTTTTGCCCATTATGATTTTTTCGTTCATCTACTGATTCAATTCTCAGTTTATACTCATCTGAATCAATAGCGAGCAGTTTTTCAGCGAATTTCTTCGCATCCTCTAATGAAATTTTTGATTGCTTAGGAGGGATTGGCTCATTTACAATACGCTCTAGTTTATTCTCTTTTGGAAGCTCCGAAGAGAAACCTTTTGCCGTACGCCAGTCACCGGTTAAAGCATGTACACCATGTAATTCGCTTACTGGTAGATAGACAAGATTTACCTGACTTTTTCCTGTTTTATAGTCATGATGAATGGCATATCTTAAATCTACCGAAAGACTCTCTTTAATCTTTGAAATAATGTCTTTCTCAGATAAAACCTTCCCTGCATCATCATATGTATGAGATCCAGTTTCCCCTAAATTGCGATAAAAATTACTAACCATTCCATTTCCGAGCACTGTTATTTGAATTTGCTGGTCTGTGACTGGAATTTTATTCTTCATTTTTACAAATGAAAAAGAATAGCGAATTGGTTCTGTCAGTATTTGATACCCTGGAAAGAAATCATTATGTTGAGCATCAAGCTGGTATTCACTGCTTTCAGGAAATTTTTTCAAAAAGGCCATCGCAGCTTCTTTTGCTTTTTCTTTTGTTATTTTTGCAGGGAATAAAGCATCTGCAGCGTCTGCAGGCTGATAGCTAAATCGTTCAATTTCTAAAGACTCCCCAAAAAAGCCAATATTTCCATAAATACTCTTCCCATTTATATTTTTATGGAAACTTAAGTCATAACGGAGCGTATCATCATCAATGTAGTAATGACCACTATACATATGGAAATCATTATCATCTAAAAAAGTAAACTCGTTAGGGAAAAATTGCTTAAATTTCTTAATGAGTTCGCTTTTGGTTACTACCTTTTCAGCCTGAGCTATTTGTATTTTTACTTGATTTCGCTCCCCATGTACAAGCGATTCCGCGTTTACTCCCGGTGCTAATATTCCCATCGTTAAACCAGTAGACAATGTTAATATTCCTAGTTTTCTTAAATTCTTCAAATCATCACTCCTAATATTTGGTAACAATTCCTATTATATACCATAAATACCAGAATTGTATAACAAATGTAGTGAATCAGGAGAATTTTTAGTGTAATTCATAAGGTGGAAAATCCATAGTATTTGAAACCTTTAAACTTTTATAACGTATGCATTTACAAATACTGGTTTTAAGATGAATCGTAAATTTGGAGGGGTTAAGATGAAAAGACATATATCTGCTTCATTAATTGTATTTATCATTGAATTCAGTTTATTTATCGGAATCTCGTTCTTTTTCAATACAAGTTTGGCAGATACATTGTTTTGGGGATCTACAATTTTTGCCTTTTTAGCCTATATATTCAGCTCGAGTGGTGACGCTTTAACAAAAGGCTCTGAACACGCTACATTTCACGCTTTCTTAGGAGCATATACCCCAAAGCATGAGAAGCTAGCATTGAGAATTGGGCCATTTTTAACAGGATCTATAGTTTGTTTAGTAGTATGCTGGGGATTATCATTTTTTCTCTAAACAATCAGCAGATCAAGTTAATTGAGAAAAATATTGATATCACCTATCTTTTCTCATCTTCTATCTGCAATTTATGTTATATTCTGATTTTTAAGGTTAAAATATAATTAAGACCAAACACTATATACATATTGAATAGTGGACAAGTCCAAATTTATTAGGAGATGAGAAAATGTCGATAAAGGTTATTCCGTATTTAGTAATGGATGGAAATGCGAAAGAAGCGATCGATTTTTATGAAAAGGTATTTGATGCTAAGATTTTAGGCATTGTCACGTTTGGTGAAATGCCTGCTAACCCAGAATATCCACTGCCTGAGGAAGCAAGGGATCTTATCGCACATGCAACTATTAAAATTGGAGATTCAGATATTATGTTTTCGGATACTTTCCCTGGTCAAGCACATCAAATTGGAAACCAAGTAACCATTTGTGTTACCTCAAATGACCCGGAACAATCTAAACAAATTTTTGAATCCCTTCAGCAAGATGGACAAGTAAGCATGCCACTTCAAAAAACTGACTTTAGTCCTGCATATGGAATCATAACTGATAAGTTTGGTGTTATGTTCCAAATTTATACAGAATCAATGCACCAATAATATGCCTCGGCTTGGTTCCAGTGACCAAGCCGTTTTAATTTCTACACACATTACTCCACACGAATTAAAAACTAAAGACCATTTAGTAAGCAGGCGGGATTATACCTGAAACCAGTAGAATAAACAGCACTAAACCAATTAAGAAAAAAATCATCGAAGCAGTAAAGATAGGTCCCCTTCTAAAGACAAATGGCTCTCTTTTTTGAATGATCCCTGTTTGGGCACTGACTTGCGAAGAACTAAATCCAGAAATTGCTCCTCCGCTGCTTGAAAAGTAAAAACTAATAGCAGCAAAAGCCATGCCAGTGAAAAACATGACCTCTATAAATCTTACAGAGAATTTGGAGGCAACAAAAAACGTTATAGCTGTTTCTATAGCAAAAGTTACAAGTAAAATGATTAATTTTTTCGCGCGAATACCCTTCTCCCCCTTTAAAAGGCTATCTGATTATATTTATATATTACACTATTTTACAATTATCCCATAAATTAAAACGCCGAATGAATAATTAACCATTTTTTGAAGGACAATAATGAAAAAGGAGTGATACATATGAACAACAAGATCATTATTGAGGAACTGAATACTTTATTAAGAGGTACGTATATGGGCATTCGTTCCTTTGAACACTATATTGAGAAAGTAGGCGATACGGATCTGAAAAGACAATTCCAATCTATGCAGCAGGAAATAAAACATAATGCTCAGAAGCTTTCAGAACGAATTCAGAATTTAGGCGGGATTCCTGCTGATAGTGAAGGGGTTTCAGGATCTATGCATAGCTTCATGCACAAAATGATGCTAGAGAATGAGCGTAATAAAATGATTGAAGACGCAATTAAAGGTTTAGAAAACTATGGTGTCCAATATTCAGAGGAGCTTGTTAGAGGAGATTTAGATCAGGAGAGCATGGAGATTGCTGAAGATGTTATTGATACGAGCAGGAGACAGGCGGAGGAGTTAAAGCGATTATTGCACTAATGGCGATTATAAAAAAAAGATTAACGCCCATGTTAATCTTCAATTTGGCCTACATTTTGCATTTTATAGAGGGGCAACAAGTGGTACTCAAAACTTAGTTCCTCTATTTTGTGCCCTCCTTATAGCCTATGTGAATCTTCCAAAGAAGAGTAAATCATAATTTACTAGTCTTAATAAATCACTTCAATAATTTCCCCTTAAAATCTGGGCTCAGCTCACTCCACACATCAAATAGATTTCCATCTAAATCAGCAAAAACAAAATTCCTTCCAGCATGGCCTCGGTTTTCAATTTTACCAGCTTTTATTCCTTTCTCTAGAAAATCCTTATGTATTGCTTCTAATGCCTCTATACCATTTACTTCAAATGTCATTGAAAATCGTTCTTTTCCATAAGCATCAATAAAATTTGAGCTTTGGTTAGGTGATGATTTAACGAGAAAAAAGCTTTGATTGGCAAACCCCAAAATTGCTTTATCCTCATCTTGGTAATTTAGAGAAGCATCCAATTTACTTACATACCATTGGGCTGCGAGATCGACATTTAATGTCGGAATATAGGTTGTGCCAACTCTTAATAATTCTTCTTTCATAGGATTCCCCCCCTAATTATGGATTTATTTGTATTTCGCTATTTGCTGTATAAATCCTTCAAAATATTATGCATGTTCTATGCTAAACTATTGAAAAGTAGGTTGACGGGAGGCTTTATGAAAAGATTAAAACGCATTTTTAAGGGATTTTCTATTTTTATCGTGATTTTAGCAGCCTTTATGTTTTTCAATAATAGTTCCTTTTTTACAAAAGACAGTGAAAATGTTCCTTTCCTGTTAGCTCATAGGGGAATGGGTCAAACTTTTTCAATGGAAGGGATCACTGGAGATACTTGTACTGCTGAAAGAATATTTGCTCCGGAGCATCCTTATTTGGAGAACACTATTCCATCAATGGAGGCAGCCTTTAAAGCTGGAGCTGACATGGTCGAATTAGATGTTCAGCCAACAAAAGATGGCCAATTTGCTGTTTTCCATGATTGGACTCTAGAGTGCAGGACGAATGGAAAAGGGGTTACCAGAGAATACACAATGGAAGAACTGAAACGATTAGATATAGGATATGGTTACACGGCTGACGCTGGAAAAACATATCCCTTCCGCGGAAAAGGGGTTGGCTTAATGCCTTCGCTTGATGAAGTGCTACATCATTTCCCTAAAGCCGAATTCTTAATTCACGTGAAGAGTAACGATCCCGCTGAAGGCGTTCAGCTTGCGGAATATCTCGGTAAACTGCCAAAGGAACGATTAATTCAGTTTACTGTTTATGGTGGTGACGAACCAATTTACTCGCTTCAAGAGGCTTTGCCTAATCTTCGAGTCATGTCGAAGGCGACCTTGAAAAGCTGTATGCTTCCATATATAACTATCGGATGGACTGGCTATGTTCCTTCATCCTGTCATCATACGCAAATTCACCTACCGGAGACGTATGCCTCTTGGATGTGGGGCTGGCCTGTTAAGTTTATTAATCGGATGGATGGAGTGGACACTCGAGTCATTTTAGTAGCTGGTGATGGCGGCTGGTCAGAGGGCTTTGATGGAGAACAAGACTTGGAACGTATCCCGAAAAAATTTCATGGCGGCATTTGGACGAATCGAATTGATATTGTTGCGCCAATCATCAAATAAAATTAACTCCCCTCGAAAACTGGTTTTTTCTTGGGGAGTTAATTTATGTCTACTCAAATTCGATATCACAATTACCCCTTTTTCTTTAGCCATTCTTTATATTCTGGTAAGGTATATTCATCTGTTTTGACAATAGTCCATCTATTAGTCTGTTTCTTTACATACAGTTCTATTAAATATTCCCCGCCAGACTCTTCAAAATCCTTTCTTAAAAAAGACATACTCCCATGAACAAGAACAATGGATTCATGATCATTAATGTTTTTTACTTTCATTCGCTCATAACTTTCAATAACGAAATTCGCATCGATGAAATCAAAGCCATTATTTAACGTTTCAACCTCATATTTTTCAGCATTAATGCCTTGTGTGGGATCTGAACCCTTCCTTAATTCTGGATACTGGTCCCACAAAATATTTATATTATTTTTAATAACCGCTTGTGTTCGATAATACATATACTCTGTAACAATTTTCGAATAGCTCATCCAGTCAGAAGGCTCTGGCTCTGCAAATCCTGCATGATCTCCTAGCTGGTTCGATTTTACTGAGCTTTCCTGCTGACATCCTGTTAAAATTAGTAAAACTATATAAAAGACTAATTGAATTTTCTTCATAACACACCCCCAACACACTAGACGTGTTTTATTTCCAAAAGTTTCAATTTTTGACTTAACCCTATAGAGAAAAGAGGAACTTCTGAAAAAATATTGAAGTAATATATAAACTAATTAAAGGAGTGAAAGAGTTGATTGCGAAAGAACGTCCCTTACCTATTAAAATTCTAGCAACAGAAGCATTACTAAGACGCCTCCCAGACGATGTTGAAAATCAATTATTAATTGAAAAAGATTTGGCCATCCGCAAAGCTGGCCGCCGTGGTGAAGAATCGGCTGACTACTACGTACACAAGCTCCCCGACAAGGATTTTACCATTTTTCATGACCTCCGATTATCAAATGGACAAGACTTCTTCCTAATTGATACCCTCATCATTACACCAACATTTGCTCTTATTCTTGAAATTAAAAACATTTCTGGAACCCTCTACTTCGATTCCAAATTCAAGCAGTTGATCCGTTATAAAAATGATCATGAGGATGGTTTCTTAGATCCAATCTCCCAAGCTGAAAGGCAAAAAAGAGAATTGGGGAATTGGTTAGCAAAGAAAAACATCATACTTCCTATTGAGTTTCTAGTGGTTATCAGTAATCCATCGACGATTATCAAAACAGATCCACAAAATTATCGGGCCTTTAAGTATGTATTACATGCCCATGAAATCATTGAAAGGGTGGGGAAACTAAAAACGACTTATAGAGAGGAAAAGCTTGCAAAAAGAGATATTCAGAAATTGGCTAGAATTCTTATTAAAAATCATACTCCTGAAACCTTTAATATTCTGGAATACTATAAAATTTCTGCTGACAGCCTAAAAAAAGGGGTTCAATGCTCAAAATGCAAGATTGGAATAATGGAACGTATATATGGTCAATGGCAATGTACTGTATGCCAATATAAGGATAAAGCGGCCCATCTGAATGCATTAATAGACTACCGACTTTTAATAGGGACTTCTATTACTAATGGGCAATTCTGTTAATTTCTGCAAATATCTTCTCCAGATGTAGCCAAAAGACTGCTTAATTCAATGAAATTACCCTTCTCAGGCTGTTATAAAGGTCGAATTTATCATCTCCATACACTTTTGGATGAGGATAAGTATCATATACGCTAATAAATCAGTGACTTCCTGATTTTATCAGCGACTTTCGGGATTTATCAGCGGCTTCACGATTTTATCAGCGACATTCGGGATTTATCAGCGACTTCACGATTTTATCGGCGACTTTCGGGATTTATCAGCGACTTTCCGATTTTATCGGCGACTTTCGGGATTTATCAGCGACTTTCCGATTTTATCGGCGACTTTCGGGATTTATCAGCGACTCCACAGATTTATCAGCGACTCTCCAGATTTATCAGCGACTCCACAGATTTATCAGCGACTCCACAGATTTATCAGTCGACTCCACAGATTTATCAGCGACTCTCCAGATTTATCAACCACTTTCAACATCATTAACGAGCAATAATCAATAACAAATAACCCTGCAAGCTAACACATCAACTTGCAGGGTTCATCAACATTAATTCTCTTCTATTTCTTTACGATTCTTTTTCAACATCTTCGATAGAATCTCATAAACAATTGGAACAATGATTAATGTCAGCAGTGTTGAACTGATTAATCCGCCAATTACGGTAACAGCGAGGCCTTTGGAAATTAGTCCACTGCCTCCTGCACCGAATGCTAATGGTACTAGGGCACCGATTGTGGCAATGGCTGTCATTAGGATTGGACGGAGACGTGTTGCTCCACCTTCAAGAATCGCTTCACGCATTGTCATGCCGCTGCGTTCCATACGTACGATTCTGTCAATAAGGACAATCGCATTCGTGACGACGATACCAATTAACATTAATAGCCCCATCATAACAGATACAGAAATCGTTTCACCGGCAATTAATAGGCCAACAAATGAACCGATTACTGTAAATGGCAGTGAGAATAGTATCGCAAATGGCGCAAGTCCTTCACCAAATGTAACAACTAATACAAAGTAAACGATCGCAACAGCTGCAAGCATCGCTAAGCCTAGTTGTGTAAAGGTTTCTTGCATATCTGCGGCTACTCCTCCGACTTCAACAGATACTCCTTTTGGTAAATTCAATTTTTTAATGGCTTTGTCTGCCTCAGCAGTTGCCTTTGAAATGTCATCCCCAATGATAGTACCTGACACGCTTGCGAAATATTCGCCTTTACTGCGTTTTAGTGTATTTAATGTTGTTCCCTTTTCCACTTTGACCAGCTTAGAAAGCGGCATTGTTATACCCATTGGAGTTGGAATTTGTTTGTCTAAAATATCATCAATTGATTTTGGCTGTTCAGATTTTTCCTGCTGAACAATGACATTTAAATCATTTCCATCCTTTTTAATCGTAGTTAATACATTTTTTGTTTTTTCTGGGCTTAACATCATGACGATTTGTCCTGTTGTTAAACCATACTTTAGTAATTCGTCTTGAGCTACTTTGAATGTGTACTCCACATACGCATCCTCTACGCTAGAGGTTACCTCTTTTAAATGTTTATTTTTCTTGAACTCATCTTCAGCTGCTTTAACGGATTGATCCAGCTTATTTAAATCTTCGCTATAGAAGGTATACTTGACTTCGTTAGTTGACATGGATGAAGATGCGAAATTTTGACTTCTCCATTTGCCTGATTGGTCGATGTTCTTTACGTATTTCTCAATTTCTTCGCGCACTTTCGGAAAGTCTTTCATGTCCGGATCAAATATTAAATACATTAATCCGCCTTTTCCCCCCCCGCCCATCATCGCTGCCATTTGATCGCCGCTGTCAGTTACAGATATTTGTACAATATCAATATCATCACGCTTAAGCATCTTTTCTTCGACAACTTTTATATTTTTCAACGTTTCCTCTGGCAGTTCTCCAGCTTTTGGCGTGTAAGTTAAATACATGACTTTGTCTTCTTCACTGCCCATAAAGCTAAAGCCGATTAATGGTGTTAATGCTAAACTTCCTGCTAAAAGAACAATAGCTAGAATGGAAGTGATCACCTTATGATTAAGCGTCTTTTCAAGGAACCATTTATACCATTTTGCTAATTCACCAGCTTCTTTATGACTGCTTTCCGTCTTTTCACTATATAGCTTCTTCTTAAATAAGAAATGAGATAGCGCTGGAACAATGGTGATCGCTACGATTAACGAAGCTCCGAGAGCAAATGTCATCGTTAATGCGAAAGGCATAAATAATTCGCCCACCATACCATTAACAAAGATTAGAGGTGCAAACACTGCAACTGTGACAATTGTTGATGACAGTATTGGTCTAAACATTTCAATCGTTGATTCACGAATGAGCGCACGACCTGTTAACTTTTCCCCTTTTAAATGCAGACGCCGGTATATATTTTCAACTACGACGATGGAGTCATCAATTACACGCCCAATGGCAACCGTTATCGCTCCAAGCGTCATAATATTTAACGTAATATCCATCCAATTTAAAATTAATAAAGCCATTAATATCGAAACTGGAATTGATACGATTGAAATAATCGTTGATTTGAAATCTCTTAGGAAAAGAAGAATGATTAACACAGCAATTAAACCGCCGAAAACTGCTTTTTCAACCATCGTTGAAACAGAGTCTTCGATTGGCTTACCTTGGTCAAGTGTGACATCAATAACAAGACCATCGATTCTTTTCTGTTCTTCTTTAATTAAATTCTTTACTTTGTTTACGACATCAACAGTGTTTGCTTGTTGGCTTTTCACAATTTGAATCGTAATAGCATCTTCTCCATTAGTTCGTGAAACAGATTGTACTTTTCCCACTAGTTGGATAGTTGCAATATCACTAAGCTTTACAAATGGAGCGGGTTGTGTAGCTGATGGCGTTACTGGAATGAGCATGTTCTTTAATTCATTAATCGTTGTGAACTTTCCATCTACAGCAACAGCCTGCTCGCCTTTCTCAAATTGATAAAGTCCTAAAGAAACTCCCATATTACTCGCTTGGATCATTTGCTTAACAGAATCTTCTGTCAGGCCAAGCTCTGCCATTTTTGCCTTGTTATAAGTTAGGTCGACTTCTTCAATATGCTGACCTGTAATGGTTGCAGAAGCAACACCTTCGATTTTCTCGATCTTTGGCAGTAAAATATCCTCTACAGTTGATGTTAAATCAACTATATCCTCTTTAGAGCTGCTGACACTTAGCGCCACAACCGGCATCATGTTCATACTAATAGCTGTTATTGTAGGCTTTTGAGCCCCTTCTGGTAATTTAACTGAATCAATCGCCGATTCTAGTGCTCGTTTTGCCTCGTCCATATCAATCCCATATTCGTATTCCACTTGAAGATTTGCCACACTGGAATAGGAATTTGAATTAACTGATTTAACGTGTTCCAAACTTTCAGCCACTTTTTCCAATGGCATGGAGACATCGTTCATTACTTGCTCAGGAGTTGCTCCTGGATATACGTCCATCACCATCAGGAATGGGATAGATATATCTGGAATTGTTTCCATTTTCATTCTCATCCCAGAATATATTCCAGAAAATGTTATGATAATGGTAAGTAACCAAACTGCTAATTTATTCCTAAGTACAAAATTGACTAACCCTTTCACATCGACACCTGCCCCTTATTGACTTATTAGTCTCATTTTACTATAATAATGACCAATCAGTCAGTTGTCAATCAAAGACACTAGGAGCGAAAACAAAAATATGATGAAAAAACAATTAATTATGGAAAAAGCATTAGAATTATTCGCTATTCAAGGTTTTGGTGCAACCACTGTTCAGCAAATAACTGAATATTGCGGAATTTCAAAAGGTGCTTTTTACTTATCTTTTAAATCAAAGGATGAATTGATTTTAGCCTTAATTGACCATTTTATGATTCAATTCACCTCCGACATTGACCAGATAGTCAGAAACTCGAATGAAGACCTTTTATATAAATTTTTCTACGCAACCTTTCATTCCTTTCAAAAGCATTCAGATTTTGCCAAACTGCTTATTAAAGAACAAACACAATCCATAAATAAGGAACTCTTTCTCAAAGTTCGTTACTATGACAGATTAATGGACGAAACCATTTTATTTATGATTGAACGTCTATACGGAGAAAAAATAAATCATACAAAATTCGATCTCATTTATTGTATTAAAGGATTTATGAATACATATTCACATCTATTTTTATATATGGAGTTGCCATTTGATCTAGATCTTTTGTCTAAATCTCTCGTGGAAAAGACTAATCTATTAGCCGAGAAATCTTCCATTCCATTCATAACTAAGGAACTAATTGACCTATTTAAGCAGCCTGACAAAGGAGAAGTAACAAAGGAGCATATCGGTAAGCTCCTTGAGGAAAAAATAGAGGAAATGGAGGACTCAATAGAAAAGGAATCATTAATTCTATTAAAACAAAACCTCGATGAACCTAATTTTAATTCTGCCATCGTGAAAGGATTAATTGAAAATATCCGAACGCATTCAGAGTGTAAATGGATTTCTTACCTATTAATGAATTTCTATAAGTTGTAAAAAGAGTGACTATTTCTAGTCACTCTATACAAGGTTAATTATACATTTTTTAAAGCTGGAGGCTTTCGATATTTAGTTGCCTGCTCAAAGGAGTAGGCAATTTTTATTAGACTTCCTTCGCTAAAGGCAGTCCCCGCAAAAGTGATGCCAAAAGGTCTCCCATTTTCCATATATCCAGCGGGAACAGCGATTGATGGATATCCTGCCTTCGCACTAATGGTAGAACCAATATAGGAAGGGAATAAAATCGCATCAAGATTGTACTTTTTTAATGTGAAGTCAATTCCTTGTTCCTGTGAAAAATATAAATCTTCTAATTTTGCAAGTATATAGTCCGCACTTTTTAAAGTATTAGGCAATTTCTCTCTGCCTTCAAGTTTGTCCTGCCCATATTTCAAAGTTTTTTCTTCATTGTTCCTGTTAAATTCAATTAACTCTGAAATTGTATGTACTGGTAAAGCACCTGGAACTTTTGCAAAATAGTTGTCTAAGCTATGTTTCAATTCATATAAATGTACAGCCCAGCTCCACTCCCTTTGAAAGGAAGGTATTTCTATATCCGTGATCACTTCTGCACCAAGCTGACGAATCGTTTCTATTACACTATTAAATAGAACTTCATCGTATTCTCCAGAACTATAATAGTCTTCATAATCAGCATTAAATACACCTATACGAGCACCTTTCAGACCATTTGGATCTAGATACTGTGTATAGTTCTGCAGGGATTTCCCTTCACTTTTATAAGTTGCTGCATCATTCTTGTCCATTCCAGTCATGGCACCTAATAATAAGGCTGCGTCTGAAACTGTTCTAGCCAATGGTCCTGCGGTATCTTGAGAATAGGTAAATGGGATTATCCCGGCTCTGCTAATTAACCCAACTGTTGGTTTAATTCCAACGATTGAATTCTGAGTGGCTGGACTAAGAATCGATGCATCTGTCTCTGTTCCCACTGAAACCATTGTAAAGTTTGCTGCTACCGCAGCTGCTGATCCTGAGCTGGAGCCTCCTACAAAAAATTCTCCTGGACCATATGGATTTAGAACCTGGCCGCCTCTGGCACTGTATCCTGCCCACATTTCTGAAGACATCGCATTAGATAATTCTGTCATATTGGTTTTACCTAAGATTACAGCCCCTGCTTGTCGAAGCTTTTCCACCAAGAATGCATCCTTGCTGCTAAGGTGATTTTCAAGTGCAATAGTTCCTGCGGTTGTGTGCATAAAATCTTTAGTTTCAATATTGTCCTTAAGCAAAACGGGGATGCCGTGCAAAGGTCCTCTGGCTCCTTTTGTTTTTCTTTCTTCATCTAATGCTTCTGCAATGAAGATGGCATCAGGGTTTATTTCCATAATAGAATTAATATAAGGGCCATCCTGATCAAGCTTTGCTATTCTGTATAGATAGTACATGACGAGTTCTTTTGCTGTTACTTCTCCACGATCCATAGCCTCTTGTATTTCAAATATCGTTAATTCTTTTTTTAATAAGTGATTAAATTTAATTTCCATTACATTCTCCGATCAAATAATAGTTTCATAAAAAAAGTGCCTCTGCACGTTTAGAAATGGATATTTATTACAAAAAACATTATATAGTATAATTCCTTTGTTGTATATTCACAATCTACTGAATTTTTTAATTTGTCATCTTTCTCCTTGACTCCTAGAATGAAAAGCAATAATTTGTTGTGAATTTACTCTTCGACTGAATCGATTTTAGACTTAGTTTTAAGTATTTTTCTACTGAAGTTAATGTTAAACTAAAATAAACAAAATGGATATTAAATCCAGAAATGGGGATTAAGAATAAAAATGATGGAAGAAGTTATTTTAGAAATTACTGATTTGAAGAAGAATTATGGATCAAAGTCGGTTTTAAATGGTGTTTCTCTTCAAGTGAAAAAAGGAGAAATTATTGGGTATATTGGACCTAATGGAGCAGGGAAAAGTACGACTGTTAAAATCATTCTTGGCATTGTTGATGATTATTTCGGTGAAATCAAAATCTTCGGTCAGGGCATCTCCAATGGCAATATTGAGTATAAAAGAAAAATTGGTTATGTACCGGAAATCGCCGAGGTATACGACAATTTAACGGGCCAAGAATATTTGACTTTTATTGGCGAAATGTATGGCCTTGATCTTGACCTCGCTGATTATAAGGCAAAAAATCTAATGGAGCTATTCGGAGTAGGAGAAGTCTATTACTCTAGAATTGCATCTTACTCAAAAGGAATGCGGCAAAAGCTTTTAATTATCTCTAGTCTTTTACATAATCCAGATCTTTTATTTTTTGATGAACCGATCAATGGTTTGGATGCGAACAGCGTGATGATTTTTAAAGAAATCATGACACAGCTTTCCGAACAGGGAAAAACGATTTTCTACTCATCTCATATTATGGATGTTGTCGAAAAGATAAGCAGCCGCATCATTCTCCTGCATGACGGTAAAATTGCTGCAGATGGTACATTCGAAGAGCTAAAACAGCAAAATACGAAGGGGTCACTTGAACAAATTTTCAACCAGCTTACAGGATTTAATGAACATAAAGAACTTGGTGCAAGATTTGTATCGGTTGTAAGGGAGATGTAAGAATGCAGGATTATCGCACGCTGAAACTATTGGATCGTTTTGAGAAGGTTTTTAGCAGCTTTGGCGTAGATTACAAGATAATGAGAAGAATACTGCAAGTTAAGTTAACGATGGATGGCCGGCGTGTGCCAACCATTTTCTCACAAAATGCGAAAAAACAAGATAAAGAAACGAACAATCAGTATATAAAGTCTTTATGGATATACGTGTTATTTGGTTTGTTTATGATTCCGTTTGTACTAATGGGTGATAATTATCTTTTTCAAATGAGTCTCTTCTTTGGGGTTTTCACTTTTTTTGTCATGACCTCTATGATTGCCGATTTTTCTACTGTTTTACTAGACATCCGTGATCGGAATATCCTGTACCCAAAGCCAGTTGATCGAAAAACAATTAGCACTGCGAAAATGGTGCATGTTGTCATTTATCTCTCATTCCTTACTATAGCGCTTGTTAGTATTCCTTTGATTGTAGGGCTTGTTAAAAATGGTATCTTTTTTTTCCTAGTTTCAGTCGTAAATATCATCTTAATTGACATGTTGGTGGTTGCGTTAACCGCTCTTATCTATTTAACTATTCTTCGATTCTTTGATGGAGAAAAATTAAAAGACATTATTAATTATGTCCAAATTGGGTTATCACTTATGATTATGGTTGGATACCAATTGCTTGTACGCTCTTTCCAGTTTATTGACTTAACCGTTTCCCTTGAACCGGAGTGGTGGCAAATATTTATCTTTCCGATGTGGTATGGGGCAAATATGGAAATGATGATGAAAGGTGACTTTCAGCCCTTCTATCTTATTTTTACAGCTTTAGGTATTCTGATTCCGCTTCTATCAATTTGGATTTATATGAAATTTAATCATGCTTTTGAACAAAATCTTCAAAAACTCACTTATCATGGGAAAGCAAAGGAAACAAAACATAATAAGCTTCGTCATTTGTTCCTAAAAGTTATTTGTCATTCAAATGAGGAAAGAGCCTTTTTCCGATTTGCCAGTTCCATGATGCGAAATGAACGAGATTTTAAATTGAAGGTCTATCCGTCTTTAGGTTTTTCCATCGTGATGCCTTTTATTTTAATGATGAATGAATTTGATAAAACTCTAAAAAATCTTTCCACAAGCAAATCATATTTAGCCATTTACTTTAGCTTAATCATCATCCCTACTATTATGATTCTCTTGAAGTTTTCAGGAAAATATAAGGGTGCGTGGATTTACAGGGTTGCTCCGATACAACAACTAAAACCGATATTTAGTGGTACGATAAAGGCGTTTATCTTTAAGCTATATTTACCAGTTTACTTGATTTTAAGCGCAGTATTTATTGCCTTATTTGGAGTGAGAATTCTACCAGATCTTGTAGTTGTATTTTTAAATGCCTGCACTTATGCTGTCATCTGTTTTATGATTCTTAAAAAGGCTATTCCATTCTCCGAGTCTTTTAATCAATACAATCAAAACAGTAATGGTGCCCTTGTATTCGGTTTAATTCTGTTTGTTGCATTGTTTGCTGGTCTACATTTTGTCAGCACGTTGTTCTCTTACGGAATCTATCTATATATGGTGATTACCGCCATTTGTTTAGCTACTCTATGGAAACTAGCTTTCAATATTACTTGGGAAAAAATTATTGAATAGTTTCATCCTCACTATAGATGTAAACAGCATAATACAAAAAGAGAGCCAAAAGATTATCTATTCTCTGGCTCTCACTACTTAAAATATTAATTTTATTGGATACTCCCTATTTATAACTTCACATAAATTTCACCACTTATTATTAAGTTAATGTTTGGGTTTGATCCAACTTCTTTTGCATTATATGAAACGTTTCTCTACCAAAAAAAGCATCGGCTTTTCTTTTAATTTCTTTTAACATTGCATCATTTGCAGCCAGGGCTTCTCTAATTCTTTCTATAAGCTGCTGCGCGGAATGATCAGTAATTTGTTTGGCAACCCGTTCAAGCAATACCTTAGTATCAATCGAAAATCTTTCTGCGAAACTATGACACTTAACCATATTCATTCGAAGGGGCTCGCGATATTCGTTTGTAAAAGCTCTTCTTATACATCCTCTTACACCTGCATATCCATATGATATTTCTGATGCAGCTCTGTAAAAAAGAATCATCCCATCCGCGTGACTAGATCCTGGATGTAATCGGAGCTCACTAATTAATGACATTAGTCTTCTTACCATTGGTTTTGCCTTTTCCATCGTGTTCCACCAATCCATCAAGCGCTGTCTTTCTTCCAGATTCATTATCATTGAATTATTTTGCAAAATCGATTCTCCTCACAATCGCGGGATTGCTTGAATATTCTCGATGCTGGAATGTATTTCTTGCCACTTATCCCCTAATAATTCCTTTATTAATCTATTTGCTTCTTTTATCATTTCACTTATTTGCTTGTTTAAATTTCGACTAAGCTCAACCAAATAATAAACGTCAGGACCTGCACCCTTTACTGCAAGTTCAAAGTTTGGGTTTAACTGTTTTTCACTAATCCTCAATGTATCCAGCTCAAACACAAGCATTTCATAAACGAACGGAAGCATCTCACCTATTTGTATCCGACTAATAGTGCCTTGGACTGAATCAAACCCATATCCAATATCAGCAACAGATGCATGGTAAGGATTGAGGCCAGGCTTTGTTCTCAAGGAAGGTATGGATCGAAAACCGGTTGTTATCGAGCATACTACTTCTTTGGCAGCCATTCCCCTTTCAATGACATCGTAAATTGCGTTAAGATATGAATTTCTTTCTTGTTGATACAGGTTATCATTGGTATCTGACATATCATAATTCTCCTATTCAGTTTTTTTTACCATAACGTAAGGACATGTTATTTTATTATTCATGCTGCTCCTTCATTTTTTTATTTAATCTATCTTCTAATACGTGAATCATATACAGAAAATGATCAGCCTCACGTAAAAAATGGTCCGCGTGAAAAGGAAAATTAAAACCACTTACTTACAATTAAGACAAACCTCCTTTACTATGGCTATATTACTAAAGATATTACTGAACAAATCCAATATGTCTTGGACAGGAGTAATTTCTTTATAACCCTTAAGTTGGAGGCAGGTTCGAAGTTATTGCAAAAACTATCTAAAAGAAGGCACCTGTTTTATGAACAGGTGCCCTCTTTTAGATACATATTTAAGCGCTTGATTTTAAAAATATAAACGAACCAATCTCCAGTTTACCCCATTTGATTTAAAGTTTTTTCAATCATATTACTAAGAGAATAAGGATCAGGATTTCCTTTAACCTTTATATAAAAGCTCTTTAAGCATGTTTCTTCCATAATAAAGAAGTTATTTCCTTTTTTCATTGCCAACAATAAAAAGAAAAAACTGCCTCAATGGCAGTATTTATTTTTAACGAATGTATGGATTATAAAAAAACACACAACCTATATATAGCCATTTAAGGTAGGTGTGTAAATTGCGTGATAGACAAATATTAAAACTGCTTTTATATATAGGATGCGGATTTTTGCCCTTTTTATTCAGAAAACAGCCGATAAAGGATTGGATTTTTATTTTTTGTATTAAAGCATTTTACTCAGGATTCATCGATTCATTTGTCGTAGCTCAAAAACATATCAGTTATCCGGTAAGATTTTTTCCTAAAGTATTTAAAATCAATATTTTATTTGATCTCTTATTGTTCCCTATTGTGTGTGTTCTTTATAATCAAATCACTTATCGTACCAATTTGATCAAAACTGCCTTAATTGCATTTATTTTTAGCATCCCAATTACCCTTGTTGAAATATGGGCTGAAAGGAATACAAGATTGATTAGATATGAAAAAAGCTGGAATTGGATTTTTTCTTTTATTACTTTAACATGTACTTTTTGGTTGGTAAGAGCAACACTCTATTTGGTAAGATTAGCTGATAAGACGACTATAGAACAATATGAAGCCAAAGAAAACTGAATTTAATCCTTTTTTGCGGTTTGTATATGCAAACCGCTTTATTAATCTGCTTTGTCATTAAATATTAATTTTTTAAAAGATGGAACAATATCTCAAGACAATTTAATTAGGATAATGAACACGTACCATACTCCAGACCTCTTCCCAAGCCTTTTTTTTCATTCGATTTTCGTAGACTTTGAACAGATCCTTAGTCTCTAAATATATCGGTGTCGGTTTCACATCTAAAAGGATTACGTCATCAATTCCCCAAGGAGCTGTTAATACAATATTATTCTGTTCATTCAATTTGACCCCTAACGCTGTAACGGTTTCAGGAAATTTAGCTATTCCGTCTACAGAGGAAGTAAAAGGAGGCAAATGATTGATAGCGTGCATTCTTGCCTGATTCTTTACAGACCATGGGACATTAGGGAGTAATTCTCGCAGCCTACCTTCAATCCTTTTTTCCACTCGTTCATCAGTATCATCGGGATCATAATAGATCACATCAATATCGGATAGCGGGGTCCGTGTTTCAAAGCCGTGCAGCACATCCCATATTTTTGAACGTACAAATCCTGCGCAAATCCACCAATCAGGTAGATTTAAGGTTTTAACAATATGTAATAATTCCATCATCCATTTATCTTCACATATCACTCGTGTAATATCTTTTTCATTTTTGATGGTCATTCTATTCACCATTTCTATTCATTTTGCAATATATACGTACTCGTTCACTTCTTTAAATATCACAAATCACCTTTAATATTTTTCCATATTGCTCTATTTCGTTTTGAACTCGATATTTGCCTTTTTCACTGTTCATCCATTCGTCAGGAGTAATATTTCTCTCATCTTGAAGGGGCAATACATCCAAAACCTTATCAGAATTTGCATAAATCGTAGCCAGCAAATAAAATCGCCTGCAAAAGAATGATTTTCCTGCTAATAGAATATCTTTATAGTCTGTATTATTAAGATACTCAAATGCAGACTGAATGACTCCTTCGACACCTGCTTTTTCTTGATTATCTTTAATAGGGGACAACTTTTCCTTTTCAATCCCCGCCTTTATTAGGAGAGGTTCGTAGAAATCAAATTCTCCGCAATTTAGGAAACTATTAAAGTTTTCCGGGATCATAATCTTTTTTGCACCTGACTTACTATAGAAATCAAATAATTGCTTATTTAATTCAGGAAAGTGTCCTGGATGATAGAGAATAACATCCGGAACATCAAAAAGATTTTTCCTTTCCATAAATACTAACTCGTTGATACAATTGACTGTTAAATTCTGCATAAATATCTCCTTTTCGATCATCAGCAAGCTTTAATTAAAAATGAGCAGCAAAGTCTGTATCTGCTGCTCCCTATCATCTATGATTTCTTTGAAAGAACGAAGACTCCTCCACAGTGAGAAATCGGATAATATTCACAATGACAATCATCTTTTAATGCAGCTTTTATTTCATTGCTGACAAAATAATACTCATCGTGATCCCAGTAATCTTTACTCTCTTGTCTGCATTCTTCAAGCTGTTCTCTTGTTTCAAAAGAGATATCGCCAATAAAAATTTTTCCATCTTCCTTTATAAGAGATAACAAATTTCTTATAAATAGGACCTTATCTTTGTCAGTTAAATGGTGTAAAGCATATGTACTCACAATCGAGTCATATTGGTATTGCTGAAATTCAGGCGGCACTCCATTTGTAATATCCCATTCTAATAAATTTGCGCTCGGCATTTTCATTTTGGCAATGGAGATCATTTTTGATGAAAAATCTATACCATCTATGTTGTGCCCATTTTCATATAATTTACTTGTCAAAACTCCGGTTCCAAAGCCAATATCTAATACGTTCGAGTTCTTAATTTGCATCACTTCATTAAAGATTGTATTTAGAATTTCCATATATCCTGCAAAAGGATACAAATTATTTTCCTCACTTATTTGAACCGTTTTATCATAATGATCTGCCCAAAGATTAAACCCTAAATTATTTAACATGAATGCTCCTCCAGTATTAAAATTCATTAACGAGCACTCATTCATCGCAAATGATTACTCGTTTCGATTCCCTTCGAATGGTTTAGATAGATTATACATAGTCATATCAATCACTCCTCATTTGATTTAGTTAAATTTTAACATAATATATTAAATTATCCATGAATTTCGATATTTCATGTCATAATAGGTAAGTTGATGATTGAGAGAAAAATTTAATATTTCCGTGAACCAAATGAATGGAATTCTCCTCTAATAGATGACAAAACAAAAAGGAGGGATTGAACTTGAACTCAGAAGCATTAGTGATAAGTGCTCAACAAGGGAACAAGGAAGCATTTACAAAACTGATAAAAAACATGGAGCATTCACTCTATAAAGTTTCTAAAGCGATTCTTTTATCTGATTCAGAATGCTTAGATGCGGTACAAGAAGCGGTGCTGATTGCTTATACAACGATTCACCAATTACGTGAGCCGAAATTTTTCAAAACATGGATTACTAGAATTTTGATCAATGAATGCAATAAAATTCGAAGAAACCAGACAAAGATTGTCAAACTCGATGGAATGTCGGAGCCATCTATAAACGAGCAGCGTGATGCCATTATCGATTTACAAACAGCGGTTAATAGCTTGGATTCCGATCTTAGAACTGTTATAACGCTTTATTATTATGAAGATTTGTCAATCAAGGATATCGGAGCTATTTTGGATATTGCCGGTGGAACAGTAAAGTCTCGGCTAAATCGAGCAAGAACGAAATTATTTAGTTTATTAAGCACAAATAATTCTGAAGGGAGAATGCTTCATGAATAAAAAATTAGAGGATCAGCTTCAAGTTTGGGGAAAAGAAGAGGAAAAGGTTCCAGAATTCTTCTCTAAAGGAATTGATGATGCATTAAATAATCTTCCAGACTTACATAGTCCATTAGAGAGAGCAAGAAAGAAAAAAAGGAAGCCATTTGCAAAAACAATTGCTGTCTCGGCTGCGGTATTCACATTTGGGATCATTGGATCAGGCTTTGTCTCGCCTACAATGGCCAAAGTATTAAGTGAAGTTCCCATTGTTGGCTCTATTTTTGCTGGTTCATCCGATTCTTCTTTGAAAAAATTAGAAGAAAAAGGGCTTGCATCGAAGTTAAATGAAACGGTTATTGATAACGGAGTTTCACTTACCATTACCGAAGCATTCTTTGGGGGTGGACGATTAGCCATTAGCTATATAATTGAAACGGATAAAGCTGATTTAAAGTTGTTTGAGAAAAATCAAGGCAATGGTTTCTCCTTTCAAGCATCTATTAACGAGAAACCGTTTACTTACATGGCCGGCTTTGAACAAAATGTTAACGACGGCGTAGCGAGAGGTATTTTAGACATGGGCGTTGGATTGGAATCTGAGCTGCCAGAGAAGCCTGTTCTCCAATTAAATGTTAATGAAATAAGTGGAATTAAAGGTACTTGGAATTTCAATATTCCAGTAAGCAATAAGGAAACGAAGGCTGCAACCACAGTATTCACACCTATGGTTTCTACTACTTGGGATAAAGCGACGTTTGTTGTTGAAAAAGCAGAGTTTACTCCAGCCGGATCACAAATCATTATTGACAGTACAATGCCAAGAGAAGATAACGATCATTACCGTTTTGCTATCTATGATGAAAATGGAACATCACTCGGCGTTGCTGGCGGTTCTGGAAGTTCCATTATTGACAAAGGAAATGGTCTTGTGAACTTTAAAAATACCATCTTACTTCCTGGCCGTGATTCAGCACCTAAAGGATTAATAATCGAAGTCTTTAACAATCACGGAGAAATGTATGATCCGTCCAATAGTAAAGAAGTGAAGTTACCTTTAAATGAAACGAAATTCCCGTATACAATCACTTACCCTAATGGCAGTGAATTAACGATTACCAACTATGAACAGTTAGAAGATAAAACAGTGCTTTATTATGATATTAAAGGAAGCCTCCGCTTGCAGAATACTTTTATTATACTTGAAGATCAAAATGGTGAAAGTATCACCTCTAATATGGATGCTGAACGAACTAGTCTTGATGGGCTATCTTTTAAACGAGAATTTGCTAAAACAACAGGTCCAATTACATTAATGACTCAAGTTGATAAAACAAATACAGAAGTGAAGCAAATTAAGATAAGTTTAGATTAAATCATGATATTTCCCCCTATCTGCCCCAAGATTTCCTTGGGGCTTTTTCTAGAAAGAACATCTACCTTTAAGAGACTAAATCCTTAAGCTAGGTTTAATTGTAAATTATATTTTCATAATACCAATTTTCATTGTATTTAAGATTCAAGGCATTCCCCAGGCAAATGCCAAATTGGATAAATCCTCTCCCTCTTGCAGTTATGAGGTTTCCATCTTGTACGACTAAGTCATCAGAATAGTTTTCTTTTTCGAATCCCCCTAACATGTCCATTTGCTGGTCTGTCAGTCCAGCCGTAAATTTTTTCCCTTTTAATAGACCTGCCCGTGCCAAGAGTGCTGGAGAGCTAGATATGCTTGCAACAACCGTTTCTTCTGAGACAGCTTGTTGAAGAAAATGGATGAACTTTTGTTCATGTATAATTTCTTTAAAATCCATACAGCCTGGCAGCAAAATACTGTCTATTTCATTCAAATCTAATTCACTAATAGTGACATCAGCTATACAAGTCAATCCAGACTCTCCATGGATTGGCTGTTTCGTTAGCCCGACAGTGACAGTCGGTTTATTGCCTTGCATTAGTATAGATAAGGCTACACTTAATTCGTATTCGCTAAATTGCGGGTATAGTAGTACAGCGGTTTTTTTCACAAGCTTCTCTCTCCTTTTAATCAGTAATCTATCTCTATATTTCTTGCTTACATATTGTTGATTCTAGAAGGAATTTAAGTTTGTTAAAAAGAATAATAAATTTAATACTAAAAAAGGGGGAAAAACATGATTGATGTTAGAAAAATCGAGCCTGAACATACTTATAATCTTAGACATAGGGTTTTACGTCCTCATCAGTCACTTGAGGATTGTATGTATGAAACTGATTATGAAACAGGCGCATTTCATGTTGGAGCATTCTATGATGAAAATCTTATTAGCATTGCATCCTTCTGTACAGAAAAAAATCCTGATTTTCCGGTCGACAAGCAATATCACTTACGCGGCATGGCCACTCTTGAAGGGTACAGGAAGTTGGGAGCTGGACGGGCAATTGTTGACTATGCAGAAAGCCTAATGAAAGAGCATGGATATGAGTTTTTATGGTGCAAAGGGAGAACTAGTGTGCAAGACTATTACAGCAAACTAGGGTTTAAGGTATACGGTGAGGTATTTGACTATCCTCCTATTGGGCCGCATATTATTATGTATAAACACTTACCATCCATATAAATAAATGAATAAAATTTTGGTTTTACCTGGGACTAACTATTGACCTTCCTTTGTTTTTCCTTTTAAATAATTCTCATAAACTTCATTTGCTCTATCTATAGTCCTGCCCTGAACAACCTGTTTATGAATCTCATGTATTAAATAAAATGACCTGAAAATTACACCTGTAATAATGGCACATATTATATAAATACCTATTGGCCCTAAGAAGGAAAGTAGACCGAGAAGCCCGGCTAAAATAATGGAGAGCAGTAGCTTCATTGCGAGTAATCCACCTTTCTTATCATCTGATTTTTTATCCTTTATATAAAAAAGAACTCTATAGCATCCTTTATTGGCAAACCCCTAATGAATTCATTAAGCTCGATTCTTCTTTTTGTATAGCCTTATCTTAGTTTGAACAAGCTCTTATCAGCAGAAAAAAACCTATAATGAGTAGGACAGATATTATATTTACTAAACAACCACCGCTAGGAGAACCCGTATATGCTTGAGCCCACACATTATTTAGGATGCTTCCTGGGTTTTTCCTTTGTTCTTTTGCTTTCAATCTTTCTCTTTCTTCCTCCGACATCAGACACCCTCCCGCTTATTTCCTCTCCACCTTATCTAAAAATTGCTGCACTTCCTTTGGTGACCTTAAGATTATTACCTTTTTACAGCTCGACAGTCCATGAAGTTTTTTTAGAATTTCAGGTCTCTTTGCTTTCGGGTAATTCCAAACCCATTTGAGAAATGGAATGTCAATTTTTTCTTTGCAGCCTTCTCCCATATCAGGCCTTGTTTTGTTTCGATACTTAATCATTCTTTTGATCACACGGAAAAGACATATTGTTCTGGATATATCTAAAAAAATGATCGTATCAGCTGTCTGGAGTCTGATCTCCATTGTTCCACTATAGTTGCCATCCATAATCCATTCTTCTTCCTGTATTATTTCATTTTGAATCTTTATTTGTTCATCTCTCGGTACACCTTCCCAATTAGGTTTCCAAAATAAAACATCTAGATGATAAACATTTCTATTTAATATATGCCCTAACTTTCTTGCAAATGTAGATTTACCTGCTCCTCCTGAACCAATAATTACAATTTTCCTCATTTCCTCATCCTCTCTAAAACTCTCAATATTCAAAATGAATTTTAATAAAGAAAAGCGATCCTTCACTGAAGAACCGCAAATCTTAGTAGAATAAAAGAGGACAGAATTTAGACCTCCACTATAATTTAATCCTCGATATATTTAATAACTGCCATCTCTTTTCCGAACCTATTACCCTCATCAACAAAACCCAAACTAGAATATAATTGATGGGCACCTTCATTGTCTGGATGATAACCTACAATTATTTTCTTGGCTTTCAGCGCATTGGCCATTTCTGAAAGCATTAGCTCTGTAGCGGCTTTACCAATGCCCTTACCTTGGTAGTCTTTATCAATCATGATTCGATAAATCCAATAACCATCAAGTTCTTCCTCTACAGAATTATACATCAAGAAACCCGCAACCTTATCCTCAAGATAAATAGCATAAGGCTTTAATGAAGGTTCGAACTTTGACTGAAGAATGGAAATGGCGTTAGGCTCTATGAAATCTTTTTGATTATCTGTTACTTCTAACTTACAGCATTCATACCAATTTTCTGAATCCACATCAACTAGTCTTACATTCGTGTTTTTCATTTATTTTCCCCTTTTCATATTGGGGAAAAACGCCAAGCAGTTTGTTAAATCGACGTTATCCCCTTGTTGGTAATATTGATCGTGCTCGTTCTGTTTGTCATAATGACCGCCTCCTTAACAAATTTTGTTTTAATAAATAGCTGCCTTTTTATAATACGACATTTTCCTATATATTCCTCTTTTATTTTAAATCAAAACGAGCCACTTCCTTATTTTCCACAAGCAAAACTAAGTCCGCTTTCAAAGCTTTTTCTTTTATCGGAATAAGTTGTTCGTCAGATGGAAAAGTTGGGATCTTAGAGCCGTCCTTATAGGCTCCTAAATGGAAAAATATGTTCACAGTTCCATTTTGTTTTGCTTTAAAAGGCATGGACGGTATTTCCCAGCCGCCGCCTAAACCGTTCGGCGAAATAACATTTTGGCCTACAATCCGATGAATTTCTCCATTTAATTCACTAGAGGGCTCTATTCTTATTTGAAACTTATCAGATGATAGAATTGTTTTCCCTTTGTTTTTTAGTTCAAATTCATAATATAAGGAAGTGGGGATTAGTTCAGTTTCTGTTGATTCATTAGAAATCACAATTGTCCCTGTCTTCCTACTGTCCCTTACAATATCCGCTTTTGCAGAAATTAGTTCAAAGCCTGCATCCCTTGAACAAGCAGCTAAAAATAAGATAGAAATTATGATTAGCCACCCCGTTTTTTTCATATGGCCCACACATTTTCCCTCCACCTGCTTCGTTATAAAGTATGTTTATGCTAACTTCCCTTACTTTTTTGCTTTTTTTCAACATAAATCCAGTAGTAATATACGGTCCAAAGGAAGATAGGAGCTATTAATACATACTGCATCTGATTTTCTGGCAAATAGATGAATAAAATAATCCCCATGATTAGAGTTGGGATCAAAAGAATAAAATACTTCTTTTTATGCACTTGTTTTCTCCTTTTCTTACACATTTACCTTATTGTGGTATTTACCTATTATTCTAACACTCCCCCAAGAAAATCGAATCCTACTTTCACAGCTTTCGTCAAAAGAAAAAGGGCTATCCAAAAATCAGCTTTTTGAACAGCCCAGTGATGTTATCAGTCAATTATATTTAACCACTTCCGAAACTTTCTTCGATTGTAGTGCAATTTTTGAAAGAACTACCGAAAGGACAAAGGCAAGTATTAAAAAGCCTGCAATCATAAAGATCACTCCGCTCCAGCCAAATGAGGACCAAAAAATTCCTCCGACCGTTCCGCCAACACTTGAACCTGTGTAGTAAAGAAATAAATATAAAGACGAAGCTTGTGCCTTATTTTGTAATGCTCTCTGTCCAACCCAGCTGCTGGCAATCGAATGACTGGCAAAGAACCCATACGTAAACAATCCGAGTCCTGCTATTTTCATAAATAAACTAGATTCTAAAGTCAAAAAGACGCCAGTTAAGGCAATCAATAAGTTAATGAATAAGATTTTTTGTTTCCCATGACGATCGACCAATTTTCCTGTCCAGACGGAGCTAAACATCCCAATGATCATGATGAGAAATATCCAGCCTACAAATGTTTGGCTTAGAGAATAAGGCTTTCCAAGTAAAACATAAGCAATATAATTAAACAGCGCTACATTACTGCCTAACAGTAAAAATCCGATGACAAATAAACAAACAAGGCCAGGATCTTTTAGATGGTTGATTAATGATTGACCTAGCTTTCCGATTTCTAATGGACGGGCTTTGAAATTTTGTGAAGGCGGTAAGCTATTCCAAAAAATAATGGTTGCTATTAAGCTTATAAAACCAATTCCTCCTATTGCAATATGCCAACTAAAATAATCGCTCAGCATCCCTGAGAAAACTCTCCCAAAGACAGCACCAATTGAATTCCCACATATATATAGCCCCATAGCTGTTCCTAAACTCTTTGTTTCTATTTCTTCACCTAAATAAGCCATTGCGATTGATGGAAGTCCCGCCAATGAAATGCCTACAATCATTCGAAACACTAGGAGAAAATGAAAATTTGGACTAAAGGCTGTCAGAATACAAAATACTGAAGAAGCAAGCATGGAAGTAACCATGATCCGTTTGCGTCCCCATACTTCAGACAAGGAACCAATTATTAACATACTAACGGCCAGAACCATTGTTGTTATGGAGAGTGGCAGACTAGCTGATGCAGGAGTAATAGTAAACTCCTTAGTGAATTCCGGCATCAAGGGCTGAACACAATAAAGAATAGCAAATGTATTGAAGCCAGCCGCAAAAAAAGCAAAGCTGATTTTGCGAAATTGAGGTGTACCTTGTTGAATATAATTCATCATCATCACCCATATGAAGTTAGCAATTTATCGAGCTCAAAGCTTTAAATAATATCCACCAATATATCTTAATTTCATAGTACCACCAACTGTTCATGATGTATAATGCATTATATTGATGTTTTTAATGCATTTATGTAATTAGCGAATTATATTGAAAGTGGTGTATTAGAATGGAATGGCAGCAGTTTGAATATTTTCAAACACTAGCAAGGATGCAGCACGTAACACATGCTGCAAAAGCTCTATCCATATCCCAATCAGCCCTTAGCCGTTCAATTGCCCGATTTGAAGATGAAATAGGAGTACCTTTATTTGAACGTCAAGGACGTTCCATTAGATTAAATAAATATGGTGAGATGTTTTTAAAGCGTGTGGATAACATCATGAAAGAATTTGAAGAAGGCAAACAAGAATTGAAGGATTTGCTCCATCCAGATAATGGAGAAGTGTCACTTGGATTTCTTCACACGTTAAGCACAAGTCAGATACCTGATTTGCTCGCCTCTTTTCGTGCAGACTATCCTAAAATAAATTTTAAACTTGGACAAGGCCCTTCTCATAGTCTTATTCATGGGCTGCAATCTGGAGTGCTGGATCTTTGTCTAATCTCCCCAATTGGGATTAAATCTCCAATAGTCTGGAAAGAGCTTTGGAACGAAGAACTTTTTGTGATTGTACCGAAAAATCACAAATACGCCAATCGTCAACATATTACTTTGGAAGAAATTGCAGACGAATCTTTTATTCATTTAAAGGAAGGATTCTCCCTGCGGATCACCATTGATCAATTGTTTAAAAAAGTAGGGATTTCACCAAGAATTACATTTGAAGGAGAAGAGGCAGACACGGTTGCAGGGCTTGTTGCCGCTGGACTCGGAATATCCATTCTGCCAAATTTGAAAGGAACAGATCAAAGCAAAATTGCACAAATACCTGTCAAAAGCCCACAATGCCAAAGGGCAATCGGAATTGCCTGGGTAGAAGGAAGATATTTATCACCTGCAACTGAAAAATTTAAACAGTTTATTTTGGACCATTCCCATGAATTGGAATAGGAATGGCCGTTTTTTTATAATGAGTTACTCTATAATCTTTTTACACGTCTAAAAACAATTTAAAGGGTTTCCTTTAATATTATTAGGTCAATCTCCTTTATCCATTAACAACTCTCGAACTCTCGCTAAAATACTTACCTTTAGAAGGGATTAAAATCATAATAAGAAGAATGAATGCAAATACTGTCCCAACGATAGAAAATATTAGACATACGAACTGTAAAGAAAACCATTCCGCAAAAAATCCTAATAGAAGGGTAAACCCGATTTGGATCAATCCCTGCAGCATATCTGCTATACTACCGAACCTGCCCATAATTTCAACAGGTACACTATTCTGGAAAAAGGTTGCGTATCCAGTATTCGCAAATGCCATAAAGAAACCTAAAAAGATAAATGCGATAGTTGCTGTCAAAAAGTCAAAGGACGAATAAAAAGCAACATAACCAATAGTTGTTAGAAACATTCCTCCACCAATATACATTTTAAGCGGCACTCTCTTTGCAGCCAAGGCAGAGACAAAGGCTCCTGCTAATGCCCCAATCCCAGTTATACTTACGATAAGTCCATAATCGCGGTCTGATAATTTAAGATGTTGTTTAATAAAAGTAACCTCTTGTGAATCTAAAGCAAAGCCTATTAACATGGCAGTTTGAAATAGGATATAGACAAATATAAAAAATTTAGCATTAATTGAGAATTGCCTTACTTCCTTCCAGTCATTTAATAGAGTTTGCAAGCGTATTGGGTCTCTGACTTGGTCAATCTTCTCATCAACATTAGGAAGGAGATAAATGAAAAAGGCACAAATTAAAAAGGTAACGCCATTGATAATAATACAAATCTCTGTTCCAACGTACATAATCAAAACACCAGCTATGGCAGGTCCTAGTAAAAATGCACCTGAACTTGTCATACTCATTATGGAATTAAATCTTTTTCGATTTTCGGCTGGAACTAATTTAGTAATATACACAGATGAGCTTGGCCCAAAGAAGGCCCCAGCCATATTAATCAGCAATAGAAGGAAATAGATAACCCATAACGTACTAATAAATGGAATTAAACATACAAATAAACCTCGAATAATATCCACCATAATCATCAATTTTCTTTTGTTTATTCTATCAATCACACTTCCTGACCAAGTATTCGTAATGAGGACAGCGATCGGTCTAATAATATACAGCCCAGCAACAGCAGCTGCGGAACCTGTTAAATTTAAAATAGAAAGATTTAATGCAATTAAGTAAATCCAATTTCCTAAATAGGATATTCCAATACCCGAGATTAATAGAATGGGGTTCTTCCATAACTTCATCCACTCACTCTTTTCTTTTCTAGTTTGTGCGGCTTCAAAAAACGCAACCAGCCACCGGTTACGTTTTGCTCATTTTTTCGGTTCCATACCATTATATTTAAATAATTCGATACATATTAACCATAAATTACCTCCCATTCCCTATTATGATCAATTTTTCGGAAGATTTCAAAATATTTACGTGCTATTTTATTAAATTTTGTTGCCATATATCTAGCCTAGGGTGCCAAGCATATGAAAAAACAAAAAGGCTGCCATTTGATTTTTGAGAGTTATGATATTGTGTTTCATATGCTTGATTATTTTTATGATAAGTATTCTAAAACGTAATCAAAAATCTACATAGATTAATAAATCGTTGGGCATTCTTATTAGTGAGAATTTTGGTAAGGTGTGAGAGCCATGGAATTGTGGTATATATTATGATTTATCTTGTGGCTGCGGCAGGCTGGCTTTTCTCAGCATGGCGCTGGGGTGATTGGAGAAATTGGCGGCAGTATCATCACAGCATCCTATACATGTGCATTTGTGATATATTTTACTATTATCTTACTTCGCATTATCCTCTTTGGAGACTTGAGCCAAAAGGCGTAGTTTCAAATCACACCCTAGCAATCGTAATAGAGCTTGGCATTTTTATTTGCAGTATCTTAATTTATCTTGGACGTTTTCCCAAAGGAAAATGGAAATCCGTTCTCTGGATTAGCTTCTGGGTAGTATTGTATACCACACTTGAATGGGGTCTGCAATGGTTCGGTGTGTTTACTTACTTTCATGGCTGGTCGCTTTTTAAATCGTTTTTGTTCAACATACTCTCTTTTTCAATGATTAGGTTTCATTTTTCCCGGCCAATAGCTGCATATCTTCTGTCTATTCCCATTACGATTCTACTGTTGTACCTAAATCATGTTCCCGTAAAATAATAGCATGATTTGGAAATGTATTTCGATTCTATTATATCGGACTTTTGTCTTGTTGGAAGTTCGAAAGTCAACAAGACATTTTTGATTTTAATCATTTTGTAATTGATCAATTGGAATAAGTATTTGATCAGAAAGTGGGGCTGACACCATGTTGATAGAGCATTGGATTCTAGCAGCAATGTGGGCGTTGGGGATTGTTGGATTTATCACATTTATTCCCCAAAAAGACCGGCGTAAGGGCTTTTTAGCATTCTCAATGTTCCAAGCAATTGTCTGGCTTTGTGATATGCCTGCTTTTCAATTTGGTTTAATTAGTGCTCCTGTTAGAACGCTCCCAAAAGCTACAGATCTTACCATAACAATTAATTATTTATTCTATCCCGTCTTGTTTTCCATATATTACGTCAAGAAGCGAGTAAAGAGCTCCATTACACTTAAATTAAAGTATTTTTTTGTTTGGATTTGTGGCCTTACGATATTCGATGCTGCTATTGAGAAGTATACAGATTTATTACACTATGGGTTAATAAATGGATATGGGATGGGGATGTATCTCGCATTTCTCTTTTTTGTGAGTGAACTCTGCTGTAATTGGTTTTTTAAAGATCAAGAGTTATTCCATGCTGAACGGTGGGATACCAAATGAAAATAGAATGGTGGATCCTGTTATTCGTATATGTAGTGGCAACAGGAATCCTTTTCCTCATACCCAAAAATAAAATTCGATTAGCGGTCGCAGTATTTTTGTTTAAACAGGTAATTACTTTTCTTATTGGCTTAATCGTTGTAGAGTTAGGACTCCTCGAATACCCTGTTCGATTATTTGCTTCTATCAATCGTACAAGCTTTACATATGAGTATTATGCTTTCCCAGTTACGTGTGCCATATTTAATGTTTGGTATCCCAATCATCGGAGTACTCTTATACAAGTGGGCTATTATGTTGGTTTTAGTTCTGTGCTGACTATCGGTGAAGTCATTATTGAAAAATACACCGATCTTATCGAGTATATTCATTGGGAATGGTATATTTCTTGGGGTACAATATATCTTTCATTTTTTCTAAGCCGCTTATTTTGTATGTGGTTTTTCGATCAGTCGAGGGCTTAATGGAGCGATCTTCCTTATGGAAGAGTCGCACCCTTAGCCTTTTTTATTATCAAAGACTCTACTTAAAGACAAGGTGCAAATAATCTCCATGTCCTCTTATGAGATCCACTTCATTTTCACCTGAAATCCAGAAGAAACGAAAGGTCAACCCATCTTCCTCTCCACCGCCTGATGGTTGGCAATTCCATTCATCTGGAGCATTTGAGACAGAAATACTATAAAAATATCGATTATGAATCGCACCGTCATCGTTCTTCCAAAGATCTTCAGCCAGCAACCCTTCGACTTTAAAATCGCTTAACCCGGTTTCTTCTTGAATTTCTCTAGTAACAGCATCAAAAGTATCTTCTCCTGGTTTTACAGTCCCTTTCGGTATTTGAATCCCTGCTTCCGGAATAGGGTGCTGAAAAACTAAAACCTGTTTATTACCTTCCTTTAATCTTGTAACATATCCATAGGCTTTTTTTATTGGCTCCATTATGTATTCTCCTTAAATTTTTCTATCCCAGCTTTCACAGCTAGTTATCATATTCCCGCTCTATCCCCTCCTGCTTGTTCTATATTTATGCTTTATTACGTAATTTCCAGCAAAAAGTTCCAATATACAATAAAAAGCATGAGATCCGTTACCTTCTCATGCTTCCTACTTATCTATAACAGGAATTCGAATGAAAAATGTACTTCCCTTTCCAAGCTCACTGAAAACTTGAATAGTACCCCCATGACTTTCCACAATCCACTTGGCTATTGAAAGTCCAAGACCATGTCCTCCCTCTTGTCTTGTCCTTGCTTTATCCGCCCGATAAAAACGTTCAAAAATGCGATTATGATCGTCTGGACTGACTCCAATCCCTGTATCCTTCATTGTAATATGAAGTTCCTTACCCTTCATAATTAGAGAAAGGCTTGCTTCCCCACCATTTGGCGTATACTTAATCGCATTATCCAATAAAATATACAGCAGCTGCGTCATTCTTTGTGAATCCCCATTTATCATGAGTGTTTCCGGGGTTTCAAGATGGAGCTGAATGTCCTTTAATTTAGCCATGGCTCGGACGGAGCTAACCGCCTCCTCTGCCTTCAAGCGAAAATTAAATCTATCATTTGTGTGTTGGACTGTCCCCGAATCAGAACGAGCCAATGTTAATAGGTCACTGACCAATCCTGTCATTCTCTTTACTTCATTTTTCATATTTACTAGGAGCTTATTGGTGTAATCCTCTTTTTCTACATCCATGGTCATTTCCATTGCATTAATGGATGAAAGCATGACACTTAAGGGGGTCCGCAATTCATGAGAAGCATCAGCGACAAACTCCCGCTGTCTTGAAAAAGCGCTTGAAATGGGTATCATTGCTTTTTTGGACATATAAAAACTAATAAAAAGGGCTACTCCCGAAAAAAGAACCGCTAACCCCAATAGAATAATAAGAAGCCATTTAAATACTTGATACGCAAATGAAAACTCTTTCCCGATGTACAGCGTTCCAATAACTTCTCCATGATAAATAATCGGGTGACCAGCGATCATAAGTCGAATTGTATCCGTTCTGTGAGCGGGACGAAACTCCTCTTTTCTTTCTTTCACTTTCTCTTTTAGTTTCCTTTTCGAAAAATTCATCTGGAACGTTTCTTGAAGAATTTCATTTCGTTTCGGATTCCATGCTGAAATCGTTGATAATAAATCCGGACGAAGCTCAGGAATCAGTTCGTCACCAAGCACCAATTCACCAGAACGGTTCACGACATAAAAGAAAAATTGATCCACATCTTTGACAAGAGTCTGTTGATTACTGAACTGTAATCCGCCTTTTTGATTCTGATAGCTCAAGTATTCTTCAATATTTCTTGCTTCCATTTCTACATCAGATTCTAGTTCCCGTTCTTGATCCTTATAAATAGTGGCATATAAAATCCCATAGACAACAGCAATAAAGACGACGAGAAAGAGCATAAGCAAACCGCTATATAATAAGGTTAAGCGAAATTGCGTACTTTCAAAAATATCTCTTTTGCGAAAAAAACCACGGATGGACCGACTTTTAGTTTCCAACTTTATAGCCAACCCCTCTTATACTTTGGAGTAATTCCTGCATGCCAAACATATCTAATTTTTTTCGCAGCAATTTAATCGTTGCATCTATCGTCTTAGTGGACACATCTGCATCTAAACCCCAAATTCGGTCTAAAATTACTTCTCGAGGCAGAACTTGTCCTTTATTTTGAACTAATAAATCAAGTAGTTGAAACTCCCGAGGGCTTAACTGAATTTCTTCTTTTCCCTGAAGAATGGTCTGACTCGTCCGGTTAATCACCAGCCCTTGAATGGATATTTGATCCTCAACTATAGGAGCATAGTTACGGCGTGTAAGTGCACGTATACGGGCAAGAAGCTCATCAATTTCAAAAGGCTTAATTAGATAATCATCAGCACCTGCATCTAAACCATTTATGCGATCTTCTACCGCATCTTTAGCTGTCAGCATTAATATAGCACCGGCATACCCTTCACTTCTTAATTTCCGGCAAACTGAAATCCCATCGCCATTAGGCATCATCCAGTCCAAAATTAAGACATCATAATGAGAGGCAATCGCATACTCATACGCATCCTCACCTTCCATTACCCAATCAACCTTGTAGCCGCCCTTTTTCTTCAACATGTAACCTATCAAATCCCCAAGCTGGAGATCGTCTTCTGCTAGAAGTATATTCAAGTTAATCACCTCTTTTTTTGACATGGCATTCAGTTGTTATTTATATTACCTTTTTTAAAGAACATAGAAAAGTTTGGATGAGGAAAGATGAATACCACCGCAACAAAGGTTACGGTGGTTATTTCGTTATTCTCCTTAAACGAGTACCTCTTTTTCATTCTTTAGCTTGTCTAATTCACGATTAATTTCCTCTTCATTTACAAAAGCCAAATCATGTTTCACTAGAGGGCTAGCAAACTGACTGCCAGCTTGTACTTCTGCTTCCATTAGTAAAATGCGATCTTCTGCACGTGCAACACCTCTCAAAATATTATCAGTTTGAAAGGAACTCGTTGCATTCTGAATTTGTTTAATAGACTTAGCTACATTTGCACGTGAAGCTAAGAGAATTTTTTTATACTGCAATTCATGATATGTCTGCTGCAGTTCATTTAATTTTTCTCGAAGAAGCTCAGTCTGCTCTTTAATCGATTCGTACTGCTGCTCGTAAAGGCTAAGCTGCTTGTCATGAGTTAGCTTTTCTTGTAGTGCTAATTTAGCAATGCCCTCTTCTCCTTGCTCAATAGCCAGTTTCGCTTGACGGGTTCTTTTTTCCACTAATGCTTTTGTTTCTAGAATAAGAGCTCCTTGTTTGTTTTCAACATAAAGTTGACGAGCTATAGCCTTTTCCGCATTAACAATTTCCTGCTCCATTTCTCTAGAATATTCGTTCAGCATCGCAATCGGATCTTCAAAATGATCGAGCCAGCTATTCATATCTGCTTTTGCTATTGATTTAATTCTTTTAAAAATACCCATTTTATTTATTCTCCTTATTGTTAAGTATATTTTTTTCCCATTGATCTAATATATGTGAATTTTGATTTGATAATGTTCTATGTGAACTCATTAAAGATGTATCAATAAACTGCTGCATAGAGGATGTATTTGATTTTCTTCTGACCCATTTTACTGTGAGAGCCAGCACAACAATTGTAAGGATCAGGAAAAACAGCAGCCACATCCAAGAAAATCTATGATGATGATGATACCCCATCATATGATGTGGTCCAAAGCCATCATGTGGAACCATACCTCTTTGCCTATGCCAGTGTGGACCAGCGACTATAGCGGTAAAGCTGCCAACTAAAAAGTGGATTCCATTCAGGACAAGGATCATCGCAGCGATGATTCCACCCCAGAAAATACCTTTTCTCAATTTTGTATTCATCGTATTTTTACCTCCTTTCGTTCTTGATGTTTGTAGTTTATTTAAGCTTGGTGAAAACTTAGTGAAAGGAAATCTAGTTTTTAAAAAATTCGGCAAAAAAAATAGACCGTTTTTTTTGGCGGTCTAATAAAAAAAGAAGCAGGGGCCCCTTCCTTCTCCTTCTCAAAAATAATATGAAAGTGTTTATAAGGAACTTACAAATCCTGAATTAAAGAGAATGAATAGCTTCCGCAAACCTTCTAATTCCTTCATTTATCGACTGTTCTTTCTCCCTTGAGAATGTGAATCGGACAAAATTCTTTTTAGACCCCATTGTCGATCCAGGGACATAAATGACTCCTCTTTTTATCGATTCCTCGAGTAGTTGCATTTCATTAAAATCTCTCTTTAATTTGCACCAAATATGAATTCCACCTTGTGGGATCGAAAATTCAACATCATTTTTTAAATAGTGTTTTAGACTAGAAACGATTTGATTTCTACGTCCTTCTAATGCCCCTGCTAGTCTTTCCATATGAGAATAAAAATTTTCCGATTGTAAAAAGTCATTGGCGATCCACTGATTAAAAAAGGCGTGCCCATAGTCGATCTGCTGTTTGGCATCAGATAATCTTTCAATAACTGGCTTTGGCCCAATAATCCAGCCAATTCTTAATCCCGAAGCGACTATTTTTGATAAAGAGCTAATATATAACACATTTCCATGGATATCCATTGATTTCAAGGTAGATACATCCTCTCCAGCAAAAGAGGTTAGACTGTATGGGTCATCTTCGACTACAGGAATTCCGTACTTAGAGGATATGTCTAATATACCCTTACGCTTTTCTTTATTTAGGACAGTTCCAGTTGGGTTTTGATAAAATGGGTTTAAAAAAATCATCCGGATTCGATGTTTTTGATGCAGTGACAGTAAATCATCCGGATTGATCCCATCCTTTCCAACAGTTAAAAAGTGAGTTTTTATTCCTGCTGATTTAAAAATAGGAAGATTAAAATTGTAAGACGGGTCTTCCAGCGCAACGGCATCTCCCGGCTTCAAAAGGCATTGAACTATTAAATGCAGCGCTTGTTGTGCCCCTGATGTAATTAAGATAGAAGAAGAGCTCGTTTCTATTTTTCGATACTCCTTCACATGCTTCGTAATCGTTTCTCGTAAAATGGCATTGCCATATGGGTGGTCATAGCCCAAGCTTCCAATGAAAGATCTCGTTGATGTTATCTCCCGCAAAAATTCAAGTGGAAATAAATCTTCTGACAGTTCCCCACTGGCAAGATTAATGAGATTATGTTCAACCGCTTCTTTTCGTATTCTTTGAGTAACTGGCTGATTAGGAAGAAAAGATCCAGCCTCAATATATCTGTTCCAGCTTGGCACACGCCTCTTCGTCATTCCCCAAATATCTTTATTAATCGTCGTCCCGCTTCCCCGATTTCTTTGAATGAGTCCACTTGACTCCAGCTCGGCATACGCTGCAGCTACGGTGCTTCTGTTGATGTTAAACTCCTTAGCTAAGTATCTTTCCGACGGTAATGGTTTATCTGAGGGAAAAATGCCATTCGCTATTCCATTCTCGATATATTCTGCTAGTTGTTTATAAATTGCTTTTGCCGCTTGTCGATCAGGTTTCCAGTCCATTTCATCCAGTCCTTCGTCTTTTTTCCTTATATTCCCACTCTTAGGATACCTTTACTTTCAAAATCCTAAATACACAAAAAGACGATCTGAAAAAAAGATCGTCTTTTCTGCTCCTTGCCCCCATTAACCATTTGCTAGTTTTCTTTGGAGGCTGTCTGAAGCTAAGCTATACGCTACTAGCCTTTTCTTATATTGTTTCACAACATCAACATGATCCTTATATACGTATATGAATAATCTAATCGTTTTTTTTCCCTTTGTCGTATCAATGACTAATGGTTTACTATGATCCTCTGGGTGTAGATAATGTTCTTCAGTTCCCGGAAATATATACTGCTCCTTTATAAACACAGCTTCATTAAAATCATGAATAATTGTCGCTTTCTCCTCGCCTTCTAGTTTTTTACCGTCTACAGTTAAAGTGACCTCTGTGTCTTGAAGCTTTGAATGTGTTTCAAATTTTGAGATTAGCCATTCCACTATTCCTGTGGGCAGACAGGTCATTAATATTTTGATAAGACTTACTACTACTATGGCTATCACAGTCCAAAACATATTCCATCATCTCCATTTATATCAAATTAAAAGTTTTATTATTATGTTAGCCCCGTAATGAAAGGAACGCAGCAAAAATGATTACACCATAACAAATATTATAATAACGTAACTCCTATCATAAATGACCATCCACTTACCCAAAAATCACACCATCCACTTGGAAATGTCACCAAATCTTCATAAAAAAAAAGTGATTCACTAGAGAATAGCTTGATGTGGTAGAGGAAGCATAAGTTTTAATAATGTGATTTTACACTGTTTTTCCAGCAAACATAGATAGTGGACAAGTCACACTGATTCATCTCAGGTTCTGTTCGATAAACTCCGATATTGGACAAGTTTCACTGATTTAAGCCACGGCCTGTCCGATAAGTGAATTATGAATGCTAAATACCTTTTCATAGACAATTGGAAGGAAAAATTGTCTCCCGATAGAATTCATAATCTTATCTTTTTCCTCTCCATCTTATAAAAATCCACGTGATGACAATATAAATCAAAAGGACAACTCCTAGTGTTATCATTCTCTCTTGCGGTGACCCATCTGAAAAATAATACTGGGCCTTTACTAATTTAGATAAAAAAGCCCTATAAAGTCATGATGAACTTTAAAGGGCTTTCTCAATCATCCTATATATTTTCTTGTTTTAAGGCATCTATTATATTTTCTCTTTTTACTTTTGAACTGGAATATAGCATCGCAGAGCCCACTATGATAAATACAGCGACAACGACATAGATAATACTTCCCAACGGAAGTGTGAATGTATAGCTGAAGCTGTTCATTAAGGAACGATGGATCATGTACATGACAGCGATACTAATCGGCAGTCCATACAAAAGCGACTTGATTCCATAAAAAATACTTTCATAGTTAATCATTTTATTAAACCCTTTTGGTGTCATACCAACTGATTTCAGCATACCAAATTCACGTTTTCGTAGTGAAATGCTCGTAGATATTGTATTGAATATATTTGCCATTGAAATAGCTGTTATTAAAACAATAAAGCCGTACGTAAAGACAGACATAATCATCATCAACTGTTCTTCCTGCTGTCTGCCAAGATAGATATTTTGAACATTCATTTCATTTTCTTTCATTTCTTCAATTTCCTGCTGTGTTTTCATTGGATCTTTGCTTTTTAAGTAAAGCGAGGCGTAATGATCGGCAATTCCATTGTTACCAATAATATTTTTTAATACCTCTTCTGAAACAATGATATTTAATCCTCCTACACCAGAGGAGAAAATTCCCATTGGATGCTGATCCGTTAGTCCGGCAATCATGACTTTATTTAGGTCTTTTTCTGTATTCGTATCCATATCTACATAGTGCAGCTCAATGGATTGCCCGATGTTCTTATGGATCGCCTTTATTTCGGTATATTTCCCAGCTTCATTGTCCTTATATGGAATCGTATCAATAACAATACACTTTAGTTGCCTCGTATTTATGAGCTGATCATAATTAACCCCAATATCTTTGGCATATGCCTTCAAACTCTTATTATCCAGTGCATGTATCATAATATCGTAAGGGTATCTTCCATCTTTTAATATTGTTTGATCATTTTGGATATCGTTTTTCAGTTTGTCAGCAATAGCTGCTTCCTCTATCCATGCTCTTGCGTTAACTGTTTTTATAAAACTTGAATCTGTCACATTCTCCAATTCGGCAAAGGAGTGTAATTGTCTTTCATTAGCCTGAGTCATCCCATTATACATAGTTATCTGTATATCATAATTGATGCCATCCTGTGAAAGGACAAGGGACTTCTTTAAATTTTCGGTAAAAAATGATACGGCTAAAAATAATACGATGCTGATAACCAGTGAGAAGACGGTTGCCTGATACCTTCTTTTGTTCCTTTTTAAATTCTTCAGTCCGATTTCTGCTTCAAACCCGAATAATTTCCGAACGAGCTTGGATGTTTTCACAGCTTTGCTCGTCAGCTTTACATCCATTGACTGTCTGATCGCATCAATGGCGGAAACCCTAGAGGCTCTAGCTGCTGGAATATAGGTTGAAATAAAGATCGTAATAATGGAAACACAGCAAGCGATTACGATTGTCAGTGGTGTAATCGTCACTTCTAGCTTCTCCGTGACCCCCAATGCACCTTGAATGATTGAGTTTATAAAATAAAAGGTGATACTGAGTCCAGCAATTCCTGCCAATAATCCGATCGGGATACTGATGAGTCCGATAATAAATCCCTCAAAAAATACCGAATTCCTTTTTTGTCTTTTCGTCGCCCCTACACTTGAAAGCATGCCTAAATGGCGGGATCGCTCAGAAACCGATATTGCAAAGGCATTATAGATGAGTGAAACAGATCCAACAATAATGACTGTCATAATAACTGCCGAGAGCCCGAAAAGAGTAGCATGGAGATTATCATTATTCGTAATGCCATAATAACGCAACAAACCATTATTAAAATAAAAAGAATGAATTTGGTTCTCATTCGCTAATTTTTCAGCATGTGCATATAGAGATCTATTCACCTTTTTTAAAACAACACTTACATCTACTGTATCATCCGGACTTAGGGCGCCTTCATCTATATGTGTAAAAATTGAATACCCGGGTGCCCATGTCGGTTCCCATATAGGGCTTTTAACAAACCCAACGACTGTATAACTTGCAGTTGTTTTTTCGACTAATGTTTCAACTATTTTTCCGTTTTCCATTTGTAATGGATTCGTTTGAGACAAGACAAGTAAGTTACCCTGTTCTGTTGCTTGCCTTTCCCCCACATTGAAAGTTAATTGATCACCAATCTTATAATGAACATGAGCGTTTTTGGCAATTTCTTCTGATAAAACAACTTCATTTTCCGTTTTAGGCAATCGTCCATCTATTAGCTCAATAGGGAATTGTGTAAACCCTTGATCGTTATATGCCTTAATATACAAGTATGGTTTATTTTCATTTTTACTTCCTTTTAAGGACGCAAATCCAATTGATTTTGATACAACAAGCTCTTTCGTTTCTTCATCGTTTTTAATGGCCTCAAGCTGTTTTGGATTCACATCATTATAAAGAACATGCCATTCTCCTTCTGTTGCAATCGTTTGCCTTTTCAATAAATCTAAAAAAGAAACGCCAAGTGTCGCAACAGCCATGATCATTGCAGCAGAAATAATAACTCCTATTACAGTAACCAAAGTTCTTCTTTTATTCTGCTTTAAATGCCTAATCGTAACTTTGTTGACAATATTCATGAACGAATCACCTCGTCCTTGGCGATCTTGCCATCCTCTATCGAAATAACACGGTCTGCCTGAAGGGCGATTCTCTCATCATGGGTAATCACAATCAAAGTCTGATTCAAGGACTTATTAAACATTTTTAATAGATCAATAATTTCACTGCTATTCTTACTATCTAAATTTCCTGTTGGTTCATCGGCAAGCATAATAGCTGGATTGCTAATGAGTGCTCTCCCAATCGAAACCCTTTGCTGCTGCCCGCCTGAAAGCTGATTAGGCAAATGGTTTAATCGATTTTGCAAATTTAGAATGTGTACAAGTTCATCGAACTGCTTTTGATCGACTTTATGTTCATCCAGCAAAAGCGGTAATGTAATATTTTCTTCAACAGTCAATACCGGGATTAGATTGTAAAACTGATAGATAAGCCCAATCTGTCTTCTTCTGAAAATGGCTAGCTGTGTTTCATTAAGCTTGTAAATATCTGTACCATCTACTAACACTTTTCCGCTGGTCGGTCTGTCTACACCTCCAAGCATATGTAATAGAGTAGATTTTCCTGAACCTGATGGACCAATAATGGCGACAAATTCACCCTTTTTCACAGAAAAGGATACATTATCAAGTGCTGTTACAGCTGTTTCCCCTTTGCCATAAATTTTAGACAGATTTTCTATTTTCAATATTTCCATTGTAAAACCCTCCATACATTAGCTGATGAATCATAGTTTATCTGTCCAAAATGACTTTGGAGTGACTTTGAAGTGACAATTTAGTCACTTAAAGATGACTTAAATGATTTGCTTGTAAAATTTTATTGTAAACTCTGTACCTTTTCCTTCCTGACTCTTCACATCGATTACCCCGTTTTGATTGGAAATAATACTGTGAGCCATCGCTAGTCCAATGCCGACATTATCCTCACCGGCATTTTTCCCTTTATAGAATCGCTTAAATATATAAGGAAGATCCTCTCTCGGAATACCTTTGCCGTTATCAGCTATTTTTATTTCAGTAAACAAAGCATTTTCATTAAGAGAGATTGAAATATGACCTCCGTTTCGAGTGTGCTCTACACAATTTTTAAAAAGATTAATAAAGGCTTCTGTTGTCCAATTTAAGTCACCGATAAAAGTGACATTTTTTTCACCATTTATGGTAAGCTTCTGCTCCTTTATATCCATTGGAATTAACATTGGCTGGAGCGCTTTTTTAATAAGGGCCGCTGCGTCTATTTCATCCTTTTTAAAATGAACGGTGCCCGCATCGATTTTAGATAGCTTTAATAATGATGAAACCAGCCATTCTATTCTCTCTAACTGTGTTAGAATATTTTGCGTAAATTCCTCCCGCTTTTCATTAGGGAGATTCGGTTCACTTAATAAATCTGCCATCACAACCATAGAGGTAAGCGGTGTTTTGAGCTGATGGGAAATATCAGAAATTGCATTCATTAATCGTACTTTATCTTTTTGTAAAAGAGTGCTTTGTTCCGAAAGCATCAGCGTCACTTTATAAATATCATTCTTTAAAATACTTAACTCACCCTCACGATTATCACGAACATCCAACGAATAATTACCGCTGCTAATTTGCCGCAAATAGCCCGATAGCTTTTCAATTTCACGATATCGCCAGCGCGTGAACCATAAACTAATTCCGATAATGAGAATTGATGTAATAAGGACAAGAAATGCAGCCGTTATTGATAGAAAAAACGCAATTGTCGAACCGGTAAGGGCTACTAAACTTAAGCAAAGTATTATTAATTGAATTTCTTTATTTCGGAGCAAGCTACTCACCAACCTTATAGCCTAAACCGCGTACAGTCTTGATAATAGTTGGGTTTTGTGGCTGATCTTCAAGCTTTTCACGAAGCCTTTTAATATAAACGGTTAAGGTATTGTCATTCACGAAGTCACCAGCTACATCCCAAATTTGCTCTAGGAGCCCATTCCGTGTGAGAACTTGTCCAATATGATTAAAGAAAATCAGCAGTAATCGATATTCTAACGCAGTGAGTACAACTTCCTCTCCATTTTTATAAACCTTTCCCTCTAACGTATTAATTTTGATAGCTCCAAATTCCAATACGACATTCATCGTTTGCTTATAGTATCTTCTGAGGACCGATTTCATTCTGGATAGAAGCTCACGAATTCGAAAGGGTTTTGTAATATAGTCATCTGCACCCATATCTAATCCCATTACAACATTAACCTCATCATCAATGGCTGTTAGAAAAATAACCGGGATATCACTCTTTTCCTTCACAAGCTTGCATAATTCATACCCGCTTCCATCTGGAAGGGATAGGTCAAACAAGCATAATTGAATTTGATGTATATCCTTAGCAATGACATCTATCGCATCCTTGGTATTATGACAAATTATCGTTGAATAGCCTTCCTGCTGAAGTGAATATTGAAGTCCTGAGCAAATCGTTTTATCATCCTCTACGAGTAAAATTTTCATAAAACGCTCATCCTTACGTTATAAATTTGAATTACATTTTTTATCATATATGTAAACTAGTAATTTCACCAATGATATATCTATACATAAAAACGTTTCCGCACAGTGGCAGAAACGTTTCGGATTAGTATTATTTGGCAAGCATATATTTTTCCGACCATTGTTTGATAAGTGTTAGCATTTCATGACTTAATGGGTTGGTTAAACCCTTTTTATAAATGGTTTTGACTTTAATCGATGAAACAGGTTCTTCTTGATCTCTAAGAAGATGATTCATTTTTACAACATTATAGCCCTCCGCTGGACCATTTACCTTTTCCGCAAAAACCTGTACATGTGTAGGATCGACTTGGACATCTTTATCACCTGTTATAGCAATAATTGGACATGTAATGGCTTCAAGGTCAGGTGTCATATTGTATTCAAAAATTTCACGCATCCATTTGGCGTTAATTTTAACCACTCCTTTTTTATACACTGTCTGGTTTGAGGTTAAAATTTCTTGAAATAGCTTCGCCTGTTTATTTACTGTAGTAGTATGAACTTTTAATGCACGAAGCAGGAAGCCTTGAAAGCCTTTCATGCCGGCAGCCTCTTTCTCTACTAAGTGTGTTTGGAATTCGGATGCTTTTCGGACGTTGTCAGCCTGACCGGCTAGAAAAATAATTCCTGCTGCCTGCACCCGTTTATTTACAGCAGGCCCAACCGTACAGCCTTCACTATGACCAAGCAAAAATACTCTTTCTGGATCAACTTCCGGCAGCTGTCTTGCAGCCTGAACCGCAGCAACACCATCATTTACAAGATCCCACATGCCAGTTTCATAGAAGTCACCGCCGCTCTCCCCGGACCCTCTTTTATCATAGCGAAGAGTCGCTACACCAAAAGAAGCAAAAAACTCTGCCAGCATACGGTAGGCATTCATCGAGAAATTCTTAACATTGCCGTCTCTATCTATCGGGCCAGATCCGTGTAAAATAACTACAAGAGGAAGCTTTCCCTCAAATATCTCTGGATAATTGACCGTACCTTTTATGATAATATCAGTTTCAAATTGAATCGATTGCTCTTTCATCAGTATTGACCCCCATCATTTTGTATATTGATAAGACGGTTAAGGGGAAAAAGCGTTCATGGGAAAATAAAAAACCTTTTTTGTATAGGGGAATTGGGAATGCCTCTCTTTTACCGAGGACTCCTTTTTCTCTTTGAACTGGCAATGAGACTACCGCTATTTGACTACGCACTCCCTTTTTCTTCTTGGACGGGCAATGAGACGACCTCTATTTGACCGCAGGCTCCCTTTTTCTTCTTGGACAGGCAATGAGGAGACCTCTATTTAACCGCAGACTCCCTTTTTCTCTTTGAACGGGCAATGAGACTACCTTTCTTTTACCGGGGACTCCCTTTTTCTTCTTGGACAGGCAATGAGGAGACCTCTATTTAACCGCAGACTCCCTTTTTCTCTTTGAACGGGCAATGAGACGGCCTCTCTTTTACCGGGCACTCCCTTTTTCTTCTTGGACGGGCAATTAGGCTACCTTTCTTTTAGCCAATGACATTACCCACAAAAAAACAGACCTTTTCCACGAAAAGGTCTGTCTATGCTTATCTTTTATTCACCTAAATCTACATTATGGTACACTTGCTGGACATCATCTAAGTCTTCGAGTGCATCGATCATTTTTTCAAATTTTGCTTTTGCATCATCTGATAGCTCAATTTCATTTTGAGCGAGCATTGTAATTTCAGCAACTGTAAATTCAGTTACACCTGAATTTTTTAATGCTTCCTGTACAGCATGAAATTGATCAGGCTCTGCATAGATAATCACTGAATCATCCTCTTCTAAAATGTCACGTGCATCTACATCTGCTTCCATCAAAGTCTCAAGGACTTCATCTGCTGTTTTGCCTTCAAGACCGATAACAGCCGTTGCATCAAACATATATGCAACCGATCCGCTTACACCCATGTTTCCGCCGTTTTTCCCGAAAGCAGCACGAACATCAGAAGCTGTACGGTTCACGTTGTTAGTTAGAGCGTCTACAATGACCATAGAACCGTTAGGACCAAATCCTTCATAACGAAGCTCATCATAGTTTTCATCTGAACCGCCTTTTGCTTTATCAATCGCACGGTCAATAATATGTTTCGGTACATTATATGTTTTCGCACGTTCTAGAACAAATTTTAATGCTTGGTTCGCTTCCGGATCTGGCTCGCCCTGTTTGGCTGCTACAAAAATCTCAACCCCGAACTTAGCATATATACGGCTAGTATTCGCATCTTTAGATGCCTTTTTATCCTTAATATTATTCCATTTACGGCCCATATTGACCACTCTCTTTCCACTTTGGATCTACATAGAAAATATTAATACGAAATAGGTTATTTCTTCAATACTTTTTCAGAATAACTTCAACAACAGGAAATATTACCAAGATAGGAAAATGAAAATGTTCTCCTGTTCGTAAGACAAGCAATATTATACCTTAATTTTTTCTAGTTTTCATCTTATCACTAACACTATTACTCATTCAAAGGAACCGGAATGCTTCTCTCTAAGATTTGTGCTTGCTTCATAAAAATATCCCAATCATTTGATATAGTAATATTTAATCCTAATCCTGCCTCTCTTAAATATTGCTGTAATTCCTCGAAGTTTTTCTGATCATTTTGGGTTACCTCAGCAAATTGGTACAATGAATCAGTTGGATATTGTCTTAATCTTGAGCTTAGCCTGCCAAGCACTGCTTGATCGTCTTCTGATATCCATTTAGAATTGGTTCCTGTATGTATCCCTAGTTCGATTCCATTTAACACTTCATTTAGCTTTGTTGTAACCAAATTGGGCTCAGACCAGTTATTATTTTTTTCATGCTCGATTAGACCTTCTAACTCCACTAGTGACTCCTGAACTTCAGTGAAAAATAATTGCTCCATTGCTAAGTTAATATGTATGTATCCCCAAACTATGACTAGGATGAGAATAATGTTTATTGCAATGGAAAATCGAAATAATGCTTTTTGCTTTTTACTCAATCCAATCACCTATTTTTCTAATTCAATATATTCTCGTAATAATTTCCACTCATCTTCTTCTTTTCTCCATACCAACATGCAAGTGGCAGGAAATTCCACGTCATTAATTAAAGCCGTTTCCGTGCCAATGGCAACAAACTCTTCACCATTTTTCCTCATCGAAATGGAGGCTAGTACAAAGCTTTTTTCAGCCTGATCGTACTGCTCTAGAACTCCATTTAAATCATAGTGATAATCATATTGATCAGGCTCTTCTAAACCGGAGTGTGCCCAGTATCCTCTAAAATCTTTGGACATATAGCTTTTTATTCTTTCTCCATCCTTAGTAATGAAAGCTTCATTCCAGCTTTTGAAATAATCCTTCAACACCTCATTTATTTGCTCCATATAAAACCCTCCTCATTCTGATTATGGGTTCTACAAATGAAGGCTTAATTCCTTTAAAAAGTTGCTGCAGCTGACATTTTGGAAGGGAATTAGTTTATAAATGAAGAATAGTAATAATAAATCTATTGAGGAGAATTAGAATGAAGCAATCCATAACCTTTACAGAAGAATTACCCAATCAGGATGAGCTCTATCAACTTTATCAAAATGATGGCTGGAATGATTTTTTGAAATTGCCAAAGGAAACTTTACATAAAGCTATGCAGCAGAGCTGGTATGTATTAAGCGCTTATGATGGTAACCAATTGATCGGCACTGGCAGAATTATTTCTGACGGAGTCATTAATGGTTACATTTGCGGAGTCATGGTTCGTCCAGACTATCGGAATGAGGGAATAGGTAAGGAGATCGTTCGCAGGCTTGTTGAACAAGGAATGAAAGATCAACTACATATCCAATTGCTAAGTGATGAGTCGAAAGCTCCTTATTATGAAAGGTTGGGTTTTGAAGTTTTTACAGTTGGGATGAAATTCTCGAAAGAATAATCGTTCATTACTTAGGAATTTATTCAATTTGAATAATCATTTTAAAAAAATTTTACTCGGAGGCCAAATATGTCTAATTTCATCACTCACATTGCTACAGTAGAAATTCCTATTTCCAGCCTTGAAAGATCGATTGAATTCTATACTCGCGTTCTTGGAGTGAAAGTATCCTTTAAAGGTGAAAAAAATGCTATGCTTAGCTTTCAATCAAAAGGGGTACCAACCCTATATCTTGTAGAAACAGCAGATGTTCAATCACTTTCTTTCTCCAATTCAAACAATGGTATCATACATAGTGTTATTGACTTTTATACTCCTTCTCTTGTTGAGTTTTATGAATGGCTAAAAAAAGAGCATGTGGAAGTTGGTACATTTAATGTGAATGAAAATGGAATTGGGGGCTTTGGATTCAAAGATCCAGATGGAAATTTATTAAGTGCTTGCAATGTATCGCATTTAGGTCAATAAGATATGTTTTTAGGAAAACCACGAAAATAAATCCCGAATAATCAGAATTCTCTTGTTTACATTTTTTTAATTTTGCGTTATGATGAGAACACACTTTTTAAGGGGAGGTTAGGAAAATGAGGAAAACCACTTTGCGGTCATTTGTCCTTCTGTTTATCTTTTTCTCATTCCTAATCACGCAGTATCCCGGGGGACATGTCGCATCATTAACTGATCATGAACATCATGCAGTCATTTCATCAGATACGATAGAGGTCTTTCTTTTAAAAGATGATATAAAAAAATACTTCATAAAGCCTGATTTCAGCACTGAAGTATTATTTATTTTTATCATCGCCCTATCTTTATTCTGCAGTAAACTAATCTGGGTTTCCCGAAAAGCCGTATTGTTTACCCCTATTTTTTATCAATCGAATTATGTGGATGATGCTCCTTCTTGTGAATAAAAACAAAGGAGGAGAGCAATATGTGGATTCGCTTTTTATTAATTGGAATTTTTTCACTCACTGCATCTAGCTTATTATGTTACCAGGGTGTCGAAATTTACCAAGCAATCGCTGATTTCTTTAAAAAGAGCTAACTTATAAAAGCCAGTTTCAGAGAGTAAAAGCTCTCCGGAACTGGCTTTCCTTTTTAATACTCAATCTCCTCAAAATCCTTCGGCTGCGGCATAGGCTGCTTTGTATCTGGTTTTGCAAATTCTCTAATTAACTCCTGCTCATCACTTACTGCTTCATCCATAGTTCCTGAATCTCTTTGCTTTTCTTTCAACATGTCCAACCCCTTTCTCTTTTATTAAAAGGTTTAGCCATTTAGCAAAAAACATTCATCTTAACACGCACTACTTTTCCCCCTTATTAATGACACCAATAGTAAAGCCTTCATATAAATTCCCTTCTATTTCTGTTTTACTTTTATACACGGTCATAGATGCCAATACCTCAGCTTCCTGGGTTGGATATTCATTTGACCTAGAGGCGGAAAATATTCTATCCTCACCTTCCACTCTAAATGGCTGGGGATTAAAAGAAGCACTTGTATTCTCAATTCCGCTTATTAAATAATTTTCCGGATTAACCTCTACCATTGCCTGGATTCGAACTTTGGTGTGCTGTAACGGTATTTCACGGAATACTGATTTCACATCCCCACCATCCAACGACTCGCCATACGTATAAAGAAGTTCATTCGTTTCTTTATCTTTTACCTCAGCAATGATAAAGCCATTCTCCACTTTACGGTCAATTTGAACGGTGCCTTTTCGTTCCGGAATCCAAACAAATAAGTCATCTAAAGCCATTTGGTGCTCTTCTAAAACTGAATCATAATGACTGCTTTGATCAATAATTGCTTGATGTTCACTGGAATTCAATTGCGAGTGTGGATGGTGTTGAACGGAGTCTTTATTTCCTTCAATTAATGTAAAGCCTAATATACTTAACGTGATAATCGCGGCAGCACTCATCACTCCAACCGCAGATCGCTGCAATCTTATTCCCCACTTCTTTCGATTATGGTGCTTTGCGTTAATGAGCTGAATCTCATCTAACATTTCCTTCTGCGCTTGGCGATGAAGCTCTGGTTTCGGGAGAGATTTTAATTCGTCCATCACATCATTGAATTGTTCATTACACATTACATAAACCTCTCTTTCTCTTTTTGCAGCGCTTTTATTGCCCGATGAAAGGTTAGCCTGACTTTCCCCTCGCTCCAGTTCAATACTTCCGCCGTCTCACTAATTGATAGCTCCTTTATCCCACGCAGAATAATCACATCTCTATAGGTCTTTTTTAATTGCCGAATGGCCGAATATAGCTCTTTATTCGTTTCATTTAAATGCAAAGAAGCTTCAGGATTTTTTTCATCGATCCATTCGTCTGATTTCAGAAGCAAATAATCTTTCATTCTTTTCCTTTGATTTTTTCTAATTTCATCTATTCCTACATACCTGGCAATACTGAATAGCCATGTTTTCGGACTAGACTTTTCTTCGAATGATTTGTAACCCTTAATGGCCCGAATAAAAACCTCCTGCACCAAATCCTCTACATCATGAGACCCAATGTAATATATTAAAAATTGATAAATATCATTGCTGTATTCATAAAACCATTGACTTAATTTGTCTTGATCCATCTAACTTCCCCCAGTTTGCCTCTCTAGTCATTAGTCGAATAACCAGGCATTCTGTTTCACCTTATTGAAAGTTTTCTAACAACACTTTTAATATAATTTAAAAAGGCTAACCGTACCGGTTAACCTCAAAATTTTACCATATCTTAACTTGCCCTCTCCTCTGTCAGCATTTCCTTCTTGTCTTTTGAAAAGAACCATCCGCCAAGTGCAATCAGAATAAGTACAGCATAGAAAGTGATTTTCCATTCTATTGAATGAGCGAATTCCGCTGGCAGCACTGATAATGCAGGGTGTGAAAGGGTATAAACGGATAGCTTAACTCCTACCCATCCGACAATAAGGAATGCAGCAATTTCCAAGCCGGGTTTCGAATGGAGCAGCTTCACAAAGAAGTTTGCTGCGAAACGCATGATGATTAAACCAATAAAGCCTCCTGCGAAAATAACAATAAATTTTCCTCCATCAAGCCCTCCAATATTCGGCAGACTCGTATTCGGAAGGGCTACAGCAAGGGCTACAGCTGCTAGAATGGAATCGATAGCAAAGGCAATATCTGCTAGCTCTACTTTAAAAACTGTCATCCAAAATCCAGCTTTTTTCTTTTCTTCTTGAACAGCAGCTTTATCTTTCCCTTTCTTCACAATGAGCTTCCTGAAAATATGATTAAAGGCGATAAATAATAAATAAAGAGCACCAATGGCCTGAACCTGCCAAATATCTACTAAATGAGAAATCGCAAACAGGGACCCAAATCGGAAAACAAACGCCCCGGCTAGACCATAAAATAAAGCTTTTCTTCTTTCCTTTTCAGGAAGATGCTTTACCATGATTGCCAATACTAATGCATTATCAGCTGCTAAAAGCCCCTCTATCCCGATTAAAAGCAATAACACCCAACCATATTCTAATAAGATTGATAACTCCATTTAATTTCCTCCTCTGTTAAAAATAAAAAAACCTTTACCAATAGACGGTAAAGGTTAAAAAGACAAAAATAAAGACCTTTACCCCGTATTAGGTAAAGGTCTTGCTAACAACGATAAATGGTTGCCGACAATGCCGGGAGTAATGAACTCCGAAGTGACGACTTTGCCGTAAAAGCTACTCCCCTTTAGGAGAACTTATTTAATTGATACTTTAATCATAAACGATGAATTCTCATGCTGTCAAATACATTTATAACCTAATTATATTGTAAACCAAAACGGCTCGTTTTCTTTTTTGTAATGATATGCTTATCATCAATACGCTTCTCGATTAAATCAAGCTGATCTCTATCTCTTAAAAGCTCTTCTCTATTTTTACTGATTAAACTTGATAAAGTTACTTTTTTTCTGCTCATTTTTATGATCTCCCTTATCTCTATGATGTATGTTAAATAGAATTTATCCCCATTAATCAAATACGATTGTTTTATTCCCATGTACAAGAACACGATCTTCAACATGCCAGGCAACTGCTTCTGCAAGGACTGTTCTTTCTACATGACGTCCAGCGATTTTTAAATCCTCTGCTGAATAACGGTGGTTTACTCGCAGCACGTCCTGCTGAATAATTGGCCCTTCATCTAAATCATTTGTAACATAGTGTGCCGTAGCCCCGATTAATTTCACTCCCCTGTTAAAAGCCCTGACATATGGATTAGCACCAACGAATGCCGGCAGGAATGAATGATGAATATTAATAATTTGGTTCGGATATTTTGCAATGAAATTTGGGGAAAGAATTTGCATATATCGTGCAAGCACAATAAAATCGGCTTTCCCTTCTAATAGTTCCAAAGCTTTCTTTTCAGCTTCTTCCTTCGTTTCATGAGTGAGCGGAATGTGATAAAAAGGAATTCCGTAGCTTCCTACCTCATCAGCTAAGTGAGCATGATTACTAATGACAATAGGAATATCGACTGGTAATTCCTTTGACTTCCAGCGCCAAATTAGCTCTAAAAGGCAATGATCCATTTTCGAAACAAAGATCGCCATTCTCTTTCTTTTCTTTGAACTGCTAAGCTTCCAATCCATGGAATGAGTTTGTGCAATTTCATGCAAGTCCTGTTCAAGAGCTTCAATAGAAGCTTCAGGGTTTTGTAAATCAAACTCGATACGCATAAAAAATCTTCCGGCATGCGGATCAGTAGTATGCTGATCAAAGTGAACGATGTTCGCCTTGTGCTCTAATAAAAAGTTAGATACGGTTGAAATTATTCCCGGCTTTTCCGGACAGGAAATTAATAATATGCCTCTATTTTCTTTCTCTCTAGCTGTCACCCGAAACACCTCTATTCAAAAATTATGCATGAATGGCTAGACCATCTACAGCTAATGCGGCTTCTCCAATTGCCTCTGCCAAAGTCGGATGCGGATGGATCGTTCTTGCAATATCCATCGATGTTGCTTCTAGAACACGTGCAAGCCCTGCCTCTGTAATCATATCGGTTACATGCGGTCCTACCATATGGGCTCCTAGCAGTTTATTCGTTCCCTCTTCAACAACCAGCTTTACAAACCCATCCGATTCACCGAATACAAGCGCCTTTCCAATCGCACGGAAGGAGAACTTACCTGTTTTTACTTCGAAGCCTCTTAATTTCGCTTCCTCCTCGGTTAAGCCGACACTTGCCACTTCAGGATTGCTATAAATACATTTTGAGACGAATGAAGAATCTAGTGGTACCGGATTTTTTCCTGCCATATGTTCAACCGCAATGATTCCTTCGTGTGAAGCAACATGGGCAAGCTGCAGCCCGCCAATCACATCACCAATACCATAAATATTTGGCTCACTTGTTTGGTAGAATTCGTTTGTGACGATAAAACCGCGGACAACATCAATCCCAGTATTTTCAAGGCTAATCGTCTCAATATTAGGCAGACGTCCTACTGAAACTAACAATTTATCAGCGGAGAATGTTTTCTCCTCGCCTTTATGCTCCGCTTTTATAGTCACCCCATCGCCTTTTTCCAGCGTGTTCGGGAGCACCTTAGCACCTGTTACAATCTTAATCCCTTTTTTCTTCATTAATCGCTGAACTTCCTTGGAGATATCCAGATCCTCTGTTGGAATAATGCGATTGGCGAATTCAATGACTGTTACTTCTAATCCGAAATCAGCTAGCATGGAAGCCCATTCAATTCCAATGACGCCTCCGCCTACAATAATAATTGATTTTGGGAGTTCTTCCATTTGCAGAGCTTCGTCAGACGTCATGACATACCTTCCATCTGCTACTAGCCCTGGAAGAGTTCGCGGGCGTGAACCTGTGGCAATGATTATATTTTTAGGAACAAGGGTAATATCCCCTTCCCCATTATTTAATTCTACTAATATATTTCTTGACTCTAAGATTCTGCCTTTTCCCTCGTAGACATCGATTTTCCCTTTTTTCATCAAGTGCTGTACACCTTTAAAGAGACGATCAGTAATCTCTGCTTTTCTTTCTTGTACTTTGGAAAAATCCAGTCCTACATCGGGGGCAATAACGCCATATACAGCTGCATTTTTTGCTGTTGCATACACTTCTGCACTGCGGAGTAAGGCCTTGCTGGGAATACATCCAGCGTGAAGACAAGTCCCGCCAAGCTTCCCTTTTTCAACGACCGCAGCCTTTAAACCTAATTGAGAGGCACGGATTGCTGCCACGTATCCGCCAGTACCTCCACCAATAATGACTACATCATATTCTTTGGTCAAATCATTCTCTCCTTTTGGATATATTGTGAACAATTAAACAATCATTCCCTTAATGTTCCCTTTTATCCATGCAAAAAAAGGACAGAAAAAGGGTATGAATATCTACCCTTCTCTGTCCTTTTACCTGAGAGTTTAGGCCCAAAAAATTTATATGGGGTCCCCTTGGGTGTCGTACTGTTTTATACGCGCTCTCCAGAGATGCGTCCCGTTGTGGTTCATCTACCTGAGAGATTTGTTCCAAGGGTCTTTTTGGAACTTGCTCCTTCGGTGGCTTCTGTAATGCTCTCTCCCACAACCGTCATCCGCCTGTATTGAATTTTCATTAAATTTAGAATAATACTTTAGTGCTGTAATGTCAACCATTAACATGGATTATCCTGATTTTTTGAGAAGTTTTTCACAAATAGTTCAATTGTATAGCAATATCATGAAAAAAGGAATGCAAAGACTGATTTAGTATATAACATAAACTCCACAGTCTGCATCCCCTTATTTACCTAAACGACTAATCTCATTTAAGAAACTACTTTAGCTCATTCGTAATCATGGATAATTTATCAGCAGAAAGAGTTACTTCCTCAAATGCTGCACCAAGCTCGTTTATTACATTAATAAATGATACTAACTCGCTTTCAATTTTATTATTTTGGACTTTCGTTTCACCCATAGTCGTTAAAATCTGTTCAAAATACTTATCCGTTTCGGTCATACTAGTATGTCCCATGAGTACGGCTTCACCAATTTTCTCCAAAGAAATTGTCAGCTTATCAACCTGAGAGTTCATATCTAAAATTAAAGATGCTACATTTGTGACTGATTTCTTTGTTTCATCTGATAGCTTTCTAACTTCACCAGCAACGACTGAGAATCCCTTCCCTGCTTCGCCTGCACGTGCTGCTTCAATAGCCGCATTAAGGGATAATAAGTTTGTTTGGTCCGCAATTCCTGTCACAATACTAACAATCTCTTGCATTCTATTAGATATACTTAACAATTGTTGAATATCTTCTGAGATTTGGCTAACTGTGTTATGGATATGATCCATATTATTATGCTGTACGTTTAATTGAGCTTTCCCCTGCTGTGCTCTTTCTTCCGCTAAGTTTGAAAGTTCTGTTCCTTTATTAGCCAATGTAACAATTTCTTCTGACTGAGAATGCAATTGATGAAAAGAAGCATTCGTCTCTTCCGAAATAGCTGCAAGGTTTTCAGATGCATTTGATACATTTTCTCTGACAATATTTTTAGTTTCTTCCTGCTTTTCTTTCATCCGTTCCAGCTCAGCGTCGTATGCTTCCAATACAATTTGCTGTTCAAGATTAAGTATTTTTGTGATTGCTGTTATTGCTTCAAAGTACTCTTCTTTTTTATGTATACTGCTATTAATAATATTAATGAGAGAAAGCAGCATATCCTGAAATGCACACATATACCATTTCGTCTTCAGTCCAATACGAACATGCATATGTGCAATCCTAATTCTTTTTTCAATATATGCATGATCAATTACTCCAGAAAACATTTCCTCTATATGCTGACGAAGTGTTTGTCTCAGCCTGTCCACTGAACTATGGCTATTTATGATATTTAATAATGATGCTTCAATCTCTAAGTTTTTATAAAAGTTTTCAACTATTCTATCAATTTCCTTTATAACAATAGGCTGTAAACGACTAATAACATGCAAATCCTCTTTGGTAAGATGAATCATTTTTATCTGTCTTTCGAGATCTGATCCTTGTGAAATATTCATTTCACCTTTACCAATTGGCATTACTTCCGACTTTTCAGCCTTTTCCTTTGATTTTTTTAGCATCCCAAATACCAATACATTTCCCCTACTTTCCAACTATATTAGCTTAGGAAAATAATAACATAAACTGTACAAAAGTCATTACCTACTCAAAATTTTATATATTTTTGAGACAAAAGTCTTAGGACTCTATTTGACTTCAAGTATAAAACATATTAAAATATAGTCTTTGGGCAAAGCCCACGTGGTTCGTAACCATCCCACGATAAAAAACTAAGGAGAGAATTTCATATGAATGTCAAAACACTTGTTGGCAATGGTATATTAGCAGCTTTATATATTGCTGTTTCTATGCTCATTCAGCCGTTTGGATTTACACAAGTTCAGTTTCGTGTGTCCGAAATGTTTAATCACCTAGTTGTCTTTAACAAAAAGTATATCTTTGGAATGGTATTAGGTGTATTTTTAACAAATCTATTATTTTCACCAATGGTCGTGTATGATTTAATATTCGGTGTTGGCCAGACAATTATTTCCTTATTAATTACAATTGCCTGCTGCCGCTTTATTAAAAATATTTGGGCACGCATGGCTGTGAATACACTTGTTTTTACGGTTACCATGTTCTTCATCGCCCTTGAGCTTCATCTTGCATTTGGATTACCATTTATGTTTACATGGCTGACAACTGCAATCGGTGAATTCGTCGTTATGGCAGTCGGCATGCCTGTTATGTATGCATTAAATAAACGTGTACATTTTGAAAAATTGATTTAAAAAGAGTTGGCGTAAAAAATTGCGCCAACTCTTTTTTCTGTATCTCCCAAATGCCCTTACACCATCACAGGTGCAAAAAATTCATCATAAAGCGCCTGAACAGCCCTTTTTTCGTCTATTTCCTTCACACCAAACATCATGCTGACCTCAGATGATCCTTGGTTAATCATTTCAATATTTACTTCCGCTTTAGCGAGGGCTTTAGAGGCTCTTGCTGTCGTACCAATATTGTGGCGCATGCCTTCCCCTACCACCATAATAAGTGCAAGACTATGCTCGACAACGACTTCATCAGCATCCAATTCTACTTTAATTCGATTAATAATTTCCTCTTCCATCCCAGGTGTAAATTGATTTTCACGTAGAATAATTGAAATATCATCTATTCCTGATGGTGTATGTTCATAAGACATGCCATAGCTTTCTAAGATAGCTAATAATTTTCGGCCGAACCCAATTTCTCTGTTCATTAAGTATTTGCTGACATAAATGCTGCAGAAGCCTTCATCACTTGCAATCCCAACAACCGGTCCATTTGTATTGTCCCTCTCATAAACAATTCTTGTTCCTGGTGCAGACGGGTTATTCGTATTTTTGATATGTACAGGTATTCCCGCTCGAAATGCCGGTACTAGTGCTTCATCATGTAAAACGGTAAATCCAGCATAAGAAAGCTCCCGCATTTCCCGATACGTTAATTCTTTAATTTCTTTAGGTCTGTCGACGATAAAAGGATTAACTGAATAAACAGCATCTACGTCAGTAAAGTTTTCATATAAATCCGCTTTCACCCCATTAGCGAGGATCGATCCGGTAATATCGGATCCGCTCCGCGAAAACGTAAAGACTTCCCCTTCATGGCTATACCCAAAAAAACCTGGAAAAATAATAATACCTGAAAGCTCACGCAGCTTAAATAAACGATCATAGGATTCTGACAGAACTTGCGCATTTCCTGGTTCAGCCGTTACAAAAAGACCTGCATCTTTAGGGTTTACATATTGTGCCTCCACTCCTTGCTCGCGGAAATATGAAGCAACAAGCTTAGCATTATTGTCTTCACCGCTAGCCTTCAGCAAATCCAAAAATCTATCCGGTTTGCTCCTGTCTGAGTTTAATCTTTCAAGTAAGTCTTGCTGAATGACATTGATAATGTCTTCCGAAATATTTAACTCCTCTGCAATTAAAGAATATCTTTCGATAACAGCATCGAATTTTTCCTTTGGATCCTTATTTTCCAAACAGAGCTCTGCACACTGAATCAGCAAATCTGTTACCTTTTCATCATCGCCAAATCTCTTTCCCGGTGCAGACACCACAACTACTTTTCTTGCTGGATCTGAAACAACAATCTGGAAGACCTTTTCTAGTTGTTTTCCGGATGCTAATGAAGATCCGCCAAACTTTACGACTTTCATCCTGACATCTCCTAACCTCAAAAAAATATATCCCTAATTTTACTCCTATTCAGAAAATAATCAAGCGTTTTTCCTCCGTATAAGGACATTTGTTTATTTGAAAAGGACAAAATAGTCTTAAAGACCTATGGTTTTCCATATACATATAGTACAGAATTATTTTGAATTTATATAAACATATTAATCTCTAACAACTTTACGTATTTTTAAAATATAATAAGTAGTAATAAGTAGAAAATAAGGGAGCAGACAATATGGGAATTCTTATTGTGGACGACAACCAGGCGAACTTGTTTGTAATCGAAAATATTCTTAAACGTGCAGGCTATGATGATTACCTATCATTTACCTCCGCACATGATTTATTTACATATTTGCAAAGCGAACAGCCATTAGAAATAGGAAAACAGGTAGACATCATCCTTATGGACATTATGATGCCTGAAATGGATGGGATTGAAGCTTGTAAGCAGCTGCAGCAATTTCCACATTTAAAGGATATTCCTGTTATATTTGTTACAGCACTAGAAGATTCAAATAAAGTCGTTGAGGCTCTTGATGCCGGCGGAATTGACTATGTAACAAAGCCAATTAATAAGACAGAGCTGTTGGCAAGAATTCGAGTAGCGCTTAGATTGAAATATGAAAAAGACTGGCATATTGAGCAGGAGGAAAAGATTCGCAATGAGTTAGAATTATCTATGCAGGTCCAAACTAGCTTATTAAGTGAGCCCATTTATAAGGAAAATCTTTTATTAAAGGCATCCTATTTACCAGCGTATAAGCTAGCAGGCGATATGTATTATTGGCATAAAATTAATGACCACCGTTTTGCTGCGATTCAGCTTGATATGATGGGACATGGAATTTCTGCTTCGCTAGTTTGTATGTTTATTTCATCCGTATTAAGGGACAGCATTTCAACCTATGCCGATCCTGAATATGTAATCAAGGAACTCAACCGGTGGATGAATTCATTAAATCAAAAAAACCAGCAAATTCCTTATTACTTCACAGCTATTTACCTTGTGCTTGATACAAAAGAAAAGACATTAGAATATGTGAATGCAGGTCATCCTACTGGATTTGCTTTAATAAATCATAATGAGCTGATTGAGCTTTCCAGTAATACTTGTGCAGTTGGATTTTTTGAAAACATTGATATAAAGAAGAACGTCATTACATATTCCGACTCCGTACAATTACTGCTATGTACAGACGGAGTAGAGGAGACAATCGATAGTACAGGTACGAACGGTTTACAGTTTATTAAAGAAATCGCCTCTTCATATTGGCATGATACTAAGTGTAAAGAGCCAATAGATTTTATTCTAACGAAAAAACAACAAGTAAATGCCGATGATGACATGTGTGTTGTCTTGATTCAGGCTGATTAAGAAAAGGAAGCCAGTATTCATTGAACTGAATACTGGCTTCCTTTTTTTAAAGATTTACATCCACTTTTATTAAATTTTCCTCACATTTATCCACACCTATATAGCGCAAGGTTTCAGCATGTGTATGATGATTATAAATAGACATCAGAATAGAGATGGCAATTCCCTTTCGAAAAGCATGATAGCCGAACGTTTTTCTAAGTGTATGAGTACCGATCTTACCGGCAATTCCAACTTCTTTAGCAGCTTGATTAATGATACGATATGCTTGCTGCCGTGTAATGGGGAGATTATTTTTTTTAGATTTAAAAAGAAAATCGTCTTTCTCAACATGCAATGTTGATAGATAATCCTGTAAAGCAGCATTAACTTTGCTATTGATGTAATGAACCTTGATTGCACCCTTATCATCAGAGACTTCAAGGAATTCCTTAATCCCCTCGCCATCCCAAATATCATTTACCTTTAATGTAAGTAAATCATGAACCCTAATTCCTGTATTTATGCCGAATACAAATAGCAAGAAATCTCTTAATGACTTCCTTCTCAAGTTTTCTTTAATCGCTATTATTTTTTCAATGTCCTTAATAGGTTCAACGTACTCCACTTATAAATCCTCCTGCAAACTTATATACTAAAGGATAAGGTATCAGATATTATAGACCCTTACAATACGTTGCGGCTATTTAGTAAGATTCGTAATAGTCATTAAGAGGAATAATTTAGTCATTATCATGCTAACTCAATGGATTTTTTCTCCTTCTAGAAACTCCTTTAAATCATCCTGCACCGTTTCCTTTGTTAGTTCAACCTTTGAACGATAGGCGGCCCGATTTAACAGATGTGCAACAACCGGGGACGTTAAGAAAACAAAGAAAATACCGAGTATTAATCGAATGCTGAAATATCCATCCACAAGCAAAAAGAATAGAAAGGTGCCAAACAGTGTACAAAGCACGCCTAAGCTTGCACTTTTTGATACCGCATGAGAACGTGAATACACATCAGGCAAACGAATGAGTCCGATCGCACTTAAGAAACTCAATACCGTTCCAAAAAACAGAAAGACGCCTACAATCACATCAATGTATACGTTTTCGTTCAATTGCAGTCCCTCTTTCTATAAATCTTGCAAAGGCGATAGTACCTACAAACGACAGGATTCCAATTAATAAAATAATGTCAAAAAAAGCATGTGTCCTTAAAAGAATAGAGAGACAAGCAACGATGGCGATTAGATTTACTCCAATATTGTCTAAAGCCATGACCCGATCAGGGGTGGAAGGTCCTTTAACTACCCTGTAGAGGGCAGCGAGTATCGATAATGACAAGAAAAATAAACAGATATGCAGAAATCCATTAAACATTATCGAGTAACCTCCTTTATCGCTTTCTCATATTTTATCTGCGACTGAAAAACAGCATGCTTGGACTGAGGCAAATTTAACGCATGCAGATAAAAAATCTTATTGCTCGGTGAAACCTCAATCACGACAGAGCCAGGCGTTAAAGTGAGAAGAAGTGCAAGTAAAGTAATCTCTAAATCACCCTCTAAATCAGTCTCCATTTTAAATATTCCTGGAGTTACATCGATATTAGGCCTGATAACTTCTTTCATAATTGCGACACTGGATGTAACCGATTCTCTAATAAACAAAAGGAACAAATTCATAATGGCAAAAAAACGCTTCAAATAAAAGGATGAAGGAAAAAAACGTCTCAAAGAAAAAAGGACAACTATACCGACAATATATCCGCTAAAAAAAGATAGAATCCCCCACTCATCTTGGAAAAACATCCATAAAAAAGCGATAAAAAGATTAATTAACACCTGTACAGGCAAGGTTCTCCCCCCCTTATTTACTGCCGAATTGACTCTCTCCTATTACCGCTTCAATATATAGGGAGGGATTTAGTAAACCATCTGCTGCAATTCGAACAGATTCGGCAATCCCCTCTGCTCCTATTCCTAACGTGATGGTTAACCCCGTAAGACCGGCAATTGGCAGCACTAATCCTTTTGCTGTACCTTTTTCCATTTCCTTACTTACATTCGTTTCGCCCCAAAAAACATTCATAAAAATTTTCATAATTGAATACAAAACCATCAAACTTGTGAATAATCCAATTCCGCCTAACCAATAGTACTCTGATTCAAAGGTTCCACGTGTGATAAACACCTTCCCTAGAAATCCGCTTAACGGCGGGATTCCCGCCAGCGATAATGCTGCAATAAAAAACATCCAGCCTAAAAAAGGATGATTGCGAATGAGCCCGCTTATTTCTTTCAGCTTGCTCGTGCCCATTATATAAATAATGGTTCCTCCTAAAAGGATAATAAGTGCTTTTATGAGAATGTCATGTATAAGGTAATAAATAGATCCCATCATCCCATAATGAGTTGAAGAAGCTAAGCCCGCCATAATGAATCCAACGCCGACGATAACGTTATACGTTAAGATTTTTTTAATTTCCCAATAGGCGATCGCTCCAATTGCTCCAAGGATCATCGTCAATGCACCGAGTATTCCAATAATGAAATGAGTGATTTGCGGCTCATGATAGAATACTAGGGTAAATGTCCGGAACAAAGCGTATATGCCTACTTTTGTTAATAACGCTGCAAATATCGCTGCAATGGCTGTCGGTGGTGCACTATACGACCCAGGCAGCCAAAAGAAAAGAAACAGCGCAGCCTTCATCCCAAAAACAATAAGAAATAATAATGCCACCGTTGTCAGTAAACCATCCTGCCCAGCATCAGCAACGCGTAAGGATAAATGAGCAAAGTTTAATGTTCCAAGCATGGCGTAAAGATAGGCAACGGCTATAAGAAATAAAGAGGACGATAGAACATTAATTAATACATATTTAATAGATTCACGGAGCTGAATCCGTGTCCCGCCTAAAGACAGCAGCACATACGAGGAAATGAGCATCACTTCAAAGCAAACAAATAAATTAAATAGATCACCAGTCAAAAATGAGCCATTTACTCCTGTTATTAAAAACAAATAAAACGGATAAAAATAATGATTTTCTCTCTCTCGGCCAATGGACTTAAATGCATACATCAGACAAAAGAACGCAACAATACTTGCAGAGAGCAACAACAATGCCGAAAACATGTCCGCAACAATGCTAATCCCAAAGGGAGCTTCCCATCCTCCTGCCTGAAGAACCTGTATCCCTTTTCCCTTTATTTGCTGCAGTAATATGACAGCCACATATCCACTAGCTAAAATAGCTGAAGCACTGAAGAATCGCTGAAATCCAATGTTTTTTGAAAATAAAATTAAGATAAGCCCAGCTAATAGCGGGATGATGATTGGCATTATGACAAGATTATTCATCCACATTTCCCCTTAATCGATCGGTATCATCTGTCCCTAATGTTTTATAAGTTCGGTAGCTAAGCACCAGGAATAGAGCAGTAACTGCAAAATTAATGACAATCGCTGTTAATATAAGTGCTTGCGGCAGTGAATCTGTAAATTTTGTTTCAATCCCTCCTAATAAAGGAGCCCCCCCCCTCTTTAATCCGCCCATTGTCAAAATCAGTAAATTAACTCCATGACTGATAATGGACGTTCCTAAAATAATTCGAATTAAGCTTTTACTCAAAACTAAATAAGTACCGATGGAAAAGAACAGACCGATTAGGATTGAAATGACCGTCTCCATATTTACCCATCCTCACTTATGCTAAGGATGATCGTAACAGCCGTTCCGATAACAGCTAATGCCACGCCAACATCAAAGAGGACAGCTGTAGCAAGCTCCGTCTTCCCGAAAATAGGAAGCTCAAAATAGCCAAAGGTTTGATTTAAAAATGGCTTTCCAACAAATAATGAACTCATGCCGGTTAGTAATGCCAGCAGTACACCAAATGCTGCCACTTTTTTAAAATCAACCGGGATATTCTTACTCACTGTTTCAATATCGAACGATAGATAGAGAAGGACAAGTCCTGAAGCAACACTCAATCCGCCAATAAATCCACCGCCTGGATTATGATGTCCCCCAAAAAATAAATAAATGGAAAAGGTGAAAATAATGACAATGGCAGCCTTTGTCACTGAACGTAAAATAACATCATTTGGGATCATTCCTTCCCCCTCCCTGCTAATTGAACTTTGATCAAAGTATAAATTCCTAAGCCGGCAATGCATAAAACGAGTATTTCGAGCATCGTATCCAATCCCCGGAAATCAACAAGTATGGCGTTAACGATATTCTTTGCTCCAGCAAGTGTATAGGAATCCTCGAAAAATCCTGATATCGATGCAAAAAGCCGATGATTATTAGCTCCTAAAGCAAGAATCGTGACAATCGTTCCAACCCCAAGCGAAATGATCATATTGGTTAACTTGAATTTGATACGAGTTTTCTCCTTCCTCAGCTCAGGCAAATAATAAAAGCAGAGCAAGAATAAAGCGGCTGTTACGGTTTCAACAACAAGCTGGGTAAGAGCCAAATCAGGTGCCCGGAATATGACAAAGAGCAAGGAAACAAGGTAACCTAATGCTCCTAAGGCGACGACCGCGGTTAGTCTAGACTTAGATAGAAAGACCGTAACCGCCGATATGACCAGCGCCACAATTATTCCTGCCTCATACATATTAATCTCCGAGTCATTTGCAACGTTTATGACATAACCTTTTGACAGCCAAATCGCACTCCCTAAGATGATAATCATGAAACCAAATATATAAACTAAATAATCCCGAATAGACTCTGTCATATACCGTTCGGTCACCTTGAAGGAAATCTTCTCACTTCCCAAAAGAGAAGCATTATACAGATGATTCAGCGTCAAAGCCTTTGGGTAGATATCATATAGAAACAGCCAGCGTCTTAAAAGTTTATACATAATAAATCCAGCCACAACTACACCAATTGTCATTAGCAGCTCAGTATTCCAGCCATGCCAAGGCTTAATGGTGGCCTCTATTTTATTTATGGTGATTCCCGGCAAAATTGCATGTAATGCAGGCTGAAGAAAGTTCTTAGAAATAACATTTGGAACAAAAAATATGACGATCACGAGACAGGCTAAAATACTAGGCGGAATCAACTTGCCAATTGGGGCTTCTTTTGCAATTTTGTCTATCTTCTCTGGCTGATGCTTCCCCATAAAAGTTTTAAACACAATGATCATGCAATAAATAAATGTAAATACACTAGCCACCCATGCGATGAAAGGAATGAAGTGACTCAATGTTTTAAAACCAAATACGGAATGTTCTGCAGCGGTTAGCACGCTTGTAAAAAACATCTCTTTACTTAAAAAGCCATTAAATGGCGGAATACCAGCCATAGCAAAGCTGCCAATGATTGTGAGGGTAAACGAAATCGGCATTAAACTCATAAGGCCGCCTAATTTTCGAATATCACGTGTTCCTGTTTCATGGTCGATGATGCCGATAACCATAAATAAGCTGCCTTTAAAGGTGGAATGGTTGATTAAATGAAACATCGCTGCTAAAACGGCATAAGCATAAACAACTGTTTCATCCCCTTTTCCAAAATAAAGGGACGCAGAACCTAATCCGAGAAGGCACATAATGAGCCCCAGTTGACTGATCGTTGAATACGCTAGCAAAGCTTTTAAATCCTTCTGATTCACAGCACTGATTGAGCCGTAAAATAAAGTAATGAGGCCGACACCTGTAACAATCCAGAACCATTCACTCGTTCCCCCGAAAACAGGGGTAAATCTAGCTACTAAATAGATTCCGGCTTTCACCATCGTTGCCGAATGCAAATAAGCACTAATCGGTGTTGGAGCTTCCATTGCATCCGGAAGCCAAATACTAAATGGAAATTGAGCTGATTTAGTAAAAGCACCTAGAAGAAGCAAAATCATCGCGGGGAGAAACAATGAATGTTCCGAAATCACCTGCAACTTGCTCAACATTTCACGAATACTGTATGTATCCGTCACGATCGAGAGCATGATAAACCCCGATAACATCGCCAGACCGCCAAAAATAGTGATCATCATCGACTTTTGTGCACCATAGCGGGAATTTTGCCGCTGGTACCAATACGCAATTAATAAAAAGGAGGAAATACTCGTTAGCTCCCAAAAAACATAAAGAACCAAAATATTATCTGAAAAGACTAGTCCTAGCATTGCACCCATAAATAACAACATATATACATAAAAATTGTGGAGCGCTTCTCTTTTCTTTGACATGTAATAAATGGAATATAGAACAACAAGGGTTCCAACTCCAGTAATTAAAATCCCAAAAATTAGCGCTAATCCATCCATATAAGTCGTTATATTAATATTTAACGACGGCATCCATGGAATGTTCTCCTTTACTGTATGTCCACTTGCGATTAAGGGAATATACTGTAAGAAATAAAGAAATAAAGAGAGCGGCACAAGGACAACAAACCATCCCGTATGTATTTTTTGTCCACACAGTTTATATATAAAAGGTATTAATATAGCAAAAATAAACGGCAAAAAGGTCATGAAAAAAAACAATAAATCCACCAAATCTCCTCCTTCTTTCGCAAATAATGGAAATCGATTGACTTCATGCCAAGGCATGGGATATATTCAAACATAGTTTAATTGAATGGACTTTCTATTAAACTCCATCTAACTCGAGGTGAAATGAAATGAAATTAGTAAAAGGGCGTATGGACGAAAGCATCCTCGTCTGTGTGTACTATGGTCCAAATGGTGAACGTCTAATTCAACGCGGCTGTAAAATTGCAGGAATGCTTGACTGTCCACTCTATATTTTGACCATCGATCCGTTACCCTTTGATGAACTGGATGCAGAGAAATCAGATTATATTACTAGATGGAAACAAATCGCTGAACAACATGGCATTGAGGAATTTATTCTAAAAGATAATGATAAGCGTCCTGTAGCAAAGGTGATTGCAGAGGTTGCTCGCGAAAAACATATTACCCAAATTATTCTTGGACAAACCGCTCAAAGTCGATGGGAGCAAATTGCAAAGGGCTCCATCATCAACTCCCTATTGCGTGAAATTCCTTTTGTCGATCTGCACATCGTTTCTGTTTCAAGATCCTTAAGAGATCAAGAGGGGCTGTTTGACAAAGGTGTCCGTGCATACCTGGTTAAGGAAGATAATTTCTATCGTCTAAGCTTTAATCATACGAAAGACGTCGATTATGAAGGCATTTTCTTTAAAGAACAAGGAACCGATTTTAATAATGGTGTTTTCAAATTTATGAAAGACAAAGAAACACTTCAAGTTGTTGTCACCGAGGACATTGTTAGAGAACTAAAAAATGTCAGAATGACTGAGCCGATAGATACTAACAGCAATTCATAACTTCAAATACTCTATGACACTTCCGAATTTTTTGCGGAAGTGTTTTTGTTTTTCAAAAATTGAATATTGGCCAAAAGTGGATTTTTACGCTTTTCTAATGTTACATAAAAATAACTTATCAAAAAATAAGTAACATTACAATCAATAAATACTCGGAATTAGACAAAAAAATACAGCCTCTATAAAGTGAAACTGTCTTAAGAAGGTGTTTTCTAACCTTTCTAAGGCTATTGCAAACCAATATGAAAAAATTTTTTCACTTGAGAAATATTGAGTATTCTTGTAGGCCTGCTACTGATATTGGACAGCTTTGGGTACTTATTATGAAAAGTTGTCCAATAAACCCTTTTATTGGACACGCATTGCTATTTTCTAAAAAAGCTGTCCGATAAACACTCTTTATTGGACAACTTCGGGAACTTTTTCTAAAAACTGTCCGATAAGGAGTGTTTATTGGACAAATCAGTCCATTTTAGTTAAAAGTTGTCCGATACAAAACCTGCTCAAATATAAAAAGAGCGCTAAACACGAAGTTTTAGCGCTCCTCTCTATAGTTCTTCCAATCAATCTTTTAGCTATTTTCGATTCTTTTTTCTAAAAATTTTCTCGATAGGATTAAAGTCTTCAAAGCTTTTGATATCTGTTCGAATGGATTCTTTGCTGCCAAGTCCAAGGAATCCCCCCGGACTAAGACTCTCGTTAAACAGATGGAAGACCCGAGCTTGCAAATCCACATTAAAATATATTAAGACGTTCCGGCAGACGATCACATGAAACTCATTAAACGACCGATCTGTTACTAAGTTATGTTGGGCAAAGACGACATGTTTCAGTAAATCTGGGTTTAAATAGGCTGCCTCACAGTCGGCTGTATAATATTCAGAAAACGACTTCTTTCCACCGGCCAACAGATAATTCTTTGTATAAAGCTGCATTTTTTGCAGAGGAATTATTCCTCGTTCTGCTTTAGCGAGCACGTTTTCATTCATATCAGTAGCATAGATTTTGGTCTTAGAACCAAGACCCTCTTCCTCCATCAAGATGGCCATCGAATAAACCTCTTCCCCTGTCGAGCATCCGGCATGCCAGATTCTAATTTCAGGCAGGTCCTTCAATAGCGCCACGACCTCGTTTCGAAAAGCCTTAAAGAAGGCAGGATCCCTAAACATTTCAGTCACATTAATCGAAAAATCGCTTAATATCTTATTTAAATAAGCTTCGTCGTGAATAATTTTCTCTGTTAAGCTCGTAATACTAGATAGTCTTTCTAGACTTAATCGATTTTGCACCCTTCTCATGATGGAGGACTTCATATATTGCCTAAAATCATAGCCTGATAGACGAAAAATCGCTAATAACAAAAGCTCCAGCTCTACATCCTCTTTATTTATCCTAAACATTTTTTCATCATCCCATATCTTTACTTTCCATGCGCCCTCGTTTGCTGCCAAAATTGGAACGTATCGTCCGTTTGCAATCATATACAGCAGAGTCTATTCTATTAAACTTTCTATGATAGCCATACACGCATGACAGACAATAACTGATCCAGCTTTAACGGCTTGCTTATATAATCTGATGCCCCGGCTTCAATACATTTTCGGCGATCATAGTTCATTGCTTTTGCAGTTAAGGCTATGATTGGAATCTCTTGATATTGTTCAAGGTCACGTATTCTTCTCATTGTTTCATAGCCATCCATGACCGGCATCATAATATCCATTAGTACAATATCTATTTTCTCTTCCTGCCCAATCGTCTCTAAACACTCCATCCCATTTTCGGCTGTTAGCACGTGCATCCCTTCTTTTTCAAGGGCGTTTTTGATGACGTAAATATTTCGATGGTCATCATCCACAACAAGAACTGATTTTCCTTGTAATACCGTGTCAGATGGAAGATCATCCAGAGCATTCATCGGCAAGGTTTCTGTAGACCTTTCTGTAATCATGTCTAAGTCCTTAGCAGAAGCTGCCTCAGCATGAATCGTTTGTTGGAAGGTTTCCTGCAATCCTTCAGGCAAGCTTGGAATAAATAAAGTGAAGCTGCTTCCTTTTCCTTCTTCACTTTCTACTTTACATACCCCGCCAAGCAGCTGCGCAAACTCTTTTGTGATGGATAATCCTAGCCCTGTTCCGCCATACTTTCTCATTGTGGCTCCATCCACTTGCTGAAAAGCTTCAAATATCTCTTCCTGCTTCTCTGTCGGAATGCCGATTCCCGTATCAGATACGACTACTTTTAGCCAAGTATCTGAGCAATTCGCTTGAGGTAAATTGTTGATTTCATGGCTATGTGCCTTTTCAAATATAACATCAACAGAACCTTCTTCTGTAAATTTGAAGGCATTTGACAGCAGGTTTTTAATCATTTGCTGGAGACGCTGTTCATCAGTAAAAATTGCTGCAGGCGCGTCTTCACTAAGTGTAACGGAGAATTCAAGATTCTTCTTTTTAGCCAATTGGATAAAGTTCCTTTCTAGCCGCTCCGCAAAGTCACTCATATTCACTTCCTCAAAGTGAATCTCCAGCTTTCCAACCTCGACTTTAGAAAGGTCCAGTATATCATTGATTAAATCAAGCAAGTCCTGACCTGATGAATGTATCACCTTCGTAAACTCAACTTGTTCATCAGTGAGACCATGATTCCCATCATCAATTAACATTTCCGAAAGTAATAGAATACTATTTAATGGAGTTCGTAGCTCATGAGACATGTTCGCAAGGAATTCAGTTTTATACTTAGAGCTTTGCATTAACTCTCTCGCCTTTTCTTCAAGTGCTTCCTTAGCAGTTCTAAGCTCCTCCGATTTCAATTCCGCATCCTTCGTACGCTCTTCCAATTGCTCATTGATCATACGCAGCTCTTCGGCTTGAGTCTGGAGTTCCTCAGATTGTGATTGCAGCTCTTCCGATTGAGTCTGCAATTCCTCAGATTGCATTTGCAGTTCTTCTGTCTTTGCTTGTGAATCCTCGAGAAGACGAGCGATTTCCATTCTTCCTAATATGTTTGTAATAGCAATTCCGAAAGTATCAAGAACTTCCTCTAACAGCTTTAATTGTGTCGATGAAAAATCGGAAAGAGCGGCTAATTCTACAATGGCCACGACCTCATCTTTTATTAAAACAGGTGCCATTAATATACTTCTTGGTCCTACACTTCCCAATCCAGTCGTAATCAGCTTATAGTCATTTGGAACGTCATTAAGAAGCAATACTCTCTTATCTATTGCACATTGCCCTACTAATCCTTCGCCATCGTAGAAATACTCTCTTCCCGCTCCGTGTTTTCCTTCCGCGTAAGAAGCAATTTTTCGATAGATCGTTTTTCCTTTCTCTGTTTCTTTTATATAGAAAACACCCATATTTGCATTTACAGCACGAGATAATTGATTAATAAACTCTTCTCCTAGTGAATGGATGTTGACATGCTGGCTATATAGATGGACGATTTCGGCTGAATGCGTATTGATCCAATTTTGTTCTGTTATTTCAGCAACATATTTACCTTCCTTTTCGTTATAGACTTCTAATGAAGACGCCATAGAATTAAAGGATTTTGCTATCTCACCAAATTCGTCTTTTGTCTGTATATCAATTCTTGGAAGGTTGGACAGTTTTTTATAATCCACTTGATTTAGAGCTTTAAGTATTTTTGTCATAATTTTTGATGTGCTTCTAATTAGAGACAGTGTCGCAATGACCATCATAATTAGAGCAAACGAAACAGCAGCAATTAGAACCATGACGAGCTGTGCATGTGTTTTCGTTGCACTGAGAAACGATTGATCCATTAATGATTCCTGATATTGTATAAATTCATTTAGATCATGCAGCAGCTGGTCTCGATTGAGTCTTTCCTTATCATATACAGACTCTAATTCGTCAAATTCCCCATTCTTAAATTTATTCAAAAACTCTGTTTCCATATGGTTATAAGATGCATAGCTCGCTTCAATCTGCTGCAAAAGGACTCTTCCTCTATTTGTATTGACCGTGCCCTCTAGCTCCACCATTTGATTAAAGATCCCTTTTTCATTTTCCTTTAAAGACTCTTCAACAATCTCTGGATTCATTTTATCTTTAACAATAATCATCCTTAGAAGCTGACGGTCTGTCTGATCGAATAATGTCCTAATTTCAGTTACTTGATTTACTTTATAATAGCGATCCTTAACAATCTCTAGCATATTCGCTTTTATTATATTTGCCATAAATAGAATGACAAACATCAATAGAAGCATAAAAAAAACAGTTAAGCCTAAATTAAGATATTGCTTCTTTTTATAACTCACTGAATATGCCTCCTTCTTGATGAAATAAATATTGAATAAGATGAATAATAAGTACGTTTAAATGCAGTTTATATGTATGAAAGCTGCCGGAAGCTAGATTCATAAGCATCCCGGCAACTTCTAGGCATTACTGTTTTTGATATATCTCTTCATCGGAAGTTGTCATCCATTCAAGCTGAAGAAGCTTAAGCTGGAATAAAGTGATTGGATCACGGTATAATTCTGGATTTTCTCGTATTTCCTGCAATGACACTTTACTTTCTTCAATTTGTCTGCCAGATTCACTAACTGCTTCCTGCAACTCAGTAATTGGCGGACTGAAAAACATACTGACATCCCGATCAATTGACTTTTCAAAAAGCTCGAATGGGTGGAAGAATTGTTCTGCAACCTCTTCAGCTGCTTCACTATAATCTTCATTCTCAATATATTGTTTATATTTTGTATAGATTAATGATTTATTTTGCTGAAGTGCACCGAGCAGCCTTCCTGCGCTTTTTAATAAGAATTGTGACGGTGTAAAACGATTTAATATATTGATATTTTCTAATTGCACATTCCCTCTCGTCATCCGATCCGCGTCTCTTCTCCAGTCATCAAGCACTTTAAAGTCACAGGCAAGAATTAATTTATCCTCCTCATAGAGTTCATTAAATCCTGCTCCCATTTCATTCAGAAATCCTTGAGCTCCATTAAATTCCCCGGTTGCTTCATCAATCCATTGATGAATGGCCGTATGAAAGACTGGCAAAATAGTTTCGTTCAAATGCTGGCGGATACGATTATTCATTTCAGCATTTAGGTGAATATGAACTTTTCCAAAATCACTTTCCTCATCAATTAAATCAGAACTATCCTTCAGCAGCTCCGGAATATCTTGCATAAGCTGAAGTTTGATATCGTCCTTTATTTTCGTAAACGATTTCTTCATGATTCGGATTTTATCTTCCTCTAAATCGCGTAATTGATTCGTTGCTCCGGATAATTTTGTAACCATATCTTCATTCCATTTAATGGATTCAATATAGCCATTCTCCATTTCAACGCGTCTTTCCAATAAAAACTTAATCGTCTTGCGAATATAGTGCTGAACTTTAGACGTTCTCTTCTCCTCAAGCTTTTTGCTGCTGCCTATTGACACTAAGAAATGAGCTAACGAATCTAAATGTTCATTACGCCCTGAAAAGGCAAATAGCTGAGCTTTAGGAAAATACGTATTTACTTTTGAAGCTGCAAGATCGATTACATCCTGATTCAGTCCATATGGGCCAGCTTCATTTAACAGGAAGTGAATAGGAAGATCTGGTGCCTGCTCTCGGATCTTCACAAGAATTTCAAGCTCATCCTCTGTTAAAACCTTTTTAGCATTTAAGACAAACAGCAGACTATCGGCAAATTGCAAATATTGGAACACATCATTCCTGAATCTGTTAACTCCTGATATACCTGGTGTTTGAATGAAAGCAAGCTGCTTTTCATGCAGGATAGACATAGGCTTTTTATATAAAATCACCGTTTGAGTGCTTTCATCGATGTCCGATAAATGAGCAAGCTCTCTTTCTCCTTCATCAGAGATTTCCCGTAATTCCATTTCCTGATCATCTTTAAAGAAGATAGTTGAGGAAATAGAGTCATTGATTACTTTTTCCCCTATCAGCTCATTCATAAAACCTGATTTCTCATTACCAGCTGCCCCGGCAATTAATAAGTAAGGAGCACGAAGATCTAAAAGCTCCTTCACCATCCATTCAAAGCGGTACCCAATCTCAATCCCATTTTGCCGAGCCCAGGTAATGACAGACTTAAACAACTGGAAACCGTCTTCTAACCCATTACCGTAACGTAAAGATTCACTGATCTTCTTCTCGGCTAAACTAATGGATGAGTGCTCGATACTTGTCGGGAAAATTTCACTCCATGCTAGAGCAGAAGCCGCAGCCATTAAAGAAAAAGATGAATCCGCAATCTTCACCCAATTACTTAAATGATTTGGAATTAGATGTGAGATTTCCCTTATTAGTTTCTTTCCATTGATTAATTCAAAATATGTATCATGGTAAACGACAGAAAGCTCCTTCCACGTATGGGTACTGCCACCCTCCATATGCAAAAGAATATGATTAAACTCTTTAATCCAAGTAAAATATAATTCTCCATGCTGATAATGCTTCCATAAAGCAACAGCCAGCTTCTCAAATCTTGCCAAGTCTGCTTTAAATAAAGCAACAAATGCCTCAGTAAAATAATCAGGCTCTATTTTTCTAACCTTGCCTTCCTCTGCATAAGTTTGGAGTGTATCAAACCAGAATAGATCTCCAGTACGAATTCCTTCATTAACTGACAGTTCAATCGCATTTTTCCAATCCTGATGCTTTTCAAAAAAATCTTTCGCGATGCTTGTTACATTTGGATAGTCTGGGTTTAATGCAACAGCCTCTTTAATGGCCTCAACTGCTAAATCTAGCTTTCCTAATGCAACATAGACAGAAAACAGCTGCAATAGAACTTCAATTTTCAAAGTACCTGAATCCGATTGTATGGACTGGTACAGCTCCTCAGCTGTCGTAAGAATTTCCAATTTGAAATAAGCGTCAGCCATATTTTTCTTTGCCCACGGCTCAAGCTCATTATTAATATTTTCCCATTTAAAAATGGCTGCCTCAAAATCACTGTGGTGGAAGTAAACCTCAGCTTGAGCAAAGCGAATTAAAGAGAGATCGGATATCGCTTTTTGCTGCTCTTCCATATAAAGTTCGCCTAGTGCTTTTATAGGATGTACATCCTCTTTGCCTTCGACGATTGTTTTATAATACATTTTCCTTATTAGCTGTTCATCTATTGTCATTGTGCTACCCCCGCAGAACATATTTTCACAGAATTGATATCTATATTCTAATATCAAAACAAACCGAGTAGGTCGGTCTGAACCCAAGTAGCCATACTTGATTATCCCTTTCTTGTATTCTAACAAAATATTTTTTGCAATAAATTTCATTTTTGATACATTATTGTATTCCTATGTAACAAATTTAATAATAGGCAATAGTCCTAATACCTGTATCCTATTTCAATACCCCATTATCTAAGTTACAAACTCAATTTTTATTATTTTTGGTTCAGCCCTTACGAAAAATCGCCTCAGCAAATCATTCGAATGAAGACCGGATTTTATGGCAAGATTTCCTATGACTATTGTCATGCATGAAAAAAATTTTAAAATGTGATCATTTGTATTCGCTCTGTATTGAAACTATTCCAGAACAACATAACTGAATCAATTCATTAGCTTATGATTGCCTCCGATTGATTTACAACCGTAATAACAGTAAAATAAGAAATAATTACATACTTATAGAAAGGTGATACCGGTTTGGAACAAAATTCGTCAAACTTTATTAAGAATATTATTATCGATGATTTGGAGTCAGGTAAACATAAAGACATTATTACTCGTTTTCCTCCCGAACCGAACGGGTATCTTCACATCGGTCATGCAAAATCCATCATCATTAACTTCGGGCTGGCAGATGAATTCAACGGAAAGACAAATTTACGATTTGATGATACCAACCCACTAAAAGAGGATCAGGAATACGTTGATTCTATTAAAGAAGATGTACAATGGCTTGGCTATGAATGGGATGACCTCCGATTTGCTTCAGATTATTTTGAAGAAATGTATAATCGTGCCGTTCTCCTTATTAAAAAAGGAAAAGCCTACGTGGACGATTTATCTCAGGAAGAAATTCGCGAGTACCGCGGAACACTAACAGAGCCTGGAAAGGAAAGTCCATACCGCAGCCGTTCCGTAGAGGAAAATTTGGATTTATTCCAACGTATGCGTAATGGAGAATTCGAAAACGGCAGTAAAGTGCTTCGTGCAAAAATCGATATGGCATCACCGAATTTAAATATGCGTGATCCTGTCATTTATCGTATTGCACATGCTACACACCATAATACTGGTGATAAATGGTGCATCTATCCAATGTATGCCTTTGCTCATCCGCTAGAGGATGCGATTGAGGATGTAACTCACTCTATTTGTACGACTGAATTCGAGGATCAGCGCCCACTTTATAATTGGGTTGTGGAAGAATGCGAAATGGAAAGCAAGCCACAGCAAATTGAATTCGGACGTCTTAACATTACAAACACAGTAATGAGTAAGCGCAAGCTAAAGCAGCTTGTGGATGAAGGCTATGTAGACGGCTGGGACGACCCTCGCATGCCAACCATTTCTGGTCTTAGAAGAAAAGGATTTACACCTGGAGCCATCCGTGAATTCGTTAAAGCTACTGGTATCTCAAAGGGATCTGGTGCAGTTGATGAAGCGATGCTTGAGCATTTCGTAAGAGAAGATTTAAAGCTTACTTCTCCTCGTACAATGGGTGTATTGAATCCGCTTAAAGTGGTAATCACTAACTACCCAGAAGATCAAGTTGAAATGCTGGATGCAGAGATTAACCCAGAAAATCCAGAAATGGGTATGAGGCAAATTCCTTTCTCTAGGGAAATTTATATTGAGCAGGATGACTTCATGGAAAATCCGCCGAATAAATATTTCCGTCTCTTCCCTGGAAACGAAGTTCGTCTGAAGCATGCTTATTTTATTAAATGCAACGATGTGATCAAAGACGAAAACGGCAATGTAATTGAAATTCATTGCACCTATGATCCTGAAACGAAAAGCGGAACAGGATTTACAGGCCGCAAAGTAAAAGGAACGATTCATTGGGTAGAAGCTACAAATGCTGTCCCTGCTGAGTTCCGTTTATATGAGCCATTAATTCTAGATTCAGAATTAGAGGCGGAAGCTGAAGGCAATGAAGAAAAAACATTCTTAGATTTTGTTAATCCGAAATCACTTGAAATTGTCCAAGGCTTTATCGAGCCTAATTTAAAGGATGTTAAGCCTCAGGATAAATTCCAATTTTTCCGTCATGGCTATTTTAATGTGGATCCAAAGCATTCAAGTGCAGAAAAACCAGTCTTTAACCGGATTGTTTCATTAAAGAGTTCGTTTAAACTATAGGATATTTAAGGAGGAAGAAAATATGAACAACCAGCATGACAACCAGGCACTTCCGCCAAAAACTTGTACAATTGAACGTCTTGTCACGGTTCCTTCAGATATTGAAAAAGTAATTGCAGGTCAAAAAACAGCAACACGCCGAAATGGACGCTATGCGGATATCGGTGAAATTATGGAGCTTCAAGGTCATAAATTTGTAGTAGAGAAGGTTTATTCACAGTCACTAGGTGAATTGACAAATGAGCATGCCAAGCAGGAAGGCTTTGAAACAGTTGAACAATATAAAGAGTCGATTCTTTCTTATCACCCGGGCATGCCTTGGCTGCCGCAAATGAGAGTATGGGTGCATGAGTTCCGTCCTGTTTCGGACTAATATAGTTTTACATGAACATATTGTATCGCATCATTCTTTTTATCCATGTAGGCAGTGCGATTTTATCGATTGGCCCGTTCGTCATCTTAATCCCGATTACGAAAAAATTACGGGCAGCAGGAGAGGACATCCAGAAAGCCTACTTGGATATATTCCTTTATACTGTCCGGCTTGTTAAACATGCCGGACATGTTCTTGTTGGCAGCGGAGTATTGCTTATTGCAATGGGGCACTGGACATGGAAGACATCTTGGATTATAGCGACATTAGCTTTAATGTTTGGTTCTATCTTTTTTCTTGCCCGAGCTTTCACGCCAATCATCCGAAAGTTTCATGAGCCTGGACAAGACCAGCATCAGCTTGTTCAAAAGCTCTTAAAGTCAACATGGCTATATTTCATTCTCTTAATGGCCATGCTTTGGCTCATGGTAGTCAAACCTTCACTTTGGTAATAGGAAACTACAAATAAGATTGATATATTATAGTGGCCAGGCTTTTAAAAAAGCCTGGCCATTTTTAGCATGTTATCATTTTCCTTTTGATTCCATTGTGCTTTATAATATATTTGCAGTCAAAGAGTTTGAAATTATACGCGACATAATAATACGAATTTAAATATAAACGGATAGGAGTGAATGATTAGTGGGTGTTACCTTACGTAAAGGGCAAAAGGTCGATTTAACAAAGGCTCATCCAGGTTTAGAGGTTGTCGTTGCCGGATTGGGATGGGATGTTAGTCACAGCCATTCTCAATATGATTTAGATGCTTCTGCTTTTTTAACCGGTCCATCTGGCAAGGTCCAAAGCGACATGGATTTTGTTTTCTATAATAATCCGACAGGCGGTAACGGTTCGGTAATCTATAGCGGTGATAATCGTACGGGTTCTGGTGCTAGTGATGATGAACAAATTAAAATCGAATTAAATAAAGTGCCTCCTTCTATTCATCGGATTGCATTCACCATTACGATCCATGATGCCCATGTAAAGCAGCAAAATTTCGGACAAGTTTCGAATGCCTATGTGAGAATTTTCAACGCAATCACAAATGAAGAATTGCTTCGTTTTGACCTTGGCCGTGATTTTACTGTCGAAACTGCTATTGTGGCAGCTGAATTATACCGTCATAATGGTGAATGGAAATTCAACGCCATTGCCAGTGGATTTCAAGGAGGATTAGCCGCGCTTTGCCGGAATTTTGGCGTACATGTCGATGATGAACCAGCTCCTGTACAGCAGACTTATCCGTCACAATCATACGGCAGCTCTCAGCAGAATCAATCATTTAATTCCTATCCTGGGCAGCAGTCTGCCTTTGGCCAATCAACTGTGAATCCCCCTGCTTACAATCAGCCGGGATTTAATTCTAGCTATAATCAGCCGGATTATGGCTCGCAAGGCGGATATAATCAGCCGGCATACGGTCAAGGATATTCCTCTTCTGGTGCCTATGGTGGGGATAATATTCATTGTATCCGGTGCGGTTCTTCTAATGTAAGGACCGGTGAAAAAGGGTTTGGTCTCGGAAAAGCAGCTATTGGCGGATTAATTCTTGGTCCAATCGGCTTATTAGGCGGATTTATCGGTAAAAATCAGCTGAAATTTACATGCAACAACTGCGGTAACTCCTGGTCGCCAAACCAAACCGATTATGCACAATGGGCTAATCAGCAAAAAAGAAAAGCTCAGGAGCTCTTTGCCCGCTATAAAAGCCAGGATGTAATGGATGCAGTCGTAGCCGCTTGTGCACTTGTTGCCTTAGCAGACGGCAGACTAGATCCGTCTGAGCGCCAAAAGATGATGGAGTTTGTTAACCAAAGTGAAGAATTACGAGTATTTGATACAAATAAAGTAATTCAGCAATTCAATTACTTTGTCCAAAAAATCGAACGTGATTCCATCATTGGCCGTGCTGAAGCATTCAGAGCTCTTAGCCGTGTCCGCTCAAAACCTGAAATCGCCCGCCTAGTTGCTCGCTACTGTATTGCACTTGGCTACGCAGATGGACATTTTGACCCAAGTGAAAAGCAAACCGTCTCAGAAATTTGTATGGAATTAGGCTTAAACCCAAATGAATTTTTGTCTTGAAAAAAATAAGGGCTATCCAGAAAATAAGTTTCAGCTTACTTTCTGGAGGCTTTTTTTATTTTAAATTCCTGATGTTCCTTTTCAATGCTCGGTATTGGACAACCTCCACTCATTTTCTTCTGTTCCTGTCCAATAAACTCTGATATCGGACAGCTTCCTCTCATTTTCTCCTGCACCTGTCCAATAAACCCGGATATCGGACAGCTTCCTCTCATTTTCTCCTGCACCTGTCCAATAAGCCCGGATATTGGACAGCTTCCACCGATTTTCTCCTGCACCTTTCCGATAAACTCAGATATCGGACAGCTTCCACCGATTTTCTCCTGCACCTGTCCAATAAACCCGGATATCGGACACCTTCAGCCAATGTTCTTCTAAACCTGTCCGATAAACAAATTTATTATTAATATCCCTTTCCTACTACTCCCGAATACTCTTCATAAATCAAGGGGAAACTCACCTTAAAAGGAAAGGAGGCAACGCCGTTGGAAGAGAACCGTACAAATATCGAAGGAAGTTCTTCAACAGAACGTTATATGCCAATGACTTCTGTCGCAAGCGGCATGTTTCAATTTGTCGCTGCAGGCATACAAAGTTATACAGTTCAAATCGTAAATATTTGTTTTGTGACATTATCTGATGCTCCTGGGGATTGGGTATTAATTGATGCCGGTATGCCACAGTCTGCAGAAAAAATTATTGGAGCCTCGGAAGAGCTCAACGGAGAAGGCGCAAAGCCTAAAGCGATCATTTTAACACACGGACATTTCGATCATGTCGGGGCTATAATCGACCTCCTCGATCAATGGAAGGTCCCTGTATATGCCCATACCGTGGAGATGCCTTATTTAACCGGGGAAAAAAATTACATACAGCCTGATGCCTCTGTTGAAGGGGGAATGGTTGCAAAAATGTCTCCGCTCTTTCCGAATGAAGGAATTGATATTTCAGCTTATCTCCATCCTCTTCCTGAAGATGGGACAATCCCGCATATGCAGGGCTGGAAATGGATCCATACTCCAGGTCATACGCCTGGCCATGTCTCGTTATTTAGAGAAAGCGATCATGCACTGATTGCGGGTGATGCTTTTGTTACCGTTAAGCAAGAATCCTTATACAAGGTGCTTACTCAAGAATTTGAGATTAGCGGACCGCCGCGATATTTAACCCCTGACTGGGCATCCTCCAAGAGATCTGTTGAAAAGCTCTTAGCTCTTCAGCCGGCTTACGCGGTCACAGGTCATGGAATGCCCATTTCCGGAGAACTTTTAACATCTAGCTTAACAAAGCTTGTAAATGAGTTCGATACAATTGCCGTACCTGATTACGGCCGCTATGTCGATGGCATACATTAATCAGAGGAAGGTCCTTAATGGATCTTCCTTTTTTTGCTATGATATAGTTATCTTCAAAAGGGGGAATTAATGTGGATAAAAGAAAGCTTATTGTTACGCAAAAACTTGATGAAAAATTAATTAAATCGATAGAAGAAATAGTTCCGGAATGGGAGCTGATTGTTGGAAAAGAGCAATCAATCTGGCAAGAGCATCTTAAGGATGCTGAAATAATTGCCGGCTGGAAAAAAGACATTGCCCAATATGCTTTAACAGATGGATCAAAGCTGCGCTGGGTCCAAAGCTGGTCTGCAGGCATTAACAGTATGCCACTAAATGAATTTAATTCCCGTAACATCCTTCTAACGTCGGCAAATGGTGTTCACTCCTATCCTATTTCCGAAACGATCTTTGCCTTAATGCTTGCACTCACAAGAAAAATACATAGGTATGTTAAAAATCAACAAATAAAAAAATGGCATCATTCAGGATTAAGACTAGAGCTCCATGGCAAAACGATGGGCCTATTTGGTGTAGGCGCTATTGGCAAAGAAACAGCAAAAATTGCTAAGGCATTCGGCATGAATGTATTAGGCTTCCGCAAATCTGGACAGCCTGAAGAATACGTTGATCGGATGTATACACTCGATCAAATGAATGAAATCTTGCCTGAATGTGACTATATAGTTGTCACATTGCCTCTTACGAATGAAACAAAACACTTATTTGGAAAAGAACAATTTAACAAAATGAAGTCTACTTCCTTCTTTATTAATATTGGCCGAGGCGATATTGTTGTAGAATCAGATCTGGTTGAAGCACTGGAGGCAGAGAAAATTGCTGGTGCAGGATTAGACGTTTTTGAAAAAGAGCCGCTCGGTGACAACAGCCCCTTATGGGATTTCGAAAATGTCATTATCACCCCTCATACAGCCGGATCAACCGAGTATTACGATAATCGCGTTATCGAAGATATTTTCATCCCTAATTTAAAGAGCTATCTCAAAGAAGAAAAACTTCCAATTAATTTAGTTGATTATTTAAAAGGTTATTAAAAAATCGAAAAGGCTTGAGTGTAAAAACTCAAGCCTTTTGGAAGCCAAGCTCATTTCTCCAATCTTCCCATCACTATCGTATTATAGAATTTACCATCTGAGAGAATCTTGTCATTCCTTAATATCCCTTCAATTTCAAAGCCAAGCCTCTGGTAAAGGGCTACCGCCTTATCATTCGTTTCAAGCACGTTCAATGTCATTTTCTTAATACCATTAGAATCTGCCCATTCAATCGATTCTTTCAATAGATTTGTTCCGATCGCAAATCCCCAGAATTCCTTTAACACACAGACACCAAATTCTACTTTATGAGAGAATCTCTTTAAATCTGATCCTTCACATCTTGAAAACCCGACAAGCCGTTGATCCGTTTCTGCTACTAAAAATAAATTCCTTGGCTTTTCCGAATCTTCTTTAATGATTCCTTTAAATCCATCCTCATCAATGAAAGCTTCGCCTTTTTCCCGATCTAAATTTTCGGTTTCTCCATCTATCTGTAATCTTAACTGAGATAAAGCCTTTGCGTCCTCTTCTGTTGCAGATCTTATCGTATAGTGAAGCCCTTTAACAAAAAAATCATGTTTATTAATTATCATAGCATCTCCATTCATTGCAGTGATTAATAGTTTTTCTGAGTCTGCCCTAGTTCCTTTCTCTTTCTTTTCCGCAGCAGATCTTCAAAGGCACCTGATCCTAGAACAACACCAGCAACAATAAATAGCAGCCCAAAAAGATGAATAGAAGTAATAATTTCTCCTAAAAGAACGGCCGAACCGACTAACGAGAAAAAGGTACTTAAATTTATAAAAATTGAAGCTTCTGCTGGACCAATTTTTTTAATAGCAGAATTATAAACCATATGTCCTAGGGCAGTAGAAAGTACTGCGGAAGATAGGAAGGCAGCCCAAAGTAAGATTGGCGCGTGGAAAATCCCCTTCAATCCATGAGGCTCTTGCCATTGGCCAATGAAAAATAACAGGATGCTCCCAAATATAAGCATATATCCTGTTAATAATCGCGGGTCCAATGTCCTCGCAGCCTTACTAATTAGAATAAAGCTGAGAGCTTGTGATAATATCGAAAGAAATACATTTAAATCACCAATCGACAAACCAGAAAGTCCCTTTTCACCTGACAGGACAATAAATGATACCCCAGCACTTCCAAAAAGAAAACCCATTATTTGAACCCAGGTCGGCCGATTCCGCAGGAGAACAGATGAAAGAATCGCTGTCAGCAATGGTCCAGTTCCTAATATTAACGCCCCATTTGTAGCACTTGTTTTTGTTAGTCCCATGGATAAAAAGAAATGATGACCAACAATACTAAATAAACTGCCAAAAATAATAAACTTCCATTCTCCGAAGCTAGGTTTGCGAATTTTCTTCATGGCAGCCATTATTATAAAGACTGTAATGCCCGCAGTAAATATTCGCATGGACGTAATGGTCACAGGGGGAAAATATCCAACCAATATTTTTATAATAGGTACATTAAATCCCCAAGCAACCATTACTCCCATTAGCAAGAGATAGGTTTGAATATTTTTCAAGGTGATTTCCTTCTTCCTAATATTTCAAATAATTAAACTCATTTTACCATGTTTTGGTCTTTATTTTATTGTTCTATTTGAATTAAATTTGGAATTAGATACGGGTAGCAGTGTACTCTGTAATGCAAAAAAGCCAATCCTCCAAATAGAGAACTGGCTTTCTTATCAATTATTTTACGTCCTGCTCAAGATACTGGTCTTTATCAGCTTTCACCTTTGGACCCTTTTTCCAGCCCGCACCCATATTATCAAAGCGCGCCAGATCATAAACGGCTGCCCCAACAATTTCTGCTACATCTTGCAGCTTTTCTTTGCTGATTTTATCAATAGAATCTTCCGGAGTATGGTACCAAGGCTCGCTTGGGCTGTGAATAAATAATGCTGCCGGGATTCCCGCTTCAGCAAAAGGAACATGGTCACTTCGTCCGCCTTGATCGTATGGTGTCGGCTCCCCGTTAAGTCTTGTACTTGATGCTTGTGCAAGCTCCGTCACGAGGTTAGGCTTCCCATCTAAGGTAAGCAGCACTAAATCTCCAGCATCCCGGCTTCCGACCATATCAAGGTTAAAGTTCGCAATTGTTCGCTCTTTTTCATCTGCTGATAGACTATTAACATAATAAGTTGAACCTACTAAACCGAGCTCTTCTGCACCAAATGTAATAAAGCGAATTTCCGTATCGGTAGGCACATTTTTAAATACACGTGCAAGTTCAAGGGTCGTTGCTGTGCCAGATGCATCATCGTTTGCTCCCGGGGCACCTGCAACAGAATCATGATGCGCACCGACTACGATAATTTTGTTTGTATCTTTCTGCTTATTTGTTGGCTTTTTTGTGGCAATAACATTATGCGAAGTACTTTCTCCCGCTCTTGCTCCTTCCACCTTTAGAGAAGCCTTTAATGCTGAACCCCCATTTAACTTTGCAAGAAGCGCATCACCTTCCGCCTTTGTTAAAGAAACTGCTGGAACATACTTATCATTTGCTTCACCAAGCGTTCCATTTACAGCTCCGCTCGTATTGTTAAAAATAATAACCCCCACAGCACCTTTTTCAGCTGCATTTAACACTTTCTCTGCAAAGCTAATCTCACCGCGCTGGATGAGAGCAATTTTTCCAGTAAGATCTTTATTCGCAAGCTCGTCCATCTTACCTAGACCAGCATAAACAAGATCACCAGAAACATTCCCGCTAACTGTGTATGTAAAGGCACTTGGATGCAAATCACCATCATATCCATTCACTGTTAAATCAATATTAGATGGAGGAGTATATCCATAGAAGCTAAATGGCTGAATTTCCACGTCATATCCATAGGATTCAAACTGTTCCTTAATAAACTGTACAGCTTTGTCCTCTGCTTCCGTACCTGCTACACGAGGAGTTTTTGATAGGTGCGCAATGTTTTTGTAAATATTCTCTGCATTAATCTTATTCACAACCATGTGATCAAATACTTTAACGGGCTGTGCTTGTCCTGCTTCAACCGGTTTAGCCCAAACAGCCTGGGTACTTACTGCCCCTAAAGCTAATGTTGTTGCCAGTGCTATTGATAAAATTGGTTTTTTCATATAAACCCTCCTAGAACATAGTTTAATAAAATTTTAAACTATTCTAAATTTTCTAGAAGTGAGTTTATTACCAATATTTAGCGGGACTTAAATTCCATTTAGCTTCTATTCTGTTCATAAAAGGAGAAAGCGCTTAGGCATTATATCACGAGTGTACACAGTCTCTCTAGTTGACCACCTTAAAATATCCAAAGATTAATAGTATTAAGTGTCAGATATATATTACTCTTTTTTCCATTGTAGAACTAAAATAACGGAAGAAATTGGCCGATAAGTATTACAGGAATATATTTCTGTCGAATGAACTCCAGAAGGGTACTTTTTGTTCATTTTTTTGTATATAGAAATTTACTGCCAAAAATCTAAATATAGCTTGTGTATTATTTATGTTCGGAGGAAAAAGGATGAAAGCACGTTTGAAGCAAAATAGTTACATGCAATCTTATATTTCTTACCTAATGAAAAATGGATTTTCAGTCGGTTACGACGATTATCATTTATTCTCAACTAAAGATTTTCCAAGAGGCGATGAATACTTTCGGTATGACACAATATTAGATAGAAGTAAATTTAATTCTATAGAATACTTACATAAAGGACAAAGGAAGAGTAGCCCCTTTACGCAGTTCATGACGCACACAGGAACCACGGCTCTCATTCTTATTAAAGACGATCAAATATATTATGAAGATTATTTTAACGGACATGAAAGAGGCACTCCACACAAACTTTTTTCTATTACTAAATCATATGTATCTGCATTAGTCGGTATCGCCATTAATCAAGGGTTGTTTCACCTTGATGATCAGATTACTACCTACATACCTGAATTGAAGTTGAAAAGTATGACGATCAAGCAATTATTACAAATGGACTCTGGTATTAAGTTTAAAGAAGGCCTCTTGCCTTGGAATGATGAAGCAAAAGTCTACTTACATCCCAATGCAAGAGAACTAGCATTATCAGTTGTGGAAGATTCGAGCGGATCATTTTTTCACTATAATGATTATCATTCATTATTATTGGGGCTAATTCTTGAAAGAGTCACTGGCCAATCAGTGTCAGAATACATGTATCAGGCGATTCTCAGTAAATTGGGCTTAGAATTTCAGAGCCATTGGATTCTAGACAGTGAGAAACACGCTTTTGAAAAAACTGAAAGTGGACTAGTTATGACAGCTATTGATTTAGCAAAGTTTGGCTCTTTATATCTTAAGCAAGGAAAATGGCAAGGAGAACAGCTAATTAGCCCTGAGTGGATCCAAGAGTCTACTAGTCGGGAACATGTTATATGTGATAAGCAGCATTTCCAATATTACGAGAACCATCCATGGGGGAAAATGTGGTTTAGGCAAAATAAGGCTTACTATAAATATTTATGGTGGGGAAATAAAAATCGGGAAGAGAATAATGACTATTTTGCTCTAGGTAACTTAGGTCAAGTACTTTACATTAGTCCAGAAAACAATGCGATAGCGATTCGTTTAGGAAAAAAATGGGGAGTGATGGATTGGTGGCCTTCCATTTTACACAAGCTGATAAACACCTGCTGTGCAGATAAATGACGTGAATCCATATCAAAGAGGAAATACATAAGAATTAACGTGCAAAGTAAGGGTACGAAAATAATTAAGGGACTCCTTGGTCAGGTACTCGAAGAAATAGTAAATTTCCTCCTTAATCAAATCGAACAAACTTAATATTCGAAGTTGAAGAAAGTCTTGTAATAATTATTAAAAAGGAGAAGGTATGCAAATTTTAATTTAAATCCTGCATACCTTCTGCTTGTTTTCTTGAAAAAGTTTATTTTAAAATATCATGGTCAACATAGTGTTCACTATTCAGCTCGCTGATGACATTAATTGCTACCTTTGCCCCGTCACCTGCAGTAATAATAGTATGCATGCTAACACCCGCAACGCAACCGTCCCAGCTGTTCAAATTCCCTCAATGTTCGTCTTGCCATCAGCATCCACATCAAAATAGTTTTTGATGCGCGGCTCTTGTACAGTCTTCGTTTTTAATTCGGTCTTCTCTGCAAGGTTTATTAACCTACAACGCCAAACTTGTTATTTATTATAAAGTGAAATATTAATCTTCATCCTTTATATCTCGATCTTCCGGGATCGGCTCATTTTGTAAGTCCTTCACTAGATTTTTGTACTTTTCCAGCTGTTCAAAATGTGTTTTAAACTGATTCTTGTAGATCAATACTTCTCCTTCGCTATCGTGCAGAAACCGGATTTTACCTTGCAAAATTAGATTCTCTACATATGATACTGAAACAGATAGATATTCGGCAGCTTCTTCGATTGTTAGATACATATTTTCTTACTCCTTTTATTTGTAAATATTCATCTTTTTGTCATTATTTTACGTTATACTGATTAAAATAAAAAATTTATCTCTACAACTCTTCCAATTTTATGGATAGGTCTTTATCTGCTTGTTAAACTAAGTTAGAATATATAAAATGTATTCATTATTAGGTCTGTTATTATAATTTTACCAATAAGAACATAGCTAAATGCAAACTGTCATTTCCTCTATTTAGGTATGGAACAGGAGATCAATCATCAAATGAACAAAAAGAGACTATTAATTCTTTATATAATAATTAGTGTTATTTGGATTTATGGATCCAACCATCTCCTAAGTTTATTTCAGCCCTCTCCATTTATAACTGTAATAGAAAGACTGAAGGAATTACTATATATCGTGATAACTGGATGGTTATTCTATTATTTTATCAATAAAACCGAAAAATTAAATAGTGTCCAAGATGAAGAAAAGCGATTATCGACTCTAATTAACTCTATGGTCGACTTCGTTAACTTCAAAGATGGAGAAGGACGCTGGATTGAAGCAAATGAATTCGGTTTAAAATTATTCCAGCTAGAAAATGTAGATTATAAAGGGAAGACAGACTCGGAGCTAGCAGAATATACAGAGTTTTACGGGGATGCTCTTCGCTATTGCGTGGTTTCAGATGAAGAGGCATGGAATAATAGAAGTATTACTCATATTGAAGAAGTCGTTCCGCTGCCAAATGGACTGCAAAAAACCTTTGATACGATAAAAGTCCCTCTCTTTCATGAAGATGGCAGCCGTAAAGGGCTTGTTATTATCGGAAGAGATATAACTGAAAGAAAAAACGTTGAAAATCTCTTAAAGAGAAGCCGCGAAAAGTATAAGTCGCTATTCGAGTATAATCCTGATATTGTCTACATGATTAATTTAGACGGTGTTGTAACGAATGTAAATCCACAATTTGAAACCATTACTGGTTTTAATCGCGAGAAAATAGTCGGAAAACATTTAAAAGACTCATTATCAAATGATGACTATCAACTTGTACTACGCTCCATCACGAATATTATTAATGGTGAAAGTAATCAAAAGTATGAGCTGGATATTACCCACAAAAATGGCGATATCATCACCTTGCAATGTACAAACCTTCCAATTATGATGAATGGTAAAGTCGATGGTATCATTGGTTACGGTAAAGATGTTACCCTTCTTCGACAGACAGAAGAAAGATTGCGAAGAACTGAAAAGCTATCCGTTGTTGGTGAATTAGCAGCAAGTGTTGCACATGAAATTCGAAACCCGCTTACATCGCTAATCGGTTTCGTTCAGCTTCTTCAGAATGAAAACGAAAAAGATCATTTATATCATAAAATTATGTTGGATGAATTAAATCGAATTAATTATATTGCAGGAGAGCTCCTCCTTCTAGCAAAACCGCAGCAGCTTCAATTTATCAAGGCGGATGTCCGATTAATTCTATTTGAGGTTATATCCTTGCTGCAATCTGATGCCAATTTATATAATGTTGGAATTGATTTACTTTCTGACCAGGATGAATATTGTATGGACTGCGAACCAAGTCAATTAAAGCAACTGTTTATTAATATTATCAAAAATGCAATAGAAGCCTCTACAAGTAAAGGAAAAGTGACTGTTCATATAAAGTCTGAGGATACTGGTGAAATTTCTATTACGGTAAAGGACAAGGGCTGTGGCATATCCGAAAAACGACTAGAAAAAATCGGGGAACCTTTTTATTCTTCTAAAGAAAAAGGAACCGGCTTAGGACTGACTGTTAGCTATAAAATTGCCCAATCTCATAATGGCACTATTGTTTTCAATAGTAAGGTGAATGAAGGAACAGAAGTGATAATCAAATTCCCGGCATTCACTGAGAACAGATTAAAATTAGTGGAACAGGCGTAATATTAATAAAGCCGTATTAATCAAACGTTTGATTAATACGGCTTTTTCAACTTATCCTTTTATCTCCAGCAGCTTTTGTCTTAGCTCGTTTTCCATAGAGGAAAGCTCCTGTTCAGCCAGGCGGCGCTTTTGACGGCCTTCTTCTTGAATTCTTAGCGTTTCTTCAAGAGTGGAGATTAAGTTTTCTTGTGTTTTCTTCAACGTTTCAATATCGACAAGACCCCGCTCATTTTCCCTAGCTGTCTCTATCGTATTGGTCTTTAACATTTCTGCATTTTTCAATAATAACTCATTCGTCGTTTTCGAAACCTGCTTTTGTGCTTCGACCGCATGGCGTTGCCTTATGAGCGTCAGAGCAATGGCTACTTGGTTTTTCCATAGAGGAATTGCTGTCATAATGGATGATTGAATCTTTTCAACTAGAGCCTGGTTCGTATTTTGGATTAGACGAATTTGCGGTGCACTTTGAATCGTAATTTCTCTGCTCAATTTTAAGTCATACAGTCTTTTATCTAGCCGGTCTGCAAACTGGATCATATCATTCACTTCTTGAAACTTCATTTGATCGTTTGATTCCTCAGCTACTTTCCTAAAGGCTGGGATCGTCACTTCATTCAATTCTTCCAGTTTTAGTTCACCTGCAGCAATATAGATATTTAGCGCATGGAAATATTCCTTGTTATTTTCGTAAAGCTTTTCAAGCATAACAACATCCGATAGAAGGATATTTTTGCTGCGTTCAAGCTTCACACTAATTCGATCAATTTGTGCACCTGTCTTCTGATATCTGGACAATGTTTCTTGAATGGAGCTCGAAATTCTGCCAAACATGCGTGACAGAAAAGACGGCTTCTCCGCTTTTAGATCATCAGGATTCACTTCATTGAATTTCATCATTAACTCACTAATTATTTCCCCGACCTCGCCAATGTCCTTCTTTTGAACCTGTTCAAGCATGGAATTGGAAAAGGATAAAAGCTTAGACTGTGCAGGCGTACCGTAGGAAATCATTGCCTGATGATTTGTTGGATCGATTTGCTTCGCAAGCTGATAAGCCTTTTCTCTATTTTCCTCTGGTATTACATCAATTAGCCTGACCCGCTTATCCTTCGGCTCCTCATTTTGGCTAACGAGCTCTTGATCATCTCCAAATGGATTTGCAAGCAAATCATCCATTAAATTAGTTTCGGCTGTACTTTTTAAAAGAGATGAATTGTGTTCACTCATTTTAATCTCCTGCTTTCGTCAATAATTCGTGTATCCTTTATTGTTTTAATCGAATGCTTGGCGACATCAATTTCAAAATTTAGCTGATCAATATCATCGGAAATGACTTTATATAAATCTTCTTCAATCATAGTTGTTAATTCCTCAAGAGTACGGCGTGTCTCATAAAGCGATTGATCCAGCTCATATGTTTTTTTCGGCTGTGAGGATAGAAACACGTATTTTTCAGAGAGCTCCAAAGCTGAGTCTAAATGGGAAAAGTAAAATTGTTCGGCTTTGTAAAAACGTTTTGGCTCCCTTTTCGTTAGCTTATAAATTTTTCTTGTTGTCCGCATTAACTCCATCCGCTTTTTTAAAGAGGGAATATGTCGAATGGAGAAAACCGCCTTGTGCAAACGCGTAATTTTCTCTTTGGCTTCAACAATATTCTTCTTAATGTATTGATATTCCTTCCTAGTTAGCCCATGCTGTTTTAAGAAACGATGCTTTTGAATGACACCCGTTATTGAATAAGTAAGAACTCCAGCTCCAAAGCCAATGACCCCTGACATCCAGAATGCTTGATTGAAAGCAAAATAGCTTAGCAGCCATACACTGGAGGATGCTGGAATTGCTATTAACATCCGTAAAAGAAACGCTAAAAATTGATTCATTTTTAATCGACTCCTGACATGAAATCCTTAATATATATACGTATGACACAATTCCAAGTTTCAGTTGTGAAAAAATTTCCCTTCTTCTATAACATACACGAAAAAAAGACTTCCATCTATAGACTGCAAAAGTAAATTGTTCTAGGTCTTGAGACTTAGCTTTGAAATTTTAGGCAAAAAAAGAAAACCCGCCGATTGGCGAGCTTTTTTAACAGAATTATTCACTCTCATTTTTTTGAGTTCTAACAACAAGGACATCACAGTTAGCTGAACGAGTTATGTTCTCAGATACGCTGCCGATAAATAAACGCTCCACTGCATATAAACCCGTTGCTCCACAAACAATCAGATCTGCTTTAATTTTAGGTGCAACCTTTTTGGTGATCGTAACTTTTGGAGAGCCAAATTCAAGCACCATATCTACATTCTGAATTCCTTGTTCCATAGCCATTTTCTTATATTTCTCTAATAATTCGGTCCCATACTTCTCTGCTCTTCCCTTAATGGAAGCAGCATCGGAAGGATAGGAACGTAATTCTACTACGTGAACAATATGCAAATCCGCATTATTCCGCTTCGTAATTTCGATTCCTTTCTTGAAAGCCCATTCTGCTTCTTCTGAACCATCCACCGCAACGACAATATTTCTATACGTTAGTCCCATATTAATCTCTCCTCCCTCCTTGATTTTATCATTTTTCGGAATGATGGAAATTGGCAATTGTTAAATATTAGTGAAAAATTCTAATGCTTTATGTACGAAAATAATCCTGAATAACGAAAAGCCCCAGTCAACAAACTGAGGCTTTTCATTATTTCTTCTTCACTGTTATGGTCCATGCAGCTTCATCCAGTTGCTCGTAATTCGTCACAGTGTGGCCGGCTTCCGCTGCCCATCGAGGAATGCTTTCCGTTGCCTGTGTACAATCAAATTGAATAACTAATTCATCTCCTGATTGAAGCTCTTCCATAACACTTTTTGCTTCTACTAAAGGGAAAGGGCAAACCATTCCCATCACTTGTAATACCTTTTGCATCATACATTCCACCTATGCTGTTTTAATTGTTGTTCCTGCATTTACTGCTTTCTTTTTCACCGTTGGACGGATAAAGATGAAATATGATGCCGTCCATGTGCCCAAAATCATAAATACTAAGGAAACCCATCCTTGCCATGTCATCATCGCTGTCATTACTAGCCCGTTTCCAATAGAGCATCCATCAGCAAGGCTTGCTCCAAATCCCATTAAAATACCACCGATAAAACTACGAATTCCTGTCTTTGTATCAGGCATTCTAAAACGAAATTCGCGGCTTCCTTTTGCAGCCAGAAAAGATCCTAAGAAAACTCCTAGAATGAGAAATACTCCCCAATTCAATACAGATGAATCTCCATTTACTAAATACTGAAGAATATTAGCAGTCGGGACGGTAACACCTAGACCAAACATTCTTCCCGTTGCCTCACTTAAAGGCCAAGCAACGATAGCGATGAACCCAACTAATAAAGCGGTAAAAAACGGATGCCAGCGTTTTTCAAATAATAAATGAGCGACTCCTTTACGCTTTGGCTTCATAGTAGGAATTGCCACTTTCGGTTTTCTGCTTTCTCTAATAAGAATCCATACAACAATGGCAGAAAGAATAGCAATAAATACCCAAACAGGAAGTCCCGTAGACTCTGCTATAGAATTACTTCCAAATTGAATGGTCTTTAAAGATTGATTAAAAGAAGCCAATGGGCCTGACTTCATCACAGCGCTCATAACCATATATCCAAAAAGAGCAATCCAGCTCCCGATTAATCCTTCGCCCGCACGATACCATGTTCCGGTTGCACACCCTCCAGCAAATACAATACCAATGCCGAAGACAAAAGCGCCAACGATTGTTGCTAGCCAAGCAAAATTCCCTGCCGAGAACTCGATTATCCCCAACTGAATTAACGTGAATACACCAATGCTTTGAACAGCAATCGCTATCAGTAGTGCATAAAACATTCGATTATCTTTGGCAATATACATATCTCTAAATCCGCCTGTTAGACAGAAACGGCCTCGTTGCATGACAAAACCAAGCAATATTCCGATCAGCAAACCTGTAAGGATCATTTGAAGCATATTGGATTCCTCCTCAATAACCAAGTAATAAGATAGGAATAATAGTAATGCCGATTTTGTTTTTTGTCAATATGATTTAAAGTAAAAATCATTGACAAAACATTACAATTTCAACACTTTTGTAATGTTTTTTTACATAAAAAAAAGAGTCTGCTTTAATATATAAAACAGACTCTTTTACTCGGGTATTTATTTTATTATTGATTGTTCTATAGCCTGCTCGAATGCAGCGATAATATCATCCTCATGCTCAATTCCAACAGAAATTCTCACTACTTCTCTTGTGATCCCTAACGCTTCGCATGCTTCAGGAGGTAGGGCACGGTGAGAGGTGGTTAATGGATGCGAAACGCTTGTTTCCACACCAGCAAGAGTCGGAACGATCTTCACCCATGAAAGGGATTTGAAAAATTGATTCACGTCCACATTTTTGGAAAGTTCAATCGAAACCATTGCGCCAAATCCAGTTTCAGCTTCGTTAAATGGATAATATACTTTTGAAATATTTACATTCTCTTTTAGAGCAAGAGCTAGCTTTCTGGCATTGAAGGACTGGCTTTTCATTCTAAGAGCGAGAGTTTTTAAACCACGGTATGTAAGCCATGCTTCAAATGGACTTACATTTGCTCCAAGATTTACGACCTTTGCTTTCGCTTTTTCAACTAAATCTTGTCTGCCGACAACAACTCCTGCCGTAACATCACTATGACCGCCAATATATTTAGTCGCACTATGGATAACTAAATCGGCTCCTAATTTATAGGGAGTGCAGTGAAATGGAGTAGCAAAGGTATTGTCTACTAGCAATTCTAACTTATGCTTTTTCGCAAGCTCGACAACAGCTTCAAGATTTTCCACCCTTAATAGTGGGTTGGAAATCGATTCTGTGTATAGAAGCTTTGTATTAGATTGAATTGCATTTTCTACATTTTTCAAGTCTGAGAAGGGCACAAATGTCGTTTCAATCCCAAGCTGATTTAGTTCTTCCTTAAGTAAATGGAAGCTTCCGCCATACACATCATCAGCAGCTACAATGTGATCCCCGCTTTTTATTACTGCAAGTACGCCAGCCAAAATCGCAGAGAGACCAGATGAAGTAGCGACGCCCGCAGGTGCTCCTTCAATCGCAGCGACAGCTTGGCCAAGCTCATCTGTATTCGGATTTCCTACACGAGAATATAAGTAATTTCCTTCACCTTGATAATACCCTTCCAGATCATCTAAATCTTCAAAAGTAAAGGCAGAGGTTTGATAAATAGGTGTAACCTTGCTTTTAATCGGCTTCTTATTTTTTTCTGCGCTGTGTAACACTAAAGTTTCAAATCGCTTTTCCAAAACAGGCACCTTCTTTATGTAGTAGAGTTTTTTAAACAAACGTTTGATTAATAGAATTGTTCGATACTTACTTCTTTATTTTAAACCAAAGTGAAAGAATATTCCTATATTATTTATCTATTAATTAGAAGTGTTTTTATTTAATCAAACGTTTGATTGAATTTGGGTATCGTCTAGGCTGTTAAGGCTTTAAATATGTCTGTTGCGGCGCTAATGAACATTTCGAGTTACTTTAAATCTAAAGTATTCGCTATTCTTTTTTGACGACCACTTTGCTCCTAAGTGACTTCTGACTTGGCCTTCATTCCTGATATGACGACTACTTTGAACCTAAGTTCCTTCTGACTTGGCCTTCATTCCTCCTATGACGACCACTTCGTACCTAAGTTCCTTATGAACTGGCCGTCATTCCCTATATGACGGCCACTTTGAACCTAAGTTCCTTCTGAACTGGCCGTCATTCCCTCTATGACGACCACTTCGAACCTAAGTTCCTTCTGACTTGGCCGTCATTCCCTATATGACGACCACTTTGAACCTAAGTTCCTTCTGAACTGGCCGTCATTCCTCCTATGACGACCACTTCGAACCTAAGTTCCTTCCGACTTGGCCGTCATTCCCTCAATGACAGACAATTGAACCTGCTTTTATTCTAAAAAGTCCTATTCCCCTTCTGAATACCGGTATATTAGAAACCTTTCATTTGCATTATGAAAAGACTGTGGTAATAATATTTCTTCTCTCATTTCAAAAGCTGTTTTATTTTCTAAAAAGTAGATATATTCCTCCGAGGGATAATATAAAATCAAATCGATATTCCGTTCAACTTCCTCTACAGAGCGCAAAATATTGTTAATCACCTTCATAAAAATTTGGATGGAAAAGGGATTAAAAAAGTAAAAGCAATTATCTTTTGGATCAATATTGTAGTCTTCTGCTAAACAACAATGAAAATGAATATCTTCTTTTCTGTTTTTATATTTTTTTAAATATGAATCCCGGTTCTTAATAGCTTCTTCATAATACTCCCTATTCATTTCAATTCCCACTACAGAAACATGAAAGCAATCATTTGCAAAAAAATTCAGCCTTCCTTTTCCACAGCCAAAATCAACTAACCTGTCGCTGCTTTTCAATTCATATTGTTTAAATAAAATTTCAAGTGCGTGATAGGGTGTAGATTCATAACGGTGATAATGAAAAGAAGTGTTAAAACCCTTTTGATCCCCGCATGTTTTTATTTGCAATAATTGATCATAATCTTGTTCTTTCATAGAGGCTCCTACCCGTCAAACATATTTAATATGTCTATTTTATCCTGTAATCTTTTCATTGCAACAAGAAGAATTTTTCCATCAAAAAAGCTGACTTCTATAAGAAATCAGCTTCTCTCTATCTATTAAATTACTTACCTACTAAATTATAAACAGACGCCCCTACTAAATCGCCAGCCTCTTTTAATCGTGCGATGCTAATATGTTCGACTTTGTCTAGGGGTGTATGGTAGTAAGGCTCGAGATTAGCGGTGCCTGGCTCCCGTCGAATGAAATTGACAGCTGGAATTCCGGAATCATGGAAGGAAACGTGATCAGAAGCCCCGCGCTGATATAGAACTAATTCAGAAGGGGTTCCAATTCTTTTGGCTGTTGCCTGTGCCGTGTCCGTTACAATGTTCGCTTTTCCATCCACTGTGTTCATATAGATGGCTGTCGCATTTTCCCATGATGTTCCAACCATATCCATGTTGAAGTTTGCGATGCTTCTTTGAATCTCTTCATTACTTAGCTGGCTTACATAGTGCTCAGAACCTACTAGCCCAATTTCCTCTGCACCTACAAAGACAAATCTAAGTTCTTTTTCAATAGGATAGCTTTTTAATACTCTGGCAAGCTCCAGTGCAACTGCTGTACCAGAGGCATTATCACTCGCACCTGGTGCAAATGGAACACTGTCAAAATGTGCTGAAACATGAACAATGTCATGATCCTTCCCCTTTTGAGGCGTTCGGGTTGCAATGATATTTTGCGATTTTGCATTTTCAATCCGTTTCACTTTTAATGTTACAGTTTTATTTTGAGCAGCTACGTCCTGAAGAAGCGCCTCCCCGCTTGCCTTTGTAATCCCTGCAACTGGAATGGATACTTCTCCGCTGCCAAGAGACGGATTGATCGGACCCGGAGAATCAACATTATTATAAATAAGCACCCCAATTGCTCCAGCTGCTGCTGCATTATCGACTTTTTCTCTAAAAGTAATCTCTCCTCTTGAGATGAGAGCAATTTTTCCGGCAGCCTCCTCTGTAAAATCAGCTCCTTTGCCTAAACCTGCATCATAAAGTTCTGCCGTAATTCCTTCTGTCGGTGTATCAGCAGAACCTGAAGGAATACTGACCAAAACCTCGTTTTGATCACTTGTCTGTAAATGACCTGTCATTTTATCAGGGATGCTGAATTCCTGTGTCGAGACTTCATACCCGTAGGAAAGCAAGCGCTCTTTAATAAACTCTGCTGCTCTCTGTTCTTCTTCGGTACCCGTTACACGCGGGCCGATCGTTTCAGAAAGAAAATAAACATCTTCGTAAATTCTCTCTGCACTAACACGGGCAATCACTTTTTGGTCAAATGCCTTTTCACTTGGATGGACATCATGGTTTGGTGCTGCTTCTGCAGCAATTGCGGAATTCAAAGGAGCGAAATACAAAGATGAAGTAACTAGAAGTGTGGAGAGCAAGATAGAAGAGCTTTTTTTCATTATTAAAAACCTCCTTGAGAGTAATTTCTCAAGAAGTATTCGCTTTCATCATCTCCAATCCTTTACAAAATTAAAAAACGAAACTTTTACCCTAGCAATTTATTATTAAGAGCTTTCCCCACGGGACTAAGGTATTGGCTAGCTTGCTCCAAACCAATAAGCCGAAAGTCTAATGAGCACTTGTTACATCAAGATACAAAAGGTTGATACTAACTATCCTGCATATCTATTATTTTTTGCACATGCTAAAACTTCATTAATGAATGAAAAAACAGCCCAAACCATATTTGAGCTGTTTCCATACTTTCATTCCTTAATTCACCGTTTCAGGAACTCCTTGAACTTCCACTTTATCTTTACGGCTTTGTTTTCGGGCCAACCCGATCTTTAATCCTTTTACAGTAAATAAACGGTATACCGCTGGGACAAGCAGTAATGTAATAAAGGTTGCAAACATTAAGCCAGAGATGATCACCGTGGCCATTGGAGCCTGATAGTTTCCTGATGTTCCGGAAGCCAAGGCTAGTGGAAGCATTCCGCCTGCTGTTGTTAAGGTTGTCATGAAAATCGGGCGTATGCGATTTTTTCCTGCTTCAACTAGTGCCTCTTCTACTGAGTATCCATCCTTACGAAGCTGGTTCGTTCGGTCAATCAACAATATGGCATTGTTAAGGACGATTCCGATTAACATGATAACACCCATGCCTGACATGAGGTTTAATTCCATTTGAGTGATAAATAGACCTAGAATGACACCTACAATTGTCATTGGAATGACTGACATGACAATAAGGGGGTGGCCTAAATGATTAAACTGAACGGCCATCACGAGATAAACTAAGAAAAGCGCGATTCCTAATACAAAAATCATTTCCATCATTAATTTCTGCTGCTGTTCTAGATCACCTGCTGCTGAAACAGTGTAGCCAGCTGGTGCCTTGAAATTTTCTATTAATTTCTGAACATCCCGATTTACTGCTCCAAGGTCCCTGCCTTCAATATCGGCAGAAACAGAGATAAAGCGTTCGCCATCACGATGTGAAATTTCATTAGGTGTATTCACAGTCTTAAGTTCAATAAAGTCGGATAATTTTTTCTCGCCTTCTTGAGTCGGAATCTTTATATCGAGTAAATCCTTTTTCGTCGCTATCTTTTGATCCCACTTAACAGATAAAGGAACCTTTTCATCATTAATAGACATGGTGCCAACCGGCATTTGCAAAAATGACTGATCAATCAGCTGTTTAATCTGCAGCTGTGATAACCCAGCTTTTTCGATCTCCGCAGATTTTAAGAGGATTACTTCCTCTTGAGACATACGCTCCATCGATGTTCTGATGCCAACAATTCCATCAATCTTACCTAGCTTTTTCACAAAATCTTTGGATGTATTTTGCAGCTGTTCAATGCTCTCCCCTTTAATATGAACTTGAACAGGGGATCCTCCGCCTCCAGACATCGCGCTTCGAACACCTTCAATTGGATGCCTATTTTGCAATTCCCGCAGTTGCTTCATGATGTCTTCATTTACTTCTTTTTGTTCCTTTTTAATTTCATCGCCTTTTGTCATATTGATAATAGTGTATAGCATGCCGCCATTATCAAGTACATAACTCGTTTCAACATCCTCAATCTTGCTTAACTTGTTATGAATGGATTGAACGATTTCTGTTTTTTCCTCATTTGTAATCCCTGGTTCCAAATCTACCATTAATTCAGAATAACGGTTATATACATCAGGCATAATCGTCATTGGGATTTTGGAAATCAATAATAATGACCCTGCAAACATAAGGATGAAGAGAGTAATGACCCCGAAGCTCCGGCGTCTCTTTTGTATCGTCCATGCAACAGCATTTGTATAGCTTCGCATGAACATCCCCTCTCGTCTTTCTCCCTTAAACTTTTTAAGCTTTATAAATTTTTCTGATAGGGATGGGATTAGGGTAAACGCCACAATCATGGAGCTAATAAGCGTGATCGCAACAACTGCTGAAAGCATGATCATAAACTGTCCCATTTCTCCGCCAATCAGACCAATTGGCAAGAATACAACAATCGTTGTTAAAACTGAGGCAAAAACAGCCGAAGCAACTTCTTTTGTTCCTTCTAAAACAGCTTCAAGCTTGCTCAATCCTAGTTCTTTCTTTCGATAAATGGACTCTAAAATGACAATCGATGAGTCTACCATCATACCAATTCCTAATCCAAGTCCAATTAATGTAAGGATATTAAAGCTATAACCAAATATCCACATAGATGCAAAAGTTAATAATACAGAGGTTGGAATGGAGATCCCTATAATAACCGTTGCTCTTAGATTTCTTAAGAAAATAAGCAGGATGATCACAGCGATTAGCCCTCCAACAAGGATATTGCTCGTGACTCCATCGATGGAATCTTGAACATAATCTGCCTGTGCCACCATCTCGTTTAATTGAAACCCTTTCATAAGACCTTCATCACGAATTTTTTGAATTTCAGCACGTACAGCTTTTGCCATTTCAATTTGCGTTACATCTGACACACGGCCAATCTGGATAAAAATGAGATCCTTCGATCCTTCCTTCCAAACAAATGATGAACTTTCCTTTGGCTGAAGAGATATTTTTGCTACTTTCTCTAAGTTAATGAATCCTGACTGGGTAGGTATTTTAATTTTTTTCACATCATTGATATTTTCTAATTTCGTATCCCAGCGGAGTGAAGGACGGTCCTTTTCATTGCTTAATTCACCTAAAGTTGCTTCACTATTCACTTGGCTGATCGCTCCAATTACTTGAGCCGCATCTAAGCCGTACTCCAGCATTTTATCACGATCAAATTCAATGGAAACTTCATGTTCCAATATCCCGGATAGCATCACATCCCGAACCTCCGGCAGTTCCTCTAATCTAGGTTCTAATACATTCTTCGCAAACTGTGTCATGTCCTCCATACTGCCGCCAGATATATCCATGAAAAATTCGTAGCTTTGACTTGCACCGTATTGTCCTGCCATTGTTTCCGTAATTCCTGTGTTCTCTGCCTTAACTGCATTCACAATGGACTCAACCTCTTTAAACACTTCTTCTCCTTTTCCGCGTTCAAAGGTCATTTGCAGAGACGTTCGGCCAATGCTTGTAGTTGATTGAATATCTTCTACACCGTCTATCCCTTTAATTTTCTGCTCTAATGGAGTTGTAATCGTCCGTTCAACTTCAATTGCTGCCATTTCTCCCGCATGAATTTCAACATACCCGCCATCCATCTTGATGGCTGGCATTAATTCCTTGTCTAAGTCGAAGATGGAGTAGCTTCCAATCGCTAAAACCAGCACTGACATTAATGCAATTAAAATCTTCCTTTGAACAATAAACCTCAATAATTTCAAGCCCTTCTCCTCACTCTCACCTTTACCTGCAGATTATTTATTGTAAACGACCCTATTTTGGAATTTTTATCACAACTAGGTAAAGATTAACATTTTATTCATTTACTATCTTACCTACATTCCACCTCTTTCATAACGAGCCTTAGACAGATATTTATCTAGGTCTCTAGTCTGATGGGCATCCTTCCATAGATTTTGAAATAAATGAATATAGGATTTTACAACTAAGTGACAAAAATGTAAGATTAGGCTAAAAAATCGTAAGGATAAGTTATGGATAGCAGTTTTCACCTCTTTTATAGTAAAGACAGTGAATGAAACAAAAAGGAGAATGAAGGATGGCAGTATTAGAGGCTTCAGGAGTGAAAAAGGTTTACGGTGAAAGAGGAAATGTCCATTTAGCTCTTAATGGAATCCATCTTCGTGTGGAAGAAGGAGAATTTGTAGGGATCATGGGACCCTCAGGTGCGGGGAAATCTACATTACTAAATGTGCTATCTACTATTGATACCCCAACAGGCGGTCATATTAAGATCAACGAAAAAAATATTATGAATCTATCAGAAAATGAGCTTGCCCGTTTCCGCAGAGAGCAGCTTGGCTTTATTTTTCAGGATTTTAATCTATTAGATACATTAACAGCTAAAGAAAATATATCACTGCCGCTCGCCCTTTCCAATATATCCGTTGCAGAAATAGAAAGCCGGATTAAACGCATTTCAGAGCTGCTCGGAATTGAAAAAATACTCGGGCAATACCCATATGAATTATCAGGCGGCCAGCAGCAAAGAACTTCCGCAGCACGGGCAATTATTACGAATCCAAGCTTAATATTTGCGGATGAGCCTACTGGAGCGCTTGATTCAAAAGCAGCTTACAGTCTTCTTCAGACTTTGTCTATTTTAAATGAAAAAGAGAAAGCTACTATTTTAATGGTTACACATGATGCATATGCCGCGAGCTTTTGCAAACGAGTACTTGTGATAAAGGATGGCGTCATCTTTACCGAAATCTATAAAGGGGAAGGAACTCGAAAACAATTTTTCCAAGCGATTTTGGATATTTTGGCAACACTTGGGGGTGGCGGTCACCATGACGTTATATAGTCTAGCGCTTAGAAATCTCCGCAAGAATGTGAAGGCCTATTTGCTTTATCTATACCCAATGATTTTTAGCGTTGTCATTTATTTCACGTTTGCATCATTGCAGTATAATCAGCAAATTATCGATTCTATGGATATTTATGACAAGATCGAGCCCGCTTTCCAAACATCATCCTTCCTATTATTCTTGTTTGCAGGAGGGTTCATTTGGTTTTCAAATGCCTTTTTTACTAAGAGCCGCAAGAAAGAGATCGCTCTTTATTCTTTGTTTGGCATTGAAAAAGGACAAATTGGACTGCTTCTATTTTTTGAAAACATCATCCTGGGAATTGGGGCATTATGTGTTGGATTAGTATTAGGGGTCGCGCTCTCTAAGCTGTTTGCCATGCTCCTCATTAAATTAATGGGACTCACGCTTATTACGAAGCTAACAATTTCTTCTAAGGCTTTTGTACAAACGATCATTGGTTTTACCATCATCATCGCAGTGACGTCTCTATACAATTACCGCCTTATTTATCGTCATTCTTTACTACAGCTGATGAAGGCTCATAAGCAATCAGAGAAAGCACCGAAAAAAGCGTCATGGCTAGCAGCTTTTATCGCTCTTATTTTCATTGGTGCCGGCTACGGAATCCTTTTGCAGCCGAGCGATGCCTTCTTTTGGAACAAATATGGTTTTCAAGCTATTCTAGGCTCCTTTTTCATGATCATCGTTGGAACCTATTTATTTGTAAGAGCTTTTATCGTACTCATTCTTGAAAAAATGAAAGGCATGAAACGTTTTTACTATAAAGATGTTCATTTAATTAGTATTACTCACTTGTTCTATCGAATTAAAGGAAATGTTCTTATCCTATCCGTCATTGCGATGTTAAGCACATTCACACTATTTGCATTAGGGACAACCTTTAGCCTGTATTCCAATTTGAATGAAATTTCAAAGACTAGCTTCCCTTTCAGTATTATGTACACTGTTCCAGATCCAAATAAAGCGGCAAAAGCAGAACAGCTCATTGAGGAAAATGGAAAAAACGAAATTACCTTCTCCCAAAAAATTGAGTATTTGCAGATAAAAGGCGATTTGTCGAATCTAAAAAGAGTGCCTAGTGACTTTCAGATTGTCTTAATTCCTGAATCAACCTATAAGCTACTTGCTCATCAAATCGGGCAAAGGGCAAATTGGCAACTAAATCAAAATGAAGCCATTTCATTTTATGATGGGAATTTAGACCAAAGCTCTGACCCTTTTACCGGCAAAGACATACGGCTTGCAGGCAACAAAACGATTACAATCGCAGCCTATGAAAGCTATACCCTATTTAATCATGATCTTTATGTTTTTCCGCTCGTTGTCAAAGATGAACAATACGAGCAATTTGAGAAGGATGGAGAGCGCAAGGAGCTGCAGCTGTATAGCTTAAAAAATGAAAAATCCGCAAAAGAATTAGATCACAAGCTAGATGAACTCTTCTATATAAACCCATCATTAAATTTTGCTGAAAGAGAGGAAAATATCTTTTCAAGCTTTTATTCGAATTATCATAAATTCTTTCAAGTATACGGGCTGCTCATTTTCATCAGTGCCTTTTTAGGATTTGTGTTCCTCCTGGCAACCGGCAGCATGCTCCACTACAAGCTCTTGACGGAGGCATCCTCAGATCAGCCTCGTTATCAGATCTTGAAAAAAATCGGCATGAGCCAATCACAAATAAGGAAATCAGTCGCAAAGCAGTTGATCTTTATCTATCTTATCCCGTTCATGATCGCTATTTTCCATAGCTCCGTTATTATTTTTGCACTATCTTCGTTCCTTGGAATGAACATGCTGAAATCCTTTATAACAATGATTGGGATATATCTTGGAATGTATCTAACATATTACGTATTAACCTTATTCAAGTATACGGAAATTGTCAGCAAATAAGGAACAGGAGGTAGCTAGTATGGAAATTTCCAGATCACTATTATTCTTGCGAAAGTTTTTTCATAAACCAAAGCAAGTCGGAAGCATTTGGCCAAGCTCACCATTTCTATCACAGAAAATGGTCAAGCATGTTCCATGGGAACAAATCCATTCAGTAGCGGAGCTAGGTTCCGGAACAGGAGCTATAACTGCCTCCATCCAATCTCATGCAGCTAATACGACAAAAGTATTTTTGTTTGAGAAGGATGAAGTGATGAAGAACATGCTTCAAAAAGAATACCCGGATTTTATGTGTCATACTAATGCGTTAACATTAAAGAGGACGATTGTGGAGGAAGGATTAACAGGATTAGATTGCGTCATAAGCGGATTACCCTTCTTCAATTTCCCTAAAGAAATGAGAGCAGCATTAATCCATCAAGTGTTAAAAGCGTTGAGACCAGGAGGTTATTTCATTGCTTTTCAATACTCGCTGCAGATGAGAAAAGAGTTATCAGATGTCTTCCAGATTGAGAAGATTGACTTTGTTCCTATTAATATTCCACCAGCCTTCGTATATATTTGCAGAAAAAGATAAGTAACCCCCCCAGCCTCTTTAATAGGATCTCTGGGGGTTTTTCTACATCTGATACAATTTGTCTTCCGTACTAGGAAATGAAAGCACAGCCTCTGTATAATGCTCCTTCTTCGATGTGATTGCAAGTGTATGTCCAAGCTTTTCTGCGTTTTTTTGCGCTAAATAGAGACCCATTCCGGTTGATGAATGAAATTGCCGTCCGTTTTTACCCGTGAATCCTTTATCAAAAACACGCGGAATATCCTCAGGCGCGATACCAATACCGTTATCCCTAATCGTTATGGCCCTCTTTCCGCTATCAATCCCAATCGAAATAGATCCATTATTGGCTGTATATTTCAATGAATTAGATAGCAATTGGTTGAGTATAAAAAGAACACCCTTTTTATCCGTCAGCACTTCAAGCTTTTGCAAATCGAGATTGATTCTAATCCTTTTAGCTAAAAAGGTTTTTGTATGCAATTTGATTGCTTCTTTAACAACACGCTCTAAATCGATTTCCTGAATAAAGTAATCTTTATGAAAATCATTTATTCTAGAATAATAAAGAGCCTGTTCAATAAAATGCTCAATCTTATCCATTTCCTCTGATAAGCTCTCAATACTCCCTTTCGTTTCATAGATCATCCGGCTAACAGCAATAGGTGTCTTAATCTCATGAAACCATGATGTCATATATTCCTGTAGCTCTTTGCGCTCAAGCTCCATTTGCTCAAGTCTCTCAAAATACTTATCCTGCTGTGCTTTTAGCAGTTCAACATACATATTATCAAAGATATTATCCAAATCATGAAATGGAATATATTCATCACAATCCGTTTTTCTTTTTAATTGATCGAAGAATGCTTTTCTTCGAAAGTAATCGAAGCTGCAATAAACGATGAAAATCATACAAGCGATGCCTAGTATGTAAAGTAAACTCGTAAAATGAATGTTTGCGACTGGGTCAATTAAAGTGATAATCGTAAAAAAGGTCAATAGCACCCCAAACATGAGAAACAGCCATTTTTGCGATTGCAAATAGTCTTTTAGCTTCATTGAAATAAATATCCTTGTCTCTTTTTTGTGACAATCACTTGGGATAAACCTATTGTTTCCAGCTTTTTTCTTAGCCGATTCATATTGACTGTCAGTGTATTATCATCAATAAATTGTTCATCCTCCCAAAGTGCTCTCATAATCTCATCTCTTGATACAATTTGACCGCTTTTTCCCATGAGCAAATAAAGAATATGGAATTCATTTTTCGTCAGCTCTACCTCATCTCCTCCATAAGAGGCTGACCCATTAGCAAGATTTAAAGCGAGTTCACCCGCTGTAATTATGTCTGCATGACCTTGTTGATTCCCATTCGTTCTTCGGTAAATAGCATTCATTTTAGCCACAAGAACATCCAGTGAAAACGGCTTTTGGATAAAATCATCGCCACCCATATTCATAGCCATTACAATATCCATATTTTCTGTTCGTGAAGAAATAAATATAATTGGCACATTTGACACTTGCCTAATTTTCCCGCACCAATAAAAGCCATCATAGGTTGGCAGATTAATATCTAGTAATATTAAATGGGGCACATGCTCTAAAACCTTCTCATCTATTTTTTCAAAATCATTGACGATGACCGACTGAAAATTCCACTTTCCTAAATGATCCGCAATCATCGTTCTCAGCTTGTAATCATCTTCAATTATCATTACCTTTACCATTGGAATCGCACCTTGTCTTCAATTTTTTCAATAAAGTATTTTATCTAGTTCTATCATAATTTTTTTCATGGATTGCAGTCAAAAAAAAGGTCAAAACTCTCAATTAAGAGAAGTTTTGACCTTTTGCATTCTATTCTGTACTATTTCCTCTAACAGCCCCATCCTTTGCTCCCAGCCAGAATGCAGCCCCAATTGATAAGACAACAACGATAAATGGTGCATAAAAAATGAAAAAACTCTCCATTTACGTAAGCCTCCCTTTTTTACTATCTCCCTGAACATACTTTTTATCAAACAGGAACAGCTTCAATAGAAGCCATAACGAAGGAATCAACAAGCAAAGTCCCGCAATGAAAGCGATAATGAGTGAAATTGCCATTGTTTCATTTGTAAAGCTGTCATAAATGGTCAAGTACGGATAAAGTAAATAAGGGTAATGGGCAATTCCGTAGGCGAAAAACGCTAAGGTAAATTGGCCTGCCAGCAAACCAAAAGCGAGCCCATAACTCTTCCGTTTCCAGATAAGCCATACTGTTCCGAGAAATAATAGAAAAGACAATCCAAGCAGCCACCATAGATTCAGAATTCGTGCATAATGCTCAGCATTATGTGCTTTCAGCTCTACTATAATTCCTGCCGCTGTAATCATTAGCGGCCCTGCCCAGATTAACGCATATTTTCTTAATAATTCCGTTGCTTGAAAATCTTTTGCTTTGTTCGCATACCAAGTTAAAAAAACAGCGGAGATATAAAGAACAGCCGCTAAACTAAGGACAACGATGCTCCATGTTAACGGACTTGTAAATAGTGCCCAGTAATCAAGCTCTGGATTGTTATTCACCATTGAGACAAAACCGCCTTCTGATATGGTGAAGACAATGGAAAGTGACGCCGGGATAAACAAACCGGATAAACCATACATAAAGGTATATCCCTTGTGACCTCTTGATCCATATGTTTCAAAGGCATAATACGATCCGCGGATCGCCAACAAAATGATGGAGATACTTGCTGGAACAAGAAGGATGGTTCCGTAATAAAAAGCGGTTTTTGGAAAAAAGCCAACCATCCCAACAAAGAAGAAAACGAGAAACACATTCGTTACTTCCCAAACGGGAGATAAATACCTTTGAATGATATTCGTTAAAATATGATTTCGGCCAGTATAGAGACTATATGCATTAAACACACCAGCCCCAAAATCTATCGAAGCTACAACCACATAACCAAATAGAAATAGCCATAGGACTGAAATTCCGATTACTTCAAGAGTCATACATGATCACCGCCTATTTCAGCATGCCGATCCTCAAGCTCCCTTTCAACAGGGTTTCTCCTAAACATCCTTGTTAAAACAACAATACTTCCGACCCCTAAAATGAGATATAAAGCAGAGAAAAGCACCAGCATTAAGTCAACCTGACCACTCGTTGTTGCCGCTTCCTCTGTTCTCATAAGTCCCCTTAATATCCATGGCTGTCTGCCTACCTCTGCAAACCACCATCCAGCTTCAATAGCAATAATAGCAAGTGGTCCACCAGCAACAATAAATCCGTGGAACGGGGTCTTATTAACAAAGGACCAGTTTTTCCATGTGCCTAAAACATATACCGCAGATAAGACAGTCAGCCAAACACCAATGGACACCATGATATCGAATAGGTAGTGAATATAAAGTGGCGGAATTTCATCCTCAGGAAATTGTTCCAAACCAATCACTTCAGCTGATAAATTACTATGAGCCAAAAAACTTAATGCAAATGGAATCTTGATCGCATACTTTACTTCCCCATTTTCTAAAACACCAAATAAATATAACGGTGCATTTTCTTCTGTTTCAAAATGCCACTCAGCCGCAGCTAACTTTTCCGGCTGATATTCAGCTAAATATTTTCCGGAAAAATCCCCAATCATAGCTGTTGCGATAGAGAATACAAGCCCAAGTTTCATCGATAAGTAAAGCGCTTTTTTATGATACACATGCTTTGAGCCCTTCAGTAATCGAAATGCTGCAATCGCTGCCAGAATAAACGCTGAAGTCATATAAGCAGTAACTAATACGTGAGCCACTTTAGTCGGCATAGCCGGATTAAACATCGCAATCAGCGGGTTAATATTCACAAGCTGCCCATTTTCAATATCAAACCCCTGCGGCGCATTCATAAATGCATTCACTATGGTAATAAAAATTGCTGAAAAAGATGCACCGACTGCAACCGGTATTAATAAAAGCAAATGTTTTTTCTGATTTTCGAACCGATCCCATGTATACAAATATATTCCGAGAAAAATCGCCTCAAAGAAAAACGCAAACGTTTCCATAAATAGTGGCAAAGCTATCACATTTCCCGCGAGCTCCATGAAATTTGGCCATAGAAGCGATAGCTGCAGGCCAATGGCTGTTCCGGTCACGACCCCCACGGCAACTGTAATGACAAATCCCCTTGCCCATCTTCGTGCAAGTAATATATAGTGCTCATCATTTTTTTTAATTCCGATCCACTGCGCAATCATGATCATGAGCGGAATCCCTACACCGATCGTTGCGTAAATAATATGAAACGATAATGTAAGCTCAGTAAGTACACGACTAAAAAAAACTGCCTCCTCATTTCCCATTCCCTAATCGCCTCCTTAATGGCCGAATATCCTTCCTAATAGTGATAACATCATAATGCCAGCAACGGAAAAAACAACCCACATTAATATCTTTTCTTGCTTTTTATACATGATCATCACTCCTCACCTTTATATTACACTTGGAAATGATAGTTAAACTTAGGTAATGATGACAACTTTCCAACGTATTCATGATAAATATGTGACAAACTCAAATAGATAATAATATTGTATGCCAATTATTACTTTTCCCATTTTTAGTTAACTATACGATTACGAATTAAATTTGAGTCAAAAGGTAGGATTTTGAACAACAAAAAAACGATCAATTAGAGAATGTACTGCTCCTTTAACTGATCGTTCTTCAGGATTATTCATTTTTTTTTATAATCTTCCGGTAATAATAAACACCTAATTCCGCAAAAACCCCTAAACCAATTCCGATAAAAACCCACATAAACAGCGAAATGAGGCCAGCTAAATCCCCCCAGCCAGAAGAGTCCCGTAAAAAAAGAAGGTACATTTCAAAAAAGCCGATGAAAAGCCCTGCCAAAAACAGAGTAAGTGCTATTTTAAAACGAAAACGAACTAATAATAATGTGATGAGTCCAGCAGCAATAGAAAAACCTAGAAAGGCTGCGAGATTCTTCATATTTATTTCCGAGCCCAAAATGACGCTAATCCCCACTAAATGCAAAATAAAAGATAGAACGGCCACCAGCAAACCACTAGTCCAATAAATCTTCTTATTACTTTTAGGCATATGTATCTCCCCAGTATTAATCAGTAATACTAACATTTTATCATCTATTAGGCTTTTTCCAAGCAGAAAAAGTTCCTGCTCTTTTACCGTGGGCGCTCTTTTTCTGCTCCGACGGGCAATAAACGTTTTCCTAACGTATAACAAAAAAGCCTGCCTCTTAAGAGACAGACCTTTCTATATAATTTTCCACCACTTTTGACGGACTTTTTTTCAGATTTAACATGATGGTGAACGATAGAACATATAAGACAGCCAGATAAGCCATAGCCACTTTCATGTCGTAGTTTTGAAGGATATACCCTACTAAGATTGGGGATAATCCTCCTACTGCTCGTCCAAAGTTAAAGATTGTATTTGTCGCTGTACTTCGAACTTCAACAGGATAGAAGCTGCTAATGAGTGCTCCATACCCTGCAAACATTCCATTCGAGAAGAAACCAACAATGGCCCCGCCTACTAAAACACCTACACTGCCTTGAGCAAAAGAGTAGAAGAATACAGCTGATGCCGAAGCAAGCAGGAAGATTCCGAATGCGCGTTTTGCACCTAAACGATCCATAATCTGGCCAAACGTCAGCATGCCAACGATCATGCCAACAGCTGTACTGATTGTCCAAAGAGCTGAGCTCGATACAGATAAGCCCTGTGATTTTTGCAGCATAGATGGGAGCCAAATCATTAAGCCATTGTATCCAGCAATTTGAACTGTTGCCATAATCGCTAAAGAAATAGTTGTTATCGTGGCTCTCGGTGTTTCAAAAAGCTGGGTAAGCTTGCCTTTTTCTACTTTTTCCGGTGATTTTTTCTTCTTTTGAGTTTCAAGCCATTCTGGTGACTCATCTAAATTTTTTCGTACAATAAAAGCAAAAATTACCGGTAGGACTCCTACGAAAAATAATGCTCTCCAGCCTAATGTCGGCAGGATGATTGCACTGAGCAGCGCTGCAAGAATAACCCCATATTGGGCACCAACACTTACATAAGAAGACGCTCTTCCTTGTTTATTCTTTGGCCATGCTTCTGCAACTAACGCCATGCCAATCCCATATTCTCCGCCAGCACCGAGTCCTGCAATAAATCTAAAGATATATACCTGCTCAATGTTTTGTGCTAATCCAGTTAAAGCTGTACCAATCGCAAATAAGATGATCGTATAGGTAAAGATTCGCACGCGTCCAAATTTATCTGCCAGAACTCCGAAAATGACACCGCCAGCCAGCATACCTAAATTTGTAATTGATGAAATGAGGCCGCCTGTTGCTAAATCAATGTGAAAATGCGCTACAATCATCGACATGGCAAAAGAAATAAACATAATGTCCATGCCTTCTAAAGTTAATCCAGCTACGGATGCTACTACTGTTTTTCTTTGATAATCCATTTGTTACACCCTCCAATGTTGTTGTTCCTTAAGCTTTGAGGGAATGGACTTATTGCTCTTCCATTCTCTTTCCAAGTCTCACAGGACTTTGATTTAAAAGAGTTACTGTATAAAAAAGCCCTTTCGTCCAATGGACAAAAGGGCTTGAATAACCAAGAAAGATTTTTGATGAGGCAGGCATAGCAAGCCAACCTAATCTATCAGCCCTTTTCGGCCTCTCGGGACCGTATTAAAGGTAAGTTCGGTATTATTTTTTATTTTTCTTTTTTGTCACTCTTCCTAATAGGAAAGCTCCAGCTGCTACACCGATTACAGTGTTTGTTTTCTTGTTAAATACTTGCTTCACAACTAAATTTAAGTTTTGCGGTCTTTCAGCTAGACGACGCATGAAATAGCCGTACCAGTCTTTTCCGAATGGCACATATGTTGTAAAGTTGTAGCCTTCTTTAGCTAATTGTAATTGCATTTCTTTTCTGAAACCATATAGCATTTGGAATTCAAATTTATCTAAAGGAATATTATTCTTTTTCACAAATTCCTTCACATGGTCAATAATATGGTGATCATGTGTAGCAATAGATGTAAATTTACCATTTAATAAGTGGTACTCAATTAATTTTACAAAGTTTTTATCGATATCTTTTTTATCCTGGTAAGCATATTGCTCAGGCTCTTTGTAAGCACCTTTTACGATACGAAGACGGTAATCCTTGTATTTTTGGATATCTTCTTCAGCACGGAAGAAGTAAGCTTGGATTACTGTACCCACATTGTTGTATTCCTTCGAAAGCTCATCAAGAAGATCAAATGATGGTTGAAGATGCCCATAGTCTTCCATGTCAAAGTTAATATGCATATCATATTTACTTGCTAAATCTACAATTTCTCTTAAATTATTTAAGCAGAAGTTATAATCAATATCAAGACCTAATTGAGTAGGTTTTAATGAAATATGAGCATCTGCTTGGTTTTCATGGATGGCTTCGATAACTTTAAGAATTTGGTCTTTTGCTTCAAGTGCTTCTTCTTCTTTAAATACGAATTCACCTAAATTATCAACAGTACAAGAAATTCCGTGAGCATTTAGTTCTTTAATGCTTTTAATTGTTTCTTCTATGTTTGTTCCCGCCACAACATTTTGTGCACCCATTTTTAAACCATACTTTTTAGCTGCACTGTTTAGAAATTTGTTTTGAGATAGACCCATAAAGATATCTTTTAACATCGAGATTACTCCTCACTGTTATTTTTTTAAAATAATTATATCATACCTTTTCGGGTATAATTTTCAGAATTTTAAAGGGTTTTTTGCATTTTTTTCACTTTTGGCTTCCTCTTTTTCTAATTAATATCCATTTCTGGAAAGTGGGTCAAGGAGTTGATATTAGTATGCCCTTATTTACGTTAGTTTCTTCGTTTTTACCTTCCTTGATGGCTTACAAAAAAACCAGCGGCTTTCTTTTTTGGATTTTTTTTCACAAACAAGGCCAGTTCTCTGCATAAGCGAATGCGAAAACTGACCTCTAAATTAACTATTGATAACAAAATGGGAAGTAAACGTTTCAAGAGCCGTAATCGCTGCATGAACTCTTTCTGGAGTGATTGCCCCAATTGGCATCACATGAATGGATTCCTCTTGCAAGCATGATTTTTCAGCAATGACAGTTATTACTTCTTCATTTATATCTGTATTTCCGATATCTCTAAGTGAAACAGGCAATCCCAGTACTTGATAAAATGGAAGAATCGCTTCAATCTCTTCCCATTTCTCCTCAAGAACTAGCTGAACAATAATGCCGTAGGCTACTTTATCACCATGAAGTGCGTGATGAGTGGAATGAATAGCTGTTAATCCATTGTGAGTAGAATGTGCGCCTGCAAGGCTGCCGAAATGATCGCCAAAACCGCCAACCATTCCTCCCAACACAATTACCGTTTCCACGATCTTAATAAAGTCATCTGTTAATTGCCCTTCCTTAGCAGCATTAACAGCTCCCTCTGAATGATTCAATATTAAGTCTTTACATTGTTCCGCTGTAAAGTGGGATATTTGCATCTTTACAAGCTGTGCTAATGCTTCGATTTCACTTAGAGAACATTCTCCCCATATAGGTATATTCATCATATGCAACCTGGGTGAATTCCGGAAAGTAAGGTTTTGTTGCCTTCAGAATGAAATCATTCTGAAGGAATTGGCATCTTCCCAATATTGGGGGTTGCCTGACGTCATAGGGCCTTGCCCCTCGGTCGCTCTGGATAAGTAAATTGACTATTTAATTTGAATAATTACGATCATACAAAGGTATTTAAATCTTGTCGATCATGGAAAAATTTATAAACAAAAATAGATAATGCCTTCATTCCGATTAAATCTATAAAAAAAAGAAAATAAAAAAAATTTATAACCAAATATTAACTCAGACTATTTCTGCTAAACTCTAGACATTTTGAATTAAAAAATATAAATTTGAAATTAAAATGCAATTCATTTACAAAACGGACATAAACTTATTTTTTATAGAAAAGGTGAAGCACATGGAATATTCAGATCGCTTAAAAAAACTGCCTGTTCAATTTTTTGCCACTTTAGTAGAAAAAGTCAGCAAAGCGATTGCAGAAGGCAGAGACATCATAAATTTAGGACAAGGAAATCCAGATCAGCCTACTCCCCCTCACATCGTAAAGGCGCTTCAAGCTGCTGCTGAGGATCCAAAAACACATAAATATTCGCCATTTCGTGGCATACAGGAATTAAAAAATGCAGCGGCAGAATTTTATCAAAAACAATATGGAGTTGAAATTGATCCATTAACTGAGGTAGCTGTCCTTTTTGGAACAAAAACGGGACTAGTCGAGCTTCCTATGTGTTTACTAAATGAAGGCGATCTAATGCTGCTTCCGGATCCAGGTTATCCGGATTATTTGTCAGGCGTTGTTCTGGCGAGTGTTCAATATGAGACATTTCCTTTGAAAGCAGAAAACAAGTTTTTGCCTGACTTTCATGCTATTCCTGAAGAGCAAAGAAAAGCGGCAAAGCTCATGTATTTGAACTATCCTAATAATCCAACGGGTGCTACTGCAGACCGCAAGTTTTTCGAAGAAACGGTAGAGTTTGCGACGCAAAATAACATCACCATTTTGCATGATTTTGCTTATGGAGCAATTGGGTTTGATGGTAAAAAACCAACGAGCTTCTTAGAAATTGAAGGTGCTAAAGAAGTTGGCGTTGAAATGTACACATTATCCAAAACGTATAATATGGCTGGATGGCGTGTCGGATTTGCAGTTGGAAATGCAAAAATTATCGAGGCTCTTAATCTAATCCAGGATCATTTATACTGCAGTCTTTTTCCAGCGGTTCAGAAAGCGGCAGCTGCTGCTCTTACGGAAGACCAGAGCTGTGTTGATGAACTCGTAGCACGCTATGAAAGCCGCCGAAATGTCCTCATTGCCCAATGCAACAAAATTGGTTGGAAGGCTGAAGCACCAAGCGGTTCTTTCTTTGCTTGGCTCCCTGTTCCGGATGGATTGACAAGTGAAGCCTTTGCCGACCTATTACTTGAAAAAGCAGATGTAGCCGTTGCCGCAGGAAAAGGATTTGGGGAATATGGAGAAGGCTATGTCCGGGTTGGTTTATTAGTAGACGAAGACGTGCTTGTAGAGGCTATTGAACGAATCGGAAAGCTTAATTTGTTTTAAACTATAAATCTATGTAAACGAGGGCCATTTTAATTGTGCCCTCGTTTTTTAATTGTCATTTATTATTATTCTAAAATAATATTTTTATAACCAAATTATTCCCAAAGTTTGACTGATTTATAGTAAGTATTTTTTTCGAAAGGTCATTTGATTATCCTTATTTTTTCATTCGAAATCCTTTTTTCTAGAAAAAATAAATATTTTATACAGAATTACAGTAAAAAATTACTATTTTTTAAATAATTTTCAGTTTCAATATTATTGAATTGTGATAAAATACTCTTAAAATTCAAACTTATCATATAAAGGATTGACTTTTCATTTGTACAGGATTGTTATTGAATGTGAGGATGATGTATACAGAGCAAGTTCAATTGGGAAAAAGGTTGCAAACGAGTTTGGCTTAAATGGTAGTCAGCAAACAAAGCTCGTTGTTTCAATTATGGAATTAAGCCGAAACATCGTTTTCTATGCAGGCAAAGGCGAGATAGTCATTCAAACAATTCCAAACGGCATAGAAATCACTGCAACCGATCAAGGTCCAGGAATTCGAAATTTGGACAAAATTTTAAACCATTCTTATTCCTCCAAAACAGGATTAGGATTGGGTGTATCTGGGGTGAAGCGCCTTATGGATGAGTTTGAAATTAGCAGCTGTATAAAAAGCGGAACAAAAGTCAGGGCTGTAAAGTGGCTCAATAGTGGGGGTAACTAAATGTTGAAATCTCCAGCCTCATATGAAGCTCCGTACGGATTAATTGAAATTAATCCTGATGGAACGATACAGAAAACAAACAATGAAGGATCTAAATTATTATTTTCAGAGAATAGTGATTCCAATTACCTTTTTCATCGGATAGTAAATAACGAAATCAAAACCAAGCTGCATGAATGCTTTATGGGGAAATTAAATGAATTTGTTGTAACCATTGAAACTCAGCCACACTTCTTTCTTTTTCATCGAACATTTAAAGGCGAGAAGTTAGATAAAATACATATATTTATATTTAATATGAATCAATTACAAAGCCTGCATGAACATAATAATTGGAATACCCACCTATTGTCATCCATTGGCGAAATGGCAGCTGGCATTGCTCACGAGGTTCGAAATCCATTAACGGCGGTCAAAGGATTCCTCCAGCTAATGGAACAAAGCTATAATCAGGAATATTCCCAAATTGCACAAAGTGAATTAGATCGTGCCATTCAAACTTTAAATGATTTAATGAGTGTATCGAAGCCAGAATTTTTCCAGGAACAGCCGTCGACCTTTAATTTATGTTCGGAAATCGAATCCATTCTGCTCCTGTTTCAAAATCAGCTTTATAACATTCAGCTTATTAAAAAGTTTGATCATGATAGTGCCATCATTACAGGCAGGAAAGATCAAATAAAAAAGGCTCTTTTCAACTTAATCAAAAATGCCTTGGAGGCCATGAGTCAAGGTGGTGCCTTAATCATTGAGCAATTTGAAGACACCCAAGGAGTACATCTTAGTATAACCGACACAGGCATTGGCATCCCTAAAGACAAGCTTCGACTGCTCGGCACTCCTTTTTTCACTTTAAAACAGGATGGAAAAGGGATGGGCTTGGCCCAAGTGTTTAATGCTATTCAAGGCAATAATGGTAAAATTCACGTAACCAGTGAATCTGGACAAGGAACAACTTTTTTTCTAACTTTCAATAAAGCACAACATTCTAACTCACCTATAGGGGGCCATATGATGATAAATTCAGTGCAGTCTAAAACAGAATTAGCACAGTTTTTAAGAGATAATCTAGACTTTTATACAAAGGAATGGATTCAGTATTTACAAAAAAATAAAAGCTATCTCACCTCTTATATGAAAGAGCATAGAATGCTTGAGGAATATGAAAGAGACGGAAATCCGATTATCAAGGTTGTAACTGAAAATATCCTTGAGTTAAAGACTGAAGAGATTATGGAGCATGCAAAGGAAAGAGGCGGTCAAAGCGCACGTAGTGACTTTCCGATTCATCTGTCGTTGGAGCTTTTCCAATCAGCACGCGGAATTATATGGAATGCTATTAAAGTTTTCTACCTTGAATCTAATTACTCACTATCGATGGAGGAATACTTTGCGTTAGAGCGATATGTGAATGACATCATTGATTTATACATAGATTCTCATACAGCGTATTATGTTAAATATAAAGATGAATTATTAAAAATTCATCGGGAAACAGTTGATGAATTATCCGTTCCGATTATTCCTATCGCTGAAAAGGTGTGTATTCTGCCAGTAGTAGGAAATGTTGATACGTATAGAGCTAAAAAAATTCGTGAGAAAACACTGCAGAGAGTAAAAGAATTAAAAGCTGAACAATTAATTATTGATATTTCCGGTGTACCGTTCATAGATACATCAGTTGTGAATCATTTATTTAAAATTGTAAAGGGTATCCGATTATTAGGCTGCAATACGATTTTAACAGGAATAAGTCCTGATATTGCGGATACTATGATTGAGCTGGGGATTGAAATTGATAATGAATTGAAAACAAGATCTGATCTGCAGCAGGCTTTGGAGGATATTCAGCAATTTAATGTGGGTAGATAAAGGACCCGAACTGATTTAGGTTTATTGGACAAGTTCTCAGTCATTATTCTACAACTTGGCCGATATACAGATTTATTGGACAGGTTCTCGGTCAAATGGCTTCAACTTGGCCGATATACAGAAACACAAAAAGGAAGTGGAGAAAATCTCCACTTCCTTTTTTATTAGGATTTAAAATCAATTCTCAGCTAATTTTGCAATTTTATTAGGCTCAACCTTTTTCTCCATTGGATCCTCAGCCTGTTTAGAACGTTTGATAAAGAAAGTAAGAATTAAGGCAACAGCTGCAATAAAGGTAGCAGCAAAGAATGCATCATTAATACCTTCTAACATTGCCTTCATGGTAATTTCCTGTTTCATTGCAGCAATGGCTGCTTCTGTAGGCGCTTGGCCAGTTGCATGTTTCATCGCTTCTGCCGCTAAATCTTTCGCATGTGTTTCTGTACGATTAGACATAAGCGTAACTAGCAATGCTGTACCGATCGCACCTGAAACTTGGTTCATTGTGTTGTTCATAGCTGTGCCATGCGGATAAAAACGAGCTGGCAATTGGTTCAAACCGTTTGTTGACACAGGCATCATTACCATTGAAATACCTAACATCCGAACAGCATTTAGAATAACCAAATGTGTGTAGGAAGTATCAAGCGATAATTTGCTAAAGAAGTAGGTCGTAATAGTCGTAATCGTTAAACCAATTATAGCTAAAATACGGCCGCCAATTTTATCAAATAGTCGTCCTGTAATTGGCGACATTAGAGCCATGATAAGTGCTCCGGGCAACATCATTAGACCTGCATCCATCGGTGATATGCCACGAAGAGTTTGAACATAAATCGGAAGTAACAGCATACCAGAGAACATTGCCATATTTAGAACCATCGTAATGGCAGATGATAAGGCAAACATTGGATATCTATAAACACCAAAGTTTAGCATTGGTCGTTCCATTCTGAACTGGCGAAGGATAAACCAAACTAATGCAATTACACCTACAATGATGGTTGCATAAACTTGCGGGCTATCCCAGCCTTTACTTCCGGCAGAGCTAAATCCGTATAGCAATCCGCCAAAACCAGCACTTGATAAAATAACTGATAAGATGTCAAGATGAATATTAACCTTTTCTTTCTTGTCTTTAAGCAAGAAAAATCCGATTAGTAGAACTAAAATTGCAATCGGAGTAATAAGGTGGAAAAGCATTCTCCAATCATAATGTTCAATAATCCAGCCTGATAGAGTTGGACCAATGGCTGGAGCTGCCATCATGATCAGACCAAATAGTCCCATAGCTGCTCCCCTTTTCTCGACTGGGAAGCTTACTAGCATTACATTCATTAATAGCGGCATCATAATAGCGGAACCGGATGCTTGAATCATTCTGCCTGCTAATAATATAGGAAACGCATGAGCGAAGCCGCCAAGAATCGTTCCAAGCGCAAATAGACCGATAGCAGTGATGAACAGATGCCTCACAGAATATTTTTGGATTAAAAATGCAGTAGTTGGTACCAAAACACCATTAACAAGCATAAATCCAGTTGTCAGCCACTGAACAGTCGATGGCCCAACATCAAGATCCTTCATAATGGAAGGAAGTGCAATATTTAAGAGTGTATTGTTTAAAAATGTAATAAAGGCGCCGATCATTAGGATTGTCAGGATCCCATACGGTGACTTTTTAGACTTTTTAATGGAATTCCCCATTCGTTTTCCCCCTATACGTTCAGTACATTATTTTGTACTCGTGTTTCACACAGAACATAATAATATACCATGTGTTCAATTTTTGCAATAAAAAAATACTCGTTAATTATGGGTTTGTGTAAACTTTAAAAGTAATGTACTATTATTTTGTACCAGGAGTCCAATATGATTAAAGGTGATTATTTATGAATGAAAGAAAGCGCCATGTTATAAAGATGGCCCACCAGCTTTTTATGGAAAAAGGATTTCAAGCAACATCCATTCAAGACATCATAGCCTACAGTGGTATTTCTAAAGGGACATTTTATAATTACTTTTCGTCAAAAAATGAATTATTAATCGCCCTTTTCAAAACTATATATAAACAGCTCGAAAAGGATCGAAACGATTTGCTCATTGGACAAGATCCATCGGATATTGAAGTTTTTATAAAACAGGTTGAATTACAGCTTGAGACCAACCGTGCTAATAAATTAATTTCACTTTTTGAAGAAGTTATTTTTTCAAATGATGAAGAACTTAAAAATTACATGAAAAATGGCAACCTCCGAATGCTCCGCTGGAACTATTACCGGTTTATCGATATTTTCGGTGAGAGCAAGAAACCTTATTTATTGGACTGTTCCATTATGTTCATGGGGATTCTTCAACATAATCTCAAATATAATAATTTTGCCACTGAGTCTAATGTCAATCTGAACCAAATCGTACGCTATTGTGTTAAAAGAATGGTGAAAATGGTTGATGAGGTAGCGAACTCAGATGAACAATTACTTAAACCTGAAGTATTAGAAAACTGGCTGCCGAATTGTAATGGAAACAACCATGGCTTTAAAAAGGAGTTAACCCATGAAATATTTGAATTAAAGAGGGGTCTAACTCATCATGCGGAACAGGAAAAAATGATTCAGTTACTTGATTTTATTCAAGAGGAATTATTAGATTCAAAAAAACCGCGGAAGTTCCTTATTGACATGACGCTTCAAAGTTTAAAATCGGATGAAGCATTCAGTCACAACACCGAACTAACCAATTTAGAAAAATTAGTTGTTAACTATTTTTCACAAATTGAGGAATCTTACTAATTCCTAAATATATTAAAAAAAACGCAAGGAATTGTAGCTGTCCCAAATGCTTCATACGAGGGCAGATCCAGTAATTCCAAGCGTTTTTTTTATGTTTAAAATTTAAAAGCTTTGAAAGAAATGATCAAATTGGACAGATCATCGCTTTATTTTAAAGTACGTTTCAAAAATTCTCTCGTCCGCTCTTGAGTAGGGTTATTAAAGATTTGCTCTGGTGTTCCTTCTTCAGCAATAACCCCTTTATCCATAAATACAACCCGATCTGAGACTTCTCGAGCAAATTCCATTTCATGCGTTACGATCAGCATCGTAAGTCCTGTACCAGCAAGCTCCTTCATTACTTTAAGAACTTCCCCAACCATCTCTGGATCTAGCGCAGAGGTAGGTTCATCAAACAGCATGACGTCCGGTTCCATCGAGAGCGCTCTCGCAATGGCAACACGCTGTTTTTGCCCGCCTGATAGCTGCTTTGACTTGGCATTCACGTATTTGTCCATGCCAACAACCTTTAAATATTTCATGGCAATCTTTTCTGCTTCTTCCTTCGATCGTTTCAGCACCTTTACTTGTCCAACTACACAGTTGCTTAGAACTGTGTGGTTGTTAAATAAATTAAATTGCTGAAACACCATACCCAGCTTTGTACGGTACGCATGAATATCATGCTTGTCATCTAATATATTTTCTCCGTGATAGATAATTTGACCGCCGCTTGGCTTTTCTAACAAATTTATACAGCGAAGAAGTGTTGATTTTCCAGACCCTGAGGATCCAATAATACACACCACTTCCCCTTTATTAACGGAAAAGTCTATATCCTTTAATACTTCATGCGATCCAAAGGATTTGCTTAAATGCTGAACTTCAATTACTTTTTCCAAAGGTGCTCCTCCTTCGTTTTTGTCTAGCGCAAACGCCTAGCCCCTCGAGGTCACAAGCCAATCCTCCCGGAAAGGAAAGAACGCCTTTCCGAGAGGATTGGCTTGTGCTTGTCGGGGCTGGTCAAGGCGCTTGCGCTTTTCTTATTACTGAGCTTTCGTATCAATCATGCTGTAGTTTTCCGGTCCATCTAATTTTCTTTCGAAATAGCGCAGAATTAGTGTTACCGTGAATGTCATAACGAAATACAGAACACACGCAACAAAGAATGGTTCAAAATACTTGAAGCTGATTCCTGCCACCGTTTTTGTCTGGAAATACAATTCAGTTACACCGATAACGTTCAGCACGGAAGTATCTTTAATATTAATGATAAATTGATTGCCGGTTGCTGGTAAAATATTTCGAATCACTTGCGGCAAAACGACATTAAGCATCGTTTGTACATGATTCATGCCCACTGCCTGTGCGGCTTCAAATTGTCCTCTATCAATGGAGATTACACCACCGCGAACAATTTCAGCCATGTAAGCACCGGTATTAATCGAAACAATCACGATTGCTGCCAATGTGCGATCCATATCTAAACCAAATGCTAAAGCAGAGCCGTAGAAAATGACCATAGCCTGCACGATCATCGGTGTTCCTCGGAAAAATTCTATATAAATAGATAAAATTACATTAATCACTTTTAAAAATATTCGTTTTCCTTTTTTCTCGGGCACGGGAATTGTACGTATGACCCCTGCCAATAATCCAATAATTGCTCCGATTAGCGTACCAATAATTGAAATAAAGAGTGTCATCCCCGCTCCGCGAAGGAACATTGGCCAGTTGTTTGCTATCATTGTTAAAATCCACTCTAAGCTCATAATTTCCCTCCATGATCAGAAATGCGGAAGCGCCTTGACCAGCCGCGACAAGCATAAGACGATCTGGCTAGAAGGTTGTTCTTCACCTTCTAGCCAGATCGGCTTATGACCTCGAGCGGCTAGGCGCTGTAGCTGGACAATAGAAATGCGGAAGCGCCTTACTAAAAGAACAGCCTGTGCACGTAAAGTCTAATACCGACTGCAAAAAGCTGCAGCCGGTATTCACTTAAATTATTATTCTGCTGCCGGCTGGTTCTTAATAGCAGTGTCCATAATATTTTGACGCTGTTCTTCAGAAATGCCAGCTAAAATTTCATTAATTTTTTCAGTTAGCTCACTGCCTTTAACAAGACCAACTGCAACAGCTGTGTCTGCTTCATCTGCTTTAAATCCATCCTCGAATTCTACCATTGCAAAATTAGGATTAGCAGAAGAAGCACTAATACCCTCTGGACGTTCTGAAACATAGCCATCAATCATACCTGATTCAAGTGCCACACGCATAGCTGGGAAGTTGTCCATTGCCGGCTGCTTTTTAACGCCATTAATTTGATCGATAACTGCATAGTGTGATGTATTTAATTGGCCAGTTACTTTTGCACCGCTAAAATCTTGAATTGATTTAGCACCATCAAATGGTCCGCCTTTTTTTACAACCATAACAAAATGAGATGTGTAGTAGTTTTCTGAGAAATCAATCGTCTGTTTACGTTCTTCAGTCGGAGACATACCAGCAATAATTGCATCAATTTTGCCTGATTGAAGGGCTGGTACAAGGCCATCCCATTCTAATTTCACAATAACTAATTCTTTCCCTAAGCCTTCAGCAATTTTCTTAGCCATTTCTACATCATAGCCGCCTGCAAATTCAGCATTGCCATCAATTTTCACTCCGCCATTGGAATCATCCATTTGTGTCCAGTTAAATGGCGCGTATCCAGCTTCCATACCAACCTTAAAAGTTCCCTTCGTATCGCTGCCTGCACTGCCAGAGCCGCTTGTTTTTTCTGTATTACCGCTAGTACCGCATCCTGCCAATAGCAGAATCATAGATAAAGCCATAGCTAACATTAGTGATAATTTCTTCCTCATAATGGTTCTCTCCTTTTGTTATACTAGTTTAGTATATTTTTCCTGGTAGTTAGGTATGCCTGCCGCTTATCAGATAAGAGGCACTATTTTATTTATTTTGTTAATTCACAAAATAAAAAGAGACCTAAGGAAAACTTAGGTCTCGTTGTATACAATATCCCTTAAGTCCTCTTCTTTTCCCTAAATGAGATAGCACCCCTCAATAAACCGGGAAGTTTATTGAGACAGTCCTGCAGTTCTTAACTGCAGACCCAGCCAGTAATACTGAGAATATTACAGACTTCGGCGATATTTCCTTCTCCCTAGCATCACAGCTTCTCAAGCTCCACTAAAGACTGTTAAACATCGCGCCTCTACCTCACTAGTAAAAGTGAGGTCTTATTAAATTGTTATATAAAGTCTACAATAACTTAATATTTGTGTCAACCTAACCAATGGAGGAAAATTAAGTCTTTTGGATCATCTATATGATAAAAGTCTCTTCTTCTAACAAACTTATAACACAATACTCCAGCCATTATTTTGTTTTATTACAAGTTTGACCGCTATGTTCCTTAACCCATTTAAAAATGGCCCTAATTGTTTCTTCCAAGCCTCTTCCAGCCTCTGTCAGCTCGTACTCTACTTTTCTTGGAGAAGATTTAGAAACCTTTTTGATAATTAAACGTTGTGCTTCCAATTCGCGTAATCTTTCAGTTAATAATCGATCGGATATACCATGAATGTCAGCGAATAACTCATGATAGCGCTTCGGTCCGCTTAATAAATGATAAATAATAATCCCCATCCATCTCTTGCCTATAAACTCAATCGCTGAATGAAAACTATCACAATTCGTAACGCCTTTTTCAGATATTGAAGATTGAATTAAACACTCTTTTTTCTCCATAAAAAAAACTCCATTTATTTGATACTTCCATATTAACATACATAGTTATTGACAAACAAACTTACTAATAGTAACCTTAATTTCGTACTTACTAATAGTAAGTTAAAAATCATATTTCATACTACTAGGAGAGATCTTTTATGACCGAAACATACACTGTCTTATCTGAAGTCATTCGCGAACGTAAATCTGTAAGAAAATTCGATCCATCATATACAATTTCAAAAGAGGAAATTGCTTCTATGCTAAAGCAAGCAACCGAAGCCCCATCATCCAGCAATTTGCAGCCTTGGAGATTCATCGTGATCCAAGATCAAGAAACAAAGAAAAAGGTTAAGCAAATTGCCTATAATCAAGAACAAATCGAAACATGCTCAGCAGTTATCGCCGTCATTGCAGATACAGAGATGCATCATAATATTGATAAAATTTACCGTTCTAACTTTGAAGCTGGCAATATCGATGAAATTAATTTAGAGCGCCAAACTCAAAATGCTAAAGCATTATATCCGTCTGTTCCTTCTGAAGTTAGAATGAATATTGCTTCTTTTGATACTGGGTTAATCTCTATGCAATTGATGCTGCTCGCGAAAGCAAAAGGCTATGATACCGTATGCATGGGAGGATTCAATAAAAAGCAATTCGCAGAAGAATTCGAGCTAGATAGCCGCTATGCGCCAGTTGTCCTAATTGCATTAGGTAAAGCAGCTGCCCCTGCATACAACTCTACTCGTATGGCTGTTGAAGAAATAGCAACTTTTATTTAATAAATAAGGTCAGTTCCCCACCTTTTTAACGTAGTGGAGAACTGACCTCTTTTCATTATTTCTTCTCGTAATAATCCTGAGAATGATACGCTCTGAATCCGCAAGATTCATATAGTCGTAATGCGTTGGCATTTTTGGCTTCTACTTCTAAGAAAATCGGATTACCGTTTTGATGTTCCTTAACTACAACATTTGAAAGAGCCTTTCTTCCGATCCCTTGCCCCTGATAGTCTGGCAGAATGGCAAAGCCATAAATCCATGCTTCTCCATCATAATGAGAGACACGCATTTTTCCAACTGCCTGTTCACCTGAAAGGATGATATAATTTTCATCTTCCTCTCTATTTTTTTGCTGATTATATTTTATTGCTTCTTCTTCTTCAAAACCAAAGCATTGTACCTCTAATTGGACCTCCAGCTCGAAGTCGTCAGGAGTTGATAATCTTAAACTTACATCGTCATATTGGACCATTTCTTTTTCTTCCCATTTCATTTGATGCTCTGATAAAGAGTATGAGCATGGAATGGATGTCAAAAATCCTTTTGCCGATTCAGAATTTGCTGGGGCATTTAATAGAATTTTTTTGTACCCACATTCGTTCATTACAATTTGCGCTTCCTGATAAAGCTGAGTGAAAATCCCCCTTCTGCGAAAATCAGGATGTACCATCCCACATAACTCTACTTTATTTCCAAAACCATACAGACCGATAAACCCGACAAGCTTTTCGTCCACATAATGGAAAAAACCTTTTGTGTCAGTATTATCCTCAGCCTTCAGCATATCCCAATTTAGCTTTAATTCAAATGACTCACCTGCTTCACATACGTTTTGAAGCTTCTTGATATCCATTAATTGCTTACTCGTTAACAAATGGTTTCCTCCTTGAAAAGATGATCGAATACTATTTACTTCTCTCATTAATGCATCCGACCAATATTAGTACTTACCTAGAAACGTGGGCAGTAAAATCAGCTAGTAATCTAGCACCAAATCCTGTAGCTGTTTTTGGATAATAGCCAACCTCTTCACTCTCCATGACTCCTGCCATATCAATATGCAGCCACTTGCAGGATTCCGGTACGAAGCGACGCAGGAATAATCCAGCCGTTATAGAACCAGCTTCGCCTTTAGAGCTAATATTACTAAAATCAGCATAATCACTTTTTAAATAGCTGTCATATTGCTCGACTAATGGCATCGGCCAAACAAAGTCACCGTTCTCTTTGCCAATTTCCTTCATTTCAACCGATAGCTGCTCATCACCAAATACACCGGCGATTTTCGTACCAAGTGCGTTGAAGATAGCTCCAGTTAACGTCGCAATATTTACTACATACTGAGCTCCCCATTCACCTGCACGAATAAGACCGTCAGCTAGAATCAGGCGTCCTTCTGCATCTGTATTCCCCACTTGTACGGTATGCCCATTTTTATATCGGATGATTTCACCTGGTAGTACAGAAGTATTGTCAGGTGAATTTTCAACGATCGGGATAAGGGCCACTACATTTACTTGCGCCTTAGACGCAGCGAGCAGCTTCATGGCACCAGCAACAGCCGCCGCACCACCCATATCCATGCGCATATCACTTAAATCTCTTCCACTCTTTAAGCTGATTCCGCCTGTATCAAACGTAACTCCCTTTCCAACAAGTGCAACAAGCGGTTTTGTTTCATCCCCTTTGTAGACGAGTTCTACAAATGAAGGTTTGTATTTACTTCCGCGGCCAACCGTTAATACACCGTTCATTTCCATTTCTTCAAGCTTTTCTTTATTAAAAACATTTACTTGAACACCAGTCGTGGAAAACTCCTCTTGTAAAATGGATGGGAATGTTTCTGGATTCAATACATTTGGTACTTCATTCATTAAATCACGAGAAAAACTGGCTGCTTCAGCACGAATTTTTCCCCTTTTAATCGAAGAATGGAAATCCGCTTTACCTTCTACTAACAAATCAGTCCGAAAAGCAGTTTCATTCGACTTATAGATGACAAACTTATAGGCACCTAAATGCCAACCTTCAACAAAGGCTGTTACGAGTTCTTCCGCTTGAAGCCTTGGCATTGTTTCACTAAGAGCATCCACTTGAACAATCGCCTTTTCAACTTTACGCCCACTTAATTCACGGGTAATCGCACCAGCTATCATCCGGACCTTTTCATATGTCTGCTTCTCTTTCTCTATTTCTTTTATCGCGACAACTAACTCATCCCCAAGAAATAACGCTGTAAAGTCTGCTTTGGTACTCTCAATAAATTGCTTAATTCTTTCATTTTTTTGAATACGTAAATCATTGGAAAATAAAATGGAAGCTTGAAGTGACATATTCATATTCCTCCCTAATTTAATGAATGGTTATTTATTTCGGTATTCGAAATGAAAATTCCTTTTTTTATTTCATTGTATTCTTAGATTCTATGAAAAAGATTCTACTTCTTTTTTAATTTTCTTACGTTCTCCTACTTCTGGGTGAACATGACGAATGACAGACGGTCTTGCCAGATATAGAACAATTACGATAAGCATAGCGGAAGACAATATTAATACCCATTGAGCAGAAAAAATATCATATAGAAATCCGTAGATGACCATTCCTAATGGCATAAGAGCCATTGAAAATGTTTCAAGAATCGAAAAGACACGACCTTTAAAATCATCGTCGATCAATTTTTGCATCATAACTTGAAGTGGTGTATTCACAAAAATGATTAATACCCCGAAACTAAACATAATCAATACATAAAAAACAAACATGAAGTTATAGGACATCGAAACGATCAAAGGAAGTCCGATCGCCGACATGGTAATTCCCAGCCCAATGATCCCTCTTTTAGAAACTAAAAATGGAAAATTAAATTCCTTTCTTACTGATAAATAAATGGACAGCAGCAGCATTCCAACAGCAAAAGCTCCTTCTGTTAAACCAAAATGGATGGATGATATTTTAAGTTTTTCAATTAAAATGAAGGAATAACCAACTTCAAACGCTCCGAATAAGAAGTTTACAAGCAACCCGATCCAGATCATCGACATAATGATTGGCTGTAGCTTTAAATATTGAATTCCTTCTTTCATGCTCTGCCACATCGATTCTTCTTTCTCCTGATCGACTTCATTATTTTTTCGGTTGGCAAATAGGTTGAAATTCATCGTCGATTCCAAAATTACAGCGACAGTTGAAGCAACCATGTACGTAATAAGGAATACTGGCATAGAAACGGTACCATACAATAACCCGCCTACTGCAGGGCTTCCAATGGAGGCAAACGACATAGACATTTGATTCATTGACATCGCTCGTTGTATCCTCTCTTTGTTAACAAGTCCGGTAATAGAAGAAGTGAAGGCTACCCCTGAAAAGCAAGAAGTTATGGACAATACGCAGGTTGTTATATAAATCGCCACGAGTGATAAACCTGAAGTCAAGGTAACTAGAAGCAGTCCTCCTATCGCCAGAGTGGTACAGATTTGAGCTATAATCACAATCTTTTTTCTCGAATATTTATCCGCAGCATATCCTGCAAAAGGCGATACAAGTGTACGCGGTAATATGTTGCAAATAAGATTAGTCGCAAAACTCGTCGCTGAGCCTGTCATTTGTAAAATGTAAAAGCTGATCGCAAAGGAATATACTTGTGATCCAAACGAGGAAATCAGTTTGCTAATGGTGAATGTCCACAGATGATAGGTTGCTTTTTTCAACTTATAAATCTCTTCCATAAATCCCACATCCCCAAAAAGTTTAATTTAATTAAACAAATATTACCATAATATACCTTCCCTTACAAGAGAAAGTTTAATATAATTAAACAAATAATAAAATTAGGGATGTGCCTAGTCGAAATGTTAGGAGAACGGATACGAAAATTAAGAAAACAGAAAAAAATGACGCTCGAGGAACTAGCAGGGAATGCACTTACGAAGGGAATGCTTAGCCTCATAGAAAACAATAAGGCTAACCCTTCAATGGAAAGCTTACATTATATTGCTGAACGGCTCGGGGTTGAAGTCACGGATTTATTGGAGGAAATCAGTTCTCTAGAATTAAGGGAAGTTCTTGATAAAGCAGAAGAATTATATAATGTAAAGAGATTATGTGAAATAGAGACTGAAGTAATTGACTCAGATAAAGATAAAGAAATAATTGAGCTCATTAAACCATACATTTCAAATTTGACTCAGGACTATGAGTCAGCACGGCTATTAGATATTTACAGTCGGAGTCTTTACAACGAAAATGCAGATGGGTGGCAGGAGTTTTCCGAACAAGCCGCGGCCATATATGATCGAATGAACCTCACATCCAGAAGAGTATCCATTGGAATTTTTCGTGCGGGTGAACATGTGTTCAAACATAACTATAATCAAGCATTATCATTCTTTTTAAGTGATCGTGCCAAAATCGAGGCTAACCATGCATATATTGCTCCAGAAACCCGGCTTGACCTTGATTACCATGAAGCAGTTTTATATTTTGCCGTGGGACAAACCGATGCAGCTGCACATGTAATGGAAGAAGCCATTGCCTATTCAAAAAAGCATCGGATCTTCTATCGAATTGACGATTTGTATAGGCTTGCCGCTGGATACGCAATGATAAAGAAGGATACAGAGAAAAGATTATACTACTCCAAAAAGCTTAAGCAATACGGAGAATTTGCGGACGATATTAATTCCATCCTTTTTTATCATTTTATGATTATTGAATCTCTCACATCTGAAAAGCAGCACTGTGAAGAAGCGATTGAAAAAATCAATGAAATTTTGGAAAATCAGCAGCTGTCAGAGAGCTATCAATACTTATTTTATCTGGAAAAAGGAAAAGCTCTTTTTGGACTTGCTCGTTATGAAGAAGCTCTTCACTACCTTGAAAAAGTAGAGCTTCCACCTTACACACATCATCCGTTTGATTTATCACTTTTTTATGTTATGGATGCGTATAAAGCTCTTTGCCATATGCATCTAGAAAATGGAGAAGAAGCACTTCAATTTGCAAACTTAGCAATGGAACGGTTTGCCCCCCTTCCATACCTGCTTAAAGAATTTGTAATTGAAACACACAATATTATTAATAAGAAAATCAACGAAGCGTAGGGATTTATTTAAGAAAGAGGTGGATTACATGGCAACCATTTATGACTTTCAAGTTAAAAAAGCAAATGGTGAGATACAATCTCTGAAAGATTATGAAGGAAAACCTTTAATTATTGTCAATACGGCAAGCAAATGCGGATTTACTCCCCAATTTAAAGAGCTTCAGGAGCTATATGAAAAATATAAAGATCAAGGTCTAGAAATTCTAGGATTTCCTTGTGCACAATTCAATAATCAGGAATTTGAAAATATTGAGGAAACAACACAGTTTTGTGAGCTAAATTACGGGGTAACTTTTACAATATTCGCTAAGATAGATGTAAACGGCGAACACGCTGACCCACTATTCGAATTTTTAAAAGAGCAGAAAAAAGGGACTTTATCCAAAAATATAAAATGGAATTTTACAAAGTTTCTTGTTGACCGCAACGGGAAGGTTGTAAAGCGATATGCGCCAATGACCAATCCTACTAAAATCGAGGAGGATTTAATTCCTTTACTTTAAAGCAGCCTCTCCCTTTCTGGTGGTGCAGAGCGTCCGAATGAGTTTAATTGGTTAATGAAGCAGTTACTTGAGTGCTTTACAGGTTTATTCAATTAATTACGCCCCTGCTATTTTAAAATGTCCTCTTCGATGAGAACATTTTAGAGAAGCAGGGGCAGTTTTTATGTTTTGTTAATTCGCATTAAGGCATATTCAAAATTATAACTAAAACGAAATTAGGGAACCCGTTCAAAATAAATTAAAGTCTTTTGAACTAGCTACAGCAACAATGCTCCCCCATCATTTTTCACGATTTATAAAATTCCTTTCTATCAATAGGCTGTGGAGGTTTTTCCATCCATCCTCGTTCAATCAAAAGTTTAAGACCATCATGACCATAGTTCATTACATCAGCCATAAATAAGGCATAATGGGTGGATATATCCTTTCTCATGGTAATCGACAAAGCGTATCCTAGTGTAGATATTCCCACTTGGTTTGTTGAGCCTACGAAAAACAAAATCAACCTCTCAGAAAATGGAGAGATTGTTGAATTTGTTACCTCCATAGTCGTTGGTATGCCGAGAAAATTATCATTTTCCCTTAGCAACTTATTACAGGTTTCTATTTGTTTTTCAGCAAGTTTTTTTCCTTTTAATAAATATTCCTTTATTTCTTTATCTTTTGTTACCTGTATAAATCCCATTAAAAGGATTAAACCTATTGCATTTCTCTCCACTTCAGAATAAAGTTCTCCAACTTCTAAAGTATTTAAAGGTCTTCGCTCACCTAACCACGTACTTATTAATGATGAATTGTGTTTAACAAACTCTACTCTTGTTGGATATTCCATTTTAGGTGCCCGATCGTATAGTCCTTTAGAAAGCATAAGATTTAATACTTTCTTATATAGTTTAGATTCACTTAATAAACACTCCTCCAATAAATCTACAACATCCATTCGGGCTACCTTTGTAAGTGAATTGGCATAATAAGGAATAATCACCTGCCCTCCGCGGTATACAAAACTTAATGCAAATAAGTCTGTGTATAATGCCGGGGCTGACAAATCAACATCAGTATCTGAAAACCCCTGGGGTATGGGGATTCCTTCCACTTCGAAAATCATTTTGACTTTCTCAACATGTGTTTCAACCAAATATAAAACCTCTTTAATAACCGATTTTATTTCGGTATCTTGTAGATACTGTAGAAAATGCTTATAAAAACATCTGAGTGCTGTATTTTCAGTATAAATCGTCCAAAGAGTTCCTATTTCAGCTGTAGTAAGTTTTATTCGATTTTCTCCCATAACCAAATCCCTTTCGATTTTTTATTGAATGAATTATGTGATTTTTTTCTGAAGATCTCAATACCCGGATTATCCAAAATCCCAAAAGAGCAAAATCATGTAATTAGGAAACATATGTATTTATTTTTGTTACGGGAATTGATTCATCACATATATTTTATCCGGCAAGAATAATATGCCCCAAATAGGAGGATATTATATAAACACCTCTCATCAATAATGATTTAGCATTAATAAAATCTCCACAACCTCTTTATTGCATCCTCTTGTGATTCTTCTTTCATGTTTCCAGTAATGATTATTCAAATTTATTTTGCACCCGCACTAAAAAACAAAAATCATATTGTAAAATATTTATAAATTGATAGAGTTTGTTTGTGAAATTTTCATATCTCACTAGATTTAAATAAAAATTATTAAGACTTTTTAATCCCTGCCCATGTCTAACATGTAGAAAAGAGAAAGGGGGGACCTCCTTGGAAGTCATGTCATTAATTAAAAAAGCAAAAAAAGGAGATGATGGGGCCTTTTATGAACTGATGCAAATTCATAAAATACAGTTATTAAAAATTGCTTTCTCCTATCTCCGGAATGAAGACGATGCGATGGAGGCGTTGCAGGAAGTAACCTTTAGAGCCTATCGATCTATACATAAAGTAAAAGAAGCCCAATATTTTTCAACATGGCTGATTCGAATTATGCTCAATTACTGTCATGATCAGGCTCAGAAGAAAAAAAGAATAGCTGAAAATAGTTTATTAGATAATCTGGCGGAAACAACAGATCCTAATCAAACATTAGAAATCCAAGAAGCTTTAGAAAAAATAGATTCTCGTTGCCGAGAGGTAATTATTCTCAAGTACTATCACGATCTAAGGATTAAGGATATTGCTGAGATATTAGAAAGTCCGGAAAGCACGATTAAAACTTGGTTATACAAAGGGCTGAAAGCTTTGAGAAGTCAGATGGAGGATAGGAGTGGATACAATGTTTGAAAAGGAAGAACGAAAGCTTGAGAGATCCAGAGATTTTTATAATGAATTTGTCTTTTCTGATGATCAAGCTAATGCAGCCATCTTGGAAGGCATGAAGCGCGGAAAAGAACTAAAACTTAAAAGGAGAAAAGCATTTCTCCCAATAAAGATTCTATTAACAGCAAGCATTATCATTATTTCCTTTATCACAACTGTAAATGTTTCTGAAACAATGGCTACTTATATGAAAAACATTCCGGGATTGGAAAAGGTAATAGAATTTGTCCGAAATGACAAGGGGTTGTTGGCAGCGGCAGAAAACGATTATATCCAAAAAATAAATGCTACTGTTGAACATTCGGGTATTAAACTAACGTTAGATTCTGTCATCCATGATGAAAAAGGTTTAATTTTGTTTTATAACTATCGAGCTGAGAATGAAGATCTTTTTGTCATAGCAGATAATTTTAAACTTTTAAATCATAAGGGCGAGGAACTTTCCATTTCAACGTATGGAGGGTATTGGTCAGCAGATAAAAACGCTCTATCAGAAATAAGGATTTCTCTTAATGAGGAAGAGGATCTTCCGAAAGATCTTATTTTTTCATCCCAATTTATTATTGATCAACAACTCCAAAAAGAGGTTTGGGAAATTCCGTTTCAGCTAGATGAAAACAAGTTTGTTGAAAAGAAAGTGTTTAATCTGAATGAAACAGTCAAGATAGAAGGGCAAGAGCTGACAATTAAAGAGGTCGTCGTTTATCCTTCGCAAGCAGATGTACATGTATCATTGAATCCACAAAATAGTAAACAAATTTTCGGCTTTAATGATCTCCAGCTAGTCGATGAAACGGGAGAGGTTTGGGATTTAACTTCAAGAGGTAATTATCCTATTAGTGACGACGAATTCATCATACATTTGCAAAGTAACTATTTCTCTAACCCGAAAGAGTTACATTTGCGATTCAGTTCTCTGCGGGCGCTTAATAAAAATGAGCTATGGCTTGAACTCGATCCGGCAAACAAAAAAATTCTTAAGGCACCTAAAGACGGGAAATTTAAAGATGTCGAAATATGGAGGGATGAAGTTCGAATAAAATTAGAAACCAAAACTGATTCCAATGTTGAGTTTGTTTTCGCCCATGCTATCGATCAGGAAGGAAATATTATTGGCAGAAAAGAAGGAGTAGGTTTGACACATGAAAATGATTATATATTATATATGATTCCATATCCTGCTGAAAATGCACCACCTGGACCAATTAAATTAAAATTGCTTGACTATCCGGCAACAATTCATAAAGAAGTGTCTATTACAATAAAATAAACAGACAGGGAGCTGTCCAAATGGATGGCTTCTTCTCTTTTTCTTGCATCAATTAACCCTATCTAGGAAAGTAACGAAGGAGCCTCGCACCTCGAATGAAAATATCTAATCAAGGTAGATATTTGTCTTTTGTGGAACGAAGCTCCTTAGAGAACAACCCTTGTTTTATTTCATTCCGATCCGTTCAGATAATTCCTGATGAAACCCTACCGGATCATCCAAACGAATTGCAACTCTTGTATACTTCTTCTCAATTCCAAAGAAAAGTGTCACAGGGCAAGGCTGCTTTAATTCTAAAATCATATGAGGATAGACCGATTCAAAATCTTTTGCAATAAAATCAATTGTTGTTTTTGGATCCAGCTTTTGTTCCAGCTTCTCTTTTTCCATTGTGATTGATTCAATATCATCTACGGATATCACCATTTTTTTCGCTAATCCCAGTGACAGGTATATATTTTTCTCAGCAATTTTTACAGGATTTAAACGAACTGCCTGAATATCACTAAGAAAAAAGATTACGGAATAAACATTGAGAATCAGAAGTACAATTGACAGAATCATTGACTTTTCATGCAGCCACCAATGGAGTCCAATCGTTTCAATCACAATTGCGTGAATCAGCATGATATGAAATGCAACTAAGCTAGACTTCGTATGCAAAGTAAAGTATTCCTTCCCTGCCGGGGACCGCTTCTTCCAAGCAGCAAAGGCATAGAAAAAAATAAGCAATTCTGATGATACAGCCTTCACGATTGGATGACTGCGAACCTTTTCCTGAACTGCAGCAGGAAAAGAAAATAATAACGTTTCATCACTTGTCTGTATCTGTTTAATAATCACAGGCACATAACGAATAAGCATAAAAATCAAGGATACTTCTAATAAAACTACAAATCCTTCAATCGCAAAACCAATGTAGGAGATTCCTTGAAATGGCACAAAATACTCTGCTGGAATTATAAATCTGGCCAAAATCAATCCGCCAGCCATTAAAATAATGAACCGTTTTATAAAGGATCCTTTTCTTTTCGAAATCGCCAGCATTAAAAGCGGTGAAATAATTGCCAAGTCCAGTAAAGAGCCCATAATCACCCATTTTGTTTCCTCTGGCAAAACAATAGGTGTTAGAGGCGATCTATATAATAAAAAATTCGATCCTAGTACCAATACTAATAAGGCCATCCAAAAATAGCTTCTTTTATCTAGCTGCCTCGCTGTCATAATATCACCTTTTTTACTTAAATTGTAACTTAAAACCAGCTATTACAACACATGATTTTTGACGATTTTATTAAATTTTTACACTTATCAAATTGGGTTCCTTTTTGTCCATTGGGATTTTGCCACTTTCCCCTTTTCATCGCTTAATCCAAATGTTTTGATAATCAACCTTCCCCCAAGAATTGAGTATAACCCCGTTTAGTAAATGGCTATGCTGCAGCGTCTGTCTCGTATGGTATAAAAATAAAATCTGGTTCTGCTCAATTAATTTTTGCTGAAGTTGTATTAAATAGCTCATTCGCATATCTGATGATTCTTCTTTTTTACAAAGTGAGAGAAAATATTGAACCATTCTTTCCTCTTCCTCCCCCAAATGGTTATGAATATATCCATGACTCAAGGAAAACATTTCTACCATTCCAAGGTCAACTTGATCTCCAAATACTTCTCCAGCCACTACCATATCCGTTTCTCCACGAACCACATGTTTTGACAGCTCCGTAATAGGAAGGATCGTAATTTGAATGTCTATTCCTATCTCTCTTAGCTCATTTGCGATCCATCTAGCATTCTCTTCATTGCTTTTCATTTCATATGTATATAAATGGATAGTCTCTCCACTATAGGAGGATTGGGCCAGATACGACTTTGCACGGACTAAATCATATTCATTTTTAAACGGCTGACTAGAAGAAGGAAAGAAGCAGACAGCAGGAATTTCTCTAATCCTGCCCAATTCCCTTATCAGTTTCTCTCGATCCAATCCGTAATGAATGGCTGCCCGTAAATGAGCATCTTGTAATGGCCCCGCTTTTTTTAGATTAAAAGTTAAATAGGTAGCGCCTTGCTCAATATTCGTCATTTGCTTCAATGAGTCTTGCTTCATCTCGAAGTCCATGAAATATATATCATTTGTCTCGGGTTTGAGTAGATGGGAATCCCCCTTGTAATCTGGCCACACCCACATTTCGATGCCGTCCAAATGTGGCCTTCCTTCAAAATAATAATCATAGGCTTCAAGAATTAAGAGCGATTCATCGTTTTTGTTCACCCGAAAAGGCCCAGTCCCAATTGGAGTTTTTTCAAAGGACTGATTTTGATTAAGCTCCTTTAAGTCGAAAGGCAGGATTGAACAGGACTCCAAGCATAAATGAAGGAGAAACAAGCTATTTGGTTCTCTCAACCTTATTTCTACCACATATTTACTCACAGCAATCAAATCCGAAATCATATATTTTATGCTCTCAAAAGGAGATTCGCTAATTATTCTTCTGAATGTAAAAACAATATCAGCTGACGTCATTTCTCGTCCATGATGAAAGCGGACCCCTTTCCTGAGATAAAACCTCCAAAAGGTTTTACAATCACTGCTCTCCCAAAAATGCGCCAATTGTGGTATTACCAAACCTTTCTTTACATCATATTTGACCAATGTATTAAAAATTTGTCTAACTAAATTTGCTTCTGTTCTTCTATTTACAAATGTTGGATCAAGCCGTAAAACAGGTCTATAGAATGGATAACGGAGAATATCCTTCTCTTCATTATTTTTAAATCCAAATTGCTGTGTTAACCATTCTGAAAATTCGTATTTTATAATCTGCACCTCATCGATAAGACGAAATGCTTCCACCATCTTTTGCTCTTTAACATATTGCTTGGCTCTTTGAAGAGCCAGTCCAGAAATGGGCTGTAAAAACCTTAACTTGGATTTATTCCCCCTCCCCTTTCCAGGAACCCATTCAATCAAACCATTCTCCCTCATTTTATTAACCACTAATTGAGTATTTCTTTTTGTACAGCAGAGTAAGGTTGAGAGCTCATCAATGGTAATGGGTACCCATTCACCTTCTTGAGCCAAGTGATACTGCTTCTTTAGCATTATGTAATACTCTTCGATATTCGTAATCATCACCTCTATAAAAGACGAAATTATGCATTTGATTTTTTCTCTTTTTCTTCACCTTTTATAAAAGTATAATTTTTTCCAACAAGGCAGTAAAGAAGGAGTAGAAAAATGATACCGATTGTGAGAAAAGAAAATTCTTTAGCAGGAAAACAACCAATATGGATGAATGCAAATTTTGTCATTTTGCTTATTTCTGGGGCTGTTATTTCTTTTGGAAGTAAAATTTATGAGCTGGCTCTTCCTTTAATCCTTTACCATTACACTGCCTCTCCTATTGTCATGTCGACAATGAGAGGAATTGAGTTCTTGCCTAATTTTTTTCTGGCGATGTTTATCGGGGTCCTAGTTGATCGTGCCAATAAGAAGAAATGGAGTCTTTGGACCATTCTGCTGCAAATTGGGCTTCTGCTATTGTTATATTTCTCTATTGAAGCTGGAAACGTATCACTGTATATGTTTTATATTTGTGGATTTTTGTTAATGACTTTCAACTATGCCTTTTTTAACGCACGGATGAGTATAGTGAAACAATCCTTGCCAACAGAATATTTAACGGCTGCAAATGCATCGTTTAATTTTATTACAACTTTTATCAGCATTATGGGGCCTGCCTTAACAGGGATAATCCTTATGTTTTCATCCCTGCATACAGGCCTTTTGTTAACAGCTCTAGCTATGATTTTCTCCTTCGTTATCTTGCTTTTTTTAAAAACTCAGGAGGAACCACGGCTAATAAAAAATCAAGGATTTTGGATGGAATTTATAGAGGGATGGAAAGAGCTTTATAAAAATAAAATACTTTGGGTTGTGACTATGGCCGTCGTATTTTTGAATTCGACCTCAGGAATGGTGGATGCGACTATTATCTTTTTTTCCAAAGATGTATTAAAGCTGAATGATGGAGAGCTTGGCATGCTCTTATCCTCCATAGGCTTTGGTGGATTGGTTGGAAGCCTAATGGTTGGACTTGTTCGAAATAAATGGTCTACAGGGAAGATTATGGTCGTAACAACATTATTGCTAGGATTCACTTACTTTTTGCTATTTATTAGCGACTCAATCATTATGATTAGCCTTGCATTAGCGTTATACGGCCTTTTTAGTACAATTAGCAATGTTTCGATTTGGACATTTAGACAAGAAACCACCCCGCAGCACCTAATTGGACGAATTAGCGGAATCACCGGCTCTCTATTTAAATTAGGGATGCCATTCGCAATCTTTGCTTCAGGGTGGATATCTGAACTCGCAAGTCCATCAATCGTTTTTCTTTTAGCGTGTTTCGGAAATATTGGAATATTCATCGTTTGCCGTGCGAGTTTGCTTTGGAAATAGCTTAATGATTTCAGTGATAGCAGATTCGAAAATAGAAGGAAATGATCAGAGTCGATGTGCACTACAGATGATCCATTTTCTCAAAACACCCTACTAAACAAGGAAACTCACTATGTTCTTTTTTCCATTCGCGAAAATTAAGGAAGCGATTATCGGATAGTGTGTAACTCTATTAAATAATTGTGGATGGCAACAATGCATGAATCCAATTGTTAAAAGAGGGATTACACTCAAAGAGATAAAATATCCTTTACTCGAGGTAAAATTCCAGTTATTGTTTTTTGGGAACCATTCATTGAGATAGGACGTATGTAAAAGAGGACAAAAGAAGGATCTATAGAGGGGAAGGGAAAATATGTCGTCAACATCAGTATTAGGGAAAGATCGAATGATGACTTTGGATGTAATAAGAGGGATTGCCATTCTAGGAATCTTTTTAGTGAACATGCCAGCCTTTACAGGAAGCGAATTTATGGTGTATACCGGTGTGGATAAAACCATTCGAATGCTGTTTGATATGTTCATCCAAACAAAATTTTATACGATCTTTTCATTCTTATTTGGACTTGGATTTTATATTTTTATGACACGGGCAGAGGCAAGAGGAGAGAAGGTCTTCTGGCTATTTTCCAAAAGGCTGTTTGCTTTGCTGCTATTCGGGATTTTGCATCTAGTCTTTCTTTGGTATGGTGATATTTTGCATTCTTATGCATTAATCGGGTTCTTCCTATTATTATTCTATCGCCGGAAGGCAAAAACGGTCCTCATCTGGGGACTTTCCCTCATCCTTTTCTTTCAATTCCTCACAGGGGCATCAGCATTATTAGCGCATGTTGGCGAACAATTGGATGAAACCTTGAATATTTCTGAAGAACTGAGAATGGAAACGTTAGCAGAAGGTGAAAAGAAGATTGAAGCCTATTCAACCCTATCATATCCAGAATTGTTGAAATGGCGGATGCCGAATGAATTAGTAAAGGTCATTACAAATGAGCCATTCGTGATTCCAGATTTGCTTGGAATGTTTTTACTCGGTCTATACGCAGGGAAAATCAATTTATTCCGCAGGGTTACTGAATTAAAGCGCAAACTCCGCATCATTCAGCTTGTGACATTATTAGTCAGCATTCCTCCCCTTGCTTTGATTGTTTTCAATTATTCAAAGCTTGATGAAGTCGTATTTATGACCAGTCTAGGAAACTATTTTTACCTGCATTTTACCGGATTTACTTTATCTATTTTTTATATTGTTTCCATTGCACTCATGCTTGAAAAGCAGCTTTGGAAACGCGTTTTGAATCCATTTCGCTATGTTGGCCAAATGGCGCTCACCAATTATTTATGCCAGACCTTCTTTGGCGTTATCGTATTCTACGGGTTCGGTTTGTTCGGTAAAATATCATTAGCACAAGGACTCCTATTTTCAATCATCTTTTATTGCGTGCAAATCCTCTTTAGCTATCTTTGGTTAAAGAAATTCCAATTCGGTCCTTTTGAATGGGTATGGCGAGTTATGACATATGGGAAAGCACAGCAGTTTAAGAAAGGCTAAAGTATTTAATGAAACGGGGCCAGTCCTCAATCTAGGTGAAACTTTACCGGGTTGGAGGTCTGACCCTATTTGTATTTAAAAAAGTGCCAGCCCCCTAGTATATTAAAGTATTACCGAGGACAAGCACTAAACCCCAAACTGTTTCAGACAATTTTGGTCATTTGAAAAACTGGTCTTCTTTTTCTAACCCTTTTTTACGTTGATAAATCTTTATTATTGGATACGCTATCAGCAACGCAACAATTATATTAAGAATACCAATCGTTGGACTAATATTCCCGCCTCTTGCACTATCCCCTAAAACACCGATATTCATAATTCCAAACCAAGCATTAATTAAAAAGAGAAACGAAAAAACACTTAACATTCGATTATAATAGGAAATTTTTGACTCCTTATCCGTATATATTTCAAATGGACCTTCGGCTGCTGCTTTTTTCATATACACCCAACCACCCCATTCATTAATGATCGTAATCCCGCTGTCCTTTAAAAAATCAAAATAATCCTCTTTCTCACTTGAAGTCATTCGGATAAATTCATTGCGAAAAATATACGTTCCGGGCTCTCCTTTTGTGAAAACGAAACGTCCGAGAGAAAATTTCTCTAAATGCCAGCCTTCCGCTGCCCGTTCATTAACCCATTTCTCTTCTTTTTCGTAATCTAAAAAAAAGCGATACAACACTTTCTTCACAGCAAACTCTCTCCCTTCGTAATCTTCAACCCGTTATTATATAGCTCTCGAAGTCGTTTAATTTCATGTTCAACCATGAACTTACCTGTATCTGTGATCACATACTCTTTTCTTCGCCCATCTTCATCCAATGGAGCGATCCATTTTCGCTTAACCAATGTTTTAATCGCTCCATAGATAGTTCCGGCTCCAAGCTCGACACGACCACTGCTTAATCCAGAGACAAACTGCATAATTCCGTATCCGTGCCGCGGCTCATAAAGCGCTAAAAGAATATAATAAACTCCTTCTGTCAACGGAGAATTCTCCTCCATAACTGCACCACCTATCGTCAACCGTTATATCGTCTATCGATATAATAAATATATCAGATGCCGATATAGTCGTCAATACTAAAAAAGGATCATAATCCTATAAATGGTATTATTACCAAAGTAAAGGACAGGTACTAAAACTCTAATAAACAATTAGACCTTTTTTATTACTAAAAAAATGAAAGTAACAAAAACTAACTCATGACGTCTAAAAATATATACGGAATACTGGAGGGAAGTTCATGAAAAAATTCATTTATTTACTACTTCTATTGAGCATCTCATTATTCGGATGTATGAGTAAGGAAAGCACAAGTGAAGGACCATCCGAGAAAGAACAAAGTCCAGCCGAAACAAATGAATCTGTTGAGGAACTGGTAATAAGCCTAGTTGATAAATTTGGGGATAAACTCCAAAACGTTTCTTTATTAGGACCTAAAACGGAATTGGAAAAAAGCATGAAAGAAAATTATGGTGGTATCGTTTCTCCGGAGTTGATAAAGCAGTGGTTGAAAGACCCGCAAAATGCCCCAGGGAGACTAACATCCAGTCCTTGGCCAGATCGTATCGATATTACAGAGACCCAGAAACAATCAGACCAAAAATATTCGGTAAAAGGTGAAATCATTGAAGTTACGAATACAGAGGTAGCCGATCGAAGACCCATTCAATTAATTGTGGAAAAGGTCGGGAAACAGTGGATGATTACTAGTGTAAAAATAAGTCAAGGCGAAAATGGCAATTCGATTGTCTATGTAAACGATAAATACGGTTTCCACTTTAAGCTTCCGGTTAGTTGGAAGGATTATTCAGTTGTTGAGGACGAGTGGGTCGGTGAAGCGAATGGGAAGGTAATTGAAAAAGGACCAATGCTATTAATCCGCCATCCTGAATGGACTTCGGAACATCCACGCCAAGATATCCCGATCATGATCTTTACGATTGACCAGTGGGAATCCATAAAGGCTGAAAAATTCCATATAGGCGCAGCTCCGATTGGACCAAAAGAATTGGCACGAAATGAGAAGTACGTCTTTGCTTTGCCTGCCCGCTATAACTTTGCATTTTTACCCGGATATGAGGAAGTGGAAGAGATTGTAGAAAGCAATCCGATTGAGGTGCAGTTTTAGAAAAAAAGTGCCAGTCCCCCCGTACTGTGAGGACTGGCACCAAACTCAAAATATCAATTTATAAATATTATAAAAGATATTAGTGTGATAACTCTCTAAATAAATTATTAGTTCTATAATAAATATGATTATGATACCGAATATCAACTTAAACCCCGCTCTAATATTCTTAAAAACCATTAGAGAAATTAATAATGGAATTGAAGTAACTAAAAAAGCACCGATATTCAAAATAATGGATCCGGCCTGTTGTGCTTCATCTGTGCCGGAATCAGTAGCCATTACTGATATAAATAACACGAGGAAATATAAAGGGCTGAGCACTAATCCAAATATTGAATAATAAAGCAGTAAAATAAACCATTGTTTAATCAATTCTATTTTCTCCCTCAAGATTAATTAGCAATGTTTAATTATAAACTTTATTATCCAATCGATAAAAGCCTCCTAAATGATAATCTTACTGTTAAATAATACCATTATCAATAATTTAAAAGTAATACTATTTTTAGGTGGCTTTAGAGATTAATTTCATGTCATCCCCTGTATTTGATCGCCAATCCTTTTAAGAAATTCCTAGCATATTTATCTCCGCACTCTTTGTAATTCTTATGCCCTTCTTTTCTTAATAAAGCGCCCAGTTCCCCTTTTGTAACCGTGATTCCTGCATTTTCGAATATATCCAGCATATCCTCAGTCGTTAACTCTAATGCTATTTTTACTTTCTTTAACAGGAGATTATTAACATTTACACTTTTCTTTATAGACGGTTCCGGCGTAGCTGGCTGCCCTGGTTTGGGCTCTTGTTTTCCTCTTTTATAAATAATAAAACCATTTAAAAATGAATCAAACATAGAGTTATTACATTTGATTCTATCATCATTTTCGTCCTCGTCCTCATCTGATTTTGTGAGTATCTTTATTACTTCCGGAACGGTTACATCCACTCCCCCAAGTTTAAAGATCTCTGCCATTTCTTTATTTTTTATTTCTAAAGCATATCTCAATCGAATTAATATATCGTTATTATCCACAATAGGCCTCCATAAAAAAAATTAGCGTCAATCCTCTGTCCCAATTGACTAATCTAATACTACCTCATCGTAATTCAGATATCAAAAAAGTCTTTGGTGACTTGGAAAAAAGGGGTTCAGTGAGATTAAGAATCAAAAAATATTAACTGAAATACCAAATATGCCGAGTGATGGTAATTCTTGTCGTGTCCCAGTGAAAGAAATGTCGTTTTTATGTTAGAATAAAAAATAGTTAGAAAATAAAGAGTAGTTAAGAAATTGAAGCGAATTCGTGTATTAAATTTTAAGGATTGCGATTTAATTCTAGCAGTATTAACTATCAATCATGCTATTAAAAAGGGGCAGAATAATCATGAAGATTAGATTCTCAGTTGGCAAGAAATTATATTTTGGCTTTCTATCTATCTTAATTTTGATGGGTTCTTTAGGATGGCTATCCATTATTAAAATGAAAAATATTAATGAAAAATCGACAGAAATTGCAGAAACTTGGTTGCCTGCTATTAATGCTATTAACGATATTAACTATTTAACAGAAAATCTAGCTACATTGGAATATCGCTTTACGCTTGAACCAAATGCTGCGCAAATGGATAAATTTGAGGAAAACATGAATGCAGATATAAAAGAAGTTAATCGTTTATTAGGAGTTTATGAAAAAACGATTATCCTTGATGAGGATCTTAAACACTTCAATGAATTAGTTGGAAAATGGACCAAGTATGTTAATCTACATCGATCATTCATTGATATAGGCAGAAAAATGGACATTATCAATGGTGCTGGTTCAGATAATGGAAATAAGCTGATTGAAATTATAAAACAATCAAGAGAACTATCTGAGAGTATGCAACTTGAGTTAGATAAGCTTGTACATATTAATATGGATAATAGCGTTAAGGCAAGTAAAGATGGGGATGAGATGTATGCAAATGGAAGAACGCAAAGCATAATTTTACTGATCATTGCGATATTTGCTGGACTATCTATCTCTTACTTTGTGTCGAGAATGATTACAAAACCGCTAGACAAAATCTCTGAAGTTGTTAAACAAGTAGCAGATGGTAATTTAACAGTGGATCCTGTCATGGTTAAAAACAGAGATGAACTAGGGGATTTAGCAAAGGCATTTAATCAGATGGGGACGAGCTTAGCGAATTTAATCCGACAAGTTAGTGCAACATCTGAAATGGTGGCAGCCTCATCAGAGGAATTGTTAGCAAGCACAGAACAAACGACGAAAGCTACAGAACAAATTACGGATGCCATACAAGAAGTAGCCAACGGGTCTGAACAACAAGTAGATCATACAGAACAAGCCAATCAAGTGGTAACAGAAATATCAAGTGGCATGGGGCAGGTAGCAGCTTCTATTCAAACGGTAAAAGATCTGAGTGCAGATACGAATCAAAAAGCTGAATTTGGAAATCTAGGCGTTATGGAAACCGTACAACAAATGAATACTGTGCATCAGCAGGTAACGAAAACATCAGCTATTGTAAATGAGCTTGGAAAACGGTCGAATGAAATTGGCAGTATTGTGGGCTTAATTACTGAGATTTCTGCACAGACCAATTTGCTTGCTTTAAACGCTGCAATTGAAGCCGCAAGAGCAGGTGAACATGGACGAGGATTTGCCGTGGTTGCGGATGAAGTTCGCAAATTAGCAGAACAATCTGGAGAAGCTACACAATCCATTCAAGAGTTGATTCAACAAATACAAAGCGAAATTGATTATGTCATACAATCTATGAATGAAGGAACTGAATCTGTAAACGTAGGAATTAAGAAAGTGAATGAAACAGGTCAATCATTCAAAGAAATTGTCCAGATGATTAATGGGATTTCTGCCCAAACACAAGAAGTTTCAGCCATTGTGGAAGAAGTGAATGCAGGGACAGAAGAGATGGTGAACATGATCTCTGAAATTGCTGTCATCTCTAAACAATCAGCTGGGAATACCCAAAACGTTGCGGCAGCGGCTGAGGAACAGAACGCTTCAATGGAAGAGATTACTTCATCTGCTGTTGCGTTAAGCAAATTGGCTGATGAACTTCAGGAATCCGTTTCTAAGTTCAAAGTATAATGTCACCATTAAATGAGATTTCGGTATAACCAAATGTTACTGTTTTACTAGATAAGAATATAGTACGATCATTGATATAACCGATGGGACCGTCAAATTGATGACGGTCTCAATAAAAAAACAGCCCCTATTTGACATCGATAATTAGCGATTGATTAGAAGCAAATGTAATCGTTACGTCAAGTTCCGACGAAAAGCTAGCGGCGGCAATGGAAATAGGCGCTCATAAAATTATAAATTATCTATCAGACAATATCATTGAGGAAATCAGCAGGCTATATGAATGGGAAAGGAGTAGATGAGTGATTATTGATGGGATAGGAGCGAGTATGACACAAAAGATTAAATTCATTTAATTTTTAGTTTCACAAATTCAATGATGATAAGAGACAGTAATAATAATATTCCTAAAAAAGGTGCCAGTCCCCCAGTAAACTATTACCGTACTGGGGACCTAGCACCAAACTTAAAAAACTCCATTTTATTTAAGTTCTAGTCTCGCAACTGCTTCACAATGCATCGTTTGTGGTTGCCGATTTCGCACATTTTCGCAGTATTTTATACCTGAGATTATAAGAGTGTTTCATCCTAATCAATAGAATAATATATTCATAGATTTTCAGCATCTTTTAGCGATTTTGTGGTAAAGAGTGTGGTCATGTGGTCAATTTTAAATCGCATGCCCCACTTGTTTTAAAACATTTAATATTAATGGAGAAACTTGAATTAGTACATAACCTAATCCAGCATTTTGGATCATGGTCCACCCTTTTTCAGCATTATTAAACATAAACATGAAGCAGGCTCCAACGATTATGACTGAAGCAATTGGGAAGCTAAGCGCAACTAGTATATCCACTACCGGATCCAATACATGAGCTAACATAGAAAGTGTTTGTTCCCCCATCCATTCTTTTGCAGTAACTGGAACTGCTTCGGCTGCAAATACCGGTTTAGCCATAACTAACGGAATGACAATAGTCGTCCCCACTCTTTGAAGTAATTTTCCTACGTTCTTCTTTTTCTTAGCATGCCGGAAATCACCAGACAAAAATTCACTGACTGACATTGTTTGAGCCCTCATTGCAATTCCTCCCATAAATAAGTTTTGAACATAAGTCCATCACATAACTGTTCCAATCTCTTTTTTCTATATGGAGTCGTCGTAACCCAAACTAATACAAATTGTGGATTATATGTTGATAACTTTTTGTATTTTCTTATTTTTTGAATATTTTTGGACATCGATTGTTTATAGTCAATTTCTATAAAATGATGGAGTTTATTATAAATGTAGGCTGCATCTGCTACGAGGGTTATGTCATTTACGGATACTTTTACTTCGTTCTTCCAACTTGAGGGGCGGCCCATTGATATATATAAATCATTCCTCATTAAATAGTGATTTACTTGAGGTGTTTTCTTACGAATCTTATCTGCCTGAACAATTTCGCGACCGTTAGCATTTAAATAATAGATTTTCTTCCTATCTTCGTTAAAATGAGAGATAAATTCTTTCATATTGCTAAGGATCCGTTGAGCATTTCGAGTTTGGCCTAAGTCGTGCAGTTTCTGTAATTGCACCCTTGAAAGATAATCATATTTCTTCAAGCTTAAAAGTATTTCCTCCACTCTTTGCTGTTTTTTCAATGGTTAAATCCTCCTTTCGTGGTTTGATAACTATATGAGGAGTAATAATTTTTTCTATTTGTTCATTTTCAATAAATGGAGTTTGAACTATTTGAACACCATCAGGAGTCTTATAAATTGCTCTACCAGGTACTTCAAGTTTTTCAGCCCCCGATTCATCAAGTACTACTCTTGAAGCAATGGCATCTCTCAACTTATAAGTAATGACTGTATCACAATTCTGCTTAATTTGTTTATTCATAACATCTGCGGTTGGATATTGGCTGCAATAAATGAGTCTGTAACCTAACCCAGCCCCAATTCTAGCTATTTCCGAGAGCGCTTCTTCACACTTGCGGGCTTTTTCCTTCTCTTCTTTCCCTGTGATGATGTTTGGCGAGATTTGTGCTGCTTCATCAATAATAATGAAATGTCTAATATCAATCCCAGCTTCTTTAATGTCTTCTGATCCATTTTTATCAAACCACCCTTTCATTTGCTCCATTTCATTTTTTACCTTTAATAACGTTGATAAAGCTTCATCTAAATTTGTTGCAACCTCTATTACTTGTTTGGCATTCCTAAAACGAGTAAATGCTAGGCCGCCTTTCAGATCAATGAGCGTCAGCTTTGTATTATCTGGTTGCTGATTGATTAAAGATGAAATAATAAGTTTTAATAATACCGTTTTCCCTTTTCTTGTTGCCCCGGCTAAAGTTATATGCCCTCTTTCCATATTGTGATTTATAAAGCCATATCTCGTTTCCCCAAGTGGAACTTCCCAATCAATACATTGCTTTAACATACTTTCATCAAATATTATCTTTGAAGGCATATGGCGATCTAAAACTTTGATATGCAACATTCCATCATAACTAAGCTCGACATCCTTTTCAGATACATACCTGTTCTCATATATGTCTTTTATTTGCCTAATTGGATTGCTTTTTAGTTTTATTTGAGTAAATGATTTAAATTCAATCGTTCCCTTTCTATTGTTTAGCCCATCCCTAAGATGATCTTTCCTCTTCTCAAAATCACTAAAAGATAATCCTAATGGGATCCGATAAATATATTCAGTTCCCCATTCATGTTTTTTCTTTCTATATAACTGTATCGTTTTAAGCTCCTTCCCCTCCTTAATATAAAGACCACAATTAAGTGAGATTTTTTTAATTTTCTCCCCATCATCCAATTCTGTTCGTTTTAAATAACTGATTCCAACTAATGCAGCGGCGGCTGAAGTCGAGAGTATTTCAAACAGCATTTCATCACCCCTTATTTATTATTTAGTAATAAATAGTTTCACTGAATACGAATAACGAAAACAAAACTGTGACCATTACTAATATTGAACTTATAAGCTTCACTTACCTGTTCAGGTAACGAAATTAAGAACGAATATAGATAACGAATATTGTGATGTATTGGTATATGTCTATTTAGGCATTTGCTTGTCCTATAACTAAAATTTTTAAAGGACAAGCCATTTTTTAAGCGAATATTAAAATAGGTGATATAAATATGGAGACTAAGTTAGCTAAAATTATTAAAGAACGCGGATTGAAACAAGGGTTTATCGCTGAAAAGGCTGGGGTATCAAGAGGAGCTTTCAGTTTAATTGTAAGGGGAAAGTCTGTACCCACTTTACCAATAGCAATCAAGATAGCAAGGGTATTAAATGAAACAGTAGAAAACCTATGGGGAGATATGGTGGACTAAATAAAGCTCCTCAAATAAGAGGAGCTCCACTTTATAATACAGATACTTTCATTATGTCCATAAATGGAACCTTAGTAATCTCTGAGTTCTTTTCAATATGAATTAATCTTGTACGGCTATCCATCTTAATAATATTTCCTTGAACCGTCTCTTTTTCCCAAACATCTAATATTACTTCTGATTTTTCATTATGCGCCTCAACAAGTGTATTGCCAATCTCTTCTAGCTCAAACTCGTCTCTTGTCGGTCTTTTTTTCTTATCTTTAGCCATAATTACGCACCTCTCCTCATACTTCGTACTGGTCCAACCGATAAGATGTTACTTATTTTAAAGGTCCTCTGCTGCTTACGAATGTAGCAATATGCTCTAAATGACTCCTCTTTTACTGATAAAACCTTAATTCCACGCTGACTAATGCTCCCCTTACAGTCCTGATATATCATTTCTAATAATTCGCCACTTGATGCTGCCTTTAATAGTATACTTCTCATCCAATCCGACCTCCTTTATTATCATTTTACACGAACTTTTGTTCGTTTTCAATTGAATAAAGAACTAACGTTCGCATATAATGTACATGAAGGAGATGGACTTATGATTCGTGATAGAGGAAAAATCAAATGGCAGTCCGCTTTTTTTATGCCTGAACATGTTTCCATGCTTAAAAAACTTGAGCTTGATGGCCGTAAACAGAAAAAGCCTATCCTAGACGAACAAGAATATGAAGAAATAGGAATCATGATCATGGATTCGCTTAATTATGCACTACTAATAAAGGTTACAGTTTGGAATCACGGCTATTTTAAACATTATTTAGGGGTAGTTAGCAAGGTTGATCCAATAATGAAGCACATACTATTAGAGACTGAAAACTTTATGGAACAGATTATGATCAGTGATATTACTGCCGTAGAGAGGATTTAAATGACAAGGATACCCAGTGATGACCGAGATATCATCGAGCAGGCAATGTATTTACCAATGCTTTTAACTGTCCTTGAACGTGATCGACTGGTAATAGAAAAGGCTCCTTTTAAACTTAAGCAACCTTACATAAACTTGGTAGAAGAAACTATTAAAGCAGTTCAAAGAAATTTGAAGGAAGTAAAAGAAAAAATGCGGAAAGGTAATATGAATCTTCAACAAATTGGCCATGATGACACGTTTACACAATTTGTATTCTTTTATAAGGGGTATGAGGAGCAGCATAATTATTTTAATCCTCGAATCCGGAACAAGGTCCAGGAATTATTAGAGATCTATTTGTATAAACGCTACTGAAAAAATTTGAGGACTGTTTCTTTATAGGTGCTTGAACTGCTTTGCATCGAAGTAAGTTGGTTGGCGGGCATGAGGGGTAGTGTTTCAACGGTAGAATGAATTTATTATAAAGTTAGATACTTCTGAAGACAAAAAGCCCCAACAAGGGGCTTTAATAATCATTACCTTCTTCTGTCGTCTGAATTACCATAAATAACGATTGCTGAAAGTACTGTAACAATAACTATTCCAATTAATTTAGTAAAAATAAAACTAATGAAAACCCATGATATTCCAAAACATAACATGCTCATTAAAAAGCAAATAAACCTACTCTGATCTGGATAATTATCTAAGTAATTATAAATAAATACATCTTTAAGCCAACCAGCTCCAAGTAGGACATAACCCATTGCACACAACAAGTTCAAGCCCCAGGTCATAAGGATTTTTTTCATATCATTACTAGCTTCAGTCACTATTGAAATAAAACTCTCAATGCTCTCAACTTGGACTTCTTGATGAAAGAAAAATGTATAGGCTCCGAGAAGAAGTAAAATAACGCTTGCTAAAGTTTTACCAGGTCTATTAGTATATGTTTCTAGAATCATCTCAATTTCCTCCAATATTTGTGAATTTAGATAAACGAATATCCTGTGTCGCTCAGGATATGTTTTTAAGCCATTAATTAGTAGTTTCTTCGTTTTCTAATTCACCAATTGGGATAAACCAAGCTTTTTTCCCATAAGCCCTTGCCCACAAAATTTGCTGGGTCTTTGGATGTTTTCTCCAAGCTCTAAAAATTCCAAAACTCTGATGATATTCAGACCATTTCAATTTTTGTTTTTCCATTTTTATCAATTCCTTTGCAAATGTATTTACAAAGGACCGTTCTTAGTGATACATTATATATATTAATTCGCCAAAATTAATGTATAATGTAGCGACAATCACATTGCTACGTAAGATTTACGTCGGCCCTTCGTATGGGCTATTTTTTTTGTCCATTTTTCATCACCCTTTGCTTTTTTTTCTAAAAACCCTTATTGAGAAAAAGGAGACTAACTCTCCAACAACGACCTCACTGATTTATATTTAAATTGTTTTCCCTCTTCACTTATTACTTCATCTCTGTCAATTAAACCTTGCTTCCATAGTGCCAAAAGTTTTGAACTCGCTGTGCTAATTTTTGTATTATTTTCATCTGCAAGTTGTCTTGCAGTTAACTCAGCATTGCTATTAATCAAACGGCTAAATATATCTCCTAGATAATCAGGCAAATGTCCTCTTATCTGGACCATACTATCAATAATTTCAATCATTGCAATTTTATCCTCAGATAATGCAATATCAATATTTTCTCTCTTGCTTGGATTAAGCCCAGTTAAAAAAACAAATCTTTCAGGGTTCTCTTTTAATATCGGGATTATATGACCGAATACTTCATGGGGGCAGGAAAAGTCAATATAGAGCACATTAGAAAAATCAAAAACAAATACATTTTCTATCGTACTATTTATTACTTCTTCAAACCGTGGCGTTAAGTGTTGTCCGAACTCGCGAGTTACAAATAAATTTGTGTTAAAAACTTCTTTTGTAATTGCAGAAACATCTATCACTCTCATAACCACACCCCCCTTTTAGAAAAAACATAAAACTCTATGAACTAATATTATAATCTAGTAGAAGAAATGTCAACTACTTAGTTTTGTTGGTAGAGTTATATCAATTTGACATCCCTTAAAAAAGGAGATATCCGAATTTATTTCGTAGTTTCCTTTTTTCCCATCTTGATAATAACTTGCTCCCCCAGATCTTATAAATAATTCTCCTCCAAATTCAGAAACATAGCTCTTTATATACTTAAAACCCATTCCCCCTTTTGATTTACTAGATTTGTTTTCAATGACAGCTTGATATATTGCTTCTTTGTCGCTGAATACATTATCGTAAGTCTCTGCAAATCCAATTCCACAATCTGTAATACCTATTTTAACAGGCCAGTTATATTTTATTCTGTTTTGTGTGAAATAATAAGGGACATACTGTACCGATACATATCCGTGTGATTTGCTGTGCCTACTAATATTTTGACATAGTTCATCTAATATATCTTTAAACTTCTTTATTTCTTGAGAAGTATAATGTAATTGTTCCTTCAAGATACTGCTAACTTTTTCTTCGATTGTATGTAATACAGGAAAAACATGAGAGAAGTGAGAGATTCGAGTTAATTCTAATAGAGTTTTATTATCAGAATTTATCCCTCTTTCATGTAATGAAATATCATATAGTATTTCTTCTGTCAAATCCCATGATTCCTTTAGTTTTTCAAAAAAACCCATTCTAATTAAATACGACATTATTTTCTCATTTGGAAACTTAATAGTATTAAAAGCCTCTATTTCCTCCATAATATGCAACAACATATTTAAACCATAGGGAAAGATAAAATTAATCTTGCTTAAATCAACCACATTAAAATTTCCGTCACTACCCTGTAACGAAAATAGCACCTTTTCCATTTCTTTAGAATTTAAGTATTCAGGGAAAATTAAGTCCATTATTAAATCTCCTAGTCTAATGTCATAAATTAATTTTAAAACCGACAAAGCAATTTTGCAATGTGTTAAAAAATAAATATAAATAACCATTACTTTTGGAGGATTCATTCTAATTCACAATACCGTCACAAGGACTTTCTTCCTGAATAGCTAATATATAGGCAGGAGGGATAGGAATGCTTGCATTTAGGGAGAAGGGTGTAACATATCATATTTTTGCAACTAAGGACGAAGTGACGGTTTATGCTGCAACAAAGACATTTGCAGTAAACGCAAAAGGAAAAACCTTTAAAGAGACAATTGCAAAAGCTAAAAAAGCAGTACGAAAAGAAGCCCCTCTCAAGTGAGAAGGGCTTTAAATTAAACATTTACTAAGCTAAAAGAATTTATTTTACTTAGAAAATCAGCATGGTTTAAATCTGTAATTTCACTTAAAGATTCATAATAATCAAAAGGCAGACCCATATTTTCTAAAACCCTAATATAATACTTAGGATTTTTTTCACTATAATTTTTCAATGTATGAGTGAATCCCACCAATAAATGAATATATGCATTAAAATCACTTTTAAGAAAGAACGATAAAGCAACTATCAATGAAAATACATCACTTTTTCCTTGTCCTTTGTCATATTTACTTTTATCAAACTTAAATTTGTTATATGCTGGTGGATAATATGGAAGTTCTTCACTCACTCTGTGACTATAAATTCTACCTCCATGAGCTGCCCAATTTCTATATCTCCTAAATATATCTAGCATTTTACTAAAAAACTGTTTCAAATCTTCATCTATTTCTTCTATAGATACCCCTAAACATCTAGAAATCAAGTAATCTTTTTCGTCTTTTTTAAAAAGTTTATAGATATATACAAGAGTTCCAAAAGTAGCTCCTTTTACAATAATCCATGGAGGGATGTTCTGGTAAGTTTCTCGGTAATGTTTCATAGGATGCTCGTAACTACGACAAATTTTATTTAATTCATAAATCAAAATATCTCTTTCATATCTACCCGAATTGGTTCTCCGACCTAATTTATAGTTTGATGCGTTTAAATAATCACCCTGTTGATCCCCAAATCTTTCAGCTAGTATATAAGCGATATTAGCTGAGATAGTATCTTCTACATTACCAAGTGCAAAAGAAATTTCATTTCTAATTTTCTTATCAAACAAATGTATATCAATAATATCTTCAAGAGTAGTATTATCTTCAAAAATATCTTCATCATGGTCATTTATTTTAGGTTTAAGGAATATTCCTTTATAACCATTAATTACAGAGTAATAACTATTTTTAGTTAGCAAATATTTAGCTTTATCTTTAGAGTGTATTAATAAATTTCTATTTATCAATATTTCAATCTGTTCATCCAATGTTTTAAAAGGCTTGGTCAAATAAATCACCCTTAGGATTTTCTATTGCTTAAATTATACACTGAAAAAAAGAAAAAAACCTTCTAATTCTAAAATTAGAAGGTTTTTCCCTAGCTATACCTAGCCCATTTCATTTATTAAATTCATTATATCCATCTCAATCTTCAATTACAAGTTAAAAGTTACAACAATATATGATAAAATCCTATAAAAAATATTAATATTCGAGAAATTACCATGAAAATATACCTATTTTTAATCAAAAAGCTAATTTAAAACTTTTCAGGTTTAAAGGGATTTTATCGTTACATATATACTTCTGCAACTTTGGCTAGCAACGTCTTTGAGGGTGTCTCATACTTAATGTACCCGTCCATCTTAGTTACCCAGTGATTAGCCCCGACATCATACTGGCCGCCATGATCAGGTCTAAATCCATATACTCGGTACTGATCTCCCGGTTGTAAGATGCGGACCATTTGCAATTTACCGGCTGCATCTTCAGTCCATAGGTTAATTGGCTTTAAAATTTCCACACGGCCAATCTGCCCTTTTTTAAACTCTGTTTTCCCCCACATTAGGACTGATTGAGCTTTTTCCTTTAGGTTAAAGGCCCGTACCAATCCATTTACATGACCTTGTGCAATCTTATTAATATAAGCATCTTGCTTGAGTTTGGCTGCATCAGCTGCATTATCGATAAAGCCGTTTTCAGTTAGTAAAGCTGGCATTTTTGATTCACGTAACATATGCAAGTTTCCTTGTTTCTTGCCACGATCTCGGAAGTCAACCTGCTTCATTACCTCTTCGTGTATTGCATTTTGATAAGCAAATGTTGCCCCACTGGAATTAGGATAAACAAAGTCTTCATAACCGTATCCGCCTGGTGTAGCATTTATATGAATTGACAATAAAAAGTCAGCTCCCCAAGCATTTGCCATATCAGTACGTTGCTTCAGTGATAATGTTTGGTCATCTTCACGACTTAATTTGACAATTACATCTTCATATCTGGTCAGCATATCTCGAATACGTTTAGAGATTGTTAAAGTTAGCATTTTTTCCAGTAAACCATTACCAACTGCACCTGGATCAGTCCCACCATGCCCGGGATCAATAAATATTTTTACCACTTTATTGACCTCCTTATCATATAAGTATAATTTTAGCTCTTCTATTTTGTTAACTAACTTCTGAGGATATTCTGGATCAGTTGCATAGCCACATTGCCAAATGATTTGAGCAGCTTTTTTATAATCTGTGATTCCCCATAATGGCTTATAATGTGGTCTTTTCAAAAACACTCGACTTCGATACTCGAAACACTCTTCAAGACTATTAAACTTACAAAAATCTGCAACAACTTCAATCCATTTGTCATTAACAAATTCTTTCGTTCTCTTTATATATATAGGACCAGTCCAAGGCGGCTTAGCTTTTATTCCAAAAAGATTATTTGCATTGACCGCTAACTCTGAATTACCTTTATCACTTTCTAATACAGCTTGGGCAAGAGAGAGAGAAGCCAGAATTCCTTCTGACTTCATGTATTTAACAGCATAAGGGGCAATCTGTTCAACGAAATTCATTACATCCAACCCTTCCCTTTATTTTTTAGTTATGATTTTCGACTGATCAAATAGGCCTGCAGCTGAAAGCCCGATCATTAATCCAAACATTATTTGTTCCTCTAAGGTTGAAACATCTACATAAAAAATACCTGCAAGTAATCCCAAAACTAGAGACACTGCAGGTACATATTTTGCCGGAATCCAATCCATTCTTTTGACAAATTCAGTTAGAGCCAATACTACGGCAATAATAATCGCAATTTCAAACATTATTTATCATTCTCCTTTTCTAGCATATCTAAGCGCTTATGAGCAGCCTTAGAACTTTCTTCAATTCTTGTAACTCTTTCTCCTAGAGCTGTAATTTGCCTTTCATTTGCTTTTAAATCGATGCGAATATCATCTACACCTTTACGAATGTATCCCAATTCAGCCTTTAATTCAGCGCTTTCCTGACCATCTGATTTAATAGCTTTTGATTTATTCAGTGAATATCCCAAAAAAGCAATTGACACTGAAAGAACAGATATAAATACTCCTAATTCGATTGTCATTTATTCACCATCCATAAACAAAATAGCCCCGATCGGTTCGGGGCAAAGCTAATTCTTAAAGCAATAAAAAGAGCTCTACTAAGAGCTCTTAAAAATTTAAGTTCTAATTATCCTAGTGGAATAATCAAATTAATTGTATTATATTCATCTTTTATACCTTCTTCAACAATTACTCTGTCTCTGTCCCTACGCGAACTCTCAACTTGAAGTTCGAAAATGTTAGATTCTACAGAATTTCCATTAATGAAATGTTTATATTGTACCAAAGGATTTTCATAAAAAATTGGTATAAAAGAATCATCATCTGTTTTTATAGTAATGTATTTTTTATCACCGATTTTACCATACGAAGCAAGCAAACCTTCAGTGACTGTAACAGTTTGCGGTGTTGTCTCTTCTTCCGTCGGAGGTGTTGTGTTATCATCGCTTGGCGGTGGTGTTGTCTCATCTTCCGTTGGTGGCGTTGAACCTTCTTCTGGTGCTTCTGTTTCTACAGGAAGTTCTTCTTCAATAACTGGCGGTTCTTGAATTTGCGGATCCTTTACTGCACCATCAACAATATTTTCAAATCTACCTTTTGCGTTTTCGTAGTTTGTAATAATATCTGAAGCTTTTGCACCATTTGGAATTACTAATTCAGCAATTTTAGTTCCTTCTTTCACAACTATACGTGCATCCTTATTAGTAACTTCAAGTTTGTGAATGTCACCAGCAGTATTCACAGCCACTTTTGAACCTGTGGAGATAATAAGATCTGTAATGTTACCCTTGCCGATTAGTTCCACATTATTTTGAGCTGCAACTTCAAGAATTTGAACATTAGCATTAATTTCAACAATTGTTGCACCATTAGTTATGATCAATTTTGGAATTAATACTCCTTCTTCAGCATTTATTATTGAATCCTCAGAAATCGTTAATTCCTCAATTTGATTACTTTTTTCGATGTTTACAACTGACAATTCTTTTGCTGATGCAAACGAAGATTGAAAAACAAAAAGAAAAATCATAAAGCTAACTAGACTTAATACTTTTGCAATAGATTTTATCATATGTTACCTCCTTCTTTTTTACTATTACGAAAGGAATTTTAGCACCATTTTTTTCCCTTGTATATAAAATTTTCTAACAATACTAATATTTTTCTCTTATTAACTTCAATAGACAATATTAGTTCCAAGCAAGCTACAGTTTTGAAGTCATTAAAAGTCACCTATTTCTAGGTGTTAGTTGCTGCACATTTTCGTCCTGATGAGACATAAAGAAAAGCACTCTTGATTGAGAGTGCTTAGAGATTATTTTTCTCTTTTTAAAATGAATTTAATCCTTGGAACATCTAGGGATACATCTCCATCAGAACCAGATCCCTCTACCATAGGAATACTCGAAACCAATTCCCATCCTTCATTTCCCAAATTCGATAATAGGTTTTGTAAACCCTCATCGTTATTGTATAGACCTCGTTCATTGTATGCTAATACTTTATACTCCCATTTTTTCATTCTATCACTCCTTTCATCTATAACAATGTTCGACAAGGAATGATAAAATCCTGCTAATAGATGTTCTTATGACATCTATTTCTTTTTTAATTTTTAAGCACTCGTGGCTGCGCGTCTATCTAATTCCTTTTTTACATCAGCTTTTAAAAACGCTGGTACCGCAATTTCACCCGGTTTTGGGTTTTCTAATACCCTTAATCCTAATTCCACTAAGTCAGCATACAATGTTACCATCCTACAACACTCCTTTTATAGTTAATGTTTCTATTAGTTCTGCTAATGCAAGTTGATTACTAATCTTGTCCATTTCCTGCTTTTCAATAGTCTCTGCTAATGCAAGTTGAAGAGTTAATTTTTCTTGCTCTAATAATTCAATTCTTTCACCTGAGGTTGGTTCCCTCGGAGGTTCTTCTATTATTCTTTCATTCCCAAAAACAATTTCACCATTTTGGACCTTGAATTCATGTGTATATGTTTTTTGAATAGTAGTCTCATCATCAAGCCATATTTCGCTGTATTCTTCATTTTTCCCACCGAAATGTTTAACAACATACTCATAACTATCCTTAGTATTAAATAACTCTGTTGTGAAAAACGATGATATGGTTTCTTGCAATAATGGTTCACCGTTTGATTTTTTATAAATAATTAAATGCATGTTATCCTCCTTTTTTAAGAAAATGCTGACCAGTAATAGACTGTTTCACTACAGTTTAAACCATAATCTGATGTGCTGTTTAGAATAAATCCGTCTTGAGTTATACCTCCAACTGTTCCAAAATTGGCAACGGTAGAAGCAGTTGGATTTGTACCACCAAAGTAAGTAAATCCTTTCTCGAATCCAGCCATTATCCCACTGTAATAAGTATATATATTACCTGTACGCCCAGCAGTTATCATGACAAATTTTGGTGTAAAGCCGATATTAATTTTTTTTCCCTTTATCCCATCACCTACATAGCTTCCTTCTGCTGATTTTCCAACCCCTAAACTTGCAAGGTCTGGAACTTGTGCAAGTAGAATTTTTTTTGAAGCATCTAGTGTTGCAACACCATTCGCAGCACCTTTTTCAGAGTTTTGAACGGCTGAATCTGCCTTGTCTAAAGACGTTTGAACTGAACTTGCTAAATCTGTTTTAGGGATTCCTGTTCCTGGCTTAGCGTACTTTCCATTCCAAGAAGTCCTTTCGCCAGTCTTTAAGTGCTTCTCTTCATCCGCCAAATGCGTAGCAAGATCCTGTCTTAAAGTGGCTAGTTCCTGCTCAGTTGCACCGGAGTTTATAGCATCCTGTAAAGTTTTAAGGATTCTATCAATAGTGTCCATGTTATTATTCTGATCACATACGTTATAAAACTCGTCTTGATCAGGCTTAATTAAATTGAAATTAGTTGTGTTACCAGGCATTAGTTCAACACCTCTTCTCTTAATTGCCTGTGAGTAAATGCTGATAATTGAGCGTGTGTATACTGTGTAAATTTTAAATACTGATTGTATCGAAGCTCCACTGTAAGGACCATATTTTGTGGTGTAATACGTTCCAACATGACAACAACTGCATCGAATTGCCCCTTAACAGTCAATTCAATTTTTACACTTAGTGTTTTTGCTGCAACATCTCTCTTAAGCTCATATTGTCCTGCACCTAGTAGGCTGTCTAGTAATTGCTTTAAAACTCGATTAGTATACGGCGCTTGTTCTTGAAAACGCGTTAAGATCCGGAATTGTCTTGTTGCCAAAGTATCAGTAGCCGGCACATTAAGTTTTAACATCTTTTCATAACGCGCTGCCCCTTTTTCATTAGCAGAAATGACGAATTGATTATTAAGTGTATTTTCAATTTCTTGCCATACACTTTCTAAAACAGGGTTTTCTACATTTGCTATCTGAACCAATTCTTTAATTTCATGAAGCACGGGTGGTAAATAACCTAATATATTTACTTCTCTAGCCACTTACAACACCCCGTTTCGGTATTGATTCTTTATCCAGCGCAATGTTTGATTGAGCTCCATTTAACATTGTATTCGCTATATCTAGAACACCGGGCGCACCTAAAATCCTAGTTTCAATATGCGAGATACGAACGATTAAGCCTGCATGATCTTCTTCATATGTTTGAGCTTGTGCCCATTGTTCGGCCAACTCTTTAAAATAGCCATCAATTATCGGAAGTACGTTTGGCTCAACGTCTTCCCATACCCATCCATCTTGAAGAGTGATATTTGTGGCAATATTAATTACTGTTTCATTTACCCCAAAAACCGTGACAATGTGATCTATTGGCGCAATCCCTAAACCTTCCCCTTGAGCACCTAATGGATCCACTGCTTCTTGCACTTCGTCAACTAGCGTTTTTGATGGCTTTTCAAACTGCGAATTAATAATCACTAACTTAGTTGTACCTCCACCATTCCAGGCCCGATAAACTCGCACTCCACCTACTCCAGGAAGATTTTTAACTTTATCTTTATAATCTTTTCTATTCCCACCGAAGGCAGTAGAATCAAAGCTATTAAAATAGCGTTTACGAAATTCTTCTGTATCTTCTTCATCTTCTCCTGGAATAAGGACCTCAGTTAATTCAGCACTTGTTAAACCGTCAATATAATCAATTGGTATAAGTTGACCAAAAAATAGATTGCCAATATTGCCTGCTGTTTCACATTCCAAAATAAACTCGCCAAGTGCAATTTTTTCGATTACCTCATAATTTAATTCATCTAAACTAAAACGAGAGTTGATGGGCACATCTATATTAAATACTCCTTTTAGTCGAGCTTTTGTTGCATTAGCAGGTTCTAACCCTTTTTCTTTTGCTCGACGAATTAAATATTCGCGAGGTGCTGTATCAGCGAAAACGAGGTCAACCATGTTTTTTAATGTGAAAAGCATTTGAATTGTTTCAGCACTGTTAGCAGCTGTCGCATTAAAAATTAAAGATGTGCCCTCACGAGTATCCAAAGATGGATCGACTCCAGCAAGCTTTTGAGCCATTAAATCTTCATAAGATATATCCAAATTAAGAGGTTCAGCCATCAATATTCCACCTCTTTTACCTGTGTAAATTCTCCATAAATGCTATGGACCGTAAATGTGACATGAACTTTCTTCTTTTTAACATCAAAAATAAAGTTATCAACTGAATTAATCCGATCATCCTGCATAAGACATTCCTTGATTCTTCTCTTTATTTCAGGTAATACATAGGCTGTTGGCTTTCCAAATAAGTCTTTAAATTCCACTCCGAAAATCCACGAATAGATGATGTAGTCATATCTTTCAATATTAAGCATTAAAAAAATCGCTTGTTTCAGTGCTTCAATTTCATCAACGAAGCCTAAACAGCGATCTTTATCCATATATAATTTAAAATTTTTAGTCGGTGGTGGTAAAGCTTCTTCAAAATCCTCTATTAAACCATCATTAACTTGAGGGATCATTTTACCACCTCTTTGTCCCATACAATGTATCTTTGGCCGCCCTGCATTTTCACCAACATTACTGTATCCCCAACTTTAAGAGCATTATGGACAATAAACTTTTTTCGTCCTTCATATTCATGAGAGTGACCTTCCGCGACTTCCGTTACATGATCAACACTCATCTCAATCTCGTAATCTCGAACATTTCTAGTCAGTATTAGCTGAGCAGTAGTTAGTTCCTTTTTTTGTTCAACATTAACTTTTAGTGGTGAAACACTAGTTACTTGGCCAAATTCGATAGCAGTTAGATCAATTGCTCCCATTGCTTCTCTTGCTGCCTTTTTGATTAAAATTACAATGTCATCCATATTACGCAACGAAATCACCGCCAATTAGCTTCAAATCCATGAAATGCTCGTTTTCGTTAAATGAATGCTTAGCGGAATCTACAAGCATATAGTTCATGATTTTAATATCATCCAAATCAAGTTTTACTACTAACATATTGCCACCGCGAACATAAATATTTCCAAATGCCTTTTTTATGCTTAGATTTCTTGTTTTTCGATTATAAAGGGACAACAATACATCTGCTTTGACTTTACCATTCGTTGATTCCTGAATGGTTTCAAAGTACTGCAAAATTCCAAAGCGGTTTTGATTGTTACTGTCTTGAGCAACATAGATTTCACGCTTACCGGTTTTATCATTTTCATAAGAAAGCTTAATTTTGTTGTAAGTATTCGAATCAATTGATGAGGTGTAATCAAAATTCTCTCCGGTTTCCTCATCGATTAGCACGTCCAATTTCATTTTTTCAAGGGCTCTGAGAGTCAACTTCCCGAAGTTATCATATAGGATATACATTTTCTTCGTATTATCCAGTGTAAGATCTAGCGCGTTCTGAAACATGTCGAAAAGCTCTTTATTATCCTCTACTCGACTAGCAATCTTAAAACCTGTATCCTCAATTGTTCCAGTGTTCAAACGGAAGTCCGCAGCTACCATTTTTATAAATTCAGAAGCTGTTTTGTTTGTATAAACATAGGTATCTTTATTTTTCAAATAGCGAAGCTGGTCATAGGCTGTTACATTTATTAGACCATCTTTTGAGCTCTTTTTAGTGAAGACAAACCCATAAAATATGTTCTTACCGTCCTTTTTAAAACTGACGGGATTTCCTTCTTCAAAACTTAGCGCTTCATCTTTTAATACACTGAATGTCAATTTGCCAGGTACGTTTTTTCTGGCTGTCTCCCAAACTATCCCCTCCTCCACGGCGGGCATCATCAATTTTGATCCATTTTGAATAATCAACTCAATGCTCAAAATTTAATCACCTGCCCCGGATAAATAAGGTTTGGATTTTTAATATTGTTTTTCTTCGCAATCTCCGGATACTTCGAACCATCACCTAAGTAACTCTTGCAAAGCGCCCACAATGTATCACCTTTAACAACTTTATGAGACTGAGGCGGAGGGGGAGCACTTGTTGTTGCTCTTGGCTGAGTAGTCTTAGCAATTGGCTTTACATTTGCGGCTGCAGAAGCACTTGGCTTTTTGACTTCAATAACCTTGGTGCCATAATCCCGATATTGTTTCAATTGAATTGAAACTACAACGTCAAAGCCATAATCTGCATTCTCCTTGATTGTGTATTCTTCCAACGAAACTTTCATATTTGTATCAAATAATAAATCGCCACTCGGTTTTAATCGAGAGACGATAAATTGAAAGGGTTTATTATCAATCTTTAACTTTTCAAGCTTATCTAAATAGTAAGTTGCTGGTTGAAAGCCATCGGGATAAACGGCAAAAGGATACTTCGAATTTGGTAGTAATAGATCAAAAGAAAGTTCGGTTAATCCAGCCTTCTTAAGCAAATTAACCTCCCCTTCATTGATCAATGTAATTGTAGTATTCTTGTTCCTTATCTTCGTATCTAAGCTAGAAGGAGCAACTGGAAGCTGTACACTATCTATAAAGAAGTTATATGCCATCTAATTCGCTCCTTCCGCAATTACATCTAATGTTTCCTCAAGTTTTTCACCGAAACGGTCAATGATGCCGTCTAGATCAAGATCAGAGTTAACAGTATTATGGTTAGTCATATCAACTTTAACCTCGGCGGTTGTAAATCGATTAATAACATCTCTTTCTGCTATATCACGAAGATATTTTAAATCCTCTTCAGTAGCTTCCATGGACTTAGCCATTTTTGCAGTGTTCTTAGCTGTGTCTGCTCCAGTGCTTTTTAGATCATCTAATGGTCCTCCAAAAGCCCCTGCATTTCCTAAAAGCTGGTCCATTTTAAATGCATTACTAAATTTAGCTTCCAGCCCTGATCCCCATTCATTACCTGCATTCCACGCTTTTCCGTATTCTATTCTAGATTCAATCATCGGCGCTGCACGGTCGAGAGTTATAGCTGCTTCGTTTTTCCCCCACGCAAGTACACTGTCTTGCAAACTAGACAATCCTGCAGTCCAATTTGTATTAAAAATAGAATCAATAATTTTAGTTACAACTTTGCCCAATGATAAAAACCACGAAATTATTTGCCCTAGCAAATTTGCAACGGCATCACCAAAACTATTAAAACCTCCATTAAATACATTCAAAACCCATTCGATTATTGAAATCCAAGGTTCAACAAAACTAGTCCACAAAAACTGGATAATTGCATTGATAACTCCAACGACGGTATTCCAAATGATTGCACCCAATACAAAAAAAGCACCTGCAATCATTCCGGTTGCAGAATAAGAGGTACCTGCGAATTTATTAACCGCTGCTACCGCTGCGTAAAAAACCGCAATGATAGCTATTATGCCAATCAGGATCCACGTGATAGGGCATGCCGCCATCGCCGCATTTAATCCATCTTGAGCGACAATTAACGCCAGTATCGCTGCTGTTTCTGCCCACGATACAGCTGTACGCCATACCTTAGCTGCAATATCCTTTAAGGTTGTTAACCAAGCGATACCCATCGTTGCATTATAGACAACAAGCGTGGCTATAATTCCCCAAATTATAGGCTCTATCCAAGACCAATTATCAATAAATACTGATGCTAACCAACTTGCGGTGTTTATTATGCCTCCTAATGCATCCATAACCACAGTTGCTGCATAGGCAAATGCAAACATTAAAGCCTCAATTGTTGGCATATTCGAATTTATGGTACTAAAAAATTGAACCACCGCAGGATATAGATCATTCCCAATCTTTTGTTTTATGCCGTCAAAATTGTTCTCCATTTGAACAATCTGCCCCTGTGGTGTATTTGCTATGGATTGGGCTAAACCGTCCCACGATTGAGCAATAATATCAGTAATGACGGCAACACGTTCCATTTCTGTTCCTTTTTCGATTATTGCCTTTTGGGCATCGGTTACATCAAAACCCTTTTTTCTTAAGCCATCAAATTGGCCATCTAAAGCCTTACCAAGTTGAGTAGCATATTCGACCATTTGCCGATCATCAACGTTTATACCGCCCATTCCAGCTGCGTAGTTAGCCAATGTACCCATCATTGCTTCAATTGCTTTGCCAGATTCTAAATAAGTTGCAAGTTCTCCAGCTCCTGACAAAAGCACCTCTGCTCCATAAGTTGTGTAGCCTTCAACTTCTGCAGCTTTTGCTTTTAATGATTCAAATTCAGCTTGAACAGCGCCCATATTATTCATTACAGCAGCAAGTTGGGTTTCAGCTGTATTAATAACATCTGCTGAGCCTAGCCAGTCAGTTATTATACCGGCTCCCTTTTTAATACCCTGAATGCCAAGGTAGGCACCCACTAATCCTTTGATTTTTCCTACTAAACCATCAGCAGCTGATTGCCCATTCCTTACATCTTCATTAAATTGCTGTTGAGCTTCACTAGCTTGCCTTATTTCCTGTTCGATTCCATTAAACGCAATTTCAGCTTGATTCAATTCATGCCTTGCTGCCCGAATACTTTCGACTTCCACAGCATTACTAGACACTGACTGTAACGATTCAAAGCTACTGATAACTATGTTCATAGCGCTATTCATAGATTGAAAGGCTCGTGACATATTATCCTGTATCTGAATTGCGGTTCTAATAGTGGCCATTATCTCACCGACTTTTTATAAAAATAAAAGCACTCTTAAAAAGAGTGCTAAAATTACCTTTTCATATATTCTTTGCCATCAAAAATTAAAGAAGTGATTTTATCATCCTTAATTATAAATTGAAACTTACTACGTATATTAGCTCCAAAACCATTCTGAGCATCTACATAACTTTGAATAATTATCTCACCACTTTTTTTTCCAAATCTCCATTCATTATAGTTAGGAAATTTAGCTGTAGACGGCGCTTTTAGTATGCCTTTTATAGTTTCTTGACATTTATATTTAAGTTCGGCTTTTTCTTCTTCCGTTAAAATAAAATCTGTTAGACTTGCTACGACACTATTATTTTCATAAAGCGTATTGTCCCCGTATTTTATCAAACTAATAGTTTCATTTGCATTCATATAGAGAATAATATTAGAGGCTTCTTTAGAATTTATTCTATATCCTTTTTCGCTCTCATAATGAGCATTGTCTAATAACTCGTCATGCTGAATATCAATATTTTCTTTTATACCCACATTTTGAAGTACACTTAATGCTTTTTCTCCGTTTTCAAGTGTAATATTTAATGATTTTGCAACTTTACCTCTTGGTGTTGCACCTGATTCATCAGCATTGCTAAACTCATGTATGGCGCCAAATACTAGTATTACAATAAACATTAAAACAAAACCTAAACATCCAAATTTAAAAAACTTCTTCATTCATATCCCTCCTATCCTTAAATATACAAAATAGGAAGAGATTTCTCCATCACTTTCTTCGCCCGCTCTTTTTCTTCGCCTCTTTATCGGCTTTTTTCTCAGCTTCCATCTTGATCTGTACAGCTGCAATTACAAATGCTTTTTCATACTTTGGCAAAGAGTCGAATTCATGCGGCCATTTATGAAGTTTATGAAGGCAATAATAAGCTATGTTAGCCTCATAATCGCCTTCATTAATTAGTTTTTTGCTTCTTCTACTGCTTCTTCTAAGCCAACATCAAAACCATTTATTGTTTGGATGAACTGTAGATACTGTGCATATTCTCCAGGTAACAGCATCTTCTTTAGAAGCGCTTCGGCTCCCATTACTTTATAGCTATCCTGCAATTCCTTATATGCAAATTAGGAAAAACAGTGCACTTTACAGCTAAACTCGTTAAGTAGGAATCATAATCTGTTGTTGGTTGGAATACGTTCTTTTTCCCAGGGACAGGCAATCGCTTTGTATGTTGCTTGCGAAGCGCTTCGTCTTCATCTGAACTCACAGCTCCAACTTCCCATTCAATAGGCTTTTTATTCTCATCTAGAAAACGTTTGGATACCACATACTTTTCTGTTTCTGCTTTCAAAGCATTCTGTGCTAAAAATGCTGATAAACTCATTTATATCACCTATCCTCATTTTATTTTAAATAAACAAGAGCCCACAAAGTGAGCTCTCCAATATCAAAGCATTGAACTTAAGATAGAGAATTTTTCAGGGAACTCCCAATCTTCAAAGGTAAAATCAATTTGGTCTTCTAAATATTCTGCATCAGCATCTAATAGAGCTAGAATACCACCGTCTAAATTACAATCAATTAATACTATTGTTTGTCTTCCAACAGAAGAAGATTTATCCTCATTCGTTGTTTGGATATCAAAATAAATATCCTCACCAGTTTCTTTGTAATGATAAAGTAGCTCTCGAAAAATGGAAGTATTAAAATGAAAGGTAGCATTTCCGGTGTATTCCACACCAGCTCCTTTATTACCCTTTGACATACGTCCTAAAATTGGAATTTTAGTTTTTACTTTGTCCATATCAGCTTGAATATTAATTACTTGCGCAAAATTATAACGGTTACCTCTGATAGTTACAAAACACTCACCAGAAGCACCGTTAATGGCATCACGGGCATGCATAGTATTTTCATTCATTTATAGCCCCTCCTTACGCTACAATAGTAGTTATATAAAGTTGTGACATACCTACTGTTGGTTCTACAACTTCATTAACTATAACTGATTTTTTAGTGCTACCTTTTTCTACCTTTAAAGCCTCTTTATCATAATTTTGTAGGGCCCGAAGCTTTTGAAGTTCATTTCGATTCTTAACAATATCTTTCCAAAAAGAAACTCGACCAGCCTGATCATTAGGAACTTCACCCAGGTATCGAGTGTTAAATAGGTGCGCTGTATCAATAGCAATTTGGTCCAGCACTCGAATAACTTGATTCATACTGAAATCCTCATTCTTATCAACTGTAAATGAAATAAATGTATTTACATCTTCAAGTACACGTATTTCGTCACCTACACGATGGAAAACATATTTTCCTGACTGTAGTAATTTAGTTAGCTGAGGTTGAGTCATCGTTTCACTCATAGAAAGTATGTGTTCACCATCGTATTTTTTGTTTGTATTCGACTTGTTTACTGCCACACCAGCTTGAGCTCCAACGGCCCAATATACGGCACCGAACATTTCTTCACCTTCGCCGTTTGCATCGTTCTGGACATCGATGATTCCCTCATGATCAGCAGCTCCAAGTTTGTGGCCAACCAATTGAAACTTAGCACCAACTTGATCTCGTAAGCGCTTTGTATACTCCACATAAAGAGATTTAATTACAGTTTCCTTTGATAAGCACCCTAGCGTATTGAAACCGTATGCTTCAAGAGCATCTAACGCCTCTTGGTGGGCTCCCCCACTAATCGCGCTGCCATTCGAACCGCCAGTTAATAAGGTGCCAGCAGTTTCAGTAAGTGTTGCGTCATTCTTAAAAGACACATAATCATTTGAAACTAATTCAGCAGCACTAGCAACAGCTGTTTGCTCGTCTACTAAAACATTATCTAGCAAAGTTTGCACATCAAATTTTGTTGGCTCATCGACATTCGCTTGAATAACAATTGTAATGTCATTACCACGAACACCCTTATACTTCGCTGTTGCAAATGTATTCGATGCAGCCTTCGCGCCAACTGCCAACTTGAAAAAGTAAACTGTGATTGCATTTTTAAATACATCGCGAATCCCTTTTAATTTGGGATCAGTATAGTCGTAGCCAAAGATTTTACGAGAATTTTTTTGTAAATCTTCTTGAGTTACAGAGAATACTTCGCCATCAACACCCCAATCAAGGGCCATTGGCAAACCAACATACCCTCGATCTGATAGATTTACAAATGCTCGTGCTGCTGAAATGAAATTATGATAAGTACCTGGAAGTACTTTGTTTTGAGTTAAAAATGTACCGCCGCCTAACGCCAAATCAATTACCTCCTTCGTCGAATTTATTTAATATCTTGTCTACTTCGGAGAATGAGTACGTTTTACCATCCTCCAACAATGCATTCAACGCATCACACCTAGCTGCATATCTTCTGCTTTTGACGATTTGTGATTTAGAAAACGTAAGGGCAGCAACTTCACCCTTAACAGCTTCATTATTCATTTCCTTTTTGGCAGCCATGCTTTCACCCTTTCTTTTTAAATCGTTGTTCTAATGATTCCATGAATGTTTTTTCTTCCACTTCTTGCAGAAAAAAATTAAAATGTACAAAGTTATGAGCTATACCTTCCACAACCTCGCTATTCGCTCCCGTACCAAGCATAATTGAGCCATTTAGCAGCGTTATTTCTTTTAAGGCCTGTTGTACCTTCAAAGTCATATTTGTGCTTTCTGATGCCCCATTGGTGGGAAAATATTGTACGTTAAAAAACGTTGTGACCTTCCATCGTTTCCCGATCTGCCGAATATGCTCTAAATTCAAAAACTGAATTAAAAAAGCAGGAGTTTCAAACCCCTGCGGCACTTCATCAATATATTTTTCATAGGTATCCCCAAAGGCCTTGTGAAGTTTAATAGAAATAGCTGTGATAATATCATTAATCTCCATCAAAAGCCTCCTTTAATATTTCCATAAGCTTCTTTTCTACAATTTGAGGAGCCTGAGCTTGTACTTCATCAGCAGAGATTGTCATCATGAAACGACCTTTTACCCAACCTTTATGATTGGCAGTACGATGGCCATACTCCACGTACATCGAATATTCAACAGGGTTCAGCACTTCAATTTCATAAACGTTACCTTTTTTTGTAACAACCATTGAATCAGCAAATTTTTTTACACCAGTGCTGCCACCAAATGTTGCACTCAACTCTGCTTCTCTATGACTCTTGGCAGTCCAACCTCGCCTTAATGTTCCGCCTACTATACCATCTTCATAGATGCCAACGGGAGTCCTTCTAATTACTTTAGCTAAAAAGCGAGCAGCAAGTTCTTTTGCAGCATCTTCGCAAAACTTTTCATAATCGACCCTTTGTAGCTTCTGCATACGCTTTTGTAATCGTTGCAACTGCCGAAAATCAACTCGTCCCCACCTAGCCATTAAGCATATCCCTTAAACAGTTCGAGCATGATCTCTTGATGATTTGTATATACCGCAGGCTCTCCACTTCGAGAGTATTCAGTAGATTTACTGTTTTTAGTAACAATGATTTTTGATCCCGCTTTGACAGTGATCTCTGGAGCAAGAAATAATTTAGTAGATTGAGCAATAATTGCTGGCGCGCTTGTATTGGATGCTGCCATTTGTTTCTCGTAAGAGAGTTTGCACGGCTGGTTTTCAAGAACTACGATTTCTTTTTTACTGGTTATTTGGGTTACAGGGTCTCTTACTGACTGAAACTCTTTGACTGTGCATGTGCTATCATACATACTTTCAATGGCTCTTCTTACAGCGTTCATCTGATTACCACCTCAATTTTCTAAATTTATTCAATTGAGTTTGATAATTGTAAATCATTTGTTGAGTAGATAACGCACTAGCTGAAACCTTGTTATTTCCAAGTTCAACACGTGTATCGCCTTCTTGAATTGACGTTGCTACCTTGGAGTTTTCGGGATCAATTCTTTGATTTTCCTCAAAAATCATATCGATTACCATGTTAGCATGAACAAAAGTTAGTTCCATTGGGATATCACTTCGATTACAGTAGGTGAGGATAGCTTGCCTTACCTCTGCTACATACATGCTTATTATCGTGTCATTTGGAAGTTTATCGGCTGGAAGTTTTGCTTTTACAATTTCTGTTACATCCATTGTCAAGCATCCTCTTGGATTACTCCAGCCTTTAACAACACTTCGTAATCATCTGGAGATACGTCGATCTTGTTACCGATTTTGTAGCGCGTATTTCCGAACTTTACATTTTCGGTCAGTACAACTGATATTGTTTCCAAGGGGTCATTTACACTGGAATTTGGCTCATTACTGTCTTCTAAAGAATCGTTAACTTCTGCAGTCATTTCTTTTAGTGCTTCGAGTAATGTTTTACGGTTCTTCCCTTGGGACTCATACTCAAATGCTTTTTCTGCAGATAGCTGTTCGTTTTTTACAGCTTCCAACACTTCTTCAACGGTTAAATTTTTATAGATATCTTGTGTCATAAAAAAAACACCCCCAAAAATAGGGAGGACAAAAGCCCTCCCTATTAATTTCCTGCAACTTTTGCAATAAAGATATTATCGATTGTTTCAAAGCTAGGAAGAACAATTTCCGAAACAATAGTCATTACGTTAACTGGGTGCTCCTCTTTAATCGACGTAATTGCTACGCCTGTATTAACGATACTAACATCCGCCTTTGTTGCTCCAGTCATTAAGTCACTTTCTTCAGGCGTGGTACCAAAATACGTATTTCCTAATTGCCCGTCAGGAATAAGTGTAAAATGATCATCCGGATAAAAATTGTGTAGGGAACCATCTTCGGCACGATATTTCTTGTTATAAATAGCAACTGATAAACCGAATTTATCCTTAAGATACTGTTTCAATAAAGCCTCTGTCATAATAATATGTTGCCCACCTAATGGATTCATGTCTAAACGAACACTCTTGTGCTTCATTAAATAACCAAAAGTTTTTCGAGTCATAATACAATTAGTAGGACGTGTACCAGTATTTTCTTCCACAGTATCTTGCCAGCTAGGGATATCTTCGAGTGGAACTGAGTCTGGATGATCCCATTGCGCCCCACTAATTAGCGTTTCTTTATGGTCTGATTTCATTTTGTAATCATAATCAAGGTTTACACGATTTGCAGAAATACCGATTTTTCCAGTGGACAATAGTTGCATAATCATTCGTTCTGGCTGGACCTGTGCACCATTTACCAAAGTTGTTACATCATCATAGATGTTGTTAACAATGGACTTGTAAGCTTCTTCAAGATTTGAAGCTAGAAGTCTATTTAATTCTTGACGGTCCTTCTCACCAATACGCATTGATTCACGGAAGAACGGCATTTCTGTTTGAATTTTTCTAAATCCGATACGATCACGGACATTAGCTTTTGCGTCGAAAGCCGATGGCTCAAGAGCCACTGGAAGACCGTTAGATCCCTTAATCCAAGAAAGATCTAACCCCAGTTGCTTTTTAGCTGGGAAAAGAGTAGAACCAAGATAAGGAACTTTATTTGATGGGTTATTCTCGTAATAAGTTGCAATTTCTTTTGCATTTACTAGATCAAAAATTGTTGGCATTTATATCATCCCTTCTTATTTCAAAAATGTGATTTGTTTAAGCGCGGTAACAGCCTCTGCTGTAGGTGCTTCTGGTAATTTATCAAGTGCTACAAAGCCGTGGATCATAACGGCGCCTGACGCTGGTCCATAAGTAACATCCACATCATTGAAAAGGACACCCTCAGCTCCAGTTGTATTCTTCTTTACAGCTAGCACAGATTCACTAGCTAAAAAACCACCGCCAAGAATTGTCCCGGCCGGAACGATTTTTTTACCTTCTGCGTTTGCCGAAATTCCTGAATCACTTACAGTAACGGTAAGATTAACGTAATGATCTGGGAATTTTAAAATCCCTTTATTATTTGTGTACTGTGTTTCTACAAATTTACTCATTAATTTTTTCCTCCCTATTCGAAATAAGATTTACGAGCTTCCTCAAGCCCCTTATTGCTACTAGCAGCTTCTTCGGCTAGTTTCTTCCCAAAACTGGATTCAGTGCCTGCGCCGCCTGCACCAGGATCTCCCCCTGGAGGGGTAGCGCCTTTTATCCCTGGTGTTTTTGTTCCTGTAACAAACAAAAAGGACTTCGATTCCTGCAGCGTCTTAATCTGCTCATCAAGTCCTTTAGTGACGTTTCCGTCTTCACCTAATTCAATTTTGGTTTTGTCGATAAGGCCAGTTACAAGATCAGCGTCATGTACCTTTCCTGTTAATGCTAGCTTAAGAGCACTAGTTAACTGAGTTTCCTTTAGCTTGGTCTCGTAGTTAGTTTTGTCATCATCGTACTGTTTTTGAAGGTCAGCTAGTTTCTTTTGTAGATCCTCGCTACCTTCTGCTTGCTTCTTCAATTCTTTCAGGTCTTTATCGCGTTGTTCCAGCTGCTTCTTTAAATCTTCCAAGCTAGTAGAAAGATCGGCTTGCTTAGACTTATGAGATTCAACTGTTTTTCCATGTTCAGCCATAATAGAATCAATCTTTTCTTTATCAAGACCTAATCCTTCTAGAAATTCTCTTTTCATTTTTATTCCTCCAATGGTTACGATTGTTTTACGTGGTTACGTCCACCGCCAGCTTTAATAGTTAACGTCCATAAATGCTAAGATGACGATATTTTTTAACCATTTTTCTAATAAAATAGCCAGTAATATTTCCTGCAATGAAACTAGGTATTCCAATAGTTAGAATGTCGATTAACATCGTATTACCTACTTTCTAACGAATTTAGCTGACCATTGCTCATAATTCATTGAATCTACAAGACTATTCATCGACTGCCGTTTCTAAATTAGTAAGAGATACCGATTTTTCACGACTATTTAGGCAATTATCATTAAGCAACAAATCTCTTCTCCCATTCTGGGAACTTTATTTTGCTATCAATGTAATAAACCTTTCCATCACGATCTCTGGCAATGCGCTGGCTGTAGTCATCCTCAAAATAAGGTACCGTTGTTGTTCTGCAGTAAGGATGAAAAGGGTTAGCTGTTATACCAGGTTCAAACTCACTCATTTTGAACACTTGACCATCCATCGATTGGCAAATAGAGCTTGTTTTGCTATCAAGAGTTGCTACGATCTCATAACGTTCGACATTTAACTCACCAAACGTCTCTCTTTGTGCTGAAGCACTAAAAAACGCTGATTCGGTCATGACTAGACGGGCAGCGTGGGATCGGGAAGTATTCAGCTTTTTTGATATTGAGGAAATCACCTTGTCAGGTGCCTGGCCTCTTGCAATAGATTGAGTTAGTTCTGTATGCAATGTGTTGACTAATAGCTGCTTATCACGCCATATTTTATCGCTAAAAGTCAGTCCGTCTACTGTCCATGGCTTGCTAATGATCTTCGTGAGCTTTGTTTCATCAATTGCATGCATAGTAAAACCGATACCGAATGCACTTTGAATCTCGAAAGCAGTGTGAAGGTAAGTGCTTTGATATGTCTCTTTAATCAAACGCTCTACAGCTTCAATTTGACCACCATAAAGCTTTTCAATGTGTTGTTGAAGTTGTATCTGCAAGCTCTCTAAACGGCTAATATGGACACGAGCAGAAGCGTTTTCAAGCTGTTTCATCCACGCTTGGCTAATTGCGTTCTTTTCACCATAGATAATATAATCCTCCACAGTCCATCTGAATTCTTTAAACTCGTCAGATTTAAGCAAGCGTTTTGCTTCTGTAAAAGAGATTTCATTGTTAGCAGCAAAGCGACCATACCATTTTGTTAAATCCTTTTCGATCTCAGCCATTGTTTGGATATAAGCTTTTTCCATATCGATAAGATACGTTTCGCCTTTATGCAGCTCTGAATTTAGTAACAACTCAAAACGTTTTCGCCAGTAGTCACGACTCTTGGCCATCACCACCACCGCCATTTAATTTTTGGAATGATGTTCGATAATTATCATATTCATCCATCTCACTCTTTTTTTGTTCCTCAAGCCGCTTCTCCACTTCCTCGTTATACCAAGGGTGATTTTCACGGATAGTCTTATCATCAAGAATCCCGACTGATTTTTGACAATCAGCGATAACTTCTGATTCAGCAATTATGATGTCCCGGTTAAAAATAATATTGGCTGATTCTTTAGTAAAATCGCCTTGTCCCGTCATTAGGAAATACTCTTTAACAAACCACAATACATGCTCAATAGATGCCTGGAATTCTGATTCTAAGATATTACAGTCCATATCTAAGTCTGAATAACGATAGCGTAAAGCCACACCAGAAGCATTTCCTAAATTTGCATCGGTGGTATCTACACCGCGGCCAAATTCATAAATGGATTTTCTTCCACGATCAAGCTCCTTTTCGGTAGCGTCCGTTTCAGGCGTTGCTTGAAGCTTGTCTAAATCACCATCTTGATCAAGGTTTACAGCTCTATAAATATTCAAATCGTTAAGGAATTCTTTTAAATCAGCACCGCCATAATTGATAAGCTTGTAAATGAACTGCGGTATGTCTGCTAGCAAATCAGCATTTGTTGAAGCCTGGGTATTATAGTTATCTATTAAAGACTTAATTTGATCTATTAACGGTTGCTCTTCCTCGTTGTATTTAAACGGAATAAGAGGAATACGGTTCCATAAGAACGGTTTATCGTTGATAGTAAAGTGATACGTCGATTCAATACCAGCTGGAACATCTGGTACTAATTTATTACCTTCAAGAACAAAATAATTAATGCCATCCGGATGATGGTATTCTACTTTGGTCATAACTTCCTTTTTGCCATTTAGATAGATTGACTCTTTGTACACACGAACAAATGCAGAAAGCTCAGTATGCTCATTATCTTTCCAAAACGGCAAAATTTGCTCGGAAGGAAATTTCTTAAATGAAAGCACTCCCTGTTCATCAAAATAGATATAAAGATAGGCAATTCCTTTATTAATTGCTTCTTTGCCCACATTTTTCAAAGTCTTTAACAATTTACGGTTAAAGACAACTTTCAGTAATTCCCTGTATTGCTTATTTTCAGTACCGATCGTCGGATCCTTTGTGAGCAGATAGCCAACCTTCTGGTCTACTAATTTTTTGGCGTATCCATGCTCAAGCTTAACATTGGATTTCCATTCAGCATCACGCTTCTTATTTTCTCTAATATCAGTTTTATTGCGATAGTAAGCTTCGCCAACTAGCATTATTTTACGAGTTTCACTATCAAGCCATTCCTTTATTTCTTTAACTAGCATGTTGTTTTCCGTAATCACGCCTTCCACCATGTTATTAATGATGTCATTTAAATACTCGTGGTATGGCTTACGGTATAGATCCTCAATAACCACATTTTCACCTCATTTCAGTACAGATACAGAGCCGCCTTTTAGGTCTGATACCTCATAACCATCCAACCCATACCAAATAGCACTAAAGGTATGGGGGTCAATTTTAAATTCATCCGGAATGATATGCCCTTCATTGTCCACTTTGTAAGTTAGGTACTTCAATTCTCTGATGACATCTTTGCAATTAGAAGAGCAAATAATTTTCTTAAAACGCTTTACCTTTTTTGTATTAGCTAAACGGGATCCTTGAAATTTCTTAGCTCCCTTCATCCTAAAACCGCACTGTTTGTAATATTGGATAGCTTTCGGCTCAGCACTATCAGCTAAGATTAGTTCCTTGGATTCCTTAAATTCCTTAAGTTCATCAGCTGTCTTATCATCAGTCATTTTGTTTTTATAGTACTGCCAATAGATATAAAGAATCTTTTTGTCATGATCTACAGCTAGACGAACAACCGCATTAAACGATTCTTCAAAACCAAAGTCCATTCCAACACGCTTGATTGGGTTTCTGATACTCTTAATAGCAGCCATTACTTCTTCATGCGGCCATTCTTCAAATTGAGGAAGAACCTTAACCCCATTCACGCCAAAACGACCTTTCCGGGCTATTCGGTAAAGGTCTGGATCATATTCTTTCATTTCCTCCAATTGGGCAATATAGCTTTCAGGCAAAAATAAATTATCATCTGCTGTTGAATGATGATAATAAGTGTCGTTTATAACTATTGTTCTCTTCTCATAAAGCACCTGGTCATCTAGAATAACTCGATTGATTACCTCATCCTTAAAGAAGTGCTTGAATGACCAGTTATCCTCACCTACAGGGTTTGTAGAGAGTATCATGTGAAGTTTTAACTTAGGATGCCGTAATCGCCCTAGAAGCTCCTTAAACCCAGCGTATTTAACCTCAGAACACTCTTCAATCCAAATGATTGAAACATTGTTTATCGATTTTAACTTAGCTGGCTTATCCATCCCTTTAAATATGATTTTGCTTCCGTTCGGAAAACGTAGCTGCATTGGAGAAGTGACGCATTTAATTTTGTCATCTAAACCTAAATCTATTACCAACTCTTCCAGTAATGAAAAAGTAGAATCTCTATGAGTGTCATAAACTTCACGAACGACTAAGGCTGTGCGCTTTTCTTCCAACAATTTAAGAATGAGTTTTAAACCAACGTGATAGCTTTTACTGGACCCATATCCTCCAACTAGAAATTGAAACTTAGTGGACCAATCAAAAAGGAAATCTTCAAAGTGGGGATTAACTTCTTTTTCAATCAAGAGCCCTCACCTTTGCTTTTTCTCTTAATAACAATCTCAATTGGTTTGTCATCGGATCCGGAAGAAATCTTTTCAACCTCAGCTTTTGTCTTTTCAATATTTAAGCGCATGCCTTCTAGTTTAAGCCTTCGTTCGTCATCAATATGAGCCATCTCATCGAATTGCTTTATAAGGTTCCTTAATTCACTCATGGCCCTTGATTGTGCATTCAAGAATGTAGCATGCCGATCCCAAGCAAATTGAAATTCGTATTCCTCTTCAGCTATTTGTTTTTCAAACCCTCCACCTTGATCTTTAGGCAATTCAAAGTACTCATATTTTGCTTTCTTAAGCTCCTTGATCATTTCGTCTTTACTCTCGACAAACATAATCTGTTGAGCTCGAATAATAGCAGCATACTGAATTTGTATTTGGTCCCAGATTAGGTCAGCTGGCGAATGCTCCTGCATTTGTTCCATGATCTCCAATGTTTCTGCTGGAAGGAACTTAGAAAAGAAGCCATGAGTGACTGCATTTTGATTTCGCTTAGGTGCCCCACCTTCATTGCCCAGAGCATTCTTATTTCCTTTAGGTGCGCCTCTCTTTTTTGTGTGCACACCTTTTGGTTTTGTATGCACACCATCACGAGACCATTGATAACGTGTTTTCCAAGACTTCACTGTATTTAAAGAAACACCGTATTTTTCAGCAATGTCTTTATATTTCATACCTTTTACATAATCTTTTTCAGCTTCAATTCGAGTCTCGGCCATCTACATCACCTACCCACCTCCAGTAATTTGAGTTGTTTTGGACAAAAGAAAAAGCACTTCCGAAGAAATGCTTTTTGGTACAGTTATAAACTTTTTATTGCTTCATCTAAAGCTTCAAATATATCTTGATAATACGTTCTATTATTCTTACAAATTCGTGCACGTTCTACCTGTTTTACAAGTTCGCTTTGTGATTCTTCAATCATATTACGTATTATATCCTTAGCCATTTCTGAATCTGTTTTTGTAAGAGTTAATTCTAGAATTTGTGTTCTTTCTCTCAAATCTTTCTCTTCATCATAAGCTTTTCGCATTTCATAATCGTAGTGCTCAATACTTGCTTGGATCTCCTCAATTAATGATTGAGAAACTACCTTTTTTAACTGTACTACTTCAGTCATTACTACACCCCCTTCCGTCTTCTAAATTCGACAAAAGGAAATGTTTCCCTGCAACTATTTACCTATTAAATTAAATCTAATATTTCAGGTGGGCATTCATTAATAAGTTTTGTCACCGCTACTTCAGCAGCAATGTTTTTATTTTTATCTTGATGGATACTTACTACTCTATCTGGATAATCTTTATAAAATGCTGAGGACCTATATAGTCCGGTTAATGGATCAATTATTGTAGTTACTACTTTAATATCAAATCCGTCACGATTAATAATTTTCTCGACTTTCAAACTATCCACTCCTTCTATAATGTTTTTCGACAAAAGGAGATATTTTCCCGCATTTTATACCAACACGATGAATACCATTTTATAAAATGCAAATAGTAGTACTCCTACAGCAACAAAATTAGCTAAACCTTGTGGGCATTTAATTTTTACTAGAACAAATTTTACAGCTATTCCAATAAATAACGGGATAAAAAGTATAAGTGCAAGCTGTAATACCATGTGATTGATTTGACCTTGAAATGGACTAAAATCTATTGATTCCAATATAACACCCCCAACATATATATCGGATGGAGATTTGGTTTCTTATATTTAAGAAGAGCACCCATTAAAATGAGTGCTATATTTTTAAAATGCCACCGCCTCTTGGATCGACGCAACATCTTTATCCTCCGCCACCACCTGGATCTTTCATTACAATACCTCCTTTAAATTTTTAACTTTAGTTTCTTCTTTAGCGGGATGCTGTAACAGTCATCACATACCCCGTTATTATCTAAATACTCACGTTCATCTGTTATCTCCAAGTTGCAATTCGAGCAAATCAATTTTTCAATAACCTGCTCCATTGCTTCATCTCCTTTTTTCATACATAATTCGGGAGAACTAAGGAATTTCCTGCACTAATTTTACTTATTTCTAATCGCACCTCTAACCCTTTTGTAAGTAGGTCTGTTAATACCCATCAATTCAGCAAGGTCACGACTAGATAACTTTTTATTTGATATATTATCAGAGGATTTATCTTTATTCTTGAGGTTATTCATATGATGTTTTTCTTCAGAAGAAAGATGATCAATAATTTTCATATCATCACCTAATTTCGGGAATAAAAAAACGCCACCGTGAGGTGACGCTCATAAACTACATAGCTGGACGGCCAAGAAGGGAATTTTCCGCGCCGTCCTGCCTCCCATTTTAACTTGCAGATTTTACCTTTGTACATGAATCACCTTTTGGAACATTTGTAACATTTGTATCAGAAAGCTGTTTAACAATACAATCTCTAATCCTCCCGATATGCGAATGAGATAACCCCATATGAATGGCAATCCAACGATAACTTTTTCCCTCTAGCAGCCAATGTAATACTTCTAATTCTCGATCATCCTTAATGCGGTGCATACGATCCTGAATGATTGATATCTTTTTTTCGTATTTATTAATAACCCCAAAACGTTTACTGCGACGAATAGCTTCTCTAAAGACTGGATCACTTGTTGTACCTTGCGCTTTTGGCATTGCTGCTTCTTCACCGTATTGAGCAGTCAACCCTTCCCCTGCATCTTTCATTGAGTCCCTCAAAATCTTAATAGAGTTCATCATCCAATGGTAATCCTTGAGTATAGATTCTATTTGTTTGCTGGCGGCTTCTTTCAATCTTTATCTCTCCTTATATAAAATAAAAAAGGACACCAAGTAACGCTTTGTGCGTCATTAGGTGCCCTCCAGATGGCTGGTAGAACTATTATTCTATTAATATTAATGTTAATATTTCATAAAAATCCTGAGCGTTTTTTAACTCATCTTTCAATTCTTCAAGCCTATCTCCTTGCTCCCCTGCTTGTACATCACCTAAATACTCATTAAGCTTATATTCAGCATTAATAAAATGGTCATATATATTTTTTGCATCTGAATAGCTGCTCTCCTCCCACATAAACTGATCTAATGGATCTTCAAAGGCACTAGCCCATTGGGATTTTTCAACAACATCATCATTTACTTTACTTAATAAATTCTCAGTTTTTAATATGATATTTTGAAACCTTGTTAATGTAAGAGTGAGTTCAATCTGTTCTTTAAGATAGTTGTTTTCTTGTTCCAAAAAATCACTAATTTCTTTTTGATGTGTCAACTTTTCAATTGCCTTTTGAAGGGACTCTTCTAAATGCTTAATATTATCAAGTTTATTAGAAATCTCACTCTTAATACTCTCTACTTCATTTTTGTCTTTGATCGTCGCCTCGGAATATTCTCGTACTTTTTCTAATTTGGAATCAAAAAGTTTATTCATCCACCACGCTGCAAACACCAAGAGAATAGCAACGGCTATCCCGACTACCGCAAATGTTGTTGAAAAAAATGCAATTGTATCAGAGAGAGTATTCTCGGTATTACTCAGCTGTTGTTCAAGTATCCAGTTTTGCATTTGCTCTTTTATCTCATTTAACTGTACCTCATTATTCTTATTCAAAACTCTTCCCCCTCATCAAACTTTACCCTTTTCACTTTGCCTTGATGAGTAACAATCTTAGTTTCTCCATGTTCAGGCAGCTCAGTGAATCTAGCTTTTCCATCACACACCACAATAGCAAAGCTTCCTTTTCTGTTAATTATATCAATTTCTAGTAGATTGGTACTAGGATTTATCTCTATCTTTTGTAGCCGCATTGGATCCCTCCATGTATAATTATATTGGGTTGCCGGGAGAAGTCCTGGCTTTTTTATGAAAGGCGGGAATATATCATAGATAATCAGATTGATACAAATATTATTTATGACTTTAATGAATATCCTGATAAAAATAGTGGGCGTTGTGATAACTGTGACAAAGCGCATTTCCACAGTTCTATTAGTGGCGGAAAGTTAATAAGAGAGTGCAGCAACTGTGGGATGAAGAAGAGTATATAGCTTTTCTCATCCTTTTTTATTAATTGACTCTATATTTGACTTCCTCTAGCTTTGATTATTTCCAACGCTTCTTTTTCAGTAAATCCTACTTCAATTAATGATTTACGTCTGGCATACATGCTCTTGGCATCATTTTTCCAAAACTCAATCATAAAAGGGAGAGTTCTTTTCATATCGTCGATCATCATTTGCAGTTCTATATTTGTTAATTTCCCATTAGGCTTGTCCACTAATAATCACCTTCTATCTTTTGTTTACTTAAACAGCTACACTTTGCATTTTACCTGTCAATTCTAGGAACCACTCTTTATCATTAGTCGCAAGCGCTAAATCGATCATTGTATTGTAATCATCTGGTTGTAATAAAGTTGCTTCATTTTCTGTATCTTGAGCACCAGGTGATGCTTTGGCAAGCTGTGCCTCGACTGCTGCCTGAAATAACCTTTGTATGTCTGCGTTTATTTTTTCTCTTTGAAAACTTAAAAATCTTCGTGCTTCTTCGTTATTCAAAATTAACTCCTCCTACCTTTTGTTTATTAACAAATCCCGTCCTGAATGTGTATCTTGAGAAACTCAGCAAGCCCTAATCCTTCAACAGCATCTGTAGTAGTCCATCCAGTAGACACAGAGCCATTTTTGTATTTTCTAACTACTGCTAACTCTTGAATTTCATTGTTATTAAGTTCATTCAATAACACCCTTAATAATTCATTTACAGTGATCTCACCATTCTTTTTAGCTTTTATATCTTTCAAATCCTCAACGGTGCCAACCAATTCCGAAATATTAATCTTTACTTTCAATTCATTTGGTACTTTAACCATTTCTTCAACTCCCTACCTTCAACGCTTCTATCTTTATTTCATCAATCCAGTTGTTAATAATTTCGATTCTGTTTTCCCAACGGCCACGTTCCTCACATGCGATAGATAAATTAGTTCGTTCCATTGCTCTTCGCCTAACTGTACTGTTGCTATCATCCATATGAAAAAGTCTGTCTGACAATTTACTTACTTTCTTTTCACACAGTTCAACCTTATTTTGGCATTGATTCTTAGCAAGATTTAAGATAAATAACTTCTCGCTCATGTTTACCCCCTAATCAACTGATCTATCATTTTGTTTAGCAAAGTATCTTTTTGATAGTTTCACGCTGTTCATCCGAAATGTTCATGATGTCAACTGAACCTCCATCATTGGAAACACAAAGGAAATATTCACCTTCGTTTTTGTACAAGGTTACACTCTTATTTCCGTCCATTTCAAATTCGATACTTTCATCAAAAGCTATGACCTTCTCTCCATCGTAAAGGTCAATATACCCTTCACTGAATCCTAAGGAAAGAATACAAAAAGTATCTTCATCGCCATATCCGTTAATTACATCACTGGGAACACCTACCTCATTTAGTTCCTTTCGATTTTCCTCGGTGTTAGCCACAAGTGCGTATGCTTCTTCTCCTCCACTTGACTCGATCACTTCAAAGCTATTTAAAACAGCAGCAATTTCTTTTCTATTCATTCTTAACCCTCCATTTTTGATTTTTAATTAACACTTGCTTATTTTGTTATCCAACTGATTTAAATCTATTTTCTTGATATTCCTCAAATCGTTTCATTTCCTCTTTGAAACGCTGTTTTAAAAATTCTTCATGTCTTTTTGTTCTAACATTCCCATATCGCCCTTGCAGGTAAGTTATGTCTACATGGTCAATGCTATCTGGTGGACTGCTCCACCAACTAACAGTTGAACGACCTTTTCCATCTGTAAACCTTGAAGAAATACCGCGATGTTTAGTGCAATAGTCGCTTAGAAACATTTCAAACTTTAAGCGCGCCATGTGAACCCCTCCTTAATTAACGTTTTTACTCTTTTGTTTCTAGTAATAGGTGTACCATCACCCAATAAAAAGGATTTTATTGATAACTTATAGAAATATATTTACTGAATAAGATCTAGGGAGAGATATAAATGACCAACTTATTAGAATCAAATGAAAATCAAGGTATTTTTGTAGATTCACAGTTACATTTATTAAAAGAGAAAATTGTTGATATTACTCGAGAACGTTGGGACTCATTATTTCAAGGTTTATCAAAAAAGGACTATGAACCAATTAATTGGGTTAAATGGTTTGATAATAGCGAAGAACCTGATGAGAGCATTGCTGAAATATTTGAATACCATATTTTTTTACAAGCTAAGAATGAACTTAATTTAAACTTTCAAATGGTTAATGGAAATTATCTACAAGCATTTAAGGCATTAAAAGAGAAACATCCTATTTGGTATAACGGTTTAAGATATGAAACTGAACTTGAAACACTTTGTAAAGTTTACGAGCTTTATATTCAAAAAAATTAATTCAACTTAAACAACTTGTTTCACCAACCCTCTCAACAAGAGGGTTTTTTTATTAAATAAATTAATTCTTTTTTAGTTAATAAAAACCGTCTCTTTTGATACCTGTTCATTACTCGAAATTTTTACAACGGTTTTATCTGATGGTTTCAATACGAAACATAATACAAAATCTATTTCTTTACCTTAGGTATATCCGTTCCACCCAATCTCTTACAATCCGTACCAAATCGAGAAGAACATCTTTTAAAGAGAGAACAGCGTGTGATACACGCCATTCTCTTATCTTCTTCCTGCATCCATTTCGGACGATCATCAGCAATAATTACTGTAATCATTATGCGATAACAACTACTTGACCCTTTTCAATTTCCGGTTTTAATGCAGCCTGTAAATAATCTTTAATATTTTTCATTGCATTGAGTTTCCATGCCCCACCATCAGCTTCGAACAGTGCGCATTCAGGGCCTTTTCTCATTCTGAATATAAACTCGGATTCTGGTTGCTCAACTTCTACAAATGTTCTAAATGGGGCTACAATAACTGGATTAGGAACCAGGACATTACCTACTGTTGCTACACCTGTTTTTGCTATGACCGATTGGCTTACTCCGTCATCACCCACTGTTTGAACAGCTTCCTCTTTTATGTTGCCTACAACCTTTAACATAATGTCTCGATCTTCATTTTTTACAAAAGCTGACTGTAACTTGATATTAAAATCCTCTGAATCATAGAAACGATCAAACGAAAATACTGGAAGCATTGCTTTTGCCTGGATGTACTCATTTCGGTTGTAATTGCCGTTAAAAGAGCTAAAGACTACAACTTCTGTTGGACTCAAAACATGGACCATTCTTTGATCAAATTCATCTTCATCAAATTCTGACTGTAAATACTCAACCAATCCTGAAAGACTTCTAACTTGTAAAGGTGCAGGTGTCGGCTCCTTTATTAAGTGCATTGGTTGAGTGGAATAATCTTGGCCACCAATTTCCTCAACTCTAGTATTTCCTAATCCAACAATGTATTTAATTGCTTCTTTAATCATTTTCCATTCCTCCAGTTAATAGATTATTAGTTTTTAAAATTAACAATTTTAGTACCGCGATCATCCTGTATTTCACCAGTTTCCATGTCAATATAGGTCTGACCTTTAATACCTGACTTAAGCTCAGCACCAGTGATTTTCCCTCTGCTATCCATATCCATAATGAATTTAGCTTCGATTTGTTTAGCTGGAGCAAGAACGCTTTTTGCAACAACTGTTGAAAGTATGACATCTCTCTTATCATCTGCTGAGAGCGTAATTGTTAATGTTAGTTTTCTTTTTTTGGTTGCATCAGTGTTAGGATCCGCAATATTTTCAAAGATTTTCTGTAATTCCACATTTGCTCTTTCAGCTAAAGCTCCATCAGCGAATGTGTTAAAATCAATTATTTTCGGCAATTTAATAACCTCCTACAAGTTCAGTAATAGTTACTTCGATTCGTGGAGTCTCGCTGTACCACTTGCTAATATGTAAATCCACGACCTGGCTGTCATCCTTCCAAACGACCGATTTAAGAGCATCTTTTATACCTTTAACGTAGTTATCAACGTCTGGTTTTGTTAATGGTCTTAACTCCCCCCTCTCGGCAGCTGCAGTTTTCTTTTTACTAAAGCTTTTTAAAGAGGGCTTGAATATTTTCACCTTCATAACTACCGGCCCTGTAATAAGTTGTACTGGACGGTGTTGAGAAGCAACCAACTTCACATATTTCTTAAAATCCTTTGATTTAGCCGGATCATACATTCTGACTCGACCATTTATTGTTGATGCTCGTGGTCTACCTTGCGCGACTGGCTCACCGTATACCGTAAAATGAATCATACATACCTATCCTCCTTAACAATTCCTCTTGAGCAGCCAACCTGTTGTCTAAATCTGGATATGTATAGCATTTGGCCTAAATTAGCAATCTTCAAATCCATTCCAAAACCTCTAATCTATCAAGAAGACTTATATTTCTTTGCATAGCAGCCCATACATGGACCCTCTACCACATAGCCATTCGGCTCACCGCAGTCCTTGCAAAGTTTTGAATAGGTTTTCCAGGTATTTATACAATCGGGGCATTCCATAGCAACAAGCGTTTTTTCCTTTCGTCGGACAACTCCGGCAGTTAAACATTTTGGACAACGTGTAACAGGTTTGACATTGGATATGGTCATCATTTCAACTCCCTGCTTTCAATTTTTTAAGAGTTTCTACAAGTTCTGCCTTCTTGCGGCTTATATCATCCACTGTTTGCTTTGGTTTTTCTTGCTGGGCATAATCTTCATCAAACCAATCAGGTAGTTTTTCTGTGCGAATAACACCTTTCCTTGGGTAAGGTTTGACTTTTTGGCTATTAAACTTTTCCTGTTCATAAGCTTTTACTCTATCAAGGGTAGTAAGATTGTTATTTGCCCATTCTTTTAAGAGGAACTCAACAAAGCCGAAATAACGCTTATTTTTGTTATCCGCAATTGTAATAGCCTCATTCACTATTTCCGTTTTCCCTTCAAAATCATCCACCCATTGAAATAAAGAGTGCGACTGATTGGTAGACAAACGACAAAGTAATTTTTCAAACAACTGAATGGGATTTTCTGCTGCGGTGGTAGTAGTATCTTTTAATTCTTTAATTCTTAAATTCTTTAATTCTTGTTCTTGTTCGGAGTTAGTTCGGACTTCGTTCGGAGTTAGTTCGGCATTAGTTCGGACTTCCTCACTTTTGGTGTTCGGAGTTTCTTGACCCTCACCATCTAAATCTTGATATTTAGCATAATTAAGGATGGTGAACAGTGTTCCTACTTCCGTTTCTTGAACGTTCACCCTTTCGGACTCAATCAGTTTGTTAACGCAACTCTTAATTGTGCTTAATGAGTATTTTTTATATCCTCTTCCTTCTTTATAAGACAGGTCATCAGCTAATTTTCGATAGGATCGGATGTACTGTCCGCGGTTTAATTCAATGCCTTTTGTCTTAACTCCATCCTTATGGCTTGCTTGTGAAATTAGATAAAGGAAGAGCCTAAAAGTGGAAACGTCATGCCATAAATCCGTTTCAAACAACTCTCGATGTAATTTAAACCATCCTTGCACGCTTGTACCTCCTTCCTACCGAAAATCACGGCACGTAAACCATTTTTCCAGTTACCTTTTGAATCTCTTCTTTAAATAATTTTTCATCGCTATTAGTATCACTAAGGTGCAACAACCATATTTCCTGCACTTTACTAAGATCATTTGATAGGAAAAATTTCTTCACATTTTCTAAGCTAAAATGAGACTTCATGAGACGTTTTTTCATAACTTCAGGAACACGCCCAGTGGCTATATTTTCGTTTAAAACAGCCATTGAATAGTTACACTCCACCATGATGTGTGTGAGCCCTTGAAAGCGATATTTGATGTAATAGGTATCAGTTGCGAATAAAAGCTTTTCACCGGCTTGGTTAGCAAGCAGAAACCCTAAAGGTTCAGAAACATCATGCTGCACATCAAAAGGCAATATTGTCCAAGTACCAAGGGCGAATTGTTTCTTTGCCTCAACTTTTTTAATACGGTGATGATCTACACCAATTTCCTCTGCAGTTCCAGCCGACATATAACAATCAATGCCAGCTTTTAATACATCCTTAATGCTCTTGCAGTGATCTCCATGTTCATGAGTAACAAGACAGCCAGCAACCTCTGACATTCGAAAATTGAAGCCCTTTTGGATTTCACGATAGTTAATGCCGCACTCTAGAAGAAGGGGCGTATGACCGTCTGTAACACGGTAGCAGTTCCCCTTTGAACTAGATGCGAGTGCTTTTATCTCAATCATTACCAGCCTGGCCCATTTTGTTCGGTTTCAAATAGCTCTCCTTGTTGAGTTCTTTCATTTCGCATTTGTTGATTTACTTGCTTATCTTGGGGAATATCAATAATTTCAGGTTGCTTTTTCAGAGGTTCATTTCTTTTGACATCGATTATCTCTTGATTAGCCTTTTGCTCAATTTCCTTTTGCGTTTCATACTCTGGGTTTACTTCCTTACGCTCGTTCTCATACTCATTTTCTGTAGATCTATTGATCGCATCTACTAACAAATCGCTATCATCAGATGTATTAATAAAAGCTTTTGCAGCACGATTAATTACAGTACGTTTTGCCATTTCCTGAGGGAATTTCTTATGGACTGTTTGAGATGTTTTACTCTGCCCCCAAGATGCTTCAATTTCTTTCCGAGTCATTACAGTTAGTAATTCTTGGTCATCCACCGTTTTAACTATGGCATAAGCTCCAAGGATCTCTTTATCACGGTTTAAAAAATTCGTTTCATGTTTCAGCAGCTTTTCGCGTCCACCATCAATTTCGTAGTCAAATACATCGCCTTCGAAAATGACATTCGCCCATATATCCTTAACATTAGTCAATCGCTTAAGAACTGCTTGAGTACCAAAGTATGAGCGATTTAATTGCAACTGATTTCCATAAACAATAAAGTAACATTGTGTCTTTGCTGGACTTAAACCTTGTGTAACCATATCCAGTAAAGCGTTCGCAATTGATTCCCGTGTACACACTTCTAATGCCGGTTTACCTGATTTATCCTTAACTTCTTGCAATTTAAAAAAGGCACTTTTTAAAGCATTGCTAGCATTGTAACTAGGAGGTAGGACTAACCCGTCATCCTGCAACCTTGTTAAACTCTTATTTACATCATCAGTAATATCTTTTTGAATGATTGCAACTTGGTTTTGAATACTCATATTAGATAGCCTCCTTCATCAATTGTTCTGGGTATTCGACTCTCAGTTGCTTATCCTTTTCAGACACTACCAGGCTAATTGTTTGAGCTTTAGTTTCGATTAGTTTCGTAACTGCTTCGCTATTGTCAATGAAGATTGGTGCAAAGAAGCCATAATGCTCTGAAAGAGTGTTGATAATATCTAAGCCGACATTGATTTTTGCAGCGTTATTTAATCCACTGGAATAAGGAACACCCTCATAAAGCGTTTCACAAACTTCTGTTAACCCACCGTTAATTTGCTGTTCAAATAGCTTGAATCTAGCGTATTTAAACTTGCTATTAATTTTTTCTGTTAATAGGTTCACTTTCGTTCGAATGAACTCTTCTGTGAGGTAAAGCTCATGCTCTAGCTTTTCAAATTCAGCAGCCAGTTCTTTCTCTTGCATTTCTAGATCCCTAATTCGATTTTCGGATTGCTCTGCAAGAACGAATTTTCCAACTTCACCTTGTAGCTGATCACGAGATTGTTTCAGCTGAATGATTTCAAGTTGAATATCCTGGATAGCAACTTCGGACATTTCTCGAAGTTGCTTAATTTCAGCTTCTATTCCTTGCTTTTCTTGAAGTTTAGAAACATAAGCAGGATTATCCAAAATATCCGTTACAAGGTTTTCTTGCTGTTTTAACTGTACATTTAGCTTTTCAAGGAGCTCTTGTTTATCAACAATTTGGCCATTCAGCTTTTCAAATTCAGCTGTGAGTTTTTCACCTTGCTCAACAATTACTTGTTTCTCTTCGGCCATCTTCTTACCATTAACATTGATTTCCTCTAGCTTTTTTGCTCTCCTTAAATTAAATTGAGATATGGCTTTTTCTCTGGCTGCACTCACGTGTTCCTCTGGCAATGCTTGTCCACATGCTGGGCACTCGCATTGGTCATTATGATTAAATTCTTGTGTGTTAACTTCTTGCCATTTTTGACGTAATAGAACAAGATTATTTTCGACTTTTTTAATTTGTTCATTATTGAAACTCTGGCTATTTTTGTTGCTTTCTAACTTTGCAGTGAGGATTGACATATTTGATTGTTCTTCCTGGACTCGTGCTTTCAATTGGTAAAGTTGTTCTTTAGAATCCGAATCGTGATCACGTTTAATTTTCATGAGTTCTATTTCAATTTCTTGAATAGCCTTTTCCTTATCAGAAATTGCTTTACCGTTACGGATGCTACTAATTTGGCTCATCATTTCGTCTATTTCTGCATTTAATTTGCTGATTTCTGCTCTGAGGGAATCTTTATTTAGTCCATCCAGTTCAGGTAAACCTCTTCTGATCTCATCAATGCGAACTGGAATCTTATCAAGTTCCTTATTTATTTCTGATCTTCTGGCAGCAATCACTTTTCTGTGGTTCTCAATTGTTCGACCAGCTAATATACTAGGTATTGAGGACAAGCTATTATCACTTGCAATTACTTCTTCATCAGATAAGTCACCGCAAATTTCCATAAGTGTTTTTCTTCTTTCATCCTTCTTAATCTGCTCATTAAAAAATGAAGGTGATGTAAGAAGTTTGAATATATCTTCTTGAACAATTGAATCTACTAATGATTTGTAATCCTTCAACTTTGATGGAACTCCATCGATGAAATAATCAGTAGTATGACCAGAAAATTCATCAGTCGCTGATCCGCGTTTACGTGTCCATTTCTCCATGTAAACCTTTCGAAGAGCGATTTTTTTCCCATCAAGAGAAAATATCCCTTCTACTTCATGCTCCAACATGTGTTTTTCTTTTCCGGATACATCTAATGTTTTCAATGAAAAGTCCTTTTTGTTTTGCGAATCTTTATCGAACAATAACCAAACAAACGCATCAAATATTGTAGTTTTTCCAGTAGCGTTATCACCAAATACCTTTACATTTTGACCAGAAGCATCTAAAGTGAATTGCTGAACCCCTTTAAAATTTCGAAGGTTCAGATTTAGCAATTTAAGTTCTTTCATCAATCAATACCTCCATTGATTTAATTTGATAAACAAGTTAAAATGACGATAATAAAATGTTTTTTAAACGAAACTCGTTCTAGCCAACGAGTTTTTCTTTTTGCCCAAAATCGTATTCCAGAGTTTCATAGATTTCTTTCATATCTTCATATGCTCTGGATCCTTCAAGCGTTGATTGATGATTCTTGAGCCAATCAAAGACTGATTGGCTTACACTTGTAGTCGGCTCGTAGATTACCCCACTTTTTGTTTCAAACATATTTATTGACCTCCTTCCTATTTATTTTTCAAAGATCACGACCTATCTCATCAGCATCAGGTGGTCAGTCCTGATGGACCGAGGAAAACCCCGGTTTCGAAAATGCAAACTAATGTTCTTTCATTTCAGATATACGTATGGTAAAATATAGTTACGTTGTATTGTAGGTTTGATTCTGAGCAGTTAGTTAAGTGCCAGCTTAGCTAGCTGCTTTTTCTTTTTTGGTTGGATTGGAGAACATTGTTAGTAGCTCAAGCTTTGAACTACTAGGCAGTGTTAGCCATGCTCCAGCTTTAATTCTCATTCATTTTCACCTTCCTTTTAGTACCAACGCCCACCTTTGTCGTAATGCCACCAAGTGTCGTCATAATAAACTTTTAAACAATCTTCATCCTCATCCCAGAAGATATCCTTAATTTTTGATAGGCAATATTTCTTTTGCATTTCAAATCCTATAGACTTTAGATGCTTAGCGTGAATTGATAAGAATAAAAAATACTGATCTGGTGTTAGCCCAAACATCTGATTCCCTCCAATTAAGCTACATAGCTTATAAACCCTCCGATTAGCTTTGACAGCATATCTATAACTGTTGTAATATCCACTCCGCATAAAACTGCTGCTAACATTTCAGGTGCTTGGGTTGCCTGGAACCACCTAATCGCATCTGAAATTTTTAATTCCATCTTGTCATTTTCAACTTTTGAAATTGTACTTCTAGGCATGTACATTATTTCTGCCAAAGCTTCTTGACTTAATCCTGATAATTTTCGAGATTTTTTAAAAATTTGACCTAGCTGCATGATCTCCACCCCCTTTCAAATGTTCTAAATCAGAACATGTTCTAGCGCTGAACAGAATATAGGAATAAATAGATTTAAAATTAATAAGTAGAAGGAACTAGCACCGATTTTTTGCTTGGCGGCTTCTTTCGGTGCATACCCTTTTTAAATAGCTACCTTTACATTTTTTAATAGAATTTCTGCTAGTTTTACTTGTCCCTTACCAGTAATCAGAGTCGTTAATTTTTCTACATCCCCCTCTGTTCTGGTAACAATTGTTGGTTTTACATCAAATAGACCTTGTTCTATGTAAATCTGTTTAGGGTTGTTATACTCTCGGCCTTTTTTGATTAAGTAACCATTTTCACGGAGCCATTCGAACATTTTGTTGCGACCAATCTTAATACCGTGTTTGTCGTACATCATCTTTGCAAAGGCACCTATACTAATTGCTCCACTCGAATTAGAGACGACTTTACCGAAGTTTGTATATGGAAGGTCAGCTTGTTGTTGTGTAATCGCCTTATCTCTTTGTTGCTCAGCTTGTTCACGTAACACTCTTTCTTCCTTGATGGTGGTAAGTAACTTAATTCCGAAGTCAGGGTCATTTAGGATGTTTTCAATAGTCTGTGGTGTTCCATACATACCGTGTTTTCTGATAGATGGAAGCACTTCTTGCTTCACCCATTTTTTAAACATTTTTGCTTCTAGTTTTCGACTAGCAAAAATCAATTCGTAAAGGCCAGATTCATTAATAATTGAAAGAGACTGTGTTCCACCAAGGGTGTGCATTGAACACACATCCTTTTCATCTTCTTCCAAACGCCTTATTGCTGTTCGATCTAGTTCCAAAATGTCAGTTACATCTCTTGCTACAAACCATGGTTCATCATTTTGAATTACCATTCGAAGTTCATGACCATTAAAATCAAATATGCGTTGAAGTTCGTTCATTAAATAGCCTCCTTGCTAAAATAATTGGTGTTTAGTTCCATCCAGTTTGTGTTCTTTTCAATCCATTTCATAAGCATATGAGTTGGGATTTTAACTCCAAACTCACGATTTACTGGGAAGTCAGGTCTAGCCATTAGCTCTGCCATTTTAGTTGGTCCACACCTAAGAACATTCATTGCCTCTTCCCTTGTCATTATTAGAGGTAGGTTATTTAATGAACCAATTCTTTCAGCAAGGATATCAGTAGCCCGATCAGCTATTTTGTTTGCGAGCTGTTCAATGAGTTGTTCATCAAATTGCATTGTGAACATATATTCACCCCCTACTATTTAGTGTGGAGCTTTAGGCTGTTTTACTTTTGTTCCCTTTCGGAACTTGGTAAGTAAAAAAAATAGCATCCACTGTTGTTTCAAGAGCATCTGCAATGCGTTTCATTACTTTCATGGAAGGATCTTTCCTTCCTGCTTCAATATTTGTATAGTATGCTCTAGAAATCTCTGCTTTAGAAGCAACAGAGTCATGTGTTAATTTAAGTTCATTTCTTCTATTAATAAGGTCTTTTCTTTGATGACTCAATTATTAGCCCTCCTTTTAGTTCCGTTCAGGAACTGTATTTGATTTTATTATAGTTCCCATATGGAACTATGTCAATACATTTGTTCCGAAATTCTACGTTTCTTTTAGGAACATTTTTCTGTACAATTGATGTATATTGTTCCGGTGGTGATATTTATGGAAACATTTGCTCAAAGGTTTAAACATCTTAGAGAAAGAATGGGATGGACTCAAGAAGATGTTGCTGAAAAGTTAGGGTTATCGCGTCCAACCATTGCCGGTTATGAATCAGAAGAAAAAAATAGGACTCCTAGAGAGGAAACTCTACTAAGAATAGCGGATTTATTTGATACAACTATCGATTTTCTTTTAGGGAGAACCAATGATCCAAAACCACATTCGAAAAATGAAAATATCAATTCTGCATTTTATAACTATGAAAAATTAACAGAAGAAGAAAAAGAATACCTGGACATGCAGCTAGAATTATTTAGAGATATGAAAAAGAAGAAAAATAAATAAAGGCCAGAGCCTTATTTATTTTTTACCTAAAATCGAACATACATTCCTAAAATATAATCTTTGGAGTGATTAATTTGCTTACTTTGTATAAAAAAACAGAACTAGAACTACTTGTCGAAAAAATATATAAAGAAAAAAAATTACTTTCTCCCTCTGATTTAACTATAAAAAATATAAGCGATACTTTTAATTTTGATATCAAATACATAGCAAAAGCACCTTCACGAGCTCTGTGGGATGAAGAATATGCATTGATCTTTTTAGACCCATTATTACCTGAAAAAGAGCAACGGGCAGTTTTTTTTCATGAATTATGTCACCCTTTAAGACATATTGGTGTTCAAGAAAAGATGAAATGTAAATTGTTTATGGATTTACAAGAAACACAAGCTAATCAATTTCAGCTGTATGCTGCAATGCCTACATTTATGTTGGAATCTATTGAACTACCAAACAATGAGTTTTATGCAATTAAAGCAATAGAAGAAATATTTAATGTACCTTTCTCATTGGCTGCAAAGAGGATGGAACAAATAAAACAAAGAGTATTAAGAAAAAAAATCGATATTGCAATCATTGAAAAAGAGCAAAGCAAGTACACAAGGGTTGTACAAGATTGGTCGGTAGATACAAAGAAACTCTTGCAACAGTTAGATAATCAGCTGAAACATAAGAAAAAACAAGGGGCGCTAATCAATGTCTAGACAGGCTGTATACTATGAAGAAATTGACGGACAACAGTATCCATACTGGTTTGTAATAAACGTTGAGGATGGAGAGATAAATTGGGAGAAAGAAACTTTTTATTTTGAAGTAAAAGCTCCTTTTGAAAGGTTTAGTATATTTGATTTTGATGAATACCAGATGGGGGTTTCTATCGGATCTACTGATATTGTTCGTTCAAATACACAGGCTTCAATCTTAGGAGTCACACTAAAAAACATTAAAAAAAGAATCATTGAGAATGATGGCGATCCAAATAATGTACGGCAACTAATTATTTTAATGTCTGATATTGAAGAAAGTCTTTCACTATTTAATAAGAATGGTAATTTCTAATGCCACAACAACGACTTTATTATGAATATGTAGAAAAACAGCTAGTTCCATACTGGTATGTTCTTACCTTTTCCCCGTTCGAACTGAACTGGGACAAGCATATCCATTACTACGATGCCTTAAAGCCCTTTGAATATACAGGAAGAGATGAGTTCGATGAATCAATCATCAGCATGCCGATTTATCTATCAGATTTAGTTTTTAATAATGACCTTCCAGGTAAAATTGGAATTCACTTAAGTACTATTCGAAAACGAATTGAAAGTATTGGAGTAGACCCATGTTTAATCCGCCAATTGGTGCTACCCCACCCAGAGTTGGATGAATTCATTAACATACTACCTAAGGAACTTAAATTAAATACTTTAATTTTTAACTAAATAAGGAGGGGGATTTATGGCCTACTTTCAAAAAGTTCCTGCAAAAAATAAGCAGGGATACAAATGGAAGTGTACAGAAGATGGACCTCGTGATCCAATTACAGGAAAAAGGAGGCAAGTTACAAGAAGAGCTGATACTAAAAAAGAAGCGCAGGAGAAAGTAGATGCAGCAATTGAAGAATTAAAGACAAAGGATGCCAATGGTGTTTCAAGTGATCTTGCTGAAATCACAGTCGAAAGTTTATTTGTTAAATGGTTTGAATTAATTATGAAGAGAAAAGTAAAAGAAACCACGTTTAAAGAATACACTAACGCATATAATTATCGAATTAAACCTGTTTTAGGCAAATATAAAATAACTCAATTAAATCCTATTAACCTCCAAAAGTTTGTAAATGACCTATCAGACGAAGGGCTGTCACCTAGATATGTTGAATACATTAGTACAATTTTATATGGAGCTTTAGAAACTGCACGAAAGTGGAAAATCATTCAAGTAAATCCCCTGGTAGATGTCGAAAAGCCACGACCAAGAAGAGTTGAACAAAAAACATGGTCGATTGACGAAATGAACCTTTTTTTACTAACAACCAGATTAAATGATTTTAGAACACACTCAATTGCAAATTTAGCACTTAACACTGGTTGCAGGCGGGGTGAAATTTTATCATTAAAATGGTCTGATTTAGATGAGGAAAATAAAAATCTCACTGTTGAGCGAACTCTTGTATACGACAAAGACGGATTTCGTTTTACAACTCCTAAATCTGAATCGTCTATTAGAAAAATTAAAGTCGGAGATTCATTGATAAAAGAATTAAAAGAATGGAAAGCCCATCAAAATAAAATTAAAATGGCCTATCGTAATGTTTTCGAAGACATTGATCTAATTTTCTCAACTCATACGGGTAAGCCTATTTTTCCTAGGTCCTTAACTTCCGAATTTAACAGAGCAATAAAAAATGCGAATGTCACGAAAATTCGATTCCATGATTTACGTCATACTCATGCAACAATGTGTCTCGAAGCTGGGATGTCATTGAAAGAGGTGCAAGACCGTCTCGGCCACAGTAGTATAAAAACAACCGGTGATGTATATGCTCACGTAACCGAATCAATGAAGGAAAAATCAGTTGATCTATTTGAAAAATACATTTCAAATTAAAGATTTTGCAAGGTATGTGGTTAAAATGTGGTCAATGCCAACATACCTTGCACTAAAGTCTTGTTATATCAAGGATAATTTCACTACTGCTTCCACGTGCATCGTCTGAGGAAACATATCAACCGGCTGCACTTCAACCGTCTTATACCCGCCATCCTCCAGTATGCGCAAATCCCTCGCCAATGTCCCAGGATTACAGCTGACATAAACGACTTTCTTCGGTTTCATTTCAATAATAGTATTCAGAAGCGCTTCGTCACAGCCTTTACGCGGCGGGTCCACGACTAGCACATCTGCCGAATTACCTTGTTCATACCATTTCGGTATCACAACTTCCGCTTCCCCAACAGCAAATTCTGCATTCGCGATGCCATTGAGCTCCGCATTTCGCTTCGCATCTTCAATTGCTTCTGGTACAATTTCGACCCCAAATACCCTCCTCGCCTTTTGTGCGAGAAATAAAGAAATCGTTCCGATGCCGCAATAGGCATCAATTACGCTTTCTTCTCCACTTAAATTGGCATACTCCAGAGCTTTATCATAAAGGACTTTCGTTTGTTCAGGATTAACCTGATAAAAGGAGCGTGCTGAAATAGCAAACTTAATATCGCCGATGAAATCATAGATGACTTCCTCGCCCCAAAGGACCTTTGTCTGATCACCAAAAATCACATTCGTTTTCTTTGAGTTAACGTTTTGAACAATGGATTTAACCCCTTTAATACGGGATACAATTTCTTCAACAATTTTGTTCTTCTGAGGCAACTCATTTGTTCTCGTTACAAGAACAACCATTACCTCTCCCGTTACAAGTCCATAGCGGGCCATAATATGCCGAAGATCGCCTTTATGTTTTCCTTCATCATAAGAGCGGACACCGTAGCGGCTGCAGATGTCAATAACTGTTTGAACGACTTCATCGTTTTTCTCCTGCTGGATCAGGCATTCCTTCATATTAATAATTTGATGGGAGCGCTGCTGATAAAATCCACCAATCAATCCGCCCTCTTGCTCTCCGACAGGTACCTGAGCCTTATTGCGATAACGCCAAGGCTCCTTCATTCCGAGCACTGGATGCACCTTTACATTTTCTAGCTTCCCGATCCGCTCAAGAACATCTCTTACCTGCTTTTCCTTCGCTTTCAGCTGTCCTTCATAGCTTAAGTGCTGAAGCTGGCAGCCACCACATTCTTTATAAATGGGGCAAGGGGCTTCAACCCGATATGGGCTTTTTTCATTAATTTCAATAAGCTTTCCGAATCCATAACCCTTGTTCAATTTAAGAACTTTTATCTTTGCCTTTTCACCTGGCAGCCCGTTTGGAACAAAGAGAGGATACCCCTCCACCTTCGCGACTCCGGCTCCTTCATGAGTTAAATCTTCAAAAACCACGTCTATATAATCATTTTTCTGTACTGGTAATGTTTTGCTCATCCGATTCTTCCTTTTTTCAGCATTAATAAGGGAAATTGTATCATATTATGAGGGTAAATACGAAGTGCTTGAGGATATTAACTTGTCACTGGGAAATTTCGCTGCTCAGAGATACATTTTCACTATAAACAGGTGATTTACGTGACCGCTCATTTACTATCAATCTCCTCTTTTACTTTATACGTGAAATGAGACACTCCTCTTTTACCGTAAATCAACTTTTTCTCTTCGGACGGGGAATGAGATTACCTCTATTTTACCGCAAACTACCTTTTTCTCCTCGCACGGGAAATGAGACTACCTCTATTTTACCGTAAACCACTTTTTTCTCTTCATACGGGGAATGAGACTACCTCTATTTTACCGCAAACTACCTTTTTCTCCTCGCACGAGAAATGAGACTACCTCTATTTTACCGTAAACCACTTTTTTCTCTTCATATGGGGAATGAGACACCTCCTCATTTACCGCAAACCACCATTTTCTCTTTGCACCGGGAATGAGACAACCTCTATTTTACCGTAAACCACTTTTTCTCTTCACTCGGGAAATGAAACGCACACTCATTTACCGTAAACCACTTTTTTCTCTTCGCACGGGAAATGAAACACCCACTATTTTACCGCAAACTACCTTTTCCAACTTATACGGGGAATGAAACAACGCCTTTTACATTAGACTCCCGAATAGCAAACTATAAAAAGCCCGCTCCCTATTCGGAACGAGCTTCACCACTCTCAAGATTGCTTGCCCAGTCTCTCGGGCGGTCCTCATCACGGATTTGGTCAATTGGTACAAATACTTCTAAATGGCGATACAGATTTACAAATTCAGCCGGAAGCAAACCGCCGAATTCTCCATCAAGATTTAGCTGCAATTTCTCGCTTGATTGCACTTTAATTCTATTCGCCTGTGTATAAATTACTTGCGGGTCGTTAATATGCTCCCCACGGACAGCCAATGTAGCGATTCGGATAAAATCAGCCAGGTTTGTCTTTTTTAAAATTAACAGCGAAAACAGCCCATCGTTGATCGACGAATCTGGAGCAAGCTTTTCAAATCCCCCTACTGAGTTCGTTAAACCAACAAGAAAAAGCATGGCCTCTCCTTCAAAAAGCTTTCCATCATACTCAATTCTCACTTCTGTTGAACGGATAGATGGGAGCATTTCAATTCCCTTTAAATAGTAGGCCAGCTGTCCTAGCATCGTTTTCAGCTTGCTCGGAACTTCATAGGTTAGCTCTGTTAGCCTTCCTCCGCCGGCAATATTAATAAAATATCTATCATTAATTCGTCCAATATCAACAGGAATTGTGTCGCCTTTAGCAATAATATCTGCTGCTGCTTCAATATCTCTCGGAATATGAAGGGCTCTTGCAAAGTCATTTGTCGTTCCAACAGGAATAATTCCTAGCTTCGGACGGTATTCCTGCTCAGCCAGGCCATTTACGACCTCATTGATCGTGCCGTCTCCTCCGGCAGCTACAACAAGATCATATTTACGTTTAACTGCAATTTTTGCTGCAGTCGTTGCATCTCCTGGGCCCGTTGTCGCATGGCAAGATGTCTCATAACCTGCTTTCTCAAGCTTTTGCAATACTTCCGCTAGATTCTTTTTGAAAATTTCCCGACCGGAAGTTGGATTATAAATAATTCTTGCTCTTTTCATACCCATCATCCTATTAATAAACTTTATGTTTGAATATCCGTTTTCTAATACCATTTAACATAATATCGAAAAGACTCCAACATATCAATTTTTTGCTAATCTGAAAATAGACCCATTTATTTTACGCATTCACCCATTTTTCCCAAAACTCATGAATATAAATCCTCTCTCATACTAATAGATGCTTATGATTTGAAAAAGATACCCGGATGATCCGGGTATCTGCTATTTTGTGATTATCTCCTTATTCAATAGAATTTAAACTTACTTGGTAGCAATTCAAAATTTGAAGTTGATGAATTCCTTGACCATTTTGATAAGTGGCTAGCTTAATAACTCCATTATCAAACTCATTGCCTTCTTCATCTGTTTGCTTCTCTTTTGTAATATTCCATTTGGCTAAATCCCCTTGAATTTCCTGAACTTCAGATGCAGTTACCTTCACATCACTGGAGTTCTGAATCTGAATAGAAAGATGGGAACTGCCATCAACAGCCCAATCACTATTGAGCGAGCGTGGTTTCAGGGATATTGAATTATCATTTCCGATGACTTCAAGCTTGACATGAGAAGGAATTAATATTGTTGCTGATAAGCTTCCAAATCGATTAAATGGACCTAGTGATTCAATTGGGAAACCCTTCACATTCACATAAAGGGTATCGCCTTTTTCTTTTACTGACACATAATCATCTATGCCTGTGATCAGTTTTTCATTTTTCCCTGATAAAGCACGATATGTACCAAACATCGTAATTTCATTTTCCTGCGTTCCTTCAATTGCAAGCGGAGACCGTTCTGTATTCACCACAACTCTTTGGATCTTGTCATTTATTTTCTGCTCCAAAGGGGGAAGTTCCATTGTTCTTTCTTCTCTTTGGAGAACATCATTAACCTTTTCCAATATTCCTGTCGAACTCAAAATCGCAAATCCTATACCGACAGTTCCTAGAATGCCAACAAAGAAAATGCTTAGAAAATCATATTTTAATAGTGGTTTTTCCTGCTTAGATACTAGTAAAAATATTAAAATTTCGGCTCCAAGGACGACTAAAATGACTGGCCACCAAGACATCATGATATGCAACAGCTTGTAACCAAGGATTTGTGATAAAAGCAGAAAAATACCGAGCAAAAGGAGCGAAGCCCCCATAGAAAATGTACCAACACGCCAGGTTCTCATAATAAAAACCTCCTTACTATATAATAAATTGTCTTATTGATTTATTTTTCGCCTTAATGAAAGCTCCAGGGATTCATTCAAAATCCCTGGCTGCCAACAGAAGCTTAATCCTCCGTCACTTCCACTTTTCGATCCTTTTTCCCCATCATCAGCTTCAATCCTCCGCCAATCAGGAGGATGCAGACAACGGCTGTTTGGAAATAACCCTCAAACCAGTAACGAATATCAACTTGAATTAAATCCATCAGTAACGGCGATAAGACCGGCAGCAAAATATTCGTTGTTAAATAATACAGCCCCAGCAGCACAAGACCAATGCCGATCCATTTTTGGTGATTAAATAAATACGAAATAATCGGCATGTCCTCTAGTGGTTCTTCTTCGAATCTAGATGCTTTTTGTAAGCCATCAAAGAAGCTATAGAACCAGATAATGGGGATTAAGAATAAGAAAATGCCTAACCTCAATACATCTAATATATAGATTGAGAATAGGAATGCGGCCATTAACTGAATTCCGCGACGCTGCAATCCGAGATAAAGATGACCAGCCCCAGGGAAAACGGATAGAAGAGTAGCAATCGTTTTACTCTTTTTACCATCTTCTCTGCGGGTTTCGAAGTCTTCTAAAATCGTGCGATCCACAAGCTGCTCCCCACGCTGCTTTCGATTTAATTGCTGAATAGCATCAAAAAATCCATAAACCCAAATGACTGGCAATATTGCCCAAAAGATTAAAAACTCACTTCTATGTGTTAATACCGCTACAAAAAACACCATAACCGCTAAGCCCATAAAGGCAATTAATAGAGTAATTCCTCTGTTCATTAATCCAAGCTGAAAATGCCCAACCCCAGGGATAATAGATAATAGAATCGTGCGAAACCGTTCATATTCGATATCACTGCCAGGAGAAGGTGCTTCAGCACTTAGCTTTTCCTTTCGCTGCAGTACTTTTGAGGCGGTAATACCCGTATCAATAAGATTAACAATATATAGAAGCACTCCGACACATACGATAACTAGGGCAAATTCCTCAAAATTTACACTAAGTAACATTAAAGTAATCGCAATCAGGAAAAATTCCCCGAACATATAAGCTAAGCCCCGCAAAACCTTCCCTAAGTACATTAATCCTCCACCAGGAAAGAATCCTAGCAAAAATGCGACAATTGGATTTTTCATTATTTACCAGCCTCCTTGCTTTTTTTCTCTAATGAATCCATCCAGGCAAAGGTTTTATCCACAATTCCTTCTGTGATCGATGTCCTTTTTTCCTGGAAGCTTGGTTTTTGAAGAGCTACTGTATATTGGGTGATTGACTGGAATACACCAGTTGACATTAAAAGGATGGTCATGACCGCTGCAATGGAATAGTGAAAGATCGCCGTTTGATAGAATGGTCTGCTCCTTTTCTTCTTCTCTGTTGCGGCTTTCAGTACAGGTGGCTTGCTCTCAGCAATTTGCGCCATAATTAAATCTGTAAATCCAGATTCATTCTCAATTTCAGGCAGATCTTCCTCCGCTTCTGCCACCGCATCAAGGTACAAAGTTAAGCATTGGTCACAAGTATACAGATGATTCTCATACTCCTCCCGAACGTCTTGAGTCATTTCATTATTCACGTATTTCATCCATTCTTCTTTCGAATAATGTGTCATGAAAAATCATCCTCCTTCCAATGCTTCCTCATCCAAGTACGGGCACGGTAGAGCTTCGTCTCAATTGTTTTAATTCCGACATTTTGTTCCTCAGCCATTTGCCCATACGTTTTTTCTGCAATATAGAAATCGTAAATAACATGTCGATAATTTTCAGGCATCTCATGCAATTTTTCCCGAATACGAAACACTTTTTCTTTATGAATAAGCTCTGTCTCAACACTTTCCTTTGGTGTTCCCAAAGTACTGTATTCTGCCAAATCTATTATATCTTCTTGAAGCCGATTTCGCTTTCTCTTTACATCAATGGCATGATTTACGGCAATTCTTGTTATCCATGTTTTAAAGCCTTGATTTTCATATTGGGAGAGAGAGGTATAAATCTTGATAAATACTTCTTGTGTAGCGTCCTCTGCTTCTTTTTGGTCTCGCAATACCGCATAGATCGTCCGGAACAAATCACTGCGATACTTCTCAACCAATAACCGGAAGGCATGGTCGTTACCGCTTTTTACTTTTTGGATAAGAACTTGGTCGCTAATCGCTCTCCCCCCCTTTCTGACAGCTTCCACCCTAATAGACGAAGCCTATCCATCAAACCCCTACACTAAAAATAATTTTTTTTAAGAAATTATAGCGTTACATGAAAAAACGCCTGGAATCATTGATCCAAGCGTCATTGAAAATATTAAAAGATCCAAATATATAATGCAAGCGCGAAAAATGATATTAATATGGTAAATGAATAAATAACAGTCAAATTTCTGGTGTTGCGCTTTGAAGATTTTCTATAGTTTGGGTCCCCTTTCGATATCACAATAATTGTAGAGACCACCGCAATAACAGTTAAGACAATCACAAACAAAATGGCTGCCTTCATTGAAATCTCCCCCCTATATTTATAGTTTATTAACCTATCATACAGAATTCACCGATTCTTTCACGTTGAAAATTCTCGCGCAATGAAGAAACTTCCATGGTAAAATAAGATCAACCGTTTTCACCCAAGTTTGGAAGCCACTCACTATTATTTTCCCATAAAGGATGATGAGATGACAATCATACTGTTTATCGTTGCCTATCTAATTGGTTCTTTTCCAACTGCACTTATCGTTGGCAGGCTTGCTTTTAATATAGATATACGCGAGCATGGCAGCAACAATCCGGGAGCCACCAATACTTTAAGAGTTCTTGGAAAAAAAGCTGCTATTATTGTACTGCTTATCGATGTTGGAAAAGGAGCATTAGCTGCTAATCTTCCTGTTTTATTAGGATTGGAAATAGATTCATTATTAATTGGACTTGCTGCTGTATTTGGGCATTGCTTCCCTATTTTTGCAGGCTTTCGCGGGGGAAAGGCCATTGCGACGACGGCCGGGGTCCTGATTGCCGCAAATATTTGGATGTTTTTTGCCGCGTATTTAGCTTTTTTCCTAGTTATATATATTTCGAAATATGTATATTATGGTTCCATTTCAGTTGGATTAGCACTTCTTATTTATTCTTTTTTCACACCGAACCGTGAGGATGAACTTATCTTTTCTATTTTTCTATTATTTTTAATTTACCTGCATCGATCTAATATTCACAATCATTTCCATAAGCGTGAACCAAAAATTAACGACAAATCACTTAAAGATGATCGAATTCCGCCAAAGAATAACGCAAAACGGGCATAGACTGTCTCATGGAAAAGACCGAATACTGAAATTCGGTCTCTTTCTTTACCCCTTCGCCCCATAAGCCCCCCTGTATTTTGCTTCACGGAGCTCAAGCGCATATGCCTCTAGATTGGGCAGCCCCATCTCCTTCGCAATCGCGATCTCTTTCTCGATATCATATGGAATCCGGATAATTTCAATCGAAAAAGGAGAAGGCTTTGCAGATAAATACTCTCCATGAAGAATGGTATAAGTGGCTTGGGGAATATCTAATGAATTCCCAACACTTCCCGCATTAAAAAGTATTTTTTGCGGCCTCACCGGCTCAATTAACGCCGCATGGATATCCCCATATCCAACGACATCAGGCAATATCCCCTGGTGAGTTATTTTCTCGGTATTATCAAACATCGCAAGCTTTTCTTCATAAGAATCCCGCATTGGAACGACCCGATGGTACACACTTTTTGCAGAAGCATGAAATAGTCTGACATACTTACCGCTCATATAAAAATCATGATGAAATGGCAATGTGCTTAAATAATCAAGTGAACCCTTGCTGAGCTGAGCCTTATACCAATTCACCTCTTCGATTTCAGCTGGCTTCTGAATAAAATCATCCCAGTTCCCTAGAACGACTACTTCACAAATATCTCGAATACGCTCAACGGCTCTTTGCGAATTGGGTCCTTTTCCGACTAAATCACCTAAACAAAAGATCGTATCAATTCCTCTAGCCTTAATATCATCTAATACGGCCTCTAAAGCCGTTATATTTCCATGAATATCTGAAATGACCGCTATGCTTCCCATGGGCTGCCCTCCTAACATTTTTTAATACTTCTCCATCTTTTCTGATATCCCCTTTATTTTTTCACATTATATGAAAAGTTGTTTTTTTCTACTATTGTATATATGGTAAAATAACAACAGGCTTTTACCGCCATTAATTTACTTAATCAAGGAGAAGGATTATGTCTAAAGTATTTATTTTCGGTCATAAAAACCCTGATACAGATTCCATTTGTTCCGCACTAGCATATGCAGAGTTAAAAACTAAATTAGGTGTAGATGCTGAGCCTATCCGTTTAGGACAAGTCAATGCTGAAACACAATTTGCACTTGATACGTTCAAGGTGGAAGCACCGCGACTCGTTGAAGCTGTTTCAAAGGAAGTTAGCGAGGTTATTCTTGTTGACCATAATGAATTTCAACAAAGTGCAGAGGATATTCGTGATGTGAAAATTCTAGAAGTAATCGACCACCACCGTATTGCCAACTTTGAAACAAGCGATCCTTTATACTACCGTGCTGAACCGGTTGGCTGTACAGCTACAATTTTGAAAAAGATCTACAAGGAAAACTCCGTTGAAATTAGTAAAGAAACAGCTGGCTTAATGCTTTCAGCTATTATCTCTGACTCTTTACTGTTCAAATCTCCTACTTGCACAGAGGAAGATGTAGCAGCAGCACGCGAACTTGCTGAAATTGCAGGCGTTAATCCAGAGGAATATGGATTAGCAATGCTTAAAGCAGGCGCTGACCTTAGCGATAAAACAATTGACGAGCTAATTTCTCTTGATGCTAAGGAATTCCAAATGGGCAACTACAAAACTGAAATTGCTCAAGTCAATGCAGTAGATTTAAATGATGTTTTAAGCCGTCAGGACGAGCTTGAAGCAAAACTTTCTGAAGTAGTAAAAAATAAAGAACTAGATTTGTTCCTATTTGTTCTAACTGATATTTTAAACAATGATTCTGTAGCGATCGCGGTTGGAAATGAAACAGCAGCCGTTGAGGAAGCATACAATGTTAAACTTGAAAACAACCGTGCTCTCTTAAAAGGCGTTGTTTCCCGCAAGAAGCAAATCGTTCCTGGATTAACAAAAGCTTTAACTGAAAAGTAAAAGTACGAAAAAAAGGGCTTTCCAGAAAGTAAGTTTCGGCTAACTTTCTGGAGGCCCTTTTGTTAGATTTAAACTCAGTTTAACGGACAGCTTTCCTTGAGTTTCCTCTGTTCCTGTCCGATAAAGCCAGATATTGGACAACTTTCTTTGAGTTTCCTCTGTTCCTGTTCGATAAAGCCAGATATCGGACAACTTCTCTAGATTTCCCTCTATACCTGTCCAATAAATCCAGATATCGGACAACTTCTCTAGATTTCCCTCTATACTTGTCCAATAAATCCAGATACCGGACAGCTTCTCTAGATTTCCTCTATACCTGTCCAATAAACCCGGATATCGGACAGCTTCTCTAGATTTTCCTCTATATCTGTCCAATAAACCCAAATATCGGACAAACTCCCCTTGATTTCGATCTACCTTGGCCGATAAACCCGGATATTGGACAATCTCTCCTGAGTTTCCCCGTTTCCTGTCCGATAAACTCGATCCTTTATCCTGTCAAAGTGCTCTATCAAAGTTTTCCATAATCTTTAATTAATCGCTCCATCAATTCCCTCACAGTGGTCTCCTTCGCAAGTCGAACCCCTTGCCCTGCCCACAGTGACATATAGTCCGGATTATTTAATTGAGCAGCCTGCTTTCGAATCAATCCTGTTAAATCATTTTGAACCGGGAATGGAAGAACTTGTTTTTCGCTATTATTCATATCCCCAATAAAACGGTTTTTTATTCCCCTGGCCAATTTACCTGAAAAAGCTTTAGTAAGTGTTGTCTGCTCTTCTGTGCTATTCAATATGGCATTCTTGTAAACATGGTGAGTCCCACTTTCCTTACAAGTTAGAAAGGCTGTGCCTAACTGTACACCTTTAGCTCCAAGAAGAAAGGCAGCGGCTATTCCTCTAGCATCCATTATTCCCCCTGCAGCAATAACAGGAACTTTAACAGCATCCGCTACTTGAGGGATGAGAGCCATTAACCCAATTAATCCAGCACCTTCCTCATGAAAGGTTCCACGATGACCTCCTGCCTCGCTCCCTTGTGCTACGATCATATCAACACCAGATTTTTCTAACTCTATCGCCTCTTTTACATTGGTAGCTGTCCCTATAATGACTATGCCTTGATTCTTCAATTCCTTTATAACTTCATCGCTAGGAATGCCGAATGTAAAACTGCATACCGGAACCTTTAGCTTCAGAACAACCTCGACTTGCTTTTCATAAAGGGCTGTATAATCTTGTTTAACCCCCTGATTACTGTCATTAATCCCTAATTCATTTTTAAATGTTAATAAAGCATTCTGCGCTTCAGCATATTCTTCCTCTGAATATTCAATATTTTGATTTGGCACAAACAAATTAATCCCAAACGGTTTGCTTGTTAACAGTCGGATTTCTTGAATGGACTGTTCCATTTCCTCAGGAGACATGTAACCAGCACCTATATTTCCAAGCCCTCCGAAGTTTGATGTTTCACTTACTAACTTTGATGTTGTTATCCCGCCTGCCATCGGTGCTTGAAAGATCGGATAGGAAATGCCCAGTTTTTCCGTTATCTCATTTTGCTTCCATTCCACAGCACGCACATCCTTTAGATTTACTTAATCTTGCTAATCGTATCGATAATGTTATCAGCTACAATATGCCACAGTGTTGAATCTTCTAGATAAGACGCTTTAAATTTCTTATACATAGCCATTTGCTTATCCTTGAATTCCGGATCTTCTTGAGAAGGAAGCTGACTTCTTTCATGATTCACCATTTCTTGTATTTGCTGTGCACGAGGCCCCCAAACAGCCAACTCTTCTCCAGCTTGATTGATAAAAATAAAAATGGGAATCGCTCGTGAAGTTCCATTTGTCAAATATTGATCCATCAATTCAAGGTTCTGATCTCTTAAAATGAAACGGACTTCCATATTTATTTCTTCAGCGATTTTAAGTAAAATCGGATTATTAAGCAGCGCATCTCCACACCAGTCTTCTGATAGAACAATTACTTTAAAACCTTCTTCTTTAAGATGAGCGATTCTTTCTTTTTCTTCTGCCGAAAGAGAAAAGCTTTGGAAAATTTGCTTCATTTCCACTTCATTAACTTTCATATTTTCAATGTATTGTTGCACTGATAATCCTTTTTCAAACCATTGATTTAATTCCATAATAGCCCTCCTACATGTTTGAATATTCCCCCTAATTATGTCATATCTCTTTTCCCTAATGAAATATATAGCTCACACAGACAACCGTTCGTCATTTCACGCACTATTTGGAAGTCATTTCCTAGGAAATTTAGTAGAATCCTGTAATAAAATTACCACAAAAGTCGAAAAGCTGATGGTGATCCCATCAGCTTTAATCCATCATTCTCTTTCTATAAATAATCACAGCTACTATATAAATAGCAACAACCCATGCAAGAATAACAGCAAGATTAAGCCCAATATCTATGAAGCTAGCACCTAATTCATCTTGTGCGGCTAATTCAATTAATTGTGTATTTGGCAAGAACTCAGCAGCCTTTAAAATGGGATATTTATCAGCAAATACCCCCAAAGCGGAGCCAAAGGTGAATATTCCCATGAACGGCAATATAACGACAGATGCCTCCATCACAGATTTTGTTACTAAACCAAGCACCGTTCCAAGTCCAATATAAAATACAGTCGATAAAGCGATGGCAATAGAAACGGTGAATAGATTAGCAGGCTTGTATTCTGTTAAAAATGCCCCTGCAATAATGACAATAATTGTCCCGATAAAACTAAGAAGACTTTTTCCAGCTAATATTTCCATCGTGTTTACAGGTGATAACATAAGGCCACGCAATGTATTTTTTTCTTTCTCTTCAGCGATAAGAGAACATTGTACATATGCCGCTACTAAACATAAGGTCAAATTTATAATCATATAATGCCCACTTATTTCTTTTACTCCAGCTCTCCCATATACAGCAGCCAAAACGAGTGGCATGAATACAGAGGATGCCACAAACATATTTTTCGATAAATCTTTATAATCCTTTTGTAAAATAGCGATTGTACGTTTCATAGAAAAAATCATGATAATTTCCTCCCTGTTACCTCTACAAAAATATCACCAAGTGTAGGCTCATTTGAATAAATCGATACAACTTTATTTTCTGTCATATAGGCATACATCTCTTGCGCTCCGTTAGGTCCTCGATCAATAATCTTTTTCGAGCCATCACTTAACTCTACGGTTAAGGTTGGATCAGCGAATTTTTGGCGCAATGCCTTAGGTGAATCAAGTAATCGAATTTTTCCATCATTTAAAAATGCCACACGGTCACAAAGAGTTTCCGCTTCCTCCATATCATGAGTGGTTAAAAAGATTGTCGTCCCTTGCTCCTTTAGATTTTCCATGCCTTTATAAATATGCTTCGTATTAACAGGATCAAGTGCAGACGTTGGTTCATCCAGGAACAATAGTTCAGGCTTATGCAAAAATGCTCTTGCTAACGTCACTCGCTGCAGCATCCCTTTTGAAAGCTTCGACACTGCCTTCTTACTTACTTCTTTTAGATTAACCATTTCTAACACTTCGTCGATGCGGGAATAAGGCACATCGTACAAATCGCAATAGAGCTTTAAATTATCATATATCGTTAGGCGAACATAAAGCCCGCTATTATCTGTCAGCACACCAATTTTTTTGCGGTAGCTAGCAGCCTTTAATTTCGAAGCTGGTACACCAAAAACTAAAGCTTCTCCATCTGTCTGAGCCATCTGAGCAGTTAATATTTTAATGGTGGTCGTTTTTCCGGATCCACTAGGGCCTAAGAAACCGAAAGTTTCACCCTTTTTTACTTGGAAGGAAACACTTTCTAACGCAATTTGATTTGAAAACATTTTTGCTAAATTTGATACTTCAATAATATTCTCCATTTCCATCCTCCTGTGAAGGTTTACTTGACCTGACTCAATCGTATTAAACAACTTAATCCTTCACATTATATTTCCGATGAAAAGAGTGATTATGAAGGTGAATGGAGTATTTTTCATGTGGAATGGAGCTTATTTTAGCCCTAACATTCCCTTTAGTTCAGCCATTTTTGTTTTCGATAATGGAATAGATGATTTTTTCACATCGCCCAACACTAAAGTAAAGCTGTTCCTAGTCCAAGTCACGACTTCACGAACCTTCTGAAGATTCACTATGTAGGAGCGATGACATCTGAAAAATCCATATGGATGCAGCCGTTGCTCTAGTTCTGACATTGTGAACACACTTGGATACATTTCCCCTTTAATGAAAATGTTCGACTGCCCATCACTGCTCTCAATATAATCAATTTCGGGCGGATCGAATAAAACGATTTTGTCATTTACCTTTGTAGGGATTTTCTCAAAGCGGACAGGCTGGATTATAATTTCCTCGTCCGTCTGCTTTGCGTCCTCTGTCAAAATCGCCTCTTTGGCATGCTCATCCTCTGATATCACGTCAAGAGTAAGCAGACCTCTCTCATCTAAACGATAAACCCGATTCGTCACAGAAAGTGCGGTTTCCATATTACTTGTTAGAATTAAGACCGCCTTCCCTTGCTTCTTTAATTGTTCCACTATCTTTAAAAATACACGTTTCGTTTCTAAATCAATGTTCTGATCAGGCTCTTCAAAAACATATAGAGATGGATTTTGATAGAGTAATCGCCCAAAATGGGCTCTTCGCTTTTCTGAATACGTTAATTTGCCAAATCGAACATTTTCTTTTGTCTCAAGCCCAACCATTTGAAGGACTTCAGTAAGTGAAAGTTCTGAGTCAAATAACTTTTTATAAAATGATAAATTATCCTTTACACTTAATCTCTCATATAAGGCATCCTCTAAGCTGAAAAAGCCGGTCTCTCTTAAATATTTCTTTCTATTTTGTTTTTCCTTTTGCCCATTAATGACGATTACACCATCTGTTATTGGCATTTCTCCTATAAGTAATTGTAATAAAACACTCCGTACATTCGTATTTGAATGGATCGCGGCAACCTCACTCTTCGAAACTTCCAAGCTGAAAGCCGGAAATACTAATGTATGCTCAACATGCTTTTCTAAATCCTTGATTAATAAAATACTCAAATCTATCACCTTTAAATGTTTATTCATTTTAGAAGATTACTTGGTAATTATAACCTATTAGAGAGTTATATTCGTTCAATATCAGAAAATGCATGTCACAATTCCTCTTATTAGGCAGTATTTTATTATTTCTTAGGAAATATTGTCGAATAGAAAAAAGCTGATGAGGTTAGTCATCAGCTTTTTTCTTATCTTTTCTTCAATTCCTCTAATAATAATTTGTTTACTAACGGAGGATTTGCTTGTCCTTTTGTTGCCTTCATGATTTGTCCAACAAAGAAGCCAACTGCTTTCTCTTTACCGTTTTTATAATCATCAATGATTTTCGGATTATTATCCAAAACTTCAGTGATAATTTTTAGAAGTGCTCCTTCATCAGAAATTTGAACTAAACCTTTCGCTTTCACGATTTGCTCTGCATCGCCGCCGTTTTCAATTAATTCCTTGAAAACAGTCTTGGCAATTTTTGAAGAGATCGTACCGTTTTCAATCAGCTTGATCATGCCAGCAAGACCTTCAGGTGTCAAAGCCGTTTCAGCGAGCTCTTTCTTTTCTTCCTTTAAATACGCGGAAACATCACCCATAATCCAGTTGGAAGCTTGCTTTGGTTCTGCACCTGCATTTACTGTTGCCTCAAAGAAATCTGCCGTTTCTTTTACAACCGTTAAAACAGCTGCATCATAAACTGGTAAACCTAGCTCTTCCACATAACGTTTCTTGCGCTCATCTGGAAGCTCAGGAATTTCCGCACGGATGCGCGCCTTCCAATCTTCATCAATATGAACATCTAATAAATCCGGCTCAGGGAAGTAGCGGTAATCCTCTGATCCTTCCTTTACACGCATAAGGATCGTTGTATTTGTAGCCTCATCATAGCGAAGCGTTTCTTGACGAATTTCACCACCAGAAAGAACAATCTCTCTTTGACGCTTTTCTTCATATTCTAATCCTTTACGAACAAAGTTGAAGGAGTTTAAGTTCTTCAATTCTGTTTTCGTACCGAATTCCTCTTGGCCAACTGGGCGAATAGATATATTAGCATCACAGCGCAGTGATCCTTCTTCCATTTTACAATCAGAAACACCTGTATATTGAATGATGGATTTTAGTTTTTCAAGATAAGCATATGCCTCATTTGGCGTACGAATATCTGGCTCTGATACGATTTCAATTAATGGCGTTCCTTGGCGATTATAATCCACTAAAGAATAGCCAGCACCATGTGTCAGCTTTCCAGCATCCTCTTCTAAATGGATACGAGTGATACCGATTTTTTTCTTATAGCCGTCCACTTCGATTTCAATCCAGCCGTGCTCCCCAATCGGCTTGTCAAATTGAGAAATTTGGTAAGCCTTTGGATTGTCCGGATAAAAATAATTTTTACGGTCAAATTTTGTCACTGGCGCGATTTCACAGTTTAACGCCATTGACGCCTTCATACCGTATTCAACGACCTTTTTATTTAGGACCGGAAGAACGCCTGGATAACCAAGGTCAATAACTGTTGTATTTGTATTCGGCTCTGCACCAAAATGGTTCGGGCTCGCCGAGAAAATTTTTGAATCTGTTTTTAATTCAACGTGTACTTCAAGTCCTATTACCGTTTCAAATTCCATTTTTTCTCCCCCCTTACAGTACCGGTTTTTGTTTGTGATGTTCTGTTGCCTGTTCAAAGGCATGTGCCACACGATAAACAGTGCTTTCGTCAAAATGCTTGCCGATAATTTGCAATCCTAACGGCAGACCATTGTCAAAGCCACATGGAACAGAGATTCCTGGCACTCCTGCAAGGTTCACCGGAATGGTTAAAATATCATTCGCATACATTGTTAGCGGATCATCAATGTTTTCGCCAATTTTGAAAGCAGGTGTTGGTGTTGTCGGTCCAACAATGACATCATATTTATTAAATACTTCATGGAAGTCATTTTTGATTAAAGTACGTACCTTTTGTGCCTTTTTATAATAAGCATCATAATAACCTGAGCTTAATGCAAAGGTTCCAAGCATAATACGGCGTTTTACTTCATCGCCAAAACCTTCTGCACGAGTCTTTTTGTATAAATCGATTAGGTTTTCAGCATTATCAGTTCTGTATCCGTAGCGTACGCCGTCAAATCTTGCAAGGTTGGCTGAAGCTTCAGACGATGATAATAAGTAATAAGTCGCTAACGCATACTTAGAATGCGGCAGGGAAACTTCCTCCCAAGTAGCTCCTAATTTCTCAAGGACCTTTAGAGCATCTAAGACAGACTGACGAGATGCCTCACTTACTCCTTCTCCTAAATATTCTTTAGGCACTGCAATTTTTAAACCTTTAATATCGCCTGTTAGCGATTGTACAAAGTTTGGAACCTCGATGTTCGCTGAAGTAGAGTCCATTGGATCTAAACCAGAAATAGCTTGCAGTAAATAGGCATTATCTTCAACTGTGCGCGTAATTGGCCCAATTTGATCTAAGGATGACGCAAATGCCACCAATCCAAAACGTGATACACGGCCATATGTTGGTTTTAACCCAACAACTCCACAGAAAGAAGCTGGCTGTCTAATGGAGCCGCCAGTATCAGATCCTAATGAAAATAATACTTCCCCAGAAGCAACAGAGGCTGCAGAACCGCCAGAAGATCCGCCTGGTACTGTTTCTAAATTCCAAGGGTTGCGTGTTTTTTGATAAGCGGAATTTTCATTGGATGAGCCCATGGCGAATTCGTCCATATTTAATTTACCAATTGTAATCGTTTCCGCATTATGTAATTTATTTACAACAGTAGCATCATAAATAGGATCGAAGTTTTCTAATATCTTACTCGCACACGTTGTACGCAAACCTTTTGTCACAATATTATCCTTAACCCCGATTGGCATTCCAAATAGAAGCCCTTTTGATTCATCCGTTCCTAATTTTGCATCTTGCTTCTTAGCTTGTACACGTGCATTTTCTTCATCTAATGTTAGAAAGGCTTGTACCTTATCTTCAACCTCGCCAATACGCTTGTAGGATTCATCCACGAGGTCTGTAACGGAAATTTCTTTCTTTTGTAAGAGCTCATGAAGCTCAGACACTTTATGATGGAATAAACTCATCTATGTTTCCCCCCTTACTCAAATGTAGCTGGAACTTTTACTTGTCCGTCTTGGTGTTCTGGTACATTCTTTAGAACCTCGGATTGCGGTAACCCTTTCTGAGGAATATCCTCTCTCATCACATTTTTCATATCAAGTACATGGGATGTAGGCTCAACATGCTCCGTATCTAATTCATTTAGCTGCTCCGCAAAAGAAATCATCGCATCCAGCTGTTTCGTAAACATTTCTGCATCACTTTCCGTAATAGCCAGTCTTGCCAAATGGGCTACGTGTTTAACTTGTTCAGTAGAAATTCTAGACAATATTCGACACCTCCAAGTGTATAATTCGATAGACACAATAATATTGATAATATCAAACTTTCACACGTTAAAGCAATATTAAACCTTATGATATCTAACTTCTCTGCCATTTTACCATGAGATTCGACAATACGCAGTGCAAAAAAAAGAAACCAGTAATCATACTAGTTCCGCCATTCCATTTTTACATTTGTTCATTCATTTCAAGCAACGGCTCATACATCATAATCGCATGATTTTCAGTAACATAATCATCGCTTACTAGCTGGTTTTGCCGATTATAAACACGCCTATAAATTTCATTATGGCGGAGGTAGCCTCCCCAATAGGCTGGGGTAATCGCATGATTTTTTTCATAAACCTCGTATCGATAAAGAGCCGGCTCCTTGGCACGCCATTCCCCCGCCAAATGAGTATCAGTCAGGTAAAGATGAAGCTGAAAGGGCTGATTCGTTTCATTTTTTATTTGGAGATCAAGATAATTATACGCGCAAGTGGCTCCGCTTCCAAAAGGCTGGGTACGGTTAGAATCGGGAAACACATCATAACTGTGCCGATGTCTTTCTGTAACCGTTAACGGGCTATGTAACGTAATCCAATAGATCAAATTGGATAATTGGCATAATCCCCCTCCGACCCCTTTTGTAAAGTTTCCATAATGAAGGACCATTCCATCCACATATCCCTTTTTGTATGTAGTCTTCCCCAGCAGTTTCCAATATGAAAATGTTTCCCCTGGTCCGATGACGATTTTGTTTAATCTGGGAATCGCTTGTTTTAGATTAATCGTTTTATTGTACTGTAATGACATGTCAACATCTTTTAATTTCCTCATTAAAATCGTTTGATGCTTAAATACGGAGTATGGAAAAAGCTCTTCACTTTTCTTTTTCGCATATTTCTTCCCATCCGTTACCCATTCAAAATAGCGCCTTACTGTGTAGTAATACTTACCTGCTTGAATGCGCATCGCCGATCTTTTCTTTGGCCTTAAGTCAACTGGATTAACGATTTCTATCACCACGCTTCACTTTTTCATAAAATTTAACATATTTATTAAACTTTTATCAGGGGCTTTAGCATTAAAATAGGAGCCTTTTTCCTGGCCCCTTTATCGTTTCGAAAATAGCGAGAAAAATCCTTTTTTCTTTTTTGGCTCTATGATCTTTGGTGCTTTCTTTTTCACATAAATCTCTTCCTTATCAATTGCATAATCATAGGCAAGCGCTAAGCCAATTTCTGAATTGTAGTCTTTATTGGTTACCATTGTATATTCGACTTGATATTTAGCAGCGATTTTCGTGTATTTAGAGAGCTCTTCGTAATTCATATTTCCATTTAAGTAGAGATGGGCCTTATTATTATTTTTCAGTGCCTCTTCAACCTGAGGGTAGATGCCTTTCTCTCTGATTTGTGATTGTGTAAGGGCAATCACAATTCTTTCCCGCAAAGTTCCAAGAAACCTCCGTCTTTCATCCGGCTTTGTCTGCTTCTGACCGTGAATTCCCTGCATAATATAATCATCAATATTTTTAGACATGATTCTACCTCCTGCTCGTTAATCCGTACTTTCTATTACAATGCCATATTTTTCATAAGAAGGGCTATTATTATGTATGTATGTTTGTTAAAAGAGGTGCCTCCATTAAATTTTCGTCATAAAAAAACTGCTGGAACCATATTCATGGAACCTGCAGTTTTCCGTTTTTATCTCACAAACTAAGATAAGGCTTGCTCTAAGTCCTCAATTAAATCTTCGACATCTTCAATTCCTACAGAAATTCGAATCAATCCATCGGTGATACCCAATTCTTGGCGGCGCTCAGCCGGGATTGATGCATGTGTTGTCCTTGCAGGAACACTGATTAAGCTTTCCACTGCTCCTAATGACACAGCTATCTTATAGTATTTTAATTTCGATAATACTTCATCTGCCTTTTCAGCATTTCCGACGTCAAATGAAATCATTCCGCCAAAGCCTCGCGATTGCTTTTTAGCTAACTCGAATTGTGGATGATTTTCTAAACCTGGATAAATTACACGAGAGATTCCGCTTTTTCCCGACAGCCATTGAGCAATCGTCCGTGCATTCGTTTCATGCTCTTCCATCCGAATGCCAAGAGTCTTTGCCCCACGTAATAAAAGCCAGGAATCCTGAGGACCTAATACCGAACCTATGGCATTTTGCACGTAGTGAATTTCCTCTCCAAGCTGCTGGTCTTTGGCAACAGCTATTCCCGCTAATACATCACTATGGCCGCCTAAATATTTTGTCGCGCTGTGAAGGACAATATCTGCACCTAGTTCAAGCGGATTCTGCCAATACGGTGTCATAAAGGTATTATCAACAATTAACCGTAACCCATTAGCCTTTGCCATCTCAGCAATAGCAGCGATATCACTGATTTTTAACAATGGATTCGTTGGTGTTTCTAGAAAAATAGCACGTGTATTCGTTTGTATCGCTTTCTCTATATTTTCTAGATTCGTAGTATCCACAAAAGTAGCTTCTAAACCTAAACGAGAAAACACACTGCTTACTACGCGGTATGTACCCCCATATACCTCATCTCCCACTATTATGTGGTCGCCATTATTAAATAATGAAAGAACAGTAGATGTCGCGGCCATTCCAGATGCAAAGGCACATCCGCGAGCTCCACCCTCTAATTCAGCCATATACACTTCCAAAGCATGGCGGGTCGGATTCCCAGTACGAGAGTATTCATATCCTTTGTGCTTATCAATTGCTTCCATACTATATGTGCTTACTTGAAAAATCGGTACGGATACGGCACCTGTATGCGGATCTCCGTCAATTCCCCCATGAATTAACCGGGTTTTGATTCTCATAACCAATAGCCCCTTCTTATGAACAAATTTTATTCAAAAATTGCAGTGTCCGTTCATTTATCGTATTCTCAAAAATTTGCTGTGGTGTCCCTTCTTCCATAATTATCCCATTATCAATAAATACGATCTTATCTGCAGCCTCACGTGCAAAGTTCATTTCATGAGTGACTACAACCATAGTCCTACCCTCTTTAGCCAATTCTTTCATTACTTTCAATACCTCTCCTACTAGCTCGGGATCTAACGCAGAAGTAGGTTCATCAAAAAGCAGGACTTTAGGTTCCATCGCCATTGCTCGTGCGATTCCTACACGCTGCTGCTGTCCTCCGGATAGCTGAAAAGGGTAGTGGTTTGCACGTTCCTTTAAGCCTACTTTTTCTAGTAAGTGAAGGGCTTTATCACGAGCAAGCTCCTTTGCTAGCTTACGAATGATGACAAGACCTTCCATCACATTTTCCACTGCAGTCATATGCGGAAATAAATTGTATCCTTGAAATACCATTCCTGTCTGCTGCCGGAACTTAATGACCGTATCTTTTGGAATTGATTTTTTATCTTGAAACTCTAAGGAAAAGTCCCCTAACTGGATTCCCCCTTTTGTAGGGACTTCAAGTAAATTTAGGCAGCGCAGCAAAGTTGTTTTCCCTGATCCTGAAGGCCCAATTATACAAACGGTGTTCCCTTCCTCGACTTTCAAATCAATTCCTTTTAAAACCTCGGTATTTCCGAACTGTTTATGGAGATTCCTTATCTCAATCACATGTGTATCCCCCTTAGCCCGTTACATAATGATCAAGCCGTTTTTCCATACGTCCTTGAATGTTAGAAAGAACTGTACTGAACATTAAATAAATAAATGCTGCCAAACAATAGAGTACCAATGGCTCGTATGTTGTTGCCGTAATTTGCTGGGCTACTCTAAACATTTCTGTAACAGTAATAGTCGCAGCCAATGAGGTATCCTTTACCAAACTGATAAAACTATTTGATAATGGCGGAATAGATACCCTTGTTGCTTGCGGAAGGATCACCCTTCTTAATGCTTGGCGATAGCTCATCCCGATGGAATATGCTGCCTCCCATTGCCCTTTTGGAATCGAAAGAATCGCTGCCCGAATAACTTCAGAATTATAAGCCCCCACACTTATCGTAAAGCCGATAATTGCTGATGGCAGCGGACCGATTGTAATCCCAATGCTTGGCAACCCATAGAAAATAATAAATAGCTGTACAAGCAATGGAGTCCCCCTAATCACCCAAACATAAAACCTTGCAATTGCATCAAGAATTTTAATTCCTGAGATTCTGCCCATTGCAGTAAACAAAGCAAGTATGAGTCCCAGAAAGAAAGAGATCAAGGTCAAAGGAACAGTAAAAGCAATCCCTGCCTTTAACATCGGTAAAAAGGAGCTTATAACAATATCAATGATCCGTTGCGTTCTTTCATCAGCAAACATTAGGATTCTCCTTATTTAGAAACATCTTTTTGAAAGTATTTTTCTGAAATGCTTAAGTATGTTCCATCTTGCTTCATGTCGGCTAGTGCTTTATTTACTGCCTCAACAAGCTCTGTGTTGCCTTTTCTAAACATAATTCCCATTTTTGATGGTTCGTCAAGCTCTGCTGCCATTTTCACGGGTGCATCCGGCTTTTGCTTTTTAAAATCTAGAAAAGATAAACCATCGTTTACGACCGCATCTACACGTTTTGATACTAATAAATCAATCGCCTGATTAAACCCCTCTACTCCTACGATTTCTGCACCATGTGATTCGGCAATATCTCTATAATTACTAGTTAATGATTGAGCAGATTTTTTTCCTTTCAAATCTTCAAATGTTTTCATTGTGTCATTATCAGCATGCACAATTAAGTAAGGCTTTGACACAATATACGACTCGGAAAAATCGTACTTTTCCTGACGGTCAGGACGAATACCCACTTCGTTAGCAATCATATCGAATCGCTTTGAATCAAGCCCTGCAAATATCCCATCCCATGGCGTTTCAATAAATTCAGCTTTCACTCCAAGCCTTTTTGCAACTTCCTCAGCGATTTCAATATCAAATCCAGTCAATTTCCCTGAAGCATCGTGGTAGCTAAACGGTGCATACGTTCCTTCTGTACCAATTTTAATAACGCCATCTGCTTTTACTTGCTCTAGCAGATTTTTAGTCTCAGCAGCCTTTTGATCCGACTGTGCGGTCTCCTGATTTTGTGTTTTTCCGCATGCTGCTAAAACAAGTGAAGCAAGCAGTGCGAAAACAATTAGTGTTAAACTCTTTTTCATTGATTTTCCTCCTTTGGTTTTTGGAAAAAATTACAAAAATCTTTTCCGACTAATTCAATAAGAATTATCAGTTTGTTTTTCATTATACTCCATTAATAATAATTAGACTATTAAAAAAATTATATTTTTTATTTTTTTACTATCCCGATGCTTATTATCACCTTTGTTTTTTTCATAAACGTCCGTTTTAATTTTCTAATGCCTTTTCAAGATCCGTCCATATATCTTCTACATCTTCAATTCCAACTGAAAAACGAACAAGGCCATCTTGTAAACCGGATTTTTCTCTTTCTTCTTTTGGCATTATTGCATGAGTCATAGAAGCTGGATGTTGAATAAGTGTACCTACGTCTCCTAAAGAAACTGCTAACGTACATAGCTTCACTGAATTCATCATTTTGACACCTGCTTCATATCCACCCTTCACGACAAAAGAAATCATCGCTCCAGGGCCATTCATTTGTTTTTTCACGATATCCTTATCCTCAAAACTTTCTAGACCTGGAAAATACACTTTTTCGATCGCCTTATGTTTTTCTAAACGTTGTGCTAAAATTTGTGCATTTTCCTGTGAGCGATCCATGCGAATATGTAATGTCCGTATCCCTTGAGAAAGTAGCCATGCGTCCATTGGGGCCAAGGTTGCTCCCATTGTCTTCTGCACCTCTTTTCTCATAAGCCCAATGATTTTCTTGCTGGAAATCACGAGTCCGCCAATTAGATAGCCATGACCAGACAGATATTTTGTTGCACTATGAACAACAATATCAATTCCACACAAAATGGGATTTTGCAAATATGGCGATAAAAACGTATTATCAACAACCGTTAAGACATCCTTTTTCTTGGCAACTGCCGCTACGCTCTCCATATCTACTAATGTAAGGGTAGGATTAGAAGGGGTTTCAAAGTACACCACTTTCGTCTTATCCGTTATGTGTGGTTCAAGATCTTCTCCTTGCTTAAACGGTACAAAGGTAACATCAATTCCAAATTTCTTGACTGTATCAGATAAAAATGCATGCGTCGCTCCATATAATGCTGTGTGTGCAACAACATGATCTCCTGCCTGTAAAATTCCTAAAAGGCAGCCTGTTATTGCAGCCATTCCCGATGAAAACGCTAAACAATCCTCTCCAAATTCTAATGAAGTAACCTTTTCTTCCAGCTCCCGTACATTGGGATTTCCTAACCGTGAATACATAAATCCTGGATCTTCTCCTGCAAAGCGTTTAGCTCCAATCTCAGCATTATCAAATACAAACGTTGAAGTCATATACACAGGGGAGATGTGTGAGCCATGTCCTGGATCTTTATTTACTTTTACAAGTTTTGATGAGTAGTTCATATTTTTCCCTCCAAATTTTTTCTTTTTACTTTTTGTAATTATTAATCTCTATGCAAAAAAACTGCCCGCTATCTAAGCCTAGTAAAATAAATATTTTCATTTTTGCTGTCGTTTAAAACAAATCATAGCAATATGACAATTTTTTTTACTCAGAAAAAATCCTCCCTTCAAATGAAGAGAGGACAAAATGGGAGAAAAAATGGTCAAAAATCACGATAGAATGACGGATTAAAAATCATACTTAGTAAAAAAACTGCTTAGAAAAAAATCTACTGCATAATGCTTACTGCTGTACTGATGTAAATTGCGCCTCTTCCGTTGATCCCTTTAATGCAGTCGTGGAAGAGGTACCACCTGTAATTGTCATGGATACTTGATCGAAATATCCTGTCCCCACCTCCCTTTGGTGTCTAGTTGCTGTATAGCCATACTCCTCACTTGCAAATTCAGCCTGCTGCAATTGCGAGTAAGCTGCCATGCCGCGATCCCTGTAGCCGCGAGCTAACTCAAACATGCTGTGATTTAGAGAATGAAAGCCTGCTAGCGTTACAAACTGGAACTTGTAGCCCATTTTCCCAAGCTCAATTTGGAACTTGGCAATGGTTTCGTCATCGAGCTTGCTCTTCCAGTTGAAAGAAGGCGAACAGTTATAAGCTAGTAGTTTGCCAGGGAATTTCTCATGAATGGCCTTCGCAAAGCGTCTAGCCTCTTCTAAGTCAGGCTCTGCTGTTTCACACCAAACCAAATCTGCATATGGTGCATAGGCTAAGCCCCTAGCAATCGCCTGGTCTAGACCTGCTTTAGTTCTAAAGAATCCTTCTGGCGTACGATCTCCTGTAATAAAAGGCGCATCATAAGGATCTACATCACTCGTAATTAAGTCAGCAGCGTTTGCGTCTGTTCTTGCAACAACTAGAGTTGGCACCCCCATAACATCTGCTGCTAATCTTGCTGCAATTAGATTTTTAACTGCTGTTTGCGTTGGCAGTAACACCTTACCACCAAGATGTCCGCATTTTTTCTCAGAGGATAATTGATCCTCAAAATGGACACCTGCTGCACCTGCTTCAATCATTCCTTTCATTAATTCAAACACATTCAGCTGACCGCCAAATCCTGCCTCTGCATCAGCCACAATGGGAGCAAACCAATCTATCGAGGAATCTCCTTCTAAATGATGTATTTGGTCAGCACGCTGAAGCGCTTGATTAATCCGCTTGACTACATTAGGTACACTATTCGCTGGGTACAAGCTTTGATCAGGGTACATATTGCCTGATAGGTTAGCATCTGCTGCTACTTGCCAACCACTTAAATAAATGGCCTTAAGACCTGCTTTTACTTGCTGTACAGCCTGATTTCCAGTCAAAGCTCCTAATGCATTCACAAAATCCTCTTCATTAACTAGCTTCCAAAGCTTTTCTGCTCCCCTTCGTGCCAGCGTATACTCAATATCGATGGAGCCTCTTAACCTAATAACTTCTTCTGCCGTATACGTTCTTTCAATGCCTTTCCACCGCTCATCCATCGCCCAGTTTTCCTGTAATTGCTTTACTCTTGCCTCAGTCATTTTTACTCCTCCTTTAATTTTAAATTTGATCCGCCTCTTGTTGTTATACCACAATACCCTTTACTCAATTTGTATTATATAACAGCATCTTTTAAAAAGAAACCCCATTTTTAAAATTTTTAGAAAATTGGTTAAAAAGAAGTACACTAGCTTATTTATAATAATTATTAAAAAAGTTTGACTTTCATATAATATTAATATTATTATAATAGTAAGATTAAGTTAAAATTGTAGGGGGATTTCCAAAAATGTCTAAACCAGAAATTATTGTATATAGCAGTACTGGCTGCCCATACTGCGAAAAGGTAAAATCCTATCTAGACGAAAATGGGTTTAAATATGAAGAACGCAATGCATCTATACATAAAGAATATTTTGATCAGCTAAAGGAGCGTAAAATTTTTGGAACACCAGCAACACTTATAGATGGCAAATTAGTATTAGGCTTTCAAGAGAAAAAGTTTAAAAAGCTTCTAAACATCGGAGAAGAGTCAAGTACTACTGTTCCAATGGAAACTAATACAGATGCAGAATCTGTTTTTCATTCGGTAAATGAAAAGGTACTTGATGAAGTTTATGATTTTGTGACAATTGGCGGCGGACCAGCTGGTGCCTCAGCAGCGGTTTATGCAGCACGCGGAAAATTGAAAACATTAGTGATCGACAAGGCACCTAAAGCTGGAACTCTTGCCATTACTCATAAAATTGCAAACTACCCAGGAGTAAGAGAGGAATTAACAGGACTTGAGCTCCTTGAGAGAATGCAGGGACAGGCTAAAGATTTCGGTGCAGAGTTTGTTCGTTCAACCGTTCTATCTGTTGATTTTTCTGATGAAATGAAAAAGATAGAGGTAGCGGAAGGCACAATAAAGGCGAAAAGTGTTTTTATTGCAGTAGGCGCTAAGGCACCATCTAACAAGATTAATGGGGAAGAAGAATTTACAGGACGGGGTGTTAGCTATTGCTCTACTTGTGATGCCGCTTTCTATCAGGATCAAGTCGTGGCCGTTGTCGGAGACAATGAAGAAGCCATTCATGAAGCTGAGACACTTGCAAAGTATTGTAAAACAGTAAAACTGCTGATCCCAACAGAACAGTTAAAAGGCGAAGTGGATCTGACAGCATTAGAAAAAAATTCAAACGTTGAAATTTATAAGCGCCATCGTCTAAGAGAAATTATCGGCTCAGACAGTGTTGAAAAAATTGTCATTCTAAATGATAAAAAAGAAGAAGAAACTTGGGAAGTAGATGGCGTTTTCTTATATCTTGGGGGTATGAAACCTGGAACTGACTTCCTGCAAAATGCAGTAATTAGAGACGCAGAAGGATATGTGCTTGTAGACGATCATCTTCGTACGAATGTAGAAGGAGTTTTTGCCGGAGGAGATGCAAGGCGTACACCGATTAAACAAGCAGTTATTTCAGCAGCAGACGGAGCCATCGCAGCTCTAAGTGCTGAACAGCATGTCAATAAACGGACTAAATTGCGTCCGCAGTATAGTTAATCTGGAACCAACCTAATTGATTGTAATTTTATATTTCTAGTTTGAGTGCTGTAAAATCAGCACTCTTTTTTTTACTAGCCTTCTCTTTATTGTGCAGAAACTATTACATAGAATCATTCAACATCAGCGCTTCTCTTCATCACACAGAAAAACCATTACATTAAACCCTTCATTGTCAGCGTTTCTCCTCACCATATAGTAAAACCATCACATTAAACCATTCAATGTCAGCGTTTCTCCTCACTATACAGTAAAACCATTACATTAAACCATTCAATGTCAGCGTTTCTCCTCACCATACAGTACAACCATCACATTAAACTTCAATGATAACGTTTTTCCTCAGCGTACTGACATGCAACAAAAAAAGTGATCCCCCAACGAGGACCACTTTCTATAAATTAAAACATTTCAGATGTTGTCTTAGCTTGCATGTGAAGAAGCAAGTAATCAGGTCCGCCCGCTTTCGAGTCTGTTCCTGACATGTTGAATCCGCCGAATGGCTGGTAACCAACAATCGCACCAGTACAGCCGCGGTTGAAGTATAGGTTACCAACATGGAAATCTTCACGCGCTTTTTCAAGATTCATTCGGTTGTTGGTAATAACAGCACCTGTTAAGCCGTACTCTGTATTGTTTGCAATTTCTAGGGCATGGTCGAAGTCTTTTGCCTTTGTGAATCCAACTACAGGTCCAAAGATTTCCTCCTGCATAATACGTGCTTTTGGATCAAGATCAGCAAAGATTGTTGGCTTAATGAAGTAGCCTTTTGAATCGTCTCCTTCGCCGCCTGTCATTAATCTGCCTTCTTGTTTTCCAATTTCAACGTATTCCATGATTTTATTATAAGCATTTTGGTCGATAACAGTTGCCATGTAATTGTTCGGATCTGTAGGATCGCCTTGTGTTAATTGATTTGTTAATTCAACAGCACGATTTAACACTTGATCATATACATCTTCCACAATAACAGCACGAGAACATGCAGAACATTTTTGACCTGAGAAACCGAATGCTGAGTAAACAATGGATGTTGCAGCTAATTCAAGATCAGCCTCTTTATCCACGACAATCGTGTCTTTTCCGCCCATTTCAGCAATTAGGCGCTTCATCCAGATTTGGCCTTCATTAATTTTTGAAGAGCGTTCAAAAATGCGAAGTCCTACTTCACGTGAACCTGTGAAGCTGATAAAACGTGTATCTTTATGATCAACTAAATAATCGCCGACTTCTGCACCGCTTCCTGGTACGAAGTTAAGCACACCTGCTGGAAGTCCAGCCTCTTCCATTACTTCAACAAATTTTGCAGCTACAATTGGCGTAGTAGATGCTGGCTTTAATAACACAGTATTCCCTGTTACAATAGCCGCAACGGTTGTACCAGCCATAATAGCTAATGGGAAGTTCCAAGGAGAAATGATAATTCCTACTCCTAAAGGAATATAATCGTAACGGTTATATTCATTCGGACGGCTATTTACCGGTACACCATCTTTGATGCGCAGCATTTGACGGCCATAATATTCTAAAAAGTCGATTGCTTCAGCTGTATCAGCATCTGCTTCATTCCACGGCTTTCCAGCTTCTTTCGTTAATAGAGCAGAGAATTCATGTTTACGGCGGCGGATGATTGTTGCTGCTTTAAATAATACATCTGCACGTGTCTCTGGTTTTACTTTTCTCCAAGTTTTGAAAGCTTCGACAGCGGCCTGCATTGCTTTTTCGGCTAAATCGCGGCTTGCCTTTGACACACGTCCAATTATTTCATCTTTTTTGGCAGGATTGTATGAAACAATTTTATCATCAGTCGAAATTCGTTCTCCGCCAATAACTAAATCATAATCTTGACCTAAGTAGCCTTCAACGGTTTTTAAACCATCTAAATATGCTTGGTGGTTTTCCTTCACTTTAAAGTCTGTAAATGGTTCATGTCTGTAAGGTTGTACCATTCTATTCGCCTCCAAAAAATCTTATAAAATAACAGTGAACAATTAAAGATTGAGTAGTTTCACTGTTATTTTCACATAATATTTTCATCCATTTCCCATTTTACCATGTTTTGATTTTACTCTTCAAACAACAAGGGCTGCATCGTTCGGAACGAGAAGAGCCTATAATAAATAATAGACGATTCCTCATCCTTTAATATTTTATACGAATACGCAATTCTAAGTCTTCCAGTTCATCTCAATTATTATTGATAAATATGCACAAACGGCTCACTGGAGCCCGCCTTCCGGACGATAAGAGCTTCAGGTCCATATACTGAAGAAACATTCACTTCCACAGAGATATAATCTGGAAAATGCTTCATCACAAGACCTGTTACATATTGTGTAAAGCCCACTCCTTCTGCTTTTCCATAAAACTGGATAGGTATGTTTATGGATAGATCCTGTAATTGCCCTCGTACATAAAAAGCCTGTCCGATGACCCCGTTAAAATTCGGGAAATAGGATTCGACGTCTTGTTTAAAATTTAAGAAAGCAGTTAAATCATCACGATGATTATCAGATGCATCTGTTGATGGAAATTGTACATACTTCTCATCAATTTTTTCCCATCCGCCTAGGTTGTTGCTTCCTTTTGAGGCATTAGCATAGGCAAAGAAATTACCAGGGACAACAGATTTTTTGCTCTGCTGTTCAAATAACGCAATTGTAATGGGCACATCTTTCAGTTCATCCATATTTCGTAACCGGCTTAACACTTCTTGAGCTAGCTTCTTTCCTTCACGTTCCAGTTCATCATGGGGAATTTTCGTTTCATAAGTAGGGCCGTACTGGATTTTCTGATAGTAATAAACAGAATTTAAAGCTAGACCTATGACAACTCCCGCAAGCTTTACCTTGCCTTCATCATTCTTGATAAGGAAATTATGCTCTAAAATATGTGCTAAATATTGAGGAGTTTCTTCATTCCCATTATCTAGCGGATTCAGACCAATGTTTTCCTCTTCTGTTAGCTTGTTTTCTTTCAATTGTTCAGCTGTATATTTTCGATTTAGCCATAGTTTGACAGTTTTTCTTTTCAAGTATTGCCCTTCCTGAAAGAGATACTTATCTGGGTCAAACGTATTTTGTGCCACTCTCATAAGACCTGTCTCAAATTCAGTAATATCATATTTAGAATTAAGATTTGCAACAACTAATCCCCTTGATTCACTTGGTTTAAATGGCAAAATCGTACGGTAGTATTTATCTGAAATTTTATAGTTTGGAATAATTGCTTTCTCTTTAGCATCCTCTTTTTCATGAACGACTTCATCCTGTTCATTAAACTTCGGTGCACACCCGGCTAAAAGAAGACTGAGAGAAAGAGCAAGCAATAATATTTTTTTCATGGTTTACCCACTCTCTTTTCATAACCTTAAATTAGAAAAGCGCAAGCGCAATTCAGTTCTGTAATTCCTCAACAAGTCTCTCTTCATCCCAAATTTCGATGCCTAATTCTTGAGCTTTCGTTAGCTTTGAACCGGCATCTTCTCCGGCAATAACGATATCTGTTTTCTTGCTGACACTTCCTGATACTTTGCCGCCTAGGGCTTCGATCTTTTCTTTTGCATCATTTCTTGACAGCATTTCAAGCTTTCCTGTTAAAACGATCGTTTTCCCTGCAAAAATGGACTCTGAATCTTGGACAGATACGAGCTTTGGTCCTGTATATTGCATGTTAACTCCTGCATCTCTTAATTCCTGCAGCAGCTCTTTCACTTCATCCTGTTCAAAAAAAGTAACAATAGAATCAGCCATTTTCTCGCCAATTTCATTAATTGCAATTAAATCTTCATGGGTCGCTTTTTCCAGGTTCTCCATTGTTTCAAACACCTGTGCAATGGTCTTGGCTGCTTTTTCTCCAACGTGACGAATTCCTAACCCAAATAATAATTTTTCCAAAGAATTTTTCTTAGAAGCTTCAATTGCATCCAGCAAATTATTGACTGATTTTTCTCCCATTCGCTCAAGCCCAATAAGCTGTTCGTATGACAGTTTGTATAAGTCCGCAACATCTGCAATTAGATTTTCAGAAAATAACTGTCCTATCACCTTTTCGCCTAAGCCATCAATATTCATCGCATTTCGCGACACAAAGTGAATAAGGCCCTCACGGATTTGAGCAGGACATTTAGGATTAATACAGCGAAGTGCTACTTCCCCATCAAGTCGGATTAGATCACTTTCACATTCAGGACAGTGAGTCGGCATGTGGAATTCCTCTTCCTCACCTGTTCTTCGATCTGTTAGAACATTGACAACCTCCGGAATAATGTCTCCAGCTTTTTTTACAACGACTTGATCTCCGATTCGAATATCCTTTTCACGAATTAAGTCCTCATTATGCAGAGAAGCACGCTGTACAGTTGTTCCAGCTACACGAACAGGTTCAAGAATCGCAGTTGGTGTAACAACGCCTGTTCTTCCTACGCTTAATTCAATGCCCGTTAAGGTTGTAATAACCTCTTCAGCAGGAAATTTATAAGCAATCGCCCAACGCGGACTTTTTGCTGTTGTCCCAAGCTGCTCCTGCTGATCAAGAGAGTCAACCTTGATCACAATTCCATCAATATCATACGCTAGTTCAGGACGTTCTTTTGTCCACTTTTCGATATATTGAATGACTTCATGGATACCTGCACACTTTTGCCGTTCTTTATTTGTTTTAAAGCCAAGTGTATCTAAAAAGTCCAGAGCTTCACTATGAGATTCAATATTTTCTTCACCCGTATCTGTTACACTGTACAGAAAGACATCCAGGTTTCTTGATGCTGCAATACGCGGGTCCAGCTGGCGCAGGGAGCCTGCTGCCGCATTTCTAGGATTTGCGAAGAGCTCTTCGCCCTTTTCCATTCTTTGTTTATTCAAAGCCTCGAATGAACGCTTCGGCATAAACGCTTCTCCGCGTGCCTCCAGCGAGACTCCCTTATTTAATCGCAAAGGAATGGAACGAATCGTGCGAAGATTGGCGGTAATGTTTTCTCCTGTGGAGCCGTCACCCCTCGTCGCACCAAGGACAAATAATCCATCTTCATATCTGAGTGATACAGCGAGTCCATCGATTTTCAATTCGCAAACATAAGTAAATTCATCCCCCACAATTTGGCGGATACGACGATCAAAGTCCAATAAATCCTGTTCATTAAAAGCATTGCTAAGACTGAGCATTTGCGATTGGTGCTGTACCTTCTCAAACATGTCCAGCACTTCTCCGCCAACTCGCTGTGTTGGAGAATCGGACGTTTTCAATTCTGGAAACTTTTCTTCCAGAGCAATCAATTCCCGCAAAAGCTTATCGTACTCTGCATCAGAAACAGAGGGCTGATCCAAAACATAGTATTCATAATTATATTGATTCAAGAGATTTGTTAATTCATTCACTCTCTTTTCTGCGATTTGAAGGTCCATTTAGTCAACCCTTTCCTTAAAAACTACTGCGATTCCGCACACGTCAATTTTACCCCTTCGTTATTGGAGCAAACTTAGCAAGTAATCGTTTTATGCCAACTGGTTTAAGGAAGGCAATATCAAGTTCTACTCCTTCACCTTCACCCTTTACGCTCACAACGGTACCCGTTCCCCATTTGCCATGGACAGCTTTGTCGCCGACTTTCCAGCCAAGCTCATCGCCGCCTGTTGCATTCATGGCAGGGCGAATAACTGGCTTTCTTGGAGTTGGTCTCGCCGCTGAAGAGCCAAAAGCAGTGTTTTCAAAAGGTGAAGAGGATCTTTTTGCAGGCTGTCCTTCAAGCAAATCATCAGGAATTTCCTTAATAAAGCGAGAAGGCGGGTTCATACTTGTTCGTCCAAACAATGTTCTCATTTGAGCGTTTGTTAAGAAGAGCTCTTCCTCCGCTCTTGTAATACCTACATAAGCTAGTCTTCGTTCTTCTTCCATTTCTGCCTCTTCCATTAAAGAACGGCTATGCGGGAAAACACCTTCCTCTAAGCCAATTAAGAAAACAGTTGGGAACTCAAGTCCTTTAGCAGAATGGAGTGTCATTAGGACAACTGCATCCGCCTTTTCTCCATCATCATCTAATTTATCGATATCTGCTACTAACGCCAAATCCGTCAAAAATGCTACTAAGCTTTTATCTTCGCTAGCTTCTTCAAAGCTCTTCGTTACGGATAAAAATTCATCTAAGTTTTCAAGACGGCTCTGAGCTTCAATCGATTTTTCAGCCATTAGCATCTCTCGGTATCCGGTTTTATCTAGTACCTCTTCTACTAATTCCGTTACCGATAAATATTCCTGCATCGCAGTATAATTATTGATTAGATCCCTAAACTCAGCAGCTGCCTTTGTGATTTTTGGACTTAATCCGATTAATTCAACGGATTGAAGCGCATCGAACATTGTCATATCATGAAGCGATGCAAAGTTAGCAATCTTATCAATCGTTCCCGAGCCGATGCCGCGTTTTGGGACATTAATGATTCTTTGCAAGCTAATATCATCATCCGGGTTGGCAATCAATCTTAAATAAGCAAGTATGTCTTTAATCTCTTTACGGTCATAGAACTTAATTCCGCCAACGATGGAGTACTCAATATTTGATTTGAGCAGCACTTCCTCCATCACTCGGGATTGGGCATTTGTACGGTATAAAATAGCTATATCTGATAAATTACGTTTCCCATCTTTCGTTAGCTCTTTTATTTTTCCGACAACGAATTGCGCCTCTCCTTGCTCACTATCCGCCCGATAATAGAAAATCTTGTTTCCTTCATCATTTTCCGTCCAAAGATTTTTCGGCTTTCGATTCATATTTCTTGAGATGACTTCATTTGCAGCATGAAGAATTCTTTTTGTAGAACGATAATTTTGTTCTAGAAAAATCGCATTTGCATTAGAATAATCTTTCTCAAAGGAAAGAATATTTGCGATATCGGCCCCGCGCCAACGATAAATGGATTGGTCTGAATCCCCTACTACACAAAGGTTTCTAAACCTTGCTGCCAAAAGCTTTACAAGCATATATTGTGCACGGTTCGTATCCTGATACTCGTCAACGTGGATGTACTGAAACTTTCGCTGATAATACTCAAGCACTTCTGGGACACGCTGAAATAGCTGGATTGTCGTCATAATTAAATCATCAAAATCCAACGCTTGATTTCTTCGAAGTCTCTTCTGATATTCCGTATATACATCACTTACAACTTGCTGATAATAATCCCCCGTCGTTTTTGAAAATTCTTCAGGTGTTGTCAGCTCATTTTTCGCGGAACTAATCGTCCCAAGTATCGCTCTAGGATCAAATTTCTTTGGATCTAAATTTTTATCCTTTAATATAGCCTTAACAACAGACTGCTGATCTGTAGTATCAAGAATCGTAAAATTCCGATTAAAGCCGAGTCTGTCAATATCCCTTCTTAATATCCGCACACACATAGAATGGAAGGTTGATATCCAGATCTCATCTGCCGCTCCGCCCATCATCCTCTGGATTCTCTCACGCATTTCGCGTGCAGCTTTATTTGTAAAAGTAATTGCTAAAATATTATATGGGTTAACTCCTTTTTCAACCATTAAATAAGCAATTCGGTGTGTCAGCACTCTCGTCTTTCCACTGCCCGCACCAGCCATAATTAATAGTGGACCGTCAGTAGCTTTTACCGCTCTTTGCTGCTCTGGATTAAGCCCATTTAAAAGTTTATTTGTTAAAAAATTCATTTCCTTTTCTTCACCACCATAAAAACATATGTTCTTATTTATATATTAATTCGTTTTTCTCTTTAATACAACCTTAACGAACAGCCTTTACAGTATCTAAAGCTGTATTAATGTCAGAATAAATAATGTTTCCCACGACAATGACATTTGCAAGAGCAGCCATTTCTTTAGCCTGTTGAACGGTTTCAATTCCCCCGCCGTAAAATAAAGTTGTATTCTCAAGAGTCTTCCGTACATCAGACAATAATCCAGGGTCGCCGTATTTCCCGCTATATTCTAAGTAAAAGATAGGGAGATGGAACATTTTCTCTGCCATCATGGCATATGCCTTCACATCGTCATTGGATAAATCTGTTTGGGCATTTGTCAGTTTAGCTGCTTTGCACTCTTCATTAAGAATACAATAGCCCTGAACCAGTATTTCCTCCCAATTCATAATGTCTCCATATTCTTTTACAGCTTCATGGTGAAGACCTGTTATCCATTTTGTTTCATTGCTATTTAATACCGTCGGAATAAAATATAAATCAAATCCCGGTGTTATGGCTTCAATAGAAGATACTTCAAGCACACACGGAACAGTATAGCGGCGGATCCGCGCCATCAAATCCAATACCTTATCAAGAGTAATTCCATCGGTTCCGCCAACAATGAGTGCATCCGTTCCTGACTCACAAATCTTCTCTAAATCTTCATCTGAAATATATTTATCTGGATCGAGCTTAAACACATGTCGCCACTCGCGAACATCGTACATCCATACTTCCCCCATTCTATCATTCCATTTCAACATTATAGCATTTGTGCCATGAATCAAAAAGTATAGAGCAGAACAACCAAAATCCATATATGCCGATATTTTCAAGTCATAAGAAAAACCGCAGGAACATAGACCCACGGCTTTTTCATAGTATTTCTTATTTAATCGTTTCGTCTTCCTTAATCCGTTCTAGTGCCATTTCGTAGGCATCATTGCCATAGTTTAGGCAGCGTTTTACACGTGAAATTGTTGCTGTGCTTGCTCCTGTTTCCGTTTCAATCTTATGATAAGTCTTTCCTTCGCGAAGCATACGCGCTACTTCGAGTCGTTGAGCTAATGATTGGATCTCGTTCACTGTGCATAAATCATCGAAAAAACGATAGCATTCCTCTAAATCCTTCAAAGACAGTACGGATTTAAATAACTGATCCAGCTCTTTTCCTCTTAATTTATCAATTTGCATATACTCAAACTCCTTTTAATATAGATTCTATTTCTTCACATCAAAAGAGACAGTTTGTTCTAATCCTGGACTAGTAGGAATGACATTAATCCATGTTTTCCCTGGTACAAGTCCAACCTTTTCTCCATTTAATACCGGCAGAATTTTACCATCAATATTTTTCCAGTCAACAGCCTGCCATTGCCCCTTTTGAAGAAGGTACGCCCTACCTCCCGAGGTAAAGTTAATCTTTCTGCGCCCAGCAGAATCTATCACTTGGTGATCTGTTTCTACAATAAAAATATTATCAAGAAGCACTGGCTCCCCTGTTTCATGATCAACAGTTAATTCACCATTGGAATAGCGTTTATATTTTTCAATTGATTCATCATATTCATAGATTGCATTGAATAACTTGCTGTTATAATACGAGACCATTGCGGCTTTAGCTTCTTCTCCGTGTAAAGCTTCTACTTCCTTTTTAGTAAGGAAAGTTAGTGCAGGAGGAGCTTCTTCCATTTTATAATTCCTTTGTTCGGCACCCTTCAAAATATTTTCAAAGGAGCTATAGGAATTGTGCGGAGCTTTTCTATCATTAGAACGGTAAAAAAGAGTCCCATCATAGTTCATCCCATTTAAATTATCCATATAGCCGCTATCAATCATTGCTTTCGCATCAGGGCTATATCCGTGAGCGATATAAAGACTATCATAGCCTTTAGCAAGTTCCATGTAATAATCTCTTGCGCTTCTGATCGGCCCTATTTTCTCAGGATGCTCACTTTGGAAAATAGCAAGAAACCTTGTGACATCTCCTTCTGCAAGCACTTCATAAACAATGTCAGCCTTGTTAAGACCAGATTGCGGACGTGCCTGCGGATGGTTATTAATCATCACAGCTACCGAACGGCCACTTGCCTCTTCCTCGGAACCTAGTCCGGTTAGCGGAAATGCATAGGGCAGTTCCTTTTCTTCGGAAGCTCCATCTTGTTCATCAGCAATTGCTTCTTCATTTTCATCCTCATCAACTACTGACTTTTCATTTTTACTGCATCCTGAAACAAGCAGCATTAACGCCGCAAATGCAGCCATCCATTTTTTTGACATGAAGACACCCCTGTGTAATGTTGAATTTTCTACTGTAATTGCCAACGCAGATTTCGTCAAATACTTAGGCAGTTGCTAAAATAGTCTAGATGTCATTTCTATGCTCAATTTTACTTTTATATTTTAACGCATTATAGTTGGAAAGAGTACTGTTTTATTCATAACATCATACATTCCCTGCTGTGTCACCCTGATGTAAGGAAGGTGAGTGGAAGAGAAGAATAGAAGTGAATAAATGGGATCCGCATGTTTATAGCCTTTTTCCCTTAAATAACAACGCAGCTCTTTTTCTTTTTCAATAATGCTTTCAACTTTCTCATTTGACATAAGTCCCATAATGCTAAGTGGGATTTCCTGAACAATTCGTCCTTTTTCAGAAACCGTGATTCCTCCACCAATTTCCTTCATTCGATTGAACGCATTCAGCATATCCTGCTTGCTCTTTCCTATTAAAATAAAATCTCCTGTATTAGAAAAAGAGCTGGCAAACCCATCTAAGCTGGTTGCAAAGCCTTTGAGCAGTGTATTGATTCTCCACTTTCCATGCCGATCAACTAGCATGAAAAAGCATTCATCATGATCAGTGGATAACTCATCACCAGATACATCAATGGCTATGGAATACGGCTTCATAATGACTGTATTTTCCATTTTAATTCCGAACGGCATGGAATATTGTAAATCGTCAGAATCTAGATCCCAATCGATTTGCAGCGGCTTAAATCCTTCTTCTTCCCAAGAGATCGAACCGAAAACATCTAGTGGCTCCCCGTCCTTTTTCACCCATTTCCCTTTAGCCAATACGGAAACAGGAGTTGGGTTTCTCTCGTCAGTAAGGAAGTTGATATTGGCAATTCTTCCTGTCGCAATATTTCCATGCAAATGTTCCATATTATAGTGACGTGCTATGTTTATCGTCCCCATATTATAGGCATCCATTATAGGAACCCCTTTTTCAATCGCAATTTGGATCATTCCATCAATAATCCCTTGCTCATAAAAAGCTGGAGAGGACCCGTCCGTAGTAAACACGACTTTATCATAGTGGTCGATGCCTAATTCATGCATTTCATCTAATAAGACAGGCAAATCAGGACGAATTGATGAATATCTAAGGGATACAGTGTATCCTTGCATTAGGCGATTGTAGACATCTTTCCCTGTCATTGCTTCATGATCACAATCAGTTCCTAACAGCATCAGCTTTGCTAATGTCTTTTCTGAAGCGCCAGGGAAATGGCCTTCAATTTTCTTCCCAAGTCTTTTCGTTTCTTGGATCCAATGCAAAATTAAATCATCGCCATCTAATAATTTCGGCCAGCCTGTTAATTCTCCGCCTTGTAGAACTGAATCATGCTCTAGCCATGATTTTATATTGTTATGTGAAAAGATTTCCCCCTCGTTTTGTATTTCCGTTTGGGCATCAAATCTGCACCACCAATACATAGAAGATGGCAGCTCTCTCATTTCCCCAATAAAGGAAAACGCCTTCTTTTTATCCAGCTGCAGAGCTAGAACCATATTGTCATTAATTAAGGTTGTTGTCCCAAATTGAGATGCATAGCTAGCAAAGGAATGGGGATTATATAATTGAAACGGATGGGAATGGGGCTCGATATATCCTGGAACAAGTAAGTAACCATCACAATCCATAACTTCGCATTGATTCGTGTTGTTTGGTAGATTGTCTCCTACATACACGATGCGATCATTATAAATCCATATATTTGCTGTTATCCATTTGCGAAATGCCTGATTTAAATATCGTGCATTTTTTAGCAGTAATGTAGGTGATATCTTTCCATCTAATACGGAAACATGGTCTCGCAAGTGCTTATTTTTCCAACGAAATCGCTGTTCCAGCACTTTAATCCCTCCCCCGGTTTTTCTTCTATTTATAGAATTTCTATAAGTATAAATATACTTTAACTTTTAATAGGGAAAAATAGCAAAAAAAGAAAGCCCTTACATTTTAAATCTTAACATATGTCGTGATTTAACGCACTAAAGAAATTTAAAAACTTTAAGAAGGTGAATAGCTTGAGCTTCAAACCAAATATCGGGATATTGAATGCATTAATCCGAATCACCATCGGTTTAACTGTATTATCATGTGCATCAGCAAAGCTAGTAAAGCGTCCTTGGCGAGAGTCTTACTTACTGCTTGTCATAATGGGTGCAATGAAAGTGGCAGAAGGGATTGTCAAATACTGTCCTTTAACGGACTTATATCAATGCGGACAGGAACGCATAAATGGCCAGAACGAAGAAAATAGTGAAATGGTTCCACATAATCCAACTTAAATTAATCAAGAAAGCCCCCAATATGGGGGCTTATGAAAAAAGGAGTGCCAATCAATGTTTATGGAATATTTAACAGATATGTCCTTTGTCTTAATTATCCTAGTTGGCAGCATTATTGCTTTACTGTATGCGTTTATGCGAAAAACTAAGAGAAAACGTGCACGATAGCTTTATGTCCAATATCCTTACGATAGAAGATGCCATCGCAGTTTACCTTTTCTAATTCTGTATATACTTGATCTTGGGCTTCTTTTAATGAGTTTGCTTTTGCAGCAGCAAGGAAAACACGGCCGCCATTTGTCATGTATTCCCCTAAGCTGCTTTTTTCAGTTCCTGCATGAAAAACAAAAACATTGCCACTAATGTCTTCTAATCCCGATAGGATAGCACCTTTTTGATATTCTGCGGGATAACCGTTTGAAGCAGCGACCACTCCTAACATCGCCTGCTTATCCCAAACAATATTAGGGGTTTCCCCATTGATAACAGCGAGCATGACTTCCGCTAAGTCCGATGTCATTCTCGGCAGGACAACTTGTGTTTCAGGATCTCCAAAACGAGCATTAAACTCAATAACCTTTGGACCATTTTCTGTAATAATTAGTCCCGCATATAAAACTCCGCAAAAATGCTTGCCTTCCTGTGCGAGAGCCTTTGCAGTAGGTTTTACTATCGTTTCAATCGCTATTTTTACAGTATCCTCACTAATATGAGGAACTGGAGAATAAGCGCCCATTCCACCTGTATTAGGACCTTTATCTCCATCAAAGGCACGTTTATGATCCTGAGCTATCTCAAGCGGAATTACATTTTCTCCATTAACAAATGCCATTAGAGAAATTTCCTCTCCAGTCAAAAATTCCTCCATCACTACTGTTGATGATGCATCGCCAAATCTCTCATTTAGTAGCATTTCCTCTAAGCTTTCTCTAGCCTCATCAATTGTTAATGCGACTGTCACGCCCTTACCTGCAGCTAATCCATCCGCTTTAATCACAATCGGTGCGCCTTTTTCCTCTAAATACGCTTTGGCTTCATCATAGGTTGAAAATACTGCATAATCAGCGGTCGGAATGTTGTATTTTCTCATTAAATCTTTTGCAAATGACTTGCTGCCTTCAATCATGGCCGCTTCCTTTTTTGGACCAAAGACTGGAAGTCCCTCTGCTTGGAATCGATCTGATAAACCTTCAAGCAGGGGTACTTCTGGTCCAATCACTGTAAGGCCCACTTCATTTTCTTTTGCAAATTGGATCAGTTGTTCCTGATCACTTTCGCTGATTCCCACAAGTGTAGCTACATCTTCCATTCCCGCATTGCCTGGTGCGACAAATACTTGGTCCACTGATGGACTTTCAGCTAGTTTTCTGCAAATAGCGTGCTCACGGCCGCCTTTCCCAATTACTAGTACCTTCATATGAATAACCCCCAACTAGGTTTTTAGCTATTAAATTTATTAATGCTTAAAGTGTCTAACACCCGTGAATACCATCGCAATTCCATATTCATCTGCTTTTTTAATAGAATCCGCATCACGGACAGACCCTCCAGGCTGAATAATCGCTGTAATCCCAGCTTTCGCCGCTGCTTCAACCGTATCATCCATTGGGAAGAAAGCATCTGATGCCATTACTGACCCAACAGCTTTTTCTCCTGCTTGTTCAAGCGCAATTTTCGCTGCACCCACACGGTTCATCTGCCCTGCACCAATTCCAAGGGTCATATCCGCATTATTGACGACAATGGCATTTGATTTCACTTGCTTAACTACTTTCCAGCCAAGCTTTAATGCATTCCATTCCTCTTCAGTTGGCTGTCTCTTCGTTGGGATAGAGATTTCAGCATGATCAAGTGTGTATTGATCATTATCCTGAACTAATAATCCGCCTTCAATAGAAGAGAGCTTTACTTCTTGCTTATCATGGTTCGAGAAAGGAATCGTTAGTAAACGAAGATTCTTTTTCCCTGTTAAAATTTCTTCTGCTTCTTTTGAGAAAGATGGTGCAATAATGATTTCTAGGAAAATTTCATATAATTTCTCGGCTGTCGCTTTATCTACTTCACGGTTAAGAGCAATAATTCCGCCAAAAATGGAGACTGGATCTGCTGCAAATGCTTTTGAAAAAGCATCATAAATCGTTTCTCCGCTCCCCACACCGCAAGGATTCATATGCTTAACAGCCACTGCTGCCGGCTCTTTGAACTCTTTAACAATTTGAAGCGCAGCATCTGCATCGTTAATATTGTTATAAGATAATTCTTTTCCATGTAATTGCTCAGCATTGGCAATGGAAAACTCCGAGCCAAGAGGCTTCCTGTAAAAAGCCGCTTTCTGATGAGGGTTTTCTCCGTATCGTAATGACTGTTTTAATTCATATGTCACCGTTAATTTTTCTGGAGCTTCTTCATTCGCAAGATTCGTCATATAATCTGCAATCATCGCATCATAAGCAGCTGTGTGACGGAATACCTTCGCTGCAAGTTTTCGGCGAGTTTCCTTCTCTACTTCGCCATTCTCTTTTAATTGAGTCAAGACTGTTTCATAGTCAATTGGGTCGACAACAACTGTTACGTATTCATGGTTTTTTGCAGAAGCACGAAGCATTGCCGGACCGCCGATGTCGATATTTTCAATCGCATCCTCCACTGTTACATCAGGCTTCGCTATCGCTTGCTGGAAAGGATATAAATTCACGCAGACAACATGAATCGGCTGAATTTGATGCTTCTCCAACTGTTCTTTATGACCAGGCTCTGAAAATTTGGCAAGCAAGCCTCCATGAATCATAGGATTTAAAGTTTTAACACGCCCTTCTAAAATCTCTGGAAAGCCTGTTACATCACTTACTCCAATAACAGGAACACCATTTTCCTCTAGTGTTTTTTTCGTACCGCCTGTCGAAATGATTTCAAAGCCTAGTTCACTTAACTTCTTGGCAAATTCCGTAACGCCATTTTTATCGGATACACTGATTAACGCTCTTTTTTTCATCAGATTTCCTCCTGACCTTTTTCATGATGAATTAAAAATTAGAAAACAATTTGTGAAGTACAGCCGGATAAAGCTCATGCTCAACCTTGTGGATTTTTTCCTGAAGGCTTTCTTTTGTCTCGCCAACGAAAATGTTCACTTTTTTCTGCTCAATAACGGGGCCGGTGTCCATTCCTTCATCAACGAAGTGAACGGTTACCCCCGTCTCTTTTACCTTCGCTTCAATTGCCTGTCCAATAGCATCCTTACCTGGAAAAGCTGGAAGCAGCGAAGGATGAATGTTCACAATTCTTCCCTCGTACTCTTTTAAAAGGACAGAACCAATTAGTCTCATATACCCTGCTAAAACGATAAATTCGACATGATGCTCTCGTAACTTTTGTAAAATTTCTTTCTCGTACTCTTCTTTTCCTGCAAATTCCTTTGGCGAAAAAGTAAAGCATGGAATGTTTTCTCTTTCGGCTCTTTCAACGCAAAAGGCATCAGGCTTGTCACAGACTACTAACTTTATATTTGCATGGAGGTTCCCTTTTTTCGCTGCATCGGCAATAGCTTGAAAATTTGTCCCGCTCCCGGAAGCAAATACTGCGATATTCTTCATGATTTTCCTCCGTAACTTTTACTACAGAATTTCAATGCCTTCATGACTTGTTACCGTTCCAAGAAGATATGCTTTTTCTCCGATAGAGTTGAAATAGGCAATCACTTCCTGTGCTATTTCATCATCAACAGCTACAACCATACCTATCCCCATGTTAAAAATATTGTACATCTCTTTTCTGTCTAAATCACCGATAGTTTCCATAAGCTTAAACACAGCCGGAACTTCCCAGTTCTCTTCTTTAAGCTCAGCTCCCAAGCCAGCTGGCAGCATGCGCGGAATGTTTTCGATAAAACCGCCGCCTGTTATATGTGCAAGTCCTTTAATCTCGAAATTTTCTAATGCCGATAAAATGGACTTTACATAAATTCTTGTCGGGCGAAGGAGCTCCTCGCCTAGCGTACAGCCCAGCTCTTCTACATAATGGGTTAATGCCATCTGAGCTTTCTCGAAAAATAACTTTCTCACAAGTGAATAGCCATTGCTGTGAATCCCGCTCGATGCAAGCCCTATTAAAGCATCCCCGGCTTTAATATCAGTACCAGAAATTAATTTAGACTTTTCACAGGCTCCTACTGCAAATCCAGCGAGATCGTACTCTTCAGGACTGTACATGCCAGGCATTTCCGCTGTTTCTCCGCCTACAAGCGCACAACCAGCTTGCTCACAGCCAGCTGCAATTCCTTTGACAATTGCTTCTATTCTTGCTGGATCTGCATGACCGCAAGCAATATAATCTAAAAAGTAAATCGGCTCTGCTCCTTGGACAACGATATCATTCACACACATAGCTACCGCATCGATACCGATCGTATCATGTTTATCCATCATGAAAGCAAGCATTAATTTCGTTCCAACCCCATCTGTGCCAGAAACCAAAACAGGCTCCTTTAAATTCAAGACAGACAAATCAAACATTCCGCCAAAGCCGCCTAGTCCGCCAAGCACACCATTACGAATAGTCTTTTGTACATGCTTCTTCATTCGGGAAACTGCCTCATAGCCAGCCTCAATATCCACGCCGGCTTGTTTATAAGCATTCGACATCCTAATCCTCCTAATTAGAAAAGCGCAAGCGCCTTGGTCACCCCCGACAAGCACAAGACGAGCCTCCTGGAAAGGTGTTCTTTACCTTTTTAGGAGGATTGGCTTGTGACCTCGAGGGGGTAGGCGCTGGAGCTAGACATTTTTCAAATTAAAAAGTTACTTTCTCTATAAACTACGATTGATACTACTGAATAGAAAAGCGACATTTTTCAATGCCGCTTTTTTTACATGTCAAAAATCAAACTGTCACTGGAGAATGTTCTGTTTGCAAAGGATAGATTTCTGTCGGATACTTGCCTGTAAAACAAGCGAGGCATTGGCCGCAGGAATCTCCTTTTCTCCCAATCGCTTTCACCATACCTTCAACACTTAAGAAGGATAAAGTGTCTGCACCAATCATTTCTCTAATTTCTTCAACTGAATGATTTGCTGCAATTAATTCTTCTTTTGTCGAAGTATCAATTCCGTAGAAGCATGGATGCTCGATTGGAGGCGAGCAGATGAGAACATGAACCTCTGTTGCTCCAGCCTCTTTTAGCATAGAGACAATTCGTTTACTCGTTGTCCCGCGCACGATCGAATCATCTACCATAACAACCTTTTTGCCTTCAACGACTCCTCTTACCGGAGAGAGCTTCATTTTAACCCCTTGCTCTCTTAACGACTGAGAAGGCTTAATGAATGTCCGGCCAACATAGCGGTTTTTAATCAAGCCCATTTCATATGGAATTCCTGTTGCTTCTGCATAGCCAATCGCAACAGAGATTCCCGAATCAGGCACACCTGTCACAACATCCGCATCAACTGGAAATTCAACTGCTAACTGTTTTCCTAAATTTTTACGGGCAGTATGAACATTAATTCCGTTAATATTGCTGTCAGGACGAGAGAAATAAATATATTCCATTGTGCACATCGCAATGTTTGAAGCATGCGCAAACAATTCGGAGCGAACACCGTTATCATCAATAATCAGCAATTCCCCTGGCTGAACATCACGGACAAACGTTGCTCCAACAATATCAAAGGCACATGTTTCCGAAGCAACCACATAAGCATCACCAATTTTCCCTAGAGAAAGAGGTCTCATGCCGTTTGGATCAAGCGCCACCATTAACTCTGTCTCCGTCATAATCAGAAAGGCATAAGCACCTTTTAGCATCGACAATGCATATTTAACTCTATCCTTTAACTCCGTAAAACCTCCGCGTCTAATTAAATGAGCTAACACCTCAGTATCAGAGCTTGTTTGAAAAATACTGCCCTGACCTTCAAGCTGATGTCTTAGTCCAGTCGCATTAATCAAGTTGCCATTATGGCAAAGTCCCATGCTGCCGCTCTGAAAATGGAATAGCAATGGCTGAACATTGTCATAGCCGCCTCCGCCTGCCGTTGAGTATCTTACGTGTCCAATGGCTGCTTTCCCTTTTAAATCGTTAATAGCATCTGTTGAAAAAACCTCTGTCACTAGCCCCTCGCCTTTTTTACCTTTAAGCGTCAGACCATCAGTTACAACCATTCCGGTCCCTTCTTGTCCACGGTGCTGCAGACTATGAAGACCGTAATAAGTAATTTGAGATGCTTCAGGATGATTCCATACACCGAACACGCCACATTCCTCATTTAACCCTTTTATTTCAGCAAGCATGGAATAGCTCCTTTCCAAGCCTGCTTTAGCGTTTCCACCTGCTCTGCTAAAACAAGGCCATCCTCTGAGTTGATCGTAAGAACTGGTAGTTCTCTCACTTCTCCAATTAGCTTTGCATCTACTAAACTTTCAAATTCTTGTTGATGTTCTTTTTTGACAGATATTAAGAAACGTGATTGAGATTCGCTAAATAGAGCTGAAACTTTGTTACCATCGATTCGGATCGTTGCCCCAAGGCCTTTTGATCCCATTGCGCTTTCTGCAACAGCAACCGCTAAGCCGCCTTCTGCAAGGTCATGAGCAGAAGCAACGAGCCCTGCACGAATGGCTTGTAAAACTTGCTGCTGATAGCGATTTTCCACTTCAAGGTCAATTTCAGGTGCTTTTCCGAAAATTTTGCCGTAAGTCAGCTTTTGCAGCTCGCTTCCGCCAAATTCATCCTTTGTTTCTCCTAAAAGATAAATGAGGTCACCTGCTGCTTTGAATTCTTGTGTTGTTACATGATCTAAGCTTGAAACAAGTCCAACCATTCCAATGATTGGAGTCGGGTAGATGGCTTCACCGTTCGTTTCATTATATAAAGATACATTTCCGCCAATAACAGGAGTATCTAATGCAAGACATGCTGCACTGATGCCATCCGCTGATTTTTCAATCTGCCAGAAGATTTCAGGCTTTTCTGGGCTTCCAAAGTTCAAGCCATCTGTAATCGCTAATGGCTCCCCACCGGAACAAACGATATTTCTAGCCGCTTCAGCCACTGAAATTTTTCCGCCTGTTTCTGGATCAAGATAAATATAACGAGAGTTACAGTCTGTTGTAATCGCTAAGCCTTTTTCAGTACCGCGAATGCGAATGACTGCTGCATCGGATCCAGGTGCTACAACTGTATTCGTGCGAACCATGTAATCATACTGGTCATAAACCCACTCTTTGCTCGCAATCGTAGGCTGCTGTAGGAGTTTAACTAATGTTTCTTTATAGTCTTCGACAGCTGGAATATCATTGTCCATCGCTTGGAACTCGCGATAGTAAGCTGGTTCCTGTGATGGTTTATGGTAAACCGGTGCGTCCTCAGCAAGTGCATCAGCCGGAACATTTGCCACAACCTCTCCGTTATGAAGAAGACGAAGCATTTTATCATCTGTTACTTTTCCGATCGCGACTGCTTCTAGATCATATTTAGAGAAAAGATCGACAATCTCTTGTTCTCTGCCTTTTTTCACAACAATTAACATTCTTTCTTGAGATTCAGATAGCATCATTTCGTATGCAGTCATCCCTGATTCACGTTGTGGGACAAGATCAAGATTCATTTCAATTCCAGAGCCAGCTTTACTTGCCATTTCAGCTGAAGAGCTCGTTAATCCAGCCGCTCCCATATCTTGAATTCCAACTAAAGCATCTGATTTCACAAGTTCCAGACAAGCTTCTAGTAAAAGCTTCTCCATGAACGGGTCCCCAACTTGAACCGCTGGGCGATTTTCTTCCGATTGATCTGTTAATTCTTCAGAAGCGAATGTTGCTCCATGAATGCCGTCACGGCCCGTTTTCGCTCCAACATACATAACCGTGTTGCCAACACCATGTGCTTGGCCTTTTTGAATATCCTGATGATCGATTAAGCCGATACACATCGCATTCACAAGCGGATTTCCTTCGTATGCTGGGTCAAATTGAATTTCGCCGCCAACCGTTGGAATACCGATACAGTTTCCATAGCCAGCGATTCCCGCTACTACTTCTTTAAAAAGGTATTTCGTACGCGGATGATCTAATTCTCCAAAGCGAAGGGAATTCATCATCGCTACAGGTCTTGCACCCATAGAGAACACATCACGAATAATTCCGCCTACACCTGTTGCAGCTCCTTGATAAGGCTCAATCGCAGAAGGATGATTATGGCTCTCGATTTTGAATACAACTGCTTGCTCATCGCCAATATCAACAATTCCCGCTCCTTCTCCAGGTCCTTGAAGTACTCTTTCCCCTTTAGTCGGGAATTTTTTTAGCACAGGCTTTGAATTTTTGTAGCTGCAGTGCTCAGACCACATTACGGAGAAAAGACCGATTTCTGTGTAATTAGGAAGACGTCCAAGAATACTTTCAACCATCGCAAACTCTTCGTCTGTTAAACCCATTTCCTTATATACTTTTTGTTCCTTTAATAGTTCCGGACTTGGCTCAAGCTTTAACGACATGTGCTTCCCTCCATTGTTTTACGATTGATTGAAATAATTTCAGACCATCTGCCCCGCCTAATAGTTCATCAACAGCTCTCTCAGGGTGAGGCATCATCCCTAGTACATTTCCTTTTTCATTGACAATGCCTGCGATATCTTCAAGACTTCCATTCGGATTCGTACCGCTGTATGTGAATACAATTTGATTATTGTTTTTTAATTTTGTTAGAGTTTCCACGTCGCAATAGTAGTTTCCTTCACCGTGTGCGATCGGGATCGTAATCACTTCATTTTTCTCATAGGCAGAAGTAAACATCGTTTCGTTATTTTCAACTTTTAATTGAACCGGACGGCAAATGAATTTTAAGCTTTCGTTTCTTCTCATGGCTCCTGGCAATAGCCCTGCTTCTAGTAAAATTTGAAATCCATTACAAACGCCTAGAATTGGTTTTCCAGCTTCAGCTGCCTTCACAACTTCCTTCATAACATTGCTAAAACGCGCGATGGCACCAGAGCGAAGGTAGTCTCCGTATGAAAATCCTCCAGGCAGCAGAATTCCGTCAAAGCCTTCTAAGCTTTCTGCATCATGCCAAACATATTCTACTTCAGCACCTAGTTCATCCTTCACAGCATGATACATGTCTACGTCACAATTCGATCCTGGAAAAACGATAACCGCGAATCTCACTGAGCAACAGCCTCCTCAATTTCAAAACGGTAGTCTTCAATCACCACGTTAGCTAATAAACGTTCACACATTTCCTTCACGATTTCCTCTACTGGACGGTCTGATTTTCCAATGCCTAATTCCATGTATTTTCCGATGCGAACATCAGAAACTTCGCTGTAATTCATGGTGTGTAGAGAGTTTTTCACTGCTGTTCCTTGAGGATCTAATACGCTTTCTCTTAATGTGACGAATACTTTTACTTTGTACATACTGTTTGGCCTCCCAGTCTGGCTAAAATATTTTTATATGCATCTGTTAAACTTCCAAGATCTCTGCGGAATACATCTTTATCTAGCTTTTCATTTGTTTCGATGTCCCAAAGTCTGCATGTGTCTGGTGAAATTTCATCTGCAAGTAGAATATGACCACCTGACTCTTTTCCAAACTCAAGCTTAAAATCAACGAGGCGTATTCCTAACTCTTTGAAAAATTCCGATAAAACTTCGTTGACCTTTAGTGCCTTTTCTTTTAAAATTTCTACTTCTTCCTTACTCGCTAACCCAAGCATTTCAATATGTTCTTCTGTTACGAGCGGATCTCCTAAGTCATCATTTTTATAGTAAAATTCCACAATGGCTCTTGGGAGCGGCTTACCTTCTTCCATTCCAAATTTCTTTGCGAAGCTCCCAGCGGAAATGTTACGAACTACTGTTTCAAGCGGGATAATTTCTACTTTTTTCACCAGCTGCTCTGTTTCTGAAACTTGTCTGATAAAATGTGATTCTATCCCAAACTCCTTAAGCTTCGAAAATAGCAAACTCGTAATCTCGTTATTCAAGCGGCCTTTTCCTGAAATGCTCGCTTTCTTTTCCCCATTAAAAGCAGTTGCCGAATCCTTATATTCAATCCAAACAACATTTTGATCATGTGTTTTATAAACCTTTTTCGCTTTTCCTTCGTATAACAGTGTTCCCTTTTCCATGCTGGATCCTCCTAAGTGTGAAGATTGGGAATTTTATATAGATATAATTTTTTAGCTATCTTGCTGTTGATTTCCGCTGCAGGCACTCGCTTTCCGCGGGCGGTCTGGGAGCCTCCTCGTCGCTATCGCGCCTGCGGGGTCTCCCTTAGACTCGCTTTTCCCGCAGGACAATGAAAAAACTTCCTTGAATGAACACCGCACGACAAAATGCGTATGCATTTTGGAGGAGTCTCGCGCCTTCCGCTCCAATCAACGAATAACACATTCAACAAGGAGCTTTAACAGAGTCAATTTCTTAGAGTCCTAAGCGTTCAAAAATTGTATCAACATGCTTGATGTGGTAATGGTAATCAAAGCATTCTTCGATTTCAGCCGATGTAAGCTTAGCAATAATGGTCTCGTCCTGTTCAATTAAACTGCGGAATGGAACCTGCTTTTCCCATGCTTCCATTGCACGCGGCTGAACTGTGTCATATGCTTCTTCACGTGGCATTCCCTTATCAATTAGAGCAAGTAGAACACGCTGTGAATAAATTAATCCTAATGTACGATCCATATTTCGCTTCATGTTTTCAGGGAAGACGGTTAAATTCTTCACGATATTTCCAAAGCGATTCAGCATATAGTTCAAGGCAATCGTTGCATCGGGAATAATGATTCTTTCAGCTGAAGAATGCGAGATATCACGCTCATGCCATAGAGCTACGTTTTCATAAGCAGTGAGCATATAGCCGCGAATGACTCTTGCCATTCCTGTCATATTCTCTGAACCAATTGGGTTGCGCTTATGCGGCATAGCAGATGAACCTTTTTGCCCCTTTGCAAAAAATTCCTCAACCTCGCGTGTTTCACTCTTTTGCAGACCGCGGATTTCTGTTGCAAATTTTTCAATTGAAGTGGCAATTAGGGCAATCGTACTCATATAGTGCGCGTGGCGATCACGCTGCAATGTCTGTGTAGAAATCGGAGCTGGCTTTAGGCCAAGCTTTTCACAAACATATTGTTCAACAAACGGATCAATATTCGCATATGTTCCAACAGCACCAGAGATTTTTCCGAATTCAATTCCGGCAGCTGCATCTTTAAAGCGGTGAACATTTCGCTTCATTTCCTCGTACCAAAGGGCAAGCTTTAGACCAAATGTAGTTGGTTCTGCATGAACTCCATGCGTACGCCCCATCATAACGGTATACTTATGCTCCTGAGCCTTGTTTTTTAGAATTTCAACAAACCGTTCAAGGTCGTTCAGAAGAATATGATTAGCTTGTTTAATTTGGTAGGAAAGGGCTGTATCCACAACATCTGTAGACGTTAGTCCGTAATGAACCCACTTTCTCTCCTCACCAAGAGTCTCAGAAACGGCACGAGTAAAGGCAACTACATCATGTCTCGTTTCTTCTTCAATTTCTTTAATGCGATCAATGTTAAAGGAAGCATTCTCTCGGATTTTCTGAACATCCTCTTTTGGAATATCACCAAGCTCTGCCCATGCTTCACAAGCTAAAATTTCAACCTCTAACCATGCTTGAAACCGGTTTTCTTCTGTCCAAATTGCACCCATCTCAGGTCTTGTATAACGTTCAATCATCTTTTATCCTCCGATCTTTACTGTCACATCGGACCAAATGCCGCTCTCCTCAGCTTCTACAAGTGCTGCTTCAACTGATTCGCATAACAGGGTTACATGCCCCATTTTGCGTTTATATTTGGCATCCTTTTTACCGTACAAATGAATCTTCCAGTCTTTTAGTAAAGGAATATTCTTTATTAATGGCTCCTGATGTTCTCCTAATATGTTTACCATTACAGCCGGTTTTAATAGCTCTGTACTACCAAGCGGCCAATTACAGATCGCACGGATATGCTGCTCAAACTGCGAGGTTTCACAAGCTTCAATAGAATAATGCCCAGAGTTATGCGGTCTTGGCGCAAGCTCATTAATATAAATTTGCTCATCTTCTGTCAAAAACATTTCTACTGCCAAGGTTCCCACTAGTTTGAATGCTTCTGCAAGCTGTTTTGCTGCCTGTATGACTTTTTCCTTTGCTGCTTCTGATACTCTAGCCGGTACGATTGTTTGATGCAGAATATTTTCTTTATGAATATTTTCACCAACTGGTAAAACAGCCACTTCCCCTGACACGCTTCTGAAAATAATAACAGAGATCTCTTTTTCAAAAGGAATCCACTTTTCTAGGACACAGATCCCTTTTTCAAGAAGCTTAGCTGCTTCTATAATATCCTTCTCATTCTTAATCACATATTGTCCTTTTCCATCGTATCCGCCTCTAGCAGTCTTTAATACAGCAGGCATGCCAAGCTTTTCGATATTTTCATAAATGTCTTTTACATCCCCAATAACTGCATAAGGAGCTACTTCCGCACCAGCCTTCTGGATAGCCGCTTTTTCCTTTGTTCGATCCTGAGTAATTTCAAGTAAAGCAGAACCTTGGGGGACATAAGTGTTAGAACATAGCCAATCTAAAGCTTTCGCATTAATATTTTCAAATTCATACGTAATGACATCACTTACTTTTGCCAGTTCTTTAATGGCATCAATGCTGTCATAATCGCCGAGTATAACGTGATCAGCGACTTGCCCGCAAGGAGAATCCTCTGTTGGATCAAGCACAGCAATTCTGAAGCCCTTCGCTCTTGCCGCGATAGCCATCATTCTTCCTAACTGCCCGCCGCCAATGATTCCAATGGTTTGTCCTGGTAAAATCACTTTATTAGACAAGCTCATCACTACTTTCTAATACTTCTTGTTTAGTTTTTTCTCTTTTTTGCTCCAATTTATCAGCTAAATTTGAATCAAATGCACCTAGAATTTGAGCTGCCAGCAAGCCTGCATTCGTTGCTCCAGCCTTGCCAATGGCAACAGTTGCCACCGGTACTCCTCCAGGCATTTGAACAATCGATAATAGAGAATCTAGTCCATTAAGAGCTTTCGACTGAACAGGAACACCAATAACCGGAAGGGTCGTCTTAGCAGCAACCATTCCAGGCAGATGAGCTGCTCCTCCAGCCCCGGCAATGATCACTTTAATGCCTTTTCCTCTTGCAATCTCTGCATATTCAAACATTAGGTCTGGAGTTCGATGGGCGGAAACAACTTTCTTTTCGTAGTCGATTCCAAGCTCTTCAAGAATTTCACACGCATGCTTCATTGTTTCCCAATCAGATTTGCTTCCCATGATCACTGCAACTTGTGCCATCTTTTCTCCTCCGGATCTATGTATTTTTCAAAATAAAAAGCCTAGACAAATACTTCCTCAATGAGAGAAAGTAATTTGTCCAGGCAAAAAAAGCATACGGGAACACACCTAAATACAACAGGATGAATTCCTGAATTACGCGCCAGGCATATCTACTTTCCCTCATAGTCCAATCATTTACGGTCATTGGGTAGAAACTCATGGGCCATATTCCCATTATTATATGAGGGGATTATTCGCTTCATTTATAACTTATATCCACATCTTAACAACTATAGATAGTCATGTCAACCAATAATCGAACAATTAAAAAATATATTAATTTAATGTTCGTGTTTTAAGTTTCAATTAACTTAGCTTCAAACACAATCTGCCGTCCTATAGGCTCGTAAATGGTTGATCCCTCCACTATTTTTTCCTCAAAAACAGGCTTTTCCGTCCTTCTGACAGGCATATAACCTGCTTTTTGTATTCGATCTAAACAAGCACCAATTGTTTCATTTTCCTGTACTTCAAACATCATTTTCTTTTTTCCTTTACTCATGAAGATAACTTTCCTTTCTTTACTGTTTTTACCCAGAAGCCGCCATGTATAGTTTTCGGTTCATACGCAATAATAAATGCTTTCGGATCAAGCTCTTTAATGGTCTGATATAGCTTTAACTCATACTTCCTCGGAGTCAGGATTTGCAGTGCCATCCGGTCTCCTTCCAATCCGTTCGCAGCCCAATCAGTTACACCATATCCCTTCTCCCTTAGCATTTTCGGCATGTCCACATCGTATCCCTTCGTAATGACATTTACCGTTATATAACCAAGAGCCAGTTTCTCCTCAATTTTCATCCCAACAATAACCCCAATCCCATACCCAACTGCATAGGCAATCAAATTTTGGATCTGATTAAGATTATCCAGAACCAGCCCAAGTCCCACCACATAAATAACCACTTCTATTGTACTGATAAAGGCCGCTAAATATCGTTGTCCCTTTAACGTTAATATCATTCTAATCGTAAAAAATGACACGTAAACAATATTTATTACTAGAATAATGGTGACCATGATAAAACTATTTTCGAGCACAACGACCCTCTCCTTATAAAAGTTCCTCTACCTTTTTTATACCCTTCCCATACTCCATTTTACTCCTAATATTGAATTATCATTTTACAAAAGAATAACAAATTTTGCGATGTGTATTATAAATAAAATATTTATTGTTCAATGTATATTAGTATATTGAACAATAAAGCAGAAGAAGAGTATGAAAAAATGGAAAAAAGGGCGATCCGCAGATTTAATATATGGAAAATGTTGTTTTTTCTTGTTCTACAAACGGGCCAGATTGTTGAATAACCTAGATATCTAGAATAAATCAATAACATTCCTTATGATACTATTGGGAGCTATTCTTCAAGAAGGAGAATGGCTCTTTCTTATTGAAGTAAAGAAGCAGCTAGTTTAGTAAGTTAAAAAGGGAGATGCGAAATGAAAAATAATTTAATTGCTACATCAATTTTCTCATTAGCGATTGCTATTGTAATTGGCAGTTGGTTAATTTCAAGTGGATTAAATAATAGCAGAGAACAAATGGTTAATGAAAAAAGTAATAAGGAAACAACACGAGAGGAACCATTATTAACTTTATCCGAATTAGGAGACTATCTTGGAATTACAGAAGAGGAAATCAAAATGTTTGTTAGTGAAGATGTTACAAAAAGCCAGATTCCATATTTAAAGATTGGAAATGAGTTCTATTTCTCAGTTAAAGCAATTGATAGATGGTTAACTGAAACTGGACCAGTGAAAGTCGGACAATACTAAAACCATATTTAACTAACTGGTGCAAGAGTTAAGTTAAGGGCTGCCAATGCTGCTAAAGGGGGCTTTAATCTAATAACGATCTTCAACAATCTGGCACATTTCTTTAACAAAGGGATGCCTCTATTATAGGTCTGAACAAAAAAGTGAAAATCCTTTTTCAAAAGTCTAAAGCGATCCACATATGGCGTAATTAGGAAAATTGATTTTGGGGGGATGGAGATGCTTAAGAGAAAGTATGGAGATCGTTCAGAATGGAAACGAATTTTAAAAAGAAAATACGCACAATCATTTCTTGATACAAAGGAATTTAAGGGGTATATCACTTTATTACGTACTATTAAAGTAACTGAACCATTAACAGTTAGTTATGGAGAAAATGAAATATGTATTGTTGATGATGGCTATATGTGGCTTCAACAATTCCCCTTAGAGAAAAAACATTCAGTAACAACTATGTTTGATGTTAAAGGCAATATAGTGCAATGGTATATAGATATTTGCATGGAAAATGGATTAGATAGAAATATCCCTTGGATGGATGATTTATTTTTGGATATTGTTTTGTTACCTTCTGGAGAGGTAATTCAAAAAGATGCTGATGAACTAGAAGGGGCTTTTATAAATGGAATTATTGACGAGTCTCTTTACAATTTAGCTTGGGATTAAGCAACCAAACTTATCGAGTTAATAAATAACTGTAGTTTTGAATTGCTAAATTTATCAAATATTCATAAGGATATCTTAGTAAATAAATTAAAATAGCATTATTTATTAAAAGACTTGTTATTCAAGAAAAGGGAGCCTTTTCCGAAAACTGAAAGGCGTCTTATCTTTCCCTCTTACACTAAAGATATATGGCTTTCAATGTGATCTTTTAAAGCTTTTTTTTGATAATATCATAATGGGAGATATGACAACCTAAAATCTGAAACAATTCTTGAGCGAAGCCGGAGAACATTTAAAACCATCTATTTTGATTTAGAAGTTGTACAAGTTCATTAGCCGATAAAGCGAGTTTGATAAATAAGCGAAGAAATTTCCCTTAAGTTAGAAAATAGTACTAAAAGTAACTTAATAGACGGAAAGATTCCGACTATTGATTCGAAAAACGAGAAAATGAGTAAGATTGCTTTGCTTAATCGGAAAACTTCCGCTTATATCCCCCGAACCGAGCTCTATCCTGCTGTATAGCCGAAAAATTTCCGCTTATTTCTTACGATTAGTCAAGTGTATTCAGTTAACTCATTTATGTTTTAAATTATCTTTGGTTACTCAAAAAAGACATCAATTACCTACTCTTAAGTAAAAAAATCAACATATTAAATAGCATATGAATTAAAATAGTAATTAGTACGTTGACAAAAACAATTGTCAAGATGTTTTTAGGTTACGATTTTGCTTGCTGATTAAAGTAGTAAAACCTCAAAATCGTTGATATATAAGAGGCAAAAATAAGAGACCAAATCATATGCGATTTGGTCTCTTATTTTGCATTCTATTTGGTATGTTTCTCTACTGAAACGGAACTATTTACCTTATTAGCTGTTCTTTTTTGGCCTAGCGACGTCCTACTCCCACAGGGGGAGAGCCCCTAACAACCATCTGCGCCGAAGCTTAACTTCCGTGTTCGGGCTCGGCTTTGAATAAGCTGCGGATCTCTGCGTCAGCTACACTCGTTCCGTCCTCATGCATCGCACATTCCGGGCGTCACTTCCTTACTTCCTTGACCTCCTTGCTTCTTCAAACCCTCGCATTTTTATTTCTTAACTAAGTCTTGTTCCTTCGAACACCATTTAATCAATAAAAAAACAGCTCTTATGAGCTGTTTTTCCATTTGCCTGGCGAC